>NZ_CP007161.1:0-2400000 GCF_000725285.1 Virgibacillus sp. SK37
TTGGAAAATATTAACGAGCTATGGGTGGCTACACTAGAAAAAATTGAAGAAAAAATTAGTAAGCCTAGCTTTGATACATGGTTAAAGAACACAAAGGCTGTAGCTATTGAAGAAAATACCCTAATTATTTCCGCACCAAATGACTTTGCGAGAGACTGGCTGGAGAATCAATATACGCAGTTAATTTCCGATATTATCCTGGATATTACCGGGTCCAAATTAGATACAAAATTTATAATTCCAGATACGGCGGGGTCGGAGAATGAGGTAGACGCAACTCCAAAACCTGCCCCAAAAGCAACTAATTCGAATGATATGCCAAAATCAATGTTAAATTCCAAATATACATTTGATACTTTTGTCATTGGAGCTGGAAATCGCTTTGCTCATGCTGCTTCCTTAGCTGTTGCGGAAGCACCTGCTGAAGCCTATAATCCTCTTTTTATCTACGGAGGAGTAGGACTTGGGAAAACACATTTAATGCATGCGATTGGGCATTACGTTCGAGAGCATGATCCCAATGCGAAAGTAGTTTACTTATCCTCTGAGAAGTTTACCAATGAGTTTATTAATGCAATTATGGACAATAAAACAGTCAACTTTCGAAATAAGTATCGAAATGTAGATGTTCTTCTAATAGATGATATTCAGTTTATCGCTGGAAAAGAATCAACCCAGGAGGAGTTTTTCCATACATTTAATACGCTGCATGAAGAAAGCAAGCAAATTATTATTTCCAGTGATCGGCCACCGAAGGAAATACCTACATTGGAAGATCGATTACGCTCTCGCTTTGAATGGGGGCTGATTACGGACATTACTCCCCCGGATCTGGAAACAAGAATTGCCATCCTGTCAAAAAAAGCTAAAGCGGAAGGCCTGGATATTCCAAATGAAGTGATGCTTTATATTGCAAATCAAATTGATACAAACATTCGGGAATTGGAAGGTGCACTGATTCGAGTCGTAGCCTATTCTTCACTCGTTAATCAAGATATAAACGCATCGTTGGCAGCTGATGCTTTGAAGGATATTATTCCTAGCAGCAAACCGAGACTTATTACCATTCAAAGTATTCAAGAGATGGTTGGAGAGAAATATAATGTGCGGATGGAAGACTTTATTGCAAAAAAACGTACCAAATCAATTGCATTTCCAAGACAAATCGCAATGTATCTTTCAAGAGAACTAACAGATTCCTCTTTGCCTAAAATTGGAGAAGAATTTGGAGGGCGTGATCATACGACTGTTATTCACGCACATGAGAAAATCTCTAAAATGATGGAAAATGATGCAAATTTAACAAGAGAAATTGAAGAACTTAAAGAGCAATTAAAATCTTTTTAAACAATGATAGAAGTTTAACATCGAATTGAGGGGTTTATACACATGTGCATAGTGTGTAAAACGATGCGACCTTATGAACATGTTGTCCACATGTGTATAACTAATAGTGACATGCTTAAATTATGCTTATCCACATAAACACAGCCCTTATTATTATTATTACTGTATTTTTATAAATAAAATATATATAAAGAACTTCCAATAGGAGGATTTATTAATGAAATTTATTATTCAACGTGATCAATTAATTGCAAGCATACAGGATGTAATGAAAGCAATATCTTCTAGAACAGTTGTACCGATATTAACTGGTATGAAAATTGAAGTGAAACAACATGGAATTACTCTCACAGGAAGTGATTCTGATATATCCATTGAATCTTATATACCAGCTGAGGAAGATGGTAATGTAAATGTAGAGCAAATTGAAGAAGGTAGTATTGTATTACAAGCAAAATATTTTCCTGATATTGTTCGTAAATTACCAGAAAAAACAGTTGAGATCGAGGCTGATGAAAATTTAAAGGTTACCATTCGCTCAGGTAAAGCTGAATTTAATCTTAATGGACAAGATGCAGAGGAATATCCTCAACTACCTAAGTTACAAACAGATGATAGTTTTGAATTACCAACAGATTTACTTAAAAGTTTAATAAAGCAAACGGTATTCGCTGTTTCAACAATGGAAACACGCCCAATTTTAACAGGGGTTCATATTAAACTGGAAGAAGGTAACTTAACATTTACTGCTACAGACAGTCACCGTCTTGCTTCCCGCGAAGTGCCAGTAAGTGATTCTAACACAGCATTCCCTTCTGTCGTTGTTCCTGGTAAAAGTCTAAATGAATTAAACAAAATTCTCGATGATACAGAAGAACCAGTAGAAATTAGTGTTACAAATAATCAAATTCTCTTCCGTGCAAAGAACCTTAATTTTCTATCCCGTTTATTGGATGGAAACTATCCGGAAACTTCTCGTCTGATTCCAGAGCAAAGTAAAACAGTATTGTATGCAAAAACAAAAGAATTGCTAAACACGATTGATCGTGCGTCACTTTTAGCTAAAGAAGAGCGAAATAATGTTGTTCGTTTAAATACCCAAGGCGATAAAGTTATTAATATTACAGGGAATTCTCCAGAGGTAGGTACCGTTTCAGAAGAAATCGTTGTACAATCCATGGAAGGCGAAGAATTAAAAATTTCTTTCAGCTCTAAATATATGATTGATGCACTGAAAGCAATTGAATATGAAGAAGTTAAAGTAGAGTTTACAGGAGCTATGCGCCCATTCATTATTCGTCCAGCAAATGAAGATCCAATTTTACAACTCATCTTACCAGTACGGACGTTTTAATCAGTTAAATTAGTATTTCACCAGTAAAAAACGCTTATCCACATGTGGATAAGCGTTTTTTTAGTATGACTAAACTCTAATTAAATCTAAATATAAGTGGGGTTATCAATAATTCACAAAATATATAAGTTTCCATTAGTATTATTTAATCCTTCTTACTCTTATAATAAAATGAATTTTTGTTAGGTTATCTTTTCGCTATCCTAAAATCTTGGATGCCAAGGAGTAATTTGGTGCTGTAGACATCCAAAAAGCTAAATTTAAGCCCGAATAAGCCTTTTTGAGGTAATTAAGGGTCTTACCTTCCCTTATTGCAAAAACTTTAGTAAAATAGGTTTATAAATGAAATAAAGGTAATACTTGATATGAACAGTAAAAATAATGTAGAGATTTGGTGATATACATGCATGAACAAATTGAAATAAATACGGAATATATTGCATTAGGGCAATTTATTAAGCTTGCCAACATTTTAGAATCCGGCGGAATGGTGAAATCATTTCTTCAGGAAGAAGGTGTTTTAGTAAACGGTGAGCTGGAACATAGACGAGGGAGGAAGCTTTATCCCAGCGATGTTGTGGAAATTGAAGGGATCGGCTCTTATATCGTGGTAAAAGAGGGCGAATAATGCATATAGACCAATTACAATTAAGGAATTTTCGGAATTACGATAAATTGGATATCGAATTTGATGACAAGATAAACGTTATTATCGGCGAAAATGCCCAAGGGAAAACAAATTTAATGGAAGCCATCTATTTGTTAGCCTTTACTAAGTCACATCGTACTCCCAGAGAAAAAGAATTAATCCAATGGGAGCAGGAATATGCTAAAATAGAAGGTAGGATTACAAAACGAAATCGCTCGTTTCCTCTGGAAATTGTTATTTCTTCAAAAGGCAAGAAGGCCAAGCTAAATCGTTTGGAGCAAAAACGTTTAAGTGACTATATCGGAGCTCTGAATGTAGTCATGTTTGCTCCGGAGGATTTAAGCCTGGTCAAAGGTGCCCCTCAAATCCGCAGACGCTTTGTTGATATGGAGTTAGGTCAAATTCAGCCTAAATATATCTATCATTTAGGGCAGTATCAAAAAGTTCTTAAGCAACGAAACTATTTACTAAAGCAGCTGCAGCGACGTAGAGAACAAGATAGAACGATGCTGCAAGTGTTGACAGAGCAATTGGTAGAACACGCTGCAACCCTATTGGAAAGACGGTTTGTTTTTATAGATTTATTACAAAAATGGGCAAGTCCGATCCATCATGGGATCAGCAGACAACTGGAGGATTTGGAATTAAGATATTCTCCAACAATAGAAGTATCAGAAGCTGCTGATAGGGAGAAAATAGTAACAGCATATCTCGAAAAGTTTTATGAAATACAAGAAAAAGAGATTGAGCGTGGGACCACATTAATTGGACCGCATCGTGACGATCTCCTCTTTTACGTGAATAAGAAAAATGTTCAAGTATATGGCTCCCAAGGGCAACAGCGAACCACAGCCTTATCTGTGAAACTGGCAGAAATTGAATTAATTTACAATGAAGTCGGTGAATACCCTGTTCTTCTATTGGACGATGTACTAAGTGAATTGGATGATTATCGGCAGTCTCATTTACTGAATACGATCCAGGGTAAGGTACAAACCTTTGTTTCTACAACAAGTGTTGATGGGATTAACCATCAAACGTTGGAAAAGGCAGAGTTATTTAAGGTGAGAGACGGTATAGTAGACACATAATTTTGGGAGGAAATACCATGTTTATTCATTTAGGTAATGATACGGTTATCAGATCAGAGGAAGTAGTTGCAATTATAGATTTTAATCTAATTTCCTCTTCAACGATTATGGAAGAAATGATGGATCATGCCACTAAACAGAAAATAGTCAGTGGGCCAGTGTCAGAAGCAAAATCGGTCATGATTACGACAAGCAAGATTTACTATAGCTCTCTATCTGTTTCTACACTAAAGAAACGCGCCAGTATGATCTCAACAATTAGTAAAGTCGATGATTTTTCAGATGAAATAAAAGAATTAGAGTTAGAGGAAGATTGATTTTAAAGCAATTCAGTCTGTAAATTGATTGTTTGCCTATACAGTGACGAAACTTTTTTAAAGGGTATCTCTTTGGAAGATTTTCAAAGAGTTGTCTTAGTAAAAGAAATGGATGTGAAATCATGTCAATGGAAGACAAAATTATGAATGAACAAGCATATGATGCGGATCAAATTCAAGTCTTAGAAGGCTTGGAAGCAGTACGGAAGAGACCTGGTATGTATATTGGTTCAACTAGTGAGAAGGGGCTTCACCATCTCGTATGGGAAATTGTTGATAACAGTATTGATGAGGCTCTTGCAGGTTATTGTGACCATATCCAGGTTATCATAGAAGAAGATAACAGTATTACGGTAAAAGATAATGGACGTGGAATCCCTGTTGGTATTCAGAAAAAAACAGGTAGACCTGCTCTTGAAGTTATTATGACCGTACTCCATGCAGGCGGTAAATTTGGCGGAGGCGGCTACAAGGTTTCCGGTGGTCTTCATGGTGTAGGTGCATCTGTAGTTAATGCTCTTTCCACTCGTATGGAGGTACATGTCCATTTAGATAACAAAATCCACTTTCTAGCTTTTGAAAAAGGAGTTCCTCAAGGGGAAATTGAAGTTGTCGGCGAAACAGATGTTACTGGTACGACCGTTCACTTTATACCTGACCCGGAGATTTTTACTGAAACAACCGAATATCAATTTGATATTTTGGCCCAGCGATTGAGAGAGCTGGCGTTTTTAAATAAAGGGATTACGATAACGATTGAGGACAAGCGTACGGGTGATGAGCCAGTCAGCTATTATTATGAGGGCGGAATCAGTTCGTATGTAGAGTATATAAACCGCACAAAAGAAGTACTTCATGCACCGTTTTATTCGGAAGGTGAAGAAGAAGGAATATCTGTAGAAGTAGCTATTCAGTATAACGATGGTTTTTCCAGCAATCTTTACTCGTTTGCCAATAACATTCATACGTATGAAGGCGGTACACATGAATCAGGCTTCCGTACTGGACTAACCCGTGTGATTAATGACTATGCAAGAAAAAACAATTTATTTAAAGAGAATGATCCTAACTTATCCGGTGAAGATGTACGTGAAGGCTTAACTGCGATCGTTTCCGTCAAACATCCGGATCCGCAATTTGAAGGACAGACAAAGACAAAACTTGGTAACAGTGAAGTTCGTTCTGTAACAGATTCCATATTCAGTGAAACATTTTCTAAATTCCTTTTTGAAAATCCTAACGTAGGAAAGATTATTGTGGAAAAAGGTCTGATGGCTTCCAGAGCTCGTATGGCTGCTAAAAAAGCAAGGGAATTAACAAGGAGAAAGAGTGCCTTAGAGATATCCAATCTACCAGGTAAGCTTGCTGATTGTTCTTCAAAGGACGCTAAGATCAGCGAACTTTACATTGTAGAGGGTGACTCAGCAGGTGGGTCTGCGAAGCAGGGACGTGACCGTCATTTTCAGGCGATCCTTCCGTTAAAGGGTAAAATCCTTAATGTGGAAAAAGCCCGATTGGATAAAATTCTCTCCAACAATGAAGTTAGAGCGATGATTACTGCACTTGGAACTGGAATAGCAGAAGACTTTGATATTACAAAAGCCAGATACCACAAAATTGTTATTATGACAGATGCTGATGTTGATGGAGCCCATATACGGACATTACTATTAACCTTTTTCTATCGCTATATGCGTCCATTGATTGAGCATGGATATGTATATATTGCTCAACCACCTCTTTATAAAGTGCAACAAGGTAAGGTAGTACATTATGCGTACAACGATAAAGAAATGGAACGTATCCTGGATGAGTTGCCTAAAGCTCCAAAGCCTGGCTTACAGCGTTATAAAGGTCTTGGAGAAATGAATGCTTCCCAGCTTTGGGAGACTACAATGGATCCTGAGAACCGTCTGTTACTTCAGGTTGATCTATCAGATGCCATTGACGCAGACCAGGTATTTGATGTGCTTATGGGGGATAAGGTAGAGCCTCGTAGGAATTTCATTCAAGACAATGCCCAATATGTTAAGAATTTAGATATATAAAAAGTAAAGCAAGAATCTTTTTGATTAAACAACTGCGCTTCCACTCTGAGTTAAACGGTTGCGCTTTTGTTAGGAGGTAGTAAGTCAATGGCTGATCAACAGCGTCCAAATGTACAAGAAATTAATATTAGTCAGGAAATGCGGACATCTTTTCTGGACTATGCGATGAGTGTTATTGTATCACGTGCCTTGCCAGACGTACGTGATGGTCTGAAACCCGTTCATCGTAGAATATTATATGCAATGAACGATTTAGGTATGCATGCAGATAAAGCATATAAAAAATCTGCCCGTATCGTCGGAGAGGTAATTGGTAAGTACCATCCACATGGAGACTCTGCGGTTTATGAAGCAATGGTACGGATGGCTCAAGATTTCAGTTACCGAAATATGCTCGTGGACGGTCATGGTAATTTTGGTTCTGTAGATGGTGACTCAGCTGCAGCTATGCGTTATACAGAAGCTAGAATGTCTAAAATCTCCATGGAACTTTTACGGGATATAAATAAAGATACCATTGGTTATCAAGATAATTATGATGGATCAGAACGAGAGCCGGTTGTATTTCCTGCTCGCTTCCCTAACTTGCTTGTAAACGGAGCTGCGGGTATTGCGGTTGGAATGGCAACAAACATCCCACCACATAACTTAGGTGAAACGATTGATGCCGTATTAGCGGTAAGTAGAAATCCGGAGATTACCATTGATGAATTGATGGAAGATTATATTCATGGACCAGACTTCCCAACATCGGGAGAGATCCTCGGTCGCAGCGGAATCCGTAAAGCATATGAAACTGGTAAAGGCTCGATTACGATTCGGGCAAAAGTTCATATTGAAGAAAAGGCGAATGGTAAATCTACTATTATCGCAACAGAGCTGCCATACCAGGTTAATAAAGCAAAACTAATTGAAAAGATTGCAGAGCTTGTCCGTGATAAGCGGATTGATGGGATTACTGATCTACGAGATGAATCAGACCGAAATGGTTTGCGGGTGGTCATGGAATTACGTCGTGATGTGAATGCGAATGTAGTGCTTAATAATCTATATAAACATACTGCTCTTCAAACTTCTTTTGGAATAAATCTATTGGCCTTAGTTGATGGACAGCCAAAAGTACTGACAATTAAACAGTGTCTGGAACATTATCTGGATCACCAGATTGTCATTATCAAGCGCAGAACGGCGTTTGAACTTCGTAAGGCAGAAGCAAGGGCGCATATTTTAGAAGGACTGCGTATAGCACTTGATCATTTGGATGAGGTTATTTCATTAATACGTAATTCTAAAACAGCTGATATTGCACGTAATGGACTTATGGAGAAATTCGAATTATCGGAAAAACAAGCACAGGCCATCCTGGATATGCGTTTACAACGGCTGACTGGGCTGGAGCGTGAGAAGATTGAAAATGAATATAATGAATTGCTTCAGTTAATAGAGGAATTAAAAGCTATTTTAGCGGATGAAGAAAAGGTATTGGAAATCATTCGTGAAGAGCTTACTGAAATTAAAGAACGATTTAACGACCCGCGCCGTACAGATATCGTATTAGGTGGAGCAGACTTCTTTGAAGATGAAGATCTTATTCCAGAAGAAAATATTGTTATCACATTAACACACCAAGGGTATATTAAACGTCTGCCTTCTTCCACGTACCGTACTCAGAAACGGGGCGGCCGAGGAATTCAGGGAATGGGAACAAATGAAGATGACTTTGTTGAACATTTAGTTTCTACTTCTACCCATGACACAGTGCTTTTCTTTACGAACAAAGGAAAGGTCTACAAGGCAAAAGGGTATGAAGTTCCTGAATTCAGCAGAACTGCAAAAGGGATACCGATTATTAACATGCTGCAAGTAGAAAAGGGAGAATGGGTTAATGCTGTAATTTCTGTGAATGAATTCAGTGATGATAATTACCTGTTCTTTACAACCAAGCATGGTATTTCAAAACGTACAACACTAACACAATTTGCAAATATCCGTAAAGGTGGTTTAATCGCTGTTGGGTTGCGTGATGAAGATGAATTAATCTCTGTTCGTCTGACAGATGGTAAGCAGGATATTATGATTGCTACGAAAAATGGATATCTTATTCGCTTTGAAGAGGAACAAATCCGCTCCATGGGAAGAACAGCTGCAGGTGTTAAAGGAATTTCTTTACGTGATGGAGATGAAGTAGTTTCTATGGAAATACTCCAAGAGGATTCCAACATCTTACATGTAACAAATAAAGGATATGGTAAACAGACACCTGAAAACGAATATCGCAGAACCAATCGAGGCGGTAAAGGGGTCTTTACTTGTAATTTAACAGAAAAAACGGGCCTCGTTGTTGCTGTTAAGGCTGTATCTGGTGATGAAGACTTGATGATGATTACGGTTGCTGGAGTTCTGATTCGTATTCCTGTAAAAGATATATCTGAAACTGGCAGAAACACAATGGGAGTCCGCCTTATTCGTTTACAGGAAAATGAGGAGGTTGCCACTGTAGCTAGTGTGGATGCCGATGATGAAGAAGAAGAAACTGTAGAGAGTCTGGAAGAAACAACAGATGAAAATACAGAGAATCCAGAAGAAACAACAGGTGAAAATACAGTTGAAACAGATGAGAATACAGAAGAATAATAGAGCATTGGTTATATAAAAATAGGATGTACAACTAAGATAAAGACTTATCCAGTTACATCCCGTTTGAGCGCCCGCAATTAGCGTACGAAGGGGAGAAAACAACTTTCACCTGTAGTCGTGGCTATGCGGGCGTTTTTATTTACTATAATTGGGGGCAATTGTATGCGAGTAGAACCAACTCAGCTGGTGCCAGGTTGTGTCTTAGTTAAAGGGGTAAAAGGTAAAACAAACAGGGATCTCATACCACAAAAAACAACACTGACAGAAGAACATATTACCGTTTTAAAAAAATTCCTTGTCCCGTCGGTAGAAGTAGCTGCAAGGCTTGCGACTGGCGAAATGTTTGAGCCATCCTCCATATTAAGACAAGAAGAACCAGCAAAAGAAAAAACAAGTAATATAGAAAGTAATACACAGCTTTCTGTTAAAGATCTTTATAATCAGACGGTCCAAGAATTTAAAAAGTTATTTGCAGGGTGGCAGAATGGGGTCCCACTTGATCTCCCTTCCGTCCGTAAATTAATGATTCCACTGTTGGAACGCTTGGATGAGTGGAACAATGAGGTCTTCTCTCTCAGCAATCTGGCGATAAGAAAGGATTATTTCTATCATCATTGTGTTGCAGTCGGGATTATTTCTGCTTATATAGGGAAAAAAATGGGATATCATCCCGGGGAATTTCTGCAAATTGGATTGGCAGGTTTTTTAAGTGATAGCGGCATGGCAAAGATAGATCCAGCTATCATAGTAAAAAAAGGCTCACTAACACATGCAGAAATGGCTTCAATCAAGAAGCACCCCACTTACTCCTATCGATTTGTTGAGAATAGTTCTATGCTTACAAAACAAGTGAAATTGGCCATTTTACAACATCATGAACGAATGGATGGCAGTGGATATCCGCTTGGCCTAACGCAAAAGAAAATCCATATGTATGCAAGGATTATTGCTGTTGCAGATCAATATCATGCAATGACCTGTTCCCGTCCATATCAGGAGGGTCAATCCTCCTTTCATGTTGTGGAGCAATTGCAAAAGGACCAGTACTTGAAGCTTGATCCACGAGTAGTACATACATTTATGGAGGGAATAGCTAACTTTTCGAATGGATCCAGGGTCCAATTATCTGATTTACGAACAGGTGAAATTGTGTTTATTGAGCCTAATCAGCCTACACGTCCAATCGTAAAAATAGATGGTACGGAGGAATTAATTTCATTACAGAATAACCCCTCCCTCTATATAGAAGCTATCCTAAGTAATCAAACTATATCTTAGCTTTTTAATGTAATGCATAAAGATATTTTCCTAGGAGAAAAGGGATTTTATCTGCTGTCAACTGGAGAAAACAGCGAATAAAAGGATAATCGATTTCCGGTTTGGTCGAAAATAAATCACCCCACCACTCCGCTTCATATCTGCATAACATACTTAGATTATATAAAATCAGATAATGAATCATTACTTCTGGTATAGGCAGAAATTGTTCTCTTCTGCTGGGGAAGAAAAGCTGGGAATCCGCCCTATTGGCATAAAACGGTCCATCGGCTTCTTTTATAGGAGCGGTTAGTTCAATACGAATATAGTTATCATCTGTATCTACATATTTCATATCAGGTACATAGCCGGAAATCTTATTTATAAAAGCCTTCTCCGTCAAATGATAGCTATCCAAAATGGTAGTCGGAAATTGCAATAAATTGGAGTAGAGTTTTCCAACAGGGAGAAGCTCTACTTTTTTTTGTAAATCAAATAAAGGAATCATTTCCGGTAATAAGGCAAGTAATGATTCCATGCTCCTTTTCTCAAACGGATGTTTTTTATGAGAGAAGAGATGCTCGGAGAAGTAAGGATACAAGCCATTATGCTGTATTTTTACTTCATCTTTTAAAAAGGAGTAATTTTTCTTTTTACGTTTTCTTGCGGTCACCCCATGTGCCAATAAGGCAGCTGATTCTGGATAATAGGGTCTATTTGTTAACAAACAGGCTTTTACTAAATGGACCATTCCATAAAAATACAAAACGGGTTGTAATAATGGATCTGCCTTGCGCCCATTTTCATAAAATCGCTGGCCATGATCTAAATAATAAATAAATGTATTACAGTTTTCATAGCTCCTATTCTGTGCATCTGTATCTTCCAAATGCTGATAACATTGGTGTAAGTATTTCTGGGCTGTCTGCTGTGATTGCAAATAAGTTAAAAAAGTATTTATTTCATTCATTATAAGACCCTCTCAGCTTGAAAATATAATATATGAGTAATTAGGCTGTTTCCACTTTTCTTCCATTGAAAAGTATAAAAGTTTTTAGCTTTATTAATTTTATTATCAAGAGCAGTCATGTCCAGCTCCAGCGCCCAGCAACTAGCATGGTTCTTGATGGGGCGAGCATTTAGCGCAGACCCAAACTTCAATCTTCTTTCTACGATAAGTCAACATCAATTCGCTATTCATAGGAAGGCCGACTAACAACGGCCTTTGCGGCCAACGTCGGCATACCCCTTTTGCAGGGGCATGTTTTCTTTATCTTGGGCAGAAGATCCCCAGCTTGTACGTTGCTAAACGGGCGCTTACGCCTTTCTTCAATTATTCAGAATCTATTTACTTTAATTTTTGAACGTTATGTTGTTGAAAAAGCTAGTATGTTCGCGTATTGTATATAAAAATACCATTACAGACTTAGTTTTACCCAGTTTATAAACAGCATACATCTACAACATTTTGGGGAAATTTAAAACAGTATTATTATGATGGAGGAGGATAATTATGAGAGCAGACAAATTTGCAAAAGAAGGTCTAACATTTGATGATGTTTTACTAATGCCAGCTAAATCGGAAGTACTTCCAAAGGATGTAAAGGTTGGTACAAGGTTAACTGCAAACCTTAAACTGAACATGCCATTGCTTAGTGCGGGAATGGATACAGTCACGGAAGCGGAAATGGCAATTGCAATGGCACGCCAGGGTGGATTAGGTATTATTCATAAAAATATGTCCATTGAGGAACAGGCAGAACAAGTTGATAGAGTAAAACGTTCAGAAAGCGGCGTTATTACGAATCCATTTTTCTTAACCCCTGAACATCAAGTTTATGATGCAGAACACTTAATGGGCAAATTCCGTATCTCTGGCGTTCCTATAGTGAATTCATTTGAGGAACAGCAATTGGTGGGAATTTTGACAAATCGCGATCTTCGTTTTATTCAAGATTATTCCATCGCCATTTCCGAAGTGATGACGAGTGAAAAGCTTGTCACTGCACCTGTAGGGACAACCTTAGAGGAAGCAGAAAAACTCCTTCAGCAATATAAAATTGAAAAGTTACCATTAGTGGATGAGCGAAATGTACTTAAAGGATTAATAACCATTAAGGATATAGAAAAAGTCATTGAATTTCCTAACTCCGCGAAAGATGTCCATGGCAGATTATTAGCAGGAGCAGCCGTTGGTGTTACTGGAGATGCGATGAAACGTATTGAAAAGCTTGTGGATGCAGGTGTAGACGTTATTGTAATTGACACAGCTCACGGACATTCTCAAGGAGTAATTGAGCAGGTCAAAGCCGTACGGAAAACATATCCGGAGCTGGACATTATTGCAGGAAATGTAGCTACTGCTGAAGCAACCGTGGAATTGATTCAAGCTGGTGCTTCCATTGTAAAAGTAGGTATTGGACCTGGTTCCATCTGTACAACACGTGTTGTGGCAGGTGTTGGTGTACCACAAATTACTGCTGTTCATGATTGTGCAGAAGCAGCATCCTCTTATGGTGTACCGGTTATTGCAGATGGAGGAATTAAGTATTCTGGAGATATTGTAAAAGCATTGGCTGCCGGAGCTCATGCAGTAATGCTCGGAAGTATGTTTGCAGGTGTGAGTGAAAGCCCGGGAGAAACGGAAATCTTCCAAGGAAGACAGTACAAGGTGTATCGAGGAATGGGTTCTGTTGGTGCTATGAAAGCAGGCTCCAAAGATCGTTACTTCCAGGAATCATCTGAGGCTAAAAAACTCGTACCTGAAGGCATCGAAGGAAGAGTAGCCTACAAAGGACCACTTGCTGACACTGTTCATCAATTACTAGGTGGTTTACGTGCAGGTATGGGCTATTGTGGAACAGAGTCCATTGAGGCATTACGTAATGATGCACGATTTATTCGAATTACAAATGCAGGCCTTCGCGAAAGTCATCCACATGACGTACAAATAACGAAGGAAGCACCAAACTATTCTGTTTAGCACTTTTTAAGAGTCCGGGACACATAAATTTTATACATTGAATATCCGAACCGATTTGTACTACTAACGAATTATGGTTCGGATTTCTTTTGGCAACAAATTAGCGAAGCGTTTTCCCGAAGCGGGCGATCCCACATTTTAGAAGGTTTGTCTTTAGAATAGCGTAATTTAGTTATGTCTCAGCCTCATCTTCTTCTTTTACAAAGTAAAAGAACTGATTTCAAAAAAGAATAGGAAATTTTTCTTAAACGAAAAAAAGTAGACTGGGACTATTCCCTGTCTATTTTTTTAATATTTTATGTGGTAAAATGATGAAGTGCATACTTTAAGATGTACATAATACAGATAAAATACATGTTGGAGGTACAGAAAGTTGAAACACAATTTAAGAAAAGGGTTATCATTCATACTTGCAGTTATGGTAGCAATGATAACAGTAATGGTTCAGCCATTTTCGACAAAAGCAGCAGAGACATTGGACATCGAAGCAGATTCCGCCATTTTAGTTGATGTGGAAACAGGTAAAATTTTGTATGCAAAAAATGCGGACGTAGCACTTCCTCCAGCTAGTATGACGAAAATGATGACAGAATATTTAGTGTGGGAAGCAATTGAGAAAGGCGACATATCATGGGATACTACAACACAAATCAGTGATTATCCATACAGTATTTCTGCAAATACTTCTTTCTCTGGAGTAGGCTTAAAGCAGAGCCAGGATTATACTGTAAAAGATTTATATAAAGCGATGGCAATTAATTCTGACAATGCAACAACAATTGCGCTTGCTGAGTTAATAGCGGGATCTGAAGGCGAATTTGTTAAAATGATGAATAAAAAAGGTAAGGAAATGGGCTTGCCTGATTTTAAATTTGTTAACTCGACAGGATTGGATAACAAATCTCTAGGTGATAATTATCCAGAAGGTACAGATCCTAATGCAACCAATTTATTATCAGCTGAATCAGCTGCATTGCTTGCGTATAAGCTTATTAAGGATTATCCGGAGGCTTTGGATATTTCCAGTATTCCTGTAACTGATTTTGGTGGTCAGGAAATACGTAACTGGAACCATATGTTGGCACATGATACTACTTTTTTAAAGCAGTTTTTCTATGAAGGTGTTGACGGCCTGAAAACCGGTTATACCGATTTAGCAGGATACTGTTTTACGGGGACAGCAGAACGTAACGGCAACCGTTTGATCTCTGTTGTGATGAAAACAGGAAGTGAAGAAAAACGATTCCAGGAAACAGCCAAGCTATTGGATTATGGTTTTTCTAAATTTGAAACCAAGGAGCTATTTCCAGAAGGATATCAGTTAAAAGATGAGACTACCTTACCTGTTGCCAAAGGTAAAGAAGAAAAAGTGAGTATTTCTACAAATAAAGCTGTTACTATTCCGGTTAAATCAGGCCAGGAAAAACAATATAGTATCAAATATAATCTTGATAAAGATAAGCTAAATAAAGAAGGAGAACTTCTGGCACCTGTCAAGAAAGGTGAAAAGGTAGGTACTGCTGAAGTAGTCTTTAAAGGAGATAAGGACTATGGATATATTACCAAAGATAAAGGCAATACCATTGATTTAGTTACAAATGAAGCTGTTGAGAAGTCAAACTGGTTTATGCTAACTTTAGGTGCAATTGGCGATTTCTTTGTTGATTTATTTACAACTGTCGTTGATTGGATTAAAGGGTTATTTTAAAATAAAACTTTACAGGGGGAAATATCATGAGGAATACAGGTACAGAGAGAGTTAAACGAGGAATGGCTGAAATGCAAAAAGGCGGCGTCATTATGGACGTAGTGAATGCCGAGCAAGCAAAAATTGCCGAGGCAGCAGGGGCAGTCGCTGTTATGGCTTTAGAACGAGTGCCTTCTGATATTCGTGCAGCAGGCGGGGTTGCCAGAATGGCTGACCCAACTATTACAGAAGAAGTATTAAATGCAGTCTCCATTCCAGTAATGGCTAAAGCCCGTATTGGACATATTGTGGAGGCACGTGTGTTGGAAGCAATGGGTGTTGATTATATTGACGAGAGTGAAGTATTAACACCTGCAGATGACATATTCCACCTCAATAAATCCGACTATACAGTTCCTTTTGTTTGTGGATGCCGTAATTTGGGTGAAGCTGCACGACGCATTGGAGAAGGAGCTTCCATGCTTCGTACAAAAGGGGAACCAGGTACAGGGAATATTGTAGAAGCTGTACGCCATATGCGTGAAGTGCAATCTGAAATTCGCAAACTAACTGCGATGTCTAGAGATGAAGTAATGACATTTGCTAAAGAAATTGGTGCGCCATTTGAATTGTTAATTCAAATTCGTGAGGAAGGTCGTTTACCTGTAGTTAACTTTGCAGCAGGTGGAATTGCAACCCCTAGTGATGCTGCATTAATGATGGAGCTAGGTGCAGATGGAGTATTTGTTGGATCTGGTATCTTTAAATCGGACAACCCAGAGAAATTTGCAAAAGCAATTGTTGAGGCTACAACACATTATCAGGATTATAAGTTAATTTCAGAGCTTTCCAAAGGATTAGGAACTGCTATGAAGGGTCTTGAAATGAGCACGATTGCCGCACACGATCGTATGCAGGATCGCAGCGAATAGAAAGAAGGAATGTATGATGGCAACAATTGGAGTACTTGCATTACAAGGAGCCGTTCGGGAGCATATTCGTTCTATTGAAGCATGTGGAGCACAAGCTATAGAAATAAAACGGACAGAACAGTTGGAAACCATTGATGGCTTAATACTTCCGGGTGGGGAAAGCACAACGATGCGTCGTTTAATTGACAGCTACGGCTTTTTTGACGCTATTCGGGAATTTGGTGAAAGAGGTAAACCTATTTTTGGCACGTGTGCTGGGCTTATCCTTATGGCCAATGAAATAGAGAACCAGGATCAGTCTCATTTGGGATTAATGAATATGAAAGTTGCCCGCAATGCATTCGGGCGTCAAGTAGCCAGCTTCGAAGCAGATTTGGCTATAACCAATGTGGCTGAAGATTTTAACGCTGTATTTATCCGTGCGCCTTATATTGTCGAGACTGGATCTGATGTTCACGTGCTCGCGAAGTATAATGAGCGTATTGTAGCAGCACAGCAAGGGCACTATATTTGTACAGCATTTCACCCTGAATTAACAGATGATAACCGATTTATTGCATATTTTGTTGCTATGGTGGAACAATCAATACAAACACTTGCATCCTAATATGAAATTGGATATGATGATAGATAATATAAAAAGTAATGACAGGAAGTAGTAATAATACATCTTTCTTTAGAGAGTCGATGGTTGGTGAAAATCGATGTAAGGGTATTGTGAATCCATCCTTGAACTGGTCTATGGAACCCGGCATGTCCGTAAGTAAGTAGACCCGGCTATGTACCGTTAATAACTGTGAGCCGGAAGAGTTTTTCTCTTCAACAAGGGTGGCAACGCGGGAATTATACTCTCGTCCCTATTTATTATATAGGGACGGGAGTTTTTTGTTTTTGATTTTGAGTAATGAGGCGAGTCTAATGAACAAACCGAGCAAGCGTTGTAGCAAATGTGTCCAATAGAGCGAGTCTAATGGACAAAACCAGCAGGACTCGCAGCAAATGTGTCCAATAGAACGAGTCTAATGGACAAAACCAGCAAGAATCACAGCAGTTCTGTCCAATAGAGCGGTTGTAATGGACAAACCGAGCAAGAATCATAGCAGTACTGTCTAATAGAGCGGTTGTAATGGACAAACCGAGCAGTAATCACGGCAGTTCTGTCCAATAGAGCGGTTGTAATGGACAAACCGAGCAAGAATCATAGCAACTCTGTCCAATAGAGCGAGTCTAATGGACAAAACCAGCAAGAATCCCAGCAGTTTTGTCCAATAAGAATATATTTCAATAGTATACCTATACAAATAAAGGAGGAATTAATTATGTTAGACATGAAGTATTTAAGAAATAATTTTCAAGAAGTAAAAACAAAGCTGGCACATCGTGGAGAGGATTTAACGGAGCTTGATAAGTTTGAAGAGCTTGATACAAAGCGAAGAGAGCTAATTTCCGAAACAGAAAAGTTAAAAGCAAAGCGGAATGAAGCTACCAAACAAATTTCTGCATTAAAAAAAGAGAAAAAAGATGCGGAACATGCCATTAAAGAAATGCGCAAGGTTGGCGATGAAATTTCTGCACTTGATAAACAGCTAAAAGAAATTGAAGAACAATTACAGCATATGATGCTATCTATTCCAAACATCCCTCATGAAAGTGTACCAGTCGGAGAAGACGAAGAGGACAATATTGAAGTGCGTAATTGGGGTGTGGTGAAGGATTTCGACTTTGATGTCCAAGCACACTGGGATATTGCGACAAACTTGGATATTCTTGATTTTGAAAGAGCAGGAAAGGTAACTGGAAGTCGCTTCGTATTCTACAAAGGACTAGGCGCCAGACTGGAACGTGCATTATTAAACTTTATGATGGATTTGCATGCAGATGAGCACGGCTATGAAGAAATGCTTCCACCGCAAATTGTGAACCGTACAAGCATGACAGGCACAGGCCAGCTTCCAAAGTTTGAAGAAGATGCATTTAAACTGGAGGAATGGGATTATTTTATGGTCCCAACTGCAGAGGTACCGGTGACCAACTTCCATCGTGATGAGATTTTTAAACCAGAAGAGCTACCTAAGAAGTATGTAGCTTTCAGCAGCTGTTTCCGTTCTGAAGCGGGATCTGCTGGACGGGATACACGTGGATTGATCCGTCAGCATCAGTTCAATAAAGTAGAACTTGTTCATTTTGCAAAACCGGAAGATTCTTATGAAACATTGGAGACACTTACTGGAAATGCAGAGAAAGTGTTACAGCTATTAAACCTTCCTTATCGCGTAATGAGTATGTGTACAGGTGACCTTGGATTTACAGCCGCTAAAAAATACGACATTGAAGTATGGATTCCGAGCCAGAATACGTACAGAGAGATTTCTTCTTGCTCTAACTTTGAAGATTTCCAGGCCAGACGCGCAGGTATTCGTTTTCGAAGAGACGCAAATGGTAAGCCGGAATATGTTCATACATTGAATGGCTCTGGACTTGCAATTGGCCGCACAGTTGCAGCGATCTTAGAAAATTATCAACAAGAAGACGGTTCTGTTATTGTGCCTGCAGCTTTACGAGCATATATGGGTGGAAAAGAAATAATTAAATAAAAAAATGTTTGACAAATTTTAAAATTGATAGTAAAGTCAATATCATACTAAATTAAATAATAAAAAAACTTCTTATTCAGAGAGGTGGAGGGAATTGGCCCTTTGATACCTCGGCAGCGGACTTTTATAGTACTGTGCCAAATCCAACAAGCAACAGCTTGGAAAATAAGAAGAGTTTTGGTTCGTTATATACAAATCTCTTCTTATTTCATAAGGAGGGATTTTTGTTTTTTTAGAGTAATGTTGCTGGATGTACGATGTGTGGTACGAACAGCAAAAAAATTTAATAGTTATACTTCTTATCCAGAGAGGTGGAGGGACTGGCCCGACGATACCTCGGCAACGGACTGATTTAGTACCGTGCCAATTCCAGCAGGCGTATGCCTGAAAGATAAGAAGAGCATGTTCCTAAATGCCTCTTCTTATCTCCGAAGAAGAGGCATTTTTATATTTTAGAAGGAGGAAGAAAATGATTACATTTGAACATGTGACAAAAATTTACGATGGGGCCGCACAGGAAATTAAGGCATTGGATGATGTCAATTTACATATTGAAAAGGGAGAGATTTATGGAGTTATTGGTTTTAGTGGTGCCGGAAAGAGCTCGCTGATCCGTTGTGTAAACTTATTGGAACGCCCAACTTCAGGAAAGGTGACTGTGAATGGCCAGGACTTACTCGCACTTTCGCCAAAGGAGTTGAGGGAAGCAAAACGGAATATTGGGATGATCTTTCAACATTTTAATCTGTTAAACTCTAAAACTGTTTTTACTAATGTAGCGATGCCATTACTTTTATCTAATACACCGAAAGAAGAGGTTAACAAACGGGTCAGTGAATTATTGGAGTTTGTTGGTTTAGAAGACAAAGCAGATAGTTATCCAGATCAGCTATCTGGCGGACAGAAGCAAAGAGTAGGAATTGCAAGAGCCCTGGCAACACAGCCTTCTGTCCTTTTATGTGATGAAGCAACTTCAGCACTTGATCCGGAAACGACGAATTCCATATTAAAGCTTTTAAAGAAAATTAATCAGGAGTATAACATTACTATTTTGATTATCACTCATGAAATGGGGGTTATCCGAGAAATTTGCGACAAAGTAGCCGTACTAGACGGTGGGAAAGTAGTTGAAGCAGGTTCTGTGTTTGAGGTATTTTCACAGCCAAAAACGGAAGTAGCTCACAACTTTGTAAGCTCCGTTATGCATGATGATATACCAGAATCCGTATATCAGCTTATTCGGGCACAGGATGAGTCCCATCAAATCTACCGGATCGTATTTATTGGTGAAGCAACCGGAGCCCCACTACTTTCACAAATAGCAAAGCAATATGATGTAGAGGTTAATGTATTATTCGGTAGTATTACCGAATTACAAGGAACTCCATTTGGGAATTTAATTGTTAAATTTGCGGGAGAGGAAAAAGAAATCCAGCGGGTTATTATGCATATTCATCAACAAAAAGTAACTGTAAAGGAAGTGTTGGGCAATGTTAGTTGATTGGCAGCAAATCATAGAGGCATTATGGGAAACTGTAGCAATGGTGAGTTTTTCTTTACTGTTCTCTGTCGTTATTGGTTTACCTCTTGGCATTCTACTTGTTATTACTCGAAAAGGACATCTATGGGAAAACAAACATGTATTTAATCTATTAAACGCAGTCGTAAATATTTTTAGATCCATCCCTTTCATTATTCTGATGGTAGCTGTTATCCCGTTTACCCGCTTAGTTGTAGGCACTTCTATTGGTACTGCCGCTGCAATTGTCCCAATGGTGCTTTATGCAGGACCATATATAGCCAGGTTAATTGAAAATTCATTGTTGGAGGTTGACCCTGGAGTGATGGAAGCAGCACAGGCAATGGGCGCAACACCTAGACAGATAATTACACGCTTTCTCATTCCGGAAGCCTTAAGCTCGCTATTACTAGGAATCACGATTGCAACCATTGGTCTTGTAGGTGCATCGGCTATGGCTGGAGCTGTTGGTGGTGGAGGTCTGGGAGATTTGGCAATAACGTTTGGTTATCAGCGGTTTGATACAACTGTCATGCTGATTACGGTTGGTATTCTTGTCGTTATGGTCCAAGGATTACAGTCATCAGGAAATATTTTATCAAAAAAAATAAGAAGAAGATAAACATAAAAGGAGAGAACAAACATGAAGAAATTTGGTCTATTTTTATTACTTTCATTCGTAACCCTTGTTATTAGTGCTTGCTCGAGCGGCGAGGCTGCTACAAAAGTAAAGGTAGGTATTAGTGGTTCAGATACAACCATTTGGGATTATGTTGCTGAAAAAGCCAAGGAGGAGGGGATAGATGTTGAAATTGTTCGATTCTCTGATTATGTGCAACCAAACATGGCACTAGCTGAAGGAGAAATTGATGCAAATGCTTTCCAGACCGTTTCCTATTTTGATGCATTTATTAAAGAGCATGAATTGGATTTAACACCTATAGCCACTACGGTTATTGCCCCAATGGGATTATATTCCGAAAAGCATGATCGTGTCGAGAGTATTCCTGAGGGAGGAACGATTGCATTACCAAATGAAGCAACGAACATGGGTCGTGGATTACTGTTATTACAGGATGCAGGTTTGATCAAATTGGAGGAAGACTTCGATGGAAATGGCTCGCTAGATAAAATTGTTGAGAATCCTAAAAACTTAAAATTTGAATTGTTAGTTGCAGGGCAAACACCGAGAGTATTACCAGATGTGGATGCTTCTATTATAAACAATGGGATTGCTGTAGATGCTGGCTATAGTCCACTAGAGGATTCCATCTACCATGAGGATGAGACAGCGACACCATACATTAATATTATTGCTGTACAGGAAAAAGACAAAGATAATAAAACACTTAAAAAGCTAGCTGAGATTTATCAAACAGAGGATGTAGCAGATTTTATCATTGAAGAACGTGATGGTAATTCCATTCCAACCTTTGTTCCATTAAGTGAAATCGGACATTAATTTAAAAGAAAAGGTAGAGGTGAAAAAAATGACAGTACTAGCAAAGAGTTTAGAAGAAATTAAAAAACGCATTTCTGAAAATATTGAGGAAAATAAAGAGCGTTATATTCAAACAAGTCATGCCATTCATGATCGTCCTGAAATAGGTAATGAAGAATATTTTGCTTCAGAACAATTAGTTAACATTCTTGTTGAAGAAGGATTTCTGGTTGAAAAAGGTGTAGCTGGTCATGAAACTGCTTTTCTGGCAAGAAAAAAAGGAATACTCGATGGGCTGACAATTGGTTTCCTAGCTGAATATGATGCCCTACCGGAAATAGGTCATGCGTGCGGTCATAATATTATTGGTACAACGAGTGTGGCAGCTGCGGTTGCTTTAAGTAAGTTTATTGATGAAATAGGAGGAGAGCTTGTCGTACTTGGCACGCCTGCAGAAGAAGGAGGACCAAATGGAAGTGCAAAAGGAAGCTTTGTAAAAGCTGGATTAGTCAAAGATCTGGATGCAGCTATTATGCTTCATCCAGGAGCGGATACAAGTCTGACTGGCCCTACCCTGGCTGTTGATCCATTGGACTTTGAATTCTTTGGGAGACCTGCTCATGCTTCTGCACATCCTGAAAAAGGAATAAATGCATTGGATGGCGTATTACAATTATTTAACGGTATTAATGCATTACGACAGCATGTACCATCAGAGGTACGTATCCATGGTATTATCACAGATGGAGGCGATGCTCCTAATATTGTACCAGCATATGCCAAAGCAAAATTTTATTTGCGTGCTGCCTCCAGACCTGTCCTTGATGAAGTAACTAAAAAGGTAAAGGCAATTGCCGAAGGAGCTGCTTTGGCTACTGGTGCGACTGTAAAAGTAACGGCCTTTCAAAACGAGGTAGACAACTTTATACTTAACGATTCTTTCGATCAGGTATTCAAAGGAGTGGTTGAAGGATTAGGGGAAAAGGTTAAATTAGAGAAAAAAACAGCCCTCGGTTCCACTGATGCAGGTAATATAAGTCAAGTTGTTCCAACGATTCACCCACACATTAAAATTGGGTCTAGTGACTTAATTGGACATACAGTGGAATTTAGGGAAGCTGCACGATCAGAAAAGGGTGACCAAGCTTTAATTACTGGTGCAAAAGCAATTGCACTGACAATTCTTGAGCTGCTTACGAATAAGGAAATATATTCTAAAATTAAAGATGAGTTTGATAAAAGAACAAAGGAAGCATAGATATTCTTAACAAGCTAATATAAAGGGGGTGAAGAGGTGGAAGAAACAGCATTCCACCTCTTGACTTTGTATAGAAAATTAAGACTTTCTTTTACGGATAAAAAAGTTCTTAAAAATAATTGACAGTAAAAATAATGCATGATATATTATATCTTGTCGTCACGGAGGTATACCCAAGTCTGGCTGAAGGGATCGGTCTTGAAAACCGACAGGCGGGTCAAACCGCGCGGGGGTTCGAATCCCTCTACCTCCTCCATTTTAACTAAGCGCATAAATTTTGGAGATATGAAAAACCGTTACATTTGTAACGGTTTTTTTAGCGTTTAAATATGTATTGTGGTTATTCAGTGATTCGGGAATTACACTGGCTCTTGTAACCGGAGGTGTGAAAGAGTCCCACTAAAGCGGAAATCAATGGGTCCCCCCACTTCCTTAAAATGCGATATACTCTAGTTCGCACTTTCCACTTACTCCGAATGAACACAATACGTTTCACCTCAACATTTGTCATAGATCCTTTTTAGTCAAATAAGAAAAAGGACGGCAATCCTCTACTCCTCTTCCTTTATAAAAGGTGTTAATAATCCCATAGGAAGGTGGAAATTTTCGTTGTTCACCTGCAGAACTTGTAGCTCACGATCTTGCTGTGTTTCTTTAATATGATTTACTTCTTTATGCAGCCGTTCCATTCTGTGATCAAGCTCAGAAGCCACCTTTGCTGCATCAACAAGCTCCTTTGTTAATCTTTCTGGTATTTCCTTATTATATTTATAATAAATTTTATGTTCTAAGCTTGCCCAAAAGTCCATGGCCACTGTTCGAATTTGAATCTCCACAAAAACTTCTTCTTTTCGATCAGACATATAAACAGGAATAGAAACAATTAAATGCAAGCTTTGATAGCCAGTTGGTTTTGGATGTTTGATATAATCTTTTAATTGGATAAACGTAATATCTTTTTGTTGCTTTAACATCTCACTGATCCTGTATATATCAGAGATAAATGAACATACAATACGTATGCCAACAATGTCTTGGATATTCTCTTTAATAGATGGCAGTGTAATTTCTAAGTTTTTCCGGTACATCTTTTTCAAGATGCTTTCTGGCGATTTAAGCCTTGTTTTTATATGTTCAATAGGGTTGTATTCATGAAAGTGCTGAAATTCTTCCTTCAATATATTCAGCTTCGTATTCATCTGATCCAATCCAAATTTATATGTCATCATAAAACGGGTCATTTCATTTTTGACGTTTATTAGTTGCTGGAGATTTTGATCACTCACTCATATTCGCCTCTTCCATTCCGATGTTACTTTTACTCTTCTATAGTAGCTTATTTTCCTTAATTTTGCATGCATGCTTGACATTTTTCATTACAACGCTTATATTACATACTTATACAAGTAAATAAACAAACGATGATCAGACCAGTAATACATTGTTCGATCGAAAGAGATTGGAATTCACCGGCTGAAAAATTCCATCGAAACAGACATGTATGAACCTACCTGGGAGTTGTTAGATTAAACCTAACCACAGTAAGCTGTGTTATCAATAAAAGTCGGGCATGTTTATGCATGTCAAAATAGGTGGTACCGCGGAAATCTTTTCGTCCTTATATTAAGGGGATGAAGGGATTTTTTTTATTTTAAAATCAGGAGGCAAAGTTATGACTAAAAAAATAGCATTCATCGGAGCCGGGTCAATGGCAGAAGCTATTATCTCGGGGATTGTTAAAGCAAATATCTTTAATAAAGAAAATGTCATCGTCACAAATAAAAATAATAAAGAACGCATAGAAAGATTAGAAGAAAAATATCAGATCCACAGTATTGTAGATAAAGAAAAGGTAATTGAAGGAACAGACTTCATTATTCTGGCAACTAAGCCATATGACTTGGATGTAGCGGTAGAGTCGATCAGACCTTATATTCAGCCAGAGCAAGTAATTATTTCTGTAATTGCTGGCATATCTACAGACTATATTAGTAATTTGGTGGGTAATGATGCACCAGTCATTCGTGCAATGCCGAATACGTCTGCATCTATCGGATTTTCAGCAACTGCAATCGCAGCTGGTAAGCATGCTACAGAAATTCATGTCAAAGAAGCAGAGGCCCTATTTGCAACGATTGGTACGACGGCAATTGTAAAAGAAGATGAGATGCACATTGTGACAGGTATTTCCGGAAGTGGACCTGCATATATCTATTATCTGGTTGAGGCAATGGAAAAGGCTGCGGTTGAGTCGGGATTAAATCCTTCTACCGCTAAAGCGTTAATTACCCAGACCGTTTTAGGAGCAGGCGAAATGTTAAAGTCTTCCGGGGAATCAGCGGATGTATTGAGAAGGAAAATTACGAGTCCAGCCGGAACGACACAAGCAGGTATTGAAGCATTACAAAGGAATGACTTTCAACAAGCGGTAATGGAATGTGTGAAAAGCGCACATGACCGATCAGTCGAGTTGGGTAAGAGTGAGTGACTAAGCTGGATTAAAGGATAATTACTCTATTTTATCAGCTATTTAAATGAGGGTTTTACTAAAATAAGTGCTTTTATTTTCTCTATTTCGGGGTATGCTAGTCCTGTTAAACCATGATACAATACAGATATAGGCTATGCTTATTATTTGATAATATTTGGTCTTATAATGAAACGTTATAATAAGATTGGTCTACTAATGGAGGTGAAAGCAATGGGAATAGGCAGTATAGGTGTTCCTGGCTTGATTCTTATTATTATTATAGCTCTCATCATCTTTGGTCCAAAGAAGTTACCAGAGATCGGAAAAGCAGCAGGTCAGACATTGCGTGAGTTTAAAAACTCAGCTAATGACTTAATGAGCGATGACGAGACGAATAGCAAGGAAAAGAAGGATGTTAAAGAAGATACTTCAAATCCAAAAGAGGGTAAATAATAATA
Organism: Virgibacillus sp. SK37; assembly: GCF_000725285.1. Taxonomy (GTDB): domain Bacteria; phylum Bacillota; class Bacilli; order Bacillales; family Amphibacillaceae; genus Virgibacillus_Q. Next base: position 26,043 of record NZ_CP007161.1, read on the forward strand.
GCTGTTTGATGTAACAGGATTTTCCTGTGTATCAAACAGCTTTTTTATCAGCGTATTTTAGTTTTATTTAGTCCTTACATGAACAACCCAGAGGACCTATAGCAACTTCCTCTAGAGGACTTGAGGCAATGAACCATTTTTTATCGTATGCTTTCCCGTGTTTTCCAGCGTCTGGATTGTTGAATAAAATGGCCAATCTTTTCGAGAATTGGTTCTACGGAATTTTTCTCTTTCATTAAATCATAATCAGAAATATTTATTCTAAGAATAGGACAGGCATTAAAGTTGTCGATCCAATTTTGATAACGGGTATACATTTCTTCCCAATACGCTATGGGTGTATTCTTTTCCATTTCTCGTCCGCGCAATTGAATGCGTTGCATCACTTCATCAAATGAACCCTCTAAGTAAATAAGCAGGTCTGGATGCGGAAAGTAGGGTGTCATAACCATTGCTTCAAATAAATTCGTATAGGTCTCATAATCTGTCTGTGACATCGTTCCATTGTCATAATGCATTTTAGCAAAGATACCAGTATCCTCATAGATGGAACGGTCCTGAATAAATCCGCCCCCATACTCAAATATCTTCTTTTGTTCTTTAAAACGTTCTGCAAGGAAATAGATTTGCAGATGAAAACTCCAACGTTCAAAGTCGGCATAAAACTTCTCCAAATAGGGATTCGTTTCCACCTTTTCAAAGGAAGTTTTAAATTGTAATGCTTCCGCTAAAGCATTTGTCATCGTTGATTTACCCACACCTACTGTTCCAGCAATGGTAATGATGCTGTCATTCGGAATGAGGTATTTATCTCTCAAATTCATTTTTTGTTCTCCTTTTAATTAAAATAGGATAAAAAGTATAAGATTAGGACTGTCTAGTGCTATTTCATTTTCTGGGTATTAATTTTGCTCATATTTTTATCAACAAGTGAGATAATTGCTTCAAGGTCATTCTGATAGCGGACAAAATCCATTTCATCTCCATTAATGCGGATAACTGGAATATCGGGATGCAGAATTTCAAATTCATTCATATAATCCTCATAATCCTGTGCCAATTGTGCTAAATAGGAAGGTTTAATATTTTGCTCAATATCCCTGCCACGTTTGTGAATTCGTTCTAAAATCGTATCAAGACTTGCATGTAAATAAATCATCATATTTGGAACAGGCATATCATCCGTAAGAATATGATAGATTTGTTCATATTTATCAATTTTATCAGCCTGAAGTGTTCGTTTAGCAAATATCATATTTTTTGATATATGGTAGTCGGCGATAACCGCCTTATTCTTTTTAAGGTATTTCTTCTTTATATCTTCCAATTGTTTAAATCTATTGCATAAAAAGAACATTTCCGTTTGAAAGCTCCACTCATCTATATCATCATAGAACTTACCGAGAAATGGGTTTTCCTCGACAATTTCTCTTAATAAATGGAAATCATAATGGACAGAAAGTTTTTTTGCAAGGGATGTTTTCCCAATACCTATTGGCCCTTCGATTGCCATAAAGAGAACTCCTGTCATAAAGACTCCTCCAATCCAATCCAAAATTAAAAAACAGATGTAAATTATTTTAACATATAAAAGTCCTAGATACCATTTGGTAAAGATTACTCTTTTCTTTTATGTCACCTTTTTGTATAATGAATAGTGCTGATAAAATAACAACACCCTTCTCTTACTTAAGTGACCATATCAAATGAGCCCCCGTAGCTCAGGGGATAGAGCATCGGTTTCCTAAACCGTGTGTCGCAGGTTCGAATCCTGCCGGGGGCGCCAATTCCAATACGTACTTCCAACCAGTTACCCAACCATCCTACTCATTATAAAAGATTTACCTTTCGTTTTTTAATTCTACTAATCTACAAATAGAAAGGATTGCAGCTATGAGTCTAACTAAAAAGATACTAATTGCTCTCGCTTTAGGGGTAATTGTCGGGATCGGTTTAAGCTTTTCATCTCCAGATCTATTTGAAGGAATAAATAAATATGCACTTGAGCCTGTTGGCCAGATATTCTTAAATCTCATCATGATGATTGTTGTGCCTATCGTATTTGTGTCTATTGTTATAGGTACTGCTGGGCTTGGTGATCCTGCAAAGCTAGGGAGAATAGGTATACAAACGATTGTATTCTATCTTGTTACCACTGCCATTGCCTTAAGTATTGGCTTAGGTGTAGGATACTTGCTGGAACCCGGAAAAGCAGGTGTTTTTGATACAAGTAATGCGGATTATTCAGCAGAATCCCCGCCACCAATTATGGAGACCTTGGTTAATATTATTCCATCGAATCCATTAGAAGCAATGACATCAGGAGATATGTTACAGATTATTGCATTTGCTATATTTATAGGTGTTGCCCTTGCTGTTCTGGGAGAAAAAACAGCTGGCATTTATCGTTTATTTGAGCAAGCGAATGATATTTTAATCTTCCTTGTTAATGGCATCATGAAAACGGCTCCATATGGGGCGTTTGCTCTTATAGCATCTGCAATTGGAGACGCAGGATTAGATGCACTCGGTTCGATGTTTATGTATATGGTTGCAGTTATCTTGTCCTTGATTATTCACGGTGCAGTTACCTACAGCCTTGCAATCAAGGGGATTGGGAAAGCTAGCCCACTGAAGTTTTATAAAGAATTTTTCCCGGCGATGTCTGTGGCCTTTAGTACGTCGAGTTCCAGTGCTACATTGCCAGTATCCATGAAGATGGCGCAAGAACGACTTGGTGTAAAAAAGTCTATCAGCAGCTTTGTTCAGCCACTTGGAGCAACGATTAATATGGATGGCACTGCAATTATGCAGGCAGTTGCTACCGTGTTTATTGCGCAAGTATATGCCATTTCATTGGGTTTCAATGATATTCTTATGATCATTCTTACTGCAACACTAGCAAGTATCGGAACTGCTGGTGTACCTGGGGTTGGTTTAATTATGCTTTCGATGGTATTAAAGCAAATTGGTCTTCCTGTAGAAGGGATTGCTCTAATTATTGGTGTAGACCGATTATTGGACATGCTCCGAACTTCTTTGAATATAACTGGGGATGCAACCTGTGCTTATATTATCTCAGAGCATGATAAACGATTAGAGAATAAAAAGAGTAAATCAAACATATAAATGAAAAGCCATGCTTCTCTAAGGAGCATGGCTTTTTTAATGTTCTACTATATATGTTTGGATTACTCATTAATTCGCAAAATAGAAATACTGCGACGTAACTAAGGATATAGAGGCTGCGTAAATCACCGCTACGGGGAAATATCCCGCTTTCCGCGGGCGGCTGATGAGCCTCGGGCCAACACGATGTTGGTCATGAAGGCGTTGCGACAGGACGTCGCGACTTTAGCCTTCCAACCTTTATACGCGTTCCGGGGTCTCATCGAGGCCTCTCCTCCCGCAGGACAAGGAAAGCTTCGTCAGCAAGACATCGCACGAAGAAAATGTGTATTTTCATTTTCGAGGAGTCTCCATATTTCCCCTTCGCTACTATTTCCTATTAAATCTACGAAGAAAAATTGCGTCCACATAGCTCCAGAATATGCTGTGTACGAATTGATTGGAGTGGAGGGCGGCGACTCCTGCCGGAATAGCATGAGGCGAAGACCCTGGACGGAGCGTAGCGGAGGAAGCGGCTGAGGCCATGCCGGCGGAAAGCGTCCGCCTGAAACGGAAATCAATGGGGCACTTATCCTCAAATATTTCACTGAGCTTTTCATCAATAAAGTTACGTCGCTGATCCCTCCTACTATGAATGACGAGGTAGCGTTTGAACCCTAACATATGCAATATAGCTTTTTTAAATAAACAAGGTTTATAGACTTTCTTACAGGGAAATTTTACTTAATGAATTATATTACTTTAAAATTGTCACAAAATATTCTAAAATAGAAATTAGTTACCTAAATGTTTTAACTATTTATAATTAACCGTTTGTTGGAATCGGTTTCATAATTAAGGATGAGGTGATTAGATGGATGTACAGAAAATACCGGCAAGAGAAGGAAATCATAATCTAAAAAACTATGAAAAAATGCGTGAACAGTTTTCTTGGGAAGATATGAAAAAGAATTTCTCCTGGAATGAAACAGGGAAAGTAAACATGGCTTATGAAGCAATAGACCGCCATGCAGAGAACCCGGAGAAAAAAGATAAGACGGCATTATTGTATTCCTCGCCTGAGCGTGAAGAGAAGCTCACTTTCTCAGATTTAAGTAAGCAAAGCAATCGGTTTGCAAATGTATTAAAAAAGTATGATGTGAAAAAGGGCGACAGAGTGTTTTTATTCATGCCAAGGAGTCCTGAGTTTTACGCTGCTTTCTTTGGTATTTTAAAAACAGGTGCAATTGCAGGTCCTTTATTTGAAGCATTTATGGAACAAGCGGTACGTGATCGTTTGCAGGATAGCGAAGCAACTGTACTTATTACGACACCTGATTTATTATATCGGGTGCCACAAGAAGATCTCCCAACATTGGAGAAAATCATTCTAGTTGGTCAAAATAATGAAAGTAGCGAACAATATATTGATTATCATGAGGAAATGAAATCAGCATCGGAAGATTTTGCTATTGAGTGGCTCGACTTGGAAGATGGAATGTTATTACACTACACGTCAGGATCAACTGGCAAACCAAAAGGTGTTTATCATGTTCATAATGCCATGATTCAGCATTATGCTACTGGTGAATGGGTACTGGACCTGGAAGAGGACGATGTGTATTGGTGTACTGCGGACCCAGGCTGGGTAACAGGAACGAGTTACGGTATATTTGCTCCTTGGCTGCATGGAGTTACCAATGTGGTGCGTGGTGGCAGATTTACACCTGATGACTGGTATGGCACGATTGAAAAATTCAAGGTGACCGTATGGTATACCGCTCCAACAGCGTTAAGAAAGCTGGTAAGTGCTGGTGAGGAAGCAGTGAAGAAGCATAATCTTTCTTCCTTAAGACACATTATGAGTGTTGGGGAACCATTAAATCCAGAAGTTGTAACATGGGGACTAAAAGCATTTGATTTACGTATTCATGATACGTGGTGGATGACAGAAACGGGAGCACAACTCATTGTTAATCTACCTTCCATGGAAATAAGACCTGGTTCAATGGGTAAACCTATTCCGGGTGTAGAAGCGTCCATTGTGGATAATGAAGGAAATGAAGTGCCACCAAATCAAATGGGTAACTTGGCTATTAAAGAAGGATGGCCAGCTATGATGCGTGCTGTTTGGAACAGACCTGAAAAGTTTGAAAGCTATTTTATTAATGGCTGGTACGTATCCGGAGATAGTGCTTACAAAGATGAAGATGGCTATTTCTGGTTCCAGGGACGCTTGGATGATGTCATCAATACATCTGGTGAGCGTGTTGGTCCATTTGAAGTAGAGAGTAAGTTAATTGAACATCCAGCTGTGGCGGAAGCAGGAGTAATTGGTAAGCCACATCCAGAACGCGGTGAAATTATAAAGGCATTTATTACGTTAAATGATGGCTATGAAGAGTCAGATGATCTGTTGGAAGAAATAAGGCAATTTGTTAAAACAGGCCTAAGTGCACATGCTGCGCCAAGGGAAATGGAGATAAGAGACTCCATTCCAAAAACCAGAAGTGGTAAGATTATGCGTCGCCTTCTAAAGTCTTGGGAGCTCGGCTTACCAACAGGTGATACGTCAACATTGGAAGAGTAATAAGGATAAAAAGAATGAAGAAAGCGTTGGTATTATACCAGCGTTTTTTTCTGTTTCTATGTGATTTAGTGAAGTCTTAGTTATTGCTAAAATACTCACACCATTTTTTATAACGGCGAACACTCTACTTCTCCAAACCCAAATCACTAGGTGTACATATCCCCTCTCCTGTTGAGTCCATAATTATGCTCAGCATCTATCCCATGTTGTAACTTATAATTGTAATTACATAGCGAAGAAAACATAATAGATTAATTCTCTTTCTGGCGTTCCATTAATTGTTTTTCATCTCTGATCGTATTATTATAGAGTGTATTGGAGTAAGCTAATTGTATAATAATGTCTAACAATGAAGAATTTTGTTTAACTATAAATGATTGAGTAGAATATTTATTATAAGGGAGTAAATAGCATGGAAATTGGGATAGATAAAATAGGATTTTATACACCACATCAATATGTAGATATGAATAAATTGGCTGTGGCAAGAAATGTCGAACCGGAAAAGTTTACGATTGGAATTGGACAAGAAGAGATGGCCCTTGCACCCATCACCCAGGATTCCGTTACCTTAGCTGCAAATGCAGCACTTCAGATCGTTAGCAAAGAGGACAAAGAAGTAATAGATTTTGTTATTTTTGGTACAGAATCAGGTATTGACCACTCTAAATCAGGGGCAGTTTATGTACATAAATTGCTTGGTTTAAAGCCACAAGCCCGTGCAGTAGAAGTGAAGCAAGCCTGCTACGGTGCTACTGCTGCTATTCAAATGGCCAAAGGACATGTTGCTTTACATCCTGAAAGTAAGGTATTGGTATTAGGAGCTGATATAGCTCGTTACGGATTAAATACTTCTGGAGAAGCGACACAAGGAGCAGGTGCTGTTGCTCTATTAATTGGTGCCAATCCTGGGATTCTGGCTCTCGAAGATGAAGATGTTTATTTAACAAATGACATTATGGATTTTTGGAGACCTATATATTCAGAACAGGCATTTGTTGATGGTAAATTTTCTAATGAACAATATATCCTGTTTTTCCAAAAAGTATGGGAGCAGTATAAAGAGAAAACAGGACTTAATTTAGCTGACTTTGAGGCGATTTGTTATCACCTTCCATATACAAAAATGGGTTTGAAAGCTTTACGCACGGTAATTGATGAGGCCGAAGAACAAGACAAAGAGCGTTTATTGGGGAATTATAAAACAAGTACGCAATATAACCGCAGAGTTGGTAATATTTATACTGGTTCGCTCTATCTAAGTTTCTTATCACTTATTGAACAAGAGGAGACCTTAAAGTCAGGTTCTCGAATTGGTTTCTTTAGTTATGGCTCAGGTGCTGTCGGCGAGTTTTTCACAGGGGTTTTACAGCCGAATTACCGAGAACACTTAAATACGGAGCAACACGCTAAATTGTTTTCATCAAGAGAGGAACTATCAGTAGAACGCTATGAAGAGATTTTTTCCAATACATTACCAACTGATGGATCTTCATTAGAGTTGGATGTGAAGCAGGACCCGGCACCTATCTGTTTAGCTGGTATCATTGACAATAAACGACAATATATAAATAAATTAGACTAAAGAAAAGCGCAAGCTACCATTACTGGTTACTTGCGCTTTTCTTCTTTATGCTGTAATATCTTCTGCTGGTCCAAAAATCTCAAAATGAATATCTTTATCCTCTACCTGATGCTTTTTCAAGTTCTGGTAGGCTGCACGCATAAATCCTTTTGGCCCACAGAAGTAAAATGCTGCATCGCTAGTCGGCAAAATTTCTCCTAGCCAATCTGCATCAATATATCCAATTTTATCACATACATCACCTTCACATGGTTTATCATACACAATATAACTTTCTACATTATTATATTGGTTACTAATTTCCGTTATTCTATCCTTCAGTGCGTGCACTTTACTTGATTGAGCTGCATGAATAAATACTACTTTTCTTTCCGGTTGCTCTTTAATTACCGTTTCTAACATACTAACCATTGGTGTGAGACCAACTCCCCCACTCATTAGTATTAATGGGCGATCATCATTCTTTTCCAAGTAGAAATCACCGGATGGAGCACTGATTGGTAAAATGGAGCCTTCTTCCACTTGCTCATGCAAGAAAGTAGAAACAACACCTGCAGGTAAATCACCGACAGGATCCTCACGTTTTACACTAATTCGATAATGCCCTTCACCAGGCGCACAAGATAGGCTGTATTGGCGAAGATGATTATACTTTTCTCCCTCTATTTCTGCTTTTACTGTAATATATTGTCCAGGTTGATAAACAGGGAATGGCATTCCATCTACTGGTTCCAAATAGAAAGATGTAATAACATCACTCTCTTTAACCTTTTTGATTACTTTAAAATCTCTAAAATCAACCCATCCACCGGTTGTGTTAAGTGTTTCCTCATACATTTCTTTCTCCACACTGATGAAAATATCAGCAATTACACCATATGCTTTTTCCCATGCATTAATAATGTCATCAGTAGCTGCGTCCCCCAACACATCTTTGATGGCTAATAATAAATGCTTTCCAACGATCGGATATTGTTCGGGCTTAATATTCAAGCTTCTGTGCTTATGTGCGATCTGCTTTACATGGGGTAGAATTACCTCTAAATGATCAATATTGGCAGCTGCTGCATAAACCGTATTCGCAAGCGCTTTTGGTTGATCACCTTTTCGTTGATTTGTCTGATTAAAAATATTCTTTAGTTCCGGATGATTTCCGAGCATTAATTCATAAAAACGTTTTGTAATTTCAGCACCGTGTTCTTGTAGAACAGGTACAGTAGCTTTAATAATATCCTTTGTTTCCTTATCTAATCCAACTGTTTGTGTAGTCATAACAGAGCACTCCCTTTAAAAATTAAAAGATGTATTTTGAATACATGTTTATTGTATAATGAAGTAAACACTATGACAACAGTGAAAACGTCAATATATGTTACAATTATGTGAAGATAGTAACAAGGAGCAGATGAAGATGAATTTAAAAAAATATACCGATTATGGACTGCGTGTCCTCATTTTTACAGGTATGAAAAAAGATGGAGAACTTGCTAGTATTAAAGAGATTTCCTCTGTTTATAATATTTCTACACATCATTTAGGAAAGATCGTACATCAATTAACCAAGCTGGAATTAGTAGAATCTATTCGTGGCAGAAATGGTGGTATTCGATTGGCAAAACCTGCAGATCAGATGAATGTGGGGAGAATTGTCCGGATATTGGAGAGTGATTTTACGGTTTTGGAGTGCTTTGATAAAGAAACAAATCATTGTGTTATTTCTCCTGGCTGTACATTAAAGCATGCATTAAATAAAGCACTCCAAGCCTTTTTTAAGGTATTGGATGAATATACGATTGCGGATTTAATTCATAATGAAGAAGAGCTCCGTCAATTAATGGGATTAAAATAACTATGTTTTAAATTTGTGACAGTGGGAAGATATAATTATGTAATAACTCAACTAAAGGAGCGTATCGATAATGAGCAAAAAAATAGCAACTGTACTAACAGATATGTTTGAAGATGTTGAATATACAGATCCGGCAAAAGCATTTAAGGATGCTGGCCACGAAGTTGTTACAATTGAGAAGGAAAAGGGAAAAGAGGTTACTGGTAAAAATAAAGAAGCTACGGTAAAAATTGATCAGTCTATCGATGATGTAAAGCCAACTGATTTCGATGCATTATTTATTCCAGGTGGTTTTTCACCAGATCAATTACGTGCAGATGAGCGATTTGTAAAATTCGCAAAGCATTTCATGGACGAAAAGAAACCAGTTTTTGCAATCTGCCACGGACCACAGTTATTAATAACAGCAAAAACACTAGAAGGAAGAAAGGCAACTGGATTTACCTCTATTCAAGTAGATATGGAATATGCAGGAGCTACTGTGGAAGACAAAGAAGTAGTTGTGTGCCAAGATCAGTTAGTAACCAGTCGTCAGCCGGATGATATTCCAGCTTTCAATCGTGAAGCATTAAATGTATTAAAATAAACTTATCCCCCTAAGTTTAAATACACTCTGAGATAAATAAGCCCTCTGCAACGAGCAGAGGGGCTTATTATATTTGGTTTGTATAAACATTTTAGTGAATGAAATCTCTCTATGGCAGGCAATAATCCTTCTATCTTGTTGTCTTGTCTAGGGGAAAATTATTACTCAGGCTTTGTTACTGTAAATTGATCATCTAATAATAACCAGTTTTGCGGGAAGGCTAAGCCGAGCTTCCAATAAGCAATACCACGTAGACCTAATTCTCGAATTAAATTGAATTTGGCTTGAATGGATCTTGCATCTTCAAACCATACCTCATGTTGTTTACCAGCTTCATCCCAATACGTGAAAAAGGGAGCCTGAGCTGTCGTATCATATTGAATTTCCGCTTGTTCTCGCCTCGCCAAAGCAATTGCCTGCTGTGGACTAATGGCGCGGGCAGCGGGCCCACCTTGCTCAAACGGCAATGTCCAATCATACCCATATAAGTTCTGGCCTAAGAGAATTTTTTCAGGTGGTATTTCTGTTATTGCATATTCTACTACTTTTCTCACCTCACTAATTGGTGATACGGCCATAGGAGGTCCATAACTATAACCCCATTCATATGTCATTAAGACAACCATATCGGCAATTTCTCCATGTGCGGCATAATCATGAGCCTCATACCACTGTCCAGTCTGAGTAGCACTTGTTTTAGGTGCTAAAGCAGTAGAAAGCATTAACCCTTCCTGTGCCAATCGTTCTTTCGCTCTCCGTAAAAAGCGATTATATGCTTCTCGGTCTTCTGCCCTAAGAAATTCAAAATCAAAATGCACATCCTTAAAGCCAACTTCTTTAGCAACATTGATAATATTATCCAATAATGTATTTTGAACAGCTTGCACTGTTAAGATGATATGGCCAAGCTCCGCACTGAAAGACCCCTCTTCTAAATTACTTACGACGAGCATAAGCCCGGTATTATCACCCTCAGCTATTTGCTTCAAATTACCTAAGGGAGGGGGAGACAATGTGCCATCTCTATTTACATTATAGTTGAATATAGCAAGATAGGTTAGATAGGGAGAAGTCTTGGTTGCTGCATTTTCTAACGTGCTGGAAACAGAATCCCCGGAAGGCTCAATATACGCCACAGAGGTTATCTCCCTTTTAGGCTGAGGTGGGATATATAGACGAAATCCCATCGGAAGAACAAAATTTGCAGGTAAATTATTTATTTGGATTAGTTCCTGGGGGGAAATCCCAAATTGCTGTCCGATGGAGTATAGCGTATCTCCTTGCTTAATAAAGTAAAATTGACCAATGATTGGAATAACAAGTGCCTGACCTACTACTAGGTTATTTGGTGCATCCAATTCATTGGCATTAATAATTTGCTGAATGGATGTATTATATAAATTTGCGATCCTGTACAGTGTATCACCTTGCTGGACGACGTGAATTTGCAAGTAAGTCACCTTCCTTCTCCGTATGTGCTACTTACATACTATGAGAAGAAGGGGGAATATATACCTTCCTGATTAAAAGGGATCTATATTTGCCTTCATTACCGATCTCATTAGATACAAAGCATAATTGTTATTATCTGTTTCCTCTGAGGCCATACAATTTTTTGGTATATGCATATCAAATTGATACATGTAAGCATCTTTCGCTGTAAATAAAATACATATATCTCCAGCTATACCTGCCATAATTAAATGTGTTTTTCCTAACTCATTTAATAATGATTGAAGAGGTGTTTGGAAAAATGCAGAATGCTGTGGTTTAATAAGAAAGTAATCACTGTCATCTGGTTTTAGCTCCTCAATAATTTCCTGGCTTCGGTCATTTTGACAATGGTCTATGATTTTTCGGAAGTCTGCTTGCCACAAACCATAATGGTCGTTTACATAAATAATGGGTAAATTATTGTCTTTTGCATAGTTTTTGAGCTTTTTTAAGTGTGGAAGAATTTCCTTTGTATGTTCATATAGCTTCTCTCCACCTTCGAAGTCAAAATGATTTATAATATCAACAAATAAAACTGCAGTATTGTTTTGGGTATTCTCCATTTAAATTCTCCTTTTTTGGACTGGACTAAGTAAAAGCTTAGGTATTCCATATTCATTTATTTCCTTTTTGTAGTTTTTAAAACAAATTTCTTAAAGAAAGGAGAGGTTTTTAATGTTTGATGAAATATTTATGTTAAAAGCAATAGAAGAAGCTAAAAAGGCTCATAAAATAAATGAAGTCCCGATTGGTGCAGTTATTGTATTTAAAAACGAAATCATTGCAACAGGACATAATGTGCGAGAGAGCTCTCAAACTACGCTTTCCCATGCGGAGCTTATTGCAATTGAACAGGCAAACCAAACCATTGGCAGTTGGCGTTTAGAGGATTGTACGCTCTTCGTAACCTTGGAACCATGCCCAATGTGTGCAGGGGCAATTGTTCAATCAAGAATAAAGCGGGTAGTATACGGTGCTGCTGACCCGAAGGCAGGATGTGCAGGCTCCTTAATGAATTTGTTGCAAGATACTCGCTTTAACCACCAAGTAGAACTGACAAGCGGAGTAATGGAAAAAGAGTGCAGTATGCTCCTGAAAGATTTTTTTAAGCAATTAAGAAACAGAAAAAAGTAGTGGTTCAATTATTTTCCATTGCATTTCTCTCCATTAATAGTTATAATAATTAATGCCGTGCTAAGCGGGGAGGTAGCGGTGCCCTGTACTCGCAATCCGCTATAGCGAGGTCGAATTCCCATCCGAGGTGGAATGTCTTTATGGTCTGCCTTAAGGGAGTGGTGTTGACGCTTAGGTCCTGCGCAACAGAAACCCATGAATCCTGTCAGGTCCGGAAGGAAGCAGCAGTAAGTGGACATTTCTGTGTGCCGCGGGATCGCCTAAGCCGAGCCATGAACTTAAGTAACGCATAGGGACTTTCCATCAACGATGGGTGCACGGTATACATAGAATGAAAATCTTCTGTCAGTGACAGAGGATTTTTTTATTGTTTGGAGATAATAGGCGCTCGCCACTATTACGCAGGAGTTTGGCTTTCTCCACTGCCGATTACCCTGTCTCCGGCGTATAATTTTCCATCCTAATCTATATTTAGCCTACCGAAGATAAACACCATCTTCCATGTGTGTATATTCCATGCTATATCGTTTTCAACTTCATTCAGCAAAATCACTGTCTATTACTAGCTTTTTTTGACTTTTTTTGTAGAAAGCCTTGCTTTTTTCTAGTAAAATGGCATAATTGCTCTCGTGTGTTTTAGTTCTAATTCACTAGGTACTATAATGTAATAAAAATACGGAGGAAATGACGAAATGGTACAAAAAGATTCAGCTTTAAACAAACTAATAACTGATATCATTATGTTGAAACAAGAGATGATGGCGTTAGGAATGCAATATGGCTTAAACGATGAACGAACCGTGGAGTGCAGCCAACAATTAGATGACCTGTTGAATAAACATTCGGAAATGGTACAACAAGAACCCTGCTTCATGACAATATAAGTCACCTCGTTTTAACATAAAAATTCACCCTTCCTTTAGAAATAAATTCTATCACCTATGGTTCACATTTACCCCTTAAATAGAGTATAATAAAAAGAGATTGTAGAGGGGAATCATATTATGAGCTATCAAGCTTTATACCGCGTTTGGCGTCCTAGAAAATTCCAGGATGTCGTTGGACAAACACATATTACCCGAACATTGCAAAATGCAATTATCCAAGGGAAATTTTCACATGCCTATTTATTCTCCGGTCCAAGAGGGACGGGGAAAACGAGTGCTGCGAAAATTTTTGCGAAGACGATTAATTGTGAACATGCACCAGTAAAAGAACCATGCAATGAATGTGCGGCATGCCGGGGTATTCAGGATGGTTCTATTTCAGATGTAATCGAGATTGATGCAGCTTCCAATACCAGTGTCGATGACATTCGCGAAATTAGGGACAAGGTGAAATATGCATCTAGTGTTGTTCCTTACAAAGTATATATTATTGACGAAGTGCATATGATTTCTGTTAATGCATTTAATGCATTGCTAAAAACCTTGGAAGAGCCACCAAAGCATGTAGTATTTATTCTTGCTACAACGGAGCCGCACAAGATCCCATTAACCATTCTTTCCAGGTGTCAACGTTTTGATTTTAAGCCAATTTCCAATCAGGCAATAGTCGAGCGTATGCAAACGATTATTGGTACAGAAAATATTTCTGTTTCACCTGAAGCTCTGGAGACAGTAGCTTTGGCTGCTGAAGGCGGGATGCGTGATGCATTAAGCATTTTAGACCAAGCCATCTCTTATAGTGAGGAATCGGTCGAATTAGAGGATGTATTGGCTGTTACTGGCGGAGTCTCACAACAAATTCTTAATCGCATTGTAAAGGCAATGTTCGAAAAGAATGTAGAAGATGCATTACAATTACTTGATGAACTGATCCAAAATGGTAAAGACCCGGGTCGATTTGTTTATGACATGATTTACTTTATGCGCGATTTACTACTTTTCAAGAGTGCACCAGATCTTGAAGGGTTACTTGAACGTGCCCGAGTGGAAGAGGAATTTACTCAGCTGGCTGACATAATTTCCATTGATTGGGTCCAACAGGCCATTATGCAATTAAATCAGTGCCAACAGGAAATAAAATGGACCAACAGTCCGAAAATATTTATAGAAATAACTATTTTAAGTCTTACAAATAGAGTTCAAAAAGAAGAAGCACCTTCAGAATCCGGCGACACAGAAATGGTTTCTAAACTTACTTCAAGATTAGCTACACTGGAGAAAGAGCTGACCATGTTAAAGGAAAATCCGGTGGTTCAGTCGCAACCTGTCCCACAGCGAGAGACAAGAAGAGCGCCTGCCCGATCTTCAAAAAATGGTTTTAAAATTCCATATGATCGCATACGGGAAGCGTTAAAACAAGCTGGAAAACCAGCATTAAAAAATGTGCAATCCCACTGGGCTGATTTTCTAAGTAAATTAAAAACGACAAATGCACCTGCACATGCTACAATACAGGATAGTAAACCAGCAGCAGCTTCAGATGAAATATTAATTGTGGCATTTAAATATGAGATACATTGCTCCTTATTTATGGATAACAGGGAGACGGTAGAATCTGTGTTGGAAACAGTGATGGGAAAAAAATTAACGATTATTCCTATCCCTGATAAAGCTTGGACAGAATTAAGAGCTGAATATATTAATAAACAAGAAAAACCTTCAGAATCTGAACAAGAGCAAGCAGATCCATTAATTGAAGAAGCACGTAAGCTTGTTGGTGATGATTTGTTAGAAATACATGATTAATTTAAAATAATAAAATGAGCTGAATATAAAGGAGGAGTTTTCCATGAAGGGTATGGGAAATATGGGTAACATGATGAAGCAAATGCAAAAAATGCAAAAGAAAATGATGAAAGCACAGGATGAGCTTCACGAAATGACGTTTGAAGCATCTGCTGGTGGCGGAATGGTTACTGTTGTGGCAAATGGTAAAAAAGAAATTACAGATGTTCAAATTAAAGAAGAAGTGGTAGACCCTGATGATGTTGATATGCTACAAGATCTTATTCTTGCTGCAACCAATGATGTGTTGAAGCAAATTGATGATAAAACAAATGATACAATGGGAGAGTTTACAAAAGGAATGAACATGCCAGGAATGTTCTAAATTGTTTTAGCGACTTATAAATTCAAATGTTTGAAAAGGATAAGTCGCTATTGTCTAGGGCAGGGCAATTTTAATCTGTCCTTTTTTATAGGCGCTTGCGCTTTTGTTCTTAGGAGGCACACTTCATGTATTATCCAGAGCCAATTTCAAAATTAATTGATAGCTTTACAAAATTGCCAGGCATTGGGCCGAAAACCGCAGTCCGACTGGCATTTTTCGTTTTAAATATGAAGGATGATGATGTCCTTGACTTTGCGAATGCGTTGGTGAACGCAAAGCGAGAGTTAACACATTGCTCCATTTGTGGTCATATTACGGATCAGGACCCTTGTTCTATCTGTCAGGATACGACGAGAGATCAGTCCATTATTTGTGTTGTTCAAGATCCGAAAGATGTGATTGCAATGGAAAAAATGAAAGAATACCATGGGAAGTACCATGTGCTTCATGGCGCGATCTCCCCGATGGATGGGATTGGTCCGGAAGATATTAACGTACCTGATTTAATAAATCGTCTGAAGGATGAAGAGGTAAAAGAGTTAATACTAGCGACAAACCCGAATATCGAAGGGGAAGCCACAGCAATGTATATATCCAGGCTTGTTAGACCATCAGGTATTCGAACAACACGAATTGCACATGGGTTACCAGTAGGCGGAGATCTTGAATATGCTGATGAAGTAACCCTTTCAAAAGCGTTGGAAGGCAGAAGAGATGTATAGGATTAGGTGTGATTTCCCATGGGAAAAAATTAAAGAAATATGATGTAGACAGGCAATTGCTTGACGCCTTTTATGAAATAGAGAATGAGTGGAAGCAGATAGAAGCTTTCATGGATAGAAGTTTTGACGCAAACGAAGCAGGCAGACAGCAGGAAGCTTTAGCTCGAGCAAAATATCTATTTTTGCTAAGAGAAGCAAGACACCGAAACGTTAGTGCGAAGTGGTATAAATAAGTGTACAAGAAAGGCAGGAGACAAATTATCCTGTCTTTCTTTTTGTCTAATTAACCAATTTCTCCGGCGGATTATCTCACGCAACAGCCGATTAAAATTCCCTGAGGCTGATACTTTCACTCTGCTGCTGATTAAAATTCCCTGCGGCGGATACTTCCGCTCTGCAGCTGATTAAAATTTACTTCGGCGGATATTTTCGCTCTGCAGCTGATTAAGCTATTCTGCGGCGGATACTCCCGCTCTGCTGCCGATTAAACATTCCTCCGGCGGATAGCTTTTATTACTTCCCAAAGTGGAGTTCTTTTTTTCTTATCTTCCACATATATACTAGAAAGGGAACTTGGGAAGGAAGTGGAAATATAATGAGTTCAACCATCATCATTTCTATTATGATTGGGTTAATTGTGCTCTTATTATTTGTGGGCGCACCAGTAAAACCAATGCGCTTTATTGGACAAGCCACAGTAAAGTTAGGTATTGGCATTCTATTTTTATTTTTCGTTAATGTATTTGGCGGGGCCTTTGGTCTCCATATTCCCATTAATCTATTTACAGCAGGTATATCCGGGTTTCTAGGTATTTTTGGAGTAGCCTCACTTGCAGCAATTCATCTTTTTATAATATAAACTAATAATCTATGAATATTTTCCGTTAGATTAGGAGATACTAATTTCTAACGGAGGTGGGACAATGAATAAATCAGCTTACAATGAACGTTGTGGTATTTGTGAAGAGCCAAAGGAGAAGGGTATTCATCTATATACCATGTTTATCTGCTGTGAGTGTGAACATAACATGATACACACCGAACCAAGAGAAGAAAAATATGCATACTACCTACAAAAATTAAAAAACATGAATAAACCAAAGCTATATTCATAAATAGATAGAAGTCTTTGCTTGCAAAGGCTTTTTTATTTGGGAATATATAATAAAGTGATTTACACTTATAGAAAAGCTGGTGGAGGGAATAGAAATGGATCAGAGGAAAACACCAATTTATCAAGCTCTTATTAACCATACAGAAAAAAAACCGCTATCTCTCCATGTACCAGGTCATAAAAATGGAGAAATATTCCCCGATTTTGCAAAAAAGTATTTTCAGCCACTTTTGCATATTGATATGACAGAATTAAGCGGATTAGATGATCTACATGCTCCAAGTGGAATAATCGCAGAGGCAGAGGTATTGGCTGCTAACTTTTTCCAAGCAGATAAAACCTTTTTCCTGGTTGGAGGAAGTACTGTCGGTAATCTGGCAATGATACTGGCAACATGCTCGGCAGGCGAACGGGTCATTGTTCAGCGCAATAGCCATAAGTCTATTATGAATGGCTTGGAACTCAGCGGCGCCCACCCCGTATTTATAACACCCGAATATGATGACGAATTAGAAAGATACACCCAACCAAGTGTAGCAACATTACGTGAAGCAATCCAAGCATATCCAAATGCAAAAGCAGTACTATTAACATACCCTGATTATTATGGAAATACATATGATCTGCCGTCTATGGTAAAGGAAGCACATGCATATAACATACCTGTTTTAGTTGATGAAGCACATGGTGTACATTTCTCTTTAGGCACACCTTTTCCGCCATCTGCTTTGGAGGCAGGTGCAGATGTTGTTGTCCAATCAGCACATAAAATGGCACCAGCAATGACAATGAGTTCCTACTTACATATGAAAACAGAAAGGCTTGCCGAAAGTAGAATCGCTCACTACCTGCAGGTTCTGCAGTCCAGTAGTCCATCCTATCCATTGATGGCTTCACTTGATCTTGCGCGCGGCTTTTTGGCTACATTAAGAACGGAGGAAAAAATAAAGATTATCCAACAATCAAGTGAAGTAGAGCATTTATTAAATGAATCGGAGTATTGGGAAGTTAGAAAAGGCCAAGATCCTCTTAAATTAACGTTACACGTGAAACAATTTGCCTCTGCAAACGAAATAGCTAAGTTATTTGAAATGGAAGGAATCTACCCAGAACTTGTTACCCATAACCAGTTATTGTTTGTGCTTGGATTAAAACCCTTCGAACATCTAGACAGGTTAAAAAAAGCAGTGAAAAGAATTAATGATCAATTAAAAAATAGTCACAAGCATGATACAATAGAAATAGCAAAGCTTTTTCCAAAAAAAATAGAGGAATTAGCATTGTCATATAATGAAATGAAGCAACAAGATTCAGAGAAAATGCCTTATGCAAAGGCATTAGGATATATAGCAGCAGAAGCAGTAATCCCATACCCACCAGGGATTCCCCTGATTTTAAAAGGGCAACGGATTACAGAAAGCCAGGTAAGTGCTATGGAAGAGTTGGTAAAGCAAGGGGTAAAAATCCAGTTGAGAGATCCAAGTGGAATTCGGGTTTTTACATGCACTGATGAAGGAGAAGAAACGACGTGAGCGGATACTTTATTACAATTGAAGGTGGCGAAGGAGCAGGAAAAAGTACTGTTCTTGAATCACTGACACACCAGTTAACAGAGCAGGGCTATGATGTGCTAGCTACAAGAGAGCCAGGCGGTATTGAAATTGCTGAGCAAATAAGAAAGGTAATTCTTCACCCACTAAATATTGAAATGGAAAAAAGAACGGAAGCGTTATTGTATGCTGCAGCAAGGCGCCAACATTTAGTGGAAAAGGTATTGCCGGCATTGGAAACGGGGAAAATCGTCTTATGTGATCGTTTTATAGATAGCAGCTTAGCTTATCAAGGCTTTGCAAGAGGAATAGGAATGGACGAAGTCTTTTCAATTAACCAGTTTGCAATTCAGGATTGCATGCCGGATTTAACACTTTTTTTTGATATTCCACCAAAAAAAGGATTAGAACGGATTTCGGCGAATAAAAATAGAGAAAGAAACCGTTTGGACTTGGAAAAGCTTCATTTTCATGAACAGGTTTATGAAGCTTATCAACTGTTAATTAAGAAGTTCCCTGAGCGAATACACACAATAAATGCAGACCAAACGGTGGATGCTGTTAAGCGTGAGGCATTGGATTGTATTATTACTAATTTAGCGAAAAGGGAGATGAAGAAATGAAGTTAATTATTGCGGTTATCCAAGATAAAGATTCTAATCGGCTTGTCGATGCATTAGGTAGTGAAAACTTCAAGACAACAAAGCTTGCCACTACTGGCGGTTTTCTAAAGGAAGGAAATACAACCCTAATGATCGGTTGTGAGGATGCTTATGTAGATGAGGCTTTGGAAATCATTAAAGCAAATTGCTCTCATCGTGAGCAAATGGTTGCTCCGATTTCACCTATGGGTGGTAATGCGGATTCTTATATTCCAAAACCAGTAAAAGTAGAAGTTGGAGGGGCAACCTGTTTCATCCTGCCTATCGAATCCTTCTTTCAATTTTAATAAACCATTACTAGAGCTTGTTAGCAATGGTTAAAAGGAACTGATGATATGAAAATTAACTCGGAAATGAAGGCAAAAGCGGATGCAACTTATATTCGTCCTTCTCAAGGAGATGCCAAGGCTTTTAATCAACAGTTGCAGTCACAGGTGAACCGTTTAAGTGAACAAGGCTTGCAACAATTGATTAAGGATATTTCCTTGCAGGGGGATAAGCTCGCTCGTTACCGTACTTTTCGTGAACTAGCCAAGTTTAAACGAATGGTGAAAGGTTTCTTGCAAGAGACGGTTACAAAGGGATTTGGGCTGCACACCTCACATAGCTTTAGTATGGATGGTGGCAGCCGCCAATTATCCATCGTTCAGGAAGTGGATGAAAAGCTTGTTGAATTGACAGAGGAGATTATGAATCAAGAAAAGAAAACTGTAGATATTTTAGGCCTGATTGGAGAAATTAAAGGGTTACTTATTAATATATATACGTGAGAAGTTTTTATAAGGACGGATAGAGATGAAGACATGGGCAGAAGTTGCAGAGATTCAACCGTTAGCTGGAAAAATATTGATGAACAGTATGAAAAAGAGTCGTATATCCCATGCTTATTTACTACAGGGAAAAAGAGGAACTGGAAAAGAAGATATTGCACGCTTACTTGCAAAGGGGCTTTTTTGTAAAGAAAAAAACGGGGTAGAGCCATGCCATCTGTGCACCGAGTGTAAACGAATTGACTCTGGGAATCACCCTGATGTTCACTGGATTATACCAGAAGGACAATCAATTAAAATAGACCAAATTAAAAATCTCCAAAAGGAATTTACGTATTCCGGATTGGAGTCAAATCAAAAAGTATATATTATTCAAGGAGCCGAAACATTAACTACAAATGCGGCGAACCGTATTCTTAAGTTCCTGGAAGAGCCTAGCAAACAAACAACAGCAATTATGCTTACTGAGAACAGCCAGTCCATTCTTCCGACGATCCGCTCCAGATGTCAAATTATTGATTTGAAACCACTAAATACCAGGGATTTTCAGCGGCAGTTAATAGAACAAGGCATGACAAACAAAAATGCTGTTCTGATGAGTGCATTAACCAATAATTTAAATGAAGCCTTTGAAATGAGCAATGATGAGTGGTTTGCGTCAGCAAGAAAGATAGTGGTACAATTAGTAGAAATGTTTGTAACGAATCCGAAAGATGTCTTTCTTTTTGTTCATAACCATTGGATTAATCATTTTAAAGATAAAACGGAACAAGAACAAGGCATGGATTTGCTGCTGTTAGCATTTAAAGATATTCTTTACTACCAAATAGGTAATGAAAGCTCGCTCGTATTCTTTACTTTGGATGATGAGTTGCTTCAAAAAGCGGCAATGTCTTTTTCGCAACATATGTTAATAGAAGCATTGGATGCGGTGTTACAAGCAAAAAGAAAGCTGAAGCAAAATGTGCAGCCAACATTAGTAATAGAGCAGTTAGCACTTCAGATACAGAGGTGAGTGATTTGATAGAAGTGATTGGTGTCCGCTTTAAAAAAGCGGGTAAGATATATTATTTTGATCCAGGAGAGCATGCAATAGAACTGGACAGTTATGTTATTGTAGAAACAGTACGTGGCGTGGAATTCGGGAAAGTTGTCCTTGCCAGTAAGCAGGTTGATGAAGAAGATGTCGTACTTCCATTGAAGAAGGTACTACGCTTAGCAGATGAAAAAGACAAGCTTACTATCGTTGAAAATCAGGAACATGCAAAAAAGGCTTTTGATACATGTACCCAGAAGATCACCGAACATAAACTGGATATGAATCTAGTAGAAGTAGAATATACATTTGATCGGAATAAGATTATCTTTTATTTTACAGCAGATGGCCGGATTGATTTTCGTAATCTTGTTAAGGATTTGGCAGCGATGTTTAAAACACGGATTGAATTACGGCAAATAGGGGTCCGTGATGAGGCAAAAATGCTTGGAGGTATTGGCCCGTGCGGAAGGATGCTTTGTTGTTCCACATTTTTGGGAGATTTTGAACCAGTTTCCATTAAAATGGCAAAGGACCAGAATCTATCTCTAAATCCAGCGAAGATTTCCGGTTTATGTGGCCGATTAATGTGCTGCCTCAAGTATGAGAATGATGAGTATGAAGAAGCAAAACGTGTGTTACCAGATATTGGACAGGCTATTCGAACACCATTAGGTAAAGGAAAAGTAGTTGGTCTAAACATCCTAGAACGACTCATCCAAATCGAAATTCCAGAATTAGAACGAGTAATCGAATATACTATGGATGAACTAATAGAAGAAGGAATTCTAGCGCAAGCCACAGAATAATGGGGTGAGTAGGCGTGAAAAACAGGCAAATTTTTGATCAGGTTTCTGATATGGAAAAGCAAATCGGTGAACTATATGAACAATTAGGTGATTTGAAAGGCAGATTAAGTGATTTGTTGGAGGAAAATCACCGATTGGCCATGGAGAACCATAATTTGCGAAACCACTTGGATCATACAAGTAAAGAACAAGAGGCAAAAGTTAAAAACAAACAAAAATCAAAGAGTTTCCCTGGAGAAGGCTATGATAATTTAGCCAGATTATATGAAGAAGGATTTCATATATGTAATCTCGAATTCGGTAGCCCAAGGCGAAATGAGGATTGTATGTTTTGCCTGGACTTTTTAAATAAAACGAAATAAAAAGAAAGGCTGTCTCCGTTTCGAGACAGCCTTTCTTTTAAGCCGCCCGTTTTAAGCAGCTTAGAAAGGAAAGAAAAATGGTACAATTATATGATGATGAACGTTTGGATTATTTACTGGCAGATGAGAGTATGAAAATTATCCAAAGTCCTTCCGCATTTTCGTTTTCCCTTGATGCAGTCCTACTCGCTTATTTTGCATCTATACCAAGGAAAAAAGGAAGTATTTTAGATTTATGTACGGGAAATGGAGTCATTCCATTATTATTAGCCGGTAAAACAAAAGCAAAAATTACAGGTGTAGAGATCCAACAACGGATCTTCCACATGGCGGAACGGAATATAGATTTAAATGGGCTGAGAGAACAGCTACAAGTCCTTCACGGAGATTTAAAAGAAATGCATTCCGTTTTAGGACAGAGCACTTTTGATGTAGTGACATGCAATCCTCCCTATTTTCGGACACCTTCTAAAACAGAACATAATCAAAACGAATATTTAACGATTGCCAGACATGAGGTTTACTGCACCTTGGAAGATGTAGTTAAGGCATGTAAGCTGCATGTGCGCCCAGGTGGTAAAGTAGCAATGGTACATCGCCCGGGGAGACTGGTTGATATTATTAATCTTTACCGACAATATAGGCTGGAACCAAAACGAATTCAATTCGTTTACCCAAAGAGAAATAGGGAAGCAAATATGCTTTTAATTGAAGGCATCCGAGATGGGAAACCGGATCTAAAAGTTTTACCACCATTATATATTTATGAAGATAATGGAACTTATACAAAAGAGGCTGAGGATATTATTTATGACAGAACATGAACATACTGTATATATACTAAAATGTAGTGATGGCACATTGTATACTGGTTATACAAATGACATGGAGCATAGGTTAAATATGCATGAAGAAGGTAAAGGGGCAAAATATACAAGAGGGCGAGGCCCGTTTCAAGTAATGTACATTGAAAAGTTCCCCACCAAGCAAGAGGCTATGCAAAAGGAATATCAGATTAAACAATTGTCACGCACGGAAAAATTTCAATTGATTCGTGACAGGTTGAAAGAAGTGATGGAATATGAGAATTCAAAAAAGCTTTGAAAATGAAGCGTCGGGCACGCTTTATGTTGTACCTACTCCCATCGGTAATTTAGAAGACATTACTTACCGCGCCTTACAAACGCTGAAGAATGCACATATTATTGCGGCGGAGGATACGCGGAATACAAGAAAGCTACTGAATCATTTTGAAATTAAGACACAGTTAATTAGTTATCATGAGCATAATAAAATGAGTAGGGAAGATCATTTAATAACTAGGCTGGAAAGAGGCGAGCAGGTTGCCATTGTAAGTGATGCTGGTATGCCTGCAATATCGGACCCGGGTTATGAATTAGTAAAGCAGGCGATTGAACAGGAACTAAAAGTTGTTGTACTTCCTGGTGCGAATGCTGCTTTATGCGCTCTGGTTGGTTCCGGCCTCCCAACAGGTGCATTCTATTTCTACGGATTTTTACCTCGTAAAAAGAAAGACAAAATGAATGAGCTAACTCGATTGGCAAAGCTGCAAGCAACCTTATTATTTTATGAATCGCCCTATCGTTTAAAGGATACGTTAAAAGTAATGATGGAAGTGCTTGGAAACAGACAATTAGTTATTGCACGTGAGCTTACGAAGCGCTTTGAAGAATATGCTCGTGGTTCCATAGAAGAGCTAATCTCCTGGTCAGAGAATGGGGAATTGAAGGGAGAGTTTTGTTTAGTTGTAAAAGGTAATGACTCCGAAGATGAGGAACCAGAACAAACTGCATGGTGGAATGATTTATCTGTAATGGAACATGTAAGCTATTATATAGATACAAAGCAATTATCAAGTAAACAGGCAATTAAGCAAACAGCAGTCGACCGCAATGTACCAAAAAGGGAAATTTATCAGACGTATCATATAGAAGAGGAATAAATAGGCTCTAATTAAATCCTGCATTAATGCGTAGTTGGAGGGAAATGCGAACTAGTGGTGGAGCACCAAATCTCGCTGCGGAAAAATATTACGCTTTCCGCGGGCGGCCTGCAAGCCTCGGGCCAACACGATGTTGGTCATGAAGGCGTTGCGACAGGACGTCGCGACTTTAGCCTTCCAGCCCCTACTACGCGTTCTGCGGGGTCTCGCTAGTCTCGCTTTTCCCGCAGGACAAGGAAAGCTACGTCAGCAAGGCATCGCACGAAGAAAATGTGTATTTTCATTTTCGAGGAGTCTTCATATTTTTCCTTCGCTAAGGTGTATAACTCAAAGATTAAAGATAAGAGCTAATTATTCAATTCTTAAATACCTCAAATTAATCAATAGCACATACCAATTGATTGGAATGGAAGATGACGACTCCTGCCGGAATAGCATGAGCTGAAGACCCTGCACGGAGCGTAGCGGAGGAAGCGGCTGAAGCCATGCCGGCGGAAAGCGTTCATCTGTAATGGAAATCAATGGCGGTAGATGATCATCAAAACGTATTAAAATATATTTTAGTAGTGTATCTTTTAGAAACAGTAATTTACAATACTTACAGTTACGTCGTAGTTTATCTATTTTACGAATTACTTTAATCTCATTAATAGTTATAAATAAAAGAACAAGAGCTGTCATTTGACAGCTCTTGTTCTTTTAATGGATATCAAGCTTTTTAGCGACCCCCAAGACCAGCTCAACGTTTCTCTTTATTCTTTGTTGAGACTGGATTGGATTTCGTCAACCAATTGTTTAGCACTTTCCGGGCTAACTATAAGTTTACCATTTGCTAAAGAAAGATTATCTTCAGATACTTCCCCAGTAAGGTGACAACTCATATTAGATTGGTATTTTTTTAGGATGATTTTATCATTATCCACATAAATTTCCATAGCGTCTTTTTCATGGATATCCAGTGTACGACGCAGTTCAATCGGTATTACCACACGACCAAGTTCATCAACTTTACGTACTATTCCTGTAGATTTCAATATTTGTCCCCCTTATTAGGTAGAAAGAGTGCTCTGGATAATTCTACTTTATGTAGCATTCATTCCCCTTATTATTATATGATATGATATAAAAAAATCGTCATTTTTCGACATATATCTACGCAATAGAATATCAATTAATCCTTTTTATGTCAATATGGTTTTCTAAAAAATAAAAATAAATTAGAAAATTTGTTAATTGACTCCATATTTAGGTTAATACTATACTTGCACGGTATTTGGCAAAATCCATGATAAAAGCTACAATAGAAATAGTTTTAAATTTATGTTGGGAATGGATTGAGGAGGTAAAGTAAATTCATGGAAAAAAACGGAAAGACATTTTATATAACTACTCCAATTTACTATCCAAGTGGCAATTTACACATTGGACATGCTTATTCAACAGTTGCAGGTGATGCAATTGCTCGTTATAAAAGAATGCGTGGATATGAAGTCATGTATCTGACAGGTACAGATGAACATGGTCAGAAGATCCAGCAAAAAGCAGAAGAAAAAGGCATGACACCACAGGAATATGTGGATGATATTGTTAGCGGCATCCAAGACCTATGGAAAAAATTAAAAATATCAAATGATGATTTTATTCGAACCACGGAAGAGAGACATAAAAAAGTCGTTGCAAAAATATTTGATCAGCTACTAAAACAAGGAGATATTTACCTTGACCAGTATGAAGGCTGGTATTGTACTTCATGTGAATCCTTTTTTACGGAACGGCAATTAAATGAAGGGCATTGTCCGGATTGTGGTGGCCCAGTAGATAAGGTAAAGGAAGAATCATACTTCTTTAAAATGAGTAAATATGTTGACCGCCTTGTGCAGTTTTATGACGAACATCCAGAATTTATTCAACCGGAAAGTCGTAAAAATGAGATGCTGAACAACTTCATTAAACCAGGCTTAGAGGATTTGGCAGTATCAAGAACTACATTTGATTGGGGAATAAAAGTACCAGGCGATCCAAAGCATGTCATTTATGTATGGATCGATGCTTTAACGAATTACATCACTGCATTAGGCTACGGTTCGGAGGATGAATCAAAGTATAAGAAATTTTGGCCTGCAGATGTTCATTTAATGAGTAAAGAAATTGTGCGCTTCCATACAATATACTGGCCAATCATGTTAATGGCATTGGATTTACCTCTGCCTAAAAAAGTATTTGCACACGGTTGGATTTTAATGAAAGACGGAAAGATGTCTAAATCAAAAGGAAATGTAGTGGATCCGGTAAAACTTACTGATCGCTACGGCCTGGATGCATTGCGTTATTACTTATTACGTGAAGTTCCGTTTGGATCTGATGGGGTATTTACGCCAGAGGGATTTGTAGAACGTACGAATTATGATTTGGCAAACGATCTTGGAAACCTGCTAAATCGTACAATTGCGATGATCGAGAAGTATTTTGATGGACAGATACCTGCATATAAGGCTTCTGAAACAGCGGTCGATGAAGCATTAGAAGCTTTTACAAAGGAATCTGTTGAAAAAGTAGAGGAAGCAATGGAAAATATGCAATTCTCTGTGGCCTTATCCTCCTTATGGCAAATGATTAGCCGGACCAATAAATATATTGATGAAACAGAACCATGGGTGCTGGCAAAAGATGAATCGAATAAGGAAAGACTTGGTAATGTAATGGCCCATTTAGCCGAGTCACTAAGGAAAGCGGCAGTTATGCTTCAGCCATTTTTAACGGAGTCACCTACTGAAATCTTTAGACAGTTAAATATTACAGAAGAAGCCTTGAAGGAATGGGATAGCCTCTATACACACGGACAAATTAAAGCAGGCACTCGCGTTCAAAAAGGTGAACCGATCTTCCCGAGGTTAGAAGTTGAGAAAGAAGTACAAGTAATTAAGCAAATGATGCAAAAACCAGTACAGGAAGAGAAAAAGCCTGTGAAGGAAGAAAGCGGGAGCAAAGAACTTATCGAGTTTGATGACTTTATGAAAGTAGATATGCGTGTTGCTGAAATTATTCAGGCAGATAAAGTTAAAAAAGCAGATAAGCTATTAAAGCTACAGCTGGATGTAGGAACGGAAAAACGCCAAGTGGTTTCCGGTATTGCTAAATATTATGAGCCTGAGGATATAATCGGCAAAAAGGTAATCTGTATTACAAATCTAAAACCAGTTAAATTGCGTGGTGAAATGTCAGAAGGAATGATCCTCTGTGGAGAAGACGAAACTGGAGGGTTAGTTTTGACAGCAGTTGATGAAACCTTACCAAATGGATCTGTAATAAAATAGGAGAAATATAAATGAGGGGAAGGTCAATCAATGATTGGCCTTTTCCATTTTGCACAGGCTGATATAAGGAGGAATTACATGCTATTTGATACACATGTTCATTTAAATGCAAGGCAATTTGAAGAAGACCGGGAAGATACGATTCAGCGAGCATTTGATGCAGGGGTACAGCACATGGTTGTTGTTGGTTTTGACAGAGAGACGATACCTTTGGCTATTGAAATAGCGGAGGAGTATGACACCATATATGCAGCTGTAGGCTGGCATCCAGTAGATGCAATTGACATGACGGAAGAAGACTTACAATGGATTGAAGAATTATCCTCTCATCCTAAGGTAGTAGCTATTGGGGAAATGGGATTGGATTATCATTGGGATAAATCACCTGCCAATATTCAAAAGGATGTATTCCGTAAGCAAATTCAATTAGCAAAGAAAGTGAATATGCCAATCA
Organism: Virgibacillus sp. SK37; assembly: GCF_000725285.1. Lineage (GTDB taxonomy): Bacteria > Bacillota > Bacilli > Bacillales > Amphibacillaceae > Virgibacillus_Q. The sequence continues at coordinate 54,202 of NZ_CP007161.1, forward strand.
TTATTCATAACCGGGAAGCTACGGAGGATATAATAAAAATACTGCAAGAGGAAAATGCAAAAGAAGTTGGAGGCATCATGCATTGCTATAATGACTCCGTTGATTATGTGCAAAACTGTTTGGATATGAACTTCTACATTTCATTAGGTGGGCCAGTAACATTTAAAAATGCTCCACTACCAAAGGAAGTTGCAGCACAGGTACCGTTAGATCGGTTGTTAATAGAAACAGATGCCCCATTCTTAGCACCACATCCAAATCGGGGAAAGAGAAATGAGCCAGCTTATGTAAAGCTAGTCGCAGATAAAATTGCCGAAATTAGGGGGATATCTCTCGAGGAAGTTGGTAAAATTACGACAGAAAATGCAAGGAACCTTTTTAAAATCACTTCATAATGGTTGAAGAACTCAAAGAGGGAAACTCCTCTCTTTTTTAACAAAACATGAAATAAAACAGTATTTTTTTAAAGACCAGATGAGTAATCTGGTCTTTTTTGTTACAAATGAGGAAAATCATGGGATATTGGCCTGCCAATGTTTCTCCATACTTCTGTTACATAAATGTAATATAGACAACCTGCTGTAATTTAAATGTAAACCAACCGTAAACGGAAAAGCTTTGACTTTGCATATAACTGTTAATATAATCAAAATGCGTTAAAGGGGAGGCAGGAGCATGCGAATCTTTTCAAAGCTAATGCCGGCGTCTAAAATGAAGCTGGTAATTTCAAGTATTGGTGTTTTGGCACTTGTCGTTTTTTCAGGTTTCGTACTATTTGAAGCATCGAAGGCAGAAGTAATAGTAATAGATAACGGAGAAAAGCAAACAGTAAAAACACATGCGGATACAGTAAAAGGGTTACTGGCAGAGGCTGGAATAAGTGTAGGAAAACATGATGAATTATCACATGAACAGGATACACCTATTGAAGCCGGTATGGAAATCGATTATAAGACAGCAAACAAGGTTATTATAAGCATTGATGGAGAAGAAAAGGAATATTACACCACAAGATCTACTATTGAAGAATTCCTCGCAGAGAATAATCTTGAATTTACAAATCATGATGCAATCTCACATAAAAGCAGTGAAGCAATTCAAGATGGACTACATATTAATGTGAAAAAAGCCTACCAAATTACAATCAAAGATGGAAAAGAAGACAAAAAAGCCTGGACTACAGGTGGGGCGGTAAAGGACCTGCTGGCAGAAGCAAACATAGAGTATGATGATGATGATAAAATTGAACCAGGTCTTGATAAACAAGTAGATAAAGATACAACTATCAAGGTTATTGACGTAGAGAAAGTAACCGATGAGATAACAGAGTCAATTGCTTTTGAAACAGAGAAAAAGAATGACAGCTCTTTGTCCAAGGGTAAGGAAAAAGTTATTTCTCAAGGGGAGAATGGTGCGGTAGTTAAGAAATACGAAGTGATTAAGGAAAACGGCAAAGAAGTAAAACGTGAATTAATTGAGAAAAAGGTAACAAAAGAGAGCAAAAAGCATATTGTAGCGATCGGTACAAAAGCACCTCAGCCTAAACAAGAGGCAAAAGAAAAGACAAATGTAGTTACTTTATCGAGTGAAAAACCTAAGTCTAGTGAGAAGTCTAAGTCTGAGCCATCTAAGAAAAAATCTGGTGGAAAAGTGTTCACAATGAGTGCAAGCGCCTATACAGCAAGCTGTTCTGGTTGTTCGGGTTATACAACTACAGGGATTAATTTAAATGCCAATCCAAACAAGAAAGTAATTGCTGTAGACCCAAGTATTATTCCGTTAGGTTCCCGAGTATGGGTAGAGGGATATGGAGAGGCAATTGCTGGTGATACCGGTGGGCACATTGTAGGAAATCGTATTGATATTCATGTACCAACGAAAAGCGCTGCCTACAGCTGGGGAAGAAGAACAGTACAAGTAAAGATTCTTGATTAACAATGCAATAATTATAAGTTCATAAAATATAGGAAAAAATACTCTTATCATGATATCATGGTAAGAGTATTCTTTATTCTATTATGGTTAAACGGTAATTTAAATGTTAAAGAAATTCATAATATAGATAAACTGCGAAGTAACTTGTGGTGGATGAATTAATTCATTTTACAGAGGAAGCACCCATTGATTTGCGTTTCAGGCGGACGCTTTCCGCCGGCATGGCCTCAGCCGCTTCCTCCGCTACGCTTCGTCCAGGGTCTTCGCCTCATGCTATTCCGGCAGGAGTCGCGGGCCAACAGGACGTTGGTCATGCAATCGTTGCCGCAGGACGTGGCGTTCTTAGATTGCCGCCCTCCACTCCAATCAATTTGTACACAGCACATTCTGGGTGTATGCGAACGCAATTTTTATTCCTAGATCTAATAGTAAATAGTAGCGAAGGGGAAATATGGAGACTCCTGCGGGAGGAGAGGCCTCGATGAGATCCCCGAACGCGTAGCGTGAGGAAGCTCATCAGCCGCCCGCGGAAAGCGGAATATTTCCCCGTAGCGGTAATTTACGCACCCTCTATATATTCCTAGTTAGTTCGTATTTTACTACAACTGTGCAAAGGTAAAACAATCATAAATTTAATTTAATAGAGAAAGAGGAAAAAGATTGAAGATAAAAGAAGTAATTGTTGTGGAAGGAAGAGATGATACAACAAGAATCCAACAGGCTGTTCATGCTGATACGATTGAAACAAATGGATCAGCTATTAACAAAGAAATTATAAAAAGGATTAAGCATGCAAAAGATAAAAGAGGTATTATTATCTTTACAGATCCGGATTATCCTGGTGAACGTATTCGCCATATTATTGATCAAGCAGTTCCAGGATGCAAGCATGCTTTTCTGACACAAGATAATGCACGAGCAAAGCATCCAAGAAATAAAAGCCTTGGTATCGAACATGCAACCAATGATGCAATTCAAAATGCCTTGCTTGGCGTTTATGAGTTGGCGGAAGAAAAAACGAGTGAAATAACAAAAGAAGACCTTGTTTATTATGGCCTACTTGGCGGAAATAAAGCGAGTAAGCGTAGAAAAAGAATTGGAGAGCTGCTTCATATTGGGCACACAAATGGAAAACAACTACTTAAGCGGCTTACCATGTTTGAAATAACAAAGCAACAGTTCGAACAAGCTATAAATCAGATACAGCAGGAGGAAATTGAGGATGTCTAAAAAGTTTATCGCTACCCCTTCTCGTACAAAAGAAATCCTATCTACCTATTCTTTTCACTTTAAAAAAAGCTTGGGACAGAATTTCCTTGTAGATGCTAATATTCTGGAAAACATTTTGAAACAAGCAGGGATTGATAAGGAAGCCGGAGCAATAGAAATCGGTCCAGGTATTGGGGCATTAACAGAGCAGTTAGCCATACATGCTGAAAAGGTGCTTGCATTTGAAATTGATCAGCGTTTATTACCTATTTTAAATAGCACCCTAAGTGATTATAATAATGTGAAAATTATTCATCAAGATATTCTTAAAGCAGACGTAAGGAGCGCGATAGAAGAATACTTTCATCACGGTCAGCCTGTGCATCTTGTAGCAAATTTACCATACTATATAACAACTCCAATCCTCATGAAGCTACTTATGGAAAAACTCCCTGTGGCAAGTTTTACAGTTATGATCCAAAAAGAAGTTGCAGAGCGAATGGCTGCACAGCCAAATAGTAAAAGTTATGGGTCCTTAACAATTGCTATTCAATACTATACAAACGCAAAAGTAGTTATGAATGTGCCAAAACAAGTATTTATGCCACAGCCAAACGTTGATTCCGCAATTCTGCGTTTAGTCACTAGAGAAGAACCACCAGTAGAGGTGGATGATGAAGATTTCTTTTTCACTCTTGTTCAAGCTTGTTTTGCGCAAAGAAGAAAGACATTAAGAAATAATTTATTAAGTCATTTTAAACAGGAATATGATAAAGAGAAAATCTTCGCCCTTCTTGAAGAAGTTGCGATCGATGGTGGAAGAAGAGGAGAGTCCCTCAGCATGGAGGAATTTGCTCGGATGGCAAATGCGTTTTATCGGAATAGAAAATAGAAAAGAGCTATTGTGGTTGCCACAATAGCTCTTTTTGGATAGGAAACACACCATAGCCACATTCGCGTACACGCCTGCGCTTTTGTCCCTTTCTGCAGCTTCGTTAAAATATTTTTCTTTAACACAATATCTATGTTCCCCAATGGCACAGATGGGCAATTGCTTTCATAGCCTATAGAAGTAATATTTAGCGTGAAGGGCTGTGGGGTGAATGTATGAGCTTTTCAAAAGGAGAATTAGTAACACGTATATCATATAAGCATGATCTTTTATTTCGTGTTGCTTCGATACACCAGGAGAAGGTGAAATTATACGGAGAAGATTTCCGCCTGGAAGCCGATGCACCAGCAAAGGATTTAATTAAGGTCGAAGGAAGAGAGCTTGAAAAAAGACGAAAAAAAGAAATGGAAAAGGAAGAGTTCTCATACCGGTTGTTTCGCCAGGATTATAAGCTAATGAAGGAAAAACGTGACTACCAATCAACAGATGGTTATAAATACGAGGAAAGCTATTTTCAGCTACCTGCAAAGGTGCTTCACTTGGATGGGGACCAAACGTATTTAAAAAAGTGTATTGAGCTGTACCAACGCATGGGGTTGCATATACATGGTGTTCACATACATGAAAAGGATATGCCACATCAAATTGGGGATCTAGTGAAAAAAATACAACCAGATATAATTGTCATTACAGGACATGATTCCTATTCGCAGAACAAAGGGGCAAAACGCGATCTCCATGCATATAGGCATTCCAAGTACTTTACGGAAGCTGTAAGAGAAGCCAGAGATATAAATCCAAATATGGATCAGTTGGTTATTTTTGCGGGGGCCTGCCAATCACACTTTGAATCCCTTATTCGAGCAGGTGCCAACTTTGCCAGCTCACCATTACGGGTGAATATTCATGCCTTGGATCCAGTATATGTAGCAGCAAGAATAGCCTATACACCATTTATGGAGAAGGTCAATGTATGGGAAACCTTGCGTAACACATTAACTGGAACAAAAGGAATGGGAGGAGTGGAAACAAGAGGGATCCTTCGAACCGGACTTCCATATATAGACGACAATCTTGAAGATTATTAATTTTTTAAGTGAGGAGATGCAGACAAAAAGGAAGGGTAAAGCCGCCTCTTTGTCTGCATTTTGTATTTTTGACAAAAAAGGATACATAATTTGTTAACATTTACAAATAATATTAGAAATAGACAAATATTATTGTTGACAAGAAAAATAGTATCTTGTTATAATATAAAGTTTTATTTGACTATAATACATGCCTGTGCTATAATTAAATCAGTGAGGTGGATTGTATTGGCTAAAACATTATTCGAAATTAAGCAAGGTCTTGAAGGTCACGTTGGAAAACGTTTAACACTTAAAGCGAACGGTGGTCGCAGAAAGACGATCGAGCGATCGGGTGTACTTGCTGAAACCTACCCTTCCGTATTTATTGTTGAACTGGACCAAGAAGAAAATGCATTCGAGCGTGTGTCATACAGCTACGCAGATGTTCTAACAGAAACCGTAGAGTTAAGTTTTTTAGATGAAAGAACAATAGCAACAATCCTTGAGCAGTGAACAATTTTGTTTACTGCTTTTTACATGGCTTTTTATAAGGAGGTAAGAATTCTGGCTTTATTATTCTTATGCAGAACGGCCGCGTCTGACACCTTCTTTCAACTTAATTTATTTCCTTTTTTACATATATCTGGCTGAGTTAATTCTCCATAATCGCGTAAACTATAAATGTCGTAAGGTAACTCATTAATCAAAGGGGGTTGTTCTTTCATGGCTAGACGAAGAGGGATTATGTCAGACCACTTGAAAGAAGAAATTGCTAAAGAGTTAGGATTTTACGACACGGTACAGCAGGAAGGTTGGGGAGGCATTAGGGCAAGGGATGCCGGTAACATGGTAAAGAGGGCTATTGAAATGGCTGAGCAAAATATGCAGCAGAAGGGCAAATCCGAATAGGGTTTGCTCTTTTGTTAGTGGAGTTTTTAACTAAGTTAAACGATGGTGAAGACCTTGTGTGTTGAAAATAGTGCTTCTGTTCATCTGTCATTAAGCAGCAGTCGCTTTCATGTTTATTAATATGTTACAATTTGAATATCTATATACAAGAAGGTGACGGTGATGGCGCTTTTTGAAAATGCCCCTGCAAAAATAAACTTATCCCTTGATGTATTGAGTAAAAGAGAAGATGGTTACCATAATGTGGAGATGATTATGACAACGATCGACTTGTCAGACAGGGTGATGTTGTCTGAAATCGCTGAAGACCGGATTGAGGTTGCGCTTGAGAGCAGGTATGTACCGAGTGACGAACGTAATTTAGCATATAAGGCTGCAAAAGTCTTCAAAGATACATTTAGTATTCGTAAGGGAGTACGGATTAATATTGAGAAATCCATTCCTGTATCCGCTGGTCTTGGTGGAGGTAGTACAGATGCAGCTGCTGTATTAAGAGGATTAAATCGGCTTTGGTCATTAGATATCCCGACAAAGAAATTGCAGGAAATGGGTGACTTGATTGGTACGGATGTGCCCTTTTGTATTGAGGGGAAAACAGCGATTGCTACAGGAAGAGGAGAGAAGATAGAAAGACTCCCTTCACCTCCTCCTGGCTGGGTTGTTTTAGCAAAACCAGACATAGGGGTATCTTCCCGGACTATTTTCCAGCGTATTGAAATGCAAGAGATCATACACCCCAATACAAGGGAAATACTTAGGGCTTTAAACAATGGAGACTTTCAAAGGATGTGTGGCCATATTGGAAATTCCTTGGAATCCATAACCATGAATTTACACCCGGAAGTGTTACGTATTAAAAAGGCAATGGTGCAGGCGGGTGCTTCTGGTGTGCTTATGAGTGGCAGTGGTCCGACTGTGTACGGCTTAGTGGAGCATCACAGTAAAGCCAGAAGGATTTATAACAGTATGTGTGGCTTTTGTGATGAGGTATATCTTGTCCGACTATTAGGATAGCTATTGCTAAAAGACATATAATAATGATATATTAATTGGTAAATATTCGGTTTTGAGGTGTGGAAATGAAAAGAAGTAATCGGTTGGTTGCATTGACGAACTTTTTCGTTGAAAATCCAAGAAAACATACACAGTTTCCTTATTTTGTGGATCTTTTAAATACAACAAAAGCTTCAATCAGTGAGGACATGGATATCATTGACAGTGTGTTCCAAAGTGAAGGACTCGGGTTTCTTAAGAGAACAACAGGGGCTGCAGGTGGAGTAATGTTTATCCCTGAATCTTCTAAGGAAAAGAGAATACAGTTTATTGATACATTATGCAAAAAACTCGAGGATCCAATACGCATCCTGCCAGGTGGGTATCTGTATATGAGTGATCTACTGGGTGACCCTAAAATGGTGAGAGAAATAGGCAGGATTTTTGCATCTGCTTTTTCACACTTAAATATCGATGTAGTTGTTACTGTAGCTACAAAGGGAATCCCTCTTGCATACGCTGTTGCTTCCTTCCTAGATGTGCCTGTAGTCATTGTGAGACGCGATCCTAAGGTCACAGAGGGTTCATCTGTAAGTATTAACTATGTATCTGGATCATCAAGAAAGATTCAAACAATGGTCTTGCCAAAACGAAGCCTTTGGGAAGGTGCTAATGTGTGTATCATTGATGATTTTATGAAGGCCGGAGGAACAATTAATGGGATTGTTAATCTTTTAGATGAATTTAATGCGAATGTAACCTCAATTGGTGTATTGGCTGAGGCTGATGATGAGGAAGAAGAGCGTGTAGTTGAAGATTATACATCTCTTGTTAAGATATCCAATGTAAATATTAAGGAGAAAAATATAGAAGTCCATGCAGGGAATCTAATTAAATAGGTTCTCCTGTAAATGTTGGGATAAAAACGTTATCTCGTACATTCGTAGTAGGAAGAAACTGTGAACTAAGAATATAGAGACTGCGTAAATCACCGCTACGGGGGAAATATTCCGCTTTCCGCGGGCGGCCTGCGAGCCTCCTCGAACTTCACTAACGTTCCGTTCTGCGGGGTCTCGCTAGTCTCGTTTTTCCCGCAGGAGTCTCCATATTTCCCCTTCGCTAAGGTGTATATCTCAAAGCTATTAAAGATAAGAGCCACTTATTCAATTCTTAAATACCTCAAATTAATCAATAGCACATACCAATTGATTGGAGCGGAAGGGGGCGACTCCTGCCGGAATAGCATGAGGCGAAGACCCTGGACGGAGCGTAGCGGAGGAAGCGGCTGAGGCCATGCCGGCGGAAAGCGTCCCCCTGCAGCGGAAATCAATGGGGCTTAACTCTTCAAATATTTCAGTGAGCTTCAAGCAACAAAGTTATTTTTCACACTTTAAACATCAAAGGTTACGTCGTAGTTTATTTATTTTTCGACTCATTGGGTGATTCCGATAGGTTAGAAATAGGTAGCGTGGTATTTTTTATAGTTTTATTTAAACGATTTTCATAGTACTTTCACCTTAGGAAAAAGTATTTATAAGCCCTTTTTTCTTTCCTTTTAAAACTATTTTATAAATATTTAATTTTTTTAATAATTAAGCAGGAATTTCTTTTCTTTTGTTGAACTATTTAAATAAGTTCAAAAGGGAAAAGGTGGTGAAACATCATGGAAGTAACTGACGTAAGATTACGCCGCGTTAATACAGAGGGAAGAATGCGAGCAATTGCATCGATTACATTGGATCAGGAATTTGTGGTACATGACATTCGTGTAATTGATGGAAATAATGGCTTATTTGTAGCCATGCCATCTAAACGTACCCCAGATGGAGAATTTAGGGATATTGCCCACCCTATTAATTCGGGTACTCGTTCCAAGATTCAGGATGCTGTATTAGAAGAATACCGCCGTGCAGGAGAAGAAGAAGCCGAAGCTGAGGCACAATATGAAGAAGCTGGTGCTTCCTAAATTACCTGTAATTCAACAAGAGGTCTAATCTACATAAGGTTAGCCTTCTTTTTTTTGTCTTAACAAGAGGCTAACATATGTAAATAATTACTTATTGTCAAAACTTCTGCCCTTATCTGCTATTATCTATTGAAATTCGACGTTTTTTAAGATATATTCATAATGGATAAAAAGGAAGGATGGAGGTTTCCTAATGACTAACCGTTATGCTGTGATTCTCGCAGCCGGACAAGGAACTAGAATGAAATCCAAGCTTTATAAAGTGTTACATCCTGTAATGGGACGTCCCATGGTACAGCATGTTATTGATCAAATAAAGACAGTAGAATTAGATAAATTGGTTACAATTGTTGGATTTGGTGCAGAGAAAGTAGCTGAATATATCGGTAAGGACAGTGAACTCGTTATCCAGGAAGAACAATTGGGAACGGGTCATGCTGTGTTGCAGGCAGAAGATCTTCTGAAAGATAAAGAAGGAACTACGATCGTTGTTTGTGGTGACACACCATTAATTACGAGTGAAACTTACCAGGCGCTATTTAATCACCATGAACAGACTGGTGCGAAGGCAACAATTTTAACTGCTGATGCTTCAGACCCAACCGGGTATGGAAGAGTGTTACGTAATGATAGTAATGAAGTGGAACGCATCGTAGAGCATAAAGATGCAACAGAAAAAGAGTTAAGCGTAACTGAAATTAACACAGGTACATACTGTTTTGACAATAAAGCATTATTTCAAGCCTTACAACACGTATCAAATGATAACTCACAGGGGGAATATTATTTACCCGATGTTATCGAGATTCTCCGCAGTCAATCTGAAAAGGTTGCTGCATTTCTAACCCCGGTGTTTGAAGAAACCTTGGGTGTGAACGATCGTGTGGCGCTTGCGCAAGCTGAGAAGGTTATGAAAAAACGTATGAATGAAAAACATATGCGTAACGGAGTTTCCATCATTGATCCGGACCATACTTATATCCAACCTGAGGTTGTTATTGAGCAGGATGCTATTATTCACCCCGGTTGTGTTATTAAGGGAAAGACTGTGATTAAAACAGGTGCAGAAATAGGCCCGCATAGTGAAATAAATAACTGTGATATTGGAGAAAATACAGTTATAAAACAAAGCGTTGCCGCAGATAGCAAAATTGGTGCACGCGTAAATATAGGCCCGTTTGCTCACATTAGACCAGAGTCTGTTATTGGCAATGAAGCGAAAATTGGTAACTTTGTAGAAATCAAGAAAACAAAGTTGGATGACCAAAGTAAAGTATCCCATTTAAGTTACATTGGAGACGCAGAGGTAGGAAGCAATGTGAACATTGGCTGTGGTACAATTACAGTAAACTATGATGGAAAAAATAAATATTTGACCACCATTGAAGATGATGCATTTATTGGTTGTAATTCCAATTTAATAGCACCAGTAACTATTGGCAAAGGATCTTATGTTGCGGCAGGGTCCACCATTACAAAAGATGTACCCGAAGATTCCTTATCTGTAGCAAGAGCCAGACAGACGAATAAAGAAGGATATGCTTCAAAAATAAAGAACCGACAAAAAGATTAACGGAGGGTAATACAATGGCATCAACATATAAAGACGCATCATTAAAGGTGTTCTCTTTAAATTCAAACGTTAAATTAGCAGAGCAGATTGCAGATCATATTGGAACTCGCTTAGGTAAATGTTCCGTTAAACGGTTCAGTGATGGGGAAGTACAAATTAATATTGAAGAAAGCATTCGTGGTTGTGATGTGTATGTTGTCCAATCAACATGTTCCCCGGTCAATGAGCATATTATGGAGCTACTCATCATGATTGATGCCCTGAAGCGTGCATCCGCAAGATCCATAAATATTGTTATGCCTTATTATGGATATGCACGTCAGGATAGAAAGGCCCGTTCAAGGGAGCCTATTACTGCTAAGCTTGTGGCAGATTTGTTAGAAACAGCTGGAGCAAGCCGTGTTATCACGTTGGACTTGCATGCACCGCAAATTCAAGGGTTCTTTAATGTGCCGATTGACCATTTACAAGGTGTGCCAATTTTGTCGGATTATTTTGAAGCCAAAAATCTGGATGATATTATCGTTGTCTCCCCAGATCATGGAGGAGTTACACGTGCAAGGAAAATGGCAGATCGTCTAAAAGCTCCAATTGGGATTATTGATAAACGCCGACCACGTCCAAATGTAGCTGAAATAATGAATATTATTGGAAATATTGAAGGTAAAACAGCAATTCTTATTGATGATATTATTGATACGGCTGGAACAATTACACTTGCTGCGAACGCTTTAGTGGAGAATGGAGCCAAAGAAGTGTATGCTTGTTGTACACACCCTGTTTTATCTGGTCCTGCTATAGAGAGAATTGACCAATCTGAGATCAAGGAGCTTGTAATTACAAACTCTATTCCTCAAACAGAAAATAAGCAGAGTGATAAAATTACGGAGCTTTCTGTTGCACCATTGATTGGTGAGGCGATTATCCGTGTACATGAACTTCAATCAGTAAGCATTCTTTTTGACTAGACGTTTAGAAAGTAGATTTTATGGGTAATCTCTAAATGGATTGTTTTTTGAATTACTGCATGATCGCACATAATCAATAAAGAGAGAAAACTTATATTAGTTTTTTAAAATTTTGGAGGGTGATACAGATGGCAGTTAAATTAAAGGCTACAAAACGAGAAGATCTTACAAAATCAACAACTAAGCAAATTAGAAATGAAGGAAGAGTACCTGCAGTAATTTATGGCAAAGCAAAGGATGCCAAATCCATCTCTGTTGATAGTGTAGAACTTGTTAAAACAGTGAGAGATGAAGGTAGAAATGCGATCATTTCATTGGATATTGAAAATGAAAAGCCGGTAGATGTGATGTTACATGAGTATCAGATTGATCCACTGAGAGATGAACTAGTACATGCAGACTTCTATATTGTAAATATGTCTCAAGAAATGGATGTGGAAGTACCTCTTCGCTTGGAAGGAGAAGCACAAGGTTCCAAGGATGGAGGAGTATTGCAGCAACCATTATATGAATTACAGGTTCGTGCTAAGCCAGGTGATATTCCGGAAGAAATTGTAGTGGATATTTCCCGATTAGCTGTTGGTGATACAATTGCTATTGCTGACTTGCCGAAAGCATCCAACTATGAGTTTCTTGAAGATGAAGATACAACAATCGCAACGGTTCTGCCACCAGATACATTGGATGATGTGGAAGAGGCTCCAGATGAGAATAATGAGCCTGAATTGGTAGATGCTGATGCAGAAGATAAAGAATAAAAGGATATCTACAACAATCCCTCCTTTCATCAGGAGGGATTGTTGTATTGACTTTCATATAAAGGAAGAAGCAAAATGAAATGTATTGTAGGTCTGGGTAATCCAGGAAGAAAGTATAAGGAAACACGTCATAACATCGGGTTCATGGTAATTGATGAATTAGTAAAACGCAATAATTGGGAACTTGATAAATCAAAGTTTAATGGGAAATACGCGATGGAAAGAGTGGACGGAGAGAAAATCATCTTGCTCCAGCCACAAACGTTTATGAATCTTTCAGGAGAGTCACTTCGGCCATTAATGGATTTTTACCAGATTGATGTGGAAGATATATTGGTTATTTATGACGACTTGGACTTACCAACAGGGAAAATCCGTTTAAGACAAAAGGGCGGACATGGTGGCCACAATGGGATTAGATCGCTTATTGATCATTTAGGTACGAAAGAGTTTAAGCGGATCCGAATCGGAGTGGGAAGGCCTGTTAAGCCAATACCCGTAGTAGACTATGTCTTGGGTAAGTTTCCAAAAGAGGAACAGGACGATGTTGCAGCTAGTATCACAAAATCAGCAGACGCATGCGAAGCTTGGCTGAAAAGACCGTTTTTGGAAGTAATGAATGAATACAATAATTGATGGATACATAGACTAGCATGTAACAACTAAAGTATAAATAAAATCTCTTTCGGATAAACTGATGATGACATCAAGGCATATCCATAGGAGGTTTTTATATGGCGGTTGTCTATAAGTGCAGGCACTGTGGTCATAAAATTGGTGAATTACATCAGCAAGTTGTTGATACATCCATGTTGGGATTTGATCAATTAACAGTGAAGGAAAAAGAAGAAATGATACATTATCAGGCTAATGGTGATATATTGATCCAAGCAATTTGCGAAGATTGTGAGGAGACATTGGGACGTCACCCGAGTTATCATGAATTGGATTTTTTTATTCAATAAAGCATAGGCAAGAACAGCTTTGGTATTGCGCCAAGGCGTTTTTGCGCTTATTTGCAACAGTGTAGGTGGGGGTTTAGGAATGAAGGGTATAAATTCATATTTAGAATCAAAAGAGGATATAAAGTCCATTCTGGATGGAATAACTAGTGGGATGGGAGAACAGCTTATTGCCGGGTTATCCGGTTCTGCAAGAAGTTTATTGGTTTCATCAATTAATGATTCACTTAATAAACCAATTCTCCTTGTTACACATCAATTGGTACAAGCTCAGCAGCTCTACGATGACTTAGCTGAGTTTGTCAGTGAGGATCATGTACATCTTTACCCTGTAAATGAATTAATTGCATCAGAAATTGCTATCGCCAGCCCAGAATTAAGAAGCCAGCGGATTGAGTCATTAACAGCATGGGCAACAAAGAAATCAGGTATATTAATAGCGCCGGTTGCTGCACTAAAAAGAATATTGCCACCCCCGGAGTATTGGGAAAAGTACCAATTGAACTTTACGCTCGGCGAGGAAATTGATATAGAACGATATCTATTATCTCTAGTTGATATGGGGTATGAACGCGCCTCCATGGTAACAAGTCCGGGAGAATTCAGCCGGCGGGGTGGCATTATTGATATATATCCAATCACAGAGGAGCATCCAATACGTATAGAATTATTTGATGAAGAAATAGATTCTATACGCTATTTTGATGCCGAGACGCAAAGATCACTTGATAAACTGAACCAGGTAATGGTTGGTCCTGCCACTGAGCTTTTGCTAACACAAAGTGATATGTTATCTGGTGGGGAAAGAGTAGAAACGGCTCTGGCAGAGACATTAAAGAATATGACTTCATCTCATGCGAAAGAAACATTAGTTGAAGTAATTAAGCATGATACAGAGCGGCTGAAGAATTTGGAACATTTTCAGGAAATGTATAAATATATTGGTTATTTCTATGAAAAGCCTGCTAGCTTACTAGATTATTTACCAAAGGATGGCCTGATCATATTTGACGAGATGAGCAGAATTCAAGAGACTGCTACTAATCTTGATACAGAGGAAGCGGAATGGTATAGCAGTCTTTTGGAATCCAACCAAATGGTGAAAAACAGTTATTTTTCATTTGATTGGCAACATGTTTGGGGACACATTCATCATCAACGTCTGTATATGTCTATCTTTTTAAGGCATATTCCAAATACACAGCCACAAAATATTATTAATTTATCCACACGGGCGATGCAGGAGTTCCATGGCCAGATGCATTTATTGAAAAACGAATTACACCGTTGGGAGAAAGGTGACTTTTCTGTAGTAGTATTGGCGCCAAATGAAAAGCGCGCGGAAAAGATTCAATCTATTTTTTCGGATTATGAGATGGAATCAGTTGTTACGAAAAACCTTGAGCTACCTGTTGAGAAGCCAACGATTGCCGTCGGGAATATCTCCAATGGTATTGAATTTCCTATGCATAAATTGGCGGTCATTACAGAAAATGAATTGTTCAAGAAAAGGACAAAGCGAAAGCGGAAGCAACAAAAAATTTCTAATGCAGAGCGCATTAAGAGTTATCAGGAATTAAAAGTTGGTGATTATGTTGTTCATGCCAACCATGGGATAGGTAAATACCTTGGCATCGAAACATTGGAAGTTAGTGATTTGCATAAGGACTACATGTTGATCAAGTATTCCGGTGACGACAAACTATTTGTTCCTATTGATCAAATAGATCAGGTCCAAAAATTTGTTGGTTCAGAAGGAAAAGAACCAAAGCTTTATAAACTTGGCGGTAGTGAGTGGACAAAGGTAAAGCGTAAAGTCCAGTCTTCCGTAGAGGACATTGCAGATGACTTAATTAAACTATATGCAGAAAGAGAAGCGAAGAAAGGGTACGCCTTTTCTGAGGACACGGAGATGCAACGGGAATTTGAGGCTTCCTTTCCATACCAGGAGACGGAGGACCAGCTTCGATGTATTGAAGAAATTAAACAGGATATGGAAAGAGAGCGGCCAATGGACCGTTTGCTATGTGGAGATGTTGGCTATGGCAAAACCGAAGTTGCTATTCGTGCAGCTTTTAAAGCAATAGCAGATGGTAAACAGGTTGCTATTTTAGTTCCTACTACTATATTGGCTCAGCAGCATTATGAAACAATGCTCGAACGGTTCCAGGATCATGCAATTAATGTTGGTCTCCTAAGTAGGTTTAGAACAAGAAAACAACAAACAGAAACGATTAAGGGATTGGGCAAGGGTACTGTGGATGTAATTGTTGGTACACACCGGATCCTTTCAAAGGATGTAGAATATCGTGATCTTGGTTTACTCATCGTGGATGAAGAGCAGCGATTTGGAGTAAAGCATAAAGAAAAAATTAAGCAGCTAAAGACAAATGTAGACGTATTAACTCTTACTGCTACACCAATCCCTAGAACCTTGCATATGTCCATGCTAGGAGTAAGAGATCTATCGGTTATCGAAACACCCCCAGAAAATCGCTTCCCAATCCAAACATATGTAATGGAGTATAATCCTATTTTGATTAGGGAATCCATTGAAAGGGAAATGGCACGGGGAGGGCAAGTATTCTTCCTTTATAACCGTGTAGAAAATATTGATAAGGTTGCTCGTGATCTTGGTGTGCTGGTTGAGGATGCGAGAATTGCTGTGGCGCATGGCCAAATGAATGAAACAGAACTGGAAAGTATCATATTCGCCTTTTTAGCTGGGGAATACGATGTCTTGGTAAGTACGACAATTATTGAAACTGGAGTAGATATTCCAAATGTAAACACATTAATTGTAAATGATGCTGACCGTATGGGATTAAGTCAGTTGTATCAGTTAAGGGGAAGAGTAGGTAGATCTAACCGAGTAGCTTATGCCTATTTTACGTATCAAAAAGATAAGGTTCTTACAGAGGTGGCAGAAAAACGCCTCCAAGCTATTAAGGAATTCACAGAGCTTGGCTCCGGATTTAAAATTGCCATGCGTGATCTATCCATCCGTGGCACAGGAAACCTCTTAGGTTCCCAGCAGCATGGATTTATTGACTCTGTTGGTTTTGATATGTACTCTCAAATGCTTAAGGACGCCATTGATGCTCGCAAGGCCGGAAAAGATGTAGAAGATATTAAACCATTTGAACCTGAGTTAGTACTTAGTATTGATGCATATATTCCAGATACGTATATCCGGGATGAAAAACAAAAAATTGAGATATACAAGCAGTTTCAAACGATCTCCTCTCCACAAGACACGGATGAGTTGAAAGATGAATTGATTGACCGTTTTGGTGATTATCCTGAAGAGGTAGGGAACTTATTTACCGTTTCTACTCTTAAGATGTATGCCAAAAATGAGAAGGCAGAGTCGATCAGTGAAAAGAAAAACAAAATAGAAATTATTATGGATGAAAACCGCAGCCAGGAGATTGATGGATCTAAACTATTTGAAATTGCCAATACATTTGGCCGTGGTGTACAGCTTGGAACAGAGGATAGGAAGTTAAAAATTGTTTACCAATGGACCAAGGACACAAAACATGAGCGATATGAATTAATTGGTGATTTCTTACAAAGACTAAGTACGGTAAACAGAGACGAGTAAAAGTTACTCTATGAGCTTCCGCGGGTATAGTAGCATGCATACAGATTGATTGCAGGTTAACTTACAAAACATTTAATTCATAAAAAATGGAATGAAATGTATAGTTATCCTAAGTTGATTCATACTAAAAAAACAGCTGGTGATTTTTAAGTATCAAGATAATATCTGGAATAACGAAATAAGGAAAAATCACTAAGAAATGCATCAAAGAAAGCGAGGTTGCTAACGAATGAAAGCAACAGGAATTGTTCGACGTATTGATGATTTGGGTAGAGTAGTGGTCCCCAAAGAAATTAGAAGAACTTTACGCATCCGTGAAGGAGATCCTTTGGAAATATTTGTAGACAGAGAAGGGGAAGTTATTTTAAAAAAATACTCTCCTATTAATGAGTTAGGTAATTTTGCAAAAGAATATGCAGAGGCTTTATTTGATTCCCTGCAATCTCCTGTGTTTATCTGTGATCGAGATGAAATAATTGCAGTAGCAGGTGAGTCAAAGAAGGATTATTTAAACAAAAATATTAGTACACAACTAACAAAAATTATTGAAGAAAGAAATCAAGTGTTTGTTACAGATGCCAGTACTCTGGAGCTTGTAGAAGGAAACGAAGAGGAATTAAATTCTTATTGTATTAGCCCTATCATTGCAAATGGAGACCCAATTGGATGTGTAATGATTGTTTCAAAAGATGGTGAGAAAATCACAAATGTAGAGCAAAAATCAATTGAAACAGCGGCGGGATTCTTGGCAAGACAGATGGAATAATACTTATATGGGCAGCAAAAAACAGTATGTACTGTTTTTTGCTTTTTTTTAATTAAAAAAAATTCTAATATATTGGGGGTTTTCAATGAATCGCAAAATGAATAAACTCTGTAGTAACGGAGTTGATGTCTCGCTTGTACTTAAGACGTTCATTCTGTGTATCACGCGAAATAGACAACTATGCTATAATAATTTCACATTGTAATTTTAAAAAGGACGTTATTTATGGGCGTGAATGAAACAAATAAACTCGTCAAAAGTGCATTACTGCTAACAGCGGGTGGACTTATCAGTAAGGTTCTAAGTGCTGGATACCGGGTCCCATTACAAAATTTAACTGGCGATATTGGTTTTTATATCTATCAACAAATTTATCCTATTTTAGGAATCGCTCTTATGCTTTCCCTATATGGCTTTCCTTCAGCTATCTCCAAAATGGCAATGGATCTAAAGCGAATGGGAAAGAAGTTAACTTTTAAGACCTTTCATCTTCCCATCATACTTATTTTATTATGTATAAATGCCACACTCTTTCTATTTTTATTACTTAACGCAGATTTACTGGCTGTTTGGATTGGAGATGAGAGGCTTGCTGGCACATATCGTTTCAGTGCCTTTATCTTTTTAGTTATTCCCTTCACCGCTTTACTTCGCGGTGTATTTCAGAGTAACCAATACATGAAACCAGTAGCTTTCTCTCAAATCGGAGAACAGATAGTTAGGGTCTTTATTATTGTAGGAGCAGCAGTAGTTATTTCAACACAGCAGATTAATTTATATAAAATTGGGCAGGCAGCTGTTTGGGCAGCTATTCTAGGCTCAATTACTGCGCTTTTCATTTTAGTAATATTCTATCGGAACAAACAATTAAAAAAAGAAGAGACCAATCATCCTGTCCCATGGAATTATTATGTAAATACATTACTCATTTTGGGATTGGCTGCGACATTAAACCATATGGTATTACTAGTTATTCAATTTGCTGATACGTTTACATTGCTTCCTAGCTTACTTGGCCATGGCCTGGACAAGCAGACCGCAATGGAGGCAAAAGGTGTATTTGATCGTGGACAGCCACTGATTCAACTTGGCATCGTGCTTGGTTCCTCTTTTGCCTTGGCCCTTCTCCCTTCTATTTCTCAAAAGCGGCTGGAGGATGACCCGGAGACCTTTTATTTTTATATACGAGGGGCATTGAAATTCAGTTTGTATTTAGCGGTAGGGGCTTGTATTGGATTAATTATTATTTTTAAAGAAGTGAATGAATTACTATACCAAAACGCGGAAGGTACACGCTACCTGCAAATCCTCGTATCTGCTATTGTTTTTGCTTCTATTGCGATTACCGCCTCTTCCATACTCCAGGGTCTCGGTTATGTGAAGCGTACGGCAGGCTTCATCTTAATAGCTTTCTTTGTAAAGTGGATTGCTAATCAAACACTCGTTCCATGGATAGGAATAATCGGAGCAGCGTTAGCTACTACTGTCAGTCTGCTTTTGCTGTGTATCATCGTATCGATGGAATTACGAAGAAAGGTACCTGGTTTACATTTTTATAAACAAATCAATTGGAAGGTGCTTAGTGGTGCAGCCGGTTTAATGATTATTTATTTGGCTATAGGAAATTTTATTATTTCTTTCATGGAAGATATGTCTAGGTGGGGATTGCTGGTATACGTAGTATTCATTTCTTTTACAGGTGGGGCTATATATATTTTTTGTATGATAAGATGGAAAGCATTTACGATTAAAGAATTACGCATGCTGCCAGCATCTAATTTTTTTATTCGGATTTATAAGGAGAGAAATAAAATATGAGTAAAATTGAGATTATCGGATTAGGAGCAGGAGATATCGATCAGTTACCTCTTGGTCTCTATAAGAAATTAGTTAATCAAAAAAGCACGGTGTATACTCGTACAAAAGACCATCCGGTGATTCGTACACTTGAAGATGAAGGAGTACAGTTTACATCCTTCGATTCGATGTATGAAGAGGAAACTAACTTTGTTGATGTATATGAGCGTATTGTCAGGAGCTTAATTGAGAAGGGAAGAAAGGAACCAATAATATACACCGTTCCAGGTCATCCGATGCTTGCCGAAAAGACCGTCCAGTTGTTATTGGAGCAAAAAGAGGTTGAAATAGACATCCTTGGTGGACAAAGTTATCTTGATGATTTATTTACTACATTACAAATGGATCCTATCGAAGGCTTCCAATTTGTAGACGGGACGTCCTTTAATCGCAATCAGCTGAATTACCGCAATCATATTATATTTTGCCAGGTATATGATCGGTTTATTGCTTCAGAGGTCAAGCTTGCTTTATTAGAAGATTTACCACCTGAATTTGAAATAAAAGTCGTAGATGCTGCTGGAAGTGAACAAGAATCTGTCCGTACGATGCCACTTGAGGAATTAGATCACTCGATGGAAATAAGCAATTTAACAAGCATATATATTCCTCCAGTAACAGAAAACCTGCTTCAACACACATTTCCTAGATTAAAAGAGGTTATTGCCATATTAAGAGGTCCTGATGGATGTCCATGGGATAGGGAACAAACACATGAAACCTTGCGGGAGTATGCCGTGGAAGAGGCCTATGAGCTAATAGATGCAATTGATCAACAAGATGATGAAAATATAGTCGAAGAACTTGGTGATATTTTGCTTCAAGTAATGCTTCATAGTCAGATTGGAGAGGATAACGGATTCTTTACGGTAGATGATGTAATCCGTTCAATTACTGCAAAGATGATTCACCGCCATCCACATGTGTTCGCTGATGTCTCTGTAGATTCAGTTGATCAAGTTTATAAAAATTGGGATGAATTAAAACGAGAGGAAAAAGGGGAGGTTCGAACCTCCTTGTTGGATGGAGTACCTAATCATCTTCCTTCTCTTGCAAAAGCATATAAATTACAAAAAAAGGCTGCCAAAGTAGGATTTAATTGGGACAATGTGGATGACATTTGGAGTAAGCTTAATGAGGAAATAAAAGAAGTGAAAGAGGCCATACAATCTGGAAACGAGGAAGAAATAGAAAAAGAGTTTGGAGATGTCCTGTTTGTCCTGGCAAATTTAACGCGTTATTATAAAATAAACCCGGAAATTGCATTGAATCGGTCTAACCAGAAATTTTATTCTCGTTTTCATTTCATTGAAGAACAGATTCAAGAGAATAACCTTAACATAAACAATGTTTCCTTAGAAGAAATGGATTATTTTTGGAATCAGGCAAAAGAGAGGGAGTAGGAAAAGATGAGATTAGATAAGTTTTTAAAGATTTCCAGACTAATTAAACGTCGTACACTGGCGAAGGAAGTAGCAGATCAAGGCAGAATTACCATTAATGGGAATCAGGCAAAAGCTTCTTCGACTGTTGCAGTGGGTGATGAGCTAATGATTAAATTCGGTCAGAAATTGGTTACCATTGAAGTAACAGCTCTTCGCGAAAATGTAAAAAAGGATGAAGCTGAGACTTTGTATAAGGTAATAAAAGAGGAAAAAAAGGACGAATAAAAAAGCGCCCGGTTCAGTGGAATCGGGCGCTTGTGCTTTTGAGATTTAAACCATCACTTTACATATGTCATTTGTAAATTCTACTGGATCTCCAACTGGGAGACCTTCAATAAGTAATGCCTGATTGTAAAGTAAATTTGTATATAACGCAAATTTTTCTTTATCGCTTTCGTAAGCTGTCTTTAGTGAGTGATAGACTTCGTGATCTGGGTTGATTTCCAGTACCTTCTCTGCCTTTATTTGTTGATTGTTAGGCATTGCGCTAAGTACTTTTTCCATTTCCACAGAGATCTCTCCATCTGTTGATAAGCAGACAGGATGTGATTTGAGTCGATTAGAGACCTTTACATCCTTTACCTTGCCTTCTAGCTGCTTTTTCATTTCTGTGAACAAATCTTTGTTGGAGGCTGCTTCTTCCTCAGCTTTATTATTTTCCTCTGTCATATCTAAGCCAAGGTCTCCACTGGATACAGAGCGGAATTCCTTCTCCTTGTATTGCATGAGCATCTTTATAGCAAATTCATCTACTTCATCGGTAAAGTAGAGAATTTCATATCCTTTATCTGCAACTAGTTCTGTTTGAGGTAGTTTATCAATCCGATCAATGGATTCGCCTGTTGCATAATAAATATATTTTTGATCCTCTGGCATTCTCGATGCATACTCATCAAGTGATACTAATTTCTTTTCCTTTGAAGAATAGAAAAGCAGCAAATCCTGTAGGGTATCTTTGTTCGCACCGAAGTCGCTGTACACACCATATTTTAATTGGCGTCCAAATGACTCAAAGAATTTCTCATACCCTTCCCGATCTTCTCTTAACAGCTGTAAAAGCTGTTGTTTAATTTTCTTTGTTATATTCTTTGAGATTAATTTTAATTGACGATCATGCTGTAGCATTTCCCGTGAAATATTTAAGGATAAGTCTTCCGAGTCGACCAATCCCTTCACAAAGCTAAAATAATCTGGCAAGAGCTCAGCACACTTCTCCATAATCAACACACCATTTGAATACAATTCCAGGCCTTTTTCATATTCAGCTGTGTAATAGTTATATGGTGTAGTTTCCGGAATGTATAAAATAGAATTATAACGAATGGTTCCATCAACATGGATATGGATATGTTTTAGTGGCTTATCAAAGCCATACCTTTTTTCCTGATAAAAGTTCTCATAGTCTTCATCTGTTAATTCACTCTTATTCTTTTTCCAGATCGGCACCATGCTGTTTATTGTTTCTTCTTCTGTATACTCTGTGTAATCTTCGCTACCTTCTTCTTTTGGTTCCTTTTTTGTAATATCCATCTTAATTGGGTACCGAATGAAGTCAGAGTATTTCTTAATAATTTGCTTCAAACGGTATTCTTCAAGATATTCATCATAGTTTTCATCTTCGGTATTTTCCATGATCTTAAGGATAATTTCTGTGCCAACATCCTCTTTATTGGCTGTTTCTATTGTATATCCGTCAGCACCTTTGGATTCCCATACATAAGCTTCCTCATTACCAAGTGCACGGCTAATGACTTTTACTTCTTCTGCAACCATGAATGCAGCATAGAAGCCTACCCCGAATTGGCCGATAATATCATGTCCATCTTTTGTTTCATTTTCTTTTTTAAATGCTAATGATCCACTTTGAGCGATGACCCCAAGATTGTTTTCCAATTCCTCTTTGGTCATTCCTATCCCTGTATCCTTGATTTTCAACAAGCGATTTTCTTTATCAGCACTTATTTTTATGTAGTAATTGCCCATATCAAAGTCCAGGGAATCATCTGTAAGTGCCTTGTAGTATATTTTGTCAATAGCATCACTGGAGTTGGATATCAATTCTCGTAGAAATACTTCTTTTTGTGAGTAAATTGAGTTAATCATCATTTCCAATAATCTTTTTGATTCTGCCTGAAACTGCTTTTTAACCATCGTTAAAACTCCCTTCAAGTTGATGATATCATATTAGCACTCGTTCATTAAGAGTGATAATCCCATAAAATAAATATCATATCCATTGGCAGGTGTCAAGAAACACTCTTCTTATATGTTGGATTCAGGTTCTACACTTGTCCTTTCGTTCATATAGTAATAGGGATAAGGAGGGTCTCTTACAATGAACTATTATGAAAATAAACCAACGACAACAGATACACGTGTGCAAACAGATCATTATGTAAAAATGAATAACCGAAGAAATCTGGAAATAACAGGTGTAAAGGAAGTCGACAGTTTTGATAATGAAGAATTTCTACTGGAAACGGTAATGGGTTACTTAATTATACGTGGACAAAATCTTCAATTAAAAAACCTCGATGTTGGAGAGGGAAATGTAACTATTAAAGGAAAAGTGTACGAGCTATCTTATGTGGACGAGCAGCAGGAGAAAGCTAAAGGATTCTTTAGCAAGCTCTTCAGATGACATTAGATACACAATTTATGACCATGTTCGCTATGGTTTTAAGTGGCCTCTATCTGGGTATAGCTCTAGAAACCTTCTATCGGTTCAAGCCATTCTGGAAGAAGAACGTATTTCTATCCTATCTCATGGAGGTCCTTTTTTGGACTTCTCAAACTGTCATCCTATTTTATGTGCTCTTTCGGGTTAATGGTGGGGAGCTACGATTTTACATTATTGCTGCATGTGTGCTTGGTTTTGCTATTTATCAGGTTCTTGTCGCTAAACTATATAAGAAATTGTTGGAATATATTATACGAGTAATTGCTGCTATTTATCACTTTTTTGAAAGGCTTATCCAGCTGCTCCTCATTAATCCAATAAAGTGGATGATAAGCATAGTGATTGCTTTAGTGCTTTGGCTTATTCATCTGATAGGCATCATTCTTCTTTTTTGTCTTAAAGTAGTGTTTTTCCCAATTAGGGGCTTGTTAAGATTGATATACTCCATTTTACCGAAAAAGATTCAAAGTTTTTTACTCAACATAGCAGGATTTTGTAGTACAATGAAGAATATAACAACTAAATGGATACATTTTATATGGTCAAAGAGGAGGTAAAAGCTTGTCAGCGAGAGAAAAAACAGTTACAAGACTGGATTCGAATTACATGCAGCAATATGATGTGTACATAGAGAGACAAAAGAGAAAAAAACAACGTTTGATTCGTCGTCTTGTGTTATTTTCTTTAATAGCTCTCTTGGCTATCGGAAGCTTAGCATCCTATCATTTTAATCAACGGGAACTCCGTGCGGAAAAAATGGAGGAATACGAACAGCTGCAGGATGAATTAGCCACATTAAAGAAAGAAGAAAAGAATATGAAAGAGGAAATCACCTTGCTTAATGATGAAGAGTATGTCTTGGAAATTGCAAGGACAAACTATTTCTTCTCCAAAGAAGGGGAATTAATCTTTAATATTCCTCAAGAAAAGCCGTCATATTGACACACATTTATAAGCTTAGCTATAATATAATAGAGAAGACATGATATTCTGATTATAAATGAATCAGGATGCTGGAAAGATGAATGTTCCATAGTTATGGGGTTTCCATTTTTCTAAAAATTTTAAGGAGGAGCATTTTTTTTATGTCAATCGAAGTAGGCAGCAAGCTGCAGGGAAAGGTAACTGGTATCACTAATTTTGGAGCGTTTGTGGAGCTTGAGGAAGGTAAAACGGGCTTAGTTCACATTAGTGAAGTTGCCGACAACTATGTGAAAGACATTAATGAACACCTTAGTGTTGGTGAAGAAGTGAAGGTTAAAGTTATTAATGTTGAAAAGGATGGTAAGATTGGTCTGTCTATTAAAAAAGCAAAAGACAAACCAAAACGTCCACAGCGTGATCCACGTGAGCGTACGGAATCATTTGAATCCAAAATGAACCGTTTCCTCAAAGATTCAGAAGACCGTTTGGCCTCTTTAAAGAAGCACACGGAATCCAAACGCGGGGGTCGAGGTGCTAAAAGAGGATAGCAGTTGCTGTCTATAGACAATGCTCTATATAAATAAAAACCAGGTTCCGATTGGAAGCTGGTTTTTTTGGCTTTACATAATAAATATCTGTGGCGGATACTCTCGCTCTGCAGCTGATTAATTTCTTCTTCGGCAGATACTTTCGCTCTGCAGCTGATTAAATTAATCTGCGGCGGATAGTTTCGCTCTGCGGCAGATTAATTTTTTCTACGGGGGATAGTTTCGCTCTGCAGCTGATTACTTTCTTCTCCGGCGGATACTCTCGCTCTACGGCTGGTTAGTACATCAAGCAAAAAAAAACCTGCAGGAACAATAGTTCTCTGCAGGTTTTCTTTTTGATAGCGGCGGAGGGGATCGAACCCACGACCTCACGGGTATGAACCGTACGCTCTCGCCAGCTGAGCTACGCCGCCAAATAAGTCAACAAAAAATATAATACAACAGCCTCACTCTGATGTCAATAGAAAAGTAGAAAGTAAATAAAGGAATAACAGATAATTTAGATGTCCTACCAAGTTGTAACAAAACACTACGCTTTGCTTTATTCGCCACATCCTTAGGATTTTCAACAAAATAAAAGATTATGTCATTAATCCCTTTCCTTGTATATCAATAGTAACGTTCATATGTTCGTGTTGAATCATGCCTGTTTTTTAGAAACAAGTCGAACGATTCTTGCATAGCACCCTGCTCTTTTGACAAAAAAAGAAGGCATATTGTGGTTTAATATCACAAAGAGGGAGTGGTTATGTATGATGAATTCAATTCCGAGGGTGGAACCAAAAGTATTGGGTACGGATAATATAAGCCAAATACAAAAACTTCGGCATAAAGGATCTGCCACGGTGAAGAGCGTGTTACTTAACAAAGGATGGCTATATTTTTTTGTAGGCTTTTTATTGGGACGGGCTGTTATTCTCTCTGTTGTTTCCCCATTTGCTGTAGCATTTCTGGCTACTATGTGGTTTATACATAGAGATAAAACGGTCAAATCCATGTTCGCTGTCATTGCTGGTGCTTTAAGTTATTCAATTGTTCATAGTATATTTATAACCTTTGCAATGATTGTATTTATATTATTAGCTGGCTTATTTAAGAAATTTAAAAACCAGCAGTTAGTGTTACCAATTATTGTGTTTTCATCAACTGCTGCTGCCAGAATATGTATCTATTCCTTTAATAGCCAACTATCCTCCTATGAATGGATGCTGGTAGTAGTTGAAGGCGTTTTAGGGGCAGTACTTGTACTAATATTTATGCAGAGTATTCCTTTATTATCACCAAAACGATACAAGCCAGCCCTGAAAAATGAAGAGGTAGTCTGTATGATTATTCTAATTGCCTCTATACTTACTGGTACAATCGGGTGGACAATCTATGATGCTTCTATGGAACAAATTTTTTCTCGTTATTTTGTGCTAATTCTTGCTTACGTTGGTGGGGCAGCGATTGGATCAACAGTTGGTGTTGTTGCTGGATTAATTTTATCACTGGCAAACGTGGCTAATTTGTACCAGATGAGTTTGTTAGCCTTCTCCGGTTTATTGGGCGGTTTGCTTAAAGAAGGTAAAAAACCGGGTGTTGCTGTAGGGCTTTTTGTGGGCACATTTTTAATTGGAATATATGGTGATTCGGCCACACTGATTCCTTCTATTATAGAAACAAGCTTTGCAATCGGTTTCTTTTTAATTACTCCTGGAAGCTGGTTCAAAAAAATCTCCAGATATATACCTGGGACCGAAGAATATACTAATGAACAAGAGCAATATTTACAAAAGGTAAGAAATGTCACAGCGAAAAGAGTAGAGCAGTTTTCTGATGTGTTTGAAGCCCTATCCAAAAGTTTTGCAACAACAGACATAGCTTCGCCAGACAATGATGAACTCAAAAGAGAGACAGACTTTTTTCTTAGCCAAGTAACAGAAAAAACATGCCAGACTTGTTTTATGAAGGAACGTTGCTGGCAAAAACAGTTTGATACCACCTATTCACTTATGGAAGAAATGAAAGATGATATAGCAGACGGTCATGAACCAAATCGAAGGGTATCCCGTGAGTTTGAAAATTACTGTGTTAAATCCAAAAAAGTAGTCGATGCCATGAAGGAAGAGGCTTCTTACTTTAATGCGAATCAAAAATTAAAGCAGCAAGTAATGGAAAGCAAGAGGTTAGTTGCTGATCAATTGCAAGGTGTCTCAGAGGTAATGGAGGATTTTGCGAAAGAGATTCTTAAGGAAAGGCAGATGCATGAACAACAGGAACTGCAAATTGTACATGCACTTAAACAATTAGGAATTCAATTGGAAAAGCTGGATGTATATGGTTTGGAAAAAGGAAATGTAGATATAGAAATGACAATGACCTTTTATGATTATCACGGGGAAGGCTCCAAGTTAATTGCTCCTGTCCTATCCGAAATTCTAAATGAAATGGTAATAGTAAAGCAGGAGGAAATTTCTCCTTTTCCAAATGGGTATAGTTATTTAGCGTTTGGATCGGCAAAAGAATTTGTTGTAGAAACAGGGGCTGCAAATGCCGCAAAGGGTGGAGGATTGATTTCAGGAGATAGTTATACAACGATTGAACTTGGTGCTGGTAAATTTGCAATGGCGATTAGTGATGGGATGGGGAATGGAAAAAGAGCAAGAGAAGAAAGCATGGAAACCCTCCGCTTGTTGCAACAAATCTTACAAACAGGGATTCCGGAAAAAGTAGCAATAAAGTCCATAAACTCTATCTTGTCCCTCCGCAGCACGGATGAGATCTTTGCAACCTTGGACTTAGCTGTGATTGACATGCATAATGCATTTGTTCGCTTTTTAAAAATAGGGTCAACACCTAGCTTTATTAAAAGAGGTGATCAACTTATAAAAGTAGAAGCAAGTAATCTTCCAATGGGGATTGTGCAGGAATTTGATGTGGATATTGTAAGTGATCAATTGATGTCTGGTGATTTATTAATCATGATGAGTGACGGAATATTTGACGGACCGAAAGATGTGGAGAATACCGATGTATGGTTGAAAAGGAAAATAAGAGAGATGAAGACAGAAGATCCTCAAGAAATGGCGGACCTGCTTCTAGAGGAGGTTATTCGGACAAGGTCAGGTGAAATTGTAGATGATATGACTGTTTTGGTAACAAAGGTGATGAAAAACAGTCCGAAATGGGCAAATGTCCCTGTCTATGGTGAAAAAGCACAATAATTTAAAAGGAAAAACGATCATTTGGGCATGGTCTAGTTAGCTGAACCGCCTTGTGGGTATAAACAAGGCGGTTCAGCTTTTAAAATTACTGTTACATATGTTGTGATAAAAAGCTATCTCATACAATTCAATTTTGACACTGTTGGACTCCAATCCCTCAGCTAGTAGTATATTTCCCATGTTTTTTGGTGATGATGGTAATGGAAAATGATGGGAGGTATATATAGAGTGAGAAAAGGGACATTAAAGCAAATATTGCTGATTACGGATGGCTGTTCCAATAAAGGAGAGGATCCTGCTGCCACCGCTGCGTTAGCCCACCAGCAAGGGATAACCGTTAATGTAATAGGGATATTGGATGATCAAACGGAGCAACCAGAGGGCTTACAGGAAGTTGAAGAAATCGCCTTATCTGGAGGTGGAGTTAGTCAGCTTGTCTATAAACAGGCATTATCACAGACTGTTCAAGCAGTCACAAAACAGGCCATGACACAAACACTCCAAGGGTTTGTTAATAAAGAGTTACAACAGATTTTAGGTTCTGGTCAATCGATGGAGGATCTCGCGCCTGAAAAGCGAGGCGAAATTATGGAAGTGGTAGAAGATATGGGAGAAACATGTGATTTGGAAGTTTTAGTACTTATTGATACAAGCGCAAGTATGCATGATAAGCTTCCTACTGTGAAAGAAGCCTTAATAGATTTATCCATTAGTCTAAATTCCCGTATTGGAAGAAATCGTTTTTGTATTTACAGCTTTCCTGGTAAAAGGAAAGATATTCAAAAAGTGTTTGATTGGTCGCCACAATTAGATGCTATTTCTACCGTGTTTCCAAAGCTGACTAGTGGAGGGATAACGCCAACAGGGCCCGCTATTCGTGAAGCAATGTACCAGTTTGGCAGAAAGAGCTTGCGAAGGAGCTTTAGAAATGAGGACGAACCAGGCATGGAAGAAGCATAACAAGGAAATAAGGCCGGGCATTCAAATTACAGGCAAGTGGCATAAGAATAGCTACCTCATTAAAAAAGAGCTGGGATCAGGGGCAATTGGAACTGTCTATTTATGTGAATGGAATGGCCGCGCTGCTGCATTGAAAATAAGTGATACAAGTACATCCATGACCGTGGAAGTGAATGTCTTAAAGTCGCTGGAAAAGGTCCAAGGTAATCCGCTTGGACCTTCTTTAGTAGATATAGATGATTGGACTTCTCCGCTTGGTAACCAGTATACATTTTATGTAATGGAGTATTTACAAGGGCAATCCCTGGCATCATTTATCCGGCAACAAGGAAATGAATGGATAGGTGTCTTTATGTTACAATTGCTTGAGGATTTGGAGAGACTTCATCAATCTGGCTGGATTTTCGGTGACTTAAAAACAGATAACATTTTAGTGCTTCATTCCCCTCCAAGAGTTCGTTGGATTGATGTTGGTGGTACAACGAAAGTAGGAAGAGCGATTAAGGAGTATACAGAGTTCTACGACCGGGGCTACTGGGGGCTTGGTACAAGAAAAGCTGAACCAAGCTATGATTTATTCGCATTGGTTATGGTATTTTTACATGTCTTTTATCCGAAGCGATTTGAAAAAAAGCAAACCTCTTCTCAGGTTTTTTTATTTAACAAAATCGATGCAATAAAGGAGCTAACCCCCTACCGTACTGTCCTAAAAAAGGCTGTAGAAGGTAAATATCAAACGAGCGCTGAAATGCGTGTAGAGGTTATTAACTGTATGTACCACATGCAGAAGAGGTCACGGTCACGTGCCAATAAAAATGTACAAAGATCATCATCACTACCTATGCTAGCAGAAGCAGGTGGGATCACGCTATTGGCAACCATGTATTACGTGTTGTCCTTGCTTTTATAGGGGGGGAAAGTATGGTATTCTTGAGACAGCTTAAGAGGTTGGAGTTGGGATGCAGATGAATGAGGCCGTAATAGCTTTTATAAATAAACAACGACTACTGAAAAAGAACACCACGGTTTTGGTTGGAGTTTCAGGTGGGCCTGATTCGATGGCGCTCCTTCATTTTCTTCGAGCTATTCGGAAGGAGTGGGGCCTAAATTTAATCGCGATCTCTGTGGATCACCAATTGCGCGGGGAGGAATCCATCGCGGATGTAAAATATGTGGAAAAGGTATGCAGGCAATGGGAAATCCCTTTTAAAAGCACCTCAGTTGATGTGAAATCTTACAAGAACGAACTTCATGTTGGTACACAGGTTGCTGCGAGAGAAATGCGTTATCGCTTTTTTGAAGAACAAATGTATGCACATCAGGCAGATTATTTAGCACTAGGCCATCATAGCGATGACCAGCTGGAAACCATGTTAATGAGTTTAGTTAGATCAGCAAATTCAAGTGCGCTTAGTGGCATACCTGCAAAAAGGGAATTTGCTGGAGGCTGGATTATAAGACCTTTGTTGGCTGTTACAAGATTGGAAGTAGAAGCCTATTGCAAGATAAATGGCATTACACCAAGATATGACCCCTCTAATGATGAACTAACATATACAAGAAATTATTTTAGAAATACCGTGCTGCCATTAATAAAAGAGAAAAACAGTAATATACATAATACAGTCCAACATTTGAGTGAAACACTTGCTGAAGATGAAGCATACTTAAGAAATGAAGCTGAAAAACTGGTAGATAGACTGGTAGACTTCACTGCTAATTATGAGAAAGCATCCTTTGAAATTAATCTTTTCAAAAAACATCCAATTGCTTTACAAAGACGGGCCTATCATCTAATATTAAACTATCTGTATAAGCGTTTACCCAAAGATTTATCGTACATCCATGAAGCGTATTTTTTTTCTTTATTGGAAAACGGAAAAGGAAACGTACAGATTGATTTTCCGTTCCATTTAACATTGGAAAAGTCATATAATAATTTATCTTTTTACTTCGCTGATCTAGAACCCCACGATCCCTCTTATTGTAAAACTTTAGAAGTCCCAGGAAGAACAATGTTACCTGATGGGACCGTGATCTATGCTGAAATGATGGATCAACCGCTATTAGGAAAAAGGGATAGCTTCATTTGCAATTTGGAAGAAATTCAGCTTCCTCTACATATTCGTACTCGTAAACCGGGTGATAGGATGCGTTGGAAGGGTTTAGCAGGTAGTAAAAAAGTGAAAGACATTTTTATAGATGCTAAAATTCCAAAAGTAGAACGGGCTTCCTGGCCAATTCTGGTAGATGATCAAGGTGAAATTTTATGGCTTATCGGATTGAAAAAAGGACAACCTAAACATCAAGCTAATAATGCCCCGTATATCCATATATATTACGAAAGAGGCTAAAAGTAGGAGGAGCATACATGCATAACGATATAAAAGAGGTCCTTATCTCTGAAGAAGACATAAAGGAGAAATGCAAAGCGCTTGGACAGCAGCTTAGCAAAGAATATGAAGGAAAGTTCCCTTTGGCAATTGGGGTTTTAAAAGGGGCTATGCCATTTATGTCCGACGTATTAAGACAGATGGATATTCACTTGGAAATGGATTTTATGGATGTTTCCAGTTACGGAAGCGAAATGCGTTCTTCCGGTGAAGTAAAGATCGTGAAGGATTTGGATACCAAAGTAGAAGGTCGGGATCTTTTAATTATTGAAGATATCATAGATAGTGGCCTTACTTTAAGTTATTTGGTTGATTTATTCAAATACCGTAAAGCCAAATCAATAAAAATTGTTACATTGCTTGATAAGCCATCTGGAAGAACAGCCGTTATTAAAGCAGACTTAGTCGGCTTTGAGGTTCCTAACGAATTTGTGGTTGGGTACGGACTTGATTATCAGGAAAAATACCGTAACTTGCCATACATTGGTGTGTTAAAACCAGAGATTTACGGTGGAGAATAATTAACTTGGAATAGATAAAAATAGTGAAGCAATGATGTAATTGTTTGTTTAAAAAATGGTAACAAGTGGATATTAACTTAGGATGCATAGAGCACTCCTTATGAAGTGAAATTAGTTGTATTCCAGCTTTTTCATATGGTACGATGTTATATAGTTTTTCCCCGCTTGGGAGGAGGTAAGTAATGAATCGGATATTTCGGAACGTTTTCTTTTGGGTACTCATATTCTTCGTTATCGTCGGTGTAATAGGAGTATTCAATGGGCAGAACGAAGAAGCAAAACAATTTAATGTGCAACAATTTACAGATGCTTTGAATAATGGCGAAATTGAAGAAATGACGATGCAACCCGCAAATGGAATTGTGCGGTATACCGGTACGTTAACAGATGATGATAAGAAATTTATTGCACAAGTGCCGGATAATACAGAAATTATAGCGTCTATTACAGAGCAAGCAAATAAACAAAGTGTGCTCCATGTCGAAGAAGAAGAACAACCAAGTGCATGGGTAACATTTTTAACTACCATGATTCCGTTCTTAATTATAGGTTTATTTTTCTTGTTTATACTTAGCCAAGCCCAAGGTGGAGGCGGCGGTGGCCGTGTCATGAACTTTGGTAAGAGTAAAGCTAAGATGTACAGTGAGGATAAAAAGAAAGTACGCTTTAAGGATGTAGCAGGTGCTGATGAGGAAAAGCAAGAACTTGTTGAAGTTGTAGAGTTCTTAAAAGATCCTCGGAAGTTCTCGGCTGTTGGAGCCAGAATTCCTAAAGGTGTTCTTCTCGTAGGACCGCCTGGAACAGGTAAAACACTACTTGCTCGTGCGGTAGCTGGTGAAGCCGGCACACCGTTTTTCTCCATAAGTGGTTCAGACTTTGTGGAAATGTTCGTTGGTGTGGGTGCATCACGAGTGCGTGACTTATTTGAAAATGCGAAGAAAAATGCTCCTTGTATTATATTTATAGATGAAATTGATGCAGTGGGAAGACAGCGTGGCGCAGGTCTTGGCGGCGGCCATGACGAGCGTGAACAAACATTGAACCAGTTGCTTGTAGAAATGGATGGCTTCGGTGTTAATGAAGGTATCATTATTATCGCAGCAACCAACCGTGCGGATATTCTTGACCCTGCATTATTACGTCCAGGTCGTTTTGACAGACAGATTACCGTTGATCGCCCGGATGTTAAAGGCCGTCAGGAAGTATTGCAAGTCCATGCGAGAAATAAGCCGCTAGATAGCACGGTAGATCTTAAGATTATCGCTATGCGGACACCTGGATTTTCCGGTGCAGATCTGGAAAACCTATTAAACGAAGCAGCCCTTGTGGCAGCAAGGTCTGATCGCAAAGAAATAAATATGCTGGATGTTGATGAGGCAATTGATCGGGTAATTGCTGGTCCAGCTAAGAAGAGCAGGGTTATCTCTGAAAAAGAAAGAAATATTGTAGCATATCATGAAAGTGGTCATACGATTATTGGTATGGTTCTCGATGATGCGGATATGGTACATAAAGTTACGATTGTACCACGCGGGCAAGCTGGTGGTTATGCTGTCATGCTGCCTAGGGAAGATCGCTACTTTATGACGAAACCAGAACTATTTGATAAAATCACTGGTCTTTTGGGAGGCCGTGTTGCTGAAGAGATTATCTTCGGGGAAGTAAGTACCGGTGCACACAATGACTTCCAGCGTGCCACAGGTATTGCCCGTAAGATGATTACGGAATACGGTATGAGTGATAAGATAGGTCCGCTACAGTTTACAAGTGGAGGCGGCGGTGACGTCTTCCTTGGTCGTGACTTAGGAAATGAGCAAAACTATAGTGATGCCATTGCACATGATATCGACCAAGAAATGCAAAACTTTATTAACTATTGTTATGATCGAGCTAAAACGATTTTAACAGAGAATAAAGATAAGCTGGAACTTGTAGCTAAGACGCTTTTAGAAGTAGAAACACTTGATGCCAAGCAAATTAAATCGTTATTTGAGGATGGCATCTTGCCAGAAGCTGAGGATTATGGCATAGAAGAAAATGATTCTATGAAGGTGAATATCCAATCAAAGGATCAGGATAACGAACCAGAATCTTTTGAAGAAGCAAAAGAAGAGGCAAACACGAAGCGGGAAGAAGAAAATAAATCCATTGAGGATTCTATTATGACTGATAACAAACCTTCTTCCGGTGAAGACACAAATGAAGATAAAAAAGAGTAACTATCCAAAAAGCAGCCACACTACTACGTGGCTGCTTTTTTATATGCATATGTTATTAGGGGTATTAAATGGCTTGTTTCCCTAATGTAATTCGTGAAGTGGATAATTTGCGAAGTAACTTTTGATATTTAAGTTAAGTATGAAAAATAACTTTGTTACTGGAAAGCTCACTGAAATATTGAATCTGGTTGCATCACCGCTACGGAAAATACTGCGCTTTTCGGGGGCGGCTGATGAGCCTCCTCATGCTACCGCATTCCGGGGTCTCACCTATGCCTCATCTCCCCCAGAAGTCTACGTATTTTCCTCCGCTTAAGTGTTACTTTTTATCGATAAATGAACTTAGTATTAGATGTAAAAAGGTCACTTTCCATCGTCAAGGACAAGTGAAAGGCCACTCCGTATTTGGAATATTAAAAGCTCATACGAATTGATTGGAGTGGAGGGCGGCAATCTAAGAACGCCACGTCCTGTGGCAACGATTGCATGACCAACGTCCTGTTGGCCCGCGGCTCCTGCCGGAATAGCATGAGGCGAAGACCCTGGACGGAGCGTAGCGGAGGAAGCGGCTGAAGCCATGCCGGGCGGCAAAGAAGACACTGCGAGATAACGAGCAGATGTCGCACTTGTACCCGGAGGCGTGAAAGCGTCCGCATGCAACGGAAATCAATGGGGCAATTCTCCTCAAATATTTCACTGAGCTTTTCATCAATAAAGTTACATCGCAGTTTCCTCCAACTGTACAACACACAGTAACAACTATCATTTGACTTCGGCCCCCCAAGTCAAGTTGGCAGTCTGAAAACTTTCAGGAAACAGGGCTTTTAACGTTATTACCATTTTTATGGTATATTTAAAAAAGAAATTGCTAATGAAAATCACATGTTATTCATGTAAGAAGGGTCTGGTCAGTAGATGTTATTTGTACTTGATGTTGGTAACACCAATACAGTGCTGGGTGTCTTTGAAGGAGAACAATTAAAATATGAATGGCGCATAAAAACAGATCGGTATAAAACAGAAGACGAATTCGGAATTCTGATTAAATCCCTGTTCGAACATAAAGGGTTAGCCTTAACGGATATTACAGGTGTAATTATCTCTTCTGTAGTACCTCCAATTATGTTTGCAATGGAGAAAATGTGCCGAGATTATTTGAATATAGAACCATTGGTTATTGGAAAAGAAACGATTCAATCCAGTCTTAAAATGGCATATCCATCTCCACACGAGATAGGTGCTGATCGTATTGTAAATGCGGTCGGGGCTATTAAAGAATATGGAGCCCCCTTAATTATTATAGACTTTGGAACAGCTACAACGTATTGCTTTATTAATGACAAGGAAGAATATGTTGGAGGAGTTATTTCGCCTGGTGTTAACATCTCTATGGAGGCACTGTACAGTAAAGCATCTAAGCTACCAAAAATCGAAATCCAACCACCAACCAATGTAATAGGTTCCTCGACCGTTGAGGCAATGCAATCTGGGGCATTTTACGGCTATGTGGCTCAAGTAGATGGAATTGTTAATCGTATTCAGATGGAGACAGGAAAGCATCCTACAGTTATTGCTACAGGAGGGTTAGCACCATTAATTGCTGATGCTTCAGCTACGATTAACCATGTCGATCCATATTTAACATTAAAAGGTCTTTACCTAATATATAAAAGAAACAGCTTATAAAGAGAGGGTTTATACAATGAAGGATTATTTAATAAAAGCAACTGCACATAATGGAATGGTAAGAGCATATGCTACGACGACGACAGAAACTGTAGAAGAAGCGCGTAGACGTCATGATACTTGGGCTACAGCCTCCGCAGCCCTGGGAAGAACGATTACAATCTCAGCCATGATGGGCGCAATGTTAAAGGGGGAAGATTCGCTCACAGTAAAGGTGGAAGGCAGAGGTCCTATAGGTGCTATCCTTGCTGACGCAAACGCTAAGGGCGAAGTTCGTGGTTATGTAAGTAATCCCCATGTAGATTTCGAGTTAAATGATAAAGGAAAATTGGATGTCGCTCGGGCTGTAGGGACCGATGGAAATATAAGCGTGATTAAGGATTTGGGGTTAAAAGACTATTTCACAGGGGAGGTCCCGATTATTTCCGGGGAAATTAGTGAGGACTTTACTTACTACTTTGCTAATTCGGAGCAGGTGCCGTCGGCAGTAGGTGCAGGAGTATTAATAAACCCTGACCATTCCGTACTTGCTGCGGGTGGGTTTATTATTCAAGTCATGCCGGGCGCAGAAGAAGAAGTAATTACCCAGTTGGAAGAAGAAATACAGGCTCTCCCTGCTATTTCAGCCTTAATTCAACAAGGCAATACACCGGAACAAATTTTAGAGAGGTTATTCGGTAAGGATAATGTAAAAGTTCATGAAACCATGCCGGTAGAATTCCGTTGTAAATGTTCCAAAGAGCGTGTAGAGCAAGCAATAATTGGGTTAGGAAAAGAAGAAATAAAGCAAATGATTGAGGAAGATCATGGTGCTGAAGCAAGTTGCCATTTCTGTAATGAAACGTATGAATTTACTGAAGCAGACTTGGAAAAATTGTTGAATTCGTAACTCTGAGTTTATCTACAGGGGGAAGTAGAGTATATGTCCAAACGCCTTTTGTTGGGAATCGTTATCGTCCTTGTTATTACTAATATTGCCACATTTATTTACTGGAATAAGAGTGAAAATACAATTATAGATAGCAAAGAGAGTGGACCTGTCATAAATAAAAAGAAGCCAGTTGCCTCTGTGAATGGGAAAGATATATTTTATGAGGATTGGATGCGTCATCTACGCTTGAATAATGGAGAGAGCCAATTAAAATCCATGATTGATCAGGAACTTGTTCGTCAACTGGCTAAAGAAAGAGAGCTGGAAATATCAGAAAAGATGATTCAAAAAGAAATATCCATGCTGACAGCTGCACAAGGGATAATGAGTAAGGAAGAATCAAAAAGAGCGGAGAAGCTTTGGCGGGAAAAGCTAATCTATCGCTATCAATTGCAATTGCTATTAACGGAAGACGTCAAGATTCCAGAGGATCAATTACAACGTTACTATGAAGAGTATGGGGATCAATATAATTTCTCTGCCTCCATGCAACTGTCCCATATTATTGTAGAGGATCTTTCAACAGCGAAAAAAGTGATTAGGGATTTGGAGGCAGATGCAGATTTCGATTTGCTTGCACGGGAGTATTCCCTTGATGAAGAAACAAGGAATAAAGGGGGATACCTCGGTTACATTTATACAAACAGTCAGTTTTTCCCTGAAGGATATGAAGAAATTGCTTTGCAAATGGATGACCATTCCTATAGTAAGCCATTTTCAACAGATGAAGGTGTAGCAATTATTTTTCTGCACCGCCACTTACCAGAAATTACATTTACGTATGAGGAAATAAAAAAGTACATGAAAAGTGAAATTGCTATGCTAGAGACGAACCAAACATTGACTGCTGATCCGCTATGGAAAGAAGCGGAGGTTCAATGGCTGTATGAGGAATAAGATAAGAATGCCCATTTTTGTGTTTTTAGTTGACTTTTGTATAGGTAAAACGTACATTATAATTAAATCATACAAATTAACTAGGAATTGGGAGGCGGATGGACATGAGAGTGGCTGACAATATTACCAAATTAATAGGTGAAACGCCTGTAGTTAAATTAAATCGGATGACAGATGAAGATAGTGCAGATATATACTTGAAGCTAGAGTTTATGAACCCCGGAAGTTCGGTCAAAGACCGTATTGCTTTAGCAATGATTGAAGCCGCAGAACAGAACGGTACATTAAAAGCTGGTGACACAATAATAGAGCCTACTAGCGGAAATACAGGTATTGGTCTAGCAATGGTTGCCGTAGCAAAGGGCTACAAGGCCGTGCTGATTATGCCTGACACAATGAGTAAAGAACGTCGCAATCTTCTTCGTGCTTATGGAGCTGAGCTAATTTTGACCCCTGGTGCAGAGGGAATGAAGGGTGCTATAAAGAAAGCAGAGGAACTAAATGAAAAGCATGGCTATTTTATGCCACAACAATTTAATAATGAGGCAAATCCTCAAGTTCATGCAGAAACAACGGGTAAAGAGATTGTGGAACAGATGAGTGATGGCTTGGATGCTTTTGTTTCAGGTATTGGCACAGGTGGAACTATCACTGGTGCAGGTCGTGTGTTAAAAGAGAACTTTAAAGATTGTAAAGTATATGCGGTAGAGCCTGCTGATTCAGATGTGTTATCAGGTGGATCTCCTGGGCCTCATAAAATTCAAGGACTTGGAGCAGGATTTGTGCCTAGCATCCTTAATACGGACATCTATGATGAAGTCATTCGAATAGAAAACGAGGAGGCATTCGAAACATCTCGCCAGGTTGCCAGAACAAACGGAATTCTCGGAGGTATATCTGCAGGGGCAGCAGTTGCAGCAGCTAAAAAAGTTGCTAAGCAATTGGGTAAAGGTAAGAAAGTTCTAGCTATATTCCCTGATAATGGAGAAAGATATTTATCTACACCGTTATATCAATTTGATGAAGAGAAATAAGCATACCTTTAAAGAAGACTGGCACAAAGCAACAGGTGCCAGTCTTCTTTCTATTTATCCTAAGCTAAATTCAGATTGTAAATATATATTGGATCAATCCAGTGATTCGGAGAATAGATATACTGCGACGTAACTTGTGGAGAATGGAGTAATTCATTTTACAGAGGAAGCACCCATTGATTTGCGTTTCAGGCGGACGCTTTCCGCCGGCATGGCCTCAGCCGCTTCCTCCGCTACGCTCCGTCCAGGGTCTTCGCCTCATGCTATTCCGGCAGGAGTCGCCGCCCTCCACTCCAATCAATTCGTACACAGCACATTCTGGGTGTATGCAGACGCAATTTTTCTTCCAGGTGTAATAGTAAATAGTAGCGAAGGAAAAATACGTAGACTCCTGGGGGGAGATGAGGCATCGGTGAGACCCCGGAATGCGGTAGCATGAGGAGGCTCATCAGCCGCCCCCGGAAAGCGTAGTATTTTCCCGTAGCGGTGTTATTTAGCCAATTTTAGTGATGTAATTTTAGAAAAGCCGTTTACAGTCTCACCAAGTTACTTCGTTTACTCCTACTATAAATGTACGAGGTAACATTTTTACTCCAATGCAACAGACCCAAAGTTTTTGAATTTGTGTGCTGTCTGACCTCTTACTGAAATATAGATGAATTTAAACTTAGCCAAATTTTTCACGAATACCTACTGTGAATTTATGTCGCTTGGACGTTTGTTCTATGGTACGATAGAACAGGAAATAGTAATGAAAGAAGGTATGTTGCCTAATGATCTTAAAGATGAATAGAAAAGAATTGGACCTATCTGCACGAACACATATTATGGGTATACTAAACGTGACCCCAGATTCGTTTTCAGATGGAGGCAGCTATAATTCAAGAGAAAAAGCAATACAACAAGCAATAAAAATGGAAGAGGATGGCGCAGATATTATTGATATAGGAGGAGAATCGACACGGCCAAATCATCAGTCTGTTTCGTTAGAAGAGGAAATTGACCGAGTTATTCCTATTATAAGAGCGGTACGGGAACATACAGATTTACCAATTTCCATCGACACCTATAAAGCAGAAACTGCCAAGCAGGCGATCGAAGCAGGTGCCGATATAATTAATGATGTGTGGGGTGCGAAAAGAGATCCAGAAATAGCCAGAGTTGCAGCAAAATACAATGTACCTATCATCCTTATGCACAATCGCAACAATATGAACTATACTTCTTTATTACATGATATGAAAATAGATTTAAAGGAAAGTATCGATATAGCATTAGATGCGGGAGTGCTAGAGGAGAATATTGTACTGGACCCCGGAGTAGGCTTTGCAAAAACAGCGGAAGACAATCTTCTCGTAATGAATCACCTGGAGCAATTTGTTCAGATAGGTTATCCCCTTTTACTCGGAACGTCGAGAAAAAGGTTTATTGGTGGAGTGCTGAACCTTCCCGCTGAGGAAAGAGATATTGGTACTGGTGCAACTACCTGTCTTGGAATAACAAAAGGTGTAAAAATCGTTCGCGTACATAATGTCAAAGTTAATGTAGAATTAGCTAAAATGATGGATGCCATGCACCGTGCAAAGGCAGGAGGTAGTGTAAATGGATAAGATTGTACTAAAAAATCTGCAGTTTTATGGATATCATGGCTTATTGCCAGAAGAGAATAAGCTTGGTCAAAGATTTCAAGTGGATGTAGACTTGTATGCGAATTTAAAGAAGCCGGGTGAAACAGATGCAATGGAAGATTCTATTCATTACGGGCATGCGTACGAGTTAATTCAGCAAGTTGTGGAGGGTGAGCCATACAACTTAATTGAAGCAGTTGCTGAGAAAATTGCTAACGAGCTGTTACGTTCTTTTACTCTTTTATCCGCGTGTACGGTTAAAGTGATCAAGCCAGACCCTCCTATTCCAGGGCATTATCACTCTGTTGCTGTGGAAATATATAGGGAGAGATCAATATGAATAAAGTATATATTGCCTTAGGTACAAACATCGAACCAAGGGAAGTGCATTTAAGTAAAGCTATTGAACTGTTAAGCAAC
Source organism: Virgibacillus sp. SK37 (assembly GCF_000725285.1). Lineage (GTDB taxonomy): Bacteria > Bacillota > Bacilli > Bacillales > Amphibacillaceae > Virgibacillus_Q. Next base: position 95,159 of record NZ_CP007161.1, read on the forward strand.
CATTCATCCATTACGGTTCATAAGAAGTCATCTATTTACGAAACAGCGCCTGTTGGTTATACGGACCAGGGAGATTTTCTAAATATGGTATTAGAGGCATACACAACTCTCTCTCCAATTGAATTACTCGATTTTTGTCAGGGGATTGAACAAGAATTGGGAAGGAAAAGGGAAATACGCTTTGGGCCGCGAACGATCGACCTTGACATATTGTTATATAATCAAGAAAATAGAAAGATGGAACGACTAATCATTCCACATCCAAGATTACATGAACGTGCGTTTGTGCTCGTTCCTTTAAAAGAAATCGCCCCAAATGTAAAAATTCCAAAACAGGATAAAGTTGTTACTGATTTGATAGATCAACTTCCAAGACAAGACATGAAGGATGTAGTGAAATGGACAGGAAAAGACTGGGAAGAAGAATAAAAGCCTTCCGTAAACTAAAAGGGTATACACAAATAGACTTAGCAGAAAAGCTGGACATACCCATATCCACTATAGGTGCTGTTGAACGAGGGACGAAACAAGCATCAGAGGAATTAATTCAGGAAATTGCTGCTGTCTTGGCTATTGAAGAGAGCGAAATCGTTTTAAAGGAAGATAATAGTTATGGAGAAAGTTAAATAAATGATTTCCCCCATATAAAATATAACTTTTACTATTTTCAGTGAAGGAGAAAGCTACTATTTGTATGCCACTTGGATGGTTTGATTAAAATGAAGAATAAAGGTAACAGATATGGAAATGCTTTTAGAACCTGAATTTATACTTGAAATGGATAGATGTACACAGAAAAGAAAAACAATGAATAGTTGAGGCAGAACTTTGGGAAGGGATCTATTGTATATTTATATACATACCTCTATTAATTAGAAAACGCTCAGAGACCTTCATCGTGTCGATAAATTTACCTGCCAGTTATAGTCTGGCAGTTTTTATGCATTTGTAACAAATATCCCAACTTGTCATGTGCGAAGTGGATGAAGAAGTGGTCAGAAGTGGGATAACTTTTCAGTTAAAAGGCTTTATATAGTTAACTCATAAATTATCGAGTTGTAATAAGGTACAATTCCAAATACCGTGAAAGAATTCCTGTTTTTAGGTATACTATTTTATAATATGGACTGGAGTGATGAAAGGTGTCAGAAGAATTAAATGAACATATGCGAGTTAGAAGAGAAAAATTAGGTGCATACAAGGAGCAAGGGCTAGATCCTTTTGGTGGCAAATTTTCCAGATCACACCTTGCAAATGAACTGCAAGCAAACTATGATGCTTTTTCAAAGGAAGAATTGGAGGAAAAGCAAGAGGTTGTTACAATCGCCGGAAGAATGATGACCAAGCGTGGAAAAGGGAAGGCTGGTTTCGCTCACATCCAAGATTTAAGTGGGCAGATTCAAATATACGTACGAAAAGATGACATTGGTGAACAGGCCTATGAAATATTTAAATCAACTGATATGGGAGATATTATTGGTGTAACCGGGATTATGTTTAAAACGAAGGTCGGAGAGCTATCCGTTAAAGCGACAGAATTCCATCTGTTGACCAAATCATTACGCCCATTACCAGAAAAGTATCATGGTTTAAAAGATATTGAGCAACGTTACCGTCAGCGCTATCTTGATTTAATAACAAACATGGACAGCAGAGAGACGTTTGTTTTACGAAGTAAGATTATCCAATCCATGAGACGTTATTTAGATGGACAAGGGTATCTTGAAGTTGAAACACCGATGATGCATGGAATCCCAGGAGGGGCATCTGCACGCCCGTTTGAAACCCATCATAATGCTTTAGATATTCCATTATATATGCGTATTGCTATTGAATTGCACTTGAAACGGTTAATCGTCGGAGGCCTTGAAAAAGTTTATGAAATTGGCCGGGTCTTCCGGAATGAAGGTGTATCAACTAGACATAACCCGGAATTCACTATGATGGAATTATATGCTGCATATGATGATTACCACGATATAATGTCTTTAACAGAAAATATGGTAGCCCATATTGCCAAAGAAGTATTAGGAACTACTACCATTATATATGACGATAAAGAAGTAAACCTGGAACCGGAATGGACCAGACTTCATATGGTTGATGCAGTAAAAGAAAAAACAGGTGTTGATTTTTGGCAACAGATGAACGATGAACAAGCACGTGATTTAGCCAAAGAACATGGCGTGGATGTAAAAGAAACAATGTCATTTGGTCATGTAGTGAATGAATTTTTTGAGCAAAAGGTGGAGGAAACTCTAATTCAACCTACATTCATATACGGTCACCCTGTGGAAATTTCCCCCTTGGCAAAGAAGAATAAAGAAGACCAACGTTTTACAGACAGATTTGAACTCTTCATCGTTGGTCGTGAGCATGCCAATGCCTTTAGTGAGCTCAACGATCCAATTGATCAACGCGAACGGTTTGAAGCACAGGTAAAAGAAAGAGCGGAAGGAAATGACGAAGCGCATCTAATGGACGACGACTTCCTTGAAGCATTGGAGTACGGAATGCCACCAACTGGCGGCTTAGGAATAGGGATAGACCGCCTGGTTATGTTACTAACAAATTCTCCATCTATTAGAGATGTATTGCTATTCCCACAAATGAGAAATAAGTAAGGCAGAATGAAGAACACCTCCCCACACAGAGGTGTTCTTTTATATATAGTATAATGCATGGAAAACAGATGCCAATAAATTAAATAATTTGAATTATATTTCTTATAAAAAACACTTGCTTTTAAAAAATAAACATGGTAAATTTAATATCGTTGCTCAGGCAACAGTAACAAGCAAAGGCAATACTCTCGCAAAATACAACAAGAAAAAAACTATTGATTGTTACTTGAAATTATGTTATATTAATAAAGTCGCTAAATTGAGAAACAAATTACAACAACAAAATTTATTTTAAAAAGTTGTTGACAACAACAAAGTGATTTGATATAATATAAAAGTTGCTTCGCAAGGGAGTAAACAAGATATCGTTCTTTGAAAACTGAACAAAACAACCAGTATGTCAAGAAAAACATGACGTTTTTCGTTAATTTTTAAAAAGCCAGAAGTTAACGCTTCTGCAGCTAAGACATTGAGATAAGATTGATTGGTGTCGATCTTATTCAAACTTTTATGGAGAGTTTGATCTTGGCTCAGGACGAACGCTGGCGGCGTGCCTAATACATGCAAGTCGAGCGCGGGAAGCAAGCTGATCCTCTTCGGAGGTGACGCTTGTGGAACGAGCGGCGGACGGGTGAGTAACACGTGGGCAACCTGCCTGTAAGACTGGGATAACCCCGGGAAACCGGGGCTAATACCGGATAATACTTTTCATCACCTGATGGAAAGTTGAAAGGTGGCTTCTTGCTACCACTTACAGATGGGCCCGCGGCGCATTAGCTAGTTGGTGAGGTAACGGCTCACCAAGGCAACGATGCGTAGCCGACCTGAGAGGGTGATCGGCCACACTGGGACTGAGACACGGCCCAGACTCCTACGGGAGGCAGCAGTAGGGAATCTTCCGCAATGGACGAAAGTCTGACGGAGCAACGCCGCGTGAGTGATGAAGGTTTTCGGATCGTAAAGCTCTGTTGTTAGGGAAGAACAAGTGCCGTTCGAATAGGGCGGCACCTTGACGGTACCTAACCAGAAAGCCCCGGCTAACTACGTGCCAGCAGCCGCGGTAATACGTAGGGGGCAAGCGTTGTCCGGAATTATTGGGCGTAAAGCGCGCGCAGGCGGTCCTTTAAGTCTGATGTGAAAGCCCACGGCTTAACCGTGGAGGGTCATTGGAAACTGGAGGACTTGAGTACAGAAGAGGAGAGTGGAATTCCACGTGTAGCGGTGAAATGCGTAGAGATGTGGAGGAACACCAGTGGCGAAGGCGACTCTCTGGTCTGTAACTGACGCTGAGGCGCGAAAGCGTGGGGAGCGAACAGGATTAGATACCCTGGTAGTCCACGCCGTAAACGATGAGTGCTAGGTGTTAGGGGGTTTCCGCCCCTTAGTGCTGAAGTTAACGCATTAAGCACTCCGCCTGGGGAGTACGGCCGCAAGGCTGAAACTCAAAAGAATTGACGGGGGCCCGCACAAGCGGTGGAGCATGTGGTTTAATTCGACGCAACGCGAAGAACCTTACCAGGTCTTGACATCCTCTGCAATCGGTAGAGATACCGAGTTCCCTTCGGGGACAGAGTGACAGGTGGTGCATGGTTGTCGTCAGCTCGTGTCGTGAGATGTTGGGTTAAGTCCCGCAACGAGCGCAACCCTTGATCTTAGTTGCCAGCATTTAGTTGGGCACTCTAAGGTGACTGCCGGTGACAAACCGGAGGAAGGTGGGGATGACGTCAAATCATCATGCCCCTTATGACCTGGGCTACACACGTGCTACAATGGATGGAACAAAGGGAAGCAAAACCGCGAGGTCAAGCAAATCCCATAAAACCATTCTCAGTTCGGATTGCAGGCTGCAACTCGCCTGCATGAAGCCGGAATCGCTAGTAATCGCGGATCAGCATGCCGCGGTGAATACGTTCCCGGGCCTTGTACACACCGCCCGTCACACCACGAGAGTTGGTAACACCCGAAGTCGGTGAGGTAACCTTTTGGAGCCAGCCGCCGAAGGTGGGACCAATGATTGGGGTGAAGTCGTAACAAGGTAGCCGTATCGGAAGGTGCGGCTGGATCACCTCCTTTCTAAGGATTTAGAACGGAACACTGGAAGGTTTACGCCTTTCAGGAAGGACATACATGGTTGTTTGGTTCAGTTTTGAGAGAGCGAATCTCTCTTTTTGTACCTTGAAAACTAAATAAGAGTAACAACGACATCAATTTTAGATATCAATTTTAGATATAAAGCAAGGCTAAGAAATTAGCACGCTTATTCATTGTAAAAATAGTTAAGTGAATAAGGGCGCACGGTGGATGCCTTGGCACTAGGAGCCGATGAAGGACGGGACTAACACCGATATGTCTCGGGGAGTCGTAAGTAGACGTTGATCCGAGAATTTCCGAATGGGGGAACCCACTGTTCGTAATGGAACAGTACGCATAGCTGAATACATAGGCTATGTGAGGCAGACCCGGGGAACTGAAACATCTCAGTACCCGGAGGAAGAGAAAGCAAATGCGATTTCCCAAGTAGCGGCGAGCGAAACGGAATTAGCCCAAACCAGAAAGCTTGCTTTCTGGGGTTGTAGGACACTCCTTTGGAGTTACAAAGGAATTCTTTAGATGAATCGATCTGGAACGATCAGCCATAGCAGGTAAGAGCCCTGTAATCGAAAAGGAATTCTCTCCGGAGTGTATCCTGAGTACGGCGGAACACGAGAAATTCCGTCGGAATCCGGGAGGACCATCTCCCAAGGCTAAATACTCCCTAGTGACCGATAGTGAACCAGTACCGTGAGGGAAAGGTGAAAAGCACCCCGGAAGGGGAGTGAAAGAGAACCTGAAACCGTGTGCCTACAAGTAGTCGAAGCCCGTTAATGGGTGACGGCGTACCTTTTGTAGAATGGACCGGCGAGTTACGATCCCATGCAAGGTTAAGTGGAAGACACGGAGCCGCAGCGAAAGCGAGTCTGAATAGGGCGATTTGAGTATGTGGTCGTAGACCCGAAACCGTGTGATCTACCCATGTCCAGGGTGAAGGTCAGGTAACACTGACTGGAGGCCCGAACCCACGTATGTTGAAAAATGCGGGGATGAGGTGTGGGTAGGGGTGAAATGCCAATCGAACACGGAGATAGCTGGTTCTCTCCGAAATAGCTTTAGGGCTAGCCTCAAGAAAATGAGTACTGGAGGTAGAGCACTGATTGGACTAGGGGCCCTCATCGGGTTACCGAATTCAGTCAAACTCCGAATGCCAGCTACTTAGACTTGGGAGTCAGACTATGGGTGATAAGGTTCATAGTCGAAAGGGAAACAGCCCAGACCGCCAGCTAAGGTCCCAAAGTATACGTTAAGTGGAAAAGGATGTGGAGTTGCCCAGACAACCAGGATGTTGGCTTAGAAGCAGCCATCATTTAAAGAGTGCGTAATAGCTCACTGGTCGAGTGACTCTGCGCCGAAAATGTACCGGGGCTAAACGTATCACCGAAGCTGCGGATTGTTCTTACGAACAATGGTAGGAGAGCGTTCCAAGTGCTGTGAAGTCAGACCGTGAGGACTGGTGGAGCGCTTGGAAGTGAGAATGCCGGTATGAGTAGCGAAAAAAGAGTGAGAATCTCTTTCACCGAAAGCCTAAGGTTTCCTGAGGAAGGCTCGTCCTCTCAGGGTTAGTCGGGACCTAAGCCGAGGCCGAAAGGCGTAGGCGATGGACAACAGGTAGATATTCCTGTACCACCTCATGAGCGTTTGAACGATGGGGGGACGCAGTAGGATAAGGAATGCGCACCGATGGATGTGTGCGCCCAAGCAGTGAGAAAGTTGGATAGGCAAATCCGTCCAACAATTTCAAGCTGTGATGGGGAGGGAAATGGAGTACCGAAGTTCCTGATTTCACACTGCCAAGAAAATCCTCTAGTGAGTTCATAGGTGCCCGTACCGCAAACCGACACAGGTAGGCGAGGAGAGAATCCTAAGGTGAGCGGGAGAACTCTCGTTAAGGAACTCGGCAAAATGACCCCGTAACTTCGGGAGAAGGGGTGCTCCTTTAAGGAGGAGCCGCAGTGAATAGGCCCAAGCGACTGTTTAGCAAAAACACAGGTCTCTGCGAAGCCGAAAGGCGAAGTATAGGGGCTGACACCTGCCCGGTGCTGGAAGGTTAAGGGGAAGCGTTAGCTTACGCGAAGCGCAGAACCGAAGCCCCAGTAAACGGCGGCCGTAACTATAACGGTCCTAAGGTAGCGAAATTCCTTGTCGGGTAAGTTCCGACCCGCACGAAAGGTGCAACGACTTGGGCACTGTCTCAACGAGAGACCCGGTGAAATTATACTATGCGTGAAGATGCGCATTACCCGCGACAGGACGGAAAGACCCCGTGGAGCTTTACTGTAGCCTGATATTGAATGTTTGTACAGCTTGTACAGGATAGGTGGGAGCCTTGGAAACCGGAGCGCCAGCTTCGGTGGAGGCATCCGTGGGATACCACCCTGGCTGTACGACCATTCTAACCCAGGGCCGTGATCCGGTCCGGAGACAGTGTCAGGCGGGCAGTTTGACTGGGGCGGTCGCCTCCCAAAAGGTAACGGAGGCGCCCAAAGGTTCCCTCAGAATGGTTGGAAATCATTCGCAGAGTGTAAAGGCAGAAGGGAGCTTGACTGCGAGACCTACAAGTCGAGCAGGGACGAAAGTCGGGCTTAGTGATCCGGTGGTTCCGCATGGAAGGGCCATCGCTCAACGGATAAAAGCTACCCCGGGGATAACAGGCTTATCTCCCCCAAGAGTTCACATCGACGGGGAGGTTTGGCACCTCGATGTCGGCTCATCGCATCCTGGGGCTGTAGTCGGTCCCAAGGGTTGGGCTGTTCGCCCATTAAAGCGGTACGCGAGCTGGGTTCAGAACGTCGTGAGACAGTTCGGTCCCTATCCGTCGTGGGCGTTGGAAGTTTGAGAGGAGCTGTCCTTAGTACGAGAGGACCGGGATGGACACACCGCTGGTGTACCAGTTGTTCCGCCAGGAGCATAGCTGGGTAGCTACGTGTGGTAAGGATAAGTGCTGAAAGCATCTAAGCATGAAGCCCCCCTCAAGATGAGACTTCCCATCACTTCGAGTGAGTAAGATCCCTCAGAGACGATGAGGTTGATAGGTCCGAGGTGGAAGCGTGGTGACACGTGGAGCTGACGGATACTAATAGATCGAGGACTTAACTAATTTTCTTCTTTGATGGTCGTTGTTTCCCTCTTATTTAGTTTTTAGGGTATAAATTTAAAAAAACCCTTGCATTTTTTCGCGAAAATGCATATAATATGTCTTGTCCTTGTTTTTAAGGATGGTCTGGTAGCAATAGCGGAGAGGTCACACCTGTTCCCATGCCGAACACAGAAGTTAAGCTCTCCAGCGCCGATGGTAGTTGGGACTTTGTCCCTGCAAGAGTAGGACGCCGCCAGGCACTTAAAAAGCATTGTGATACATAACGTATCGCAATGCTTTTTTGTGTATTTATAATATAATAAAAGGCTCTACTTGAAAGTCCTGGATAATATTGTTGTGATTTATAACATATATATTAAAAGGTGATGATTGCTATTGTTGTGCGTACTGCTTTACATAAGGTAAAATATAAGAAAATTAAGTTTGTTAGGGGGGACAGAAACTGGAGGAAATCATAGATTATATAGCTGATGATGATTTTTTTCTAATGATGACAAGAATTATAATAGCGCTTGTGTTATCTGGTCTAATTGGTTTTGAGCGAGAATTAAAAAATCACTCAGCTGGTTTTCGTACTCACATATTAGTAGGTGTTGGAGCATGTCTTATGATGCTTCTATCCCTTTATGGTTTTGAGGATTGGGTTAATAAATATGAAAATATAAGATTTGATCCTGCAAGAATACCTTCCTATGTTATTAGTGGAATTGGTTTTTTAGGGGCTGGCACCATTATTGTTTACGGAGGTACTATTCGAGGTTTAACAACTGCTGCCTCTATATGGACAGTTGCTGGACTTGGGCTGGTAGTCGGAGCTGGAATGTATGCACCGGCTATTTTTACGACTTTTGTAATATTGTTAAGTCTCATATTTTTAAACAATCTCGAAAAACTCTTCACAAACCGAAGTAAAAGTTCATTAATTGAAATTGTAGCTCATCCTCAGTTAGAAATAGGCCAGGTAGTTTCCATCTTTGAAAGCGTCAATCTACAAATTAAAAAGGTGGAGATCATAAAGTTAGAAAATAATATGATAAACATTTTTATTAGAATTGAGCCGGATAAGCAGACAGATCCTGTTTTGGTGTTTAATCGTATTGCGGCAATTGAAGATGTAAAGAGTGTGAATGAATTAAAATAGCACTCTTTTCCTCTCCTAGTTTTCAAACGTTTCATACCCCTTATAAAAAAGTAAACGTTAGCTTTGCGATCAGCAGGTTTCATTTTACCCTTTTTTGTCAAAGATTAATAGTGAACATACTATTTGCATCTTTGTCTTATTATCGTATAATATAGGTAATGTCAAAGATAGTCAAAGTCAAAACATATGTGGTAAGGGGGTGGGCATATGAGTAATATTTCCGATATTATTGAACAGCATTTAAAGGAAATCTTACAAGCAAAAGGCAAAGATGTAATTGAAATAAAAAGAAGTGAGGTTGCAGATCAGTTTCAATGTGTCCCCTCGCAAATAAATTATGTGATTAATACTAGGTTTACTGTGGAAAAAGGTTATATAGTAGAGAGTAAACGTGGAGGCGGTGGCTATATCCGTATTATGCGGGTGAAGCACCAAGACAAATCAGAATTAATTGATGAAATTATTGAAATGATTAATCCAACTGTTACACAGCAGGCAGCTGTAGATATACTTGAACGTCTTCTGGAGGAAGATTTAATTACTACTAGGGAGGCAAAACTCATTCTAAGTGCAATTGGGAGGAATACATTGGCATTTCAGCTGCCGTTGCGGGATGAAGTACGTGCTCGATTATTAACAGCGATGCTTTCAACTTTAAAATATTTAAATGAGTAAGGGGGTATCTGTGGTGGAATGTCAGGAATGTCATGAAAGACCTGCAACACTTCATTTTACTCAGGTGATTAATGGAAATAAGACAGAGGTGCATGTGTGTGAAGTATGTGCTAAGGAAAAAGGTTATATGTCCTATCCAGAGGAAGGTTATTCCTTGCACAATCTTCTCTCAGGGTTATTTAACTTTGATTCTTTGAAACAAGAGTCCAATAATGAAGGTGTGTTTAAGCAAGTAAAAGAATTACAATGCCCAAAATGTGAAATGAGTTATTCGCAATTTAAACGTGTAGGTAAATTTGGTTGTGCGGTTTGTTATGAAACATTTGCTGATCGATTGGATCCAATTTTTAAACGTGTTCATGCAGGTAATACACAACACCACGGAAAGATTCCTAAACGCCAGGGCGGAGACCTTCATAAGAAGAAACAAATTAGTAATTATAAAGCTCAGCTAAGGCACTTAATAGAAAGTGAAGCCTTTGAGGATGCAGCAAAAATAAGAGATAAAATTAAAGCACTTGAAAATGACACGGGTGACTCCTCGGAAGCAGGTGATAACTCATGACATTGCAGAATTTTATGAACGAAGCAATCAGTCCATGGATGCGAGAAGAAGGTCCCGATAATGATATTGTGCTAAGTAGTCGTATTCGTTTAGCGCGTAACTTTGCGAACACAACTTATCCGATTCTGGCTGACCCAAACCAGTTGGAAGAGATCCGGGATTTCTTTAAGGATAATTATGAAAATAAATCGTTCGAGGAATATAAAGATTTTTCATTCCTGCCAATTCAGAATTTATCAGCAGTAGAGCGCCAGGTTTTAGTTGAGAAACATTTAATAAGTCCTCATCTAGTCAAACATGCGGATACTGCAGCTGCTTTAATTTCAGAAAATGAGCAGGTATCTGTCATGATTAATGAAGAGGATCATATTCGAATTCAGTTTTACTTACCTGGCTTTCAGTTAAATAAAGCATTGGAAAAATCCTTTGAATTTGATGATTGGCTTGAAGAAAAAATTAACTATGCTTTTGATGAAACAAGAGGTTATTTGACCAGTTGCCCAACAAATGTTGGAACAGGAATGCGGGCTTCTGTAATGATGCATTTACCTGCTTTGACACTTACAAAGCAAATTAGCAGAATGATTCCAGCGATTAACCAATTGGGGCTTGTTGTAAGAGGTATCTATGGTGAGGGTAGTGAAGCTGTAGGGAATATTTATCAGATATCCAATCAAATCACACTTGGTAAATCAGAAGAAGATATTGTTGAAGACTTACAAAGTGTTGTCGAACAACTCATTGATCATGAACGAAAAGCACGAATGCAAATCATGGAACAATCGAGTAAAAGACTTGAAGATCGTATTTACCGCTCCTATGGTGTTTTAGAATATAGCCGAATAATGGAATCTAAGGAAGCAGCGAAATGCCTTTCCGATGTTCGATTAGGGATAGATTTGGGTATTATTACTAATGTGTCTAAAAACATTTTAAATGAGCTAATGATATTAACACAGCCTGGATTTTTGCAACAATATGCTAGTAAGACATTAAACCCTGACGAGCGTGACATCTTAAGAGCCTCACTTATACGGGAACGATTACAGTTAGAAAAATAGATAGGAGGAATAATTATATGATGTTTGGACGTTTTACTGAACGAGCTCAAAAAGTATTAGCTTTATCTCAGGAAGAAGCAGTCAGGCTCCATCACAATAATATAGGAACAGAGCATATCCTTTTAGGGCTTGTAAGAGAAGGGGATGGCATCGCTGCAAAGGCGCTTCAATCTTTGGGGCTGGAAGTGTCACAGATTCAAGAAGAAGTAGAAAAGTTAATCGGTGTTGGCAAACAACCTATGCAATCCATTCACTATACTCCCAGAGCAAAAAAGGTAGTGGAACTGTCACAGGATGAAGCTAGAAAACTGGGGCATTCTTATGTTGGAACAGAGCATATTCTCTTAGGATTAATCCGTGAGGGAGAAGGTGTCGCTGCCAGAGTACTAAACAACTTGGGTGTAAGCTTGAATAAAGCGAGACAACAGGTGCTTCAGTTATTAGGGAGTAATGAATCTCAAGCAGGGAGACAAGGACGTGGCCAGCAGTCTAATGCCAGCACACCTACATTGGATTCTTTGGCAAGAGATCTAACGGAAAGTGCCAAGGAAGGCAAGATCGACCCTGTTATCGGACGTAGCAAAGAGATTGAGCGAGTCATCCAAGTGCTAAGCCGTCGTACGAAAAATAACCCTGTCCTTATTGGAGAACCTGGAGTGGGTAAAACTGCTGTTGCAGAAGGATTGGCACATCAGGTAATAAATAACGAAGTTCCAGAAACATTGAGAGATAAACGTGTAATGACACTGGATATGGGAACTGTAGTTGCAGGGACCAAATACCGGGGGGAATTTGAAGATCGTTTGAAAAAAGTAATGGAAGAAATTCGCCAGGCTGGCAATGTCATTCTATTCATTGATGAGCTTCATACATTAATCGGAGCAGGTGGTGCAGAAGGAGCCATTGACGCCTCAAATATATTAAAGCCTTCCCTTGCCCGTGGTGAGTTGCAATGTATAGGTGCGACTACGATGGATGAATACCGGAAATATATTGAAAAGGATGCTGCATTGGAGCGCAGATTTCAGCCAATCCAAGTGGATGAACCAACATTGGAGGAAACCGTACAAATTCTTAATGGATTGCGTGACAGATATGAAGCACATCATCGAGTTACCATTACCGATGAAGCAATTGAAGCTGCTGCAAGTCTATCGGACCGTTATATAACAGATCGTTTTTTACCAGATAAAGCAATTGATCTTATTGATGAGGCTGGCTCAAAAGTACGTTTACGTTCTTATACCATTCCACCTAATTTAAAAGAACTTGAGAAAAAGCTAGAGGAAGTTCGCAAAGAAAAGGATGCAGCTGTACAAAGCCAGGAATTTGAAAAAGCTGCTTCTTTACGCGATTCCGAGCAACGACTTCGTGAAGAACTGGAAGATACTAAAAACAAATGGAAAGAAAAACAAGGCCAGACAGACACGGAAGTAACGATGGAGGATATCGCAAGTGTTGTATCCATCTGGACAGGTGTACCGGTTGCTAAACTTACAAAGGATGAAAGTAATCGTCTTCTAAATCTGGAAGAAACATTGCATAGCCGTGTTATTGGTCAGGAAGAGGCAGTTAATGCGGTGTCTAAGGCAATTCGAAGAGCCCGTGCAGGATTAAAAGATCCTAAGCGACCAATCGGTTCATTTATTTTCCTAGGACCTACTGGTGTTGGTAAAACAGAACTTGCGAGAGCATTGGCCGAAGCAATGTTTGCAGATGAGGACGCCATGATCCGCATCGATATGTCTGAGTACATGGAAAAACATTCTACCTCCAGACTAGTTGGGTCACCTCCGGGTTATGTTGGATATGAGGAAGGTGGACAGCTTACAGAAAAGGTGCGCAGAAAGCCTTATTCAGTAGTTCTTCTTGATGAAGTAGAGAAAGCACATCCTGAAGTGTTTAATATACTATTACAAGTATTGGAAGATGGGCGTCTGACAGATTCAAAGGGACGACTAGTGGATTTCCGTAATACGGTTCTTATCATGACCTCAAACGTCGGAGCAAGTGAGTTGAAGCGTAACAAATATGTTGGTTTTAACTTAGGAGAAGAAAATCAGGATTATAAAGATATGAAGGCAAAGGTTACGGAAGAAATGAAAAAGGCTTTTCGCCCTGAATTTCTAAACCGTATTGATGAAATGATTGTCTTCCATTCTCTTGAGAAAAAACATATGAAAGATATTGTAACGCTTATGGTTAAACAATTACAATATCGGTTAAAGGAACAGGATATCGAGCTTTCTTTAACAGATAAAACCATTGAGAAAATTGCCAATGAAGGATTTGATCCAGAGTATGGCGCACGTCCGTTACGCAGATCAATTCAGAAGAACATTGAAGATTTATTATCTGAAGAACTATTAAAAGAGAACATTGCTATAGGACAGAAAGTGAAGATAGGATTAAACAGCAAAGGTGAATATACTATACTATCCTAAACCCTAGGATATAGCTTATAGTTGTAAAAAGGCTAGAGGTATTATACTTCTAGCCTTTTTTACTCATTAATAGGTTCTTTTGAGGCTCTAAAATATATGTTAGGGTTATGCATTAATTCGTAATATGGATAAACTGCGAATTAACTGGAGGTATGTATTAACTTTGAAAAATCTTTGTTGCTGGAAAGATCACTAAAATATTGAATCTGGTTGCACCACCGCTACGGAAAATACTTCGCTTTTCGGGGGCGGCTGATGAGCCTCCTCATGCTACCGCATTCGGGGGTCTCACCTATGCCTCATCTCCCCCAGAAGTCTCCGTATTTTCCTCCGCTTAATTTTACTTTTCAGCAATATTGACTTTAGCATTAAATGGAAAAAGCTTGCTTAACATCTTCAAGTACAAGTGAAAAGCCTACTCGGCATTTAAAATTTTAAAGCAGATATAAATTGATTGGAGCGGAAGGGGGCAATCTAAGAACGCCACGTCCTGGGACTGCGCTAACTCGTCCCATCGAAAACATTTGTGGCAACGATTGCATGACCAACGTCCTGTTGGCCCGCGACTCCTACCGGAATAGCATGAGCTGAAGACCCTGGACGGAGCGAAGCGGAGGAAGCGGCTGAAGCCATGCCGGTGGCAAAGAAGACACTGTGAGGCCACGAACAGATGTCGCACTTGTACCCGGAGGTGTGAAAGCGTCCCCCTGCAGCGGAAATCAATGGGGCCATCCGCTTCCTTAAAATGAGATATATTTTAGTTCGTAGTTTCCTCCTACTATGAATGTACGAGGTAACATTTAAGCCCAAATGCAATTGAACCTATTTTTAAAGTAATTTCTAAAAATTAAAATGGAAAGTAATTCAAAATCTGAATGCATGAAGGTTGATATCTATTACCGTTTATTCTCATTGAAGATGTATGCTTTTCCATCTCCAGATAAATGGGAAACCTTATACCTAGAACTAAAAATAGTATAAAATGTGGCAACGATAAGGAAATTTTTTTATAAATTGATAGATAGCTGTAACTTTATGGTTATATTTTTCGTATACAATAGATAGTGAAGGAGTAGAGTCTATTGGCAAAAAGAAAAACAAAGTATGTATGTCAAGAATGTGGATATGAATCAGCTAAATGGATGGGGAAATGCCCCGGATGTAACAACTGGAATACGTTAGTAGAAGAAGTTGCAGCAACTGGTGGGCGAGGTAACCATACATTCAATGTTGGTGGGAAACCTGCAGGGAAGCCGGAAAGTATTACTTCCATTGAATCACAAAAGGAACCGAGAATTACTACAACGATGAAAGAATTTAACCGGGTTCTTGGGGGCGGAATTGTTCTAGGCTCTCTTGTATTAATTGGCGGGGATCCGGGGATTGGGAAATCTACCTTGTTACTTCAGATTTCTTCCCAATTGGCAGAGAAGCAATTACCAGTTCTTTATATATCGGGTGAAGAATCTACAAGGCAAACAAAGTTACGCGCCGATCGGTTAGGCATTAAGGCTGATCAGCTCTATGTCCTTGCTGAAACAAATTTATTCGATATTGCCAAGCAGATTGAAGAAGTAAAGCCTTCTCTGGTTGTTGTCGATTCGATACAAACAGTTTATCGAGAAGAGGTAACAAGCGCACCGGGAAGTGTTTCACAAGTTCGAGAATCTACAAGTGAATTGATGAAAATAGCAAAAACAAATGGAATACCAATTTTTATTGTTGGCCATGTTACAAAGGAGGGCGCTATTGCCGGCCCACGCTTATTGGAACATATGGTTGACGCCGTTCTTTATTTTGAGGGGGAACGACACCATACGTATCGTATTCTGAGAGGTGTAAAAAATCGTTTCGGAAGTACGAATGAAATGGGAATCTTTGAAATGAAAGAAGAAGGGCTTCGTGAGGTAATGAATCCTTCTGAAATCTTTCTTGAAGAAAGATCTCAAGGAGCTGCTGGATCTACCGTTGTAGCCTCCATGGAGGGAACGAGACCTGTACTGGTAGAGATTCAGGCTTTAATATCTCCATCCGCCTTTGGTAACCCAAGGAGGATGGCTACTGGCATTGATAATAACCGCGTACCTTTATTAATGGCTGTACTGGAAAAAAGAGTAGGGCTGATGTTACAAAATCAGGATGCATATATAAAAGTAGCTGGAGGGGTTAAATTAGATGAACCGGCTATTGACTTGGCAGTTGCAGTGAGTATTGCTTCAAGCTTTAGGGATCAACCCACAAATCCTGAAGATATATTTGTTGGTGAAGTAGGCTTAACTGGTGAAATAAGAAGAGTTTCCCGTATTGAACAACGAGTCCAAGAAGCTGCAAAACTAGGATTTAAACGTGTAATATGCCCGAAAAATAATCTTGAGGGCTGGACAATACCAAAGAATATTGAAGTAATAGGTGTTAGTACGGTTCAGGAAGCATTGGATATAGGGGTTAGCAGATAGCATTTCTATTGATATGAATATTAAGTTATGGTAGAATATAAGATTTTATTTATTGAGCATGTTACTCATGTATGCTATGATAAAACAAATTATAAATAAGACATTTGTTGATAGACAAGACTCTTCCATGAGATGAGAATTATTATTTTTTACGGGAAAATGCAATAGGTTTCATAATTGTTTCTTTCGTAGGATTATTTTTTACTGAAAAAGGTAATAATATAAGCTAGGAGGTGACAGTGGTGCTAAGAAAGATTGTTCATTTATTCTTTATTATTTTGGGCGGTACCATTGGGTATTTATATATACCAGATATTATTAATTTATTAGATTTTACAGATGCACGATGGGCCACATCCCCATATTTGGGAACAGCTGTTGGTGCAATTATATTTTTTATCGTATCCTATTGGCTAGCAGGGTATATTGTTGGTTTCTTGAAGTGGGTTGAGGATGCATTAATCAAGTTACCCGCTGGAGATTTATTTTTTGGTAGTATTGGATTAATTGTAGGCCTTGTTATTGCATATTTTATTAATCGTCCACTGCAGGATATTAATATTGAGGTCATTTCACAGGTTATACCGCTATTTATCATGATATTATTAGGTTATTTAGGATTCCAGGTAGGCTTTAGACGTAGAGAAGAGTTTATTAATCTGATGAATATAAGTAAGAAAGATCGTGATAAAAGGAAGGTCCAGGAAGCGGACAGTGATGACATGTCTCTTCCAAAACCTAAAATTCTTGATACAAGTGTAATTATTGACGGACGAGTTGCAGACATATGTCAAACGAATTTCTTGGAAGGTACAATTGTAATCCCGCAATTTGTACTAGGCGAATTACAGCATATTGCTGACTCTTCGGATGTTTTAAAAAGGAACAGGGGTAGAAGAGGTCTGGATGTTCTGAATCGTATTCAAAAAGAATTACCTGTAAAGGTAGAAATCTATGAAGGCGATTTTGAGGAAATTCAGGAGGTAGACAGCAAACTGATAAAGCTCGCGAAAGTTATGAATGGTATTGTAGTTACAAATGATTTTAATTTAAACAAAGTCTGTGATCTGCAAGGTGTTGCTGTACTGAATATCAATGATCTTGCTAATGCTGTTAAGCCGGTAGTTCTTCCGGGAGAAGAGTTAGTTGTTCAGGTTATTAAAGACGGTAAAGAGCAGAACCAAGGCATCGCTTATTTAGATGATGGAACGATGATTGTAGTAGAAGAAGGCAGAGATTATATTGGAAAAACAATAGAAGTTTTAATCACAAGTGTGCTTCAGACTTCTGCAGGCAGAATGATCTTTGCGAAACCAAAATTACTTGAAAAAGCACAGTAAAAAGGGTATAACTAATAAAGTGATAACAGAAAATGTTATCACTTTTTGTTATACTTAATTAAGGATGAGAAAGGTTATACACTATCTGTTCTCGTACAGCCATGGTGAATAAAATTATGGAAACGTGAAGGAACTATTTACGATAGTTGAAGTAGAACCTAATTAAAGATAAAATTAAAGCAGATTATGGAAAGGGGTAACATCATGACAGAGGAAGTTCGTGTAAGGTATGCACCAAGCCCAACCGGTCATTTGCATATAGGGAATGCTCGTACTGCATTATTCAATTTCTTATATGCTAAGCATTTTGATGGTAAATTTATTATTCGAATTGAGGATACAGATGATAAGCGCAACGTTGCTGGCGGCGAAGAAAGCCAGCTCATGTTCTTGAAGTGGCTTGGTATTGAATGGGATGAAGGTGCAGATATCGGCGGAGATTATGGGCCATATCGCCAAATGGAAAGGCTCGATTTATATAACAAGTATGTGGATCAGCTTCTTGAAAGAGGTTTAGCATATAAATGTTATATGACAGAAGAAGAGTTGGAGGCAGAGCGTGAGGAGCAACGAGCAAAAGGACAAGTTCCTAAGTACTCCGGAGCACATGCTAATCTTACAACTGAAGAGATAGAGCAATTTGAAAAAGAAGGAAGAAAGCCGAGCATTCGTATGCGTGTGCCAGCAAACCAAACATATACCTTCCATGATTTGGTACGTGGTAATATCACATTTGAATCCAGCGACTTCGGTGATTGGGTTATTGTAAAGAAAAATGGTATTCCAACATATAACTTTGCTGTAGCAATTGATGATTACTTAATGAAGATCACGCATGTTTTACGTGGGGAAGAGCATATTTCCAATACACCGAAACAGATGATGGTCTATGATGCGTTTGGTTGGACTGCTCCTACGTTTGGACATATGACGTTAATTTTAAACGAAGAACGTAAAAAGTTAAGTAAACGTGACCAGCATATCTTGCAATTTATTGAGCAATACCGTAACTTAGGTTATTTGCCTCAAGCATTGTTCAATTTCATCACTTTGTTAGGATGGTCACCGGTAGGCGAAGAGGAAATTTTCGATAAAGAAACATTGATCAAGATTTTTGACCCTGAACGCTTGTCAACTTCTGCCGCAATCTTTGACCGTCACAAATTGAAGTGGATGAACAATGAATATATAAAAGCTGCTGATTTAAGTACGGTTATTGACCTGGCTATGCCTCATCTTATTGAAGCAGGCAAATTAGCTGAGAATATGAGTGATGAGGAAAGAGAATGGGCGGAGAAAGTCATTTCTCTATACCGTGAACAGCTACGTTATGGCGCGGAGATAGTTGAATTAACAGAGCTATTCTTCAACGAAGAAATAAATTACGATGAAGGCGCGATGGATGTACTTCAAGAGGAGCAGGTTCCGGAAGTCTTACAAGTATTTGCAGATAAGCTTATTCATTTGGACGATTTCACAGCTGCTTCCATTAAGGCACAGATCAAAGCAACACAGAAGGAAACAGGGCATCGCGGAAAGAAACTATTTATGCCGATCAGGGTAGCGACCACTGGACAAACGCATGGTCCGGAGCTACCGATGGCTATTGAGTTATTAGGCAGAAAAGTGATTTTGGCCCGTCTTGATAAAGTTTTAAAACAATTAGGAGCATAATCATTCACACCTAAACTAAAATAGTATATAGTATTAATAAAATACAGAACGATGATGAGGGAAAGTAAATTTCGAATAGCTTATTCAGAGAGAATCACCTAGGCTGAGAGTGATTTTAAGCGTCGATGTTGAAGTGCTCCTCTGAGTCCGTTATGGAATAAGAAAGTACATAACGGCGGCAGGCTCTCCCGTTATGAGAGTAAGAGTTGGGAGAGTTCTCCAAACAGAGTGGGACCGCGCAAAAAGCGTCTCTGTGTATATGCACAGAGACGCTTTTTTAGGTTCTTGGAAAACGATAAAAATCACAGAATATATACTGTGAAGTAACTTGGTAGTACTGTAAATGAATGTTTGGCAAGAATTCTACGCCTTCCGCAAGAACTTGCAATTTTTGTGGGAGGGATTCTCTTAAGCTTTTTCAAAATAGGTACAAATAGGTACGGGGAGGTTGATGAGATGGGGTTCATTAAGCGAATGAGGGAAGACATGGATGTAGTATTTGAACAGGATCCAGCTGCACGAACCTATATAGAAGTTGCTCTAACCTACTCAGGGCTGCATGCGGTTTGGTCACACCGACTTGCTCATGCTTTTTATAAAAGAAAGTTATTCTTTATTGCTCGAGTTATTTCACAGATAAGCCGTTTTTTTACAGGGATTGAAATCCACCCAGGCGCTAAAATAGGGCGAAGGCTGTTCATTGATCATGGAATGGGCGTTGTCATCGGGGAGACGTGTGAGATTGGTGATAATGTTACTATTTTCCAGGGGGTGACCTTGGGGGGAACTGGTAAGGAAAAAGGGAAGAGGCACCCTACAGTGAAGGATAATGCATTAATTGCTACAGGAGCTAAAGTTCTTGGGTCAATTACTATTGGGGAAAACTCCAAGGTTGGTGGAGGCTCTGTTGTGTTGAAGGATGTGCCTGATCATTCAACTGTAGTTGGTATCCCAGGAAGGGTAGTAATACAAAATGGGGAAAAAATAAGAAGAGATTTGGACCATCATAAAATGCCTGATCCGGTAGAGGAACGATGTAATAACCTGCAAAATGAAATTGATTTATTGAAGAAGGAAATAAGCAAACTGAAGGAGGGCAACCGTCATGCCGATACAAATTTATAATACATTGAAAAGGCAGAAGGAAGAGTTCAAACCATTAAAAGAAGGGCATGTCAGCATGTATGTGTGCGGGCCAACGGTATACAACTATATCCATATCGGAAATGCGAGACCTGCTATCGTGTTTGATACGGTTCGAAGATATTTTGAATATAAAGGTTTCCATGTTGATTATGTGCTAAATTTTACGGATGTAGATGATAAAATTATTAAAGCAGCAAAAGAATTAGGGGAAGAAGTCCCTGCAGTTGCGGAAAAATTTATTAATGCTTACCTTGAAGATGTAGGCGCATTAGGGGTAAAGCAAGCAACACATAATCCGCGAGTAATGGAGACAATGGATGATATTATTCAATTCATTGATGCATTGGTTCAGAAAGGCTATGCCTACTCAGTAGAAGGCGATGTATACTTTAAGCCCCGTGCCTTTGAAGGGTATGGTAAATTGTCTCATCAATCTGTGGATGAATTACGGTCTGGAGCGAGGATTCAGGTAGGAGAAAAAAAGGAAGACCCGCTCGATTTTGCTTTGTGGAAAAAGGCAAAAGATGGAGAAATTGCGTGGGATTCGCCGTGGGGTGAAGGGCGTCCTGGTTGGCATATTGAATGCTCTGCAATGGTTAAGAAGTATCTTGGTGACACAATTGATATACATGCAGGTGGTCAAGATCTTACTTTTCCGCATCACGAGAACGAAATTGCTCAATCGGAGGCAATGACAGGAAAATCCTTTGCGAGATATTGGATGCATAATGGGTATATTAATATTGAAAATGAGAAGATGTCTAAGTCACTCGGGAATTTTGTGTTGACGAGAGATCTAATTAATCAGCATAATCCACAGGTGTTGCGTTTCTTTATGCTAAGTGTGCATTATCGCCATCCGATAAACTTTTCAGCGGAGTTACTTGAAAGTGCGGAGAATAGCCTTGAACGAATTAAGACGGCATATTCCAATTTGGAGCATAGGAAAAATTCGAGTATGGACTTAGTAAGTAATCAGGGACAGGAAGATTGGTTGAAGAGAATTGAGGATCTGAAGAAGCAATTTGAAGAAGAAATGGATGATGACTTTAACACTGCTAATGCGATTTCTGTAATCTTTGACATCACAAAAGAAGCCAATGTCTATCTACAGGAAAGTCAAACATCTACTAAGATTATCGATGCTTTTCAGGAATCCATACGTGATTTGATGAATGTCTTAGGAGTAACGGTTGAAGAAGAAGCGGATTTACTTGATGAAGAGATTGAAACACTAATAGCAGAAAGAAATGAGGCGAGAACAACTCGTAATTTTGCTAGAGCAGATGAAATAAGAGATATATTGAAGGAAAAAGGAATTATGTTGGAAGATACTGCCCAAGGGGTACGCTGGAGAAGGGGCTAATCATGAAACAGGATGTTAAACAAATGAAAAGCCTGGCACTTGCCTATATGGGAGATGCTGTTTATGAAGTATATATAAGAGAACATCTTCTTAAGGAGGGCCAGGTGAAGCCTCAGCAGCTCCACAAACAGGCAATAAAATTTGTGTCGGGAAAGGCACAGGCTCAAGTGGTATTATACTGGTTGGAAAGTGGAATGCTCTCTGAAGAAGAAGAGCGGGTAGTTGCCAGAGGGAGAAATGCCAAATCCGGCTCCATACCTAAGAATATAAGTGTACAGGCATATCGTTACAGTACCGCATTTGAAGCTCTACTTGGGTATCATTATCTCTTAAATCATCAAGACAGATTAAATGAATTGATGGAAAAAGCGGTACATTTTTTAGAAGGGAGGAACGATTAAAATGGAACAAGAAATAATTGTTGGTAAAAATCCGGTAATTGAAGCTTTGAAGTCCGGACGATCGGTAAATAAGGTTCTTCTTTCTGAGCAATTAAATTCTGGCGCCCAGGGAAAGTTAATTAGTTTAAGCAAATCAGCTGGGACGGTGGTGCAGAAAGTTCCACGGAATAGACTAGATCAGCTTACAAAGGAAAATCATCAGGGAGTTATTGCATATGTTGCTTCATACCAATATGCTTCTTTGGAAGATTTATTTCAAAACGCAGCTGAAAGAGAAGAAGAGCCGTTCTTTGTCATTTTGGATGAATTGGAAGACCCACATAATCTAGGCTCCATCTTACGTACAGCGGATGCCACAGGGGCCCATGGAGTGATTATTCCAAAACACCGTTCGGTTGGTCTGACAGCTACTGTGGCAAAGACATCTGCTGGAGCAATAGAACATATTCCTGTTGCCCGTGTAACTAACATTGCAAATACGATAGATGAATTGAAGGAAAGAAATGTTTGGATTGTTGGAACAGAAGCGGACGCAACAGAGGACTACCGCAAACTTGATGGTGCATTACCAATTGGTTTGGTAATAGGAAATGAAGGAAAAGGGATGAGTAGACTTGTTCACAAAAAATGTGACTGGACAGTTAGCCTGCCTATGCGAGGAAAGGTTTCTTCCTTAAATGCTTCTGTTGCATGCAGTCTATTACTTTATGAAGTATATCGAAAAAGGTTCGCAATTGGTGATAAGTAATGTTTATTTTAGTGGTGGATGGCTATAACATTATCGGAGCATGGGAAGAGTTGCAACGATTAAAAGAAGTAGATATTGGACAAGCCAGAGACAGACTGATAGAACGAATGGCAGAATATCAAGCATATTCAGGTTATCGGGTAATTGTGGTCTTCGATGCTTACTATGTTAAGGGAATAGCAAGTAAGCAGGAGGCTTATAAAGTAGAGATTATCTACACTAAAGAGAAAGAGACCGCAGATGAATGTATTGAAAAGCTTGTTAAAAAGTTAAAAAATGTCCAAACACAGGTATATGTTGCCACTTCCGATTTTGCAGAGCAACGTACCATTTTTGGGCGTGGTGCATTAAGGAAGTCTGCAAGAGAACTGTACATTGAGTTAAAAAATATCGAAAAAGAAATCGAAGAAAGTATTGACTCACATAAAAATATTAAAGCAAAAGCAAAGATTCCTTTAGATGATAGTATACTGGAAAAGTTTGAAAAATGGCGCAGAGGGGATTTATAATGCTACCCAAAAGTAAGGTAAACCCCTCTGTAAATGGGGAAAAGCTTTTATCCAGTTATTGACTATAATGAAGCGCTTACTGTATAATGACTTTTATAATGACTGCACGTTAGTCAGGAGGTCATTCTGAGTGAATGTCGATCAGCTGGACATAGACGATAGCAAATTAGGTGTACTGGATGATAATGAGGTAATCGCTTTAGTGCAACAGGGTAACAGTCGTGCCCTGGATTTTCTTATAAATAAATATAAAAACTTCGTTCGTGCAAAAGCGCGAACGTACTTTCTCATTGGTGCAGATAGAGAGGATATTATTCAAGAGGGAATGATCGGTCTTTATAAAGCGATACGTGATTATGATGGAGAGAAATTATCGTCCTTTAAAGGTTTTGCAGAGCTTTGTGTCACCAGACAGATTATAACAGCAATAAAAACAGCGACTCGTCAAAAACATCTCCCGCTTAATTCCTATGTATCTTTGGACAAGCCAATATATGACGAAGAATCTGATCGAACGCTTCTGGATGTAATAGCGGGATCAAAAGCAATTGACCCACAGGAATTACTAGTGAACAGAGAGAAGTTTGGAGATTTAGAAACGAAATTATCTGAATTATTAAGCGAGTTGGAAAAACAGGTGCTGCATTTATATTTGGATGGCCGAACCTATCAGGAAATATCAGTAGAATTGAAGCGGCATGTAAAATCAATAGATAATGCACTTCAACGTGTCAAGCGTAAGTTGGAACAATTGATGGAAGCTAGTAAAAACTCTTAATGGCAAGCGTTGACACTTTTTTCTAACCATGCTACATTTATACTAGCAGACGGAAGATGTCACGTTTTTAGATAAATTATAGATTCCCAGGCTTTGGGGTGAGAAAGATGAGTAAAAAAGTAACATTAGCATGTTCACTATGTTCAAATAGAAACTATACGACAACGAAGAATGTATCCACGCAACCTACAAGACTGGAAGTACAGAAATATTGTAAAAGTTGTGGTAAGCATACGCTGCATCGTGAGACAAAATAGAGACTGGATTTTAGGTAGAGTTTGGGGGTACAAGCATGTTTAAATTTCTTAAAAATGTATCAAGAGAAATGAAAAAGGTAAGCTGGCCCAAGGGTAAGGAACTAACAAGCTATACAATAACTGTTATTACTACAGTAGCCTTTGTAGCAGTATTTTTCTTTTTAATTGATTTAGGAATCTCGCAATTATTAAACTTACTTTAATAATATTAGTTGAATAATAATATTATGTTTATGCTATAATGGATAATAATATTTCAATTTGAAAACCCGGTAAACGGGTTTTTTAAATTGCAACAAAAACATTGGTAAGCATTGCTAATAAATTGCTGGAAAGCATTATTCCATACAAAGGGAGGGAAGGGCAAACAAATTGTCCTGGACAAATGGAGAAAAATTGGTATGTTGTTCATACGTATTCTGGATATGAAAACAAGGTAAAAATGAACCTGGAAAAGCGGGTAGAGACAATGGGCATGGAGGATAAAATTTTTCGTGTGATTGTGCCCGAAGATGAAGAGACAGAGATAAAGAACGGTAAAAAGAAGGTCTCTAAAAAGAAGTTTTTCCCAGGCTATGTATTAACTGAAATGATTATGACTGATGACTCTTGGTATGTTGTGCGGAACACGCCTGGGGTAACAGGCTTTATCGGTTCAAGTGGTGGCGGGACAAAGCCGACACCGTTGTGGCCGGAAGAGGCAGAGGCTGTACTTAAACGTATGGGTGTTACGGAAACCGCTGTACAGGTGGACTTTGAAGTGAAAGAAAGCGTTAAGGTAACAGATGGACCATTTACTGACTTTACAGGCACGATTGAACACATTGATATTGATAAACAAAAAGTAAAAGTTCATGTAAATATGTTCGGCAGAGAGACTCCAGTAGAACTGGACTTCTCTCAAATAGAAAAACTATCGTAATTCTTTGATAAGCCCCTCGCAACTTGAGAGGGGCTTATATTTTTAGATTGATAATTATTTGGCTCGATTGCAAATGTTGGGGTACATATCTCACCTCGTATAATTTTACTATTTCATAGTAGGAGGAAACTGCGACGTAACTTGTGGTGGACGGAGTAATTCATTTTACAGAAGAAGCACCCATTGATTTGCGTTTCAGGCGGCGCTTTCACACCTCCGGGTACAAGCGCGACATCTGTTCGTTACCTCACAGTGTCTTCTTTGCCGCCCGGCATGGCCTCAGCCGCTTCCTCCGCTACGCTCCGTCCAGGGTCTTCGCCTCATGCTATTCCGGCAGGAGTCGCGGGCGAACAGGACGTTGGTCATGCAATCGTTGCCACAAATGTTTTCGATGGGACGAGTTAGCGCAGTCCCAGGACGTGGCGTTCTTAGATTGCCGCATTCCGCTCCAATCAATTGGTATACGCTTTAAACTTTAGGACACGGAGCAGCATCATCTAATTTTTTAAGTGGGTCGTGCAGAAAACGATAGGATAAGGTCCTACAAACTTGTACTCGAGATATAAAAATACGTTCATTTCAGTTTTTAAAAAGAATTTAATATTTTTTAGAATTTACTCTGAGCGGAGGAAAATACGGAGACTTCTGGGGGAAATGAGGCATAGGTGAGACCCCGGAATGCGTTAGCATGAGGAGGCTCATCAGCCGCCCCCGAAAAGCGCAGTGTTTTCCGTAGCGGTGGTGTATTCAGATTCAATATTTCAGTGAACTTTCCAGCAACAAAGTTATTTTTATACGCTAAAGACGAAAAGTTACGTCGCAGTTTATCCATTTTGCGAATCAATGGATGTCCCAATAAATAGCTTTAAATTATTTATTCAAAAAGCAATTTTTGGTCAATACTTAATTTTTATTAGCTCTTATAAATAGTAATCTTTGACAAAGCCTTGCAATATTTTCTTATTCATGCTAAAATTTTTTTGTTATTCATGTTCTCAACTTTATGAGAAAGAATGGAAATAGGAGTGGGAGGGGACATCCCCTATTACCACATCACGGACTTTAAGGAGGTGTGTCTCGTGGCTAAAAAAGTAATTAAATTAGTAAAGCTGCAAATCCCAGCTGGAAAAGCTAATCCGGCACCACCAGTTGGACCGGCACTAGGTCAAGCGGGTGTTAACATCATGGGATTCTGTAAGGAATTCAACGCACGTACCCAAGATCAAGCGGGTATGATTATCCCTGTTGAAATTACGGTATTTGAAGACCGTTCATTTACATTTATTACAAAAACTCCACCTGCAGCTGTTCTATTGAAAAAAGCAGCTGGTATTGAAACTGCATCAGGTGAGCCAAACCGTAATAAAGTCGCAACTGTTAAACGCGACAAAGTAAAAGAAATCGCAGAAACTAAAATGCCTGATTTGAATGCAGCAGACGTAGAAGCAGCCATGCGTATGGTTGAAGGTACTGCTCGCAGCATGGGTATTACGATTGAAGACTAATTTTTAATGGAGATCCAATCTTAGCTTACCTTAATAAGTGAGTTTAGAGATGGGTTACCCAAATTTATACGGTATAGGTTGCGATTGATTGCCATTACTCGCAACCTTTTTCGTGAATGTGATGTACTATTTATGTCACATGCTTTATAAAAGCTGTTGCTTTTATAAGTGGGAGGTATTACCGTTATAACCACAAAAGAGGAGGAAATAAAATGGCTAAAAAAGGTAAAAAACATCAAGAAGCACTTAAGCTTGTTGATCGTTCTAAATCATATGATGTAGCAGAAGCTGTTGCTTTAGTTAAAGAAGCAGCTAAGGCAAACTTTGATGAAACTGTTGAAGCTGCTTTTCGTTTAGGCGTAGACCCTAAAAAAGCAGATCAGCAAATCCGTGGCGCAATGGTATTGCCACACGGTACTGGTAAAACACAACGTGTACTAGTATTTGCAAAAGGTGAAAAAGCTAAAGAAGCTGAAGCAGCAGGAGCTGACTTCGTAGGCGAATCTGATTATATTAACAAAATTAACCAAGGTTGGTTTGATTTTGATGTAATCGTAGCTACACCTGACATGATGGCTGAAGTTGGTAAACTTGGACGCGTGTTAGGACCAAAAGGCCTTATGCCTAACCCTAAAACTGGAACAGTTACTTTCGAAGTAGAAAAAGCTGTTAAAGATATTAAAGCTGGTAAAGTAGAATATCGTGTAGATAAATCTGCTAACATCCATGTTCCAATTGGTAAGCTTTCATTTGATAATGAGAAACTAATTGAGAACTTTGAAGCGATCACTGAAACTTTAGTTAAAGTTAAACCACAGGCTGCTAAAGGAACTTACATGAAAAATGTTTCATTAACTTCCACAATGGGCCCTGGTGTAAGAGTAGACGTTTCATCATATCGTTAATAACATGTTGACTTTTGGTTAAACATTAGTTATACTGATATGCGTTATATAAATGAATATGTTGTACCGTAGACAGTAGGGGCGATCATTCGCTTAATATCCTGCCGAGGTGTTTAAAAGCAGATTAGCCCGTGATAGGTTAATTGTTATATTAAGCTCCCATGTCTGCATGGGAGCTTTTCTTCTGTTAATAAACAGGCGCTTGCGCTATTTCTATACGGTATGATAAACAATGACAATAGGAGGTGGAACAATGTCCAGCATTATCGAGAAGAAAAAGCAAATCGTTGAAGAGATTGCTGATAAATTCCGTGCGAGTCAAACTGCTGTAGTTGTAGACTATCGTGGTCTTGATGTAGCTGAAGTTACTGAATTACGTAAACAACTTCGCGAAGCAGGAATTGACTTCAAGGTATACAAGAATACAATGACTAGACGTGCTGTAGAAGCTGCAGAGCTAAATGACCTTTCTGATGTATTGGTAGGACCTAACGCGGTTGCTTTCAGTACAGAAGATGTCGTAGCACCAGCAAGAATTTTAAATGACTTCGCTAAAAAGCATGAGGCATTGGAAATCAAAGGTGGCGTAATTGAAGGGAAAGTTGCAACACTTGAACAAATCAAGGAACTTGCAGATCTGCCAAATTACGAAGGTATGGTTTCTATGTTGCTTAGCGTACTTCAGGCACCTGTCCGCAACTTTGCATATGCTACGAAAGCTATCGCAGAGCAAAAAGAGGAACAAGGCGCATAATTGGGTTATAAACAGATCAATCTGTTTCGTTTTATAAAAAATTAATAATAATTAGGAGGAAATAATATCATGACTAAAGAACAAATCATTGATGCGATTAAAGAAATGTCTGTACTAGACTTAAACGATTTAGTAAAAGCAATTGAAGAAGAATTTGGTGTAACAGCTGCAGCACCAGTAGCAGTAGCAGGTGGAGCTGGCGCTGGAGAAGCTGCTGAAGAACAAACTGAATTTGATGTAGTACTTGAAAGTGCTGGAGCTTCAAAAATTAAAGTTGTTAAAGCAGTTCGTGAAATCACTGGTCTTGGTCTTAAAGATGCAAAAGACTTGGTTGACAACGCACCAAAAGCAATCAAAGAAGCTGTATCTAAAGAAGAAGCTGAAGAAGTTAAAGGCAAGCTAGAAGAAGCTGGCGCAACTGTAGAAGTTAAGTAATTTCAATAATGGGGCTCGTCGTACAAGCTAACGACGGGCTCTCTATATATAAAATATGATGAGGAGGCACAAAGTATGAACAACCAAAGGAAGAACTGATGGTGTTTATTATTTGTGCCTCTCCTATCTTCTCAATCTATTTTATAAAAAGTAGGTGCCAAATGTCAGAGCATTACTTTTCAAAAAAACCTCAATCTAAAAGTTCACCAAAGACATGGAGCTATCGGTTGAAAGGAAGACAGTATACATTTACCAGTGATGTAGGTGTGTTTTCGAAGAATGAAGTCGATTTCGGATCTAAACTATTAATAGAACAATTTCGTCCACCTGAATTACCAGGGGATATCTTGGATTTAGGATGTGGATATGGTCCGATCGGTATTGCGATTTCTGGTTCTTACACAGATCGCCATGTAGTTATGGCAGATGTAAATGAAAGAGCTGTACTTTTGGCCGAAAAAAATGCTGCTAAAAATCAAATTAATAATGCGGAGTTTATCCAAAGCGACCAGTTCTCTCAACTGGATGGTCGGACATTTGCTGCGATATTGACGAACCCGCCAATCAGAGCAGGGAAGCAGACGGTTCATCAAATGTTCGAAAAGTCAAAGACGACACTAGTCGAGAGGGGAGAATTATGGGTTGTTATACAAAAAAAGCAGGGAGCTCCTTCCGCGAAGAATAAATTAGAAGATCTATTTGGAAATGCAGAAGTCGTAGCAAAGGATAAAGGTTACTTTATTCTGCGTGCTATAAATGTTTGACCAAGATATACGTGTATGTTATGCTTAATAAATGCTAACATGGCGATTCTTATGTCAAGAGGTTATTTTATAAAAATGACGTATATTTATCCGTGCTAGGGAAATAATGGTAAGATTGAAAGGGATATTTTCCCTTATTTTCTATTTATATTGTTATTTTCGGCTTGGTATAAAATAGATCCATAACTTGTATATATTCGGTTGCAAGTTTGTTAGCGTGTTTAAAATAAGGATTCAAAAACAAACTGAGAAATCAGGGAGTTTTTAAAATATATTAATCATTTAAAGTAGAAAACTTCTACTGGAAAATGCATGATTTAAGGGGTGAAGCAGTTGACAGGTCAACTAGTTCAGTATGGACGGCACCGCCAACGCAGAAGCTATGCGCGTATTAGTGAAGTATTAGAATTGCCGAATCTTATCGAAATTCAAACAGCTTCTTATGAGTGGTTCCTGGAAGAAGGCATTAGAGAAATGTTTAAGGATATTTCTCCTATTGAAGATTTTACAGGTAACCTTTCACTTGAATTTGTCGATTACAGCTTGGGTGAACCAAAATATCCTGTGGATGAATCTAAGGAAAGAGATGTCACTTATAATGCTCCACTTCGAGTAAAGGTTCGCTTGATTAACAATGAAACAGGCGAAGTAAAAGAACAAGAAGTATTCATGGGTGATTTCCCGCTTATGACAGATACAGGTACGTTTGTCATTAATGGTGCAGAGCGTGTTATCGTTTCACAGCTTGTGCGCTCACCTAGTGTTTACTACAATGAGAAAATTGATAAAAACGGAAAGAGGGGCGTTGCAGCAACAGTTATTCCAAACCGTGGTGCATGGTTGGAGTTCGAAACTGATGCAAAAGACGTGGCCTATGTTCGTATCGATCGCACACGTAAATTGCCAATTACGGTATTATTACGTGCTCTTGGCTTTGGCTCAGATCAAGAAATTATCGATTTGCTAGGTGATAATGAATACCTTAAAAATACATTAGAAAAAGATAACACAGAAACAACCGAAAAAGCTTTATTAGAGATTTATGAGCGTTTACGTCCTGGCGAGCCGCCAACAGTAGAAAATGCAAAGAGCTTACTTGTTTCTAGATTTTTCGATCCAAAGCGTTATGATCTAGCGCATGTTGGTCGCTATAAAATGAATAAAAAATTACACATAAAGAATCGACTTTTCAACCAAGTTGTTGCTGAACCTATTGTGGATCCTGAAACAGGAGAGGTACTGGCACAAAAGGGTGATAAACTCGAACGTAAGTTACTAAATAAAATTATCCCATACTTGGAAAAAGAAGAAGACAAGCTTGGTGAGAGAATTGCTGAACCTCACGAAGGTGTTCTAGATGAGCAAATTACGCTTCAATCAATTAAAATCGTCGACCCTACAGATCCTAGCGGAGAAAAAGAGCTAACTGTAATCGGAAATGCTGATGTAGATACCAGTGTAAAAAATATTACACCTGCAGATATTTTGTCAGCTATCAGTTATTTCTTTAATCTACTACATCGTGTAGGAAATACAGACGATATTGATCATTTGGGGAATCGTCGTTTGCGTTCTGTTGGAGAGCTTTTACAGAATCAATTCAGAATTGGGTTGTCCCGAATGGAACGTGTTGTGCGTGAACGGATGTCTATTCAGGATACATCAAGCATCACACCACAACAGTTAATCAATATTCGACCTGTAATCGCATCGATTAAAGAGTTCTTTGGTAGCTCTCAGCTGTCACAATTTATGGACCAGACCAATCCATTGGCTGAATTAACCCATAAACGCCGTTTGTCAGCATTAGGACCAGGTGGACTGACGCGTGAACGTGCCGGCTTCGAAGTGCGTGACGTACACTATTCCCACTATGGCCGCATGTGTCCGATCGAGACACCGGAAGGACCGAATATCGGACTTATTAACTCATTGTCAAGTTATGCAAAAGTTAATAAATTTGGCTTCATTGAAACACCTTACCGCCGGGTTGATCCTGAAACAGGTAAGGTAACTGCTCAAATTGATTACTTAACTGCCGATGAGGAAGACAACTATGTTGTTGCTCAGGCAAATGCTAAATTAGATGATGACGGCACTTTCACGGATGAAGAAGTAATCGCTCGTTTCCGTGGGGAGAATACAGCAGTACCACGTGAACAAATTGATTATATGGATGTATCACCAAAGCAAGTTGTTTCCGCTGCGACAGCATGTATTCCTTTCTTGGAAAACGATGACTCCAACCGTGCGCTAATGGGGGCAAACATGCAACGTCAGGCAGTACCACTTATGAACCCGGAAGCTCCTATTGTTGGTACAGGAATGGAGTATGTAGACGGGAAGGATTCTGGTGCAGCTATTATTTGCCGTCACGAAGGTATTGTAGAAAAAGTAGAAGCGAAAGAGGTTCTTGTCCGCCGCATATCCGAAGTGGATGGAAAAGAAGTAAAAGGCGATTTGGATCGTTATAAATTACAAAAATATATTCGTTCCAACCAGGGAACATGCTACAACCAGCGACCTATTGTAAGCGAAGGGAACCGTGTTACTAAAGGGGAAATCCTTGCAGATGGACCTTCCATGGAAGATGGGGAGCTAGCCCTTGGAAGAAACGTCCTTGTTGGCTTTATGACTTGGGAAGGTTATAACTACGAGGATGCTATCATCATGAGTGAGCGACTTGTGAAGGATGATGTGTATACGTCCATCCATATTGAAGAATACGAATCTGAAGCTCGCGATACAAAACTCGGGCCGGAGGAAATCACAAGAGATATTCCTAACGTTGGGGAAGAAGCACTTAAAAACCTGAATGAACATGGGATTATCCGAGTAGGCGCTGAAGTAACAGATGGAGACATCCTTGTTGGTAAGGTTACTCCTAAAGGTGTTACAGAGCTATCTGCTGAAGAACGACTTCTTCACGCAATCTTTGGCGAGAAAGCAAGGGAAGTTCGAGACACCTCCCTACGTGTACCTCACGGAGCGGGCGGAATTGTTCTTGATGTGAAAATCTTTAATCGTGAAGATGGCGACGAGCTTCCTCCTGGTGTTAATCAACTTGTTCGTGCATATATCGTGCAAAAGCGTAAGATACATGAAGGAGATAAAATGGCAGGTCGCCACGGTAACAAGGGTGTAATCTCCAAAATCTTACCGGAAGAGGATATGCCATTCTTACCTGATGGAACTCCAATTGATATTATGCTTAATCCGTTGGGTGTACCATCCCGTATGAATATCGGACAGGTGTTTGAGTTACACCTTGGTATGGCTGCGAGACAGCTTGGAATCCATGTCGCATCACCTGTTTTTGATGGAGCTACGGAAGAGGATGTTTGGGAAACGCTGGAAGAGGCTGGTATGCCAAGGGATGCAAAAACAATCCTGTATGATGGAAGATCAGGTGAACCTTTTGATAACCGTGTTTCCGTTGGTGTAATGTATATGATCAAACTTGCGCATATGGTTGATGATAAGTTACACGCTCGTTCGACAGGCCCTTATTCACTTGTTACACAACAACCGCTTGGTGGTAAAGCTCAATTCGGTGGTCAGCGTTTCGGTGAGATGGAAGTGTGGGCACTTGAAGCGTATGGTGCAGCATATACGTTGCAGGAAATCCTTACTGTGAAATCTGATGATATTGTCGGCAGGGTGAAAACATATGAATCCATTGTAAAAGGGGATAATGTACCTGAGCCGGGAGTTCCGGAATCGTTCAAGGTATTAATTAAAGAACTGCAAAGTCTGGGAATGGACGTTAAAATGCTCTCCAGTAACGAAGAAGAAATTGATATGCGTGAACTGGAAGAAGAAGATACGCAACAGGCTAGTAAATTAAATCTTGAAGTAGAAGAAAGTTAAGTTTTATTTCAATAGGGTACATGTTAAAAAGACGCATAATATCCAAATATCCAAAGTGAAAGGTTGGTTCAACTGTTGGATCAACCTCCAGCTTTATCTTATATAACTGTGATAAGCTTAGGTAAAATCGGACATTAAAAGGGAGGTAGGCCCCTTGCTAGATGTAAATAATTTTGAGTATATGAAAATAGGCTTAGCTTCACCGGAGAAGATACGTTCATGGTCTTATGGTGAGGTGAAGAAGCCGGAAACAATTAATTACCGTACATTGAAGCCGGAGAAGGATGGCTTATTCTGTGAGCGGATTTTTGGACCACAAAAAGATTGGGAATGTCATTGTGGTAAGTATAAGCGAGTACGCTATAAAGGTGTTGTATGTGACCGTTGTGGTGTAGAAGTAACAAAAGCGAAGGTGCGTCGTGAGCGCATGGGCCACATTGAGCTAGCAGCTCCAGTATCACATATTTGGTATTTTAAAGGTATACCAAGCCGTATGGGTCTTGTCTTGGATATGTCGCCAAGAGCTCTTGAGGAAGTAATCTATTTCGCTGCATATATTGTAACGGAAACTGGTGACACACCTTTGGAGAAAAAACAGCTTTTATCTGAAAAAGAATACCGTGCGTATTATGACAAGTATGGTAAGTCTTTTAAAGCCCAAATGGGCGCAGAAGCAATCCGTAAACTTTTACAAGACATCGATATTGAAAAAGAAGTGGATGCTTTAAAAGAAGAATTGAAGACAGCACAGGGACAACGAAGAACAAGAGCAATTAAACGTCTGGAAGTATTGGAGTCGTTCCGTAATTCGGGCAATGACACCTCTTGGATGGTGTTGGATGTTTTACCTGTAATCCCACCTGAAATACG
This sequence comes from Virgibacillus sp. SK37, assembly GCF_000725285.1. GTDB lineage: Bacteria > Bacillota > Bacilli > Bacillales > Amphibacillaceae > Virgibacillus_Q. The sequence goes on from NZ_CP007161.1 coordinate 129,560, forward strand.
TCCGATGGTTCAGTTGGACGGCGGAAGATTTGCGACATCTGATCTGAATGATTTATATCGTCGTGTAATTAATCGAAATAACCGTCTGAAGCGTTTATTGGACCTTGGAGCACCAAGTATTATTGTGCAAAATGAAAAGCGTATGCTACAAGAGGCAGTAGATGCCTTGATAGATAATGGACGTCGTGGCCGCCCAGTCACTGGACCAGGTAACCGACCATTAAAGTCCTTATCTCATATGCTGAAAGGGAAGCAAGGTCGTTTCCGTCAAAACCTATTAGGTAAACGTGTAGATTATTCTGGACGTTCTGTAATTGTTGTTGGACCTCACTTGAAAATGTATCAGTGTGGTTTACCGAAAGAGATGGCTCTTGAGCTCTTTAAGCCATTTATTATGAAAGAGCTTGTAGAAAAAGGAATTGCGCATAATATTAAATCAGCAAAACGTAAAATCGAACGTGTGCATCCTGATGTATGGGATGTACTGGAAGAAGTAATTAAGGAGCATCCTGTATTACTTAACCGTGCACCTACTTTACACAGACTAGGTATTCAAGCATTTGAGCCTACATTAGTTGAAGGACGTGCAATTCGACTGCATCCATTAGTGTGTACAGCGTACAACGCTGACTTTGATGGTGACCAAATGGCAGTCCATGTTCCTTTATCAGCTGAAGCGCAGGCAGAGGCCCGTATCCTTATGCTTGCAGCACAAAACATCTTAAATCCAAAAGATGGGAAACCAGTTGTTACACCGTCTCAGGATATGGTTTTAGGAAACTATTACCTTACATTAGAACGAGAAGACGCAATCGGTGAAGGTGCTGTCTTTAATGATATAAACGAAGCATTGCTCTCTTATCAGAATGGATACGTACATTTGCATACCAGAGTAGCAATCCAAGCTTCGAGCCTGAACAACAAAACGTTCACTGATAAGCAACAAGGTCAATTATTGATCACTACTGTAGGTAAAATTATTTTCAATGAAATCTTACCTGATTCGTTCCCTTATATTAACGAACCTACAAAACTTAACTTGGAGATTGAAACTCCGGAGAATTATTTTGTAGAAAGTGGAACGAACATAAAGGAAGAAATCAAGTCAAGAGATATTATCAAACCGTTTAAAAAAGGTTTCCTGGGAGATATCATTGCGGAAGTCTTTAAACGATTCAAAATCAGTGAAACATCTAAAATGCTTGACCGCATGAAAGATCTTGGTTTCAGTTATTCTACAAAAGCAGGTATGACTGTTGGTATTTCTGATATCGTTGTATTAAAAGAAAAAGAGGAAATTCTAGTAGAAGCCCAAAAGAAAGTGGATAACGTATCTAAACAATTCCGCCGCGGCTTAATCACAGATGAAGAACGCTATGATAGGGTTATTGCAATATGGTCTCAGTCAAAAGACACGATTCAAGAGAAGCTAATGCAATCCTTAAGCGAAAGAAACCCGATCTTTATGATGAGTGATTCTGGAGCAAGGGGTAATGCTTCTAACTTTACACAGCTTGCAGGTATGCGTGGTCTAATGGCCAACCCGGCTGGTAAAATTATTGAATTACCGATTAAGTCCAGCTTCCGTGAAGGTTTAACAGTACTCGAATACTTTATTTCTACGCACGGTGCTCGTAAAGGCCTTGCTGATACAGCCTTGAAGACAGCCGACTCAGGTTATTTAACCCGTCGTTTAGTGGATGTGGCCCAGGATGTAATTGTACGTGAAGCAGATTGTGGCACGGACCGAGGACTTACCGTTTCTGCCTTAACTGATGGTACAGAATTAATTGAGCCATTAATTGACCGATTAATTGGGCGTACAGCCTTCCGTACTGTGAAACACCCGGAAACAAATGAGATCCTTGCTGAAAAAGATGCAATTATTACAGAAGACCAAGCAAAACAAATTGTTGATGCTGGTATTGAAGAAGTAACTATACGCACAGCCTTCACATGTAATACGAAGCACGGTGTATGTCAAAAATGTTATGGTCGAAACCTAGCAACTGGAGCAGATGTGGAAGTTGGAGAGGCAGTTGGTATAATTGCTGCTCAATCCATTGGTGAGCCTGGTACACAGCTAACCATGCGTACATTCCACACAGGTGGTGTTGCAGGGGACGATATCACACAAGGTTTACCTCGTATCCAAGAGCTATTTGAAGCTCGTAATCCAAAAGGGCAGGCTGTTATTAGTGAAATCTACGGAACCATTCATGAAATTAAAGAAGTGAAGGACAAACAAGAAATTATTGTCCAAGGGGAAGTAGAACAACGCGCCTACGCTGTACCTTATAATGCTCGAATGAAAGTAACTGTTGGAGATACAGTTATTGCAGGACAGGAACTTACAGAAGGTTCTGTAGATCCAAAAGATCTCTTGCGTGTTCAGGGTGTTGAAGGTGTTCAGGACTATTTACTCCGTGAGGTGCAACGCGTATACCGTATGCAGGGTGTAGAAATTGGTGATAAACACGTCGAAGTTATGGTTCGTCAAATGCTTCGTAAGATCCGTGTTATTGATTCTGGAGATACGGATGTATTGCCAGGTTCATTACTTGAACTACATCAGTTCAAGAATGCTAACCACAAGGTGTTGAATGAAGGCCAGCAGCCAGCAACCGGAAAACCTGTATTATTAGGTATCACCAAAGCATCCTTGGAAACAGATTCGTTCTTGTCTGCAGCTTCTTTCCAAGAAACTACACGGGTACTTACAGATGCTGCAATCAAAGGTAAGCGGGATGAGTTACTAGGACTGAAGGAAAATGTAATCATCGGTAAGCTGGTTCCTGCCGGGACTGGAATGCAACGCTACCGTCAGGTGCAAGCAGATCTGGATGAGCCAGAAACAGCTGTAGAGGAAGAAACAGAGACTGTTCAATAGAACTTGCTAATAGAAGCATAGGTTTAAAAAATAGAGAAAAGATTAATGAACAAGTGATAAACCGTCGGAAGCACCAAAAATATTCTTGATATATATTGACATTGAAAAATATGGGTGATAGAATATTCAAGGTGCTTCCGATAATGCTTGTTACTTTGGAGGATATGAAATGTCTTATGAAAAAGTGACTCAAGTTCGATCACGAATAATTATTGGGACGAAACAGACGCTTAAGGCCATGAATAATGGTGAAATAAGTGAAGTGTTTATTGCTGATGATGCTGATCACCGATTGACACAGAAAGTAGCTAGTTTAGCAAAAGATCTTGGCATCCCTTGCCGCTATGTAGATTCGATGGAAAAACTAGGTGCCGCTTGTGGGATTGAGGTTGGTGCATCTACAGTTGCAATAAAGCATTAATGGTTTTGACAGGAAATTAGCTGTCGAGACTTTGTTTTTTGCCAAAAGATGAACCACCTGGATGTGTGGGTTTATAACTCGCTTGAAACAGCTGGTTACAGATTTTAAATTTATAAAATTGGAAGGGAGGACATTTCAATGCCTACAATTAATCAATTAGTACGTAAAGGTCGTGTGAACAAGCCGAAGAAATCTGATTCACCGGCACTAAATAAAGGTTATAACAGTTTCAAAAAGAAACTTACTGACCAAAACTCTCCACAAAAACGTGGTGTTTGTACACGTGTTGGTACATTGACTCCAAAGAAGCCGAACTCTGCACTTCGTAAATATGCGCGTGTTCGCTTGTCAAACAACATGGAAGTAACTGCATACATTCCTGGAATTGGTCACAACTTACAAGAGCACAGCGTAGTATTGCTACGTGGTGGACGTGTAAAAGACTTACCAGGGGTACGTTACCACATTGTACGTGGAGCACTTGACACAGCTGGAGTAGAAGGCCGTGCACAAGGACGTTCTAAATACGGAACGAAACGCCCTAAGAAAAAATAATGTGTAATAATAACTATTGAGAGAGGAGGAGGACATATGCCACGTAAAGGACCAGTACCTAAACGCGATGTCTTGCCAGATCCACTTTATAAATCAAAATTAGTGACTCGTTTAATCAATCAAATTATGGTTGATGGTAAAAGAGGTAAGGCACAAAAAATTCTTTATAATGCATTTGAACTTGTTTCTGAAAGAAGCGGCCAGAATGCAATGGAAGTTTTTGAACAGGCAATGAAAAACGTAATGCCAGTACTTGAGGTTCGTGCTCGCCGTGTTGGGGGTTCTAACTACCAAGTACCGATGGAAGTTCGCCCTGAACGTCGTCAGGCATTAGGACTACGTTATATTGTTAACTACTCTCGTCTACGCGGAGAGAAAACAATGGAAGAACGTCTTGCTAATGAAATTCTTGATGCATCTAACAATACAGGTGCTTCAGTTAAGAAGCGCGAAGAAATGCATAAAATGGCAGAAGCGAATAAAGCATTTGCTCACTACCGTTGGTAAGAACAAGACAATAAAGTTTTTTAAATAGGAAGGAGAAGAATACATGGCTAGAGAGTTCTCCTTGGAAAAGACGCGTAATATTGGTATTATGGCACACATCGATGCAGGTAAGACCACTACTACTGAGCGTATTCTTTTCTACACAGGACGTATTCATAAAATTGGTGAAACACACGAAGGTGCTTCACAGATGGACTGGATGGAGCAAGAGCAAGAGCGTGGTATTACAATCACATCCGCTGCAACAACTGCTGCTTGGAAGGAACATCGTATTAACATTATAGATACACCTGGACACGTGGACTTCACTGTAGAAGTTGAACGTTCCCTACGTGTGCTGGATGGTGCTGTAACTGTACTTGATGCACAGTCTGGTGTTGAACCACAGACAGAAACTGTATGGCGTCAAGCGACAACGTACGGAGTACCTAGAATCGTATTCATTAACAAAATGGATAAAGTAGGTGCTGACTTCTTGTATTCTACAGGCACATTAAAGGATCGTCTGGGTGCAAATGCACATCCAGTACAGTTACCAATTGGTGCTGAAGATCAATTTGAAGGTATTATTGATCTTATCAATATGGAAGCACACTTCTATCTTGATGACCTTGGTACAAAAGCAGAATCCCGTGAGATCCCTGCAGAATATAAAGATAAGGCAGAAGAGCTAAGAGCAGGTCTTATTGAAGCAGTATCAGAACTTGATGAAGAGTTAATGATGAAGTTCCTAGAAGGGGAAGAAATCTCCAATGAAGAACTTAAGAATGCAATTCGTCAAGCAACATTGGATGTAGAATTCTATCCTGTATATTGTGGTTCTGCATTTAAAAACAAAGGTGTTCAACTAATGCTTGATGGTGTAATTGACTTCTTGCCTGCACCAACAGATGTTGCGGCAATTGAAGGTATTATTCCTGGAACAGAAGAGAAAGTAACTCGTCCATCAGATGATAAAGCTCCTTTCTCTGCTTTGGCATTTAAAGTTATGACAGATCCATACGTTGGAAAGCTTACATTCTTCCGTGTATATTCTGGGACACTAGATTCCGGTTCTTATGTTAAGAACTCTGTTAAAGATAAGCGTGAACGTGTAGGTCGTATCCTACAAATGCACGCCAACTCCCGTGAAGAAATTTCACGCGTTTACTCTGGTGAAATTGCAGCAGCAGTAGGCTTGAAGGATACTTCAACTGGGGACACACTATGTGATGAAAAGGACTTAGTTATCCTTGAATCAATGGAATTCCCAGAACCGGTTATCGGTGTTGCAATCGAACCAAAAACAAAAGCGGACCAAGATAAAATGGGTATTGCTTTAGCAAAACTTGCTGAAGAAGATCCAACTTTCCGTACAGAAACAAACGTAGAAACTGGTCAAACAATTATTTCTGGTATGGGTGAACTTCACTTAGACATTATTGTTGACCGTTTGAAGCGCGAATTCAAAGTTGAAGCTAATGTTGGTGCACCACAGGTTGCTTACAGAGAAACTTTCCGTTCTGCTGCAGAGGTTGAAGGTAAGTTTGTACGTCAGTCAGGTGGTCGTGGACAATATGGTCACGTTTGGGTTAAATTTGAACCAAATGAAGAAGGCGCTGGCTTTGAATTTGAAAACAAAATCGTTGGTGGGGTTGTTCCTCGTGAATACATTCCTTCTGTTGAAGCGGGTATTGCTGAAGCAATGGAAAATGGTGTACTAGCAGGATATCCATTAATTGATATTAAAGCTTCACTATATGATGGTAGCTACCATGATGTTGACTCAAACGAGATGGCATTTAAAATAGCTGCATCAATGGCCTTAAAGGCTGCTAAAAACAAGTGTAACCCAGTACTTCTTGAACCAATGATGAAGGTAGAAATCGTTATTCCTGAAGAATACATGGGAGACATTATGGGTGATGTTACATCACGTCGTGGACGCGTTGAAGGTATGGAAGCACGCGGAACTGCTCAGTTAGTAAAAGGTTTCGTACCACTTGCTGAAATGTTCGGTTATGCTACTGCATTACGTTCAAATACGCAAGGGCGTGGAACCTTCACAATGCACTTTGACCACTATGAAGAAGTGCCAAAGAGTATCTCAGAAGAAATTATTAAGAAAAATGCTGGTCAATAATTGATTTTTTGATCATCATCAAGTATAACTTTTAGTGAAGGCTGAGTTATAGTTTAAAATTATTTCTCTGCTTAACATATAAAAAATAAAAAAACTTTTATTTAACTAAAGGAGGAACTATAAATGGCTAAAGAAAAATTCGATCGCTCAAAAAGTCACGTAAACATTGGTACAATTGGACACGTTGACCATGGTAAAACTACTCTAACTGCTGCTATTACAACAGTTATGCATAAGAAATCTGGTAAAGGTTCTGCAATGGCTTATGACCAAATTGACGGTGCACCAGAAGAAAAAGAACGTGGAATTACAATTGCAACTTCTCACGTTGAATATGAAACTGACACTCGTCACTATGCACACGTTGACTGCCCAGGACACGCTGACTATGTTAAAAACATGATCACTGGTGCTGCTCAAATGGATGGAGCTATCCTAGTAGTATCTGCTGCTGATGGTCCAATGCCACAAACTCGTGAGCATATCTTACTATCTCGTAACGTTGGGGTACCTTCAATTGTAGTATTCCTTAACAAAACAGATATGGTAGACGACGAAGAACTTCTTGAATTAGTAGAAATGGAAGTACGTGATCTACTTACTGAATACGACTTCCCAGGTGACGATGTACCTGTAATCAAAGGTTCTGCTCTTAAAGCTCTAGAAGGCGATGCAGACTACGAAGAAAAAATCGTTGAACTAATGGCTGCAGTTGATGAGTACATCCCAACTCCAGACCGTGACAAAGACAAGCCATTCATGATGCCAGTTGAGGACGTATTCTCAATCACTGGTCGTGGTACAGTTGCTACTGGACGTGTTGAGCGTGGAGAAGTTAAAGTAGGAGACGAAGTTGAAATCATCGGACTTGCTGAAGATGCTTCTAAAACTACTGTAACTGGTGTGGAAATGTTCCGTAAGCTTCTTGACTATGCTGAAGCTGGAGACAACATTGGTGCACTTCTACGTGGTGTTGCACGTGAAGACATCAACCGTGGTCAAGTACTAGCAAAGCCTGGTTCAATTACTCCACACACAAACTTCAAAGCTGAAGTTTATGTATTGTCAAAAGAAGAAGGTGGACGTCATACTCCATTCTTCGCTAACTATCGTCCACAGTTCTATTTCCGTACTACTGACGTAACTGGTGTTATTCAGTTGCCAGAAGGTACTGAAATGGTAATGCCTGGCGATAACATCGAAATGAGCGTTGAGCTTATTTCTCCAATCGCTATTGAAGACGGTACTCGTTTCTCTATCCGTGAAGGCGGACGTACTGTTGGATCTGGTGTAGTATCATCAATTCAAAAGTAATAAACTTTTTCAAAAGCAGGTAGCGTGACGACGCTACCTGCTTTTTGTCTTTGGCCCCTAATATATATTTGGGTTATTCAATGATTCGTGAAATAGATAAAGCGCCAATTAACTTGGAAGACTTAAACTGCCGTTTTGGAAAAAGGTTTAATATAGCTAGTCCCTAAATATCTAAGGTGGAATTCCTTTCACTCTCCTGCTGATTAATCTACTCTTTGGCGGATAGTTTTGCTCTTCTGCTGATTAATTTGCTCTTCGGCGGATTAACACGCTGTGCAGCTGATTAATGTATTCTTCGGCGGATAATCTCACTCTGCTGCTGATTAATGTATTCTTCGGCGGATTATCCAACTCTGCAGCCGATTGATTTATTCTTCGGCGGATAAAATCGCTCTCCTGCTGATGAAGTAACTCTCCGGTAGATTAAATCTCCCATTCGCAAATAACCTCAACTTACTAATGGTGAATCTACCCTATAGCAGAAAGTTTTTCCATCCAAGCTTCGGTTTTCCCGCACACTAGAAAGTATTTAACTTCCTTAAAGTTTTAACGCAATCGTACAACTTTTCCCTTAAGCTAGAAAATATTCTTGTTATGATAAGGAATTTCCTTGTACCCCTTGCATTCATTGAAAATAGTAAGTATAATACATAGATGTGCAATATCCTTACAACATTTATTAAAAAGGGGTTGCATTGACCGGCGGAATTCTATATAATAAGAATGTTGGTCATCGAAGGCGATGAAGCGGAAGGTTGTTGGCACACCCGGCCCCTTTGCCATGGCGGGGTGCTAAGGAATTTTCGTGGAGAATGTCTATAATAATATGGGCGAGAAGGAGGGAAAATAATGGCAAAAGAAAAGATCAGAATCCGTTTGAAAGCATATGATCATCGTATCTTAGATCAGTCTGCTGAGAAAATTGTAGATACTGCGAAGCGTTCTGGAGCAAATGTTTCTGGACCAATTCCATTACCTACAGAAAGATCTGTATACACTGTATTACGTGCGGTGCATAAGTACAAGGATTCACGCGAGCAATTCGAAATGCGTACACATAAACGCTTGATCGATATTGTTAATCCAACACCACAAACTGTTGACTCGTTAATGCGTCTTGACTTACCATCTGGTGTGGATATTGAAATCAAACTATAAAATAATGGATTTACTATAGGAGGTGTAACGGATGACGAAAGGAATCTTAGGTCGTAAAATCGGCATGACTCAGCTTTTCTCTGAAACTGGCGAGTTAGTGCCTGTAACAGTTATTCAGGCAGAGCCAAACGTTGTAATGCAAAAGAGAACGCTAGAAAATGATGGCTATGAAGCATTACAAATCGGTTTTGCTGATGAGAAAGAATCACGTACGAATAAAGCGAAAAAAGGTCATGCTGCTAAAGCTGAAACAGCCCCTAAGCGCTGCGTTCGTGAATTCCGTGACGCTAATCTTGATGACTATGAAGTTGGTCAGGAAATAAGCGTTGATGTTTTTCAAGCAGGAGATAAAATTGATGTAACTGGAACAACCAAGGGTAAAGGTTTCCAAGGTTCCATCAAACGACATAATCAACAACGTGGCCCAATGTCCCACGGTTCCCATTATCATAGAGGACCTGGTTCACTAGGTGCTGTTGATCCAATGCGTGTATTTAAAGGAAGACCACTTCCAGGACAAATGGGTGGCAACCAAGTTACAATTCAAAACCTTGAAATTGTTAATGTGGATGCTGAGCGTAACCTTATTTTAGTTAAAGGGAACGTACCTGGTGCAAAAAAATCATTCGTAAAAATCACGAGTGCAATAAAGGCTAACTAATCATATAGACGAAGGGAGGATATGTCATGCCTAAAGTAGCACTATTAAAACAAGACGGTTCACAAGCTGGCGATATGGAGTTAAACGATTCCGTATTCGGTATTGAACCAAACACACATGTTTTACATGAAGCTGTAGTAATGCAACGTGCATCTATGCGTCAAGGAACGCACGCTGTAAAAAACCGTTCGGAAGTACGCGGTGGTGGTCGTAAACCATGGCGTCAAAAAGGAACAGGACGTGCGCGTCAAGGTTCCATTCGTTCACCACAATGGGTAGGCGGCGGAACTGTATTCGGACCGACTCCTAGAAGCTATAGCTACAAACTACCAAAGAAAGTACGTCGTCTAGCAATAAGATCTGCTCTATCATCTAAAGTAAAAGAAGATAATCTTGTAGTATTGGAAAGCATTGCAATTGATGCTCCAAAAACTAAAGAAGTAGTTAAGATGCTTGAAGCACTTAACGTTGATACAAAAGTATTAATTGTTACTGCTGAAAAAGACGAGACAGTTATGCGTTCAGCAAATAATCTTCAGTCTGTAAAAGTACTGACTGTAGAGGAAATGAACGTACTTGACTTGCTTTCGCATGACAAGCTGATCGTTACTAAAGATGCAGCTGAAAAAGCAGGGGAGGTGCTTTCATAATGAAAGACCCACGCGATATTATTAAGCGCCCGGTAATTACGGAAAACTCTGCTGATCTTATGGCAGAGAAGAAATATACGTTTGAAGTAAGCCCAAAAGCTAATAAAACAGAGATCAAGTCTGCTGTTGAACTAGTATTTGGTGTCAAAGTAGAAAAAGTAAATACAATGAATCTTAAAGGTAAGTTCAAGCGAATGGGAAGATACGGTGGGTATCGCTCAGATCGCAAAAAAGCTATCGTACAACTTTCTGAGGACAGTAAAGAACTGGACTTCTTTGAAGGTTAAGAACAAGGAAATTGTGAAGGAGGGAAAACAAGATGGCGATTAAAAAATTCAAACCAACGTCAAATGGTAGACGTAATATGTCTGTATCTGATTTTGCTGAAATCACTACAGATACTCCAGAGAAGTCCCTTTTAAGCCCGTTATACAAACGTGGTGGTCGTAATAACCAAGGGAAACTAACTGTTCGTCATCAAGGTGGCGGTCATAAGCGTCAATACCGTATTATCGACTTCAAGCGTGATAAAGATGGTATACCAGGACGCGTTGCTACAATTGAATATGATCCAAACCGTTCAGCTAATATAGCTCTAATCAATTATGTTGATGGAGAAAAGCGTTATATTCTAGCTCCAAAAGGTCTTAAAGTGGATCAAAAAATCGAATCAGGTGTAGATGCGGATATCAAGTTAGGTAACGCACTTCCATTGGCTAACATTCCAGTTGGTACAATCATTCATAACGTTGAGTTGAAACCAGGACGTGGTGGACAGCTTGCTCGTTCAGCAGGTGCTGAAGCTCAGGTTCTTGGACGTGAAGATAAGTACACACTAGTTCGTTTAGCTTCTGGTGAAGTTCGCTTAATCCTTTCTACTTGTCGCGCTACAGTTGGTCAGGTAGGTAACATTGAACATGAACTTATTCGTGTTGGTAAAGCAGGACGTTCTCGCTGGTTAGGCAAGCGCCCAACAGTACGTGGTTCTGTAATGAACCCTAACGATCACCCACACGGTGGTGGTGAAGGACGTGCGCCAATCGGACGTAAATCACCAATGTCACCATGGGGTAAACCGACACTTGGCTACAAAACACGTCACCGTAACAAGTCGACTGATAAATATATCGTTCGTAAGCGTAAAAAATAAACGGAATAGCGGACGGGATATAACCCCCGTCTCTCAATTGCGAAAGGAGGTTTATCCATGGGTCGTAGCTTGAAAAAAGGACCTTTTGCAGATGACCATCTACTGTCAAAGATTGAAACATTAAACGAAAGTGACAAAAAACAAGTGATTAAAACTTGGTCACGTCGTTCTACTATATTCCCTACATTTATTGGTCATACCATTGCAGTATATGACGGACGTAAACACGTTCCGGTTTATGTTACAGAAGACATGGTCGGCCATAAGCTAGGCGAATTCGCCCCAACCCGTACGTACAAAGGGCATGCCGGCGATGATAAGAAAACAAAACGCTAATGAGAGGAGGCACTCAACATGCAAGCAAAAGCCATTGCGAAATCGGTTCGTATTGCTCCTCGTAAAGTTCGTTTAGTTGTTGATCTAATTCGAGGAAAAAACGTTGGTGAAGCAGTTGCAATTTTACGTCATACACAACGTGGTGCTTCTCCAGTCGTAGAGAAAGTTTTGAAGTCTGCTATTGCAAACGCGGAACATAACTACGAAATGGATCCAGATAATCTAGTGATTTCTGAAGCATTTGTAAATGAAGGTGCAACACTGAAACGCTTCCGTCCACGTGCTCAAGGACGTGCAAGTAAGATTAATAAACGCACAAGCCACATTACTGTGGTTGTTACAGAAAAGAAGGAGGGATAGTCAGTGGGTCAAAAAGTAAATCCAACGGGTCTTCGTGTCGGCATCATCAAAGACTGGGAGTCTAAATGGTATGCTGGTAAAGACTATGCAGACTTACTACATGAAGATATTAAAATCAGAGAATATCTTGAAAACCGCTTGCGTATTGCTGCTGTTTCTTCTATTGATATCGAACGTGCAGCAAACCGTGTGAACATTACTATTCATACTGGTAAACCAGGTATGGTAATTGGTAAAGGCGGTTCAGAAGTAGAAGCTCTACGTAAATCATTGAATAGCCTGACTGGCAAACGTGTACACATTAACATCGTGGAAATCAAAAAAGTCGATCTTGATGCAACATTAGTTGCTGAAAATATCGCTCGTCAGTTAGAAAATCGTATTTCATTCCGTCGTGCTCAAAAACAAGCTATTCAACGTGCAATTCGTGGAGGAGCTAAAGGTATTAAAACTCAAGTTTCTGGACGTCTTGGTGGAGCAGACATCGCTCGTGCGGAACATTATAGTGAAGGAACAGTACCACTACACACATTACGTGCTGATATCGATTATGGTACAGCTGAAGCTGATACTACTTACGGTAAGCTAGGCGTTAAAGTGTGGATCTATCGTGGAGAAGTCCTTCCAACTAAATCAAACAAATAAGGAAGGGGGCACTTTCTATGTTAATGCCTAAACGTGTTAAATATCGTAGACAACATCGTGGTAAAATGAGAGGTCAAGCAAAAGGTGGAACTACTGTAGCTTTTGGTGAGTATGGCCTACAAGCAACAGAAGCATCTTGGATCACTAGCCGTCAAATAGAGGCAGCTCGTATTGCAATGACTCGTTACATGAAACGTGGCGGTAAAGTTTGGATTAAAATCTTTCCTGACAAACCATACACTGCAAAGCCCCTAGAAGTTCGAATGGGTTCCGGTAAAGGTGCTCCAGAGGGCTGGGTAGCAGTAGTAAAACCAGGAAAAATTATGTTTGAAATCGCAGGTGTATCAGAAGAAGTTGCTCGTGAAGCGTTGCGTCTTGCTTCTCATAAACTGCCGATTAAAACAAAGTTTGTAAAACGTGAAGAAATTGGTGGTGAAAGCAATGAAGGCTAATGAAATCAGAGAACTAACCACTGCCGAAATTGAACAAAAAGTGAAATCTTTAAAAGAAGAACTATTTAATTTACGCTTCCAGCTTGCAACAGGTCAATTGGAAAACACTGCTCGCATTCGCGAAGTAAGAAAATCAATTGCTCGTATGAAAACTGTTGTACGTCAACGTGAACTAAGTGTAAATAACTGATAATTCGAGAGGAGGTTAGCCTCAAAATGACTGAACGTAATAATCGTAAAGTATATACAGGCCGTGTCGTATCGGATAAAATGGATAAAACAATTACTGTTTTAGTTGAGACTTACAAGTTTCATAAACTATACGGTAAACGTGTTAAATACTCTAAGAAATTCAAAACACATGATGAAAACAATCAAGCAAAGATTGGCGATGTTGTACGCATCATGGAAACTCGTCCGCTATCAGCTACAAAACGTTTCCGATTAGTTGAAATCGTTGAAGAAGCGGTAATTATATAATATAAGTTCGCTCGGAAAGGTATCCGAAGGGAGGTCACAGCGATATGATTCAACAAGAAACTCGTTTAAAAGTTGCAGATAACTCTGGTGCACGTGAAGTGCTAGCAATTAAAGTACTTGGTGGTTCCGGACGTAAAACTGCTAATATTGGTGATGTAATTGTTTGTACTGTGAAACAAGCAACACCAGGCGGCGTTGTCAAAAAAGGTGAAGTTGTTAAAGCCGTAATTGTACGTTCAAAATCTGGCGCACGTCGTAAAGATGGATCATACATTCGTTTTGATGAAAATGCAGCAGTAATTATCCGTGATGATAAAAGTCCAAGAGGAACACGTATCTTCGGACCAGTCGCACGTGAATTACGTGAAGCTAAATTCATGAAAATCGTATCTCTAGCTCCAGAAGTTTTATAAGCTTAAATTTTTGCCTTGTAAGGAGGTGCGTCAAGCATGCATGTAAAAAAAGGTGATAAAGTCAAAGTAATATCCGGTAAAGACCGTGGTAAACAGGGCACTATTTTAGAAGCATACCCTAAAAAGGAACGTGTTCTTGTAGAAGGTATTAACATGATTAAAAAACACGCTAAGCCTTCTCAGGAGAATCCGCAAGGCGGAATCCTTAATCAAGAAGCACCAATCCATGTTTCTAACGTAATGCCAATAGATCCTAAATCCGGTGAACCAACTCGCGTTGGGCATGAAGTACGTGACGGAAAGAAAGTCCGCATCGCTAAAAAATCCGGTGAAGCATTAGATAAATAGTTTAGCGACGAAAGGAGGGCGACATGATGAATCAACTAAAACAAAAATACCAAGATGAAGTATTACCATCTTTGATGAATAAATTTAATTATGAATCTGTTATGCAAGTACCAACAGTTGAAAAAATTGTTATTAACATGGGTGTTGGTGATGCAGTTCAAAATTCAAAAGCATTGGATAGTGCTGTAGAAGAGCTTGCATTAATTTCTGGTCAAAAGCCAATGGTAACTCGTGCTAAGAAATCAATCGCTGGTTTCCGTCTTCGTGAAGGAATGCCAATCGGTGCGAAAGTAACCCTTCGTGGTGAGCGCATGTACGATTTCCTACAAAAGCTTATTGCAGTATCACTTCCACGTGTACGTGACTTCCGTGGTATCTCTAAAAAGGCTTTTGATGGTCGAGGAAACTATACATTAGGTGTTAAAGAACAGCTAATTTTCCCAGAAATTAACTACGATAAAGTGAACAAGGTCCGCGGTATGGATATCGTTATTGTAACAACTTCCAATACTGACGAAGAAGCTCGTGAACTTTTAGCTCAGCTAGGCATGCCTTTCCAAAAATAAGCTAAGAGCTAATACAAGGAGGGAAAATTGTGGCTAAAAAATCAATGATTGCGAAACAAAAACGTCCACAAAAATATCAAGTACGTGAATACACACGTTGTGAACGTTGTGGCCGACCACATTCTGTAATTCGTAAATTTAAACTTTGCCGTATTTGTTTCCGTGAACTTGCCTATAAAGGTCAAATTCCTGGTGTCAAAAAAGCAAGCTGGTAAACCCCGATTCGGGAAGGAGGTAATTAGTAATGGTTATGACAGATCCAATCGCAGATATGCTTACTCGTATTCGTAATGCAAACATGGTACGCCATGAAAAGTTGGAGCTTCCTGCTTCTACTATGAAAAAAGAGATCGCTGATATCCTTAAACGTGAGGGTTTTGTTTCAGATTATGAATTTGTTGAAGATAACAAACAAGGCGTTCTGCGTATTTTCCTTAAGTACGGTGCAAATAACGAACGAGTAATTACAGGTATTAAAAGAATTAGTAAGCCAGGACTACGTGTCTATGCTAAAGCTAACGAAGTACCTCGTGTACTTAATGGTTTAGGTATTGCTATCGTATCAACATCTAAAGGTGTGCTTTCTGATAAAGAAGCCCGTTCTCAAGCTGTTGGTGGCGAAGTTCTTGCCTACGTTTGGTAATTAACATTTTTTGATAAGGAGGTGCATGAAATGTCTCGTATAGGACTTAAACCAATTGAAATTCCTGAGGGAGTAGAAGTTAAGATTGGTGACCGTAATTCTGTAACAGTAAAAGGTCCAAAAGGTGAATTATCCAGAGATCTATCTCAGGACATGAAAATTAACATGGAAGATAACGTCATTACAATTGAGCGTCCGAGCGATCATAAAGATCACCGTGCGTTACACGGAACTACTCGTAGTTTGATCAATAACATGGTTGTGGGCGTAAGCCAAGGATTTGAAAAGTCCCTTGAAATTATCGGGGTTGGGTATCGTGCACAAAAGCAAGGAGATAAAGTTGTGATTAACGCTGGTTACTCACACCCTGTAGAAATCGACCCAATTGAGGGTATTGAAATTGAAATTCCTAAAAACACACAAGTAGTTGTAAAAGGTATTGATAAGGAACTAGTTGGAGCAATTGCTTCAAATATTAGAGCAATCAGACCTCCTGAACCTTATAAAGGGAAAGGTATTCGCTACGAAGGTGAATTTGTACGCCGCAAAGAAGGTAAAACTGCTAAGTAAGATTAGTTAGGGAGCAGAAAGGAGTGACCTAGATGATCACAAAACCTGACAAAAATGTTACACGTAAAAGAAGACATGCACGTGTTCGTAAAAATCTTTTTGGAACACAGGAACGTCCTCGTTTGAATGTGTACCGTTCAAATAAACACATCTATGTACAATTAATCGATGATATTAATGGCAAAACAGTTGCAAGTGCCTCTACAAAAGACAACGAGCTTAAAGTAGAAGCTACCGGCAATGTAGAAGCAGCTAAGCAAGTCGGAGAATTGATCGCTAAACGTGCCCAGGATAAAGGTTACAAATCGATTGTATTCGATCGCGGAGGCTACCTTTATCATGGACGTGTAAAAGCATTAGCAGATGCTGCCCGCGAGGCAGGTCTTGAATTTTAATCGATAAAGGAGGGACATACATGAATACAAGCATTGATCCGAACAAACTAGATCTTGAAGAGCGTGTTGTTACGATCAACCGTGTTGCGAAAGTAGTAAAAGGTGGACGTCGTTTCCGCTTTGCAGCTTTGGTTGTTGTCGGAGATAAAAATGGTCATGTAGGTTTTGGTACTGGTAAAGCACAAGAAGTACCTGAAGCAATTAAAAAAGCAGTTGATGACGCAAAGAAAAACTTGATTACAGTACCTATCGTTGGAACAACAATTCCACATGAAATTCACGGTAGATTTGGTTCAGGTAACGTATTAATGAAACCAGCTACTGAGGGTACTGGAGTTATCTCAGGTGGACCTGTTCGTGCGATTCTTGAACTTGCTGGTGTTGGTGATATCTTAACGAAGTCACTTGGTTCAAACACACCGATCAATATGATTCGTGCAACATTAAACGGCTTAACAAACTTAAAGCGCGCAGAAGACGTAGCAAAACTACGTGGAAAGTCTGTAGAAGAACTGTTAGGATAAGGAGGGAAATGTTATGTCTAAAAAATTAGAAATCACCCTCACGCGCAGTGTTATCGGTGGAACAGATATTCAACGTAAAACTGTTCAAGCATTAGGACTTAAAAAAATTCGACAATCCGTTGTTCGTGAAGATACAGCAGCTGTACGTGGTATGGTAAATAAAGTATCTCATTTAATTTCGGTTAAAGAAGTTTAATAAACATTAGCGTAAAGGGAGGTGCTCGCATGAAACTTCATGAATTGAAGGCATCAGAAGGAACTCGCAAAAATCGTAATCGTGTAGGTCGCGGAATGTCATCAGGTAACGGAAAAACTTCCGGCCGTGGACATAAAGGACAAAAAGCACGTTCAGGCGGCGGTACTCGTCCGGGCTTTGAAGGTGGTCAAATGCCTTTATTCCAACGTTTACCGAAACGAGGATTTACGAACATCCACCGCAAAGAGTTTGCAATTGTTAACTTGGATGCTCTAAATCGTTTTGAAGACGGCACAGAAGTTACACCTGAGCTATTACTTGAAGAAGGTGTCGTAAGCAAGCTTAAGGCTGGTATTAAGGTACTCGGCAAAGGTGCTATCGAAAAGAAACTTACAGTAAAAGCTCATAAGTTCTCTGCTTCAGCTGTTGAAGCTATTGAAGCAGCGGGCGGTAAAACTGAGGTGATTTAATGTTCCGTACAATCTCCAATTTTATGCGCGTAGGTGACATTAGGCGGAAAATAATCTTTACATTACTCATGTTAGTTGTCTTCCGTCTAGGCACATTTATTCCAGTGCCATATACAGATAAACAAGCGATTGACTTTATGAACTCGCAAAATGTTTTTGGGTTTCTAAACACGTTTGGTGGAGGAGCCCTGCAAAACTTCTCCATTTTTGCAATGGGAATCATGCCATACATTACTGCCTCAATTATTATGCAGTTGTTACAAATGGACGTTGTACCTAAATTTGCTGAGTGGAAGAAGCAAGGGGATATGGGCCGTAAGAAACTTGCACAAGTCACTCGTTACGGAACGATCGTTCTTGCATTCATTCAAGCAACTGCAATGTCTATCGGCTTCAACGCTATGGCTGGTGGTATGCTGATCTCTGATCCAAACGTATTGAAATTCCTTGTTATTGCACTTACGTTAACAAGTGGTACAGCATTTTTAATGTGGTTAGGTGAACAAATTACAGCCAACGGAGTTGGAAATGGTATATCAATTATCATTTTTGCCGGTATCGTTGCCGCTGTACCTAATGGTGTTAAACAATTATACAGCCAGTATTTTATAAATCCTGGTGATGATTTGTTTATTAATATTGTTATTGTCGCCCTAATTGCATTGGTAGTAATAGCAGTAACTGTTGGAGTAATCTTCATTCAGCAAGCTTTACGTAAAATACCAATTCAATATGCTAAAAAACTTGTGAATCGTTCTCCGGTTGGTGGACATTCTACGCATTTACCACTTAAAGTAAATGCTGCAGGTGTTATACCGGTAATCTTTGCGATCGCATTTATGGTTGCACCAAGTACGGTAGCAAATTTCTTTGAAGGCAATCAAGTGGCTTCAGTGATCCAGACGGTGTTTGATTACACTCATCCAATCGGAATGGTTATCTATGTTGCTTTAATTATTGCTTTCACCTATTTTTACACATTTGTTCAAGTTAACCCTGAACAAATGGCTGAGAATTTACAAAAACAAGGTGGATATATTCCGGGTATACGACCTGGTAAAAATACAGAAACATATTTGACACGTGTTATGTACCGCTTAACATTTGTTGGCTCAATCTTTTTAGCAGCTGTTTCTGTGCTACCTATTGTTCTAGGTGGTCTTGCAAATCTACCTACCGCAGTACAAATCGGCGGCACTAGCTTACTAATCGTTGTAGGGGTTGCTTTACAGACAATGAAACAACTGGAAAGCCAGTTAGTAAAGCGTCACTATAAAGGTTTTATAAAGTAATATCCTGCTGTCAGTGAGAGCGAGGGGAAATTTGTTGAACTTAATTTTGATGGGTCTACCTGGTGCTGGTAAAGGTACACAGGCAGAGAAAATAAACGATAAGTATAACATTCCTCATATTTCTACTGGAGATATGTTCCGTTTGGCCATTAAAGAGGGTACTGACCTCGGTAAAAAGGCCAAAGAATATATGGACCAAGGTGCCCTTGTTCCGGATGAAGTAACTATTGGGATCGTTAAAGAAAGACTTAGTAAAGCTGACTGCAAGAATGGTTTTCTTTTGGATGGTTTTCCAAGAACAATCAAGCAGGCAGAAGCTTTACAGGAGCTTTTAAAAGAACTGGACACATCCATTGATTACGTGATCCATGTAGATGTTCCAGAAGAAAAATTAGTGGAGCGACTAACTGGTCGTAGAATCTGTCCTACATGTGGAGCAACTTATCATGTCATATACAATCCACCAAAAGTGGAAGGTATTTGTGATAAAGATGGTTCCCAGTTAATTCAGCGTGATGATGATACAGCCGAAACGGTTAAAAATCGTTTGTCAGTAAATATGGAGCAAGCGAAACCGTTACTGGACTTCTATCAGAACAAAGGTTACCTTGTTACAGTAAATGGCGACCAGGAAATTGATCAGGTCTTCAAGGACATTCAATCACGTATTGATAATTAAGTGGTTGAACTGCTGTGGCAGCGCAAAATAAATGCAATTCTGGCTATAAATAGTTATAATTGCAAATGAGTGATTATGACTTTTATAGTACTTCGTATAAAGTGACACAAAATGAGATATAGAGCCTTTTTCATAAAAAGGTGTAGCAGTATAAACTATAGCCTAAGTGAAGGTGATCGTTGTTGAACGAAGATGATTCGATTCCGCTAATAGGTCAAGTTGTTCGTATTATGCAGGGACGGGAAGCTGGACAATATGCAATCATCATTGATGCAGTGGATGACAGGTATGTTATGCTTGCAGATGGGGAAAAACGTAAATATGATCGACCAAAGAAAAAGAATTTACAGCATATTGAATGTATGGGATACATTTCTCCAGAGGTCCAAAACAGCCTTCTAGAAACTGGTCGTGTCACAAATGGCAAAATTCGATTTGCCATAGCTAAATTTGTCAATGAGGTTGTGACTGATTTGAAGAAGGGAGATCAACACGATGGCGAAAGACGATGTAATTGAAGTAGAAGGTACCGTAACGGAAACGTTGCCGAATGCGATGTTTAATGTTGAGCTTGAGAATGGCCATACGGTCTTAGCACATGTTTCTGGTAAAATCCGTATGCATTTCATCCGCATTCTACCAGGCGATAAAGTAACGGTTGAACTTTCTCCGTATGATTTAACTAGAGGACGAATTACGTACCGTTATAAATAAGCGAGCTCCGATATAAAAGGAGGTAAAGATGATGAAAGTAAGAGCATCTGTAAAACCAATTTGCGAAAAATGCAAAGTAATCAAACGTAAGGGTAAAGTAATGGTGATTTGCGAAAACCCTAAACACAAGCAAAAACAAGGCTAATAACCAAGGAGGTGCTAACGTTATATGGCACGTATTGCAGGTATAGATATTCCACGTGATAAGCGTGTAGTTATATCATTAACTTATATTTATGGAGTTGGTAGTACTACAGCTAAGAAAGTCCTTAAAGAAGCAGGCGTTTCTGAAGACACACGTGTACGCGATCTAACAGAAGATGAATTAGGTAAAATCCGTAAAGCATTGGACGAATATACAGTGGAAGGTGACCTTCGTCGTGAAGTTTCACTTAACATTAAGCGTCTAATCGAAATCGGCTCATACAGAGGGCTTCGTCACCGCCGCGGTTTACCAGTTCGTGGTCAAAAGACAAAAAACAATTCACGTACTCGTAAAGGACCTCGTCGAGCAGTTGCAGGAAAGAAAAAATAACGTGAAGGAGGTAAGCTAATCAATGGCACGTACTAAAACAAACACACGTAAGCGTCGTGTGAAAAAGAATATTGATACAGGTGTAGCACATATTCGTTCCACTTTTAACAACACTATTGTTACTATTACGGACACACAAGGCAATGCTATTGGCTGGAGCTCAGCTGGTGCACTTGGCTTTAAAGGATCTCGTAAATCAACTCCATTTGCTGCACAGATGGCAGCTGAAACTGCTGCGAAAACAGCGGTTGATAATGGTATGAAAACTCTAGAAGTTACTGTTAAAGGACCAGGAGCTGGACGTGAAGCAGCTATTCGTTCACTTCAAGCAGCAGGTCTGGAAGTTACAGCAATTGTTGACGTAACACCAGTTCCTCATAATGGTTGCCGCCCACCAAAACGTCGTCGTGTATAATTATACCGTATAGAATTTGTCACCCTGTCTATAATGGGTTATGATGGCTTAAAAGTGTAAAGGCTAAATTCCTTTATCATTCAAGCATCCAAGAGACAAGTAAGGCAAAATAGACAATAGTGCAGAAACGCCAACTGCCTATTTGAGGAATTTCGGTTAGACCTATTGTCTAACCGGGGTTTCGACGTTTTAAAGGAGGGTTTTATGGAATGATTGAAATTGAAAAACCAAAAATTGAAACGGTAGAAATCAGCGATGATGCTACATTTGGAAAATTCGTAGTCGAACCGCTCGAACGTGGATATGGTACCACTCTAGGAAACTCCTTGCGTCGTATCCTACTATCCTCACTTCCAGGTGCTGCTGTTACATCAGTCCAAATTGATGGAGCACTACATGAATTCTCTACAATTGATGGTGTTGTTGAAGATGTGACCACGATTATTTTAAGTTTGAAAAAGCTTGCTCTTAAGATTTACTCTGATGAAGAGAAGACCTTGGAGATCGATGTACAGGGAGAAGGAAAAGTTACGGCTGCAGATCTAACATTTGATAGTGATGTAGAAGTATTAAATCCGGAATTACCTATTGCAACGTTGAACAGCAAAGGAAACTTACAAATGAAAATAACAGCAGAGCGTGGCCGTGGGTACCGTTCAGCTGAAGCTAATAAAAGGGATGAGCAACCTATTGGTGTAATCCCAGTTGATTCTATTTTCACACCAGTTTCACGTGTGACCTATCAAGTTGAAAATACGCGTGTAGGACAGGATGCTAACTACGATAAATTAACCTTTGATGTTTGGACAGATGGCAGCATTCGACCTGAGGAAGCAGTTTCTTTAGGAGCCAAAGTCTTTTCAGAACATCTAAACATCTTTGTAGGTTTAACAGATGAAGCGCAAAAAGCAGAGATCATGGTCGAGAAAGAAGAAGACCAAAAAGAAAAAGTCATGGAAATGACGATTGAAGAACTTGATTTATCTGTTAGATCTTATAATTGTTTGAAACGTGCTGGAATTAATACCGTTCAAGAGCTTGCAAACAAATCTGAAGAAGATATGATGAAGGTTCGGAACTTAGGCCGTAAGTCTCTAGAAGAAGTTAAAGTAAAATTAACTGATCTTGGACTTGGTTTACGTAATGATGACTGATCATTTACAACTCCTTTAGAACAATACTGTAAGTTCATTTCAGTTCCACATAAGATTTTTAACAATCTGTGTGTTGCTGTTTAAAACCCGAGATTAATGACAGTTCCTTATACAACAGGAAAGGGAGGGATAGTCCATGGCTAGAAAACTTGGTCGTACAACAGACACTCGTATGGCATTACTTCGCAACCTTGCCTCTGATTTGATTATTCATGAACGGATTGAAACAACAGAAGCAAAAGCGAAAGAACTTAAATCTGTAGTAGAAAAAATGATTACGCTTGGTAAACGTGGTGATCTTCATGCACGTCGTCAGGCTGCAGCATTTTTATACAATCAGGAAGCAAATGAAAACGAAAATGTAATTCAAAAACTTTTTGATGATGTTGCTGCACGTTATGAAGACCGTCAAGGTGGATACACACGTGTTCTTAAACTAGGTGCTCGTCAAGGTGACGGAGCTCCGATGGCAATTATCGAGCTAGTTTAATGTAACGTTATACGTCAAGGGCAGGACTGAATCTCTTCCATGAGGTGAATCCAAGCCCTTTTTTTGTATAGTAATATTGATAATTGCAGCTCTAAGGTGGTATAGCGGCGTTCTGAAGAGCGAAGCCGGTTTTGAAGCGGGTAGATGTCCCCCGACAGATAAACCGTTTCTGAGGCCGATAAATCGGTTCTCCGGAGGATAAAACGCTCCTGCGGCGGATAAAAATCGGTTCTCCGGCGGATATAAGGCTTCTGCGGGTGATAAAACAGCTCTCCGGCGGATAAAAGGCTTCTGCGGCGGATAAATCGGTTCTCCGGCGGATATAAGGCTTCTGCGGGTGATAAAACAGCTCTCCGGCGGATAAAAAGCTCCTGCGGCCGATAAAACAGCTCTCCGGAGGATAAACAGCACCTGTGACTGATAAAGCTCTGCGGCAGATTCAACTGAGAGCCCCTGATAATCCCACTTAGAGGCTATATACATCTTAGACGTCTATCTATATTATAAAACTATGAGAGTTTATTATACAACAGGATCCAGGGAGAGAGAGGGAGTACGATGAGTAGGAAGTTAATTGAGTTTAGAGATGTATCATTTCGATATGGAGAAGAGCAACCCTGGGTGTTGAGAAATTGCTCATTTCAAATTTATGAAGGTGAATGGGTAGCCATCATTGGTCATAACGGTTCCGGCAAGTCAACAATAGCTAAATTAATAAATGGGCTTTTATTCCCGCAAAAAGGTGAAATTTTGATAGATGGCCAGCAAGTGAATGAGGAAACAATTTGGGATATTCGCAAAGAGGTTGGCATGGTCTTTCAAAATCCTGATAATCAGTTTGTTGGTACGACTGTACAGGACGATGTAGCCTTTGGAATGGAAAATAGAGGAACTCCCCGTGAAGAGATGGTAACACGTATAGAAGAAACGCTATCTGCCGTAGGAATGGAAGATTATCGGTTTACCGAACCACATCGACTTTCCGGTGGACAAAAGCAACGTGTGGCTATCGCCAGCGTGCTAGCTATTTCTCCTAAAGTCCTCATTTTGGATGAGGCCACTGCCATGCTTGATCCAAAAGGCAGGACTGAGATTATGCGGACGGTTTCCAATGTTCAAAACAAAGAAGCCCTTTCGCTAATTACAATAACTCATGATCTGCAGGAAGTAGTACAAGCTGATCGTGTTATTGTTATGAATAAAGGTGAGATTTGGGATCGTGCTACACCTAGAGAGATATTTTCCAAGAAAGATTCTTTAAGAGAGATAGGCCTAGATGTTCCATTCGTTGCTATTTTGGCTGATGAATTGAAGGAGACAGGAATTAACCTTACAAAAGAACCATTAAATCACGAAGAATTGCTGGAGGACTTATGGATATTACATTCACAAACGTAAGCTATATATACCAACGCAATACTCCTTTTGCTCATCAAGCAATCAAAGATCTTAATTTTCATATTCCCTCTGGATCCTTTGTAGCAATAGTAGGGCATACGGGTTCAGGTAAATCTACGTTACTACAACATTTGAATGGCCTGGTAACCCCAAGCGAGGGAGAAGTGAAAATAGGAGAATACAAACTAACTCCTAAGGAAAAACCAAATAATCTCAAAGAACTTCGAAGCCGGGTTGGAGTGGTATTTCAATATCCAGAACATCAGCTATTTGAAGAAACCGTGGCAAAGGACATCGCTTTTGGACCTGAGAATTTTGGTGTACCAAAAGAAACGATAAATGAGCGTATAAAAAGGGTTATCCCCGCAGTTGGTCTTTCGGAAGATATGCTCGAGCGGTCGCCCTTCGATCTTAGTGGAGGGCAGATGCGCAGAGTAGCTATTGCTGGAGTATTGGCCATTAACCCAGATGTATTAGTGCTTGATGAACCTACTGCAGGTTTAGATCCACGGGGGCAAAAAGAAATAATGGAAATGTTTTATTCCATGCATAAAGAACAAAGCCTTACAACAATTCTTGTTACCCACAGTATGGAGGATGCACTAAAGTATGCGGATCACGTAATTATCTTAAACAAGGGAACAAAATATATGGAAGGTTCTCCAGAAGAGGTATTTACACAAAAAGATGCACTAAAAGAAGTACAGCTGGATGTGCCGGAAGTAATTCAACTACTCCATGCGTTTGAAGCCAAGTTTTCAATATCTATTCCATTTCATGGGCAAACCGTACGGGAGATAGCGGAGACGATTCATTCCATCGTTAAGGATGGTGATAGTAATGAATAATTCCTTAATTATCGGGCAATATGTTCCCGGTAATTCTCTTATACACCGGTTAGATCCGCGTACGAAAATAACAGTTATTTTTTTCTTTGTCTTTATTGTCTTTTTTGCAAATAATGTAGTAAGTTATTCCATTCTTACCTTATTCGCGATCACATGTATAGTCACTTCCAAAGTGCCAATCCGATTTATTGCGAAAGGGTTAACGCCAGTATGGTTCCTGATTATTTTCACGTTTATTTTGCATTTGATTGTTACAAAAGAAGGTACTGTTTTATTAGAGATTTTCCGATTTAAAATTTATTCTGGAGGGGTCATTCAGGGTTTTGCAATTTCCATGCGTTTCTTTCTATTAATTCTGGTGACATCTTTATTAACATTGACAACAACACCTATAGAAATAACAGATGCAATAGAAGAAATGCTACATCCATTAAAAAAATTAAAATTTCCTGTACATGAGCTCGCTTTAATGATGTCTATTTCTTTAAGATTTATACCTACACTCATGCAGGAAACAGAGAAAATCTCCAAGGCCCAGGCATCGCGTGGTGTGGATTTTAAGACAGGGCCTATTAAGGAAAGAATAAAAGCAATCGTGCCCTTATTGATACCTTTGTTCATCAGTGCCTTCAAACGCGCAGAGGAGCTTGCGATGGCTATGGAAGCAAGAGGCTATCAAGGGGGAGAGGGCAGGACGAAATTACGTGAGTTAAAGATAGAAAAAAGAGATATGTTGATTTTTGTTTTATTTGTGTTTGTAATTGCCGGTTTATTTTATTTTAGAAGCTGGTAAGAAGTTAACAGAAAGGCTGGAAGCAAATGGCTAGATTGAAATGCAAAATTACTTACGATGGTTCCCAATTTGCGGGTTTTCAGATCCAGCCGAGGAAGAGAACGATTCAAGGTGAATTGGAGAAGGCTTTAACTAAAATGCATAAAGGATTACCTATCCGTATTCAGGCTTCAGGAAGAACGGATACAGGTGTTCATGCGAAAGGTCAAGTGATTCACTTTGACTCAGACTACGATATCCCAACAGTTAACTGGCAAAAGGCATTAAACACCTTATTACCAGATGATTTGTATGTTAAAGAAGTAGAAATGGTTCCAGATACGTTTCACGCTCGTTATGATGTAACGGAGAAGGAATATCATTATTATGTATTAAACATAAAGGAACCAGATGTATTTAAGCGAAACTATGCCTATCACTTCCCATATAAGTTAGATGTTGTGGAAATGCAGCGAGCCTGTGAATATTTAGAAGGGTTTCATGACTTTACTACCTTTTCCTCAGCTAAGGCTACTACAAAGGGAAGTAAAGAACGAATGATGTTTCAGGTAAGTTGTGAAAAACGAGGAAATGAAATCGAATTTATTTTTCGGGGAAGCGGATTTTTATACAATATGGTGCGAATTATCGTAGGTGTATTATTGGATATTGGCCAAGGTAGAAGAAGTCCGGAAGATATTGAAAAATTGTTAGAAAAGAAGGATAGACAGCTTGTGGGAGAAACCGTTCCACCCCAAGGTTTATATTTATGGCAGGTAACCTATAATAACAGTAAATAATCTGTCTCAGCCCTTGACAAATAGCCTCAGTTTGGTATATTATGATTTATGGCATTTTATTTCTAAACCATGATTAGCCCCGGAACTAATTATGTTGAAATATAGGAATAACGAAACGAATATTAAAGATTTTATTGATGGAGGGAATCAATCATGCGCACAACTTTCATGGCGAATGAAAATAATATTGAACGCAAATGGCTCGTTGTGGATGCTGAAGGTCAACGTCTTGGTCGTTTAGCAAGTGAGGTTGCCGCAATCCTTCGTGGAAAGCACAAGCCAACTTACACTCCACACGCAGACACAGGTGATCACGTGATCATCATTAATGCGGAGAAGATCGAATTAACAGGAAACAAATTACAAGACAAAATGTACTATCGTCATTCAGGTTACACTGGTGGCTTAAGAGAGCGTAATGCAAACGAAATGCGTTCAAAATATACAGAAGAAATGCTTGAGACTGCAGTTAAAGGCATGCTTCCTAAAGGACCACTTGGTCGTAAAATGAGCAAGAAATTACATGTATTCAGAGGATCTGAACACAATCATCAAGCACAAAAACCAGAAGTTTACGAACTTCGCGGATAATTAAAGAGGAGGTTAATCAATTGGCACAAGTACAATACTATGGCACAGGCCGTCGTAAGAAGTCAACTGCACGTGTACGTTTAGTACCTGGTACAGGAAACATTACAATCAATGGTCGTGATGCTAGAGACTATTTCCCATATGAAACACAACTTTTAATTCTTAACCAACCACTTGCAGCAACTGAAACTGAAGGAACTTATGATGTTTTAGTTAACGTTCATGGTGGAGGATTCACAGGACAAGCTGGAGCTATCCGTCACGGTATCGCCCGTGCACTTCTAGAAGCTGATCCAGAATACCGTGCTTCTCTAAAACCAGAAGGATATCTAACTCGTGATGCCCGCATGAAAGAACGTAAGAAATACGGTCTTAAAGGCGCTCGTCGTGCACCACAGTTCTCAAAACGTTAATAAATCAACACTTACAAATCCCTCAACCACCTATGGTTGGGGGTTTTTACTGTATATGCGGTGCTTTAAAAACAGGGGAAAATTCACACGTAGCATACACGTAACATACAAGTAGCAGACAAATAATTTAGAGAAAAAGAAGCTGTGATTTTGAAAATAAGTTTGATACAATTACATTGATAAGATGGATTGGGATAGTGCAACAAACGGGCCAGATTCTTAAATAAAAACAAATGAAAAGGAGGGCAAAATAATGCTTGATTTTATTTCATATATCCTGCCCATCTTAATATTATTAGTTGGTTTATTAATATTATTAGTTGGTAAAGCAAAGAAAAACATCAAACTTATAGGTGTTGGAATTGGATTTATAATGTGTCTGGTTGTTCTTGAGGCACCTAATTTCATACAAGGGTTTATTCAAGGATTTGCTGAGGGGGTAAACTGACTTTTTCAAGCAATTTCACTTTGCAACTATCGGGCGCAGTAATTTAGTAAGTGCATAATTGGAAACATGGAATGGTGGTTTTATATATGAGTAGAGTATTGGCAGCAGTTATAGCTCCGGTATTGCTATATGTATTATTCGTAATATACGGTATTTCTTATCGTTTTCTTACTGACATGCCTATTCCACGGGTGTTTTCTCTATTTGGATTTATGTTAGTATATATTTTTTCTTTACCTTTTTATTTAATTGTTGGAATCCCTTTTTCAATAATTATTGATAAAATCAATGGAAAATTCCGATGGCTTAGTTATATTATTGCTGGGTATGTCATCTTAATATTAATAGCATTAGTACAAAGTTTTGAGAATGGTAACTTTACTATTGATAGGGAGTCAATGGTTGCATACCCTTTAGCTGGATTCTCCTTTTTTATAACACTAAAAGTTATTGAAACAACTTTCAAAAAGTTATACATAAAGTATACTCAGTAATCTTGTTTACTTACTATTTTTAGATTGAACAATAGTTAAATTAGATGTCCCTTTTGACTATGAGATACCCTTATTGTTTAAAGTAGGCTATTTTTATTAAGTTGAAGGTTAGCGTGTATTATCCACTTCAAATGGAGTTGCTTTATCATCTATCATATACCTATTTGCTGTCGATAACAAAGTATAATAGGTTATCCACGTACTTTATTAGTCATATCAAACAGATAGATTTAATATTAGAAGGAAACTGCGACGGTGTGATGATAAATACATTACGCCACCTCCAGAATCCAATGGAACCAGTCAGCTATAAAAGAAGTAAAGCTATCCTTGCCAGACTGCAAGGTGATGATCAACTAGTAACCAAAAAACTTTCAGAAGTAAGGCAAGAGATTGAAAAAGCAGATCTCTTAGGAGTTGTTTTAGGCTTTATGCCGCAATCGGGCGCGAAAACGGAATAAGCCTTGCGCTTATTGTTGATTCACCGGGCCAAATTGTATTAGAAGGTTAGTGGTTTAAAGGGGGTATTTAATTTGAATTACGGGAAATGGTCTGCGATTCTGGGCGTTATTTGTGCGTTAACCATTCTTGCTTCTTATGCAATTGCTCCAAAACAACCCGAAGGTATGATGGTTGTTCTTATACAGGTACTATTTTTTACCTCTATTATCACGGGTTTACTTGGTTTGATTTTCAGTTTTCTGGGTTTTAGAAATAAAGAAAAGGGATTTTTGAAGATGGTGGCTCCAATAATGGTGCTTTTGGTTCTATTGGTGTTCGCTTTTTCATTTAGTGCTATGATAATTAGTTTTTTATAAAATGAATATTTAATTACCGCAAACGGGCGCTATTCCCTAATAAGGAATAGCGCCAATATCGCATATAAGGGCCATATTGTTTAATACATCGTGAAGAAATGTACTTAAGCTAACGGAGCAGTAATGTTAAACAAAGGATTTATCTATTTTATGAAAAAATAAGGTTATAGAAGGGGGATATTTAGATGACTTTACATCATTTCATTGGGAGTAATATAGAACTACCTATTGGTAGTTTTGGTAAGAACCCAACATATAAACCTCTTTCGGAATTGAAACTAAAAGGAATTAGTTTAGATAAACATTTGAAGAAGAATAACGGTTCTAAGCTCGTAAAGGTTTATGAAACAGAAGAAGATGCAAATGGAATTGATGTTTCTGACTTGATTTCTGGATATGAACCAGTAAGAAATAAATTCACAACGCCTTTTGTATATGAAGTACAAGGATACTTACATGAAAACAATACATCAGGTCAATGTAAATCAATCAAATCACTTTTTAATTATATTGATGAACATTTATTAGAAGGGGATTTCATTGAAATATACTCTTGTTGGGATGGGCATGAGGAAAAAGAAAAAGATGACAGTAAAGATATAGTAATTAACCTTAGTACGTTACAATTTGGAAACCATATAAGATTAAAAGACTTAAATCACCTATGCGAAACATTCTTTTTAGATGATAAGCAATATGTATTAGTAAAGAAATAAAAGAGTATAGCACTCTTCAATTAACGGGTGCTTTCCTTAATAAGTATTAGTGTCAGTATCTCAAAAGAATTTGAGAAGTAAATACACTCCTAGATAGTTTATAGACCAAATCGAAGATAATGAGCGATAAAGAATTTAAATTTAGAAGGGATAAATATGAAGAAATTAATATTTATTATACTCACAATAATTTTAATTATCCTAGGAATAATCTACTTAACTTTAACACCAGATCAGGACCAAATACATTTGACAGAAGATAAAGTAGAAAATTACTTGCTAAATCAGAAAAACTATAAAAAGAGTGATATAAAATCTATTATAGGTAATTACAACGCCAAAGACGTTGGTAATCCTGCTATATCAGCATATACCGCAGATGTTGTATTCAAAGATGAACCAAATGTAACATACTCATATTTTATAGAACAAGAAACAGATCAAGTGGTTCAAGGAGGAATAAGTTCCCCTAAAGATAATAATTTTCATGCAGAGGAATAAACTAGATAATTCCTTTCATTATCGGAGACTATACTTATTTTGCAATTTATAAGTTTCATTAGGATCTGTACTTTTGCTTGTGCATAATGATTAAGGGAACGTGTTAACGGATTTTTCATTGTTTTTGGCTACAGTAATTGCGACCGGTGTGCAAAAATCGAACGTGTTTCCATAATAAAGAACTTCGCTATACCTTATATAAGTGCCATATTGTTGCACAACCTAAATAATGATCAACAAGGGGAGTAAATAAAAGATGCCTCAACCAAGTGTGAAAATACAAAAGGTATGGCTTGATGATAACGACAGTTTCTTTGAACTGAGTTTAGATTTCTGTACAGGTTGTTGCAGCATGAACCTCAATATATTTACTGATAATGAAGAACTAGAAAAGTTAAATCAAGGTGTAATGGATTTTGCCAGCTTTAAACAAAAGGAATTTCTGTGGATTACTGGGGAAGATGTAGAAAAAGTGAGTCATTTTCTATCTATGCGATTCTTTTTGTATGGGAATCGAGGATATGTAGGTGTTGAGGTAACTGCCCTAAGTCAAATAGATGATTTTACAAGAAAATTGAGAAATTTTATTAAAGGCGAAATTTGTGAGCTGGAAAGCCTAATTCAATCATTTGAACAATGAGATTAAGAGGGGAGCACTTCTTGAATAAGGATTTGCGCCCTGTATTTAAAAGGGCCAGATAATTTAAAATTAAAAGCTAATTAAAAGACTCGAGGTGAGTTTAAATAATGAGCAACGATGAAAAAATAGAAAAGGACACTTATTTAGCGATTGGAACTGGAACAGGAATATCTTTAGGAGTAGTTCTTGGTTTAACAGTACTTGATGACCTTGCAATTGGGGTTGGTGCAGGTTTGAGCATAGGAGTATCAATTGGAATGTTAATTGATTCAAATAAAAATAAAGAAGAATGAATAAAACATTTGTTAGTTCAACTAACGGGCGCTTTTCCCTAACAAGGAATAGCGTCCCATATCGCATATAAGGGCCATTTTGTTTAACAAGGATATTGGATTTTTATTATTTATAAGGCGGGATTATTTTGAAAGAAGCTACGGATACTAATGAGTTTGAGAATACGATAAATGCTGTTAATCATCTTACAGAAGATGACGCTAAATCATTGTTAAGATTAATCTATGGATTTGTCGATACTGCTATGACGGGAAATGGCGGAGATAAAGTGAAATTAGAGGTTGTAGATAAGGTATCAAATATCTATAAACGTATTTCAGATTTAAACGAGTTAAGAAATAAATAATAGTGCTAGAAAACTGGTTAGTATTTAGGTATTGTGAATAAATGTACTTAAATTAACGGGCGCTTATCTGGAACAAGGAATGGTTCCCAAACCTAAGTAATAGAGCCATTTAATCGAACAACTGTATGCAGGAATAGACCGTATAATGTCGAAATCTTATAAGGATTAAAATAAGCGAAGGAGGAGAAGGTTCTGTTATTTTCTTTAATCTTTTTTATTGTAGCTGGCCCCATTTGTATCCTGCTTCATGAGATAGGCCATGGTCTTGGGGTTATCTCTACTTCAAAATCCAATGTACATATCTATTTGGGGATGAAGGATGAGAGAAATAAAGAAAACTTTAGACTTGGAAGACTTCATTTTCACATTCAATGGGGCTTTATGGGTTTTGCCCATTGGGAAGAAGGCTTAGATAGACGACAAAGCGCAATGGCACTTGCTGGTGGACCTGTAATGTCATTGTTAGTGGCACTTTTGCTTGGAGTATTATCATTGTTAATTTCACAAAGTGAAGTAAGGCAATTTGTTGGCTGGACTGCAACACTTAGCTTTATTCAGTTCATCTTAACAATGACTCCTTTAACGTATCCTCGTTGGACGGGAGGATATAGTGGTTTTCCTTCTGATGGTTTGCAGCTGATACGAATTGCTAAGGAGTTTAAGAAGGCTAGTTGAATCGTTTAAAACAATCGGGCGCACATCTGGAATAAAGGGTAGCGCCCAATTTGCCATTGTAGGGCGCAGTTGTGGAAGAAGCACTGTGCCTGAATTGGGCTATTCTGTTGAATTGTAAGGGAGGCGTAAAATGAGAAAAGTTACTGTTGTCGTTGCTGTCTTATTGTCAGTTTTTATATTTAGCGGTTGTAATGATGCATTATCAGGAAGCAAACCACCTAATGTCTCTTTAAAGACTGATAATAAACAATATGATACCAAGCTGGGTACATATTGTTGGAACGGTGAGTGTGTTGATACCGTTGGACCAGCAGAGTTATTGGAAAATAAAGAGCCTATACAAGTGCAAGCTGGTGAGCAAATTACATTGAATATGGATTACACACCAAAACCTAATGAAATTCATCTCTCACAGATAAGGAATGGTGATGAGGTGGAAGTTGAGGTAAATCATAATCAGTTTATAGCTCCTGATGAAAAAGGCATCTATTTTTATGCATATAGTGTCTGGTGGGTAGATGAAGAAGATGAAAATTTATCTCACGGTGATGCTTCATATGCTTTTGCTTTAGAAGTTAAATAATCGGGCGCAATTCCCTCACAAGGATTAGCGCCCATTATTGAAGAAAAGGGCCATGATTGTTACATACTGATTATAGAAATTAATAGAAGTGTCAAGGTATTATTTTATAAAGAGGTGATTTTATCAAGTTCATTAGGCTGGTGGTTTTATTAATTCCAATGCCATTTTTGTTTAATTATATTGAAACATCATTTGCAAGCGGCTCCATTTTGGCGTTTACGGGAACATTTTTATTTGTTGTTTTGGCAGGTATAGTATCTACAAAAAGTAAGCTATATATTATCTTTTTAATAAATATCTTGACCATTTTCATATCAGTAGCGTTGGGAAAAAGGTTTATAACCCCTCCAAACGAAATTTGGTTTAATCCATTTGGGATGAATTTCGCTATTATTTTTACTGGTATTATTATTTTTATTGGACTAATAATAGTTCGATTTGTATCATTAAAAAAATAGATAAAGAAAAAATAAAAGGGATTCTTCAACTAACAGGCGCGAAAACGGAATGAAAGATTTGTCCATTGTTGCTTTATCGGACCATTATGTTGAAGTTTAGAAGTGCGGGAAGGTGAATTTCAGATGAATAAGATACTTTTTTTCTTTAGTAATTTAATAGCTGTTATTGGAATTTGTATATTATTTACAACAAGCATTTTAAATAAGGTAATGCCAATGTTAGGACTTGCTGCTTATCAGGCAGCAGCGGGAGGAGGCTATTCTCCAAGTGACTATGTAATGAATTTTATTGTAATAAATTTATTCGCCATTTTACTGATAATAATGGGTGTAGTAGTTGGCTATAAAGTTTATAAAAGAGGCTTGTAATTTGCACCACAATTCCATAAACGGGCGCATTTCTGGAGCAAGAGATCCACACTTCTTAATGAATTGGGCCTGTTAATTGAATAAAAGAAAGTGCGTTTGTAAGAGAATGATTATTCGAACAAAATGTTTACTTGATGCCCTAAACTAAGGATAAGAATAGGCATTTAGTTTAATGGATAGAGATGTTAAATTGACACATTACAAGATCTAGATCGGGAACGGACGGAGATGATGACTTTCTATGGGAAATGCTTTATCAAGCCCTTTTTGTTCCAGAAGGAGAGTCAAGACCATCACGGAAGATTTTAAGTCAAACAGGTATATCAAAATATTCAGATGATTGTGGAAGACATGGAGATATAGCCTATATTGCGGTAGATTTAAACGAAGAACCTGTTGGTGCCATATGTGACATCCCATTATTGACCATGATATTTGTTTTTAATGGGCGGCATTCTTTTTGGGCTATTAGCTGTGTTTTATAGTTTCAAAAGGCAACGTAATCCTAGTAATGCAAAAAGCAAGTAAAAGCATGGCTGTTCAAGTTTTTTATGTACGGACGAGGAGGGAGAGCATGTCGAAAGATCAGGCGAGTACGGAGTGGGAGGCAGCCGTGGAGAAGGTGCTGGATTATATTCATCACCATTTAGATAGTCCGATAGCCTTGTCCGATCTGGCCGCCATCGCTTCCTACAGTCCGTACCATTTAACCATAATTTTTAATAAAGTAACAGGTATATCCCCATTTTACTATATTTTCGCAGTCCGAATTCAAACGCCAAGACGCTATTGTTAAACACCAATTTGATGATCCGGGATATTTGTTTGGAAGTCGTTTACGAGAGCCTGGGCTCCTTCACTTCTTCCTTTATGCAGAAAGTCGGCATTACCCCGGCTCAATATCGTGCCCAGCCAAGGCAATTGCAGGAATACCATTATTCCATGAAAGTCCCCTGTGCAAAAACACGTATTCCATTCGGCAGCATTGGTTCCGTCGTTTGCGGATGGGTAGATGGGGTGGAGCAGCTTGGTAAAGGGGTCGTGATAGTCGGGTTATTTAAAAAGCCTGTACCAGTGGGGTTGCCCTCCTATCTTCAATTGTTAAAAAAAGATGGTTTTTATCGTTTGGCCAATATTTGTCCCGGAACATATTATTTGATTGCAGTATCAATGGCAAAGTCCAAGCATACGACGAACAGGGAAATTTTTCACAATTCTTTATACGCAAGGTGGGAAGAGCCCTTCAACTTCGACCAAGGCGTTCATATCAGGGAAGGAATTGACCTGGCATTGCGGCCGGGACGAAATACAGACCCGCCGGTATTGGTCTCTCTATCATTATTGATAAAAAAATACATTCAACAGCACAATTCAGGAGAAATGAGCGTGAATGAAATTCGTTACAATTAAACCGAAATCTATTAAGGAAGGAGAATAAGTTACATGGAAAAGGAAGGGAAGATTATATCCGCTGATTTAACTGTCGAGAATGCAGAGCAGGTGCGCGACTTTTATAAAAAGGTGATCGGTTGGGAGAACAGTGAAGTCAATATGGGAAATTACAGTGATTACATGATGACAACCAAAGAGGGGACTCCTGTTGCCGGCATTTGTCATCAATCCGGAAGCAATGCCGGGTTGCCTCCCGTATGGCTGACTTATTTTCAAGTGAAAGATCCGGACCATAGTTTAAAGATGTGCCGAGAGCTTGGTGGCAAGGTGCTGAGAAAACCGGAAGGCTCGGGGTGCGGCAGCTTTGCCGTCATTGAGTATCCAGAAGGAGCAGTCTGCGCACTAAGTCAAATTTAAAAGACAGTGTGTGGGATGGCAGTAAGATACTTTCTTTTGGAATCTAGTAAGGATTCCTCTTTTTCTGTTCGGGTGTTACAAATCATCATTTTTCACATTCGACTGTACATAACACTAGTAATCTACAAAGGGGTGATTTTGATGGGTAATATAATGCTTCGAAACGTAATTGAAGATGATCTTCCGATTTTCTTCAAACACCAACAGGATTGGGATGCCAATCATATGGCAGCATTTACAAGTAAGGACCCGGGGGATTGGAACAACTTCTTAACTCACTGGAATAAAATTCTGAAGGATAAAGACATCATCAAGCAAACCATTATTGTTCAAAATAATGTTGCTGGAAATATTCTATGTTTTGAGCAGTTCGGCGTACCGGGGGTTAGCTACTGGATAGGAAAAGAATACTGGGGCAAAGGAATTGCTACCAATGCTTTAAGGGGATTTTTAAAACAAGTTACCATTCGTCCACTTTATGCTCGTGTTACAAAGGACAATATAGGGTCACTCAAGGTACTGGAGAAATGTGGTTTTACAATCTCTGGTGAAGACAGTGGGTTTTCTAACGCTCGTGGTGAAGATGTCGAAGAATTTGTTCTTACACTTGAATAAAGATTATTTACAGTGTGTCAGTAAGTTACTGTGAGACTTGGTTTAAAAACATGGTTTATTCTGTTATAGGGTGTAATTCAAGAAAATTGAATTACACCCTTTGTTCCATTTAAGAGAGAGATTGGCTAATACGGAGGAACGATTTTTTTAACGTGAAAGTTAAGCCTCAAGACTTATATGAAAATTGAACTAGGGTCTCATGTTAAAACATAAGAAAAAATGATAAATTGAAATAGATTATTGTTTTATTTAGCGAAAGGTATCATCTCCCCTTATTTTTTGTAGCAGTAAAGTATATAGGGAAAATTATAAAGAAGGTAAATGAAATGAAGAAAACGAATCATCAGTTAACAGATTCAACTGCAACTAGAAAGCTGCAAATTACAATTGCAATTTGTTAATTGGTTCCTGCAAGAATGAGCAAGTCAGCATCTTGCATGGCTTGATAGGAAGGTTTTGTGCCTATCTTACCAAGGTTTCCTAGATTATAAGGATGATCATCCGGTAAAATTCCCTTCGAAGGCAAGGTAATAATCGATGGGATATTTGCTTTTTCAATAAATATGCGTAATTCTTTTTTTGCATGTTTGGTACCTAAACCAATTAACATAACAGGTTTTTTACTATTTTCAATCAGTTTTGCTGCATCTTGAATAGACTCAACTGATGGTTTCTTTGGTGCAGGTGGCTCCTTATCTATTTTTTTATCTGTATGGTCGTCAATTTTTTGAGTTAATAAATCATTTGGTAATACAAGCACAGCTACACCCTTTTTGGCATATGCAGTACGAATTTCTTCATTTACTGTTTCAAAGATAGTTTCCGGTTCCTTAATCTGTTTATTATAGACAGCAACATCTTTGAACCATTCCGTAAGATTTGTTTCTTGAAATGCTTTTGGACCGAGAACATCACTGTCAGATTGACCAGCTAATATTAATTGAGGGATGTTGTCCAGTTTTGCATCATACTTTCCATTTATTAAGTGGATAGCCCCAGGGCCCCGATACTTAATGCCACACCGATTTTACCAGTCAGTTTTGTGAAACTGGAGGCGGCCAGACTTGCTACTTCTTCATGTCTAACATGATAAAAATCAATTTCATCTTCTACAACTTTTAATCCATCAACGACCGCATCAATGGAATCTCCTGGAATTCCGTATACATGATCAATATTCCATGCTTTCAAGGCTGAGATTAATGCGTGATTTGCTTTGATTTTTTTAGGCATACATACATTTACTCCTTTATTTTTCTTGATTTAGTGTGCCAATTTGCGTATTCAATTATGCATCAAGGGATTAACGTGCACTACCGTTATTTAAAATTACTTCAACAAGGAATTAATAGAATAATGTGATGATAAAAGGCAAAAATATTGAGCTTAAAACGGCAGTGAGTATCATACCAATTGAACTAAAAGCACCAGACTCTAAATCCAGTTCAAGTGCTTTTGCGGTACCAAAGGCGTGGGATGCATTACCATAAGTTAATCCTTTGGCAATTGAGCTTTGGAAGTTACCTATCTTTATTAAAGAAGAGCCTAATATGCTCCCTATTAACCCGGTTGCTATGATAAAGATAATGCTAAGTGTTTCTAATCCTCCCATTTGGTGGGATACTTGAATTCCAACTGCTGTCGTAATGGAACGCGGCAGCAATGTAACAATCATTTGTTTTGAAAATCCAAATAAATTCATAACGAAATAGATAATGATAAAATTAAGTAAAATACCAGATATCACACTGGTCATTATGACTTTAAGATTACGCATTATCATATGTCTATATTTATATAATGGGTAAGCTAGACATACAACGGTACAGTCTAAAAATTTGGAAATCCATTGGCCGCCAATCATATAATCTTTATAATCAAGGCCGCATATAATTAAAATGAAGATGATTGCCAGTGATGCAATCAGTGCCGGGTTCAGTATGGAATAGTTGAATTTGTTCTGGATATAGCGTGCAATGACATACATACATATTGTTAAAATAACCATCATAAAGCCCGTTAAAATCATGGTGAATCATGCTTTTCGTTAGGTGTCCATTTTTGCACCATTTTTTCGGCCAAATAACCAGATGCTAACGCAACAATACATGTACCTAATATGATTAAAGCGATAAATATCAAGTAATTAAGGTTGATTTGTTCAATGATGTTCATACCTCCAACTATAGAGGGAATAAAAAAGAGAACCATTGTACCTAATAATATATTAGCCCCTTCTTGAACCCATCTTTCAGGTATCACTTTGAATTGAAGTAATAAAAAGAAAGTCGCTAACCCTACAATACTTCCGACAATTGGTATGTGTAACACACTTTGTATCTTATTACCTAACGCGGTGATTAAAAATATTATGGAAATCTGTGACAGAATTCTAAAAAACTTTAATAACATTCGGCTTCATTCCTTATTGTCTTTTGGTTCTAAAAACTTAATTCTTCCTCCCTCGTTTTGTTTACATACTCATTATAAGACGGAACATGTTATTACAAAAATAGTGGTTTGTCATAATAGATATTACGTTTATCTATGTAAGCGATATCTTCTATTTTGAATCCAGCTGTTTTTGCATAAAGTGAAGCCATTCTTTAGTGACAAAATTCATGTATTTATTGTTTTTCCATATCACACCAAGTTGCCATACAATAGATGGCGACTCGATACTAACGCTTCGAACATCGTCACTTAGCATTTCAATAATACTTTTAGGAAGGATACCAATACCAATTTGTGCAATAATCATTTGTTCAATAGAATTCCACTGAGAAATTTTCGAAACAATATGAGGTATAAAGCCCGCGCGTTTACAAGAGTCAGTTATTATGTCGTTCAGATAAAAATTTTCGTTAAATAATATAAAGCCTTCATTTTCTAGTTGTATTAAAGACACTTTTTCTTTATCTGCTAAAGGGTGATTTTTATTTACAACAAGTTTTAATTCTTCTTCGTAAAATGGAAAGGATTGAAAAAGACGATCATCAACAGGTAAAGCAGTAATTCCAACATCGAGTTCATCAATTTGAATACTTTGCTCTATTGTTTTTCCACCATTTTCGATAAGTTCATAAGTGATATTGGGATAGCAATTATGAAAATCGGCTAAAATTTTTATGAGTTTCTTAACATTCATAATTGGAGAAAGACCAATTTTGAGATGTCCAGTTTTAACCCCAAGTAAATTATCCATCACAACTGGTAAGTCTTTGTATAAATTTACAATTTCATTACATTGTTCAAAAAAGATTTTACCTGCATCTGTTAGTTTTAAACTTTTTTTGCTTCGATCAAATAAAATTAATTGTAATTCATCCTCTAAGTTTTTAATCGTTTTACTGATAGTAGGTTGGGCGATAAATAGTTTTTCCGATGCTTTAGTCATACTTCCTTGTTTTACAACTTCAACAAAATAGACCATGTGTTGTATATCCATATTATTCCTCCTGTGTTTCAGATGCTTAATGAAGATATTATCATAAAGTAAACAGGTTATGAATGGCATGGTAAATCCCTATAATTTAGGTCATCTAAATTAGTGGCGCTAGGAGACTTCCAATTTTACACTCTGGTGATACGATAGTGATTTAGCGATTAGTGAAGCCTTGGGTTACAATTAGAGTATTCAACCGATGTTATTGGGGAAGTCCTTGATGAATAAGCGTAACAAAATGATCTATTAGGCAACTTTGGCTTCAACTGATGAAATATTTGTGGACGTAACTTGTTTGCCAAGTAATACTCATAATTCCATAAACAGTCGATTGTAATATGATGAAATTACAATCGCCCTAAATAAGCAGAAACGGGGGGGTCTACATTTATTCATTGAATACATGGATACAATGAAATAACATTGACTAATTCATACTTTTTAATATATAGGTATTGATAATCCGATCACTATGCCCTCGTTCCAACAAAACAAACGCCAAATTTTAGTGCCTTAAACGAAAAAGAAAAGAATATTTATTAAGAAGTGGTTGCAAATACTTTAGCAATGTTCGCTCCAGACTATGAATATGAAGAAATAAAGGTAGCGATTGATGTGAAAGGGATTAACTTTGAAGCGACTGGAAAGGTTGAGAAACAATTAGGCTGGAAATCATTATTCAAAAATCAACAACAAGCTAAGAAAAAGGAAATTGTCTTACCAGCAATGGAAAAAGATCAAGCTTGCCAAGTTAATGTAGAAATAGCGAAAGGACAGACAAAAGCCCCTAAGTATTATACCGAGGGGCAACTGATTAATGTGATGAAATACGCTGGAAAAGAGGTAGATGACGAAGCATTGCAACACACTTTAAAAGAAAGTGAAGGGATTGGGACAGAGGCAACAAGAGCAAGCATCATAGAAACATTAAAACACCAATTGTATATTGGAATTAGAAAGAATCAAGTAACTGTATTAGATAAAGGAAAGATACTTTGTCAGGCCGTAGAAGGAACGTTACTTGCTAGTCCGGAGATGACAGCAAAATGGGAAACGTATCTAAAGAAAATCGGAAAGAATGAAGGATCTCAAGAAATGTTTTTCAATAAAATCAAACAAATGATTGAGTTTTTAATGCAAGAAGCCCCTAAGAAAATTGGAAGCATGGAACAGTTCTTGCAACAGGTGAATGAAAAATTTTTTATAGGCAAATGTCCCCGTTGTAATCATGAAGACGGAAAGATTCAAGATAAAGGAAAATTTTATGGATGCAGTCGTTATCGTGAAGGGTGTACATTTACGTTACCAAAGAAATTCCTTGGCAAATCCATAAGTCAGATAAACATTAAAAAGTTATTGGGTGGCGAAAAAACCAATTTAATTAAAGGATTTACAAGTAAAAAAGGAAAAAATTTTGATGCGTCTTTACGCTAT
Source organism: Virgibacillus sp. SK37 (assembly GCF_000725285.1). Taxonomy (GTDB): domain Bacteria; phylum Bacillota; class Bacilli; order Bacillales; family Amphibacillaceae; genus Virgibacillus_Q. Next base: position 171,132 of record NZ_CP007161.1, read on the forward strand.
GACCAAACCGAACAAAAAATAACATTTGAATTACCGAAAGGATGATCGCGATGGATATGTATGTAAATGGGGCATATAAGATAGTTGATTTAGGATATGTAAAGGAAATTAAAGAAGCTAGTGTTGTCTTCATTGTTGATGCTGGGGAAATAGAAGTTGAAGTAGATGCAGTCACAAAGGATGCTATAGAAATGATAAATCAAGCAGATGAAGAAGCGTTGATTCCATTGGATGTGAAGGAGAAAGCAGTCATCTTGGAGGGTGAACCAGTTTGAGATACCACTAAGGGGAAGCTGTTTAGTGAAAACTGTATGTAAAAAATGATGTTGATCGCTGAGATAGCGGTCTTTTTATTTTGCATAATGAAACATTAATAGGCTGAGCAAATAAATAGCTGATATATCTAAGGGACTTCCAGGTGGGAGTCCCTTTTATTTTTCGGGAGGATGATATTTCATGAAAAGAAAAACATTCGAACAAAAACAGGAAGAAGTGAAACAATTAACAGAAACGATGAATCAGTCCATTGAATCTTATTTTGAAACACCTGAACAAATGGCTGATCACCTAGCTTTCATGATGCAGTTTTATCAATATTCATTACGAAATACAGCCTTAATTCAGAGTCAATTTAAGGGAGCACAAGCAGTAGGAAGTTATAAGTTTTGGCAGGAAAAAGGCTTTCAAGTGCAAAAAGGAGAAAAAGCCATTCAAATTTTAGTGCCAAATAAGACGCAGCCGAAATTTAAAGATGAAAACGGCAAATGGAAAAGCATAAAAAAGGCGACAGAGCAGGAAAAAGAATTAATCAACAAAGGGGAATTAAAGAAAAAGGGAAGTGGGTTGTATTTTGGAAAGGGCAGTGTTTTCGATGTTTCACAAACTAATGTAAAAGCTAGTGATCTTCCAGATGTTTTTCCAAATAGATGGCTGGAGGGTGACGTTGCAAACTATCAAGATATGTTAGAGGCCCTGCAAAAAGTGGGAGATAAACTGGATGGAACTAGGTGCTGCTAAAGGTGCATTTTACCAAGGAATAGATGGCAGGAAAAATCATATTGGTTTAAATCCACGCAATGGCGAATTGCAAAACGTGAAAACATTAATCCATGAATTGGCCCATGCCAAGTTGCATGGTACACCCGATAAGCATTTCAATCTAACTTCAGAAGAAAAAGAATTCCAAGCGGAAATGACAGCTTATGCAGTAGCCTCGTACTTTGATATTGATACAAGTGATTATTCTTTGGGCTATCTTGCAAACTGGACACAGGGAAAGGAATTAAAGGATAAAGCGCAGTTACTTGAAGAAGTAAGGGGAGCAGCTGTAGAGTTTATAGAAACCATGGAGCCTGAATTGATGAAAGAACAGGAGAAAGGTATGGAAAATGGAAAAGATGTGTTCATACAGGCTGTTCACGACAGGAATGATCTCTCAGAACTGACAGAAGTTGATGAAGCGGCGATGGAATATGTAATTGATTATAAGGAAGAAGAGTACATAAAAGGATTGTATTTTTGTGTGGATGGTGATGTCGTTGTAGGAGTGGATAATTCCACAAATGACGCTTGGACGGAAGAATTTGATCATGTCGTAAAGTGCAAGGCTTGGTTAAAGGGATACGATTTGGATATTGAGCAGCCACAAATATTCATTGAATGGTCGGAGGCATCAGAATTAGAAACTGCTTCAATGATGATTTTGCACTAGGTAACGAAATAATAGAGAAGCTTGAAGAAAGGTATCAGGAAGATAAAAGATACTATAAAACTCGTTATCATATTGTGTATCCTGGAAGTGATAATTCAAGGATGGAAGTTGTTAGTATGGATCGTTTCGGTATCGGAGATGGGGAATTCCTGAATCCTCATCATCAGATACGAAGGGAAGGTAATCTTACTAACGAACAGCAAATGATGCTTGATGATGCAGTTTATGGTCATTTGCTTGAAAATGAAAGACTTGATATTGATGGTTGGTTGAAAGGTAAAAATGAGAAGAAAAAACTACAAACAGTAGACCTAGAAATGATGTGAAAGTCTTTATAGTTTGATATACTTGCTATTAGTGTAATAGGGCTTTCATGGGTGGTAGTTCACCCCTTTTTTGAAAGGGGGTGATACGATGACAGTATTCGAAGCATTGTTTCTGATGATCGCGTTCGCAACTTTAGTTGTAGCTATACTGTCAGAACAAAAAAAGTAACCACCCGATGAATGCCTAGCCGCATTTTGGTTGGTTACTTTTCCGATTCAAACATGTGAGCCGCGCGCCCTTGAGGGCTTTTACAAACCTTGACCGTTCCATGTACCAGCATGGGCGGTCTTTTATTATTGTATGTGTTTCTATATACAGCATACCTCAATTTCAACAATAAATAAACATGTATGGATCATCATTGCATGGTTATAAAATATAAAGTAATATGCCAACTTTTAAACTGTTAATTTTTAAGCTGATGATAGAATAGTACAGATTTTCCCCTTTAATACATTATCCAATAAACGTTTGCAAGTGGTATAAAAAGGTAACATAGTAGGTATCAAATTGGCTGGAAATATTCCGGGCATAAGTGGACGAAAAACAATAGATAAGGGGGAACTAAAATGGCTTTTGACTATGATCTGGATTTTGAAAACATCAATTTCCGTGAGCAACCTGAGTTGTATAGAGTAGGCAGAGGTGAACAAGGAGTCTTAATGGTAGAGCCTTATAAAAGCGAAATCCTTCCATACTGGCGGTTTAAAACTCCTGAGATAGCAAAGGAATCTGCTGATAAAATCTATCAAAAATATCTGGAGTATAAAGAAAACGATGACTTTATTGGCATGGATATGGCTAGAAAATTTCTTCAAATGGGTTATACCAGGTCTCGTCGCTACGCAAATTATAAAGGTGGAAAAAAATATGACGAGCACGGTAAAGTGAATGATAGACATATGGATTCAGAAAAGGCAAAATCAGCTGCTATCTTTGAAGTGAAATGGAAAAATGTTCGGGAAGATGAAGACTATCTTAAGCTGAAAAAAGTTCACCAGAAAAAATATGGATAATAGCATGGCATAGATCATTACCTGCTTAGGATCGGCTATAATTAGTACATGTAGCAGGATTGCTGTATTATTTCGCGCTGAATAAAGTATTACTAGCGCCTTGCTAAATAAATTTGCTGATTGGACCATTCTAGATCTTCTACTTTTTGATAATGAGTCCTATATGGAAACACAGAAGTAGTACATCCTAACATGTATTTTCTGTTGAATATAGAAAGAAACAGCTCTCCGGTAGTTTAGTGAAGAGCTGTTTTGAAAAGTTATGATTTATCTATCATGACGCTTCTCCAGAAGAAGTCTACAATTTCCTTAGCAGCTTCTTGAGAATTGGTAAATAATGTGTCTCCATTTGCATTTTGATAATTGCCCGCATTAAGAAGAGATATATAGGAATGTACGGTAAATGCAGGATTAACCTGTCTAATTTCTCCGTTAGCTATTGCTTCCTCAAAAATTTCTTCCATTCCCTCGTACATGTAATCTTCGGCAGTATGAATTGCTTTTATTTGGTCATGGTCAAGCATACTTTTCGCATTCTGAATAAAAAAATCCATATCCAGATGTACTGCTATCTGTAAGTATACTTCAGCCACCTGTTGCAATTTTGTTTTTAATTCTATTGGTTGACGGAGCAGTTCAATAATCTGTTTTCGAACCCGGTACATGAGCTTAACCATAGCATCTGTGTAGAGGTCCGATTTTGTTTTATAGTAATAATAAACAGTAGCCTTCGTCACATTCGAAGCTGAAGCAACGTCATCCATGGAAACATCTGCAAAGCTATTTTCCATAAAGAGCGTGGAAGCAGCTTGGAGAATCAGCTCATTCGTAGGTTGCTTCTGTTGGGTTGATTTAGGGCGGCCAAGTGGGCGGCTAGGCTTTTTATCCATCGGTGATGACTCCTTCACAATCTTTTATATTGATAATTAACTAACTAGTATATATAATTATAGCAAATAATGATTCACAACGCATGCGCCATGACGAGAAAGGGTGAGTTTTTGAAAAATTTACTTGCAAATTGGGGAAAAAGTATAGGCCCGAAAACACGTTGGCTGACAATCATTCTGTGGGTATTGTTAGTTGGAGTTGTTTCTGTAGTATGGCCCCAAGTAAATAGTCAGGAAACAAAATCAAACCAACTTCTTCCAGAAGATATAATGTCCGTGGAGGCTTCCAAAATTGCCGATGAACAATTTTCAGAGGATGCGGGTGTACCATTGCTCTTAGCATGGTATACAAATGATGGCTTAAGTGAAGAAGATTATAAACAAATTCAAGAGCTTTACGGAAAATTGGAAGACCAGCCTCTTGATCATCAAAAAACAATCCCGCCGTTTGCGAACATGCCCCCTCAAGCTTTAAAGGAAGCGGCATCGGAGGATGGAAAGGCATTAACTACGCCAGTGATCTTTAAAGAGAGCGCCTCAACAGAGGAATTGCAACAATCGCTTGATGATTTGCAGAAAAGGGTAGAATCCGTGATAGGGGAAAGCGTTCTCGACTCAGATTTAAAAGAGAACGGATTACACCTCCGCTTAACAGGTCCGGTGGGGATACAGACAGACGCTACTTCGTTATTTAGCAGTGCGGATGTGACACTTTTAATTGCTACAGTATTGCTTGTACTTATATTACTCATTATCCTTTATCGATCTCCGATTCTTGCCATTGTGCCCCTTGTGGCAGTAGGTGTTGCATATGGATTAATAAGTCCCTTGCTTGGTTTCATGGCTAAGCAAAATTGGATTGAGGTAGATGCACAGGCAATTTCGATTATGACGGTTCTATTGTTTGGAGCAGGTACTGATTATTGCTTGTTCTTAATCTCTCGCTATCGCGAAGAGTTACGGCTTGAGTCAAATAAATACACGGCATTACATAAGGCAGTGACAGGCACAGGTGGGGCCATCATGATTAGTGCCTTAACAACTGTTACTGGTCTATTGACATTAGCACTAGCTTATTATGGCTCTTATGACCGTTTTGCTGTTCCGTTTAGTTTGTCTATTTTTATTATGGGAATTGCTGCATTAACTCTATTACCTGCAATATTAGCTATTCTGGGACGATTTGCATTTATCCCGTTTATTCCAAGAACAGAGGAAATGATCCAGAAAGTAGAGCAGAAAAAAGGGAAAAAGCTTCGCAGACCACAGGCTACTGGCCCATTTGGCAGAGCATTAGGACGCTGGTCTACAGAAAAGCCATGGCTCATAATCATTAGCTGTGTCATTGTATTAGGAGGATTGGCTGCATTTGTTCCACAAGCTAAATACACGTACGGATTACTTGATTCCTTTCCGGAAGATATGCCATCAAGAGAGGGTTTTGAAGTAATTGCAGAACACTATCCACCAGGGGAAATCGCTCCTATCCAGGTGATTGTGGATAGTCAAGGTAAAGAGGTTTCCTTAAAAGAGGAACTGGAAGAGATGAAATGGGTAGAAACAGTAAGTGAACCAGCTACAGGTTCCAAAAATGAAAACTACCAGCAATATGAAATCACTTTATCCATTGATCCATACTCAAATAAAGCAATTGAATATATTCCTAAGCTAAAAAATAATATTGAGGAATATATGCAAGGAGAAGGATTAGCTGCAGATGAAACGGTTTGGCTTGGTGGTGAGACAGCAACATTATCTGATACAGAGGAAGTAACAAGTCGAGATCAATCCATTATCATTCCAGCTGTATTAATTATCATTGCATTGTTACTTCTCGTTTACCTTCGTTCCATAGTAGCAATGGTTTACTTGCTTGCAACGGTACTGTTATCGTATTTAGCAGCCCTTGGACTTGGTTGGATTATTATTCATTACGGGCTTGGAGCTACTGCAATGCAAGGGTTAATTCCTGTTTATAGTTTCGTTTTCCTCGTAGCGTTAGGTGAAGATTATAACATCTTTATGGCCTCTAGTATTTGGAAGAAGAGTAAGCATAAGCCACTCAAGCAGGCGATTAGTGAGGGAGTTAGCGAAACAAGTAGTGTGATTGGGTCTGCCGGTCTAATTCTAGCAGGTACCTTCTCCGTCCTTGCCATTTTACCGCTACAGGTTTTGGTTCATTTTGGTACAGTGACAGCGATCGGTGTACTTCTCGATACGTTCGTCGTTCGGCCACTACTTGTACCAGCATTAACGACCGTTCTGGGCAGATATGCATTTTGGCCAGGGAAGCTATGGAAGAAAAAAGAGCATGATAAGGAAGTAAGCAGCTAGATGTTACTAGTGTAGAGCAACGAAGTAGATAATTATATAAGAAGAACTCAGGAGTCATCAACTGGAAGAGGATGAACCTGACTTCTTTTTAATCTTGGTTCTAATATATGTTGGCTGCCGATTAATCACTTCTCCGGCAGATTATCTCGCATTCCACTCCAACTGTGAATGAACACGCTGCGTTTGTACTCAACATCTTTAGTAGAAACTTATTAATAAATTAGCTATACCTTATAGTTATTACAACTAGCCATATCCTTTTAAAAATCACCACAAACAAGGTAAACTGGTTGTGAAAGGAGTTTGACTATGACTAACGAATATTCCTTACCAGATCAAATTAATCAATTATTAACTTCAAATAGAAGACAAGCCGACCATTTCACGGAGCTTATTCGCAAAGGAAATTATATGCCGGAAACAGCAGATGTACTTATCGATGCCATATCCGCATTGAGTATGGGTAAGAATGTCCTCTTAAAGGGTCCAACCGGGTCAGGGAAGACAAAATTCGCCGAGACACTTTCCTATTTATTTAATCAGCCCATGTTTAGTGTGAATTCATCCGTTGATTTGGATGCAGAAAGTCTGCTTGGATTCAAGACCTTGGAATACAAAGATGGGCAGCAGCAAATTGAGTTTGTTCCCGGACCTGTTATTAACGCTATGAATTATGGAACTTTCTTATATATTGATGAAATAAATATGGCTAAGCCTGAGACACTCCCCCTTATTAATGGGGTGTTGGATTACAGAAGAACGCTTACTAATCCGTTTACGAATGAAATTGTTTCTGCCAAGGAGGGTTTCGGTGTTATTGCAGCTATCAATGAAGGGTATGTGGGCACAGTACCATTAAATGAAGCGTTGAAGAACCGGTTTGTAGTCATTGAGGTTTCTTATATACAGGGGGAACAATTGAAAGAACTGATTCGCATCTCCACAAAGCTTTCCGATGAAACATTAATCGACTTATTTGTTAAGTTATCCGAAGATCTTATCTTCGCGGTTTCCCAAGGGAAAATAGCAGAAGATGCTGCCTCTGTTCGTGCTCTATTGGATGCCTGTGATTTAAGTGCTATTATTCCGTCAAAGAGGGCAATTCAACGTGCAATTACAGATAAATTGGACGAAGCAAGAGAGAGGGAATTTGTAGCTAATATAGCTGAGACGCTATTTAGATAGGAGAATAGACTATGTATCGTTTTCATCATTCCAGTGTGGATACAAACCTTTTTCGGCTGTTACAAGATATGTCTATAGTGCTTTCAGGTCATCCTGATCTGTCCTTTGAATATAGCTATGGATCCTATATTGACTTAGTTGATGATAAGCTGACAGTCAGTAGAACCTGGGATACGGCCACAGCGGAGTTTCAGACAGCGGGGTTAAAATCAGATGTCTATTTACGCGCCATTGGCACCCTCCGGTATACGGACCTTCCTGCAATAAAGCGTTATATATCGGCGCTTGGAGAGTCATCTATCCCTAAGTTTGCAGGACAGCTTGCTACACTTATGGAGGATATCCGACTGGAAGAAAAGATTAAAAAAGAAAGACCTGGCACGATTTCTGTTTTTAATATACGGACAAAATATTATAAACATAAATTTGAGAACGAATTAGCATCTCATGTAACACGCGGGTTCGCTCTTGATGAACTATTTTGTCTCATTTATTTATTACTTCAGGCGGACACACCAGACCCAAACTTTCCAAGAGCGAATCAAAAGCAGCTGGATCGACTGGAAAAGCTCAAACCGGAGTTATATGCCGTGTTTGAAGCAAGGACTACTGGTGATATAACCAAGCTTGCCGAACGAATTGTTTTCGGCTTGGGAAGTGAATACAAAGACACAGTGGATGATTATTTTGTTTTACCAATAGGCCATTTGGAAGCCTACACAAAAAACACCCTGTTTGATGAACTTACTAGAACGGATGAGCTTGCTAATGAAGATGTGGAAGAAGTAGATGAAGACAAAAATGAGTATATTGATGAGGAATTTTCTACCTGGCATAGAGAAAATGAAAATAGTGACCGAAAGCAAACCTTTCTTCAATTTGAATTGGATGTCGGGACGAAAACAAGTATAAAGGGTGGAGGAGCCCGAGAGACGGAAGATGGTGACCAGGCAATGGCCACGGTTCAGGGAGCTTCCGGGCAAAGTAAGAACAATGATTACTCTGACCTTGATACATTAGACAAAGAAGAGAGCAACCAGGGGAAAACGAAAGATAATCAGTATGGTGAAGCAAATAAAGCTGCAGTAAAACATGACCTCGACGCAGATAAACCAACGAATGAAGATAGAGAGCTGTACAAGGAGTATCTGCAGGATGTGGAGCCATATGAACGAAAGCTTTCCAATATTATAAAGAAAACAATCGAGCATAAGAAGAATGCACCGAGAAGAGATTTAATGGCAGGCAGGCTCTCTAAAAAGCTATTACCTCTTATCCTTGATGAAAAGCCAAGAGTGTTTTACAAAAAGAACCAAGAGTCAAAAGAAATGGATGCTGCATTTACATTACTTGTTGATTGTTCTGCTTCGATGCAGGGGAAAATGGAGGAAACGAAACGGGGAATTATTTTGTTCCATGAAGTGTTAAAATCCTTTAATATCCCACATTCGATTATCGGTTTCTGGGAGGATGCGATGGAAGTTGAAGAGGATTACCAGCCGAACTATTTTCATAGGATCCATTCCTTCTCTGACTCCCTTTACGAATCTAATGGCGCAAAAATCATGCAATTAGAGCCAAGAGAAGACAATCGAGATGGTTTTAGTATTCGCGTTGCAGCTGAAGAGTTGGAAAGACAGCCAGAAAAAAATAAATTCCTGCTCGTTTTCTCTGATGGAGAACCGGCAGCAGCCAATTATGAACAGAATGGAATTATCGATACCAATCTGGCAGTATCGGAGGCCCGAAAAAGAGGTTTGGAAGTTATTGGCTTATTTTTATCAGATGGGGAAGTAGAGGAAAGAGAGAACACCATGATGGAGAATATTTATGGAAAAGAGCGGGTAATTGTTCCATCCGTCTCTGAGCTGCCGGAACATTTTGCGCCATTATTGAAAAGTCTCTTGCTAAAAGTAATATAGTATTGATATATACAAGGGGGGAGTTTTTTTGGAGCAGCCAATTCAAACGTTAAGCAGGAAGAATTATGAGGAAATTTTTGCTCTATCACAGTTCGCATTTCAGTACAAACTTTCACCGGAGGAAATGGAGAAGAAGAAGGCAGAAGCTGATCGCCATACAATCTGGGGTTGGATGGAGGAAGACAAGATTGCAGCAAAACTTCATCTCATCCCTTTATCCTGTTATATTAACGGAAAAGAGCTCCCTATGGGCGGGATTAGCTCTGTAGCAACATGGCCGGAATATCGTAGAAAAGGCATGGTGAAGCACTTGCTACATCATGCTTTGACGGAAATGAAGCAGAACGGTCAAATGATATCTTACCTGCACCCTTTTTCATTTGCCTTTTATCGTAAATTTGGCTGGGAACATGCCTTCACAGAACAGCATTACACCATTCCCATTGAGAAACTGAAGAAAAAATGGGAGACGTCAGGTTATGTGCGAAGAATTGAACCGGACATCTCTTTACTAAATGAGTTGTATTCCAAATATGCAATAAAGTGGAATGGTATGCTTGTACGTGATGAAAAATGGTGGGAACAACGTGTGTTAAAAGGCGATGTTCACATTGCAGTAGCTTATGAAGAAAATGCACAGGCAACGGGTTATATTATGTATGAGGTTAAGGAAAATACAGTCAAGGTGAAAGAGCTTGTACATAACAGCTTAAATGCTCACAAACTGTTACTTCACTTTATTGGCAATCATGATTCCATGGCTGAAAAGGTTACTATGGTTGTTTCTGAGGGCGATCAACTACCTTTATTGCTTGATGAGCCACGCTTTGAACAAAAAGTAGAGCCTTATTTTATGGCAAGGATTGTGGATGTTGCTGCTTTTTTAAAAGCATATCCTTTTACTGGAGAAGGAGCAATAACGATTACAGTGGAGGATGGCTTCTTTCCTGAAAATACAGGAACATATCATGTTGAGCTGGCAGATGGAACAACACATGTTACTATCCGTGAAAAGCAAAAGTCGGAGCAGCCTGCTATTTGTTCTATTCAAGTTCTTACAGGTATGCTGTTAGGATATAGGCGACCAAGCGATTATTTTAAAGCTGGCTTATTAACCGCCAATGAGAGTGAGATAGAAATATTGGACCAACTTATACCGGAGGAGCAGACCTTTTTAACTGACTTCTTTTAAACATATTTATGAATAGAATTATTTTAAGTTTTGACCAGCAGAGAAATCTGCTGGTTTTCTTCTGGGTTGAATTTCCTGGTTTATTAAATATTTACAAAATCGATAGAATTTTAGCGAACATTGCGATAAAATGGAGAGTAATACAAGTAAGTGGACATAGAAAAGGATGGACAGGATGAGTTATCATATTAACGTTATTAAACTATTATTTTCCACGGACGATCATTTATTTCGGATTGGAAAGGCAGAAAAAATACATAAATTATGGAAAGCAACCGGCTTTCTTGTACTATTAAGTATACTTATTTATTGTTGGATGGCTTATTTGGGGATCGGTTCCAACTACATATCGACAAATGCAACGGATATGACGGCATTGGCATACGAACAGAGTAAATTTTGGTTTCTTGTTGGCCGCGCATTGTTTGCCGTTTTATTTGCGATGCTTGTCTTATTTATCCCTTCCCTCTTATTCTATTTGTTAACAGATATCCCCTTTAAAAAACTGATGATTATGCAGCAAGTAGTTTTACTTGTGTTATTAGTTGAACGGCTTTTATGGATTCCATTAGCAACAATTAATGGACTCGATTGGTATGTGTCGCCACTCTCTCTCGGTATAATTGCATCTTATATGACAGACAAAAGCTGGATTATTTTCTTCTTTGGGGCCATAACGCTCTTCCAATTTTGGATTATCAGTTTTCAGGTGAAATATCTGACGACACTTTCCCAAGCAATAAAAAAAGTCTGGATTTGGGTGAATGTCATCTTCCTGCATGTGATCTACTGGGTTATTACAGCACTGCTTGCATTTATTGATACATATATTTTAAGTGGGTGGTTCGGATGAGACGAAGAAGAATTATCTTAGCTGGAATAATTATTTTTATCGGGGTAAATTATTTACTTCTTTCTTTGGATAAAGAGCATAAAGTGGATCGGCTCGCTTATGTGAGTGAGTGGCTTCCAGCCTTTCAAGCAGATATGAAGGAAGAGGTGAATAAGCCTGGCGTGCTTGCTCCTATAGAGGAAAATCACCTTTATTTCAGTGAGGAAACAGGTGAATTTCAGGAATTTTTGATGGAGGAAGGGGCGGAAGTGCAGGTAGGTGATCCATTGTATACTTACCGTGTCACAAATTACTATGAAACCGTAGCTGCATTGGAACAACAACAAACGAAGCTGAATGGGGAGGTTCAAGCCGTGGAAGGAGCTATCTCGGATATGAATCGCTATCAAATTCCGCGTTCTACGCAAGGCACTGCAACTGCAGACACAGAGCAGCCTTCCATTCAAATAGAATTACCGGAAAACCCGGTAGAAGCAGCGATGATCAAGGAACAATACCTTATTGAAAAAAAGAAAGAGCTTTCTGCTAAAGAAGCAGAGTTGTCCAGCATAGAAGCACAATTAAATGAGTTGGAATCGACAGGAGATTCGATAACTGTAGAAAGCCCGTATGAAGGTGTGGTAACAGAGATTTCTACAACGCTTGAAGCGCCTCTGGTTACAATAGCTGGCAAGGAATTACAAGCAGAAGGGGAATTGACGGAGCAGGAGAGAAGCAGGATCGCTGAAGGTCTTCCTGTGCATATCAAAGTGGATGAAATGGCTATGGCACTGGAAGGAACACTTGAAAAAATCCAGAAAACACCAGAAAATGTCAGCATTAAAGGAAAAAGTATTTATCCGTTTTCGGTTGTGATAAAGGAAGACGAAGAAACAGAACAGCAAGAAAATCAGGAAAACAAGGTAGAGCAGGAAGAGGCCGGTGAGGAAAGTAACGATACGACAGAGGAATTATTACCCGGCTATCATGTGAATCTTTCCATTATTACAGATGAAAGTAAAGATGCGACCGTTCTCTTTGAAAAAAATCTGCATGCAGGTGCCGTATGGAAAATGAACGACAATGGAAAGCTAATAAAGCAAAAGGTAGAAACAGGTCTGTATATGGCATCGATGGTGGAAATTACAAAAGGTATCAAAGCAGGAGAATGGGCCGTGGCAGAGAGAAAAAGTCAGTTTCGCCATCAAGCCACATTTATTACCCCATTACAGTGGTATAAATTTAAGTTTAAAGAAGTCGTTTCAGGCAAATACGATGGTTGGGGTAAATATTTTGTAACAGGGTTATTATCGAGGTAAAAACAAAAAGGCGTGGTTATAATTTATAACCGCACCCTCTTGTTTTTATAAATTTGAAGCTCTCTGCGAGTTGCTCGCATGTTTGCTCGTGTGCTTTTGATGATATAAGACATTGACAATAGCACCGACCATTAAGATTAAACCAGTTAAGAAGAACCAGATCATTAAAATAATGATACCACCCAAGCTACCGTACGTTGCAGAATAGCTACCAAAGTTACTTACATAAAAAGAAAAACCGAGAGATACGAGTAACCATAGGATACTTGCAGTCATTGCACCAGGCATGACATGTTTAAATGGAAGCTTTTTATTTGGAGCGAATCTGTACAACATCGCAAGTATTAATGTGATAACAATAATACTGACTACCCAGCGAAGTACTTGGAATAATAAACTCATTGCTGCCGATAGGCCGAGAATAGACTCTAGGAAATTTAATATAACACTTCCGAATACAGGGAGCAGAATAGCTACTCCCAATGCTAAGATCATCCCAAGCGTTAATCCGAGAGCCAAGAGGCGAACTACAACAAAATTGCGAGTTTCCTCCACTTCATAAGCTTCATTTGTTGCTTTAATAAAAGCATTAATTCCAGCTGAAGAAGACCATAGTGCTCCAATAATACCAAATGTTAATAGTCCGCCACGAGGAGTGTCTACAATACTAATGATGTTTTCCTGTAAAATGGAGCTAATTTCACTCGGTAAGTTTTTTTCTAAAAAGCTTACAGCCGTGTTAGGGTCTATATTAAAATAGGGGATTATAGTAAAACATACGATTAATAATGGCACAATTGCTAATAAATAATAATATGCCTGTGCGGCCGCTAGTAAAGGTACATTGTCTTCTTGAAATCTAGTTATAAACGATTTGCCATATGTTTTCATTTTAGGCATATGCATTCCTCCAACAGTTATTTGTATTCCGTATACCCTGTTAGTGAGGAAATAAATCCGAAAGAATATTCGAAAAATAACACAGATATGTCAGTGTCACTACGGAAGTTCTTATACGTTTTATTTCGAGCTCCTAGTGGTATAATGCTCTTAAAGGAGGGGGTTTTCCGATGGAAGGAATAATATATGTAGCACTGTTACTTATTTCAATCGCATTTGCAATTATCGTAGCCTATACATCCTTTTTATTGTATCGTATTTCCAAGACAATGAAGACGATGGCTAAAACGGTAAGTGAAGTGGAGAAGGAAGTTGAATCGCTTACCCCACGGTTGAAAGAAACTATTTATGAGACAGATAAGATCGTTGATGACATAGGTATAAAACTCAAATCAACAGATAATCTTTTCGCCACTGTAGAGAACGTGGGATCCTCAATGAACGCAGTTAATCAGACGATCCACAACAGTAGTGATAAGCTGTCAAAAACAGAAATGGAGAGAAAGACAAAGCCATTTGTAGAGGGAATTAAATGGAGTGAGGTCGCCTTCACGTTGTATTCCAAATGGAAAAGTAAATCAAAAAATGAAGTGATGGTTCAAAATCAAAGCCATTCGCTCGTGCCATTAAATAAAACAGAGAAAGAGGGATAGGTATGTTGTCAGGAATTGGGGTATTACTTATTGGCGTAGCCTTTTTAATTTTAGCCTTTTTTGTAGCCCATGTGCTTAATAATTTGGCTGGTGTGCTTCGTGGAGTTGAGAAAACGGTAGAAAGACTGCCTAATCAGTTAGATGACATTTTTAAAGAAACAGGAAACCTTATGCAAGAAAGTAATCGGACATTAGCTGATGTAAACGATAAAATGGAGCAATTAAGTCCATTGTTTTATATCCTGGGGGATGCAGGGAATGTAACAAGGAAATTCTCTTCTTCCCTTGTAGATATTACCGAATCGATGAAGAGCAAAACAAGTGATACAGAAGAAATTACCAAGAAAAATAATGTCGGCGGTCTGTACGGTTCTTTTGCGTTGGGCTATTATTGGCTGAAAAAGCGTAGACAAACTAAAAAGGACGTTACCGAAGGAGTATCCTCTCATGAGCAGAGAAACGAATAAATCACTATTCTTTGGAGCAATCTCAGGTCTTACACTTGGTTGGACAGCAAAGTCTTTAGCATCCCGTCGAGTTGGCTTTCTTGATAAATTAAGAAGAATAGACCAGAGAATCTATGAGGATGGAAGGGTACGAGCAGAAAAAATACAGCAGATTAAGCAAGATGTTCATAAAAAAATATAAATTAAAAAATCCCCTGTAAATGGGGATTTTTTAATTTATATTGATTCTGTTGTTGCTCAAGCCTTTTTTATTTTGAAAGATAAAATAACCTAAAGTTGCTAAGCCATACCATCCTTCTAAGTGATTACGTTGTATGAAATCATTACCTTCTGATGTGCCTTCTTTTACATTCATTACACGATCAACCATTGTGGAAGATACATGCTGAGTAGCTCTTCCGGCATCTCCTACAATGTAAAATAAAGGGCTTAATTGCTTTACCTGGTCATTTACTTGATGAAGTGTATTGTTGCCAGTCTCTAGCGTATCTTTCGCTTGTGTCATCACATCATCTACTTGTTCAGGGAGCTGATCAACTGTTTTTTGCAGGCCATTGAAAACCCCTGCTAGCTTATTAAGTGGTTTTATAAGTACGACAACAAGTCCTAAAAGGGCAACACCTATTACGAGCACCCCAATACCTAGCCAATCCATATAATAAATTCTCCTTCCGCATGAAGTTTCTTTCATTAATAATACCACAAATTGAAGAAATTAAACGAATCATATTCTGTTTGCCTGTCCCATAAAATGATTATACATATGTTTATAGAGGGGAAGAGCAAAAAATGAATAAAAGGTATAAATGGTTCTTGTGGGGTCTGGGATTCATTGTATTAGTCACATTGATAGTATATCCAGTAAATAAAGAAGAGATGACACAGCCTGCTTCATGGACTTTGCCACTTTCCGGCAAAACGATTGTAATTGATCCAGGCCATGGCGGAGCAGATGGAGGAGCAGTTGGAAAAGATCAAACCTTGGAAAAGGATATTTCTCTTCAAGTCTCCAAAAAGCTTCAAAACTATTTACAGCAGTCTGGAGCAATTGTCTATTTAACAAGAGAAGAGGATAAAGACCTGGCGGAGGAAGAGACAAGAGGTCTTGCCCGCCGCAAAGCAGAGGATATTCGCAACAGACTGAAATTGATGAAAGAGAAAGATGCGGATTTTTTTGTAACCATCCATCTTAATGCATTACCATCTACTCGTTGGAGTGGTGCACAGACTTTTTATTATTCGAAGTTTGATGAAAGTAAGCATTTGGCAAAAATGATTCAAGCAGAAATCACTCGAAATTTGGAAAATACGACAAGGCAGGCACTGGCTATTGACGGTATTTATTTACTGAAGCATGCGGATATTCCAGGTGCCTTAGTAGAAATAGGTTTTTTGTCTAATGAACAGGAAAGAGAATTGTTAAAGCAAGAGGATTATCAGCAAAAAATGTCAGCAAGTATTTATAAGGGAATTTTACGCTTTATTACCGAAGAAGCACAAGATTAATACTATATGGATGAAATATGCGCACTGTCCATCCCATGATTCATATCACTTAGATTTTGGCTGAATTATGTTATACTAGCGTTGGATGAAATTAAACGCTAGTAAAGGATGGTGTCATATTTTGTTAACTAAAGACGAGGTCGTACAACTATTGAACCCTGTAAAGGATCCATTTTTACATAGAACGCTCGAAGAAACGGGCGGCGTAATTGAAGTAACCATCAAAGAAGAGAAGAAACATGTTAGTGTAAAAATAGGCATTGGAAAAACCAATACAGCGGAACAAATGCAGTTACAACAAGAGATTGTTGGTATCTTAAAAAAGAATGGAGCATCAACAGTCGGTTTGCGTTTTGAACAACTGTCTGATGAGGTAATACAAAAATACCAGCCAACTGCAGAGCAGGAAAAGGAATCCTCTTTAATGGGAGGAAGCTCCAATACGAAATTTATTGCAGTCGCCAGTGGTAAAGGCGGTGTAGGAAAATCAACTGTTACAGTAAATTTAGCAATGTCTCTTATGCGTTTAGGCAAAAAAGTTGGTATTATTGATGCTGATATTTATGGTTTTAGTGTGCCGGATATGATGGGTGTAGAAGAACGTCCAGCAGTCCGTGGGGAGAAGATTATCCCTGTAGAAAGGTTTGGAGTAAAGGTCATTTCCATGGGCTTCTTCGTTGAAGATAATTCCCCTATTATTTGGCGCGGTCCTATGCTTGGTAAGATGATTAACAGCTTCTTTAAAGAAGTGGAATGGGGAGATCTGGATTATTTATTACTCGATCTGCCACCAGGCACAGGAGATATTGCAATGGATGTTCATGAACTTTTACCTAGCTGTAAGGAAGTAATTGTAACAACACCACACCCAACAGCAGCATTTGTAGCAGCACGTGCTGGACAAATGGCATTAAAAACAGAGCATGAAATTTTAGGTGTTGTTGAGAATATGGCCTACTTTGAAAGTAAGTTGACCGGAGAAAAAGAATACGTATTTGGTCAAGGTGGCGGCAAAAAGCTAGCTGAAGCCTTAAATACAAAAGTGCTTGGACAGCTGCCATTGCAACAGCCATATGAAGATGAAGATGTGTTTGCACCTTCCATATACCAAGAAGACCACCCAATAGGGAAGGAATACCATAAAATTGCTGCGAAAATAGTTGCGAAAATAGAAGAGTAAATGGAACAAGTTCATGATAAATTTTATTAAAAAAACAGCGGGCGAGAAGTACGTCCGCTGTTTTTTTATGAGCTTCCTTGCTCTTCTGATCCGCCTCCGCCACTTTCTCCGCCACTTTCTCCCCCACCTTGCTGAGAATTTTCGCCACCGCCGCCACCTTTTTCTTGGGCTTGTTTCTCCGCGGCCTTTAATAGGATCTCTTGGATTTTAGCTTGAAAGACAGGGGTTTCTAATGTTTGCTGGATCGTCTCTTCCAGATGGGCACGAAACTCTTGGCTTTTTAGAACAGTTAACAGTTGTTCTGTCATTTTAGGATCCTTCAGTAATTCGAGCATTTGTTTTTGATAATCGGCATCATTCATCATTTTTTTCAAAAGTTTTCCCTGCTCTTTTTCCATTGATTTTGCATATCCCTCAACAAATTTTGGATCTTTAAATAACGTCGCCCACATTTCTTTACCTTTTTCTGAGACAAGCGTTTCATTAATTGATTTCTTTACCACATCGGCTTGGATAACCAGCTCCTGTTTCATTTTCTCATCTGACAACATCTCTTGAAGCGCTTTTTTTCCATCCTCAGTCTGTAATATATCTACTACCATTTTCTTTGTTTTATCGTAATCGCCTTCTTCAGGAGCGGCATTTCCCCCATTACATCCGCTTAAAAAAAGGACAAGAAAGGCGAAAAAAAGTACATATATGGAACGGTTCATTAGGAAATCCTCCTCCCTATATGTACTTAATATGTCTAAAGAGGATTGGAAATATGCGTTTTCTTAAGGAAAAAACTCTTCCAACATGGTAGAATACATGGTGAATGAATAAGCAAATAAATTGTTGCAAACAGAAGTAGGAGGACATGAGATTGAATAGTCGTAAGTTAGTGCATTTCTTTTTTACAACTTTATTTCTAGGTGGTTTAGCAGGACTTATTACCAGTTTCTTTGTAAAAGCTGGAGAATATAGCAAAAATCTAAACCCATTTGATTTAGGTGAATTATTTGGGTTAGTAGTGTTTTTTATCGGGATGGGCTTTGTATTTAGTGTAGTTAGCCAAACGGGATTTTTTGCATATTTATTTATTAATCGTTTTGGGCTTGGTATGTTCCGTTCCTTTTGGCCGACAGTCCAAGTGCTATTGATAGCGTTTGTACTATTTGATTTAGTTTATTTTCCATATAAGGCGACAGATGGCAATATAGCAATGTATTGGTTTATCCTCATGTCACTGGGTATTCTGGCGTATGGTTGGATTGTAGCAAAAATAAAAGCAAAAGAAACAAATCAGACTGCATTTATTCCGGCATTATTTCTGATGGTTGTTATGACATCGATTGAATGGGTACCTGGTTTGCGTACAGAGGGTACGGATTACGCATGGTTAATGATTGTTACGCTATTGGTATGTAATACATATCAATTGCTTGCATTGCACCGCTTAAATAATAAGGAATTAAAAAAATAATATTTCAATAAAAGCTGTTCCAAAACACTATTTTGGGGCAGTTTTTTATTCAACAAGCTTTGACTCCGCATGTGCCTGGTTAATTAATTCTGAAAGGGAGACAAAAGAAAATCCCTTGTTTTTTAAGATAGGAATGATTTTTTCCAATGCACCAGCTGTTTGTTTTGCTGAATCAGAAGCGTGCATTAACAAAACGTCTCCATTGCTTGTTTGCTTTATTACGGAATCAGTAATTTGCTCTGTTCCAGGATTCTTCCAGTCATTTGGGTTTACGTTCCAATGAATTACTTTATAATTCAAGCTTTCGGCCAGTTTTATAATTTCTTTGTTAAAATGTCCATTAGGTGGGCGAAGCAGCTCCACCTCTTTGTAGCCAAGTTTATTGAAAATTTCCTTGGCATAGGTAAGATCCTTTCTAACCTGATCTATCTCCTGTTCCAGATAACTCTTATACCGATAACCAAGCATTCCTAGTTCGTGTTGATCATCTGTAATTTTCTCCAAAATATCAGGGTGGCGTTCTGCCCATTCCCCGCTTACAAAAAAGGTTGCTTTCACATTTTCTTTTTTAAGCTGTGCTAAGATATCATGTACTTTCTCTTCTCCCCAACTGATGTTAAATGTAAGAGCGATATTCGGTTCTTCTGCATTTCCTTTTGTTAATACAGAAGGCTCATCATTTAAAAAAACAGAAAAAGTCCCATCCCTTTCAAACCAAAGAAAAGTAGCTGTAAAAAGAGCAAATAGGCCAATAACCAACCATCGCTTCCATTTATTAAACCGCCACACATAAAAATGCTGCATTAGAAATTCTCCTTTCTTTAACTTGTCCTATAAATATCCTATGTAACCATCTATGAGATAGAACTCGCAGAAACTTAATTACATACTAATAACAAATTTCGATAAAAGATTACAAATAAACAAAAAGTAAAAAAACCTGTTTCCCAGATCGAAAATAGGGTAATAATTGGATAGACTGTCGAATTAAAGAGAATATAAATTACAAACATATAGACAGTATTTCAGTAAATTCGAGGGAAAATTTAAATAAGAATAGCGAAAAATAGGTCGTTGTATAGAAGTGCAATCAATTACTACATGCGGAAATGTTTTTCGTTTTTTGCAAAAAGTGAAAGTAATAATTTTTATTAGAGATGAAGAGATTAGAGGTGGCGTAGTGTTAGGATTATTAATAAGTGAGATAGAGCAAAAAGAAATGGAATACTTAATTAGAAGAGAGCTCGATGAATTACTATTAGATTTGGAAGATCACCGAATTGATCATATGGTGAAACGGGCTATGAAGGAAAGATATCGGATATTGTTTCAGCTATATCGCAGAGTTGCCAGTGAGAAGGAATGTATGAAGTACATCCCGAGTCAAATAGAAAAGTAAAGATAGGAAGTCTTCATCAAGCTTACTAGCACGGTGGAGACTTCTTAATTGAAGAAATAAATAGTTTTTTAATAAATGTATTGCAAAGGTGAAATATATGTGATATATTATTTTTTGTTGTCAAACAAAGACAAACATTGCAGAAACAAAGAAAAAACTTTTTGCAGAAAACATATTGACAACAGTTTGAAACCATGTTAAATTATATATCGTCGCAAAAAACGACACAGATAAATTTGCTCTTTGAAAACTGAACAAAACAACCAGTATGTCAAGAAAAACATGACGTTTTTCGTTAATTTTTAAAAAGCCAGAAGTTAACGCTTCTGCAGCTAAGACATTGAGATAAGATTGATTGGTGTCGATCTTATTCAAACTTTTATGGAGAGTTTGATCTTGGCTCAGGACGAACGCTGGCGGCGTGCCTAATACATGCAAGTCGAGCGCGGGAAGCAAGCTGATCCTCTTCGGAGGTGACACTTGTGGAACGAGCGGCGGACGGGTGAGTAACACGTGGGCAACCTGCCTGTAAGACTGGGATAACCCCGGGAAACCGGGGCTAATACCGGATAATACTTTTCATCACCTGATAGAAAGTTGAAAGGTGGCTTCTTGCTACCACTTACAGATGGGCCCGCGGCGCATTAGCTAGTTGGTGAGGTAACGGCTCACCAAGGCAACGATGCGTAGCCGACCTGAGAGGGTGATCGGCCACACTGGGACTGAGACACGGCCCAGACTCCTACGGGAGGCAGCAGTAGGGAATCTTCCGCAATGGACGAAAGTCTGACGGAGCAACGCCGCGTGAGTGATGAAGGTTTTCGGATCGTAAAGCTCTGTTGTTAGGGAAGAACAAGTGCCGTTCGAATAGGGCGGCACCTTGACGGTACCTAACCAGAAAGCCCCGGCTAACTACGTGCCAGCAGCCGCGGTAATACGTAGGGGGCAAGCGTTGTCCGGAATTATTGGGCGTAAAGCGCGCGCAGGCGGTCCATTAAGTCTGATGTGAAAGCCCACGGCTTAACCGTGGAGGGTCATTGGAAACTGGAGGACTTGAGTACAGAAGAGGAGAGTGGAATTCCACGTGTAGCGGTGAAATGCGTAGAGATGTGGAGGAACACCAGTGGCGAAGGCGACTCTCTGGTCTGTAACTGACGCTGAGGCGCGAAAGCGTGGGGAGCGAACAGGATTAGATACCCTGGTAGTCCACGCCGTAAACGATGAGTGCTAGGTGTTAGGGGGTTTCCGCCCCTTAGTGCTGAAGTTAACGCATTAAGCACTCCGCCTGGGGAGTACGGCCGCAAGGCTGAAACTCAAAAGAATTGACGGGGGCCCGCACAAGCGGTGGAGCATGTGGTTTAATTCGACGCAACGCGAAGAACCTTACCAGGTCTTGACATCCTCTGCAATCGGTAGAGATACCGAGTTCCCTTCGGGGACAGAGTGACAGGTGGTGCATGGTTGTCGTCAGCTCGTGTCGTGAGATGTTGGGTTAAGTCCCGCAACGAGCGCAACCCTTGATCTTAGTTGCCAGCATTTAGTTGGGCACTCTAAGGTGACTGCCGGTGACAAACCGGAGGAAGGTGGGGATGACGTCAAATCATCATGCCCCTTATGACCTGGGCTACACACGTGCTACAATGGATGGAACAAAGGGAAGCAAAACCGCGAGGTCAAGCAAATCCCATAAAACCATTCTCAGTTCGGATTGCAGGCTGCAACTCGCCTGCATGAAGCCGGAATCGCTAGTAATCGCGGATCAGCATGCCGCGGTGAATACGTTCCCGGGCCTTGTACACACCGCCCGTCACACCACGAGAGTTGGTAACACCCGAAGTCGGTGAGGTAACCTTTTGGAGCCAGCCGCCGAAGGTGGGACCAATGATTGGGGTGAAGTCGTAACAAGGTAGCCGTATCGGAAGGTGCGGCTGGATCACCTCCTTTCTAAGGATTTAGAACGGAACACTGAAAGGCTTACGCCTTTCAGGAAGGACATACATGGTTGTTTGGTTCAGTTTTGAGAGAGTAAATTCTCTATTATAATATTAGATGGGCCTGTAGCTCAGCTGGTTAGAGCGCACGCCTGATAAGCGTGAGGTCGGTGGTTCGAGTCCACTCAGGCCCACCATCTATATAAAACACGGGGCCTTAGCTCAGCTGGGAGAGCGCCTGCCTTGCACGCAGGAGGTCAGCGGTTCGATCCCGCTAGGCTCCATTTTTGTACCTTGAAAACTAAATAAGAGTAACAACGACATCAATTTTAAATAAAAGCAAGGCTAAGAAATTAGCACGCTTATTCATTGTAAAAATAGTTAAGTGAATAAGGGCGCACGGTGGATGCCTTGGCACTAGGAGCCGATGAAGGACGGGACTAACACCGATATGTCTCGGGGAGTCGTAAGTAGACGTTGATCCGAGAATTTCCGAATGGGGGAACCCACTGTTCGTAATGGAACAGTACGCATAGCTGAATACATAGGCTATGTGAGGCATACCCGGGGAACTGAAACATCTCAGTACCCGGAGGAAGAGAAAGCAAATGCGATTTCCCAAGTAGCGGCGAGCGAAACGGAATTAGCCCAAACCAGAAAGCTTGCTTTCTGGGGTTGTAGGACACTCCTTTGGAGTTACAAAGGAATTCTTTAGATGAATCGATCTGGAACGATCAGCCACAGCAGGTAAGAGCCCTGTAATCGAAAAGGAATTCTCTCCGGAGTGTATCCTGAGTACGGCGGAACACGAGAAATTCCGTCGGAATCCGGGAGGACCATCTCCCAAGGCTAAATACTCCCTAGTGACCGATAGTGAACCAGTACCGTGAGGGAAAGGTGAAAAGCACCCCGGGAGGGGAGTGAAAGAGAACCTGAAACCGTGTGCCTACAAGTAGTCGAAGCCCGTTAATGGGTGACGGCGTACCTTTTGTAGAATGGACCGGCGAGTTACGATCCCATGCAAGGTTAAGTGGAAGACACGGAGCCGCAGCGAAAGCGAGTCTGAATAGGGCGATTTGAGTATGTGGTCGTAGACCCGAAACCGTGTGATCTACCCATGTCCAGGGTGAAGGTCAGGTAACACTGACTGGAGGCCCGAACCCACGTATGTTGAAAAATGCGGGGATGAGGTGTGGGTAGGGGTGAAATGCCAATCGAACACGGAGATAGCTGGTTCTCTCCGAAATAGCTTTAGGGCTAGCCTCAAGGAATGAGTACTGGAGGTAGAGCACTGATTGGACTAGGGGCCCTCATCGGGTTACCGAATTCAGTCAAACTCCGAATGCCAGCTACTTAGACTTGGGAGTCAGACTATGGGTGATAAGGTTCATAGTCGAAAGGGAAACAGCCCAGACCGCCAGCTAAGGTCCCAAAGTATACGTTAAGTGGAAAAGGATGTGGAGTTGCCCAGACAACCAGGATGTTGGCTTAGAAGCAGCCATCATTTAAAGAGTGCGTAATAGCTCACTGGTCGAGTGACTCTGCGCCGAAAATGTACCGGGGCTAAACGTATCACCGAAGCTGCGGATTGTTCTTACGAACAATGGTAGGAGAGCGTTCCAAGTGCTGTGAAGTCAGACCGTGAGGACTGGTGGAGCGCTTGGAAGTGAGAATGCCGGTATGAGTAGCGAAAAAAGAGTGAGAATCTCTTTCACCGAAAGCCTAAGGTTTCCTGAGGAAGGCTCGTCCTCTCAGGGTTAGTCGGGACCTAAGCCGAGGCCGAAAGGCGTAGGCGATGGACAACAGGTAGATATTCCTGTACCACCTCATGAGCGTTTGAACGATGGGGGGACGCAGTAGGATAAGGAATGCGCACCGATGGATGTGTGCGCCCAAGCAGTGAGAAAGTTGGATAGGCAAATCCGTCCAACAATTTCAAGCTGTGATGGGGAGGGAAATTGAGTACCGAAGTTCCTGATTTCACACTGCCAAGAAAATCCTCTAGTGAGTTCATAGGTGCCCGTACCGCAAACCGACACAGGTAGGCGAGGAGAGAATCCTAAGGTGAGCGGGAGAACTCTCGTTAAGGAACTCGGCAAAATGACCCCGTAACTTCGGGAGAAGGGGTGCTCCTTTAAGGAGGAGCCGCAGTGAATAGGCCCAAGCGACTGTTTAGCAAAAACACAGGTCTCTGCGAAGCCGAAAGGCGAAGTATAGGGGCTGACACCTGCCCGGTGCTGGAAGGTTAAGGGGAAGCGTTAGCTTACGCGAAGCGCAGAACCGAAGCCCCAGTAAACGGCGGCCGTAACTATAACGGTCCTAAGGTAGCGAAATTCCTTGTCGGGTAAGTTCCGACCCGCACGAAAGGTGCAACGACTTGGGCACTGTCTCAACGAGAGACCCGGTGAAATTATACTATGCGTGAAGATGCGCATTACCCGCGACAGGACGGAAAGACCCCGTGGAGCTTTACTGTAGCCTGATATTGAATGTTTGTACAGCTTGTACAGGATAGGTGGGAGCCTTGGAAACCGGAGCGCCAGCTTCGGTGGAGGCATCCGTGGGATACCACCCTGGCTGTACGACCATTCTAACCCAGGGCCGTGATCCGGTCCGGAGACAGTGTCAGGCGGGCAGTTTGACTGGGGCGGTCGCCTCCCAAAAGGTAACGGAGGCGCCCAAAGGTTCCCTCAGAATGGTTGGAAATCATTCGCAGAGTGTAAAGGCAGAAGGGAGCTTGACTGCGAGACCTACAAGTCGAGCAGGGACGAAAGTCGGGCTTAGTGATCCGGTGGTTCCGCATGGAAGGGCCATCGCTCAACGGATAAAAGCTACCCCGGGGATAACAGGCTTATCTCCCCCAAGAGTTCACATCGACGGGGAGGTTTGGCACCTCGATGTCGGCTCATCGCATCCTGGGGCTGTAGTCGGTCCCAAGGGTTGGGCTGTTCGCCCATTAAAGCGGTACGCGAGCTGGGTTCAGAACGTCGTGAGACAGTTCGGTCCCTATCCGTCGTGGGCGTTGGAAGTTTGAGAGGAGCTGTCCTTAGTACGAGAGGACCGGGATGGACACACCGCTGGTGTACCAGTTGTTCCGCCAGGAGCATAGCTGGGTAGCTACGTGTGGCAAGGATAAGTGCTGAAAGCATCTAAGCATGAAGCCCCCCTCAAGATGAGACTTCCCATCACTTCGAGTGAGTAAGATCCCTCAGAGACGATGAGGTTGATAGGTCCGAGGTGGAAGCGTGGTGACACGTGGAGCTGACGGATACTAATAGATCGAGGACTTAACTAATTTTCTTCTTTGATCGTCGTTGTTTTTCTCTTATTTAGTTTTTAGGGTATAAATTCATTTTATGATAGATACCGCTAAAAAGTTGTCTAGTAGCAATAGCGGAGAGGTCACACCTGTTCCCATGCCGAACACAGAAGTTAAGCTCTCCAGCGCCGATGGTAGTTGGGACTTTGTCCCTGCAAGAGTAGGACGCCGCTAGGCTGCTTTTTTTCATCTATTTATGAATAATTGTTTGCTGAATATGGTATGATAGGTAAAGAATTAAAAACCTTGATAACATTTAAATTAATTTAAACTATTCCACAGTAGCTCAGTGGTAGAGCTATCGGCTGTTAACCGATCGGTCGTAGGTTCGAATCCTACCTGTGGAGCCAATTTTTGCTTCCATAGCTCAGCAGGTAGAGCACTTCCATGGTAAGGAAGGGGTCGCAGGTTCAAATCCTGTTGGAAGCTCTTCATATACAAGGCTTTTGTCCAATTTTGGGCAAAGGTCTTTTTTATTTTTCTAATAAATTTCTAACACGTAAAAATTAGGTCTTGTATTTTAGGCGTTTTGACTTTTATTAATTTATATTTAAAAGTAATTATTTAAAATAATATCTGATAAAATTGATTAGGAGAAAGGAGTATGCTAATAGAACAAACAGGCCATATTGTTGAGCACAACTAAATGGAAGAATGAATTATTTATAATTAATTATGGGAGGTTACTATGACTCTAAAATATAAATGTTTAATTTTAGACCATGATGATACAGGGGTGAAAAGTACTCCAGATATACACTATCCATCATTTGTGGAGGCACTTATAGACCTAAGACCAAATGAGCAACCTATCACGCTTGAAGATTTTGTTAAATACTGTTTCAATCCAGGCTTTTCCTCTTTATGTAAAGACATTATGAAATTCACAGAGGAAGAACAAAAACATCAGCAACTAGTTTGGAAAAGGTATACGGAATCAATTGTACCTGACTTCTATGAGTTGTTTTTAGAGACCATTCAAGAGTTTAAACGCCAAGGTGGAATTGTGACAGTGGTTTCTCATTCCGAGAGGAACCGGATTGAAAGAGATTATTCTATTCATTGTGGATTTGCGCCGGACGCAATCTTTGGGTGGGAACTTCCAGAACATCAGAGGAAACCACATACATATCCAATTAAGGAAATTTTAAGACGCTTTAATCTTCTAGAAACCGAAGCACTAATGTTGGATGATCTAAAGCCAGGGTTAGAGATGGCAAGAAACAGTAATGTAGACTTCGCTGCTGCTGGGTGGTCGCACAGTATTCCTGAAATAAAGGATCAGATGAAAAGGGAGTCAAAATATTACCTTGAAACTGTAGAGCAATTCAATCGATTAATATTATGTGAATAAATGTTTGGTACTTATTCAATTAAAGGGCGCTTTCAATGAATAAAGAAAAGCGTCCTCTATTGCTTTATTGAGCCAAATAATGCAGTAACCTTTTACGAAAAGTTATCAAGCGATGCTTGGGGACGAATTTTAATGTTATAAGTTTTACCTGAATTTTTAATTAGGAGGTGGACAATGAAAGTTTTTGGTGAACGCAACTATGATTTAAATTATTGGAAAAGAACAGGAGCGTACGCTGTCATTCAGAATCATCAACAACAATTTTTATGTGTGGAAGACTTAGACGGGAATTTATTTTTAGTCGGTGGAGGGGTTGAAGCAGATGAAGCTCCTAGAGATGCATTATTAAGAGAGAGTATTGAGGAAACAGGGCATAAAATTCAAATAGTTGAGACCATAGGGAAAGCCGAAAGACATTGGGTTTCAGCAAAATACCCTCGTGATTCTCAACATAATATCGGTATATTATACGCTTGTGAGCTATTGGAAAGGATAGCAGAGCCAGTTGAAAAAGAGCCAATGTGTTGGGTTGATTTCAGTTATTTAGAAAAGTATCTTTTTCATGAACATCACTTATACTTAATCAAACAGTATTTAAATATTTATACATAAGACATACCCAATAAAAGCTGGGAAGGATACATTGTCTTTAGTTGAGTAATGACTTTCAATCATCGGGCGCAGTAGGAGTAACAAACACTGTGCCTGAAACGGGTCAAATCGTGGAAGAAGATTAGGAGAGGATAATTATGCATTTATCACTTTTAGGCATTTCAGTATCATTATTTGGAATAGCCCTAATACTAACTTCAAGGGGTTTACCAAACGTAATTGGATTGGTCATTTCATTTGTAGGGTTGCTAGTTTCGTTGGTTTCTTGTTTTCTAAATGAGGCAAAAAAAGTAAAAAATAATTCATATTGAAATTTTTTTATTTCAAATTAAAACCAGATTCTCCCCCAAAGTTAAGAGCAATTCTTGAATAATCTTTGCGATTCAAACGTGCCAGTTCTTACATAACCCATAGGAGGGAATATAATGTCCAACGAAGTAGGAACAAGAAAAATTATCTTAGATTTAGCAGTTACTCTAGATGGTTTTATTGAAGGGAAAAATGGAGAAATTGATTGGTGCATAATGGACCCTGAAATGGAGTTTGCTAAATTTCTTAATCAAATCGATACAATTTTATATGGAAGAAAAAGTTACGAATTGTGGGGGCAATATATTCCAACAACCAAGGCTCCTGATGACGAGAAGGAAATGTGGGAGTTGATACACAGTAAGGAAAAATATGTGTTTTCCAGAACGCAAAAGGGGTTTGATAATAAAGCAATATGTATAAATGAAAATATCCCCGAGGAAATAAATAAATTAAAGGGTAATAGTGGTAAAGATATATGGTTATATGGTGGAGCGAGCCTTATCACGACTTTTATTAATTTGGGACTAGTGGATGAGTACAGATTATCTGTCCACCCTGTGGTATTGGGAGAAGGAAGACCATTATTTATTGATTTAAAACAAAGAATGAATCTAAACTTGATTAATACAAAAA
Source organism: Virgibacillus sp. SK37 (assembly GCF_000725285.1). Classification (GTDB taxonomy): domain Bacteria; phylum Bacillota; class Bacilli; order Bacillales; family Amphibacillaceae; genus Virgibacillus_Q. The sequence continues at coordinate 199,591 of NZ_CP007161.1, forward strand.
CCTATTCCTCCGGCGTAGTTCAACTAATCTATCGATCAAACAGTAATTGAATTTAACAATAGCACGATAGTTGGAATGGCCCTTTATTCCTTGCCAGGTCAAAGGTCGAAAAAGAGAGTCATAGCTTCAAATCCTGTTACACACTCTTAATAAAAAACTTCTACTAATGGTAGAAGTTTTTGTGTGGTCTAGCCTTATAATACTAAATTTACTTCTTGCATCATCAAATTAACCGCCTCTATAGCACTTCGTTTTCGTCAATTTGTACTCACCATTTCTTTTTCAAATATATTTAAGCTAAAAATGGACATGTGTGTTAAATTGTACATTTGTACTCTGGTTTTAAACTTTTATTTTATTCATTCTCAGTCTCATTTAAGTCCTTCAACAGTAAAACTAAACGTTTTTTCTCGCTAGTATGTAATTCCTCATATCGATCAAGTTCGCTTTTAATAAATTCTATTGTTGGGTTTTGTTGTTTTTTGCTACCGACAAAATACGTTGTAATCGAACTAGTCAACATACCTATTAAACCTATACCGATAAGCATTAATATAATTGCAATTAAACGTCCCATACCTGTATCAGGTGATATATCCCCATAGCCTACGGTCGTGGCGGTAACGATGGACCACCAAAGACCATCTTCATATGTATTAATTGATGGTTCGAAATGCTTGACCAAGAAAGTAGATAAGCCTATTAAGAGCACAGATACAGCAAAGACTTTATGAAAATTATTGGTTTTTAGTATATTTCTAAATGGTGTAATATACTTTTTACCTAATGATATAATTCGCAGCACTCGAAACAGCCTAACCACCCTAGCGGTCTGAAAGATGCTATCTAAGGGAATCACAGAAATAATATCAAAGGGGTTTTCTTTTATATAGTGCCATTTATTTTTGCTGATTAGAAACCGAATGAGAACATCTGTAAATAATACGAGCCAAATGATTTTATCCAAGTATATTAGGTTGTCCTCTTCATGCCAGATCAAAATTACTGATAACAGAATGAGTAGGATCAAAAAAATTTCATAAATTAATGCTAACTTCTTTCGCATGAGAACCACCTTGTTTGGTTAGTAGTTAAAAGACACTTATTGCGAATAAGTGTCTTTTAATAAAATATTCTAGCCTCCAATAATATGGTAACCAGAGTCTACATGTAAAACTTCCCCTGTTATTCCTCTGGATAGCTCGCTCATAAAGAATAAAGTTGCATCACCAACCTGATCTTGGTCCACATTACGACGTAAAGGAGCTTTTTCTTCAATTATACTCATCTTTTCATTAAATCCGGATACACCTTTTGCGGATAACGTACGAATCGGACCTGCAGAGACGGCATTTACACGTATATTGTATTTACCCATATCTTCTGCTAAATATCTCATACTGGCCTCTAAGGAAGCTTTTGCAACACCCATTACATTATAGTTTTGGATTACTCGTTCCGCACCTAAATATGTTTGAGTCACAATACTTCCGCCTTCAGTCATCAATTCTTTAGCAGCTTTTGTTACTGAGACTAGAGAATAAGCGCTGATTTCCTGTGCAAGTAAGAATCCGTCACGAGAGGTGTCTGCATATTCACCTTTTAGCTCTTCACGTTTCGCGAAGGCTACAGAATGAATTACTCCATGAATAACACCAATTTTTTCTTTCATTTCTTTGAACGCTTGTTGCACACTTTCGTCACTAGCAACATCACAAGATACAACTAACTCTGCTTGAATATCATATTTTTCAAGTAACTTAGTTAACTTTTGATAGGAACGTTCTTGTCTATAGGTAAAAATTAAATTTGCTCCTGCGTTATGTAATGATTTTGTGATTCCCCACGCAATACTACGTTCACTTGCAACGCCCATAACCACAATCTTTTTACCTTCTAATAAATTTGCCATAAATGTACCTCCATAATATATTTCTTTTGTATATTATAACTAACAGCCTTTATGAAAGAAACCTTTGCGAAAAATATATTTGCTTGTAGGTTAATATGACAGGGTTCAGACGGCGTTTCGACATTTTTATAAAAAAATTTCATTTTCCTCTTTACAAATATAAAATATCTGGGTATAATAAAATTCGTTGGTTTGAGAAGAGAGTAACAGAAATCTACAAAGCCACTTCTATTTAAAATTAGTTACATTGCACTGGCCCGTTGGTCAAGCGGTTAAGACACCGCCCTTTCACGGCGGTAACACGGGTTCGAATCCCGTACGGGTCACCAATATATGGAGGATTAGCTCAGCTGGGAGAGCACCTGCCTTACAAGCAGGGGGTCGCAGGTTCGAGCCCTGCATCCTCCACCATCTGCCGGCCTAGCTCAATTGGTAGAGCAACTGACTTGTAATCAGTAGGTTGGGGGTTCAAGTCCTCTGGCCGGCACCATTTATTTTTATGTATAATTTCTATAAAATAGTTAACAATATGGAGGGGTAGCGAAGTGGCTAAACGCGGCGGACTGTAAATCCGCTCCCTCAGGGTTCGGCAGTTCGAATCTGCCCCCCTCCACCATTTTTATATTGTTGGGCTATAGCCAAGCGGTAAGGCATCGGGTTTTGATCCCGTGTATCCTAGGTTCGAATCCTAGTAGCCCAGCCACTTTTTTTATTTCTAGGGTTATTTTTGTTAAGAATAGGGTAATACATAAAACGAAGTATAAACACTAAAATAAAATGAGCCATTAGCTCAGTAGGTAGAGCAACGAGCATTCCTTCTACCGAGTAAGCTACGAGTAACCCCGATGCACCTAACATCATTGAAAAGGCTTGAAGAAGCAGGGGTCCCCAAGATGAACGCTGTCATAAGCAAGAAACATTAAAATAAAATGAGCCATTAGCTCAGTAGGTAGAGCATCTGACTTTTAATCAGAGGGTCGAAGGTTCGAATCCTTCATGGCTCACCACTTAAAAAATGAGGTTAAATACGTCATATATAGCAAATAAGATAAACAAGGTCGTTTGAAAATGGACAGCCTTGTTTATTTGCATTTTAGGGTAAATTTTTACATAATAGATACAGTCATTTTTTTGTGAATAGATAGCAATCTCGTGTTATACTTTAAATATAATTTAGCTGCTAAATAAATTTCGTGTGCCATGTGTATGTGTTTATAACATGCTGGACAAAAGGATGAGTAGGTATGGAAACTTCCAGGATTCCTGGTTTTTACAATATGACGGTTGAAGAACGTAGAGATTTATTAAAGAAGATGCATTCTTTCACAGAGGAAGAAATAGCTAACTTGTTTTCTAAAGAGCCTCTACCTGCTGAAACAGCAGACAAGATGATTGAAAATACAATTGGTACTTTTCCTCTTCCATTAGGTTTAGGATTGAATTTCTTAATAAATGGGAAAGAATATGTAGTACCAATGGCTATAGAAGAACCATCCGTTGTAGCTTCAGCAAGTTATATTGCTAAAATTGTGAGAAATGCTGGTGGTTTTACCGCTGAAGCTACCGACCGGGTTATGATAGGGCAAATTCAGGTAGTTGGTTGTCCCGATTTTCAAAAGGCAAAAGAAAGTTTGCTAAAAGAAAAGCAAGCTTTAATTGAAAGTGCTAATGCAGCCTATCCTAGTATGGTAGCAAGAGGTGGTGGCGCAGAGGATCTGGAAGTAAGGATACTGAATGAAGATGGCGAATCTTCATATAGTAAAATGCTTGTTGTCCACGTATATGTGAACACATGTGATGCCATGGGTGCAAATATAATAAACACAATAGTAGAGTCTCTGGCTCCAACTATTGAAAGGCTAACAAAAGGAAAGGTTTATCTGCGGATTTTGTCAAACTATGCAGATAAGTGTCTGGCGCGTGCAAAGTGTGTGATACCACCCTACCTTTTAGAGACCGATGGGTTTTCGGGTGAAGAGGTTCGTGATGGGGTTGTTCATGCCTTTGAATTTGCTGACTCAGATCCTTATAGGGCTGTTACTCATAACAAGGGAATTATGAATGGAATTGACCCGGTAGTCATTGCGACAGGTAACGACTGGCGAGCAGTAGAGGCAGGAGCACACGCATATGCTTCTCGCAGTGGTAAGTACCGCTCGATGACGACATGGTCTGTAGATGAACAGGGTAATCTTGTTGGTGAGCTTGAATTACCTATGTCTGTTGGAACAGTAGGTGGATCTATCCGAGTCCATCCAATTGCTAAGACCTCACTGAGTATATTAGATGTGGAATCAGCCCAAGAATTAGCTCAAGTTATCGTTTCTGTTGGATTAGCGCAGAACCTTGGTGCATTAAAAGCTCTAGTGACTGATGGTATTCAGAAAGGTCATATGGCATTACATTCTCGCTCTGTTGCTATAGCAGCAGGGGCTTCTGGGGAGATGATTGATATCATTGCAGAAAAGTTAGTAGAAGAAAAAGAAATCCGTGTCGGAAAAGCTAAAGAATTGGTGGAACAGTATACAAAATGAGTGCAGAAAAAGTAACTACAACAGAACAAACAGCTATCGGTGTAGCTCATAGTAAATTAATTTTAATTGGAGAGCATGCAGTTGTACACGGGCAACCTGCCATTGCTATTCCGTTCCCATTAGTTGGAGTTGAATCTATGGTAGAGCATGTACCAGGTTCAATTAAGATAGATAGCACATTTTATCACGGACCACTTGATTTAGCTCCAGAATCATTACAAGGTATTGCCAATTGTATTAGAGGTACATTGGAGTATTTGGAGCAACCTTATGGTGATTTAATGATACGAATTAAATCATCGATCCCACCAGGTAAAGGTCTTGGGTCAAGTGCTTCAGTAGCTATTTCATTGGTTAGATCCCTCTTCGCGTATTTTGGAGAAGCGTACACAGAGCAAGAATTACTAGATCTTGCTAACATAGCGGAGACGTATGCTCATGGTGCGCCTAGTGGTATTGATACGTTAACGATTACTTCTGGATCACCTGTTTGGTATGAAAAAAAACACTTAATTGATTTTATAAATTTAAGTGATGATTTCCACTTTGTAGTAGCTGATTCTGGAAGGATTGGTGATACGAGAATGGCGGTGGAGTCTGTTGCCAGTCTATTGAAAATGGCACCGAAACGGATCCAGAGAAAGTTAGACCGCATTGGAGATCTCACCCATCAGGCTAAACATGCCTTAGAAAAACGAGGGAAGCATATTCTTGGCCACCTTTTAAATGAAGCGCAAAGAGAGTTGGAGTCCCTTGGTGTTAGTGATACAGGGCTTAATAAGCTAATTCAATTTGCCAGAAAAGAAGGAGCCCTTGGAGCTAAGCTAACGGGCGGCGGCAATGGTGGTTGTATTATTGCCCTGGCTCAAAATGAAGTACATTCAAGACAGCTTGCAGAGAAATTGAGAAAGCTCGGTGCACATGCTGTTTGGCCATTTACATTAAAGCAGGAAAACAACAGGAATTACTAAAGAAAAGATGAGATACTAAAGGGGAATAAAGATGAAGGCTACAGCTAAAGCACATACAAACATTGCTTTAATCAAATATTGGGGGAAGCGGAATGAAGAAATTATTCTGCCTACGAATAATAGTCTTTCCCTCACATTGGATGGATTTTATACAGAAACTACTGTAGCCTTTCATGAGGATTATACGGAAGATCACTTTATTCTTGATGAACAACCGGTAAAAGGGGAGCAGTATAAACGTGTAACAATGTTTTTAGACCTTATACGTAAGTTGGCAGGCAAAAACATATATGCTGATGTTCGTTCTATCAATAATGTTCCCACTGCCGCAGGATTCGCTTCTTCAGCTTCAGGCTTTGCAGCACTAGCATCAGCTGGAACGAAAGCAATGGGGTTACATCTAAGTGACCAAGAACTTTCCCGATTGACACGTCAGGGATCAGGATCTGCTTGTCGATCAATATACGGTGGATTTGCAGAGTGGAGAATGGGTGAGGAAGATGATGGTTCCGATTCCTATGCTGTGCCTGTAGCACCTGTCGAACATTGGGATTTGCGAGTGGCTGCAGTAATTCTTTCTTCCAAGATGAAAAAGGTGTCCAGTCGAGTAGGAATGAAGCGGACGGTCGATACTTCTCCATTTTTTGATGGATGGGTGAATAGTATACCCAAGGATTTAGAGGAAATAAAAGAAGGAATTAAAGCACAAGACGTTGAAAAGGTTGGAAGCATTGCGGAAGCAAATTGTTTGAGAATGCATGCTACTACACTTGGGGCTAATCCTCCATTTACATATTGGCATGATACGACACTCACTGTAATGCAAACAGTGAGGCAGTTGAGAGAACAAGGCATACCTGCTTATTTCACCATTGATGCAGGTCCGAATGTAAAAGTATTGTATTTACCTGACGATGAGAAGACAGTTGAGAAGGTACTCCGTGAAATTCCTGGTGTCACAGATGTCCGTCTAAGCAAACCAGGTCAAGGAATAACCTATATATAGGGGTTGGATATGTTGCCTAATGCGTCAATGACAATAAAAGTACCAGGGAAATTAATGATTGCAGGGGAATTTGCTGTTTTACAACCACATCATGAACTCGTTGTTATGGCTGTTGACCGTTTTGTATACGCAACGATTGAAGATCATCATACAAACACGATAACACTAAATGACTTTGGTCTATATGATATTGGATGGACGTATGTCGATAATCGGGTGACTTTCAAAACGAACGACGGACGTAATCGCTTTGTTGGTGCGGCAATGGCGACTGCGTTAACATATTTAAAGGAAAAGAATATCCACCCACATTCTTTTAGACTTGCAATTAAAAGTGAGCTCGATGATGCTTCCGGGGTTAAATACGGACTAGGCTCAAGCGCTGCAGTAGTTACAAGCGTCATATCAGCGATCTTAAATAAATATGATGATAAGGAACCTACAGCCCTATTAACATTTAAACTGGCTGCTATTTCGCATGTCCGTACACAAGGAAATGGTTCAGGAGCAGATGTAGCTGCCTCCTCCTATGGCGGTTTTCTACAATATGCATCTTTTCAGGCCGAATGGCTCCAGGAACAGTATGAATATACATCTACAATAACAGAGCTGTTGGAAAAAGATTGGCCATATTTATCGATTGACCCAGTAAAAATTCCTCCAACCGTATACGTGTGTATTGGCTGGACGGGAAAACCTGCATCTACCTCAAGACTTGTGGATGATATTCTTAAATTAAAAACTACTAAACAAAGCAAATTTAAACAATTTTTAGATGATAGTGAGACTGCTGTAGGTAACTTCCTACAAGGGATGACTGAAGGAGACCTCCCCCTTTTACTGCAAGGGATTAAACAAAATAGAAAAGCATTGGCGACTGTAGGAGAAAATGCTGGTGTGGAAATAGAAACTCCATTATTACGTACATTATGTGATATTGCAGAAAATATGGGAGGTGCTGGTAAGCCTTCTGGCGCCGGCGGTGGAGATTGTGGAATTGCCTTTATGCCCTCAAAAAAGCAGGCAGGAGAAATAATACATGCCTGGGAAGCAGCAGGAATTAAGCCACTTACGATCCAGCCGTTCCATACTGGGGCACATATTGTTTCATAAGTAACGTTGATAAATAGACGATTCATCTAAGCTTGTAGAAACCCATAGTCTACAAGCTTTTTAATATTTATGCGGGCGATTGAAATAAGGTTCTAACATATATGTGGATTATTCAATGATTCGCAAAGTAGATATACTGCGAAGTAACTTGATAATCTGCTGATTAATTTCTTCAGCGACGGATATTTCTGCATAAATATTCAAAAAAATGCTTGGTTGAGTCATTCCCTTCCTTTTATATACAATAGTATAAAAGGAGGCGCTTACATATGGATAAAAATATTTCTATAATTGGAGTCCCAATGGATTTAGGGCAAAGTCGTCGTGGGGTAGATATGGGGCCAAGTGCAATGAGATATGCAGGTGCTATTGAAAAGTTAACTAAATTGGATCATATTGTAAATGACCTAGGAGACATCCCAATAAATCGACCAGTTAATAGTAAATCAACAGATGGAAGTAATTTAAAAAACTTACAACAAGTGGTGGAAGCCAATCAGCAATTAGCGGATATGGTAGATGAAGAAATTAAGAATGATAACTTTCCATTAATATTTGGAGGAGATCATAGTATAGCTATCGGAAGTCTTGCAGGTATAGCAAAGCATTATAAAAACCTTGGGGTTATTTGGTATGATGCCCATGGCGATCTGAATTCAAGTGAAACTTCGCCCTCAGGCAATATTCATGGGATGCCACTTGCTGTTAGCCTTGGTATCGGTCATGAGAAATTGGTTAATATTTCAAGTTTTGTTCCAAAAATTCAACCCGAAAATATTGTTATTATCGGAGCAAGATCTCTGGACCCAGGTGAAAAGGAACTTATCAAAGAAAAAGGAATTAAAGTTTTCACCATGCATGAGATTGATCGAATGGGCATGCCAAATGTAATGACGGAAGCCATAAATTATTTAAAGGACCGTACGGATGGTGTCCACCTAAGTTTAGATTTAGATGGACTGGATCCGTCTGAAGCTCCGGGAGTAGGGACACCAGTGCTTGGTGGAATAACGTATAGGGAAAGCCATTTGGCAATGGAAATGCTCGAGGAATCTGGAATGATTACATCAGCTGAATTTGTAGAAGTAAATCCAATTCTGGATGAAAAGAATAAAACTGCTACAGTAGCAGTTGCATTAATGGGGTCATTGTTTGGTGAAAAGTTAAATTAAAGAAAACTAAAAAGACATTAGGTGAAACTTAAATCTAATGTCTTTTCTCTATGTATATCTTGTTGTATAAGAGGTCATTAACATGCCTTCTTTAAGTACTCATTTATTAGCTTATCCAGTTTCATACTCGTGGAGACGACGACTTCAGAAGTAAGGGCATTGTTGTGACTAAGCATTATCATCTCTTCACGACATTTTTCAATTTCTTTCTTTAGATTAAAATTACTCACAAAAATGTCCTCCAATCAAGTATACTATAATAAAGAAGATACCCAGATGTTCAATCGGATAAACATTATTTTGCACATTTTATTAAAAACATAAAATTAATGTGAAACCTTTTTACATAGATGCTCGTATTATGATTACCGCACACCGGCGGAGGTAACCGTATGGATCAATTTATTAGAGAAAAAATAATAGAAGTTAAAAAAGGAGACCAATCTGCATTTGAAGATGTGGTTAACTATTTTCAGCACAAAATTTACCAGCATTGTTTACGGATGCTTGGTAATGCACACGAGGCGGAAGATATAGCACAGGAAGCTTTTATCCGGGCATATATCAATATCGAATCCTTTGATGAGCAGCGAAAATTTTCGACATGGTTGTACAGAATTGCTACAAATTTAACCATTGATCGAATTAGGAAGCGTAAGCCCGATTTTTATCTTGATAGTAAGATAAAAGGGACAGAAGGGTTGGATATGTATTCCCAATTGCCTGATCAGGGTAAGCTACCAGGAGAAGAAGTGGAAAGCCTAGAGCTTAAACGCTATATACATCATGAGATTTCTGAGCTTCCACCTAAATATCGCAGTGTCATTACATTACGTTATTTGGAGGAGTTCTCCCTTCAGGAAATTAGTGAAATCCTGGACATCCCATTAGGTACTGTGAAGACAAGAATTCACAGGGCGAGGGAAGCATTACGGAAAAAACTTCGTCACGTGTAAAGGAGTGGGTTCGCTTGAATTGTGATAAAGAAGCTGTTGAGCTTATGCATAATTATTTAGATGGTGATTTAACGAAGGAAAATGAGACAGTTTTACGCCTTCATTTGGAGGAGTGTGAGAAGTGTCAGCAGCATTTTCATGAGTTAAAGCGCACATTAACTTTAATACGAAGCACAGAGCATGTGAGCGCTCCTGCAAATTTTACTGCCAATGTTATGAATAATCTACCTGCCGAAAAGAAAAGGGTAAAGTATAAACGCTGGTTTAGAGCACATCCTATGTTGACGGCAGCAGCTATTTTCTTTGTATTTATGATGAGTGGAATTTTATCTGCATGGAACCAAGGTAGTGAGTTGGTTGTATCCAAGCAGGATAATTTAATAATAAAAGGCGACACTGTTATTGTACCGGAGGACGTCACGGTTGAAGGTGACCTGATTGTTAAAAATGGAAATCTGGTTGTACATGGGACGATTGATGGAAATGTAACATTGGTAAATGGCAAGCTCATTGAAGAGCCTATTGAAGGAGAAGGCTTGATGGCATCTGTTGGTGAAGTTAATGGAGAGTTAGAGCACATTGATCAGATTTTTGAATGGATGTGGTTTCACATAAAATCTCTGGTTAAAAATATATTTGATTTTTAAAGGAACATGGAGCTGGCATGTTCCTTTTTTATAGGAAATTATTTAATCCTTATACGTGTAAGGCGACAGATAGCTTCAGTGTCTACCCCCTCGATTTCTTAAGAAGAAACATTATATGATATCGTTCGCTATTCCGATTCCTTGCTTAAGCCTTTTTTCATTAGTTGCAGTCGCTTATGTTTTTTATAAAAGAAGAAGGTTCACAAACACGAGATATTAATGATTTATTTAGATAAGTTAAACGCTCTGGAAGTCTTCTCTTGTAAAATATGTTATAATAATTAACGTGACTATTTAAAATATGGTGATACGAATCTATGTGTAAAAAGGGTGTGTAGACATGCTTGGTGGGGGATTGGATATTTTAGAGCTTCTAAGAGTAGGCGTAGATATTGCTCTCGTCTGGTATGTGTTATATAAGCTAATCATGCTGATTAGAGGTACAAAGGCCATCCAGCTTTTAAAGGGGATTGCAGTAGTGCTGGCGGTATGGCTTTTAAGTATAGCATTTAATTTACAGACGGTACAATGGATTACCAGTCAAGCCATTGGCTGGGGGTTAATTGTTATTATTATACTATTCCAGCCTGAGTTGCGAAGAGCTTTGGAGCAGCTTGGAAGAGGGAACATTTTTGGAAGAAGTGCGCGTTCAGAAGAAGAAATTATACAACAGAATATTGAAGCAATTATCCAGTCTTGTAACTATATGGCAAAGCGCAGAATAGGAGCGCTGATTTCTATTGAACGGGAAACGGGAATAGGTGACTATGCTGAAACAGGTATACCAATTAACGGAAAACTAACACATCAGCTGTTGACGAATATTTTCACACCAAACACCCCTTTGCATGATGGAGCGGTTATTTTAAAGGGGGAAACGATTGTAGCAGCTGCTTGCTATTTGCCGTTATCAGAGAGCCCTTTTATTTCTAAAGAGCTGGGAACAAGACACAGAGCCGCTATGGGGATTAGTGAAGTAACAGATGCCCTGACAATTGTCGTGTCAGAAGAGACAGGTAATATTTCTTGTACCAAAAATGGCGAGTTACATAGAGAACTGGACCAGAACAGTCTAAGTGAGCTATTGCGGGAAAACCTATCTTTAAACGTGAAATCCTCTGAAAAGAAGACAAAAAAACGGAGGGGGAGCAATGATGGATAATTGGTTTAGAAGTAAATGGTTTGTTCGGGTGATCTCCTTGGCATTCGCCATCTTATTCTATGTATTTGTATATGTTGATGCAAATAATTCCACAAACTCTGATTCAACGTTCCCAGGGAAGACGCAAGAAATGCAAACATTGAATGATGTTCCTGTAGAAATTAAAATAGATGAGAATGAATATGTTGTAAGTGGTGTTCCAGAATATGTAAATGTTTCTTTAGAAGGTTCTTTAGGAGTGCTGACACCACTTATTAAACAGCGTAATTTTTCTGCCTTTGTGGATTTACGGGGGTTGGATGCTGGTGAACACATTGTGGAGGTTGAGCATAATATATCAGCAGACTTAAATGTATATATTGAACCAAAAACAGTTGAAGTAACGATAGAGAAAAAGGCAACTGCGGAATTCCCAATTAATGTTGATTTCATTAATACAGATCAGATAACAGAAGGATACGAGCTTGGGAAATATGAGATTGAACCATCTACAGTGTCGATTACAAGCTCTCAAAGTGTTATTGACCAAATTGGTATTGTAAAAGTATATGTGGATGTAAAAAATATTGATAAGTCCATAAATAACAGAGAAGTTCCTATAAACGTCTATGACACGCAAGGCAACGAACTGAATGTCAATGTTCAACCAGAAAATGCAGTAGTTTCTGTGGACATAGATAATCCAAGTAAAAAAGTTCCTGTAAGTGTTGAAACAACTGGTGAATTGCCTGAGGGTTACTCATTAACTTCTATTTCTCCAAGTGTGGAAGAAGTTGAAGTATTTGGGACAAGCAATATTTTAAAAGATATCAATGAAATTAGCACAAAGAAAATAGATTTATCGGACATTGAAGAATCCGGAAAGGTAGAAGCAGAACTATCCCTACCAGATGGAACGATGGTGCCGAATAATAAAGTTGAAGTATCCGTTGAAGTTGATAAACCAACAACGATTACCAATGTACCCATCGATGTTCAAGATTTAGAAGAAGGATTGGAAATATCTTTTATAGAACCTGATGATGCAAAAATGGATATCTCCGTTGTAGGAAAAGAAACAGATGTTAGCAAACTTTCAGCCGAAGATTTTCAAGTAACGATCAGTGCTGCAGATCTAGAACCTGGAGAGCATGAAGTACTAGTTAAACTGGAAGGGCCAGATGGGGTAGAGACTACAGGTGAATTTGAAAAGGTCAAAATCAATATAAAAGAATAGCATTTGTGTTGTTAACGGTTGAAATGGAAATGAAGGAGAGATACTACATGGGAAAATATTTTGGAACAGATGGTGTGAGAGGAATTGCGAACAAGGGGCTTACACCAGAATTAGCATTTAAATTAGGTCGCTTTGGCGGTTATGTTCTAACAAAAGAGACACAGCGTCCTAAAATTATCGTCGGTCGTGATACTAGAATTTCCGGGCATATGCTTGAAGGGGCATTGGTTGCCGGTTTGCTTTCCATAGGTGCAGAAGTAATGCGACTAGGGGTGATTTCTACTCCAGGTGTAGCTTATCTTACTAAGGCTACAAGTTCACAAGCCGGAGTAATGATTTCGGCTTCACATAACCCTGTAGAGGATAATGGTATTAAATTCTTTGGGCCGGATGGCTTTAAACTTTCAGATGCTCAGGAGAATGAAATCGAGCAGCTGATGGATGGAGAAGATAATTTGCCTCGCCCAACAGGTGGAGATGTAGGAACTGTAAATGATTATTTTGAAGGTGGTCAAAAATATCTTTCCTTCTTAAAAGATACCATTGATAATGACTTTGAAGGCATTCGGATAGCGCTGGATTGTGCACACGGGGCCACATCCAGCTTAGCAACACATTTGTTTGCTGACCTGGAAGCGGACATCTTCTCCATTGGTTCATCACCAGATGGATTAAACATTAATGATGGAGTTGGTTCAACACACCCTGAGACACTTCAGGCCTTTGTAAACGAGAAAAAAGCAGATATCGGCTTGGCATTTGATGGGGACGGAGACCGTTTAATAGCAGTGGACGAAAAAGGAAATATTGTAGATGGCGACCAAATTATGTTTATCTGTGCAAAGTATATGAATGAAAAAGGATTTCTTCGTAAGAATACAGTCGTTTCTACTGTGATGAGTAATATTGGGTTTTACAAAGCGATTGAGGAAAACGGAATGCGCAGTGATAAAACCGCAGTAGGCGACCGTTATGTGATGGAAGAAATGCGTAAGGGTGGCTATAACCTTGGTGGAGAGCAATCTGGTCATATCATTTTCCTGGATTACAACACGACAGGTGATGGCATGCTATCAGCTATCCAATTAGTTAATGTAATGAGAGAAACGGGTAAGCCACTCTCTGAGTTGGCAGGCGAGATGGCAATATATCCTCAAGTATTAAAAAATGTAAAAGTAATTGATAAGAACGAAGCACTTAGTAATTCAAGAATTAATGAAGAAATTGAAGCGGTTGAAAAAGAGCTTGGTGACCAAGGCCGTGTCCTTGTACGTCCATCTGGAACAGAACCTCTCGTACGAGTTATGGTAGAAGCTCCTACTAAAGAAGAATGTGAGAAATATGTAGACCAAGTAGCAAATATAATTGATCAACTCTTAGGAATGAAAGATTAATCGAATGGAAAACTGCTCTCTTATGCGGAGCAGTTTTTCTTATTTCTTCCGAAGATTGTTGAGTTCGTATATTGCCATCTTTCATACTAACCAATTGGTATTAAATTTCGGTTTTAGATAGTTAAATTGCACTCATTAGCTGAGGATAAATATGGAGACCCCGGCGAGAAAAGCGAGACTAGCGAGTCCCAAGAATATTTCCATTTTAAATAGTGTATGATAAGCTGATTTAAAATAAAGCAAAGTTAGGAGAGCCATTCATGATTACCATTTTAATTGTTGATGATGACCCACACATTCGGGAATTGCTTCGTTTTTACCTGCAGAAGGAAGGATATCAAACAGAGCAAGCAACCGATGGAAATGAAGCATTAAAGATATTGGAAAATAAAACAATTCATCTTGCTCTTGTGGATATTATGATGCCTAATATGGATGGATATGAATTGTGCAAAGAAATACGAGACTATTATGACATCCCTGTTATGATGCTTACAGCGAAGGGGGAAATTACCGATAAAGAAAAGGCATTTCTCGCTGGCACAGATGATTATATTGTAAAGCCGTTTGAAACAAAAGAAGTAATGTATCGAATTAAAGCATTACTGCGACGGTTTCAAATGGTGAACGAAGAAATTATCCATATCGGCAACACGATAATTAATCGAAGAAGCTATGAAGTTACATATCATAATAAAAACTTAATCCTTCCTCTAAAAGAATTTGAGTTATTGGCACAGCTAGCAAGCTACCCAAACCGTATTTTTTCCAGGGAGCAATTAATTGAACTCGTATGGGGAAGTGACTATGAAGGGAATGATCGCACAGTAGATGTGCATATTAAGCGATTAAGGGAGCGGTTTGCAGAAGAACAACAGGATTTCTCCATTCAGACGGTACGCGGACTGGGATACAAGTTGGAAATTAATCAATAGATACATGTTGTTCATCATCTATTCATAAATAGGTGATATTCTAAACGCAACATTCAGTTGGAGGAAGTTATTTATGCGTACCCTTTATGTACGGATTATTATTACAACAATGGCTATTATGATTGCAAGTGCTGTCATTGCTTTTGCTGTTACAAATATTTATTATCAATACTACTTGAAGCCCCAAAATGACGAGAAGATTACACACATAGCGAACAACATTGTTGAAATTTATAACCATAACAATAATCAATCCATTGATGCCTTTTTAAATGCAATGACAGATTTAGGCTATAAATTCCACTTGGTGGATCAGGAAGGTACAGAAAAAACGTTTGGTGACCCATTTTCATCAACAGCCATGGATGAACGCTATATTGAAAAAGTACTCCATGGGCAGGTCTATCATGGTATAAAAAATTATCCTTGGAAACCTTTTGTTACTGGCTTTTTTGATAATGAATTAGTTAATACCATTGGGGTTCCTGTTATGGTGGAGGGGGAGAGACGAGCTCTATTTGTCCGTCCTAACTCTTCCCAGCAATTTGGTGAAATGCGTTTCTTCCTAGCTGTATTATTGATATTAACATTGCTATTTAGTTTTCTTTTGGTATTAATAAGTACACGTTATATTGTTAATCCAATCAAAAATTTAACGATAGCGACTAAGAAAATTGCAGCAGGAAATTATCATTTGAAGTTAAAAGTAAAACGGAAAGATGAAATTGGCAGACTTGCCAGTGACTTTTCCAAAATGAGCAGAAGTCTGGAACAAATAGAGGAGAAAAGGCAGGAGTTTGTATCCAGTGTGTCCCATGAAATCCAATCACCACTTACATCTATACAGGGTTTTTCCAAATTAATCAAAGAGGAAGAGCTGTCGAAAGAGGAACGTATTCACTATTTAACTATTATCGAAAAAGAAAGCAAGAGATTGTCATTATTAAGTAAGCAACTGCTAACACTCTCATTTCTGGATAGCGAGAAGGATATAAATGAAGGGCAGAAATTTGATGTTGCTGCTCAATTAAGAGAAACAATTCAAACAATGGAGTGGCAGTGGCGGGAGAAGAATATTTCTATTGAATTGGATATATCTTCAGCTTATTTAAAAGGGGACCCTCGTTTACTCCAGCAAGTGTGGATGAATTTGATTTCAAATGCTATACGGTATACAGATGCCAACGGGAAAATAACACTACGAACATACGAGAGAAAACAAGAAATAGAAGTTGTAGTAGAGGACACTGGTATTGGTATTACAGAAGAAAACATCCCTCTCTTATTTGAACGTTTCTATAAAGTAGATAAAGCAAGAACACGTACAGAAGATAGTACGGGTTTAGGGCTTGCTATTGTTAAGAAAATTATTGAATTACATGATGGGGCAATTATGGTAGAGAGTACACTTGGAGAGGGATCTAGATTTATTGTGACATTACCAAAATAGAATTAGATTAGGCAAGAGGGCTTTGTAGCTATATAGGACAGCTACAAAAGCCCTCTTTTTATGTTTCTCATTATTGGCAGACGCTTCCGCCTTTGTTTTGTATAGTAACCGTTTGTTCATCTTCTGTTCATAGTATCTATGTATGCTGTAAATATAGAAAGAAGAGGAGTGAGGAAATTGTTTCTAGCAATAAGAGAATTATTTTATTCAAAGCTTCGCTATATATTAATTGGTTTAATCATGGTCTTAGTGGCCAGTCTTATTTTTATAATTTCTGGTTTGGCAAAAGGGTTGTCAGCAGATAATGCTTCAGCTATTCAGGAATTGCAAGCAGATTATGTAATATTAGATTCGGATGCGGAAATGGATATGACAAAGTCCTTTGTATCTCGTTCAAATATGCAGCAAATCGAGCAAACAGATGGTATGAAAGAGGTTAATTCCTTATCCATTCAAATGAGAAATGCTACCGTAAACGGAACAGACAAAAATGAAGATGTTTCTATATTCATTACAGAACCTGAGAGTATGTTGCTGCCGATTGTAGCGGAAGGTAATGCAATCAATTCTACAAATGAGGTAATTGTCGATCAGTCACTCAAAAGAGAAGGTATCCAGCTTGGTGATACATTAACCTTTGGCGAGGATAAAGAGGTCAAAGTTGTTGGTTTTACAACGGAGCAGCGTTATAGCCATACGCCAGTTGTTTTTATGACAAGTGAAAAACCAGAGAAAATGAATGCATTTGTTGTAAATTCTGGTGAAGCGAGCTTGACTTCGATACAAGATGAAATTGGGAGTAACTATGAAGTAGTCACAAACGGAGAATTGCTTAAAGGAATACCAAGTTATTCGCAGGAACAAGCATCTCTAAATATGATGATTGTTTTCTTATATGTTATTGCAGCCTTTGTACTAGCAGCCTTTTTCTATGTGATTACTTTGCAAAAGAGAGATCAATTTGGTGTGCTTAAAGCACTAGGGGCGAAAACAGCTTATTTAATTCGAAGTGTAATTGGGCAGGTACTCATTATTTCAGTTCTATGTATTGGTATAGGTGTTGGCTTAACCTATGGTATTGGAGCTGCTTTCCCTGCCGATATGCCATTTAAGTTGAGTCCTATCGGGATGTTGCAATCTTCCATGTTAATCTTAGCAGTATCTCTAGTCGGGGCACTTATTTCCTTAGTTCAAGTAATTAAGATTGACCCAATTGAAGCGATTGAGGGGGCAGGAAAATGAGTTTAGTATTAGAAAATGTTTCGAAAATATATCGTGATGGCCCAAAAGAGTTTAGAGCAGTAGATGATGTGTCTCTAGAAGTAAAGCAGGGGGAATTTATTGCAATAATCGGTCCGTCTGGCTCAGGTAAAAGTACGATGTTATCCATTGCAGGAGCACTTTTGTCTCCAAGTGAGGGAGAAGTTTATCTGCAGGGTGAAAATATTACGAACCTATCTACAAAGAAAATAACTGAAAAAAGACGTGATCAAATTGGTTTTGTATTTCAGGCGGCTAATTTAATTCCTTATTTAAAGGTGAAGGATCAATTGAATCTCATTGACGTTTTATCAAAACAAAAGAGAGAAAAAAGATCAATTGAACTGTTAGAGCATTTTGGTTTGAAGCATCGTATTAATAAGTATCCAAATGAATTATCTGGAGGAGAAAGACAGCGGGTCGCCATAGCAAGGGCATTAATTAATGATCCACAATTAATTCTTGCTGATGAACCGACAGCAAGTCTGGATTCCAAACGCGGTCGTGAAGTTGTGGAGTTATTGGCAGATGAAATAAAGAACCGTGGGAAGTCAGGAATAATGGTGACACATGATGAACGTGTGCTTGATGTATGTGATAGAGTCATCTCCATCCGTGATGGAAAAATAGAGAAACAATAAGTTACTAAGCGAAAACCCAGCTATTTCCAGATAGCTGGGTTTTTCGCTTTTCTAATATTATAGGACATCACTATTATTTTGCTGTGCTTCCTGAACTTGCTGACGTGTATCATGTAAGCTTTCATAAGCCTGTTGAAATTGTGGATTTTCGGTTGCTAATTTTCCTGAATGCTGCTGTGCATGCTGCAATTCACGCTCTGCTTGCTGTAATTGATCATGTGCCTGTTGCAATAGCTCGGCATCTCTTCCTTGAGCTTGTAAGATAGCATCCTGTGCTTCCTTAATTTGTCTGCTTGCGAACTGTAACTGTTCATGTAGGTTTTGGTTTGGCATAAATAGAACCCCCATCTTCATTGGATAATGATTATAGTTTGCACAGGAAACATGGAATTATGTATCCCTATGGCATGGAGGAAGTAATGAAATGGATGGCAATCGTTACAGCAACAAGAAAAAGCATGGCACCAGTGGAAACGAACAGTGTCATCTTAAAAGCAGAAGCTTCTCTCATTTTGTAAATGACAATCAGACTGAGAACAACTGTAAACACCCATATTGTTATTCCGTATTGGGAAAACAATAACGGAGAGTTAGCAAGCCATAGATACAAAATAAAAATATGTAACCCAGATACCAGCAATGCTATTAATCGCATGCAGGATACCCCTCTCTATTTTATATATAGAAATTCATTTGAAATTCATTATATTTTTATTGTAATTCAATAAATGTTAACATACAATATAATTAAAATAAAAATAAAAGAGGTGACGTTATGCAACGTGTTATTATTCCACTTTTTAAAACAGCCATTATTATAATGGGTCTTTTTGTTTTTATATTTGGATTCATTGGATTACCTCAATTAGCTGAAAAAGCGGCTACACTGAACCCTGAATATGCTCATTTACAATATCCCATATTAATTGGAATTGAACTTACAGCTATTCCGTTTTTCATTGCGCTACACCAAGTATATGTACTCTTGAAGTTAATGGAGAAGAAAGCTGCTTTTTCCGATTCAGCCCACCATCGGTTGAAGAGGATAAAATTTTGTGCGCTTTTCATTGCAGTAATGTATATTGCAGGTTCATTATATTTAAGTATACAAAGTGCGCTTCATCCTGGAGTGGCTATTATAGGGATTGCAATTATCCTTACAACTCTTATGATTTCTGTCTTTGCTGTAATGTTGCAAAAACTGCTTATCCGTGCAAAAGAAATGAAAGTTGAGAATGAGCTGACAGTTTGAGATTGTAGGTGGAGCAATGCAAATTGATTCATGCAGTGAATTCGCTTTGCGAAGCAGTTGGAGAACGACTAATTAATTGAAATAAACGCCGGAGGAGATGTTCCTCCGGCTTAAGTCGTAGTTAAAAACCAACTAGAGCCTGTTTCCTTGGATGAGAAGGCTGGCTATACTTAAACGATTCTTATTATTTTCAGAACATACAAAAGTGTTATATAATTTAAGGGAAGTAATTTTCCACAACATGTAAACATACATATGAAAGTCTAATAAAATCAGGAGGCGTACACATGATTACATTTCCAAAGCCAACGGTTGAACAATTTTTCCGTAGCTATGCGATTACTAATTTTGCAGTAAGTAAGGATGAAAAACAACTCGTATTCAGTACAAATTTAAATGGCAAGATGAACTTATGGGCAATGGATTTACCAGGAAATTTTCCATATCTATTTGCACATGTTGATGAATCGTGCAGTTTTATAAAATTTGATCCAGAAAACAGATATGTACTTGCTGGGTTTGATAAAGATGGTGATGAAAATCATCATATCTATAGCTTGCCTGTTACAGGCGGCCTTCCTCAAAAATTAATAACCGGGGAAGCCTCGGATAAGTTTTTCTTTTCCCATTTGAGTAAAGATGGTGAAAGATTATATTATATGACATCTGAGGAAAACCCTTCTTTCTTAAATACGCGTGTTCGCAATCTAAAGGGTAATTCAGATGAGCTTATTCATACTGGAGAGGAAGCTTTAACAGAGCTTGCCGCCGTTTCAGAAAAAGAGACTTCCTTTGTATACCTTCAATCATATGCAAACACCTATGTAACCGGATTTGTAAACACAGGAACGGGTAAACTTTCGTTAACCCCGGATCCTGAGAAGGTTCATGTCGTTTTTGATCCCGTATTCACAGATGAAGAAACGGTTTACTTTGTAACAGATTATGAAAGTGAATATAGTTATGTGGCTAAATTTGAGATAACTAAAAAGGAATTTTCTGTTGTACAAAAATTCGCGGATGAGAGTGTTACTTCTTTAAAGTGGGATCAGACAAATGATGCGTTTTACCTCGTTACTGAAAAGGGTGTTTCTGACCTGTTGTATCGTTATGATCTTCAGTCAGGGAAATGTATGGAATTAGAAGCTCCCGCCGAAGTAGTTGGGCAATTAAGCATTGGGCAATCCGGCGCAATTTATCTTCTCGGTACAAGCGGTATTCAGCCAATTAACATTTTTTATTCCAGAGATGGCATAGAGTGGGAGCAGCTTACGAACAATACCGTCTTAGGTGTAAGCAAGGAACATATGGTGGACCCGGAAGTAGTTTCCTACCCTTCCTTTGACGGAAAGGAAATTGAAGCACTCTTATTTAAAGCCTTACCGGAAAATGACAATGGCCATACGATTTTCTGGCCACACGGTGGCCCACAGGCAGCAGAAAGAAAGACATATCGTGCGATGTTCCAAAGCTTTCTCAACCAGGGTTATACCATTTTTGCACCTAACTTCCGAGGCAGTACGGGCTATGGCTCCAACTTTGTAAAGTTAGTGGAACAGGATTGGGGAGAAGGGCCGCGATTAGATTGTGTAGCAGGAATCGAATGGTTATTTGACCAAAAGATCACTGACCGGGAAAAATTGTTTCTTGTGGGTGGCAGCTATGGTGGCTACATGGCATTATTGCTGCATGGTCGTCACGCAGAGTATTTTAAGGCAGTCGTAGATATATTTGGCCCATCCGATTTATTCACCTTCGTAAATTCGGTACCGCCTCATTGGAAACCAATTATGGACCGTTGGATAGGCGATCCAGAGCGCGATAAAGAACGATTTGTTAAGGATTCTCCGATTACTTATTTGGAGGGGATGACCAGACCGATGCTCGTCATCCAAGGTGCCAAGGACCCAAGGGTAGTAAAAGAAGAATCAGATCAAATTGTTGCTAAGTTAAAGGAAAAAGGCAGGGATGTCGAGTATCTTGTGCTGGAAGATGAAGGACATGGTTTCTCCAAAAAAGAAAACGAGATTAATGTTTATAAACGGATGCTTGATTTCATGGAAAAACATCAAACAAGTAAATAGTCAGATGGAAATTTAGCGCCCTGCCATTTCGGTAGGGCGTTTAGTATGGCCATTCACCTATTTTCACTCACGTAAGAAGTCCCCTAGCATAAACTAAACAATAACATCAAAAAAACAATTGACCGAAACAGGATAAATCGGTTAAAATGTGATGTAGCCTTTTGGAAAAAGAAGGTTTATTCAAACATAGAAAGGGGCATTAAAGTTTAAGTAAGTTTTTAAAGCGCCAGAACTATTTTCCGTCCGCAATGGAAAATAGTTGACGAGGTGGGGGTTATCGAATTTTTTCGGCGGGTACCTCCCGATTGCACATCTCAGTCGTCAGGCTTTTTTCTCAAAACAATGGGGTGACTCATTGCACAAAGGGAAGAAGTAAGATGTCCAATACGAACACGAGAAAGGGGCAGTTTAGCGGCCCCTGTTAGAAGTTGTTTAAAAAGGTCCGGTAAAATTGACACAAGGATGTATGACCTTCTACTAAAACCACCCACGTCCTGTGGGTAGCGCAGAAGGCACCACATCCTGTGGAAGCTCATTAACTTGCCTTTCCGTTCCTCACGTAATAAATGCATGCGTGCTGGTACCAAAAGCAAAGCAAAGTTGCTTCGGATTTCTTGGTCCTTTTTGAACACGAACTGTTAGACATGAGGTCGTTTTCTGCCCCTTTACGAAGGAGGCCATCAAACGATGTGTGGAATTGTAGGTTATATAGGACAAAATGATTCAAAAGAAGTTTTATTAAATGGGCTGGAGAAATTAGAATACCGTGGCTATGATTCGGCTGGAATAGCTATGTTAAACGACGAAGGAGTCCATGTTACAAAGGTAAAAGGTCGTATTGCAGTACTGCGCGACCGAGTGAAGTCTTCTATTCATGCAACAATGGGAATCGGCCATACCCGCTGGGCAACACATGGTGTGCCAAGTGAAGAGAACGCACATCCGCATCAAAGCGCGTCTGGCAGATTTACACTTGTTCATAATGGAGTAATTGAAAATTACCATGACATTAAAAGAGACTACCTGCAAAGTACAACTTTTGTAAGTGAAACAGATACAGAGGTTATCGTACAGCTTGTTGAAAAACTGCATGAAGAATATCAGGATACGAAAGAAGCGTTCCGTCAAGTATTGAAGTTGCTAAAAGGGTCCTATGCAATTGGACTAATTGACCACGAGGACAAAGATACTTTATATGTTGCAAAAAATAAGAGCCCTCTATTAGTAGGTATTGGAGAAGGCTTCAACCTTGTAGCAAGTGATGCAATGGCAACACTAAAAGAAACGGATCAATATGTGGAAATACATGATCAGGAAATTGTACTTGTGAAACGTGATTCCGTGGAAATTCAAACCCTCGATGGTGAAGTCATAACGCGTGAAGCGTACACTGCTCAGCTTGATGTGAGTGATATTGAAAAAGGAACCTATCCACACTTTATGCTGAAGGAAATTGATGAACAACCTTTTGTCATGCGTAAAATCATTAACGAATACCAAACAGAAGACAATGAACTGAAACTTGATGAAGATATCCGTGCTGCTATGAAAACATGTGACCGTATTTATATTATTGCAGCGGGAACTAGTTATCATGCTGGATTGGTTGGCAAAGAGTTTCTGGAAAAACTGGCAAAAATTCCGGTGGAAGTACACGTTGCCAGTGAATTTTCTTATAATATGCCGTTATTATCAGAAAAACCTCTGTTTGTATTTATCTCCCAGAGTGGAGAAACAGCAGACAGTCGTGCAGTATTAGTAAAAATTAAAGAACTGGGATATCCGTCACTAACAATTACTAATGTGCCGGGATCCACCCTTTCTCGTGAAGCAGATTATACGCTAAATCTTTATGCAGGCCCGGAAATTGCTGTGGCCTCAACAAAGGCCTATACAGCACAAATTGCCGTGCTTGCTATACTGGCAGTAGATACCGCAAAAGCCAAAGGCATTACATTGGACTTCGATCCGATGCAGGAGCTAGCCATAGTGGCAAATGCCATGGAAATATTAACAGACCAAAAAGAAGGAATCGAAGAATTGGTACGTGAATATTTGGCAACCTCCCGTAATGCATTCTTTATTGGAAGAAGCACCGACTACCATGTGTGTATGGAGGGGGCTTTGAAGTTAAAGGAAATATCTTATATTCAAGCGGAAGGGTTTGCCGGCGGAGAATTAAAGCACGGTACCATTGCTCTCATTGAAGAAGGTACACCAGTGATTGCACTGGCCACACAGGAAAATGTGAACTACTCCATTCGTGGGAACGTACAGGAAGTAGTCGCCCGTGGAGCAAACGCATTAGTGATCAGCATGAAAGGATTGGAACAGGATACAGACGCGTTTGTTATCCCACATGTCCATGAGTTGCTTACCCCACTTGCCAGTGTCGTACCATTACAACTGCTCGCATATTATGCTGCATTACATCGTGATTGTGATGTAGATAAGCCAAGGAATCTGGCGAAGAGCGTGACTGTGGAGTAATTATAAAAGAATATTTAAATTACCACTGTCTAAAAATAATAATGCTATTAAATATGGAAGATTGTCATCCGTTCGTTTATAATCAAGTAAACGAACGGATGTTTTTGTTTCCGAGGGATGTTGGAGTTGTTCAATGACTCAAAAATAGATAAACTGCGACGTAACTAAGAATATAGAGGGTGCGTAAATCACCGCTACGGGGAAATATTCCACTTTTCGCGGGCGGCCAGCGAGCCTCCTCACGCTACGCGTTCCGGGGTCTCATCTAGGCCTCTCCTCCCGCAGGAGTCTCTATATTTCCCCTTCGCTACTATTTCCTATTAAATCTACGAAGAAAAATTGCGTTCACTTAGCTCCAGAATATGCTGTGTACGAATTGATTGGAGTGGAGGGCGGCGACTCCTGCCGGAATAGCATGAGGCGAAGACCCTGGACGGAGCGTAGCGGAGGAAGCGGCTGAGGCCATGCCGGCGGAAAGCGTCCGCCTGAAACGGAAATCAATGGGGCAATTCTCCTCAAATATTTCACTGAGCTTTTCATCAATAAAGTTACTGCGCAGTTCCCTCCAACTATGAATGATCAAAATACGTTTGTACCCAACATTTACAGTAGAACTTTTTTTGTTATAAGCCGTATTAGAACATTAGAGGGTAACTATTACAATTAATTTTAAGAATATTATTAAAATTATACAACTCTTTTAATGATGGAGGGGAATCCAATGCGTAAATATAATAATAAAATTTTTATGGCGTTCATTTGTTTTCTGCTTCTTTGGATGTTATTTGGATATAATCCTCAAACAACCTTTTCTGCTAATGATCATGCATTGCTGAAGAATAAAGTGGAAAATTACATATTAGAACATGAAGAAAATATTGCCGGCTTAGCAACAATAATGATTGCTGAAGATGAAATAACCTACAAAATGAAAGGTTATGCAAACATAGAAAAAGAAGTTCCAGTTAATGAAAATACTGTTATCTTCCTGTAACTCTCTCCTTCCCCACGTAACTTTGTTTTTCCCTGCTGTAACTAAGTTGGTATCCGGAGTAGAAAAAAGAGGACGGAGAGAAGAACGGAAGCACGTAATGTTCCGATGGTTTTTCAATAAAAAATCAATCGGTTTTGCCAATACAAAATCAATATAAATTCGGGCTGGATCCAATAGTGATTCAGTCTTTTACTTTTCGCCAAAATTGGTGAAAAGTCCTCCAATCACTTACCAATAGCGGCTTCGTATAGTGTCCAATTTCTTTCCAGTTGTTAACCTAACTGTATCAATCCGAAGGATTTCCAATCACCTATCATGTCTTTTTCAATATTATTTCCAATATCATTTCATCAGTTTTTCATTTCTTTTCTCCTAATTCTTCATTCTATTATGGAAGAACTTAGTTACAATGTCCGAATGTTCTATACAACCCAGAAGTGGAAAAAGAGGGGGAAATCGGGTGTGCTGGGGAAGAACTAAGTTCCATTGCCATAAGGGAATGAAGAGGGGATGGAATCAAGAGGGGCAAGGGGGTGAGGGGGATTTGGGGCAGGGAAGAACTAACTTACAGGTACATATAGTAGAGAGAAGAAAAGAAATGAATCAAGATGAAGGCAGAATTGCTAAGGTCGAATTACTGCAAATGAGATTTGGCATAGAGCCCAATTGAAATTGTAATACATTTTTAGAAGTAGTAGCTATGAAATGAAGGAAGTCCATCCAGTTGATATGTTTCCTCAAACGAATCACATCGAAGCTGAAACTTGGTTGGAGAGGAAGTTGTCTAATTAAAACATAAATCACCGAACCAAAATAAACATTTCCGATTTTCGTTAAAATAAACATTTCCGATTTCGGGGTCTGAACCAATAATTTCTCGGATAATAGAAGCAAGAGTGAGGGGAGATAGGAGTTCTTTTTCTTCCCTTTTCTTTTTGCTCTATTCCTTGCCACCATTGGGTTTATCCAATATACCACTCAATATTATCTTCAATAACAAATCAATACACTTCCAATATTTTATCTTTTTCTCTTCCATTCTTTTCTCCAATATTTTTGAGAGAACTTTATTTTAACTTCGAAAAAACCATGAAAAAACAGCCGAAAAAAGCTCAAAAAACGGTCATTTTTGAATCAAAAATCCTTCAAAATGGGGGTTCTATCGGGAATCTTTATTTTAACGGCAATGGTGGAATGCGGGTTTGAGGTGGGGGATTTCGGTGATTTAATTTTTAACGTAACATATTAGAGAAAAGAAATTTAGTTTGGTTTGTAATATTTCATTCATAAGTAAGAAATAAGAGAAAAGAGAACTGATTATGTTCAAAATTAACGCTCAGGTCAAAAAAGTGACGTTTTGAGCTGTGCATTATACATTTGGATAGGGGAATACACAACACATAATCTTTATAAGGACTAATCCAGTGGGTTAGTCTCTTATTTGTATTCATCCTTCAAAAAGATCCAAATGTGACTTCTCAGGCAACCCTTTTATACCATTGACTATATAAAATGGAATTATAGAAAAAAATAAAACAGAATGGAGATGCACATATGGATTTGATTAACGGATTAAATAGAAAATACATTGAAGGGTCGGATGTGGAGTATATATATTACAGCAAACACATGCTAAAAGATAATTTAATTATTGTTGCAAATACGTTTCCATACGAAGATTGCTCAGAAGAATTAGGGTGGAATGTTGCAACTTCAGTAGAGGTTAAATATTATAATGATGTAGATGCCGTTTCATTTACAGTGTACCAAGGGGATTACTTACATGATATTCAAGTTTATAGAATTGTAAATGATATTTATGATTTATATCTTGATAATGTATTATCAGACTTTCTAAAGATTATTTATGAGTTAAGTGTGGGTTCACAATCACAATCTATGCAAAGTAAGAAGGAATACGCAATTAATGTCAGGAATAGAATTTTAACGGAATTTGGAAAAATTAATTGGTAAAGTACTAGTGTGGATTAAAATCAATGCTAGTAATTCTAACCACTAAATAAGAGAAAGGAAGAAGAACATATGACAAAAGGAATAATTAGAATATTTGGTGGAGGTCATGAATCCGACGTAGATGATTTAGGATCTTCTAGGGGTTATTTAGAATTCATTACCGAAACTTGGCATAACAGAGTGCCGGAAACAAGAGGGTATACAGTTTGTCCCAAGCAAGAAGCAACCCATGTAGTATTTTCTAGATTAGATCTAGCGTTGGCAGGGGAATATGGTGAGGATCTTTCTATACATCGTGTTTACCCAATTATGGAAGATGAAGAATTAGGCGACTTTCTAATTGTTGATGATAAAGGGAAAGTTATTGTTCGGTTTGACTTATCTATTCCTTGTGATTATCTGAAAGAGATTGAGGAGAAGAAACATACAGACAATAGTGAAGAGACTGCTTCAAACAATGTTGTTTCGTTTTTAGATTATAAGAATAGAAGGAGCAATAGTTCAGAGAGATAAAATAAATATCTACTTGTAATTTAGTTTTCCTACCAACTCTATTGTGACGCAACTTTGTGCTTCACTCTTGGAAAAAAGTTCATTTCTAAGTGGGAAAGGGTGAAGTGAAAATGGGCAATACAATATTTATTCTGATGGTTATACATATACCTATTCAATCAAAAATTGAGCTGGATTTCATAGTAGATCCAGTTCTTTTTCTTTGTTTAATATCCCTTTGATACCATCTTGTGGGGTTTATACTTATTTTCTCTAATTTTTTCCTCAAAGCAATAATAACTTAAATTTACTTCATGGAAATAAATTGACTAAAGGAGTTAATCCATCCATGGTTGACCAGCTCCTTAATCTAAAATCCATTACTATTATTTAATTGAAAAAATAACCGGCTCATTATACTCGTCTAAATACTCGTCAATCTCAGAGATTTTATAAAAACCTCTTTCAATAAAGAACGCAAGTATAGTATCTAAGATAGTGTTTTCTTTGGCGAGAGACCATCCAGCTATTCTTAATAACTTTTCGGTTTCTTCCATGTTTAATTTGAATGCTATAGCTAAACACAATAGTTTCTCCTTAGAAGGATGGATACGGTTATTTATTAATTTAGATTTATATTCTTTATTTATGCCTGCAATAGTAGTCCTCCCTATTAGTTTCGGGTCCTCTTTTCTTTTTTCCTCAAATAGGTTTGCTACATATTCCCCGATTGTTTGTGCCTTTTTTGCTTTTTCTACCCGTTTATCTAATTCTATAGAAAAATCTCCATAGATTTTCCCGAAAGTTCCATTTGGTTCAACTTCTATCTTCGGGCTATTGAAATCATCAGGAATATTGAGAGAGTTGACTAAATCAATAATCATATTGTTTTTTATAAATAAATCTATCTCGGCTTTAACATCACTAAAGTTATTTTTCATATAAATTCCTCCAGAAAATTTAAAATGTGACCTGACACATCACCTTTTAACTCCATTGCCTATATACAATAGAATCATAGAGCAAAACAAATATAAATTCAAGGAGCTAGGGTAGGGGAACAAGTTAAAAAATTTGAATTTCACATTTGATAATCAATAATATTGGAGGAATTGAAATGGGCACACAAATGATGGAAATAGAGAAAAAAGTTCATAAATATGTGATAGAAATCACAATATTTTACGTCCTTTTCATCTATAATATATGGTACAAACGACATAGGAAGGAAGTTATGAAATTAATCTACTATACCAAGTTTAATTATTCTGAAATTGTGAAATATGAATTGCTTTAAGTAAATCATCTATTGTTACAATTACTCTTAATAGGATATCAAAGAATAGTAGTGGCAATTGAAAAAAAGAATTAGAGGATCGTTAGCTTTGGTTACGTAGTAGGAAATAATAAAATGTCTGGAAGAGTAAATTAATCAAGTGAAAGTTTGAGCAGGTTGTTGAATTGACACAATGAATGTTCCCTTCCACTGTTTTTAGAAAAAGGAGTGTAGATTATGCGGAGGCTATTAAACTTTAATAGTATTAAATCGAAAATATTATTTGGATTTTTAACGATTATTGTACTTGTGCTGATAATGGGTATTATTAATTATGTTGTTATTAGCAATACAAACGAGCAAACTAAAGAGCTTACTGAAAGGGAACTCATATTATTATATGCTGATGAAGAATTAGCTTATAACCTTTCGCAAAGAATTGCGTTAGCACGTGGATATGTCTTATACGGGGATGCTGAGTATAAGGAACTATTTAGTGAATATACCGAAACAAGTAAACAATATCAGGATACCGTTTTAGAAATGAATAATAATGAAGAAACAAAGCGGTTGATTAACCAAAGTGTTGAATGGCGTAATATGGTTATACAAGATGTGTTTGAAGCATATGACAATGGTGATGTGGAATTAGCTGTACGAAATTTAAGAGAAACAGCGGAGCCTTTTTCACGTGAATTAATGGATGGCTTTAAAGAAATGGCTCAAAATAGAGAGTTAAAAATGAATGAACAGGCATCAAGTGTTGTTTCTGCAGGGAATACGGGATTAATCTATATGGTGGTCATTACTATATTAGTAATTGTTCTAGGTATTATAGTTGCTATAATAATCTCTTTATCCATTACAAGACCGATTCATAAAGTCATGGGGCAAATGAACGCTTTAGCAAACGGTGATCTTCGTATGGACCCCTTGAAAATACACTTAAAAGATGAAACTGGAAAATTGGCTTATACGATGAATCAATTACACGAATCATTAAAAGGTATTGTAAATAAAATTTCTAACTCTTCCGAAATGATTGCCAGTCATAGTGAAGAATTAACACAATCGGCAAATGAAGTACAGACGGGTTCAGAGCAAGTAGCTATGACTATGCAAGATTTGGCCTCTGGTTCAGAAGTAGAAGCAAATAGTACATCTAGTCTGGCAGAAGTTATGGATACATATGTTGCAAGAGTGCAACACATGACTGAGATTGGAGAAAAGGTTCAAGGAACATCACATGAAGTTCTTGATTTGACCGATAACGGAAAGCATTTAATGGAAAACTCCAGTCAGCAAATGATGAAAATTAATGGAATTGTTCAAGATGCAGTTCGAAAAATGGATATTTTAGATAAAGAGACCCAGGAAATTTCTAAATTAGTTGTCGTTATTCAAGAGGTTGCAGATCAAACAAATCTTCTAGCACTAAATGCTGCAATTGAAGCTGCAAGGGCAGGAGAACATGGAAAAGGATTTGCAGTAGTAGCCGATGAAGTAAGAAAATTAGCGGAACAAGTAGCCACCTCAATAAAAGATGTCACGGGATTTGTTACAACCATACAAGAAGAATCAAAGAATGTTAGTCATTCCTTGGTATCAGGTTATGAAGAAGTAAAATTGGGCACAGAGCAAATTAAAACTACTGGTGAAACTTTTAATCTGATAAGTTCATCCGTAACATCTGTGGTAGAAGACTATAAACAAATTGTAGATAATTTGACCGAGATTGCATCTAGTAGTCAAGAGATGAATGCTTCAATTGAGGAAATTGCATCTGTCTCAGAAGAATCAGCCGCTGGAATAGAGGAAACATCTGCAGCAACGCAGCAGATGAGTAGTTCTATGGAGGAAGTAGCTGGAAGTTCTGAACAGCTAGCTAAATTGGCGGAAGAGCTAAATGAAATTGTTCGGGGGTTTAAACTTTAATGAATTAATTATTTCCTTGCTAAAAATTCTCTTCCCCATGCTAAAAAGCGGTACCTACTGCAAAATAGTTGGTATTTAAAGGGAGAGTGAGGAAAAAAGAGCAGGAGAACAATATGTACTCAATCTTAATTCAATCGTAAAATAAATCAAATTACAGGCTGGATCCAGTAGTGATCCATGCCTGATATCTCTCAATCATTTTCAAAATAAGAATTTAGTAGTTTTCCTATATAAAATACCATCTTAGCCATAGGTTCACTTTTTAATATAAATTTATTCTTTTTTTCATAAAAATTTAATGAACTTTACATTCTCTTACTGAAATATTTTATTTTATTTTTAATGCAGGCTATAATACCTATATGGAAATAATAGGAAAGAGGTTGTAGCATCATGTATGAAACAGCTTTGAACAAAGCTATAAAAGAAAGATTACAAGATATTGAACTAGCATTAAACGAGTCTTCTATTGTTGCAATTACAGACAGTAGGGGGATAATTCAGTTTACCAATGATAAATTTTGTGAAATTTCCAAGTATAGTCGTGAAGAATTAATAGGAAGTAGACAAAATATTGTTAATTCTGGTTATCATAGTCGGGAATTCTTTAAGGAAATGTGGAAGACAATTGGGAATGGTTATGTATGGAAAGGGAAAATGAAGAATAAAGCAAAGGATGGAACTTATTATTGGGTAGATACAACCATTGTTCCCTTTTTGAAAGAAAATGGCAAACCTTATCAGTATATTTCCATTCGCCATGATATTACTAAACTAAAAGAGTATGAAGAAACAATTAAACAAATGGCATTTCAGGATTCCCTTACTTTATTACCAAATCGTAACTCTTTAAGTGAATGGCTAAGCTGTCAAATAATGGAGAGTAAAGGGGTCACTGTTCTGTTTATAGATATTGATCGGTTCAAATCTATTAATGATACCTTTGGGCATAATACTGGAGATGTGTTACTAAAAGAGGTTGCAAAAAGATTAAAAAGTTGCGTACGTTCAACCGATTTTATTGTACGACAGGGTGGAGATGAATTTATTATCTTCTTAAATGGAATAGTGGATAGAAATGATGTAATGGTGGTAGTATATGATATTTTGGAACAGTTCCGTTTTCCTTTTCTTATAAAAGGTGAACAGATTTCTGTAACAGCAAGTATTGGGATTAGTATTTCTGAAGAGAAAAATGACGACTATTTACAATTGGGTGAGATATTAATTCTACAAGCTGATACCGCTATGTACCATGCAAAAAAACAGTGCGGTAATACATATTGTTTCAATACAGATGACCAAAATGATGAAATGCAACGATATTACCAGGTTGAACAGGAAGTGAAGAAGGCACTAAGTCAAAATCAGTTTTCCGTTGTTTATCAACCCCTTGTTAATTTAAAAAATGACCAAATAATAGGGGTGGAAGCATTACTGCGTTGGTATAATCCAAGGATAGGTCCTGTATCACCTGCTGAGTTTATTCCATTACTGGAGGAACTTGGTAACATTATTTCAGTGGGGAGATGGGTTTTAAAAACGGTTTGTAGTCAGATGAAATCCTGGCAAGATAAAGGTATTTTAATTGAACGAGCTGCTGTAAACGTTTCACCAATTCAATTGAGAGATACGAATTTTGTTAGTGATGTAAAACAAATTTTAAAAGAGACACATCTCAATCCTAAATACCTAGAATTAGAGATTACAGAGGGTACAATTCTTCAGTTAGGTAGGGCAGAAAAAAACCTACATGAATTAAGAGCTCTTGGAATACATATTTCCATTGATGATTTTGGAACTGGATACTCCTCTTTAAGCTATTTAAAAAAGTTACCTGTCAATACCTTAAAAATTGATAAGTCGTTTATTCATGATTTAGACATAGAAGATGAAGTTATTGTAAACACCATTATTAATATGGGGAAAAGCCTTAAATTTAAAGTACTTGCAGAGGGAATTGAAAGTGAAGATCAACTGCTATACCTTAAATCGCAGGATTGTCATGAGGGACAAGGTTACTATTTTAGTAAACCTGTAGAAGCTGATGAAATTCAAAAAATTTATCAAGAACATTTTACTTGTATAGAAGAAGAGCACTATTCAAGCTAAAGACGGCATTTTTGTTTAGATTAATTTAACTTTCCATAAAGCTAAAATAATAAGATATTTAATCTAATAGTAAAAAACGAAAATGAAAATGGTTACATAAAAGGAAAAGAGGTCTACGTATGACGACAAAACAACATGTTTTAAGCCAAGATGGAATGTTTACTGCTATTGAACGGTCCCTTGCAATGATTTTATTTGATTCGCATGGAAAGATTTTATGGGCTAATAATAATTTCGTACAAGTAATTGGATATAAAGTTGAAGAATTAAAAAATATGAATCATAAACAGCTATGTTTATCTGAGTTTGTTAATAGTCGCAACTATGATGTTTTTTGGAGTAATTTACGCAATAATAAGGCTTTTCATGATAAAGTAGAAAGGGTTAAAAAAGATGGGAGTATATTGTGGCTGGATGCAACGTATACCCCTGTGCTAAATGAAGAAGGACATATCGAGGGTGTAATAAAGATAGCGACGGATATAACCCCACGAGAAACTTTCTTAAAAAACAGTTCAGATGAATTTATTGCTTTAGTTCAGGAAATGACAGCAAGTACAAATGTAGTGCACAACGCCTCACAGAAGTCTGTGAACGATATGAAAAAATTAGTAGATGAATCTAAGATTGTAAAAGAAAATGTAGAAAAGATTCAATCTATGGCTTCTGTTGTAAAAGATATAGCAGCCCAATCGAACTTACTCGGTTTAAATGCAAGCATTGAAGCAGCTAGGGCGGGGGATTATGGACGTGGATTTTCTGTTGTTGCTAGTGAGGTTAGGAAGATGGCAGATACAAGTAAAAATGCGGCTGAAGATATTTCAAGTCAATTAAATCACATTTTGAATTCAGTAACGGTTATGGCTGAAATGGTAAAACAAGTTACTGAAAATATAAATAAAAATTCGGATTCTATTGATGAACTTAAAGGTGCCTATGAACATATTACTAAAACAGCAGAGGAACTGTCGAATATAATTTGAATAGTATAGGTTTAATAATAATAATCTACATAAAACAAGGATTTAGTCTAATAAGGTGGAAAAGAGGAGGTTGAGTCTACGATTAATTATCGAGTTCTACCTCCTCTTTCTATTCGTTATAAGATGACTATCTTCCAAGACTAAATACTAAATAATAGTTACTACATGTTTTTGAAATTTGTAGCTAGGTATTTGAATTGTGATAAGATTTGAACCGGTACATATTAGCATCTGCTTTAGAAATTAAACTTTCAAAGGTTTTGTCATCTGAGGGGTAAATAGCTTTTCCGATTGAAACAGATAAGCCATTGTGCCTCCAGTGTTTTCCTTTTATTGAACCTTTAAAATGGCTTACCTTTTGATTTAACATTGTTTCATCAGTAAAAGAGGAAACTATTAAAAATTCATCCCCTCCCCATCTTGCCACAATATCTTCAGACGCAAAGCTATCTATCAGAAGATCAGATATACACTTCAAAACTTGATCTCCAGTTTCATGTCCAAGGTTGTCATTAATTTGTTTAAAATCATTAACATCCAAAAGTATGATTGCTAGCTTATTTCTTTTCCTCTTAGCCTTTGAAAAGGATTTTTGAATATTATCTAGTACATAACGCCGATTGAATAGTCCTGTTAGAGAATCTCTGTTTGCTTTATACACAGATTTGTCGTATTCCCTTCCTAAATACCATCCAACTATCATCAGGATGCTGGCGGGTAATGGGATACCGTGAGGAGTTTCACCAAAATTCAATTTAACAAAGGTTCTAATAACAATAATTATTATGGCTACAAATGTAATACCAGTAATTCGTCCTTTATAACCCATTTGACCACCTTCAACTTGTCTGTTTATACTATTTATGTTAGATGTACTATTGAAATTATATTGGGATTAGGACAATTAATCAATTTTTATTATGATTTTTTGGGTATTAAAGTAGTTTTCGCTCAATGTTAGATTCAGGCTGGATCCAATAGTAAGTCAATCATTTTTTTTGTTTGATATTCTTTCAATCTGTTCAATGAAAGTCACGAGTTACCTACAAACTCTATTCAGTTTTTCCCTTTTTATAGCAATATAGGAGGGTTCTATTCACCCCATCCTATCCGATTACATTACTCTTGTATTTATTATAATTCTGTTTCTAACTTTGTTAACAGATCAAGGACAGCATCTGATGCCTCTACAACTAACTCAAATGCTTTTTCGGCTGAGGACATATCCCCTTGTTCATAATATGCAACTGCCTTTCTCGCATGAACATGCACAGCTTTATGTGGCCCTTCAAGTTGCTTGAAGGTCGTATTGTTTTTCACCTTAGAAGGTAAATCACTATAATACCATTTACCTAGCCTACACGTTTCATGTGAGTTCACCTGTTCTAAATCAATTTTTTCTAGCCCAAGTAACATATTATAAATTTTCCATTTCCATAGGAGGTGGTCGGTTTTTGAAACTTTGATAGTATCTTTTGCGTTTAAACGAATATTTGTCTTAAAAAATGTATTGCGATATTCCTCCATTTGTTTACTTAAATCAAGGATAACTTTGGCCGTCTGTTTTGCAATTTCCTGTGAACTATCGCTTAGTTCGAAAATTGCCGAGTTACGTTGTGCAATTTCATTAATAGCTGCAGTTTGTTCTTCTGACATCGCTGCAATATGTGAAGTCGCTTCATTGATGTCTTGCATTGCAGATACAATTTTATTTAGTTCGTCATCAGCGATTTTAGCACCAGACACACTTTTTTTCATCAACTGTTCTGTACTAGTCATTTGATTCGTTACTTGATTTGCAACATTTTGCAACGCTTG
This sequence comes from Virgibacillus sp. SK37, assembly GCF_000725285.1. Classification (GTDB taxonomy): domain Bacteria; phylum Bacillota; class Bacilli; order Bacillales; family Amphibacillaceae; genus Virgibacillus_Q. Next base: position 235,370 of record NZ_CP007161.1, read on the forward strand.
CATATTGGTTGATATTAGTAAGGTTTGCTCTTTAGTGTGTTCAGCTAACTGTCTTACTTCATTTGCTACAACTGCAAAGCCTTTTCCTTGCTCTCCCGCACGTGCGGCTTCGATACTAGCGTTTAATGCAAGTAAGTTAGTCTGTTCCGTAATTTGTTTAATCACTTCAACAATATGATATGTTTTTTCTATCTCTTGATTAAGATTATTAACCTGACCCACCATTTGATTATAAACTCGACCAACTTGTTCAATATCTTCTAAAGTTGAATTCACAATTTTTTTGCTTTGCTCCGCAGACCGAACAGCGTCGTCTGTTGCTTCAGCCGCCTCTATTGAGTGATTTGCTACTTCTTCAATTGAAGCACTTACTTGCTCAGTCGCAGTTGAAACACTATAACTTTCGCCATTCATATTATCCATTTTAGTTAATAGCTGCTTTGATGTATCAAGTTGAGTGGTGTAATTTAGAGTATCGGAAATACCAAATAAAAGAGATTTAAAAGTTTCTTCCATGTAAACCTCGACAATAAGTTGTTGATCAAATGCAGCCAACTTTTGAATAGAAAGAACAGTTTTCATCATCCGATTTGGTTCGCTATGCCACTTTTCCATTACAATAGAAGTTATAATCTGCATTAATAGATGATGGGCTGAAATAAAGTGTTCTGCTGTCAAATTTATACGACTATGTACTTGTCCGACTATAATCCTTGTCATAACATATTCTTTATTTACTTCAGCCTGTAAAAATTGTTCTAGGTATTTTTCCATCGTCTTTTGTAAACGCTCTATAGTCGAATGTTGAATAATCATATTCTTTAGATGGTCAACGGCTGTGATGGTATCGTAAAACTGATTGATGATTTCATTTTTATAAGGCAACAGGATAGTAGATGCCTCACGAATATCGTTTAAATTATCTTGACTTATATTCATAAATGCTAGTCGATCCCTTACCCTGTTGCCTACCTCTTTAATATCGGGACCAGAACGATTGATGTATTCATTCCATGGCTTGGTTTTTTTCATAAATAGCTTCATTTTTTACCTCCAATAAACTGTTTTTTTGTTAGGTTAAAAATATTTAGATACTAAAAGATTTAGTTGATGAAGATGGCATTTTTATATATTGTATGAATATATTACGGTGATTTAATTCGTCTTCCAGTAAGGCCACAAAATCCTTATCAAGTCCTAATGATTTAGCCCGCATATAAGATTCGACTAATAACTCATCAGTTAATCTCCACATGATTATACTCCTTTTCAAGGCATTTTTAAGTTTTAAAAATAACTAACCGTAGTATTAACAACACGTTGTTGGTAATTTACGTTAAAATCACCACCATTAGGCAAAAAAATAAAAACCGACCTTTAATAAAAAAGGTCGGTTGCACTATTAGCTCTTAAACAATCAAGTGCCCACATAAGATTGTTTACTCATTGCTTCCTTATCATAATTTGTTAGGTATTAAGTCCTGTAATAATGAAATTAACATAACTCAATTTTATACTGTTTAGCTAAATGCGTCCAGTTGATCTTTATCTAATTTACGATAAAAAACTAGGCCACTTTGCCAATATATAGTTTCCTATATAGGACTACGGGAACATCTTATTTTCTTATTCATTGTTCTATTTTTTTACCCTGATGATTTTTAGGAATTTTCGTACTTCATCTTTAATTATACAAAATTCAAATGCCGCACAAATCAGTTTCCCATTCAGAAACTAAATCTTTTATATTATGCAATGGCAGTATTCATCACATATTCCTTTTACAACCACGTTTGATCATTTTAAATAAAGAGCTTTTTATATAAACGTTGTAGGAAATCTATAGGTAAATTCCCGCATTTGCTTTTCACATAAAAACAGCTTCCGATTTATGATTTGCTCAATAATTTAATGTTGTGGTAATAGTAATAAACAAAGACCACTCTATCATGAATGGGTATACAAACTACCCACTGACTCCGTGTTACTAGCACGGGTCTTATCTATTTTAATGGAAAATGGTTCCTATTTGCAATTTTTGAAGGGAGGGTTTTCTGTGTATGGCTTATTAGACATAGATTTGATGTTGTTTTAAAAATCGGTTCCGACTGCTAAATAGTTGGTTTTCGCAGGGTATAGAATCTGTCCTTTGGATTAATGTCTCAACTATTTTTATTCGTCAATTTCCACATCCCAATCATCGGTAAAATCAGAACCAAGTAGCTTTTTGATTTCTTCCTTTGTAGAATCTTTATCCCTTTTAGATTTAAGATATTCATATTCCTCTTTGGGAACCAAGTATCTACTAGGCTTTCCCACCCTTTCCTTTCCAGAAAGTTGCCGTTGTTTAATCCAGTTAACAACTGTTTCCAATTCTACGTTATAATAGTCAGCTACTACTTGTGCATCAACATATTCCACATTAGCATAAGATGTCGCACTTTCATTCCTTACATCGTCATCACAATACTCTCCTTTTTGTTTACCCTTTGTTCATATTCTTGTCTAAATAATAACAAGGGAAATGCTATAGAAAGGTGGTTTTTTATTGATCATCTATGTCTGCAGTATTTCTATTTATTCAGAATAATTTCAAATAGCTTATTGTTATAATGCTCTAATTGACAGCATCTTATAGCAAATTCAGGATTGCCTAATCTTAACCCTATATAATATATGTCAAAAAAAGGTTTCGGTTGTATTATAATAATTACCCTTGAAAATGATAAATAGAGGACTGCCGATATTGGATAAATTGGGAACCCGGTGTTGAAATCTTCTAGTCGAGCTGATCGGAGATGAACTGAAGCTAGGACAAATATAGGTGCTAAATTTATTCTATTGTTGGAGTAAAACTTTTACCCTTGCCCATTTTGGTGACCGTTTAACAATTCGCATATTTAGGGTTAGAAAGAAGCCGAGTGACCTATAAAATCTGTCTAGTAAAATGATACTAGAAGGTTAATAAGCATTCACCCTGCTACAGAATCACACGGTGTTAAATGCAATATAACAACATAAAGCTACCTGAAATACGTATCTTTTCTCTTCCAGCAAATACATATCCATTCCGTTTGGTGTGTGATACTAGGAACAGCCAGGATTCGAGGAGGATTTGGGAAGATAACAACTAAGATTAGGATTATACAGTAGAAGATAGGAAACAGAGGATGTAGGAAATTCTAATACTAAAAGAACCGTTTCCTGATTCCTGTCACCCGTCTTTAACTTCAGCTTTCAATTCAAATGAAATCTTGCCATCAGCAACTTGATCTAAATGCCACCACCATTCCTTTAATGGTTCATTAGAAGTGGAAAAGTCGTATATCACCGAAAGATGCTTTGACATCCTCTTTGCATTTTCTATTAATTTCAGGTCATAATGGATTAATTTTATTTTCTCGTCATTTGTAAGTTCATTTATTGCCTTCTCCAATCCACCTCGTAAATGAAGCATATAAACCGATTCAAAAGGACTGATTTTAAAGTCATCTACATAGTCCCCATATATCTCAATACTTTTACTGTGCTGTAATGCCATTTGGATACCTCCTCATAGTTACTTTTCTAGCTATTTGTTATTTCGTGTATACTTAATTTAATTCGATTATATCAGGGGAAAAATATTGCAGTTGAAAGAGAAAACCACCCCGAGCCCAAACGGGGGAATGTCTTATCCAGGATAAAAACCTTTACACTAAACTTACAATTCCTCTCCTAGCGTAGCGAGGAAAAAGTAATTAAATGCCAGAAAATCAATATTGACACTGTGAATTAATATCATTATTATAAGACTAAGTGAAGTAAGCACGAATTTTATGATATAAACTATGATCTGACCTTCTTTAATATTTTGACAAGGAAAGGTTATTAGATAGTTGAAATTATAATAAATACGTCGCCAGAGGATGGTAAGAATGAAACAGTGCCTTTTATTTATAGAAAATTATTATAACGAAAACAAACACTTGTAGAATAAAACTTCTGCAGGTGTTTTTTTATGGGCTTTTAACTATAGGAAATGGAATAGGAATTTAAGGTGATCTGAAAGTATTTTTTTTACAATGATTAAATAAAAAAGGATGAATAAGTATGAAAAAGGAAAATTCAACAATGGATTTATGGGCTGAGGTGCAATTAGAGGTATCAAAGCTAATTCCAAAGTCTTCCTTCGAAACTTGGATTCTGCCTGCAACTGGTAAGATCACAGATGAGAATGTATTTGTAGTTAAGGCAGCAAATGACTTTTCTAGAGACTGGATTGTGGAAAGGTATGAAAAATTAATCCGAAATATACTAAAAGAAATAACGGGGCAAGAGATTAATATTGTTGTAACGTCTCCTGTCAATGCGTTAGATAAGTATCTCGATATGGATATAGAGAACGTAGTAGAGGATTCGCAAGATGAAAAAAGTGGAGATAAGGAGAAGAAGTTTAGAGCATATATCAAGTGGATGAGATTAAAGAGAGGTTTTACCCTTTCTCAAGTGGCAGATAGGTTGGGGATCTCTACTAATTATGTTTCCCAATTAGAAAGGGGTGAAAGAAAGGTAACGGATGAATTAGTAGTTAATTTTGCAGAGCTTTATAACATAGATGAGGATGTATTATTTTGGATGTCTGGGAACATCCCCCTGAAAGTAAGAGAGTTAATTCTCAATGATAGAAATTTGCAAGAAGCCTTATCCTGTCTTCATAAATCACGGCAATAGGATAAAAAATAATAAAAGGAATGGGGAAATTGAAATGGGAATTTATATTGGATTGGATATCATACCAAACTACATTGATCAAGACGATTGGGAAAACGTTTTTGAGGAAACGTTACAACTAATTCGTGCCTATCCCTTTGCAACCTTGATTACTGAAAATATGGGTGATTATCAACGAATTGTCTTAGATCGAACGGAAGAACAATGTGTTAATAGATTTAGTGGAAAGGAAATGTATTGGAAATTAAATGGGGACTTGGAAAGTAAAGAAACAGGAGAGAGCTTTACCTTGCTTTCTAATTTAGCCCGATATAAAGGATTGAAGGGGGAAAGATTGAAAGAAGATATCCTTCAATACTATGTAGAAGACAAAGGAAATGGTGCAAGAGAAGTTTTCTATTCTAAAACCCAAGGAAAAGACTACCATACATACTTGTTAGCAATAGCATCCCTGATTGAGAGCCGTTTTCCTAAATACGCCTGTGTCTATGGTGACATAACCAAAGAGCAAGCTCAGAAGGCAGTAAATTGGGCTAATTCGATTCTGGATAAGCCAATAGATTTGCCAGTTCGGGTCAATCCTACTAGGCTACTAGAACGTTTAGAAGTAATTAGTATAGAAGAAAAGCGGCTTGAGGCATTATATGATCTGTCCATTGGTGCGAATGATGGAGTAGATGGTCTTGTAGCAAAACATTTTAATATTAATGCCGTTCGAAACTATTTTGCGAAGGAATTGCAGGATTTCAATAGTGCAGCACAACTTGGAGCTGAGTTAATTATCATAAGATGTTTGAACGCCAGAGTTCCTTTAGAAATCCTCACTGATATATGTTGTTTTGATAGTGAAGGTCCAAGGTTTAATTCGACTGATTTCGCAAAAGGAATTTGTTCCTCATGGGTATTTATTGAAACTGAAATAAGAGGATATATGGACGCTTTAAAGAAAGTACCAGATTCTCCTGAGACCGTTGAAGCACAATTCGGTAATATATTTTTAGATATGGGATATATGGGCAGAAGAACTAGAAGGTATATTCCAAAAGCAAAGGTATTGAAAGTACTTAAAGAAAAATTCCATGATTTTGAGGAAATTGAAGAAACTATAAATACATGTTATCAAAAAAATGTCGTGATGCTTGAAGCTAATGGAGAGAAATTGAGAAAGATAGAAGAGGAACTCTCTGACAAGACGGATCGGAAAATAATAAGCAGCTATGATGAATTAATATTTTGGGATGGGAAAACGGTGATTAATGAGGATATTCAGAAGGTAATAGTAACGATTTCTAAGAAGGTTAATAATATCTTATCCCAAAAGGATAACCAGACAACTCAACTTCTAGAAGAAATTAAAAAGAGCGGTCAACTAATGACATTGACAGGTAAGCTCATTCAAAGTCATCAATTAGTGTTAACTCGGATGGCCTGGAATTGGATAGAAAAGAATAATAATAAGAATCTGATGAAAATAGTAATGCTACTTTCGCTATTAGAGAACAGCAATGACGGGTTAAGGTACTTATATAAGGCAATGTTGGAAAATAAAAGTTTGTTTCGCAAGTATATGTAATGAAGAAATAGAGAGCAACTGTCGGTAGTGTATCCATTAACAATGGTGCTTTTTGTAAAAATTTATTTTAGGAGTACTTCCCAAGTCAAATGACTACTGGAATACAGAAATAATAAGAAATAAGTGAAGCAAGACATGAATCCTTTATAAAATCAGGAGGGCTAAGTGTGTGGCAAATAACTGTTTCCATTTTTGCAATACTAATTTCCATTTTTTTTGGCCTGGGATTACTACAATGGTCATTTGGAATCAAGAGGTTAATAGTAGAAAGCAAAAATAGGAGCCAGTAGAGAGGGGCTATAATTGTGGAAAGAATGAAGACTTGTACTATCTGCGGTGATACTTTACCAATATCGGATTTCTTAAAGAAAAGTCGAGAAAAGTGGAGAGGATATTGTAAAAAGTGTAACTCAATCAGAAATAAAATGAAAAAGGCAAAAGTGTTTGAAGTTCCAGAACTTGAGAAGGGTGTTGAAATAGAGGTACGTGGAAAAATGTCAAAAGGTCATAAGTATTCATCTTTTGTACCGTATGAGAAAGCAATTCAATTAGTTGGTGAGAGGGTTGCATATATTGTAAACCCAAGGCTGATTCGAAAATATTTTGATAGAGAAACTTTTCGGATGCTAGTATTTAAAAGATATGGTGATAGATGCGTATACTGCGGAGAAATAGCGAACACGATTGATCATATTATTCCTAAAAGCAAAGGCGGTATCACCTCCTTCTCAAATTGCGTCCCCGCATGCTCCAATTGCAACGGAGTAAAAGGAAATTTGGACATAGAGGAATACCTTTACTACTACGAGCCTTCAACTACCTTTCCAGGTGTGTCAAGGACTGATTCGGTAAGATACAGTTTACTAGAGATAACAGAGAAGATTGATAATATTAATACTTATCTTGGTATCTGTTTGAAAAGGACTGGAATAGAAACAGATGAGTTAAACAATCTTGAGGAAATGGAAGAGTTAGAGGAAAAGGTGAATGAACTAAACGAAACAATAATGAATTTTAAAAGTAACCAATCAAATGAATATGTGGAGCAACTAATAAGTGAAAGGAGATGATTCTAGTGGTGAATGAGAAGAAAAGAGATACAAAGAGAATTGAAAGAATAATGTACTTGCTTCACTCTATATGGGAGTCAAACTCAGATATGCGTTTTTTTCAACTAATGGACACGTTACAACATAAATATTCCTTTGAAAATAATGAGTTTGGTAAGCGAGAAGGGGTTGAGGTGGATTCCAAGGGATGTAAAATGCCTATATCGTTTATAGACTTATTTTATCTGGAAGATGATAATCTCGAAGAGTTTTTACGTGACTGTGTTCATAGTGATAAGCAAAGAGATTCGGCAAGGACTTTTATGGAAATATTAGAATCAAATAATACAAGTAAACTTGCTGAATATGTAAAAAATCACAATGTTGATCACGAAATCAATGGGAATAGTCTTCTTTATTGGGCTGTATATATGAATCAAATACAAATTGTTAAAGAGCTACTAAAACTAGGAGCAGACCAAAACAAAAAAGACTTGTATGGGAGAAGTCCGCTCGAAATTGGATCTTACTATGGATTTTATGAGGTATGCAAAGTTCTCCTTGAAAATGGAGTAATGGTGGATGAAAATTCCCTAAATAGAGCAAGGCGTGGATGGGGCGGTAACAGGCAAAGTGAAATACTTAAATTGTTAGAGGAATGGCAGAATAGATAAGTAAAAGCGGAAGGGCCCCATGAGTTCTACTCGGAAGGGGCTTTTTGGTATGACCTGATGAAATCTAACATATTTTGGCTCACTAAGTCTCTTGAGGATATTTAGATGCAATAAAATTTGGGAATTCTTCATAGAAATCAATGTTAATCTATAACGATTTATTAGCATACTTACATGTTGGATCATCACTATCGGACCAAGTACAAGTTGTTTACCTTGATCTAATTGTTTTCAATTCTTCCAAATGTTCTTCGATAAATTTCAATGCTTCATTTGAATCATTTGTGTTTGCTTGCAATTTTAAGTACCTCCCCTATTATTCAAGATTCATTAGCTTCTCATATCTCTAGGATTTCATTAACTATATATGAGTTTTGCTTCATATTTTATACTAGATAAATAGAAAAGGAATATTCCAAATTAATCGTTTAATAAACGTTCTAGCTAGTTATATTCTCTTTGAAACTGTCTAGTATAAAAGGAAGTAAAAAACTGGAATTGGATCATATCCAATAGATTAGGAGGAGTATAGGATGAATAACAAGGAGATAATAATACTGGTAGATCAGTTGGTGGAGGACTTTGGTAAAACTGTAAAAGAATTCAGAATAAAAAGCGGTTTAACATTGCAAGATATGGCAGAAATTGTTTCGCTTAGTCCAAGCTATGTGTATAGGATTGAAGCCCATAAAAGACGACCAGAGATTGGAACTAGAATTAAATTTATGACTGAAGCAATGGGCTTTGCGTCAGAAGAGATAAACTTATACTTGGAAAAGTATATTGCTAAAGAAAAGTTAAATAAGGAATCGGAGTAAATGTAATTTTTGGAAAAACTACTAGATTTAAGCATCTTAGCTTCAAAACTAGTAGTTTTCTTTTCGGAATACTTATCGGAATATTCCGTTAAAATCAGGATTGCCTAATCTTAACCCTATATATATGTATCGAAATTGAGGTTAAGTTCGCCATAATTAAAAATCCCTTGAAAGTGACAATTAGTAGGACTGCTAGGTTGGGTATCAATTAGGAACCCGTTGATAGGACATTCTGGAAAAGATAATTGGATGTTAACTAAAATAGTACGGTAGAAGAAAATACTAGGATCAAAAAATATATTAGATGAAGGTGATTAACTTTTATAAGAACTGCATTGAGCCCGTTTTGGGACATAATCACTTACGAATGATGAAAGTTAGAAACAAGGAATTATAAAGTGTGCCTGAAACAGTTCGAATAAGGTACAAATATTGCTCCGAACGCAGTATTTTGGGGTTCTGCTATAGTTAATTCCATTACTCAGTGGATATTAAAATCAGGATTGCCTAATCTTAACCCTATATAATATATGTCATAAATAAGGTTTCGGTTGAAAGAAATAAAAAGACTCCCTGATAAGTGACTCTTAAAAAGAACAACTAAGCTAGACACCAGTTATCTAACTAAATGTCACGAAACAGAAGAAACCTTAATACCTATAAGTTAACGTTAGTATGCTGATCAGAAATAAGGTTAGGTACCTGTCAACGAAAAATATCTGATAATAAATAAGCATAGTGACTTATCTAGGTCGGGTACTATTTAAGGAAATCTTTATCTTCAATAGGGTTTAAAAGAGGACTTTGATCAAAGCGAAGTGTGCTTGTTTATCTGTTTTCTTTCTGTTAGAATAAGAACATATGTTTCACATTTGAGCAGACATATATGATATTTGTTTTTAAAAGGTGGAGAAGTAATTGGTAAATGATAGAGGCAATATCAAATGGACATCAATAATGATGCCTGAGCACATAAATCTACTAAAACAAATTTGGGAAGAGAAAGACCATAAGAAAAAGCCTGTATTAGATGAGCAACAAGTGAATGAAATAAATATGAAGTTACAGCTTGCAATACATAATGACCTGAATATAATCATTGAATATTACAAAGATCATGATTACCATAAAATAAACGGTAAGCTAAAAAATGTGGATTCAATGAGGAAGTTTTTACAACTAAATGATAGTAATTTCACGAGTATACCATTGGGGGATATTTTGGAACTACACATAGATTGAGAATATTTAGCCGATTTATTTATTATTAAAACGAAGGAGAGAAGTAATGAATAAGAACAAACTAAGGTACGCCATATTGAAAGAAATTGATAGCGATAATAAAGCACTTACTGAAGAGGACTTTGCTGTTACCGCAGATCAGTTTGATGATGCTATTAGATTTCTAAGTAGAGAAAACTATTTAATGGGTGTTTTCTACGCAGATGACAGACCATGGCTGTTTGAGGGAACGGCTTATTTAACAGAAGATGGTGAGAATTACTTAAAGGAGAACAGTTCATTTACAAAGACATATAGGGGATTAAAAGAAATTAGAGATTGGTTAAAACTATAATCACAAAGTAATGGGTATTAGCCTTTTTACTGCAGCATTCTGGAGTTTTTTTATAAGGTAACTTCACCTTCGTTCCGACTATTACGAAAACTAAACTACTTAATAATATTTTTGTAGGGAAAATGACTATGAGGGTAACAATAGAATGCTTAATTGAACATGCTAAGGATGTCAATTCTAATGAGTTGATTCGTTCTTAGCTTTTTTTATGAAGGCTCTGTTAAACAATAATATTGTTTTTTGATTAAGAAAAGGGACATACGAATTTTGATGTCCCTATTAATTTATTTTAATTCCCCGATAAACCAAATTTCACCTTCGTAGTGGTATCCATCTTCATCAGTAATTACTTCTTTTAAACCTGATATTTGCAAATCGTTAGGAACAGATAATCTCCATTCAGTTTGAATGTTTCTATCATCAGATAGATGAAGCCACTTTTGATATTGGTCATTCCTGTTAAAGAAATCTTTAAAATAGGAGTCACCTTTAAATACAATAATTTGTGAACCCCATAAATCGGGTAAATCAACTGCAACTACTACTCTATACTTTTCTTTGTTATTTGGCTTCAAACCAATTAGATGTTCAGCTCTATCCAATAGAGCTTGAATGCAGAGTCGTTTAATTTTTTTTGGTGTTTTGTCGGAATTTATAAAGTCTTGAGCAACTGGTAGGTGCAGATGCCAATAACCATTGTAAAATTCCGTTGGAAATTCCAATGTGTTCTCTTCAATACGCTTAATCATATTATTAGATTTACGTTTAACTCCTCGAACTTTTTTATCCCGCATAATATTTCTCCTCATTTTTTTTACCATAACTGAATGTTCTGAGTTCTCCATATGTTGTTTTGGTAGAGAATAAACAACTATCAACAATCATCTTACTAACAGTGGTATTGTCATTACGATGCTTGATAATGAGAACACAAACTTGTTCTTTACTAATTCCCCTGTATTTAACAATCTCTCTCAAAGCCATTTGTATCACTCACAATCATCCTTTTTCCTACGTTATAGAACGATCGTTCGTTTTATTCAAATATCAACAGAGTTATTTAACAGAGCTTTTATGAAAAAGTTTAGATGACAGCGATGTATTTATTGTATAAACTCGCTTCATTTAGCTTCCCCAACTAAGCAACAGAAAACACTGTTCTTTTGTCAATAATACCTCCGAGAATTATATATGTGACTTTTCAAGCAACCTTTTAATTCCTTTTACTATATACAATAATTAATATATTGGAAGGCAAGTTGGTAGTCTAAGTTTGAGCAACCATATAAACATTTCGCCGTTGAAGGAAAAAAATCTCCACAAGGGCGAAAGTTTAGGCTAGGGTATTAGTAAATAAGATATTGTTCGCCCTATTATAAATAGGATGTGTTTATAGGGCTTCTACAAAGTAGTACACCCTAGAACACATGAACGTTTATCAATCTATCAAGTATAGCTTATCATAAATTAAAACAACATAAGAAAGGAAAGTAGCTGTTATGAGCAATAAGAAAAACGATCGTGGTGTTTTAGTCACACCGTTTACTCATGGGTTTGATTCAAAGGAAGATGCCATTAAGAACATTGGGTTAGTTCAATCTTATCTGGATGAGACAAATATGGAAAACAATACACATACTCGAGTGGCTGAACCGATATTCGCTTATAAGTTGAGGAATGGTACGCCGCATGCAATAGGTTCATGGATACTTTCAGAGAGGACACGTGACAAAATTAAAGATTATCGGACTAACTATTATTGCTTTAACCTGAATGACCTCTCTAATATTCCCCCAAAATCTCTTCCGAATGTAATATCGGGAATCATGAATGGCCCATTTCGCTTCATCCAGGAATCTTTTTCTAGTGGTGATACATTATCTGAAAAGAAATATCATTTGTATCTTCCTGTTACAGAGTTAGAAGATGTGGATTTCGAAGTGCAGCAATTAATCTATGAAATGGTTCGGGATGATCTTGAGATAAAACTAGGAATTCAATTGGATGAAAATACTTATATTCATAAAAACATCCTAGCATCTAAGAATGATGTTCATGTAAATGAAGATGCTCCAATTATTGACCTTAAACCCTATTTAAACAAAATTAAGCGTATTGAAAGGGTTGTAAAAAAGAAGGACAGCAAAGTGAGCAAAGAAGAAGTTATTCTTCAAGCGGTGGAAAAGGAGTTTGAAGCAAAGAAAATCAATTCCACTGTTAACTATAAAGAGTTGTTAAAGTCCATTAAATCAGACGGGTTTTCAAGAAATTTAACATATAGAGAAAGGGGATACTTGTTTATGGTAATAAATAATATGGTAGAAGACGGTCAAATAAATGAAAAACAAAAAATGGAGTTAGCGGAGGTGATTAACAATGGCTAAGTCAATTCAAGACATAAATGACTACAAAGGATACAAGAACGTAACGGTAGGTTCGTTGATTCATATACTTAGAAAGCACGAAATTGATACAGGAAATATCTTTACTTTTTCCGAAAAACATGAATTGAATCCAGACGTGACGTTGAACATAAAAGGAAAAATTTATGACAATAAAGTAGCGTACGATAAGTTGGTTCAAATTCTAACTAGACCAGAAAATAGAGGGAAAAGAATTTTGCTTGTATCGGATACGGGTACTGGAAAAAGCTATGCTTTAATTAGATTGATTCATGAGTTAAATGAAAAATTTAATGCTAAAAAGTCAACGATTAGCCCAAAAAAACAATTTGCTATTTATTCATGTCCACGACGTGCATTAATTAATAACTTAAAAGGAGATTTTGAAAGTGATAGATATTCAGCGATGTTAACTGGATCAGATAACCATATGGCAATTGAAAGAAACATTATCATTAATCAGTCATCAAGTTTTATCACCACTATTGATCATGCTCCTCGAATTATTGAAGACAAAATAGAGGAGGAAAGTAGCGTAAGTGATAAAAAGAGCACGTTACCTTCTCTACTTGTAACAGATGAAATTCATGTTCTTTCCACCGATGCCTCTTTCAAATTAGATACAATAAGAGATTACTTCATTGCAGAAAGAACTATCCTTGACACGGGTGGAATTTCCCTTCACGTTACAGCAACCCCTGAAAATCTCCGAACAAGTGATTACGATATGATTATCAAAATTAATCAAGAGGATCATGAGAACCCCTTTGAAGAAGCAGGATACTACGTATTAGATAAATCCACAAAGAAATTAAAATCGCAATTTTTAAGAATGATTCGATTCGCTGCCGAGTCCAATAAAGAAAGAAAACTCCTTGTCTTCATTGAGGATAAAGAATGGATTGAATATTATTGCGAACAACTTCAGCAGCACAATATCAATGCTATTGGGATAGTTGCGAAAAAGGAAAGCGAACGACATAAGGATGAGATAACAATCATAAACAAGGGACTTATCAATGGAGACATCCAAGTGATTCTTGCAACAACAGTATTTTCATCAGGTGTTTCGATTATCAATAATGGTGAGATGGACGAGACGTGGGTGCTATGTTCGCATAATTCTCTGAATCATGAATTAACCCGACTAACTCAAATGTCACATCGTTTTAGGAATAAGTATCATGCCTTTAAAATCTTCTTTCAAAAAGCAGAGGCACCTAAAGTCAAAAAAGCATTCCTATATCACAGATTACTTGAAGAAAAGGTTAGAAAGGCTGATAATTCAAAAGAATTAGTTATGAAAGTTCGAAGGAATCCATCAGATTTTTTTATGTCATTAGACAAAATGGAGCTAGAATCAGGACTATTCTCGGATAAGAATGGGAAATTACATGTACTAACACAAAAAGCCCAGAGTGAACTTATCCAAAATAAAACATACTACAGCTATAAGAATCAAGATGCGTTAATCCGTGAATTAGAAGAACGGTTTCAATGTGAATTCAAGAATTACGATGAGGATATAATTGATACTGTTGAAGATGAGGTAACGGAAAATGAATCGGTTGCTGAACAAATTGGTTTATCCAACTTATCTTCAAAGGAAATTATCAAAATGATTATTGAGGACAAGAACGTGTATGGTCGGTTAAAAAAGGAATATATTAAGTTTGGACGGGGAGGGAAAAAAGGACTGATGGGGAAAATTAAACGACATGCCAAAAACGATCTCATTTACTTTATTGAAAATAGAGTAGATTATGACATTGTTCAACAGGTGATGAATTGCCATTTACAGGCAACGAAAGATGAACCTTGTTCGTATCTTGAACACAAAGCCGCCTCTCAAGAGGTAGAAAAAATAAAGCTCACGAAGAACTCATCCATTCAAGTTATGATGTACAGGGGATTAAATTTTCATTTAAAACGAGCTAAGGAAAATGAGAAAGATATTGTGTTTGGTACCCTAGCAGAAATGGATCATTATCTGGACAATATCCTTACAGTATTTGTAAAACAACATGGATTTGAGTTAGAAGAAACCAGTATTGATGGGAAGTATTTTAGGAAACTACTCAATTATGGGTACAGGAAATCAAATGGAGATAGAGAGTACACAATTGTTGGCTTTATGGATGATAGAGTCTTGAAAGAAAAGTATGGGATAAGGAAAATAGTGTAAGGATTAAGGGGGTTGCATAATTACAACTTCCTTTTATATTTCAGACGTAAAAATATCTCTCTTGAAGGGTCTATATATATGTCCAGTCTTATCTTTTTGCTTATAGTTTGTTACTATTAAGGTAATGGATTAGTAGTATTGAACTACATTTGAAATAGAGGGGAATACATCATGATAAATTTCCAAGAAAAGGTAAGTTTTATTTGGTCGATTGCTGAGTTGCTTCGTGGACCATATAAGCCAGAAGATTACGGTAAAGTAGTTTTACCAATGGCTGTTTTACGACGTTTTGATTGCGTTCTTGCAGGTACTAAAGACGATGTACTTTTAGAATATGAGAAATTTAAACATCTTCCCGAGGAATCTCGTGATGAAATACTTAACCGTAAAGCCGGGGGTAAGCGATTCAGTAATGTTAGCGAATATGACTTCACAAAACTCTTAGTCGACTCGGACAACATCGCTGACAACCTTCGGGATTACATACACGGTTTTTCTAGAAGTGCCAGGGATATTATCGAATACTTTGATTTTGATAAACAGATAGAGAAGATGGAACGTAATGATTTGCTATATCTAGTTGTTAAACGATTTAGCGAAGTGGACTTACACCCAGATGTAGTATCAAATGTTGAGATGGGTTATATATTTGAAGAATTAATACGTCGATTTTCTGAGGATGCAGAGGCAGGGGACCATTATACGCCAAGAGAAGTTGTTCGTTTAATGGTTAATTTACTGTTCCTAAATGACCAAGATATCTTGACTAAACAAGGAATTACACAGACTTTATATGATAGCTGTGCCGGGACTGGTGGAATGGGCTCGGTTGCACAGGAGTACCTCAAAGAACTAAACCCGACTGCCGATCTTGAATTTTTTGCTCAGGAAATTAATGAGGAATCTTATGCAATTTGTAAGGCTGATATTTTAATAAAAGGTGAGGAAGCAAGAAATATCCGGTTTGGCAATACTCTATCTAATGATGCTTTCGCTGGTCAGCACTTTGACTATCTCATTTCTAACCCACCCTACGGAGTCGAATGGAAGCCAGCAGAAAAGGTAGTAAAGGCGGAACATGAAAGTATGGGGCTGGATGGCCGTTTTGGAGCTGGTTTACCACGCATAAGTGATGGTCAATTGTTGTTTTTACAGCATCTAGTCTCTAAGATGAAGCCTGTTACGGAAGAAGAACCAAAAGGATCACGAGTTGCAATTATTATGAATGGAAGCCCACTTTTTACAGGTGATGCAGGTTCTGGTGAAAGTGAAATTCGCCGTTATTTAATTGAAAATGATCTTGTTGAAGGGATTGTAGCAATGCCCTCTGATTTGTTTTATAATACGGGGATTTCAACATATATATGGATCTTAACAAATAATAAAGATCCTCTACGCAAAGGGAAAATCAAACTTATAAACGGTGTGCATTTTTATAAAAAAATGAAGAGAAACTTAGGTAGTAAACGTCATGAATTATCAGAAGAGCATATTGCAACAATTGTCAGGTTGTATGGTGATTTTAAAGACGGGGAGTATGTCAAAGTTTTTGATAATAAGGATTTTGGCTATCAAAAAGTTACTGTTGAACGACCATTACGATTAAATTTCCAAATAGACGAAGAAAGAGTGAAAGAACTTTATAATCAGACTGCATTTAATAACCTAGCGAAATCCAAGAAAAAAGGTGAAGCTGGTCAAGATGAGATAGAGTTGGGTAAACAACAGCAAGAGGTCATTGAATCAGCGATCCTATCTATCAAAGAAGATATTCTGTATAAAAATAGAGATGAATTTACGAAAAAGTTGAAGACATTATTCAAAGAAAAGGATGTCAAGGTAAGTGCTACCTTATTAAAAGCCATTTTAAATGCTTTATCAGAAAAAGATGAAACAGCGGGTATTTGCACGGACAGCAAAGGTAATCCTGAAGTAGATCCTGATTTAAGGGATACGGAAAACATACCTTTAAAAGAGAATATCCATGTTTATTTTGAACAGGAAGTAGCACCACATGTACCAGACGCTTGGATTGACGAAACAAAGACGAAAATAGGATACGAAATACCGTTTACTCGTCACTTTTATAAATATACAGAATTAAGAAGCTCTACCGAAATTACAGAAGAGATTAAAGAGCTGGAAGAAAGTATTATGGAAAAATTAAAGAAGGTGATGGGATAATGGAAAAAAGAAACAAGTCCCATGATTGGATTGGTCAAATACCTTTTGACTGGCTAAGAATCAAGTTAAAATATGCTGTAATCCCAATAAATGAGAAAGTAAGTTCAGAAAGTACATTAAAATATGTTGGTTTGGAAAATATTGAATCCAAGACAGGTAGATATATAGAAACTGAGGAAACGATTAGTGTTGATGGAATTTCCAATAGATTTAAAACAGGCGACGTACTCTTCGGGAAGTTAAGACCGTATCTTTCAAAATGTATAATTGCTGAGTTTAATGGTAGAGGGACTACTGAGTTATTAGTTTTAAGAAAAAAGGAAAAAACTTCACTTAATAGATTTATAAAATATGTAATGCTAAATGAGAAATTTATAGATGTTATAAATTCGTCAACATATGGTGCCAAAATGCCTAGGGCAAATTGGGAGTTCATAGGTGAACAAGTTATACCTCTCCCACCACTAACAATTCAAAATCTTATATCTAATTACCTTGACCAAAAAACTTCCGAAATAGACTCTCTTATCGCTGACAAGGAAAAACTAATTGAATTACTTCAAGAAAATCGTCGAGTGAAAATTGCTGAATTCATTACAAAAGGGTTAAAACCAAATGCTAAAATGAAAGATTCGAATGTTGGATGGATTGATAAAATACCAGAGCATTGGGAAGAAAAGAAAATTAAATACTTATTTTATGAAGTTAATGAACGGAATTTTGAAGAGGATGCGGAGTTATTATCAGTGTTTACTAGCATAGGGGTTAGACCAAGAAGTCAAATGGAAGATAGAGGGAATAAGGCTCAAACTGTAATGAATTACAAAAAGGTAAAAAAGGGGGATATTGTTGTCAATAAATTGCTTGCATGGATGGGTGCAATAGGTATATCTGATTATGAAGGAGTAACAAGCCCAGATTATGATGTATATAGACAAATAAATGAAAACCTCATTTCAAATAAATATTATCATTATTATTTTAGGAGCCACTATTTTAAAGGTGATTGTTATAAATTCGGTAGAGGTATAATGATGATGAGGTGGAGAACCTATCCTGAACAATTCAAGTCTATACCTGTTCCTGTTCCTCCTATTGAAGAGCAGATTGAAATTGCAAATTATATAGACGAAAAAACAAAAGATATAGATTTGCTAATTACGGAAACAAAAAGTGCCATATCTAAACTAAGAGAATATCGCCAGTCCTTGATCTATGAAGCTGTAACAGGGAAAATAGATGTACGAGATTACGAGAAACTACCATCCTAAATGAAAGGAGGAGTGAGATTATGGCAATTGACACTACTGAAAAAGCCTTTGAAGAGAATATTGAACATAGCTTGATTCAATCTAGATATATCCAAAGACCAATTACTGGTCAAGCATTGGAAGACTTCAAAACACATGCAATTGATACGGAAATATTATTCCAATTTCTGGAGGCGACTCAGCCGAAATCACTAGCACGGTTGCAAAAAGCATATAAGGAGCAATATAAAATTAAAATCATTGATCGTTTGACAAAAGAATTGGACAAACGAGGTATGATTGATTGTTTGCGACACGGCATTAAAGACTATGGTGAAACGCTAAAGTTAGCTTTCAATAAACCGCCAAGCACCATGAACCAGCTACTATTGGATCGTTATGAAAAAAACATATTCACTGTAAGCAGACAGGTATATTACAGCAACAAAAATAACAACAGCATTGATATGATGGTTTCCTTAAATGGATTGCCAATCGCTGTGATGGAATTAAAAAACCAATTGACTAATCAAACAGTTGAGGATTCCATAAGGCAATTTAAAAAGGACAGAGATCCCCGTGAAGCCCTCTTTCGGTTCAAAAAAAGAGCCATTGTTTTCTTTGCTGTGGATACAGATGAAGTTTATATGGCAACGCAATTAAATAGAGATAAGACGTTCTTTTTACCCTTTAATAAAGGAAATGACGGAGGAAAAGGGAATCCGGTTATATATAGAGATTACAGAACCTCTTATTTATGGAAGGATATTCTACAAAAGGATAGCCTACTAGACATTCTTTTCCGATTCGTTTATGTAGAAAAAGAAGATGTACAGGACAGTACAGGGGAGATAATAGATAAGAAGGAAACGATTATTTTCCCACGTTATCATCAATTGGACGTTGTTCGTAAAATTGAAGTAGACGTAAAGGAAAAAGGTGTTGGTCATAATTATTTGGTACAGCATAGTGCTGGAAGTGGAAAAACAAATAGTATTTCCTGGTTAGCCCATCGCTTGTCTAAGTTATATGACAATGAAAATAACCCGAAGTTTAGTAGCGTGATTGTTATTACAGATAGGCGTGTACTGGATAAGCAGTTACAGGATGCTGTTTTTCAATTAGAACATAAGGCTGGTATGGTAGAGAAGGTAGATAAAGACTCGAATCAATTGGCAGAGGCTATCGTAAATGGTACACGAATCATTATTACTACATTGCAGAAATTCCCTTTTATAATGGAAAAGGTAGGGGAGTTTTCAAGAGGGAAATACGGCATCATCATTGATGAAGCTCATTCTTCTCAGGGTGGTAAATCTGCTACTGCGATGACGAATATTCTGTCTGATAAATCATTGGAAGACGCTTTTGAAGCAGAACGAGTAGTAGAAGAGAATATACAAGACATGGAAGAGCGGATTATAGAAACGATCGTTAAAAGTGGAAAGCAAGATAACATTTCCTTTTTTGCATTTACTGCTACACCAAAACCGAAAACAATTGAGCGGTTTGGAACACCAGATACAGATGGAATTCCGCATGCTTTCCATGTTTATTCAATGAGACAAGCAATTGAAGAGGGATTTATTTTGGATGTGTTGAAAAACTATACAACCTATAAAACATTTTACAAGGTAGCTAAAAACATTGATGATGACCCCGAGATGCCGAGTAGCAAGGCATCCAAGCAAATTGCACGATTTGTATCCTTGCATCCACACAATATTGCCCAAAAAACAGAAATTATCGTCGAGCATTACCGACAAGTCACCAGACATAAAATAGGCGGCAGGGCAAAAGCGATGGTTGTCACAAGTAGTAGACTTCATGCAGTTAGATATAAACAAGCATTCGACAAGTACATAAAAGCAAGGGGATATCATGATTTAAAGACACTCGTTGCATTTTCGGGAACAGTGGATGATAAAGGAGTTTCTTATACGGAAGTAGAAATGAACCAATTTGGTGAGAAAGAACTTCCAGAAAAATTCCATACAGATGAATACCAAGTGTTGCTTGTTGCAGAGAAATACCAAACAGGGTTTGATGAGCCACTCCTACACACGATGTATGTAGACAAGCCGTTAGATGGCATCAAAGCAGTCCAAACCTTATCTCGATTGAATCGTACATGTAAAGGGAAAAACGATACATTTGTACTTGATTTTGTTAATGAAGCTGAAGATATTCAAAAGGCATTTCAACCTTATTATGAAGTGACTGGCCTGGAAGATATTACAGATCCAAATATCCTCTATGATTTACAAAATGAATTGAACACGAGCCAGGTGTATACGGACGAGGAAATCAATGATGTGTGCAAACTAGAATTTGATGGGAAAAAGAAAACAGCTAGAACTCAGGAAAAATTAAATGCAATTTTGGATTATGCGGTAAATCGGTTTAATAAAGAACTTAACAAAGAGCAAAAGGATGACTTTAAAGGAGCAGCAACCAAATTTATAAGAACGTATTCATTTGTGTTGCAGATAGGCCCATTTGCAGATGTAGATCTCCATAAACTATTTGTCTATTTAAACTACCTTTTTAAAAAACTACCAAGAGTAGGTTCAGATGAAGTTTATCTGGCAGATGATGTTGCTTTGGAATTTTATCGAAATGAAAAGGTATTTGAAGGTAGTATTTCCCTTAATATAGAAGGAGAAACGAAATTAAAACCAACTTCATATGGAAAAGGGGCTTCTCCTGAAGAAGAGAAAGAAAGGCTTTCGTCCATTATAGACAGATTGAATGAACGTTTTGGTACAGAATTTACAGATACAGACAAATTGAGTAGAGATCAAATTGTTGAAGATATGGTTAATGATGAGGATTTGGCTCAAAAGGCACAAAACAATACAAAGGAAAACTTTAGGTTCTCCTATGAAAAGTCATTTTTAGATTACGTTATTTCTCGTATGTCCCAAAATGAGAAATTCTTTATGAAGATGTTGGAGAATAATGAATTCCGTACATTCTTAATGGAAGATATGTTCAATGAAGTGTATGATGGGTTGAATAACCGCCCCGTTACTTATGATAATTTTTAAGAAAACATAAAAAGGACCGTCTATATAGGTCCTTTTTGTTTGGCATGAAGTTTAAAAGAGATCCATGATGATTTCTTTATCAGCTTCATCAATAAAGTCAGCAATTTGATTAGTTTCGTTTCCGTCTATTACGTATCCATCTTCTTTTATCCTCTTAGCTACATATTCATATATTTTTTCAAGCTCTGGTTTATCACCAGCTTCCATGTCACTTCGAATAAGTTCCCTGATATATGCACTGAAATTTTGGGATTTTCTCTTCTTTTCAACAAAATGAAGTAACTCATGATCGTTGGGTGGAAAGCTAATGGTGTATCTAGCATTAGCCATTTTTAATCTCCAAGATTTTCAAGAAGGATAGACAATTGGAGTATTGGGGGTTATCCAAGATGACAGCACTAGGGAACTCCTGCTTGATGTATCTTCTTAGTGTTAGTGCTCCCCCACCAACAAATTGAATGTCTGACATATTGAAGGTGTAACCTCGTGACTTAGCAAATTGGATTATTTGTTGAAGGTGTGCTAACTTCATTTCCTCTATCATTACCTTGCTATCTTCATAGATTTCTCCTTTACTAGCAAAATAACCACGTCTTAGCACTTGCTCCAAATCATCCGATGAAACAGTCATTCCATATCGTTCGTTAATGACCTTTCCGATTATTCCTTTCAATACATTCATGCCTAGGTCAGATACAACCATAGTGTTGATTAGAGGTTGAATGCCCTTGAAGGTACAGAATGTCGTGTTAAGCCCTCCAATGTCAACCACAATGGTATTTTTGTTTTTGTATTCATCTGTTTTAGCATAAATCTCTCCCATTCCTTCAAAAGCCAATGTGACATCTGACAATTCTATGGAATATGCATTCCCATTGACCATTAGGTGAATAGTATGTCCACGTTTTTCTACCATCTGTTTAAAGTTTTCCTTTTGGATGGAATCCTTGTAGGTTGTAATAGGAACATTTACACCTAAACGAATATCTACATTAATAGAGGCTTTTGCTTTTTGGAGGAGTTGAGTAATAGCTGTGTAGATAGCTAATTGGTGAATTCGAGAGGCTTTGTTTAAGGAGAAGTCTGAGTAATCCTCTGAAACCATATCGCCTAATAGGTACTCATTTCCATAGTATTCTACATGATAGGAGTTTGGTTGAATATCTACGCCCAATCTTGATACTTGTTGCATCTTAGTGCGGAAGGTTGTTGTGTAGGTATTCCCCTGGTATTTTCCGATGGCCTTGGTACTGTATTTTCCGCAGTCTACGGCTATCAACATTGTTTCTTTCATTTAAACCACTTCCTTTTCTTTTAATAGATTTAACAACCTATACTATGCCAGTCATTCATAAATATAAGAAATAATCATATAAGTAATGTTCGAGCTGGTGTGATATATTCATATTTTTCATATCCTGTCTAGTCATATTATGAATCTCAAAAAGTTAAAACTGGTGTTCAGATATGGTCAAACAATTAAAACTATATAACTTGATAGTAAGATAATAGAATAAATTATCGACTAAAAAGATGGAGTCAAAAAGCAACTATCACGAAGAAGAACAATGAATGATAGGAGGCTTACGGGGCGGAACAATAGAGCAATATGTGTTGCTAATATGTTCTCACTCCTCCTATCAGATTTTATAAAACTAAATTTTTCCTAATGTGACTTGGCACGTCACCTTTTTTTACCAGTGACTATATACAATTGAATTATATAACGAAAGAAAAAATAGAAAGGGAGGAAGAAACTTAATTTAGCGTAATCAGTGGCAAGAGCTACTAAACTAAATTTACAAATACCAACTAAAAAGGAGAAAGAAAATGACACAAACTACATCGGAAATCGTAAATGTTTTAACGAATATGAAAGAGGTATTCAAAGGTGAACTATTAGACTTAGCCCGCAGAACGACATTTGAACCTATCTACATAGAAAAAACTGAAGAAAAATGGATAGTTGATGAGATTAAATACATTCAACTAAATGATGGCTATCTAAAAGGGTACCTATTAAATAGTTATGACATTGTGTCTCGTGTTCATGAAACTGAATCATTATCTGTTAAAAGAGAAGTTTTTCTGCTTGAAAACGGGGAGTTATTAGTCTTCAACCATATTGAAGATTGTTTTGAGGAATCGGATACATGTTTTACCTTTTCAAAACGGGAATTAGCAGTAGATCAAACATTAACTGAAGAGGAATTTGCGTCTTTAATTAGCGTTCTAACAGGAAAAATAAAAAACTCATCTATCGAATAAGTTGTCCTGTATGATTGGAACGACCTCAAACATGGTCGAACCATAAAAACGTTTCAATTAAGTAGGAAGAATAGAATAGAGGTATCAAAGATAAAACAAAAATTTCAGTAGAGAGGAGAAATATATCATGAATCAGTGGGCCCTATTAGGTCTAAAACGCTTGAAAGAGAACAATTACGTGTTTACGGAAAGTGGTGCAGCCAAAGAGTTAATGAAGAACTATATGAAGGGTAATAATAGTACTCTTTGGTTTGTTGATGAGTATTGTTAGTTAGATTTATCAGTAAAGGTATCTGGCAAAGCTCTTTACGATGCATATAAGAAGATTGTTCAGGAGCAAAAATAACAACAGTCTCACAACGGGAATTTTATGCACAAATTGAAGAACAGCTAAGTGGTAAAGGTGTATCTAAAATCCAAGGATCGCAAACAAGAGCAGTGGAGTTTGTAGGCGAAAATGAAAACTGGATTAAAAAGATAGTGAAATGGGGGAGGAGATGTATTCTTCCCAATCCCTAACAATAGAGTTGCTACTATTAAACTAAGAGAGGAAGAAAAAAATGTTAAAAGCAGAATCATTATATGATTTAACTGGTTATGAATCAGGAGTTATTATTTACAAAGGAGGAGAATCGTTTGTTACAAATTGGTCAGGGCTAAATGGTCTACCAAAACAATTTATTACAGGAATTGTAGATTTTGGTGAAGTACTTGAGTTTTCAAAAGTTAAAGAAATTCCTAAGGAAATTATGGAAATAGCGTTGGCGTTAGCTGAACAAGATCAAAGAGAAAATGGAGTTAACGAAAATCCTAGTATTGATGAGATATTTGAGAATGAAAAGTGCTACATATTTACTTTGAATGATTGGAATTAGAAGAGAACTCGACAATTTACAAGAAATTGCCCAGATAAATACACATAAAGGAGAACATAGGGTTTTCTTCACCACAATTGAAAGCGACTATGATAGTTACAGGAAAACAACACAAGGGAAGATTAACCGTATTTATCCGACTTTTCAAACCCAGTCGTTGCATGAAGAAGAATTCGTTTGGAATCTTATGTTTGAAATAAATGAAGAACGAGCAATAAAAAAAACCGTTATAAACCCTGGTAAAACCCACCATAGTTCTACGTCAAACCCCTTTACCTCATGTTTGTTCAATAAGCTAACAATCTTAAAGGGGACGAAGAGTCCTGCTTTCAAAGCCAAAGCTCTTTATCCTTATCTATTCAAATGAAAAAATCATTAAGGAGATGATAAAATGAATGAAATTGTGGAACAAATTCAAGTAGATTATCGGAAGCTCAGAGAGCATTGTAATTACAGTTTCATCGAAGTTGGAGACGAACTAAAATATCTAGCGGAGAAAGGAGTGATTTGGATTCTTAAAGATATGGAAGATATAACTGAATTCGAAGAGATTATCATTGATTCGTATTTGGATACGTATAGAGCAAATCAGATATATGATAATCTCAACGATACTTTCAGCTTACAAACTTCTTTTGAACCACCTGCACCCTCCTCCCAATCATCAGCACCAAAAGTTGTATCCTTCCAAAAGACACAAAACATAAAGAAGAAAACCCTTGAAGTAAAAGATGTACAGCAATTTATCGGTTACAAGTTGGCAAAAAATATCGAAGAAAAGGTTATAGAAATTTGCAAGTCCTACCCTTCATATGATGCAAATATTGTAGATCAAATAGAAAGAAGTGCTGAATCAATTAAAAGAAGAATAGCAATGGGGGAGCAAATGTACATCGGAGAAAAGTTTTATCATTATTCACTGTCCATTGGATCTGCAAAGGAAACTTCCACCTGGTTGCAGGTATCGTTAGGGCAGCAATATATATCACAGGAACAATATGATAAGTTAAACAACCAAGTTGAACAAATAGTGGCTATTTTAACAAGAACCCTAGTTAACATTAAAGAGAGAGAAGGTAAAGGAATGGATTTACCGAGCCCTTATACCCCTAACGTAAAAAACTTCAAAGCCTATGAGCAAGGATTATTATTGGTGGAGAAGATTTATGAGATAACGAAAGAACGAGCATTTTGGGGAGATAGTGATCTTGTCTTCAATCTCCGAAAATATTCGACATCGACTATAGCTAACATAGCAGAAGCACATCAATTCTACACACCAATGACGTTTCGTTTTTTCAATGATGCATTGAAAGCGTTAAATGCTCTTGATAGTTTGCTGGATACTACTTTGAGCAAGGGTATTATATCGAATGAGAGCTTAGAAGATATCAGGCAATTTAGGGTATCAATAAGAAATATACTGTCAAAGAGAATGGCAAACATAAGTAAGAAAAAAGCAAGTTAGAGAAGTAGGGTAAGGAGAGTTTTACTCTCTTTATCACTTTTTTTCTACACAATTAAATACCTCATTTAACAATTTTGTTAAATGAGAATTAAGATATGAATTTTGAAGTGTGTAGAATAATTAAATTGTATATCAGATAATTACATTAAGGGTTAGTTATTTGCTACAATTTCATTTTTTTTGCTAGAAGTTTAACAAACAATTTATGTATCGACATACAATTTGACTTTAAAATTTCCTGCTAATGTACCTTAAAAAGTTATGTATACAGATATGGTTTGCTTATTTGACCTTGTAAAAGCGAGAGACAGCATTCTTAGGTTCAAGGAATTTTGGTTCTGTCTACATAACTGATAATTATTTAGACAGATTATTTTGTCAGTCCTTCTACTTGCGAAAAGGCAGATTATCACTATAATAAAGTTATAGAAATAAATAGGAATGTACCAGGCGTTTTGCATTAGGAAGTTCTACTTTTCAAAAAAAAGTAAGAGCTTTTACTATATGCAAAACGCCTTTTTGCGTTGACTAAAAAGTAAGGAGCGAGTGCAAATGATTTCTGATTTTATTCAGGAGTTGGAGAGAGAAGGGAAAAGTCCTTTAACAATCCAAGCGTATTCCAAGGATATCGAACAATTTAAGGACTGGTTAGAAGAAACCATTGGATATGAGGCAGAAGTAATTACAGAAACCGATATTCGTGAGTACCGCCAATTTTTAAATCTACATAAAAAGTTGAAAGTGACGAGTATCAACAGAAAGATAAACAGTATTGTTCAATTCCAACAGTTTCTCTATCGAAAAGGAATCTGTAAAGAGGAAGTGGAGCTAAAAAAAGTTAAACAGAAAAATAATCTACATTTGGATTATGAAGTGAAAATTGTAGAAAAGCAGGATCTTTACCGCCTCAAACGTACTATCGAAGCGGATGGCAATAAGCGTGATATTTTGATTTATTACTTGTTGTTTGCGACAGGGGTTAGATGTAACGAACTGGCTTCCATTGAAATAGATGATATTTCAATTACAGAACGTAACGGGAAAAACAATTATAGTTATGTACTGATTCGTAATGGTAAAGGGGACAAGGTTAGAAAAATCAATTTGAATGCCCAAGTGGTTAATGCAATCAGAGCTTATTTGGAAGTCCGACCAGATGTTTCGTCAAATAAACTACTCCAAGGACAGAGGGGATCTTTAACAAGATTAGCAATAAATAAGATTTTGGAAAAGTACAGTAGAAAAGCTCAACTTGAATATATTGTTACGCCTCATATGGCCAGGCACACGTTTTGTACCAATCTCATTAAGAATGGCGTTGATCCTAAGACCGTCTGTTTGTTGAGCGGTCACAGTTCTGTTGATGTTGTCTATAAATTCTATGTGAATTCCAGTAAGGAAGACAGACAAAATGCAGTGGATAATTTGCATATATGATAGGTTGGTGTTCGGTTTATACGAGTTTCTTCCTATTATACAGTGCTTTGAAAGGAGTTTAAAAGATGCCAGTTGTGAAACAAGAGCAAACCATGGATAAGATATCAAGACTACTGGATAAAGGCTATGGTAAAGGTACATTGAAGGATTACAAGCCCTTTATTGATGTTATACGAGTACCAAGTAAAGGGCGTGTTAGTCGAGTGAAAGGTTGGAAGACGGAACGTGTTCACCATTTTTTCAGTGACATCGAGACTCGTTACTTCTACCTTTTGGAATATGGAGAACTCGAAGGTTATAAAATTGTGGATATTCGTGAACATTGGCCCTTGATTGAGGGATTAGAGGAAGTGATGTCAACCTTAGATAAACAGTTAATGAAACGATTATTTAATCAAAATTCTGGTGAACCAATGGTCTTAACAACTACTTTTCTCGTAACTTTAGAAGATATGAGTGGAGAAGTCAGTCATTATGCAAGATCAATCAAAGATTATCGACAGTTAGAGAACAGCCAAATAATTGAACGCTTTGAAATAATGAAACGCTATTGGGAGAATAGGGGAATCGATTACGGCATTATTACAAATAGGGAAATACCTATTGTTCCCGCAAAAAACATCGAATTTATCCATTCATCTTACCATCTGGATGAATATGGACTTGGAGAAAAAGAGCAGATCATTTACAGGGATTACTTGTTAAAGCTAATTGCTGAGTCCCAAGATAGAACCGCAAAAGAGGTAGTAACCCAATTTGATAACCAACTGAATGCTGAAAATGGGACTGGATTACTTATATATAAGCATTTGTTAGCAAGAAAAGTGCTTAAAGTAAACATGAACAAACCGATTGATTTAGAACAGCTTTGTTCAGAAATAACAATTGTGGATAAAGGAGAGGATAGTGATGCTTTCTATCAACATGTTAATTCAATATGACAACAATCCTGAAAGTATTGAAAGGATAGTCTTTATTGATGACAGATATCAAACTTGTTTTCTTATAAACATATTTGACGCCTCCTTTCCAATAGCAAAGGAGGTTAAAGAAGTTGAGGGGAACTTAGACATTGGTTCTGCTAAGATCATTGAACGTGATCCTTGGGCTTTGTTACTAAATGAAAATGATATTAGTAAAAAGGCAAGATTAGCACAAGAAAAAGCATGGACAGTTGTGAAGCAGTTATTAGAATGTGATGTGGATAAACTATTAAGTCCTAATAGAAGAAATACGGTTATCAACAGAATTGCTGATAACATGGGGATAAATCCAAAAACAGTCGCAAAGTATTTGAAAAGATACTGGAAAAGAGGCATGTATCCCGATGCATTACTCCCTGATTTTAGAAACAAGGGTTGCAAAGGGCAAGAAAGACAAAGTGGGGAAAGAAAAAGAGGAAGGCCAAGAAAAAGTAAACAAGTTGTTGGAGAAGGGATCAATATTGATGAAGAGATTAAAGGTATTTTTAGAATAGCGGCCCAAAAATACTACGAAACTAAGAAAAATGTGAGTGTGAAGTTTGCGTATGAGCAGATGATAAAGGAGTTTTTTAGGGAAGAGTTAGAAGAATCACCTGAAAAGTTACCAACTTACACTCAATTTCTTTATTGGATTAGGAAGGAGCAGAATTTATCGCAAGAAATTATTCGGAGAACAGGGAAACGTAATTTCGATTTATCGTACCGACCTTTATTGGGAAGTGCTACTAATGAGGTTCGTTCTCCTTTAGAAAAGGTACAAATTGATGCAACCGTAGCGGATGTGTATTTGACAAGCGAATTTGGGAATAGAGGTAAGGAAAGTAGAAATTGGATAATCGGGCGACCAATTCTCTACTTTTGTAAATGTGTGTACTCATCAATGATCGTGGGATTCCATGTGGGCCTGGAAGGGCCGAATTTTGAACAGGCAAGACTTGCATTAATGAATACGGTAGAGGATAAGGTTGAATTCTGTAAACGTTTTGATATTGATATTGTTGAATCACAGTGGCCAACTGCACATTTACCAAGTTGCATAGTGGCAGATCGAGCAGAGCTACTTTCTAATGCTTCCAATGTATTAACTGAAAAATTGAATATAAGAATAGAAAACTCTGGGAGTTGGCGTGGCGACCTAAAATCACTTATAGAAAGGCAATTTGGACTTTTCAGTGATGGAGTAGTGAAGCCTATGTTGCCTGGGGCTGTTGATAAGGACTTTGGAAAACGTGGCACAAGAGATCATCGTTTAAGTGGGAAATTAACCCTTTCTGAATTTAAGAAAATAATCATCAATTACATACTATATTTTAATAATCATTATGTATTAGAAAATTATGTTATGGATGAAGAGATGATTAGAGCAGGGGTAGAACCCATTCCTATTAAACTATGGGAGTGGGGAATGCAGAATCGGGCAGGAAGACTAAGAGCGATATCCAAAGAGTTATTGATGTTAAATTTGTTACCAGAAGGAACTGCAACTGTAACCGAGTCTGGTATAAAATTCAAAAATATTTATTATGGTTCAGATTTAGCATTAAAAGAACAATGGTTTGTACAAGCACGTTACAAGAAGAGTTGGAAGATTCCTGTAAAATACGATCCAAGAAATCTTAGCGAGTTGTACATACAGGGTATTCACGATAATGGTTTTGAAAGATGCTATCTATTAAAACATCAATCTCGGTATGAAAATAAAGCAATGGAAGACATAAATTATTTACAAGAGTATGAGAAGATGCAAAAAAACGGATATAAACAAAATGAATTAAAAGCCAAAGTAGATCTTATAGAAGCGGTAGAAAAGATTGTGAAGAATGCTGAGAAGGAGGCAAAAGCGGAAGGAGTAAAGGAAAGCAACAATAAAAGAATAAAAGACATCAAGGAGCATCGTAAAGTGGAGCAAGAAAAACTATATCAGCAAGAAAAGAATTCGTTCCAAAATCGTAAAAAGGAAAGGAAAGAAAAGCAAACAACTGTAATCCCAATGAGTGTCGTGTCTAATGATGATTTACAGTTACTAAAAAGTATGCAGAAGAAGGGGATTGCTAAACGTGAAGAATAATCAATTTACTCATGCTTATTATCAAAAACAATTTGTAAAGGAATACCAGAACAACCCCTTGATCGAGTCACTTCCACCTATATTATCAAAGCAAGAGGTGATAGAAAAATTGAGTTATTATCCTCACTTTGATGAAAGTGAACGTCAATTAGATAGTCAATATCGTTTTCATATTATCCAAAGACTCTTTTCTCTATTTCAAGTTCTTCCCTTTCATATCGATTTGGAATCCAGATTATCCAGGCTTTTAAGGCAGGGTTATGTTGGGAGAAATCCATTTAGTCCAACATATGCTTCATCATTAATTGGGGGACATGAGAATATACAGAATCAAGTAAACCAAAGTTGGTTCAATAACTCTATTCCAAAAGGGCTTACAATAATTGGGCCAAGTGGGACTGGCAAGAGTTCAGCTATAGCAAAGGCGTTTGAACAGCTCCCTCAGATCATTGTTCATTCAGAATTTAAAGGAAGAAGATTTGATCATACTCAATTAGTATGGCTTCGACTGGAATGTAGCCATGACGGCTCCGTAAAAGGTTTGGTCAATCAGCTTTTTATAACGATTGATGGGTTATTGGGAACAAACTACTTTGAAAAGTTTGGTCGTTCTAATAGGTTATCGGTAAATACACTAATGCCTATCGCAACACAAATATTAAATAGTATTTTTGCTGGAATTTTGTGCATTGACGAAGTGCAACATTTGAGTTTGAGAGGGGTTGGTTCTAAGCAAATGCTTAATTTTTTTACAACCCTTAGTAATATGATTGGAATACCTATCGTACTAATCGGAACTCCTTCTGCAATGAATGTTTTGCAAAGAGAGTTTCGACAGGCACGTAGAGGGAGTGGACAAGGGGACTTGATTATGGACAGAATGGCTAACGATGAATATTGGAGGCTGTTCCTGGAATCAATGTGGGAATATCAATGGGTAAGAAATCCAGTGGAACTAACTGATGAATTTGTTGAAATCATGTACGAAGAATCACAGGGGATTATTGACATCTGTTTGAAGCTCTTCTCTTTGTCACAAATAAGAGCCATCTCCTCTGGAAGTGAGTCTCTTTCAGCACCCTTAATTAAGCAGGTAGCAAGGGATCATTTAAAACTCGTTCAACCCATGCTAAAAGCTCTAAAGTCAGGTGATATAAATAAAATTGCTCAGTATGAAGATATTTATTTTCCTTTTCATGAAGCGGTTGAAAGAGAACGGATTGACTTAGAGAAAAACGACTTTATCAAAGCGATAAAAAATAAACAAAAGTCAATTGATGATACAAAACTTAGAGAAGAAGCTCTATTCCGTCTTAATTTACTTGGACTGTCAAAAGAAAAAGGTAAACAAGCAATTAACGAAGTATGCAAAGCAACGACCTTTACTGATTTGCAAGAGTTAGTGAAAAGTGCATATCAATATTCGGTACAAATAACTGTAGAGAATAAAGGTACAAAAGAAACATTGGTAAATCCAGAAAATGATCTGAGAACAATTGTGAAAGAAGGCAAGGAAAAGGGATTATCAGCTTATGCATCCTTAAAAGAGTCTGGATTTATCAGGCGAGTAAAGGAGGTGGGATAAAAGATGTTATTTTTCCCTTCTGCATATCCCGATGAACTTCTTTTCTCATTACTTTCCAGATATTTTGTAAGGAGTGGGAATATTAGTTTTAAAGGAACGCTTGATGATCTTTTTTCTAATCGGAGCTTAACAACTTCGATTTCTTTGCCTTCTGGGATTAGTTCATTGGTAAAAAATATGCCCCCATATTCAACAATGAACGAAGAACAGCTAATTCATCAGCATACTTTATATTTATTTAGTACAGCACTTTTACCTGATGGACAGGCAAAAAGTATATACGAAGCAATGTGTAGTGATGATGGCAAAGGGATTTATGTTCGTTCAGGTTTAAATGCAAGTGGAGTACCACAAAATGAGTTTTTACGTTATTGTAATGAGTGCGTGAAAGAGGATATAGAGGTTTATGGAGAATTGTATTGGCATCGAAGCCATCAGATAAGTGGAATAGATTGTTGCTTAAAGCATTTTACTCCTCTTTATAACAGTAGTATTAAAGTGGTCGACTCAAATAAACATCGATTTGCTATTCCTACATTAGAGAATTGTTCTGCAAAAAAGAATGTTTTTGATGGAGTTGCAGAGAAAACAATATCGGAATACATAGAGCATTGCAAGAAGTTGAAGGAAGGTATTTTACAACTAATGAATCAACCATATGAACATCACCCGTTAAATTGGTTTAACCAAAAATATAGTAATTAGTTAGCGGAACTTAATTTGGCTTATTATACTGGTCGTGTTAAACAAAAAGTATGGAGAGATTATTTCCTTAATATTTACAGTGAAGAAACACTACAACTGTTTCATTCTTCAATAAAAGGTGAACAAGATTGGCTTTCGCTTATTGTTCAAAAGAACCGTAAGTCTTTTCATCCAATAAGACACCTTTTAGTAATGACAGCCTTAGACATTACAGTAGAAGATGTTTTTAACAATGAATTGAATCAGCCATTTGGTCAACCAAACTATCCATGTCAGAATATTGTTTGTGATTACTTTAATGTTTCAATAATTGAAAACGTATCTATTACTTTGTGTGGAGATACCAAGAAACCTATTGGAACGTTTTCATGCCCTATATGTAAATTTAGTTATACAAGAAGAGGGCCTGATAAAAGTGAAGACGATAAATTTCGAAGGACAAGGGTTAAATCTTATGGCTCCTTATGGGAATCAAAGTTACATGAGTTTTCACAGTTAGGTCTTGGATTAAGAGCATTATCTCGGAAAATGGGGGCAGATCCAAATACAATAAAGCGGTATCTAAATGCTGATAAAGAAAGTAGCTTGAACATTGAACAAAAAGTTAATCCTGTAAAGGAAGATCGCCAAATTTGGTTATCCTTGCAATGGAAGCATCCACAAAAGTCTATTAAACAATTAAGGGAAGTGGAAAAAGCTCTTTATATGAGACTTTACAGAAATGATAAGGAATGGTTGAAAGCAAATAGTCCCACGCCACTTAAAAGAACATCAACTACAAGAATTAACTGGAATAAGCGGGATGAAGAGGTATTGAAGAAAGTAACGCAAGTGGTTGAGAACCTACTAAAGCAAGATAGTAAGCCAGTTCGGATTACCTATAGTAAAGTTGGATATCTGATAGGCAAACGTGCATTATTAGAAAAGAAATTAGATAAATTGCCAAGAACAAGATTTTATCTTCAAGATAAAATTGAAACGGTAGAGGAGTTTCAAAAACGTCGTATTCTTTATACGATTAAGCACTTTCAGAAGAATGGAGAAGAATTAATCCCCTGGAAGATACTACGATATTCGGGTATAAAGGATTGTGCCAGATGGCTTGAGTTGATAGATAGTTATACAGAGTTAAAGCATTGACTGTAGGGACATATCTTTAATAGATATGTCTATTTTTGTAGTAATTTTTTGATTAAATAGACAAATTGGTAGAATTAGGTCAAAATATGTATAAATATGGATTGTTTTTGAGGATATGGAGGGATTTTAAATGTGGGCAGATAATGCATCGAAGATTGATATGTTGTCATATGAACCTTATGCAGAATTACTACATGACATTGCATTAAGTGAGAGGGTGAATCCACTGACCATAGGGCTATTTGGTAATTGGGGTAGTGGAAAGTCAACTGTACTAAATTTAATAGAAGATAAGATTACAAGAGAAGGAAATCCCGAATTAGAGTGTGTTTTTGTAAATGCTTGGATGTTTGAAGGTTATGACGATGCAAAGACGGCTTTAATGGAGGTTATTCTAAGAAAATTAGAAGAAAACGAAGATATAAAGAAAAAAGTTGGGGGTTCACTTAAAAAACTCAGAGATAGAGTGGATTGGTTTAGGCTGGGGGGCTATGCAGTTAAAAAGGGTGCTCCTTACCTAATAAGTGCCACTCTTGGAAATCCACTTCCACTTCTAATTGATGGGTTAAAATCATTTGTTCCAAAAGATGAAAAACAGGTTGAGGAAACATTGGCAGGATTGATGAAGGCGAAAGAATTTCTGAAAGAGCAATCTGGTGAAGAAAACGTGGTACAAAATATTAGGCTGTTTCGAGCGGAATTTGAAAAGATGATGAATGATTCCAATTTAGAGAATCTTATCATCATTATTGATGACTTAGATCGGTGTAGTCCTGAACGTATTATTGACACACTGGAAGCAATAAAGTTGTTTTTAGCTGTAAAGAAGACAACCTTTATCATTGCAATAGATGAAGATGTTGTTAGTTATGCTGTGCAAAGAAAGTATCCCAAGATTGACGATGCAACACTTGATATATCAAAAGACTATATTGAAAAAATTGTACAGATGCCAATTAGGATACCAGAGTTATCAGATATTGATGTTAAAAACTACTTATTGCTCTTAGTATGTGAAATGTTCCTGAATGAGGAACACTTAGATAGATTATTGTTGGGATTAAGAGAACGCAAAGTATTTGTCAAAGGTGAAATAATAAATCAAGAGGAAATTAATTCAATCATAGATTTTAATACTAATAACATAGAAGAAATATTTAAGAAAGGATTCAGTAAGCAAGACTTTGAATTACAATTAGATGTCTTTGGAAGCGTAGGAGATATTATATCATCTACATTAAAGGGAAATCCACGTCAGGCTAAGCGTTTCTTAAATTCATTCTATATCAGAAAAAGATTATCAGAAATTCAAAATCTTAATCTTGATCTAAGAATTCTTGCGAAGTTGATGGTTTTGGAGTACACGCATATAGAACTCTTCCGAGAATTATATACGTGGCATGTTAAAAATGAGGGGTATCCAAAGGAATTAGAAGAAATAGAAAAACTTTCAATTGAAGAAGCTGAGGATGAAACTAAAAATGATGTTGTTAAGAAAAAGTATAACAGTTTATGGTTTAAACCAATTGTTCAACAATGGTTAAAGGTAGAACCATTAAAACTTTATGAACAAGACTTGAGACAATATTTTTATTTAGCAAAAGAATCCATCAAAGAAAAAGGGATATCTTTACTGAATTTGACCTCTATCGAAAGAAAATGGGTTAATGACATTACTAATGAGGAATTACAGGAATCATTGAGAAAACAAAAGGTTGAGGAATTTAAAAATGATCAAAGCCTGGATCACACAAAGATTATAAAAGGAATTATTGCAAAATATCAGACCAATAGAGAAGTTTATATAAAAGTCTTGATATTGATATATGAAGAATTTGCTAATTACAGGGATGAACTTGTCAAGGAATTTAAAAAACTAAGGAAAGGGGAATTCAGTCCTGGAACGATATTAGCATTTAACTCCGTAAAAAGGGTGAATGATGACCATTATCAAGAAATTAAAAGTTATTTTATTAAAGAAGAGATAGTAAGTGTAGGGATTTGGGAAAGAGTAGAAAAACCAAACTAATAGAATAGGAGGAGAAGCATGGGGACTTCTAAAGGGTATTTACCACCCACAGGACATTTATGGTCTGACACTAAGAGGGCTGTCTCAAACATGAATAGAAATAATTATAGCGGTAGATCCATTGGTAAGGCTATTTCAAATTTTTCTAAGGCAATGGGAAGTAACGGGTCAAGAAATGAAGGAAATACAGCAATAGGAGCATCTGGTTCTAAGGCATTAAGTTTTGGGAACTTAGTAAGAAGTATTGGCTTAAATAATGCTCTTGATCAGGTAGGATTATCACATCTAATAGGCAAAGGCCCTCAAGCTGTATTTGAAGGCTTAATAGATTATTTTTCAGAGGGTACAAACTCTCTCCAACAATCTATTGCAAACCAAGCAATGCAAGAGTATATGGAAGAGATGATGGGTAGCGTAAGAAATGAAGATGAACTCGAAGAAGCCTTTGCAAACTTAGAAACTGATGTATTTATAATGGATTATTTAACAAAATATGTAGAGGTTTCATTCTTTACAAACTTTGCAGAGAAAATAAACTCCTTATGTAAGGATGTTTCTGAGGCTATAAAAATGCAGGAGAGAATAAAAGAGTTTATAAGACTTGAAGTTTCGGATAATTATAAATCAGATGCCTTAAAGACTATTGATTGGAAGGGTAGAGAAGGAAGACGATTTCTTGAAAATAAGTGTGAAGAGATATGGGGAATCTTTGAGATGTGGAGTGGTTCAGAATGAGTAATATTTGGTTTGTCAAAAATGAACAAACAATGGAAACTGGCGGGGATATGGTATATAACTTAACATCCAAGAATAACAAATCTAATATTAAAACTGATGTAGAGAACTTATGGAGGATGTTCAGTAAAACAAGTTTATCAACGATTGTTGAAGATCTATTGTTAGTTGGAATGGCTGTATTTACAGCAGATAAGAAGATATCAAGAAAGTCGGCAAAGGATGGTTGGAGTAGAGAACTAAATCTCCATATTCCTGTGTTACAAGTCGAGAAATGGAAATTAGTTAAAGAGGATTTGGAAGAAACTCTTTCATTCTTGAGTGGTGACTCATGGAACATTTCATTTTATCATACTGTGGAAAGGTTTAGAGGCGATAAGGTAAATAAAAAATACAATATCAAAGATCCTTCCTTGTTTGATTGTGTTTCATTGTTTTCAGGTGGAGTGGATTCATTTTGTGGTGCTTTAACACTAATGGAGAATAAAAGGGCTCCCTTATTTGTGGGATTTAAAGAGTATCCATTGCTACTAAGAAGACAAACTTCTCTTTTTGAGTCAATTCAAGATCAATACTGTGATCAAAATATGGATTTTATCCAATTTAATGTCTCACCAAGGAGACCGTCAAATGCTGAAACAAATATTGTATTTGGCGAAAGTACAAGTAGAAGTAGATCATTTCTTTTTATTACTGGTGCAATTGCGGTTGCTTCGATAATTGGTACTGGTACACCAGTATATATACCAGAGAATGGTTTTATTGGAATAAATGTTCCTTTGACACAAAGTAGAAGTGGAAGTTGTAGTACAAGGACTACACATCCATATTTTATAAGATTAGTTAATCAGCTACTTAATCAATTAGGAATAGATAATAAAGTAGAAAATTTCTATTCAACAAAATCAAAAGGTGAGATTATCTCTGAACATCGAGATAATGAAGTTTTTAAAGCGATGCATAAAGAAACGTTGTCTTGTTCTCACCCTTGTCAATCAAGATATGACGGTATTAGCCCACCATTGAACTGTGGGTATTGTTATCCTTGCTTAATTAGGAGATCTTCTTTAGTTGTTAATGGTTTTGTTGATGATCATTACAACCCTAAATACTCATTAAATAAGAATTTTATAGAAGGAAACAATAAGATTGATGGTAAAGCAAGTGATTTAAAAGCAGTTTTATATACGATTAGGAGATTTGTAGATCATGAGAAAAACTCTATGTATATTAGAAAACTTCTCAGACAGCAAGGGCCCTTAACAAGTGAAGAGATAGATTCATATGAAAAGGTATATCGAAAATCTTTAAAAGAACTATTACTCCTTATTGAGTATGAAGATAAAAAGAATAACAGCGATTTAAAAGACTATATGGGATTGAAGGAACGCCATGCAGAATTACGTTGATTTTCATGTGCATATAGATTATTACAAAAATTATAAAGAAATTTTCGATTATTATGATAGGGAAAAGATTTATGCTCTATTTGTTACAAACTTTCCAGAGGTTTATAGAAAGGCAAGAAAGACCTTTCCAAGTTCCAAGTATGTGAAAATGGCTTTAGGATACCATCCTGAAATGGTTGAGATAAAGCCTTTTAATCGAAAAGAATTTGATAGGCTTTTTAATGATACAAAATACTTAGGAGAAGTCGGACTTGATTTCTCAAAAGGGTTTAATAAATATCGTGATGAACAAATCAAAGCCTTTCGTTATATTTGTCAAAAAGCGGTTGAAGGTAATAAAATAATGTCTATTCATTCCAGAAGTGCAGAAATGGATGTCTTAAAAATATTAAATGAATATAAAGTAAAATATGCTGTTTTTCACTGGTACACAGGTAGCATTACTTTACTTCATAAAATACTTGATGCTGGCTATTATTTGTCTTTAAACCCTTCAATGTTGAAATCGAAAAAGGGAAAAGAAATTATAAACAATGTACCTTTGGAAAGGCTGTTAATAGAAACTGATGGGCCGTACAGTAGAGTAAAAAAACGTCACATTCTTCCTAACGACATTCCATTGGTATATAGTGACTTTGAACTGTTTTTAGGGATAGAAAATTTGAAGGCTATTGTTTTCAAAAACTTAAATGAATTACTTATCAATCAAATTAATGATGACTGATAGAGAAGTATGCGTTATAATTCCGAACTGAAATTTTTGGAACAATAGGTGGTGCGTTAGCGTTTGTTGGATTAGCGGTTGCTAAAGCAATGGCAAATAGAGATGGAAATAATGAATATGCAAATGATGATGACTATATTGATACTGATTATGAAGGATATAAAAGTTAATGGTAGTGCGTTTAAAAAGGCTAACGGATCAACAAAGTGTCCGTTAGCAATTTTTTTAACAACAAAGTTGACGTTCAATCATACTTAAAAACCTTTTGAAACTCGAAATCAATTAATTTTTCTTTATCCTTAGTTGTTAATATATTATCAGGGTATTCATCGGAATCTTTAATCCAATTTGATTTATTCATAGCCCAATCATATTCATTTGTAGTTTCATCTAATTCAGAGACAATATAGTTTTTTACTAATTGTGAGTAGAAATAGTGGATTGATCTTTTTAGTAATTCCTCTGTAAGTTCGTACTCCGTATCATGTTGCTTCTTTAGAATTGCTTTTTGCCCTTCTTCTTGCCTTTTTTTCTCTTCCTCAATTTCATGTGCTATTGTTTTTTTATCAATTTTTTGAGGGAGTGAAAATATATATATAAATACCTTTCTTAATAAGTCATCAAATGTGTCATTTTTGCTTTGTTTAATAAGTTTTTCATGCTTAGACCATTGATGCCATTCAAGTCGATATCCAATTTCAACATTCAATTTTCCAGTAGCAACATATTTATATGTATTATAGGATGAATACTCTTTATCATCAGGAGATAACATTACTTTGTTTGATGGGAGTCTAAATTTCAGTGAAAAAACATAGTTTTTGTATAAAACCTGGGTTTCATCATATGTGATTTTTATTTTTGAATCTGCCTTTTCAAGTGCCTTGAATAAGCTGTCAATGAAAGGAAGAGTTTCAGGGATAATTACCCCAGATGATGAATTTATTTGTAACTTTTCGGCCCTTTTATAATATAGGGCATTGTCATTTTTCTTTTGACGATATTTAACAATTTCTTTGTGTGGCATTGAAGAAAGGGTTTTATTGACTTTTAAAGAATTATAAATCTTAGTTAATAGGAATTGTTCATTTTTATCGAAGTATGAGAAATATGCAAGTTGTCTTGGTACGTCATTATTCGGAGAAGTAATTTCGTTAGTTGTTGTATCTACTTTTTTTTCACTTCTTACTGATACCTTTTTGGGTGGTTCAATGTTTTTGACCTTTATTTCTTCGATAAATATTTCAGGGTTATTAGTCGGGTTAGGGAGTAAAGGTTGAATAGGTTTGTTCTTACCCATGTATAAACTGCTCCAATATGATGCTGTGGGCAAAGGAATATCATTGGAATTACATGCACTTTTAAGTTTATTATATGGGACATTTAATTCCTTGGATGTTTTTGAAGTTCCAATAGACCAAAGTTTTTCATAAAGACTTTTTCGGGATATAGATACCATAAATAGACCTCCTTAAATTGAATGAATAATTTAATAACCGCTTTTGTCTATTATAAATACTTTTTGAGTAAATACGTAAATTTTAGGGGTGTGACTAATATAATTGAAAGTTTACCTTAGACCATTTCCCTACTATGTCTCAAAATAATAATACCGCTTCTTAAATAATAAAATCGTTCCTTAAATAAAAAGAACGTTCCCAAACCGAAGGTTTCCTGATCCAAATTAGGCAGACCTTCGGTCTTTTTATGTCCGAAAAAGCAAGGGGGAAAAAGGCGAGGAAAGCATGAGAAAAGGCATAAAGAAAAGCATGAGAAAGCAAGAAACAACAGGGATTCGCAACGAAAAAGAAGAAGAAAAAGCATGAGCAAAAGTGGGAAAGAAAGCGGGGAAAACCTCTCCTTAACCCTAAAATCTATTCCACGTTATTATTATGTCGGATTCAGTGAAAAATCGTTACACAAATGATGAAAAAGTGTGAAAAAATCGGGAACGTTATTATTATTTAAGGAAATGTGAAAAAGGGTTAGGAAAGGGCGTGAGCATTAGGGGGAGAAGGGTTTGAGGGGGATTTGGGGAGAAACGGAAGTGGTAGCGTTATTATTAGTTGGGGACACTTGCTCCCAACGTAACTTTGTTCTTTCCTTATGGAACTTAGTTGGTATCAAACGGCAAGGATTTTGTTGTGGCTTTGAAATAAAGTTTGATGAAAACAACTCTATGCGATAATAATATGTTCGTATAGAGTTGCCTTTTACCATAAACCGGTAGAATTGTAAAATAATAAAAGATACTAAAGAAAACCACTTAATGCTTGTCATCTAAGTATCTTCCTGTAACTCTCTCCTTCCCCACGTAACTTTGTTTTTCCCTGCTGTAACTAAGTTGGTATCCGGAGTAGAAAAAAGAGGGCGGAGAGAAGAACGGAAGCACGTAATGTTCCGATGGTTTTTCAATAACAAATCAATCGGTTTTGCCAATACAAAATCAATATAAATTCAGGCTGGATCCAATACGGGTCCAGTTCTTTTTCTTTTCCCGAGACACCCTCAATCCCTTGTCCAATAAGGATTCAGATGGTACCCAATCCCTTTCCAGTTGCCTTTCTCACCATATCAATCCGAAGGATTTTCAATCCCTATTCAGTATGTTTCCTAACTATAAAACCATCCTCAAATCGTTACATCTCCTATCATTTCTTCTGATTCTCTTCTCTCTTTTATGGAAGAACTTAGTTACAATGTCCGAATATTCTATACAATCCAGAAGTGGAAAAAGAGGTAGAAATCGAATGATTTGGGGAAGAACTAAGTTCCATTGCCATAAGGGAGTGAAGAGGGGATGGAGTCAAGAACGGCAAGGGTTTGAGGGGGATTTGGGGGAATACCGAGGGAGTTACAGATACATATAGTAGACGAGAAGAAATAGACATAAGAGGGGTGAGGAAATAGTTAGGATATAAATATTTAGAATATATGGTAAAATGAAGGGGATTAAATAGTTTGTGAATAAATGTACTTACGATAACGGGCAGGTTTGTGGAATAGGAACTATTTATTTTAGGGGGATTTTATGATAGGAATTGCAACAGTAATTGGATTTTATTTATCACCAATTTTAAGTATTGTGTTCTGTGCCAACCTTGTATCTATTTTGAAAAAGGTAAAAAACAATGAGGATACTTATAAAAATACATTTTGGTTAATACTTTCATTTACAATAATTGTATGGAATTTTAGCATACTTTTGTTAATATAGTGCTTCTTCAACAAACGGGTAGCTTATCTTTAATAAGAGGTGAAGCCATTTCTTCAAAGGAAGACGAAAGACAGAGAGGGGAGATTATAATGGGCGGTTTAGCATTTATTTGGTTTTTGTTTGTATATATCGGTTTACCCATTGCGGTAGTTTTATTGTTGACTTGGATTCACAAAATTAAATCAAATAGTGAAACTCAAGTTAAACAGAACCAAGAGATAATACAATTATTAGATGAACTTAATAGGTAGATGCAAGTTTGCTATACAATTATCTGGTACATTTGTGAAAGAGGTGGAATGTCATAATGGTTTGGATTATTTTATTAGCTATTCTAATCGTGAGTTACTATTTTATATTTAAGAGTAAATCAAAAATAACACAAAAGTATTTTTCTCAATTATCCCTAGTCTTTGCGGCGTTGACTATTATTCCAATTTTGAGCGAATCATTTTCCTTTATTTTAAAATTAAGTTTTTTCTTAACCCTTTGTGTTTGGTGTGCTGGGAATAATTCTTGGATGGTTCGGTATTAAAGGTGATTTAAGAATAAGTTTAATTGGACTTAATGTCTTAGCATTAGGTTTCTATCTCATTGTGTTTCTTATGGCAACGGTTGGCTTTCAAGAGCCATAAAATAATTTTAAATAACAGAATGATTTTGTGAAGTAATACACTTAAAGTAAAGGGTGCGTTTGTTGAGGAAGAGTTTGTGCTTTTTTAACCAGCAGATCTGTTAGTACTTTTGGTTCGCCTTGAAACAAGTTATAGAAATTGTAAAGAAATACGAGTATTTATTGTTTGCGGATAAATTAAGTTAAGATGCGAAATCTAATTGTAAAAGTAATAGGAGTGAGCATCTTGAAGAAAGTGATCTTATTCTTTACGATTTTAATAATATTTGCCACAGGTAACTACTTAGTTAATGCTAACCCCCAAGAGCCAAAGGAAATTAAACCTTATGCAGAAGACTGGTATGTTACACCAGAAGATATTATTTGGGATATTATATTTCCAGCAATTGATAAAAGGGTAATAAAAGAGTACGGAGGAAAAGAGAATTCTAGTTTTGGGTGGGGGAAAGAGAGGATTGTTAATATAGTTTATAACAACAACCATTCTTATGATATTTCTATAAGGGTTCAAGTTCCTGACAACAACAATAATCCATTTGAATATGCAGAAGACTTGGTTAAGGTAAGGGTATCCCCGTCTTGTGATAGTCCTAAAATTAGTTGCAGTCACGGGTTTAATGTAGAAGTGTTAGAATACAAACATTTAGAACAATAACAAAATAGATAAGATGTTGCCTTTAATTGGTAGCATCTTTTTTAGAAATTACGTTGTTCAACTAAATGGTGCTTTAGCTTAACGGGGTTGTCGATACGGTAATTCCTATTTGATAATAATTAACATTATTTGGACATATCCTCTTTTATTAAGGGGGTGTGATTATTGAAGGTATTAGTTGTTAATTTAAAATTAAAAAGGGTTGTTATCTTCCCGTTTTTGGTTTATATTTCTGTTGTGTTATTTGTGAACTTTGTAAGTGATGATACTATTCTTATCGGAGACAGATTTATAGGAAACACGTATAAAGGAATATCACATAATTACATACCTTTAACTAGTATAGGAACATATCTATTTAATTTCCAAAGTTATAATTTTGATACTTGGTTTTATAACACTTTTGGTAATGTTTTATTATTTATCCCAATGGGCATTTTACTTCCAATCCTATTTGCTAAGCA
The DNA here is from genome assembly GCF_000725285.1 of Virgibacillus sp. SK37. Taxonomy (GTDB): domain Bacteria; phylum Bacillota; class Bacilli; order Bacillales; family Amphibacillaceae; genus Virgibacillus_Q. The sequence continues at coordinate 279,240 of NZ_CP007161.1, forward strand.
AATAAGGTTATTATCAACAGTAGTTATTATAATGTTATTTAGTTTCACTATTGAAACAATGCAATTTATTACTCAACTAGGTGTATTTAATGTAGACGATATTATATTAAATACAATTGGTGGATTTCTAGGTTATATGATTTTAGTTTTATCTAAAAACATGAGAAGGTTATACCACTAACTGGTGCGATTGCTAAATATGCAGCAATCGTTATTTTTTTATGGAGGTAGAATAGCTGTATAGTAGAATATTATTTAGAAAAGCTAATGTTGAGGTGAATTATATGAAAAAGTTTAGTTTAATCAGCATTTGCTTGTTATTATTTTTAAGTCTTAAACCAAATGAAATCCCTGCCGAAAACGAGGATCAGTTTTTAGAGTCTTATGCTACTGCAGAAGATATTATTCTAAACATAATTAAGCCAGATGTTGAGCAAATATTGAGGGAAAAATATGGAGAAAATTTTATTCGCTGGAATTATAGAGATAAGGAGATTGTTGATTTAAAGCTAGTGCACGAACAACTTGACCCTAGGTGGTTTGAGATTACTGTATCAGTAATATATAAATTCAAGAATAATGAAGATAAGATAACTGATGGTCAAGCCCATATCAAATTAAAAGTGTTACCTCCAGCTTTTTCTCGTAATAAGGAAACAACTGAAATTGAATCTATTGATATGTTCAACATAGCTGAAAGAGTTGACTAAACTTAATAATTTTTGTTTCTGTTCTTCAACAAACTGGTGCAAGAGTTAAACAAGGTGATCATTAAATTTGATTTCCTTTTTCTTCTGGAAAAGTCAATAAAATGCATAGAATATTATGTTACCATTGAGTATAGAGATATTGAGCTAAAAGGGTAGAATACCTCAATAAGAATACATTGAAGTTGAGAGGGGTTACTATGAAGAAGATTTTAGCGAATACAGGAATTTATTCATTTATTGTTTCTTTTTTATTGTTATTTGTGTTGATGGATAGGGGATATAACTCAACTGATGTAAGCGGTTTGACCTCAAGTGTAGTAATTTCTTATCCAGATTTTCTCTTTATGATTACACGAAATTCCATAATAATTTCAATCATTGTAGTCATACTTGCTTATGCTATTCGGCGATTCAAAAAGAATAAGGCGTAAAACTACTATTACACTAACTTGGTGCGATTGTTAAACTAAGGGGGGAGTAACTTGTCCAAAGGTTTAAATAATAATTGGGAACAAAATGAAAGGTCTTCAATCTGGAAAAAACGAAAAAAGCCGTTTCTATTTGTTGAGGTGATTTTAGCATTAACTGCATTCATCTTATCCATCATTAATTTAATCCACTGGAATACTGACTTACCTTTGATTTCATTTCTAATTACACTGCTTGTTGGTGTTGTATTCACTTTAAGGGGAATTGAATCCTTACTTAACAAAGAAAAAGGATATAAAATCATTGTTGGTTGTGGCGTTATTATATGTATTATTGCGATAATAACTTTTATAATAAAACATTTTTGATTTTAAACTATCTGGTGCATTTCTAAAAGAAGGAATAGCACCATTATTCAATTCAAAGACGCAGAGGGGTTTAATAAGGAAGGTTTAACTAATGAAATATATTAACGGGTTATATGCTTCATTTGTGTTAATGATGATAGTAATTCTTGTTAATACAACTATATTTGATGATGAATATTCTGGGATATTTACTTACATTTGCTTAGGAATATTTATAGTGGGCAATGCCTTTTTTATAAATGCTAAACGGTTAAAAAAATCGGAAGAAGAGTAGTTTATATATTGTGCTAACTGGTGCATTAGCATAAAAGGAAGATTGATAATATGGCGGTCTTGTATAACTAAGGGTATAGGCAAGAGTGTTATTTCTGTTACCAAAACCCAGCCATTTAGGGGAGGAAGGCTTTTGTGATTGGCTTATTAGAAAATATACTTCAGATATCTGGAATATTGTTGCTCCTATGTGCAATTTATTATTATTTTCATTTTAAGAAAACCAAGAGGAAAAGGAAACTGACTCCCATAGAGCTTACAGTTTACATTGTAACTAAAATTGCATTTTTTCTATTGGCAAGTAGTTATTTGCTTCTGCTTTTGGATAAAAATTATTAAACAAACTGGTGCAATACTTTAAGAAGATATTCTGCTATTTATTATAGTAAAGGGAAGTTTACTTAAAAAACAAACCATTTTAAATTTGATTGTATTTAGAGTTATAGTTAAATGCTAATAATAGGGGAATTATACCAGTTGTTATTTATGTCAAAGACCCAATTATTTTCTAATTCAATACAATCGAACTTCTTTAAGGTATTGAGTAGAATATAAGTTAAGGAGATGATTTTTATGACTATTGGAAACCAATTAAGGAAAAATCTTGAGAATTCAAGTGGATTAAAAAGGAAGCTAGAAGAATTTAACAATAACCTCAAAAACTTTTATCAAAATAATCGTGAAGAGGAATACCATAATGTACAAAAAAGAATGGAAGCAATAATTAAAAAAACAAAGTCATAGTGTCTCTTATGTAGCTGTCTTATTCCTCTTCCCCATGCTAAAAAGTCGGTATCCAATGTTTTATTGTTGGTATCCGGAGCGGAAGAAAGAGAGAAGAAATAAGAGCAGGAAAGCGATATGTACCCAATTTTAATTCAATCGTAAAATCAACACAAATCCAGGCTGGATCCTGTTGATTCAGTCTTTTTTCTTTGCCCAATATTCCTCCAATCCCTGATCAATGGTGGGTTAAATGTTTTTTTACTTCTTTTCTCTGGATTCTACTTTTGTTCCAGTGAAGAAGAAAGTGGCTCGTTATAAAGTATATCAATTTCCAATATGGGTTCAGTTTTCATTATGAGCTAGTAAAGAAAATATTGACAGAAAATAGAATCCCATTTACAATGAATGCAAGTAATTACTTGCATATGCTGGAGGAGATGTTTTTGAAGTTACCGACAAAAGATAAAATTATGGAAGCGATGATAGAACTTGTCAATGAAAAAGGATATAAGGGTGCGACCACGAGAGAAATTGCTGATCGAGCTGGTGTAAATGAAGTTACTATATTCCGCCATTTTGGAAATAAGAAAGGGATTGTAGAAGCAATAATTCAAAAATTCGGATTCGTTGATTCGCTTGAAAATACATTTGAAGAAAAGGTTATTTGGGATGTAGAAAAAGACTTAAAAATGTTAGTAAGGGAATATCAATTTTTATTAGAACAAAAGAAAACGATTATTTTACTAGGTTTAAGGGAAGCAGATAAATTTCCCGAATTAGATATATTACTTAAACAGTTACCGCAAAAGTATATAGAGATGCTAGAAATTTATTTTGAAAAAATGATTGAAAAAGGAAAAATTGAAAAATTAGATCCTACTATTGTCGCCACGAACTTTGCTTTTATTAATTTTGGCTATTTTTTAATGAAAACAAGGGTTCATCCAACAGCGAAGGAATTACCTATCGACGACTTTGTCGAAAGTAATATAGACTTTTTTATTAAATCGCTTCAGTAATTTTTTTTGAACAATATGCAAGTAAGTACTTACTTCTATATTTGAGGGGAGCTTTAATATGAAGGTACTTAAAAGTTTTTTCAAGGAGAAAGAAACATTATTAGGTATTTCAGCAGCGGTTGCTTTTCAGCTTATTTTCGTTATTGTCTGGTTAACAGGTTATGACGGTGTCTATGATCGGACAGATCAATTTTCCATTGGTATTGTAGATGATGATGTAGTACTTGGAGAAGAAATCAAAAATGAATTGAAAGATAGGGATTTATTTCAGGTAATAGAATTTGAGGAATTAAACCAAGCAAAACAAGAATTAGATGAGAGAAACGTCAATATGATCATTCATCTTCCAGACCAAATGATGGAGCAGTTGCAAGCGAATAAAAATGTAACGATTGATTATTATATCAATCAATCCGTTCCAACTTTGACCAAACAAATGATGGAGACAGCTGCAAATAGGGTAAACGATGAATTCAATCAACAAGTCAGAGAAACGATGAATACACAAATGGCAGAAACCATTCCACAGATGGTAGCGGCCGAGTCTCCAAATGAAGAAATGGAAGCAGTAGTAGTCGAGGGGTTAGCAAGCCAAGTAGTAGAATTGATGCAGGAGAACACCCAAATTACGCCTATACAAGCAAATGTGTTGAAAATGAATAATAAAGAAGGATTTGCTGTAACCATGGTTCCGCTATTAATCGTATTAGCTTCTTATATTAGTGCAATGCTGATTAGCCAATACTTACAATTTACGAATGGAAAATTAATCGGTAAGTATACCCGGTCATCTCTTTTCATTGGAAGGCAAATCATTAATGTCATATTAGCTATTGGGATATCTTTATTAACTGTTTGCCTCATGTATTTGTTTAACATTGAAATGGATCATAACTTTTTCGCCTTATGGGGTATTCAAGCTACTTTGCTCTTTAGCTTCTTAGCAATATCACAAGTTTTTGTAATGTTATTTGGCAACCCGGGAATGATTTTTAATATTGCTTTAACAGCAATTCAATTGGTCAGTTCAGGAGCAATTGTCCCTCGTGAACTATTATCACCCTTTTATCAAGGACTTGGTAGCATCCTTCCTGCAACGTACGGTGTAAATAGTTATTTTAGTTTAATTTATGGTGGTGGAGACCTTAGTTCGGATTTGAAGCATTTATGTTTTATTATTGCTGTTCTGTTGGGTATCGCAATTGCTGTACAAATCATATTTTACTTTTGGGATAGATTGAGATCACCAAAAACATCCATTGTTAAGAACTAAAATATAATTTTTTATTAATTCTTCTACTTTCGATTTACATTCAGGATGAAGTGAAAGATTAATATATAGCTATCTTATTCTTCACCGTGCGAAAAAAGCTCCCCCTTTTAAATAGTTGGTTTATTAGAGGGAAGGACAAGGAGAGAAGAAACGGGCCTAAAATTTATGTATTCAATAGTATTTCTACAATTATCCAATCGGTTTCATAAATCAAAAGACAATACTAATTCAGGCTGGGTCCATAGTGGGTCCAGTTCTTTTTGTCCAATATTTCTTCAATCCCTTTTCAGTTGTTTACCTTACAATATAAACCCGGAGGATTTTCTTCATCTTTCTTCACTCCTTTTCCATCCATTCAGTCCCAAAACTGCTACCATTCTTGTCTATTCTCCTGATACGTTCACCAGAAAGGGGGAAGTACTTATAGTAGATTGGAAAGAAGAGAAATACGGGTGGAGTCATGAGAGGTAAGGGATTGAAAGGGAAGACCTAAAAGACAGTTGCAAAACTGAAATCTGTTCCGTTTCTATTCCCTTTGTTTCCTAATCACAACATCATTTTAAAATTGCTCTACCTTCCGTTGCATCTCGAGAAGAGTATATGTCCTGAACAGAAATTAAAATAATTGATTATTTATATTGACCAACTATATCGTTTAATGATATATTCTATTTAACGATATAGTTTTTAGAAAAAGAGGGGTGAATCATGCCAAGAAATGATATGGTAAAGTCAGGAAGGTTAACAGATATAGCTTATTACATCTTGTTATCCCTCATTAAAGAGAATCATGGATATTCGATTATGAAAACAGTGAAACAGATAACAAATGGGGAAGTGGAAATTGGACCGGCTTCATTATACAGTACTTTAAAAAAACTAGTTAATGAGAATATGATTGAACAAGTAGTTGATCAGTCTTTCAACACGAAAACATACATCATAACGAAAAAGGGATCTGAAACTTTAAAGAACGAGTATGATCGACGTAAAAGAATGATTCAACATGCGGATCAAATATTACAGAGGGAGGACGGACATGACTGATAAAGAATATAAATATGTAGAGACACATGGTGTTGAGATTGACGATAATGGCGATAAAGATATGGATATGCTAAGTGATTATGCAAAAGAAGGTTGGATATTAGAAGGAACACATATATTAGGGTACAGATTAGTGAAAACAGAACCACAAAATCTCATTTACAGCGTGGATATGGAAGATAATCCTAATGAGGAGTATTTTGGTATGTTTGAAGAATCAGGATGGAAGCATGTTTGCTCCAGTCGTCATATGCACTTTTTCTCAGCTGCTGAAGGAACAACGCCCATCTATACCGAGGAAGATAGTTTAATTGAGAAATATAAATTGATGAAAGGGAAATATCTGAAATTTACAAAACGAATGGTTTATTTTTATTTACTAACCGTAATTATGGCTTTATTTTCTAAAATTATAGAATGGTTTCCAATGTTCATTGGAGAGATAAGTTTAATAGTTGGAACAATGTCGCTTATGGCACTTCCTTTTACAGTATTACCGTATCTTTCATATAGGGGGAAATATAAAGGTGCAATTAAGAGTCATTTTAATGTGTATTAAAAGACAAACTGCTGTCTTATGATTCTTTAATATTGGTATCTCCCTGTAACTTTGCTTCTCCCTGATGGAACTAAGTTGGTATATTAGAGGAAAGAGTGATGAGAAAAAAAGAGGGAATAAATCAGAACTTTCTCGGCGGTTTTTCAATCGTTTATTTCAATCAAATATCAATAAAAACTCGGATTCGATTGATGAACTTAAAGATGCCTATGAACATATTACAAAAACAGCAGAGGAACTGTCGAATATAATTTGAATGGTATAGCTTAATAAATTCATATAAAACAAGGGTTTGTTCTGGTAAGGTGGAAAAAGAGGAGGTAGAGCCTACAATTAATTATCGGGATCTACCTCCTCTTTCTATTCGCTGAAAGATGATTATCTTCCAAGACTGAATACTAAATAGTAGTTAAACTACATGTTATTGAAATGTATGACTAAGTATTTGAATTATAATGGGATTTGAACCTATACATATTAGCATCTGCTTTGGAAATTAAACTTTCAAAAGTATTGTCATCTGAGGGGTAAATAGCTTTTCCAATTGAAACAGATAAACCATTGTACTTCAAGTCTTTGCTTTTCAGTGAATTTTTAAAATGACTTATCTTTTGATTTAATCTTTTTTCATCAGCAAAAGGAGAAACTATTAGAAATTCATCGCCTCCCCATCTTGCAACAATATCTTCAGATAGAAAGCTATCTATTAGTAGGTCAGAAATACACTTTAAAACTTGATCCCCAGTTTCATGCCCAAAGTTGTCATTAATTTGCTTAAAATCATTAACATCCAAAAGTATTATCGCTAGCTTATTACTTTTCCTGTTAGCCTTCGAAAAGGATTTTTGAATATTATCTAATACATAGCGTCGATTGAATAGCCCTGTTAGAGGATCTCTGTTTGCTTTATACACAGATTTGTCGTATTCCCTTCCTAGATACCATCCAATTATCATCAGGATGATAGCGGGTAAAGGAATACTGTGAGGAGTTGCACCAAAGTGTATTTTTACAAATGTTCTAATAACTATAATTATGATGGCTACAAATGTAATACCGGTAATACGTCCTTTATATCCCATTGAATCTCCTTTGACTTATCATTTTATACTATTTATGTTGATGTAACTATTGGAAATTATATGGTGATTATCATAAAAAATCAATTAGTTTAAGAGTTTACGATTTTCACTGTGGGTGCTGATAGGTACAAGTTATTCGATAAAAAGGAGAAAGGAGCGTTTGGGGCTAAGCTGCGAGGCCGAGTGAAAGAAGGTAAAAGAGGAGAGGTAAGATATTCGGTTGTGTCTGATCTACTGTTAGTCATTTTGACCTTAACATTAAAGGCAAACGAAATCTTACTGTTAGCTACTTGATCTAAATGCCACCACCATTCCTTTAATGGTTCATTCGATAAAGAAAAGTCATAGATCTACTTAAGATGACTAGTCATCTTCTTTGCATTTTCAATTAATTTTAGGTCATAATTAATCAATTTTAGTCTCTCGTCATTCGTAAGTTCTTTGATTACCTTTTCGAATTTATGCGAAGGTGAAGCATATAGAGCGATTCAAAGGGGCTAATTTCAAAATCATCTACGTAGCTCCCATACATCTCAATTAATTGACTGTTTTGTAATACCATTTGGACATATCCTTTTAATTAGACGTAACAAGTGCTATTAGTTGCGTTAGGGAAGAGACGTTGAAAAAAGGCAAGGTTTTACATATAAGAAAAAATCATCCCGAAAGGCTCGACCAGCAAACGGGATGATCTCTCTTGAACAAACATATTAATTGAGCAACCATCTCGCTTCAAGCAGCTACCCATTGACTCCGTGTTGCTAGCACGGGTCTTATTTATTTTAACGAAAAATGGTGCCTATTTGCAATGTTTGAAGTCGGATTATTTGCGTATAGCCTATGAGACTTGGATTTGATGTTGTTTAAAGCCGGTTTCAACTGCTAAATAGTTGGCTTCCGATTGGTAAAGAGAAGTGGAAAAGCAAAGGAGAAAGCAATATGTAGTTCCGTGGTTTTTCAAACATCATCCAATAGGGGTATTTCAATTCCATGTCATATCTAGATTAATCGGTGTTCATACTTTACCAGTTGTTATCCTTACCACATTAATACAGAGGATTTCCAATCTCAGTTCAGTTTATTTCCTAATTGTGACCCCACCAGCTTGAAACTTTTTACCGTTTCTTCTGTAACGTTCACCAAAACGGGGAAGGAACTTAGTTCCGTTGCTTTGTAGATGAAATAGGTAAATAATTGTTAGGGTTCATGATAAAATAAAATGAGGTGAAAGGGTTACTTCACTATACAATAATACTATTTACTTAATTAAAGTGAAACCGTTGTAACTATAATATAATAATTGGGAAAAAGGTGTGTTGATATTATTGAACCTAGGTTAGAAAGAAAAGATATCATTAATTTTTTAGATTTAATTGATTCCCAATATAGTCCAAATTACAAACCTCAAATCGGACGAATGAAACCATATTGGAAATTATTAAAAAAGGAAAATATGGATGAAACTGAATACAAAAGTTTTCTATATATTTATAGTCATTTAAAAGACATTCTTAGCGAAAGAGAGCGTTTTATATTAGATTCAATTTATGGAGTATCAGGAGAGTTTTTAAATGATACGCAAGTTGCTAAAATACTAAATATATCAAATTCCAGAGTAGGCCAAATCAGGAGAAAGGCTGAACGGAAGTTAGGTAAAAAACTATTAGAACTGTATGATGAAGTTATCTAAAGATATAGACTAGATGCTCATTCCTGTGCTTTTCTTCGCCTTTTAGTTAATGAGAAATGTTCATTCTTTAGATGGTTGGTACTGGAGTGAATTTTTTAGAATTTGCCCAATTAGGATACAGAAGGCATTAAACCCCTTTCCATTTGGATTAATGTCTCAACTACTTTTATTCGTCAATTTCCGGCTCCCAATCATCTCCATACTTTGGACCGAGCAGTTTTTTTATTTCTACCTCTGTTGGATCTTTATCCCTTTTGGATTTTAGATATTCAAACTCCTCTTTGGGCACCAAGTATCTACCAGGCTTTCCCTCCTCTTCTTTTCCAGAAAGCTGCCGTTGTTTAATCCAATTAACAACTGTTTCCAATTCTACGTTATAATAGTCAGCTAATACTTGTGCATCAACATATTCCACATTTGCATAAGATGTTGCACTTTTATTCCTTATATCGCTCATCACAATACTCGCCTTATTTGTTTAGTCCCTGCTCATATTCTTGTCTAAATTTCGCTACCTTTTCTATATCGACACCGATCTTTGTAGCAATAAAAGGGATTGCTAGACTATCAATTAAAGACCTGGCAATTTCCTCTTTTACATCTTGTTTGGCCTTATTTATAGCTTCAGTTTGCTCAACTTCCCTTTTAAGTTCTTGTACTCGCTTAATAACCAAGTCAATCTTTTTAGCAATAAATGTAACAGCAAGTGTCCCGATTAATGACTTAGCAACTTATTCCTTGACTTCTTGTCTAATCTTTTTTGTATTTTCTTCGTGTGTAATTATTTATCATCCTTTCGGGTTGGATAAAATGATTCCTAATCTGTTTTCTATATTGCTTATGTTATCAAGTTGAGACACTTTTGTTAATCCCTTAATGTCCCTTCATCTTACTGCTGTTATTAAGATCTAAATAATAAGAAAATCTGTTGAACACTATCTTACAACAGGTATTCAAATCAATATAAAGTATCGCTAGATAGAGAAATGTGGTAAAAAGTATCCCAACCATTAGACAAACAGAGAAGTAAGTTAAAGCCAGAAATCAATATTGACACTGTGAATTAATATCATTATTATAAGATTAAGTGAAGACAATTAGAATTTTATAATATAATCCATAGTCTGATTTCCTTTAGTATTTTGACAAGGGAAAGTTTATTAGATAGTTGAAATTAAAATAAATACGTTGCCAAAGGATGGTAAAAATGAAACAGTGCCATTTACATATAGAAAGTTATTATATCGAAAACAAACACTTGTAGAATAAAAGTTCTGCAAGTGTTTTTTTATGCCCCATTTCCTATAGGAAATGGAATAGAAATTTATGATGAACTAAAAGTATTTTATTACAACGATTAAACAAAGGATGAATACGTATGAAAATGGAAGATTCAAAATTGGATTTATGGGATCTGGAAATGAATTCCAAAGCCTTCCTTCGAAACTTGGATTGCTCCTGCAACTGGTAAGATCACAGATGAGGATGTATCTGTAGTAAAGGTAACGAATGACTTTGCTAGGCACTGGACTGTGGAATTATATAAAGAACTGATTCGAAACATCCTAAAGGAAATACGGGGCAAGAGATTAATATTGTAGTAACGTCTCCTGTCAATGTGTTAGATAAATATCTTGATATGGAAATAGAGAATGAGGGGAGGGTTCGCAAGATGGAAAAAGGTGAAGATAAGGAGAATGAATTTGGCCCATACATTAGATGGATGAGACTAAAAAGAGGTTTTACCCTTTCTCAAGTCGCAGATGGGTTGGGGATCTCTACTAATTATGTTTCCCAACTGGAGAGGGGCGAAAGGAAGGTAACGGATGACTTAGTAGTTAGTTTTGCAAAACTATATAACATAGACGAGGATATATTGTTTTGGAAGTCAGGTAAAATTCCCCTGGGTGTTAGAAAATTAATCGTGAATGATAAAAGTTTGCAAGAAGCCCTATCCAAACTTTATAAATCTCGACAATAGTGAAACTGAAATTTAAGGAGGGTAACAAATGGATAGAAGTAGGGATATTATCAAGAAACAATCACCAGATGATTGGGTGTGGGCCGGGACGACTATTACTTCATTGAACTGTAGTAAAACGGAAATTGATGAGTATATAGAGATCTGGAAAAAAAAGATTGAAAAGCAGGGATTGGATTTACTGGATTTACATGTTTTTACAGGGGAGGTGAAGGATGGTTATGACATGGTAAATATTCAATTTTTAATAAGGCCAAAGGAAGGAACATCAGGATATGTGATATAGAAGGGATGAATTGCAGAAATTGACTTGGTTGTAGCAGGAAAAGATGGAGAACGGTTAACCAAGAATCGTGTGTACCAAATATAACAGAAAGATGGAGGGATTAAGTGTGTCATCAATTAATAATTGTTGCCACTGTTGCCGTTTTGGTGACTATTTTAATAGGGGCAATGACTATAGTGGCAATGTGGAAAATAAAAAGTAAGTAGTCAATAGGGGAGATGGAATTGGAAATTTACGGAGGAAGGGCTGGATACGATTTTGTAAGTTTTACAGGAGAAAAGTATCAGTCAATATCAAGATATAAGGATGGGGAAATCACGACAGATATAAGACTTCAAAAAGGGGATAGCAAAGTAACAAATATTCTTTCGAAAATCCCCTTTATTCGTGCCTTCTCTATTTTAATAGAAATTATGATCGAAAGTTGGAAAGGATTTTTATCTACGGTAATAGTCCTGTTGTCTATTCAATTTTTATTAGGCGGAAAGTCAAATTATTATCTTTTATTTACGAAAGCATTTAGTACCTCAGAAATGATGTGTAGCCTTTTAGTTATTACCGGTCTTATCATAAAACTAACTCCCATTGGTAAGTATCATTCAGCGGAGCATATGACTGCTCATGCTTATGAAAAGGGTCTTAATTTAACAATAGATCTTGTAAAAAGGCAGCAAAGAACGCATAAAGACTGCGGAACAAATCTAGTGATATCCTTCTTTATCTGTTTCTTTATATTATCTATGATATTTGGTGATACAGTTTGGGTGTTTTTGGTTTCCTGGAGTATTGGATATGAGATATGGAGAATTGAGCCGAAAGTATTATGGGATGTCGTATTGGTAATAGGAAAAACAACCCAATATCTCCTTTTTACCTCAAAACCAAAAGAAGGGCATTTATTGGTGGCAATCGAGGCAATGAAGAGGTTAGAAGAGAAAGAATTAGCGAATAAATAGTTGATATTTAAACGTGGCATGGAAAAATGAAGGTATTTGAGAGGGTGCCTCAAGGTGGCTAAGGATGATTCAAGTTTCAATGTCAGGATGGATGAAGAAGAAGCATTGGGTATCTGCTTATAACATGCAGAGAAATTGGTTTATCTGTGAACCAAGTTAGGCAGTTTCATTCTAAGATGATTTCTCAATTTAATCAACTCTCACCTGATGAAGCAAAGAAAGAGGGTGAGGAGTGGTTTCGTTCAGTCCGCAAAGAGGAAGGCGTTAAATCTCCACTAGCTAAAACTGAAAAGTCTAATAACGAAAAAAGATTACGTGTAAAAAATGAAAGAATACTAAGAAGGGCTGTTTTTAATGATAAATAGGAATGAAAGAGATCCAAATAGAATTAATAGGATATTGTATTTGCTTCAGGTTATTTGGAAATTGAATCCAGACATGCGTTTCTTTCAATTGGTAGATTCGTTGCAATATAAATATTCATCGGAAAATAATAATTTTGGTTTGCGAAAAGGATTCGAACTAGATTCTAAGGCGGATAGGCCAATGTCTTATATAGACCTATATTACTTAGAAGATGAAAGGCTAGAAGAATTTTTGCGTGACTTTATTGATAAAAACGAAAAATAGGAGGGGGATTAGGTGGGGAAAGAAGGTAACAAGAAGCTGGATTTTATGAATATAATTAATTCTGATGATGTGAACCAGCTTGATGAATATGTAGATAAATGTGGTGTTAATCATAAGATAAAAGGAGCCAGTCTCCTATACTGGACTGTCCATGTTAATAACCTACCTTTTGTTACGAGACTATTAGAACTGGGAGCCAATCCCAACCTAAAGGATTCAATTGGTAGGAGTCCTCTTGAAGTGGGGGCTTATTATGGATTCTATAAGGTTTGCAAAGTCCTACTTGAACATGGTGGAAAGGTTGATGAGGATTCGCAGCGGAGAGCTTTGGAAGGATGGGATGGTAATAGACAAGACTTAATAATTGAATTGTTACAGCAATGGCAGAATAGATAAACCAGAGTGGATGGGCCCCATGAGTTTTACTCAGAAGGGTCCCTTTGGTATGATCTAATAAATTCTAACAGACTCATACTGATGATATCTCTCTGACGGAGATGTGGAAACTGTCTAGTACATAACTTGGAGAACTGATTATAGATATCAGCATTCACTTGAAAAGATTTGTTAATTGTCTTGGAGGAAGGATTGTAAACTATCGGATCAATGATTAATTGGCCCTGATGGTCATGTAATAGTCGTTTTAGTTCATCCAAATGTTTTTCCAGAAACCGTAATGTTTCATTTGGCTTATCACTTTCATCTAGTTTCTCTACTGAGTCAAGGTATTTCTCATACTCTTCCAAACTTATCAGTTTCTCGTATTTTTTGGTTGTCTGGTTATATTGGTAGTTACCGTTATCTCTCATGAGTTTTGTGAAGGCACTGTATGGGATACCAATCTTCTCACTCACCATTTTTAAATGGTCTTTCTCCTCCTTTTCTAGCATCTTGTTCACAGTACGTACCTTGTCATTCATTGGTAGACTCATAAATTCTTCTGTATTCATTCTCTATCACTTCCTTATTCTTTAATGAAAAATACTATATTTTATAGTAGATAACTCTGAATAAAATATTCCATTTAGGTACATAAATCGTGGTTTTACTGTAGCTGAATTAAAACTATTTCGGGATTAATCTATAGCAATAAATATCCTTTCTATCGGTTATAACTTGGGAAGTGGAGTCTAGTATAAAGAGTAAACAAAATAAATTAGGGATTGGAGACATCCAATAGATTAGGAGGAATTTAAGAATGAATAATAAGGAGAAAATAATGCTGGTAGATCAGTTGGTAGTGGACTTTGGTAAAACTGTAAAAGAGTTTAGGATAAAAAGTGGCTTAACATTACAGGACATGGCCGAGATTGTTTCGCTTAGTCCAAGCTACGTGTACAGAATCGAAGCACATAAAAGAAAACCGGAAATAGGAACTAGAATAAGGTTTATGACTGAAGCAATGGGTTTTACGTCTGAAGAGATAAACTTATACTTGGAAAAGTATATTGCGAAAGAAAAGATAAATAGGGAATCAGAATAAATGTAATTTCCGAATAACTACTAGATTTTTGAGTCTTAGGATCTAAACTAGTAGTTTTCTTTTTGACGTGGTTATCGGAATATTATGTAAAAATCAGGATTGCCTAATCTTAACCCTATATAAATATGTCAAAAATAAGGTTAAGTTCGTCATAATTAAAAATTCCCCTTGAAAGTGACAATTAGTAGGACTGCTAGGTTAGGTATAAATTAGGAACCCGTTGATAGGACCTTTTGATAAAGAAGATTGGATATTAACTGAACCAGTACTATAGAAGAAAATATTAGAATCAATAGAGAAATTTAAGCTAAATGAGAGTGTTGAACATTTATAAGAACCGTATTGAGCCCGTTTTGGGACATAAACATTTTCAATTTGATGACAGTTAGAAAAAAGGAACTACAAAGTGTGTTTGAAACGGTTCGAATAAGGTACAAATATTGCTCTTAACGCAGTATTTGGGGGTTTTGCTACAGTTAATTCCATTACAGAGTGGAAATCTGAATCAGGATTGCCTAATCTTAACCCTATTAATATATGTCAAAAATAAGGCTTCGTTTGTTATAAATATTAAAAACCTCCCTGATAAGTGACATGTAAAAAAATAACAAGGTCAGGCACCAGTCAGTAGGGAACCCGTTCTAACTAGATAAAACAATAACCCTAACCATAATAGGTCAATAGGATATTAGTCTTTTATGGTAAGATTATAGAATAAGATTAGTTAAAGTCATCGATTTTAGAATGAACAGTATGAAATTATTATAGGAGAGTGAGTCCTAAAATGAGAAAGAAAATGAACTATTTAATCTTACTTTTAACGATTGTTTTTATGGTTGGTTGCACCAACGTAGAAGATACATCCAATACAGATGTAGAAGCAGATTCACAAGAAGTAACCAGAGTTGAAACAAATAAAAATAACGAAAAAGAGGAAACAGTCACTACGGTTGTTGATGAATCGGCAGTAGGGGAACCGCAGGGTGTTCCAGATGCGAAGGAAACACCAACCCAACCAAATAATGAATTATTCTCAGGATACAAACTTATTGAAGTTGATGGCGGTGATTTGTCTGGACATCGTGAACCTAAAGTCGTTGTTGACATTGGATTTGGAGATAGAGAGTATTTGGCATTTACGAATGAACATGGGCAGTTGGTTCGAGTCATAGCTGATGAAGTCATCTTGCAGGATGATAGTACCGAACCTGTAAAGTCAAATGGCAGATATTATTGGGATGAAGCAAAAGTCCCAGGTGTTGAAAGTGATGTTTTAGATGAAGGTCATACCATTGCTGATTCTCTTGGAGGAGTGTCGAATGCTTATAATATCACGCCACAAGATAGCACACTCAACCGACACGGTGATCAGGCTTATATGGAAAGGGCAATCCGTGATGCAGGCGGAGCTACTAATTTTGAAGCAATTATAACATATCCAAATACGGAAACCCAGATTCCTTCTAGTTACAAATATACCTACACTTTAAAAGGAAACGTAATTGTTGACGAATTTGACAACGTGAACCCTGATGAAGTGAACGAATCACTTGGTTTAACCAAAAGTGAATCTACTCCGTCAACTGATTCAAACAGTTCAAGCAAAGATGGCGACCTTTCTAGTGTTGATGCAAACGGTAATGGCAAGGTGACGATTCAAGAAGCGAAAGATGCAGGCTATAAAATGCCGATTTCTAGCGACCATTGGTTAAATTTAGATATTAATTCATAGGATAGTTAGTCTAATATGAGGGCTGGTTATCCATTTTTATTTACATAATTTATTGGATAAATAAAGGTTGAAAATATTGTATTAATAGTTTAATATGAAACCATAAACAAGAACATTTGTTTGTATTGCTGGAGGACGTAGCCTCGGTGCGAGGACCTTAAAGAAACAACAATAACGGTAAACATTATAAGTAGCAGCACTATCGTAAATTTCAATTGGTTGGAGATGCTTTTATGAAGGTAGAACAAATATTGATTGGGAATAGAAAAGTATATCTGCTTATTGATTCAAATGGAACGCCAGTTAAACCCGTTGCGAAGTATATGAAATTTCACTATAACAAGGAGAGTAGTAGCAATACTTTACAGACTTATTGTACAGCTTTGAAATATTACTTTACATACTTAGAACAAACAGAAATTGATTATCAGCAAGTTAGCTTTCAAATAATATCTGACTTCGTTGCTTGGCTCAGAAATCCATATGAAAGCAATAAAGTAGTACCTCAAAAAGAAGTTAAGGCTAAACGCAGTGAAAGAACAGTAAACACTTACCTTACGGTAGTGACATCATTTTATGATTATCTATACAGAGAAGAATTAGTTGAATCAAATGTTGTTGAAAAGTTGATGAAGAAGATGTTTCAAGGTGCCAGTGGAAATGGATATAAGGATTTTTTATATCATGTAAATAAAGAAAAACCACGTTTCAAAAATGTGCTTAAATTAGACGAACCTAAAGTAAGAGTGAGGATATTTACAAAGGAGCAAGTTAATGAAATCTATAAATCTACTACTAATCTTAGGGATAGGTTTCTAGTAAGATTGCTTTTTGAAACTGGCTTACGTATAGGTGAAGTTCTTTCCTTATTTCTTGAGGATTTTCAATTTGATGCCATACAAAGGAAGCACAAAATCCAACTAACAGATAGAGGGGAGTTACCAAACGGGGGAAAATTGAAGACTGGAGAACGAAAGATTGACATCTCTCAAGGACTAATGGACTTGTATGATGATTACTTATACGAAGTGCTAGATGAATATAATCCTAACCATAACTTTGTATTTGTGAAGATTTGGGGTAAGAACGTTGGAGAACCTTTAACTTATTCTGATGTTTATGCCACTTTTAAGGAGATAGAAAGAAAAATAGGCCTATATATTACTCCGCATTTATTCCGACATACCCATGGAACCATATTTTATCTTCAAACAAAGAACATAAAGGCTGTACAAGAACGTCTAGGTCATGCACAAATACAAACAACCATTGACCTATATGTTCACCCTTCCGAAGATGATATTCGTAAGGAATGGGAAAAAGCCTCTCATGCCTTTGAAATTAGGCGAGGCGTGGAGAACAAATAGGAAGCGTTTCAAACAGGTTTACTGACGAAGTAGCACCTTTTTAGAGCGATATTAGTATTTTAGGAGGGCAAATATTGGATAATATCATACAGAGTAATTCAATCCTTAAAAGCGAATATTGGGACTTAATCACTTCCACTCTTTCCTCTTACGAGGTTAAAGAAATTTCCAACGATGGAAAAGTAACAAAAAGAGTTGTGAATGATGATTACTTTTTAGTCAATGATATTTGGAATATACACGAGATTGGTAAAATCCCTAATTTTGAAGAGCAATATAACAAGAGAAAAGGAATAGTAAATAACATTTACTTCAACTGCGAAAATCCAAACGTCAACATGGAGATTAAGTTTGTTTACTACAATCAAATTTTTTCAGACCGTTGGGGAATAAGGACTATATTTAAAAGTATCTCAGGCTCGTTAAAAAAACTGGCTGAGTATTTAAACGAAAAGCACCCAAATCTCACTTCCCTTCTTGATTTAGACATCAATAAAGAGCAAAAACTTTGGACCTTTTGGTTGAATGGTAAAGGAGAAAAGACGAGTTACATCAAGAAGTGGAGAGGGAAAGAAATCGTAGCCCGTACGGAAATAGATGGCTTTTTAGCACGGATTTATAATACACTTTTTCAATTAACAGACACCCGTGATGAATGGGAGAAGGACCGATGGGATATACGGGTGCTGTATAAAAAATATGGGATAGGATTCAATGAATCAACAAGTGGTTATCACATTGATTTTTCAAATATAGAGAATAAAAATTTCCGTAAAATATTTAAAGAATATTTAAAAGGTCGTCTAATCAGCGGCAAAAACTTCACCTGGGGTACAGCTCGAAGTTATGGAACATACACTATTCCTTTTTTAAACTCAATTTCAAAACAAAATCCAAAATGGAACGATTTTAAAGAACTTGAAAGAAAACATATAGAAAAGTACATAGAAGAGTTAAATGAATATATAAAGACCAAATTAAATAAGAAAAATTCCAATCCTAAAAAATATGTTCGTCAAGCATTAAAGTGTGTTCGTGCCTTCATAAGAGATCTTCAAATTTTAGAGAAGTTCGAGGATTTTGCACCTGAAGAAATGGTGTTTCGTCTAATATATCCTGAAGACTTTCCTAATCTCCCTAAAAAATCATTGGATGATATTGATTACATACCTGACTATGTATTGGAACAACTGTTTAATAATCTAAATGACCTTCATCCAGATGTACAGCCAATTGTCTGGATTGCTTTCAAAACAGGGCTTCGCATAAGCGATACATTGGGATTAACGCAGGATTGTTTAGGTAAAATAAATGGAAAGTCAAATCTTACAACAGATATTGAAAAGACGTATGTAATAGGTCATAAAATCCCCATTGATGATCATCTAGCGGATATAATTGCAGTTTTAATTGACCGTTCCAAGCAAAACAGCAATGATGATAACAATCCTGAAAGATACCTTTTTGTTCGCTACCGAGGTCCTCGTAAGGGAAGACCCTTTAGTCAGAATTTTGTTCGAGAAGAACTAAACAAATTAGCGTTAAAAAAGAATATAACAGATGAATCAGGAAATTTATTTCACTTCAAAAATCACCAGTTCCGACATACTTATGGAGTAAAAATGATAAATGGTGGAGCTGATATTATAACGGTGCAGGAGTTATTAGCCCACGCATCACCCGAAATGACCATTCTATATGCTCGTCTATTAGATGATACGAAACGTAAAGAATTTGAGAAAGTTGTGAGACAAGGTGTATTTGCCTTTGACTTAAATGGGGAAATTCATCAGGTCTCCGAAAAGGAACAAATCCCTAAAGACATTCTTGATATGTTGTGGAAAGATGAGAAGTTAAATGCCTTAGATAACCCTTATGGGACCTGTCGAGCAAGGGTCAATGGGAATTGCCCATTGGCAGCAGAACCACCTTGTCTCACTGCGAACGATGGAAAACCTTGTTTTGATTTAGCGGTAGGTATGACAAGTTTTGATGTTAAAAAGTACGAACTTCTTATAGAAACTACCACAAAGTGGATTGAAGCATCTAAAGAGTATGGTCGTGAAGATATGGTTAAGGCAAACGAAAAAAACTTGGAAAGGTACCAAAATATTTACGAAACAATCAAAGAAGGTAATGTTATTTTTGGTCGATTTGACCGCATGAAGAGACAATTAGAACGTAAGAAAAAGAAAGGTGTTAGACATGGCTAGTTTTGATCGTGAGGAGCAATTAAGGCGGCTACATGAAAAGAGAAAGCAAGAAACTAAAGATAAGGTTGAAAAAGCTATTAAACGCCTTATAAAGAGTTCTAAGGCAATTAACTTTAATAGCGTAGCGAAAGAAGCTGGAGTGAGCAAAGCAACGCTGTATAACCATTCAGCTCTTAAAGAGCGTATCAATTTCTTACGAAATCAACAAGAAGAAAAGTTTGTAGATTCAAGGATAAAACGGGATGAAAATAATCAAAACGCTGTAATAGCTTCACTTAAAAGAAGGATTGAAAAACTGGAGAAAAAGAATAAAGAACTTGAACTAGAAAATAAGCAATTAAGTGAAAATGAAAAAGAAAAGCTGGCTAACTATTTTGAGAGTATATAATCCTTATTCAACTAACGGGGCAGTTATGTTTAAGATGCTTTAAAATTTGGTTAAGCTCTCTAAAAAGATTGGTTTCTAACATTAGAAACCAATCTTTTTTATTGTAATATTAATATATAATAATCAAACAATCATTTGACTATTTGCTTATGTTGGGATATATTATACTCATCAAACAAACAGTCATTTGAATAAGGAGGGTAATTATGATGAAAGATATGTGTGAAGTTACCTGTATTCACGAAGATAAAGTAAACAGGGCTAAAAAAGACCTTGCTAAACAGAATCCTATGGATGTAGCGAAAGTTTTCAAGGCTCTGTCAGATGATACAAGGGTTAAAATTGCTTACGTTTTATCTTTAGAGGGAGAGTTATGTGTTTGTGATGTAGCGAATATTATTGAATCTTCAACGGCTACGGCATCCCATCATTTAAGATTATTGAAAAACCTAGGTATAGCAACATACCGTAAAGAAGGAAAATTAGTCTATTATTCACTAGATGATGAGCATGTTAAACAGCTCGTAGAAAAAGCCTTCGAGCATCAGAAGGAGGCTACGAAAGTTGGATAATACAGCAAAAACCTTAATAGAAGATAAAAATGTTTATCGTGTGGAGGGTTTCTCCTGTGCAAACTGTGCAGGGAAATTCGAAAAAAATGTAAAACAACTACCAGGAGTACAGGATGCTAAAGTCAATTTTGGAGCTTCTAAAATTGATGTATTTGGAAATGCAACCGTTGAAGAACTAGAAGAGGCTGGTGCTTTCGAGAATCTTAAAGTGGTACCAGAGAAAGCAAGAAGACGGGTCGAACCTGTGGTAATTGAAGATAAAAATGTTTATCGTGTTGAGGGATTTTCCTGTGCAAACTGTGCTGGAAAGTTTGAAAAAAATGTAAAACAACTATCAGGAGTTCAGGATGCAAAAGTAAACTTTGGAGCTTCTAAAATTGATGTTTTCGGAAATACAAGCCTTGAAGAGCTTGAAAAAGCAGGTGCTTTCGAGAATCTTAAAGTATTTCCTGAAAAACTGGCGAATCAAACGACAAAAGAGACCAGAGAGGACAACAAGGTTCAAAAAGAAGAGAAAATACCATTTTATAAAAAACATAGTACATTACTGTTTGCCACATTACTAATTGCTTTTGGTTACCTTTCTCACTTTGTAAATGGAGAAGATAACCTCGTAACTTCCATGTTATTTGTAGGTTCAATTGTAATTGGCGGATATTCACTATTTAAAGTTGGTTTTCAAAATTTGATACGCTTTGATTTCGACATGAAAACCCTGATGACAGTTGCCGTTATTGGAGCTGCCATCATCGGTGAATGGGCAGAGGCGTCCATTGTTGTCATTCTGTTTGCAATCAGTGAAGCTCTTGAACGTTTCTCTATGGACAGAGCAAGACAGTCCATTCGTTCATTGATGGATATTGCCCCAAAAGAAGCACTTGTTAGACGAAATGGTCAGGAAATAATGATCCATGTAGATGATATTGTTGTAGGCGATATTATGATTGTCAAACCAGGGCAAAAAATTGCCATGGATGGGCTAGTTGTTAATGGCTTGTCGGCTGTCAATCAGGCAGCTATAACAGGAGAATCAGTCCCTGTTTCCAAAACGGTAGATGATGAAGTATTTGCAGGTACGCTTAACGAAGAGGGATTACTTGAAGTAAAAATCACCAAATATGTAGAAGATACAACCATTGCCAAAATTATTCATCTTGTTGAAGAAGCACAAGGGGAGCGTGCTCCAGCCCAAGCATTCGTAGATAAGTTTGCAAAATATTACACTCCGATCATTATGGTTATTGCAGCCTTGGTTGCAGTCGTTCCACCTTTATTCTTTGGTGGAGGTTGGGATACATGGGTTTACCAAGGATTAGCAGTACTTGTAGTTGGGTGTCCTTGTGCATTAGTAATTTCTACTCCAATTTCGATTGTTTCGGCAATTGGAAATGCTGCTAAAAAAGGTGTGTTGATTAAAGGCGGTGCCTATTTGGAGGAATTGGGAGCCATCAAGGCAATCGCATTTGATAAAACAGGAACACTGACAAAAGGTGTACCAGTGGTAACAGATTTTAAAGTATTAAATAATCAAGTGGAAGAAAAAGAGCTATTTTCCATTATTACAGCTTTAGAATATCGTTCACAACATCCACTTGCTTCAGCAATTATGCAGAGGGCTGAGCAAGATAATATTCCTTATTCGAATGTGCAAGTGGAAGACTTCACTTCGATTACTGGGCGAGGTATAAAAGGGGTTGTAAACGGAACAACTTATTATATTGGTAGTCCCAGACTTTTTAAGGAATTAAATGTTTCCGATTTTAGCCTTGAGTTTGAAAACAATGTGAAAATCCTACAAAATCAAGGAAAAACAGCCATGATCATTGGAACGGAACAAACAATCCTCGGTGTAATTGCGGTTGCAGATGAAGTACGTGAGACAAGCAAAAATGTGATTCAAAAACTTCACCAGTTAGGAATTAAGCAAACAATAATGCTAACTGGTGATAATCAAGGTACCGCAAATGCAATTGGTGCACATGTAGGCGTATCTGATATTCAATCCGAACTGATGCCACAGGATAAATTAGATTTTATTAAAAAAATGCAATCGGAGCATGGTAACGTAGCTATGATTGGCGATGGCGTTAATGATGCTCCTGCACTTGCTGCATCCACTGTCGGAATAGCAATGGGCGGGGCTGGTACAGATACTGCAATCGAAACAGCTGATATAGCCTTAATGGGAGACGATTTAAGCAAACTTCCATTTGCAGTAAGACTCAGTCGAAAAACGCTAAATATCATCAAAGCTAACATCACTTTTGCTATTGGAATTAAATTAATTGCTTTACTATTGGTTATTCCAGGCTGGTTAACGCTTTGGATTGCTATTCTTTCAGATATGGGAGCTACTATTTTGGTAGCATTAAATAGTTTACGACTGATGAGAGTGAAGGATAAATAGGTACTATATGTGTGAAATTTACGGAAGGGCTTTTCAATTTGAAGAAAAGTCCTACCCTAAAATATTGGAGATGGAAAAATGATCGCAACGATACTGACGGCTGCTGCGGTATATGTAGCAACAGGAATTGATTATCTCGTCATATTAATTCTTTTGTTTTCGCAAGTAAAAAAAGGTCAGGTAAAACATATTTGGATAGGACAATATATAGGGACTGCAATTGTGATAGGAGCAAGTCTTTTAGTTGCACAGGGGGTTGTGAATTTAATTCCGCAGCAATGGGTTATCGGACTACTTGGACTTTTACCACTTTACTTAGGTGTGAAAATATGGATTAAAGGAGAAGAGGATCAAGATGAAAGTAGTATTTTATCCTTATTCTCCTCTGAAAAATTTAATAAACTATTTTTGACGATGACTTTCATCGTATTGGCTTCCAGTGCGGATGACTTTTCCATTTATATACCGTACTTCACGACCTTAAATATGTCTGAAATCTTTATTGCTTCTATTGTCTTTTTAATTATGGTTGGAGTTTTGTGCTATGTCAGTTACCGTCTAGCTTCATTCGATTTTGTATCGGAAACAATTGAAAAATATGAACGTTGGATTGTACCAATTGTATTCATAGGGTTAGGGATTTATATATTGTTTGAAAATGGAACATTTAATGCTTTATTCTCATTCCTATTTTAACAAACGGGTGCTTATCTTAAAAGATAAGCATTTTTTCTTCTTGAATTTATTAAAGACAGAATTGTTGAATAGAACTCTTAAAGTGCTTGAGTATAAATAGTAATTAAATTACGATTGATATATGAGCATGTATTCATATATTAATCATAAAGTATTGGAGAGACGAAAAATGTATGACACAATTGTAATTGGTGCTGGTCAAGCTGGTCTTTCGATAGGCTACTATCTAAAAGAATATAATCATAACTATATTATTTTAGATAAAGGGAGCGAAGTGGGAGAAATCTGGAAAAAGAGATACGATTCTTTAATTTTATTTACCCCTCGAATTTATAACTCTTTACCTGGAATGTCTTTTGAAGGAGATAAACAAGGTTTTCCTACTAAAGATGAAGTTGTTACTTATCTAAAAAATTATGTCGAGAGATATGAGATACCAATTCATTTTCATACAGAAGTTGTAAGCGTCTCTAAGTTGAATGGTAACTTCTTAATAAAAACAAATCAAGGTGAATATCAAGCAAAAAATATTGTTATTGCAACTGGTCCTTTCCAAACACCTAAAATCCCATTATTTTCAAAAGAGATACCATCTACTATTAATCAAATTCACTCATCACAGTATAAAAATTCAAGTCAATTGTTGGATGGGAATGCGTTAGTAATAGGGGGAGGTAATAGTGGAGCACAGATAGCTGTGGAATTGTCTAAGGAAAGGGATACTTACTTAGCAGTTAGTAAAAATCTTAGTTACTTACCATTAGTTTTAATGAGAAAGAGTATTTTTTTTTGGTTTGATAAATTAGGAATATTGAAGGCAAACAGTAATTCGAGACTTGGAAGAATAATTCAAAAGAAAGGAGACCCCATATTTGGCTTTGAATTAAAACGGGCAATTAAAGAAAATGAAGTGAAAGTTAAGAAAAGGGTTATTGGTGTAAACAAAAATAAGATTAAATTTGAAGATAATACAATGATTAAAGTATCCAATATTATATGGGCAACAGGATTTGAAACCGAATTTCCTTGGTTACAAATAGATGGGGTTCTGGATAACGAAGGCAAAGTAATACATAGTAGAGGAGTATCAAAAATTCAAGGGTTATATTTCATTGGTTTACCATGGCAATATCGACGTGGATCTGCTTTATTACAAGGTGTAGGATATGATGCAAAACATATTGTTAAAAAAATAGAAGAAAGGTTATATTAACGAACTGGTGCTTTAGTTGAAGAATGAAATAAAATTGGACCATACATATTAGATATACCTAATATGTATGGTCCTTTTAATTTCAACTGTTTCACTTGCCTAACCTAAATATAACACTGGCTTTATGAATACATGGATGATCGTGATGGTGACGGTATGGTAGGAGAGTAAGTGTCTAGAACTTTGAAATCTAAAAAGATTATATTATTGTTTAGCAGTGTAAGTTGCTTTAATTTAAAAAGGTAGCGATAACGCTACCTTTTAATTAATCAGTATATTTATCTTTTAACTGATCAGAACCAATCCCATCTACTAAAATTAAAACTAATGGTGCAAAACTTACCACAGTTTCTGGTAATCCTTCTAAAATTATAATGTTTGTGTCAATAAATTAATTGGCTCTTCGCTATTTATGTAAAGGTGCACACTATTCCAGCCAAAAACAGGTGTTTTTTTGCATATTAGAACGGATATTTTCACGTTATCTTAGCCGAAATCTGGTGCAATGTGCTAATTTCCAACCATTTATTTATAATTATCCGATTGTGGTTTGACATGGAGCCTCTGTGGGCATGGGTTGTAGTTAATGGTGAAACAGGGAAAACACCGATTTCACAAGGCGTATAGCCTACCATGCCCACTTCTCCGTGTAAAGCCGTGTCAATGATTTTTGTTAGTATTTTCCAATCTGGAATACCGTGCTAATGTGAAACTGAAATAAAGTGTATATTTACAGTCAAAAATCAGGATTGCCTAATCTTAACCCTACATAATATATGTCAAAAATAAGGTTTGGATAGTCAAATAAATATAAAAGATTCCCTGATGAGTGACATGTAAAAAGATAACCAAGTCAAGCACCAGTCAACAGCGAAATGTCAGGGCACACAAGAAGCCTTATTTACTGCACAAGCCGATGTTAGCAATTAAAAAGGTAAGGTACCCATCCCTAGCTTATAGCACGGTACGATTTTTGTGAAATCTAGTTTCAGTACGTATTATTCAGCGTAAGGTACATCGGAGCGGGAAATGTATCCAATTCAATTATTACCTGTTATTTGGCTTTACCTTATACCTATATCCTAATCTTAATATTCGATGCAACTCGTCCATTGT
Source organism: Virgibacillus sp. SK37 (assembly GCF_000725285.1). GTDB lineage: Bacteria > Bacillota > Bacilli > Bacillales > Amphibacillaceae > Virgibacillus_Q. Next base: position 305,456 of record NZ_CP007161.1, read on the forward strand.
TTTCCCACTGATTACGCTAATTGCATAACCTGTCCACTTCTTTTCTAGCTCTATCTAATGTTATAAGTTTATTTACCATCAATTATAAACCATCATCTTTATTAATGTAGTTTTGGGTTGGGAAAATGATAATAAGAGAGGGATTATAGATTACTTTGCATAAAGTTAACTAAAAATGCCACGTTTTCTTCTAGCAATCCAAATTCTTTATGGGTAAGTAAGTGGTTGTGGGCAATCTTGTTCCGGATTGGGTAAAGTTGGTGTAATAGCGTAAGGAATTTACGTGGGATTTTTTTGAAGGCCTTTGGATAAATGGCGAAATACGAACTGTAATCAGAAAAGTTAAGTGAATCAAATGTGCGTGATGGGGGTCTGTTATATTCCTTTCTAGGGGCTACTTCATACCAATGGATTCCGTAGTAATCTTCCATCTTTCTGTGAATGTATGAACGTAAAGAGTTTTCTATTTCGTATAAGAGTCCATATGCATTTTTCATTAATTCCAAATCAGCATTTTTTTCGGTCACAATCAATAGATTCACCTCATATTTAATTTTAGTAGTTCAATTTAACTAATACTATAGTACACTATTTACTATTTTCTGACAATGTATTTCGAGAATATTTATTAGTAGAACTCCCCAAAATGTAGAATGTACTTAAATGGTCAAGGATGTTAAGTATCTACCACCATGATTCTCAGTTAACCATTAGGTAGACTACTCTGAATGTAATCAGGATTGCCTAATCTTAACCCTATATAAATATTGTCAAAAATAAGGTTTCGATTGTATAAATTAAAAAACTCCATGAAAAGTGACATGTAACAGGACAAATAAAGGCATCAGCAATCTAATTAGATGTCACGGAACAAAAAAAGCCTTATTTGCAACACAAGTTATCGTTAGCATTCTGATTAGCAATAAATTAGGTACCCGTCTGTGAAATATGCTTGATAATAATGAAGTACAGGGACTTGTGTTCGCTTGTATATCTGTCTTCCTTCTGTTAGAGTGGAACATACGTTTCGCCGTGAGCTGATGCATATAATCTTCGTTTTTAAAGAGGTGGAGAATAGAATGGTAAATGATAGAGGCAATATCAAATGGACATCTATAATGATGCCTGAGCACATAAATCTGTTAAAGCAAATGTGGGAAGAAAAAGACCATAAGAAAAAGCCCATATTAGACGAGCAACAAGTGAATGAAATTAGTTTGAAGTTACAGTTGGCGATATCAAACGACTTGAATGTATCCATTGATTATTATAAACAGCACGATTTTCATAAGATAAATGGCAAATTAATAAAGATTGATTTAATGAGGAAGTATTTGTAACTGAATGATGAAAATTCAACGGAAATATTGCTAGAGAATATACTTGATGTGCACATAGATTAGTGAGTCTATGTGTTTTTATTTGCCTAGGTGAGTTAGGCTCCATTTGATGAGATAACTTTCAGTTCTTTTAAAGGCAACCTTATAAACGTTTGCCCTGTATGAAAAAAACCTTCTTTAAGGGCGAAAGAAATGGCTAGGGTATTAATAAATAAGATATAGTTCGCCCTGTATTTTATGTAAAGGTTTATAGGGTTTGCAAGAGGTACGCTCCTTGCTATTTCTTCCTATTTCGTAGTACATCCTCGAACATGTAAAAGATTATTATACAATTAGTAACTGCTATAATATTAATAACAATATAAGAAAGGAGAGGTGCTGTTATAAAGAAAAAGGAAACTGAGTCTGATATCTTAGTTACTTCATATATTCATGGATTTAGTTCAAAAGAAGAAGCTATAGAAAATATTGCGTTAATCCAGTCCCATCTAGATCAGGTCAATATCAAAAATAATAAACACAATAGATTGGATGAATCTTCATTTGGTTATCTGCTAAATAATGGGAACCCAATTGCTCTAGGTTCTTGGGAAAACTCCGAAAGGACACGTAATGAGATTAAACATTACCTAACCAATAATTATTGGTATAACTTGAATGATCTATCTTCTATCCCTCCTGAAACTCTACCGAAGGTAATATCTTCGATTATGAATGGTCCCTTTCGTTTTATTCAAGAGTCCTTCTCAAGTGGTGATAAACAGGCTGAAAGAAGATATCATTTGTATTTACCTGTTACAGAATTAGAAAATGTAGATTTTGAGGTTCAACAATTAATTTATGAATGGGTAAGAGATGACCTTGAGATAAAGCTCGGAATCCAATTAGATAGTAGTACATACCTTCATAAAAACATTCTGCCATCAACGAATAAAGTGAAAGTGAATAAAGATGCATCAATCTTTGATTTACAACCATACTTGAACAAATATAGACGTATTGAAAAGGTTGTGAAAAAGAAAAATGACGCAATAGGTAAGCGGGAAATGATTCAACAGGTGGCAGAGGAAAACTTTAAGGGTAAAAACATTACGTCTATAGTGAATTTCGATGAGTTATTAAAGGCCTTTCAAACGAATGGATTAGCCAAAGAACTAACCTATGATGAAAGAAGTTATTTGTACATGGCTCTAAACAATATGGAAGAAGATGGTCAAATTACCGAACAACAAAAATATGATTTAGCGGAGGTGGTTTAGAATGAGTAAAACAAAGCAAGATATTAACGAATTCAAGGGGTATCATGACGTTACTGCAGGATCATTAATTCATATCCTGCGACAACATGGAATAGACACGAGTAATATCTTTACTTTTGCTGAGAAAAATGAGTTAAAACCTGATATTACACTAAACATTAAAGGCAAGATATTTGACAATAAAGACGTATATCTGGAGTTAAAAAGAATTATTTCTTCACCAGAAAATCAAGGGAAAAGAATTTTGCTTGTGTCAGATACCGGAACGGGAAAAAGCTATGCTTTAATTAAAATGATTCATGAACTCAACGAGAAAGTTTTAGCCTCTAAGTCCACTGGTAGTGCTTCTAAACAGTTTGCAGTATATTCATGCCCAAGAAGAGCTTTAATTAACAATTTAAAAGGTGACTTTGAAAGCGATGGTAACTCTACCATGCTAACTGGCTCTGATGGGTATAGCACTTTTGAAAGGAATATCATCATTAATCAAACCCCAAGTTTTATCACCACTATTGATCATGCCCCACGTATTATTGAATCCAAATTGCAAGAGAAAAGAAGAACAACGAATAAAGAAAAGGAATGTGCTGGCCTGCTGGTAACAGACGAAATTCATGTCCTTTCCACCGATGCGTCCTTCAAGTTGGATAGAATAAGGGACCACTTAATTGCAGAAAGATCCCTTCTGGATATGCGGGGTATTTCGCTTCATGTCACTGCCACGCCCGAACTACTTCATGCAAGTGATTATGATTTGATTATTCGAATAAACCAGGAAGATCATGAGAATCCCTTCAAGGAAGCGGGATATTCCATTCTAAGTGATTCAACTAAAGAATTAAAATCTCAATTTCTTAGAATGATACGTTTTGCTGCTGAATCCGATAAAGAAAGGAAACTTCTTATCTTTATTGAAGACACAAGCTGGATTGAAGAATATTGCCAACAGCTTCAGCAGTATAACATTAAAGCGATTGGGATTATGGCAAAAAAGGAAAGTGAGCGTCAGGAGAAGGAAATTACCATTATCGACAAGGGAAATGTTTCAGGGGATATTCAAGTAATCCTTGCTACTACCGTGCTATCGTCAGGCGTTTCAATTACCAATAATCAAGAAAAGGACGAAACATGGGTACTTTGTTCTCATAATTCCATCAATCATGAGTTAACACGTCTTACTCAAATGTCACATCGTTTTAGAAATAAGTATAGTGCCTTTAAAATCTTTTTCCAAAAAGCAGATGCACCTAAACAAAGAAAAGCATTTCTATACCAAACATTTTTGAAAGAGGAGATAAAAAAGGCAGAAAACTCAAAAGAACTAATTAAGAAGGTTAGAAAAAAACCAACTGATTACATGATAGCGTTAGATAATATGGAGCAGCAATCAGGGCTTTTCTCAGATGATAATGGAAATCTGCACGTTTTAACGCCAATGATCCAAAGCACCCTTATCCGCAACAAGACGTATTACAACTATAAGAGTCAAGATGTTTTAATCCGTGAATTAGAGCAACGATTTGAATGTGAGTTCAAAAATTTTGACGAGATTGTGGTTGATACGATTGGAGAAGAGGAAGGAGTGAATGCTGGCCAACTAGGATTATCTAATCTGTCATCAAAGGAAACTCTAAAAATGATTATTGAGGATCGAAATACGTATGAACAGTTGAAAAAGGAATATATTCGGTTTGGTCGTGGGGGAAAGAATGGACTGATTGGGAAAATTAAAAGACACGCAAAAAATGACCTCACTTACTTTATTGAGCAAAGCGTTGATTATGAAATTGTCCAACAAGTTATGAAATGTCATTATGATTCTAATAAAGATGAGAAATGTTCGTATCTTGAACATAAAGCAGCTTCTCAAGAAGTAGAAAAGATAAAGTTCGCTAAGGACCCGTCAATTCAAGTTGTAATGTACAGGGAGTTATGTGACCGTTTAGAACGGGCTAATGATAAAGCGGAAGAGGTTATATTCAGTTCCTTAACAGAAATGGATCAGTATTTAAACGATGTCCTTTGGATACTTACAAAATATTATGGTTATGATTTAAAATCTACCAATATTAAGGGTGAGCATTTTAGGAATCTATTGGATTATAGATTCAAAAAATCAAATGGAAAAAGAAAATACACAGTTGTTGGCTTTATGGATGAGCAGGCTTTGAAGGATAAGTATGGGATAAAGAAAATAGTGTAGGGATTAGGGGGAGTTGCGTAATTGTGACTTCCTTTTTTCTTGAGATTATGATTTTATAGTATAGATTTGATATATAGCAAAACTTATCTAAATATATTGACTATAAATACATGCAAAAAGCCCTACATAGACTTATAATAGGGAAAAGAGGGGGTGTAAGGTAAGTGCTAGATAAAAAAGAACTAACGGAACAAGAGATACGTACTCATTTTATTACCCCTGCCATCGTTCAGAGTGGGTGGGATGATGTTCGTAAAATGCGAGAAGATTATCCATTCACCGATGGACAGGTTATCGTGCGAGGAAATTTAACGTCCAGAGGAAAAAGGAAACGAGCAGATTATCTGCTATTTTACCAACCAAATATCCCGATTGCAGTCGTTGAGGCAAAAAAGAATACATTATCCGTAAGAGCAGGGATGCAACAAGCGATAGATTATGGAGAGATTTTAGATGTACCATTTGTCTATTCTTCCAATGGGGATGGATTTGTGGAACACGACTTTCTCACAGGAGCAGAACGGGAAATCTCATTAGGTACGTTTCCAACCAGTGAGGAATTATGGAGTCGTTATAAAGAAGCCAAGGGGCTTACCGATAAACAAGAAGAATTGATTACAGAACCGTATTACTTTGCATTAGGGGATAAAACCCCACGCTACTACCAAATGGTAGCCATTAACAAAACTATAGAGGCCATCGCAAAAGGACAAAACAGACTATTGCTTGTGATGGCAACAGGAACAGGAAAGACGTACACCGCCTTTCAAATCATTCACCGCTTATGGAAAGCAAAAAGAATGAAGAAGATTCTCTTTTTAGCAGACCGAAATATACTGGTGGATCAAACGATTCAAAATGACTTTCAACCGTTTGGAAACGTCATGACGAAGATAGAACATCGAAACATGGATAGTTCGTATCAAGTTTATTTAGCCTTATATCAACAACTATCAGGGGTAACTCCTGAAATGGATATATTTCGTCAATTTAGTCCCGATTTCTTTGACTTGATTATCGTGGATGAGTGTCACCGAGGTTCCGCAAAAGAAGAGTCGAATTGGAGACGAGTACTAGAATACTTTTCATCTGCTACACAAATCGGATTGACTGCTACGCCAGTAGAACGCAAAGATGTTAGCAATACCCATTATTTTGGAAAGCCAATCTATACGTACTCTTTAAAACAAGGGATTGCTGATGGATTTCTTGCTCCATATAAAGTGGTTCGTGTAGGGATTGACCGTGACTTAGAAGGGTATCGTCCAGAAAAGGGGAAGTTGGATAAGTACGGGCAACTGATTGAAGACCGGGAATATAATCAATCGGATTATGACCGTGATTTAATCTTACAAAGAAGAACCAAATTGGTTGCTAAGAAAGTGACCGAGTTCTTAAAGAAAACGGACCGAATGGCGAAAACCATTGTCTTTTGTATCGACACTCCTCATGCCGAACGGATGAGAGAAGCACTTATTAATGAAAACAAAGACATGGTGAAAAAGAACCCGAAATACGTCATGCAAATAACAGGGGATAATAAAGAAGGAAAAGCAGAGTTAGGGAACTTCATTGATGAGGAAGAGCCATTTCCTACGATTGTCACGACCAGTAAACTTCTCACAACAGGGGTAGATTGTAAGACCTGTAAAGTGATTGTTCTCGATAACATCTTCGGAGAACATGGGATGACCGAATTTAAACAAATTATAGGGCGTGGCACTCGATTAAAGCCAGAATACGGAAAAGAGTATTTCACCGTCCTTGATTTTCGGAATGCTTCCAGATTGTTTGCGGATCCAGAGTTCGATGCGGAGCCAATTCAAATTTATGAACCAGGTGAAGGAGACGACATCGTTCCGCCAACACCAGAAGATGAAGGCGACAACCCGGATAATCCTTCTGAGGACGGACATAGTGAGGAACCAAACGGAAACAGAGGTGGCGGATTTACCTTCGGGGGAGAAGATAGACCTGGTGGTAAGACAACAAAAGGAAGAACCCGTTTTTATGTAGATGATGTAGAAGTCCGAATTGTTAATGAACGAGTCATGTATTATGACCAGGATGGGAAACTCATTACGGAAAGCCTAAAGGATTATTCCAGAAAAGGCATCCGAAAAGAATTTGCTAGTTTAGATGACTTTATTAAACATTGGACAGAATCGGATAAGAAGGAAGTTATTTTTGAGGAACTCAGGGAGCGTGGAGTGCTGCTAGAAGCATTACGGGAAGAAGTAGGAAAGGGAGATATAGATGAATTTGACCTCATCTGTCATATCGCTTTTGACCAAAAACCGTTAACCCGTTCCGAACGTGCCAAGAATGTGAAAAAGAAAGATTACCTTTCCAAGTATTCAGGAGTCGCAAGAGAAGTATTGGAAGCTATTCTTGAGAAATATCAAGATGAAGGACGTTTTGACTTCCAAGATGTCAAAGTCTTAGAATTTCAACCATTTGACCAGTATGGAAACCCAATGAAAATTGCGAAAGCCTTTGGGGGAAGAAAGAAATACATTCAAGCAATGAAAGAGCTAGAAAACAATCTATATGCGTAAGAACAGATACCTTCCGTGTTTGGGAGGTTTTTGTTTGCCTTTCTTTTGATTGATTGGGTACAATGATTTTAGTGAAAGGTATTCACCAAAATTGATGAATAAGGAGAATAGAGGTGTTGGAATGGAGGGAGACTTGGATTTTCAAAAGGCAAAGCCATTTTTAGAAGACATATTGGTATTACACGGGATGTCAAAAGGAGTCGCACGACTGCTATACGAAATGATTCCTTATGTTAACCAAGAAAATCAAATCATTATTAATGCCTTTCTGAAAAAGGAATTGGCAGAAAAGACGAGAATGAGTAAGGGAACAATTGATAACACCCTAACAAAATTAACAGAAGCGGGATTGTTTACCCGATTGGACAGAGGGGCTTATCAGATTCATTCGGTGCTGCTGGAAGTACATAATCTATTACAGGAAAAAGCCGTCAAAGTAGTGATGACCTACACTACAAAGGATAGAAACATAGAAAGTGGGGGAACAACATGACGATAGAAACAATGATTAAACGGATTCAGAATATCATGCGGCAAGATGCAGGAGTAGACGGAGATGCCCAACGGATTTCACAGCTCGTTTGGATGTTATTCTTAAAGATCTATGATGCCAAAGAGGAGTTTTGGGAGTTCTATGATGAGAATTACGAATCCATTATTCCGGAAGATTGTCGCTGGAGAAATTGGGCTATTGATGAAAAGGATGGGGAAGCTCTTACAGGAGAAGACCTTCTTAATTTTGTGAACAACACGGTATTCCCGTCGTTAAAAGAGATTCAGGTAGATCAGTTTACATTAAAGAGAAAAGCCATTGTTAAATATGTATTTGAAGATGCAAACAACTATATGAAAAACGGGACATTGCTTAGACAGGTTATTAATGTATTGAATGAAGTGGACTTTACAGAAAACGAAGAGCGACATGCGTTTAATGATATATACGAAACGATTTTGAAGGACTTGCAATCGGCTGGTTCTGCCGGAGAGTTTTATACGCCAAGAGCCATTACTACATTTTTCGCTGATATTCTAAAGCCCCAGATTAATGAAAAAGTGGCAGATTATGCCTCTGGAACAGGTGGGTTCTTGATTTCCGCATTAGATTACATGAAGGATCAAGTAAAGACACCAGCAGATAAAGAAATGCTTCAACAAAACATCTTTGGAATAGAAAAGAAACCATTGCCTTATCTGTTGGCTATTACCAATATGATTTTACATGATATAGATGCACCAAACATCTTACATGATAATTCCTTATCGAAAAACGTTCGAGACTTTAAAGAAGAAGACAAGGCGGATGTTATTTTAATGAATCCCCCTTATGGTTCTACAGAAGAGGATTCGATTCAAATGAATTTCCCTGTAAATCTGCAATCATCCGAAACGGCAGATATGTTTATGTCATTAATTCTCTATCGCTTAAAACAAAACGGACGAGCTGCGGTTGTTCTTCCAAACAGTTTCTTATTTGGGGATGATAGAGGGAAAATCAACATCAAGAGGAAACTCTTAAAAGATTGCAATTTGCACACCATTGTTCGATTACCAGAGGGTGTATTTGCCCCATACACACCGATTGCTACGAACTTATTATTCTTTGATAAAACAGAAGCTACTAAAGAAGTTTGGTACTTTGAGCATCCTCTTCCAGAGGGATACAAGCGTTATTCTAAAACTCGTCCATTAAAAGCAAATGAATTTGAGGTAGAAAAAGCATGGTGGAACAATCGAGTAGAAAATGAAAACGCCTGGAAAGTATCAACTGAAGAAATTGAAAAACGTAACTTCAATCTGGACATTCGAAACCCTAACAAAAAAGACAATTCACACGAAAATCAATCCGTACAAGAATTGATTGGAGGGTTAATCCAGTCTCAAACGAATGTAATGGAGATTCTCCAAAGTCTAGGAAAAGAACTGGAGTAAGGGGGAGAGAAGATGACAGCAATTGCTACGATAAAAGAGAAAATCTTAGATAAAGCTATTCATGGAGGGTTGACCTCACAAAGCCAAACGGATAAACCAGCCATTCTCCTCTTAGAGCGAATAAAAGAGAAGAAACAACAACTTGAGAAAGAAAAGAAAATCAAGAAACAAAAAATACTTCCAACTATAACAGAGGATGAAATTCCTTTCGATATTCCTGATAATTGGGAATGGGTTCGACTAGGAGAACTAGCGGGTAAGTTAGGTGCGGGGAAAACCCCCCTTGGTGGAAGTAAGAATTATACAGATAGCGGAATTCCATTTATTCGCTCTCAAAACGTACACAATGATGGATTAAGTATGACGGGTATCGCCTATATTCCAGAAGAGATTAATGCAACAATGCAAGGTAGCTTAGTAGAGAAAAACGACATCCTCTTAAACATTACTGGAGGTTCTATTGGAAGAAGCTGTTTATTGCCAGACGACTTTCTTACAGCTAATGTTAACCAGCATGTTGCGATTATTCGATTAGTCGATCCTGAGATTCGTTACTTCATCCATACTTGCATTATCTCCCCATATTTCCAAAAAAGAATTATGGATGTTCAAGTGGGAGCCTCAAGGGAAGGTTTGAGCATGGATAAATTATCTCAAATTTTAGTTCCAATACCTCCCTTGGAAGAGCAAGTAAGAATTATTGAAAGAATCGACAACCTGTTTTCTAAGTGTGAGCAATTAGAAGGTGAATCCTTTTTTCAAAAGGAGAGGATCCAAGCTATACGAAAACAAGCCTTGGATGATGCGTTCAAGGGTATAGTTGTTCCTCAAAGCGAAGCTGATGAACCGGCAGACGTTTTACTAAAAAAGACATTAGAGGAAAAAGAACTACTAATTAAGGATAAAGTCATTAAGAAACCCAAAGCGGTTCCAAGTGTTGATAAGGCTGATATTCCTTATGAACTTCCTAAGAACTGGACTTGGACTCGACTAGGTGAGATAGGCGATTGGGGTTCGGGTTCGACACCGAAAAGGGGCAATAGAGCTTACTATGATGGAAACATTTCCTGGTTGAAGACAGGAGAGCTAAAGGACGGCTATATTAACGATTCAGAGGAAAAAATCACAGAATTAGCTTTAAAAGAGTGTTCTTTGCGTTTAAATAAACCGGGCGATGTCTTAATCGCCATGTACGGAGCAACCATTGGAAAGTTGGGTATCTTAGAAATCGAAGCGACTACCAATCAAGCATGTTGTGCATGTACCCCATTCTCCCAAGTAAACAATAAGTATCTGTTTTACTATCTCATGTCTATACGGGATATTTTTAAAGAAAAAGGTGAAGGCGGGGCCCAACCAAACATATCGAGGGAAAAAATCGTTCAAACTCTTTTCCCACTTCCTCCATTTGAGGAGCAGAATCGTATTGTTATTAAAATCGAAACCATCATGAATATGTTGGATGATATTGAAGAGAATAGAATCAAGTAGAGCAATCCAAACCTCTCTTTTTAGGACAGAGCCTTCACCTTTTGGGCTTTGTTCTTTTTTGTTTAGTCTTCATTTACTCTCAATAGATATTACAGAAGAGTAGTTTTCCTTAATTTAACTTATTTGACATATGTTTAAGGGGTTAAAATAGTTATATAAATAAAAAGGACCTAGGTGGTGGTCCTTTTATACTAGAAGAGATCCATGATTATTTCTTTGTCGGTTTCATCTATAAAGTCAGCGACCTTATTAGAATCCTTATCCTCCATTACGTATCCATCTTCTTTTATCCTCTTAATTACATACTCATATATTCTTTCAAGCTCTGGTTTATCAGCAACCCTCATATCACTTCGAATAAGCTCTCTTACGTATGCACTGAAGTTTTGAGTTTTTTTCTTCTCCCCAACAAATCGAAGTAATTCATGATCGTTGGGCAAAAAGCTAACCGTGTACCTCACCTTAGCCATTTTTAACCTCTAGGATTTTGAGGAAGGATAGACAGTTGGAGTATTGAGGGTTATCCATGATGAGTGCGTGAGGAAACTCCTGCTTGATGTACCTTCTAAGGGTAATTGATCCACCGCCAACAAAGTGAATGTCATTCATGTTAAAAGTGTAACCACGGGATTTGGCGAATTGGACTATTTGTTGAAGGTGTTCTAACTTCATTTCCTCTATCATTACTTTGCTATCTTCATAGATTTCACCTTTACTAGCAAAGTAACCACGTCTTAGCACTTGTTCTAAATCATCTGAGGAAACAGTCATTCCGTATCGTTCGTTAATGACCTTTCCTATTTTGCCTTTCAATACATTCATACCTAGGTCTGAAACAATCATGGTATTTATTTGGGGTTGAATTCCTTTGAAACTACAAAGGGTAGTGTTCAAGCCCCCCACGTCGATAATCGTTGTATTTTTATTTTTGTATTCATCTGCCTTAGCATAAATCTCTCCCATTCCTTCAAAAGCCAATGTGACATCTGACAATTCTATGGAATATGCATTCCCATTGACCATTAGGTGAATAGTATGTCCACGTTTTTCTACCATCTGTTTAAAGTTTTCCTTTTGGATGGAATCCTTGTAGGTTGTAATAGGAACATTTACACCTAAACGAATATCTACATTAATAGAGGCTTTTGCTTTTTGGAGGAGTTGAGTAATAGCTGTGTAGATAGCTAATTGGTGAATTCGAGAGGCTTTGTTTAAGGAGAAGTCTGAGTAATCCTCTGAAACCATATCGCCTAATAGGTACTCATTTCCATAGTATTTTACATGGAAAGAATTTGGAGATATATCCATACCGAGTCTTGACACTTGCTGCATTTTAGTACGGAAGGTTGTTGTGTAGGTATTCCCCTGGTATTTCCCTATGGCCTTGGTACTGTATTTACCGCAGTCTAAGGCTATTTTTATTGTTTCCTTCATCTTAACCACTTCCTTTTCTTTTATAGATTTAACAACTTATACTATGCGGTGCTTTCATAAATATAAGAGAAAATCATATAAGTAATGTTTGAGCTGGTATGATATTTTCATATAAATAGGAAAAAATAGAAATAAATAATAACAGGGGGTAGAACATAAGAATTTTGCACTATAAGAAATATCAATGTAAGATGATAATACACCAAGTAACAACAACCACTAAATCCTTCTATTTTCTACTATATTTACCTACGTTCCTTCACCTCACATAAGGATTGACTTTCCGAAGAAATGAAAAATAGAAAGCAAGATTCATTAGTTTTTGACTAGAACATAGTCAAACCAAAAAAACTATTTAAAGCAGTGAAAAGATAATAGAATTGGGTTATCAATGAGAAAAACAATAATTTATGACAGAAAAGGAGACAAAAAGGATGAAATCTAACTACAAATCTATGAATGAACAAACTACTCAAATAGTAAGCGAAGAAATGACTCTAAAGGAAAAAATGAATTACCTTACAATTCAATCACGAAATAATTTTGAGTATGTACCAATCTTTATGCAAGTGAATCCACATCTGAATAATAAAGATGTAAAGTATTTTGTGGAAAATGATGAAGCTGTTAGAGGATGCCTTCTCTATGACTCGAATCTATATAGTAAGCAAGATGGTGATTGGGGGAGAAGTAGACAAATCTTTATAACAAAAGAAGGTAGTTTTCTATACATTGACACAATAAAGGAAGCCTATTTCTGCCAAAAGTGTAACAAAGAACATTACAGGCTAAATCACCACATCTCCGCAAAAGGGTATTTTAATTTACGAGAAATGCTTGTCGTGTATAATACACTTTCTCGGAAACTTAATAAAAAACCTCTATTCAATGATAACCCACCAATGTTAAGTGAATAACTTCAAATACACCAGACACCACATTTTCCCAGCCACATTACAGTTCCTAAGTTAACAGTTATAACCATTAGACCAACCACGAAGATCATTTTTTTCATACCACGTGAATTCAGGTCTATAATGAATTAACAATTGAAAGGAGGTGATAAGAAGAATGAATGAAACTGTTGAAAAGACACAGGATGAATATCGTGATTTTAGAGAATCGATATCATACTGCATCTTTGATATTGAATCAAAATTAGTCCAGCTTGCCGAAGAAGGTAGGATCTGGATGATTCAAGGGATGAAGGATCTTACTGAATCCGAATTAATCCTCATCAACCACTATTTGTCTGATAAACGAGAACTGCAGATTTACGACTTTGTTTAATTCCACGTAATTCCCCAAAAGCCCTCTAATGAAACACTTCAGAAAAAGGTAAATCAAAATTCCAAACCAATCAAAATCAAAATTTAGGAGTGATGTTTTATGCAACTGACGAAAAAAGATGTATCTAACCCAAGAGAACAGGAGGTTTATAAACGAGCATTACGGTTTAGAAGAGACATATATGCAATAGTAAAGGATTTTCCTAAAATTGAAAAATACAATATGTGTGACCAAATGCGTCGTGCTTCAGCCAGTGTACCTGCTAATTTTAGCGAAGGCTATCGCAACCATTATTATGGTAAGGAGCGTGATCGTTTGAACACAGCACTCGGTAGTACAGCTGAAATTCAGGCTTTTCTGGATATGGCCATCATGGAAAATTATATTTCAGAGGAACAATATCGTAAGCTAGACGACGATGCGGAAGTTATTTTCGGTATACTATTAGCTCGGATTAAGGAAATTGATAAAGTCTTAGAAAAAGAAGGGCAAGGAGAGGAGGAATAGACTTGACGATTGAAATTGATAGATTTCGAAAGTTAAATCTATATAAACAGGCAATTAGATTTACACATCAGGTCTTAGATTGGACAAATGAGAATCTGGATGAAATTGGTCGGAAAGAATGCGTTTGGATTCGTAAGATGGCAATGGATATTCCCAGAAGTATAGCAAAAGCCGCTGCAGAAATTAATGTAAGAAACAAATATAAAAAGCTCAATCGTGGTAAAGAGGCTCTTCAAAAAGTAGTGCCAGTGTTGAAACACTATGGAATGGATGATAATGATCTTTCTGTTGAACTCCTGAAATTGTTTAATGGCTATTTCGGGCTACTGAACAGAAAGAAGAATGCTAACAGAGGATAAAGGGAATTTCCTTTATCCTTCTGTTCTTATATCTAATGTTATGGAGATTGATGTAGAATAAACTTTAAAAGTTGTGTATGGTTTTATCTTGATGCTAAATTACTGTGTTTCTTGCTAATTTTAAGGGTAGTTATTATAATAAAGTTAAAGTGAAATATAAAAATTAAGTGCCATTGACTAAAGGATAACTAAGGTTAAAAAAAACCTTTGCATACCTTTGAATATAGTCAATGGCACTTTTTTGCATTAAGGAGGAAATTTAATGAGTGACAAAGTTCAGTTAATAGTAGATTACATTGATAAGCATTATCACGAAAATCTAACTAATGATAAAATTGAGGAACTAGTATCAGAGTCAATCGAGACTTTTGAGAATAGGTTCCAAGCAAGGTCTGGCATGAGGTTTGTGGTTTATAAGCTACGTAGGCAGTTAACCTTGATCAAAGAAGAAAAAGTGAAATCTAATCTTTCAATAGATGATATGGATGTCTCCCCTTTTGAAAACCAGTTAATTTATTCCTTTTATTTTCAATGTGAATTTGCTATTTCTTTAGAGGCTGCAATTAAGCATGAGCATCTTTCTCTTCAGCCAAAGTACGGGTCACTAGAGTGGAAAAAATATGATGTGGTGATATCCGATCTACTTAGAGAATATAAACCAAATGACGCATTAAGGTTCTTACTTTCTTTACCTCCTTGCTATTTGAATGCATCAGATCAACTTAGTTTTTATACTGAGGATAAACCTAGAATAGAAAATGAAAGATCTTATCCTAAATTTCCAGAAGTAGAGGATCCTATTGGGAAATTAAGAACAATGTATACTTTAGAAAATGATTTATTAATTAGGGATTCGAAAAAACGTTCAATTAGATATGCTATTGTCAACAGGAATTTAATTTATAAATTGATTCTCGAATATGAGGCGAAAATAGAGTATTCACCGTCGGATTTGAAAACCATAATGTCCTCTTTACGTGAGAGAAAAGTACGATTTAACAAGGAGTTACCAGTGGTTAAAGAAAGTATAATTAGGGCTTTACATAGCCTGGATTTAGAAGATGACTTATGTGATACATTTGAAGAGCTACGACAACGGATTGGTTTGGACTATAGTAAACCAAAAAATGAAAGGAGGGAGGGGCAAGAGGGATACCCAAGAGACTATTTTTTTGAAAATCTGGAAATGGAAAAACTTATAAAAGAGTTAAATGAGTTGCTAATTCAAGGATTAGTGTATCTAAAGGGAATAGAATAAAGTTGAAGAGGATTAATGAATAATCACTGGGAGTTTATAGAAATCCCTCTTGGGTGGGAAAATACTTTATTAGTTTAGTGACTTGAGCATATACAAACATTTCTTGATGGCCTCCCTGCTTGTATTATATAATTAAAAGTTTTCTATTGAAAACTTTACAGAATCAGGATAAGGAGAGTTTATCTCTTTATCCTTTCTTTTTTGGATAAACAAATATATGTACTGAAGTACAATTTGACTTTAAAATTTGCTACAAATGTACCTTAAAAAGTTATGTATACAGATTAAGGTTGCTTATTTAGTTTTGAACAAGTGAGAGGAAGCATTCTTATGTTTATGAAAATCTTGTTCTATCTACATATGTATATGGTAACTTAAAAGTGAGCCACCATAGCAATTGAAAACTGAACCACTTTTGATCGAAAATAACCCTAATGACATATTAGGGGGAAACATCAGGAGTGATTTTATTGAAAGAGAAACAGACGATTATAAAGTTATATTTGAAGGGCTTGAGCAAAAGAAAGATTGCCAAGGAGACAAAAAAATCCAGAAATACAGTTAATAAATACATAAAAGAATTTGAGAAAAGTAGAAATGAGGATGTTCGTAATCTACCGATTACTGAAGATATTATAATGCCACCTACATATAAAAAAAGAATTGGTAGGAAAAGGGTATTAACTGATGAGATTAAAAACTTATTAAGGGGCTATATTAAAGAAAATGAGTGGAAAAGAAACCACTATATGAGTAAACAGCAAATGAAGATGATAGATATGCATGAGAGCTTACTTGATGCCGGATATACTATAAGCTATTCCACTGTAAGGAATTTTGTAAATGAGGAAGCAGCAAAAACAAAGGAAGTTTTTATTAGAAGATATTGTGAACCGGGATATGAAGTTGAATTTGATTGGGGGGAAGTGAAACTAGAGATAGATGGGAAGATTAGGAGTTATTCACTTGCGGTATTTACTTTAGCACATAGTAATTATCGTTTCGCAGGGCTTTATCAGTCCGAATCACAAGTTTGTGTATTAGATGTTCATACAAAATTTATCGAGCACGTTGGCTTTATCCCTTCGGTATTTACATATGACAATATGCGAACAGTTGTAAAATCATTTATTGGAACAGAAAAGACAATCACGGATAGTATGATCAATCTATCTAACTACTATCAATTTAAAATTCGTCTATGTGAGCCAAGAAAAGGTAATGAAAAAGGGCATGTAGAACGAAGTGTTGAGTTTATACGACGCAAAGCATTTTCATCACAATACTCTTTTACTGACATAAAAGAGGCTGAAGATCATCTTTCGAGAACGTTAAAAAGACTAAATGAACGACATCACCACGAGCATAAAGAAAAGCACGTTAACTTAATGAAAAAAGAAAAGTCAGTCTCAAAATTAGCAGCAATGGCCCCATTTGACATAGCTGAATTGGTTGAATGTCGAGTGGATAAATATAGCACAATAGTTATCAAACAAAATCATTATTCTGTACCAGAAGGACATGTAGGAAAATATATCAAAGCAAAAGTAGGAGCTAGGAAAATTAAATTATTTATCGAAGGAGAACTAGTGGCAGAACATCCACGAAACTGGGGATTACATCAATGGGAAATGAATATCTACCATTATTTAAAAACATTCCAAAAGAAAAAAGGTGCCATAACTCAAAGTCAAAGTTTTAAGCAGGCACCAACACAAATTAAAAAATTATACAACAATCATTATATAGGAAAAGAAAAAGAATTCATAGAGTTACTCCTCTATATCAAAGAAAACAATAACTTAGATAGGGTCATGAAGGCTGTAGAAGAATTGAATTCTATTCGATTAGGATACGTAAATACGGAAAGAATTTTATTCATCTGCGAGCAATCTACTCCTGAAGGAGTAAGAAGATATAACCCTGATGAAACAATGAATCAATCAGAAAGCAACATGAGAGCTTATGCGAATATGTTTAATCAAATCGATGAAGGAGTAACTAATTATGGATAAAAAGCAGCAAATAATTGAGATTTGTAAAGAACTACGTTTACCGAGCATTCGAAAAATGGTTCAGGATGAAATAGATTTTAAAGATCCTAAACAAGCCTATGAGGTTTTATTACAGGTTCTTTTACAGGAGAAAAGTGATCGATTAGTACGTGCAAAACAAAATAGAATCAGAGCAGCTAATTTCCCACAGAAAAAGCTGTTAGAGGAATTGGTGGTAGATGCTTTACCAGATCAAGCTAAGCAAAAATTACCACTTCTAAAATCATTGGATTTTATTAATGAGGGCCAAAATGTCATTCTTACTGGATCACCAGGGACGGGAAAATCGCATATTGCTTTAGGGCTAGGTATGGAAGCGTGTTTGGCCGGATATAGGGTATTTTTTGCGACAGTACCATCATTAATTAACCAACTTAAAGAACATCGTTCTGAGAGAACACTTCGATCATTTGAATTAAAATTTGAAAAATATGACTTGGTTATTCTCGATGAATTAGGCTATATCTCATTTGATAAAGAAGGTGCAGAATTATTATTTTCTCACCTATCATTACGTGCTGGAAGGAAATCAACGATTATTACAAGCAACCTGTCATTTTTAAAATGGCAGGAGATTTTCTATGATCCAGTATTAACTGCAGCATTAACAGATCGTTTAACACACAAATCGCATGTATTAAATATGAATGGCCCTTCTTTCAGAATGAAAGAGACCGAGGAATGGATAAAAATAAGTTCTGATAAAGTGGCTCAAAATTAAATTGCGAAATGGCTCACTTTTCAGTTGCGAAATACATACATAACTTAGAGAAGTTATTAATGGAATATGTGCAAGGTATTTTTGCAAGTAAAGTATAAAAGAGGCAGGTGTATTTGATATAGCTACCTCTTAAAAAAACTACATACATTCGTCTTGTTTAAGAATTTCCTAATGGAAATTGGCTCCTTAGTTTATTCATGTGCTCTTGAACGGATGAAATTACACCGAGCGGTTGTTTGTTTATATCTACTTTGACATAAGCATTGTTACTTCTATCGACATAAGAAGGAGTGTTCCTATTATTATTTATCTGTATTTGATAAAAACGATTATAGTCTCTAATAAATCTAATTCGTTCAGGATTCCGGTATATCTCCTCATATACATAAACAACGGGTTCAATATTTAGATCATTGTATCTAGCCATCCTAAAAAGTTGACCATCAAAAAAGATAAAATGAATATAGTTCCTTACTTCGATTGGAAGAGTGTCATAAGCAATTAAAGAATCAAAATTTATATTGAAAACGTTGTCCTTCGATGTCTTTAGTTCTATTAAATGCCAGATGCCATTAAGATCGACTATAACATCTCCTACCTTACGAATAAAGTTTTCATTATGGATCTGAAGTGTAAACTTTTGAATTAATGTGCTATAAAAAGTATTGCGGTTAATTGCAACATTCCATATTTCATCAAGCTCTTCATTAATATCAGTTGGCTGATTTCTTAATAAGTCTCTTAAAGAGGACATTTCTGAGTCCACAGGATAAAGCGGTGCTTTAAAAAAATGGTAATTGTTATTGATTAGGTATTGTAAGACGTTATCATGATAAATGGATCGCTCAAAGCTCATAAGTACAACCCCCTATTTTTTATAATTCTATTTTACTATAAATACTAGAACTATTTTTTTAATCTTGTACCCTTACAAAGAGGAAAAAAATAGTTAGAACTCCCGACAGTACTGGCTTAGAAACAGTTATCTATAATTGCATAAACTAAGTGATATAAATTAAAACAATGCAGAAAATCATGGTATGATGGTCAATCTGAATAAATTCTGATTCAGGCACCTACACCATGAAAACCACCAATAGCCAGCACTAAAATCCTAAAATAAAAGTTGGCGATTTATTTTTTATAAATATCTTTAACAAAGACTGTGATATTGGTGTCACAAAAGCATACTTTTTGGGAATGTATAAAAAAGTGTTCCAAAACATTGTGATGTTACTTTTGGAATGTTTCAAGGCCTTCACAGACCTTTAGGGACCATTTATAATAGTAATATACAAACATACATTCTGCAGGAGGAGATTGAAATAAAAATAGGTTATTGTAGGATTTCTCACAAAACGCAAAATGAATCACGACAGATAAAAGCCTTAGAAGAACAAAATGTAGAAAAGATCTTTCTGGATAAATTAAGTGGGAAGGATAAGAATCGACCACAGTTACAAGAAATGCTAAGTTTTATTCGAGAAGGAGATACTTTAATTATTGAGTCCATTTCAAGATTAGCCCGTAACACAAAGGATTTTCTGGAGATTGTTTATGACTTAACCGAAAGAGGAATCGAGGTTGTTAGTTTAAAGGAAAACATTGACACTTCTACTCCCCAGGGCAAATTCATTTGTACCATATTCGGAGCTTTATATGAACTTGAAAGAGATAGTATTAAGCAACGCCAATTAGAAGGGATTGCAATTGCTAAAGAAAAGGGGGTTACATTTGGAAGACCGGTAATTCAAATAGATGAAAATTTTATGCGAGAGTACAAACGATGGAAAGAAGGTAAACAAACTGCAGTTTCAACTTACAAAAAGTTAGATATTAGTCGTACATCTTTTTATCGTAAAGTAAAACAGATAGAAGGGAGCCAAAATATGAATCAAGAACAACTTAATAGTAAAGAAATTACCACAATTTCTTAGTCGTTACTGTAAAAAAAACAAGGGTTTTTGACTGCAGGAAATGACTTGGAGATTGTGGTTTTTGTTTCCCTTGTCGTATGGGGTGAAAACAATTGATTAGAGAGTGGAATGAATCAACAATCAATAGATTCCTTAAAGAAAAACGTGGGCAGGGAACTGGAAAAGACTATAAGCCTTGGTTGCTTGTTCAAGATATTTCAAGTAGAGCTAGATCTACTCGTATATTTGGTAATACTACGCAAAGAGTTCATCAACTTCTGAGTGACTTACAGCTTTATTATTTCAATTTCTTAGAATTTGATGAGGAAGTTATCGACATACGTGAACAATATCCTTCACTAGATTTTCATGATTTGAATATATCAGTGGATGAGAATCTAGCAAAGAAACTGTTTGATTCGAATACTAAAGTACCGCATATTTTCACGGTTTCATTCTTGATAACAAGAAAAGGCGATGATGGAAAGCCATTTAATCAAGTAAGAATAATTAAACAATCGCAAGAATTGGAGAAAAAGGCTACCATCCAAAGGATAGAATTGCAAAGGCGGTATTTTGATAAGAAAGGGATTGAGTTTGGCATCGTAACAGAAAAAGAAATCAACAAGCAGTTAGCCAGAAATATTGGTTGGGCATTGAATGCGTATGATATTCAGGATTACCCGGGCCTAATTTCTAATTTGGAACTTATAAAATTAGATATGTTGGAGTATTTGTCGGATCCTTCCGATACCTTTCAGAGAATCTTTAGTAGATTAGAAAAGACATTTCAATTAGATGAAGGCTTGGGATTGATTCTATTTAAACATTTGATTGCTACTAAGGAAGTAAAAATGGATCTGAATAAGAAAATTTATTTAACAAATAAATTAGCTGACTACCAGGTGGAAATTTCGGAAAAACAGAGTGGTGAAGAAAAATATGCAATTGGTAATTAATGATTTGCTACAAAGCAAGGGAAATCCAAATGTTATTGAAAGAGTAGTTTGGATTGATAAAGAACGTCAGCTTTGTTTCCTAATTGATATTCGTCAACCGTCATTTCCTCATATTATTGAGGAAATACCTAACTTGAAAGAAGCCTTAAAGAGTGGTGATTTTGTAAAGATTGATAATGATCCGTGGGTTTTCCATGTAGATGAGGACGATTTATCCGAAACAGAAATAGAAAAACGTGATAAGGCATGGGATATCATTAATCATATCTATATAACTCCTGACATTTTTATACCGAAACGGAGATCGGAGTTAATAAAAATAGCGAGTAAGAAGTTTGGAGTCAGCACAAAAACAGTTCGCCATTATTTAAAGAGGTTCTGGTCAAGGGGGATGATTAAAAATGCTCTTTTACCTGACTATTATAGTTCTGGTATTCAGCAATCGGGAGAAAGAATCTATTCAAAAAAGACTGGAAGGCCAACAGTTTATTCTTCCACTATCAAAAGAGCATCAATAAATGAAAAATGGAAAAAGATCATAAGAGTTAGCTTAGAAAAGTATTACTTTATCCGGTCAAAGCCATCATTAAAGTACGCTTATCAGCAAATGGTAAAAGAATATTTCTCCAAAGTGGATGAAAAAACAGGTTATAAAGTATTGGACATTGATAAGCCTATTATTTCATATGACCAATTCTATTATTGGTATCGCAAATGGTATAAGCCAGAATATGCCATCCACAAAAGAGAAGGTAGAAGGGATTTTTTGCAAAACTATCGTGCTATAACCGGTTCTGCAACAGAAGATGCAATGGGGATAGGTACATATGCCATTGATGCAACCATTGGTGATATATATTTAGTTTCCTCACTGGATAGAAATACAGTAATCGGCCGTCCGGTGATATATTTGTGTGTCGATATTTTTTCCCGTGCTATTGTAGGCATCGGAGTGGGGATTGAGAATATGTCAGGGCACTCTTTGAGAGTTGCACTTGCTAATACTTTTGAAAATAAAAGAGACTTTTGCAAAAGAACGCTTGATATGGAAGTTGGCGATGAAGATTGGCCGGTGCATTACATACCACATACCATCTTGGCGGATCGTGGGAGTGAACTAATATCCGATGAATTGACACAAGTAGTAGAAAACTTAAATATTAAAATTCAAAACGCTGGAAAATTCCGTCCGGAGCTAAAGGCCGTTAATGAAAAATACTTTGATATTCTCCAGCAACATATATCCCCGTTCCTGCCAGGAGCCGTTCAAAAGGATTACATGAAACGTGGGGGGCAAGACTACAGAAAGAAGACAGTATTAAACTTACAAGAATATTCGCAGATATTGGTACGCACCATTTTATATTATAACAATCATAACTATTTATCAGACTATCCTTTATCAAACGATATGATTGAGGAAAAGGTTCCTCCTATACCGATTGAGATTTTTAAATGGGGACTACGTAAAGGAACAGGAATGCTGAGGACAATGTCTTTAGATGCAATTAGGAGTAATGTTTATCCAAAATCACAAGCAAATGTGACTCCAAAAGGAATACACTTTGGTGGACTCTATTACACATGCTCTAAAGCTGTCAACGAACGTTGGTTTTCTAAAGCCCGTATTCAAGGTAACTGGAAGTTGGATGTATCTTATGATCCTCAAAGTGTAGCAAATATATATATTCGAATCGATAGACAGAATTATGAAGTATGTTCTTTGATTGAACAATACGAAATGTATCGGAATGCAAAAATGGAGGAAGTAATTTCCCTGAAGGAAAGTAGGAAACAGCAAGAGGCTGAATATGAAGAGGGAAGCCTTAATGGAGCCATCCAACTAGCTCAGGATATTGAATCAATCGTGAAACAGGCGAAGAAGGAAGCGAAAGATCAATCTCTAAATGGTAAGGTTCCTAAAGGTATAAAGAATATTAGAGAAAATCGAGAAAAAGAGAGAGCGATATTGATAAGTGAAAAACAAACAGAGGCGGCTCAAAATCACACTGGAAAGCAACAAAACAAAGCAAATCCTGATAATGAATCGGGAAAAGTGCTGAATATTTTCCGTAAAAAACAAAAGGAAGTGCTTTATGATGGAGACAATTAAATTAGATAATGGAACCCAAGCTCAAGTTGCCGAATATAGAGAACAAGAGTTATTGGAATATCAGGGCAATCCTCTTATAGAGGCTTTGCCACCAATCTATTCTCAGGAGGAAGTCATTGACCGCCTAAGCATATATCCTCCATATAATAAGGAAGAAAGATATTTGAATGACCATCAGAGAGTTCATCTAATTTCAAGATTGCTGCATTATTTTCAAGCCATTCCCATCCATCTAGGAATTGAGTCATCAATATCTAGGTTGATTAGAACTGGTTATACCTATCGCAATCCAGTAAATTCTACTTATGCACAGAGTTTTGTGGATAATTGGAATAATATACAAAATAAATCTTTTGATAAGTCTATTATTCAGACAGGCCAGACATTAAGTATTATAGGGGTTTCAGGTGTAGGAAAAACCCGAACTTTACAGAGGATATTGCAAACTATTCCGCAAGTTATTTCTCATGTTTCGTATAAGGGACAAGCCTTAAATCACTATCAAGTAACTTATCTAAAAATCGAGACTCCTTTTGACGGTTCTGTAAAAACTATTATTTACGATTTTATGTATCAAGTCGATTTACTTCTAGGATCCAACTACTTTAACAGATATGTCAATAGTCGTTTGTCAACAAGTCAATTAATGCCTATCATGGCTCAGATTGCCAAAAGTATAAATCTTGGCATGCTATTTTTAGATGAGTTACAGCATTTAAAGGGTATAAAAAGCTCTAGTTCAACACAGATACTAAATTTTTTTACAGCATTAATCAATACAATCAATATCCCCCTTATTATGGTTGGGACCCCAAAGGCAATGGATGTTTTACAATCACAGTTTAGACAAGCAAGAAGGAGCACTAATATGGGGAACATCATGTGGGATCGCTTTGAAAAAGATGCTATTTGGGATTTATTTGCTGAGGGAATGTGGAAATATCAGTGGACAAAAGAGGAAGTACCTTTTACAGAGGAATTTTCTTCAACTCTATATTACGAATCCCAAGGAATTGCTGATATCGCTATAAAGATCTATATGATGGTGCAGCTACGTTCCATTAGTAGTGGTAAGCAGAAAATCACTTCTACATTAATTAAACAAGTGGCTCAAGAAGAATTGAAAATGGTCCAACCCATGTTACAAACTTTGAAAAGTGGAGATTATAACAAACTAGCAAATTACGATGACTTGATGCTACCAAATATGGAGGACTTTATTGAACAGGAAAGAATTATTGTAGATCAAAAGCAGGTTATGGATTCAATTCAAGAAGGAGTAAAACGAAAAAGTGAACAAGAAAAGTTGATTGATGATGCTGTTTTCCGATTGGGGATGCTTGGATTTAATAATGATGTTTCTATTAAGGCCGTACAAAAAGTTGTTTCAGAGAATAATCAATTAAGGGAAGTATCACAAATCGTAAAAGATGCTTTTCTCCTATTAAATAATAATGAAAAAAGTATGGATAAAGTATTAAGTAATGACCTAAGAACCATCATAAAAAAAGGGAAAGAACAACAAATAACTGCGTATCAAGCATTACTAGATGCTGGAGTAATTAAGCAGGATTATCCTGAGCGTGATGTTTCATGATTATACACTTCCCAACCCCATATCCCGATGAACTTTTATACAGTATTATTGCACGTTATCATATCCGATCAGGAAATGTCTTTTGGAAACACACATTGGAAGATTTATTCGGAAAAAGGACGATAAGTGCATCAGTATTCTTACCATCGGGTATCGGCTCTTTAGTTCGCCATTTACCTAAAAACACGACATTGAATGAACAAATCCTTATAGAGGATCACACAATGTACCCATTCTATACAGTGTTTTTACCAACAGAAAAGGCTCAGGCTATTTACGATTCTATGTTAAGTGATGATGGTAAAAGTATTTACATGCAATCGGGCATTATGGCTAGTTCCATTCCTCAAAATAGGTTTTTGAAATATTGTCCTGCCTGTGCAAAAGAGGACCTTTTAATGTATGGGGAGCTATATTGGCACCGACTACATCAGTTACCAGGGAATATGATATGTACAAAACATGAATTGTGGCTAGAAAATAGCAAAGTACCAGTAATACCTGCAAATAAACATGCTTTCGTAATACCAAATTCGAACAATTGCGATTTGAATAAAATGAGAACAGTTAGCGGAGATTTGCTCGAATGTCTGAAGGATGTTCTTGTTCAGGTAGATAAATTATTCGCTAGTAAGTTTGAAAATAAGACCTTTTCTCATTTTACAATGTATTATCGACATCACTTGAATAGGAAAGGTTTTGCAACTTATAAAGGTAGAGTGTATCAAGAAGAGTTGCATGAAGCATTTTTTAAGTATTACCCTGATGAATTATTGAAATTACTAGATTTGGAAGTTGTGCAAGGTAATTCATGGTTGGCAAATATCACCCGTAAACACAGAAAATCATTCCATCCATATTATCACATACTCCTACTGAACTTTCTCGAATTGGATGTTGAATCAATGTTTAATAAGGAATTTTTTGAGGCTAATCCTTTCGGTAAACCCAAATGGCCTTGTCTGAACGTTGTGTGTTCCGAGTATAAGAAGAATGTTATTGAAGAACTTACTATTAGAAGTTGCGAGAAAACCAAGAAACCCATTGGGAGATTCACTTGTCCGAGTTGTGGTTTTTCTTATACAAGGAAAGGGAAGGACCAAGAGCAAGACGATCGGTATAAGTATACTCGTATTATGGATTTTGGCTATCTATGGAAAAGGGAGCTCCAATCTTTATTAGAAGAAAATCTAAGTTATCGGGAGATTGCTCGTAGATTAAATGTTGATCCTGGAACGGTAATTAAATATGCCAATAGAAATACAAATGAAACTAAGGTTAAGAATAATAATCATCATTCAAATAAAATCGGGTCAACGGAACTAAATCGTCAAATTTGTATACAGTTACAGCAAGAACATCCAAGTTTATCTAAAACAGAGATGAGAAACCAGGTTCCTTCAACTTACACCTTTTTATATAGACATGATAGGGAATGGTTAAACAAAAACTCACCTAAACTGCGAAAACCTAAGAGTAAAGATGAACGGGTAGATTGGCAGAAAAGAGACCAAGAAATACTAAAGAGTGTTAAAAAGGCAGCAAAGAAATTACAAAATAATATTGGCAAATCGAAACGAATAACCGTTAAAAGTATTGCGGATGTAATTGGAGAAAGAGCTTTATTGGAACAACATTTGGACAAGATGCCTAATACTAAAAAGTTTATAGAAGATGTATATGAATCAGAAAAGGACTTCCGTTTACGAAGAGTAAAGTATGTGATTGATGAAATGAGGGAAAATGGAGAAGAAATTAAAGTTTGGAAGGTGCTAAAAAGGGCCGGGATTAAGAAACAATTCTATCTAGAGGTAAATGAGTACTTAGATAGTTACGATTAATAAAGTAATACATCTTTTTTAAAACATTCTATACTATGATGTCAAACGGTGAGAAAACGTGAAAAACCGCATAAAACTCAGGGCATTTTACAGAGATATTGTCCTGAGTTTTTAGTACTTAGTAGACATTTACATTGAACTCCAAAGATCGCACACTAAAAGTGGTATATATTTGGTTCTAACTTTTCCTTGTTTCCTTTTACATGTGGCTTCACCCATGTCTTTTTCCCTGAAGGCAGAGTTCGCCAGTGTCCTCTAACTGTCCAGGCTTCTTTCATTCGTTGATAGGCTCGTCTTTCTTCATCGGTGATAGGAGTTTGTGGAACTTTCACATTATAAACCACAATTTTAATTGGCCGAGTGTTCTTCTTCTTTTTTCCGTGTTTCGCCTTTTTAGTGCTCTTTTTTCGGACAGTCTTAGACGATACCCGTTCTTTTACGTCACGATACAGTTCCATGTAATTCATCAAGGCGATATGGCTGGAGGTAATAGAATCCAAAAAGTGAATTGCATGTTCTTTTCTTAGACCTATATGATTTTCTGTGTTTATGGTTAGATCGCTTTTTAGCTCAGCATAATTTTTGATGCCTTTCAAAATGTATTCCACCTGGTTTTCACTAATCATTCGGTAAATTTCATAATAGACTCTCACATCGTCCAATTGTTTGAAATACAAAATAAGCAATTTGGGGGTTAATTCATGTGCTTTTACAATTGGTTGAGTGTATATCATGTTTGGGTCAACCTCATGTGAAATCAGGCCTTCTTCCAACACAGGGCGAAAGTCATTAAAGGCTCCATCGTGAATATTAAGCCACCAGTTATCTAAATGCTTTGAATCCTCTGCTGATAACAGGATTTTATCCACTTTATCAAGTCTTTCAAAATTCACAATTACCCCTCCATTTCCCTTTTTCTACATAATATCATACCTTCCTACTAAAAAAGTAAGGAAAATCCATATTAAGCGACCTAGATTTCAATACTTGTATATCCTAGTTTTTGGTGAATACCTGAAATAAAGTGAACGGATTAGATGTTTTAATCTTTTAGCTGAATCTGTTGTTTAGTGTGCTGATCCCTTAAAATTGGCATCCGTTAATTTCAGGATGTTTTTATATACAAACAGATGCTGGGAAGAGAAAAATCAAAATATTTAGTGTTTTATTTGGGCTTGTAAAACTTTTCCTGTAAAATAGAAATTGACATTAGGCAAAAAATACTAGGAAAAAGTTAGGAGGGCACTAAAATGATAGAAAAGATTAGAATTAAGGAAGTTGCGTCCTATGATTCTACTGGAATTGAGGTTGATTTGGGTAAGGTTAATTACATTTATGGGAGCAATGGTACAGGTAAGACTACTATTTCTGAATTGCTAAGAAACAGCGAGGATCAAAAGTTTTCTTCATGTAATATAGAACGGAAACAAGGAAGTTCTGACTTTGACCTGTTTGTTTATAATAGAAATTTTGTCCAGGAAAATTTTAATATCCGTAATGAAATAAAGGGGATTTTTACTTTAGGTAAAGAATCTACTGACATATTAGCTTTAATTGATGAAAAAATGAAGGATGCTGAAAAACATCAAGAACGGATTGGAAATTTAGAAAAGAATATAGAGGAAAAAGATGGGGAGTTAAGAAACTTACAAACAGAATTTGTTAACCAATGCTGGGATTTAAAACAAAAATATGATGAAAACTTCAAAGACGCATTTACGGGTCTTCGAAATAATAGAGAAAGATTTATGGAAAAATGTTTGAATGAAGCCGAGAATAACAACTGTGAACTATATACATTTGAAGAATTAAATAGTAGAGTGGAATCCGTCTTTAAAAGTTCGCAAGTAAAAGTAAGGACTATTCCAGAGATTCATTACGATAGCTTGGTAGAGGAACAACCAATATTTCAAACAAAGATAATAGGTAAAAAAGATATAGATATTGCTAGATTGATATCTGAACTAAATATAAGTGACTGGGTACAGCAAGGGCATAGACATATGGAAGGTACAGATGGTATATGTCCATTTTGCCAACAAGAGTTACCAGTAAATTTTAAGGAAAAGCTGGATGAATATTTTGATGAGACTTACACTGAACAATTACAAAGCCTTAATTCATCCATAGAAAAATATGAAAGAGATACAATTGGCTTTTTTGAAAAGTACAATTTTCTTATAACTGAAGACATACCTTATATTAATAAAGAGAAAATAACATCCCTATTTGAAATAATAAATTCAACATATAAGGAAAACATTCAGTTGCTTGAAAGAAAGAAAAATGAACCAAGTAGAAGTATTAAGTTAAGTTCAATAACAAGTTACCTTGAGCAGATAAACTCAGAGGTGGAACAAGCAAATGTACAAATAACTGAATTAAACAGGGTAATTGACAATATTAAAGAGGAAAAAGAGAGGTTAATAAAAGATATATGGCGATTTATTGTGGAAGAGAATAAGGGCCACTATGAAAGTTACATGAGTAATTTTAAAAGAGAGAATAGAGCTTTAGAAGGAATGAAAAGCGGGAAGGACGGGCAAAAGGATCACAAAAGGAGACTAGAAGAAGAGGCCATTGAGCTTCAAAATCAGTTAACAAGTGTTTTACCTTCTATTCACGAAATTAATACGCTTCTTAAATCATTTGGGTTCACAAATTTCCAGTTAGCAGAATCTGATGAACAGGGTAATTACAAGATTGTAAGGGAAAATGGTGAAGATGCAAACGAAACGTTAAGTGAAGGAGAGAAAACCTTTATTACCTTCCTCTATTTCTATCAGCTTATTAATGGAAGTAATGATCAGGATAAAGTAAATACAGCAAGGGTAGTTGCGATTGATGACCCGATTTCTAGCCTAGATAGCAATATACTATTTATGGTAAGCAACTTGATAAATAATTTAAAGAAAAAGGTAAGGAGTAAAGATTCGAACTTTAAACAATTGATAATATTGACCCACAATGTTTATTTCCATAAGGAAGTTTCTTTTAATAAAGGTATGAGTAATAAAAGGCAGCCTGATGAAACATTTTGGATTATCAGGAAGACGGGGAATATATCTCACATTAGTGGGTATGAAGAGAATCCTATAAAGAATTCATATGAACTACTTTGGAAAGAATTACGAGAAAATCCTAATTCAATAACAACACCAAACATTATGAGAAGGATATTAGAAAATTACTTTAAGTTCTTCGGGAACGTTGATGTTAATGAAATTGTTGAAGGGTTTCCTGATGAAGATAAGGTGGTTTGTAATTCTTTACTTTCTTGGACTAACGATGGATCGCATCATGTGAACGATGATTTATATGTGGATAGCAACCAAGAACTAAATAAAATCTATTTTGAAGTATTTAAAAGTATTTTTATAAACTCTAATCATGAGTCCCATTTCAATATGATGATGGGGGACATTGATAGTGAAGAGGAGAAGAACGAAGCAAACAATGAGGCTAAAAAGGAAATACAAGAAGCATTGGCCCAAGTTGCTGTTGGTAAAGAATAATTGACAAGGAGGGTGCAATAGTGTCAAAAACGATCCATTACGACCTTACAACCTTTGAAGGTACAATACATTCACTCGGGAAATACTTAAATTTAACTGAAAGAGAAATTAGTAAATATATCGCTAATAATAAGGATGATTTTGACAGCGATGAGTTCATTGAATTGTTTCAAATAACAGATGAACAAATGCTGTCAAGTGAGCTTATAATGTCCTCCCTCCATGTTACTACTAATAATGATGAATGTTCGAGTATTAAAAAATACGGGCTAATTAACTTGCAACAAGCTATATTGTTAGACACTCCATTAAATAAATACTTACAAAATCATGGTGTCGAAATAGATTTAGCAAAGAAACAAATTCATTATAAAGGGGAAATTTACGATATAGCCAAGGATTATCAAGGTCTTGCAGGAAGAGATTCAGCCAAATGGGTGAGTTTTAAATTATTTGAGGATTACCAAATTAATTCGTTCTTTTCTAGTGAAAATGTACTAAAGTATGGAGGGAACGTGAATGAAAATCCCGAATTCCTATATAATTTAGCACAACTTCTGAAAGATGGAAAAATAAAATATGATTGGATGAATAACAACAAGAAAAAATGCTACATAATTAAGTTCGAAGCACCTCTTAGTAATATTAATAATTTTTACCATAGGATTTACACAGAAAATCTTGAGGAAAATGAAATTGATTTGATGAATAGAAAATGGATTATTGAAAAATCGTTATCAATTTTAAATGATGGAATTTTCCATGGTGGTTATACCAAAGAAATTCATTGTGAATTGAAACCAAGTGTTTCTATACCGTTTAGTAGTATTATAAAAATATATACTCCAAACGAATATTTAATGGAATACAAAATAATCAAAGAATGAATTAAAAAATCACAAAGTCTTTTTAGAAATCTTTTTTGCTATTGGCAACAACTAAATAAGTATGGGGTTACTACCCGGTCTTTTTTCCATATTCTTGTTCTATTATATCTTCCTGTAACTCTCTCCTTCCCCACGTAACTTTGTTTTTCCCTGCTGTAACTAAGTTGGTATCCGGAGTAGAAAAAAGAGGACGGAGAGAAGAACGGAAGCACGTAATGTTCCGATGGTTTTTCAATAAAAAATCAATCGGTTTTGCCAATACAAAATCAATATAAATTCGGGCTGGATCCAATAGTGATTCAGTCTTTTACTTTTCGCCAAAATTGGTGAAAAGTCCTCCAATCACTTACCAATAGCGGCTTCGTATAGTGTCCAATTTCTTTCCAGTTGTTAACCTAACTGTATCAATCCGAAGGATTTCCAATCACCTATCATGTCTTTTTCAATATTATTTCCAATATCATTTCATCAGTTTTTCATTTCTTTTCTCCTAATTCTTCATTCTATTATGGAAGAACTTAGTTACAATGTCCGAATGTTCTATACAACCCAGAAGTGGAAAAAGAGGGGGAAATCGGGTGTGCTGGGGAAGAACTAAGTTCCATTGCCATAAGGGAATGAAGAGGGGATGGAATCAAGAGGGGCAAGGGGGTGAGGGGGATTTGGGGCAGGGAAGAACTAACTTACAGGTACATAACTGTTTTTGAATGGGCATCCGTTTCTAAAATTCTAATTTGGATTAGTGTTTTACAATTAGTAGAGGCAGGAAAGCTTGATTTAGAAACAAATATTGAAATATATTTACCCAATGATTTTCATTATCCAAAGAAATTCGAAGAACCTATC
This sequence comes from Virgibacillus sp. SK37, assembly GCF_000725285.1. Classification (GTDB taxonomy): domain Bacteria; phylum Bacillota; class Bacilli; order Bacillales; family Amphibacillaceae; genus Virgibacillus_Q. The sequence goes on from NZ_CP007161.1 coordinate 337,533, forward strand.
ACGATGTATGACTTAATGCATCATTCGGCTGGTTTTGACGATAGTTACACAGATTTAATGATTCATCAATCTACTAAGAAGACTTCATTAAGAGAAGTACTTGAAAGAGCAGATATTAAGCAAGTATTTTCGCCTGGAGATGTTGTTGCTTATTCAAATTATGGAAGTGGCCTTGCTGCTTATATTGTGGAAGAAGTTAGCGGTATAGACTACCGGGAATATGTAAGAAAGAATATCTTTGAACCACTTCATATGACGAAAACGGCAATAGATCCTCACCAAGATGACAATAAATGGGTAAAAGAACAAAGAAAAAAGGTGCAGGGATATACAAATGCATTACATTTAATAGAACCTAACAATTACTCAATCCCCATGTTTCCAGCAGGTAGCGTTATGGGAACTGCTGACGATATGCAAAAGCTGTTGCAAGCATTATTAGTTGAGGATGGAGCACCTTTATTTAAGAATAACAGAACGATTACTCAGCTGTTTAAACCAACTTTATTTTATCCGGAAACCAATATCCCCAGAATTGCAAACGGCTTATTTTATTTACCATCAAAGAGCCCAGGTGTTTTTGGACATGGAGGAAATTCGAAGGCTTTTAGCTCTTCTTTTTACGTAGATAGGATAAATCGTATTGGAGTTTTGGTTTTGACGAACATGAAGGATGAAAGCACATTCACTCATGGTATACCTGAAACCATTTTTGGTAAATATGAACATGTTGAAAGAGACCTGGGTCTGGAAAAATCATCTCAATGGGAAGGAATATATGAGCCAGCTCGGTTACCCCGACATGGGTTCAGCAAGTTATATGGTTTATTTCTAAGAAGCCATACAGAACAGCACGGGTCACACGATATTGGGATTAATGACTTATATTACTCTCAGCTGGAGCCTGGCATTTATAAAACAGACGATGATTTTAGTATGTATAGTGTTGACGTTTATTCAGAAAACCCGCAAAATAAGAAGATTTTATCTAGTACATATTCAGATTTACTTTACATTCCTTCCTATAAACATTTTCTGGAGTGGGCAATAATTATTCTGGGGTTACTAGCTTTCATGTTTTCTGTTATCTATGTGATCGTTACTCTATGTAAAAGGATATGGAGTAAAAAGAATTTGCAAATATTTCATTTTACACAGCATCTTCTAAATATCCTTATGTTTACAAATGTCCTTTGGATCGTTTTTAAGACTTTATCGATGGTGAGTTATTCATTTCTTAAACCATTCTTAACTTTAAACCTTATTTATGTTGTTATTGTACTAGTAATTAGTGGTTTTTTAATTATAAAACTAAAAAGAAATAGATTGGTAAATTATAATAAACGTATTTCTGTGATGACGATTATGTCTGCCGGTATTTTATGTATAAATATTTTATATTGGGAAATTTATTATTAGATGATTGTAGGTATTGTAGAAGAAAATCGGGATGAAAGTAAGGAGACAATCAAGCATTATTTCTTACCAGCAAGTTCAAGTTTTATACCCCTTCTTCTCTCATTCGAAAATGTTACTCCTTTCCTGTAATATAATAATAATAAATATGTTGTGGAAAGTAGCTTACTAAAAAGGAGGTAGCATGGGTGATATATATAGGTGTAACCGGGTGGGGCGATCATCACTCCTTATATCCACCTGACCTGAAATCAAAAGATAAACTGGCCGAATATAGCAGCCATTTTCCAGTAGTAGAGGTAGATACATCCTTTTATGCTATCCAGCCAATACGTAATGCAGAGAAATGGGTGAAACAAACACCGGAAAATTTCCGCTTTGTGGTTAAGGCATATCAAGGAATGACAGGACACCAACGAGGAGATATCCCTTTTGAAACAAAGGAGGATATGTTTAAGGCCTATATCGAATCTCTAGTGCCATATCAGAATGCTGGTAAACTGGCGATGGTATTATTTCAATTTCCGCCATGGTTTGATTGCAGAAAAGAAAATGTGAATTATCTCCGTTATTGTAAACAGCGGATGGGCGACATTCCTATTGCCTTGGAATTTAGAAATCAATCATGGTTTTCGGATGAACTTCGTCAATCCACCCTGGACTTTATGGAAAAGGAAGGCTGGATTCATTCCATTGCAGATGAGCCACAGGCTGGTGACAGATCCATTCCAATCGTTCCTGTCGTGACCAATTCAAATAAAACATTGGTTCGTATGCATGGCAGGAATGTTCATGGGTGGAATAAGCCAAAGAATGCAGATACTAACTGGCGCGATGTGCGTTATTTATATAAGTACAATCAGGAGGAGCTCTTGGAATGGAAGCAGAGGATAGAGAAGCTTTCACAGGAATCCGAAGATATAATTATTCTTTTCAACAATAACTCAGGTGGAGATGCTGCAGGGAATGCAAAGGAATTTCAGGGGCTGATGGACATTCAGTATGAGGGCCTTGCACCAAGGCAATTGGACTTATTCTAATGTGCAATCAAAGCGCTCCACCTCTCTTATAAGTGAGGCATTGTTTGTACCAGTGCTAAGCGAGCGCTTGCGCTTTAATATCTCTCTTATAATTAAATTAACTGAAATACTTGAAAATTGTTCGAATTACGGATAGAATAATAGTAACTATTTAGAACGGAGGTGGGTTTAGGATGTTGAATACTACTGTTTTTATGCGCGGATATTGGAATGAATTCCTTTATTTCGTCCGTGCAAAATTTGCTGTTGCAGTTGCTGACGGGATACGTGTGCCCTTTTCTAGCAACTGAATAACAATACAAAAACAGTGAAAACATCTCTATACCCACATATAAAGGATTAGGCGAGAGTCAAATGGTTCGTAGCTTTTGCCTGTCTATGTATAAAAAAGAGGAGCTTTTTCATGCTTCTCTTTTTTATATTATTTTTTAGTGCCATGGGGAAGTGTCTTCCTCATGGCTTTTTTTATTTTAGGAGGAAGTAAAGATGACAATATGCAGTGTAAATAAAGTAAATAAAATGTATGGTGGAAATTCCATATTCGAAAATATTTCATTTGAGATTAAAGAAAAGGATCGTATAGGTCTGGTCGGTCGTAACGGGAGTGGAAAGTCCTCCTTGTTTCGACTACTGGCTGGCGAGGAAACACCAGATGAAGGACAGATTCACTGGAGAAAAGGAATTCAAATTGGCTATTTAAAGCAAATTCCTGATTTTGAAAAGGGAGCTACTACGAAGGAAGTGCTTCTGACTGCTTTTTCACGGCTTTTGGAAATAGCAGAAAGTATGAGGGTATGCGAAGAAGCAATGAGCAGGGAATTAGATGAGTTTAAATTAAGCACCTTCATAAAACGTTACGGAGATTTGCAGGAGCAATTTACACGAGGAGGGGGATATGAAATAGATGCAACTATAGAAAAAATAGTAAATGGGCTAAATATAAGTGGATTGCTGGACAGATCGTTTGCTTCCCTGAGTGGGGGTGAGAAGACAAAGGTAGGTTTAGCGCTGATTCTCCTTAAGCAACCTGATTTGTTGTTACTGGATGAACCAACAAACCATTTGGATCTCATGGCAGTTGAATGGCTGGGAGAGTTTTTACAAGAGTATCCGGGGACCACCGTAGTAATTTCGCATGATCGCTATTTTCTTGATGAAGTGATCACAAAGGTATTGGATTTAGAGGATGATGAAATAAATTGTTATCATACGGACTTTTCCGGGTTTGTAAAAGAGAAGGAAGAGCGTTTGTTAAACGAGTTTCAAGCATATCAGGAGCAACAAAAGAAAATGAAAAAGATGAAGGAAGCCATAAAGAGACTCAGAGATTGGGCGAACAGAGCTAATCCGCCAAATGAAGGTCTTCATAAACGGGCACGAAATATGGAAAGGGCGTTGGAACGTATGGAAAAGCTAGCCCGCCCAGTACTACAGCGAAAGAAAATGAATTTGGAGATGGAGGCAGGTGGCAGGAGTGGGAAAGATGTGATTATACTTGAGGAGATTTCCAAGCAATTTGGAGATCGCGCTCTTTTTCAAATGGTTAATATGCATGTGACATATCAAGACCATGTGGCGATTGTTGGTGAAAATGGAACAGGAAAATCGACATTGATTCATTTAATTCTTGGGAACCAAGAGCCAGATGGAGGTATTGTCAAAATAGGTAGTAATGTGAAGATTGGCTACTTGTCACAAAACGTCTATCAGGATATTGACAATGAAACAGTAATTGACAAATTTAGAGAAGAAATAGCAGTTACGGAAGGGGAAGCGAGGAACATTCTGGCAAGGTTTTTATTTTACGGACATATGGTGTTTCGGAAGGTCTCCCAGCTTAGTGGTGGTGAACGGATGAGGCTTCGTTTAGCACAGCTCATGCATCAAGATGTAAATTTGCTTATTCTTGATGAACCGACCAACCATTTGGATATTGAATCACGGGAAGTGCTAGAGGAAGCATTGGAAGATTTTAATGGTACGATTTTGGCTGTATCACATGATCGTTATTTTCTTAACAAACTATTTCATAAGATATATTGGATAGACTCCAATACAGTCCATGTATTTTCAGGAAATTATAACTGGGCAAGGGGGAAGTTGGAGGAGAAGAGGTTGAATGTGCAGCTAAAAGAAAAAAATCGCAAGAAAGCTAATCCAATTCAGCCGTCCCAAGATCATACAGTAGAAGAATGTGAAATTGTAGTAAGGTATGAAAAAGAAGTAGAGAAGCTGGAACAAAAGATAAACGAATTGGACATAGAGCTGGGAGAAACCAGCGATTTGGAAGAATTGCAATCGTTGTTTGGGCAGAAGCAGAAATTAGAATTCAAACTTGAGAAAGTATATGAGCAATTGATGGAAGCGCTAGATTAGAGAGAGTCTTTTAAGTGTAAAAATTCATTAAGGAGGTGTTGTCTCCTTGTCTAAAATTATATTGTTTGATGGAGATTGTAATTTTTGTGATCAAAGTGTTCAATTTATAATGAAACGCGACCCTAAGCAGAAGTTTAAATTTGCTTCATTACAAAGTGAAGCAGGGATTAGGCTGGTAAAAGAATGTAAGATTCCTGAAGATGTAGATAGTCTGGTCTATATTAGTGATTCCAACTGGTATATTCAATCTTCCGCAGCTCTTCGAATTAGCAAGCATCTAAAAGGAATTTGGAAGCTGGGTGTACTTTTTTTGGTGATGCCAAAAACGTGGAGGGATGCAGTATATCAAGTTATTGCTAGAAACCGGTACACATGGTTCGGTAAGAAAGAAAGCTGCAGGTTGCCGACGCAAGAGGACCGGGGAAGGTTTTTAGAATAGGAAAGACGGCATGGGAGAGTGTCATGACTATGAACGAACTGGATAGGCGATTACGCAGAGAGGGAGTGTAGTTAATGGACAAAGATAGCTGTATCCGGAGAAGAACTGTCCAATAGAGTGTAGCTAATGGACAAAAGCAGCAGTATCCGGAGAAGAACTGTCCAATAGAGCGCGTCTAATGGACAAAAGCATCTGTATCTCGAGGGAAACTGTCCAATAGAACTCCGCTAATGGACAACATCAGCCTCCATCCAGTGAGCGCTGTCCAATACCAAAGCTCTCTCCAAGGTAATCATTCCTGTCTTGCTTGTTCCAGTAATGCTCGAATCCTAGCTTTATATGGATCTTCCGGAATAACTGCCTCTATATCACCATACACACGAGTTTGGCAGCTTAAACGAAGGCCTTTTTCGAGATTGCTCTCTCCCAACTTCCGTGCTTCTTTCGGTTCAGGTGCTGATACTGCAGATTGATTGGCGATGGTAACTTTGCAGGTCAGACAGGAGGCTTTACCACCGCATTTATGGCGTAAGGCTACCCTTCCTTGTTTGGCTGTTTCAAGTATGGTTCTGCCTTTTATTGCTTCTACCTTTTTAAGTAGGCTAGTTCCATTATAAAAAGTAATACTAGGCATAGAGAATCCCCCTTTCTAGTAGTGAATCAATTATCCTTACGAATGAAATTTGCTAAACGGACATTTGTGGTTTTTCTATAAAAATACCATATCCGTTATAGGCCCATGATAACATTTTCTTAATAAATTTAGTTAATACAGTCTAATATATCAGAAAATAATGTTATTATTATTTTAACAATTTTTAATTTTTGGGGGACTTTATGAAATATTTTCGAATGATTTTCTTTTATATCCTTGGTATTATTTCTATTCTAATTATTAGTGTGCTACCAAATTATTTTTCTAGTTTAGGATCCCCGGAGGCGCCAGGTTTTTTAAAACAAATAACTGATATCTTAGTCACCTTCGTGAACCCTGATAGCTGGCTATATGCTGTGGAGGGGTCTCCTGGGAAATTTTCAGTTCTTGATGTTCTTTGGGAGCCATTTCTGTATTCGGCAAAAATCTTGGTTGGAGCGCTCCTTTTAGGAGTCGGACTTGCATTTATTTTAGCCTTTTCTGCAAATTTTCTACCGAAACATATATTGCAACCAATAAAGCGCATCCTTGACTTCTTGGAATCTATACCAGATCTTGTTTTTGCTACGCTTTTACAGTTCTTGGTGATCTATGTCTATAAAAAAAGTGGTGTTCATCTGTTTGCAGTTGCTGGTTATATGGAAGATAAGGTTTACCTTGCACCAATTTTAACTCTGGCTATTCTGCCAATGGTGACCTTGTTTAAGCTTTTTTTACTATTAATAGAAGAGGAATTTATGAAGGATTACGTTGCTTTTCTCAAGAGTAAGGGGATTTCCAGTATAGCAATATTAATGAAACATGTATTGAAAAATATTATGCCAAGCTCTTTTTATCATATGAAGTTAGTAATTTGGGCAACACTTTCCAGTCAATTCATTATAGAGCGTGTATTTAATGTTCATGGGTTAACATTCTTTCTCATGGAAAGCTTTACTCCAATGACCATTGCTTTTTCTCTGATTCTTATCTTTACACCATTCTACTTCTTTTTTCAGCTCATGGATTTATGGCTGGGGAACGGAGAAGCTTCTTCCAGTCAGTTTAATTTTGTAAAAGCTATGAAACAAGCAAGGCGAGGAAGTTTTGCCGAATGGATGAACTATGTTAGGCATCAACTCTTATATCAAATGAGAAATGTGGGTAGTTCTTCCAAAAGAGTGAGCAAGCAATTGTTTCGTCTTGTTACATCTCATTTGAAAAATTGGAAGTTTGCTCTAGGTGTCTCTTTTTTTATTGTACTTATTGGCTATAGCTTTCTCTATTCCACGATTACGGACAACCGTGTGGAGCAGGCAACAATATTATATGAAGAAGATGGTGTAACGATACGAAGTACACCTCCGCATCCACCATCAGAAGCTTTTCTGTTTGGCTCTACTGAACTTGGTTTCAGTATTGCAGATCAACTTATTATTGGTGCAAAGTATACGCTAATTTTTGGACTTCTGATTGCTTTTCTCCGAGTGCTTGGAGGATTATTGTTTGGAATTGTGTTTGCTTTCTCCCTGCCTTATCGATTTCAAAAGGCAATAGAGAAATTAACAGATTCTATTCATTTTTTACCATTAAGTTTAATTGCGTATATCTTACTCCGCCCAATTTTAATGCCAACACAATCAGGTTTTGCGTACTCCTTTACGGAACGAATTATTTTGGAAATAACGATATTAACTGTAATGGTTATTCCCTTGACAATGGTACTCACAGGTAAAGAGATGAATCGTCTTCTGCAGTTTGAGTTTATTGCAAGTGCGAAAATTTTGGGAGGAGGTAGTTTTCATTTGTTCTGGAGGCACATTCTTCCACATATGGGTCCGCGATTAACTATTTTGTTTGGCCAACAATTTATCCAGGTATTGTTAGTATTTATTCATCTTGGGGTTTTTAATCTATTCTTTGGAGGTACGAAGTTGTCCTTCGATCCAATGATGGGGGACCCACCCAGTTCAATTAGTTATGAGTGGTCTGGTATGATCGGTGCTGTAGCCAGAGGTTCTATTTCTTCTGGGCATTATTGGTACTTGTGGACACTAGTTGCATTTGTTTTATCTATTTTTGCAATGCAACTGATTATTCAGGGTGTCAAGGAAGTTCAACAAATAAAAGTTGGAGTTATCTTTAAGGTTAAAAAAGTTAAAAAGAAGGACGCTGCCAAAACAAACATGCAAAACACAGTCTTTTCAAAGAAAGATTTCAAGCAAATAGGAAGAAGAGAAGCATAATCTAGAACTGTAATGAAAAATGAATTGCCTATGGACTTACATGCTAATATTGGTAAACTAGTATGGAACATAAGAAAATAGGAGATTCGTATAATGGAGAAATTGTTTTTTTATTTTTTGGAGAATATGGCTTTAATTATTGCATTAATGTTTTTGGGCTTAAAAGCAAAGGAAGTACTTTTACGGAAATACAAAAAAATATTCAGTTCTTTATGGGTGTACCCGCTATTTGTTACCCTCTTAACCGTGGTTGTCATGTATAAACCATTGGAATATGAGGGAATGAAAATAGATTTGCGTGCTGTCCCGTTATTCTTTGTTGCCTATGCTGGTGGATGGAGACTTGGTATACTTTCAGGCATTATACCACTTTTATTCCGAATATATTTAGGGGGGCCTACTGTTTTAATTGGTATCGTACAAACCATCATTATGCCAATTTGCTTTGGGGCCATTTTTAAACATAAACAGGAAGATGCAAATAAACAACATCCTATATTAGACCTAAGCAAGATGATGTTTTATTTCGTTATTTTCGAGGTCATTCAAGCTATTTGGATGTATTGGTCGACAGAAGTTACTGTATTAATTACTGTGTCGATGTTCATCTTTGCTTGTATTGCTGCATGGTCGATGGGACTCATTTTTAATGATGCACATCGAAGTCTAAATATGATAAAACAATTGGAAATATTATCATACCAAGATGCGATGACACATATTCCAAATATCAGATATTTCAAAGAAAAACTGCAAAAAATGGTGGAACGGAAAGAGTCCTTTGCCATTGCAATGATCGATGTCGACTTTTTTAAAAAATATAATGACACAAACGGCCATCCTAAAGGAGATTTTGTGCTGAGAATAATTGGAAAAATCCTTTATGATAGTTGTGGTGCTGCTGACTTTGTTGCAAGGTATGGTGGTGAAGAATTTATTATGTGCTTTCAGAAGACTTCTTTACAACAGGTATCTGACATAACTGAACGTTTACGAAGATCAGTGGAGGCATATATTTTTGAAGGGGAAGAAACACAACCAGGAGGATTTCTGACTATCTCAATTGGGGTGAGCTATTCGAATGCCGGAACGAGCATGGAAGCAATTATTGAAGAGGCTGATAAGGCTTTATACCAATCAAAAAGAAACGGTAGAAATCGGGTGACGATAGCCGAGAAGGGGGATAACTAATGAAGCAAATTACATTTAAAAATATACAAAAAATTGGAGACACCGTATATGAAAATGAACGTTATATCCATGTTCATGATTCGGAACTGACCTTAAGGTATGATAGTAATTATATCGAATTTAAACATATGCCCACATTAGCTGAGTTTGACCAAGCGGCTGCTTATCTAAGGGAATATCACCTTGTGCGCAACCAGCACCATATGAAGTTTTATTTTCCGGAAAATGAGGAGCTCCCCGGAGAGCTGGCTCATCACCTCAAGGAGCAGAGCTATGAGATAGGTTTTATGGAGCTATATGCCATCAATCCTATGCAATTTCCACGGCAAACTCAACATAACTCCATGATTGCAATTAAAGAAGTATCGGAAGAAAATCTGGAAGTGTACATGGATCTGCAATATGAGCAGGAAGCAGTAAATGGCGTTGATTTTGCTAAGCAGAAGATACAGGTACACCAAGACAATTTTCTTTCTGAAAATGTGAAACAACTCCTTGCTTATTTTCAAAATGAGCCAGCAGGATCTCTTGATCTCATACTAACAGACACTACAGTAGAAATAGATGGATTTAACGTGCGCGAACAGTTCCAAAAAAAGGGGATTGGCAGCATGCTACAGCAATATGTTATGGATATGTATAAAGATAAAACTGTCATTTTGGTTGCCGATGGAGAAGATACCCCACGGGAAATGTATAGAAGACAAAATTATAATTGTCTTGGTTTTCAATATGAAGCACAAAAGTTTTAAACATATAAAGCAACTAGGCGATATTCTCGCCATAGTTGCTTATTTTGATGATGAGTACCTTTAGATAAACGGGCGTCTGCGAGTTTGCTCAACCATTGTGTAAAGAGAAAGAATTAAGGGTATATAAATATAACTTATCTGGTTCAATTAAATGTTCAATTAATGTCATAGATTCGTCATTTACTTCCTCCCCATTGTAGTGATTAATGGTTTATACTATGGGTATAGTAATAATTAATGACTGTGAAGTATACTTGTTTGATCAGTACTGAGCAATCTAATCTAAAAAAATAGCTGTAAATATTATTTTTGACTTCAGGGAGGTTTTAGGGTGTTTGATATGGATCCGGTGTTAATGAGCCGTTTGCTCACAACCATGACACTTTTATTTCACATTATTTTTGCAACACTGGGTGTTGGGGTTCCTTTATTTATATCTATTGCAGAGTTTATAGGAATCAAAAAGAAAGATCCACATTATCTTATGATGGCCAGAAGATGGGCAAGAGGCTTTGTTATTACAGTTGCTATTGGGGTAGTTACCGGTACCGCAATTGGCTTACAGCTCTCCTTATTATGGCCTAATTTTATGCAGGTAGCTGGTAATGTAATTAGCTTACCATTATTTATGGAAGTTTTTGCGTTCTTTTTTGAAGCGATTTTCCTTGGTATTTATCTATATACATGGGATCGGTTTAAGAATCAGATGATTCACTGGGCATTTTCCCTCCCTGTAATTATTGGTGGAGGAATGTCCGCGGTGTTTATTACGACGGTTAATGCCTTTATGAATACCCCTGAAGGTTTTACTACTGGACAAGACGGTTTTGTCACCATTAATCCGATTCAAGCAATGTTAAATCCGGCCACTCCAACAAAGGTATTCCATGTGTTGGCATCTTCCTATGTGACCGTAGCGGCTATTCTTGCAACAATTGCTGCATTTAGCCTGTTGAAAAAGAAGTCATCTGAATACCATAAAAAAGCATTGAAGTTAACCATGACGGCTACGTTTATTTTTGCTATCCTTACTGCAATAGCTGGTGATATGTCGGCGAAATTCCTTGCACAAGAACAACCGGAAAAGCTTGCTGCAGCTGAGTGGCATTTTCAAACAGAGGAAGGTGCAGATCTAATTCTGTTTGGGTGGTTAAACGAGCAAGATATGCCTGTAGGTGCTATACGATTACCTGGATTATTAAGTTTTCTTGCCCACGGAGACTTCAGTAGTGAAGTGACTGGGCTGGAGGAAATACCGGAGGATGAGCGTCCACCATTATGGATCCATTATATGTTTGACTTAATGGTTTCTATTGGAATGGCTCTAGTGTTAATTCCGTTGCTTTATTTAATTTTAATGAAGACGAAAAAGTGGAATGAGCATCATAAATGGATGCTACGTCTAATTGTGTTAGGCGGTCCACTTGCTATGCTCTCCATTGAGTTTGGTTGGATTTATGCCGAAGAAGGTCGCCAACCATGGATTCTGCGAGGCTTTATGAAGGTGGAAGAAGCTGCAACAACTTCTCCATATGTAGGTTTAATGTTTATCTTCTTTTTCCTCTTATATGCAACACTGGCGACGGTAGGAATTATTGTTCTACGCAAACTCTTCCGTAATAATCCAGTAGAAGTGGAATTGGAGAAAAAGTATCCTTCGATTGAAAAAGGTGATGCGTAATGACATATGAAATAATTGGTATTACTGTATTGTGGTTATTCCTATACGGATATTTGATTGTTGCTTCGATTGATTTTGGAGCAGGTTTCTTTTCCTACTATGCGAAGAAAACAAAGAAAGATCATATTATTAATCAATTAATTTCCCGTTACCTTTCTCCTGTTTGGGAAGTTACAAATGTGTTTTTTGTGTTTTTCTTTGTTGGGATTGTCGGCTTTTTCCCTGATACAGCTTTCTATTATGGCACAGCATTACTCGTGCCGGGGAGCATTGCGATAATTTTGCTGGCAATCAGAGGTTCTTTTTATGCGTTTGAAAGCTATGGTTCAAAACAAAGTAATGTATATATGTTCTTGTATGGGGCAACGGGGTTATTAATCCCTGCGTCCCTTTCTACAGCATTAACACTCTCTGAAGGTGGTTTTATTACAGAAACAAATGGTGAGATAACTATGAATTATCTCAAGCTATTTACGAGCCCGTATTCTTGGAGTGTAGTATTTCTGGCAATTGTATCTGTGTTGTATATAAGTGCTACCTTTTTAACATTTTATGCATCTAGAGCAAATGATACTGAGGCGTTAAAGCTCGTTCGAAAATATGCATTATTTTGGGGAACACCGACAATTATTGCAGCATTGACTACTTTTATTGCTTTAGGGCAACATAATCAAAGACATTATGATCGTATGCTGGATCTTTGGTGGGTTTTCGGTCTTTCTATGGGATTCTTCATGATCTCACTTGGATTGATTTATATTGGGAAGTATTATGGATTGGCATTTATTAGTGTTATGCTACAGTTTTTCTTTGCTTTCTTCGGCTATGGTGCAAGCCATTTGCCGTACATTCTAGATCCATATATCACAATCTATGAGAATGCAACCCATCAATCAACAGGAATTGCCCTGATTATCGTATTTATTGCTGGCCTATTTCTATTAGTACCTTCTTTAATTCTATTAATGAAGCTTTTCTTGTTCAACGCAGATTATGTCAAAGGGAAGAAATAATCACTATCCAGATTGGGGATAGAGCTCATGACTAGTTTAAAAGCTTATATGTTAACAAAGAAAAAAAGCCTTATGATTATGCTCTGCTTATCTATATTAATTGGAGTGATGATTGTAGCACAGGCTTATCTGTTAGTTACCATAATAGATGGTGTTTTTTTACAAAAGCAATCATTCAACGAAGTCCTTCCATTACTGGGAGGGCTGCTTTTCGTATTCTTTCTTAGAACCTTATTCAGTTATCTGAGTGGGCGCACTGGCGTTAAGCTTGGTGCTAAGGCAAAAAGCTTCTTTCGAAAATCCCTTTTGAAAAAGTATTCTCGAAATCCACTTCAAGCGTCCTTGCAGGGACAGTCGGGTCAAAAGGTAAGTATGATGATGGATGCCGTTGATGAAATGGATAGTTATTTCAGCAGTTACATCCCTCAAGTGATCCGCTCAGCCTTTATTCCATTACTAATTTTAGTGGTGGTGTTTTTGGAGCATGTAAATACAGGGTGGATCATGCTGATCACCTCTCCATTTATTCCTATCTTTATGATCATTATCGGGCTACAAACAAAGAAAAAGTCTGAAGAGCAAATGGAAAAACTAGGGGAGTTTTCTGGTAGATTCCTTGATACACTCCAGGGGCTTGTTACTCTTAAAATTTTCGGCCAAGCTAAGCGTCAGGTTGAAATGATTAGGCAGAGCAGTTTAGGTTTTCGTGATGCAACAATGGAAATCTTGAAAATTGCTTTTACCTCTTCCTTTATGCTTGAACTTATATCCATGCTGAGCATAGGTATCGTAGCACTTGAAGTTGCGCTTCAGTTGATTATTTTTGACGGCATCACCTTCTACACGGCCTTTTTGGTACTCATTCTTACTCCTGAGTACTATACAGGTTTAAAAGATTTAGGCAGCGCTTTTCATAATGGACAAACAAGTATAGGAGCGGCCAAAAAAGTGATGCAGGAACTCCAGCAAGAGGAACAGGTGGTAGTATGGGGCGCGGTAGATCTTGCGAGTGAACTTCCGCCACGCATATCTATACAGGATGTAGGGTTTAGCTATGGCGAAGAGCAGTTTTCACTTAGTGGGATTCAAGCTGAATTAGCACCCAGGTCAAATGTAGCAATTGTCGGTAGAAGCGGTTCAGGGAAAACCACTTTACTACACCTTTTAGCAGGGCTTCTTCCTGTAACTGAAGGAAGTCTCCTTGTGAACGGGGGAAATCTTACTTCATACAAAGAAGAAGCATGGTTCAATCAACTAAGTTATATTTCACAGCATCCGTATATATTTGCTGGTACCATTTCGGATAATATAGCTATTGGTGCAAATAGATCTGTAACAAATACAGAAATAAAGGCAGCTGCTGAACAGGCAGGTATTGCAGAAATGATTGAGCGCTTGAAAGACGGATATGAAACAAAGATTGGTGAAGGTGGAAGGGGTCTCTCCGGGGGAGAAATGCAACGGGTTGCTTTAGCACGTGCATTTTTAAAACGTCCATCTGTTATCTTTTTTGATGAGCCGACAACAGGCTTGGATGTGCATACAGAAAAGGTATTACAGACTTCCATGGAAAAGCTATCAGAGCATGCAACAGTAATTACTGTTGCACATCGTCTTCATACCATCAAAAAGGCAGACATCATTCTCTACTTGGAGAATGGAAGACTAAAAGCTTCTGGCAAGCATGACAACTTACTCCAAACCGTCCCGGATTATCGAAGGATGGTATCCATACAGCAGGAAGGTGAAACACAATGAATGATTTAGCCATTGTTACCAAGCTGATGTTTAAGGAAAAAAGAGATATCGTATTATCCATTGTATTGGGATTTGTTGCTGGCTTAGCGACTGTTTTCCTTTTTGCAGCAAGTGGTTATCTGATTTCCAAAGCAGCTTTGTCTGCTCCTATCTATGCACTTGCTTTATTGATTGCTTCCGTAAAAATGCTCAGCTTCATACGTGCATTCAGTAAATATGGGGAGAGGTACTTTTCACACCGGGCAACCTTCACTGTTTTAAGTAATTTGAGGGTATCTTTCTTTGAGAAATTGGAGCCACTAGCACCAGGTATTTTCCAAAAATATCGCAGTGGAGATCTTCTTTCGAGAATAGTAGGCGATGTTGAAAGTCTGCAAAATTACTTTTTACGCGTGTTTTATCCACCAATCGTTCTTGTTTTGGTATTTTTAAGTACCATCCTGTTTACGTCATTTTTCTCATTCTTTGCGGCGATCCTGTTATTTGTCGGATTAATTTTGACAACATTTGTAATTCCTGGTCTGTTTGCTTTAAAACAGCGAAAAATAGATTCCCATGTCAGAACACAGCGAGGGTATCTTTCGACAGAGGTTGCAGAATTTCTCCATGGTTTTCGTGATTTAAAAATTTATCAAAAATTGCAAGGTAAAGAGCAAATGCTTGAGGAGTCTTCAGACACGTATATTAACCAACAGGAGACGGAAAATAAAGCAATTCTCTTTAGCCAATCAGTGAATATATTCGTAACTCTCTTTATTACATGGTCTATTCTTGCTATGGGGGCTTATTTTATTGGAGTGGGTGAACTGGATGGGATCTTCCTGGCGATGCTTGTTATGATCTCCATTACTGTGTTCGAAGATGCTTCACCAATGGCCATATTCCCTATCTATTTTAATGATACGAAACGAGCTGCAAACCGACTATTCTCTGTAGTTAGTGATACGGAGACGGAACAACATAAAAGTGGCTTACAGGAAGGCGAATTAAATGAGGTACCCAATATAGAGATGCGAAATGTCCAATTTTTGTTTCCGGGGGATCTGCGGAAAACACTGGCGGATATTAATCTAAGTCTTCCTGCTGGTTCTAAAACAGCTATTGTTGGTGCAAGTGGTTCTGGTAAATCAACTGTCATGCAATTACTGTTGAATATATACGCTGTAGAGGAAGGGGAAATATGCTTTGACAATATACCTCTAACTCAAGTAAAGCAAGAATCGATTTGGGAGAAAGCCAATGTGGTACTACAATCCAACCACTTTTTCTATGGAACAATCCGAGATAATCTGTTGCTAGCGAACGCTTCATTAGTTGATAAAGAGCTTCAGGAAGTTCTGGAAAAAGTTCACCTCGGTTCGTTTGACCTGGAGGACCCTGTCTATGAAAGAGGGGAAAACCTGTCGGGCGGGGAGAAGCAACGTTTAGCCATAGCAAGATCATTATTGAAAAATAAAGGATTATGGTTCCTCGACGAACCTACGTCCTCCATTGATGCCATAACGGAGAAAAAGATTTACAACCATATTTTCCAACAGGCTAAGCATGATACGCTTGTGCTGATTAGCCATCGTTTAATAGGAATGGAAAATATGGATCAAATTATTGTCATGGATCACGGCCAAATCGTAGAATGTGGCACGTATGAAGAACTTATGCAAATGAAAGGTTACTTCTATCAAATGAAAGAAATAGAGAAAAATTTGCTTTAACGTGAGAAATAGTTGTACCTTTTCCAGCTACATGTATGATTTAATAGGTATGTAACAAGAAAATAATGTAGTTTGGTGAGTGACTTATGAGTAAATGGTTTTATATAAACTTTTTAGGAGTAACTGTAGTTATTTGGTCTCTGTTTAATCAAACTCCCGTTTCTGTATATGTGTGGTTTGGTTATGTAGGTGCCTTACTAATTATATTTAATTGGACAAGGCATGCTGTCTTTTCAACCATACGCGATTCTTCCATTCGCAAGAGGAAAGTTCGTCTTGCAACACTTTCAAAGAAAATTTTACCCTATCATAAATGGGTGGGTACTTTGGCGCTTGTAGTTGTCTTGATTCATGGCACGCTCGTTATAGAGCGCTATGGTTTTCAATGGGGTTATCCTAAAATGATGGCTGGCATCATAACAGCAAGTATTTTAATTCTCCAGGTAACTACTGGCTGGATGCGTTTATATAGACCTACAGTTAAGAAGCGTAAGACTCACATTTATTCTGGCATGACGCTTTTCTTCCTGCTCGTGCTGCATATAATTTTATAATTGAAGAAGACAAGGGTGATTCTCTTGTCTTTTTTATAGTTCTAATATATATGTTGGGGTTATTCAATGATTCGGAAAATATATAAACTGCGACGTAACTTGATAGTACTCTAAGCGGCCGTTGCGGAAAACACACTTCGCTTTCCATGGGCAACGCTTCAGCTTCCTCGGAAGAAAACCACTTCCTGCGGGATCTTCAGCTGTTGCTTTTCCCACAGGAGTCTTCGTGTTTTTCCTACACTGGTAAAGTGGTTAGATATTAACCCGCTATTTATGGTTTAAAGCAGATACAAATTGATTGGAGCGGAAGGGGGGCGACTCCTACCGGAATAGCATGAGCTGAAGACCCTGGACGTAGCGTAGCGGAGGAAGCGGCTGAAGCCATGCCGGTGGAAAGCGTCCCCCTTCAGTGGAAATCAATGGGTGCATCCACTTCCTTGAAATAAGATATCATTTAGTTACTTCGGAGTTTCCTCCAACTGCGAAAGTACAAAATACGTTTGGTCCCCAACCTTTGAAGTAGAACCTTTTTTATGGATACCACAAATGAGAGACCGGCGGAGAATGAGAGAGAGCGCGTATACCAAATGAGAGATATCACTGGTAAATGAGAAGCACATCATCAGAACCCTTCCTTCTACCCCTAGTAAAGTTTTTAATCTCCGCCACTATGTTGACCACTCCGGTCTAATTAAGTTACAATGAAATCGACCACACTGGTCTGAAATTGTGCGAATTACATAAACTGATTAAGGGAGGTTGAAGCTCATTACGGAGAAGTTTGAAAAGCTGGGTAGGCCGAAACAAGTTCGTATTATCCATGCCGCACTCAAAGAATTTGCTGCAAAGGGGTTTGAGCAGGCGTCTACAAATCAAATTGTTAAACATGCGCAAATTGGCAAAGGAATGCTTTTTTACTATTTTACAAATAAGCAGGAGCTTTATCAGTACTTGGCAGATTACTCACTTGATCTCATTATGAATGAATACTTACAGCATATTGACCAAACACAACCCGACTTCATTGAACGAATGAAGCAGGCTGTTCGGGTTAAAATGAGTGCATTTACTGAGAATCCCTATGTTTTTAACTTTCTAGGCACCATTTTATTGGCAAAAGAGACTCATTTGCCTCAGAAGCTGGAAAGACGAATTCAAGAATTACAAGAGATTGGAAACAAAATTATATATGACGGAATTGATCTTACGTTTTTTCGGGATGACGTTGATGTAGACAAAGCATTTCAACTCCTTCGGTGGTCAATAGAGGGTTACCAGAATGAGCTAATAACACAGTTGTCCGGAAAGAAATTAAGTGAAATGGATATGGAGCCATATTGGGAAGAATTCTATGACTATCTTGACGTATTGAAAACCAGTTTTTATAAAAAACAGGGGGGATGAAGATGGGTATCGTTGATGTAAACAATTTAACGAAGCAATTTGGGAAGTTTACAGCCTTAGATGGGGTAGATTTAACAGTAAACGAAGGTGAAGTGTTTGGTTTTATAGGTCCTAATGGTGCTGGAAAATCAACAACCATTCGGGTGCTCCTTGGTATCATAAAAGCTACTGCAGGTCAGGTGGAGATATTCGGGAAAGATGCCTGGAAGGATGCTGTGGATATACATAAGCGCATTGCTTATGTACCTGGTGATGTAAACTTATGGCCGAATTTAACCGGTGGGGAAGTTATTGATCTGTTTCTCCGTTTAAGAGGTGGAAATAACAAAAATAAACGAGAGGAACTGATCGAGATGTTTGATTTAGATCCTTCCAAAAAGTGCCGTACGTATTCCAAAGGGAACAGGCAGAAAGTGGCACTTGTGGCTGCTTTTTCTTCGGAAGCGGATTTGTATATTCTCGATGAGCCTACCTCTGGACTGGATCCGTTGATGGAGCAGGTTTTTCAGCAATGTGTAGGAAGGGTGAAGGAAGAAGGTAAGAGTGTTCTGCTTTCGAGTCATATTTTATCCGAGGTGGAGAAGCTATGTGATCGTATTGGCATCATTCGTCAAGGTAAAATGATTGAAACAGGAACATTAAATGAACTGAGGCATTTAACGCGCACACATTTACTTGTGGAGACGAAGCAACCTATGAAAGAGCTAGAAGAGTTGACTGGGGTTCATGCCTTGAAAGAAATGGAACAGGGTCTTTCCTTTCAGGTTGATACAGAACATCTGGATGCAGTCATGAAATATATTAGTCAGTTCGGCGTGTTAAAGTTGGAAAGCGCACCACCAACATTGGAAGATTTGTTTATGCGGCACTACGACAATAACGATAGCATAAAGGCGGGAGGTGCTTCCTGATGGAACGATCTCTTGCGAAAAATACGGGTTCTTTACTTCGATTTATAGGAAGACAAGATCGAATGCGTATTCCTTTATGGCTTCTAGGTATTTCTTTCTTTACTCTTATAGTTCCTGTGGCCTTTAAAGATATGTATCCGACACAGCAGGAAAGGGATGTCATGGCTAAAACAATGGAAAACCCCGCTATGACGGCAATGGTCGGTACTGGAAATCTTGATCACTACACGATTGGTGCTATGACCGCACATCAAATGTTACTCTTAACGGCGGTGGTCGTAGGTCTGATGAGCATTCTCCTGCTGACCAGGCATACGCGCGGAGATGAGGAAGAAGGACGTAGTGAATTAATTCATTCCTTACCCGTAGGGCGACTTGCGAATCTTCAGGCGGCATGTATCGTAGTAATTGGCACAAACGTGTTGCTTGCTCTTATTATAGGATTTGGTTTATACGCTTTAGGAATCGAAAGCATGAATTTGGAAGGTTCTTTGTTATATGGAGCCATTCTCGGAGGAACGGGGATTGTTTTTACAGGAATGACAGCGCTATTTTCTCAGCTTTCCGAGAACTCCCGAAGTGTAATTGGATATTCTATTGCACTGCTAATTACCGCTTATTTGGTTAGAGCTGTAGGTGATGTAAGCAATGAGGCATTGGCATGGTTTTCCCCTTTGGGATGGGTCACCCAGGCAGAAGTATATGCAACAAATAACTGGTGGCTCGTTATACTAATGCTAGGAACCGCAATTCTGCTCTTTTTGATCGCAGCCTTTTTAAATCTTATAAGAGATCTGGAGGCAGGGTTTTTACCTTCAAGACCTGGAAAAGAAACAGCGTCACCTGTTTTACAACGTCCCATTGGGCTAGCTCTAAAGCTACAGCGTACAGGGACGATTGCATGGGCAGTTGGTTTATTTGTCATAGGAGTTTCGTACGGATCTGTGTTAGGAGATTTGGAAACGTTTTTTGAAGGTAATGAAATGCTGGAAAATATGCTGGTGGATAAGGCAGGATATTCAATGACAGAGCAATTTATCCCAATGCTCCTGATGGTAATGGCTATTCTGGCGACAGTTCCCCCAGTGATGGCGATAGGTAAATTACTAGGCGAGGAAAAGAAAAATCGAGTGGATCATTTGTTAAGCAAAGCAGTTTCCCGCTCAAGGTTACTTGGCAGTTACTTGATTATTGCAATTATAAACGGCTTTATTATGCTTTCCTTAGCTGCGGTTGGCCTTTGGGCTGCTGGCACAGCTGTGATGGATGATGCGTTTTCATTTTGGTCTATATATTCAGCAGCAATAGTATATTATCCGGCAATGCTCGTCATGATTGGGGTAGTGGTTTTTCTAATTGGAGTACTTCCTAAGCTCGCAAGCATAATATGGATATATATCGTTTATTCTTTTTTCGTGCTTTATTTAGGTGGATTATTTGATTTGCCTGAATGGGTTGGCAAACTCTCTCCATTTGGATATATCCCGCAATTGCCAGTAGAAGAAATGGAGTGGCTGCCTGTTAGCCTGCTGCTACTAACTACTATCATTTTAATGGTTGTAGGGTTTATTGGTTACAACAAAAGAGATATAGGATAAACGGTCATGAAAAAAATTCTTTCATATATGGATATAATGGGGTATAGGTAAAGGGTGATACAAGTGGGTGCATATGAAAGACAGGTATACAAAGAAATACAGGAGTGGAGAAGCAAGGTACTGAAGCGCTCCGGCCTGTTTAATCAATTATCGAAGAAAGCTCAAACCAAGGTAAATAGCTATATTCCGGAGAAGGCGCATACAGTAATATCAGATAGTATTAAAAAGATGATAAAAGCAATTTTGGTTGGTTCCGATATTACAACAAAAAAGCGGCAGCCTTACGATGTAAGCCTTTATGCCAGAGATAAACTTTTAAAAGAAAAATTGGCATCCTATCGTAAAACAGCAGTGGTGGAAGGAGCTGGAACAGGAGCAGGTGGTATTTTTCTGGGGCTGGCGGATTTCCCGTTACTATTATCTATTAAAATGAAGTTTTTATTCGAAGCGGCCGCCATTTATGGATACGATACTAAAGTTTATGAGGAGCGCTTATTTCTTCTTCATATTTTCCAGCTTGCCTTTTCAAGTGATGAAATGCGTAAAGAAACATTTAATGTACTGGAAAATTGGGAAAGAGAGAAGGACCGTCTTGCTGATATGGATTGGAGAGTCTTTCAACAGGAGTACCGTGACCATATCGATTTAGTAAAATTACTTCAATTAGTCCCGGGATTTGGTGCTATTATAGGTGCATACGCCAACCATAGCCTGTTAGATAAGCTGGGGGAAACAGCAATGAATGCATACCGCATGCGTTATATAAAGGACTTGACCTTATCCTAGGTGAAGCCCCCGACAACCAAATTTAAATAAACGTATAAAAAAAGCGATCCAATTACCGAAAACGTGTTGGATCGCTTTTACATGTATAAGTTCAATATTCAGCTATTCAACAAAAACCATTTCCAAATTAACAACTAATCCTTCTAAGACTGCTACATGCACTCTGTTTTCCTCCGAGTATACTTCCGGTCTTCCAAATTGGTTATTTTCCTGAAGATGAAACACATTAACCAGTTTTTCCTGAGGCTCGACAATCCAATACTCCTTTACACCACTCTACTCATACTTATGGAACTTTTCAAGCTTATCTCTTCTTCCACCACACCAAAAGTAAAATAGGGGAATTCCCCTCCCAATATCGGGAAGTTCCCTAATTACCGATAATTACCTATCCATCTATACTGAAAGTAAGAGAAAAACAGATGGAGGGAATTCCAATGGAAGCTACTAATTTAAAAGAAACGGTGCAAGATCAGCACCATGCTCCCAAAAAACAAAAGAAGAATTCAATAAATAATGCATTTGCCTCTCATTACGCTAAATCCATGTTTTTGACAGTGCTCGGAATTTTAATATTAATGTTTATCGGAACAAGGATGTTTACCCATGTGGATATGAATTTATATGGATACATGGTTGGTACACTGGTGTTCTTAGGAGGATTCTTTTATCGCTTTATTGCCTGGGGAGAGAGACCTCCAACCAAGATTATTATTAAAAAAGGGATAAAACTACTATTTCGAAAATCTACTCCGAAAACAGCTACAAACCACTTAGCAACATATAAGTTTATCTGGAATAGGGGAATTTACCGATGGACCCAACATTTACTTATTGGTTGGGGAGTTATTATTTCTTGCTTTGTAACATTTCCCCTCGTCTTCAGCTGGATGTATTTCACGATGGAAGAGGGCGGCATGTATACGATTGTGCTGATGGGAATGAACATCATGACCGTTCCTGCAGATGGACTAATTGCTTTTATGTCTTATAATGCGTTGAATTTCAGTGCCGTTATGGTAATCACTGGAGTGTGTATGGCCTTGTATCGCAGATTGAAAAATATGCAGGCGAGAGCAGAGCAGAAATTCCTCTATGATTTTGTGCCATTATATCTATTATTATTTATCAGTATTACTGGATTGCTATTAACCTTTATAAATATATTTTTACACGGAGCAGGACATTACGTTATGTCACTTATCCATCAGTACTCCGTTATTCTTACACTTATCTACCTTCCATTTGGAAAGCTTGCACATATACCGTTCCGACCAATGAGCGTATTTGCTAAAAACTATCGAGAGCATTACGGGGAGAAATCCATGAAGCAATGTAAGGTCTGTGGTACGGAGTTCGTATCTACGGAACAGTCCAAGGATGTTATTGACGTACTGGATCAAAATCAACTGGAATTTAATATGAAGGACGGATTTAATTTGGCGGAGCTTTGTCTGCCATGTCGAAGAAAATATAGGATAGCACGCTTTTCCGGTGTCGCTACACATGAAGTGCCAGTGAAGGAGGCAAATCAAAATGCAAAGGGATAAATTTTTCCGTGAAATAGATAATGTTACACATCCAAATGAAACATTGGTAAAAACTCATTGCAGTTACTGTGGGATGCAATGTGGGATGAACTTACGAGTAGATAAATCAACAAATACAATTATTGGCGTGGAACCACGCTATGACTGGCCGGTTACGGTTGGGAAGATGTGTCCAAAGGGAGTAACTGCATATCAGCAGACAAATCATAAGGATCGGATTTTAAAACCATTAATTCGTGATGATGCTTCCTTAAAAGGAACTGACAAAGGCTTTAGAGAAGCAAGCTGGGAAGAGGCATATGACCTCATTGCTGAAAAGTTCGGTCAGCTTCAAAATGATTATGGAAAAGATAGTCTATCTGTATTTAGCGGTGTGTCCATGACAAATGAAAAATGTTATTTGACAGGGAAATTTGCAAGGGTAGCACTTGGGACAAGATACATTGACTACAATGGACGTTTCTGTATGTCCAGTGCAGCAGGTGGATTCCTAAGAACTTTTGGAGTAGATCGGGGATCAACACTACCTTGGACAGATATTCACGAAACAGATTGCTTATTTATAGCGGGAAGCAATACAGCTGAATGTCATCCAACTTCTATGTTCCGTATTTGGGCAGTGCAAGAAAGAGGCGGCTATCTGATCGTAGCTGATCCAAGAGAAACACCTATCGCGAGAAGAGCAGATGTGCATTTAGACCTTCGTCCAGGGACGGACCTTGCATTAGCTAACGGAATTCTCCATTTATTAATTAAAAATAATTATACAGATCGTGAATTTATTGATAACCATACAAATGGTTATGAAGAAACAAAAGAATTGGTTGCTGAATTTACACCAGAAGCAACAAGTCTAATTACTGGTGTATCCGTAGAAAAAATTGAGAGAGCAGCAGAAATATACGGTAAAGCACCGAATGCTATCGTCATGTTTGCAAGAGGGATTGAGCAGCAGCATAAAGGTGTAGACAATGTATCTGCTTATTGCAATATGGCATTAATCACTGGTAAAATCGGCCGGCCGAAATCCGGTGTAGCTACATTCACCGGGCAGGGAAATGGCCAGGGTGGAAGAGAACATGGTCAGAAGTCTGATCTTTTGCCAGGTTATCGTAAAATAACAAATCCAAAGCACGTGGAAGAAGTATCTAAAGTTTGGGGCATTGAGCCATGTGATATGCCTAAGCCAGGAGTATCAGCATATGAGATGTTTGAGTTAATGAATGAAAAAGAAATACGTGGACTATACTTGCTTTGTTCAAATCCAGCAGTTTCTGCTCCCAATTTGAATGTTGTCCGTGCAGGTCTAAAGAACTTGGACTTCATGGTATGCTCTGATTTCTTTTTATCAGAGTCTGCCGAGTTTGCTGACGTGATCCTGCCATCTGTTACATGGTCAGAAGATGAAGGCACTGTAACGAACCTGGAAGGTAGAATTATTAAGATTAATAAAGCACAGGAACCAATTGGCGAGTCTAAGCCTGATTGGCAAATACAAGTAGAGCTTGCAGAGCGTTTAGGAAAAGGTAAACATTTTTCTCATTTAAAAACAGCCAGAGATGTGGCGGACGAATTCCGTTTGGCATCTAAAGGCGGTAATGCAGATTACTATGGAGCAACATGGGATAAGATTGACAAGCAGGACGGGGTATTTTGGCCATGTAAGGATGGGGATGATCAAGGAACACCACATATGTTCCTTGATAAAAAGTTCTACCATCCAGATGAAAAAGCAAAAATATGTGCTCTCCCTTACAGACCAGCAGCAGAAGAGCCTTGTGAAAACTACCCATTACGTTTAACAACAGGCCGGGTTGTATATCATTACTTATCAGGAAACCAGACAAGAAGAATTCAGTTTTTAAAAGATATGTGCCCGGAGCCGTATGTAGAGGTACATCCTGAAACTGCTGCGAAATATAATATTAAGCATGATGAGCATGTTCTTCTCTTTACCAGAAGAGGAAAGGCTGAATACAAAGTGAAAATTACCGAAGCCATTCGTGAGGATACAGTCTTTGTTCCGTACCACTTTGGACATGATCAATCTATTAATCTGTTAACAATAGCAGCACTTGATCCTATCTCTAAAATGCCTGAATTCAAAGCATGTGCTGCGCAAATAGAAAAACTAGAAGCAAAGAAGGTGCAGTAAATGACAGCAGATAAGACGAAAAAGAGGTTATATATCGAACTGGAGAATTGTATTGGTTGTCGATCTTGTTTGGCTGCATGTACGCAATGTGGTGGACATGAGCAACGAAACAGAAACTATGTGTATGATGTAAACCCATTGGTGAATCGTCAGACAATGCCACTGATGTGCCTGCACTGTGTTGATCCTGCCTGTGCGAGGAGCTGTCCGGCACAGGCCATCCAAATCCATGAAACAGGAGCTGTGCTATCAGCGCTTGTAGAAAAATGTATTGGTTGTCAGAACTGCACCATTGCTTGTCCGTACGGAATTCCTAAGTTTGATGAAGAAGAAAATCTAATGTATAAATGTGATTTATGTATTGATCGGACAAAGGACGGAATCCCGCCAATGTGTGCAAGTGTATGTCCTTCCAATACGTTGCAATGGCTGACAGAAGAAGAGATTGAACAAAAGCAACGTCAACATGATCTTGGTAATGATAAGTGGGTAACAAGCATGCCTTATCTTGAAGGAGAAACAAACGTAAAGGTTAATTTGCCAGGTATTTTGCAAGGAACAACAAAACTCTTTTAGGGGGGAGAAACTATGGCTGAAAAGAAGAATACAGTGCGAGTAGAAGACGATAATTATACGCATAATATAGACAGAAATAATGAGAGAGCTTTGGATAGAAGAGGTTTTATGAAGACATTGGTCGGAGCGGCAGGAGTTTTTGCTGTTTCCTCCCTGCCGTGGGGAACGATTGCAGCAAAAGAATTAATGGGATTAGCTGACAAAGAATATCCAGAGCATAAAATTGCTGATATAAAAGATGTCAAAGTAGGCGATTCAGTAGAATTTCACTATCCGAGCGAGCATGATAGTGCTGTGCTTATTCGGTTGGGTGAAAATGAATTTGTCGCATATCAAAATGCTTGTACCCACCTCAGATGTCCTGTTTATTGGGTGAAAGATCAGCAAGAAATGGTGTGCCCGTGTCATCATGGTAAATTTGATGTGAAAACTGGTGCTCCAACTGCTGGACCTCCAAGACGTCCGCTTCCGGAAATCATTGTTAAAACTAAACAAGGCTCTGTTTTTGCAGTAAGGGTGAAACGTTATGAAGCGTAGCTATATAGGAGTTATCACTCTGGCTATCATTTTATTTTTAGATATTATATGTATGCAATTACTTGTTCACCAGTTTTTTTATGAAAATTATGGGAATGTGTTATTATATATGATAATTATGATAATTCTGTTTCCGGTAGCTTTCATTATTTACAAGAAAGAAAAACACAAAGGAGGCGGTGCAAGTGGCAAGTGAAACATATTTAGACTTTTGCTTTATTCAGGAGCCAACAGGTACGCTAACCGAATTTGTGAATCGTAACTTTCAGGAATTATTTAAATTTGAACGGCGTTTGCATTGGCATTTGGAAGAGAAAATGGAACATGGAGCTGAAATTGTTGTAGCGGAAGTGAAAGGCATGAGCAGGTGGGCGTCCTCTGAAGACATAGTAGAATTCCTGGAAGCTCATGCAGAAGATCAATTCTGGAAGACTCTACAAGGCTATCAATTTAAGGTTTATCCTGTGTCGAAAGGGTGTATCCCGAATGGACGTTAAAGCAATAGACGTAGATAAATTTAAAAATCATCCTGTCTTCGTTTGTATTTATGGTGATCAAAATGAAGACCAGGCACCATGGGTTCGCAGAAATATACTTAAAACAACACTTTGCCCGGATAGCACTCATCTGCGAATATACTTTGATAAGCATTTCTTTTTTGCAGTTCCATTGTCCAGCAAAGTAGACATGTCTGATCATGCTTGGACAGCTTATGACGAAACGACTAGATTACACTATGCAATTAAAAAAGAGGTGAAAGTACATGTTTAAAAAGGTCCAGCTTCCATTACAAACAACCAACCTGATTGTCGGTTTTATGGTGTGGGTTATATTATCCTCTTTGTTAACATTTATTATGGAGGATATTAATATTACACCACAGCAGGCCTCTTGGGTGACGGCGGTCCCTGTAATTCTTGGTTCTGTTCTCCGTGTTCCAATGGGATATCTTACTAACGTATTTGGAGCAAGAAAACTGTTCATGATCAGTTTTATTTTACTCTTATTCCCGGTTTATTACATTAGTATCGCAAATAGTTTCATGGATCTAATTATTGGAGGCTTATTTATAGGTATTGGAGGAGCGGTGTTTTCTGTCGGAGTAACCTCCCTACCAAAGTATTATGCCAAAGAAAAGCACGGATTTGTAAATGGTATCTATGGTGCTGGGAATATTGGTACAGCTATAACAGCCTTCGCAGCACCAGTTATTGCAGGGCAAATTGGCTGGTCATTAACTGTGCAGCTTTATATGGTTCTTTTGGCAATCTTTGTTGTTGCAAACTTCTTTCTCGGGGATAAAAAAGAAGAAATGAAAGTAAAGGCTTCCCTTATAGAGCAGATTAAGGGGGTTTACCGTGATGAAAAGCTATGGTTGTTCAGTTTGTTCTATTTCATCACATTTGGATCGTTTGTTGCTTTCACTGTTTATTTACCAAACTTCTTAGTTAATAATTTTGGTTTGGATTCGGTAGACGCAGGAGTTCGTACAGCTGGGTTTATTGCCTTAACTACTTTTCTCCGTCCATTGGGAGGTTGGCTAGCAGATCGCTTTAAGCCATTTGTTATTTTAATGTACGTGTTTGGGATCTTTACAATAGCAGCCTTAATTCTATCCTTTGCTCCATCCATTGGATTATATACAGTTGGAACACTAGCTATCGCCATTGCTGGTGGAATAGGTAATGGGGTCATCTTCAAACTCGTTCCAATGTATTTTAATAAACAAGCAGGAATTGCTAATGGTATTGTTGCAGCAATGGGAGGGCTTGGAGGCTTTTTCCCTCCATTAATGCTAACCACTTTGTATAGTGTAACCGGCCATTACGCCATTGGCTTTATGGCTTTATCTCAGGTAGCGCTTGCTAGTCTGATTCTCGTTATTTGGATGTACTTTAATAAAAGATTAGCCTTATCAGATGAAATTTTAAATACTACGCCACTTGGAATGATGGTAACAAATAAAAAAGGAAAAATAATTAAAATTAACCCTGCTTTTACGGAGCTTACAGGCTACAGTGAAGAAGAGGCAATTGGCAACAATCCAAATATGCTTAGTTCCGATAAGCATACAAATGACTTCTATGATAACATGTGGGATAATTTAAACAGGCATGGATTTTGGCAAGGGGAAATTTGGAACAAACGCAAAAATGGAGAGTTCTATTTAGAGTTCTTAACTATAAATGCTCTTCGGGATGATGCAGGAGAGGTTACACAATATGCAGGTGTGTTTAGTGATATAACGGATAAAGGGTAAGTTGTTTAATAGCTACTTACGATATGAATTTCATTAGCCTTGGAGTAAAAGCAGAAACGAATGCTTACGTCCCAAGGCTACCTTTTTATATTGGGGAGAATGGGGATGATTGAGTTGAGAGAAGATTTTCATGTTACTAATTATATGAATCAAGTACAGGAAGAAGAGATGAAGCGGATTGCTAATGAATTACATGAGGGGCCAGGGCAGCAGCTTTTCAGTGTAGCGACAGGTTTAGAGTTTCTGCAATCAAGCATACAAGAACCTGGTATGCGTGAGTATGCAAAGGAGCTAAATCAATTATTAAGGCGTACCATAGAAGAAATCAGGTTTATTTCCGCAGAGCTATATCCGATTACATTAGGGAAATTGGGACTTGAAGCTGCTTTGAGAAGTTTTTTTACTTTGTATACGTCCACGTTTGGAGTGGTTGTTCATATGAATCGTTCGGGTGAAAGAATAGAATTATCGGAGAATCTTAGTCTGGCTATTTTTCGATGTTGCCAGGAAGCCTTGATTAACATTGCAGCATATGCAGAGGTGGATGAAGCCGATGTTTATTTTACATGGGAAAAGAAATCATTGAAAATAGATATTAGAGATAAAGGCAAAGGATTTGATAAAGAAGCGGCTATCGCCAACCATCGTATGAAGGGAGTGGCTGCTATGGAGCAACGGATGAAGCAGGTTGGAGGGGAATTTAGCATTACCTCTGAACTTGCACAAGGGACTACCGTTACCCTGCTCCTGCCGATTCAAGAGGGAGGAATGGAACGATGATTCGAATACTATTGGTAGATGATCATGCTGTAGTTAGAATGGGGCTTAAAGTTATGTTAAATGATGTGCCTGAAATGGAGGTTGTAGGCGAGGCTTCCGAGGGAAACGAAGGCATAGAGAAAGCGTTGGAAGAAAAGCCTGATATTGTGCTGATGGATTTAAGTATGCCACATGGAAAGGATGGCTTGTCAGCTACCTCTGAGCTGAAAAAGCAACTTCCTGATACAGCCATATTAATTCTTACCATGCATGATGATGAAGAGTATCTGTTTCGGGCTATTCAGGCAGGCGCTTCTGGATGTGTCTTAAAAAGCGCTCCACATCAAGAACTAATTGAAGCAATTAAATCCGTATGTGCAGGAAATGCTTATCTGCATCCATCTGCTACAAAGCGGCTTATGGATGAATATATAGGGAATCTGAAACAGGATGGACAGGAAAACTATCAATTGTTATCTGATAGAGAAAAAGAAGTTTTAACCCTAATTGCGAAAGGCTACTCGAATAAAGAGATTGGTGAAAAATTAGTTATCAGTGTTAAGACTGTGGAAGCGCACAAAAGTAATTTAATGGAAAAACTACAGATGAAAACAAGACCGGAGCTCGTTTCATACGCATTGAAAAAAGGGTTGTTAGGCTATGGCATTTAATAATCAAAGAGAGGAGTCGACAGAAATAAAAGAGAAATTTTTAGCTGAGTGCAACATGCTAAGAGAGAATATGCAAATTGATTTTGTTGGTATAGCACTACAGCAAACCGAGGGATTAAATATCACATGGCCTTTTGTTAGTGGAAATACAACGAATAAGTATAAGTATATAACTGTCCGGTACGGAAAGGGAATAGCAGGAAAAGTTATTTCTACGGGAGCAGCTTTATCAATAGATAGCTTCCCGGATGGGATCTCCGGAAAACCAACTGAATACCCAATTATGCTTGCAGAGCGACTCTTTGCTGTGTATGCGGTACCAATAAACTTTAAAGGCATGCCAAAAGGAGCTCTATTGGCGGGAATGCGTTCCCCTATAGTGTGGAGTGATACAAACATAAAGCAAGTGAAGCAAATGACTACTGAAATAGAGAAATTATTACCGTACTATTTTAAGTAAGAGGGATGATGTCTTATGAAAAATAAACAGAAACAAAGGGAAATTCGCAGAAATGATCAGGAAGAAGCAACAATAGTAATTGATGCTTCTGGAACCGTTCATTCTATAAACGAACAAGCTGCTCAACTATTTGAACTTACAAATATAGCTATTAAACATATTACTTCCTTATTGCCCGGAATTAATATTGCCTCACTTAAACATGGGACAGTTGCACAGCAATTTGGGGTAAAGGGAGATGGCACTAGATTTCCCCTTTACGTGAGGAAAAATAAATTTCCATTGAACGGAAAAGAGTTAATTTTACTTGTTTTTCATCAAAATAATGATCACACTTTATCTGGTATGGAGCCACAAAAAGTAGTCGATGAATTGATGGATATGAAATACGCACTCGATGCTTCCACTATTGTTGCAATTACAGACCAAAAGGGTCAAATTAAATATGTAAATGATAAATTTTGCGAAATTTCTAAGTATACAAGTGATGAATTACTCGGTAAAGATCACCGCATTATTAACTCCGGGTACCATCCAAAAGAGTTTATGCGAGAGCTTTGGAGAACAATTGCTAATGGGAAGGTCTGGACAGGAGAGATAAAAAATCAAGCAAAGGACGGCAGTTATTACTGGGTGGACACAACGATTGTGCCATTTCTTAACTCCCAAGGGAAACCATATCAGTATTTAGCTATTCGCTCGGAAGTCACAGATAGAAAGAGAATTGAAGAAGAATTGCAAGAGACAATGAGTAAAATAATTACCGTTCAAGAGGAAGAGCGAAAAAGATTATCCCGAGAAATCCACGATGGGATTGGACAGAATTTGTACAGTCATTTAATTACAATTAATCGACTAAGTACAGCGGTTAACCATCCACTTGTAGAACAAATGACAGAGGAAGCTACACAGCTAATTCAGGAAGTGAGAGACTTTTCATGGGCGCTTCGTCCATCTGTACTTGACGATTTAGGGTTAATACCGGCCATTCGATCTTTCCTGAATAGATACTCTGAAAACTATGGGGTGGATGTCTTTTTTGATTGCTCTTTACCTTATCGACTGGATAATAATGTAGAAATTACTGTATATCGAATCATTCAAGAGGCATTAACAAATGTGCGTAAGTATGCCAATACGGACCAAGCCTCTGTTGTTATTCGAGAAGATGAAAAAAGAATACGTGTAGTTATTGAGGATAAGGGGGAAGGTTTTAATCCAGAGGCGCTATCTGAAGGGGTCGGATTGATCAGTATGGAGGAAAGAGCCCGATCGGTAAATGGCCAGCTCTATGTTAAGTCGCAGAAAGAACAGGGCACAACTGTCATCCTGGAGGTACCGGTGTAAAAAAAGAGAGATGAATTGGTTTCATCTCTCTTTTTAGTGTTTTAATATGCCAAGAGGCTCTAATATATTAATCGGACACGTTTATTTAATTAACGTACCTTTTTTGATTTGGTCGTATAAGAAAGGGTTTATTTGACGTGATAAGTTAGTAGAGAGACGCTTTTTGCTAGTTACAAAGCAACATTGGATTGGTAATATTATACTTGTCCTGGAAAAAGAAAGATGCAATATAAACGTGTGAAGTTATAAATAGCTAAGGGAGGGACTTCATAAATGACATCTTATGCTCGTATTAAATTCCCAGCAGGATTTTGGACAGGATTGCATCAATTAGGAATTTCCTCACATGAGGTAGTTCGAAAAGCTGGACTACCATTAACTATTATTAATGAACCAGTTGTCACCGCCTCACAATATTTCTCTATTTGGCAGGCCTATTCCGATATCATGGGTGACACTGCTGAGGCTATTATCAAGTTAACGACTGGTTTCGAAACAGTTCATTTTCCTCCAACTGTTCTAGCGGCTTACCATGCTCGTAACTACCGTGATGCACTAACACGAATGGCTCGGTATAAGCGTCTATGTCCCCCTGAAAGCTTACTAATAACAGAGGAAGGCGAGAATTGTACTATTAAACTAGATTGGCTGCATACCGATCAACCAGGTCCGCCGATGTTAACTGGTATTACGCTTGCATTTCTATTGGAGTTAGGACGCAGGGGAACTGGCCAACCATTAATGGCGAAATCCGTAGAACTATCCGATTTAATGGGCGATGTCAAGTCGCTCGAAGCTTATTTCGGGTGCCATGTCCAAATAGGTGGAAATTTTAACAAATTAACGCTCCACAAAAGTGACCTTGATCGCCTCTTTGTCTCGTATAACGCAGAATTGCTTGAAATCCTGACGCCTTCATTAGATCAATCGTTAAACGGGTATCAAAATAATAAATCTATTACGGAAATGGTTAAGTGGATGATGAAGCGCAGCCTTGCCGGAGGTGACTCTACCCTTGATCTGATTGCAGGAGAATTAGGAGTAAGTAAACGCACCTTGCAGCGTCGTCTCCATGACGAAGGAATAAACTTTAATCATCTATTGGCACAAGTCCGGCAAGAGGAGGCTCGAGGATACTTAGCAGATCCCTCACTTGATATTGGTGAAGTGGCTTTCCTTGTTGGATATGAAGACCAAAACTCATTCTATCGGGCCTTTCGACATTGGGAAGGCGACACTCCATCAAGTTGGCGCACAAAACATTTAGATACAAACTCAATAAACTGATCTTGCTTTTAACTATATTTGCAAAGGAGAAATATATAATGGATATGGGATTAACCAATAAAACAGCTTTAGTTACAGGTTCAACGAAAGGAATTGGTAAAGCAATTGCAATAGAACTTGCCAAAGAAGGTGTTAATGTCCTTATTAATGGAAGAGATTATGAAGAAGTTGAACGAATTGTAAATGAAGTAAAATCAGATTTTCCGACTACCTCTCCTCAAAATGCAACTGGAGATATTGTGGATAGTCATCAACGAGAAGTTTTGTTCCAAAAATATCCCAATATAGATATTTTAGTTAACAATATGGGTATTTATGAAATTATGAATTATGAGGATGTTGAGGATGAAGTATGGGAAAAATACTTTCGGACTAACGTTCTGGCTGCCAATGGATTATCTAAATTTTATTTACCTAAAATGTTAAATATTGAGTTTGGCCGGATAATCTTTATTGCGAGTGAAGAAGCAGTTATGCCTTCAGGGCAAATGCCACAGTATTGTATGACAAAATCAATGTTATTATCATTGTCAAAAAGCTTATCTAAATTAACAACTGGAAAAGACGTTACAGTTAATACAATCATGCCAGGTCCAACACTCTCTGAAAACGTGCATCAAATCATTGAGGATATGTACGCTAATAAAGATATGACTTTTTCAGAAAAAGAGAAAGCATTTATGAGCGAAAATCTGCCTCACTCTGAATTACAGCGATTTATTAGACCTACTGAAATAGGCCGGCTAACTACGTTTGTCTGTAGTCCTTTCTCATTAGCATTTAAAGGGTCTCCGCTCCGTATGGACGGTGGACTGGTACCTACTATTTTTTAGTAGTTATTATTAGAATTATAAACGCTATTACAAAACAAAACGTATAACAATATTATAAGATAGAACGGCAATTTTTACCGGCTGTAATTATTTTGTCGAAGTATGTTGCATTTATATAGAAATGGTAGTATGATAAACACCTGCAATATATTGCATACAACATATGAAATGCAACTGGGAGGAATAAGCATATGAAGGAAAAGCTATCATTCTCATCTTATACGGTTATAGGGGTTATGCTATTTGCACTGTTCTTTGGGGCAGGTAATTTAATTTTTCCGGCACAACTTGGTCAAAATGCAGGTACAAATATGTGGCCGGCTATTATAGGGTTTTTAATTACTGGTGTCGGCCTTCCACTGTTAGGAATTCTGGCTATGAGTATTTCAGGAAGCAATAATCTTCAAGAGCTTGCCAGTAGGATCCATCCTTTATATGCGACCATTTTTACTTCTATGCTTTATTTAACCATTGGGCCGTTCTTTGCGGCGCCTCGTACAGGTACGGTTGCTTATGATGTTGGTATATCACCATTTGTAGGAGAAAGTTATCAACAAGTTGGCTTACTAATTTTTACTTTGCTATTTTTTGCGAATACCCTTTGGTTTTCGTTGAATCCAGCAAAGATTGTAGATAATGTAGGGAAAATTTTGGCACCAGGCATTGTTATTCTAATTGTGGTTTTATTGGCAATGGTTGTTATAAAGCCAATGGGCGTAACAGAGCCGCCTGAGGAAGGATATAGAAGTGGTGCCTTTATTCAAGGCTTCCTTGAGGGCTATAATACGATGGATGCTTTAGCATCATTGGTTTTTGGAATTATTGTCATTAAGGCAATTCGAGCTATGGGGGTAACCTCTAAGAGAGGGATTCTTATAGCCTCTGCAAAGTCCGGGCTTGTAGCGATTACGTTATTGGGTGTTATATACGTAGGTATTGCTTATTTGGGAGCAACCAGTGTTTCCACTTATGGTATATTTAGTACCGGCGGACCTGTATTAAGCAGTGCTGCATCTCATTATTTTGGAATGTTAGGCACGGTTTTACTTGCTATTATTATTACACTTGCTTGTCTGACAACAAGTATTGGGTTAACCACAGCATGTGCAGAGTATTTTCAGCAGTTATTCCCGAAGTTCAGCTATAAACAGTTCGTTGTTTTTTTCTCTGTTTTGACATTTGGGATTGCTAACTTTGGTTTGACGAATATTATTAATTATTCTATACCTGTACTCATGTTCTTATATCCTTTAGCAATTGTGTTAATGCTACTAGCTTTTTTATCACCTATTTTTAAAGATAAAAGATTAGTCTATGTTTCTGCAACTATAGTTACATTTTTGGTCAGTGCTATTGATGGATTAAAAACATTATGTGGAACATTGGGCATCGACTACTTTAGCTGGATGGTTCCGATTATTTCCTTTTACGAAAATGTTCTCCCGTTATATGAACAAGGACTTGGATGGCTGCTTCCTGCTATTATAGTTATCCTGGTTACAGGCATCGTAGCACGTTTTCAAAAGTTAAATACCGTTCAAGCCTAAAAAACAGATACTCTGACAGGAGTATCTGTTTTTCTATTCTTTATTTAACAACTGAAATTCTTTTATGGTGCGCAGCCAGTTTTCTTTCATGATTGGTGCTAGTTTTTCTGGAGAGCCTTCTTTCATAATTTCAATTATTTCGGTATGTTCTTGTATGGATTTTTCAGTAAGAATAATAGAGTTATGAAAGAATAATCTTCTGACATGTGCTTGCAGAGAAGCGACCATGGATAGAATATATGAGTTATTTGCCGTATCAACAATAATCTGATGAAACTCTTCATCTATTCGAAGTGCATTATAATAATGTCCTGAACGAATAGCTTCTGCAAATCTTTTATTTGTTGATTCCAGTAAATTAATTATTTCATCTGTTAGATGTGAAATCGCCAGCTCTGCAGATAAAACCTGGAGGGCTGCAAGAGGAGGCAGAAGGTCTTTAATCTCCTCTCCTTCTACTTCGGTAACCTGTGTAGCTTTACCAGGATACATTTTTACAAATCCTTGAACTTCTAATAGTTGTAAGGATTCACGAATAGGAGTCCTGCTTACGCCTAAAGCCTTTGCAAGTTCGTTATCGTTTAATTTTTCACCTGGCTGTAAAGTACCATCAATAATCCATTGTTGAATTTGATTGTAAGCGCCTTCCTTGGCGGATTGGCGAATGGGTTTAGAATGATCAGAAGGAATTGGCATGAAGTGTCATCCTCTCATTATATGTAGGTATATAGTATTTAGTATACAATAAAATAGGGATATTTGATATATTAGTTGCTATATGAGGTTCATTCAACTTTTTCTATATAAAGAAATGAAGTTGGAAAATGAAGTAAAAAAAAGATCGCTCACTACTTGGGGTAGTGAGCGGATATTATTTAGTAAGGTTCAGCGTCATGGCCTTTCTTAATTGCTTGTTCTGGTGCCTTTTCTGCATCTTTAACGCCGAGTGGATTCTTACTTGTTCCATCTTTTGTTGCTTCTGCTAATCCTTCTCTAAGCCGACGCCCATATTGTTCGTCTGCTTCTTCTGCAAGCTTAATCATTTTGTCCTGTATTTCTTGTTTACACTGGGAAAGATCACCAATTAGGTTTCGCAGCAGCTCGTCCTTCTCCCAATCCTCAAATCTACGGTATGTTTCACCTGCTTGCTTTGTATTGCTTTGTCTGTCAATAGACTCCCTAACTAAATTGCCTTTGATCATAGGGCGATATTCAGTGCCAAACTGCTCTGCTTCTTTTAAACCGCCTAACGAGGAAGGCTCATAGTTTACATGCGGATTTTGACCTGGTGCTTTATCGTTTTGGTAGCGTAGTTGTCCGCCTTCCTGGTTTGTCGCGACACGTTTTTTGGAAGCGTTAATTGGTACCTGAAGATAGTTGGCCCCTACACGATAGCGTTGTGTATCCGAATAGGAAAATGTCCTGCCTTGAAGCATTTTATCATCGGAGAAGTCGAGCCCATCAACTAAAACCCCTGTACCAAATGCTGCTTGCTCTACTTCTGTAAAGTAATTTTCCGGGTTCTTGTTTAAGACCATTTTTCCAACAGGCAGCCAAGGAAATTGGTCCTCGGGCCATAGTTTTGTATCATCTAATGGATCAAAATCCAATTCTGGGTGCTCATCATCACTCATTATTTGGACAAATAACTCCCACTCCGGAAAATCTCCCTGCTCAATCGCGTCATATAAATCCTGTGTCGCATGATTAAAGTTAGTTGCCTGAATTTCACTTGCTTCCTCAACGGTTAAGTTCTTAATTCCCTGTTTGGGCTCCCAGTGATATTTCACCAGTACAGCTTTTCCTTCCTTATTAACCCACTTATACGTATTTACCCCGGAACCTTGCATCATACGGTAATTTGCCGGAATTCCCCATGGTGAATAAACAAATGTTACCATATGGAATGTTTCTGGTGAATTTGCACAAAAATCGAAGAACCGCTGGCTATCTTGAATATTGGTTACAGGATCTGGTCTAAAAGCGTGAATCATATCAGGAAATTTCATAGCATCACGGATAAAGAAGATTTTTAGATTGTTACCGACAAGATCCCAATTGCCATCTTCTGTATAAAATTTGACCGCAAAACCACGAGGGTCACGAACTGTTTCAGGTGAATGATTTCCATGAACAACTGTTGAAAAACGCACAAAAACAGGTGTCTGCTTCCCTTTGTCCTGAAATACTTTTGCTCTTGTATACTTGGAAACAGGTTCTTCACCAACCTTGCCATATGTTTCAAAATAACCATGAGCACCTGCACCGCGCGCATGTACAATACGTTCCGGTACTTTCTCGCGATCGAAGTGACTTATCTTTTCAATGAAGTCATAGTTCTCCAATGTAGCTGGGCCTCGATTTCCAACTGTGCGTATGTCCTGATTGTTCGTCACGGGATGGCCTTGTCTCGTTGTTAAGGTATCCTCATTCTCTATGTTCGTTTGATTTTCATTCTGTTGGTTATGCATTATTTATATCCCTCCGCTATTTTTGATGTACTAACCCTTTTTATTGTTAACTAAAGGGTAACTTTTATCCTTGTTTCGAAAGAATAGGTCAGTCTGTGGTCTGATAGCACCCCCATCATAGGTAGGTTTAAATAATTGGTAAAGACCAGCCGACAAACGGACGAAATTCGTAACTGAAAAAGATAAACTAAGTAGTAACAAAATAACGGAGGGAGCACGTGTGATGATTAATATAAACTTTGATCTGTATAAGAGCATAGCGGAAGTGAGGATGGAACATAACTTTAAATGGAAGGCGATCGATGGGAGACTTCTAGAAGGATTTGTTAACCTAATGGCAAGATAATAGAAATATACTAGTTGTCGGTGAAAAGACAAAAGGATTTAACCCTTCCTCACTAGCATCAAATAGGAATCTACTCGGCCAAGGTCATATTCCCCCCATCTATGAATATACTGGTGGAAGTTATTTATTGAGACGGGGGTTATCAATTACATGTCTTGGGAGTCTTTCTATTCATATGACAACATCATTCAATTATCCATATCTGCAACTATATTACTTTTGTCTTTTTTACTTAAAAAGTATTTAGCTAAGTATGTGTTTCTGGGTTTATTAAAATTGGGGCGAGGGAGGTTAAATGGCTTTTTCGCCCAGTTGCGACTATCATTTGAAAGACCGGTACAAGTACTTATTTTTATCACCGGGGTTTACATTGCTATAAGATACTTTCCTTATTTTTCACAATCTAATCCCTTCTTTTTGCACGTGATAAGATCAAGCGTGATCCTTATGATTGGTTGGGGGTTGTTTAATTTATCCTCTTCTTCATCAACACTTTTCTCAAAAATAAACGAAAAATACAATATGAAAATAGATAATATCCTTATTCCGCTCTTTTCAAGGGCCTTACGCTTTATCATTGTAGCTATTAGTATTAGTGTCATTGCCCAGGAATTCGGATACGACATTAATGGTTTTGTAGCAGGTTTGGGGATTGGTGGTCTGGCGTTTGCGTTAGCTGCAAAGGATGCGCTTGCGAATATGTTTGGAGGTATTATCATTATTACAGAAAAACCATTTACAATAGGTGACTGGATTCTCACTCCGAGCGTAGAAGGTACGGTAGAAGATATTTCTTTTCGAAGTACAAAAATACGGACATTTGCCCAAGCGGTGGTGACAGTTCCTAATGCGACATTATCAAACGAAGCCATCACCAACTGGAGTAAGATGGGGAAGCGGCAGATTACGTTTACACTTCGAGTAACCTACGATACACCACGGGAAAAAATTGAAAAAGTGATAAGCGAAGTAGAGGAGCTGCTTCGAAGTCATCGTGATATTCATCAGGAGACCATTTTTGTAAATGTGGATGCATATAAAGAAAATGGGGTTGAACTTTTCTTATATTTCTTTACAAAGACAACGGATTGGGGGAAATATCTCAAGGTAAAGGAAGAAATCAATCTTTTCATCCTTGATTTACTTGAAATGGAGCAAGTAACCCTTGCGTTGCCAACCAGAAAGCTAGTTATGGAAGAAAGTGCTTATATAAACCCAATAGCAATAGAACGAAAACAAGAAGTGAGAACTTAGCTATTTGCTAGTTCTCACTTTTTTATGATTCTAATAGATATGTTGAGGTTATCCAATAATTTACAAGAAGGACAAACTACAAAGTAACTTTGAAATTCTAAGGTAGAAACAAAAACGGTTTTTTGTAAGAACACTGTATATTTAAGTCGTTTAGACCACCGCTACGGAAAAACACTGCGCTTTTCGGGGGCGGCTGATGAGCCTCCTCATGCTAAAGCATTCCGGGGTCTCACCTATGCCTCATCTCCCCCAGAAGTCTTCGTATTTTTCCTCCGCTCAGTGTTACTTTTAAAAATATTATATTATCATTAGAAGCTGGAATGTACGCACTTTTATATCTCGAGTCTAAGTTTACGGAGTTTTAACCTATCTTGGTCTTTGGTGCCACACACATAAAAGAAATGCATTTGCAATAGAATCTTGTATCAAAGTTCAGTTTTACAAAGATCTATGACCAAAACAACTATTTCCTTCATCCTTATTTTTCGGTGAAATGGTAGGTTAATTCTTCGTAAGGTGTGCTGATATAGCTATCTATCAAACCCTGCTCGGAAATGGCAGTTTTCTTTACTGTTTTTTGTTTTAAGGTAACTGTAAATGGCTTCTTGAATGGAAATGGATCTAAATGAATATGATTTTCTCTCTTCCAATTTGGCTGGATAGTTCCATCTAAAAAAGATTTCAGAGGTTCGGATACAGCTACGCCCTTTTTAAAAAAAGGATGGATACTCTCTGCTGTAGGTTCGGGTTCATTTAAACAAAGATATAAGGAAAGATTATCTCCAAGCTGTAGTAATGCATAATGGAAATCAAAAGCATCCTGGTCGAAGCTAGAAATGCTTGAGAAAATTCGTTCGCGTCTTTCTTTTTCGTGTTGAATAAATTTTCTGGAGGCGTGATCCTTATTATTAACTAGAAAACGCGAGTAATGTTCACTGCACAATGCTGCAGCATAAGGGTCAGAAGCTTCTACTTCATCTATTCCATTTTTATATAGAACAATCTTAGCGGGTTCCGGAAAGTTCATAAAAGTATATGGAGCTTGATCCTTCTCATTCCAGAAGGGTTCGATATCAAAGGGTTGCCACCCACAGTCGTGCTTAGCAATAGCATACTCCACCGATTTACGTAAAGCATTCTTCTTGAATAAGTCTTCTCTCCAGTTCCCCATTATTTGAAAAGATGTATCTGCATGGTGATGTTGTTCGATCATTGTGAATTCCCTTTCATGTTCTCGTACAATCATTGAGTACCACCTCATTCAGCATTTAATTTTTACTATTTTATACCCTTCCTAAGGGAAGAATACACAAAGAGGATATTTGTGACATAATAAGAAGACTTAAGTTACAATATAGCAAGAAGTAGGATAGACTTTTATATAAATGCTTCAATCTATAAAAAAGGAGAAAGATGCATGGCATATTTTTTATTACTGATTGGTTTTGTACTATTAATAAAAGGAGCTGACTTATTTGTTGATGGCTCATCTAATATAGCTAGATTGCTGCGAGTCTCTCCAATGTTAATAGGATTAACAATTGTGGCTTTAGGGACGAGCTCTCCTGAAGCAACAGTAAGTATTATAGCAGCATTGGAAGGTAGTTCTGAAGTTTCTTTAGGAAATGTAATCGGGAGTAATATTTTTAATCTTACCCTCGTAGTAGGTATCGCCGCGATATTATACCCTTTGAAGGTTGAGAGTGAGACGGTACGAAAAGAAATTCCATTTACTTTACTTGCTAGTATTGCCTTACTTGTACTAATTAGTGATATTTTCCTTGAAGGGGTTAGTGCCAATTTTCTTACTCGCAGCGATGGGATCATCTTTCTTCTATTTCTGTCTATCTTTATGTACTATGTTATTGAAGTCGGCTTAAGAAATCGGGATAATTCGGAAAAGGAAGTCTCGCCTGACGTTAAGTGGCCAAGAAATATTTTGTTTACAGTACTAGGAATTGTCGGCATAATTATTGGCGGGGATATGGTTGTATCGAATGGGACTACGATTGCTTATTCGCTGGGAATGAGCGAGACATTAGTAGGTTTAACGATTATTGCAGTCGGAACCTCCTTGCCAGAGCTGGTAACTTCAATTACAGCGGCAATGAAAAAGGAAAGCGAGATTGCATTAGGTAATATTGTTGGAAGTAACATTTTTAATATTTTATTTGTATTAGGTGCTTCCTCCGCTATAACGCCATTACCAGTCAATAACAAAGTTTTTATAGATATTACTGTAATGATTGTGCTAACATTACTTCTGTTATTATTTTCACGGACCAGTTATAAAATTGGAAAAGTGGAAGGAAGTGTTTTAGTAATCATTTACGTTGTTTACTTAGCGTATATCATTTTTAGAAACTAGAGAATTTAAAAAGCCGAACCCCGGCGGGTATATCCGAAAAGAAGAGGGGCGGGTTCGGCATTTTTAGTCTAATTCATTTTTCTAGTAATTTTAGAGAGTTTTACTCCAACCTCTTGTGCATGAACAGCAGCACAGCGTCTAGCCCTAGCAACTAGCAGGGTTCTTGATGGGGGAGCATTTAGCGCAGCCCCAAATTTCAACCCTCCTTGATAAATAAATATCGATTCGAAGTGAAGAAATCTCCACGAATGACGGGCTTTACGCTCTTCCTACCGCTTCGCAGCTTCTGTCATTTGACTCCAAATGGATCCCTTTGCTTCTTCGCCACCTTCAATTCTGGCAAGAGCCATTTTCACCTGCATTCTCACTTCAAATTCTGTATCTTCCATTGCCTTGTGAAGGGCTGGGATGGCAGTTTCATCTCCAACCTCATATAAAAACATAGCAGCCCGCCACCGTACTAATCTGTTCTTATCAGACAAGGCTTTTATCATGGCAGGGATGGCGTCTTTAAATCCAAGGTCGGATAAACAGTCACCTGCAGTTCGTCTCACATTTACTGCTTTATCCTCTAAGGCTTTATAGAGATATGGGAGTACGTCTTTTTCTTCAATCATACCAAGATAAGCTGTCGCAAGTCTGCGAATTGAAGCCTTATCATCATCCAACGCTTTGTCTAATACAGGGAGGTCCTCAAGGCTTGGGTCCATCTGATCCAGTGCAGCGTACCTTGCTTTCCAGTCAGGTTGATCCAGCATTTCTAATGTGACTCTCTTCCTTTCTTGTTGTGGAACATCTTCTTGGGATTTGGAGGATGCTTTTTCTACAAGCTGTGTTAATCGTGCGGTATCGTAGGTCGCAGACAATTCCTCTTTAACTTCTTCCCCTATTTCATTTATATCCCCATAGCGTGGGCTTTGTTCTACCCATTTTCTTTCCATTAGATAATTATCAGCTTCCTTGGATGCTTCCATAGCTGCAACTGCAAAGCGTTCTGGTAAGCCTATACGCTCTTCTTGCCCACCTTCCTGCAATTTAATCTGCATAGGTATGTCGCGAAACATTTGTATATATACTTTTATTTCGCCAAAAGCGTCATCCGTGTTTTCACTTTGAGGAAGATATTGCTCTTCATGATCCTCAACAGAACCAAGCGTTTGCCTTACATGTGGGAGAATTTCTTCCCACGGCACTCGTGGATTTCTCTCCAATGCGATAAAATCAATAACACGATAAAGACCTTTTACACCATGGACAGTAAATAATTGTTTTACATATTCTGGTGCATGAGACAGGTCATCATCCTGCTTATAATTTTCTGTTTGATTTTCTTTTAGTGGTTCATCTATATTAAT
Source organism: Virgibacillus sp. SK37 (assembly GCF_000725285.1). GTDB lineage: Bacteria > Bacillota > Bacilli > Bacillales > Amphibacillaceae > Virgibacillus_Q. The sequence goes on from NZ_CP007161.1 coordinate 380,820, forward strand.
CTTCATCGAATAAGGACTTGGGGTTGGCTCTATCGATACTATTTTCAAGCTTATGTTCCTCCTTTATTTGTATTATCCATGATTTTATCAAAGAAGGAAGTCGATATCCATTGCCATGATTTAACTGGTAAAGGAAGAAAAATATTTTTTAAGGATAAAAAGATAACTTAATGATATAATGGAGAAAATTACATACATTGCCTATGGTGACTGTTAAGTTGAAAAGGGAAGATTGGTGAAAAGCCAACGCGGTCCCGCCACTGTAATGAGGAGAGCCATCCAGAACCACTATTTCTATCATGGAAATGGGAAGGAGGATGGTTTAATGATTCTAAGCCAGGAGACCTGCCATATGGAAGAACATTTATGTCCTACGGGAGATGGGAAGGTGTTGCGAACTCTTATGCAAATAAGCTTTTTTGGTTTGTATATTATTAGCATCTTCTAAATGTGGAGGGTGCTTTTTTAATTGAGGAGGCAAGTTTATGGAGCAAGTAGCAATGAAGCATTCAAAAACAATTCAAACACGATTAGTATTGCCACCAGACACAAATCATTTAGATACTATTTTTGGTGGAAAGGTTTTAGCGTATATAGATGAAATAGCGGCATTGACGGCTATGAAACATGCGAATAGTGCGGTGGTTACCGCTTCGATTGATTCAGTGGATTTTTTATCTTCCGCAAAAGTAGGAGATTCTTTAACTTTGGAAGCATTTGTTACATATACGGGAACCAGTTCGATGGAAGTGTATGTGAAGGTAACCGCTCATGACTTAATTAAAAATGAAGAAAAGCTAACCACCGAGTCCTTTTTGACAATGGTGGCAGTAAATGAATTTGGTAAACCACAGCCGGTTCCGAAAGTTTTCCCGGAAACGGAAGAAGAAATAAGATTGCACACAGCTGCACCTAAACGAAAAGAGAATCGAGAAAGACGTGCAGCATTAAAATAAGAAATGCCAGCCTAAATTGTTAGGCTGGCATTTTATCTTTTGATGTATGTTAAGAATAGGTTTCTAAACTTACTTCTGTCTTCTTCACTCATTGCCTTTGGGCCTTTCGTACGCTTTCCACTTTTTCTTTCCATCGCACTCAGATACCTTGTTTGTAAAAGCTGATCGATGTTGTTGTTTGTATAGGCAAATCCTTTATGATGCAAAACCGTACATCCCTTTGCCAATCCAATAGAAGCGAGGCCATAATCCTGCGTAACGATAAGGTCTCCTTTGTTAGCGAGTTTCATAATACGATAGTCAGCTGCTTCCGCTCCAGTATCAACATATACTGTTTCCACTCCAGCGGGTTGCTCTTCATTGGAGTAATGAGAAAAACTGGTTACAAGAGTAACAGGAATAGCTGCTTTTGTTGCTTCTTCAATAATTATTTTTTTGACTGGGCAAGCATCTGCATCCACAAATATTTTCATCGGAAAATCTCCTTAGCAATTGGCTTAATTGATTGTGATAATAAGGTGGAAGTGTTTTTTTGTCAAGGAAGATATATAAAATCAACGAATTAGACATCGCTTTTAGGGGTCTTTTCTTTTCATTGTGAGCGAATATGTTTAAAACAAATGGAAAAGGTTAGAAGTATATATAGAGCTTAAAATAAGATGAATGTATGGTGAAAGGTGTGAAACAATGGTGGAACAAAAAGAAATTCCTAAAGAATCAGGTATCGAGCATAGTATAGGTTTGTTGCGAGAAGGGTATATGTACATCCCAAACAGACGGCATAGCTTCCAAAGTGATTTATTTGAGACTCGCTTGCTTGGACAAAAAGCTATTTGTATGGGGGGCAAGGAGGCTGCTGAAATTTTTTATGATAATACTAAATTTAAAAGAAGTGGTGCAGCCCCCAAGCGCGTACAAAAGACATTATTTGGTGAGAATGGGGTCCAAACATTGGATGGGGAGGAACATAAGCATCGGAAGCAAATGTTTATGTCGCTCATGTCCTCGGAACGCTTGGAACATCTAAATAATATTACGTATAAACATCTGGATACGGTGGCAACGGATTGGGAAAAGAAGGAACAGATAATCCTTTATGAAGAGGCAAAAAGGTTAATGACCCGTGTTGCTTGTGAATGGGCAGGTGTTCCACTTTGGGCGAACGAAGTAGACAAACGAGCAGATGATTTAAGTACAATTATTGAATCCTCTGTTTCTATGGGGATTAACTACCGAAAAGGGAAGCAGGCTCGTAACCGGTCAGAAAATTGGATGAAGGATTTAATTGCTCAAGTAAGAAACGAAGAACGAATGCCGGAGGAAGGTACAGCGTTATACACCATCGCATGGCATAGAGATTTACAGGGTGATTTATTAGAGCCGGATGTAGCAGCTGTTGAATTACTAAATATATTAAGGCCAATTGTCGCAATTGCTATTTATATTAGCTTCACAACCCTGGCAGTTCAGCAATTCCCTAAACAAAAAAATAAACTAAGAGAAAATGGAAGCGACTACTATCAAATGTTCGTGCAGGAAGTAAGACGTTACTATCCATTTTTCCCATTTGCCGGAGCTCGTGTGAAGGAGAATTTTACATGGGAAGGATATTCATTTAAAAAAGGAACATTAACACTGCTGGATTTATATGGCACCAATCATGATCATAGATTATGGGATAATCCAGATAGATTTGATCCCGAACGCTTCAAAAATTGGGAAGGAAGCCCATTTGATTTTATTCCACAAGGTGGAGGAGATCACTATCTGGGACATCGTTGTGCGGGGGAATGGGTTACCGTTCGAGTAATGAAAGTAGTGCTCGATTATTTTGTTAACAGGATGGATTATCAGGTTCCGACACAAGATTTAAGTTTTAGCATGGTATCTATGCCAAGCATTCCTAAAAGTGGAATAAAGCTGACTCATATGAAGAAGGTATAAGTTAATAGAAGAGAAGAAAATTTTTAACCAGGCTATCTATTCGGTGGCCTGGTTTTTGTAGAAGTGCCATGAGGAGATGACGGACATTGGGAGCGTGAAATCGGGCGTGAATGTCTATCATAAGGTTGATGACGGACATTGGGAGCGGAGAATCGTGTGTGAATGTCTATCATAAGGTTGATGACAGACATTGGGAGCGGAGAATCGTGTGTGAATGTCTATCATAAGGTTGATGACAGACATTGAGAGTGGGAATCCGTGTGTGAATGTCCATCATAGAGTAAATGGGACCTAACTGAAAAAGGTTAAGTTCCAAGCAACATGAATAGCTTGTATTAACTCAGTGTTTATCTTTTCCTTTTTCTTTTCTCATGCGATAATGGAAAAAAACCAGATAGGATGAAAATATGAATTCTGTAGTCGAATTAAAAGTAAAAGCAAATGCTATAAGAAGCTTTCAAAATGGTTATCCATTGATTACGAAAGAGGCAATAAGCAATTTTGGAATGCTTAAAGAAGAAGGCAGTATCGTTCACCTCACCGATGACTCGAATCAATTTATTGCCAAGGGTTATTATGGTAAGCAAAATAAAGGGATTGGCTGGGTGCTCACCCGCAATAAAAATACTAAAATTGATTATTCTTTTTTTAAGAACAAAATTCTAATTGCCATAAACAAGCGACAATCATATTATAAGGATCCGGATACCAATGCGTTTCGCCTTTTTAATGGGGAAGGTGATGGCATAGGCGGATTTACGATTGATTATTATGATAGTCATTACGTTATCAATTGGTATAGCGAAGGGATCTACACATTTAAGGAAGAGGTTCTTCGTGTGTTGGATGAACTAGGAGATTATAAGGCAATTTATGAAAAGAAACGTTTTGACACAAAAGGCCAGTATTTGGATGACGATGATTTTGTGAAAGGGGAACGGGGAGAGTTTCCAATTATTGTGATGGAGAACGGCATTCGTTATGCAGCCTATCTAAACGATGGTGCCATGACTGGTATCTTCCTGGATCAGCATGATGTACGAAAAGCGATACGCGATCGCTATGCAAAAGGAAAACATGTATTGAATACCTTTTCTTATACAGGTGCTTTCTCCGTGGCTGCGGCTTTAGGGGGAGCGGAAAAGACGACAAGCGTGGATTTGGCTAAGAGAAGTAAAAGTAAAACAATAGAGCAATTTAGTGTGAATGGCATTGATTATGAGACCCAGAACATTCGTGTGATGGATGTATTTGATTATTTTAAATATGCTAAGCGCAAAAGTTTGAAATTTGATCTGGTTATTCTAGATCCACCAAGCTTTGCACGCTCAAAAAAGTATACATTCAGTACAGCGAAGGACTATCCGGCACTTTTAAAAGATACAATTGAAATTACGGATAAGAATGGTGTAATTGTTGCATCTACTAACAACGCTACATTTGGAATGAAAAAGTTTAAAGGTTTTGTGGAAAGGGCATTTAAAGAAATGAAAGTTGGTTATACAATTTTGGAGGAATTTCGCCTACCAGGAGATTTTATGGTCCACAAAGATTTTCCACAAGGGAATTATCTAAAAGTGCTGGTTATACAGAAAAAGAATTAAATGTATATAAGCAGATAATTAAAAGTAAAGAAGAGTGCGATCAATGGTTTTTGTTGAGCGTACTCTTTTCTTTTACGAAATAACAAAATAATTTATTTCTTCACCAAGAACCAGGCTATTTAATTAATAGAGCACCTTGCAGAAAATGCGGAAGTGGTAGTACAAGTCACTATTGTTATAAATGGAACGTTTTTAGCTCATTTTATGTAAAATAAGTATTTTTTCACAAAGATTATTAAATCACTATTGTATAATTATTCTTTTTATTGCATAATAATTCATATACTAAATGGAATGAGGGTGGATGAATTATGGGTATTGAATTAGCAGAAATCACTAATAAACAAGTGAATTTACATGGACGTGACTTCTTATCTTTAGTTGATTACACACCAGAGGAAATAGATTACTTACTTGATTTGGCGGAATATCTAAAAGAGCAGAAAAAGAAAGGAGAAGTTGTAGAGCCCTTAAAAGGCAAGACGCTTGGGATGATATTTGAGAAGTCTTCCACAAGAACCCGTGTATCTTTTGAAGCTGGTGTTTATCAATTAGGAGGGACAGGGATATTCCTGAATTCAGGAGACCTGCAACTTGGTAGAGGAGAATCTATTTCAGATACAGCAAAGGTTCTGTCAGGGTATTTGGATGGAATAATGATTCGTACCTTTTCCCAGGAAGGAATTGAAGAGTTGGCTCATCATTCTACTATTCCTGTTATTAATGGACTGACGGATCTTTATCATCCTTGTCAGGTGTTAGCAGATCTTCTTACAATTAAAGAAATAAAGGGGAAGCTAGAAGGGGTGAAAATGTGTTATATAGGAGATGGAAATAACATGGCCCATTCCTTAATGATTGGTGGAGCGCTGATGGGAATGGAAATCTCTATAGCTGCTCCCGAAGAGTACCAACCAAATGAAACAATCACCAAGAAGGTAGAGAAGCTTGCTGAAAAACATGGTGGCAGTATCAATATTACGGACAATGTAAAAATAGCTGCAGATGGAGCAGATATTATTTATACAGATGTTTGGGCAAGCATGGGGCAAGAGATGGAACAGGAAAAACGGCTTAAGGCGTTCAAAAACTACCAGGTGAATAACACATTACTATCTAACGCCAATTCGGATGTTATATTCATGCATTGTTTGCCGGCTCATCGTGGAGAGGAGGTGTCTGCAGAAGTTATTGATGGCGATCATTCCGTTGTATTTCATCAAGCTGAGAATCGGTTGCATGCACAAAAAGCATTAATGACTGCTTTAATGGGGGATAAATAAACAAAAGCGCAAGCGCCCGTTTAGCAATGTACAAACTGCGTTTCACCATGCGACCAAAACTTCATACTCTATCTTTTAAAAAAATCCATGAGCTACGTTTCAACCGTAGCTCATGGATTTTTTAAAGGATTTGCAGACCAGCTCTATCTATTTTTACCATACGAACTTGATGTTCTGGAAGAAGGGGTCCCATTTTTTCAGCAAGTTGAGTTCCTCTTCCTTTAGCCGTAAATGAAATCATTGTAGGACCTGCTCCACTGATGACCGTTCCAAAAGCACCATGCTCTTTAGCTAGTAGCTTTATTTGCTGGTAATTCGGGATAAGTTCTGCACGGAATGGTTCATGGAAACCGTCCCTCTCCATTATTTTACCAGCCTGTTCATAGTCTCCAGTTATCAAAGCTGCTACCATTACATTACTAATACTACTGGCAGTAGTAGCTTGGTTTTTGGAAAATTGTTCAGGTATCACTCTTCTAGCTGCCTCTGTCTTAAGCTCTACTTGTGGAATATATACAACGGTATCCAAATCGATATTGGATAAATGGACATATTCAAGATCATCCTCTGTTAATTTTGCAGTGATTACTAAGCCTCCAAGTAAAGCTGCTGCTATATTATCGGGATGGCCTTCGATTTCTGTGCCGACCTGCAATTTTTCTTCTTTGGGCAAGGATAGTTTGCATAGCTGATTCGCAAGCTCTATTCCTGCCACAACAGCAGAAGCACTGCTTCCAAGTCCCCTGGCTAAGGGAATATCACTGGAGATGGTCACTTTAGCTGGGGGAAGATATTGCTGATAACGCTCTGCAGTTCTTTGAGCTATTTGGTAAATAAAATGTTCTTCATATGTTGTGCAGTCAGGTAATAGCTCGGTTGTATGCACAAACTCCCATTTCTCGGCCTGTTCTACATTTAAATGAAGATAAAGCTGTACTGCCAGGCCTGCGGAATCAAAGGCAGGGCCTAGGTTGGCAGTACTTGCTGGAACGGAAAGTTTAAAATCCATCATGCCTTCACCAATTTATTTATATAATCTGTTACAGTAGCTTCGTCATTAGGCAGGGATACAGTTTCTACTTCCAACTGATCAATAGCCGTTTGTGGATCCTTTAACCCGTTCCCAGTCAGTACAGCCACTACTTTACTTCCTTTTTGGATGGCTCCAAGCTTACATTGCTGAATAACTCCAGCTATGGAGGCACATGATCCGGGCTCTGCAAAAACACCTTCTACTTGAGGTAAAAGTTTAAATGCCTTACTAATCTCTTCATCTGAAACAGAATGAATGGCTCCACGTGATTCATCCCTTGCTCCTACAGCAAGATCCCAGCTTGCAGGATTACCAATACGAATAGCTGTTGCTATGGTCTCTGGGTTGTCAATCACTTTATTATTGACAATCGCAGCAGCACCTTCTGCTTCAAATCCGAACATTTTAGGGAGCCCTGTTTGTTTAGATTCATTATACTCTTTAAATCCTTTCCAATATGCGCTAATATTACCTGCATTACCAACAGGGATTGCGAGTATATCTGGGGCAGCACCAAGCTCATCACATATCTCAAAAGCTGCCGTTTTTTGCCCTTCCAACCGGTATGGATTGACAGAATTAACAAGCGTAACCGGTGATGTCTCACTAAGTTTTCGAACCATCTTCAATGCGTCGTCAAAGTTCCCATCTATTTCAACAATTTCTGCACCGTACATAATAGCCTGTGCAAGCTTTCCAAGGGCTACTTTGCCCTTAGGAATAACTATGATCGCTTTTAACCCTGCTCTAGCGGCATAAGCAGCTGCTGAAGCAGATGTGTTACCTGTGGAAGCACAAATAATAGAGGTGCTACCTTCTTCAACAGCTTTAGCTACAGCCATTACCATTCCCCGATCCTTGAATGAGCCTGTTGGGTTAATCCCTTCTACCTTGCCATATAAATCAATACCTAATTGACTTGAGAGGGCAGGAAAGTGGATTAATGGTGTATTACCTTCATGTAATGTGAGTGATGGCGTATGTTCTGTTACTGGTAAAAATGATTTATAATGACTGATCAGGCCCTGCCATTTCATTTTCAGCATCTCCTTCCACCTTATAATAGCTTTTTACTTCAATGACTGCATCCAGATGTTTAAGCCTCTCCAAAGCCATAGTGAAATTGCTTAAAGAAGTCTGATGTGTAACCAAAATTATCTCTGCTTGTTGATGCTTTTGAACAGGAGTTTGAAGGATTCGCTTAAAACTAATGTTTAGTTCATTAAACAGGGAAGAAATTTTGGAAAAGGTCCCCACTTCATCCTTTACCTGTAATCTTAAATAATATTGACCAAACCGCTGTTCAGGTGCTTTTAATTGTTTCTTAAACCGTGGTGCTACGGATTGTCTTCCATTTACACCTAACCTAATATTTTTAATAACAGCTACAATATCAGATACTACGGCTGTGGCTGTAGGCAAACTACCGGCACCAGGACCGTAGAACATCGTTTCCCCCACAGCCTCCCCATAAACATAGACGGCATTGTATTCATTTTTAACATCTGCCAGCGGGTGGCTTTTAGCTAGAAATGTCGGTTGCACATTGACTTCTACTTTTTGATCCTTGCAGTTGGCAAAACCAATAAGTTTCATTGTATAGCCCAGTTTATCGCCATACTTTAAATCTTCCAAATCTAAATCTTTAATTCCCGTAACTTCTACTTCCTCCAGGGCAATATCTGTAGAGAATGCAAGTCTCCCCAGGATGGCCATTTTACGTGCAGCATCTAATCCTTCCACGTCTGCTGTTGGATCTGCTTCAGCAAAACCCAGATCTTGCGCTTGTTTTAGTGCATCCTCATAAGAAACACCTTCATTATTCATCTTTGTAAGGATGTAGTTTGTCGTCCCATTAACAATGCCCATAACCTGCTGAATCCGATCAGAAGACAAGCCTTCAGCAATACCTCTTAAAATAGGAATTCCTCCGGCGACGCTGGCTTCGTAATAGAAATCACATTGGTTTTTTGTTGCTGCTTCCTGGAGCTCTGGCCCTTGTAATGCTACTAAATCTTTATTTGCTGTTACCACATGTTTTTTTGCTGAAAATGCTTTTAAAATATGTTGGTATGATTCCTTAATTCCTCCCATAACCTCTACTATGATATCAATTTCCGGATCGTTTAAAATATCTTCTGGATTAGTGGTAAGAAACGTTCGATCTATTTGCACATCTCGCGCTTTTTCTGTATCACGTACTAATACACTTTTCACATTCACGCCACAGCCGAGTTGGTGTGCAAGCTCTTTCTGGTGGTTTTCAATAAGCTTGATTACACCCGAACCGACTACTCCTAAACCTAATAGACCAACTGAAACATTGCTTCCCACAAAATCACCTCATAGTTTTTTCATTTAATAGATATTTAAACATGAAAGGAAACGCATGGCAATAGAGAATTTTTAGAATTATTAGTTAAGCGCTTTCATTCGGGTAACAAAAACGAAGCAATTGTAATAAGTTAAAGAAAAGGAAGATAATCGCTGGGGGTTAATAATAATGAACTATTCGGGAGTAGGGCTTATTTTTATATCTTGTCTGTCTGTAGGGTCTGGTGTTGGGCTTCTTTTTGGAGAACTGGAAGTGGGAGGAGCAATCGGATTAGGTGCTGGAATTGTATTAACAGCCATATTTCGTAAAAACAAATAGTATAAAAATGATACAAGGTGATGGCGAGACACCTTGTTTACTGAATTACAAAACTATAAATTAATTTAGGGAACGGACAAGATGGTTTGTTGATTAATTAGAGAATGAATAGGGGAAATTCAAGTACCTTATTACAAGGGAGTTTTTGGGAAAGTATTGTATTTTCCTGTGCTTAAATTGTAGAATGTGTGATGAAGGTTATAAGAAGGTCCCCATTTAATAATATAAATTAAAAAAGAAGGAAGTTTTTATGAGTAATAAGAAAAATGAACAAAGGGTACGCAGATTTGCTGCTGAATTAATCCAGGAGAAAGGGTATGTCAGCCCGGTTGATCTATTTGTGAAAATGGAAACCTTAACACCAAAACAAGTAGAAGAATGGCGCTTTAAACGTATTCCTTACCTGGAACGAGTGACAAATGGAAATCTATCTAAATTAAATTTTATACTGAAATCATTAAGAGCATTTGCAAAGGAACAGAATTTAAAACCGTCTATCACAGTATACAAATCTTGGGGTAAAGGTCCGAAAAAGCAATTACGGTTTTCTAAATCGGGTGCACCGCATATGGAAGAATTGTATTCTACTCATGTGAAAAAGATGATTGCAAAATAGGACAGGTCTATTTGTGAACTATTTCAAAAGAGAAAAAGAGGTGGCTTGTGCTACCCTTTTTCTCTTCAATTTATGCGAACATCACTGTTTCATTTTGTAGTGATCAAACGTATCCATCGCTAACGTTACTCCTTGAGCGAAGGCAGCGCCTCCTCCTAAAGCTGCACTAACTGAAATAGCCTCCATAAATTCCTCTTCTGTTGCTCCGTTGTCTACTGCTCCCTTTGTGTGGTAAATGATGCAGTATTCATCTTGGGCATAAACACTGATACCAAGGGCAATTAGTTGCTTTTCTTTCTTATCAATAGCTCCTTTTTCAAAACAAGCGTCTGTGAAATCAAAATATGCTTTGGTAACTTTAGGGAAGCTTTTCTCAAATCTGCTGCTTCCTTGTTTATAATCCATAATAGATTGATCAAAATAATTTTCCAGTTCCTCATAATTTTCTTCCAAAGTGATCACTCCAATTCACCGTTGTATTAGGTTGCATAGTATAGTCTTATTAGAAAGTAACAAAATTATACATTTGTAATCATAGAGCAAAAAAATCCTACCTCAGACGTTGAAGTAGGATTTTATAATAAAAAATATTAAAGTTATGCTATCGCCTTGCTTCTCATCTTTACCATAGAAATTGTAGCAGTAGCTAAAGCGATTATAACGAAAAATCCACCAACTGTGGCATTATGCTCTACCCCTGATTGCTCAATAACAAGCCCTCCGAGGAAAGATCCAAAGGCAATTCCAAAGTGAAGCGCAGAATTATTTAAGCTTTGTTGTATATCTGAGGTTTCAGGAGCTGCTTCGATCAAATAACTCTGTAATGCGGGAGTAATTGCCCAACTCATCATGCTCCAAATGATCATGACAATCAAAAATACTGGTACTGCAAAGGTTGTATATGGAATGCTAAAAATAGCTACACCAAAAATAATAATTACGCCAATAATGGTAGGCTTGGCACCGAATTTATCAGCGAATGTACCTCCAATGCCGCCACCGAATACTGCTGCCACTCCAAATAGTAAGTAAACAATACTTACCCATGTCCCGTCTAACCCCATTGTTGATTTTAAGAAAGGAGTTAAATACGCATAAAGCGTTAAATGCCCTGCCAAAAATAAAAAGGTAGTCAATTGAGCAAAGAATATTTTCCGGTTTTTTAAAGTAGCTACCTGCTTAATTAAAGAAATTGATGGTTTTGGAGCAATTTTACCCATGAAAAAGTAGACCCCGAGAAAAGAGAATACAGTTAATACAGATATCAACATAAATGGTGCTCGCCAACCAAATGCATTACCAAGCATTAGCCCAAGTGGTACTCCTAAAACTAGAGAGCCACTAACACCCATCATTACAATTCCTATCGCTCTTCCTCGGTAATTTGGCTTTACAATATTAGAAGCAATGGTAATACATAAAACCACAAGCAAAGAGCCACTCGCTGCTGAAATGATTCGAGCTACAAATAATATGGTATAGGTTGGACTTATTACTGCTAGCATATTACCTGCTAGAAATATTACAAGTGAAATCAGCGTAAGCTTCTTTCTTTCTATTTTGTTGGTAGCTGATAAGAGAATTGGAGCAGCAATTGCAAAGACGAGTGAGAATACGGTAATAAGCATACCGGCCTTTCCTAGACTGATACCCAAGTCTGTTGCCACTAAATCAAGTATACCACCTATAATTAATTCGACCATTCCTACTACAAATGAAACGATTGTTAGTAAATAAACACGTTTATCCATTATTCATTTCCCTCTCCATTAAGTTACCACTATAATAGTAACTCGTATGGTGAGAAAAAACAAGAGCAAGTTCTCTTTTAAACAAATAAGTGAATTTATGCTATTATAGATGATATAAAGGAAGTTTCAGGGAGATTATAATTATGCTACAACAATTTGGTTTTACTCAATATGAAAGCCAAGTTTATCAAGCCTTGGCTACAAGCAATGAACCTCTGGATCCGTCTAGGGTTGTCAAACGCTCTGGCGTGCCGCGTGCTAAAGTTTATGAGGTACTTCATCGTTTGGGTGAAAAAGGTGTAATCCTTGAATCAACAACGGAAAAGAAAAGAGTATATGCTGCTTTGCCGATAGAAATGTTAGTTGAAAAATTAAAAGGTGACTTTAACTATAAAATAGAAAAGTTAAAAAAGATGGAAGCAACAGATATACCTACAGATGATCGTGTCTGGACATTGAAGGATGATCAGTCTATACAGGTTGTCTTAAAAGAGTTAATCCAGGAAGCAACTGCTTCTATCTTTATCTCAGGTTGGGCAGAGGATTTACAGAATGTACTACCCTTACTAGAAAACAAGTATGCACAGGGGCTTCAAGTTACCATGCATGTGATTGGTCAGTTAGAAACAGTCCTTTCTGATGTTTCTGTCCTTATTCCTGATGATTACCATGATAGCCTGGAACAAAGTCGGACCATAATTATTGACGAGCGGGAAATGCTTTTTGCCGGTATAGAAAACATGGAGTGGCAAGCAATTCGTACGCAATCGCGTCCACTTGTTAAGTTTTTTACAGAATTCTTTTATCATGATATAGCCTTGACGGAAATTACCAGAAAGTATAAAGATATTGTGGTAAAAGATACGGAGATACGAAACGTTTTAATGAAATTAAGGTATTAACCGGTTGAGGGAGGAAACAGGTTTGAATAACCAAGATGTACAAAAAGATGCCATGCGTGTTTTAAAACAAACAAGCAGAACATTTAATATTCCAATTAATTTACTAAAGCCTACTTTAAAGAAAACGGTTGCTTCAGCGTACCTTTGCATGCGAGCAATTGATGAGATAGAGGACCATGAGCAGCTTTCTTCAGATACGAAACAACAGCTACTCAGGGAAACGGCTAAACTTTTGAAAACCGAATTTGATGAAGAGGCTTATGTAAAACTTGTGAAGCCCTATGAATCTGTCTTGCCTGAAGTAACTCTCAGACTAGGTGATTGGATTGAAGTGTGTCCAGAAGGAATAACGGATAAAGTAACGGAATCCACTGCCATCATGGCAGAGGGGATGGCAAAATGGACAGAGAAAGACTGGATCATTCATACAAAGGAAGATCTGGATGATTATACGTATTATGTTGCAGGATTGGTTGGAGTTATGTTGTCTGATATCTGGGAATGGTATGATGGAACAAAGACGGATCGTGAACTTGCAATTGGCTACGGAAGAGGGTTGCAGGCAGTGAATATGATCAGAAATCAAAAGGAAGATGCTGAACGCGGCGTCCAATTTATACCAGATGGATGGACGAGAGAAGACATGTTTACATATGCTAAACGTAATTTAAAGCAGGCTGATGAATATATCAAAGTAATAAAAACTCGCAATATCCTTCTTTTTTGCCGAATTCCTCTCGCTTTGGCTAAGAAAACATTAAAAGCAATGGAAAATGGGCAGGAAAAAATGTCCCGTAATGAAGTGGAAGATACCGTAGAGGATATAATTAATAGAAAATAATGGTTGACCGTCTTATGATAAGGCGGTCTATTTTTTTAAAAATAACTATGTATCTCATTGAAGTTATGACGGACAAAGCATCCAAAAAAGCGGGTTTTCATGTTTAGTAAAAAGGGTATGAGAGAGAAAGAAAACGAGCTGAAATGTTTATCATAAAGTAGGTAAAGTACATGTAGACATTTTAAATTGTAAATGACTAACATATGAATAAACCTTATTTTTGTACTTTAAGTTTAGAATTCGATTATATTACATAGAATAAACGCAAAACGAAAAAGGCAATTAGAAAATTTGACGACGGAATTAGATTTACCTATAATTAAACATTGTATTTTAAAAAAAGAGCAAGCTGATGGCAGAGCATTTATGGTTATAGAGAGAGATTTCATATTTCGTTCCATCCAATGGTCGTATTTTGGCACTTGCTCCTAAATTAATTAGGAGGAAAATCGTGGATTTTTTTAAGAGGAACAAATTAGATTGGCCCGTTTTTATATTTAGTGGAGGTTTTCTAATTTTATTTATCCTATTGTCTTTGTTAAATAGTGAGATGGTGGATAGTGCAATTGGATTATTATTTGGATATGCAGCAGAGATTTTTGGAGGTTATTGGCAGTTATTATTACTTGGTAATTTTCTTATTGGACTATATTTGGCGTTTTCCAAGTATGGGAAGGTGCGTTTAGGAAAACAAAGTAAGCCTAAGTACAGTTATTTTCGCTGGATAGCCATGATCTTGGTTACCTTACTGGCAAGCGGAGGTGTCTTTTGGGCGGCTTCGGAGCCAATGTACCATTATATGAGTACACCACCGTTATTTGGCGGTGGGGAGTTTAATAATATAGCAGCAGCATTCGGGCAGTCCTTTTTGCATTGGGGGTTTCTTGCTTGGGCCATTCTTGGAACACTTGCAACTATAGTGATGATGTATGTTCACTATAATAAAGGCCTCCCACTACGACCAAGAGGATTATTATATCCTATATTTGGTGAAAAAATATATAAAAATAGTGCGTTGGGAACTACGGCAGATGTCTTTTCTGTTATTTCAACCGTCGCAGGTACATTAGGGCCGCTAGGATTTCTTGGTTTGCAAATATCCTATGGCCTAAATAGCCTTTTCAATGTCCCAAACACGCTAACGGTAAGTATTATAATTGTTTTAAGTTTAGCGGGTATTGCGGCGATTTCAGCAGCTACCGGAGTAGACCGAGGTATTCTTACGTTAAGCAGATATAATGTGGGGCTGACCATTGTACTTGCTGTCCTCGTCCTAATCATTGGGCCGACGATGTTTATTATTGACTCGTTTATCGGAGGAACAGGATTCCAGCTGCAAAACTTTCTTACAATGAGTTTGTATCGGGGAGATCATGCATGGCTTGGATCTTGGACTATATTCTTCTGGGGATGGTTTATCGGATATGCTCCAATGTTAATTGTATTCATTACTCGTATTTCAAGAGGAAGAACAATTAGGGATTTGATTATTGCTGTTTCCCTTGTTGCCCCAATTGTTAACAACTTTTGGTTTTCCGTTGTTGGTGGAACTGGTGTATTCTTTGAAAAGGAACATCCTGGTTCGATTTCCAATGCGCTAAATGAGGGCGGAATGCCTGCAGCTGTTTTGGCGATTACAGATCAATTACCTTTAGGAATGTGGATAGGTCTTGGATTCCTATTAGTTTCTGTTATTTTTGTAGCAACTACAGTTGATACAATGTCATACACAGTTGCTGCGACTTTAACGGGAAATGATAGTCCGAAACGATGGTTACGTGTTTTCTGGGCACTAATATTTGGAGTTACCACTGTGATGATCCTATCTATCGGGGAAGACAGTATAGCCTCTATCCAGAATTCAATAGTAATTACCGCAGTACCGGTATCCTTGCTCCTTCTGTCTCCTCTATGGAGTGCACCTAAAATTGCCAGAAAAATGGCATTGGATCAAGGGTTAATCTGGGAACGTGAAATGAGGAAAAAAGTAGATAAAGTGGAAAAATAATTTGTAACCCTAATGCCAAGACATTAGGGTTTTTTCTGGATTCCTATACTTAAATGTGGTGATGTGATGTTCACTTCACCACATTTGTCTGAGAACCTTTTTTATCTTAATTTAGTACGGCGGAGAGTTACGCTCTGCTGCGGATTAACCTTTTCAAAATAAATAACCTCACATGGTTTACAGGTAAGTTAGTGAAACTTTTAAATTCGCGTTTTTTCACGAATTCTATCAAGCAATTCTTTATCCTTGGTAGCATTTTTACTTCTAATAGAGTATGTGTATAATATCATGGTACCTAAGTTCGTTGTTTCCACTTGGCGTAGATCATGACTGAGTGTATATTCGATAAATATATCATCAAGCAGGTTTTCATGGTTAAGATTTTCTGGAACAGTAACCTTTAGAATTTGTGTATCCTTGCCCTTTCCGTATTCAAACTTATAAAGTAAGTAGAATAATAAGCTTGCAAAAACAGTCAAAATAACTGCTAAGTCAAATTGAAAAAAACCGCTTGTCATACCTACACATAAACCAAAGAAGATATAAGCAATATCCTTTGCGTCAGTTACAGCACTACGAAAGCGGATAAGAGAAAATACGGCAAATAGTCCAAAGGCAACTCCAGCATTACCACTAACGACATTCATTACAACGGACACAACCACACTCATAATAATAATTGTATGGACAAATGCTTGGGAGTATCTTTCTCCTGTAAAAGTAATATGATAAATTTTTGTTATGATTAAACTTAAAACTGCTGCAATAGCCATTGCAACCAAACTCATAAGGATAGATGAGTTCGTTCCATTAAAACCGTTAGCTAACTGATCAAAAATCTCCATTTTATCTTCCTCCAATTTCTATTAGTTCTTTTGAAATTCCGTTAGGCAAGGACTCTTTTTTTAACAGCTCCATGCTAGTGCAATATTTTGATGCACTTCTTTGCTCGCAGTTTAATTGCTGCAATATTCTTGTTAGCCATAACGGAACACTATCATCCACTTTAACTTCTAGCACAGCCATATCTTGAGGTAATTCGCAGATTTTTATCGTATAAGCCATGCAATGCATGCCTGTCATAGCTGACAATCATGCCTGGTTCCAGTTTATAAAGGTGACGAAAGTAATCAATTTCTCTTAATACTTGTAAATTAGAAGTATGAATTAATTCCAAAGACTCTCCCTGGGCGTTCTCCAGATAACGATATGCTTCTGATAAAGGTAGTACCATGCGCCGCTTATTAACAACCTTTTTATGCTTCTGCTTTACCTCAAAAAAGGCAGTACCATTTTTATCCGTGTCATTATAAACGCGTAGACGCAGTTTTTGACGATAGCGTAATTTGTTTTTTGTTTCAAAGTAAATTTTGTTATCCTTACTTTCAAAATACAAGCTGCTAACCGTATATCTACCTTCTGCCCCGAACTTATCAGCTCGCATATATGGCGATATTTGGTGTATTAATTCATTGTATTGATCTATAGATATAAGATACTTTTGTTCCTTTCTTCTAAATATTTCTATTGCCATTTTTTCTTCCTCCTTACCCTGTATGATAGATTAGCAGGATGAGAAATGAATGATAAATAGATTAGAAACCAATGAGAAAAGGGTGAAGTCACTTTTAATGACTTCACCCCGTATTACGTTACCTTACCCATTTATTTAATAAAGTTTTTGTGGCAATGACCAGAATGGCTAATGCGAAGACAATAACAGCAATCGCCCCAACAGCTACAAGTATATTAACAATCGTAGCAGAGGTAAGGAAAGCTGCAGCAACCTCAGTCACAAGAATTAAAGCAAAGCCGGCCAGGACAGCTGTTAAAAATAAAACGGCTAATTGATACATAATTAGTAACCTCCTTTCCTTACTACCTTATGAAAAAGTAAGAAAAGGTGACTGTGTGGTCAAATAAATTAATAATTATAAGCTAGTAACATTGATATGAATCAATTTTATCAAGGTCAATTCCATAATAAACCCACCTGTACCCTTGCCATCTGTATCCAGCAATTGACTTTCTTCCTACATAGGTCGGGTAGAACCAGAAAGAATCTCTACGTAGCCAGATATACGTGTAGCGATAAAGACACCCACGGATTCCCCCCGGATCTACAGCATATAGCTGTACTTGTGGTTGGGTAGGTTGGAAGGACGGAGGTGGCGAACTAGGTGGTCCTGCGGAAGGTTGTTGTCCTGGGAAATCTCCTCCAGGGAAGCCCCCAGGCTGTCCGGGAAATCCTCCGCCAGGAAATCCAGGGAATGGCCCTCCAGGCTGCCCTGGGAAACCGGGTGGTGGGCTCCCGGGAAATCCTCCAGGTTGCCCTGGGAATTGTTGGCCACCTCCAAAGATTTGGTTTAGCATATATCCAGGTAGATTAAATTGTCTTCCATCCTCATAATAATTATTTTCCGGTTCATATTGATAATTCATTAATATATCCTCCTTCAATAAATCCTTCTCTTTACTGTATGGATAGAAGTCTATATATGTATGGGCGATTATCCTAAATGGTACAATTTGATAAATGACCTTTTACCACTATTGTTGAAGATATCCAGGGGAAGATGTTGGAACTTTGCCAGGTTGATCATGTAAGAACGAAACAAAGTGAAGAGGTTCTAATGCAAATGTAGGGGTCCAAACGTATATTGTTCATTCATTGTTGGAGGACACTCCGACGTAACGAAAAAAACTATCGACAGTTGAGAGCGATAATTCCCGGGGAGTTGAGGTTAACTAGCAGCAGAACAAAAGTATCCGCTGCAGAAGAGATTAATCGGCAGGAGAGCGAAAGAAATATGTCTTAGATATTTAGGGACTAGTTATATTAGTTTTATCCAAAATAGAAGTTTGTAGTTTTACCAAGTTACTTCTTAGTTTATCCATTTTGCGAATCATAGAATAATACCAATATATATTAGAATCCTAAAAAACCATATCCGAATACAAGTAGTATTCGGATATGGCTCATTAATTTTTCGTAAGTATATGATATAAGTATCTTATTTTTTAACAACGAGCACAGGTTGCTCGGCACGTTGAAGCACACCATGAGCAACACTGCCAAGTAAGGCCCGATCAATAATACCTCGTCCGTGACTTCCTAAAATAATAAGGTCAGCATCCTGTTCATTCGCGACATCGCAGATAGTCTTACTTGGATGCCCCGTTTTATGAAGGAAATGAACTTTATTTTGGGAATCAGCGAGCTGCTTCTCTATAGTATTTTTGATACGTTCAGTAATTTCCTTTTCAGCCTCATCGACCACATCGGGGATGAAGTCATAGGCGTAATAATCCTTTGCTGTCACATACAATACAACTAGTTTTGCCTCTGGCCATGCCTTTAAATAGGTTTTCGCCATTTCAGTTGCATGCTCCGAATACGCTGATCCATCTGTAGCTAAGAGAATTGTATTCATCTTGCTCCCCCTTAATTTATATAATGAAAAAGGCTAAAAGAGAAACGAAAACTGATGTAATCGTCATTGCTATAAGTGGCTTTAAGGCCCTTGTTCGTAAATCTTGCAGGCTGACATTAAGTCCGAGTCCAACCATTGCAGCTGTTAGTAACCAAGCAGTTAATGTGTAGACACCTTCCATAGCCCCTTCAGATACTGGTAAAGCTTGCCCTGCACCAAATACATAGCTTCCTAAAATACTCATTACAATGAATCCTATTAAAAAGTAAGGAAAAGCGACTTTATTCTGGTCCTCCTCATTTCCTCTACTTTTTCTCTTCATAAAATAAATGAAGATGAAACAAAGGGGTACTAGTAAAAATACACGACCAAGCTTTGCGAGCAAAGCAATGGCAAGCGCACTGTCACCTGCTGGCTCTGCAGCAATAGCAACATGGGCAAGCTCATGCAGACTGGTTCCTGACCAGATTCCATAATCGATAGCATCTAATGGCAAAATTGGTCTTAACACGGTATAAAGAATAGCAAAAACAGTACCCATTAAAGCTATAATGCCCACACCGATTGCCGTATCTTCATCTTTGGCTTTTACAATTGGCGCGACTGCAGCAATTGCTGCTGCTCCACATACTCCTGTACCAACACCCAGTAGCAAGGAAATATTTTTATCTGCTTTAAATACACGTGCCAACCAAACTGTAACCCCTATTGCGAATGCGATAATCAAAGCATCTCGGGCAAGCAGGCCCAGGCCATCCTGAAATACTGTATCAATATTTAATTTAAGGCCATATAAGATAATCGCCAATCTCAGCAATTTCTTAGTTGAAAATGTAATTCCAGGACGAATCATTTCCGGGTACCCAAAAATCTGCCGATAAGCTACAGCAATAATAATGGCAGATGCTAGTTGCCCTACTTGATTAAAACCAGGAACTTTCGCTAATAGAAATCCTAAAAATGCAATAAAAAAAGTAAATGCTACCCCAGCAATCCACATAGGAAGTGAATTGGGATCTTTTTGTGTTTTAATTTGTTGTGCTTCCGTTGCCATAACAACACCTCCTGTTATTAGAATATAACTGTCACTACTATAAGTAAAATAAATTATTATAATATATACGATAAGTAAAATGTTATAGTTAAGTATATAACCCATTTATGTGGAGGGAGTAGACATATGGATCAACACCTAAAAATCTTTTTAACTGTAGCAGAAATGCAGAACTTTTCACGTGCGGCTGAGGAACATCATATGACACAGCCAGCGGTTAGCCAATATATCCGAACATTTGAGGAAATGATTGGAACTAGATTGCTAGAGAGAAATAATAAATACGTTCGTTTAAATAAAGCAGGTGAAATTGTATATCATCATGGAAAAGAGATATTGGGATTGTATACAAAAATGCAAAATTTAGTTGACGACCTTACTAATAAAGCAAGTGGACGATTGTTTATTGGTGCTAGTTATACATTTGGTGAATACGTGCTTCCGCGTATTATCTCCAGTCTTCAGGATATCTATCCAGATATTCATCCAGAGGTTACGATTGGTAATACGACTAAAATTTCAGATCTGGTAGCTACGAATCAATTAGATGTTGGAATTATAGAAGGCCAATTTATTGATGAAAAGTTAATTGCTGAAGAACTGGCAGAGGATGCAATGGTTGTTGTTGCTTCAGTTAACCATCCGTTAACGGAGAAAAAGGGAAAAATCCCAAGAGAAGCTTTGCAGAAGGAAACGTGGGTGGTCAGGGAGGAAGGTTCTGGAACAAGAGAAGCAACAGAAAAAGTTTTTAGGCAATTTAATTTATCGCCGGAAAAGCTTATGAATTTCAGTAGTACACAACTTATAAAGGAATCAGTTGAAGTTGGTTTAGGTATAAGTTTACTCTCCCAATGGACAATTCAAAAAGAGTTGAAAAATAACGATTTAAAAATATTGGAGGTTGCTGGTTTGCCACTACAACGGAAATTTTCCATCGTGACAAATTCGCGATTTCAAACAAAGGCACTCGAGGTGTTTTTGTCGATCTTGCGTAAAAATAAGTTACTGATGACTTTATAAATAAATAGCAAAATATTGTTGACTCTAACGTTACGTCATAGCTTATTGTTTTGTTAAGAAGGGAGGAGATAAAAATGAAGGTAAAGGAAGTGGCTGATTTAGTAGGTATCAGTGTGCGGACATTACACTATTATGATCAGATTGGTCTTTTAACCCCAGAATATTCAAATCCATCTGGATATCGTATGTACTCGGATCAGGATCTGGAAAAACTACAGCAAATTATGTTTTTTAGACAGCTTGGTTTTCCGCTAAAGAAAATAAAAGAAATAATGAATGATCCGGGTTTTGACCAAAGAGAGGCTTTGGAAATGCAGCGGAAATTGCTTCTGGAAAAACGAAACAGATTGGATCAAGTTATTAAGACAATTAACAAATCAATCAGGCATATGAAGGGAGAAGTTAATATGAGTAAGAAGGAAAGGTTTGAAGGGTTTGATTTCAGCAATAATCCTTACGAAGACGAAGCGCGTAGACGTTGGGGCGATAATGCGGTAGATCAAACGAATAATAAATTAAACCATATGAATGCAAATGATAAGAAAGAGCTTCAACAACAATTTAACGATATATACAGAAAATTAGCTGAAATACGGCACATGGATCCGGCATCCGAAATAGCTCAAGAGGGAATAAAAAAGTGGTATGATTATTTGAATAAAATAGGAGATTACCCACCAACTGTTTTTAAGGGGCTAGGCCAAATGTATGTCGAGGATGAGAGGTTCACTAAGAATATTGACCAATTTGGCGAGGGGCTAGCAGAATTCATGTGTGCAGCCATGGGAATCTTTGCTGATCGATATAAATAAACAGATGGGATGGGAGGGGGGGAATCTCTCTCATCCCATCTTTTATAGAATAATAGTGCACAAATGGTCTTGCCGTCTATATACTTTTTACAGCTTTTTTAATATCCTTTGCAGATGTAATGACGGAAATAACAGCAACGCCGTCTGCGCCAGCCTTAATAACTTTATCGGCATTTTCTGTATTTATCCCTCCAATACCAACCATAGGGAGTTCAGGGAAGTCATTTCGTAATGCTGCTATCCACTCGGTTCCCACGGCTTGTTTTGCATCATCTTTTGTTGTAGTAGCAAAAATGGGGCCTGCTCCGATATAGTCTACAAGGTGAAGCGGACTTGCCTTTACCTCGGAAGGATTGGATACGGATAAACCAAGAAGGAGATCCGGATAACGCAACCGGATTTCTTCTACATTTAAATCATCCTGACCAACATGGATTCCATCTGCATGAAGTAATTCCGCCAAATCTACATCATCATTAACAAAGAAAGGTATTTGATTTTCCTTACATATTTTCCTGAGTTCACTGCCAAGTTCAACCTTAGCGTCCCCGGATAAGGAACCAGCACCTTTTTCTCGAAATTGAAATGCTGTAATTCCTCCCGCAATAGCTTCTTTCAAAATTTCAGCAGGGGGCCGGAAGCAATTTTGGCTCCCCATTATAAAATATTTACGCAGGATTCTATGGATATAAGTCATGACTGACCATTCCTTAATTCTTCTGGATCATAGCCGAGCGCATCAATAAAATGAGGTAAGAAAGTGCCTGGACCATTTACCTCTTTTTTGGAGTAAGCATATTCAGCAGCAAGGCCATAGAAGGAGACTGCAGTTAGTGCTTGCGCTTCTGATGATCCCTCCGTTGCAAGACATGCGGTTACTATAGAACCAAGAAGGCAACCAGCTCCAGTAACCTTGGATAATATGGCATGCCCTGTTTTGTTGTATAGCAATTCGCCCCCATTACACACAATATCTGTTTCCCCTGTAATAATAGCCGTCGTATTATATGTGCTCGCAACCTTTAATGCGACCTTTTCAGCATCACCACTACCTACGGCTTCGACTCCCTTTCTTTCCCAAGGAATGTTTACGAGGTAGGCAAGTTCTCCAGCATTTCCTTTTATTGCTGTTACATGAACTTCTTTTAAAATTTGCTTCACAATGGAGGATCTAAAAGAACTGGCGCCAACACCCACAGGGTCAAGCACGACAGGTGCGCCTTTTTTGTTTGCAGCTTTACCTGCTTCAATCATTGCAGAGACCTCTTCTTGTTTTATTGTGCCTATATTGAGAAGCACTCCATCTGCTGCAGAAGCAATTGTACCCGCATCTTCTGGGGCTTTAGCCATAATTGGTGAACCACCAAATGAGAGCAAACCATTTGCTGTAAAGTTGATCACCACGTTATTTGTTAAATGATGAATAAGCGGGTTCTTTTCCCGTACCTCTTGAATAATAGAAAATTTCATTCTTTCACCCCTTCTTAAACGAAGTATAAAATTTTGCTCTAAAAGTTTCACTGGTTATGAAACATGTTCGTTCTTCAACCCCAAGTCTGCTAAACATGCTTCACACCCTTTTCCTCTCTTATTGCCCAATGTTTTGTAGGTCCACTACCAGAACCTAATGATAAGGAATGTTTAATCGCTGCAGTAACAAACTCTTTAGACTTTCTTACTGCTTCTATTAAGGTATCTCCTCTGCTTAGATATGCCGTAATTGCTGCAGAGTACGTACAACCTGTACCATGTGTGTTTTTTGTATTAATACGTTCTACCGTAAACGTGTGCAATTCCTTACCGTCAAAAAGAAAATCAATGGCTTCTCCCTGTATGTGACCACCTTTTACCAAGGCTGCTCCGGCACCAAGTTCTTTAACAATATATTCTGCAGCTTGCTTCATGTCCTCAGTAGAAGTTATTTTTTCACCGGTAATAAACTCTGCCTCAGGTATATTAGGGGTAACCACTGCTGTTAATGGTAATAAATGTTTCTTTAGGAAAGAACGAGCCTCTTTATTTATAAGAGCGTCCCCACTAGTCGCCACCATGACCGGATCCATGATATAAGGTACGTCCAAATCCGAGACCTTTCTTGCTATAACCTGCATCATGTCTGTATTTGCAATCATTCCTGTTTTAAAAGCATGGACTGGCATATCTGATAACACAGAATCCAGTTGCTGTTCAATCATGTTGAGTGGTAAATGATGAATGTCCTGTACGCCTGTCGTATTCTGAGCTACGATAGAGGTAAGTACCGACATGCCATAGGTTTGCAGTTCCTGAAATGTTTTCAAGTCTGCCTGGATGCCAGCTCCTCCTGAAGGGTCTGTGCCTGCGATTGTAAGTGCACATGCTACTTTACTCATAAACTATCACCATCTTTTCATAATTTTTAAGATCAAAAAACGCTGTCTGGTTTTAATAATCCTTCTTACAAATAATTATGCATAATAGGAAACCAAATAATTTAATAAGGGCATGTTGTACGTGTAATTGTAATTATTAAAAATGTTAGTCTTCAAGCTAATCCTCATACATTTTAAAAGGCAATTTAGTAAAAGGAGGACCGCAGCTAACTATGTATGGTTATACCTGAAGCACATGCCTTTGCTTCACCCGGATGACGATAAACCATCCTATAAAGGCACCTGTGACACTACTTACAAGAAATGGAGGCATAAAAAAGAACGCTCCAAACGAAGTTCCTAACAATATTTTGGAGAAAGGAACGGCAAACAAAGATCCAATAATCCCAGTACCAATTGCTTCTCCAACTGCGGCCCATGCCTTTTTGCCGAATTTGCGATAAAGATATCCAGCCAAAAAAGCGCCAATCATTCCCCCGGGAAAAGCTAGCAATGTACCGATCCCGAGCATGTTTCGTAGAAGTCCAATCATAAATGCAATCCCAACGGCTGGACCAGGGCCAAGTAATACGGCTGCCATTACATTAACAGCGTGCTGTACGGGATAAGCCTTTGCCACACCGGCAGGAAACCAGAGTAGTTGGGAACCTATTGTACCAATAGCTACAAATACGGCCATTGTTGTTAACATACGGGTTTTATTCATACATAAAACCTCCCTTCATCAGTCGTAAAAGAATACAAAAAAGCCAGACCCATAAGATGGACCTGGCTTCGGTAGATTGGATGATAGATAATTTATCCACTACTTCCCTCCGCTGGTATTAACCAGATCAGGTCCATAAGGGTCGGATCTTTCCTCTCAGCCCAAGTGGGCACCCCTAGTAGTACAACTAATATTAAATTGTTTGACAATTCATAGTATAACAGGAAGATTGTATTTTGTCATCAAATCCAAGGAATTCTATGGTTTGAAAATAACTTTAATACTATTATCTTCTTTTCTATCAAAAATATCATAGGCCTTTTCAGCATCGTCCAGCTTCATTTTGTGCGTAATAATGTCAGTTGGATCGAATTCATTATTCTCAATCATATCATATAGTTTTGGCATGAGATGAATGACAGGTGCTTGCCCCATTTTTAAGGAAACATTGCGTGTAAAGAAATCACCTAAAGGAAAATTATTTCCGTCAGAAGCATATACACCAGTCAATTGTACTGTCCCAAATTTACGTACCGCCTGGGAAGCAGTGATAATTGGGCTAATTGTTCCAAATTGGTTATCCATTTCCGAACCAAATTCCGTTTCTGGCGGTACTGTTCCGTCCATGCCGACACAATCGATAACGACCTCAGCTCCACCCTTGGTTTCTTCATGGAGAAGTTTACCGATCTCTTTATGTTCCTTGAAATTGTATGTTTCTACATTATTTGTTTTTTCTGCATGCTTGAGTCGGTAATCTACTTGATCGACAGCAATTACTCTTTTTGCCCCTTTTAGCCAAGCAAATTTCTGTGCCATTAAACCAATTGGTCCTGCACCGAGAATGACTGCTGTATCTCCTTTTTTCAATCCACTGTGCTCAACACTCCAATAAGCTGTTGGTAGGACGTCCGATAAAAACATTACTTGCTCATCATTCAGTTCACTGGATTCAGGTACTTTAAATGAAGTAAAATCTGCATAAGGAACTCTTAGGTACTCTGCCTGTCCACCTGGGAAATTACCCATCGGTTCGGCAAAACCGAAAAGACCGCCAACTTCACCATGAGGGTTAGAGTTATCGCATTGGCTTTCCATTTGGTTGTTACAGAAGAAACACTCACCGCAACCTATGTTAAAAGGGATAACTACTCTGTCGCCTTTTTTTAGGCTATTAACTTTGGAGCCTACTTCCTCTACAATACCCATTGGCTCATGTCCAACAACATAATCTTTTTCTGGGACAATCCCACCATGATATAGGTGAAGATCTGAACCACAAATACCACTTGCAGTAATTCGTACAATCATATCAGTTGGTTCTTGAACATCTGGAGCCTTTACATCCTTCGCCATCATTGATTTCTTACCTTGAAAAGTAACTGCTTTCATGCTGTCACATCCTTTTATAATGATATACAGACTATAACCGCATTTTTGATAACTAAAACACATGATATAAAAAATACGTAAGGTTTTCTGAATGGAAAAAGGAATTAATCAGCAGTAGAGTGAGAGTATCCAACACAGATATTCAGGAACTAGCTATAATTTGTTTGCCATACATATTTTCGGAACGTCTATTTACTATCACGCCAAAAGTTATTCCTTGTGGGTAACCGTAAACATATATAGTAGAGCCATTAGAACACAAAAAAGAAGCCATTAATATGGCTTCTTTTAAAAGATGGAGCATAGCGGGCTCGAACCGCTGACCTCTTGTCTGCCAGACAAGCGCTCTCCCAGCTGAGCTAATGCCCCGAGTACATTAAAGATTATATACGTATTTGAATAAGTTTTCAAGTATTAATAACAATTTTAAAGTCTTCTAATATCTTATAGTTGTGTATTATAATTGAAAGAAAGGAGGTAAGAGAATATGCCTACAGAAGACGATCGCTTATTTTCCATGCTCATCTATGTTTTGAGTTTTCCGTTTCCTGTATTGGGTCCTTTACTCATATGGTTGTTCAAAAGGGAAGAATCTGAATTTGTCGATTATCATGGAAAAGAATACTTTAACTTCCTAGTCTCTTTTACTATTTATGGTATTATTAGCGGGATATTAGTTTTGATTCTAATTGGTATTCTGATGTTAATTATACTCGGAATAATTGTGTTTATCCTTACTATTGTTGCAGCTGTAAAAGCCTATCAGGGAGAAAGATATAGGTTTCCGTTGACCATTCATTTTATAAAATAGAGGAGAGCCGTGTTGGTTCTCTTTTTTCTTTGCCTCATTTACGTTATATTTATATTAATTTATTTATTATATAAGGAGAGTTAGCCGTGCGAGAAAAAGAGGATCCATTTAAGGTTGCTCATAGAGAAGCATTAATAGGAGTAGGCTTGGTTATTTTTAACTTTATCTGGTGGTATGGCTTTGCCTATGGCATGGGAAGTAAAGAGCCGGAAGAATACACGTATGTATTTGGGTTACCTGCCTGGTTTTTTTACAGCTGTGTTGTTGGGTTCATCGTTATGGCTGTATTAGTCACGGTAGTTGTGAAAAAGTTTTTTGTAGAGATCCCATTTGAAGAGGAGCAGGAGAAATGAATTGGCAAGCACTCATACCATTAATTGGAATTCTATTAATCATTTTCGCTGCTGGAGTTTGGGCAGGTAGATCACTCCGTTCATCCACTTCCTTTCTTCAAGATTACTTTCTTGGGGGGAGAAGTATGGGCGGCTTTCTACTTGCTATGACAATGACCGCTACATATGGAAGTGCGAGCAGTTTTATCGGTGGACCTGGAACTGCCTATACCCAAGGGCTTGGATGGGTCCTATTAGCGATGACTCAAGTGGCAACCGGATATTTTGTACTTATGATTCTTGGCAAGAAGTTTGCTGTTGTCACACGGCGGTATAACGCTTTAACCTTGGTTGACTTTCTCAAAGAAAGGTACCAATCCAAGTGGGTAGTTCTGCTTTCTGCTATTAGCATTATTATTTTTTTATTTTCAGCGATGGCTGCACAATGGATTGGTGGAGCAAGGTTAATCGAGTCGCTGACAGGAATTAGCTACATAAATGCACTATTTATTTTTGCCTTATCTGTACTAATTTACGTCACTATTGGCGGGTTTCGTGCTGTTGCTTTAACGGATGCTATTCAGGGAAGTATTATGTTTGTTGGAACGTTGATTCTACTTGTAGCCGTCATTATAGCCGGTGGAGGGATTACCTCCATCATCACAGATTTAAGAATGGAAAACCCAAACCTGATTACTCCTTTTGGGGCTGAGGGTACACTTACACCTGCATATGTTTCCTCTTTTTGGCTGCTGGTAGGAGTAGGGGTGGTAGCATTACCTCAAATAGCAGTGCGTGCAATGTCTTACAAAAATTCTCGTTCTATGCACCGTGCGATCATAATAGGTACAGTAGTGGTTGGTGTAATCATGCTAAACATGCACTTAATTGGCGTATTTGCCAGACCGATTTTGCCTGGAATAGAAGTAGGGGATAAAGTAATGCCTTTAATTGCTTTAGAGGTCATGCCTGCTTGGCTGGCAGGTATCGTTTTAGCGGCTCCCATGGCTGCAATAATGTCCACTGTTGATTCACTCTTATTGCTGGTTAGCTCTACTTTAGTGAAGGATGTTTATCTTAATTATATCCAGCCGAATGCATCTAATGAGCGGGTGAAACGATTAAGTTTTGGAGTCACCGCGCTTTTAGGAATCTTTGTATTCATAATGGCTTTAGATCCTCCAAATTTAATCATCTGGTTAAACTTGTTTGCATTTGGTGGCTTGGAGGCTGCATTTATCTGGCCAATTGTAATGGGGTTATATTGGAAAAAGGGAAATAAATATGGGGCTTTGGCATCTATGGTTTCTGGTGTAGCACTATATATATTGTCAGATCAGTTTTTCCCCAAGCCATTTGGAATGCACTCCGTCGTATTGCCTGTATTCATCTCATTTGTATTTTATGTTGTGGTAAGTTTAGTGACGGAGCGAAAATTCTCTGCTAACTTATAGAAAAATCAGTCTTTGGTCGGAGATAGAATACATCTGCAGCTACTTACAGCTTGATTATGACTGGTGTAAGGTAGAACTAACGAGGAAATGAGATGGAGTGATAAAAGTGGCCGATTTTATAAAAAACGCAAAAAATATTACGGAATATAGTGTTAGGACAGAACAGCGTACGATAAATATAAATAAATTGAATAAAATAATGATTGAAACTGAAGAAGCGGGGATAGAGTTCAAAATACAAGACACACCCGGAGTAGAGATCGTGTTGGAAACGTATGAGGGTGGTCCGGAGTTAGCAACAAATCTATGGGATGATCAGCTTGAAATAAAAGCAATTTCTACTAAGCCGTCCTTCCTGCTTCGAAGGAACCGAAATTGCAGGCTTCTTGTCTTCGTCTCTCCAGGTATAGCAGATAATTGGGAGCTTCTTACAAGCTCAGGAGATGTGCATCTTACTCAACTTCTGACAGATGTACTGAAATGTAGGACGAGTTCAGGAGAGATTGTATGTCAGCAATTAGCTGCAAAAGAAACGCATCTAAAGACTTCTTCGGGAGATATTGCTTTCTCTGTATTGGAGAATCACCTCAATGCAACGGGTTCTGTTACTCCTTATGGCGATATTTACTTATCTACTAGCTCAGGAGATGTTATGTTAGAAAAAATTCAAGGAGAAAAATTAAGAATTAAAACATCATCTGGAGATATTCAACTTCATAATGTATTAGTGGATCAGGCTATATTACACACTTCATCCGGAGATATGACAGGAAGAAATATTGGTTTGGAAAAGTTGCTTTTCACTTCATCTTCTGGAAATTTTTTGATTCAAGAGATTGCTGGTCAATTGCAAGGAACGACTAGCTCGGGTGATGTTGAAGTTACTATGGTAGCACAGGCCCCGTTAGATATTGGCGCAAGCAGTGGGGATATAAGGGTCGGTTTCCTAAGTTCTATTTTGGATGGGGCGATTAGAGTTGAAACAGGTAGCGGAGAAATTAAAAATAATATTGTAATGGATATAGAGAAACAAGACTCCCATTGTTTAGTAGGAAAAATAGGACAAGCATTAAACAATTACCAATTGAAAGCTAAATCAGGAGATGTGCATATTTACGAGAAATAAATAAGACACGAGCCTATAGAAGGGCTCGTGTTTTATTAAGATTCTAAAATGAATGTTGTGGTTATTCAGTGAGTCGAAAAATAGATAAACTACGAAGTAACTTGGTGTTTAAGTGTCAAAAATAATTTCGTTGCTGAAAAGTGCAGTGAAATAGTTGAAGAGGTTAGGCCCATTGATTTCCGCTGCAGGGGGACGCTTTCCACCGGCATGGCCTCAGCCGCTTCCTCCGCTACGCTCCGTCCAGGGTCTTCGCCTCATGCTATTCCGGCAGGAGTCGCCCCCTTCCGCTACAATCAATTGGTATGTGCTATTAATTAATTGGAAGTATTTAAGAATTGAATAAGTAGCTTTTATCTTTAATAGCTTTGAGATATACACCTTAGCGAAGGGGATATAT
The DNA here is from genome assembly GCF_000725285.1 of Virgibacillus sp. SK37. Taxonomy (GTDB): domain Bacteria; phylum Bacillota; class Bacilli; order Bacillales; family Amphibacillaceae; genus Virgibacillus_Q. The sequence goes on from NZ_CP007161.1 coordinate 411,321, forward strand.
GGAGACTCCTGCGGGAAAAGCGAGATTAGCGAGACCCCGCAGAACGGAACGCTAGTGAAGTTCGAGGAGGCTCGCAGGCCGCCCGCGGAAAGCGGAATATTTCCCCGTAGCGGTGATTTACGCAGTCTCTATATTCTTAGTTAGGTCATAGTTTCCTCCAAATATGATTGAACAAAACACGTTTGTATCCCAACACTTGCAGTGGACCAATATTTTTTAATGAACTCTTTATAAAAGCGATGACTAACTTCCCTGAAAAGAGCGCGGTTGTCTATGAGTTCTTATTCATCGCTAACTTGTTTTCCGCAAATTCGATAAAATAGTCTAAAGAAGACTCATTACTAAGCGATCCTTTATTCACTACTTGATCAATCCTTTTCCCCATTAATATTTTCTTCACCGGTATTTCCAACTTTTTACCATTTAAAGTTTTAGGTAAATCCTCCACTTCAAAAAATCCTGTTGGTACATGTCGAGGGGAGCATTGTGTACGAATTTGGTTTTTTAATTTCTTAATAACTTCTTCTGTCAAAGTATGTCCTTCTTTCATCACAACAAACAAAGGTGTAAACGAGTCCCCATTTTCTTTAGGAATATCTACAATTAAACTATCGGAAATTTCTTCAACCTGATCCACAGCACGGTAAATTTCGCTTGTACCGATACGGATACCGCCCCGGTTAATGGTAGCATCTGAACGTCCGTAAATAACACAAGTCTCTCTATCTGTAATTTTTAAATAATCTCCATGGCACCAGATACCGGAATAAACATCGAAATAACTATCTTTTAGACGTTCGCCATTTGTGTCTCCCCAAAAGTATATTGGCATTGATGGGAACGGTTCGGTCAACACTAGTTCTCCTACCTCATTAATTAATGAATTGCCATTGTCATCATAGCTTTCAATTTTAGCACCAAGTCCACGGCATTGCAGTTCACCAGCATATACCGGCAAAATAGGGGCGCCAAGTATAAATGCAGTACAAACATCTGTCCCGCCACTTGCTGATGCAATCCATAAATCACTTTTAATATTTTCATAGCACCATTGAAAGCCTTCAGGTGGAAGCGGAGAGCCGGTGGAGCTGATACACTTCAGATGACTTAGATCATAATCAGCACCTGGTTGTATTTCATCCTTCATACATGCAGTAATATAGCTGGCACTTGTACCGAATACAGTCATTTTGGTTTCTTCAGCAAACTCCCAAAGCATGTTCTTGTCAGGAAAAGCAGGATTTCCATCATATAATAAGATAGTACTCCCTGTTAACAATCCTCCAACAAGGAAGTTCCACATCATCCATCCTGTGGTGGTGTACCAAAAGAAGCGATCATTCTCTCCTAAATCAGCATGGAAAGTTAATGCTTTAAAGTGTTCAAGTAAAATCCCACCTTGACTCTGGACGATTGGTTTTGGTTTGCCGGTTGTGCCGGAAGAAAATAATATCCATAAAGGATCATTGAAGGGCACATGTACATAGTCTAATTTCTGGTTTGCTTGGTCATGGAGAGCGTTCTCCCATAAAGTAACATTTTTTAGTTGCGAAAAATTCTCGTTTCCGTTTAAGTATGGAATTCCAATTGTTGCTTCTAGAGTAGGTAGTTCGGCTTGAATTTGTTCTACAACCTTGCTCCGGTCAAAAGGTTTTCCACCGTAACTATATCCATCTACTGTGAACATTACTTTGGGTTCAATTTGTTTAAAACGATCAATAACACTCTGTGTTCCAAAGTCAGGGGAGGCACTGGACCAGATTGCTCCGAGACTCGCTGTAGCAAGAAATGCAATAACAGATTCATAGATATTGGCTACATAGGCAACTACTCGGTCACCTTTTTTCACTCCTAATTCTTTTAATTTCGTTTGGATGGCCGCAGTTTGCTGATAAAGCTGTGCCCAAGTAATCTCCGCTGTTTCTCTAATTTCCGAACGGTGTATAATAGCAGCTTGATCGTCTTTTCTGTTTCTAAAGATATGCTCTGTATAATTTATATTTGCTTCAGGAAACCATTTTGCCCCAGGCATTTGATGTGTTGATAGAATCTTTTTGTAGGGAGTCTGAGCTTGTATTTGAAAATATTCCCATTGTGATTTCCAAAATTCTTCTACTTCTGTAACAGACCATTGCCAAAGAGAGGAAAAATCATTAAATTTTTTTTCTTTATTATTTTTTAGCCAATGCATATATGCGTGTATATTGGAATTTTTTATTCGATCCTCTGTTGGCTCCCAAAGCAATGTTCCTTCCTCCACGTGTTTCATTATATCCCTCCCGTATGTGCTATTACTATTATATGAAACCGTTTTCCGCGTGTAAAGAGATGAACAGTTAAATAGCGGCTGGACATAAAATAGAACTCTTCTCAAGGAGAAAAGTTCTAAATATGATTATCCGTTTGATCGCTTTTGATATTGCGCGAACTTCAAAAATGTATTTTCGTCCTCAATAAGCCCGCAGGAGCCACATTGAACTCGATAGGAGGGACCATTATAGCTCATATGGAAAACCTCCACATTTTCATTGGTATATTCCATCAGCACTTCTCCAGTTTGTGGATCCAACTTCACAGGCTTTGCCGTTTGTTCAATAATGTTAAATCTTGAACTATTTGTTTTGCAGTTAGGACAACGATAAGGTTCATTCATAAAAAACACCTCCAAGGATAATACTTATTTTGTGAAGAAACAGAAAAAAGATGTATGTAGAAGTAATTTTTGGTTTCAACTACTTGTATTTTGGGTATATAAATTGCTAGTGTAGGTATATGTACTTAAAAAAGTTATAGAGGTGAAGGGATGAAGAATGTAAGCAGGGTCTTTTGGTATTCCATTTTGATATGTGCTGCCATTGTTGTATATGGCTCAGTAGCACCAAATCAATTGGAGACGTTTACGAGTGAAATCACAACAAGTATTTCAGTGAATTTTGGATGGTATTATTTACTTATTGTAATGCTCATGCTTGTTTTTTGTGTTTACTTAATTTTTTCTCGATATGGAAATATTCGACTTGGAAAAGAAGGGGAGAAGCCTGAATTTAGTTTACCGTCTTGGTTTGCTATGTTATTTAGTGCAGGAATGGGTATTGGGTTGGTCTTTTGGACAACGGCAGAGCCGATTTCCCATGCATTTACGAGCACGCCGGGAGCAGAACCGGGTTCGGATGCCGCAATAAAGGAAGGATTAAAGTACTCCTTTTTTCATTGGGGTTTGCATGCATGGGCAGTATATGGTTTGGTTGCATTAGTGCTTGCCTATTTTAAATTCCATCGTGATTCTCCTGGTTTAATTAGCGCCACGTTAGTCCCTTTATTTGGGAAAAAGAGTATGCAGGGTACTGCAGGGAAGGTTATTGATACACTTGCTGTAGTGGCAACTGTTATTGGAGTAGCAGCTACACTTGGATTCGGTTCTGCCCAGATCTCTGGTGGTTTTGCTTTCTTGTTTGGTACTCCTGAAACATTCCCCGTACAATTATTAATTATTGTAATTGCTACCATTTTGTTTATTATTTCCGCATGGTCTGGTATTGGAAGAGGTATCAGGTATTTAAGTAACACCAATATGGTAATTGCGATTATTTTATTGATTATGCTATTTATCGCTGGACCTACGCTTTATATCTTAAATATGTTTACAACAACGCTTGGAAGCTATGTGTCAGACTTTTTTGATATGAGTTTACGTCTGGCTCCACTGAATAATGAAAATAGAGGCTGGATTAATAGCTGGACAATATTTTATTGGGCATGGTGGATATCCTGGGCACCGTTTGTTGGGGTATTCATTGCAAGAATATCTAGAGGAAGAACCGTTAAGGAATTTCTAATTGGGGTACTGCTGGTGCCAAGTATCATTTGCTTTATTTTCTTCTCGGTCTTCGGTGTATCTGCACTGAATCTTGAACAAAATGGAATAGCAAAAATCTCCGAATTAACGTTGGAGACATCTACGTTTGGTGTGCTGGCTGAATATCCATTAGGTTTTATTATGTCATTAATTACCATTGTTGTAGTAGCGATTTTCTTCGTTACCTCAGCTGATTCAGCGACCTTTGTATTAGGTATGCTAAGTACAGATGGTCTGCTTAATCCAGCCAATTCAGTTAAAATTATGTGGGGACTTGCACAGTCTGCTGTAGCAGCTATTATTGTTTATTTTGGAGGAACACAAGGACTACAAAACATGCTCATTATTGCAGCCTTGCCATTCTCCATCGTCATGCTGCTCATGGGGGCCTCTTTCTTTAAAGCGGTTAGGGAGGAAGCAGGTCCTCGCAGAAAATAATTATCCAAAGTAATAACTAACAGAAATGAAGAAGATCTGTACAGAAAACGTTTGAAAAGGTATGGAGCTTATACGCAATGTTGCGAACAAGCTCCATACTTTTTTTCTGATACTTTATATTTTTACATAGACAAGAAAATCGCCTAATCTACTTTAAATAGTCGGCGTATTTTTTTCATGAAAGACGGCTTAGCTGTGTCGTTATCTTTTCTTTTTTCTGCCACTTCTTCTTCAATAAAAATGTTTTCCTTTTCTACTGCATAATCATAGGCAAGAACAGCTCCAATATCTGTATCTTCCTCCTCGTTCGTGACGGTAGTATATGAAATATTGTATTTGTCAGCAAGCGCTTTTTCTTCCTTTAAAAAGCGATGTGACACATGCCCATTTATTAATAGTTCCGCATCTTTATTCTCCATCATGGCTTCTTCCAGTTTCTTTAGTCCCTTATCAGACATCACCTGTCCCTTTGTAAGAGCGAGCACAATTCTCTCTCGGAGTGTGCCAAGATATTGCTTCCTTTCTGCTTCTTTTGGTCTTCTGGCACCGTACATACCTTCTGTCAAATAATCATCCACATCTTTTGGAGCCATATTAAAACCTCACTTCCACCAAGTAAAATGTTCTTCTATGCTAAGTATACAAATAGTATAGCTTGAAGGCAAAAAAGCAATTCACCATAAGTGAATTGCTTTAAACAGTTTATTTCTTTTTAGCGCGTTTACTTGCAGCTCGGCTTCTTGCTTGTGCTTCTTTATCATTTTGATCTGCAAATTCTTCCGAAAACTCTACATCAATTCCATCAGATAATTGATTTTTGGGTGTTTGTGCAAGAAAACTGTTCTTTGACTTTCTGTGCTCATCTCTTCCCATAAGGACCACCCTTTCTATTATTAATGGTTCCTTTTTAGTATGTGTGAAAGGATAAAAACTCTGCATGGTAATTTTTAAGAAATTATTTACGGTCGCCCCCAAGAATATCAAATAATCCGCCAGCAATACTACCTTCTCCCTTTGAGCCTCCACGCTCTGGAGCTGCAGCAAAAATTCTGCTTGCAAGCCTGCTGAACGGTAATGATTGAACCCATACTGTTCCAGGGCCTCTTAGAGTAGCGAAGAACAAGCCTTCGCCGCCAAACAGAGCTGTTTTTATCCCGCCAACATATTCGATGTTGTAATCGATATCCCCTGTCATAGCGACAAGGCACCCTGTATCTACTCGAATGGATTCGCCAACCCCGAGTTTTTTTCTGTGTATTGTTCCACCGGCATGTACGAAAGCCATTCCGTCTCCTTCCAGCTTCTGCATAATAAATCCTTCTCCACCGAAAAAACCCGTGCCCAGTTTTCGTTGGAATTCTATACCTACAGAAACCCCTTTGGCTGCTGCTAAAAAGGCATCCTTTTGGCAAATTAACTTTCCACTTATTTCACTCAAGTCCATTGGAATAATTTTTCCGGGATAAGGAGATGCGAAGGATACATGTCTTTTCCCGACTCCTTCATTCGTGAATGCAGTCATAAACAAACTTTCGCCTGTAAGTACGCGTTTTCCTGCACCAATCAGTTTACCCATTAGTCCGCCTTGATTAGACGATGAGCCATCACCGAAAATGGTTTCCATTCTGATCTGATCATCCATCATCATTAAACTGCCAGCTTCAGCAATAACAGTCTCCTCATGATCAAGCTCCACCTCTACAAACTGCATATCATCACCGTGTAATTGATAGTCAATTTCATGGTTATTCATTTTTTTATCCCCTTTGTCTGTTCAGATAGTATTCATACGCTATAGATTTCGGAAAGTTTCAAAAGTGAAAGCAAATAAAAATATATATTCCTCATATACTATTAACAATGTGTTTTAAAAGGAGGATAAAGAATGGCACTTAACATTACTCAAAAGTTAATAAAAGATCATCTTGTATCAGGGGAGATGATCCCAGGCACGGAGATTGGACTCAAGATAGATCAAACATTAACACAGGATGCCACTGGGACACTGGTAATGCTGGGATTAGAAGCAATGCAATTGGATAGGGCAAAGACAGAAGCTTCTGCTCAATATGTAGATCATAATTTGATCCAAGTAGATAACAAAAATCCGGATGATCATCTTTTTTTACATAGTGCTGCAAGAAGATTTGGTCTTTATTATAGTCGCCCTGGCAATGGTGTAAGTCACCCGGTCCATATGCAACGACTTGCAAAGCCTGGAAAGACATTACTTGGCTCAGATAGTCATACGTGTGCAAATGGTTGTATGGGAATGCTTGCAATGGGCGCTGGAGGAATTGATGTGGCATTAGCAATTGCTGGGGAGCCTTTTTTTGTGAAAATGCCCAAGGTGTGGGGTATTAAATTAACCGGAGAGCTACCAGATTGGGTGAGCGCTAAGGATATGATATTGGAATTACTACGTCGCCATGATGTAAAAGGTGGCGTGGGTAGAGTTATTGAGTATTATGGCCCTGGTGTCAAGACGCTAAGTGCAATGGATCGCCATGTTATTGCAAATATGGGAGCGGAGCTTGGGGCTACCGGTACGGTTTTTCCATCCGATAAAGAAATTAAGCGATTCTTAAAGGATCAAAATAGGGAGAAGGATTGGGTCGAATTAGTTGCAGATAAGGGGGCAACTTATGACATTGAGGAAGAGGTCAATTTGTCGGAAATTGAGCCACTTATTGCTAAGCCGTCAAGCCCGGGAAACGTTGTGCCTGTATCAGAAGTAGCTGGCACTCCTATATATCAGTCATACATTGGTTCTTCCGCAAACCCGGGCTTTCGTGACTTTGCAATTGCTGCAGAAATAGTTAAAGGGAGACAGGTAGCGGATGATGTTTCGTTCGATATCAATCCAACTTCAAAACAGATGTTGACAGATTTAGTTAACGAGACCCATATAGCCAGTCTGCTTCAGGCAGGCGGACGTCTGCACCAAGCGGGTTGCAACGGTTGTATCGGTATGGGGCAAGCTCCGGCTACAGGTAGAAATAGCCTGAGAACAACACCTAGAAATTTCCCGGGCCGATCTGGTACGAGGGAAGATAGTGTGTACCTATGCAGTCCGGAAACAGCAGCAGCGTCTGCTTTAAAAGGGGTAATAACAGATCCAAGGAGTCTCGGTTGGGATTATCCTAAGGCTAAAGAGCCAAAACAACCAACGATTGATGAAAAATTACTTGATAAACCCTTACCATATGAAGAAGCAAAGGATGTAGTTTTACAAAAAGGACCTAATATTGCTTCCATCCCACAAATGGATGAAATGCCTGATGAAATGGAAATCCCGGTTTTACTAAAGATGGGAGACAACATTTCTACGGATGAAATACTAGCAGGTGGCGCCCGCGTCTTACCTTATCGAAGTAACTTGCCTGAGATCAGCAAATTTACCTTTGAAATTATTGATGAAACATATTATCAGCGTGGAAAGGATACTGTCGACCAAGGGGGCCATGCGATAGTAGCAGGATATAATTATGGTCAAGGTTCCAGCAGGGAGCATGCAGCTCTAGCACCTAGATACCTTGGGTTAAGAGTGGCCTTAGTTAAAGACTTTGCGCGTATCCACTGGCAAAACTTAATTAACTTTGGTATTCTCCCACTGACATTTGTGAACAAAGAGGACTATCAGTTATTGGCTGAAGGGGATGTATTACAAGCTTCAGGGCTGAGGGATAAAGTAAAAGCCGGCAAAGAAATTACTTTAACTATTAAAGGGAAGAATCAGAAAATAAAAGCTGAGCATGCTCTTTCAGCAAGGCAGATAGAAATTATGCTAAAAGGTGGAATTATCAATTGGGCAAAGGATAGAGCAGTAAAATAATAGGAGGTTATCACATGCAAAGGAATAAATGCAGGGCCTGTGACGGTACAGGTATGTTAGCAGATGATGAGGGTTGGCAATATAAGTGCAGTGTTTGTAACGGAGATGGTATTTACGCTGCCTCGGATGCTAAAGTAGGTGCCAGAATAATGGAAGTAGACGAAAACAATCGTTTATTGGATTAAAGGAATAAAAGGTGACCTGCTATAACAATGCAGATCACCTTTCTTTATATTAAAAGCTTTTATTAATTAATGTGGCATTGTTCCTTGCACAGGAGCGAAACTATTCATATAATTTTGCATATCCTGTGGTTGTAATTGTGGGGTTTGATAATACTGATTTTTATTTTGGTATAAAAATACTTCGTAAGCCATTTCAATCATATTCGGAACACTATCTGCAAAAACCCTTCTTAATACCGGATTGGTTACTTCTAAAGCAGTCATTGTAAAAGCAGATGCATTTTGTTTCAAAGATCCCATCATAAAGCCAGAAATACATTGGTCATTAATTTCAGTTACGGATTGGGCTGGCGTTTTCGGTTGGGATGGCTGCATTCCATAAACCACATTATTACTCTGGGCCATTTCATATGTCTGCGTTTTAACTGCAGGCTCTTGGCCAGTTTTTAATGTTTCAACAATGGTATTGTACAATTGAGTTAAAAAGGTTTTGTGCTGTTGCATCATCGTCTTTAATTCTGGATCCTGAATGTGCTGCTCATATAATAAACATTGCTCCATTCCACCAACTAGTCCGGAAATGGCCTCATGGGCATCAAACATTTCATGACCGCCATGGCTTTGTTGTGGAGGCATTTGTGTTGAATCCATGAAGTTTTGGGTATTTTGCTGCTGTTGCATATTGTTTCCTCCTTTTATAGTAAAGCTGTAATGGGAACAAGTTTATTTTTAGCTGTTGCGTTGAAATTATTCGTTTGTTCGGTGAAGGCCATGAATTACCTGCGTGCAATTTTGTGAAATATGCTAATATGAAAGTAATAAATTTTCCTAAAGGGGTGGGGAATTATCATGCATAAGAAAGATCCGATAAGACTTAGTCAACGGATACATCTCATAGATGGATTTGATCTTGATGTACCAGACCGAACAGGCACATATGTAATTAAAGAGGAAGAATTAACATTGATTGAAACAGGGCCAAGCCCATCTGTAAAATATGTGAAAAAAGGGTTGGAACAGCTGGGCTTTGCCTTAGATCAAGTAAAATATATTATTGTGACACATATACATCTTGACCATGCAGGAGGGACAGGTTTGCTGATAAAGGAATGTCCTCATGCGAAGGTGGTTGTTCATCCAAAAGGAAAAAGACATTTGATAAATCCGAGAAAACTAGCCGCAGGAGCAAGAGCAATATATGGAGAAAGCTTTTCAGAGTTATTTGACCCTATTGTACCCATTTCCGAAGAGAGACTGCTCGTAAAAGGGGAGGGTGATACGTTACAAATCGGCCCCACCTGTACCTTGGAATTTCTTGATACACCCGGGCATGCAAAACATCATTTTAGTATTTACGATCCAATAAGTAATGGGATGTTTACAGGTGATACGGTTGGAATACGTTATCAACAGTTAATTAATGAGGGAGTCGGACTTTTTCTTCCTTCTACTTCACCAAACCAATTTAGTCCTCATGATATGAAAAGTTCTATAGAACGAATGCAAAAAAGAAATCTCAGCCGAATTTACTTCGGGCATTTTGGTATGACTGAAAGCCCTGATAAAGCATTGCGGCAGGTAGCTGAATGGCTTGAAATTTTTATGGAAGAGGCAGAGCAAGTAGTTGATGAAGAAAAAGGATATGATGAACTTTCGCGAAGAATGCTTGCAAGGGTAAGGGAGTATCTTCGTGGAGAAGGCGTGGATGACAATCATGAGGTTTATATACTCCTTAATTTAGACATGCAGGTCAGTGCATTGGGTATCATTGATTACTATAAAAAATTAAAACAATAGTAAAAAATATAGTTGATTCAGCAAAAGCCAACATTGCTTTAAAGCAGCATATAAATAAGCCGAACATATTCGAATTTACTTAAGTATCTTCGAAGGATTGTTCGGCTTTTTACATCCATGTTAAATTATTTTACTTCTTCTTCTGTCTTCATAAACGTTAAAATTAAAAATAGTAAAAAACTGATCAGTAAGATCGAGCCACCAACAATAAATAATACGGTAACTAACCCATCAGGTAAGTTAAATGGTCTTAAATAATACAACCACATGCCCGCAGTTAGACCGATGGCTCCAATAATGGCTGTCCAAACATGTGCTGCGGCTACTTTAGTGCTGGCAGGAGTGAAGATTTTATAATACACTGCCCAAGCAAACAAGGTGAGCCAACCGACTACAAGAATATGGGCGTGCACTGTTTTAAATTCATAACCTCCCGCTCCGGCCATATGGGATCCTAAGAATGCTCCAATCATAGCAAAAATAGCCGAGAAACGAAGTAATGTTTTACTGTATTTATTCATGAAAAGAATCGCTCCTTCGTATAATTAATCAATAATTACAGGATATACTAGTTATATGAACAGATGATGAACGTATGATTACATTCCCTGCTTTTCTCTCTTTTTTAAGAGATTTGGATTGGTTGGTTTATTTTTAGCATAATCGGGCAATGATCACTGCCCATTACTTCGGCATGTATTTGGGAATCGACCAGTAGCCCTGCCAATCTTTCGGAAACAATCAGATAATCAATGCGCCAGCCAATATTTCTCTCGCGGATTGTTTTCATATAAGACCACCATGTATAGAGTCCCTCTGTATCCTGATAAAAGTAGCGCAATGTATCAATGAAACCACCTTCATTTAATAAACGTGTCATTTTACCTCTTTCTTCTAAAGTGAAACCCGAGTTCCCGTGATTTGTTTTATGATTTCTTAAATCAATTTCCTGATGAGCGACATTTAAGTCCCCACAGTAGATCACGGGTTTATTGATATCAAGCTGTTTTAGGTACTTAAACAATTTATCCTCCCACTCCAGTCGTTCCTCTAATCTTGCTAGATCACGTTTAGAGTTTGGTGTGTATACATTAACTAAGTAAAAATTGTCATATTCCAACGTAATAATCCGACCTTCAATTTCCTTTTCTTTATCGCTCAGACCATAGGTGACCTGTTGTGGCTTCTGTTTAGTAAATACAGCAGTCCCAGAGTAACCTTTTCTTTCTGCATAGTTCCAGTATTGGTAATACCCCGGCAAATCTAATTTAATTTGTCCCTCTTGTAATTTGGTTTCCTGAAGACAAAAAATGTCTGCGTCTATTTCATGAAAGTAATCTAAAAAACCCTTTCGTACACATGCTCGAATTCCGTTTACATTCCAAGATACAATTTTCATCGATTTAAAATTAACCCCTTTTTCCTTTATTTAGTTCAGTTTAACACAGAATAAATAAGGGGTGTTTTATTTGGTTTTTCAAATAAATTAAAAATGTATTGACTATTTCAGTGTATTAACCATATAATACATAAAGAGATGTATTACTTACTTAATACACTTTTTTGAAATGGGTGTACTAAGTGGTTAATACACATGAACAAAAGTCATCTAAGAATCAGAATATAGGAGCTGTTGCTATGAAGGCTAATTTTAATAATCGTGATCCTGTTTATATTCAAGTTATTCGTCAGTTCAAGGAAAAAATAGCTGCTGGAATGCTGGAGCCAGGTCAAGAAATCCCTTCAAGAAGGGAATTGGCCGGCCAATTAAAGATTAACCCAAATACGGCTCAACGAGCTTATAAGGAGATGGAGGAGCAGAAATTGATTTTTACGGAAAGAAATAACCCAAGCCGAATTACCAAGGATGAAGCTGTGTTAAGGGATGTTCGTGAAGAGTTAATTGCTGAAGCAGTAAATTCCTTTGTAACAGCGGTTCGCCCAATTAATGTACCACTTGATGAAGTGATTGGAATGATTGAAAGAAAGTACAAAGAAGAAGATTAGTGGGGAGGGATAGCGATGATAGAAGTTAGGAATATAAAAAAGAAGTTTGGACGCAAGAAAGTGCTTAACGGAGTGTCATTTACGGCTAATAAAGGAGAAATCACCTGTCTTATTGGTATAAATGGAGCTGGTAAAACGACGATCCTAAATGCGATTATGGCACTCACGCCGATTTCGGGTGGAGAAATATTGATCAACGGGGAAAAGCTTCATAAAGAGACATATGAAAGAGTGGCTTTTATTCCTGATGCCATTACAATGCTGCCACAAATGACGATCGCAGAGGCAATGCAATTTATGAAGGATTTTTATAAAAAATGGAACCAAAAACGTGCAGATGAACTGCTTTCATTTTTTCGACTAAAACCAGAGGAAAGAATATCCAGTTTATCTAAAGGAAATACGGCAAAGATGAATTTATTGCTTGGATTAGCTTTGGATGTGGAATTTCTTCTCATGGATGAACCTTTCTCGGGAATTGATATTTTCAGCAGAGAACAGATTGCCGAGGTGTTTACAAGCCATTTAATTGAAGGCCGTGGAGTCATAATTACAACACACGAGATAAATGACATAGAACATCTGATTGATAAAGTCGTTCTCTTAGATGATGGTATAGTGATTAAAGATTTCCAAACAGAGGAGTTGCGGGCACAGGAAGGTAAATCGGTTGTGGATGTAATGAGAGAGGTGTACAGACAATGAACTATCTGAAGCTTGTTAATTTTGAAGTAAATCGTTTTATTAAAATATATATTGTTTTACTCGGAATAACCATTGTTTCGCAGATTGCCGGAGTAATTGTAATAGCAAACCAATATGTAGGTAATGCGAACAAGGCTATTTATGAGGAGCTTACACCAAAAGTAGAGTTTTTAGAGATGTATGGACAGATTAGTATGGGGATGTTGACCCGAACTCTATGGTTTACCGGCCCAATTGCGTTATGTATTGCAGCTCTTTTATTTTACCTATTTCTTATTTGGTACAGGGATTGGTTTGGCAAAAATACTTTTATTTATCGTCTGCTTATGCTCCCAACAGCCAGGTTGAATCTGTTTTGGTCAAAAATCACCACAATATTTTTAATGGTATTGGGATTGGTTGCAGTCCAGCTCCTTCTATTTCCATTAGAAAATCTATTTCTGCGAATGATCGTTTCAAAGGACTTTAGAACGGATTTATCAATCATTCAAATAATTGATCAATCAGGGTATATGAGTGTATTTATACCAACACAAATCTTGGACTTCTTTATTAATTATGGCATTGGATTTATGGTTGTCGTTGTCTTGTTTACTGCTATATTATTCGAGCGCAGTTTCCGATTTAAAGGCATGTTTTTTGGAATCGTTTATGGAGTCATTTCCACATTGTTATTCTTCTCACCAATTTTAATAACAGAGTTGGTAGGAGTAGGTGTTAACTACTTTTATCCAAATGAGTTGCTCTTGATTGAATTGGTTTTAGGTCTAATTATTGTTGGAGCTTCCATTTATGTAAGTCGTTTTCTAATTAAACGAAAGATAACAGTATAGGAGGGATAACTTTGGGACGTTATTGGAAACTATTAACCATTGCAGTTGTAATTGTGCTTAGTGTTGGGACATTTTATATAACAACCGCAATTGCTGGAAACTCCTATCCGGATTTTAAATTTAAAGTGGAAAAGGGAGATATAAAAGATATAAAAAACCTGAAATTAGTAGGTGACTATAGACAAGGGATGAGTGCGGAAGGCGTAGCGATCACTTCGGAGGATACGGTATATTCGAGTGAATTATCATATTTTAGTCAGCTGAACAATTCCTTTTATACTGAACCAGCTATTCAGCAACTCCAGAACAATTACCGCGGTTTTATGCGTGGCAAAACATGGCATACTGCCACTATTAGTCAAGATGAAGATCAGCTTGTTTATGCAAATATAAAAGGAAGTGATTTTACCAATCAAGTAAAGGAATTTGAAATTGAATTGCTGAATAAGAAGACAAACAAAAAAACGACATTTATGGTGGACATACCACATCATGAAAAATATAACTATGTGAACGTAGAAAATGTAAATCTGGTAGACGGGAAGGTGAAGCTGGTTGCGCTAAATTATTTGCGTAATCAAGATCAAACGCAGGATGAAATTCATCTATATCAGATCGACTTGAAAAAACAGAAGGTAATTGAAGACAAAGTTATTTATTCAAATACAGTAGAGAAACAACAAAATAGTAGCCTCTACAGAGTAGAGAGTGGCAATACGACTTCTTTTAATAACTACACGGTCTTTATGAAGGATACGTTTAAAGAGCTTAAGGATGAGTATGGGGATTTTTATGAAGAAATGGCAGGAAGTGAACTATTAGCTATAAATATGAAAACAGGGGATGTCACCACATTGACTCTACCGCAGGAACTTGATTTTACTGGAGACAGCTCAACATTTGCAGTTTCCGGATCAAAGCTTTATTTTCTTCAAGCGAATGGTAAAGGTTATGAAGTACTAGAATACGATTTGGAGGAAGCTGCTTTAAACAAAAAACCAATTACACAGATTCCTGAATCGGATCATGCACTTGTTATGCGTAAACAAGTGAAAGCAAAAAATGACAAATTATATATCGTTATGCAGGTACAAAGCCGAAAAGCACCGGCAGATGTTTATGTCATTGATCTAAAAAAGCAACAAACCATAGTTGAAGGGAAATTAGTTCCTGAAGAGGTATCTACTGATGCTGGGGGTTACGAACTTCATATTAATGATTTCTATGTAAAGGAATGAAAAAAACATGGTTGGCCCTTAATGGGGCTCAACCATGTTTTTATATATCCTGTCCAACTTCTCTTCAAGTAAATCCATGTGAACTATTCTTGCTTCACGTAAATATTCTTTTCCTTCTACTATAAATAAAAGTACTGGAACAGTAAATATGGAAAATCTCCCTGCTATTTCCGGAACTTCTTGTGTGTCTATATGTGCTATTTTTATCTCTGGATAGTTGTTCATTAGCTCCTGCACTTGAGGTTTTAAACCATGACAGACGCTACAAGTCGGGCTTGAAATATAAATGAAAGTATATGGGTGTTGAGTAATAAATTGCTCGGTTTCTTCTAGGCTTTTTAAATGATTGAATTCACGCATATGCTACCTCCTCACTATTATCATAGCAATATATAAGGTTTTTAACACAAAAAATGTTTATAACTATTCCGTAGACGGGAAAACAACTAAAAAGAGAAGAGGTGATCAAATGAACAAGAATGAAAAAGCGAATGAGCATAAAAAAGAAGATAAGCAATACGAAATTGATAAGCATGACCAACAAAAACTTGTAGACGACATTCCTATGGAGGAATTAAATAAAGATATGAAGGACGAAAAGAAAAAGCATAAGAGCAAAGACTCGTCTGAAAGTGAAAGAAAGTATTAGCTTTCTGTAAAAGATAGTAAACAATCCCTTTCCACCATAAATGTGCTGTATGTTTAGGGGATATGACGAGTCTGAATAGTAGCTTGTGCATATATATATTGTAAGCCACAACCCCATAAAATTCCTTAGAAAGAAAGCCGTTTAATAGGCTTTCTTTTTTTATGAATTTTATTCTACGTTTCTAGTCTATTATCCTAGTAATAATAGAAAATATGCTCTTGTCCGCTGTCATTTATCTATTCACTTTAAGCACCTTTACATATATATAGTAGCGTAAGGAAGTTTTCTACACATTGTCTAATAGGCAAATGGTAGACACTTTTATTACAAAATATAAAGGAGGAAATACAATGAGAAAAAGTTTTTATGATACGTGTGGAGGACATGGAAAAAAGCACCATTGCTGTTGCTCTTCCCATGGTGGAAGAGATATTGATGTAAGCTTGGAGGATATTTTAGTTCAGCTACAGAAGCAGCTTCAAAGACAGCGTCAGAACCAAGCACAGGCTCAAGCACAGGATAATGATCAAAGTCAGTTAGACTTTGATAGAAATAGCTTTGATGATAACAACATTGGTAACAATAAATTCGAACCAAAAGTGTATATTAAAAATGACATCAGTGTTGTTGCAGTAGCGGTAGCAGTAGCAGTACTAGTTGGAGGCGGAACCGGCGGAGCTGCAGGATCCTTAGATATGGACTCAATCCGTGAACTAGTTACTATGCTTAAGGAAGAAAGTGCTACCGTAATGGAAGAATAGAGATTCCTTGTAAATATAAAAGGAAAAGGAGGGAAAAACATGGGTAGGAATGACTTCAGAGATCTAGAAGTGCAGTTAGAAGATATTATGGTACAACTTGAAAAACAGCTGCAAAGACAGCGCCAAAATCAAAATCAAGCACAAGCTCAAGACAATGACCAAAATCAAGTAGACGTTGACAATACAACATTTGATAATAATAATATAGGCAACAATAAATTTAAACCAAAAGTGTATATTAAAAATGATGTTACAGCAATAGCAGTTGCAGTAGCGGTTGCTCTACTATTCGCTGGTAGTGATTCAGCGGCATAGACATTAACACAGATTAATAAAGGATAGAGAATTAGATGAAATGTAAGAACCACAACTCATAAATGTTTAACTGGGAGGGTATATCCTCCCAGTTTATTTTTGCAACTAAATTAATGTTAGAAAGCTAAAACTTAAAATCCACTTCTTTATCTTCTTGCTTTTCATATCCCTGCATATAGTTAATTCTCCGTTGTGCAGAGGCTTGGCTTACTTGTTCATCCGCATGATAGGATGAACGGACCATTGGCCCAGATTCACAATGTCTGAATCCTTTTTCAATGGCGATTTCCTTTAATTCCTGAAATTCATCTGGATGATAATATCTTTCCACAAGTAAATGCTTCTTCGTTGGTTGCAGGTATTGACCAATTGTCATAATATCCACACCGTGTGCTAATAAGTCATCCATTGCTTGTATAATTTCTTCCTTTGTTTCACCAAGTCCAACCATAATACTGGACTTTGTAGGTGTTGTAGGTGCGACTAACTTCACTCTCTGCAGGAGCTGTAGAGAACGATCGTACATGGCACGGGCACGAACGCGCTTTGTTAATCTGCGTACTGTCTCAATATTGTGATTGAAAATATCCGGTTTACTGTTCATTAATGTTGTTAGACTTTCATAGTCACCTTTCATATCAGATGGCAAGATTTCTACCGTACAACCAGGATTCAATCTGCGGATGGCTCGTACTGTTTCAGCGAAAACAGCAGCCCCACCGTCGTTCAAATCATCTCGGGCAACTGCTGTCACTACCACGTGTTTTAACCCCATAATTTCAACAGATTCTGCCACTCTTTCAGGCTCTCCCCAGTCCAATTCATTAGGAAGTCCGGTTTTAACTGCACAGAATCGGCAACCACGTGTGCAAGTATCGCCCAGGATCATAAATGTTGCGGTCTTTCTTTCACTCCAGCATTCGTGGATGTTTGGGCATCTGGCTTCTTCGCAAACGGTATTTAATTTTTTATCTCTCATTAGCTTTTTTAGTCCCGTGTAGCTTTTATTTGTGTTGATTTTCGTTTTTAGCCATTCGGGTTTACGTATGTATTCCTGTTGTTTTGCCATTTCTTCAGCTCCTAACCATTTTTTTATTGATGTCTTGATACTTCTTTTCTGCCAATTCGTAGACTTCATCCCATTCTTGGGAGGAGAGAACAACAGGGTTTAACTTAATATCCAATCCTTTTTTAAAACCAGCAATAAACGCTGTTTTTACTTCATTATATGTATACTGCTTCTTCGTTAATTCATTTATCGTGCTAGCCTTTTTAGAAAATTGCTTTCTTTTCCGTTCACGGATCTCCTCGTTTGGAAATAAAAACAAGTCAAAAAGCATATGGTCGTTGATTTCCAAAGGAATGGAACCATGCTGCAAAAGTACGCCTTGTTTTCTGGTTTGTGCATTGCCGGATATTTTCTTTCCATTCACGACTAATTCATAATATGCCGTTTTTTCAAAGCATACCGCTGTTCTATCCTTATTGGTCGTTTTGTCTGGAATAGCATAATCCGCTTGTATTCCCAATTCTTGATAACCGGAAAGTACACCCTTTGATAATACATAGTAAGCATCACGGACGGATTTGGGTATGGCAGGATGGTCCTCCGCAACTACAACACTGTAGGTTAGCTCATTATCATGCAAGACGGCGCTTCCACCAGTTAATCTTCGCACTAATTGACATTGGTGTTTTTTAATAGCTTGTAAATTAATGGATCTGTCTACTTTTTGAAAGTGACCTAATGAAAGACTTGGTGTTGACCAACCATAAAAGCGTATGGTGGGAGGTATTTTACCTTTACTATTCCAGTTTAGAAGGGCTTCATCCAAGGCCATATTAATAGCAGCATCATTGCAACCTGAATCCAAAAGGTTCCATTCTTCACTCATTCTGTTTCCTCCTTATCAATGTAAAATTTGAATTAAAAACGATGTCTAGTCTAATCCTTTTCCGCTTGATAATTAAAAAATAAAAAGACTGCATTTAAGAGAAAATGCAGTCGGTTATAAATTAGCGTCCCATCCAATTTACAAAGGTGACCTCATTCCCCACGCTAGGATTATCTAGTTCGAGTTCGAAGGGTTAAAACAAATCTGTTTCTCTCAGCCGCTTATGCAGCACCCCCAGTGTAATACGACATGTAGTTGTGTTTTGTCTATGTAGTTTTTTCTAGATTTATCTTAACATTCTTAACTATAAAGTAAAGTTTTTTGGTCAGTTTAATTCAAAATAGTAGTTATTTCCTATTCATCTTTATTAGGCTTAAAATCGTGGGAAGGGGGGAAATAATAGTAAAAGAGGTGATAATAATGACAGGAAGCCTTTTTATAGAGCCATATATCCGGCTTCTATTGGGAATTGTACTTCTCCTAATCATTCTTTTTATTGTGAATCAATTTAAGGGAAATAAACAAAGGAAGCCTGATTCGTTGGAAATAATGAAAGAAAAGTTAGCTAAAGGTGAAATAACGCAGGAGGAGTATGAAGAAGCACGTAAACGTCGAGGGAAATAATAAGGCACCTATGCATAAAATGCACAGGTGCCTTTTCGAAAATTTGCGGCGAGGGACCATGTGTTCACATTCACATGTATTTCTTTGTTCCTCGTCTTATGCAAATCAGCTCATCGCAGATTAAGTATACCACCATTTGCCCAAAACGTCACTACCTTTCATGCAAAAGGAGTGGTTAACTGTTCACTTCACATTTTACACTGTTTTGAATTAATTCTTTGATCTCCTCTAGTTGCCCTTTATGGAACAGATCAACAATCTTACTACCAACAATCACCCCATCACAGTAAGAGCTTAGTTCTCTTGCTTGTGCTTCAGTGGATACTCCGAATCCAGCCAATACTGGAACAGCGCTTTTTTGCTTCAGCATACGTAAATAATCTTTTACTTCTTGTTCATGTGTAGATCTGGATCCGGTAGTTCCAGTTACAGATACCGCATAAAGAAAACCTTCTGAACGGTTTGCTAATTCTAATACGCGTTCTTTCGTACTGGTCAATGCTGCAAGACGAATAAATGCTATGGCGTTTTTGTTCAGTAGTTTATCTATCATTGCTTCCTCTTCTAATGGTAAATCAGGTATGATCACGCCATCCACTCCTGCTTGTTTGCAATCGGAAGCGAACCTTTCTATTCCATAAACAAAAATAGGGTTTAAATAGGTCATCAATACAATTGGCACGGAACGTCTTTCCTTGCTTTCTTGCAATTTCTTCAGCACAGAGCTTAGGGAGGTACCATTTTTTATTGCTCTCAAACCAGCATCCTGAATAGTAGGGCCATCAGCAACAGGGTCAGAAAATGGGATGCCAAGTTCAATTGCGGCAGCTCCACATTGGTGTAAATAGTCAATACGTTCCTCTAAAATGTCTAATCCGCCATCTCCTGCCATAATATATGGGATAAATAGCTTTTCACCCGCTTCTTGCTTTTCTAGAAATGATTGTTGAATGCGATTTTTTCCCATATTAATTCCCCTCCAATGCTGATTTTACTTGTTCGACGTCTTTATCCCCGCGCCCTGATAAGCAAACGACAATACTCTCATCTGTACTCATTTTTGGAGCGATTTTCATCGCATATGCTATCGCATGCGCGCTCTCCAATGCAGGGATTATTCCCTCTGTCTTTGATAAAAATTGAAAGGCTTCCAATGCTTCTTTATCTGTGATGGAATCATAGATGACCCGTTTTGTCTCATGCAAATGACTATGCTCTGGTCCTACTCCAGGGTAGTCTAATCCAGCAGAAATAGAAAAAGCCTCTTCGATTTGTCCGTGTGCATTTTGAAGCAAATGTGTCATGGTTCCGTGGAGAACCCCTATTGTACCGCTAGTCAAGGTAGCAGCATGCTTGGATGTCTGTAATCCTTGGCCACCAGCTTCTACTCCATACATGGTTACGGATTCCTCTTGGATAAAAGGATAAAACATTCCCATCGCGTTGCTGCCGCCACCAACACAGGCGATTACTGCATTCGGAAGTTTCCCTGTTTTTTGTTTAAACTGCTCTTTTGTTTCGTTTCCGATAACGGATTGGAAGTCGCGGACAATTTTTGGAAAAGGGTGTGGACCTACGACAGAGCCTAAAATATAATGCGTGTCATCTACATTACTGACCCAATACCTGAGAGCTTCATTTACTGCATCTTTTAATGTGCCACTACCATGGGAAACACTACGAACTTCAGCGCCTAATAGCTCCATCCGAAACACATTTAATCGTTGTCGTCTAATATCTTCTTCGCCCATAAATACCACACACTCTAAGTCTAGGAGAGCGCATACGGTAGCTGTAGCAACACCGTGCTGCCCAGCACCAGTTTCAGCTACTACCTTTTTCTTGCCCATTCGTTTTGTTAAAAGCGCCTGGCCGACTGTGTTGTTTATTTTATGAGCTCCCGTATGATTCAAATCCTCCCGCTTAAGGTAAATTTGAGCACCCTCCAACCTCCTGGTGAGATTCTCTGCATAATAAAGAGGAGTTTCCCTTCCAACATATTCTGCCAAATACTTATTTAACTCCTCTATAAATGCAGGATCCTGAATTGCTTCTTCATATAATTTCTCCAGTTCGATTAATGCAGGCATTAACAATTCGGGAACAAATTTGCCTCCAAACTCTCCATATTTTCCAGTAGCATCAGGCATCGTATATGTTGCCATCGATATCATCCTTTCCTTCTTTATTTTTGCATAGATGGATAAACTCTTTTATTTTTTCATTGTCTTTTTTTCCATTTGTTTCAACACCACTTGATACATCTGCCCCAACTGGATTAACCTGTTTTATCGCTTGACTTATATTCTCAGAAGAAAGGCCTCCAGCTAGAATTAGTTTCCTGTGGTCTAGGGAAAGTTTGTGGATAAGCTTCCAATCAAAGGTTTCTCCGCTGCCAGCTTTGGGGCTATCAACTAAATAATAATCACATGGATAATTCGTTATGTCCGTTTTCATATTTCCTTTTACTAAAAAAGCTTTAATAATTTTATAAGGGAGCTGCTCAGCGATACTTGCCGGCTCATCTCCATGAAGCTGGATATAGTCCAGATTTACAGCTTCAGCAATAGAGGCTATATTTTCAACAGTTTCGTTTACAAATACGCCTACTTTATGAACAGTTGGTGATAATGTAGTTGAGATCTCTTTTGCTTTTTCTACAGTGATCTTCCTACTGCTTGGGGCGAAAACAAATCCGATGAAATCAGCACCGGCTTCCACTGCAGCTTGTGCCGCTTTTTCTGTAGTAATCCCACATATTTTAACGAGCATTTTCTTCTACCCCTGCTCTTTGTCTTGGTACCTGTAATTGGTTAAATGTTTCCGGTAAGTCCTTCGTCCGCATAAGTGTTTCACCAACTAGGATAGCATCCGCACCGGCATCACTTACAAAAAGGGCATCATGTTTTGTCCGCATCCCACTTTCACTAATTAAAACTGTATTCTCATCTTGTACCATAGATGCCAGCCTGGCTGTAGCATGAAGATCTACTTTAAATGTTTTAAGATCTCGATTATTGATTCCTATCATTTCTGGTTTGAGCTTAATGACCCGGTCCATTTCCGTTTCATTATGAACTTCACATAGAACCTCCAAGCCCTGCTTTCTGGCATATTGATACAATGAATGGAGCTGTTTGTCGGATAAAGCAGCGGCAATCAACAGGATGATATTTGCTCCAGCAGCTCTAGCCTGATCAATTTGAATTGGATCAATAATGAAATCCTTACATAGGATGGGCAAGTTCACTTTTCTGCGTACTGCTTGGAGATCCTTTATCGAGCCATTAAAAAATGTATTGTCTGTTAAAACAGAGATAGCAGCTGCGCCTTGGTTTTCATATTGGATTGCTTGTTCTACTGGGTCTACCTCCATATGGATAGCTCCCTTAGAGGGGGAAGAGCGCTTGATTTCTGCAATTATTTTTAAATTACTCGCCTTTCGTATTGTGTCCTTAAGCGGTGGAACTTCTTTCACGTCTGGTTGTTCAAACGTTTGTTTTACAAGCTGAGCGACTTCTTTTTCCTTCTGTTTCAGGATTTTCTCTAATATAGACATTTAGACCACCTCACTTTTTGTTTTCTTACTGAATTCAATTAACCTCTCCAGTCTTTTGAGTGCGGCACCAGAGTGAATACTTTCTTTTGCCAACTCGATTCCTGACTTGACGGAAGGGGCTTTTCCATTTGCGTATAAACCAAGACCAGCGTTTAGAACGACCGTGTCAAGATAAGGTCCTGACTTACCACGTAATACTTGTTTGGTAATAGCTGCATTTTCCTTTGCATCTCCTCCGCGGATTAAATCGTTCGTATAGACAGGTAATCCCACTTCCTCTGGGTGAAGGGTGAAGGAGGTAATTTTTCCTTCATTTAGCATTACAAGGTGATTTGTGCCTGATAAAGAAGCTTCATCCATAAATCCAGCACCATTCACTACAATTGCCCGCCGTCTACCTAACTTTTGTAGGGACTCCGCCATCGTTTCCAGCATGTTACGTCTGTAGACGCCAATAAATTGTGAGTCAAGATGAATAGGATTAGTCAATGGGCCAATGGCATTGAAAATAGTCGGCATTCCTAGTTCTTTTCGAACATTGCTGAACGGCTTTAGAGCCTGATGGACATGGGGGGCAAATAAAAATGCGATTTTATTTTCCTGAAGTATTTCTTCCGTATGTTCTTTAGAAAAGGATAGGGAAATACCTAAATACTCTAATACGTCAGCACTGCCCGTCTTGCTTGAAATGCTCCTATTACCGTGTTTCGCAATCGTTACACCGGCTCCTGCGATAACGAATGCAGATGTTGTGCTTATATTGAAGCTATTGGATCTGTCTCCACCTGTTCCGCAATTATCCATGACATAAGGAAGGCTGCTTGTTTGATAGGCGGATTGGGTACGGATAACGTCAACCATGCCCGTGATCTCATCAGCTGTTTCTCCTTTTATCCGTAAGGCTGTTAAGAAAGAAGCGATTTCTGAACGGCTAATCTCATTTGAAAAACAGGCGGTGGTGGCTTCTTTCATTTCTTCCACAGACAAGCTTTCCTGGTTAATTAATTTTTCAAGATAATGTTTCATAATTAAGCTCCTTTCCAATTTCATTTAATACATTACGTATCATCTTTTTTCCGGTTGTAGTTCCAATGGATTCGGGGTGAAACTGAACACCGTAAACAGGAAGCGTCCGATGTTTAATGGCCATAATTTCATTGTCCTCAAGAGAGGTTGCAACAACTTCTAAATGAGCAGGGACAGTTTCTTTATCAACAACAAAGGAGTGATATCGCATTACTTCCAGAGGTTGGGACATATAGCTGAAAAGACCCAACCCATTATGGGTAACAAGAGAGGTTTTCCCATGTTTGATTGTTTTTGCAGGTTTTAACTCCGCTCCCAGTGCTTCTGCAATAATTTGATGACCCAAACATATGCCGATAATTGGTATCTTCTTATAAAAGTGCTGCACGACTTCCATACAAATTCCTGCTTCTCCGGGAAGACCAGGTCCTGGTGAAATAATAATTGCCTCGGGCTGCAACTTCTCTATATTAGCAAGCATGACTTCGT
Organism: Virgibacillus sp. SK37; assembly: GCF_000725285.1. Classification (GTDB taxonomy): domain Bacteria; phylum Bacillota; class Bacilli; order Bacillales; family Amphibacillaceae; genus Virgibacillus_Q. The sequence continues at coordinate 435,533 of NZ_CP007161.1, forward strand.
TATTACGAACTACTTTTATTTCTGTTTTTTCCTCTGAGAAATATTGATAGATGTTATAGGTAAATGAATCAAAGTTATCGATTAACAGCATCATATTGACTAACCTCCATTAGCGATTTTGCTTTATGCAAGGTCTCCTGGAATTCCCTTTCAGGGTCGGAATCATATACAATCCCAGCACCAGCCTGCAGATATGCTTGGTTGTCTTTCACAACAAGCGAGCGGATGGCGAGCGCTATGTTCAAATCATTGTTGAAATTGATATAACCTATCCCTCCCGCATAGACACCACGTTTCGTTTCTTCCAGGTCGTTTATAATTTGCATGGCGCGAATTTTTGGCGCCCCAGAAACAGTACCTGCCGGCAAACAAGAGATAAGTGCATCTATACTGGAGCAAGCTTCTTTCAGTCTCCCTTTGACTTCCGAGACGATATGCATTACATGCTGATACTTTTCAATTTGCATGTAGGTTGGTATAGTAATTGATCCAATCTCACATACACTTCCAAGGTCATTTCTGCTTAAATCTACAAGCATCCGGTGCTCTGCAATTTCCTTTTCATCCGAGAGTAGGTCTTGAATAAGTTGTTCATCCTCCTCTTTTGTTTCACCTCGCGGGCGAGTGCCTGCAATTGGATTTGTTATTATTGTTTGGCCACTCGTTTGAATCAGGCTTTCTGGTGATGCACCCAATACCAGATATTCATCGAAATCAATATAGAACATATAGGGAGAGGGATTGGCTTTTCGCAACTGTCGATAAAACTGGATGGGTGATCCATTCATATCTGCTTTCATCCTTTGAGATAGAACTACCTGAAAAATATCCCCTCTTAAAATATGGTGCTTGGCAGTCCGGACTTTTTCCTTGAATTTTTCTTCACTTATCTCTGGTTGAAAAGAAAAAGTTGTTTCTTTTTCTTCTTGATATGGTAAATTTCTCTGCAGTGTTTCCTGCATGCTGCGTAGTCGTTTAAGTAGCACTTCCTCTGATTGTTCATCCTGATTTATTGCAATAAGGTAAATCACTTCTTTTTTGTGGTCATATACGAAAATACTTCGGTAAATCATCAAGTGAATGTCAGGCATAGATAGATCATCCGTTTTCTCCTCACCTATGTCTTCAAACGAGCGAATGGTATCATATCCTATATAGCCTACGGCGCCACCATAAAAGGGAAGCGGGATGTCTAACTCAATCTGTTGGAAAGCTTCTTTGAGATACTCTAGTGCATGCTGTTCAACGGTGCTTTTTTTATCGGAGTCATGGTTGATTATCATGGTCGTATTTCCCACTCCAATCAGTTCCTCGTATGGATCTGCTCCGATAAATGAATAATTTCCTTTCTGTTCGTGTTTAACTGAGCTTTCTAGTAAAAACTTTTTTTGGCCGGATAATTGATGGAAAATGCGGATAGGTGTCAATGTATCTGCATTTAGCTTAACTATTTTATGAGTTAAAATTTCCTTCATATGCTCATCTCCTCCTATGTTATTGCATAAAAAAACCTCTATAGACATATATCGAAATATGTGTCTATAGAGGACGATTGTGACCGCGGTGCCACCTCTTTTGAGAAAAATTTAATCTTCTCATCTTATTCGAATACGGAAGAAGTCTCTATACAAAGAGATTGCCTCGATATTCTATCCGTATAACGGCGGAACTCCGGGTTTCCATACTTTTGTCTGAAAGCAAGCCGGTATTACTCCATGGCATATCGCTTTTTTTCTTTCAGGAAACCTCTTGTAAGTCCATTCAGCATATAACCACGTGCTGGAATTTCACCATCACCAGCTCTCTACAAACGCTTTTTATATGCTTACTCCTCTTACTCGACGATTTTAATTATTTATTTATAGATATTCATATGGTTATTAAAAATGCTATTTCATTAAAAAACAAAAAGACCCCTCATCCGAAAAAGGACGAGGGACCGTGGTACCACCTTTATTAACTGCAAATACAGTTCACTTTAGCAACAGAAAACAAATTGTTTCCTATCTGTTCCGGGTAACGGTGGAACTTAGTCGCCAAAGCCTACTGTTTCATATGTTCGGTTTGGAAGCTCAGAAGCCCATTCATCTACCAAACCACACTGATTTCCACCAACCATCAGCTCTCTAGAGTGTTTAAATAGATTACTCTTCTTCGTCATTGCTTTAATCATTTAGTTATTGAAAATTATATTATAGGATACCTAGATGAATGTCAAGGTTTTTTTGAAAAAAGGAAATATATAAGCAATTCAACTTATATAACTTCTTTGTGAGTATGTGAGAATAAAACAGAAGTTACGCTAAAAGGAACAATGGCAACTATTGTAATAAAAAAGCAATTATTTTTTGACTTTACACTGTTAGAGTCAACCTTATTTATGCTATGTTTATTATATTCATAAACATGAAAGGATGTTTGGGATGGCGAAGAAAAAAGTTGGCGTCATTTTTGGTGGGAAGTCAGCTGAGCATGAAGTTTCTCTTCAGTCAGCAAAAAATATAGTTGATGCGATTAATAAAGATAAATATGAAGTTGTTTTAATTGGAATTGACAAACAGGGAAAGTGGCATCTAAATGATCAGTCCTCCTATCTATTGCATGAGGAAAACCCGAAGCTAATTCAACTTAATCAGTCAAATGAACATGTTGCCATTGTGCCAGGGGAGGAGAAGAGCCAGTTAATCCATGCTGACAATAAAGTGAAGCTTGACCAGTTGGATGCTGTTTTCCCAATTGTCCATGGGACTTTAGGTGAAGATGGCAGTCTGCAGGGAATGCTTCGTATAGCAAACCTTCCATTTGTAGGCCCGAATGTTTTAAGTTCGGCTTTATGCATGGATAAAGACATTGCGAAGCGACTTTTGAAAGATGCCGGAGTAAAGGTAGCAAAAGGTGTTTCGTTTACCAAAAATAAAAAAGATCAAATTAATTATCAGGAAATAGCTGCTTCACTAGGTACACCGTTGTTTATCAAACCAGCAAATCAGGGATCTTCTGTAGGTGTCAGCAAAGTAACGAATGAGGAAGAATTTAATAAAGGTGTAGCACAGGCCTTTTATTTTGATAAAAAGATTGTTATTGAAGAGACACTCAAAGGGCGAGAGGTTGAATGTGCTGTCTTAGGAAATGAAGAACCAAAGGCTTCTAAAATTGGTGAAATTCTCCCACATACTGAATTCTATTCCTATGAATCTAAGTATATTGATGAGAAGGGCGCTGAGCTATCCATCCCTGCTAATTTACCAGAAGAAGTCGCTAAGGAAATTCAGAAAGTAGCAATAAAAGCTTTCCAAGCACTGCAATGTGAAGGCATGGCCCGTGTGGACTTCTTTCTGACAAAAGATAACGAGATTTATGTGAATGAAATAAACACATTACCAGGTTTTACAAAGATTAGTATGTATCCAAAGCTTTGGGAAATTAGCGGGGTATCCTATCCTGACTTAATTAATGAGTTAATTGAACTTGCTATAGAACGTTATGAGGACGAAGCTTCTCTAAAAAGTTCCTTTTGGGAGTAAGCGAATAAGAATGGTCTCCATTATAAAAGGAGGCCATTTTTTTGGCTTTATCCAAGATTTTAAAATAGTTCATAAAATAGATAAACTCCGACGTAACTTGGTAGTAGTTTATCTCATTTTAAGGGGGTGAATGGACCCATTGATTTCCACTGCAGGGGGACGCTTTCCGCCGGCATGGCCTCAGCCGCTTCCTCCGCTACGCTACGTGCAGGGTCTTCAGCTCATGCTATTCCGGCAGGAGTCGCCCCCTTCCGCTCCAATCAATTGGTATGTGCTATTGATTAATTTGAGGTATTTAAGAATTGAATAAGTGGCTCTTATCTTTAATAGCTTTAAGATATACACCTTAGCGAAGGGGAATTATGGAGACTCCTGCGGGAAAAGCGAGACTAGCGAGACCCCGCAGAACGGAACGCTAGTGAGTTCGAGGAGGCTCGCAGGCCGCCCGCGGAAAGCGGAATATTTCCCCGTAGCGGTGATTTATGCAGTCTCTATATTCTTAGTTAGGTCGCAGTTTCTTCCAACTATGCACATAATGATATTTTCAAAGGTAGATAGTTATAATATTTAATATACCCTCCACCTCGTAAATTATTAGTAACTTTTAAGTCTGAAATTTATTTTTCCTATACAAGATTTAAAAAATATATTACGATTATTTAGTGGTCTTAAACGAATGAAATGAAATCGTTTACCAAAAAGGGGGTAGAAACACCAACGCTTTAATGTCTATTAGCCGCTGACAACAAGAGTATTAACAGGAGGACAATTATGTTAGAAGGATTGAAACAAATCAACGATATTTTATGGGGAGCCCCCAGTCTTATACTATTAGTTGGAACTGGTTTATTCTTAACCTTTATCTTAAAGGGCTTACAATTTTCGAAACTATTATATGCACTTAGACTAGCATTTTTTAAAGATAAGGAAGACAACGAGACAGAAGGGGACGTCAGTAATTTTAAAGCATTAATGACATCACTGGCAGGTATGATTGGGAACGGAAACATTGCAGGGGTAGCCACAGCAGTAACACTTGGAGGTCCAGGAGCGATTTTCTGGATGTGGGTTGTTGGTTTACTGGGAATGGCAACAAAATATGCAGAAGCACTACTTGCCATGAAGTATCGTGTAAAGAATGAAACAGGAGAATATTCAAGTGGCCCCATGTATTATATTGAACGAGGGTTAGGTAAAAAGTGGAAGCCGTTGGCAGTCGCATTTGCATTTTTTGGAGCGTTTGCAGCGCTTGGTATTGGTAACAGTGTCCAGTCAAATACAATTGCTGACGTGATGCAAAATAGTTTTAATGTAAAAGGTGTAATAACAGGTGTAATTCTTGTTATTTTAACTTCTCTTATTATCTTTGGTGGACTGAAGCGAATCAGTTCGGTTGCTGGCGTGTTCGTGCCCGTAATGGCTGTTTTTTATATTGGAGCCTCACTGCTTATATTAGGACTTAATTATGATCAGATTGGACCAGCCTTTTCAATGATTTTTACATACGCTTTTAATCCGGTATCAGCAGTAGGAGGATTTTCAGGTATTGTGGTAATGGAAGCGGTTCGAAACGGTGTCTCTAAAGGGATCTTCTCCAATGAAGCAGGTCTAGGTACGGTTGCTTTAATTGCAGGTAATGCAAAAACCTCCCATCCTGTGAAACAAGCATTAGTCGCAATGACTGGTACATTTATTGTTACAATAATTGTTTGTACAATGACTGGTCTTGTATTACTCGTAACAGGGTTCTGGGACACTACAGGAGGTCTTCTATCAGGCGTATCACATGATCCAACACTTGATGCAGGTGCGTTAACAAGTGCAGCATTCGGTTCTTCTCTTGGAAATATTGGAGAATATATTGTATCGATTTCTGTTGTTTTCTTTGGATTCTCAACAATTCTTGGCTGGTATGTCTATGGTACAAAATGTTTTGAGTATCTATTTGGTCTAAAATATTTAGGTATCTATCGGTTTATCTATGTTGGTGCTACATTTATTGGTACAGTTGCAAGTCTAACAACTGTTTGGGCATTTGCTGATATGGCTAATGCGCTTATGATGATTCCCAACTTAATTGGACTTCTCTTTCTGTATAAGGTAATCATCGGTGAGACAAACGATTATTTTTCTCGATTTAGAAAGCTCAGCAAATAAATTGAGCAAAAGAAAATACCCTATCTCAATTTAATAGGAGATAGGGTGTCTTCTTATTTATATCTACTAAACTTTTCTTCTACAGATATTCTATCTTTTGGCATTGGTTTCTCATCAAAATAGCCAAGATGAATAAATCCTACTATTTTTTCATTTTCTTTTACATTTAATAGCTCTTTTACTTGTGGGTCGTAAATATGAGGGTTCGTTTTCCATACAACCCCAAGATTTTTTTCCCAAGCCAATAACCAAAAGTTTTGAATCATGGAAGCTACAGCGCCGTAATTCTCTTCCCATTGTTTTTGAATTTCCGGTTCTTCCATTATTACGATAAGATGCGCATTCGGTTCATTTAGGTAATCTTCCCGATTTTGCTGTCTTTCCTCTGGATACGTTGCAGCCACCTTTTTCGCAAAATCGTTCTTCTTATCAGCCCCTACGAAAATAAATCGCCAAGGTTGGCGCATGCCGTGGGTAGGTGCGTACACAGCATCCTCCAACAATTCGCGAATGGTTTCTTCTTTTACTTCCTTGTTATTATAGCCTTTTTTTACTGCACGTCTTTCGCGAATAATCTTTGCCAAGTCTGTCTTATTATCAGTATGTTCCATTTTCCCTTCCTCCCTCTATATCTCCGCTCATTATATGCAATCACAAAATTGATAATGATTATCATTTAAATTGTAGCGAATAACTACATGAAAAGCAACAACAACTCTGGTCGAGGAATAAGTAGAAAAGCCTTGCCTTGTTTAAACGATACCGTATAATAGAAAACATGGAATATTTCTTACTTTTATGTGAATAAGTTCACAGGATGGAGGTAAATAATTGAAAGCGTTTTTAAATAGGAAAGGTATTTCTTTATCAGCGAATGAATATATCATTACTGCCTTGAGTTTCATGGCACTTGGGCTTTTTTCCTCCCTAATTATTGGTCTTATCATTAAAACAGCCGGAGAACAAATTGTGGTGAATTTTTCTCCTGAATTAGCATCTGTTTTAATTGAAATGGGAAGTTTTGCTATGGACACAAAGATAATGGGAGGAGCAATAGGGGTAGCGATTGCGTATGGATTGAAGGCACCTCCATTGGTTTTACTTTCTGCTTTATTTGCAGGAGCATTTGGAGCTGAACTTGGTGGTCCTGCCGGCAGCTATGTGTCAGCCTTATTTGCAACTGAATTTGGTAAACTCGTTTATAAGGAAACTAAAGTAGATATTATTATTACTCCTCTAGTGACTATTGTTATTGGCTTTATGGTAGGGACATTTATTGGTCCTCCAATCAATTCATTTATGCTGGGCTTTGGTGAAATTGTTAATTGGTCAACAGAACAGCAGCCATTTATTATGGGTGTTTTGGTAGCGATTTTAATGGGCCTGGCTCTTACGGCACCCATTTCCTCTGCAGCTATTGCTATTATGCTCTCCTTAGATGGTCTAGCAGCTGGTGCAGCGGCGGTAGGCTGTTCAGCGCAAATGATTGGTTTTGCTATCGCAAGCTATCGTGATAATGGGTTTGGAGGATTTTTGGCGTTGGGAATTGGCACCTCGATGCTGCAGGTTGCCAATATTATAAGAAAACCAATTATCCTTCTCCCACCAACAATAGCCGGGGCTGTTTTAGCTCCATTTGCAACGGTGTGGTTAAAGTTAACGAATAATGCATCTGGTGCTGGCATGGGGACAAGTGGTTTTGTAGGTCAGATCATGACTTTTGAGTCTATGGGATTTTCTGTAGAAGTGATATGGAGTGTAGTAATTCTTCATATAGTCGCGCCAGCCATTATTGCTTTTCTTCTTGCTGAATTCCTACGTAAAAAAGGATGGATTAAACCTGGAGACATGAAGATTACATATGAATAACAGTAAGCCAATAGGTTGAGTTCCTCTGAGGCTTTTTCTAGAATAGAACTAAGATACAGTGGGAGGTTAAAGAATGAATAAATTTATGAGACGAGCTGTTGATTTAGCTGCACAAAATGTGAAAGACGGGGGCCAGCCGTTTGGTGCCGTTTTGGTTAAGAACGATATACCTGTAGCGGAAGGTGTAAATGAATTACACATGAAATATGATGTCAGTGGACATGCAGAATTGATAGCAATAAGAAGGGCCCAAGAGGATTTTGAAACGAACGACCTTTCCGAGTTTACAATGTATGCGAGTGGAGAGCCTTGTCCCATGTGTTTAACGGCAATGCGATTTGCTGGAATTAAAGATGTGTATTATTGTCAATCGGTAAAGGATGCGGAAAGTGCAGGGTTAGCTAAATCTAAAGAGATATATGAAGATTTACAGAAGCCAAAAGAAGAACGAACACTACAAATGATACAAATTCCATTACAAGAAAAACAAATAAACCCTATGGAGTTATATAAAGAGAAAAGCTAATAGAAAAATGCCACGGAATTGTTGAAAATAATTGATGGAAAGTGTGATATGTCACAGCCCTCACTCTATATAAATGATGTATGATAAAAGGGAAAAGTGAACAGATAGTGAGGGGCTGTAGTATGACATTCTATGAAATTCTTGTTTTTGTTCATATTATATCGGCAATTTTGGGGATGGGCCCTGGGTTTGTAATGATTTATGTCGTTACAAAAGCATCAACAATGACTGAGTTAAGACATGCCTACCTTATCCGACATCGTTTACATATTTTTGTGATGGTTGGGGGGACGCTTTTACTAGTTACTGGAATATGGATGGGGTTACTACATACCTATTTATTTTCCCAAGGATGGTATGTAGTGAGTCTGCTCTTATTTATTATCGCCTTAGGATTTGGCCCAGGGATACTTTCGCCCAGATCCAAGCCAATTAAAGCATTGTTAAAAGAAACAGAGGGAGAAGAAATTCCTGATAGTTACTTCGCGCTTTCGAAAAAATTATTTTTCTATGAACGTATGGAAAATACAATCTTTTTAATCATTATCGTCCTTATGATTTTAAAACCGTTCTGAGCTACAGTATATGAAGAAATTCATATACTGTTTTTTATATAATACAAAATACTGCAATGTATGTTGGTGTCTTCAGTAAACTCCTCCGTAGCATGATAGCTGATATGAAATGTTTATTTTCCTATAGAAAAGGCTATAACAGATTGCAAGAATCCTTTATTCATGTTATAGTCTATAAAATTTATTTAAAGAAAGGAGTGCGTAGCAATGAGAAATGTATCATTGGAACAAATCTTCACCCATCCGATTACCCAAAAGTATTTAAAAAGATCAGGTATTGCACATGCAATTGCCGTGGCTGAATATGCATTTATCTATGCAGAAAAACTGGGAGTCGACCCTGACCTTGCAACAAAAGCGGCATTACTTCATGATGTCGGACATTATACTTGGTATCGCAATGGAGAATGGGACTATGAGCTATATAAAGAAAATGATATACACGCAATTAAGGGAGCTAGTCGTGCGCATAAATTGCTAATCCGCGTTGGGGAGGATCGGCATGCTGCCAAAGAGATTGCTGTAGCTATTTTATTGCATACGGATTCTTATTTGCCGGGAGGAGAACTCAAATTGAACCCTTTGCAAAAAGTCGTGCATATGGCAGATGAAGCAGATGAAGAGGCGGGAGGAAAGCACCACTACAAGGAAATAGAGGAACATGTAGCTCTGGAACGGATTCGTGTGCTAGATCAATTAGTAGAAAAAGGTGAAAAATCTCCTACATCTGAACGCATTGGCTAACTTTCTCTTTTAATATGAAAAAAACTGCTCTATATATGAGCAGATCTCTCCTATTTTTCCTTTAGGTATTCTTCTAAAGTAATTCCATTTGTCATTATTTCTTTTGCGGCCTTTTTGCCTACAAAGCGCAAATGCCAAGGCTCATACTGGTATTTTGTAATGTCTTCTTTACCTTTCGGATACCGAATGATAAAACCATAATCAGCCGCATGTTTTTCTATCCATTCCCCTTCATCCGTTTTACCGAATTCCGTCGTAAGCCTATAATTAATATCAGGGCTTGTTACGTCCATTGTTAAGCCGGTTTGATGCTCACTTTCGCCTGGACGGGCACTGAATTTATTGGCAGCTTCTTCCCCGTGTTCATTGACATTTGAAGCAAAAATAGCATCCTGACGTTCATAGGAACGATAGCCTGATTGTGCAAATAAATCTAATTCTGCCTTATCTGCTGCAGCAAACATTTTTTCTAATGCAGTAGCGGCAATCTGCCTCATTTGTTTTTTAGGTAAATCTTCTGTAAACGGAAAGCGAACGTTAGGGGTTACCAAATCCTTAGGAATATAATCAGCTGGTAATGCATGTTGCTTATTTACCAGTGCCAATTGATCATAAGGGTTTTGCAAAACAGTTGCACCGCCATTTGCTTTTTGTACATCCTTATTCATTGCCAGAATTTTATTTGGTTTGAAATTTCCTTTATCCGTGGTAAGTAGCCTCTGAAGGGTCTCGATCGTTTTTTTATCATATACTCCAGTGCCTTCTAAGTTTTTAAATTGCAGCTGAAGGTCCGTCACAGCTAATGTAGTTTCCGCGTTATATACACCATCAACCTCTACCTCATAACCAAGTGAACGAAGAGCAAGCTGCAAGGTGCGTACGGGCTTTCCTTCATCCTTCTTCTGTAACTCCTCAGTAGGTGCTTTTACTTCCTTTTCTTTCTCTACCGAATCTGTGTTGTTACCTGTATTTGCAGGAGAAGATTCTTCTGATGTATTGTCTTGCTGGGTTTCTTTTGATGTTTGTATGCTACAACCTGTAAATAACAGTAACAGAACCATCAAAATGGTAATCCCTCTGCCTTTTCTTTTAAGCATGTTGTTTACTCTCCTTGCATAATAAGATTCTTTCTACTTAATTGCCATCCTTTATTTTCTCATAAGTTAGAGAAGAACGGCAACAAATAAATGAATGAAACGGGAAAAGCATTAGCTGCACAATAGGTGAAAGCTCTTCATATCTATAATAAGAAGGATGGGGGGGAGCATTATGTCTGGAGAAGTCACTTCGATAAAAAGGAAGGAGTCTTTGGTTACATCAATCCTTTTTTGGTGTGCATTAATTGTGGTGTCCAGTGTCTATACGACCACTCCGTTAATTGATGTGTTTTCAGACTACTTTTCAACAACCCGTGCACATGCAGCCTGGACCAGCAGTTCATTTTCATTGTTTTATGCTATAGGATTTTTATTTTTTGGGCCCTTATCTGACAGGTTTGGCCGAAGAAATATAATACTAACCGGGTTGCTTACACTTGGGATTCTTACACCACTGATTGGGATGGTAGACCAATTAGAATGGGTAGTTATACTCCGAGGGATGCAAGGATTCTTTGCTGCCACCTTTGCACCAACCGCTTTAGCATATGCTTTTGAAATGTTTCCAAAACAAAAATTAGTGACTGTTATTGGCTTTTTGAGTTTTGGTTATGTAACAGCTGGGATCTTTGGCCAGGTGCTTGCCGGCGGGATAAGTAACTACTTGGATTGGCAATCTGTATTTGTGGTTTTTGGGTTATTTTATCTCATTACATTTGTTGTTGTACTACTATTTTTACCCCGTGATTATAAGCGATTAAAATACAGTGGTTTAAAAAGATATCTATATCAAATTACTACACTTTTTAAATATAAAAATCTTGTGCTCTGCTATCTTATTACAATTACACTGTTACTTACATTTGTAGGAATGTATACAGTCTTGGGGAATTATTTAGGGAACGAGCCATTCCAGTTAACAGAAACAGAGATCCTATATATTAGAGCATTTGGTTTCATTGGAATGTTGCTTTCTCCATTAGCAGGGCGGCTTGTAAATACATTTGGACTAATAGCTATGTTAAAGTTTGGTTTATCATTATCATCAATCTGTTTAGTATTAATGGGGCTATCTTCCAGCCTTCTTCTTATTATTATAACAAGCATATTGTTTGTTGGTGGAATCTCTTTACTCTTTCCGGTCATTATGCTTCTAATAGGAGAGTTTGGAGGAAAGCAAAGGGCGTTGGCTTCCTCTTTGTATGCTTTTATCCTTTTTATCGGAGCGACTGCCGGCCCACTTATTGCTGTTATGTTAATGAACATAGGTAATTATATGATTACTTTTACTGTGCTTTCTTTTCTTCTGGCTATTGGCATACCCGCTTCGTTTTTTATTAAATATGAAAATGCCTCCTATTCCTAGTTGCCTTTTATTGTAGAATAATCTTATAATAGGACTTGTTGATTAAAACATAGGGGGTAGAGAAATGCAGTGGAATAAGGGGTTTTTACTATTTGTCCTTGGTCTCATTTTATTGATGACAGCGTGTGGTGATACAGAGGATAAACTAGAAAAAGAAAGCAGTTCCTCTAACAAGGATGAGAAAGTTGTTAAAATAAGTGCTCCAGGTGAAATACCAGGAATTGATCCGGTAATGGCCGATAATGATTTCAGTTTTAATGTTATTAATCAAATAAATGAAGGCTTGTACCGATTAGATAAGGAAGGGAAACCGCAGTTGGCTATCGCTGCTAAGGAGCCGGAAGTAAGTAAAGATAAAAAAGTTTACACATTTAAACTACGCGAGGACGCACTATGGTCAGATGGGTCGCCAGTAACCGCCCATGACTTTGAATACGCATGGAAAAAGGTGGTTGATCCAAAAACCGGAGCAGCATATGGCCCGCAGTTGGAAGAGATCGTGTTAAATGCAACAGAGATATTAAAAGGCGAAAAACCAGTTGATGACCTTGGCATTGAAGCCCTGGATGATCATACATTGAAAGTAACCTTGGAAAACGGGGTGCCATTTTTTAAAGAATTACTCACGACGGCAACCTTTTTCCCTCAACCTCAAGAGTATATTGAGGAGCAAGGAGAAAAGTATGCGACAGACAGTGACCATGCACTCTATAACGGACCTTTTGTATTAGATGAATGGACAGGCACTGGCATGTCCTGGACATATAAAAAGAACGAAAAGTATTGGGATAAAGAAGCTGTTAATGTGGATCGTATTGAAGTAAATGTAGTTAAGGATGCAGAAACGGCTATCAATCTTTATCAAAAAGGACAGCTTGATCGTGTTAACTTAACTAGTGATAATGTGGAGCATTTTCAAGGAGAAGATGAATTCCATACATTTCTAACTGGCTCAACAAGTTATATTAAAATGAATCAGGGGAAGGATGGCGAAACAACTGATTTAGCTAACCTTCATATTCGTAAGGCAATGAACATGGCAATTGATAAAGAGGTCATTGTTGAGGAGCTATTAGGTAATGGATCCGTTGTAGCTCATGGGAATGTGCCAAAAGGCTTGGCTGAAGATCCTGTAACAGGTGAAGACTTTAGAGAGCAAAATGGCGATCTCGTTGGATACAATGTAGAGAAGGCGAAGGAACATTGGAAAAAGGGATTGGAAGAGCTGGGGAAAGATAAATTAGAATTTACGTTAACTAGCTCTGATTCCGACTTTGCTAAAAACTTATCTGAAAACCTGAAGTATCAGCTGGAAAACGCACTCCCGGAATTAACAATCAATCTGCGTCCACTAACACCTAAGGCAAGTATTGCTGCAAACGTAGGTCAGGATTATGAAATGATTATTACAGGTTGGAGTGGGGACTATCAGGATCCGCTTACGTATTTAAATCTATTTATTACAAATAGTCCTGGTAACCATACAGGATATTCAGATGAAACCTATGATAAATTGGTGCTTGGTTCCAAATCAGAATTAGCAACAAAGCCGAAGGAACGCTGGGATGCACTTTTGAAAGCAGAACAACTGTTAATTGAAGAAAGTGCTGTGTTAATACCGTTATATCAAAATGGAACTGCATATTTGCAAAACGATAAAGTGAAGGATTTTATCACTTACCAAGTTAGTGCTGATAATTATAAATGGATGGATATTGAAGAATAGTACGATGGGATCACCTCTTTCAAAAAAAGAAAGAGGTGATTTTTTTTGTTGCATGAGCCGAGTTTATGGTTTTCAAGTTTCCGTTGTTTTTTGATCAAGTTCCCATTTAAAGGTGGTAGATATTTATCTGAGAAAATAGAAAGGTATTACACATAATTTCAATGTCCATTCATAGAATAGTATAGGAGGGACAGGCATGGGATTATTTAAAGAGTTTCGTCAGTTTACAATGAGAGGAAGCGCAATAGATATGGGGGTCGGAATGGTGTTGGGAGCAGCGTTTAGTGGATTTATCGATTCGCTTGTTACTGATATCCTGCTACCACCTATTGGATTGCTATATTCAAAGATGAACTTTGAGAATTTGTATGTCAGTCTGGATGGAAGCAGCTATCCATCCTTGTTAGCAGCAAAGGAAGCTGGTGCTGTTACGATTAACTATGGATTATTTATTACAGCTGTTGTACGATTTATTATTATTTTATTTGCTGTGTTTGTTGTCATCAGACAAATTAATCGTTGGAAAAAACCACATCAGCATCCGATAGACTCTATGATGAAGAAAGAATGTCCGTACTGTTGTATGCCAATCCCTACAAAGGCTTCTATTTGCCCAAATTGCTCTTCTACATTAGAAAAGGAGCCGGAAAGGCGGAAAAGTAAACCGCCACGGTGGAGAGTGAAATAGTTGATAGTCTGGTAAGTTGGCAGTTTCCTTCTTGTTCCATTATAATAGATGGAAATAAAGAAAGGATGTGGAAAATGGTATATAAGATCAGGTCTGTGCCTGCTGAGTTATGTATATGGAACTCCTTGCTTAAAAGAATGAAGCTCCATCCGAATGATAAACAATATTATTCAAATTTAACAAGAGGGTATGAGGGGGAAGTGCAATTTGATGCCTTAACTGAAAAATTGAATTGTGATTGTTATTTACTTCAAGACCTCTTACTTCAAACTAATAATACCACTTTTCAAATAGATTCTTTACTCATAACGGGTAATCAACTATATATCTTTGAAGTAAAGAATTATGAAGGTGACTATCATTATGAACAAGACAAATTCTTTAAGAAGCCTCAGTATGAAATTAATAACCCACTTCACCAGATAGGGAGGAGTGAATCGTTACTCCGACAGCTACTCTTCAAACATGGAATCAGCCTTCAAATTAAAGCCTTCGTTGTTTTTATTAACCCCGAGTTCACCTTGTATCAAGTACCTCAAGATAACAGAATTATTCTCCCCACTCAACTTAACCGTCTCATTAAACAATTAAATGCATCCTCCTCCAAACTAACCAAGCAGCATAAGAACCTTGCTAATAAGTTAGTTTCCCTTCACTTAGAAGAATCTCCTTTTTCACAGTTGCCATCCTACACTTATGAAACGTTGAGAAAAGGAATGATCTGCTGTAAGTGTAGTTCATTTACACTACATGTAGAAGTTAAAGAGGTCGTCTGTATCACCTGCCAACAGCGTGAAGCAATTATTACATCTGTTCTGCGTAGTGTTGAAGAGTTTCGTCTTCTGTTTCCAGAACGCAAAATAACAACACGTCTTATTCACGAGTGGTGTGGTGTAATAGAATCTAAAAAAAGAATCAGTAGGATACTGGATAAGCATTTCGTGAAAGTAGGAGTGAAGCGTTGGGTTTATTATAAATAAAATAAACATATGTGCTAAAGGATGGCCTTATATTTCTTACAGAGAAGTTCTAATGGACAAAAGCCCCCAAGAAGCGTGGAAACTGTCTAATAGAGCCGCTCTAATGGACAAAAGCACCTCAAGAAGCGAGGAAACTGTCTAATAGGATCACTCTAATGGACAAAAGCCGCCAAAGAAGCGAGGAAACTGTCTAATAGAGCCGCTCTAATGGACAAAAGCCGCCCAAGAAGCGAAGAAACTGTCTAATAGAGTCGCTCTAATGGACAAAAGCCGCCCAAGAAGCGTGGAAACTGTCTAATAGAGCCGCTCTAATGGACAAAAGCCGCCCAAGAAGCGTGGGAACTGTCTAATAGAGCCACTCTAATGGACAAAAGCCCCTCAAGAAGTAAGAAACTGTCTAATAGAGCCACTCTAAGTGACAAAAACACCTTACGAAGAGACGCTTTTATAAAATACAGAACCTGTCATTCAGGCGAAATGCGTGATTTTTTCCACTGTGTTATTGGTCGCTTTGCTTTGCAAAGAGTTCACAGATTTCAACGATGACCTGAGTTGCTTTTTCCATATTATCAACGGAGACGTACTCATATTTGCCATGGAAGTTTTCTCCTCCGGTAAAGATATTTGGCGTAGGTAATCCCATGTAAGATAACTGTGATCCATCCGTTCCTCCGCGGATAGGCTGTACGATAGGTTTAATATTAAGATTCTCCATAGCCTGATAGGCGATGTCCACGACTTCTTTCACCGGTTCAATCTTCTCGCGCATATTATAATATTCATCTGTTATTTTTAATTCAACTTGCACAGCTTTATACTCTTTTCTAATCTGATCTACTAACTTTTCAACCATAGACTTTCTTTCAGCAAATTTATCTCTATCAAAATCTCTTATAATGTAATTTACTTCTGCTCTTTCAACATCACCTTCCATAGAAATCAGATGGTAGAATCCTTCCAGTTGTTCCGTATGCTCTGGCGTTTCTTGTTCGGGGAATTTATTAATAAATGCTGCAGCTATTCTTGCAGCGTTTACCAGCTTATTTTTCGCCGTGCCAGGATGAACGCTGTTCCCGGTAAAAGTAATGCGTGCGTCCGCGGCATTAAAGCTTTCATATTGCAATTCACCTAGTGGTCCCCCATCCACCGTATAAGCATATTCAGCATTAAAACGGTCGACATCAAATTTATGTGGTCCACGGCCTATTTCCTCATCCGGTGTAAAAGCAATCCGAATTTCCCCATGCTGAATTTCCGGATGATTAATTAAATAAGCCATCGCTGTCATAATTTCCGTAATCCCTGCTTTATTGTCTGCTCCAAGCAATGTAGTGCCGTCTGTGGTAATTAATGTGTGTCCCTTGTATGCAGATAGTTCAGGGAATTTCTCCGTTGATAAAGTAATGTTTAATTCTTCATTAAGAGTAATATCTTTACCATTATAATTCTCAATAAGTTGAGGATTTACATTTCTGCCAGTAAAGTCAGTGGCTGTGTCCATGTGGGCAAGAAATCCGATGGTGGGGATATCCTTATCTGTATTGGCTGGCAATGTTGCCATGACATAAGCATGCTCATCGACAGAGACATCTTCCATGCCGATTTCTTTTAATTCGTTAACAAGTAAATCAGCTAATATAAATTGCCCATCTGTTGATGGTGTAGCTTCATTTTGTTCATTCGATTGTGTATCAATTTTTACGTATGTAGTAAAACGTTCCACTAATTCTTGTTTCATCTCCATTCATCTCCTGTTCATATTAGTTGAATATTAGTATAATTATACAGTAAATAGAAAGTTATACGAAAATAATTCATCAAGTGTAAAAGCACAGAAAAGTAACAACCATTATTATTGGAGGGATAACATGTCATATTTAATCAGTGTCAACAGATTAAAGAGTCGCTTGGAAAATAATCAGGATAATACGGTGCTTGTTGATGTGAGGTTCCAGTTAGGTGATCCCCAGGCTGGTAGGAAGGCTTATTTAGAAGAACATATTCCGGGAGCAGTTTATATGGACTTGGAAAAAGATTTATCAGGAAAAAAGGAGAAACACGGGGGTAGTCATCCGCTTCCTGATATTGATATGTTGGCCGCAAAGATTAGTAATATTGGAATCGATCATGATACAACAGTTGTAGTTTATGACAAGGAAAATGATATGTTCGCCGCACGGTTCTGGTGGCTTCTCCATTATATGGGGCACAAAAAGGTTTATGTACTTGAAGGTGGATATGATTGTTGGAAAAAAGAGGGGAATGAAACAACTTCAGAAATTCCACAGCTACAAAAAAAGCATTTTTTTCCTTCCGTACGTGAAGATGAGAAAGTAAATATAGAAACGGTAAAACAGAAATTAACAAATGAAAACACGATAGTAATCGACTCAAGAGCGAAGGAACGTTATTTAGGTAAGACTGAGCCTATGTATGCAAAGGCTGGTCATATCCCAGGAGCTAAAAATTTCTTTTGGAAAGAACTGATAAAAGACAATCAAACCTGGAAGAAAGGGGAGGAGCTGACAGAGCATTTCAAATCCCTTCCTAAAAATAAAGAAATTATTGTATCATGTGGTTCCGGTGTGTCAGCATGCCCAAATATTTTAGCATTAAAGTCAGCAGGCTACAGCAATGTAAAACTGTATCCGGGAAGCTTTAGTGACTGGATTTCTTATGAAGAAAATCCTGTGGAGACGAAGGATGAGTAAAATGACAATGAATAGATGTAAATGGGTGACAGAGGACCCTTTATATATTCGATATCATGATGAAGAGTGGGGAAGGCCCACACATGATGAACGGGAATTATTTGAGATGCTTTGTTTAGAAGGGGCCCAAGCTGGTTTAAGCTGGATTACTATCTTGCGCCGAAGGGAAAATTACCGGCAAGCTTTTGCTTATTTTGATCCGGAAAAGGTAAGTCGTTTTTCGGAAGAGAAGGTAGAAAGACTGCTGCAAGATAAAGGAATTATACGCAACAAACTTAAAGTGCGAGCTTTTATTGAGAATGCAAAAGCCTTTTTAGAGGTACAGATGGAGTTCGGCAGTTTTGATAAATATATATGGAGCTTCGTTGGGGGAGAGCCAATAAAAAATAATTGGCAAAAGCATGAAGATGTGCCTGCTTATACAGAAGAATCAGAACGAATGAGCAAGGATCTAAAGAAAAGAGGTTTTAAATTCGTTGGTCCGACAATCTGCTATGCATTTATGCAGGCAACGGGTATGGTAAATGACCATACTGCAGATTGTTTTCTATATCAAAAGGAATAGCAGCTTCACCCGAAGCGGCTATTCCTTTACCAAAATAGATAATTATTCTTCGCTAGATGGGCATTTCACTTGTCTCATAATCTACTTCAAAACCTAGATCTATTAACATTTGATGGTCCTTGGTCCCTTCCTGTCCATCTGTAGTTAAGTAGTCTCCAATGAATATCGAATTGGCAGCGAATAAACCAAAAGGCTGAAGGCTCCGTAGGTTTACTTCTCGGCCGCCGGAGATGCGGATTTCTTTACTCGGGTTAATAAAACGAAATAATGCAAGAACCTTTAAGCAATATAATGGAGTAAGTTCATCTGTTCCCTCTAAAGCTGTTCCATCGATGGCATGAAGAAAATTGACAGGGATGGAATCGGCATCTAACTCTCTTAAAGCGTTTGCCATCTGAATTACATCTAACTTACTTTCTTTCATACCGACAATAACACCTGAGCATGGGGAGATCCCAACACGTTTTGCCTCATTTACTGTATTCACTCTGTCTTGATATGTGTGGCTGGTAGTTATTTGTTCGTGATGGTTTTCGGATGTATTAATGTTATGGTTGTAACGGTCTACACCAGCATCTTTTAATTGCTTGGCTTGTCCAGGCTTTAAGATTCCCAAACATGCACAGACCGTCAAATTATACTTGTTTTTAATTTCTAATACTGCGCTAGTCACTTCATTTAGCTCTCTTGTAGTAGGCCCTCGTCCGCTTGCCACAATGCAATATGTCCCTGAATTTAATTTATGCGCTCTTTCTGCTCCTTCAATGATGGAATCTTTGTCCATCATTCGATACTTTTGGATAGGAGCACTAGAATCTCTCGACTGAGAGCAGTAACCACAGTTCTCCGAGCAGAAACCTGATTTTGTATTAATGATCATATTAAGCTTTACTTTATTTCCGTAATAATGATGTCTAATCGTATAAGCAGCATTCAACAGTGCTAATATTTCTATGTCAGGACAATTCAATATGTTCATTGCTTCTTGTTCGGTAATTTTATTCCCCATCAGCACCGAGCTCGCTAATTCATTCCAACCCAATTTAACCCCTCCTGTATGTACTGTTAGACAATTCTTCTATTACTTATAAACTTATTACTTGTAATCCCCTGTTTACTTAAGCGAAAGGCGAACATTCCGGCTAGAATAGAGATAATTATATCCTTTGGCAAAGGCGCAATCATCCACATCCATACCATTGAGTAGGTAAGATCTGCCGGTGCTTCAAACCAAAACAGGTAAGCTGCATACATCCAATTGGTACCCAAAATATAATTAATTGTCATACCTATCAAACCAGATACGATGTACATTTTATAAGAGCGTTTTTGCTCAATAATTTTGCCGGCAATGTAAGCA
The DNA here is from genome assembly GCF_000725285.1 of Virgibacillus sp. SK37. Lineage (GTDB taxonomy): Bacteria > Bacillota > Bacilli > Bacillales > Amphibacillaceae > Virgibacillus_Q. The sequence goes on from NZ_CP007161.1 coordinate 455,421, forward strand.
ACTAAAATGAACGATAGAATAAATCCGAAGGTAGGTGATAGGATAGTTGAAATTCCTCCTTTAAAATGGGCGAAAACAGGAGCGCCTGCTAATCCGAGGACCATGTATACAAGCATGGAAAATGCCCCCAGTCTGCTACCTAAAACTAAGCCTGCCAAAACTGCAAAAAATGTTTGGAGTGTGATAGGTACTCCGCCAACAACAAGAAATGGAGCAATGGATGTTATGTTTGCTCCGATAGCTGTTAAAGCTACAAATAAAGCCCCAAAAGTTAAGTTCAATGATGTCCATTTGGTATTATTCATTCCAGTTCCCACCTTTATTGTTAACCTATTTTATTTATGGTTTACAATAAATATATCATATGCCAAAAAGGTTTGTACATTTTTTTTATAATGTTAGTCGTGATTGTAATCTATGCTTTTAGCACAAACAAATAAATATAAAGAAAGAAAAAAAGTCGAACATGTTCGACTTATAGGTTTATTAATTCGAATAATGCTCGACCTTTTATGAAATAACGTAATTTAATTGGATGTACTAGATTACTGCTTTTACAATTTAAATGTTTTTATTTGTTCATATAACTGATTTGCCAGTTCTGCCAATTCATCTGCACTGTGAGATACTTCCTCCATGGAACTGGACGTTTGCTGTGCTGAAGCGGCAGCTTGTTCTACTCCGGCAGCTGATTCCTCTGATACAGATGCAATCTCTTCTATTAAATTATTCATATCTGAGCTATTGTTGGCGATTTCTTTTAAGTTGTTAGAAATTAAATTTATTTTATTTGCCATATTGGAAACAGAAGAATTAATATCTTCAAAGCTTTCCCCAGTTTTTTTAATTTGACTGGTTCCTTCCTTTACTTCTGCATAGCCTTTATTTAATGAGTCGACTACTACATCTGTTTCTGATTGGATATTTTGAACAATAGCAGTAATTTCGCTAACTGAAGAAGTGACTTGTTCTGAAAGCTTCCTTACTTCATCAGCAACTACAGCAAACCCTCTACCATGTTCTCCAGCCCGTGCTGCTTCAATGGCAGCATTTAATGAAAGTAGATTTGTTTGGTCAGCAATGCTTTTAATAACGAGTACAAGTTTAGAAATTTCATTTGATTGCTTATCCAATCCTTGCACTTTTTGGACTGCATCAGATACAATGCGATCAATTTGTTTCATTTGGCTGACAGACTGATGCATGAGAGTTGTTCCTTTATTAGTTAGCTCCAGAACGTTTGTTGAGCTCAATGCGATCTCTTGCCCGCCCTTCTCAGAATGGAGGACTTTTTGAACAAAGCCATGCATGCTTCCAGAAAGTTCTGAGGCACTATTTGCTTGTGTTTCTGCTCCGTTAGAGAGCTCTTCCATCGTTATAGCAACCTGTTCATTGCCGTGTTTAACTTCATTAGCAGCATGAGTTAGTGAACTGCTTTTTGAAAGTACATCCTCTGCTGCACTATTAACGTTAAGCAAAATACTGCTTATATTATCTTTCATATGATTTACTGCTTCCGCCAGTTTTCCAATTTCATCTCTTCCTTGATAGTTAACTGATGGTACGCGAAGATTACCTTTTGCTACCTCAAACGTTGTATTTACAACTGTATGTAAGTTACCAGAAATTCTCCTGCTGATAATGATAACTAAAATAGTACCTATAATGATGGCTGCAAGGTTAGATAGGGCCAATATAACAATACTGCTATTCATTCGTTCATTAGCTGATTGTACTGATTGAACCTGTTCCTCTTTAACGATTTGCATCAAATTGTTTACATCTTCAATTGTTTGTGTTCGTAATTTAGTAGAATAGGCTCTTAGAGAATTTGCCATTGTTTCCTGTCCACTTTGTACAGAAGCAACCATTTCATTATAAAAACTCTCGTTCATGCTCTGGTCATTTTCCACAATCCCATTAAGCAACTGCTTTTGTTTTTCTGTTTTCATCGTTGGCTTCAGGCCATTAATAAGATCATTAAATTGTTCTTCGTATTCTTTATATGTATTTACATATTTGTAGTCTTCCGTGAGAAGATAATCTGCAATTTGCACATCTTTTCCTTGAATAATGGATGCTAATTGAGCCATTTCATTAACACGGCTGCTCTGATTATTTATTGCTTTCATATCTTTCTGTCCCTGGTTTAATTGTAAATATACTATGACTCCCGCAGTAATAAACAGACAGGCGATAAGAACAAAAATAATACCATATTTATAGCCTATCCTGATATTCTGCCATTTGAAAAGAGTTTCTCTTCTCTTTGGTCGACCCTTTTGTCTAATTGGCTTGTTCTTTCCTTTTTTCTTCATAATTATCCCCCGTTAATAGATCTTTTTATTTATTATCGGTCATTATTGTCTAAGTATTAAGTACTATTTATAATTTTTAGAAATAGAATTTTCAAACACTTGCATGATGGTTGGTGTTTCTTGTAGAATAGCAAACTGTATGCGAAAAAATAGTTATATGTAGTTAGGTGATTATATATGGTTTATACTGCTTTTTTAGAAAAGGAAAAGAATAAAGAGGAATTAAAGGAAGAGTTGGATACATTGGAAATCCAGCTGTTTCGAATGCAAAATAATATAAAAGAAATTGCTAAAAAGTCTGAAGTGATTAGTATCGATCAAGCACGTGATGAACAATGGGTTGTCATTTATGCAGATAGAGACGAAGAAGTGTGTCAGCTTATGCTTCATGACTGCACCAAGCCATTTCGAGGGAAATGGGATTCAGCAATTCAAGTGGAATACAGAGAAGGTAGTACGCTTCATATAGCGGATATTAAGGGAGAAGAAAATAAGGGCTATGGTTCTGTTTTAATGCATCATTTGAAAGAAGTTGCTCGGGAAGATAATTTCCAATATATAACCGGTGATATTGTGGAGAGGGATTTTGATCATGTCGATCGTTTAAAGCATTTTTACAGTAAACATCATTTTGATGTGAAAATTGACCATCAGGAGCAATGTGGAGAAATTATCTGGAATGATAGGTAAATATTAAAAAATGGAATAGGCTTGCCACTTTTTATAAAATAGCCAGCCTATCATGAGAAGGTAAATATCTTTTTTTGAATGTTCTCCGTCTATTCTGCTTCCAGGTGTGGAGTTCTTCGGTGAAGTGTAGCTTGTTCATAGGCATAAGCAAGTTGAATTAAATTTGCTTCACTAAAAGCCGTACCTGTAAACGTAATACCAGAAGGCTTCCCTTTTGTTGTGTAACCAGCCGGAACCGTAATAGAAGGGTATCCTGCCTTTGCAGCGATTTGGCAACCATCTGTATTCATAAATAATAATGCATCCAGTTGGTTACTTTCCAGCACTTTATCTATCCCTTCTTTTTGACATAGTCGGATATCATTTATTCTGTGCTGTAAATACTCTTTTTCTGTCATTAAACCACTTTTCATATCAGCTTCAAGCAAGACAGTTTGCCCATACTTTAAAGCTTCTTTTTTATGAACTTGATTATAGTGGATGATATCTGTAAGAGAGCTTACTGAGGAGACGGATGAACTTCTTGCTAAATAAGCATTAACTCCATTCTTAAACTCGTGAAACATTACTGTAGATTCCGGCAGCTCCAGAGGTAATTCTTCCACTTCAATAATAATTGCTCCTAAATCCTTCATGACATGAATGGCATGCTGACATAATTGCTTTTCTTCCTTATCCATTTTATTGAAATAGTTGATTGGCAACCCAATCCTTTTATTTGCCAAACCATCCAAATTTAAGAAGGAAGTATAATTAGTAGTTTGTCCTTCCGCCATCCCTATAGAAGGATCTGCCGCATCTGTTCCCATGATAGCACCAAGTAGTAATGCGGCATCCTCCACTGTACGAGTCATAGGGCCCGCAGTATCCTGGCTATTAGAGATAGGAATAATACCAGTTCTGCTAATAAGGCCTACCGTAGGCTTAATACCAACAATGGAATTCAGGCTCGCAGGACTAAGTATCGAGCCACTAGTCTCTGTACCAATAGCACCTAATGCAAAATTAGCAGCAATAGCAGCCCCTGAGCCTGAACTGGATCCACCTACATCGATTTTACCTGGTCCATAAGGATTTAATACTTGGCCACCATGTGAACTATATCCATTCGGCATATCTTCAGTCATAAAATTAGCCCATTCTGTAAGATTGGTTTTTCCTAGAATTACAACGCCTGCCTCCCGAAGCTTCTTTACCAAAAAGGCATCCTCTTTCGCGTAATGATTAGATAATGCAATGGAACCAGCAGTAGTATGCATTTTATCGCCTGTGTCGATATTATCTTTAAGTAAGATCGGGATTCCATGTAGCGGACTCCTGACTCCTTTTTGTTTTCGCTCCATATCGAGTGCTTCAGCAATGTGCAATGCTTCAGGGTTAATTTCCAGAACGGCATTAATATTTGGTCCTGCATGATTAAAATTTGCTATTTGTTCCATGTAAAGCAGGGTAAGTTCTTTTGAAGTTAAGCTCTCTTGTTGTATAGCATATTGGATTTCAGTTATTGTGGATTCCAAAATGTTAAAAGTTGGTTTAGACATAATCTTCCTCCTGTTAAGTTACTTGATTTCATTATAACTTGATCCTATGGAAAAGTCTGTCTTACAATATAGAAAAATGAAAATATTGGTCACTTAGAGGTCTCGAAAAAATAGAGCAAATTTATCAGACGAATAATCTTAAATAAGCAGAATAGATAGGAGAGTTCTCATCTAGTAAAGCCTGTTAGTAAACATTCTCTTTTGGGTATGGTAAACTATAATTCAAATTAGATGTGGAAAGGGAGCTTGATCATGGAATATATCACATTAAATAATAATCTGCAGATGCCGCAACTTGGTTTTGGAGTCTGGCAGGTACCAAATGATGAGGTAACAAAAGCAGTTGAAAAAGCAATTGAGGTTGGTTATCGTTCCATTGATACAGCGAAAGTATATGAGAATGAAGAAGGTGTAGGGAAAGCGCTGGCCAATTCAAATGTGGCTCGTGAAGATCTTTTCATTACTACAAAGGTTTGGAATAGTGATCAAGGATATGAAAAAACACTCCAAGCATTTGATGCAAGCCTTGAAAGGTTAGGGATTGACTATGTTGATTTATACCTTATTCATTGGCCAACACCTGAATTTGATGATTATGTAGAAACTTATAAAGCATTGGAAAAAATATATAATGATGGTCGCGCAAAAGCCATCGGAGTATGTAATTTTAATATCGAACACTTACAACGATTATTGGATGAGTGTGAGGTAACACCAGCAGTTAACCAAGTGGAATGTCATCCATATCTTCAGCAACCAGAGTTAAAAGAATTTTGTGCAAAGCATAATATCTACTTGGAAGCATGGAGCCCGCTAATGCAGGGGGGAGAAGTGTTAGAAAATGCTACTGTAAAACAGATTGCAGAGAAGCATAAGAAAACAGCTGCACAGGTAATTATTCGCTGGCATTTACAGTATGAAAACATTGTTATCCCTAAATCAGTGACTCCATCACGAATTGAAGAAAATTTTAATGTATTCGACTTTGAGTTAAGTACAGAGGAAATGAATAAATTGAAAGAATTAAACCGTAACGAGCGCAAAGGCCCGGAACCAAGTGAAATGAACGTACGGTAATTAAAATAATCATTACAGTAAAGTGTATTTTTAAAGAAACAGTCCGATTGACGGACTGTTTCTTTTTATATGATCACACATAAGTTTTTGAAAAGAATACACAAGAAATAGCTTTTAATTTAAATATAAATATCTAAAAATTATGGATAATCAAGTTTAATTATAGTAAACTATGACTAGTTTAGTTCACCCATTTGAAAGGAGTGATGTTTTATGATTTTAAATATAAATGTATGCATAATTAATGGCAAAACATCGGCTAAAATGGAGGAACTGTCGGAGCTCTAGACTTTCCTCCACACATCAAGGAGGAAAAACCATTTGGAAAAAATAGAAAAGTTAGGTTGGAATTCCCCATCACATAATTATGATGAGGAAAAGATAGCACGTGTAATTACTGTGCAGAAGAATAGGTATCGAGTAACTGATGGTGAAGGTGACTTTTTGGCCCATATTAGTGGGAAATTTCGAAAGGATGCAAGTCAACCAATTGACTTCCCGGCTGTAGGTGACTGGGTTGTTGTCGAGAAATTACCGCAGGAGCAGAAAGCAGTAATTCTAGAGATCCTCCCAAGGAAAAGTCAGTTTATTCGTCATGCAGCAGGAAGCAAAACGGAGGCCCAAGTAGTCGGGGCAAATATAGACACCGTATTTATTGTAAATTCGTTGAATCAAGACCTGAATTTGCGACGTATGGAGCGATATATTTTGTCGGCATATGATAGTGGAGCATCTCCAGTGATCCTATTAACGAAGAAAGATGAATGCACAGAAGAAGAGGTTAAAGAAAACGTAGCTCTAGTAGAAGGAATAGCTTTTGGCATTCCAATTCTTGTTATTAGTAGTCTAACCGGAGAAGGAATCTCTGAACTGCTCGACTACCTTCCGTTAAGGAAAACAGGTGCATTGCTTGGTTCTTCAGGGGTGGGAAAGTCAACGTTAGTAAACAGGTTAATGAATGATGTGGTGCAAGAAACAAAATCAATTAGGGAAGCAGATAGTAAAGGTCGACATACAACAACCCACCGAGAGATGTTTTTCTTGCCTAATGGAGCTTTTCTTATTGATACCCCAGGTATGAGAGAACTGCAACTATGGGAAGGTGAAGCAATGTTGGAGTCAGCTTTTCAAGACATCGAATCCCTGGAAGCAGAATGTCGTTTTGTGGATTGCAGTCATGAAACCGAGCCTGGCTGCCGTATAAAAGAGGCGGTGGAGTTTGGAGAGTTGTCAACAGAACGCTTGGAGAGCTATAGGAAATTGCAGCGTGAACTAGCCTACGAAAAGAGAAAGCAGAATAAAAAGTCGATGCTCGACGAGAAAAATCGCTGGAAGCAAATAAGTAAGGAACAACGACATAAATATAAAAATAGAAGATAAACGACATCCCTTCCACTTAGGAAGGGATGTCGTTTCTATTTCTGATCAATCAAACACACGCTTGACAGCTTGTTCATATTCATTAAAATAGGAAGGTATTTCTTCTTCGCTTAAACCATGATGCATTGCCGCAGCTATGGAAGAGTTATACCATTTTTGATCTTCCATTCCTGCATTAAAGTTCTCCCAAACTTTATTTCCCAACACTTCCAGATCTTCTTCTAAACCGAGAATATTATCAAGCTTGTCAGCAATAATTAAACATTTTATGTCTCTATCTGCATGTAGTATGGTATTTATTGTGTGCTGCTTACGTTCCTTCCAAGACTTGGATTTATCCTCCGTATGTGCAGCAACGAATCGAGCGACATGGGGTCCGAATTCCCTTTCAATATCTTCAATTACATAAGGCGTGTCTTCTACTACGTCATGCAAATAAGCAGCACTAACCAGCTCATCACTAAATCCTTCCTTTTCTAAACGTTCAGCTACTCGAATTGGATGGGTAACATATGCAGCGTTTGAGTTTTTCCGTACTTGTCCTTCATGTGCTTTTATAGCAAAAGCTTTGGCACGCTCTTTCATAATTTCCCTCCTTTAGTTAGTTGTTAGTTGATTTATCAGCTATTTTAAGTCATTTTTTGTTATTTTGACAGTAAAAAAATATGTTGCCAGATGTTTCTCTTCTTTTAGAGATGCTAATCTGTCTGATAGCTGGTACTTCATATAATACCTATCCCGTTACATTTCTTTAATTTATTGGTATGATGATGGTAAATATATATCGATGTTTACTTGATTACTTTGTTCCCGAATTTTAAACAAATAAAGCTACAGATATAAAATATACATTTTAACAGAGGAGGCTTTTAAGATGGAGGAAGGAATTAATAAGCGCAAAACGGAACACATACGTCTTTGTTTGACGGAGAATGTAGAAGGTGTTGACAAATCAACAGGACTGGAAGGAATTTCATTTATACATAATGCATTACCGGAAATTAATTTTGATGACATATGCTTGAGCACGAGCTTTCTTAATAAGTCGATACAAGCACCTTTCCTGGTAAGCTCCATGACGGGTGGGTCAGAACTTGCGGCAACAATCAATCAGAATTTGGCAATGGCGGCGGAAAAAAGAGGTTGGGCAGTGGCACTAGGTTCTACAAGAGCACTTTTGGAAAGTGATGCACACAAAGAGTCTTTTCAAATTCGCAAACAAGCACCTACTGTTCCACTTATTGCTAACCTCGGTGCTGTTCAGCTAAATTACGGTTACGGAGCAGAAGAGGCTCAACGCATTGTGGATATGACAGGAGCGGATTCTCTTGTGCTTCATTTTAATAGCTTACAGGAAGCAGTACAGGATGGCGGAGATTTAAACTTTGAAGATTTGCTACCGAAAATTGAAAAAATTTGTAAGACAGTAGATGTGCCAATAGGAGCCAAGGAAGTTGGTTTCGGGATCGATGGCTTTGTTGCTGAAAAACTCTACAATGCTGGTATTGCATATATTGATGTGGCTGGTGCAGGGGGGACCTCCTGGAGCCAGGTTGAAAAACTTCGTTCACAGGATCCTTTGAAAAAGGCAGCTGCGGAAGCGTTTAATGACTGGGGATTGCCGACCAAAGACTGCTTGGTATCAGTAAAAAGCAAACTTCCGGATATCCCGCTTGTGGCAAGTGGAGGAATGAAGACAGGTGTCGACGCAGCAAAGGCGATTACGATTGGAGCAGATGTAGTAGGCTATGCACGCCAATTATTGCAGGCTGCCACCGAATCCACAGAACTAGTGGAACGAAAAATGCAGCAGATTGAACTAGAACTTATGATGACTATGTTTGGTATTGGTGTTAAGACCTTAGATGAATTAAAGAATACTCAAAGAGTTACAATAATGGGAAGATCTTTATTGGAGGAAAACAGTTAAGGGATATCCCTTAACTGTTTCTTTTTTTCTAAATAGGGTATGCAGTGAATAAAAGAAGACATATCTAAAGGAGGAACGCTTATGCCTTGGACAATGAATGACTACCCATCTTCCATGAAAAATTTAGATGATGCAATAAAGAAGAAGGCAATAGATATTGCGAACTCAATGATAGACGAAGGTTACGATGAAGGCCGGGCTATTCCTATTGCGATTGAACAGGCAAAGGAATGGAGAAAAAACCATGATAAGAAGGATGTAAAAGATTATGAGAAAAAAGGAAAGCCGACCCAGCGTTCAGAAGAGGATAAAGAGTATGAAAATAACCCGGAAAGACTTGAAGAGGGAGAACAAGTAGTCCCACATGAAGATGGTTGGGCAGTACAATCAACGCACGCTAAAAAACCAAGTAATGTTTATAAAAATAAAGATGAGGCGATTGAACGAGCGAAAGAAATTGCCGAAAACAAAGGCACCTCACTCACTGTATTTAATAAAGAAGGCTCCATTCAAAATCAACAGTCCTATAAATCAGATTCTTAACAGTTGGTTAAATAACTACTCTTATATGGGTGGTTATTTTTTTTGTTTCTCCAGATACTAATCTTATAATCGAATAACAAGGAGGATATTTATGGATCAAGAAAGCAATATACGTGAACATAAAAATTTCATCCCAATGACTTCAATTACCAGTGGTGGTGGTATCCAAGTTAAAAGTGATGTTTATTATTATACAGACCAAATTGCGAACTTTTGTTTTATTGGTTATCCCGAAAAAGGAGATTGGGTACTTGTAGACGCTGGTTTGCCAAATGCAGCACCTGAGATAAAATCCGTAGTAGTAGATCGTTTCGGAAGAGGAAGTAAACCATCTGCTATTATTTTGACACATGGACATTTTGACCATGTAGGTGGGTTAGCAGATTTAATTGATGAGTGGGAAGTGCCTGTATATGCACATCAATTGGAACTACCGTATTTACAAGGGCAAAAAAACTATCCCCAACCTGATACATCCGTAGAAGGGGGATTGTTAGCAAAGATTTCTTCTATTTATCCAAATGAAGCTATTAATTTAGGTGACGCTGTGCAGCCGCTACCAGATGACCATTCTGTGCCTGGGTTGGATGATTGGACTTGGATTCATACTCCTGGTCATTCACCTGGACATGTTTCCTTTTATAGAGAAAGTGATTCGTTGTTATTATCAGGAGATGCCTTTATTACAGTAAGACAGGATTCTTTTTATAAAGTGTTAATGCAACAGGAAGAAGTAAATGGTCCACCAAGATATCTGACAACAGACTGGCAAGCGGCTAAAGCTTCTGTTGAAAAACTTGCTGCATTAAAACCTGAAACGGTAATATCTGGGCACGGAATAGTTATGAAAGGCGAAAAACTTGCTGCTGGTTTGGAAAAGTTAGTGAATAATTTCGATAAAATGGCCGTACCGGATTACGGGAAATTTGTAGACGGTGAACGTCCTGATTACCATTAATCGCACTTCTTTCAAAAATGTAAGCACAATGCTTCATACGAAAACAAAAGCTGTGCTACAATGATTTACAGAAATGAGGTGTATGTATTGAAAATAGAGATTTGGTCGGACTTTGTTTGTCCTTTTTGTTATATTGGTAAGCGAAGATTTGAAAATGCATTAACTGATTTCAAGCATAATAATGAAGTTGAAGTAGAATATAAAAGTTATGAATTAGATCCAAATGCAAAGCAGCAACCTGGTAAAAGCTTTCATGAATTGTTGGCAGGGAAGTATAACATGACAGTGGAGAAAGCAAAACGTATGAATGAAGACTTAGGAAAGCAGGCAGAAGAGGTCGGACTATCTTATCATTTTGATAAGATGCAACATACCAACACGTTTGATGCTCATCGTGTCGCGAAATTCGCAGCGGAACATGGTAAAGGAAAAGAGATGACTGAACGGTTGCTTCATGCCTACTTTACTGAGGGTAAACTGATTAGTGATCACATAACACTAATTGATCTTGCTAAAGAAGTTGGTTTGAATGAGGAAGCCGTAACAGAATTACTGAAAGTGGATGATTACGCTATCCATGTCCGTGCCGATGAAGAACAAGCACGTCAAATTGGGGTGCAAGGTGTTCCATTCTTTGTATTCAATGAGAAATACGCGGTGTCTGGGGCGCAACCTTCTTCTGTTTTTACAGAAGTTCTTGAAAGAGTCTGGACAGAGGAAAATGAAGGACCAACTTTACAGTCATTAAATCCAACGAAGTCTAAAACAACCTACTGTACAGATGAGGGCTGCGAAACGGAAGAATAATTTGTTGAAAACCAATCGAATAAGTAAATTAGAAACAACCAAGTGAGAAACCTTACTCGCCTGGTTGTTTTTTTAATAAATAATTCTCATTTTGTGTTGACGGTTACTTAAATTCTGCTATACTGGTAACTGAGAACTAATTGATAATGAATCTCATTATTAATTAAACTTGGTAAAAAGTAATAATCATTATAATATAGGTTGGTCAGCAAAAGAGATATCGCGCTCAAAACCTGCAATAAAAAGTAAGATTTGGGAAGGTTCGTCTATGAAAATCCGTTACTTAGTTACAGTACTTATTATCTTATCTATTACATCTGTATTTACTGGTGTATCCAATGTATCTATACTAGATATTTTTTCTTTAACCGAAGACCAAATACAAATACTAACAGTAAGTAGACTTCCCAGACTAGTAAGTATTCTAATTGCTGGAATGAGCATGAGTATCTGTGGGTTGATTATGCAGCAGCTTAGTAAGAACAAGTTTGTCTCACCTACAACTTCTGGTACATTGGATTCTGCGAGGCTGGGGATACTTGTTTCGATGATGATCTTTACATCCGCAAGTCCTTTTCAAAAAATGGGCGTATCCTTTATTTTCGCTTTACTTGGTACGTTTATTTTTATGAAGATACTTGAAAAGGTTAAATTTAAGGATGCTATTTTCATCCCCTTAATCGGTTTGATGTTTGGTAATATCATAAGTTCTATTTCGACTTTTTTTGCTTATAAGAATGACCTGATTCAAAATTTGTCATCATGGATGCAAGGCGATTTTTCCATGATAATGAGTGGGAATTATGAGTTGATGTTCGTAAGTATACCGATTTTAGGTCTGGCATTTTTTTATGCAAATAAGTTTACTATTGCCGGGATGGGAGAAGATTTCTCCAAAAACCTTGGTTTGAATTATCGTCAAGTAGTGAATTTAGGTTTAGTTATCGTAGCACTTGTGACCGCATCAGTTGTATTGGCTGTTGGTATGATTCCATTTTTAGGGTTAATTATCCCGAACATTGTCACAATATATCAGGGTGACCACCTGAAGAAAAGTCTAATACATACAGCATTGCTCGGGGCCATATTTGTAATGGCATGTGATATTATCGGCAGGGTTATCATTTATCCATATGAAATCCCAATCAGTTTAACCGTCGGGGTGATAGGTAGTGGCGTGTTTATCTACCTATTATTAAGGAGAAAGAAATATGGATTATAAGAAAAAAACAATTATCTTAGCTATCGTAGCAGTTTTGCTAGCTTTCCTTTATATATTTTATAATCTCACGGGAAATATCGACTACATTCTGCCGAGAAGGATCATTAAAGTGGTTGCGATTATTCTCACTGGTGGGGCAATAGCTTTTGCAACAACCATATTTATGACAATTACTAATAACCGTATTTTAACACCGAGTGTAATGGGTCTGGATTCTTTATATTTATTGATCCAAACAATGATTGTATTCGTATTCGGTTCTCAATCGCTTGTCATGATGAACAGTAAAGTCAATTATCTAGTATCTATCGGTTGTATGGTCGTATTCTCCCTCATACTTTACCGGGTCCTATTCAAGGGGGAAAAGAACAATATTTATTTTCTTTTGCTAATCGGTATGATTCTCGGTACCTTCTTTGGTAGTCTGACATCGTTCATGCAGGTACTGATTGATCCAAACGAGTTTATGATAGCGCAGGACAAAATGTTTGCGAGTATTAACAATGTAAATACTGATCTCGTATATCTGTCAGTTGGATTAATAGTTCTTGTTTTCTTATACTTTATGCGCTATTTCAAGTATCTGGATGTACTGGCACTAGGCAAAGATGAGGCAATAAACTTAGGTGTTCCTTACGACCATGTAGTAAAACGATTACTTATTATCGTGGCAGTATTAATAGCCATATCTACTGCTCTCGTAGGACCAATTACCTTTTTAGGATTGCTTGTTGTCAATGTTGCTTATGAATTTTTGAAGACATTTCGACATTCCTACTTGCTGACAGGGTCCATGTTAATTAGCATAATTGCATTGCTTGGCGGTCAATTTATTGTTGAAAAGATATTCACATTTCAAACTACAATAAGTGTCATTATCAATTTCATAGGTGGAGTTTACTTCATATATCTTTTGTTAAAGGAGAATAAATCATGGTAGATATTAAAAATGTTTTTAAAGCGTATAACCAGAAAAAAGTGATTGAAGATGTTTCTGTTCATATTGAAAAAGGGAAAATCACTTCTTTTATCGGACCAAACGGAGCCGGTAAAAGTACGCTAATCTCTATGGTTAGCCGGCTTATAACAAAGGATGGTGGAGAAATCACTATCGATGGAAAAGATGTTCTCAAAACAAAAAATAATGAGATGGCAAAAAAGATTTCTATCCTCAAGCAGTCCAACTCAATTAATCTAAAGTTAACTGTTAGGGAGCTTGTTTCCTTTGGCCGCTTTCCATACTCTCAAGGAAGATTAAAAGAAGAGGATTGGCAGAAAGTTGATGAAGCAATTGACTACATGGAATTAAGAGAGATGCAGGATAAATTTCTTGATGAGTTAAGTGGTGGGCAACGCCAACGCGCTCATATTGCCATGGTTATTGCACAGGATACGGAATACATTCTACTTGATGAACCGTTAAATAATTTGGATATGCGTCATTCCGTGCAAATTATGAAAACATTGCGCAGACTGGTGGATGAATTAAATAAAACAATTGTAATTGTAATCCATGATATTAATTTTGCATCCTGTTATTCAGATAATATTGTAGCACTAAAAGATGGCAAGGTTGTTAAGCATGGCCGAGCATGTGATGTCATTGATGAATGTGTATTAAAAGATATCTATGATATGGATATTGATATTAAAAATATTGATGACAAACGAATTTGTGTTTATTTCTAATAATAGGTGAAGAGGCTCCAGAAAGAGTAATATTCTATAATTTGAGCAATAAAAAAAGCCCTTTCCATGAAAACGGTGTGCAGACCAAATTCATAAAAAGGACCCTACTATCTACTATCATACCTTATATCCATGCTTTGGTAAACATAAAAAGCCATGCTTGGAGTTTGTATAAAAATAAAATAGGAATGGCATATTTGCCAATCTGTATGATCCACGCTCATGAGATAGATTCAATAGCTCTGCTGCGCTTCATTACCGATTATTAGTATAAAAATATATAAAAAATAAGGAGTTAGAGACATGAAGAAATTTTTATTATTAGCAGTTATAGCATTTATTGCTTTATTTACTGTAGCCTGTGGCACAAGTGAAGAGGGAGACAAGACTTCCGGTTCAGATGAAGGAAGTAAAAAAGAAGAAAGCAGTGAACAACCAGAAACGATTACAGTTAAGCACGAACTTGGTGAGACAGATGTTCCTAAAAATCCTGAGAAAGTAGTTGTGTTTGATTTTGGAATGCTTGATACAATGAATAAATTAGATATCGAAGTTACTGCACTACCGAAAAAAATTATCCCTGAATATTTAAGTGAATACAATGATGAAAAATATGAAAACGTAGGTAGCTTAAAAGAACCTGATTTTGAAAAAATTGCTGAAATCGACCCTGATCTGATTATTATTTCTGGTCGTCAATCTGATGTGTATGATCAGCTGAAAGAGCTTGCACCTACTGTATACCTTGGTTTGGATGCGACACGCTATATGGATTCATTTAAAGAAAATGTAACTACTGTTGGAGAAATTTTTGGTAAAGAAGAAGAAGTGAAAACTGAATTAGAAGATATTGAAGGTTTAATAAGCTCTGTGAATGAAAAAGCACAGAAGTTGGATAAAAAGGCATTACTTCTATTAGCAAATGACGATAAGATTAGTGCTTACGGACCTAATTCTCGCTTTGGATTAATTCATGATGTATTAGGCTTGCCGGCAGCTGATGAAGGTATTGAAGCTTCCACACATGGAATGAACGTATCATTTGAATATGTTGTGGAGCAAAATCCTGATTTGTTATATGTTATCGACCGTAGTGCTGCTATCGGAGCAGAAGGTTCACCCGCCAAGCAAATGGTAGAAAATGAATTGGTAGAAAATACAACTGCGTATAAGAATGACGATATCTATTATTTAGATCCAGAGCTATGGTATCTATCCGGGGGCGGACTAATTTCCGTAAAAGAAATGATTAAAGAAGTAGAAGCAAGTCTGGAAAAATAATAATATGAAGAGCAGCTCAAAAACAGAGCTGCTCTTTTTCTATATACATGACTCTGATGTAAACGAAGGGTTAATTCATATTATGGATAAAATGCGAAGTTATTTGGTAGGGCTGCAAACTCCCGTGATATAGCTAATCCTTAAATATCTAATGCAAATCCCTTTGCTCTCCAGCCGATTAATTCATTCTCCGGCGTATTACTTCACTCTGCTGCTGATAGTCCCCGCTCTAGTTCTCATTTTCATCCAAATGCGCAGAGAATATATGGTGTACACCGCTGTAGTGATAATAGACCTTTAGCGAGTTTTTTTAAAGCCTTAGCATTTTGTGGCAAAGATGAGGAATGGGGCTCATAATTTGTTACTGAAATGTTATTAACCCCATTGAAACCAGTCACCGCCTTATGTGAAGGGAGATTCGCCTGATTTATCTACTTGAAATGTGGACATGATATATGTTTGAATGTAACTACCTACTAAAGAAAAGAGGGAATTAGATGAAGAAAATTATAATGGTGTTAGTGGCCCTAACGTTTACGATAGTATTGGCAGCATGTGGCGATAAAGAAGAAAATGCAAAAGAAGATAAAGGGCAGGAAGCAAACAAAACGGAAGAGCAAGCTCAACCTCAAGAGCAAAATGTTGAAGTAACTGAAAAAGAAAAAGTAGATGAAGGGAAACCAGTTGTCAGCATTAATGGAGAAGAAATTAAAGGAGAAACATATAATCCATTATATATGCAAATAAAAATGCAAATGGCTCAATTTGGTCAAGATGTAAGTGATGTTACTGCAGTGAAAGACCAAACACTCAATATGATTGTTGAGCAAAAGCTGATTCGTGATGATGCAAAGGATAAAGGAATGGAAGTAACAGATAAAGAAGTTCAGAAAGAATTTGACACTATTAAAGAGCAAAATGGAGACCAACTGAAAAAAGTATTAAAACAGTTTAAGATGTCGGAAGAAGATTTTAAAAATCAGCTGGCAAATGACCTCGTAACCCAAAAGTATATAGATTCTGAAATTGACGTAAAGGTAACAGACAAAGAAATTGAAGAATACTACAACAAAATTAAGGAACAAAACAAAGAAATAGGTAAACTGGAAGAAGTAAAAGAACCTATCAAATCTCAATTAAAAAAGGACAAAACATCTAAGAAGTTACAAGAGAAAGTGAAAAAACTAAAAGAAGATGCGAAAGTTGAAAAAATGATTTAATACTAAAAAGAAGCATCGGCTGATTATTGGCTGATGCTTCTTTTGGATTCTTTGATGCTAATATATATGTTGGGTATTCAATGATTCGGAAAATAGATAAACTCCGAACTAAGTTGTGGAGAATGGAATAATTCATTTTACAGAGGAAGCACCCATTGATTTGCGTTTCAGGCGGATGCTTTCACACCTCCGGGTACAAGTGCGACATCTGCTCGTTATCTCGCAGTGTCTTCTTTGCCGCCCTCCACTCCAATCAATTTGTATTGCTCATTTATTTTAATAATATATTTTTAATCTACTTAAAAAATAGACAATAGCGTAGGAAAAATACGGAGACTCCTCGAAAATGGAAGTACACATTTTCATCGTGCGATGCTAAGCTGACGAAGCCTTACTTGTTCTGGGGGAGATGAGGCATAAGTGAGACCCCCGAATGCGTTATAGGGGTTGGAAGGCTAAAGTCGCGACGTCCTGGGGCTACGAGCACTCGCCCCACCGAACCCCATTGTCGCAACGATCTCATGACCAACATCGTATTGTCCCGAGGCTCATCAGCCGCCCCTGAAAAGCGCAGTATTTTTCCGTAGCGGTGTTATATAGTCTTGTTGCATTAACAGAGAAATAAGTCTACGTTAGTTCGCATATTCCTCCAACTATGAATGAACAAAGTACGTTTGTATCAAAGCATTTCCTCAAAAATAATTTTTTAAAAAAAGTTAGTAAGATAAATCCTTTTTTGTTTCTAATATATAATCTAACTTCTTAAAGAAGGATCTCATTTGTGCATCTGTTCCAATTGTAATTCGTAAATAATTATCAATACCTGGGCTTTTGAAATATCTAATCAGAATTCCATTTTCCTTCAACCATTTATATAGATCTTCCGCTGATTCATTGTAATGGGTGACGAAAATAAAATTAGTAGAAGAGGGAAGGACACAAAACCCTCTTTTTTTCATTTCCGATGAGACCCATTCCCGAGTCTGCTTTATCTTTGTTGTTGTGTAATCGAAATAAGCAGTGTCTCTTAATGCGGCTTTTGCACCTGCAATTGCCAAGCGATCTATTGTATAAGAATTAAAAGAATCTTTTATTCTGTGTAAGCCCTCAATTAGTTGCTTGTTGCCTAACGCAAAACCTACTCTTAATCCGGCAAGTGAACGTGATTTAGAAAACGTTTGGATAACAAGTAGATTTTCATACGTATTAATGAGTGATACAGCGGATACCGAAGCGAAATCAATATATGCTTCGTCAATGATAACAACACAGTCGGGGTTATTATCCAAAATCTCCCGAATAGCTTGTGGTTCTACATAAATACTTGTGGGAGCATTCGGATTTGGGAAGATCACCCCCCCATCCGCTTGAAAAAATTTCTCGACTGGTAAGGTGAAGTCACGATTTAAGGCAACCTTTTCATATGGAATATCAAAAAGCTTTGCATAAACAGGATAGAAGCTGTAGGATACAGCGGGAAATCGTATAATTTTACCTGGGTCAAAAAAGGCCATAAATGAGAAGGCCAGTACTTCATCTGATCCGTTTCCAACAAATACTTGTTCTTTTTCCAATTGATAAGTAGCAGCAAGCTCCTCCCTAAGATCATCTACAGTCGGGGAAGGATAAAGTTGAAGGTTAGTATCTATTTCCGACTGTATTGCTTCCTTTACCTGTTGAGAAGGCGGATAAGGGTTTTCGTTTGTATTGAGCTTTATTAAATTGGAAACGTTCATTTGTTCTCCAGGGACATAGGGAGAACTTCTTTGTACAGCTTCACTCCAAAACTTACTCATCCTTACCACCTTCTTTTTGAATATGCCTTTTGTGTAATTCCTTTTTTATATCGGAGACGGGAACACCGAGTAATTCCATTAATACAAGTGTGTGATAAGTAAGATCAGCAATTTCCCATGTCACCTCTTGTTTATCATTATTTTTTGCCCCAATTATTACTTCGCTCGCTTCTTCGCCGACCTTCTTTAGAATCTTATCTATTCCTTCGTTAAATAAATACGTAGTATAGGAACCTTCTTCTGGTTTATTTCTGCGATTTTGAATGCGTGAAACTAAGTCAGGGATTACGGAGTGATTTACTTCCCCTTGCTGGTACAATGTGTTTGTAAAACAACTCTCACTACCAGTATGACATGCTGGACCCAAAGGCTCCACCTGCACTAATAAAGCATCTGCATCACAGTCAAAAGTAATTTTTTTCACTTGTTGCTTATTTCCGGATGTCTCTCCCTTGTTCCACAACTGCTGTCTTTTTCTACTGTAAAACCAAGTCTCGTTTGTTTCTATTGTTCGTTGTAATGCATCTTTGTTCATGTAGGCAAGTGTCAATACCTTACCAGTGTTTGCATTCTGCACAATAGCTGCTATTAAATCATTATCATCGAAATTTAGTTGGGCAGTGTTTATTTCCAAGGTGTCACTCTCCTTTTCCTAACAGGAACTCCATTTTCAGCTAAAAACTGCTTTAATTGGGATACTGAAATCTCGTTATAGTGAAATACCGATGCAGCAAGTGCAGCATCTGCCACATTGGGCTGCAATACGTGTTGAAAATGCTCTAGCCTACCTGCGCCTCCACTGGCTACAATCGGGATATTGACAGTTTTCGCAATTGCCTGTGTTAGGGGAAGGTTATATCCATTTTTCTCCCCATCTGTGTCAATGGCATTTATTACAATTTCGCCTGCACCAAATTCTTCTCCACGTTTTGCCCATTCCAGTGCGTCTAGACCAGTATCTATCCTTCCGCCATTAGTATACACAGTCCATTTGCCATCCTTATTTTCTTTTGCATCAATAGACAACACCACACACTGGCTGCCAAACTTCCAAGCTGCTTCCTGTATGAGCTTGGGATTGGCGACTGCAGCACTATTAATAGAAACCTTATCAGCTCCTGCACGAAGAACTTTATGGAAATCTTCTACTGCGCGGATGCCACCGCCAACTGTAAATGGAATAGCAACTTCAGCTGCTACCTGTTCTACCACATCGATAAAAATATCCCTAGTTTCATTGGAAGCTGTAATATCATAGAATACAAGCTCATCTGCCCCGTCCTCGTTGTATTTTTGAGCTAGAGAAACAGGGTCAGCCACATCTTGGATATTTTGGAACTTTTTCCCTTTAACTACTCGCCCTTTATCCACATCCAAGCAAGGAATAATTCGTTTAGCGAGCATACGGATCACCAACTAAATCTTCTAGTGATAGGCTGCCATCATACAATGCTTTACCAATAATTGCACCGTAGAGCTGCAAATCTTTCAGCCTGTTAATATCCTCTTTAGTAGTGACTCCACCTGAAGCAATTATATTAGTGGATGTTACCTTATTAATTGCTTCAAGCTCATCAAAATTTGGCCCTTGGAGCATACCATCTTTTAAAATGTCCGTATAAATAATAGTTTGAATACCAATTTCCTCTAACTCTTTTATCAGATCAACTGCCTGGACTTTACTTGTTTCTGTCCAACCATTTGTGGCAGCATAGCCATTTCTTGCATCAATGGAAACGGCTACTCTATTTCCATATTGAGTGACAGCTTCTCTTAAAAAACCTTTATCATGAATAGCGGCAGTACCAATGATCACACGCTGTACACCAGCGTTAATATAGGTTTCGATGGTGCTTAATGAACGGATGCCTCCTCCAACTTGAATTGGGACAGCAATCGTTTTTGCAATTTCTTCGATAACCGGTTTATTTATGGATTCTCCGGTTTTAGCTCCATCAAGATCCACAATGTGTATGAATTCTCCTCCAGCCTGTTGCCACTGTTCAGCTATAGAAACAGGAGAATCACTGTAAATTTTCTCTTTGTTATAGTCGCCTTGGGTAAGTCGCACACATTTCCCATCTTTTAGATCAATTGCCGGAAATAAAATCATCCAATCAACTCCTTGAAGTTTCTTAATAGCTGTACTCCTGCTTCGCCACTTTTTTCCGGGTGGAATTGCATTCCTATTACATTATCCTGCTGGACAATTGCCGGCACAATTCCTCCATAATTGGTACTGGATACTAACGTATTTTGCTGATAATCTTTAACAGCATAAGAGTGAACAAAGTAAACATATTCTTCTTCTTCTGTATCCTTTAATAATGGACTGTTCCGATGTTTTGTTAATGTGTTCCACCCCATATGTGGGACTTTGACCGTTTCATCCATTTTTTTTACATTGCCTTCAAGCAGACCAAGGCCTCCCCAGACGCCATCCTCATAGCTATTTTCATAAAATAATTGCATACCAAGGCAAATACCTAAAAGATGCTTTCCATTAGAGACCTCCTCTTTTAAAGTTGTTGCTAAACCCGACTGTTGAAGTGTGTTGATAGCATCCTTAAATGCCCCTACACCAGGGAGGATAATAGCGTCACTGTTTCTTATTTCTGTTGCATCCGTAGTGACACATGTGCGCATATCTAGCTTATTTAAAGCAAACTGCAAACTTTTAATGTTGCCAGCTCCATAATCGACGATTGCAATCATAAAGATCAAATCCTTCCTGTTAGAGTATGCCTTTTGTTGATGGTATCCCGTTAATTCTAGGATTTATTTGACTTGCCTGATCAAGCGCACGGCCAAATCCCTTGAAAATAGCTTCAATAATATGATGGGAGTTTTTCCCGTATTCGAGGTTTATATGGAGTGTTAGTTTTGCGTTACTTGCAAAAGCTTGAAAAAACTCTTCCACTAACTCCGTA
The DNA here is from genome assembly GCF_000725285.1 of Virgibacillus sp. SK37. Lineage (GTDB taxonomy): Bacteria > Bacillota > Bacilli > Bacillales > Amphibacillaceae > Virgibacillus_Q. The sequence goes on from NZ_CP007161.1 coordinate 476,803, forward strand.
TCAAAGTTACCAACTTTATCTTTTAGTCCATCAACATGGTAAACAAGAAAGGAGCGCCCACTTATATCTAATGAGATAGTTGCCAAGGCTTCATCCATAGGAGAGGTAATTGCCGCATATCGTGTAATTCCTTCTTTTTTACCAAGGGAGTTGGTGAACGCCTGCCCCAATGCTATTCCAATATCTTCAACGGTATGGTGTTGATCTACCTCTAAGTCGCCATCACATTTTAATTGAAGATCGAACAATCCATGCTTGGAGAAAAGAGTGAGCATATGATCAAGGAAGCCAATGCCTGTTTGTATGTCGGAATTTCCTGTTCCATCTAGCTTAAGCTCCAGAGAGATATTCGTTTCTGTTGTGTTTCGGTCAATTTTATACGTACGCATTAACGTTTCTCCTTTCTTACTTGGATAGAATTAGCATGGGCTGTTAATCCTTCGGTATTAGCCAACTTAATAATAGAATTCGATGCTTCGTCTAAAGCATCATGAGAGTAATTGATAATACTTGAGCGTTTTACAAAATCATAAACTCCTAATGGAGAAGAGAACTTTGCAGTACCATTTGTTGGTAAAGTATGGTTTGGTCCAGCAAAATAATCACCAAGCGGCTCAGGAGAATAATTGCCAAGGAAAATTGCCCCGGCATGTTTAATTGCATGAAGACGATCCATTGGATTCTCAATCATTAATTGAAGATGTTCGGGCGCAATAGAATTAATTAACTGAAAGCCTTCGCTTAGATCATTTACTAGAATAATGCGTCCATTCAGCTCTAAGGATTGTTGAATAATATCTTTTCTTTCCAACTGTTGTACTTGTTTTTCTATTTCATTGTTAACCTTATCAGCTACTTCCTGATCTGTAGTTATGCATATAGCGGTTGCGGACTCGTCATGCTCTGCTTGTGAAAGCAGGTCAGCGGCAATAAAACTTGGTGGGGCGCTTTTATCTGCTAGAATACATATTTCACTGGGGCCGGCAATCATATCAATCGCAACATCCCCGTACACCCACTTTTTTGCCCGTGCTACATAGGCATTCCCTGGGCCTACGATTTTTGCTACCTTTTTAATTGTTTCCGTTCCATATGCTAATGCCGCTACCGCCTGGGCGCCACCTATTTTATATACTGTCTGTATCCCCAGTTCATTGGCTGCCGCAAGAACATAGGGATTAATCTTTCCATTAGGCTGTGGGGGTGTAGTGATAACTATATCCTCTACGCCAGCCAGTTGTGCAGGTATGACATTCATTAATACGGTTGATGGATAAGCAGCTTTTCCGCCTGGAATATAAACTCCGACCCTTTCCAAAGGGGTGACCTTTTGTCCGAGTAAAATGCCATCCGATTTCGTATAAAACCATGATTTTTCCTTTTGTGCTTCATGAAAGGCTTCTATGTTTTTTTTAGCCTGTTTTAAAGCAGCCAGAAAGTCATCAGTGACCAGGTCATTTGCTTCTTTAAACTCTTTCTCCGAGACATTGAGACTGTCCAAATTGACACGGTCAAAGGCTTCTGTGTAGTTGTACAATGCACGATCACCATTTCCTCTGACTTCTCGGATAATCTCTTGAACTACTTCATCAATCTGTAAATCTAGTTGCGTAGAACGTGTATTTTTTTCTTGTAAGAATGTTGTTTCATTAATCACTCTCATATAAGTTCACTCCAAGGCTTCTTTCAGCTTCTCAATAAATAACTGAATAGCAGCAGATTTTGTAGCAAAGCTCGCTTTATTTACAATTAGTCTTGTACTAATGTCTTCTACCTCTTCTAAAATAACTAAGCCGTTTTCCTTTAATGTTGTTCCAGTCTCCACAATATCTACAATGAAGTCAGCGAGGCCGATCAAAGGCGCTAACTCTACGGAGCCATTTAATTTAACGGTTTCCACTGTTTGCCTCTTTTTTTGAAAATGCTTTTTTGTGATGTTAGGGTATTTTGAAGCAATGGTAAGTGCTTGATTTGTCCCAAGCTCTGTTTTTTGCTTGCCGGCAACTACAAATTGGCATTTTCCTATTTGTAAATCTAACATTTCATATACATCAGCTTGTGCTTCCAAAATATTGTCTTTTCCAACAATGCCTAGGTCAGCTGCTCCTTTTTCCACGTAAGTTGGAACATCCACTGCTTTAACAAATAATAGTTTGATTGATTTATCGTTATTATAAAAAATTAGTTTTCTGCTATCTTCGTGGAAATCCTCAAATTCAATATTCATTTTTTCCAGTAATGCAATTGTGCTTTTGGCAGTTCGTCCTTTAGCCAAGGCTAACGTAATTGGTTCCACTTATACCCCTGCCTTTCCTGAGCTCAGAAGAGAAGTGAGTTCATCTATACTCTTGAATTCAAACTCTCCTACTTCTGTTTGCACTTGTTTTTTCTCTATTGTCATCTTAATTATTTTTGAACTTGGTTGTCGTTCATTCCCCCATTTGCTGAGGGGAAACACGATGAGCCGATAACCTTTATTACGTAGAATACATGCTGCTGATAACGCGTTTTCTTGTTGTGTTTCGTCATAGTAAAGCTGAAAAACTTCCTCTTCCACGTTTGTGACAGACAACTTATTCTGTTCATATGCTTGCAGAAGGAGATCAAAATGAAATGCAAAGCCAATTGCAGGAAGTGTTTTCCCGAATTGTTCACCAAGATGGTCGTACCTGCCACCCATAAGTATAGGTTTCCCCACATTATCTATGAACCCTTGAAAAATTATTCCTGTATAGTAATTCATATGGTTAATTAAACCTAGATTTAAAGATACAGATTCTCTGACGCCATACATATCTACCAATTTAATTACTCTACTAAGATTTTCCAATGTAGCTTGCATTTCCTCATTTGTTACATATTTTTTAGCGTGAGCGATAATCTGATTAGGGTCCCCATGTAATAAAGGGATGGCCATAATGGCATTTTTAATCTCCTCATTAAGAGAAAAACGATCCAGAAAGGGCTCGATTTCTGCCAGGTTTTTGGATTGGATAAGTGTTTGTAGTTGCTCTGTCTCTTGTTTTGAAAACGCAGCTTGCTCCATTAATTCCTTAAAATAACCAGCATGACCAATTTCTATTTTAAAGTTTGAAAAATTAAGATCTCTTAAGGTGTGAATAGCTAGCATAATAACTTCCGCATCCACTTCAGGTGGGTTTTCTCCAAGACATTCGATCCCAGCTTGTGTATGCTCCTTCTGCCTGCTTTCATCATTTGCTTGACGAAAGACATCCAAAACATAGAAATACCGGAGATTACCAACAGCTGTGTTTCCCTCCAATGCAGCCATACGCGCAATAGGGGTGGTAACATCTGGCCGTAGTACAAGCACTTGTCCTGTTGAATCAATAACCTTGATCATATCATCCGTTTTTACCGTCCCACTAACAAGGGAATACATATCATAATCCTCAAAAGCCGGGGTACGTACTTGATTATATCCATAGGTAGTAAAGCGATTTTTAAGTTTTGTTATAAGCTCTTCTCTAACCAGAAAATCTTCCATGCTATTTCTGATGTTGGCAGGATAAACATAAGGTTTCATAATTGCAGCTTCCTCCACTTCATTACTTTATCGCTTTATTACTTTATCTAAATAAAGTTATATAGTATTCTAATAATTAATAACTAAAATGTCAACCTAAGGGAGAGAAATAGTATGTTTGATTTTCATATTCATAGTAATTTTTCAGCAGATTGTGAGACGCCAATGGAGAAAACAATCGAACAGGCAATAAAATCAGGTATTAGAGAAATCGCATTTACAGAGCATATTGATTATGAATATCCTGATTCCTCCATTGTATTTGATTTTAACCAAGTCGATTATGATAAAAAAATAAAAGAAATGCAGATAATATATGCAGACAGGATTAAAATAAAAAAGGGGATAGAAATTGGGGTTCAGCCTCATTTACTTGAAAGATATAATGCACTAATAAGGCGCAATAGTTATGACTTCATCATTTGTTCGATGCACACTGCTGATAGGAAAGATTTACATTCAGGAGCATTTTTTAAAGACAGGACCATTGAGGAAGCTTATCAGCTGTATTATGAGGAATTGCTTTATTGTGTAAAAAATTATACGCAGTATAGTGTACTTGGACACCTTGATTTGGTGAAACGTTATACGAAGGGAAAGAGTAAGCAGAGTTTCCATGAAATTATTCGTGAGGTTTTTCGCATTATTGTTTTAGAAGGTAAAGGAATTGAGTTAAACAGCTCAGGGATTCGGTACGGACTTGAAAGTGGGATGCCTAGCCCAGACATCTTACAATTATATAAAGATTGTGGTGGAGAAATTATAACGATTGGTTCCGATTCTCATGTAGAAAACACGGTCGGGTATGGATTAAAAGAAGGATTGCAGCTTTTAGAGTCGATAGGTTTTGAATATGTAGCTACATTCACTAACCAAGTGCCTGAATTTCATCGAATTGACAAATTGATATAGCTTAATTCATATTTTTAGAGCTTAGCACAAATTAAGTTGAATTTTGGCAGCAGAATGTCTATCATCGGTGCCCACTTGGGAAAATGTTCGGATATTTGTGGGTGGGTAGCATGTTTAAAATGATATACTAAAGGGGACTACATTTTACAGCTGGTGATGCAAATGGATTATTTAAAAAAGACTATATTGGTTATCATTGGATCCCTATCTTTGGCCATCGGGATCATTGGAATCGTATTACCACTCATTCCAACTACACCTTTGCTCTTATTAGCAGCAGCATGCTATATAAGAAGCTCTAAAAAACTATATAATTGGCTCATAACTAATAAATATTTCGGTTCCTATATTGAGAATTATCGTTCGGGAAAAGGAATCCCTTTAAAAGCGAAAATTTTTAGTGTTCTTTTAATATGGATATCAATGTCTTTTACAATAATATTCGTCATTCCTTTGCTAGCAGTGAAGTTATTTTTATTAGCGGTAGCTGGCTATTTTACCTGGTTTATTTTAAAGCAGAAAACATTGCAAAAAGGTGTGTAAAAGAGGGATGTTTTTGAAAAGAAAGCAACTAGCAGGAATTACATTTATAAGCCTCGTCGCAGTAGGGATAGTGTTCCTTTTATATGTTCCAGATAAGACGCAATCCGAATATGATCCCGGAATCCCAACTGTATTCGTGCATGGCTATAAGGGGACAGCTAATTCTTTTGACTTTATGTTAAATCGATTTGAGAATAAATATAATTGGGGCAATAAAGCAATTGTATATTATGTTTCTGCTTCCGGAAAAGTGGAGGAACATAATTTGAATAAAGGGAGAAAAGAACCAACCTTCATTCAGGTGGTTTTTCAAAATAACCGAGCAAGCTTTGCTACAACATCATTTTGGTTAGCTTCTGTTTTGCAACAACTAAAAGAAAAATACGAAGTGGAAACAGTTAATCTTGTGGGGCATTCTATGGGAGGCATTGTATCTTTAAAGTATATTAAAGAATATACTGAAAAAACATACCCATCGGTTGCTAACTTTGTTACGATTGGTAGTCCGTATGATGGTATTTACAGTGATGCTTATTTTAGGATCCATCATGACCCTGCTGCAGAAGATCTAAAGCCAAAATCAAAAGCACTAAGCAGATTGCGAGAAGGAGAATTTCCAGAGAACGTATCTGTTTTAAGTATAGCCAGCACGGGGGACACTGTGGCGCTCCCAGAAAGTGTACACGCATTACGAAGTATTATACCAAGTAATCAATTAGAAGAAGTAGTTATAGAAAATCCGGAACTTGGCCATAGTGCTCTACATGAAAATGCCCAAATCGATCAATTAATTCACTCTTTTTTGTGGCAAGATCGTGGGCAATAACTTACAATGTAGAAGATGATTAATTACAGATAGGAATAATTTTAAGGGAATGATAAGAGTGGCAGAATATCGTCATTTGTATGAGAAACTAACAGAGGTAACGCCACCAAAGAATGTGATGGTGGATGAACCTTTAAGAAATCATACGTACACACGACTTGGTGGAAAGGCTGACTTCCTTGTTACACCTGAGACGTATGAGCAAGTACAGGAAATTGTGAAGCTTGCCAATCAACAAGAAGTAAAGTTTACACTTCTTGGAAATGGCTCTAATTTAATTGTGAAAGATGGCGGAATTCGTGGTATTGTAATGAATCTTAAAAATTTAACAGAAATTCGAATAGATGAAACAACCATCGTTGCACAAAGCGGAGCAAGAATTATAGATGTCTCAAGAGAGGCTCTAAAAGAAAAACTTAGTGGTTTGGAATTTGCTTGTGGTATTCCTGGATCTGTTGGTGGAGCTTTGTTCATGAATGCTGGTGCATATGGTGGAGAAATAAAAGATGTTTTAGTAAGTACAAAGGTAGTTGACCGTGACGGTAAACTGTTAACCTTGACTGCAGGTGAGCTGGACTTGGATTATCGAACCAGTAATATTCCCGATAACGGTTATATTGTTTTAGAGGCTACGTTTTCTTTGGAAAAGGGAGAATATGACTCGATTAAAGCAATTATGGATGATCTAACCTTTAAAAGGGAATCAAAGCAGCCATTGGAGTACCCGTCGTGTGGCAGTGTATTTAAGCGGCCACCTGGATATTTTGCTGGAAAACTAATACAGGATAGTGACCTTCAAGGACAGCAAATTGGAGGAGCACAAGTTTCTGAGAAGCATGCCGGCTTTATAGTAAATAAAAGTGAAGCCACCGCAAGTGAATACATTGATTTAATTCATCACGTACAGGCCACAGTAAAAGATAAGTTTGGTGTGACCTTAGAACGGGAAGTAAAGATTATCGGTGAAGATATAAACTAATAAAATTAGAAGCTGTGTTCGTATGGATATGCGGACACAGTTTTTTAGTACTCAGGTGACCATAAAATTTAGCTTCAATATATATGGTGGGGCTACCCAATGATTCGCAAAATAGACAAGGTGTGAAGTAACTAGTGTGTATAAATGAGGTTTTCGGAAAATGATATATGGTAAGCAAATGTTGCTAGTTCCTGAATATCTTGTGGCGGATAGTTTTGCTCTCCTGCCGATTTACTTCTTCTCCAGCGGATTTTCCTGCTCTGCAGCCGATTTATATCTTCTCCGGCGGATTCTCCTGCCCTCCTGCTGATTAACTATATCCACTAGTTCGTATTCATCTACTATGACTGTACAAGAAATCGTTTATACCTCAACATTTGCAATAGAACCTAAAGTTTAGAAGCAATACAAAAAGCAGCAGTCTTTCGTTCCAATCATAGCTCTTTGTAATCTATTCGATTACAGATAAAGGCAGCACCTCTCAAAAGGAGATACTGCCTTATGTCTAGCTTCTGAATCTGTGCAGGAAGCTTTGAAGTCTTTCGTTTTTAGAATGCTCGATGACTTCACTTGCGGTTCCTTGCTCAGCTATAACGCCCTCATCAAGGAATAGCACCTTATCAGCCACATCTAAAGCAAAGTCCATTTCATGAGTTACTAGAATCATAGCCATTTCCCCTTCTTTAGCAATGTCGCGAATAACCTCCAACACCTCTCCAACCAATTCCGGATCCAAAGCAGAGGTTACTTCATCAAACAGCATGACTTTTGGCCGCATGACCAGTGCCCTTGCCATAGCTACACGCTGTTTCTGACCACCTGAGAGCTGACTCGGGTAGTTATCCAGCTTATCTCCAAGCCCAACTTTTTCAAGCATTTCTATGGAACGCTGCCGTGCTACCTTTTTTGCTTCTTTCTTTACGTGAATAGGTGCCGTCATACAATTCTCCAAAATGGTCATATGAGGGAATAGATTGAAATGCTGAAAGACCATACCAATATTTCCTCGTACCTCGCGAAGATGCTTTTCGTTTGCATCAACTAACTCACCGTTCTTTTCCATTTTCCATAAATTTTGATCTTCTACGAATATATCTCCTGAAGTAGGTTGTTCCAATGTCATGAGCATACGTATGATGGTGGTTTTTCCGGAACCACTCGGACCAATTACCGCAACCTTTTCTGCTGGCTTTATCTCTAAATCAATTCCTTTTAATACATGTACATCTCCAAAAGATTTATGAACATCTTTAAATGTAACAATGGGGTCTGTCATTATGTCATCGCTCCTTCACTACTTTTTAACGCTTCTTTTTTATCAAATCGTCGATTCATTTTTCTTTCCAGCTTGTTAATCAGGATAGCAGAAGGATAGCTTAATACTAAGAACAATATAGCTACAATGGTTAGTGGTTCTAAATATGTCCAGTATTGAGAACCATAGCTGTTAGCCATATGCAAGATACCCACAACCCCAATTGTAGATGCTAAAGGGACTTCCTTGAACATAATAATCAAGTAATTTCCCAGCATAGGGATGGTCGGTGGGATTGCTTGCGGTAAAATTATTTTTGTCCACTTCTTCCCAGTAGAAAAGTTTAATGCGCGAGCAGCTTCCCACTGCCCTTTGTCCACACCATCGATCCCGGAACGATATACTTCACCAATATATGTGCTGAAATGAATGCCTAGGCCCAGTACGGCACTGGTAAATGGACTTAAAGTCATGCCGATTCCAGGGACCATTGGCCATGCATAATAAATGAAAAATAACTGAACAAGTGGCGGGGTGGATCGAATGAATTCCATAATCCAAGTAACAATCCAGTTTAACGGTTTAAAAGGGATTCTTCGCAGGAAAATCCAAACAAATCCGAACACAAGAGAAAATATATAGCAAGTAAGTGTTAGTCCAATTGTTATACCCAAACCCTGTAAAACAATAGGGAAGGCATCAAAAAAGACATCCCAGCTCCAATTTTCCATCAGCTAGCAACCCCTTTCTTAGAAATGCTCTCCATTTTCCGTGTTAGGAATATTAACGGAAGTGCAAGTATGAAATAGAATACAAGTACAAGTAAGTATACAACTGGTGCCTGTGATAAGTTCGAACTTCGTAAAATATCTCCATAGTATAAAATGTCATGTAGACCAATTAAGGAGACGAGAGAAGTTGCTTTAAGCATCTGAATGAGATAGTTTCCGAACTCAGGCAACATCATACGTACCGCCTGTGGAAATATAACGAGACGCATACGTTGGAACCGTGACATATTTAAAGCAGTAGCGGCTTCTGACTGTCCTTTAGCGACAGATAGGATAGAGCCACGTACAATCTCCGACATATATGCCCCGTAATTTAATGCAATAGCGATTACGCCGGCCCACCAGTCACTCCCTAAATCAATACCGAACAAAATGGGGATGGCGTAATAAAGCCAAAATAATTGAACAATAAGTGAGGTACCACGGAATATTTCTACGTAGAAACCTGTAAATTTCCGAAGTAGTATATTATTTGAGAGACGACATAGCCCGGCAATGAACGCAAATAAATAGCCGAAAAAGGCAGAGGCGATAAGTACCGTAATTGTTATGTTTATCCCTTTCATAAGGGCTGGGAAAATTTCCTCTATTGCACTAATAATAATCACTCCCTTTTAAAAATATAAGTATGTCTTTCGCAAAAAACATAGGGCCTGACTCCCTGGGCGAGGGAGCCGGACCCTATGGAGTAATCAATCTATTTATCGTTCAGCTTAACTATAAATTAATATTCGCCATTACAAACTTTTTCAGTAGTAACCTCAGCTTCCACCATATTATTCTCTTCACTAAAGCTGTTTTTCTCTAATAGTTCTGCAACTGTTCCATCTTCTTTTAACTCTGCAAGTTTTTCATTATACGCATCACGCAGGTCTGTGTTATCTTTATGAAATGCAGCTGCTCCGTAACTAGGTACTCCATCAATATCCGGCTGCTCAAATCCTTCCACAAATTCTAACTTGTCTGAACCTGCAGACTCCAATGCCATCTTAATCGTCATCTCTGTTCCGGTAGTAGCATCAGCTCTTCCTGATTCAACCGCAGAGAATGTAGCTGGAATGTCTGGTGCACTTTCAATTTGTTTTTCGTCTACACCCTCGGATTTAAGAAATTCGTTCTCTGTAGCCCCAGCCATTACAGAAACAGATACATCCGGGTTATCAGCAATGTCTTTGTAGCTTTTTAAACCTAGTGGATTGCCTTTTTGTACAATCAGACCTTCCCCATACTTCATTTCTGGCTCCCCAAATGCTACATTTTTACAACGGTCAGGGTTAATAGCCATACCGGCAGTAATAACATCAAATTTTCCTGCTTTAAGACCAGGGATCAACTGTCCAAAGTCTGCTAGCTGTGAATCCATTTCTTCTATACCAAGCTCTTTAAACACTGCAGCTGCAATATCTACTGCAGCTCCTTTTAATTCTCCATTTTCTTCGTATGCGTACGGCTTCTCATTGGCAAATCCAATCGTGACCTTCCCCGCATCCTGTAGTTCAGCTAATTTACCACTCTCTCCATCACTGCTTTTTCCTTCCCCGCTTGCGTCTTCACTGTCACCCGAACCGCATGCAGCTAAAGCAATTAGTGATAATAATAAAATAGATGTAAGTAATAATTTCTTCATCTTAACTAATGACCTCCTTTTAAATTGTCAAACGTAAAAACTAAGTAGTGGTGGGGAGCCTTTTATCCTAGGTATAAATCACCCCAATTGGTGCAAAAAAATAGTATGGTAGAGTTGGGGGCGATGCTTAAAAGCATTATATTTCAATGTTATAGGTATTGCGTATTTGGTTCAATCTCTATATTTTTAGATAATTCATAATTAAACTTCAAATTATTGATTTAAATGAATATAATGGAAGTATATAGATATATGCTCTACTATCATCATTTAAGCTTCTGTATACTCGTTATTTGCTTGGTACATAAAAATGAATGAAAAGTAAATAGACAAAACAATATAAAAAAAGTACCATGAAGATAGTAAATATAAAGCTTGGAGGGGATGGCGTGAGATTAGTTATACTGGGAGCTGGAGCGTTAGGAGCTTATTTTGGGTCGCGTTTTCAAGAAGCGGGTGCAGATGTTACATTTTTAGTAAGAGAAAAAAGAGCAGAGCAGCTTAAAGAAGAAGGTTTAAAGATTCATAGTAAACAAGGGGATTATGAAGTTAATCATTTTAAAGTTGAGATAGCACCTGAAAATATTCCCTCAGCTGACATAGTGGTTGTTGGGGTGAAAGGATATCATTTAGAAGGTACATTTGAGCAGTTGGATGTATTGGTGAAAAAAGGAGCTTTTATCCTGCCAGTTCTAAATGGAATAGAGCATATTGATGTTTTGCAGGAGCGATATGGCCATGACCGTGTGTTAGGTGGTCTTGCATTTATTATTGCCACTCTGGATGAGAATGGACATGTTGTTCATTCAAGTAATTTTCATGATTTGGTTTTCGGAGCTTTAGATCCGAAACAAGAGCAAGTGTGTGAACAACTGGATGATCTTGCAACTAAAGCAAACATGGATGCAAAAAACAGTCCAGCTATTCTACAAGAGTTATGGAAAAAATATATGTTTATAAATGCCTTTTCCGGAATAACAACAGCAGTTAATTTGCCAATTGGTCCGATTAGAGATCAAAAGCCCACCTTTCATCTTGCAAAAATGATTTTACATGAAATGAAATTACTAGCAAACAGCTATGGGGCTAAGATTACTGATACGGATGCTGAGAAGGCTATAAATAATCTGCTTCATCTCGATAAAGAAGCAACCTCCTCCATGCATCAAGATCGCCGAAAGGGATTGACTCTCGAGGTGGAGCATTTACATGGTGGAGCTCTTCGTTTAGCTGAGAAACAAGAGCTATCCCTTCCATATATAGAGGCAATCTACGGAACAATTAAACCATATGAACACCCAGCAGAATAAATAGAGAGGAACTTTAAAGACATGTCGACAACAACGATTGTAAGCATCGTTTCCATTCTGGTAGTAGCCATCGTGTTAGTTTTATCGCTTGTTACGATATCAAAAGGATATGGTTATAAGCATTCCATCGATCCACATCCAGATGAAGAGAAAGAGAAAGAAGGAGGCCACAAAGAGTGAAGTTTTCTATCATTGGCACAAGCTGGATTACCGAATTATTTATAAAAGCGACTGAGCAGACAGGGTTGGCTACATTGCATTCTGTTTACTCTAGAACAGAAAACGCAGCAAAAGAATTTGCGCAGAAACACGGCGCAATGCACTGGTTTACTGAGATGGCTGATATGTTAGCTGATAATGAAACAAATTTTGTTTATGTGGCTTCTCCTAATAGCTTTCATTTTGAACATACAATGAAATGCCTGGAGAATGGGAAACATGTATTTTGTGAGAAGCCCCTTGTATTTACGGAAGAACAGTGGGAAAAAGTTAAACATACAGCAGAGGAGCTCGGTCTCTATGTATTTGAGGGTTATAGACACTTATTTTCCCCAAATTATTACACGCTTAAATCAGGATTGGAGAAGGCGGGCAAAATTCGAAGCGCGATGTTTCAATACATTCAATACTCTTCTAAATATGATCGATTTAAAAATGGGGAGGAACCCAATGTATTTGCGAAGGAATTTGCTGGCGGAGCGTTAATGGATTTAGGTGTATACCCACTTAGTATGGCGATCGACTTGTTTGGAGAGCCACAAGAAATTCATTACTTTCCAGTTCATTTATCGAATGGTATAGATGGAAGTGGTACACTCATTTTGGAATACGGAGAATTTAACGTAACTATTCTGTGTTCGAAAATTGCCCAAGCAACAATACCTTCAGAAATTCAAGGTGAAGATGGTGCGTGGACGATGGACCATATTGCTCCTATCGAAAAGTTAACTTTCTATGACAGGAAGACGAAGCATGCAAACGAACTTGCAGGAGAGCAAGAAGAAGTAGACATGGTTTACGAACTGAAAGCTTTTGTATATATGATTCAACAAAAAGATAAAGCTGCTTATGAATCATGGATGGAACGGAGCAGGCAGGTTGCCAAATGGACGGAAATTGCTAGAAAGAAGCAAGGTATCCTCTTTCCAGGAGAATGATAAAAAAGGTTGCACTGCCATGGCTGTGCAACCTCCTTAATTGCTTAGGACACTATAAATTTTACCTGGTTTAATCTTCTTGCTGGTTCTCTTCCACTTTTGGACGAAGCCCCTCTTGCAACTGTGCTATACTCAGGCCGAATGTCATCTGTAAGTGAGGGTAATCCTTAAATCCGCTCCAATCCCCACCCCATTCAAATCCAAGATCTTTTGCAAGCTCTGCTACTTCTACCCAATCAGACTTTCCATTTCCGTTGCCATCATAGTTCATATCCCATCTAATTTCACCTTTTTTGTTACGGAGAGCATAATCTACAGCCAATCCATAATTGTGATATGACTCTCCAGCTTTGGCATGTGTAACAATATTACCTTCTTTTGAGCGTCCTTGTTTATAAAGCTGGTTCTGCTCCTCTTTAGATCGCACTCCTGCTGTAATGACAATATCAATATTCTTCTCTTTTGATTGCTCTATTAGTTTACTTAGCTGTTTATCTACTGTTGGATGAAGGGATTCAGGGTTAGGAGCATCTTCTCCAATATTTGTATAATTTTCTTCCTTTACGTTATATAAAATAAATACGATGACTATAAATAAAATAATTATTGACCATGTCACCAATATACGAAGCAAACTTCTCATGCATAAGGTACTCCTCTTGTTGTTTAATATAATCTTATTCTAACAAATTTTCATCGCATATTCTTATGGAAAGTTAATTACGATATAATAGGTGGAAAGGGGTGTTGTGATGTATATTCTTATAGCTGGGTTCATTGGCTATTTCTTTGGGTGTGTACATGGCTCACAGATAGTCAGTAAACTAAAAAAAATAGATATTAAGAATTCCGGTGTGAAGAATTCTGGTGCTTCAAATACAACCATTTTACTTGGTTGGAAGTATGGGGCCCTTGTTGCAATTATTGATATTTTTAAAGCTACATTAGCTATTTTACTTATGCTGTTTATACTCAGTGAATATGGTGTTATAGGGGAAAAGCAGACATTTTTGATTTACCTTACTGCCTTGTTTATTGTAGTGGGCCATAATTATCCAGTAACAATGAAGTTTAGTGGGGGAAAGGGTACTGCATCAGTTGTCGGTGTATTGTTAGCGATCGATTGGAAAATCGCTCTCATAGGTATTGGAATCTTACTTATTTTCACCTTTGCTACAGACTACCTGGTCATAGGGGTTTTATTTATGTATCTATCTTTTTTAACTACAACTTTTATTTTCTTTGGCATAGAACCTACGATGATTGTTATTCTCTTAACTCTTTTAAGTATTATGAAACATATGGAAAACTATAAACGTATAATAAGAAAAGAAGAAACCAAACTATCAAGTATGTTTGGGAAAAAGTAACTTTTGGGGGTAGGGACACTGGACATTATCATTTGGGTTTTAATAGTATTATTATTTATTCTAAGTTTTATAGGGATTGTTTTTCCAATCATCCCGTCTGTGCTGGTTCTCTGGGGAGGTTTTTTATTATACCAGTTCTTTCTTAATTCGGAGCAGTTAAATACAGCTTTCTGGATTGGGATGGGAATTTTTACGGTTGTATTGGTTTTGGCGGATATTATTGCCAACAGCTATTTTGTGAAGCGTTTCGGTGGTAGTAAATGGGGAGAACGAGGAGCAGCAGTTGCTGTCATTTTTGGTTCTTTTATTATACCTCCTTTTGGAATTATCATTTTGCCCTTTTTAGTCGTATTTTTTATTGAAATATTGCAAAGTAAAACAGTCGGTGAAGCGATTCGTGCGTCTATTGGTTCTCTTCTGGGATTTTTGGGAGGAGCTCTAGCCAAAATCGTTATTCAAATGATTATGATAATCTGGTTTTTTATCGTAGTATTGTTGTAACTAGTAATATATAGAAAGGATTTTACATAATGAATTATCCAGCGCGAGTGCTAACGATTGCTGGATCAGCTGCAGGAGGAAGTGCAGGGATTCAAGCAGATTTAAAAACATTTCAGGAATTAGATGTCTATGGAATGAGTGTCATAACAGCTATTGTAGGCAAACATCCGGAAACGAACAAAAATGTTCACCCACAGACAATTGAAGCAATTGAAGCTCAATTTGCTACGGCTATGTATCAAGTTGGAGCAGATGGACTAAAGACAGGCATGCTATTTTCCAAATCGGTGATTGAAAAAACAGTGGAATTAATAAATAAATCCCGAATTGAAAATGTTATCGTCGATCCTGTTATGGTAGGGAAGCTGGACTCCAAATTATTGGAAGATGATGCAATTGATGCATTAAAAGAAAAGCTAATTCCAATGGCAACAATTATTACACCAAATATACCGGAAGCTTCTATTTTACTTAACGACAGAGAGATAGCTACAGTAGAAGATTTAAAGCAGGCTGCCATCGATTTACATGCATTAGGCTCTAAATATGTGTTAGTTAAAGGAGGAAGACTTTCTGGTCCGGCAGTAGATGTCCTGTATGATGGTGAAGAGCTGATCGTGTATGAGGCACCCCGAATTGATACGGTGAATACCAGCGGTGCAGGTTGTACGTACTCTGCTGCTATTGCTGCACATATGGCCAAGGGAAAGCAAATATCAGAGGCAGTACAATTGGCAAAAAGCTTTGTGACTACAGCGATTGAACACGGTTTTTCGTATACAGAGCTTGTAGGGCCAACTTATCATGCTGCTGAAAGGAAATACAAGCAAGCACATCAAATTAAAGTAACTTATGTTTGAGTTACGAAATAAATAGGCAAAGTAAATAAATTTATAGGTGATATGCACCTACTCTATAAAGCAAAAATAAGAATAGACCGGGAGGAAGTCGAAATGGGGAAGCGAGCTTTAATAAATGTGGATTATACGGCGGATTTTGTGGCGGATGACGGAAAGCTAACTTGTGGATTGCCTGGCCAGACAATTGAGGATACAGTAGTTGCTTTAACTAAACAATTTATTGAGAAAGATGAATATGTAGTATTCGCAATAGATGCACATGTTGAAGGAGATGTTTTGCACCCGGAAGCAAAACTTTTTCCACCACATAATATTATCGGCACCCCCGGTCGAAATCTTTACGGGTCGCTAGCCGAGGTATTTGAAACCAATAAAGATAAAAATAATATCTATTATTTTGATAAAACCAGGTATAGTGCTTTTGCTGGAACGAATCTCGAAATCAAATTAAGAGAAAGAGGTATTGAGGAAGTTCATCTTGTCGGTGTGTGCACAGACATTTGTATCCTTCATACTGCTATAGATGCGTATAATAAAGGTTTTCAGATTGTTATCCATAAAGATGCAGTAGCAAGCTTTAATCAAGCTGGGCATGAATGGGCCCTTAGCCATTTTGAAAACACGCTCGGTGCGCAAATACGTTAAAGGAGGGTGGAAAGTGACTACAATATTCAGCTCCTATACATTTGATCAGTATGCTGTACGAAAGGCAACAATAGAGGATGCTAAAGAAGTATTTCACATTTTACGAAATGCAGCCAAATGGCTGAATGAGAAGGAGATAAATCAATGGGAGCATCTACAGAATGATGTGGAAGTTAACGAAATTATGGAAGACATTGTGGAGGATATCACTTATATAGTAGAAAATAAGAATACTGAAATAGTAGCCGTATTCAATTTTTCCCCCGAGCAAAATCCATGGGATATAGAAATGTGGGGAAAAAGAGAGGACAATGCCTTTTATTTGCACCGTTTTGCAGTACATCAAGAGCATCATCATAAGCAAATTGGTAAACGAACGCTTGAATGGATGATTGATGCATATCAAGTGAATAATAGCTGTATACGTTTAGATTGTATTGGGAATAACCCTGTTTTAAATAAATTCTATCATCGTGCAGGATTTCAGTTTATGGGACATGTGGGAGAAGCGGGGGATCAGTTCTCTCTTTATGAAAAAGCCTTTTAAGGAGGGTGCTTGACTTTCCATGTACATAGCTTTATATTTAGAAATATATATGAAACGTAGAAGAGGATTAGTATAATTTATTGTCTTTTCAAGAGAGGAAATGGCTGCTGGAAATTTCTAAAGACATAAGTAGGAACCTGCCTCCGAGTTCGCCATCGTTAAAGCCTTGTTGCTGTAAGGTGTGCGCGGTCTTTGACCGTTATCAATTCAAGTGTACAGGATATCCTGTAAACAAGGGTGGTACCACCAGACCTCGGTCCCTTTTCGGATGGAGGATTTTTTGTGTTCATATTTATAATTAAATAATAATTTTATATAAAGAGGTGTTCAGCTTGGGTAAAAAAAATAAGCAGTTTGTTGAAAAAGTGACAGCAATGGAAGAAGATTTCGCCCAATGGTATACAGATGTAGTGAAACAAGCGGAATTGGTGGAGTATGGCCAAGTTCGTGGAACGATGATTATTAAACCATATGGTTATGCAATTTGGGAAAATATTAAGGATGAATTGGATAAGAAGTTTAAAGAGACAGGTCATTCTAATGTGGCTTTTCCACTATTTATTCCGGAGGGTCTATTACAAAAGGAAAAAGATCATGTTGAAGGATTTGCACCTGAAGTTGCTTGGGTAACACATGGGGGAGAAGAGGAACTGGCAGAAAGAATTGCTGTACGTCCAACCTCAGAAGTTCTATTCTGTGATTATTATTCAAATAATATTCATTCCTATCGTGACCTGCCGAAATTGTATAATCAATGGGGAAATGTAGTACGTTGGGAAAAAACAACTCGTCCATTCCTTCGTTCGTCTGAATTTCATTGGCAGGAAGGTCATACAGCCCATGCTACTGACCAAGATGCTGCAGAAGAAACAGATAGAATGCTTGGTGTTTATGCTGACCTTGTAGAAAAGTACTTGGCGATTCCTGTGTTGAAGGGGCGTAAAACAGATAAGGAAAAATTTGCAGGCGCAAAATATACCTTAACAATCGAAAGCATGATGCATGATGGTAAAGCATTACAATCTGGTACATCTCATCACTTCGGTTCGGGGTTTGCGGAAGCATTTGATATCACGTATCTTGATGAAAATGGAAAAAGTCAATATGTACATCAAACTTCATGGGGGCTTTCTACCCGTATAATGGGCGCATTAATTATGGTGCATGGTGATAACCGTGGTTTAGTTATTCCTCCAAGAATAGCACCAGTCCAGGCCATGATTGTACCAATAGCCCAACATAAAGAAGGTGTATTGGATAAAGCATACGATCTACGTGATCAACTGAAGGATTTGGTACGTGTAGATATAGATGCAAGTGATAAAACTCCTGGATGGAAGTTCAATGAAACAGAAATGAAGGGATTCCCTGTCCGTATTGAAATGGGACCAAAAGATATTGAAAAGAACCAAGTAGTACTTGTACGTAGGGATACAGGAGAAAAAGAATTCGTTGTATTAGCTGAATTACAGAACCGCCTACCTGTATTGCTAGACGAAATTCAGCAAAACTTATTTGATAAAGCAAAAGCACATCGAGAAGAGAAAACCTCTGTTGCAAAAAACATGGCTGAGTTCAAAGTAGCATTGGAAGAAAATCCAGGCTTTATTAAAGCGATGTGGTGTGGTGACACAGCATGTGAGGAAAAGATAAAAGAAGAAACAACCGCTACTTCCCGTTGTATCCCATTCGAACAGGAGAATGTTTCAGATACGTGTGTATGTTGTGGTAAAGAAGCAAAAGAATTAGTATATTGGGCAAAAGCATACTAATACGTATAGCGAAAATGCAAAAAACAAGCACATAAAACGTGCTTGTTTTTTTGTGCACATAAATAAAGTCAGTGCCCTTAAATGATAACAAATTAATTTTTGCTTATTTACACAGTTGGAGGAAACTGCGACCTAACTAAGAATATAGAGACTGCGTAAATCACCGCTACGGGGAAATATTCCTCTTTATTCTATAAATATTTTTCCATACAGCTTATAAAAAAACTATTGCATAAATATAATATCCATGGTATAAATATACATATCCATTAATAATTATACATATTGGAGGATTCATCATGAAGAGCCAGTTAAAGAAGGAATTGAACAATATTATAGGTGAATTATGTAACATGAGTGATCATCTCTATGAAAACCCTGAGATCGGTGATCAGGAATATAATTCTATGATGCTTTTAACGCAATATCTTGAACAACATAACTTTCATATTGAAGAAAATATTGTAGATAGAAAGACCGCATTTAAAGCTGAATTTAACAGTGGTAAACCCGGTCCTGTCATTGCATATTTAGCTGAATATGATGCACTACCTGAAGTGGGACATGGATGTGGTCATAATCTAATAGGGACGATGAGTGTAGGCGCAGGTATTATCTTAAGTAAACTATTAAATGACATAGGAGGTAGTATTGTAGTATTAGGTACACCTGCAGAGGAAACGAACGGAGCTAAAGTGCCGATGAGCGAAAAAGGGATTTTTGACTCCATTGATGTGGCCATGATGGTTCATCCTTCTGACCAATCCTATGAAAGTGGCGACTCGCTGGCAATGGATGCAATACAATTTACCTATAAGGGTAAAACATCTCATGCGGCAGCATCTCCGGAAAAGGGGATTAATGCTTTAGACAGTGTTATTCAATTGTTCAACGGTATTAACGCATTAAGGGAACACTTGCCCGACGATGTACGCATACATGGGATTATCTCTGAGGGCGGACTAGCTGCTAATGTAGTTCCTGACAAAGCGGTAGCACAATTTTATGTGCGTTCTAAGGAACGAAGCTGCTTGAATGAAGTTGTTGAGAAAGTTATTAATATAGCAAATGGTGCAGCATTAATGACAGGGGCTAAACTGAACGTTTCAAATTATGAATTAAGCTATGACAATATGAAAACAAACCAAGCTCTATCAAACACTTTTACAGCTAATTTAAAAAATATAAGTGAGCAGCCAATTCAGTCTGCAAAGATGAGCTATGGTTCGATTGACATGGGAAATGTTAGCCAGGTAGTCCCTGCAATTCATCCATATATTAGTTTAAACAAGCCTGGGTTAGTAGGACATACAGTAGAATTTGCTGATCAAACGATTACAGCAGACGGACATCAAACGTTGGCAGAAGGTGTATTGGCCCTGGCTGAGACAGGTTATGATGTGTTGACAGACCCATCGCTATTTAAGGAAATTCAACAAGAATTTAATAAACTTCATCAACTTGTATAAAGAGAAAAGAGGAGAATATACATTGAAAAAAATAATCGGCACACTCACTTTATTAGTCTTAGTTATTACTTTATTGGCAGCATGTGGGAAAGGTGAAGCAAATTCAGAAGGAAAAAATCAAGATACAGAAGATAAAAAAATACTAAAGATGGCAACTTCAGCTGATTTTCCTCCATTTGAGTCACGCGATACAGCAGGCAATTTCGAAGGCTTTGATATTGACTTAGCCAATATGGTAGCAGAGGAATTAGGTTATGAGCTGGAGATTGAAGACATGAAATTTGATGGATTAATCGGTGCTTTACAGTCTGGAAGAGTCGACATGGTTATGGCTGGAATGAGTGCAACAGAAAAGCGAAGAAAGAATGTTGATTTCTCTACGGAATACAACCGTTCAGGTGAAATGTTTATTTTTAAACCAGCAAACGCTTTTAAAGATCTTGATAGTTTGAAAGGGAAAACAATAGGAGTGCAGCTTGGTACCATACAGGAAGAAGGCGCTGATGCCTTGAATGAAGAATATGGCTTTACAGTTAAGAAAGTAGATGATGCTGGAACAATGATCCAGGAGCTTAACTCAAATCGTATTGATGTAGCATATATGGATAAATCTGTTGCCAAAGGATATATCAAGGAGCAGGATTTGCAAGGCTTTGATGATCCAACAACGAGTTCTCCTGGAATGGGCATTGCATTTCCAAAAGATAGTGACCTTGTGGAAGATGTGAACAATGCGTTAAAAAAGTTTGAAGAAAACGGAAAACTGCAAAAGCTGAAAGATAAATGGCTGAATGAACAATAATAACAACATAGAGAGAAAGAGGTGGTAAGGCATGAATTTGGACTTTAGCCAGATCGTGCCTTATATTCCTTTTATGCTAGAGGGAATATGGGTTACGTTAAAATTTGTTAGTACTTCCATTGTGATTGGATTTATTATAGGTACATTATTAGCATTATGCAAGATTACTAAGATACCAGTATTAAAGGTTGTAGCTGATATTTATACATCCATCTTCCGGGGGACACCCTTAATTTTGCAATTAATGATTTTTTACTTTGCTGTACCACAATTGACAGGGTACGATATTGAGCCATTTTCTTCAGCCATTCTGGCATTTGGTCTGAATTCAGCAGCTTATGTGTCAGAAATTATACGGGCAGGTATTATGGCAGTGGATAAAGGTCAAACAGAGGCAGCACAAGCGCTGGGAGTACCATATAAATCAATGATGGCGAATATCATTTTACCACAGGCAATTAAAAATATTTTACCAGCGTTAATGAACGAGTTTATCACATTAACAAAGGAATCTGCCATCGTATCGGTGATAGGCTACCTTGATATCATGCGCCGTGCGCAAATCGTAGGTGCTGACATTTATCGTAATTTTGAGCCTTTGTTGTTTGCGGGGGTTATCTACTGGCTGATGGTCTATGTACTAACACAGCTTGGCAAAGTAGTGGAACGGAGGATGAGATACAGTGATTAAGGTAGATGATGTTTCAAAGACATTCGAAGAAAATACGGTATTAAAAAATATATCAACGGATATAAAACAAGGCGAAGTAGTTGCCGTGATTGGGCCTTCCGGATCTGGTAAGTCAACCTTTTTAAGATGTTTAAACCTTTTAGAACAGCCAACATCAGGTGATATTTGTATAAAAGACCAGATGATTACATCACCGAAAGTAAATAAGCTGGAAATCAGAAAAAATATCGGAATGGTATTTCAGCATTTCCATCTGTTTCCTCATATGACGGTATTGGAGAATGTCACGTATGCGCCAAAGAAAGTAAAAAACATGAAAAAAATAGAAGCAGATGAAATCGGAAAAAGCTTAATTGCAAAAGTTGGGTTGACTGATAAAGAGGTCGCTTACCCAAATCGTTTGTCAGGTGGCCAAAAGCAGCGTGTCGCTATTGCAAGGGCATTAGCAATGGAACCGGAAATCATGCTGTTTGATGAACCTACCTCAGCACTGGATCCTGAAATGGTAAAAGAAGTATTGGATGTGATGAAGGACCTTGCAGACAGCGGAATGACGATGGTCATTGTTACACATGAAATGAATTTTGCGAAGGAAGTAGCGGATCGAGTATTATTCCTAGATAATGGGGCACTTGTGGAGGAAGGTAAACCTGAAGCGTTTTTTGCAAAACCAATAACAGTCCGGGCACAAAATTTCCTCGAAAAAATATTATAACAAACACATCGGGAATAAGACATTCCTGATGTGTTTTTTCTATCCAAAAAAATGTACTTATTTCATTTGTCCCATTTCTACTGGGACAGGGACTGATTCAATTAGTTGTTGGATAATGTCCTCCTTATTATAACGAAGAGAACCTTCCATACTAAGATTAATTCGATGTTCAAATAAATGAGGGGCAATTAGTTTGATGTCTTGAGGGGTGACATATTCCCTTCCTTCCAATAGTGCCTTGCTTTGGGAAGCACGCATTAAGGCTAAGGCGGCTCTGGAACTAACCCCAATTTCAATGTCCTCATGTTCCCGGGTTTTCCTCACAAGCTCCAATAGGTAATCCATAACTAAATCTGTTATTTCTATTTTACGGACTTCTTCTTGTAATGCAATAATGTCTTCCTTCGTTACGAGAGGATCGAGGTCGTTTATCGGATCAGCTAAACGCTGATCTTTTAGTATCTGTTTCTCATGGTCATAGGAAGGGTAATCCATTTTAACCATTATCATAAAGCGATCTAATTGAGCTTCTGGTAGCGGGAAGGTTCCTTGGTTTGATTCAATTGGATTCTGACTGGCAATAACGAAAAAGGGCGGGGTTAGTTGAATTGTTTCGCCATCAATCGTTGTCTGCTTCTCTTCCATTACCTCTAAAAGACTAGACTGAGTTCGAGGGGTAGCGCGGTTTATCTCATCTGCCAATAAAATATTTGTGTCAACAGGGCCAATTCGCATTTCAAACTCCTGGGTTTTTGGATTGAAAAATTGAATGCCAGTGACATCGCTTGGAAGAACATCTGGTGTAAACTGTATACGTCTGAAGTTACCCTTAATTAACTTCGCTAAAGCATTTGCAAGCTTTGTTTTTCCGGACCCTGGTACGCTCTCTAACAAAATATGACCACCACTAAGTAGTGTAATAAATACTAAATCTACAGCCTCTTCCTGTCCTAAAATCACGTTGTTTAATGCTTCTTTTGCTTTTCTTATTTTATGCAATGCTTCCAAAGATAAAGCTCCTTTCCCAGCTCAGGTGTTATTTTAATACTAGCACAAATAATAGTGTGATTAGCAAGGCAAACATTTTAAATCGAAAAAACCCATCAGGGAGACGTCATCCGCTACCTGATGGGTTTCTACCACTTATAGTATTTCTTCAATATCCTGTTCCAAGCTTTCTGGCTTGGTTTGAGGTGCAAATCGTTTAATGACATTTCCATTTCTATCAATAAGAAACTTTGTGAAGTTCCATTTAATTTGCTTTGTCAACATACCTTTGGCTTCCTCAGTTAAGTATGAAAATAAAGGATGGGCATGCTCTCCTTTTACATCAACTTTACTAAACATTTGAAAGGTGACTCCATAGTTCCGCTGACAAAATTCCGAAATCTGTTCATTTGAACCAGGATCCTGATTATTAAATTGATTACAAGGAAAACCCAGTATTTCTAAACCTTGTTCTTTGTATTTATCATATAACTGCTGCAACCCTTCAAATTGGGGCGTAAAGCCACATTCACTTGCTGTATTGACAATCAAAAGTACTTTTCCCTTATAATCTGACAGGGATTTTTCTTCACCTAGCAAGGTCTTAGCTGAAAAGTCATAAACATTCATATAAAGCGGCCTCCTTTATTAAAAGAATAGCAATAGGAACACTTGCCGTCAAAATGGAAAACTATTCATGATCAGTTAGCCTGGTCTTTTTCCCTTTCGGCATCTTAAAGGAGGCGGTGACGAGCGCCAAAATTAAGAATAAACCCAAATAACCAATTAACGGATAGAAGAAGGCAACAAGATCTGTAAAACCGGCAAAGCTGGCAATAAAGCCAATGATCAATGTTATTGTGATAAATAACTTAAATTTGCTTGTACCAATTTCTGTGAATCTCGCTCCAAATGCAAAAAACATACTAATCCCAGTATTAAAAATCATTCCGAATAAAATCAATGAATAAAAAGTACCGAGAAAAGGTGATAGTTCATTAACGATTTGTAGCATTGGCATGTCATACTCTGCAACAACATTGACCTTTGAAAAGATGGCGAGATGACTTAGCACAATAAGAAGTCCCAGACCCAGGCCACCAACTAATCCACCAAGTTTGGCAGCTCGTTCATCTTTTTCTGCACCGCCCATAACAAGAGACATAGATGCACCAACTGCAATATTAAAGGATACATAGTTGACGCCGGCAATAAACCAATTTGGCAAGGTTGAAGTCTGTTCCTTTGCAATCGGATTTAATTCAGCAAAGGTGGAATCCATTGTAAGAAGACTATAAACAGAGACGATGATAACACTGATAATTAAAAAAGGTGTAATACTTCCAATAACATTGACTACCCGATCTACGTTTAACATCGCCGTTAATAAAACTAAAATAGTTATTAGTAAGGTACCTATAAATGCAGGTAAACCAAACTGTTGGTCAAAAATGGAACCAGCGCCAGCAACCATCACAACTCCCACTCCAAATAAGGTGAAAATAATAATATAGTCAACAATCAATGCTAACCATGGATGAAAACTGACCTCATAAATCGCATCTTTATGGGAAGTTGTTCTTAATCGGCTTCCTAACCTAGTGAGTGTCATACCAAGATAGGCAAATAATGCGGTAGCAACAATGGCTCCTAGGGTTCCAATTAAACCGAAGCTCGTAAAGTACTGCAAAACCTCCTGCCCAGAAGCGAAGCCAGCCCCGACGATTATTCCAATAAAAGCGCTACCAATTTTTAATATTTTTCCCATAATGCTTCCCCCAAAAAAATAAGTGTGTAATAGATCATATCAAAATTTTTTACAGTTGTAGAATTAAAGAGTTTTAAATGTCGAAATTCGTTGAAAAATGATGGCGGTTACATTTATTTTAACAAATAATCAATTAATTTTATTTGTTGGTTTTGTAAAAATAAAGGAAGAAAGTTTGTTTAATATCACTAAAACTTCCTAATTATGTGGTATTCTTGAAGGGAAATAAGTATAAAAAATACTCTTCCTAAAAGTACAAGATCGGGGGAAGCAAGATGTCGCACGCAGTCAATCATTCAGGGCTTTTTCAATTAAATTTTGATTCATTGGAAGGGCTGGCGGATCGAATTGCAGAAATAATGGACTGTCCCATAACGATTGAAGATTCCAATCACCATATTATTTCATATAGTTCTCATGAAGATAGCGTAGACAATGTTCGTGTTAATACGATCATTCAGAGAAAAGTACCGGAAAAGGTAATAAATAGTTTATGGAAGAAAGGATTTATGTCAAAACTATTTAAGGATAATAAACCAGTTAAAATACCTGCAATACCAGAGGTTGGTCTAGGTGATCGTATCGCAATTTCTGTCAGTAAAAATAATGAGATATTAGGCTTTATATGGGCACATACCAATGGTGGAGAAATAACAGAAGAGAAATACATGATGCTTACGGAAGCCGCTCAAGCAGTTCGGAAAAAATTGCTAAAGCTGCAGATCAAAAAACAACGGATGGAGGAAAGCTATAAGGAATTCTTTTGGCAACTACTTACCGGCCATCTTAAGGATACAACAGAAATTGAACAACAAGCGCAAAAATATGGGCTTTACCTCAATGGATATGTTGCGATAGTAATGATTGAGTTTGAGGATGAAATTACAGAGGAAATTGAAAAACATTCCTTCTATCTAACAGAAACTCTACGAGGAGTTGAGGTGGTATGTAAAGTCTTTGACCAGAATCAGTTTATCCTGTTGGTAAGATTCCCAACCATTAAAGATTCAAATAAAATTTTAAAAGAATATGTCTGTAATTTTACTGCCAAAATAGAAGAAAGGTTAAAGCTGCAACATAATGTATCAGGTGCTTTTGGACTTATATTTGAATCACCTAAATATATTAAGGACAGCTATAACCAGGCAGAAAAAGTACTAAACGTTAAAAGCCAATTCCGAAACCAGCTTGAAGAAGTATACGGATATAACGAACTGGGAGTATACCAATTCATAGATGAATTAAAAGAAATTCGTAAGCAGACAAATTATAAAAATGATGTGATTAGGACATTAAAACAATATGATGCAAATCATAATACTGAATTACTTAAGACCTTGAAAGCTTTTTTTGAATTGTGATAGTAATGTGTATAAAGCAGCCAACACGATTCATGTTCATACCAACACGTTAAATTACCGCTTAAAACGGATTACTGAACTAACGGATTTAGATTTAAAGGATCCTAACCAAAAAGTTACGTTATTTTTGGATCTGAAGCTATTGGAAATGTAAATGTGATTATATGTGGAATTACACAAACACTATAGGTTATATTTTGTATACTGCCTAAAGCGTTTTAATAAATCAAGTTATATAATAAATCTAAAAGGAAATAGGGAGGAAACAAACATGATTATAGGGGTTCCTAAGGAAATAAAGAACAACGAAAACCGGGTTGCCATGACACCAGCAGGGGTAGTAGCTATTGTAAAAGCAGGCCATCAGGTCATCATTGAAACAAGTGCTGGAGAGGGTAGTAACTTTACTAACGAAGAGTACAAAGAAGCTGGGGCTGAGATTATTGAAAACGCTTCAGATGTGTGGGCTAAAGCTGATATGATTATGAAGGTAAAAGAACCTTTAGAATCTGAATACGGCTATTTCCGTAAAGGATTAATTCTATTTACTTATTTACATTTGGCAGCAGAAGAATCATTAACAAAAGCATTAGTTGAAAGTGAAGTTACAGCAATTGCTTATGAGACAATTACTGTTAATAACACATTGCCACTTCTTTCTCCGATGAGTGAAGTAGCTGGACGGATGGCTTCCCAAATAGGGGCACAATTCCTTGAAAAGTCAAAAGGCGGAAAAGGGATTCTATTAAGTGGGGTTCCGGGAGTTAGTAGAGCTAACGTAACAGTAATCGGAGGCGGTATGGTTGGTACGAATGCTGCCAAAATTGCTGTTGGATTAGGAGCAAATGTTACAATTATTGATTTAAATCCAAATCGCCTACGTCAATTGGAAGATATCTTTGGTTCAAGTGTGCAAACATTAATGTCAAATCCATATAATATTGCAGAAGCAGTAAAGAAATCCGACCTTGTGATTGGGTCTGTACTAATTCCAGGAGCTAAAGCGCCAAAATTAGTAACAGAAGATATGGTTAAAGCAATGCAACCTGGATCTGTAATTGTGGATGTGGCAATTGACCAAGGTGGTAACTTTGAAACAGTTGATCATATTACAACACATGATGATCCAATTTATGAAAAACATGGTGTACTTCACTATGCTGTTGCAAATATGCCTGGTGCCGTTCCTCGTACGTCAACAATTGCGTTAACAAACGTAACTATTCCATATGCCATCCAAATAGCTTCTAAAGGTGCAGAAAGAGCAATTAAAGAAAATGCACCGATTAAAACAGGGGTTAATGTGGTTAATGGAAAAGTAACATTTAAAGCAGTTGCTGATGAATTTGGTTACGACTATACAGACGTAGATGCAGCACTTTAAAAAGTGGTAGCAGTAGAATACGTCTCAAGCTATGGTGTTAACGATGTAACTACTTTTCATTTTGGACAACCATTAAAAAGCTCCAGGATAACTCCTGGAGCTTTTTTCGTATTCTTATTATGCTTCTTGTTTTCTGGATTCGCCCAGCATCTGAAGTCGTTCTACAATATCTTCTTCAGATAAGTTGTGTTCTTTTACATACATGTTTCTAGGGCTGACACGACATTCATGTGTACAACCTCTCATATATTTATGCTCATTTTCTTCAGAGCAGAGTATTTGTTTATTACATTCCGGATTTGCACAGTTGACATAGCGTTCACAAGGTTTTCCATCAAAATAGTCCACGCCGACTACAACATGTTCTTTTTGATTTATTGGAACAGAGATTCGTTCATCAAAAACGTAGCACTTTCCATCCCATAACTCTCCTTGCACTTCAGGGTCTTTTCCGTATGTTACAATTCCACCATGTAATTGGTTTACATCCTCAAAGCCCTCTTCTTTTAACCATCCGGAGAATTTTTCACAACGGATACCGCCTGTACAGTAGGTCAATACTTTCTTACCTTGAATCTTATCTTTGTTATCACGAATCCATTCGGGCAACTCACGGAAAGTCTCAATGTCTGGTCGAATTGCACCACGGAAATGTCCTAGGTCATATTCGTAATCGTTTCGCGCATCTATCACTATAGTGTCTTCGTCTTGCATTGCCTCATAGAATTCTTTTGGTGAAAGATAATTCCCAGTTGTTTGCAATGGGTTAATATCATCTTCCAGACGAAGTGTGACTAATTCTTTTCGAGGACGCACATGCATTTTCTTAAAGGCATGTCCATCATGTTCATCAATTTTAAATACCATGTCAGCAAACCGTGGATCGTTATTCATTGCTTCCATGTATTTATTTGTTTGCTCAATTGTACCGGAAACCGTACCATTTATTCCTTCATGAGCAACAAGGATTCTTCCTTTTAGTTCTAAGTCCTTGCAAAATTGAAGATGCTCTTCGGCATAAGCTTCCGGGTCTTCAATATGCACATAGTTGTAGTACAACAAAACCTGATAATTCGTTTTTTCCATTCTTTTTACCACCTGTCATTCATATTTGCAAGATATAAATGTTTGGTAGTCGATATTAAATTATAATCTTGCAAGAAACTATTTTACCAAGGAATACACTAATTTTCAAGCTGATCTGGTCTACCTATTGCTCACTAGAGATGGAGAAATGTTTTTGTTCGGTCAAAAAGGGTAAAATATCATAGCAGAGAACACACATGAGGATTTAAGAGATAAAATGGTGGAGGTGAGAGAAATTACAACAATTAAGTTAGGGCTTATTTCAGCTCCTGATCTACCAGCTGAAATTGCTAGTGACCTTATAAAAGAGCTACCGGAACTACTTCCCGATAGAATTGATAAGGATGTATCCTGGGAAGTGGAAATGACCATCGATTCTTTGGTTGGAGTGGCGGAAAATACAAAGCAAGTCCTGGAAAAAGCAGACAACATAAAAGAAGAAAATAATTGGGATTATGCTATTTGCTTGACTGATCTGCCTATTTTCTTTGGAAAATATTTAGTTGTTGCCAATGCAAGCTTAAAGGATCAGGTAGCACAAATTTCCGTCCCCACATTTGGATTGATGCCTATGCGAAAAAGAATTCGGAAAACCCTAATGCAGATGATGCGTGAATTATACAGTAAAGAATCTAATGATAAGCCTCACGCCAGATTGGCGGTAGAAAAGAAGCCTTCACCAAGTAAGAATAAAAATAAAAATAAATTAACTCACCAGTTTTCACTCTCTCAAATAGGCAGGATGCAAGCAACATCAAAGGATGATGTGGTAGATCTTCGGTATTTTATAAAATCGAGATTTACCGGTTATCTCCGCGTGTTATTAGGTATGACATTTGCTAACCGACCATGGAAGGCATTGTTTTCTTTTAATAAAATGATAACTTTATCTTTTGCTACAGGGTCATATATATCTATTTTCCCTACACCCTGGCAACTGAGCATAGTGTATACACCGATAAGACTAATCATTTTAACAATTATAGCAATTATGGGGATGGTTATATGGGTTATTTTTTCTCAAAATCTATGGGAGAAACCATCAGACCGTGGTAAGAAACGGTGGAGGGACTTATACAATTGGACAACCTTCGTTACGTTAAGTTCCATTGTTATTATTAACTATATTGTATTATTTACGATGTTTTCCATCGCTATTTCTATTTTTGTTCCACCGGAATTGTTCCAAGCTTGGACCGGATTGGATGAGGATCCTTCATTTAAATATTATTTGAATTTAGTATGGTTAGTTACTTCACTTGGCACACTTGCTGGTGCTATCGGCGCAGGACTAGAGAGAGAGGAAAAAATCAGAAATATAACGTATTCGTTCCGACAACAACAACGTTATTATGAAGTAGGAGAGGAATACGATAATAAAAAAGAAGCCGAGGAATCTAACTAAAGAAGAGAGGAGGGGTTGGATGGATAAAGAAAAGGTTAGGGTAGGACTTATCGCAGCTCCTGAACTACCTGCTGAAATAGCGAATCGCTATGTGGAACAATTACCTGAAGCTTTTGAGAGGGAAATTGATGACAGTGTCACATGGGAGGTGGAAATGGTAGTAGATCCTCTTACAGGAGCAGCTGAAAATGTTGATAAAATTATTGAAAAGGCTGCAGAACTGCGTAATGGAGAGGATTGGGGATACGCTATCTGTTTGACTGATTTACCTATATTTGACAACAGTAGTATTGTAGCAGCAGACATTAGTAAGAAGCATTATATTGCTCAACTATCTGTTCCTTCCTTTGGCTGGCTGCCTATAAAAAAAAGAATGAGAAAAGCAGTTATCCAAATTATGAATGAATTGTATAACGGATCTCGATTGGAAAATAATGATCATAAAGTCAAGAAAAATTTCACAGGTGACATGCTACAAAGGCAATTTCCACTCACCAAAGTAAAACGAATTTCACCGAATGATGAGCATAAGGATATTGAAACTCGATATATTGTTATTCCGAAAATAAATGGTGAAGTTCGACTATTGATGGGAATGACACAAGCTAATCGACCATGGAGTATTATGTCATCGTTTAAAAAGGTAATTGCTATTGCGTTCTCCACAGGAGCGTTTGCGTTGATCTTTACTACCCTATGGAATTTAAGTGATATATTAAGTACGCTTAGGTTGAGTGTATTATCGTTCGCGGCGATTAGTCTAATGGTAATTTGGATTATTACAGCACATAATTTATGGGAAAGGCCATCTAACCGACATCAAACTCATCTTCGGCACTTATATAATCAAACAACGCTAATAACCCTGCTTCTTTCCGTTTTAACATATTATCTTGCTTTATTTTTATTATTTCTTATTACTGTTATAGTAATTGTGCCACCAGAAGCTTATAACTCTGCTGTAAATAGAGAGGGAGACTTTACCATCATGCAGTATATAAGACTGGCTTGGATAGGAACCTCTATCTCCACAATTGCTGGTGCAATTGGTGCAGGATTAGAAAATGAAGAACTAGTAAGAGACATTACGTATGGGTATCGACAGAAAAGAAGATATAAGGAAGTCGAACCGAAAGATGACTAATTTTGTCTCAGGATGGAAGTGGAAAATAGCATCAGACTATGTTGAAATAAAAAGCAAGAATGAAAAGTTAAAATAAATTCTAAATTACTTGCATTTTTTTTGTAAAAAGGTTAAAGTTAAGAAAGCAAAAGGAAATTGAAGTTTGAATAATACTTTACGATCTCTTTAACAAAGCGTTGTAAAAGTATTTATGATTCAATTACTTTGCACGATATTTGTATAAGGAGGTCATTTTAATGACTGGTAAAGTAAAATGGTTTAACGCAGAAAAAGGCTTTGGTTTCATCGAGCGCGAAGACGGAGACGATGTATTCGTTCATTTCTCAGCTATCCAAGCTGAAGGCTTCAAAACGCTTGAAGAAGGTCAAGACGTTGAATTTGAAATCGTAGAAGGTAACCGCGGACCACAAGCAGCTAACGTTGTTCGTCTATAATAGATGATTATCAAAAGGTTTATCTCATTCATGAGATAAACCTTTTTTATTATATATGTTTGGATTATCCAATGATTCGCAAAATAGATAAGAAGTAACTTGATAGGGCTACAAATAACTCCTGTTTCGGAAAATAATTTTATGGGGCTCTATACTAAATGTGGTGGTCTCCTTTGGAGGATCAGTGTTTCCGTAAGAAACAAAAAAATACACTCATTCCCCTCTCTTTTGTTAACCTAAAGTTGCGACACAAAAGGAAAAGGAGAGGGAAAGAGTGCAAAACCATTTTATCATAGAAATGTTAGGTATTGAAGACAAACATGTAGATGTATGGGAAGTTTCTAGTGACTCAGCTAAGTTTTTTGTAGAGCTATATACAAAAGTAAAGAAGCAGAAGTGCCCGTTTTGTGGCAATAGGACAAAAAGTATCCACGGCTATCGTACCCAAACGATTCAGGGGCCCATTGTTTCCAATAAACCAGTTAGTATTTCTTTGAAAAAGAGACGCTACTTATGTAAGGCGTGTAATCATACGTTTTATGAAAAGCTTCAGATGGTGGAACGATACCAACGTTGCACCCGTTCTATACAAACGACAGCGCTAACGTATACAGCTGTGGGCTCATTTACTACAGCTGCCCAGTTAACTGGGATGAGTTCGCAACGGTTACTTCGTATTTATGATCGAAAAGAAATAAAAACAAGGAAAGTCCTGCCACGTGCGTTAGCTATTGATGAATTTAAAGGGGATGCGGGCGGTGAAAGGTTTCAAACGGTCATTGCGGATGTAGAAAATAAAGAGATTGTGGATGTCTTACCTGATCGGAAGGTAGATACAATTAAAGCTTATCTTCAGTCCTGTGATACAAGTAACGTAGAGATTGTCGTCATGGACCTTTCTAAGTCTTTTAAGCAAGCAATACGGAAGGCGCTTGGTAACCCACTGATCATCGCTGATCGATTTCATTTTATGCGGCAAGTATATTGGGCGCTAGATGAAGTACGTCGAGAAGTGCAAAGAGACTTAGAGAAAAAAGACCGGATATATATGAAAAAAAGTAAAAAGTTACTTTGGAAATCAACCTATAAATTATCAGAAGAAGAGCGAGAGAAAGTAAATCAGTTACTCCAGGTTGATCCTCGATTAGAAGAGGCATACAACCTAAAAAACAAACTTGATCAGTGGTTTAAAGAGAGTAACGAAAAGACCGCTACACAGGGTCTAGAAGGATGTTTAATGGCGATGAAGGATTCTAATATTGAGTCTTTTCATAGAGTAAGAAAAACATTTGAGCGGTGGAAGCAAGAGATCTTGCATTCCTTTATGTATCCTTTTAATAATGGATATATTGAAGGCGTAAATAATACAATTAAAGTGGCAAAACGAATGTCGTATGGAATTAAAAATTTTAATCGATTAAAAAAGAAAATACTGTGGCGACAAGAGGTTAGAAGGGTTTTGACACAATAGAAACGGCAACCAATATACGTACGCAGCTATTTAAGCAAAGGCTTTTTAATAAAAGAGATGGTGGAGTGAAAATCACACCACCACATTTGACTGAGAACCTTTTATGGTGAACACACTATAGCTAATTTGTGAATGTCTGCAGCCGATTAATTTGCTCTCCGGCGGATAATCTTGCTCTGCAGCCGATTAAATTGTTCTCCAGCGGATAATTTTGCTCTGCAGCCGATTAGTTTGCTCTCCGGCGGATAATCTTGTTCTACAGCCGATTAGTTTGTTCACACACTAGTCCGCAGTTTACTCCAACTATGAATGTACGAGATAATGGTCTTACTCCTACATTTGCAATAGAACCTCAAAGATTAGGCAAGCCATGCCAAGAATAAGAAATTGTTATTATTTAATACTTTTACATATTAAAACGAACGACCGCCTGAAAGGAGAGGGAAATCTATATGAAATCTTTTAATTGGGAAAAAGAAGCAGAAACGCAATGGGACCAACGTGCTGCTTTCTGGAATGCAAGAAGCAAGAAAATGTGGGACAGCGGAAGCAGAAAGGATATTGTTGATTTTATTAAGAAACACATACCTGAAGACTACGATATGCTTGATGTTGGTTGTGGTGATGGTTATGGATCATTTAAATTAACACAAGCCGGATATAAAGTAACGGGAGTAGATATATCCAGCGAAATGATTGAATTAGCAAAGAAAAACAATAAGAATGCAGCAGCATTTTACCAGGCAGATATAAATCAATTACCTTTTAAAGCTGATACCTTTCATGGTGCAGTTGGTATTAATGTG
The DNA here is from genome assembly GCF_000725285.1 of Virgibacillus sp. SK37. GTDB lineage: Bacteria > Bacillota > Bacilli > Bacillales > Amphibacillaceae > Virgibacillus_Q. The sequence continues at coordinate 510,968 of NZ_CP007161.1, forward strand.
TTGGAGTGGACAGAAAACCCAGTAAGTGCTTTAAATGAAATGAAAAGAATAGTAAAAAAAGATGGTTATTTATGTGTTGGAATTTTAGGGCCGACAGCTGGCCCTAGAGAAAATAGCTTTCCCCGTCTATATGGAGAGAATGCTATTTGTAATACCATGATGCCATGGGAGTTTCAGAGGATTGCGCAAGAGAAGAACCTGGAATATATAGATGGATTTGGTGTTTATAAAGAAGGGGTAAATGAAGAAAACTATTCGAATCTTTCACTTGACTTAAAGCAAGCGCTAACCTTTATGTGGGTTTTCATCTTTCGAAAAGCAGGTGATTTATAATGGACGGAAAGGAAAGAGAGCAACAGATTGTCAGTAACTATCAGAATGACGAAAAAATGATGATTCTTATCTATGCACAATGGTGTATAAATCATGGTTTAGATCCAAAAGCTATATATATGGAGGCATATCCAAATCAAGAAAGTAACAATGCGTTAGAGGAAGCTATTGAGTTAACTGTTCCCAAAGAGGAATCAGATGTAATTTCTTCGGATATGTTAATGAATGTACTCCAATTGTTCGGGAACAATGATCTGGCTTTTATTGTACAAAGGGAAATAGAAAAGATGGAAAAACAAGAGCCGCGTAAATAGATAATGATGCGGCTCTTATGTTAGGGTTATAAGTTCTGTATTTCAAAAAGTTTAATTAGAGCTTGGGTTCCACTATCGTTATCACCATGTCCTGCGAGCTCCTTGTACATCTCTAGGGATAAGGAAAGCCCCGGTGTATCCAGTCCAATTTCTTTTGCTGATTCCAATGCTATCGTCATATCCTTAATAAAATGTTTCACGTAGAAGCCCGGTTCAAAATCACCTTGTATCATTCTTGGTCCTAAATTGGTCAAAGACCAGCTCCCTGCTGCCCCTGTTGTAATACTTTCAAGCACACGTATAGGGTCAAGCCCTGCTCTTTTTGCATACATAATTGCTTCACAAACGCCGATCATATTTGAAGCGATGGTAATTTGGTTGGCTAGTTTTGTATGTTGTCCTGCACCAGCCGGACCTTGTAGAATAATGTTTTCGCCTAGAATTTTGAAAAGAGGTAATAGCGCTTCATATGCATCTTCCTCACCACCTATCATGATGGCAAGCGTCCCTTTCTGAGCGCCTATATCTCCTCCAGAGACCGGCGCATCAAGTGCATGGATATTTTTCGCTTTTGCTTGTTTAAAAATTTCTGTTGCCAGAGAGGGTTTGGATGTTGTCATATCAATTATATAGGATCTAGCTTTTGCGTGTTCGAGAATCCCACTTTCGCCAAAGTAGACCTCCTCCACATCAGAAGGATATCCAACCATTGTTATAATAATATCGCTTTCTGCTGCTAGATCTTTGATGGATTCCTTCCAAACTGCTCCCTGATTAATTAGGTCATCTGCCTTCTCTTTTGTTCGTGTATAGATATTTATGAAATAACCCGCCCGTTGCAAATTTAATGCCATACTTTTCCCCATAACTCCCGTGCCGATAAAACCGATCTTTTTTTCTGTTAAAGTCATTTTATCCTCCCCTTTTTAGACAACTTATACTATTATTTCTACAAAAGGGTTCTTAATCCTTTTATCACATAATAAAAAGTAATGGAGGGATACGATGGAATGGTGTTTGAAAGGGTTTAGTGACTTAACGAATGAAGATTTATATGCTTTGATGAAAGCGCGAGTAGATATATTTGTAGTAGAGCAGGAGTGTGTGTACCCGGAATTGGATGATTATGATCAGCAGTCCATGCATTATTTTCTGAAAATAAATGACCAAATTGCAGCTTATGTAAGAATCCTCCCTGCGAATACTAAGTACAAGGAAGTTTCCATAGGGAGAGTACTTGTAGTGAAAAAATTTAGAGGTAATGGTTATGCAACACAAATAATACAAAAAGCAATAGACTATATTAATAAAGAATGGAAGGAGAGAAAGATAAAGATTCAGGCTCAAGCTCATCTGAGAAATTTTTATGGTCAGCTCGGTTTTAAGAAAATATCCGAAGTATATTTGGATGATAACATTCCACACATTGACATGATTTGGGAGGGGTAAAATCGAATTGCTCAAAGCTTTTTTGCACATAGTATAAGTACATATTTAATTTAAATTGGAGGATGATCTCAATGATCACCAACGAACAATTAGTTCAATGCAAAAAGGCTTTAGTAGATAGACAAAATGAACTTATAAACCAAGTGCAGGACCATTTTGAGAAAACGTTGGAGCTGACAAAGGAATCGGTGGGTGAGCTTTCAAATTATGATAACCATCCAGCAGACATGGGTACCGAATTATATGAGAGAGAGAAGGATACAGCACTTAATGAACATGCCGAAACAGAATTAGAGGAAATTAATGCTGCCCTACATGCGATTGAAGATGCGACATACGGGATTTGTGCAACATGCGGTGCAGATATTCCGTTTGAACGTTTGCAGGCAGTCCCTACGGCGGATAAATGTATTGAACATGCAAGCAATAATATTTTTGAATCACCCAGAACAGTTGAAGAAGAAGTATTCAGCCCAAATATTAATCCAAATGAGGTTACTAATGAAGAGCAAGTAGGCTATGACGCTGAGGATAGCTGGCAGGAAGTAAGTCAATATGGTACATCAGAAACACCTTCCGATTTCTATGGCAACCAAGATGATTATGATGATATGTATCCGAATAACGAAGAAAATACCGGTGCTGTAGAAGACTTAGAGAACTTTCTCTCTTCAGACATTGATGGCAAATTTACAGGAGTAACGCCTAACCATAATAAATATGAAGATGAGTATGAAAGTGAATATTAGTTGAAACCTGGCTTAATTCTAAACGTATTACGTAATGAGGTGAGCGATATGAACCAAAATAAAGGATGTATTAAATGTGGAAGCACAGACGCCGATACGAAAGATGTATCTATGGCTGGAACAGGTTTATCAAAAATGTTTGATGTGCAGCATAATCAATTTACTGTAGTGTTTTGCAAGAACTGTGGCTATTCGGAGTTCTATAACAAACGCAGTTCAACAGGAAGTAATATTTTTGATTTATTCTTTGGTTAAAGAAGTTAGATGGATATATTTCATATGGTTTTTCTATTTTTGCTGATTATTTTAAAGAAAAGCTGAGACAGTAAAGTTATTTGCTGTCTCAGCTTTTTGAATGTAGTTCTTTTGCTTTTTGTGCTTAGATTTTATTCTTTCGCAGTAAGTGTTACTTCCGTCTTTTCCAACTTTCCATCTCGATAGAACTTCACTTGAACTTCTTCACCTATGGAAGCATCTGAATAGAGAAATTTACGTAATTCAAGAAGTGAAGTAATTTTATTATCATTAATTTCGGTTATAACATCAAACTGTTGTAGGCCTGCTTTAGCTGCTGGTGAATCTTTCTGGACATTTGCTACAACCATGCCACCTTCCACATCTTCTGGTAGCTTAATTTCATTTCTGTATTGAGGTGGCACTTGATTTAGGGAGGCGGTGCTTATCCCTATTAATGGACGTTCAATTTCACCGTTTTCTTCCAATTGCTCCATGACTGGGAGGGCTGAGTCTATAGGAATGGCAAACCCGATTCCTTCCACGGCGTTCTGGGCGATCTTCATAGAATTAATTCCAATCACCTGTCCCTTTGCATTCACAAGTGCGCCGCCACTATTACCTGGATTAATTGCAGCGTCTGTCTGAATAACTTCTGTTACCCAGTCCGGCTGCTTATCACCATTTGTGTCCATACTGACAGATCGATCTAACCCACTAATAATTCCTTTAGTAAGTGTATTTGCGAATTCCATACCAAGAGGATTACCAATTGCCAATACGGTCTCACCAACTTTTAAATTCTTGGAGGTACCAAGATCGGCTACCGTAGTGACTTTATCTCCATCAACTTGCAATATGGCTAAATCGGTTAAAGAATCCGAACCTAAAACTTTGGCATTTAATCTTTCATCATCATTTAAAATAATATCTACTTGTTCAGCACCCTCTACAACATGATGATTTGTTACAACATATGCCTTCCCATCTTCCTTCTTATAGACGATGCCTGATCCAGTCCCGGCTTCCTGACTTTCTGACCAAACGCTTTGTTGCTGCAGGTTAGCAACACCAACGACTGCTTTAGACGTTTCATCGATGTTAGAAGCCACCTCTGCCTGGTCTGACGCCATTGTTTTGACAACGTTGGCATTGTTGGATGTACCACTGTCAGAAGAAGTATTTTCATCTGCCTTACTAGCTAAAGGGAGGATGTTTGAGAATAGCAGTACTGCAATTAAAGCTACAGCAATTAATCCGCCTGCTAATCCGCCAAGAAAGAAATGCAAGCCTGTTCTTGAGCCTGACTTGACTTCTTTTTTCGGCTTATCCGTTGAAAACTCTTTCTCTTTATTATGTTCATGCACTTCTGTGGTTGATTCTGAAGAGGATTCTTTATTTTCATCTGAGAAATTATTGTTATTGTAATCCATCTATATTCACCCTTTTTCTAAGAATTTATATCTTTATCTTACCTGTTCCGTTTGGAAATTATTTGGCTGAATTGTGGAATAAATATGTAAATATAAATTGGTGTTCAGTGGCATCCGCTTTTTAACTTATGTAAAATGAAGTTAACTAAACATGTGGAAAAAGGTGACAAAGTTATGGGAAATCGTATTGGTGTTGTAGAAGATGATGTAAATATTCAAAATATCGTATCCGCCTATTTAAAAAAAGAAGGGTATGATGTAATCATTTCCGATTCTGCAGAAGCTGCGTGGGAAATATGGGAGACAAATCCACCAGATATGTGGATATTAGACATTATGTTACCTGGTATGGATGGGTATGAATTTTGTAAAAAAATAAGGAATGAAAGTGAAGTCCCAATTATTATTATTTCTGCTAAGGATGAAGAAATTGATAAAATTTTAGGATTGGAGTTGGGTGGGGACGATTATTTAACTAAGCCATTCAGCCCAAGAGAATTGGTAGCAAGAGTAAAAAGGCTGTTTAAACGATCATTTTTAAAAAACGACAAGGAAGAGCCTGCACAGGAAAAGGTAAAGATTGATCAATTATTAATAAATAAAGAGGAACGAAGGATCTTTTATAAAGGCGAGGAATATGAAGTGACTACAAAAGAATTTGATATGCTTCTATTACTAGTGGAAAATGTAAACCGTGCCTTTTCCCGTGAGGAGTTATTGATAAAAATATGGGGCGAAGATTATTTTGGAAGTGATCGGGCTGTGGACGATTTGGTAAAAAGGCTTAGAAAAAAGCTGCCTGACCTACCTTTGGAAACAGTGTGGGGATTTGGCTACCGACTAAGGTATGGAGAGGAAACATAAATGAAACTTCAATATCAACTCAACGCTGCGTTCACAGCATTATTACTCGTTATCATGGCGGTGACAGGTTATTTTATTTACTCGCTTATTCTCGATATTTTAATTCAGGACGAACAAAGACAGTTAAAACAAAAAGGCGAAATACTAATTGAGGTTCTAAATGAAGAAAATTATGGGGATAGAGAGAGTCTTGAGAAGTTCAGTCGATTCTTGGAGGATCAAGATCTTCAGCTTTTTCTTTATGATCGAAAAAATGATGCTGTTTTTTACTCCACCATGCCAAATAGCGTGGCACAGGGTTTTTTCCAAAATAATAATTTTGCTGATAATAAGGAAGCATTATGGGAATTTGAAAATAATAAATATGTAACCTCAAGGATTGTAGTTTACCCACCAAATAGTGGGTTGGAACTTATTCTATTGACACCAATGAATGATTTGCAGGCTGTACAGCAAAACTTTGTTTTCCGACTCTTTATCGTATTTATGATCGGTAGTATTGCTGCCGTGCTTCTTAGCTATTTCTTAACTAAAAAGCTGGTTACACCTTTGACAAAGCTAAAAGTACAGTTGAAGAAAGTAGAAAAACGAAAATTTGATGATCTTGAAAGAGTAAAGGCAAGCGGTGAAATTAAGGAAGTGGAAGAAAGTGTCTTTGAAATGGCTGAAGAGCTGCAAAATTATATGAAATCACAACAAACCTTTTTTCAAAATGCGAGTCATGAATTGAAAACACCTCTTATGACGATCCAAGGTTATGCGGAAGGAATTAAGGATGAAATTTTTGATGAAAAGGACAAAGAAAAAGGCCTTGAAATAATGGTTACAGAAGTAAAAAGACTGAAACTGATTATAAATGAGATGATTCTATTGGCAAAGCTGGATAGCGAACCGGATGTTTACCAACCTGAGAAAATTGCCGGAGTGAGATTCTTGGAACAAATTGTAGATCGTGCTTTACCTTTGGTCAATGAAAAAGGTATTCACTTTATGCATCAAGCGGAAAATAATTGTGATTTCATTGCAGACGAAGAAAAATTACTTCGCGCTATATTAAATTTAATTGTAAATGGTATTCGTCATGCTAAAACTAAGATCTCGCTTCAGATATATAAGCGGCATGGGATTACTTATATAACTGTAGAAGATGATGGGGAAGGGATCTCAGAGGAAATGATGCCACATATTTTTCATCGTTTTGTAAAAGGTAAGAATGGAGAAACTGGCTTGGGTCTTGCTATATCACGGGCAATTATAGAACGGTCTGGTGGTAGGATAACAGTTGATAAATCTACCCTTGGAGGAGCGAAGTTTATTATCGCGTTTCAAGGGAATTAGATAAGTAACGACAAAATACTTTTAATTTATAAAAATTGTGGTATAATTTTATAGTTACACATCCCGTTATACAAGAGGAGCGTACTTTTTATGCAATTAAGAGAAGATATTCGTAATATCGCTATTATCGCGCACGTAGACCATGGTAAAACAACACTTGTGGATCAATTGTTGAAATACTCTGGGACATTTCGTGAGAACGAACAAGTAAATGAACGAGCAATGGACTCGGGTGATATTGAAAGAGAACGTGGAATTACAATTTTGGCTAAAAATACAGCTATAAAATATAAAGATACAGCAATTAATATATTAGATACACCAGGCCATGCTGACTTTGGTGGTGAAGTGGAACGGATCATGAAAATGGTTGATGGTGTGGCATTAGTTGTTGATGCTTATGAAGGCACGATGCCGCAAACACGTTTCGTACTAAAGAAGGCATTGGAACAGAAATTAACCCCAATGGTAGTTTTAAATAAAATTGACCGACCAAATGCTCGGCCAAATGAAGTAATAGACGAGGTTTTAGATTTATTTATTGAGCTTGGTGCAGATGATGAGCAGTTGGAGTTCCCTGTCGTTTATGCTTCTGCTTTAAATGGTACTTCCGGATTTGAACCAGATGAACAGGAAGAGACGATGGATCCGGTATTTACTACAATTATGGAACACATCCCTGCACCTGTAGATAATCAGGAAGAACCTTTGCAATTCCAAATTACATTATTGGATTACAACGATTATTTAGGCCGAATTGGTGTAGGACGGGTATTCCGAGGAAAGATTAGTGTTGGACAACAAGTAGTTGTAATGAAAGAGGATGGCACCCAGAAATCTTTCCGTATAAGCAAGTTATTCGGCTTTATTGGCTTGAAACGAATTGAGATTCAAGAAGCAAAGGCTGGAGATATTGTAGCCATTGCAGGTATGGATGATATTAATATCGGAGAGACCATTTGTCCGCAAAATCATCCGGAAGCTTTACCATGGCTACGGATTGATGAGCCGACATTACAAATGACTTTTGTTGTGAATAACAGTCCTTTTGCTGGACGTGAAGGTAAATATATCACATCACGTAAAATAGAAGAACGTTTATTAAAACAATTGGAGACAGATGTAAGTCTTCGTGTAGAACCAACTGAATCACCGGATGCGTGGATCGTGTCAGGGCGTGGTGAGCTTCACCTGTCTATTCTGATTGAAAACATGAGAAGAGAAGGATACGAGCTTCAATTATCCAAGCCACAAGTAATCATTAAAGAAATTGATGGTGTGAAATGCGAACCGGTTGAGCGTGTGCAGGTTGATGTTCCTGAAGATTATACTGGTCCAATTATGGAGTCTCTTGGAGCCCGTAAAGGCGAAATGCTCGATATGGTTAACCAAGGTAATGGGCAAGTCCGTCTTGAATTTAAAGTTCCTTCACGTGGGCTGATCGGTTATTCTACCGAGTTTATGTCACAGACTCGCGGATATGGAATTATTAACCATTCATTTGAAGCATATGAGCCTTTAATCAAAGGTCAGGTTGGCGGCCGACGCCAAGGTGTTCTAGTAGGATTGGAAAATGGAAAAGCATCAACATATGGTATTATGCAGTTGGAAGATCGTGGAGTAATCTTCGTTGAACCAGGTACTGAAATTTACGCTGGGATGATTGTTGGAGAGCATAACCGTGAAAATGATTTGACGGTTAATATTACGAAAGAAAAACATTTAACTAACGTTCGTTCATCAACAAAGGACCAAACATCTACAATTAAGAAGACGCGTTCCATGTCTTTAGAAGAAGCGATTGAATACCTAAATGATGATGAATACTGTGAAGTAACACCAGAATCAGTCCGTTTACGGAAAAAAATCCTTAATAAGAGTGAAAGAGAAAAGGCTTCTAAAAAATCAAAAACAAGCTAATATGGGGCTTTTATATTTAGCCGGTAGCACATGAGATGTGCTACCGGCTTTTTCTATTCTGAGGCGGATAATTTCGTTCTTCTGCCGATTAATCTATTCTGCTATTTTATTATCTAATTATGAAGACTCCTTGCAAAGCCCGGATAAAATTAGGTTAAGCCCCTATGACTCCTTCTTTAAGATACAACCCTTTTTCAATATACTGAATCTCGCCACAGGCCGGATGAATTTCGCTTTTTTAAGCCAGAAGAATAAAGAAGTAAAATTGATATTGTTAGTCAAAAATGAAGAAAGAATTAGCCGTTATGTTGGCTAATCCTTTTTATGCAGACATAATGATATCAAATTATCCTCTCTTAAGTGGAAGGGTACAACATCGAAATGATCCCCCTGATTTGATTATTTCAGAAAACTCAACCTCGATAACGTGAAAGCCAGCTTGTTTCATTTTTCGGTTTAAACGTTTATTTTCAGGCAGGCTAATAATTTTATTCTGCCCAATTGAAAGCACATTTGGTCCCATATTAAATTGTTCTTTAGTCGTGGCCTCAATAATAGTATATTTGTTTTTTATTAAATTATATGATTCCTCATCAATTGCAGGGGAGTAAACTATGGCATAATCCTCATCCAGGATCGTGAATACACAGTCGAGATGTAAAATATCCTCTCTTACGTTTATCATGTGAATGGTATAATCGGGAAGCAAATTTTTTAATTGGTTTATAGCTTTTTCAGCTGTTCTTCCGCTTTTTCCTACCCAAATTGTATTTCCATCCACAAGTACATCGCCACCTTCAATGGAGGTATCTCTCATTTTTGTATAAGAAATGTTCTTTTGTTCTAACGAATCTGTAAGTACGGAAGTCTCAGGCTTCCTCATTTCCTCTTTCATGTTAGAGACAAAAAACGTATCTCCAATAACAAAGCCGATGTCACGAGTGAAAACCTGCTCATTTAAATTTTCCTTAGGTTCCAGTGTGATTACCTCACAATTATTTTCCTTGAGAGATTCCACAAAGCTGGCATGCTGTTCCATGGCTTTTGTCTTATCTATATTATTCTGTAAATAGTGTTCTTGCGTTTTATTTATGGCATGCTTAATTTCCATATACGCTGGAGGTGCAACGATGACACTATTTAATTGGTCATACTCTGTATTACAATTTAATTTCTGTGGTGTAATCTTCTTATCAATTAGGTTCTTCATATTCCATCCTCCATTATGTTATCTAACTAACATTTCCCTATCATACGAAATCAAAACGTTTCGGGGTTGTTTGGTTTCATCACAAAATGGGAAATAGAACATCAAGATATGGAGGTTATGTGCATGACAAAAACAGCAAATTATCTATTAACAAAAGAAGATTTTAATATAGAGAATAACATACCTGGTTGGCTGCTGAAGGAATATAATAATTTTGAAAAAGTCGTTACAAATCCTACTTTTCCATGTTATTTCGGTATGTCTGGACAAAAACGTGGGGAGCTTAGGTATGGATATATCACACATGATGATTGGTCAGCATTACCTAAAGCACTCGAAGCGTTTAATCGCTTGTTTGATAATCAGAAAAGATTAATTCGTCATGGCTTTTTTCTTTTCGTGGAACCTGAGAAAGAAGAAAAAAGTGTAGAATATTATAGGGACTATTTTTGGAATGTATTGCAGTATCTACATACTCATGATGAGCATGAATGGCCAGCAGACTATCCAAAAGATCCGGACCACCCTCTTTGGGCATTTAGTTTTGCGGGAGAGCCTTATTTTGCCTTTGGTAATGCTCCTGCCTATAAGCAACGTAAAACCCGTGACCTTGGTAATAGCTTAGTTATTGGCTTTCAACCAAGGAGAATTTTTGAAAAGCTGGAAGGTACTTCAAAAGGTGGAGCAATGTCGAGGGAAAAGGTGAGAGAAAGAGTTGAAAAGTGGGATGGCCTACCGAAGCATCCGAATATTAGCCATTATGGGGATCCGGAACATAGGGAGTGGAAGCAATATTTTATAGGAGACGATATTGAACCTATTAAAGGAAAATGCCCATTTCAACATAAATAACTTTTTTGTTACCACCCGATAAAGTGAAAAATTATGTTATAACAGAAAGAGAGACTCGCATATCGCAGTCTCTCTTTAAGTTTATCGTAGATTTTTTTAATTTTTTCGAGGTTCAAAGGCTAACTTCCAGCTACATCTCTTTTCGTAAAGAATACCCATGACAGAAGGAGAAAAATAACATAATAAATTAGTAATATGGTAATGGAAAAACCAAGTGTCATTCCTTCTATCCATGGCGTATTCTGGTTGGCATATTGACTTAAATCTGTGTTGGCAAAGAGGATGTACTTAGCCCATTCGCGTTCTGCGAAAAACAATACAATCTGATTTCCCGCCATCATTAAGAAGATAGCTGTACCTATAGCTAACGCGCTATTTTTAAAAATGGTCGAGATCATGAATGCAAATGTTGCCATCATAAATAGGTTAATAAGTTTATAGCCATAACCGGACGCTATTTCACCCAATACAGGGACATAGGCAAATCCATTGTCTTTCTCTAATACGATGTGTGGATTTATTCCATTAACGCCAAAGAAGATGGCTCCAATAATCCATGAGAAAAGTAAGACAAATAACAATGTAATTAAAGCAAATAACAAAACAGAAATATATTTGGAGAGTAAGATTTTAGTACGAGAAATAGGCCGAATTAAAAGAAGTTTTATTGTTCCCCAACGATACTCATTTGCTACAATGCCGGCTGCAACAATGATTGTAAGCAGACTAACTAATGAAAGCAGCAACTGATTTTCCATAACAAATTGAAGTGCTCCATACCCCTCAGGCTGAATGTCATTTTCAAGATAATAATTGTTCTTGGCAATGAGAGTTGTGTTCATGCCTTCCATATATTCTTCTTTTTCCATCTCGCTTTGTAATTCTTTATTTTCCTGTTGCAGTACTTCTCGCCAATTATCTTGGTCGTATTTGTCCCCAGTCTCTTCAAAGCTCACCGTTAGTGCGGCCAAACCGATAATGATACCAACCAAGATAATATACATGACCCATGTTGATTTCTGTATGTATGTTTTAATTAATTCGTTGTTTATCAGCTTGAACAAATTACTCAATAGTATTCTCTCCAATCAAATCAAAGAATTTATCTTCTAGCTTTGTTTTCGACACATTTACTTGATAAACTAATATATCTTGTTCTACCAAGCCTTTTATAATGGACGGTATCTCTTTTCTGTCTGTTTCGAAAGAGATGATTTTACCCTTGGCTTCTGGTTTAAGTTCGTAATTATCTCTAAGAAGGTTTGCTGCTTTTTCAGTTGGTTCTGCTTCCAGGTTTACTTCGATTAATTTTACTTGCTCTCCTGCTGCAGGCTCATTCACTTCCTGGATTGCTACGAGCTGCCCATTTTTTATAACGCCTATTTTGTCACACATCAGCTCAATCTCTGATAGCAAATGACTTGAAATAATCACAGCTACATTTTCTTTCTCTGCCAGATTTCTAATGTATTGCCGAATTTCTCTAATTCCAGCCGGATCCAGTCCGTTTGTAGGCTCGTCCAAAATGAGTACAGATGGACTATGCAAAAGAGCCTGAGCAATACCTAATCTTTGGCGCATACCTAAAGAGTATTTTTTTACTTTTTCTTTAATCGGTTTTTCCAGTCCCACGAGTGTGATAACTTCCTTGATTCGTTCTGTGGTTATACCTGGAATCATACGAGCATAGTGCATTAAGTTTTGCCATCCGGTCATAAAAGGGTACATTTCCGGATTTTCAACAATGGCGCCTACTTCTCTGATCGCTTCTTTGAAATTATTTTTGATGCTATTTCCAAGTATATGTATATCGCCATCTGTGGGTTTCATTAATCCAACCATCATACGTATTGTTGTCGTTTTACCAGCTCCGTTAGGGCCGATTAATCCAAATACTTCTCCTTTATTAATGGTAAAAGAAAGATCTTTAATAATATGTTTCTTTCGGATCTTTTTTTCAAAATTAATTAATTCCATCGCTTTTTCTGGCATATAGTAAACCTCCTGTATTCTGATTATTACTTTCTACGATATGAAAGTGGAAAAAGTTTCAAAGGATTATATTCGAATTTAGAATTAAAGATTCTACTGCAAATGTTTGGGTACAAACGTATTTTGTTCATTCATAGTTGGAGTAAACTGCGACGTAACTAAAAATATAGAGACTGCGTAAATCACCGCTACGGGGAAATATTCCGCTTTCCGCGGGCGGCTGATGAACCTCCTTACGCTAGGCATTCCGGGGTCTCACTGATGCCTCATCTCCCCCAGGAGTCTCCGTATTTTTCCTTCGCTACTATTTACTATTATACCTAGGGAGAAAAATAGCGTATGCATACACCCAGAATGTGCTGTGTACCAATTGATTGGAATGGAAGATGACGACTCCTGCCGGAATAGCATGAGCTGAAGACCCTGGACGGAGGGTAGCGGAGGAAGCGGCTGAGGCCATGCCGGCGGAAAGCGTCCGCCTGAAACGCAAATCAATGGGTGCTTCCTCTCTATAATTAATTACTCCATTCTCACAAGTTACGTCGCAGTTTATCTATTTTCCGACTCATTGAATAACCCCCAACATATATTTTAGAACAGAATTAAAAAAAGCTTATGAAACAATGATTTTGTTTCATAAGCTACCTTCAAAACGTTATTTGATTAAATCAGGATTTTCTTTTTTCGCCTGTTTTACACGAGGCTTTCTGTAACCGCCAGCCATATCAGCTTGCTTAAACTCTTTTGCGTAGTGAACCTCCTGTGCATCGGAAAGTTGTTTATTTTTTGTTGGCTGATATTGTGTATTTTTCATCATTAACTACCCTTTCTTTGTAAATATTATTATCCTATATGTTTCTTTTCCCTTCTGCATTAAAATAAAACATCCTTCAATCAAGTCTTTCGCTAATTTGCTATCAAGGGTATAATTTAGATAATTGAGAATTAAACGTCAAATATTTGTGAGGTGGGGAAATGAGAGAAGTTGTTATTGTAGAGAGTTGCCGGACAGCAGTAGGAAAAAGAAAGGGATCATTTGCCGACTACCGATCAGACGAGCTTGCTGCTATCGTTCTGGAGGAGCTGGTAAATCGCGCGGGAGTCAGCAAGGATCTGGTGGAAGATGTTATTCTTGGTTGCGTGACTCAAACTAATGAGCAGGGAGGCAATATCGCTCGTACTGCAGCCTTAATTGCTGGATTCCCTGTTCACGTTCCCGGGGTAACCATTGATCGACAATGTGGTTCGAGTCAGCAGGCAGTTCACTTTGGAGCACAAGCAATTGCGTCAGGAGACATGGATATTGTAATCACTGGGGGAGTTGAAAGTATGTCGAGATCCCCTATGTTTTCCAATATGGGAAAAGTTAAACCGAGTGAAAGGCTTACGGATAAATATGAAATTGTTAACCAAGGTATTTCAGCGGAAAGAATAGCGGAACAATGGTATTTATCGAGAGAAGATCTAGATCAATTTGCTTTACGTAGTCATAAACATGCTTTACATGCAATAGAGAGTGGATACTATAAAAAAGAAATTGTTCCTGTTGTGATACAAACAGAAGAAGGAGAGTCCATTGTAGAGCAGGATGAGGGGCCAAGAAAGGGAACTACATTAGAAGCTTTAGCTGGTTTAAATCCTGTATTTAAAGAAGATGGAAAAATTACTGCCGGAAATGCAAGTCAGATGAGTGATGGTGCCAGTGCCGTATTGCTAATGTCTAAGGAAAAAGCAGTCCAATTAGGCTTACAGCCAAAAGCTAGAATTGTTACCCGTACGGTAGTAGGCTCTGATCCAACGTTAATGCTAACTGGCCCCATTGCGGCAACAAAAAGAGCATTGGATAAAGCAGGTCTTGCTATACAAGAAATCGATCGATATGAAGTAAATGAGGCATTTGCTCCAGTCCCGCTTGCTTGGCTCAAGGATATGGATGCAGATATTTCTAGACTTAACGTTAACGGTGGCGCAATTTCACTTGGTCATCCACTTGGCGCAACTGGCACAAAGCTACTCGTCTCTTTATTACATGAATTGGAACGGATAAATGGAAGATACGGACTTCTTGCCATTTGTGAAGGAATGGGGATGGCAAATGCGACGATTATTGAAAGAATAAAGTAAGAGAGAAAAGACATCATACAGATACAGGAACTGATAAAAACTTATGTAGCTTAATAAATAAAAAATATCCACACTAAAGCTACTTTGGTACTGGTGTAACAATCTATTAACTCTTATTCAAAAAAGCCTTCCACGGCTTTTTTTGCGTTGTTTTAATGCTTTTAGGGTACATATAGATAAAATTAAATAAATATAAAAGGAGAAATAAGCATGTACCAGAAAAAGTTTTGGATGAAAGTGAGAGGAAGTTATTGGTTTGTTCCGCTATTATATGGTATTACCTCTATTCTCCTTGTGATAGTAAGTACGTTTGCTGATAAGTGGTTCATAGGCAGCTTCAAAGAGAGCCTCCCCTCCATATTGTTAACAAACTCCAGCATTGCAAAGGAATTGTATGGTTCGCTAGTTACTGCCATTTTAACAATGACTACGATCAGCTTTTCAGTAATAATGGTTGTTTTAACTACATACTCCACACAGTTTTCGCCTAGAACGCTTCAGGATTTTATGCGTAGTAAAATGACACATCATGTACTTGGTGTGTACTGTTTTGGCTTTATATTTGCCCTATTAAATTTAGTATTGGTTGGAAAGGGAAATACTTTTTTAGGACCAATTTTTATGGTATCTATTGCAATTGCCTCGCTGGCATTTTTTATTTATTTCATTCATCATTCTGCAAGGGGGCTACAAGTTAATAACTTGGTGGGGAAATTAAGAAAAGATGCTACCAGAGTAATTCGTGATGCGTTTAAGGAAAGCAATTTCACGGAAAATGAAAAGTGGGATGACGAGGAAATTGCTAAGATAAAACACACCAATATGGAGACGATTTATGCAAAGAACCCCGGGTATGTACAACATGTAGAATGGGCTGAACTTATAAAATGGGCAATAAAAAAAGATTGTGTGATAGAGGTTCAGGTAAATACCGGTGATTTTCTTCCAGAAGGATATCCTATTATGCATGTATATTAAGTTGATAAGGAGATTAATAAAAAAGAAATCAATCATTTGCTTGTTGTTGGCCAAGAAAGAACAGATATCCAGGATGCTGAATTTATGCTGCAAAAACTCGTTGAAATTTCGTTAAAAGCTATTTCTCCGGCATTGAACGATCCACACACCGCAATTAATTGTATCAATCGTATCGGAACTGCACTGGCGGATATTGGTAGAAGATATAAAGAAGTCTATTATATTTCTGATAAAGAAGGGTTCTTACGCATTATGCATACACCTAAAAAATTTGAGGATTATCTTTATAAAAGTTTCTACCAAATCATGCATTATGGTAAAGGCGATGTGTCTATACTTTATAGTCTAATTGAAGTATTATATAATTTGGCATTAGTTAGTGATCCAAACATAAAACAAAAGATTTGGGATTTTCATTATTACATTATCGATGGAATAGACTGGAATTGCCTGCATGAATTGGATCGTAACCATTTGGGTCAGATATATGATAAATTTAAAGCATGTTGTAACATGGATAAAACGACGTAAAATAGTGAGGCATGAGATGTCTATTTATAAAACAATATATTTCCCTGCGGTATTCCTGCTGATCTTATTTTTAGCAGGATGCCAAGGAAGCAACCTAGATGTTCAGGGAGAAAACCATAAAAGAAAAGATACCAATCTTGTAGAAAAAGAGAAGATGAACAAACAAATTACGTTGTCTGCTGTTGGAGATATCTTGATTCATGATAGGGTATATGATGATGCAAGAGTAAAAGATACATTTAATTTTACGCCTATGTTAGATCTTGTGGACAGTTATTTAAAAGCTTCGTCTGTTACATTTGCAAATCAAGAAACAATGATTGGTGGAGAAGAGATTGGCTTATCAGGTTATCCCAGATTCAATAGTCCATACGAAATTGGGGATGCATTAAAGAAAGCTGGTGTGGATGTTGTTTCGCTTGCAAATAACCATACGCTTGATCATGGCGAAGAAGCAATTCATAACGCCATTAACTACTGGAAAGAACTAGATATAATGTATACGGGAGCTTATAAAAACAAAGCAGACCAAGAAAAACTACGAATCTTTAAGACGGATGAGGATATTACCTTGGCTTTTCTGGCATATACCTATGGTACAAATGGAATAACAGAACCGAAAAACAAAGATTATTTAGTCAACCAAATAGATAAGAAACAAATAGCAGGCGAGCTCACGAAAGCGGAAAAACAAGCGGATGTTGTGGTGCTGAGCCTTCATTTTGGAGATGAATATGAAAGATTACCTAATGAGAAGCAAAGGAATTTGGCCCAATTTGCTGCCGATCAAGGTGCAGACATTATTCTCGGCCATCACCCCCATGTTTTACAACCTGTGGAGTGGGTGAATGGTAAAGATGGAAACAAGTCCTTTGTTATTTATTCCTTAGGAAACTTTTTATCTGGGCAGGACGAATTTTACCGTAGAATTGGTGGGGTACTAACATTGACTCTTACAAAAGTAGAAAATAAAGGTGAACATGCTGAAGTGGAAATTAGTAACCCACAATTTTTACCTACATTTGTAACGTTTACTAATGAATCAGACTACAAGGTAGTTCCGATGTATCTACTTAAGGAAGCGGACTTGCCTAATGCGAAAAAGCATTATAACGAGATTAAGGATCATATGAGACTGTGGATGGAGGAGCTTCACTTTCCAGAGCAGGGAGCATACTAGTTAAATCAGGGGGAAATATAATGGAATGGAAAAATATTTATCGTGGCATGTTAATGGGAGCAAGTGATGTAATTCCAGGAGTTAGTGGAGGCACGATAGCAGTATTACTGGGAATTTATGACAGATTGATTGCTGCAGTTAATGGAGTGTTAAGTAAAGACTGGAAAAAACAGTTAGGGTTTTTAGTTCCTTTGGCAATTGGGGTTGGAACTGCGATTTTGCTTTTAAGTAAGTTAATCGAATGGTTATTTGAACACTTCCCGGGGCCCACCCAATTTTTCTTCTTGGGGTTAATTATAGGAGTGCTACCTTATTTGTTTCATAAGGCAGACGCGAAGCACTCCTTTAAGATGAATCATGTGATTTTACTTGTAATTGGCGCTATTTTAGTAGGCTCTATGGTGTTTTTAAATGCTGGTGAGGTTGGAGTCATGACTAAATTACAGCCTTCAGATTATATTTTACTTTTCTTTTCCGGATTTGTTGCAAGTAGTGCGATGATTCTCCCTGGCATCAGTGGATCGTTTATGCTATTGATTCTTGGTGTTTATCCAACGGTAATTGGCGCTGTAAGCAATATGCATATAGATATTATTGCTGTTACAGGTGTAGGGATTTTGGTGGGTATTGTTGTGATGAGCAAAATTATAAACTATTTCCTAACTAATTACAGAACAGGAACGTTTGCGTTAATTATCGGTCTAGTGATCGGTTCCATTGTCGTTGTATTTCCTGGTTGGCCATCAACAACTAATCTGCTTTTATTAAGTATTGTTGCTTTCGGTGCGGGGCTGTTTGCAGCCTACATTCTTGGTAAGGTTGAGTATAAGGATGAAGCATAGAAAAAGACAAACTCTGTGAATATGGTTAAAATGAAAGTATTAGATAAGTAAGGAGTGTAAAGAATGGAGCATATAAAAACAGAAGAACAATTTAACGAAATTATACAGAGTGAAGAACCTGTAATCATTAAGTTCTTTGCAGATTGGTGTCCCGATTGTAAGCGGATGGACATGTTTATTGGTGAAGTAATGGAAGAATTTCAAAACTATAAATGGTATCAGATTAACAGTGATGAAGTGGAAGGAATTGCTCAAGAGTATGAAGTAATGGGAATTCCGAGTATCTTAATTTTCCAAAATGGCGAAAAGATAGCACATCAACATAGTGCATATACAAAATCACCTGAATCTGTAACGGAATTTTTGCATCAGCAATTAGGTTAATAAAAGCAATAGCGGCCCCCACTCCTTAAAGGAGGAGCCGCTATTTTTATATCCACAGAATAAACTTAGGGTGGACAAGATAATTCGCAAAATACATAAAACTGCGGTGGGTACTTTCGTTCTCCAGCTGATAAATCTCTCCCGCAGCGGATTACCACACCCTGCAGCAAATGACTTATAAGATAAGTTGTGAAGTTCTCATTCTAGTCCTGCAAGGAGAAGTCGAGTTTATTATTTGAGGTAAGCGTAAGTTTCCCATTCTGTAATTGTATGCTATTACCCTCTAGAGATAAGTCAGTGATCTTCTCAAACTTCTCCAAGTTAATAAAGCCATCATGAATTTCCTGTATGGTAGTTTTATTAATGATTTCGCGGTCATTCGGTATATTTTTATTTCTTCCCCATTCAATTATAAAAGGAAATCCGCTCTCTGATTCTGGAAACAACATGCGCCACTGCAAATTGGTGCCATCCGGCTTCTCGCGTTCGCCAGCAACAGGCCCGTTGAAGGAATAGTTCAACTTAGTTAACCTCTCAATAAGTAGATCCATCTGTTCGGTACGGAGAGCATATTGAATTGGCCCTTCTCTGTTTTCCCCAAAAGCAGCAACAAGTTGTTTTATTAAAGGATTGTCTGATTGATCTGCAATCTCCTCATTGAAGATACCCAGCCATTCTATATAGCAATCGTTTCGGAAATACGCTAGGTAGTTATAGGTTCCCCAGTTCTCGTGCTTTCCACCCTTAACGATCTTGCAATTATAAGTTTCCCCAAATAATTGAGCCGATTGAGCAGGATCCTTCGCAGCAATGACAATATGATCAATTTCAAGCATATCCTTCCAACTCCCTTTCATTTTCCTCTATTATAGTAATAAGAAAAAAGAAACGCTAATACCTTTTGTATTAAATTTGATATAGTACAATTAAGAAGACATAAATAAGCAGGTGGATAAAATGGGGAAGCCAATGATTTTAATTGTTGAAGATGAACGCAAATTAAGCAGAGTTCTTGAGGTAGAGTTATCCTATGAGAATTATATTACAGAAATTGCAGATAACGGGAAAGACGCACTTCAAAGAATGGAAGAACAAGAATGGGATCTGGTCTTACTGGATATTATGCTTCCGGAATTAAGTGGACTTGAGGTATTAAGAAGGGTTAGAAGAACAGACGACTGTACCCCGATTATTTTACTAACTGCACGTGACGAGGTGCATGATAAAGTGAGTGGCTTGGACCTCGGAGCAAACGATTATATTACCAAGCCTTTTCAAATTGAAGAGCTACTTGCCAGAATACGTGCAAATCTTCGTAAGCCATCGAATGAAAAAATGAAGAATGAGGGTCTATTTATAGGCGATTTAAAAATAGATATTGAAGCACATGAAGTAACAATGAAGGAAAAAAACATAGATCTAACACCGAGAGAGTTCGATTTACTTGTTTGCTTAGTGAAAAATAAAAATATTGTTCTTACTAGAGAGCAGCTTATTGAGCAAGTATGGGGGTTCGATTATTTTGGAGATACAAACGTGGTTGATGTCTATATTCGTTATTTGAGGCAAAAAATAGATAAAGGACACGAGAGTACATACATACAAACAATACGCGGTGTGGGTTATAGTATAAAGGATACGATAGCATGAAGCTTCGATTAAAGATTCAGCTGTTTTCGAGTCTTTTTATGCTTCTTTTGATCCTTCTAGTTAATACATCTATTTATTTATTATTCAATACAGTTACAGCAGAGAAGGAATTAAATCAGTTGGTTGAACATACCAATACCATTGCTGAAGCACTAAATAATAGTAATGGAGAAGTTACCGATGATTTTTATAGAGCGTTTTTGCCTGCCCACGGAACGATTCGCCTTGTTAAGAAGAATGATAAAGTAATTGGCGAGCATACAAAGGATGAAGAGTATGCAAATTTCGAACCAATGCATACCATCAAAGAGAAACATCAAATTGTTTCACAAAAGAATGGTTTAAAAACTGCGATTGTGTCCAAGCCTATTATTTGGAAAAACGGAGATATTATTACCCTTCAAGTTTCTAATCGGTTGGTTTCTCTTCATGAGACTATGCAAGTGCTATTCTATGTATTAGTTATTGCTTCCTTGCTCATCCTTCTTCCAACGATTTTTGCGGGGAATGTTCTTGGCAGATTTTTATTAAACCCGATTAAGGATCTTATTGAGACAATGAAAGAAAATATGCGGGAAGAAGAGTGGAAAAAAATTGATACTCAAAATAGAAGCAAAGATGAACTGTATGAAATGGAGCAAACATTTAATGATATGATTAACCACTTAAAAGAGAATTTTGACAAACAAGAAGTCTTTGTCTCTGATGCCTCCCATGAATTGAAAACACCAATTTCTATTGTGAAAAGTTATGCACAATTACTGGATCGTCGGGGCAAGAATAATCCTGAGTTATGGAAAGAATCTATTGACGCAATTGATTCAGAGGTCGACCGTATGCAGCGTCTTGTGGAGCAAATGTTATTATTGGCTAAAAACAAGAGTGAGGTTAATTATGAGCAAGTTGAACTGGCTGCTTTGACTTCTTCGGTTATCCAGACCTTCCTGGGGGCATATGACCGTGACATCCAATTTTCAAAGGAAGGCGATGTATTACCGGTATTTGGAAACGTTGATCAACTGAAGCAGGTTATTTATATTTTGATTGATAATGCTATAAAATATAGTGAAAGTACGATTCATGTTAAGGTATGTGAAAAAGCTGAACACATCCTTCTTCAAGTGCAGGATTTTGGACAGGGAATTTCAGAGAAAGATCAGAAACGGGTCTTTGACCGTTTTTATAGAATTGATAAAGCCCGAAGCAGAGAAACAGGAGGAACAGGTCTCGGTTTGCCAATAGCAAAGGCAATTATAACTGCACATAGAGGGAAATTAACCGTAGAGAGCGATTTAGGTAAAGGTACTGTTTTTACTATACAGCTACCGAAGAGCGATGATTAAAAATGAGCACTCTCATCGTTTTCTAATCTATTTCACATAAGACTTTCATTTCAGTTGGATATAATGGTGGTAACAATAAGGAGGAGATTGAAATGAAAAGTAAATTAGCTGTCGTTGCTGGTGCACTTACTGGTGCAGCTTTTCTCGGTTTAGGAATTTATCATTCGGATGCCTCGCAAGCGGAACCGAAACTTTCAACGGATGTTATTAAAACAATGGTCTCAGATCAATATCCAGGTACCATTACAGATATAGAGCTAGAAAAAAACTTCGATAAAACCTTTTATGAGGTGGAAGTGGAGAATGAAGACAGGGAATATGACCTGAAGCTTGATGCTAATACTGGTGAAGTGTTGAAAATCAGAGAGAAGGACACATCAAATAAAGTAAGTGTAACTGAAAAGAAAGCAGAAGACTCAACGAAGGCTACTGAAGATAATGAGGAACAAAAAAACAAGAAAGAGAAACAGAATACGCAAGAAGATAAGCAAGTTCGTAATAGTGAAGAACAGAAAAAAGATGATAAGCAGCCTGCGAAAAAAGATAAAAGTAACCAGTCCAATGGTCTAATCGGTATGGAAAAGGCTGAAAAAATAGCGTTGGATGCATTTGCAGGAACTATTGTTAGCATGGAGTTAGATGAAGACGATGATCGCATGATTTATGAGATCGAAATTGAAAACGGTGAAGACGAAGCTGATGTGGATATTGATGCTTATACTGGTGAAGTTCTTGGCCTATCAATAGATCGCGATAACTAAATAAATAAGCAAAAAGTTGTTGAGTTAAAATACTTTTTGTTAATACAAATCCGAACTGATTCAATTAATAATGAATTTTAGTTCGGATTTTTTATGGCTGCAAATATAGTTCGTTATTTTACTTAACTATTTAGTAGGCGAGGTAAGAGACCAGGTTGTTTAGGTGTTTTCAAATGGAATTGCTGGGGAATAGTAGGATAGGAGGAATCTAATTGAGGTGACAAAAAATGATTACATATAATAAAGCGCTATTCTTGTATAATGGAAACGCCGGAAAAAAAGATATAGAGCGAAAATTATCCTTAACTGTACCTGTGCTAAGCCAGACGATTAAAGAATTAACTATTCTACAGACAGAAACCTTGGACGAAGCAAGGAAGACGTGTATAGAATATGCTGAGAAAATTGACCTGCTAATCATTTTAGGCGGAGACGGCACCATCCATACCTGTATTAATAGTATTGCCCCGTTAGACACTAGACCAATTATTGCAATACTTCCAGGGGGGACTTCCAATGATTTTTGCAGAACACTGGGAATACCCCAAAACTTAAAAGCAGCAGCTAATGCTATAGTTAATGGAAGCGTTATCGATATTGATATTGGAAAAGCGAATGATAATTATTTCCTGAATTTTTGGGGAATAGGTCTTGTTGCAGAGACTTCCCAGAACGTAGATGAAACACAAAAGAAGAACTTTGGTGTGCTCAGTTACTTTTTGAGTACTGTAAAAACATTCAGTCAAGCTGAGTCATTTCCCTATACAATAACTACGAACGATGGAGAACTTGAAGGAGAAGCTGTATTAATTTTTGTGTTAAACGGTAACTTTATTGGAACACAAGAAATACCTATAGATACTTTATCTCCAATGGATGGTAAGATGAGTGTCTTAATTATTGAAAACTCTAATTTCGCATCTTTTCGTGAATTGTTAGCGATGAATAACCCACGTATGGAAGCAGAGAATTTCCAAGAGCTTACCCACTTTACTGTAAACGAACTGAAGATTAAAACGAATGAACCAAAGAAAATAGATATGGACGGAGAATTATATGCATCTACCCCTGCTTATATTAAAGTACTTTCAGGGCATATCCGAATGATTGGAAATTTATAATATTATTAAATAACGCTTTTTCTCAACAATTGTGTGAATGGTAATATACAAATAGGATAGTGAAATACATTGCTTTCGATGAGCATGACTGGAACGTGTTAATTAATCGAACGTAAGTTACCATAACAAATAAAGTATTGAGTGGTAGCTAGGCGGTATTATTGTAAAAAATATCTAAGCTACTAAGTTAAACACCTAATCCTCAATCGAGCTAACACCTTTTGAAACAGAGGTTGCTTTTACCGTGGAAAAAGCTTTCAAGAAGCGTACAGGAATTTCTTCCAAGCCTCTATTCCAATCTTCCTTTATGGGTGCTATAGTTAGGTGAAGAAATATTATTAATTCTGGGGATTTTTATGAATGGAAAGAAGGTTATAACGTTGAAACCAGAAAGCGCGTTGGAAGAAAAAAAGGAGGATCTATCCTTAAGGTTATTTGTGGTTCTATCCAAGGCCTATCAAGCAATAATGGAACAAATAGAGCAGGATATCCAATCCAAAGGGCTCAATCTTACTGATTTTGCTGTATTGGAATTACTATACCATCGAGGAGAGCAGCCTCTACAAAAAATTGGGCAGAAAATCCTGCTAACAAGTGGAAGCATTACCTATGTGATTAATAAATTAGAGAAAAAGGAATATCTATATAGACAGCCTTGTCCGAATGATAGGCGTGTTACTTATGCAGTTATTGCGGAAAAAGGAAAAAGCCTACTTGATCGAATTTTTCCTGATCATTGGAGCAAAATTGATGAATTAATGAGTACTTTAAACGACGAAGAAAAAGCAACAGCAATAGATCTTTTGAAAAGGTTGGGTACCTCCATCCGAAAATTATAATCCTGTTGTGACTTTTATCACAGCGGATACCCATAATATAGGTTAGAATAAAAAGTGGGATACGGGATGTCTCAGCTCTGTTATAATATATCGCAAGCTAGTCGGTATGCTTGCGGGCCATTGGAAGCAGGATGTTTATCTAATAGATAAATGTTTTGCTTCTATTTTTTTAGGTAATAGTATGAAGGAATGGGTACTTTTAAGGAGGTTTTAAAAGTGAGAGTATTAGTAATTGGCGCAAATGGAGCTGTGGGAAAGCAAGTTGTTGACAGATTGAAGGAGTCAGACCATCAACCTGTGGCAATGGTCAGGGATACGGATCAGATTCCGTATTTTGAAGAGAAAAATGTAGAGACAGTTTTGGCGGATTTGGAAAAGAATTTTGAAAAAGCCTTTTATAATACAGAAGCGGTAATATTTGCTGCGGGTTCCGGCCCTAAAACAGGGGCAGACAAAACAATAATTATTGATCAAGAAGGTGCTATTGAAGCAGCGGATCTTGCAAAAAAACACGGGGTAAACAGATTTATTATGCTAAGTTCTATGGGAGCAGGTCAACCTAAGAAAGCGGAACAAATTAAGCATTATCTTTATGCAAAACATCGTGCAGATGAACATTTAAAAAGCTCTGGATTAAATTATACTATCCTGCGTCCAGGACGACTTACGAATGAACCTGCGACAGGGAAAGTAAATGTTCATGAAGGCTCTCCTGAAAGCGGGAGTGTACCGAGAGCTGATGTTGCATCCGTTCTTGTTTATCTATTATCAGCTCCTCGAGCAGAAAATAAAATCTTTAATTTAATTGAAGGAGCAACTCCTTTATCTGACGTGCTTGCATATTAATACAAACAAAAGCTCCAGCTCATTTACTAAAAAGATGCTGGAGCTTTTGTTTGTAATATAATCGTAATATATTTAACACAAAAAGTTTAGAATGAAGAAAAACGGGGTAGTTAAAAATTAGATAATAAGTAACTAGCAGGAGGTACCAGCAATGACAGAGAAGAGTGTGCTTATTTATATTAGTGAAGACAATAAGGATTGTAAGAAATTGATGAAACAAATGGATGAATGGAAGGTGCCATATGAAGTAAGGAATGTAACAGAGAATAGTAAGTATAAGAATGAACTTCAGGAAAAAGGGGTATATGGGACACCGGCTACGTATATCGGGAAGGAGCCAAATGCAATATTAGGCTTTCAAAAAGAAAAAATCAGAAGTTCATTAGGGCTTGCAGATACTAACTTGAATCATAGTAAAACATACTCAAGTCAATAATTGAAATTGCCAAAAACAGAATCACAGTAGCTGTTTGCCATGCATATCTTGCTAGTAGAAGGATTAGTAAAGAGGTGTGTTTGTATGAATTATCAGATGAACTTTAGTCCATATCATCGGGTTAAGCCCCCATACGACTACCCATTCCCGCCATACACTAACACGCAGAACTCTCAATTTTATCCCCAATCGCCATACTATGGCCAGGAATTTCCACAATCACCCTTTGACATGTATGCAAAGCCTCAGCAACCACCGAACTGGCCATCACATATGACAGGAGCTTCACCTAATATGAACAGTGCTCCAGGTATGCAGCAGGGAAATGGCTTACTGCATTACTTTCAGGATAATGAGGGACAAATGGATCTTGATAAAATGCTCTCGACGGTAGGGCAGTTGGCAAATACCTATCATCAAGTCTCCCCTATTGTGAAGCAATTTGGCAGTTTCATTAAGAATTTCAGATAAAAGATATACGTACGCTATTTAGCTTTAGGAAAGTGATGGAAATGTGTATATAACTCATAGGAATGTTTGTTCAAGGGAATAATATAAGGTATAAAGGTTATGAGGAGAATTCGTATGATTGGATGTCTCATTATTCATGGATTTACAGGAGGACCATATGAAGTTGAGCCTTTAGCAAGTTACCTCAAAGAAAATACGGATTGGCATGTGGAAGTTCCTACGCTACCAGGGCATGGAAAGAAACTAAACCTAACAGATGCCTCACATAAAAAATGGATTAAGGCAGCGGAGGCTTCCTTTGTCCAGTTACAAGCAAAATACGCTGAAATTTATATTATCGGTTTTTCCATGGGGGGAATGATTGCGGCCTATCTCGCGGCCAAGTATAAAGTAGAAAAACTGGTGCTGCTTGCTACAGCAGGAAAATATTTATCATTTAAACAGATTACATTGGATATAACGGATGTAATTGCAGATGGGTTTAAAGGGGAATTAAATAACAACAAACTATATCAGCATTATAAGAAAAAAATTGGGGCTGTCCCTCTAAAAGCAAACATTGAATTCTTAAGGCTGGTTAGGTTTACCAGACGTTTTTTAAAGAAGGTAGAGACACCTGTTTTAATTGCCCAAGGACAGCAGGATGGTATGGTTCCGTATAAGACAGCTTATTATTTGGATAAGGAAATCACTTCTCCCCGAAAAGAGGTAGTCTTTTTTGAACGATCCCGCCATTTAATTTGCCTTGGGGAGGATAAAGACACATTAAATCAGATGGTGCATCAGTTTTTAATAAAGAATGTAAACGCAAAATGAGGCCGCCTTAATAAGGCAGACCTCATTTTAGTCTTTGAAAAAGGAAATTACTAATGCTTCTTCGCCACCGTAAGTAGATATTAATGGTCCGCATTCTGTTAAATAAGCATCTTTAAAGGGATATTTCTTTCTGATTTCTTCGAGCACGGTTTTTGCCCGGTCCTCTGCGTTACAATGTGTCATAGAGATAATTTTGTCTTCAACGTTTTTAGTGTATTCACCAATTTGTTCAATAAATCTTCTGATGGACTTTTTATCACCACGTACCTTTTCCGTTACTTCTATATCTCCAACTTCTTCATTTGCTTTCATAAGTAATTTAATATTTAAGGTCTTGGCCAGCGTTCCTTTAACCTTATCCAGTCTACCGCCCATAACAAGGTTCTCAAGGGTTTTCAGTACGAATAAAGTAGTTGTTTGTTCTACGCGAGTTTTCATATGCTCTACAAGCTGTTCAAATGAATAGTTCTCATTAATTTTAGCATGCGCCTCACCAAGTAAAAGTGCGATTCCACATGAAGCTGTTTTTGTATTAATTACTTCAATTATCCGTTCGGGTTCTTCTTCAAGTAACATATCTTTACCCGTAACAGCATTGTCATAAGTACTACTTAATCCTTTTGTAAGGCTTAGCATAAGAATTGGAACTGTAGGATCCACATTCTTATATGCATGATAAAAATCATGTGGGCTTGGCGCAGCTGAGCGTGGTAGTTCATGTAGTTCCTTTACTTTTTTATAAAAAGCTGAGGTATCCATCTCTACTCCACTCTTATATTGTCCATCGCTAAAATGCAAATAAAGTGGGACGACTTTTATGTCTAAATCATTACTCAGTTTTTCAGGTATATCTGCACCACCGTCTGTCATTAATTGCACGTTCATGCCATCACCATTTTCCTTTATGAATTATTTTTAGTATACCAACAATTCTAAGAAATGCACATTATTTTTATTGATTTTGCTCCTTCTTAGATATTGTAACTTTCGGTTTGCGGGAGGTGCTAAGTATAAATAAAAATAAGCCGAAAATAACAACAGTTCCTCCAAGAAATTGAGCCCAGGTAATAACCTCCCCAAGGATGAAAAAGGCTAAGATGGAGGCACCTACAGGTTCAAATACAATCCCCATGGATATGGTTGAAGTGCTTAACCATTTTAATGCCCAATTAAATAGGGTATGCCCAAGAAAGGTAGGGAAGATGGCTAACGCAAGGAAAATCCACCAATGATCAACAGGATAACCTGAAAATGAATTTTGCAATAGAACATTATAAATAATCAAAGTCAGTGAGCTGACACCATACACAACAAATGTATACGTCATTAATGAGACGTTTCTTCTGACTCTTTGTCCTAGTAAAAAGTATGCTGTAACGGTGATAGCACCCAATACCGCGAGAATGTCACCAAATAAAGCCATACCACTAATTTTAAAATCTCCCCAGCTTATGATGGCACTCCCAAATAAGGCGATAACCATACTGATTACTGCACCTGGAGAGAAACGTTCTTTAAAAAAGAAATAGGTCCCCAAAAATGCAAAAATAGGCTGTAGAGTGACAAGTACCACTGAGCTGGCAACAGAGGTATAATTTAATGATTCAAACCACAAAATAAAATGGAAGGCCAAAAACACCCCTGCAAAAATGGATGATATCCAATCTTTTTTAGAAATAAGCCTGAATTCACTTTTGTATTTAATTATAATAATTGGAGCCATTAGTAACACAGCAAACAACAATCGGTAATTAGCTATAATAGCTGCAGGTGCCTGGTCAGCCAACTTTACCAACACGGCAGACGTGGAGACAGAAAGTACTCCAATGACCACCGCAGCGTATGGGTTAAATGGAGGGCGACGCATAGAAAACCTCCTTAAAAAATTCTTCTAATCTTATCTATTCTATCATGGTAAAAGTAAAAAATCATTTTTGTAATTAGTATCCTAATAAAATGTATGATATGATGTAACATGCATGAGTTTTCGATGGAGGCCTCTTACCACTAATTGGTGAAGCCTTTTTTGTACTTTAGGGAAGTATAAAAATAAGTATACTTTAAACAAGAATATAGGTATATTGAGATCTAATTTACTTTATATATGTCCCATTCCCTTTGTTTTATTTACCGGGAAAGTGGGAAACGATATTTAAAGACTAAAGTATTGGGAAGCTAAAGGTACTTGTTTTGTTTTAAACAGGTACTCTAGCTGAACGATTTGGCCTTTTCTGCACAAAACCGGAAGAGCCGATATTTATATTTTCCTATCATATGAGAAAATTCTAAGGCCTCTAAATAAACAAATATATTTAAAAAGGAGTAGAGGAATAGGTGACAGCATTTAAAGAACTCGGGGTATCAGCCCCAATTATGAAAGCATTGGAAAAAATGGGATTTGAGGAAGCAACTCCGATCCAATCAGAGACAATTCCACTTGCGATGCAAGGAAATGATGTGATTGGACAAGCACAGACCGGAACTGGAAAGACAGCTGCATTCGGTATTCCAATGATTGAAAAAATTGATTCAAAGCAAAGAAAGATTCAAGGTTTGGTTGTAGCGCCGACACGTGAACTAGCTATACAGGTTGCTGAAGAAGTAAACCGTCTGGCGAAATTTAAAGGTATTAGAGCATTAGCTGTGTATGGCGGCCAGCATATGGACAGACAAATCCGCGCACTAAAAGACGGTCCGCAAATTGTTGTAGCGACTCCTGGTCGACTACTTGACCATATGCGCAGAAAAACCATTAAAATTGATATGGTGCAAACAGCTATATTAGATGAAGCAGATGAAATGCTTAATATGGGATTCATTGATGATATCCGTGACATTTTAAAAGGAATTCCAGAAGAAAGACAAACATTGCTATTTTCAGCAACAATGCCAAAAGAAATTCGCGATATTGCTACTAACTTGATGAAGGATCCGAAAGAGATTAAAGTTAAGGCCAAAGAGATGACTGTAGAAAATATCGATCAGTACTTTGTCGAAATCCCTGAAAAATTCAAGTTCGATACACTGAACAATCATTTGGATATTCATTCACCTGAACTTGCCATTGTTTTTAGTAGAACGAAAAAGCGTGTAGATGAAATTACAGAAGGACTTCAGGCTAGAGGGTATCGTGCGGAAGGTATTCATGGTGATTTAACACAAGGCAAGCGTATGTCTGTGCTTAATAAATTTAAGAGTGGACGCGTTGATGTATTAGTCGCAACCGATGTGGCAGCTCGTGGTTTGGATATCTCAGGCGTTACTCACGTATATAATTTTGATATACCTCAAGACCCTGAGAGCTACGTTCACCGTATTGGTCGTACAGGTAGAGCTGGGAAAACAGGTGAAGCTATTTCCTTTATTACACCGAGAGAAATGGCGCATCTTCACTTGATAGAAAAAACAACTAAGAGTAAAATGAAGCGTCTGATGCCTCCTACGAATAAAGATGCTCAACAAGGACAACAGCAAGTAACTGTAGACAAGCTCTTGTCAACAATTGAAAAGCAGGACTTGAAAGCTTATCATGAAACTGCCAGTGAACTATTGGAGGACAACGATTCTGTTACTGTTATAGCTGCTGCGCTAAAATTGCTTACAAAGGAACGCAGGGATACACCTGTTAAAATCTCCTCTGTAGCACCAATTAGCGTGAAAAAAGCACAAAATTCAAGAGACAACCGTCGTTCAAATAATAAACGTTTCCAAGGAAAACGTGGTCAAGGTGGACGCAATCAAGGTGGACGCAATCAAGGTGGACGCCATCAAGGTGGAAGAAACCGTAAAGGAAATTTCCAAAAACGTAGAAACAACGACTAATTAGCAAGAAAAGAAAAGCTCCCCATGTGGGAGCTTTTTTCGTGTGGAGAAAATCTTGGGGATCTATGTTATATAAGTATTTCATTTTTACCGGGCAAAAAAACGAGCGTTAATGTCTATCATAAGGGTCATGACAGACATTGGGAGCGGAAAACGGTGATGGAATGTCTATCATAAGGTTCATGACAGACATTGGGAGCGGAAAACGGTGGTTGAATGTCTATCATAAGGTTCATGACGGACATTGCGAGCGGGAAACGGTGATGGAATGTCTATCATAAGAGTCATGACAGACATTGGGAGTGGAAACCGGTCGTGAATGTCTATCATAAAAAAACCCCGTGGTTTACCATAGACCAGGGGATTTACTTTATCTTAAGAACCGGCTGAATAAGCCTAATAGCACGAGTACTCCAAAGATAATCCAAAAGATATTTTTCTTTAGCTTTGCAGGCATGCGGCGTTTGTTCCAACGGTTTGGGTCAAATTTGATGGAGGTATCATTTGGATCATAAACTCGCCTGTTCCGCCAAGGTGAATATGCTTTCGCTTTTGTGAGGACAAGAGGAGCGATGGCGAATCCCCCGATAAACCCAAATATATGTGCATGAATATTTATATTGGAACGGACGAATGTCATAACAAGACCAATTACAAAGATGGTAACTACAATTTGTGAATTAGCCTGATCAATTAAATGCTTTCGAAATACCACCATAAAAATGTAAATACCAAATAGGCCAAATATTGCTCCAGAAGCACCTACATGTGTGTACCAGAAGGAATCAGGTCCTAAAAGGTATGTTCCTAAATCGCCTACAAACCCGGCTCCAACATATGCAAGAACGAATTTTGTCTTACCCAGCATTTGTTCCAGGGCTGGGCCGAATAGTACTAGGGAAAAAGAGTTGAATAAAGCATGCATTAGCCCTGCATGGAGGAATATAGGAGTTATTAGCCGCCACCATTCTCCTTGGTTGATTAAATAATTGCTTCCAGCGCCCCACTGATAGATCGACTCCCCTATAGGAAGCTGGATGAAATCTATAATAAACCATAAAGCTAAATGAATAATTACCAACACTGAAACAACCGGGTAGTTGTGCATAAATTCTTTTATACTTCTTTCATTACGTAGAAACATGATTACCCCCGAAAAAAAGTTATTTTTACATCCAATAAAATG
Source organism: Virgibacillus sp. SK37 (assembly GCF_000725285.1). Lineage (GTDB taxonomy): Bacteria > Bacillota > Bacilli > Bacillales > Amphibacillaceae > Virgibacillus_Q. The sequence continues at coordinate 542,986 of NZ_CP007161.1, forward strand.
GGTATTAGTATTATAGTAAGAAATATTGTATCATATGACCAATCATAGCGTACTAAAATAAATTGTGAAATGGCAATTGTTTTATGTTACTTGGGCAAAGAGGTGATCTTTTTGATAGAAGGTATAGGTATTGATTTAGTTGAAATACAGCGTATTAAGGATAGTTTCCGAAAAAATGGCAGGTTCGCCCATCGGATTTTGACGGAGAACGAACAAATTCATTTTCAAAAACTACCCACGGAGAAAAGGAAAATGGAATTTCTTGCAGGGAGATTTGCTGGTAAGGAAGCATTTGCAAAAGCAACTGGGACTGGTATAGGTAAATTAAGTTTTCAGGATATAGAAATCACTACAGATGAAAATGGGGCTCCTTATATTAAAGTGAAAGGCTATGAGGCGAAGAAAATTTTTATCTCCATCTCCCATAGTGAAGCCTATGCAACAGCTCAAGTAATCATCGAAGCGGAATAAGGTCATGCATATTTAATTAGTTTGTCTCATATATTTTAGTGCGGGCAGGAGGGAACAAAGTGTATATTGTCACCGCGAATGAAATGTACGATGTGGATGAATTGTCAATAAAAGAAATGAACATCGAAGGTAAGCTTTTAATGGAAAATGCCGGACGAGCTATTGCTCAGGAAGTGGAAGGCTTAACTAGTTCTGAAGGTTTCATTTGTATTCTTGTGGGCCCTGGCAGCAATGGAGGAGATGGTTTTGTCATTGGCCGTACATTATTGAATAAGTCATATCCTGTTCAGGTTGTACAAGTTGTGCCGAATGACAAAATTACTGGAGATGCGCTTTACCACAAGAACCTTTATATTAATTGTGGTGGTAATGTTACCTTGTTGGAAGAGACGGAAAACATTTCAACATGTTTAGATAATGCTGAAATAGTTATTGATGCAATGCTGGGAATAGGAATAAAAGGTAAGCTTCGCGAGCCGCTGGCAAGCCTTGTATCTATTCTTAACAACAAAGCATCATGTGTTGTCTCTGTCGATATACCATCCGGATTACCTGCTGATGAAGGGATTCAGGATTTTGCAGCTGTACAAGCAGCTTACACTTTTACGGTGGGTGCACCAAAAATGAGTGCTTTTTTGCAACATACGGCAGCTTATTATGGAAAATGGGCCAATGTAGAGATTGGCTTGCCAAGGAAGGCCTTCAATGCAAGTGGCAGAGAGGTCTGGGAGCAAGACCAATTTCAGAAAACAATGCCGCCACGACAGTTAAATGACCACAAGGGTGATCATGGTAGGGGGCTTGTCATTGGAGGAAGTTCTGAAATGCCGGGAGCATTTGCAATGACATTGAAGGCAGCATTGCGTACGGGTGCCGGGCTTATTACAGGTGCGACTTCAGAAAAAGTGAGAAGTGCGATTGCTGGACAGACACTTGAAGCGACATATCAAATTTTACCGGAAGCCAATGGAGCTTTAACGAATGAAAAGTCTATTGATTTGGCAATGTATGATGCTATAGCGATTGGCATAGGAATGGGGAGAGCTCCTCAGACGGAATTACTTGTCAAGGCTATTGTGCATCAAGCAACGTGTCCGATAATTATTGACGGAGATGGTCTATTTCATATCAAGGATGACTTATCCGCTCTTCAGGGGAAGCAAGAGCCTGTTATAATAACACCACATCCTGGGGAAATGGCGATGCTTTTGGGAGTGTCTGTAAAGGAGTTAATGCTTAAACCATTTTATTATTCCAGAAGTTTCGCTATGGAGCATGGAGTTTATGTCATCCTTAAAGGCACTCATACCATTATAACCTCTCCTGAAGGCAGACAAGCCGTAAATACTACAGGTAACCCTGGACTCGCAAAGGGAGGTAGTGGAGATGTGCTTACTGGGATGATTCTAGCCATGATCATGCAAGACCAAACTATTTTTGAAGGTCTTTGCAATGGTTGTTTTCTCCATGGTAAGTCGGCTGATTTAGCAGTAAACGCAAACCACACTGTACATGATTTACTTGCTACAGATGTAATTACGGGCATCCCTCAGGCATTTAAGAGCTTACTTAATAACTAAAAATCTTTAGCGGAAAATTCGTCTTACGTACTTTCTACTCGCGTGATAACGTTCCCTTTGTTTTTATTTGAGACAAGGGAGACATGACTATGAAAAAACTTTTAAGTATTTGGTTTTTGCTTATTGTAACCATTTTATTGACAGCATGCGGAGAGAAATCCCAGGAAGATGTATTAAGTAAGTTAGAGGATACAATGGAAAAGATGAACGGGTATAAAGCAGAAGCAACAATGAATATGAACACGGGCCAGGAAGAGCAAAACTTTAACATCGGTATTTGGCATAAAAAAGATGATATGTATCGAGTGGCGTTAAAAAATGACCAGGACGAAAAGGGCAACCAAATTATTTTGAAGAATAAAGATGGAGTATTCGTGTTAACTCCAGCCCTTGATAAAAGCTTTAAATTTCAATCCGAGTGGCCGGATAATAGCAGTCAGCCATATCTATACCAATCGTTAGTAAAGGATATTAAAGAGGATAAGGAAGCAAAATTTGAATCTAGTGAGTCAGCGTATATTTTCAAAACGAAAACCAATTACCAAAGCAATAACAATTTGCCATACCAGGAGATACATTTTGACAAGAAAACGTACACCCCATTACTCGTTAAGGTAAAGGATAAAGATAAAAACACGTTGGTTGAAGTGAAGTTTACAACGTTTGATACGGAAGCCAAGTTTGCAGAGGATGACTTCTCTATGGACAAAAATATGGCCTCAGGAGAATCTGAAACCACAGCCTCTGCAGAAGTGCAAGATGACACGCTTACTGTGTTGTTTCCTTCTTATCTAGCAGGCGCAGAATTAACGGAGAAAAAAGAAGTCGAACTTGAAAATGGGAAGCGGGTTATACTGTCATTTTCAGGAGAAAAGAATTTCACTTTAGTGGAAGAAAAGTCAGAAGCAATTACTACTATGTCGGCACCGAAAGAAGTTTCAGGCGATATTGTCAATTTAGGAAATGCTGTTGGGGCACTCTCGGAAAATACAATTGAGTGGTCGTATGATGGGGTAGATTTTATACTTGCAAGTGAAGAGTTGACAAGAGAGGAATTAATTCAAGTAGCTCAATCGGTGCAAAATAAAGAAGTGAAGTAATATGGGTGGATTAGCAAGCAGACTCTTACATGGAGAGGGGGTCTGCTTTTTATTTGGATAATAAACTACAAAATTTAAAACCCTACTTTAAGCAGCATGCGTTTTCCCCTTCTAGAATTAATTTTGGATAGGAACACTTGCTGTTTTCTGCTAAAATTAATTTAGTTAATTACAGAAGGGAGCATGACCTATGTCGGGCACCATATATAGACACACCTGGGTCGAAGTGGACCTAGAAGCGATCGAATACAATATTCAACAAATTAAAAAACGTATTTCCAATAAAACTAAAATTATTGCAGTAGTTAAAGCTGATGGTTATGGACATGGGAGTGTGCAGGTTGCGAAAAAGGCAATTGAAGCTGGGGCTAGTGCGTTGGCTGTTGCCCTGTTTGAAGAGGCATTGACGCTTAGGGAGGCGGAAATTACAGTTCCTATTTTAGTGCTGGGCTGGGTGCCTGCAAAAGTGGCCCCTGTTGCGGCTGTAAACAATATTACGTTAACTTTTTTCCAAAAGGAATGGCTGCAGGAAGTAAGTACTTATCAATTAGAGGATAAGTTACAAGTGCATATGAAATGGGATACAGGAATGGGGAGAATTGGAGTAAGGACAAAATCTGAGCTGAAAGAACTTCTTTATGCATTAAATGAAAATCCCAGCATATATTTAACAGGAGTGTTCACACATTTTGCGACTGCAGATGAAGCAGATATGTCCTATTTCTATGAACAAAAGAGTCGATTTGAAGAGATGCTGAAAACATTCACGGAAGTATGGGGAAAACCGGTTGACGTTCATATTGGTAATAGTGCTAGTGCAATTCGTTTACCTGAAGAAATGTATGATTATATTCGTTTTGGGATTTCTATGTATGGATTATACCCATCTGGTACGGTAAAAGCTGAAAGAGACATAGAATTAAAGCAAGCATTTTCATTGCACAGCAGATTGGCCCACGTCAAGAAGATAGCTGCAGGAGAAACAGTTAGCTATGGTGCAACCTATAAAGCGGAAAAAGACGAGTGGATTGGAACAATTCCAATTGGCTATGGAGACGGATGGATAAGGAAACTACAAGGGGTAGATGTACTAATTGAAGGGAAAAGAATGCCTATTGTAGGAAGAATTTGTATGGATCAGACCATGATTCGACTTGATGGAGAATATCCCATTGACACAAAGGTTACACTGATAGGTAAGCAAAATAGTGCAGAAATTGACATGGACGAAATCGCTGCCCATGCAGAAACAATTAACTATGAGATCCCTTGTATTATCAATCGACGGGTTCCACGCTTGTATATGAATGAATAGGTACAAACTATATTTTATTCCACATATTTCAAATGTTAAACGACAAAAACAGCTTTTTTTAGAAAAAACTTTCAATAACCCTTTGCAAACGACTGGATTCAATGCTATCATAAATAATGACTTTTAAATAGTTCGTTCAACAGTTGGCGGAGGTGTATGGTTTTGTCAGAGAGCTTACAGGAGATCTTAGTGAAAATACCAAAAAACCTATTGAATGAGGTGGATGGATTAATGAGATATGAAAATAGTGACTTAAGTGACTTCATTTGTCAGGCTACAAGAAGCTACTTGCAGCATAAAAAAGAGGAACATATCCAACAATTCCGTGAGACAATGCAAAAAGGCTATGAAGAAATGGGTCGCATTAATCTAACAATTGCTTCGGAAGCTTTTCAAGCTGAAGAGGAGGCTGAAAACACCTTAGAGCGCTCTGTGATCGGGGTGTAACAATTTGATCGTTCAAAGAGGTGAAGTATATTTCGCCGACTTATCCCCTGTGGTTGGATCGGAGCAGGGAGGCGTGCGCCCGGTATTGATCCTTCAAAATGATATAGGTAATCGATTTAGCCCGACCGTTATTGTGGCAGCTATTACTGCGCAAATTCAAAAGGCTAAGTTACCTACTCATGTTGAAATTAATGCAAAACGCTACGGATTCGACCGAAACTCTGTTATTCTTCTGGAACAGATCCGTACATTGGATAAACAAAGATTAACAGATAAAATAACTAAACTTGACGCTGAAATGATGAATAAAATAAATCAGGCTCTGGAAATTAGTCTGGGGCTAAAAGATATGTATGACCATTAAAAGTGCTATTGCTTAATTGCTGCAATAGCACTTTTAATTTGTTTAGAAGACTATAAAAATTGGTTCTGATATATGTTAGGGTTATTCAATGAGTCGGAAAATATATAAACTCCGACGTAACTAAGAATATAGAGGCTGCGTAAATCACCGCTACGGGGAAATATTCCGCTTTCCGCGGGCGGCTGATGAGCCTCGGGCCAACACGATGTTGGTCATGAAGGCGTTGCGACAATGGGGTTTGGTGGGGCGAGTATGCGCAGCCCCAGGACGTCGCGACTTTAGCCTTCCAACCTCTATACCGCGTTCCGGGGTCTCATCTAGGCCTCTCCTCCCGTCTCCATATTTCCCCTTCGCTACTATTTCCTATTATATCTACGAAGAAAAATTGCGTTCACATAGATCCAGAATGTGCTGTGTACGAATTGATTGGAGTGGAATGCGGCGACTCCTGCCGGAATAGCATGAGCTTAAGACCCTGCACGGAGCGTAGCGGAGGAAGCGGCTGAAGCCATGCCGGCGGAAAGCGTCCGCATGCAACGGAAATCAATGGGGCGCGTCTTCTCAAATATTTCACTGAGCTTTTTATAAGCCAAGTTAGTTCGGAGTTTTCTCCAACTATGAAAACTAAATACGTTTCTACCCCGACATTTGCAGTAGATCCTAAGATTTAGACTAGCATTGTTTCTGGCTATAAGCATGCTTCATCTTTCTAAGATGAATAAATTATTCTTTTAGCGGATAAGGCATAGCTACTGAACAGAGACTAATTATATACCATTTTTAACGCTATTTTCTATGGAGGTTATTCTTTTTAAAATGGTGGAGAGTGGGATTTTTTAAATAAATATTCTTTTATGGTACAATTAGAAACATATAATACTAACGATTCGTACATGTGTGCTTTATTACCTTATTACAGATAGCTAATTTAATCGTAATAGTGGCAGTAGACTCGATTATGGGGGGAAGAGAATGAGCCAGGATTTTAAAAAAATAGTTATTGAAAACAGTGACTCTATTGTACAAATGTGGATGTCTGAGATTAACTCTCTTAAACAAGACAACTATACAGCGAATATTTCCGACGAATTATTCGAAAGTACAAACAGAGAATTTGTTAATGTTATTTTTACAAGTATCAAAAATCAAGGATCAGCTAAAGTTGTAGAGGATTTTTCTGAAAAAATTATAAATCTGGGCTGGCCGCTAAGTTACATCACCGACGGACTTCAAGTTTTTAGAAGAGTCTCTGTTGATTACATTTTGGGACAGTCTGTGCAAGTAGATTCCGCACATATATCAGATGTAATGAAGAGTGTGGATGTTTGGGTTGAACCACTTATTAGGCAGCTTGTCAATGAGTACTCGGGTAGCTGGGAACATATTGTGTCTTTGCAACGAGTAGCATTACAAGAACTATCAGCCCCGCTGATCCCTGTGATGGACCGGATCACTGTTATGCCGTTGATAGGGACCATAGATACAGAACGCGCGAAGCTAATTATGGAAAATCTGCTTGAAGGTGTTATTAAACATAATTCCGAGGTAGTATTGATTGATATCACAGGTGTACCTGTGGTAGATACAATGGTTGCCCATCATATTATACAGGCGGCTGAAGCAGTAAGACTCATCGGTTCTACCTGTATCTTAGTTGGTATTCGCCCTGAAATAGCACAAACAATTGTAAATCTAGGTATAGACTTAGGTAAATTTCCAACAAAAAAGCTCTCTAAGAAAAGGATTTACTAGAGCTCTGGAAATTACAAACCGAAAAGTTATTGACCTTGAAGACAATGATGAAAGTATTGAAAAAATGATCGAGTCTTTACGAGGAGAGTGATCTAGATGCGAATACCGATTTTAAAGCTTCATAATTATCTCTTAATTTCCATACAAACCGAGATTGATGATAATACAGCAATACAATTTCAGGAAGATCTATTAAATAAAATTCATCAAAGTGGTTCATCAGGAGTTGTCATTGACCTAACATCCGTAGATATAATTGACTCATTTATTGCAAAAGTTCTAGGGGATGTTGTTACAATGTCAGATTTAATGGGGGCGAAAGTAGTATTGACTGGTATTCAACCTGCAGTGGCCATGACCTTAATAGATTTGGGTATTCACTTAAAGAATGTCCCAACTGCACTTGACTTAGAACAAGGTCTAATTAAACTGTACCAGGAATTGGGGGAATGATTATGATCCCTCAATCTTGTGTAACAATTCAAAAAGAATGGGATATTGTTGGAGCAAGGCAACTCGGACGTGATATTGCCAAGAAGATGGGTTTTGGTACGGTTGACCAAGCTCGAATAGCAACAGCGATATCCGAATTAGCTCGTAACATATATTTATACACGGAAAATGGCCAAATCTGCTTCGAAGTAGTGGAAAACATGAACCAGAAAGGTTTAGTAATGTTAGCTACGGATAATGGACCAGGAATTGAAGATATTAGCCAGGTAATGGAAGATGGTTACTCCACTTCGGGGGGATTAGGAGCCGGACTTCCAGGTGTAAAAAGACTAATGGATGAATTTGATGTGCAGTCTGAAGTAGGAACGGGCACAAGAATTAAAGCAATTAAATGGACAAGATAAAATTCGTTTCCATTGTGTCTGAACGAAGAATAAAGATGTGTACATCCTTATACTAAGGTTGTACACATCTTTATATAGGCCAGGAATTTGAGGAGAATGAGGTGGGAGATCCAGGATGGATGACGTAATAAAATTGGATGCAGCAAATTATAAAGACTTATTAAAACATTATATTGACACACAAGATGAACAATCCCTGTATGGAGTTGAACAGGTCAGTAAGTCCTTTATTAAAAATCATATACTACCTGAAGAAATTGTGAACTTGCATATTCAGGCTCTTGCTGAACTTTATCCGGAAATGTCGGAAAAATTCCAGCACTCCATGAATTTTTTACTGGAAGCCATGATCTCTTATGGACTGGCACATCAAGAATTCCAAATGCTAAGAGAAAAGCAATTTGAAATTAAGTCAGAGATTTCTGTTGCTGCAAGCATGCAAAATACATTATTAGGGACGACAAAGCCGGAGATCGAAGGGTTGGATATAGGTGTTATCAGCGTTCCTGCCCATCAAATGAATGGAGACTATCATCACTTTGTAAAAGGAAAAAATGGTTCGTTAGGAATAGCGATAGCAGATGTTATCGGAAAAGGGATACCAGCTGCTTTATGTATGTCCATGATTAAATATTCTATGGATAGCTATCCAGAGGATTCCATGGAGCCAAAGTCTATCCTTAAAAATTTAAATCGGGTTGTAGAAAGAAACGTGGATGCAAGCATGTTTATTACCATGCTTTATGCTCAGTATCTTCCATGTGAACACAAACTCCATTATGCTTCTGCAGGGCATGAGCCAGGTTTTTATTATGATTCAGAAAAAGGAACATTTACTGAAATTGAAACAAAAGGCCTTGTGCTCGGCGTTTCTTCAGATGCCGAATACGAGCAGTATGAGTTGAAGGTTAACAAAGGAGATATGGTTATCCTACTAACAGATGGCGTTACAGAATGTAGAGATGGTGATCGGTTTATTGAAAGCGAGGAAATCCTTGAAGTAATAAAATCTTATGAAGATTTACCCGCTCAAGAAATGGTCAATAAGGTATACAAGCATTTTGAGAGACTGCAGGATTTTGAATTAAGAGATGACTTTACTCTGTTAATTTTACGCAGAGAGGTTTAGCAACATACTAAATTGGGTACAAGGTTAAAGGATAGTAGAGAGTTTATACAATATATTAAATTGTACTACTACATATATTGTGTCTATATAGGAGGATATAAGATATGAATTTAACAGTTGATATTACCAATGAAGCAGAGAAGTCGATTGTAAGCCTTTCGGGTGAAATTGATGCATATACAGCACCACAATTAAAGGATGCCGTGTTACCGTTAACGAAGACACCAGAACACACGATGGAAATTGATCTGGAAAATGTGAATTATATGGATAGTACGGGTCTTGGTGTATTTATAAGTGCCTTAAAGTCAACGAAAGAACACGGTAGCAAAATGAAACTGGTTAACATTCAGGATCGGGTTTTGCGCTTATTCAAAATTACGGGTCTAGATGAGATTATGGACATAAATTCAACGATTCGGGGTGGAAGTGAGTGATGGAAAAATTTGATTTTGTGGAAATGAAGGTGCCTGCAAAAGCAGAATATGTTGGGGTTATACGCCTGAGTATTTCGGGAATTGCCAATCGAATGGGTTTTTCCTATGAAGATATTGAGGATTTGAAGGTTGCTATTTCTGAGGCTATTACGAATACGGTAACTCATGCTTATAATGAAAAGGATGAGGGTGAAGTAACGATTGGCTTTGGAATTTATGAAGATCGCCTTGAAATCATGGTTGCTGACCATGGTGGAAGCTTTGATTTAAATAAGATTAAAAATGATATCGGACCATATAAAAATACAGAATCTGTAGAGAATTTGCGTGAAGGTGGGTTTGGCTTATTCCTTATCAATGCTCTAATGGATAAAGTAGAAATCACCAACAATTATGGGGTTATAGTTTTAATGACCAAGTACCTTAATGAAGCAGAGGTGGGCTTTGATGACGACCAAATCTCAACCACACAATAGCGGAAGAGATGAGGTTTACCAATGGATTGAATACTTGCAAGAGGAGCCAACCGATGAAGTGGTACAAGAAAAGATTGTGCTAACTTACAAGGATCTTGTAGAGTCCATTGCTAGAAAATATTCCAAAAATAGCGCCATTCACGAGGATCTTGTACAGGTAGGTATGATTGGATTATTAGCAGCAGTGAGAAGGTATGATGCATCATTTGGTAAATCCTTTGAATCTTTTGCTATTCCAACAATAATAGGAGAGATAAAGCGATTCATAAGAGATAAAACATGGAGTGTCCATGTACCTAGAAGAATCAAAGAACTTGGCCCGAAAATTAAAAAAGCAGTAGATGAATTAACAACTGCTAATCAAGTATCCCCCTCAATCAAAGAAATTGCTGATTATCTGGAAGTCACAGAAGAAGATGTTCTGGAAACAATGGAAATGGGTAAAAGTTACAAGGCTTTATCCGTGGATCGAAAGATTGAAGCAGATTCCGATGGCAGTACTGTAGCCATTTTGGATTTGGTAGGCAATGACGAAAGTGGATATAATAATGTTGATCAAAAAATGATGCTGGAGAAAATTCTACCTATCCTATCAGAAAGGGAGCAGCAGATTTTACAGTGTACGTATTTTGATAATATGAGCCAAAAAGAAACAGGCGAATTGCTAGGGATCTCACAAATGCATGTCTCCAGGCTACAACGCCGATCTCTACGTAAATTGAGAGAAGCCATACAAGCTGAGAGCACGGAGGTATTTGATTGAGTTACAATAGAGTAGATGTATCTGTATTCCAGAAGGCGAAAAAAGGTAATTACTACTGTGGAGACAGTTACTTTTATACGGAAACAGAAAATGAGTTTGTCTGCGCTATTGCAGACGGTTTGGGGAGTGGAGAATTTGCCAAGGAGTCTTCCCAAATCGTTATCGAAATAATAAAAAGTAATATCCACTCATCCATTGAGCAACTTATAAAAAAGTGTAATCAGCAACTAACAGGAAAACGAGGAGTGGTCGTTGGGATCTTAAAATTGGACTTTAAGACAAAGACATACTCCTTTTCATCGATCGGAAATATAGGAGTAATGACCATTCCTAAGGGTAAAAAGAAGATACGTAATATACCTAATGCTGGTTATTTAGCTGGATACCATCGCCCGTTTAAGGTGATCCAGGAAAAGCTTGAACCGGAAACGAATTTTATTATGTTCTCTGATGGCGTCTCGGATAAAGACCTTTCGCAGAAATTTTTACTGAACACAGATGTGGAAATGATTACTAAAGTTTTTGATTATACAAGCGGGGCAGTCAAAGAAGATGATACAACGTTAATTGCAATCAGGTACAAGTAAAGGTTAAAAAGGCTGACAATGTCGGTCTTTTTTTGTTTTTGGCTCTAAAATAATGACTCTAAAATTTTTGTTGGGTTTATTCAGAGATTCGGAAAATGAATAAACTATGAACTATCTTGTGTTAGATGGAGTAATTAATTTTACAGAGGAAGCACCCATTGATTTGCCAAGTGTCGCGAGGATTTTCGTTTCTAATGGAGTCTTGTCTTTTTAAGTGATAAAATAATTGTATAGAAGAAGGAGGAAGACATGTGGATAATGAGTTAAACATGGAACTGTTGCAATGGGTTTCTAAAGAGACCAAAGTTAATACTTCAATTGTACATAAAGTTATCGATTTATTAGATGAAGGAAATACGGTCCCATTTATTGCGCGTTATCGAAAAGAAATGACAGGTGGACTTGATGAAGTCCAAATTAAATCTGTACAAGATAAATGGGCATATGCGGTGAATCTCTCAGATAGAAAACAAGAAGTAATAAGAATTATTGACGAACAAGGTAAACTGACGGAAGAACTTGAGAAAGAGATTAACGAGGCCACTCAATTACAAAGAGTTGAGGATCTATACCGCCCGTATAAACAAAAACGGAGGACGAAGGCTACCATCGCCAAAGAAAAAGGTCTGGAGCCTCTGGCAAAACAGGTTTGGGAGCAGCAACAGATCGACTTGACCGCCGAAGCAAAGAAATATATATCAGAAGAGCATGAACTTCAGGTCGTAGAAGATGTGTTAGCAGGCGTAAACGATATAATTGCCGAGTGGATCTCTGATGACCCGGAATACCGTGAGTATATTAGAGAAGAAACATTCAAACGTGGTAGTATCATTTCTGAATTAAAAGCAGCTGAAAAAGATGAAAAAAGTGTTTACGAAATGTACTATGAATTTAATGAAGCAATTCGTTCCATGGTATCACATCGAATTTTAGCGTTGAACCGTGGAGAAAAAGAAGAAGTGCTGAAGGTTACAGTAGAACCACCTGCTGAAAAAATCAATGACTATCTTGTTAAAAAATTAATTAAACAGGATACAAGTGAGCAGGTTGTTGAATTGTTAAAAGAAGCAATTAACGATAGTTACAAAAGATTAATTCAGCCATCGGTAGAGAGGGAAATACGGAACGGGCTAACTGAAAAAGCCGAACAACAGGCAATAGAGGTTTTTTCCAAGAATCTTAATAATTTGTTACTACAACCTCCATTGAAAGGAAAAACAATTTTAGGAGTCGACCCTGCATTTCGAACCGGTTGTAAACTTGCGACAGTTGATGAGACAGGAAAGGTGCTTGACGTTGGTGTGATGTATCCGACGGCTCCAAAGCATGATACAGCTGGTGCAGAAAAGATAGTAATGAATTTTATAAGAAAGCATCACGTTGAGTTGATAGCAATTGGCAATGGCACTGCATCAAGAGAAACAGAACAGTTTATATCAGATGTAATAGGAAAAAATAAACTGGATATTCCTTACATTATTGTTAATGAAGCCGGAGCAAGTGTGTATTCTGCTTCTAAACTAGCGCGTGAGGAATTTCCAGATTTACAGGTAGAAGAAAGAAGTGCGGCCTCCATTGCTCGCCGAGTTCAGGATCCATTGGCTGAACTAGTTAAAATTGACCCAAAATCAATTGGTGTAGGGCAGTATCAGCATGATGTCGGACAAAAAGCGTTAAATGAATCTTTAACCTTTGTTGTAGAAACTGCGGTTAACCAAGTTGGAGTGAATGTTAATACTGCTTCTTCATCTCTATTGCAATATGTATCCGGTTTGAGTAAGGCAGTGGCTAATAATATTGTGAAGCAGCGGAACGAAGAGGGGAAGTTTACTAATCGAAAGCAGTTAAAAAAGATCCCTCGTTTGGGTGCGAAAACTTATGAACAGGGAATCGGATTTTTGCGTATTATTGATGGAGATCATCCCTTGGATCGTACGCCAATTCATCCGGAAAGTTATAAGCAAACAGAACAACTATTAAAATTACTTGATTGTGAGTTACATGATATCGGTTCGGAAAAATTAAGAGAAAAAGTAAACACAGTAGATAAAAAAGAACTCGCAAAAGAATTAGAAATAGGGGAGCCAACTTTATTGGATATTATTGGGGCTCTCGGACGTCCCGAGCGCGATCCACGTGATGACTTTCCACAGCCTCTGTTGAAGCAAAATGTACTAAGCTTAGAAGATTTAAAGCCAGGTATGGAAATGCAGGGAACAGTAAGGAATGTGGTGGATTTCGGTGTGTTTGTAGATATTGGAGTTAAGCAGGATGGCCTTGTGCATATCTCCAAAATGTCAAATTCCTTTGTGAAACACCCTATGGATATAGCCTCAGTTGGCGATGTAGTGACTGTATGGGTAGAACAAATTGATGCAAATAAAGGTAGAATAGCTCTATCTATGATTAAAAGCGAATAACAAAAGGAAGAGGATGTTCTAAACATAGAACATCCTCTTTCCATGTATATATTTATTCTTTTTCACTTGCAGCTTCTACTTCGCTTAATGAGATTCCTAAAGCATTGGCTACCCCTTCTCCATAAGCGGGGTCTGCTTTATAGCAATGATTGATATGACGTAGCTTAATGTGCTTATCTACTCCGCGCATGTTACGTGCAGTGTTTTCAAACAATAGTTGTTTTTGTTCAGGATTCATTAGATTAAATAGACGTCCTGGTTGTTCGAAGTAATTGTCATCATCTTCCCGGAAGTCCCATCTGTCTGCATCCCCGTTTATTGCGAGACTAGGCTCTTTGTATTCTGGTTGATCTTTCCACTCACCATAACTGTTAGGGGCATAATGCAACTGACTGCCTTTATTACCATCAACCCTCATTGCTCCATCTCGATGGAAGCTATGAAATGGACATTTTGGTTGGTTAACTGGAATTTGATGATGATTTACACCAAGACGGTAGCGTTGTGCATCACCGTATGAGAATAATCTGCCTTGTAGCATTTTGTCAGGAGAAAATCCTATTCCGGGTACTACGTTAGCAGGCGTGAAAGCGGCCTGCTCTACTTCAGCAAAGTAGTTATCGGGATTACGGTTAAGCTCCCATTCTCCAACTTCGATTAATGGGAAGTCCTTTTTATACCAAACTTTTGTGAGGTCAAATGGATTATAAGGCATATTATTTGCCTGTTCTTCTGTCATTACTTGAATGTACATCTTCCATTTAGGAAAGTTTCCATTTTCTATGTTTTCATAAAGGTCACGTTGATGACTTTCACGGTCTGCACCCACAAGATCCTGTGCTTCTTGGTCAGTTAAATTTTCGATTCCTTGTTGGGAACGCATATGAAATTTCACCCATACTCGTTCGTTTTGATCATTAATCATACTGAATGTATGGCTGCCAAAACCATGCATATGACGGTAAGACTTAGGAATTCCGCGTTCACTCATTACAATTGTAACCTGATGAAGAGCTTCAGGAAGGTTCGTCCAGAAATCCCAGTTGTTGTTTGCGCTTCTCATATTTGTGCGAGGATCACGCTTAACAGCATGGTTTAAATCCGGGAATATTAATGGATCTCTAAAGAAGAAAACAGGTGTGTTATTTCCTACAAGATCCCAGTTACCTTCCTCTGTATAAAACCTCATGGCAAACCCACGGATATCCCGTTCAGCATCTGCGGCTCCTCTTTCACCTGCCACGGAAGAAAAACGAACGAACATGTCAGTTTTCTTACCTATTTCTGAAAATACTTTAGCGTTTGTATATTTAGTAATGTCATTTGTTACAGTAAAAGTACCATAAGCTCCAGATCCCTTTGCATGCATTCTACGTTCTGGAATCACTTCTCTATCGAAATGAGCAAGCTTTTCCAAGAACCAAACATCTTGTAGAAGCATAGGTCCTCTAGGTCCAGCTGTCATGGAGTTCTGATAGTCAGGTACTGGAGCACCTGCTGCAGTTGTTAACTTATTATTATTATTTTTATCACTCATTATAAAAGCACCTCCGAAGTTATTTACAATAATTATAATATCATAGTAATTATTAAATATCCATTATAAAGTATGTATATTCTATATAAACTTAAAATATGACAAGCAATTTGATGATTACTATAATAGATGAAGAGTTGAAAAGTATTTATCAAATTTTATCAATTAATATGGATAATTGATAAAAAGTTCAAGATATAATATGTAAATTAATTATAATACAAATAGATTAAAAATCAATATTTAGTTATAGTAATTATAAATAAAAGTGTTTTGCTGGCTCGACGGTAAAATGATAATATAGTGGAGATAACAAAAGGAGGAAGGGAGAAAATGATGCAATTATTAAATGAAAAAGAGCTTTTCTCTCTTGTTAACGAGCTTTCGTTAACGTATTTTCAAAAACCCTTCATAGATAAAGTGACCTTTAACCATAGACTCCGTACCACAGGAGGTAGATACATACCAAATAAAAGAGTTGTCGAGTTAAACCCCAAATACTTTATCGAAGGTGATAAGGGAGAGTTTATCGGAATAATAAAACACGAACTATGCCATTATCATCTCCATATAGAAGGTAAGGGATATAAACATGGTGATAAAGAATTCAAAGACCTATTGAGAGCGACTGGTTCTCCAAGACATTGTAGCCCTCTTCCTTCCCATAAAATAGAACACAAGCATATATACAAATGTAAAAAATGTGGTTTCATATATAATAGGAGAAGAAGGGTTAATACCCAAAAGTATAGCTGTGGTAAATGCAGGGGCAGGCTTAAGGAAGTAAAGGAATAAAAAATATAAAAAAATTACTATTATTTATTGACGAAATGTGTCATCCGTGTTAAATTAAATAAGCTGTTAAATTACAGCGACACAGTCATTAATTTTTCGACGAAAAAGTTATTGACAATTGTTAATAGATATTGTATTATATATTTCGTTGTCCAATACAATATTAATATACTATTCCACAGTAGCTCAGTGGTAGAGCTATCGGCTGTTAACCGATCGGTCGTAGGTTCGAATCCTACCTGTGGAGCCAAGTGGAGAAGTACTCAAGTGGCTGAAGAGGCGCCCCTGCTAAGGGTGTAGGTCGTGTAAGCGGCGCGAGGGTTCAAATCCCTCCTTCTCCGCCATTTATATGGCCCGTTGGTCAAGCGGTTAAGACACCGCCCTTTCACGGCGGTAACACGGGTTCGAATCCCGTACGGGTCATCTTTTCTTAAAAATAAATAGGTTGGGTCCGGTAGTTCAGTTGGTTAGAATGCCTGCCTGTCACGCAGGAGGTCGCGGGTTCGAGTCCCGTCCGGACCGCCAGATGTTGGGCTATAGCCAAGCGGTAAGGCATCGGGTTTTGATCCCGTGTATCCTAGGTTCGAATCCTAGTAGCCCAGCCATTTTATTTTCATGGAGAGGAAATATCGCTATTTGTTAACGTAATGAGTCTATATAATGAACAAAGTTATATATACTATTAATTGATAGTATTTTTTTATTTGATAAACAAGAACCATTAGCTCAGTTGGAAGAGCAACGAGCAATACATCTACCGAATAAACTACGAGTAACCCCGATGCAAAAACATCTTTGAACAAGCAAGTAGAAGCAGGGGTCCACTTGATGAACATGAATCATAACTATAGAAATACTCATTTAATATGAGCCATTAGCTCAGTTGGTAGAGCATCTGACTTTTAATCAGAGGGTCGAAGGTTCGAATCCTTCATGGCTCACCATTTTAAATTATATATTTGCGGGTGTGGCGGAATTGGCAGACGCGCTAGACTTAGGATCTAGTGTCTTCGGACGTGGGGGTTCAACTCCCTCCACCCGCATCTATAATCAAACTTAATTGTCTATTAAATCTATGCGGTCGTGGCGGAATGGCAGACGCGCTAGGTTGAGGGCCTAGTGGGGGCGACCCCGTGGAGGTTCAAGTCCTCTCGGCCGCACTTGATGATAAAGTTGATTGTAGAAGAGCAATATGTTAAAGTATTAAATGTTGTTTTTGCGCCCGTAGCTCAATTGGATAGAGCGTTTGACTACGGATCAAGAGGTTAGGGGTTCGACTCCTCTCGGGCGCGCCATTATACGGGAAGTAGCTCAGCTTGGTAGAGCACATGGTTTGGGACCATGGGGTCGCAGGTTCAAATCCTGTCTTCCCGACCATCGAGAATATTTTTATAAATCTTCTTTTATTATGCGGGTGTAGTTTAGTGGTAAAACCTCAGCCTTCCAAGCTGATGATGAGGGTTCGATTCCCTTCACCCGCTCCAAACATGGGCCTGTAGCTCAGCTGGTTAGAGCGCACGCCTGATAAGCGTGAGGTCGGTGGTTCGAGTCCACTCAGGCCCATCTCACTTTTTAAAAAAAGTGTTGACAATCCTATTTTGGATATGATATGATTTAAAAGTTGCTTCACTAAAAGGCAACAACATATTTGCTCTTTGAAAACTGAACAAAACAACCAGTATGTCAAGAAAAACATGACGTTTTTCGTTAATTTTTAAAAGCCAGAAGTTAACGCTTCTGCAGCTAAGACATTGAGATAAGATTGATTGGTGTCGATCTTATTCAAACTTTTATGGAGAGTTTGATCTTGGCTCAGGACGAACGCTGGCGGCGTGCCTAATACATGCAAGTCGAGCGCGGGAAGCAAGCTGATCCTCTTCGGAGGTGACGCTTGTGGAACGAGCGGCGGACGGGTGAGTAACACGTGGGCAACCTGCCTGTAAGACTGGGATAACCCCGGGAAACCGGGGCTAATACCGGATAATACTTTTCATCACCTGATGGAAAGTTGAAAGGTGGCTTCTTGCTACCACTTACAGATGGGCCCGCGGCGCATTAGCTAGTTGGTGAGGTAACGGCTCACCAAGGCAACGATGCGTAGCCGACCTGAGAGGGTGATCGGCCACACTGGGACTGAGACACGGCCCAGACTCCTACGGGAGGCAGCAGTAGGGAATCTTCCGCAATGGACGAAAGTCTGACGGAGCAACGCCGCGTGAGTGATGAAGGTTTTCGGATCGTAAAGCTCTGTTGTTAGGGAAGAACA
Source organism: Virgibacillus sp. SK37 (assembly GCF_000725285.1). Classification (GTDB taxonomy): domain Bacteria; phylum Bacillota; class Bacilli; order Bacillales; family Amphibacillaceae; genus Virgibacillus_Q. Next base: position 561,282 of record NZ_CP007161.1, read on the forward strand.
AGTGCCGTTCGAATAGGGCGGCACCTTGACGGTACCTAACCAGAAAGCCCCGGCTAACTACGTGCCAGCAGCCGCGGTAATACGTAGGGGGCAAGCGTTGTCCGGAATTATTGGGCGTAAAGCGCGCGCAGGCGGTCCTTTAAGTCTGATGTGAAAGCCCACGGCTTAACCGTGGAGGGTCATTGGAAACTGGAGGACTTGAGTACAGAAGAGGAGAGTGGAATTCCACGTGTAGCGGTGAAATGCGTAGAGATGTGGAGGAACACCAGTGGCGAAGGCGACTCTCTGGTCTGTAACTGACGCTGAGGCGCGAAAGCGTGGGGAGCGAACAGGATTAGATACCCTGGTAGTCCACGCCGTAAACGATGAGTGCTAGGTGTTAGGGGGTTTCCGCCCCTTAGTGCTGAAGTTAACGCATTAAGCACTCCGCCTGGGGAGTACGGCCGCAAGGCTGAAACTCAAAAGAATTGACGGGGGCCCGCACAAGCGGTGGAGCATGTGGTTTAATTCGACGCAACGCGAAGAACCTTACCAGGTCTTGACATCCTCTGCAATCGGTAGAGATACCGAGTTCCCTTCGGGGACAGAGTGACAGGTGGTGCATGGTTGTCGTCAGCTCGTGTCGTGAGATGTTGGGTTAAGTCCCGCAACGAGCGCAACCCTTGATCTTAGTTGCCAGCATTTAGTTGGGCACTCTAAGGTGACTGCCGGTGACAAACCGGAGGAAGGTGGGGATGACGTCAAATCATCATGCCCCTTATGACCTGGGCTACACACGTGCTACAATGGATGGAACAAAGGGAAGCAAAACCGCGAGGTCAAGCAAATCCCATAAAGCCATTCTCAGTTCGGATTGCAGGCTGCAACTCGCCTGCATGAAGCCGGAATCGCTAGTAATCGCGGATCAGCATGCCGCGGTGAATACGTTCCCGGGCCTTGTACACACCGCCCGTCACACCACGAGAGTTGGTAACACCCGAAGTCGGTGAGGTAACCTTTTGGAGCCAGCCGCCGAAGGTGGGACCAATGATTGGGGTGAAGTCGTAACAAGGTAGCCGTATCGGAAGGTGCGGCTGGATCACCTCCTTTCTAAGGATTTAGAACGGAACGCCGAGGACCTTCGGGTCTTCCGGTAAGGACATACATGGTTGTTTGGTTCAGTTTTGAGAGAGCGAATCTCTCTTTTTGTACCTTGAAAACTAAATAAGAGTAACAACGACATCAAATAGAAAGCTGAAACGACTGTTCAGCAGCGTACGAATAGATAAACTCACTGGAAGTCCTCTGGTTTTGGAGGATTGGAAGGGAGATTAACTATTACGCTAGCTGCTAGAAGTTGAAGCTGGATTAATTTTAGATATAAAGCAAGGCTAAGAAATTAGCACGCTTATTCATTGTAAAAATAGTTAAGTGAATAAGGGCGCACGGTGGATGCCTTGGCACTAGGAGCCGATGAAGGACGGGACTAACACCGATATGTCTCGGGGAGTCGTAAGTAGACGTTGATCCGAGAATTTCCGAATGGGGGAACCCACTGTTCGTAATGGAACAGTACGCATAGCTGAATACATAGGCTATGTGAGGCAGACCCGGGGAACTGAAACATCTCAGTACCCGGAGGAAGAGAAAGCAAATGCGATTTCCCAAGTAGCGGCGAGCGAAACGGAATTAGCCCAAACCAGAAAGCTTGCTTTCTGGGGTTGTAGGACACTCCTTTGGAGTTACAAAGGAATTCTTTAGATGAATCGATCTGGAACGATCAGCCATAGCAGGTAAGAGCCCTGTAATCGAAAAGGAATTCTCTCCGGAGTGTATCCTGAGTACGGCGGAACACGAGAAATTCCGTCGGAATCCGGGAGGACCATCTCCCAAGGCTAAATACTCCCTAGTGACCGATAGTGAACCAGTACCGTGAGGGAAAGGTGAAAAGCACCCCGGAAGGGGAGTGAAAGAGAACCTGAAACCGTGTGCCTACAAGTAGTCGAAGCCCGTTAATGGGTGACGGCATACCTTTTGTAGAATGGACCGGCGAGTTACGATCCCATGCAAGGTTAAGTGGAAGACACGGAGCCGCAGCGAAAGCGAGTCTGAATAGGGCGATTTGAGTATGTGGTCGTAGACCCGAAACCGTGTGATCTACCCATGTCCAGGGTGAAGGTCAGGTAACACTGACTGGAGGCCCGAACCCACGTATGTTGAAAAATGCGGGGATGAGGTGTGGGTAGGGGTGAAATGCCAATCGAACACGGAGATAGCTGGTTCTCTCCGAAATAGCTTTAGGGCTAGCCTCAAGAAAATGAGTACTGGAGGTAGAGCACTGATTGGACTAGGGGCCCTCATCGGGTTACCGAATTCAGTCAAACTCCGAATGCCAGCTACTTAGACTTGGGAGTCAGACTATGGGTGATAAGGTTCATAGTCGAAAGGGAAACAGCCCAGACCGCCAGCTAAGGTCCCAAAGTATACGTTAAGTGGAAAAGGATGTGGAGTTGCCCAGACAACCAGGATGTTGGCTTAGAAGCAGCCATCATTTAAAGAGTGCGTAATAGCTCACTGGTCGAGTGACTCTGCGCCGAAAATGTACCGGGGCTAAACGTATCACCGAAGCTGCGGATTGTTCTTACGAACAATGGTAGGAGAGCGTTCCAAGTGCTGTGAAGTCAGACCGTGAGGACTGGTGGAGCGCTTGGAAGTGAGAATGCCGGTATGAGTAGCGAAAAAAGAGTGAGAATCTCTTTCACCGAAAGCCTAAGGTTTCCTGAGGAAGGCTCGTCCTCTCAGGGTTAGTCGGGACCTAAGCCGAGGCCGAAAGGCGTAGGCGATGGACAACAGGTAGATATTCCTGTACCACCTCATGAGCGTTTGAACGATGGGGGGACGCAGTAGGATAAGGAATGCGCACCGATGGATGTGTGCGCCCAAGCAGTGAGAAAGTTGGATAGGCAAATCCGTCCAACAATTTCAAGCTGTGATGGGGAGGGAAATGGAGTACCGAAGTTCCTGATTTCACACTGCCAAGAAAATCCTCTAGTGAGTTCATAGGTGCCCGTACCGCAAACCGACACAGGTAGGCGAGGAGAGAATCCTAAGGTGAGCGGGAGAACTCTCGTTAAGGAACTCGGCAAAATGACCCCGTAACTTCGGGAGAAGGGGTGCTCCTTTAAGGAGGAGCCGCAGTGAATAGGCCCAAGCGACTGTTTAGCAAAAACACAGGTCTCTGCGAAGCCGAAAGGCGAAGTATAGGGGCTGACACCTGCCCGGTGCTGGAAGGTTAAGGGGAAGCGTTAGCTTACGCGAAGCGCAGAACCGAAGCCCCAGTAAACGGCGGCCGTAACTATAACGGTCCTAAGGTAGCGAAATTCCTTGTCGGGTAAGTTCCGACCCGCACGAAAGGTGCAACGACTTGGGCACTGTCTCAACGAGAGACCCGGTGAAATTATACTATGCGTGAAGATGCGCATTACCCGCGACAGGACGGAAAGACCCCGTGGAGCTTTACTGTAGCCTGATATTGAATGTTTGTACAGCTTGTACAGGATAGGTGGGAGCCTTGAAAACCGGAGCGCCAGCTTCGGTGGAGGCATCCGTGGGATACCACCCTGGCTGTACGACCATTCTAACCCAGGGCCGTGATCCGGTCCGGAGACAGTGTCAGGCGGGCAGTTTGACTGGGGCGGTCGCCTCCCAAAAGGTAACGGAGGCGCCCAAAGGTTCCCTCAGAATGGTTGGAAATCATTCGCAGAGTGTAAAGGCAGAAGGGAGCTTGACTGCGAGACCTACAAGTCGAGCAGGGACGAAAGTCGGGCTTAGTGATCCGGTGGTTCCGCATGGAAGGGCCATCGCTCAACGGATAAAAGCTACCCCGGGGATAACAGGCTTATCTCCCCCAAGAGTTCACATCGACGGGGAGGTTTGGCACCTCGATGTCGGCTCATCGCATCCTGGGGCTGTAGTCGGTCCCAAGGGTTGGGCTGTTCGCCCATTAAAGCGGTACGCGAGCTGGGTTCAGAACGTCGTGAGACAGTTCGGTCCCTATCCGTCGTGGGCGTTGGAAGTTTGAGAGGAGCTGTCCTTAGTACGAGAGGACCGGGATGGACACACCGCTGGTGTACCAGTTGTTCCGCCAGGAGCATAGCTGGGTAGCTACGTGTGGTAAGGATAAGTGCTGAAAGCATCTAAGCATGAAGCCCCCCTCAAGATGAGACTTCCCATCACTTCGAGTGAGTAAGATCCCTCAGAGACGATGAGGTTGATAGGTCCGAGGTGGAAGCGTGGTGACACGTGGAGCTGACGGATACTAATAGATCGAGGACTTAACTAATTTTCTTCTTTGAATGTCGTTGTTTCCCTCTTATTTAGTTTTTAGGGTATAAATTTAAAAAAACCCTTGCATTTTTTCGCGAAAATGCATATAATATGTCTTGTCCTTGTTTTTAAGGATGGTCTGGTAGCAATAGCGGAGAGGTCACACCTGTTCCCATGCCGAACACAGAAGTTAAGCTCTCCAGCGCCGATGGTAGTTGGGACTTTGTCCCTGCAAGAGTAGGACGCCGCCAGGCCGTAAGACATTTTTACTTTATAACTCATATCGCGGGGTGGAGCAAGCCGTCAACATCATTGAGTAAGCTGCCAAGTGCAGGCTTGCGAGGAGTGCTACATCAGTGAATTTTCTAGCAACACGACGAGCAGTTGGGTTTAGTTAGATGAAAACAGGTAACATTTTACTTTATAACTCATATCGCGGGGTGGAGCAGTCTGGTAGCTCGTTGGGCTCATAACCCAAAGGTCGCAGGTTCAAATCCTGCCCCCGCAACCAAATTAATTCAACTAACTACGTTGATTCACATCTATGCTAGTTGAATATAAGTAGTACTTTGGAGTGCAACCAAATTAATTCAACTAACTATGTTAACTGATTACTAGGCTAGTTGGTAAATGATTAATAATGGTCCGGTAGTTCAGTTGGTTAGAATGCCTGCCTGTCACGCAGGAGGTCGCGGGTTCGAGTCCCGTCCGGACCGCCACTTTTAAATAAATACATAGAATATAACCACACATGAATTCTTTTATAGAATGTCATGTGTTTTTTAATGTATAGGATTCCTATTAAGTTAGATCTTGTACATTTTAGGTTGTAAACTACCTTGTTAGTTTAAAGAAATAATGATACCTTTTTCATTTTGGTGATTTTTTTGCTATCATAAGTATAGTTACTGAGAAGATGGTGATAGTTACATGGATGAATTCTCTTTTATCGATTCAATAAAACAACGCTCTTATAAACAATCCTCTCTTTTGAAGGGGATTGGTGATGATGCTGCAGTGTTTCGTCAAACTTCAGAGGATATTGTAACTGCAGTGGATACATTTGTGGAAGGAATTCACTTTTCTAGAGATACAATGCAAGCTTTTCACATTGGTTATCGTGCGCTTGCTGCTAATATCAGTGATTTAGCAGCAATGGGAGCTACTCCGGCGTTCTACTTAACATCTCTTGTTAAACCGGAGAGTTGGCATGTACAAGAAGTGGAAGGGATATTTATCGGTATGAAGGAACTGGCGAATTCATATGGAATGGATTTAATAGGTGGGGACACGGTTTCAGGTAAACAATTAACCATATCCATCACGGTCATAGGTTATGTACCAGGCGGAAAGGCTCGTTACCGTAGTGTAGCTCAAAAAGATGATATTGTTTTTGTAACTGGTACACTAGGCGATTCGCGTGCAGGTCTTCATCTATTAACAGAAAATAATTCATATGAACATACTGAGTTTTTTATTCAGCGCCATCGCACTCCTACTCCAAGAGTAGAATTTGCAAAAAGCTTAAGCAAATTATCTCGTATCGCATTAAATGACATCAGCGATGGAATTGCTAATGAAGCCGCAGAAATTGCAGAAGCCTCTAACGTTGGAATTCTGCTCTATGATGAAAGTATTCCAATAAGCCCATTTTATACCCAATTTTCTTTGAAACAACAACAGGAATGGAAGTACTTTGGGGGAGAGGATTTTGAACTGATGGGTACTGTATCTGCTCAAGAGTGGCCCTTTGTTGTGCAGGCTGCAGAAAACACACACACGAAAATATCCGAAATTGGAATTGTTACGGAGAGAAGTGAAAATAGTAATGTGTTTATGATGAAAAATAATAAAAAACAGCGTTTAAATAAATGTGGATACACCCACTTTAAGTAGGTGAAGCTATTGAGTACACATATAATTAAGGCAAGTACAGAGGAAGAGACAAAGCATATTGCTGAAAAGTTGGCAGTTTTACTTAAACCGGGAGATGTTATTACTTTGGAAGGTGATCTTGGGGCAGGCAAAACAACATTTACAAAAGGTCTGGCTGAAGGTCTTGGCGTGAAAAGAAGTGTCAGCAGTCCAACCTTTACTATAATTAAAGAATATGAAGGAGAACTTCCACTATATCATATGGATGTCTATAGGTTGGAGTATTCCGATGAGGATATAGGGTTTGATGAGTATTTCAATGGTAATGGTATTTCCGTTGTTGAATGGGCATCTTTTATTGAAGATTATCTTCCTTTTGAACGATTGGAAATTAATATCTCTTATATTGATGAACAAAGCAGAGAATTAAAATTCCATGCAGTGGGTGCGCATTTTGAATGGGTATTGAATGAGTTAAGAAGGTAAAAGAAGAGGATTAACTGGAATTTAATGAGGAGTTACATGTATGAGTATATTGGCTATAGATACATCCAATCAAGCATTGGGTGTTGCTATTATAAATGAAGAAAAAATTATAGGCGAAATTACTACAAATATTGCTAAAAACCATTCATTAAGATTAATGCCGGCAATTGAACAGTTAATGAAAGAGGTTAATGTGGAACTTCAGAACTTGGAAAAGATAATTGTGGCTAAAGGGCCGGGTTCTTATACAGGTGTACGGATAGGCTTGGCTACCGCAAAAACAATGGCTTGGGCATTGGGAATTCCAGTTGTAGGAGTTTCAAGTCTTAAAGTACTAGCTTATCAAGGGCGCTTTTTTCAGGGGTATATTTGTCCATTTTTCGACGCACGTCGTGGCTTGGTCTATTCAGGATTATATGAATGGAAAAATGGTGAAATCAAGCAGGTTTGGGATGAGGTAAATATATCTATCACTGATTTGTTATCAAATCTTGCTAAGGAAAATAAGGAAATTTTGTTTTTAAGCCCAGATATCGAATTACACCGGGAAAACATTACTTCTTCAATAGAAAGTCGTGCAGTTATTCCCGAGATGGCTTATCATATATCACGTGCCTCACACGTAGCACTAGCAGGGTTACATGAAAATCCCCAGACTACACATGCTTTGACTCCAAATTATTTACGTTTGGCTGAAGCGGAGGCAAAATGGTTGAAACAGCAGAAGGAAAAAGAAGAAAATGGCTGAAATTGTTATTCGTAAGATGCATATCACTGACGTAGATGCCGTCATGGAAGTGGAGAGCGCAACCTTTTCCACTCCCTGGACCACTGACATATTTTATCAAGAGCTAGTCGATAATGATTATGCTCATTATTTTGTGATGGAAGCAGATAAGAAAATTATTGGTTATGCTGGTGTGTGGCTTGTGGTGGATGATGCGCAAATTACCAATATTGCCATCATGCCAGATTACCGTGGTAATAAGCTTGGAGAGAAACTGTTTGGTTTTACTATCCAACAGATACTATTGCTCGGTGGGACACGTCTCTCTTTGGAAGTACGAAAATCAAATATAATAGCACAAAGGTTGTACCGTAAATTTGGCCTTGTTCCTGGTGGTATACGAAAGAACTATTATACGGATAACCAAGAAGATGCTATTGTCATGTGGGTGAATTTATTATGAAAAAAGATACGTTTATTTTAGGCATTGAAACAAGCTGTGATGAAACTGCTGTAGCTATCGTAAAAAACGGGAAAGAGATTGTTTCTAATGTGGTTGCGTCACAGATAGAGAGTCATAAACGGTTCGGGGGAGTTGTTCCTGAAATTGCTTCTCGACATCATGTGGAGCAAATTACTGTCGTTTTGGAAGAGGCAATTACACAGGCTGAGTTAACATGGGATTCCATTGACGCAATTGCAGTAACAGAAGGACCGGGACTTGTAGGTGCTTTGTTAGTTGGTGTTAATGCTGCAAAAGCTTTAGCATTTGCAAAACAAAAACCGCTCATTGGTGTCCATCATATTGCAGGACATATATACGCCAACCGACTTCAAAAAGAATTTGAGTTTCCTTTATTGGCTTTAATTGTTTCCGGTGGTCACACAGAACTTGTTTTAATGAAAGAACACGGGAAGTATGAGTTATTAGGTGAAACAAGAGATGATGCTGCCGGCGAAGCATATGATAAGGTTGCACGTATGTTAGAGCTTCCATATCCAGGTGGTCCACAAATCGACCGTTTAGCAAAAGTGGGTAAAGTGACTATTGATTTTCCACGTGCCTGGTTGGAGCAGGGAAGTTATGATTTCAGCTTTAGTGGCTTAAAATCATCTGTAATTAATACGATTCATAATGCTAAGCAACGAGGTGAGACGCTTAGCAATGAAGATATTGCTGCAAGCTTTCAGGAAAGTGTTATTGATGTTTTAACAACAAAAACAGTAAATGCTGCCAAAGAATACCATGTAAAGCAGGTAATTGTGGCAGGAGGCGTTGCTGCAAATCAAGGCCTGCGCTCAGCTTTAGAAGAACAATTTCATCAATTGAGTATCCCATTATTAATCCCTCCTCTCCACCTTTGTACAGATAATGCTGCTATGATTGCTGCAGCAGGAACGATTGCTTATGAACAGGGTAGACGGTCAGGGTTGGATCTGAACGCAAATGCTTCCTTGTTAATGAAATAGTATAAGTTATACACAGGTCTGTGGGTAATTTTATTTGTTAGCTATTAAATTAGGGAAAGAGTTGTGGACAATAAAAGTGGATAAGTATACAATTGTCTGTGGATATTGTGTATAACTTTGTTAACAACCTTTCTTTCTTCATGTTGTAGTTCCTGACATCTGTGGATAACTTATATTGAACAATCGTTTGATTAAGCAAAAGAAATTTGGTGATTTGGTGTCAAAAAAACAATCTTATTATATACAGAACGACTTAATCTTTATATTTTTCCTGTTTGTATGTGTGAGCTTATTATCTATCTATAACGCACAACAGTTGGAACAGTATGCTGGAGAGAATTTTGTTTTAAAGCAAATTGTCTGGTTTACAATTGGAGTGGGAATTATTGCTGCAATTCAATTTCTCGATTTAGACCAGTTATATAAAGCTAGTATTTATATTTATGGTTTTGGACTATTAATACTAGCTATTTTACTCGTAAGTCCGGATAGTATTGCGCGAGAAATAAATGGGGCTAAAAGCTGGTTTACCTTCCCTGGTTTGTCGTTACAGCCAGCTGAGTTTACTAAAATGGCTACCATTTTATACTTAGCTGCTACAATTGATAAACATAAAACAAAATATGGAATGCAAACCTTAAAAACAGACACACTCCTATTGGTTAAGCTCTTGATCATTATTGCATTACCTGTCCTGTTGATTATGAGGCAACCTGACTTCGGTACCGCTATGGTTTATTTGTTTATAGCGGGAATGATTATTATTCTGTCAGGGATTGATTGGAAAATCATTATGACATTAATTTTGGCAGGAGCCTTATCTGTTACGGCAGCACTTGGATTTATCATTAAATTTCCGAATCTGGCACAACAAGTAGGTGTAGAAGCATACCAAATTGATCGAATAATGACATGGTTTGATCCATCTCAGCAATCCAGTGATGCGACTTTTCACTTTGATAGGGCATATATGGCTTTAGGTTCAGGTCAGTTATTTGGTAAGGGAATGGATAACCTGCAAGTATCATTTCCTGAGGCACACACGGATTTCATTTTTGCGGTTATAGGAGAAAGCTTTGGCTTCATTGGCAGTGCACTAGTCATCTTTTTGTATTTTCTACTTTTATACAAACTGGTGACATTAGGCTTAAGTGTGTATAAGCACAGCCCATTTGGTTCCTATTTATGCTTTGGATTTTTAAGTATTCTACTTATCCACATTTTTCAGAATATCGGCATGTCTCTTGGGATTATGCCAATTACGGGAATACCTCTCTTGTTGATAAGTTATGGAGGTAGTTCTGTGTTATCCACAATGATCGGCTTAGGGGTTATATATAGGGTAGCAGTAGAGCATACCATCCACAATGATTATCTATTTAAATAAAATTGGCCCCTGCCTTTATAGAAGGCGGGGGCTTTTTTTCATATAAACTTCCTCTTGTAATGCTGTCCATTCTTCCATCCAATTGTCTACTTGTTGTTTTAGTTCACTCGTTTGCTGTGTTAATTCAAGTGCTTTTTCGTGATCTTGATATACTTCCGGTTGTGTCATTTTTTCTTCTAATTTCTCAATCTCCAGCTCTTGATTTTCAATTAACTCTTCCAGTTCATTAATTCGTCGCTGCATCTTTCTTTTTTCGCTTTGCAGTTGCTTATCTTCTTTAAACGTTCTTTTTCTCTGATCGGTTGTGTTCACAGTTTCCTCAGTTTGCTGAAGTCTTTTTAATTCTGCTTGCTCTTCTTTTTTCTCGAGATAATAATCATAGTCACCAAGATAAGAAGTAATTCCATCTCGTTGCATTTCAGCAACCTGATCCGTAATTTTATTTATAAAATACCTGTCATGTGATACAAAAATAATTGTACCAGGGAAATCGTTCAAAGCTGCTTCAAGTACCTCTTTACTATCAATATCCAAATGGTTGGTAGGTTCATCGAAAATAAGAAGGTTTGCCTCTTGCATCATTAATTTGGCTAGAGCAAGTCTTGCTTTCTCACCACCACTTAATGAAGAGACCACTTTTAATACATCATCACCTGAGAAGAGGAAGTTACCAAGAACAGTCCGAATGTCCTTTTCATTTACAGTCGGATACTCATCCCATAATTCCATGAGTACTGTCTTGGAAGAGGATAAGTCCGCTTGTTCCTGATCATAATAGCCAATCTGAACATTCGTCCCAAGCTGGATCGTGCCATTCGTTTGCTTATGTTTTCCTAAAATAATTTTTAATAAAGTAGTCTTGCCTATCCCATTAGGGCCGACTAAGGCTACTCGTTCTCCTCGATTTACGTGAAGCTTCACATTGGTAAACAAATTCTGGTTTTCATCCGGATAGCGAAAGGATAACCCATCTGCTTTTAACACATCATTCCCACTTCGAGTCGCAATCTGAAATGAAAAAGAAGCAGAAGCCTCATCACCAAGAGGTCTATCTATTTTTTCCATTTTCTCTAGTTGCTTTCTTCTACTTTGTGCTCGTTTGGTTGTAGAAGCCCGTACAATGTTGCGTTGGATAAAATCTTCCATCTTTTTAATTTCGGTTTGTTGCTTTTCAAACTCTTTTAGTTCCTTTTCGTAATCGATTGCTTTCTGTTCGAGAAACTTGCTATATGAACCATGATATTTTTTAGTTTTATGGCGAGAAATTTCATAAACAATCGATACGGTCTTATCTAAAAAGTATCTGTCATGGGAAACGATGACAATGGCGCCTGGATAACTAACGAGATAGCCTTCCAGCCAGCTGAGTGTATCAATATCCAAATGGTTGGTCGGCTCATCCAGAATTAGCAATTTCGGTTTTTTCAATAATAATTTACCTAATGCCAATCTTGTTTTCTGGCCACCACTTAAGTCGCTTATGGGTGTTTCATAATCTTTATCGTGAAAATGCAAACCATTTAGGACAGCTTTAATGTCTGCCTCATATGTATAACCACCATCACGCTGAAACGCTTGTTGCAACTCATCATACTGCTGTAGTACTCTTTCGTATTCTCCATGGCTTAACTTCGCAGCCTGCTCCATCTGTTGTTCCATAGAACGAATCTGCTTCTCAAGGCCGAGAAGATGTGCAAATACTTCTAGCATTTCATCCCATATCGTTTTGCCAGATTCCAGTGTCATATGCTGAGATAGATATCCCATCGTTAGATCCTTTGGTTTTAATAGCTCTCCACCATCATGAGAGAACTCTCCTGCCATAATTTTTAACAGGGTAGATTTGCCAGCACCGTTTCTTCCAACAATAGCTATTCTTTCATTATCTTTTACTTCCATTTTTATATTCGACAAAATCTCTTCTGCGCCAAATGACTTAGAGATCCCATTTAACTGCATTAATATCATTATTTTCACCTCATCTCTTTTAGTGTATCTCAAAATGAATTGGCGAGGCAATATTATTGTGAATTTAGTCACGACTTCCAGACTTATTTCTGCTAGAATAGAGAGGAAGTTCAATGTATTGGAGATGAGCTTATGTCTGAATTCACGCATTTTAATGAACAAGGCAGAGCAAGAATGGTGGACATTAGTGAAAAGAAAGAAACAGAACGCATAGCTGTCGCAAGGTCAAGTGTTCAAATGTCCGAAGAAGTTTATAAAAAAATTACTCAGAACGAGATAAAAAAAGGTGATGTACTAGCTGTGGCCCAGGTTGCCGGGATTATGGCAGCTAAGAAAACCTCAGACTGGATTCCAATGTGTCATCCATTACAGCTTAAAGGAGTGGATATTTCCTTTGAATGGCTGATTGGAGAAACTTCCTATGATTTGCAGATTGAAGTATTTGTTAAAACTAAAGGTAGCACTGGGGTAGAGATGGAGGCGTTAACTGCAGCATCTGCCAGTGCACTTACCATATATGATATGTGTAAAGCAGTGGATAAAGGAATGATTATTGGCCAAACATATTTACTGGAGAAAAAGGGCGGTAAATCTGGTGATTACAGTTTGGATGAAAGAAGGAATAACAATGGATCAAAATAAAATACCTCAGGCAACAGCAAAGCGTTTACCATTATATTATCGTTTTTTAAATAATCTGAATCAACAAGGAAAGAAAAGGGTATCTTCGAAGGAATTAAGTGAAGCAGTTAAGGTAGATTCTGCGACAATCAGAAGGGATTTCTCTTATTTCGGAGCTCTAGGAAAAAAAGGGTATGGGTACAATGTGGAATATTTACTTGGTTTTTTCCGTAAAACCCTTGATCAGGATGAAACGACAGAAGTAGCATTGATTGGTGTAGGTAATTTGGGTACAGCATTTTTGCATTATAATTTTATGAAGAATAATAATATTCAAATTCAAATGGCCTTTGATGCAGACCCGGAAAAAGTAGGTACAGATATTGGTGGTGTGCCTATTTATCACATTGATGATTTAGAGAAAAGTTTGAACGGAATTAAAGTGGCGATTTTGACTATACCGGCAAATGAAACGGACAGGGTAACCGACAGATTGGTTGAGCAAGGGATTGATGGAATATTAAATTTTACACCTGCACGGATTACGGTTCCAAATCATATTCGGGTTCATCATATTGACCTTGCTGTTGAATTGCAGGCACTGGTTTACTTCTTAAAGCATTATCCATTACAAGTCGACCAAACAGATAATTAAGTTATAGGCCAAAAGTCAAAATAAAAAGAAGAAGCAGCGTTGGAGAAGCTACTTCTTCTTTTTATTTTTCATTTGATAATGCAATCTGAAAAGTCGAATACCTACGCCAATTTCTAATGTCGCGAATAGAGCCAGCACCATTGTCGTAACATTCCATATTGTATCTCCCGCGCTGATAATGGCAATATAGGTGAAAAATATCCCCATTGCAAAATAGATAATTGCCATTGTCCTTGGTGAAATTTTCATGAATTTAGCCTCCAAAAATAATTGCTTGCAACTGCTCCAATTGCTGTTCCAGTTTTTCTGGATCTATATTAAACTGGGCAAGCACTACTGTTGTATTCATCGCCATATGGACAATGATTGGAACAATGATCCGCTTTGTTTTTACATAAAGGAAAGCAAATACAAATCCCATGGAAGCATACACGAGAAGATGCTGCGGTTCTCCATGAATGATCCCGAACACAAGAGCTGATAGCAACGCAGCAATAATAAAGTTCGTCCTTAGATATAGCTGCCCAAAAATGATCTTTCGAAAAATAATCTCTTCCAGTATTGGTGCAATAAGTGCAGGGATGATCATAAATAAGGGAGTTGCCCTTGTTACATCCATGATCAACTTAGTGTTTTCAGAACTCTGCGTGATACCGAATACTTTCATTTCGATTGTTGCAGAAATACCCTGAGCCAAAAAGGCCATGATCAGACCGATAATGGACCATGCAACCATTTCCCCTCCGGAAGAAGCGTCTCGCTGGCTTCCTTTTTTCATTTCAGGCTTCATTAATAATAAAACAACAATCAAGCCGAGGATAAAGCTTATGATCGACCAGTAAACAACAGCTTGATGTTCTGTTAGTGGTAATAAAATGTAAAGCAGTGGGGCAAACAAGAGCCCTGAGAACTGCATGATTATATAAGAAATAATTACCCACCAATATCTTTTCGTCAAATCGCAACGATCCCTTCATGTGTTGGAATGCCTTTTGTTGGTAAAAAAGGTTTTGTTTAGTGTATGTTAGAAAAACAAGTTGTAGAAACAAACAACCTGTATCTAAATATTTTAGCATAAAATAGAATTTGCTTATAATAGAATGGTTTCGAAGGAGAAAAGAGTAAAAAAACTAAAAAATTAATATATCTCCTACTTGCATTTTGTTATGGAATTATTTATCATAATAATTGGGATTAGCACTCGGTGTATTAGAGTGCTAACAAATCAAAAATGAGAATAGAATTAAGGAGGCTTTCCACATGATTAAACCACTAGGAGATCGTGTAGTAATTGAGCTTGTTGAGCAAGAAGAAAAAACTGCAAGCGGAATTGTACTTCCAGACTCTGCAAAGGAAAAACCACAAGAAGGTAAAGTAATTGCAGTAGGTTCAGGACGTGTTACTGAAAATGGTGAGAAAATTGCACTTGAAGTTTCAGAAGGTGACCGCATCATTTTCTCTAAATTTGCTGGCACAGAAGTTAAATACGAAGGCACTGAATACTTAATTCTTCGTGAAAATGATATCTTAGCAGTAGTTAGCTAAAAATCAATGAATAAAGAATAAATATACTTATCAAAGATTTCAAGGAGGGCATTTACATGGCTAAGGAAATTAAATTCAGTGAAGACGCACGTCGCGCGATGCTACGTGGTGTAGATACATTAGCAAATGCAGTTAAAGTAACTTTAGGGCCAAAAGGTCGTAACGTTGTTTTAGATAAAAAATTTGGTTCCCCACTCATTACAAATGATGGTGTTACCATTGCAAAAGAAATTGAACTTGAAGATCATTTCGAGAACATGGGTGCACAGCTTGTATCTGAAGTTGCTTCCAAAACAAATGATGTAGCTGGTGACGGTACAACAACTGCAACTGTACTTGCACAAGCAATGATCCGTGAAGGTCTTAAAAACGTTGCATCAGGTGCAAATCCTGTTGGCGTACGTCGTGGAATTGAAAAAGCAGTTGAAGTAGCTGTTAACGAATTAAAATCAATTACAAACCCAATTGAAAGTAAAGAATCCATTGCACAGGTTGCAGCAATCTCTTCTGGTGATGAAGAAGTAGGTAACCTGATTGCTGAAGCTATGGAGCGCGTTGGTAATGACGGTGTTATTACAATTGAAGAATCTAAAGGCTTCAATACAGAGCTTGAAGTAGTTGAAGGTATGCAATTCGATCGTGGATATGCTTCTCCATACATGGTTACTGACCAGGATAAAATGGAAGCAGTTCTTGAAGATCCGTATATCCTAATCACAGATAAGAAAATTGGTAACATCCAAGAAGTATTACCAGTACTTGAGCAAGTAGTTCAACAAGGTAAACCACTTCTATTAATTGCAGAAGATGTAGAAGGTGAAGCACTAGCAACACTTGTTGTTAACAAGCTTCGCGGAACATTCAATGCTGTAGCTGTAAAAGCTCCAGGATTTGGTGACCGTCGTAAAGCAATGCTTGAAGATATCGCTACATTAACTGGTGCAGAAGTAATTACAGAAGATCTTGGTTTAGATCTGAAGAGCGCAACAATTGACCAATTAGGTCGCGCTTCTAAAGTAGTTGTTACAAAAGAAAACACAACAGTAGTAGAAGGTTCAGGTAATCCTGAAGCAATCTCTGCACGTGTAGCACAAATCCGTGCACAAGCAGAAGAAACTACTTCTGATTTCGATAAAGAAAAATTACAAGAGCGTCTTGCTAAATTAGCTGGCGGTGTAGCAGTAATCAAAGTTGGTGCTGCAACTGAAACAGAACTTAAAGAACGTAAACTACGTATTGAGGATGCATTGAACTCAACTCGAGCAGCAGTAGAAGAAGGTATTGTTGCTGGTGGTGGTACTGCATTTGTTAATATCTACAATAAAGTAAGCGAGCTAAACCTTGAAGGTGACGAAGGAACTGGAGCAAGTATTGTACGTCGTGCAATGGAAGAACCAGTTCGTCAAATCGCTCACAATGCTGGTCAAGAAGGATCTATCATTGTTGAACGTCTAAAAGGTGAAAAAGTAGGCGTTGGTTATAATGCAGCTACTGGCGAATGGGTAAACATGATCGAAGCAGGTATTGTTGACCCAACAAAAGTAACTCGCTCTGCATTACAAAACGCAGCATCTGTAGCAGCTATGTTCCTAACTACCGAAGCAGTAGTAGCTGACCTTCCAGAAGAAGACGGTGCAGCTGGCGGCGGAATGCCTGACATGGGCGGCATGGGTGGAATGGGCGGCATGATGTAATAAGCCGTTCCAACCCTTGATATGAGTGGGTTTTTAAGTAAGGTGAGAGTGAAATGCTCACATTTTGCTCACATTGAGGATATTAACGGAGGCTTCTCATTAGTTCACTGAACTTTTGAGAGGCTTCTTTTTTCATTTCTTGGGTTACATGAAGATACACATTTTTGGTAATTTGGTCATCCGTATGGCCAAGCCGATCCATAATTTGTTCGAGTGAGACACCTGCCTCAGCAAGAAGTGACGTATGAGTGTGTCTTAAACTATGCGGAGTCAATTCTTCCTTTAGGCCCGCCATTCGAAGCAGCCTTTTCATACGGTCTCGAACGTTTTTTATCACAATCGGGTAACCAAACTGTCGCTCCATCTTTGCGAAGATAAAATCTTTGTTGTAATAGTCGTCATCTAATCGCTTTATTACTTGATTTTGATTTTCCTTGTGATCTTTTAAAGTTTGAATAACATCTTCATCTACTACAATTTTTCGCCTTGATTTTCGGGTTTTCGGTGTGACTAATTGGTACTCCACAGCATTATTTTTTGGATTATAATACGTCTTGGTAATACTTATCGTGTGGTTTAAGAAGTCTACATCTTTCCACTTGAGAGCAACTAACTCTCCAACTCTAATTCCAGTATAGGCGAGAATTAAAAACGCCAAATAATCATGTTCAAGCCCATATTGTTTTGCGGTTTTTAAAAACAAGGCAAGCTCTTCTTTTTCAAGATACTTTGGTACTTCTTCTTCCTCTAGTTGTTCAATCGTTTTCTTGTCTTTTTTAACATAAGCGAATTCCGTCGGATCTTTCTTAATTAGCTCCAGTTCTAATGCTTTTCGAAAAATCATTCTTGCCGTTCGATTGATTCCCTCCCTTGTGCTATCAGATAACCCTTGATCTTTTAAATCATTGAGAGCATCTTGATACATTTTTCTTGTAATGTCTCTTAATTTTAATTGAGCAAAGTAGGGTAACAATCTTCCAATTTCATGGAGACGGACTCGAATTGTTCCGAGCTTTACATTTTTTGACTCACTGTAGATAGGAAGCCACTCAATTGCAAAGTCGCTAAAGGTCTTATCTGTTTCCTCTAAATATGTTCCTTCGTTTAGTTCGTGGATTAGAGTAGCCACAGCTTCTTCAGCTTCCTGCTTCGTGTTAAACCCACTTTTTACTTTTTGTCTTCTTTTACCGGTAACTGGATCGATTCCAATATCAACGGTGAAAGCCCACTTTGCACCACAAGAGCATTTTTTCTTTTTACACTTACATCCTCTTCTGTAAAAGTATCCTTTCATTTCATTAAAAAACCTCACTTTCTCTGATATTTTTTGTTACAAATGGATATTATCCCCACATTGGAAATGATTAATTCAATTCTTGAATTGAGGAAGCAAATGAATGTCAATATAAATATCTTCAATTTCTTTCTTAATATTTCTTGATTGTTTTACGAGTTGCTTAAAACTTTTCGAATTATTTGGTGAATATTTCACTGTGATTTGACGATGAACGGAATCTAACTCATAGTTAAGTTTAGATAACTCCTGCTTGTATTTAATTTCAACTTTTCTTAAATAGGAGAAGAGATCAACTTTCATTGCATCAGTATCTATATTGTGAATGATAGATTCTAAGTGGTTTTTAATTATTTCGTTGTACTTATCGACTTCGATTATTATTTCTCTATGCTTTCGTTTACATACAAAATATCCGCTACTTGTCAATGAAGTAGAGCGGAAATTCATATACTGCTTGCACTCATGGCAAATAGGATGAATAACGGCATTATTTGAAGAGTTTATAATTGCATCTTTTGTTGCTTGTTCCATCTCTTTAACTACTTCTTGCATAGTCATAAACTCTCCATATGAAATAATAGGTTCCACATGGTTTAACTTTTCATATCCATATGTGGTTTCCATATACCCGCAGTAAAATGGGTTTTGAAGATACTTCAATAAATTATCATAGCTTTTATTCTTGAGTAGCTTTTTGTATTTCATTAATACCTCAAAAAAATCTTTTGAAGTCTCAGTTTTCATTATGTCATGAAAAAATGCATGAAGTTTTTCGCTTAGCTCTTCTTTCGGAATATACTTTACATTCTTTTTCTTGCCTTCACGTTTATATCCAAAAATTGATGAGGGAAACTGCTTTTGTGTATCAGTTTTCCTGTTTGTAATATTTTGACCCTCACTTTGGGCGAAAATCCCATAAAGTGCCTCGATTGCTAGCTTCTTAGAAAATGCAGGCTGTTTTGTAGAAGTAAATATCACATCTACGTTATATTCATAGAATTCTTTTACCAGTGCTACATATTCGTAAAAGTTGCGGGCTAAACGATCTCGGCTATACACAATAATTGTTTTGACCTTTTTTTGCTTAATCATTTTTCTAAGTCTGAGTAATTCCCCACGTTTATCCAATCCAACTTTATTTGCAGAGACATCCTTATCATTTAACCATATGACTTTTTCTGCTGGTATTCCATGATTGTTTATATAAGCTTCTGCAAGAGCAATTTGTTTCTGGATATCTTGTTGTGCTGTACTTACCCGGCTATAGACAGCAATAAACTCTTCATATAACTTTTCATAATCTAAATAATAATAGTTGTTATCATATTCATTCATATTGTTCTACTCCTTTTCAATGATATTTTGACTCTCCATCAATAGCTTTCCTTTGGTTTTTGGATCTAAATCCAGTTGTTCGATGAAGATTTTTTCTATTAACCTCTTCATGAAGTAATAGGATTCCTCTTGTTGCTCCTCATTAAAAGACACTTTCACTACTGCCTTTCTTGACATCTAATACCTACCTCCCGTCGCTTTTATTACTCCAATATGGACGAGAGATAGGTGATTTATACTAGAAATATCTCTTAATCATTTATTTTTAATTCCAATTGATATGATAGATTCACATTAGATTCCTCATCATCTATAGGAACAATTACAACAGTTGGTTCACTTGCTGGGGTTTTCAGTTCCTGTAGAAGCTGCAGTAGATTTTGCATGATCTACACTTTCTCCTTTCATATAAAATTGATTGAACCGCTCGATGATGTTTTTGGACACACCCACTGATTCACAATTATCATGAATACCTTTTATCCATTCTTGGCTAGAAAAATTATTTTGCATTATATTTCCTCCATTTTTTATATAGATCACGATAAAAAGTCCGCAGCCCATGAATATCAACTAAAGAGTTGATCAATTCATGTAACCTGCGGACTTCGCTTGTTGGTTACGATATTTAATTAACCGGTTAATCAGAAATCATTATATCTTGGGATTCTGATATTTTAAGAGTCATTGAAATATTTCTTTGTGAAATAAAAATCAATACAATAAAAATAAGAAGAGGTGCATTTGCACCTCTTCCCTGTCAGACATACAAGTTGCACTAACAACTTCCTTAAAGTATTAACAATATTAGATAGAAATATAACGATCAGTACTATTATTTATTAATTTAGGTCTTTTATTGACATTTTTCACCAAAAAAATGAAAATAGTATTATAGACATGTGAACTACATTAAGTCTTTGCTATGAAAAGCTCTATTTGATTTAACAGTCATTTGGAAACGTTCCCTTTTTGTAGGTCTATGAAAAATAGAAGTGTAAAATATTTAAAGAGCGATGTGATATTATGCAACTAACTACAACTATATTTAACTCAAAAACAGTATTTGATAACAATTATCAAATACATATAATTGATGTTGAGGACTATTCACAAGCGCTTTTAGAATATATAAATGAACATTTTGTATCTATTTGCGAAGGGGATAGTGGTAGTGACATAGACACAGTCAAGCAAAGGGCAAGAGATTTCTTTGAAAGGAAATCGCTTTCTACTAAGATGGGGGCAATTGCTGAATTCTTTGTCCATTTATATTTAAAGGATCAGGGATATAAGCAGGAGTGTACTTATTTTAACCTTGAAGAAAATTCAATAAAAAAAGGGTTTGACGGTTACTACTCCAAAGATGATATAGAATGGATCATGGAGAGTAAATCAGGAAGTATAGATAGTAATAATAGTAAACACTGGAATAAAGTAAAAACGGCATACGATGATTTGAAAGATAAGTTCAATGGAAATGTTACAAATAACCCTTGGAAAAATGCATATAATCATGCATCACAAATTGATGTGGGGACGGAACAAAATATAAGGAAAAATATTAAAATGCTATCAGATAATTTTACTAGGAAAAATTACCCTTTAATTAGTGATTTTAATATTATTCCAGCATCAACAATTTTTTTGAATGGTCAATGGGAGAACCAAGACCTTGATGAATTGAGCGATAAGATTGTTGAACTAATTTCTGAGTTTAAATATAAAGATATAATTATAATTTGTATTACAAAGAAATCAGTTGAACAATTTTTGAATTTCATTAATTCCTAAAATGGGGGGAGAAATATTAATAGAACAGAGAAGTCAAAACTAACAAACATAAATAAGATTAATGAATTTAATGAAGTAATCAAGAAGTTGACTATTAACACGGAACTAACTAATGAAGAAAAAAGCTATATTTTAGGTTGTGCAATATTATTTATAAAACATTTTGAATCAGACCGGCGATATACAAGTTATTTAGAGTTTGCTTATTACATTATTTTAAAATATTCCATAAGTTACGAAGACTATTCACCTCTATACGATTTTTCAATTAACTTTGGCTTTTATCCAATTGCAAAGGATGTAATTAATTATAATTTATTAGGGAATCAACTCAGTTTACACGATAGTCTGCAGGAATTAAAAATTGATAATTTCTCAACTAAGAATTATATTGAGACGTACCAACAAAAAGAAGTAAGAAGAAACTTATTAAATGATGATTCACAAAATATAAGTTATGTAGCCCCTACATCCTTCGGAAAAAGTTCACTTATTATAGAGCATATTCTGAATAATGGTCATTATAAAAAAATAGGGATTATTGTTCCTACTAAATCTCTTTTAATCCAGACTTATAGATCCATAAGGGAATCAAATATATACAGAAGGATTTTAATTCACGATGAAATGTATAAGAATGATGAAAAATTCATAGCAATTTTCACTCAGGAAAGAGCGCTCCGATTATTAGACAAAAATAATGTATTCTTTGACATATTATATATTGATGAGGCGCATAACTTGTTTGGAAAAGATTCTAGAAATATTCTACTTTCAAGATTAATTCGAAGGAACAGATTGCTTAATCATAACCAGAAGACTATATATTTATCGCCATTGATATCTGACAGTGACAACCTAAAGATAAACGAGCAGCAGGAAGGTATTAGTGAACAAAGGATATCCAATAACTTAAAGGAACCTGAGATTTTTGAATATAGGTTATCAGGAAAAGCATTCCAATATAATAGATTTGTAAATGAATTTTACCAACTCAGTAATTCAGCTAACAGCCTCACCTATATAAAACAAAATAAAGGGCAGAAAAATTTTATTTATATTAGATCTCCTAGAAAAATAGAAATGTTTGTTAAAGAATTTGCTTCAACCATAGATAATATAAATGATGAAGACACCAGTATTAACGAATTAATCGTAGAACTAGAAAAATTTGTTCATAAAGATTTCTTTATGATAGAACTACTTTCTAAAGGTATTATTTATTTACATGGCAAAATGCCTGATATAGTTAAGGAGTTTTTGGAATATAAGTTTAATAGAATTAACAATCTTAAATATGTGGTTGCTAATAGTGTAATATTAGAAGGAATTAATTTACCGATTGACACACTTTTTATATTAAATACATATAACTTAAATGGTAAAGAACTTACTAATTTAATGGGTAGAGTTAATAGGCTCAACAATATCTTTAATGGATTTTCAAATGAGTTACATAGGTTACTCCCCCCCATACATTTCGTTAATACAGAAACTTATAATAGAATAAATAGTAAAATGGAAAATAAAATAAAAAGTTTAAGAAGTAATATATTTGAGGATAAAATTGAGAATCCAACATTAGAATCTTTTGATTTTGAAAAATTAAAGATAGACCAAGATAGAAGGGTAGAGGCAGAAGAAAGATTTAATAGAATAAAAGAAAATGAGGATATATTATTTAATAATAAAGATGATAAAATCAGCCAATTAAAGAGGTATTTAATTAATTCTGGATTGGAGAGTATGTATGACATTAGAAATGATGAATTCTTAAATCAGTTACTAATGAAGATTAATAGATTTGAAAAGCAGCAAACTACTGAATGGTTAGAATTGGATATTATAGACAAAATAAATTCAGTATTTATTGAGGACTTAGAAAAATATATTATTGACTTTGAGTTTGCTAGGCTGTCTAATTCACAGGCTAGGAATTACTACAAAATGTACTTATTCAATTTTCGGACATACTCATTAAAAGATAATATTATTGCAACTTTTAATTATTTCAAGAAGAGAGTAAGTAAAGGAAATAGTCTATTTTATATAGGAAATTCATATGGCGAAGAAAGTAAGCAAACTGACAACTATTCGGATAGAAATAAAGAAGTTTATGTAGATTTATCAAATAAGACAGATCCAGAAATAATTAATTTAGCTATTGTTAAAATGAAAATTGAAGAAGACTTCATCAACTACCAGTTAAATAAATTGGTTGTTGCACTGTACGATTATTCTTTAATTTCTCAGGATGAATATCATTTAGCTATATATGGAACTAATGATGAAAAAAAGATTAACTTGATCAAAACAGGATTGTCTTTAAATTTAATTACTAGACTTCAAAAAGATAACCAACTTAAAAATATTCATTTGGATATAAATAATAATTTAGTAACAGACTTAGAATTTGAAAACTATAGAAGTACGATGCAGGGACTTTATCGATTTGAATTGGATAAATTCCTATAAAGATTTTAATGTGATTTTTTCCCTAAAGGAAAATAAATTTATGAAATTATGGCTTTCTATTATCTTCAGTATTTTCAATAAGAATTGTTTAAAAAATTGGAATAGAGATTTACAAACTTTTTATTTGGGAGTCATTTAAATGGAATTAATTAATTTTTTGGATAATAGAATTCAAGATGCAGTAAGACCCTACCAATTAGATGCATTGGATAATATTAACCGCTATCTATACAGTGATTCTAACAAACAAGCTCTAATCAAGATGCCAATGGGAACAGGAAAAACAGTAATTATCGCAATAGCAGCTGCATTTTTCCCACATATCAAAAATTGTTTAGTAGTAACAAGCTCATCTGCAGTAAAAGAACAGCTTATAAAGGATATAAAAATAGGTGTTTGGAGCAATTTAAGTGTCCCCTTTTGTCCAATAAAACCTGTAGTCGAGTTATTACCGTCAGATTCAGGTAGGATTAACACTGATCAACACCCAACAATATATGTATGTACGGTTCAATCCTTGCTAAGAATTAAACAAGAGAATAATAGTAATTATAACTTATTAAAAAATAAATTGGATTTAGTTATATTTGATGAAGGGCATAAAGAACCAGCACAACAATGGCAAGCTACAATTAGAGAGCTAGAGGCTAAAGTAGTACTGTTTTCAGCTACTCCTGTCAGGAATGACTTGAATAAATTTTCAATAGATAATCAATTTGTATTTACGTATTCTTTTATTGATGCTGTTAATCAAGGTTATGTGAAAGATGTAATTTTTTCCATAATAGATTCAACGACAATTTCAAACTCACAAAGGGTAGGTGAGTTTGTATCATACATTAATAATTCATTAGAGAGTTACGTTAATGAATATGATTGTGACAGAGATGAAGTAAAAGTAATTATAAGGTGTAATACAGATGAAGAGATTGAAATGCTAGTTGATGAATTAAATAACCGAGGATTAAAAGCAAAAGGAGTACATGAAAAATTTGCACAAGCAAATTCGAAATTACTTCAAAATGTACCTAGTGATTTACGAAGCGATGACACAGTATGTTGGGTTCATCAGTATAAACTGGTTGAAGGAATAGATAATTATAAATTTTGTATTCTTGGTATCTATCAAGCGCTTCCTGACCCTCGTTCATTTGTTCAACAAGTAGGAAGAGTTATTAGAAAAAGAAATATAGACATAAATCAAAGTGCAAAAATCATTGTCTGGGATCATCAAGATTACCAATTACAATGGTGGGATTCTTATTTTAATTATGAAAGAGCTATAAGTGATGGAGAGACAGATACTGTTTTTAGTTTTTCTGAATACTTTTCGAATTTGTTAACAATTAGCCCTTCTGTTATGTATTTAAACAAGAAATATTTAAAACGATACTCAGTGGAAGAAGATATTAATAATCTATTTAAACTAGAGAAATACCAACTTCCAAAGAAAACAAACATATATGAGAGTCATTTAGAAGAATTTGATATTAATAGTGTATTTACTAAAACAATAGATGCTATTCATAATGAATTAATATTAAGAGATAACAATATTCTCGATAAAATAGTAATTAATGAAAACCATACAGTTTGTTTTATTTATGCACATTATTATAATAGTCCGTATTTAACAAAGGAAGTATTACTAGAGCAAAAAATAGGGATATTAATTTTTAGAATTATAGAAAAAACTTTATTCCTATATGATACTACAAATTTTACTCCAGAGCATATAAAGGAAGAATGGAAGAGAATTTCGGCTCTGAAATTAAAAAAACTTTTTGATAGAGATACATCATTTTCGTCAGCTACTATTCAAAATGGTAGTATAAATTTTAATCATTTTAATAGAATGGTTCTATATTCAGACGACATTGCACAGATGGCTCCAAGCATATCAGATCAATATAACTTCCTTACTACAGTCCAAAGTAAAAAAAGTAATTTAAGTGGACAATCATCATTAAGAAGGTATGTAGGGTTTTCAAATGCGCGAATTAGTCAGGCTTCCACAATGACTAGACTGGATCTGTATATAGATTGGCTAGACCAACTTTATCACTCTTTATATAGAGAAGGTGATGATCATACATTTTTTCAAAGATATGCACCTGTAACTGACATACCGGAAGAGACAGAGCCAGTGAGCATACTGTTACAATTTGAGGGTAATGAATTAATTCAAGATTCTGTTGGGACTCTAATTGAATTAGACAGTAATTTTTATAGAATTACAGATAGAGTTTTTTACTTAAAATATATGCAAGAAGAATATGAGGTAGAGATAACATTTAATACAATTAAAGGCGAATATAATTTGCAATTTAGGAATGAAGAAGACGAACCAGACATCTTTTATGGAAAGCAACGAATATTAAATTGGCTGAATGATAAC
Source organism: Virgibacillus sp. SK37 (assembly GCF_000725285.1). Classification (GTDB taxonomy): domain Bacteria; phylum Bacillota; class Bacilli; order Bacillales; family Amphibacillaceae; genus Virgibacillus_Q. Next base: position 587,314 of record NZ_CP007161.1, read on the forward strand.
CAGTCATTTCAACTTCTTTTAAATCAAAATGAATATCGTTATTTTAAGGGATATTTTTATAAGCTCGGTGTGCCAAGAAATTACGGTGGTCTATTAAATTATCTTGATGAGAACAGCATTCAACTGTCAGCAAGAACTAAAATTAATGAAAAAGGAAAATTTTATAAGGATGGATCACCACAACCCAATACAGCAATTTGGGATAAAAATTCTTTGTTTTATTTAGTTGCTAAAAAAGGAATAAATATAAATAATAATTCAAAATTAAAAAGATTATTGCAGGATTCTGATTATGTTATTTGTACTGATTTAAATAGTGAGATAGCAGATTTTATAACTGTAAGTGAGTCAACGAACACAGTTTGTTTTATCCATTGTAAAGCTGGAAAAAGCAAGCTTTCAGCCTCTGCTTTTCAAGAGGTTTGCGGCCAAATATTGAAAAATTTAGACTACGTAAATGATGTGAGTAATAGGTTACCTGTTGATTTAGAAAGATGGAATGGTATTTGGACACATCGTAGTTATAGAGCTGTAGTTAATAGACGAATAATCAATCCTGATAATATATCTTCTGAAGATATCTGGAATAAACTTAAAGAAATTCAAACTAACCCAGATTCAACAACAAATGTAATTGCGCTTGTAGGAGATGCATTTTCCAAGGAAACATATGATCGTGAAAGCAGAAAGCCGTGGGGTAGACAAAAACCCGAAAAAATACAGATAGATTATATACTGCTTGAAACCGCATTAGCAGTAGAGCGATCTCAAGCAAAATTTTTAGTCTCATACACAAAAAAAGTGTAATCAAACTTTTACAATTATATTATTCTAAATAACCCAATCTTTAATAATTGAAGGATTTTAACAATGAACTTTTTTAGGGAGTAGAAAAAATGAGAGCTTCTCTACATGTTAAGCATTACACCAGTATGAATGAAGGTTTTATACTAAAGAGTAAATATTTAAAGGTTCTCAGTCAAATGTGGTGGTGTGATTTTCACTCCACCATCTCTTTTATTAAAAAGCCTTTGCTTAAATAGCTGCGTACGTATATTGGTTGCCGTTTCTATTGTGTCAAAACCCTTCTAACCTCTTGTCGCCACAGTATTTTCTTTTTTAATCGATTAAAATTTTTAATTCCATACGACATTCGTTTTGCCACTTTAATTGTATTATTTACGCCTTCAATATATCCATTATTAAAAGGATACATAAAGGAATGCAAGATCTCTTGCTTCCACCGCTCAAATGTTTTTCTTACTCTATGAAAAGACTCAATATTAGAATCCTTCATCGCCATTAAACATCCTTCTAGACCCTGTGTAGCGGTCTTTTCGTTACTCTCTTTAAACCACTGATCAAGTTTGTTTTTTAGGTTGTATGCCTCTTCTAATCGAGGATCAACCTGGAGTAACTGATTTACTTTCTCTCGCTCTTCTTCTGATAATTTATAGGTTGATTTCCAAAGTAACTTTTTACTTTTTTTCATATATATCCGGTCTTTTTTCTCTAAGTCTCTTTGCACTTCTCGACGTACTTCATCTAGCGCCCAATATACTTGCCGCATAAAATGAAATCGATCAGCGATGATCAGTGGGTTACCAAGCGCCTTCCGTATTGCTTGCTTAAAAGACTTAGAAAGGTCCATGACGACAATCTCTACGTTACTTGTATCACAGGACTGAAGATAAGCTTTAATTGTATCTACCTTCCGATCAGGTAAGACATCCACAATCTCTTTATTTTCTACATCCGCAATGACCGTTTGAAACCTTTCACCGCCCGCATCCCCTTTAAATTCATCAATAGCTAACGCACGTGGCAGGACTTTCCTTGTTTTTATTTCTTTTCGATCATAAATACGAAGTAACCGTTGCGAACTCATCCCAGTTAACTGGGCAGCTGTAGTAAATGAGCCCACAGCTGTATACGTTAGCGCTGTCGTTTGTATAGAACGGGTGCAACGTTGGTATCGTTCCACCATCTGAAGCTTTTCATAAAACGTATGATTACACGCCTTACATAAGTAGCGTCTCTTTTTCAAAGAAATACTAACTGGTTTATTGGAAACAATGGGCCCCTGAATCGTTTGGGTACGATAGCCGTGGATACTTTTTGTCCTATTGCCACAAAACGGGCACTTCTGCTTCTTTACTTTTGTATATAGCTCTACAAAAAACTTAGCTGAGTCACTAGAAACTTCCCATACATCTACATGTTTGTCTTCAATACCTAACATTTCTATGATAAAATGGTTTTGCACTCTTTCCCTCTCCTTTTCCTTTTGTGTCGCAACTTTAGGTTAACAAAAGAGAGGGGAATGAGTGTATTTTTTTGTTTCTTACGGAAACACTGATCCTCCAAAGGAGACCACCACATTTAGTATAGAGCCTATTTAAACTGGCAAAAAATGATAGTAGAACTTAAAAGAGCAGGTGAGCTTGGAAAAAAGGCATTTTTTAATCATTTAAATCGCAACTATGCGATAGGAATGCTAAAAACTAATATGGGAGAAAAATATTTTTATTCTACCTGCCAGATACAAAGTAAGGATGCATATAATAATTTTAAGGACAAAGTTGAAAAACATAAAAAATACATGTGGAATAATATGATTAATGATTTGTATTATGCAACTCCACCTTTCTTGTTTAATTATGTAAATGTGGACCGGTCAAGAGGAATTCGTACTCCCCATTCATGGAGTAGAGAACAAGACAGTGAAAGTGTTATCTTAGAGAAAATTAGTAAATATATGTTTGATAATAGATTGTATGATTGTAAAGTATTCATATATTCACAAAAGGAGCCATGTTTAAACTGTGAAACAGTTTTCCAACAGTTTATTGAGAGGCACCCATTAACGAATCTAACAATATTTTATCATGAAACCAACTATAAGCAGTTACCCTCAAAGTATAATTGGAGATTTAAATAGGATATGGAAATTAATAAAAATTTAATTAAAAATATTAAAAAGATAGAAGAAGAAATAAAACTAGAGAACTTGTTTACTGCTGAAGAATTAATTGATTTAACTAAATCAAATTTAAAAGATAACTTGGAACTTTATAATAACGAGTACATTAAATCAATTGACAGAACGATTGATGATTTATACTTGTTGTACTCTGAAAGTGTAAAAACACGATATTTATTAATTGCTACCTGTACATTTAGTTTATTAAAACATTACGAAACTGAAATTTTTATTTCTTTTCAAGAAAATAATGCATCAAACAAGCGCAAGTCTAAATCAATTAGAACCTTTTTTAAGGAAGTTTCCGATTTGGAATTTGGGAATATAGAACTAAGATCATACAATAATAATATTCTTCTAAATGATAACTTACCACCAACATATGTTTCCGAATATATTATTAAGCTTACGGAAGAATTGTTCTTTCTTATGCCATTAAAAATGAGTGAGGGGTTTAAAGAACTAAACTCAAAGATTTTACAAAAAATATAATTGTCTCTTTTTAAGTAATTGAACTTAAAGATTACAATCATAAAAAATACTAATAATACTGGTAAAAAAATGCTAACATTTTGCTAACGCAATCTCATAAAAAACGGTAAATCACCGTTAAAGATGTTACAACCAACAACATCAAAAACGTTGATTTACCGCGCTTTTTGCATTCTACGTTAACGATATTACACACTCTCAGCTTACGGGCGGCATGATGTAGGAGATTTCCTACACGTCCAACCTAGCTTTTTGTGAAGCTGTTTAATGTATAAATGTAAGCGTAAAATAAAACACACATAGGAATCAGGTGGCCGCCATGAGATAATCTCTTTAGAAATTAACTCGGGAGGTTACGCAATGACCCTGAAAGACAAAAGAATAGAATGGAAAGCGCGCTATAATGCCTGGAAAGATAGTGGCAAGAATATTGCTGAATGGTGCCGTGAACAAGAAATCAATGCTCATCCTATGTATTACGGGGTGCGGCAGTTTGAAACCGAACAGGTTTCGCTAGAATCGGAGTCCACTCAATGGCTGTCAGTCCAATTAGAAGAAGAATCCCTTTCTTCAGAAGGACAAGGGCCGATCTTTATTCATAAGGATTCTCTCTCGGTAGAAGTACGGCCAGGAGCTGATATGGGCTTACTATCCGATATCATGCATCTTTTACATAAGCAATGCTAACCAATACCTCTTATGATCGAGTTTATCTAGCCCGTGGGAGTACTGATCTTCGAAAGTCCATTGATGGATTAGCGGTCATCGTGAAAGAATGTTTTGACCTGGATCCCTTTTCTCCCAGCCTCTTCGTATTCTGTAATCGAAAACGGGATAAGTTGAAAATCCTACAGTGGGAACACAATGGGTTTTGGCTTCATTACCGTAGGTTGGAACGGGGAACTTTTCATTGGCCCTCCGAGAAAGACGCTTCCCCTATGGATGTCAGTCCGCGCCAACTTCGTTGGTTATTGGATGGTTTGTCTCTAGAACAGAAAAAGGCCCACCATGAAGTAAAAGCCCGTACCATTCTATAAAAGAGTGAAAGATATAAATACGAGAATTCGACTAGTCAAGTCGGATTCTTTTTCGTATACTTAATCTATGAAAACGAACGAAGGAAAATCCAACAAATCAATTGAATATTACATGGAGCGCACGGAAACGTTAGAAATGGAGAATGAAGCGTTGGAAGCGAAACTAAAATGGTATGAAGAACAATTTCGACTCAGCCAACAGCGCCAATTCGGATCTTCCAGCGAGAGAATTCACCCGGATCAACTCTCCCTTTTTAACGAAACGGAGGTAACAGCTGATTCGGCTGTTGAGGAGCCCTCGGTCGAGACGATTACCTACAAGCGCAAAAAGCAAAGTGGCCAGCGAGATAAGCAACTGGAGAACCTGCCGAAGGAAACGATTGAGTATCGTTTATCCGATGAGGAACAGGTCTGTTCGTGTTGCCAAGGTTCTCTCCATTCGATGAGCACGGAAGTGCGCAGAGAATTAAAAGTGATCCCCGCCCAAGTGAAAGTGGTGGAGCATGTACGTCATGTTTATAGTTGTCGTTATTGCGAGCGAAATGGCATACAAACACCTATCGTGACAGCAAGTATGCCAGAACCTGTATTTCCGGGAAGTCTGGCATCTCCATCTGCTATTGCTTATACCATGAACCAAAAGTATGTAGAGAGCATGCCTCTGTATCGGCAGGAGAAACATTGGGAACGCTTTGGCATTTCCATTCCACGGCAGACATTGGCCAATTGGATTACTTATGGGGCCAGCACCTGGCTCTCCCTTATTTACGAACAACTGCACACACATCTTTTAAACCAGGATAGCCTCCATGCGGATGAAACAACGCTGCAGGTTCTTTCCGAACCGGAACGCCCTGCCACGTCGACATCCTATATGTGGTTGTATCGCACAGGAAGCGAAGGTCCGCCTATTGTTTTGTATGATTACCAGCAGACACGAGCAAGCAAGCATCCACGTCGCTTTCTAGATGGCTTTCAAGGATACCTGCATGTCGATGGGTATGCTGGTTACAACGGCCTTCCCGGAGTAACGCTGGTTGGATGTTGGGCACATGCGCGCCGTAAATTTACTGATGCCCTCAAGGCATTACCTGAAAATGCGAGCACGACCAACTTGAAAGCGAAAGAGGGACTTGCCTTCTGTAATCAGCTGTTTAGCATTGAACGAGAATTAAAAGACGTCTGTGCTGACGAACGTTATAAAAAACGATTAGAGCGCAGCCAGCCAGTGCTGCAGGCTTTTTCAACATGGCTACGTGAACAGACACCACGCGTTCTGCCTAAAAGCGCTCTTGGCCAAGCAATCAAGTATTGTCGTAATCAATGGGATCGTTTAGGAGGATTCCTTAAGGATGGTCGTTTGGAAATCGATAACAATCGTGGAGAACGTTCCATTAAACCCTTCGTTATAGGAAGGAAAAACTGGTTGTTCAGTAATACAGCCAAAGGGGCAACCTCCAGCGCAATTGTTTATAGTATTGTGGAAACTGCAAAGGAAAATGGACTGAACCCATTTCATTATCTGGAATACTTATTTGAGAAGCTTCCCAATATGGATTACACAAACAGTGAAGACTTAAATCAGTTTCTGCCTTGGTCACCGACAATTCCGGAGGAATGTAGGGTCCCTAATAAAACTAAATAAATCATAACAATAGTCCCCATCTAATTAAAGGTGGGGACTATTTTACGCTTACGTATAAATAGTTAGTTAGAAGAAGACTACTTCCTAAGTAAAAGGAGGTAGTCTTTTTTTGTGTTGTTAAAATTTGCATATCAAGATTTTATGGAAGACCGAAAATTTAGAAACACTACCAAGGTTAATATTCAAAATTACAAAGTTTTGTTAGGAGGATTTGTTAATTATTGTCAGGAGAACAAGTTTACAACGTATTAGAACTCTTCTAAATTACAATTTAATAATGAGATTGATAATTTCACTTTGGATAAGCTCGTGGTTTGCCTTTATAACATACCACTTATTGGTATATTCCTGTATAATAGAATTAGAAATTCTGCGCTTATTATGATAAGGACGGGTGCATGTGAATGATTGATAAATTCAAGGATTTTATTATAAGTGTACTAGCCTCTTTAGTAGCTACATTTTTAACCACATATGCTTACCATTTTATACAGATTGGGAAGGCTTTAGACTTCAGGGGATTTATAAATATAGTTATTAACTACACATACTTAGTATATTGGATATTATTATTATTACTGGTGATTATTGTTCGTTGGTTTATAAGAACTAGAATTGATAAGTTACAAATACCCTATCCTATGGTAAGGAGTATAGGAAGTCGCTATGATTTAGAATACAGTGGAGAAGGGTATGGATTCAAGTGGAAGATATATGCGGATACTAAACGTAAAGATCCATTTTCTAATGAAATAATGGATATAAATGTAGGTAGAGTAGATGGCCCCTATTGTAAAAATGATTATAGAAGAATGATAGTATCAAGAACATATTTTGGAAGGTATAGATATAAGTGTCCTAAATGTGGTTATAAAAGAATCCTATTAAAAAATATTTGGACACTTGAGTGTGATATTGAAGATGAAATTGAGGCTAAATATAGGGCTAAGGTTAATACCATATAAAAATTATGCTCATAATTGTTTGGAAGGTAACAAGGAAAAACCACCTAATCCATGTATAGAAATATGGGCTGTATGTTAACTATAAAAACATCATTAGTTCAGGCGGAAGATTAACACTAATACAGTGTACTTATGTTTTTATTTTTCATTACAAAGACTGAGCATTGAAAGGAGTTCACCCATTGATAGAAAAAGTAATTATTAAAAACTATAAATCTATTGATTATCTAGATTTAAAATTAGACGACACAATAAATATTCTTGTTGGTAATAATGAACAAGGAAAATCTACTATATTAGAAGCCGTTAATTTAGCACTAACTAGTACATTAAATAAGAGAAATATACATAATGAACTAAATCCATTTCTTTTTAATAAGACTGTTGTTGAAGATTACATAAAAAACATTAGTAAAAATAAGCGTGTAATCCCACCTAGCATACTTATAGAAATATATTTAAAGGAAGATAATCAGAATGCATCTTTGAAGGGGTCAAACAATTCAATTAAAGAAAATGCATGTGGCATTAGTTTTTCCATAGAATTTGATGATGACTACACTGAAGAATATCAACAATACATAGAACAATCGACTAATATAAGAAATATACCGATAGAGTATTATAAAATTAATTGGTATTCCTTTGCATCTAATCCAATAACTTCACGAAGCAATCCTATTAAATGTGTATTAATTGATCCAACGGAAGGAAAGGCATGGAACGGAACAGACAGGTATATTTCAAGTGTAATTGGTGATACCCTAGACCCTAAACAGCGCGCAACTTTAAATTTTAATTTTAGGGATATTAAAGAGAATTTCTCTCAAGTTGAATCTATATCAAAGATTAATAGTACACTCTCTAAAAAAACAGGTGATATCTCAGATAAAGAACTTGCTATTTCTCTAGATATATCTCAAAAGAATGGATGGGAATCCAATTTGACTGCTTATCTGGATGATATACCTTTTGATTTCATTGGGAAAGGTGAGCAAAACTCGGTAAAATTGAAGTTATCACTCGAATCAAATGCTGAAGAGGCTCAAGTAATCTTAATTGAAGAACCAGAAAATCACTTATCTCATTCAAATATGCAAAAATTAATTAATCAAATCTCCGAAAAATGTGAAGGGAAACAGTTAATAATTACAACACATAGTACTTACGTTTTAAATAAACTTGGTTTAGATAAAGTAGTATTGATGAATAATGGAAAACACATAACATTAAGAGATTTAAATGAGGATACTTATAATTATTTTAAAAAGTTACCCGGTTACGATACACTTAGATTATTGCTAGCTGATAAGGCTATTTTAGTAGAAGGCCCATCAGATGAGTTAATTGTTCAAAAGGCATATCTTCAAAAACATAATAGGCTTCCTATCGAAGATGGTATAGATATTATTACTGTAAGAGGATTATCATTTAAGCGCTTTCTTGAGATAGCTGATCTTCTAAATAAAGAGGTTGCTGTTGTTACCGATAATGATGGAGACATTGTTAAGCACATTATTGAAAAATATGGTGATCATTACCTAAAACATCCAACAATCAAAATTTGCTATAGTGACGACACGAGATATGCAACGTTAGAACCACAGTTGGTATCAGCAAATGAGTTATCTATATTAAATGATATTTTAGGGAAGGATTATACATCAGAGGCTGAGCTTATTAAATTTATGACAAGTTCAGGTAATAAAAGTGAGTGTGCAATGCGTATTTTTGATTCAAACCAAAAAATTATTATACCGGGGTATATAAATGATGCAATTCAATAACAAAGTTATTATTGCTGCAGCAGGTTCAGGAAAATCATCAGATCTAGTTGAAAAAGCATTGAAAAATAATGACAAAAGGATATTGATAACAACATTTACAATAGATAATACAAAAGAAATTGAGAAAAAGTTTTTTGATAAAATTGGATATGTCCCTAAGAATGTTGTGGTTCAAACATGGTATTCCTTCCTACTAAGAGAATGTGTAAGGCCTTATCAAAACTTCTTATACGATAAAAAAAGAATTGAAAATATAAAATTTGTTAATGGTCAATCTACACTATATATAGCTAAAACGGAAGTTGAAAAGTACTATTTTCGTGATGGAAAATATATTTATACTGACAAGTTGTGTGATTTCGTGCTTGAGGTTAATAAAATATCAAACGGTTTGGTTATTGATCGATTAGAGAGTATATATGATATCCTAATGGTAGATGAGGTACAGGATCTAGCTGGAACAGATTTAGATTTTCTATATTTATTATTAAAATCTAATATACATAACATTATAGTTGGAGATAACCGACAGGCTACCTACTTCACTAATAATTCAAGGAAAAACAAAAAATATAGGGGACAAACCATTTTTGACTTGTTTAGTGATTGGCAGAAGGAAGGCTTCTGTTCTATTGTTTATAAGACAGAATGTTTCCGATGTAACCAATTAATCTGTGATATAGCAGATTCACTTTATCCCCAAATGCCTAAAACAAATTCCATGAATGATATGGAGACTGGACACGATGGTGTTTTTTACATTCGAAGCAGTGAAGTTCTTGAATATGCAAAAAAATATTCTCCTGTTGTATTGAGATATGATAAAAGGACTAAGAATATACCAGATAATTTTACACCTTTAAATTTTGGAAAGTCTAAAGGATTGACGTTTGATAGAGTCTTTATTTATCCAAATGGACCTATTCATAAATTTTTAAAAGGTAATTATGAGGCTATTAGTAGTCCAAAAACTAAAGCAGGCTTATATGTTGCTTTAACAAGAGCGAGGTTCAGTGTTGCGTTTGTAACTGACCAAAAGGTAATTTCAAATGAGTTTGTTGAAGAATTCACTCTAAGAGATAGTGAAGGAATGACTGTTTAAGCTTAAATCTCCTATCAGTCAATTAACTCATAGGCACTAAATGCCTTGAATTTAATATACTTTTAACCTTGGTATAATTTTAAAAATAAGTAACTGTAGAGATAAATAAGATAAAAATAAAAACTATAGTTTTGAATATTGTTTGAAATATGTATAAAAACTGCAAAATAATTGAGGTTACAATTTGGAATAAAGATATTTGGCAAAGAGTAACTAGGAGATTAGAGTATGCTAAAAAGAGTAAAATTAGTGAACTGCAAGTCTATCAAGAAAGTAGATATAAAGATTGATAAAAACAACTGTATTATTGGCCAAAATGGAGTAGGTAAAACAACCTTTATAAAAGCCTTACAATACTTTTATAACTCTCTTGAAGGCAAGAAAAGTGATTTTATAATCTTTGATAAAAATAATCCTTATAATGAATTTGCTGAAATTGAGCTAATCTTTGATTATAAATACTTTGTCAATGTATATGAAGTTTATTGGTTAAAAAAAATTATTGGTGAGATGAAGCAAAGCGATTTTATGGATAATATAGGAGAATTAATTTCCTTTGTAGACAGAAATAATATGTTAGCAATTAGATTATATATAGATAAAGAAGGTAATACAGAATGGGCACCGAGATTATCCTTTGAATTACGTAAAGTACTTAAAACAATTTACCCATTTTACTATATATCAATTAAAAATAATGATCATACAAATTGGGAAACACTATGGGAAATGGTTGGAGATATGGCTAAACTCCCAAGCTTTAACTTAGAAGAGGATCTTGGTGATTTAATATACCAACAATATGGTGAGTCATATAGGAAAATTATAGATATATTAAGAGATAAACTTGATAGAAATAATATAGTAATTAGTCCTTTTACCAATCAAGAGAAGTTCTTAAATGCAATCAAGCTACAATTAGGTGGGGAGAAACTAAGGTATAAATATAAAGAGTTGAGTTACTTTTCTGAAGGGACAAACTCATTTAATTATCTACAGTTATTTTGTAGTTTAGTGGCAAAAATAGCAGAACAAAAATTAAAGATTCCATTACTATTAATTGATGAGCCAGAAGTAGGATTGCATCCGAAGTATATAGACGATTTAATGAGTAATTTAATCAGAGATGAAAATAAAAGTCAAAGTATTATAGTTACACATGCCCCTAGAGTATTAAAAAATGTTATTAAGAAAACCCAAGATTACAACATTTTACATGCAACCAACCAGATGAATGGTTATGCAGACATAACGACAATTTATCAATTCCAAGACCATAGGGAAAGAAATATATTATCAGATGAAGAATCTAGCTACTATTTTTCTGAACAAATTGTATTTGTTGAAGGTGATACAGAATTAGAGTTGTTTGACAATAATAACTTGCTAACTCTTTTTCCATTTTTAAAAAAAATAGACTTTTACTCATTCGAAGGGAAGACTGTAAAAATTTCAACAATACACCCAGATATTAGAAATACGAAAATCCCATATATAATTATAGTAGATAATGATTATATCTTTGAAGTTGATTATGCTGGAAAGGTATTGCTAAAAAATGGGCAAAAGGATTTCCTAAATCCACTGGACAATGTAAGATTTAAAAAGCAGCATGAGAAAGAAATGTTTCACTTTGGGGGAAATGGAAAATTATATGATATAAGAATGAAAATAAATTCATTAAGTTCATATACATATAGTTTAGATAAGTATTGGTGTATAGTTTATGGGGATTATTTTAAAACATTTAAGGAATTGATTAAGCTTTATTGTTTAAAATATAAAGTTTATCCAGTTAATACAACCATTGAAGGTTCTTTAGTCAATTACAATAATTTAGAGTTATTTAGAGATTGGTTAATAGCTAATAATCCACATGACCAAAATCAAATTAATGACTTATTTAATATCTCAAATAATAAAGAAGCTTTATCAACCGCATTTCGTCTTATTGTTAATGGTAAATATGACACTTTGAAAAAGATAATGAAAGATAACAGAACTAATTCCTTTCCTGATAACATTAGAAAGTCATATCTTTTAATTAATAGATTTAGACGCAGGTATGATAAAACCTCTGGCTGGGTATCTGCATGGTTAGATTATGTTTTTAGTAAAGAAATAAATATTCACAACACGAGAGAGGAACAAGAAAAGCAGTTTAGTATTTACTTTCCAGAACTTTACGATATAATAAAAAATATATATAAGATGAGTAAGAGGGAGTAGCAAGGAATATTAATATAGAGTATTCCATACCTTGAGACTTATATTCTCAGTATTTCTACATAGATTTACATCAGTGGGATATAAAAAGCCAAGGGTCTAGTGTCTCTATTAGAAGTGCCGATCGGCGCACTATAATTTGTTATCATGTTAACTTTGTTAATTGTTATTATAGTCGCTAAGTTGCGCTACGCGTAATTTTGAGAAAGTACTCCCTCTACTCTAAAATGAGGATAGTTATGCAAATATACATATATAGAGAAGATTTCTTTTATAATAAGATACTAGCAACCTCAAAATCACTAGTCGAAGAAATACTAAAAGATAAAAGTAAATATTATACTAAAAGAAAAATCCCGAAAAAAAATGGTTTTCGTACTATTAACTGCCTTGAAAAAAATTCGGCTTTATCAAAAATTCAGCAAAGCATTCGAATTAACTTCCTAAATACAATATCAATTCCAAATTATGTTTATGGTTTTGTATCAGGTCAATCATACAGCGATTATCTGAAACCCCACGTTAGACGAAAGTATTACCTGAGACTAGATATAAAGAACTTTTTTGAAAACATTACAAATGACACTCTGGAATCTGTATTCTCCTATTATTTTCGTCTGAATGATAATAAAAATAATGAAGAATTATTATTACTTATTGATTTAATCACATTAGATGGAAAATTACCACAGGGGGCAATCACGTCTCCCACTATATCTAACATTGTATTTAGGCAATTAGATATTAGAATAAATAAATACTGTAAAAAGTTTAATATTAACTACTCTAGATATGCTGATGACCTTTTATTTTCTACTGATAATAAATTCTTACATAATGATTTTTTCATTAAGAAGATTAAATATATTTTATCTACTAGGGGATTCGAATTAAATAAACATAAAATAAGATATGATCAAGATTCTATCTCCTTAAATGGTTTTGTTATAGAAGATAATATTAGGATCTCAAGGAGCAAACTAAAAGGATTGTCCAGTACTTTATTTATTATTGATAAGCATAGGAGTAATTTTGATATAACAAAATTACTCTCTGATATTAACAATAGTGGATTAAATAGAGAAATTAAAAATAAATATTCACTACTAAATTATTTAGCTGGTTATAGAGCATTTTTATTGCAATTCTTAGATAGAGAAAACCCAGAGGAGTATTATAATAAAAAAGTTTCTAATTACGTTATTAGAATACAAAATTCCATTGAATTGTTACGAGGGTAAGCTTTATTCTTAGACTGCTAAAAATTTGTTAACATTTTGCTAACGCTATCCCATAATAAACGGTAAATCCCCGTTAAAGATGTTACAGTTACAAAATCGTAAAATGTTGATTTACCGCACTTTAGAAACACAACATGAAAGATGTTACAACTTATCATTTTGTGGGCGGCATGATGTAAGCCCACTTTAAACCCATTGATATAACGAGGTCTACCTAAGAGTAGATCTCGTTTTTTATGTGGAGACAACAAAACACACTCACAGTAATATTTTGTAATAAAATTTTCATAAAATAACCATTTTAATTTTACTGTTAAACGGGTATTACATATAATAGAAAGAAATAGTAGTTAATACTAAACAATGGGGTGGAGAATATATGAGTTCAAATAAGACGGTAGAAGTAGGCGACAAGATATCTTTTATGTCTGGAGTACAAGGAATTGTCGAGAAAATTAATGAGAATTCTGTAATAGTGCTAGTTACTAAAAATAATACGGAACATGATTTTGAAGGAAATAAAACGGTTGTAGCTCATAAAAATTATGAAATTATTTAAGTGTTAATAAAAAAATCACCTGCGCTTCGTTTTACACGCAGGTGATTCATTCTATTGCTTCACACTCATTTTTTCTATCCAGTGAACAAAGTTATCCATCACAGAATCAATAAACTGTGCTGTTTGCTCATCGGTTAAATTGCCGTTTTCATCTATTTTCTCATGGACGGCACCTACATAAACTTCATTTCCAGGTAGTGTAATAGTTCCAACGCCAGGTGCATTTAAAATTTGGCGAAGATGCATTTGCGCTTTTACTGTTCCTAAGCGTCCCATTGATGCGCCAACGATCATTGCGGGTTTGTTTACCATTACTTTATCTACACGAGAAAACCAGTCAATAGCATTTTTTAATACACCTGAGATGGACGCATTATATTCAGGTGTCGCAAATAGGATGCCATCACTGTTTCTGATTTTTTCTCTAATATCCTCTACAATATCAGATGGATTTAGTTCATCATCCTGATTATAAAATGGAAGCTGCCCAATTGGTAAAATCTCAATGTCCAGCTTATCCTTATATCTTTCCTGCATAAAAGATGTGAGTTTCATGTTATATGAATCTTTACGGTTACTTCCTACCATTGCAACTATTTTCACGTTTATTCCTCCGATTTTGTTCTGGTTGATTGTTGGGTAATCAGTATATTTTTATCAAATCTATAGTGGCAGTGCAAGTAATCTGTTTAGGTTCAGCCATTTAAATCTAATTTTAGGCTTCCATTTTGTAAATACACTTGTTTTGGTATTGAATTATATGTATCATCACATATTAAATAAATGTTATGTTGATTTCACTTAAAATTTCAACAACACATAAGAACCTGCTAAGTGAGAGGAGAAAAGAATGGATTTCAACAACATCGTTAAAGAACTTGCAACAGAAATGAAAACATTCACAGAAATAACAAGTAGAGATATACAAATTAAAGGGATTGCTTATGATTCACGTAAAGTAAAAGAAGGCTATCTTTTTATTGCGATTAAAGGTGTGCAAGCTGATGGACATCGTTTTATAGATGAAGCAATTAGACAGGGAGCTACTGTGATTGTTGGAGAAAATGACATTTCCCTTGAGGATACGCCGTATATAAAAGTAGATAATGCAAGAAGAGCCCTCGCTATTTTAAGTGACCGTTTTTATCATTCCCCATCTATGAATAAATTTATCATTGGGATTACGGGGACGAATGGTAAAACAACGACAAGCTATTTATTAAAACATGTGCTCGAGCAGGCAGATGTCTCTTGTACGATGATTGGCTCCATTCAAAATAGTGTAAATGGAAAAATCTATCCTTCAATGAATACTACCCCAGGCCCCTTGGAATTAAATCAGCTGCTGTACGAAAGTAGGGATGAAATTGTAGTTATGGAAGTCAGTTCTCACGCATTAAAGCAATGTAGAGTAGATGGTATACTTTTTGATGTCGCATTATTCACTAATTTAAGCCATGATCATTTAGATTATCATGCTTCCATGCAAGAATATTTTAATGTAAAGAAACTATTATTTGATAAGCTGAAAAAAGGCGGAAAAGCTGTAGTAAACAGTGATGACAGTTATGGTGAACAGTTGTTGGAGATCTTGTACGAAAAGGGAGTTGCTTCTTTTACTGTTGGAAGAACAAAAGGAAATGATGTTAGACTTGTGTCCCTGAATGATTCGCAACAAAAGATGAAGCTATATGATGGAGTGAACCCCTTTGAGATCGATACAAAATTGCCCGGAATGCACAATTTTTATAATATGGCGACGGCGTATCTTGCAGCAAAAATAGCGGGAGTAGATACCGAGGCAATTGCTTTGGCCCTTACTAACTTCACAGGTATTCCAGGTCGTTTTCAGCAGATAAAAAGCGATGGGGTAACTTGTGTTATTGATTATGCCCATACTCCGGATGCTGTTTTTCATTGTTTACAAGCAGCAAGACAAGCAGGTGCTAAACAGCTCAAGCATATCTTTGGCTGGCGCGGGGGCCGGGATGAGACGAAACGGAGCGAAATGCTCTCCATTTCTGCAGAGATTTCTGATTACTATACATTAACATTAGATGATTTAAATGGGGTCACACAGGAGAAAATGATTTCGGATATAGAGAAATTACAGAGCGAAAATGGCATGTCTAATGGCACTATTATTCCGGATCGAACTCTAGCGATAATGAAGGCGATAGAAGATGCTACGACAGGTGACTGGATTGTTATCACAGGGAAAGGCAATGAGGAATACCAGCAAGATTTCCACCTTGATAGTAAATCAGATGAAGAAACAGTCACATATTGTTTTAACAATTTAGTGATAAAGGGAGAAGAGGAATAAGCTTTTCTATATCGTGCTATTTCTCTCTCACCTCTATCATTATTTTTGTTACGTAATGATCTATCCCATTAACAGATATTTCATCTAGTATGTATTCTTCATATGCCCAGTTTCCCAATTTTAAATGTGCTTTCTGGATATAGTGAAGAAGCTTGGCATAGGTTTGATCAATGGTAGTCTCTCGGCCAATATGGTATCCAATAACACAGAAGCCTGCTTCCTTCGCATAGGTAATTGTCTGAGTCGGAACCGTTTCCAGTCGGTTATACAAATAATAATAATTGTCGAAGTCTCCATCCAGCACTTCTTTTCTCCTTATCATTCCACCAATAGGATGACCGCTATCTACCTTCATCTCTTTTAAACAAGAATGGAACTGTGAAATAGTCAAGCAATGCTGGATACCCTGAAAAAAGAGTATCCAGCCCAGACTATTTATTTGAGTGTGTATGAAAATAATCTGCCAGCCATCTATTTGTACGAAAAATTTGGTTTCGCATTTATCGAAGAACGAGATATAAACGGAGAAAAAATAATGAAGCTAGAGACTGCGATGAAATAAACCGCAGTCTTTTTGTATGAATTGAAATAAGTATAAAATAAGATTCTCTGCAAAAAATTCTAATATGTGGGTTGACTTGAAAACGCATCCATTGATACTATGGCCAAGGTAGAAAGAGCGTTCTATCTATTTTATTTATAAAAGTAATCCTATATGGCACAAATAACTCTAATCGCTGTAAAAATGTACAACCAGGTTGCATCTTCCCCTGGTTTAATTTTATGAAGGAGGTAAAGCAGTGGGGAGATCAATGAAAAAAGAGAAAATACTTGAAGTAGCCGAACGTTTATTTTATGAGCATGGCTTTCGTGGAGTAGGTTTAAAACAAATTATTCGTGAAGCAGATGTAGCCACAATGACGCTTTATAATCACTTTTCCTCAAAGGAAAGTCTTGTGCAAGAGGTTTTGAAACAAAGGGAACAGCGATATTGGAGTTATTTGGATGCGCACATCGAGAAAAATTCAGATTTGCCAATTTTACTTGCATTGGAAGCACATGGAGAGTGGCTGAAGCATCAATCCTACAAAGGAGATATGTTTCTTCGTGCCATGGTTGATTATGCGGGTTTTAATAGTGAAATTGTAACTATTGTGAGAACACATAAAGATAGGTTATTACAATACTTTCAAGAATTGGCAAGTCAAAGTGTGGATGGAGATGCAGATGAATTGGCATATCAGTTCACGCTTTTGATAGAGGGAGCGACATCATTAACTGCTTTGGTAGGGGCGGACAAGGCTACAGAGCATTCTCTAGCTATCGCCCGCAAATTAACGAGCAATATTAACTAATTAAGGAGTAGAGTTTATATGAAGCAAGTTACAAGTGTATTTTGGGTATCTATTGTTATTTGTATAGCCTTTGTTTTATGGGGTTCCCTGGCTCCTGAAAATTTAGGCACCGTAACAGGAGATATACAAGGATTTCTAACTAAGAACTTTGGATGGTTTTATTTATTATCTGTTACTATATTTCTTTTATTTTCTATTTATTTGATTTTCAGTCCTTATGGAAAAATTCGTCTTGGTAAGCAAAGTGACCGACCAGAGTATAACAAAATTACATGGTTTGCTATGTTATTTAGTGCTGGTATGGGAATTGGGTTAATTTTCTGGGGCTCAGCTGAACCGCTTGCCCATTTTGCGGCTCCACCAAACGCAGAGCCTGAAACAATTGAGGCAGCCAGAAATTCTTTGCGCTATACATTCTTTCATTGGGGTTTCCATACATGGGCGATTTACACGGTTATTGGATTGGCCATTGCCTACTTTAAATTCCGCAGAGAAGCACCTGGTTTGATCAGTGCAACATTTCAGCCGATCCTAGGAAACAGAGTGAACGGGCTAATTGGTAAGACAATTGATGTAATTGCCGTATTTGCAACCATATTTGGTGTAGCTACATCTCTTGGCTTAGGCGCTTCCCAGATTGGTGGAGGTCTTGCTTTTCTTACCGATATTGATAATGATTTCTTAACGCAATTTATTATTATTCTAATTGTTACCGTACTATTTATGTTCTCTGCATGGACAGGTATTAGTAAAGGGATTAAATATCTAAGTAATACAAACATCGTTCTAGCCGTTATATTAATTTTGCTAACTATTATTATCGGACCTGGTGTCTATATTATGAATTTATTCTCTTCTACTTTAGGTGAATATTTACAAAATATCCCTTCTCAAAGCTTTGAGATGGCTCCTTTTGATGCTAAGCATAATGAGTGGATCGAAGGATGGACAGTCTTTTATTGGGCATGGTTCATTGCATGGTCTCCATTTGTAGGGACCTTTATCGCTCGTGTTTCTAAAGGAAGAACAGTAAGAGAGTTTGTTCTTGGTGTTCTAATTATTCCTAGTTTGTTTAGTATGTTTTGGTTTGCTGTATTTGGAGGGGCTAGCTTAAAACAAGAACTTGATGGAGTAAATACAGGTCTTTCTGATTTAGCAACAGAGCAAGCATTATTTGGAATGTTTGAATCGATGCCATTTGGTATTATTTTGTCTGTAGTGGCAGTGGTCTTAATAAGTACATTTTTCATTACCTCAGCAGACTCAGCGACGTTTGTACTTGGTATGCAGACAACGAATGGAAGTTTAAACCCACCTAACACGGTGAAACTTAGCTGGGGAATTATTCAGGCGGCAACTGCTTCCGTTTTACTTGCTTCAGGTGGACTAGAAGCATTGCAAACAGCATCTATCTTATCAGCATTTCCGTTTGCAATTATTTTGCTGGTAATGATTTATTCCTTACTGAAAGCATTGAAGGAAGACGCCAGGCGTACATTCCAAAAACCAGATGAAAAGACAAATAAGAATAAAGTGAAATAAACAAAGGCAGAAAGGGATCATTCCTTTCTGCTTTGTTGTGTACTAAAGATTATATATGAGATAGGAAGCTTACTCTCTTATTAGGCTTTCCCTTAAAAACTGCATTCGCTGGTTAAACAGTGTTGGATAAGAAAGATAACCGAGCATGATGCTTGTAGTCACTGCAGTAGTTAGCAACAAGAATAGAATGAGCAATTGAAATAATACTGCTTGTACTGGATCAGCCCCTGCAATGATTTGCCCACTCATCATTCCTGGTAATTGTACCAATCCGATTGTTTTCTGACTCTCAATAGTTGGAATGGTACTTGCTTTAATCGAGGTAATTAACTGTGTATGGACGGCTTGCTTGGGTGTACCACCAAGTGATAAAATTAGCTCCGTTTGATTTTGTCCCGTTTCCATTTCCGCGGTAAATCGGTTAAGGAAAAGAATTCCTAGTACCATCGAATTTCCGATAACCATCCCGCTAATTGGTATGACGTATTGGGCGGTAGGTGGAGTTATATCCAGACCTAATAATATACTTTGGGTTAAAATTTCGATAAACAAAAAGGTTACGATCAGCTTCCAAGTAATCCCTTTGATGGAAGCTCCCTTTTTCCTGGCATTTTGTGTAGCTGCCCCAACCATTAATAACAGCATCAGAACTATATATACAACGTTTTCCTCATTAAACACGAATTGAAGAACATAACCTACAGCGAGTAATTGAATAATGGAACGAACTGCTGCAATAATGGTATCTCTTTCCAAGCCGAGCTTAAACGTTTTCGATAAGATAAGAGGGATGATAACAAATATGAGGGTGATGCTTAAGGTTAAATAACTCATTCCATTCCACCCTTTATAAATTGTTTTACTCTTTCATTTTTTGGATTAGTTAGTAGATCGCTTTCGCCTGTTTCCACTACTTCCCCATCTATCATGACCCAGGTATAATCGCCAAGGGATAAGGCTTGCTGGAGGTTATGAGTAATCCATATGATGGTCGTATTGTATTTTTTGTTAATTCTTAGGATTAGTTTTTCGATGTCTTGCTGGGATACACGGTCAAGTGAAGATGTGATTTCATCAAGCAGTAGTACTTGGGGTTTATTCACGAGTGTTCTCGCAATGGATAATTTTTGACGCTGTCCTCCAGATAGCTCTTGTGTATTTCTACTCATGTAGCTCTCCTTCAAGCCCACCACTTTTAGTAATTCGATTGCCAATTCTTTATGTAACTTTTCACCTTTCAGGGTAAGGGGGAGCGCTAAGTTTTTTTCAACACTTCCATTAATCATGGTAGCCTCTTGCAGGGCAATTCCTACAGTTCTCCGTAATACAGTAGGTGGATACTGTTCAATTAATTTATTGTTAATATATATTTGTCCGGAATTTGCCGTTTGCAAGCCATTGCATAATTTGAACAATGATGATTTCCCTGCTCCTGAGGGTCCAACTAATGTCGTGATTTTCCCCTTTGGAAAAAAGCCGGTAATTCGTTTTAAAATATGTATTCCATTTGCTGTATAATCTACATCTTTGAATTCTATAGCTGCTTTGGTCATCTGCTCACTTCCTTACATGTCTCAGGATTTTTACTGTCATTGTATCATGCATCTTCCTGTTTAACTTAAAATTCAGACTGTGAATAAGAGAGGATGGGCTAATTTTAGGCAAAAAAACTTTCTGTGATTCATACATGAAACACAGAAAGTTTAATTAGAGAAGGTGGATAATCAGGGGGAACCCTTATCGTCATCTTTTCGCCTAGCCAGCTTCTCCGCCTCATTATAATCAGCGCTCATATTGAATCTAGCAAAATCTTCATCATCTGCGGTACCATACATACCCATACCACCGAATTCGATATTGATGTTTTTTGGCTTAAGCCTATATTTATCTTTCACGCTCAACACCTCCATAACTTATTGTAACCAGCAGAGTCATAGATTATTCGATTGTGAACTGTAACTGCTGAAGTAACGGCAGTGGATGCTCCGCTTAGTCGCAGGAAAGAATAAGCAGTAAGGAGAGAATATCTTACCAAAACGCTTGCGTGTTATAATGAGGTCATAAAAATAGAGTTAAAGGAGCGGAAATGAATGGAAAAAATCTTGATTATCGAGGATGATCCTAAAATTGCTTCCTATTTGGAATCTTACATAAATAAATATGGTTTTATCGTAAAATCCGTCGTTAACTTCGAAAATATTATGCAATCCTTTCACGAATATCAACCACAGCTCGTTCTTTTAGATATTAACCTGCCGTATTTCGATGGTTATTATTGGTGCAGACAAATAAGAAAGGAATCCATTTGCCCAGTTATATTTATCTCAGCACGAACAGGAGAAATGGATCAGGTAATGGCCTTGGAGAATGGGGGAGATGATTATATAACCAAGCCTTTTCATCCAGATATCGTAATGGCGAAAATTCGTAGCCAGCTGCGCAGGGCGTACGGTGAATATGCAGGCAGTCAAAAAGAGAGGATATTGGAAATAAAAAATCTGAAACTCTATCCAGAGCGTTTTGAACTCCATTTTGGGAACAAGACAGTTCTTTTGACGAAAAATGAGAGTGATATTGTTGCAACATTAATGGATCGTTATCCTCGGGTTGCCGGAAGAGAGGATTTATTGGAGAAGCTTTGGGATGATCAGACATATGTGGATGAAAACACACTAAATGTTAACATTGCAAGAGTAAGGAAGAAATTTCAGGAATTAGATTTGCAAGGGGTTGTAGAAACAGTAAGAGGTGCTGGTTATCGACTGCTAATTACTTGGAGGGACGAAGCGGAATGAAGCTTTTTATAAAAGAACATATTCTGTTAATCATTATCCAATGTATGCAGTTTTCCTTTTTATTTTTACTTCTGTATTTAAGTGATTTTCGTAATTATTTACTCCTACTTTACGGTCTCCTTGTAAATATAGTGTTATTAGCTGTCTATCTGGTATTTCAGTATTATACACGCAGGCATGTTTATAAAAGACTATCCAGTAAAGCAACCAATCTTAAGGAGTTATTGGAAACGACAGACCAAGCTCCAATAGGTGTTGCATTAGATCAGCTAACTAGAACCCAATATCAATTATTTATGGAACAGCTAAAGCAAGCAGAAGACGCACAAAAGCAACATCTTACGTTTATGGACCGCTGGGTACATCAGATGAAGACACCTTTATCTGTTATCGAACTGACTGCCCAAAATCTTGACGAGCCTGAATCATCCAACATTCGTGAGGAAACAGAAAGAATGAAAAATGGACTCCATACCGTTTTAAATATGGCAAGATTACGTACCATACAGGAGGACTTTCACATCAAGCCCGTTGTGCTTGCAGAGCTGTTACATGAGGTTAACCATGAGAATAAACGCTTCTATATACGTAATCAGGTTTACCCACATCTGCACATAGAAGCACCAAAACTTACGGTAGAAACGGATGAAAAATGGCTTTTCTTTATTGTTAATCAAATTATTCAAAATGCGGTTAAATATTCCGCGAAGAAAAGTAATCGGATCGATATTTCTCTGAAGAAGCTAGGAAAGCGAGCTGTGATGGAAATTACTGATTATGGTGTCGGTATCCCGAGCCAAGATAAGAAGCGAGTTTTCCAAGCGTTTTTTACTGGTGATAACGGCCGGATTTTTCGGGAATCTACGGGAATGGGACTTTATCTAACAAAAGAGGTTGCAGATTATTTGGAACATCGGATTGAAATGGAATCTACTGAAGGTTCTGGGACTACTTTTCGCATTCTTTTCACCCCTACACAAACGATATCCTAGCATTTGTTCCTTACAAGAATGTAAGCTGAATGAAAGAGTGTTCGATCGTTTCAAGAGGGGAAATTCCTTACAATATAAGTAGATAAGGTTGTTAAAGTGAATGAACAATCTATTGTATACATCTAATTAAAAGGAAGAAGCAACTGTATTCTTCCTTTAACCAAAGGAGAATGAATCGAATGCTTGAAGTAAAACAAGTGAGCAAGATCTATGAAGGAAAAGTCGCCTATCGAGCTTTACGAGATATTAATCTTGAAATAGATGCAGGGGAATTTGTTGGTATTATGGGACCATCAGGAAGTGGGAAAACCACCCTTCTAAATCTGATTGCCACTATTGATGAACCGACAACAGGAAATATATTAATCGAGGGAAAAAACCCGCTTAAGCTCAATCGAAATCAATTGGCACAATTTCGCAGAAGAGAGTTGGGCTTTGTATTTCAGGATTTTAATTTGCTGCAAACCCTTACCGTTAAAGAAAACATTGTGCTTCCTCTTACCCTTGATGGAAAACGCGTAAAAGAAATGGAAGAAAAAGCAGAAGTAATTGCGGAAAAGCTTGGCATCCAATCTATTATGAATAAACGGACATATGAAATCTCAGGAGGTCAGGCTCAGCGGGCAGCAATAGCCAGGGCGATGATCCACACACCAAAACTACTGTTAGCGGATGAACCAACTGGTAACCTTGATTCAAAGTCTTCGAAGGATGTAATGGAAATGCTTGTATCATTGAATGAGCAAGAAAAGACCACCATGATGCTGGTCACACATGATCCACAGGCGGCCAGTTATTGTGACCGTGTAGTGTTTATTCGTGACGGCCAATTTTATTCCGAGATTCATCAAGGTGATAGCAGACAGGCTTTCTTCCAAAAAATTATTGACACGCTTTCCTTGTTAGGAGGGAATGACAATGACTTTTCGTCAGTTCGTAGTTAATAATGTACTTCGGAATAAGCGGCTGTACGCTGCTTATTTTCTTAGCAGTATGTTTACTGTAATGATCTTTTTCACCTTTGCTGTTTTTGCTTTCCATCCGGCACTGAATGGGGAAGGGATCAACCCAAAGGCTATTTATGGGATGGGCGTTGCAGGTGGTATTATCTATCTGTTTTCTCTATTTTTCGTATTATATTCCATGAGCTCATTTCTTCAATCAAGGAAGAAGGAATTTGGACTTCTCATGCTGCAAGGGATGTCGATGCGACAAATCCGAATGATGGTGTTTTTGGAAAATATGCTAATTGGAGTTCTCGCTACAGTTATCGGAATACTTATAGGGCTCTTATTTGCCAAAGCGATTCTATTAATTGCTGAAAATGTATTGATTATAGAGCAAGCCTTACATTTTTATTTTCCAATATTGGCTATCATAATTACATTAGGTTCCTTCTTCTTGTTATTTTTGTTTATATCATTTTTTGTTACCTTTTTCCTTCGTTCCAAGAAACTAACGGAGCTTATTAAAGGAAGCACAAAGCCTAAGACGGAGCCAAAAGCGTCTTTATTACTTACTGTCATTGCAGCAATATTACTTCTCGCAGGCTATGTTACTGCCTTATATGTAAAAGGAGTATTAGTTATCTATGTTATGTTGCCGGTAATAGTGGTAGTTACTATAGGTACGTATTTGTTTTTCACCCAATTAAGTGTATTTATCATTGGTCGTTTAAAAAGACGGAAGCGAATTTTTTGGAGTAAGACAAATATGCTGCTACTTTCAGATCTTTCGTTTCGTATGAAGGATAATGCCCGTACTTTTTTTATGGTGGCAATTATATCAACCGTCGCTTTTAGTGCTATTGGTACATTATTTGGTTTTCAAACGTATTTAACAGGCGGCGTGAAGGAAGCTAATCCTTATACTTTTTCTTATACGCCAAACGATGATGATGGGAAGAGTAAGAAGCCTGAAGATGTTAAGACAATCGAGCGTGTTTTAGAGGAGAACAAGATTGATGCGAGTCGAGCAACTACTGACATGAAATACTATGATATAGGGAGAGATAGAGAAGTTTTAATCGCAAGTGAGTCTATCTATAATACGTTTGCTGATCTTCTGGACAAAAAACAAGTGCAAATAGAAGAAGGAAAAGCCATGGTAGTCAAAGAAAACTTTGCTATGATATCTGATCCTTCCATGCAAGTGAACTTAATAGACAAGCCACTTAAGTTAAAGAATGGAGAAGAAGTACAGCCAACAAGAGAGATGAATTCTATTGTATTACCGGAAATGCAGGCATATTATGTTGTCTCTAATGAGGATTATAAGCAATTGGCAAAGCCTGTCTATGAAATGGAACAAATTTTTTGGAAAGCTGCTGACGGCCAGGAAGATGCTGTGATTCAGGCTGGTTTGGCGCTAAGCGATCAGATCCCTCCGTATAAGTTTCAGGCAATCGATGCAATGATTTACACGATTAATAAAAGCTATGGTCCGATATTATTTATTGGATTGTTTATTGGAATTGTCTTTTTCGTCTCAGCAGGAAGCTTTCTTTACTTCCGATTATATTCCGATCTGGATGAAGATAAGGCTAAATTTAAATCTATTGCCAAGCTTGGACTGACAGATCGTGAGCTTGGAAAAGTTATCAATAGACAGACAGGATTGCTCTTCTTTGCCCCGATCATGGTTGCATTGCTTCATGGTGCTGTTGCTCTTACTGCACTTGCCCACCTTTTTGATTACAATTTGTTGAAAGAATCCAGTATGGTATTGGGCGGTTTTCTGTTAATCCAAATTGTGTATTTTATCCTTGTACGGTTTCTATATATAAAGCAAATTAAATCAGCGCTTTAACTTTTAGAGAGACATTGAAAGCACTAAATCATATTTTTGATTTAGTGCTTTTTTGCTTTGAAACATGGATAAGGGGATGTATAGCAAACTTGTCGGGGGTGGGCAAGGCGTTTGCACTTTTGTATAAGGATAATACAGTTCTACCTATATTTGTTTCATTTGTACCCAGGCAGGGGATACGATACTATATAAAAATAAGCACAAGGAGGGAGTACAAACATGGAAATTTTAGGAATGGAAATAGATGTAGCAAAAATAGTAGGCATACTTATACAAATTGGGATACTGATCATTGCATTTTTAATTGTAGTACCAATCGGTAAGAAAATTATCGAAAAAACATTACAAAAAGCGGCCCAAAGCAGAAAGGCTTCGCCTGGCCGAATGAAAACACTGGAAAAATTACTAGCTAATGTGTTTTCCTATATAATGATTTTTATCTTTATAGTTATGTTCTTTGCCACCTTAGGTGTGGAGATTGGTCCACTAATTGCCGGAGCTGGAGTAATTGGACTGGCAGTGGCTTTTGGTGCACAAGGACTTGTTAGTGATATTGTTACAGGATTTTTCATTCTATTAGAACAACAGCTTGAGATTGATGATTATGTAACAACTGCAGGCTATGATGGAATTGTAGAAGAGATTGGATTGCGTACAACAAAGATCCGTAGCTTTGATGGAACGTTAAATTATGTACCAAACCGCTATATAGAAGGTGTAGCAAATCATTCGAGGGGAAATATGCGTGCCTTGGTTGATATTGGAATAAGCTATGATGATAATATTGATGGAGCAATTACAGTATTAGAAAAAGTCTGTGCTGAATTCCAGTTGGATGAACGTTTTAAAGATGGTCCAAACGCAATAGGTGTGCAGAGTATCGGTTCCTCTGATATTGTCCTCCGAGTTGTTGGGCAGACAGAAAATGGTTTACAGTGGGCATGTGAAAGAGATATGCGTAAACGAATCAAAGAAGCATTTGATGAAGCGAATATTGATATTCCATTTCCACATCATGTCCTTATACAAAAAGATAAATAAATAAGAAAAACAAATTTCTTTCGATAAAAGCTGATTACTCTTAATAAAAGAGTGATCAGCTTTTTTGTCATTTTACGAACACCCCTCTATATAAAGGAACCTTTTTTGTCAGAATCGTAAGTTCTCCTCCACTTCCGGGTATAAAGTCTCGGAAATATGGAAAAGAAGGAGAAAGGGATACTATGAAGTTGTACCGGAGGTGATAACATGGCGAGAGGTTCCTTTTTCAGTAAAAAAAAGAAAAAAGATTCTCTAAATAAAAATAAAAAGAATTTTGACATAGCGATTGGTGAAGATTTAGAAAAAAACTTGGAAGATATTAAAACAATGCTCGACAGTCCGGATGATTTAATTGTACGTCAGGTCTCCAAGGACAATCATCTTTATGCCATTGTTTATATTTCCGGCTTAGTTGAAATGGATTTTGTTCAAAATAATATACTAAAAAACCTACAAACCAATACAAGAGAGTTTCCTGATAAAGCAAACAGCCTCTTAGATCTTTTTTATCAGGAAATGATTGCTATTACAGAGATTAAGAAGGCTAAAAGCCTTGATAACATTTCTTATGCTATATTGTCTGGGAATTCAGTTTTATTTGTTGATGGAATAGATTCCGTTTTAATCATGGGGACTGCCGGAGGGGAAAAGCGCAAAATTCAAGAACCGATTTCCGAGTCCTTAATACGTGGGCCAAGAGAAGGGTTTGTAGAGAGTATTAACACAAATACAGTGATACTTCGACGCTACCTGCGCGATCCTAACTTGCGATTCAAAACATATGAAACAGGTCGGCGTTCGAAGCAAAAACTTGTGTTGTCATATGTTACAGGTATTGTTAATCCGGAAATTGTTAAGGAAGTTAATCGCAGATTGGAAACCATTGACCTTGATACTCTTCCAGAATCCGGCTATGTAGAACAATGGATTGAAGATAGCTTCCTGTCACCTTTCCCGCAATTATTGAACACGGAAAGACCGGATAAAGTAGCGGCAGCCCTTAACCAAGGAAAGGTAGCTATATTGTTGGATGGAACCCCTTTTGTTCTGATTGCTCCTGTGACATTAAGTGATACGTTACAGTCGCCAGAGGATTATTATGAACGTTGGTCTGTTAGTTCACTCATACGTATTTTACGTTTTTTTGGGGTGTCTATTTCTTTGTTTTTACCTGCGTTATATATTGCACTGGTTTCTTATCAGCCTGGAATGATTCCGACAAAGCTTACTTTCTCTATCGCAGCCACAAGGGAAGGAGTACCATTTCCAGCTGTAATTGAGGCGATTGCAATGGGAGTAACGATGGAATTACTACGTGAGGCAGGCGCAAGGCTTCCGCAATCCATTGGGCAAACAATTGGAATAGTTGGAGGCTTGGTCATTGGTGAAGCGGCAGTTCAAGCAGGGGTTGTCAGTCCCATTATGGTAATTGTAGTAGCACTTACGGCCATCGCTTCATTTACTTACCCCAGTTATAGTACGGCAATTGCTTTTCGGGTTATCCGATTTGGTTTGATGGTGGCAGCGGGTATTTTTGGTCTCTATGGAATAATTCTTTTTTATATCGGTATTATGATTCATATGGTCAATCTGAAAAGCTTCGGCATTCCCTATTCGACGCCTTTTACCCCATCTTTTATGGATGACTTTAAGGATTTGGTTATTCGGGCGCCGATTACGATGTTAAAGAAACGACCGCTGTATATGAAGCCAAAGGATGAGATTCGAATAGATAAGGAGGGAGAGGAGTGAAAGACTTTAAATATGCTGACGAAAAAATAAGTCACAGGGAAATCATGATTTCTGTCCCTGCTGTAGCTATAGCTGTTGGAATTCTTATTGTACCAAGTAGCATAGCCAGTGTAACGGTCTCCTCTGACGGGTGGGTTTCTTTGCTGGCGGCAGGTATGATCTCTATTTTTATTGCATGGCTTATAGCAAGACTGGCAGCACACTTTCCTCAACAAAGCTTTTTTTCTTACGCTTCCTCCCTTGTTTCAAAACCAGGTGCTATTATTCTTTGTTTACTATTCGCTGCTAATGGAATCCTAATTACTGCATACGAAGTAAAACAACTTGCAAATACCTCACATCAATACCTTTTTGACCGTACCCCAGAAGAAGTGGTAGGATTAGCATTTTTGCTTATAGTTATTTACGCCGTTTCGGGCTCACGTGCAGGGCTTATTAGGTTGAATATTATGTTTTTTCCAATCATTTTTGCTATCTCTTTTCTCTTAATAATCTTTTCATTAAAACTTGTAAAATTAGATAATGTGCTTCCGGTTTTTCAAACAGATTTAAATGGTTATTTATTAGGATTTAAAGAGAGTATGTTTATCTATGTCGGCTACTGTATGTTGTTTTTCTATACAGCTTTTGTAAGGAAACCAGAAAAAGCCCCGAAAGCTGCCGCACTTGGTATGTCCATGGCAGTTGCACTATATATGCTTTTGTTTTTATGCTGTGTTTTTGTATTTGGAAATTTAGCTACTGCAAATTTGGTGGTACCGACAATTGAACTGGCCAAAACGGTAGAGATACCTGGAGGGTTTTTCGAAAGATTTGAACTACCCCTTTTCACCATATGGGTGATGGCTATATTTAACACTGCAGCTATATTACTTGATATATCTGTCTTGGCAATAAGTTATGTGTTTCCGAATTTACAAAAAAAGAAGATTCTATTCATTCTTTCACCACTAGTTTTCTTTATTAGTGAATTGCCGAAAAATATTAAGGAAATCTCTCAATTGGCAACAGCAATAAGCCTTTACAGTGTTCTATTAAGTGTTAGCACAGTTGTCTTACTATTTGTAATGGTTAAGCTTAAAGGGGTGGGAAAGCATGCGAAAAAGTAAGATACTTTTTATTTACGTTTATTCTTTACTAAGCATGTGTTTTTTAGCAGGTTGTTGGGATCAAGTTGAATTAGAAGAGAGGGGTTTTGTTATAGGTTCTGCCATTGATTTGAAGGAACAGGATAGGAATGGAAATTATCAATTAACATTTACAAATCAAATTGTTATCCCTTCAGGACTTGGTATGGAAAGCGGAAGTAGTGGAGGAGAAACAGAATCTTATACCAACGTATCTGCAAGTGGGGAAAGCATTTTTGATATTAACCGGAATATGGCTAAACTAACGAGTCGTACTCCTTATTATCAGCATACGAAACTAGTGGTGGTTTCCGAGGATGTTGTTCAGGAGCCCTATTTATTCAAGGATGTTATGGATTACTTTATTCGTGAACAGGAGATGCGTCGGGGAATAAGAATTTTAATAGCAAAGGGTGAAGCCAAAAAGATTCTTAATGTGGAGCCAGTCAATGAAAAAATCCCCACTCTTTATATCGATTCCTTGTTAAGCAATACATATAATAATGCGGAGATGATAGAGGCTACTAAACTTGATGATATGCAAGCAAATTTTTTATATGATTTAAGCTATGTTGTTCCACTCGTTACCGCTGATGACAACAAAGTTCGTTATGATGGGGTAGCCCTGTTTAAAGCTCATAATAATCAAATGGCGGGAGCATTGAAAGGTGAAGCACTAATGGGGTTAAATCTTATTACAGGCAATGTAAAAGGTGGGAGCATAAAAATTGAAATGAACGGAAAGAAAACAGCCATTGAAATATTGGAAGTGAAGAAAAAAGTTAAGATAGACATAAATAATAAGGATAATATTATGTTTACTGTTGATATAAAACTGAACACAGCTGTTGCAGAGTCATTCGGACAGATGCAGTTTTCTAAAAAGGACAATTTGGAGAAATTAAAAAAGACAGTGGAAGAAAAAACAGAGGAAATAACAAATAATACAGTAGAAGCACTCCAGCATGATTACGGCGTAGACGTTCTGCGGTTCTCCAACCTTCTTTACCAGCGTCATTATGATTTCTGGCAGACAATTAGGGATGACTGGGATGATGGAGAAAAGTATTTCTCAAAAAGCAAAGTGAAAATAAATGTGGAAGCAGTTTTAGAAGGTACCGGTGTGAAAGATCAGACAAAGAAAGGGGAGGTATAACAGCCATGTGGGATTTTATTATGGAACACCTACCCTCCTTCAATGTTTGGCTATGTACACTATTAGCTTTTCTCATTCCTTATTCGATTAGCAAAATAAATGAAAAATTGCACAAGTATGGAGACCCTCCTTGGAAAAAAGAGTAACAAGTTAGATCTATTCTCTCCTCTTTGGAATGTAGTTCATGCAATGGTACACTGGATAAAAAGAAGAGGAGCAGAAATATGAAGCTGGATACATATGTCAAATTAGATGCAACAGATTTAGCAGAGCTAATGAAGAGTAAGGAAATGAAGCCGTCCGAGTTGGTGGAATTAAGCTTTCAACAATTGGAAAAGGTAAATCCCGTTCTGAATGCCGTGGTCCATGAGCGAAAAGCGAAGGCACTGAAAGAGGCGGATGAAATTCAAGTGGATCAGGGACCATTCGCTGGTGTTCCGTTATTATTAAAAAATATTTCGCAGCACGTAAAGGGGGAGCTGTTAACCTCTGGATCAAAATTATTACAACAGTCCATTTCCAAGCATGATTCCAATTTAGTTGGAAAAATGAGGGAAGCTGGTTTTCTATTTATCGGTCACACCAATACACCGGAGTTTGGTCTGAAAAATATTTCAGAACCGGAACTCTATGGTCCAAGTAGAAATCCGTGGAATACAGAGCATTCTCCAGGAGGATCCAGTGGCGGTTCGGCAGCCGCTATTGCTGCAGGAATTGTACCACTTGCTGGAGCTAGTGATGGTGGTGGTTCTATTCGTATTCCAGCCTCTTTTACTGGGTTGTTTGGGTTGAAACCCACTCGTGGGCGCACACCTGTCGGGCCAGGCATTGGCAGACAGTGGCAAGGGGCTTCCATTGATTTTGTTTTAAGTAAAACGGTTAGAGACAGTGCAGCTATGCTGGATCTGCTTCAGGTCGTTCAGCCAGAGGCAGCCTTCCATACACCACTCTTTGAAGGAAGTTACAAGCAAGCGATCACGGAAGCCTTTCCTTCTCCATTGCGCATTGCATTTACTACTAAATCACCTGTAGGAACGCCTGTTTCTGACGAGGCTAAAGAGGCGGTTAGGAAAACAGTGAAATGGCTGAAAGAGCAAGGACATGTTGTAGAAGAAAAAGCTAATAATGTAGATGGTATAGAATTAATGAGAAACTACTATTTAATGAATAGCGGGGAAATTGCTTCTCTTGCCAATCAGCTTGAGAAGGCTACAGGCAGAATGTTGAAGCCAGAGGATGTAGAAATTGAAACATGGTTATTAAATGAAGCTGGAAAATCAGTTACGGCAGCGGAATATGCTGCAAGTCTAGCTGCCTGGGATCAAGCTGCTGCTCTGATGGCAGAATTTCATCAGATGTATGATTTTTATATCACTCCAGCAACAGCTTATGCTGCTCCAAAGGTAGGAGAATTAACTCATACACAAGAAAGCCAAGCACGATTAAGAGAAGATGTACAACGTTTGGATAAAAAAGGACAGCAGGAGCTTATTTATGATATGTTCCTTCCGAGTCTTACCTATACACCATTTACACAATTAGCCAACTTGACCGGACAGCCGGCTATGTCGGTTCCATTACATCAAACGTTGGATGGACTTCCTTTAGGTGTCCAAGTAATGGCTTCAAAAGGAAGAGAGGATATGCTCTTAAAGCTAGCATACCAACTAGAGCAAGATAAATTATGGAGAGGATTGAATGATAACCCCTATTTTGAATAGAAGAAGGTAAAACCTTCAGTCTAGTAACTATTTTCCCTATGGGCAATCTTATGAATACTTTCACTAGTAGCACTTCTTATTTAACCATTTAAATTAATAAGAAACCCCTATATAATGAAATTTGGATATGTATCGAGATAATAATCAGAATATTATCGATAATATAGGAAGGGGTTTCTTTATGGTGAAAGAAAGGAAAGGCATTTTTCAACGTTTCCTGGATATGATTGAAACATTAGGTAATAAACTGCCTCATCCAATTACGTTGTTTGCCATTTTGGCATTATTGGTTGTGTTATTATCTGCATTGCTTTCTCCACTTGGAATTAGTGTAGAACATCCAGGCAAAGAGGGAGAAATGGTTGAAATAAACAACCTGTTAAGTTCGGAAGGTATTCAATACATATTTACGAGTATGACAGATAACTTTATTGGATTTGCGCCGCTTGGTGTAGTTCTTGTAACGATGCTTGGAATTGGTGTAGCTGAAAGAACAGGGCTCATTAGCGCGCTATTGCGAGGATTTGTATTGTCAGTTCCTAAACGTTTTATTACAGCCGGCCTGGTGTTCGCAGGTATTATGTCCAGTGTCGCTTCTGATGCAGGATATGTAGTGCTGCCACCACTAGGTGCTTTAATTTTCGTAGCACTTGGCCGCCATCCATTAGCAGGTTTGGCAGCAGCATTTGCTGGGGTTTCTGCCGGTTTTAGTGCCAACTTATTTCTATCCGCTACGGATGCTTTACTAGGAGAATTAACGATTGCTGCTGCTTCTATTATTGACCCTGCATATGCAGAGGGCATGAATATAGCAATGAACTATTACTTCATTATTGTGTCTGTATTCATCCTTACTTTTATTGGTGCATGGGTAACAGAGCGAGTGGTAGAACCTAGATTGGGAAAATATAAAGGAGAACAAAAAGAAGAATTAGAAGGTCTCCAACCAAT
The DNA here is from genome assembly GCF_000725285.1 of Virgibacillus sp. SK37. Classification (GTDB taxonomy): domain Bacteria; phylum Bacillota; class Bacilli; order Bacillales; family Amphibacillaceae; genus Virgibacillus_Q. Next base: position 620,917 of record NZ_CP007161.1, read on the forward strand.
CGAGAAAAAAGGTTTACTTTGGGCAACATTATCACTTATTGTTGCACTGATTATCATGTCTTTCTTAATTGTGCCAGAGAATGCTCCAATGCGTGGCGATAACGGGGAAATTATACGATCACCGTTTATGAGCTCTCTTGTACCTATCATTGCAATTCTATTTTTCGTACCAGGTCTGGTGTATGGAAAAATCACAAAAGTTATTCGTGATGATAAGGATGTAGCAAATCAATTATCAGATACAATGGCTTCCATGGGAATGTTTATTGTACTAGCGTTTACTGCAGGTCAATTTGTTGCATTCTTTAATGAATCACATATGGGCTTGGTGCTTGGTGTATATGGTGCCGAATTCCTTGATAGCATTAATTTGTCAGGGATTCCGCTCATCCTCGCCTTCGTTGTCATTACTGCCTTTATCAATTTGTTTATTGGTAGTGCTTCAGCAAAATGGGCGATGATGGCTCCGATTTTTGTACCAATCATGATGCAGCTGGGTTATTCTCCGGAACTGACCCAAATGGCTTATCGTGTTGCTGATTCAACAACAAATATAATCACACCATTAATGACATACTTTGCTATTATTATTGCATTTGCACAGAAGTATGATAAGAAGATGGGAATTGGTACATTAATTTCTGTTATGTTACCATATTCTCTCTATTTCTTAATCGGCTGGACCATTGTATTGATTGTCTGGATGCTATTCGGAATCGATCTTGGACCAGGATCGTCTATTCTATATAATGGCTAAACGGAAAAAACACCACTCTATAATTCACAGAGTGGTGTTTTTTGTTCATTTCTTCCTACTTAACTGGTGAGTAGAGATGTATATCTTAATTTAGATAAACTCCGACGTAACTTGTGGTGGATGGAGTAATTCATTTTACAGAGGAAGCACCCATTGATTTGCGTTTCAGGCGGACACTTTCCGCCGGCATGGCTTCAGCCGCTTCCTCCGCTGCGCTCCGTCCAGGGCTTCATCTCATGCTATTCCGGCAGGAGTCGCGGGCCAACAGGACGTTGGTCATGCAATCGTTGCCACAGGACGTGGCGTTCTTAGATTGCCGCCTTCCACTCCAATCAATTTGTATGAGCTTTAAAGTCTCAAATGCGGAGCGGGCTTTTCACTTGTTTCTTGACAATGTAAAGCTACCTTATTACACCTAATACTAAATTCATTTATTGCTAAAAAGTAACTCTTAGCGTAGGAAAATACGGAGACTTCTGGGGGAGATGAGGCATAGGTGAGACCCCGGAATGCGTTATAGGGGCTGGAAGGCTAAAGTCGCGACGTCCTGTCGCAACGCCTTCATGGCCAACATCGTGTTGGCCCGAGGCTCATCAGCCGCCCCCGAAAAGCGCAGTGTTTTCCGTAGCGGTGGTATAACCAAATTCAATATTTCAGTGAGCTTTCCAAATACAAAGTTATTTTTCATACATAACTGAAATATCACAAGTTAGTTCGGAGTTTATTTATAATCATTGAATAACCACAACATATATATTAGAACCTTTGTTTCAAATCAATAGGGAAGGGATACATATTTGGTAAGGAGGGTGAAATCAAAATGACAGCAGAAGTAGCGATAATGAATAAATTAGGTATGGCACTTGCAGCAGATAGTGCGATCACAAGTGGCAGAGATGGCGTTCAAAAAGTATACAATTCAGCAAACAAACTTTTTTCACTATCCAAACACCATCCAGTAGGAATAATGGTATATGGAGCAGCATCCTTTATGGAAGTTCCTTGGGATATAATTATTAAATCATACAGAGAATATTTAGGAGATAAGAAATTCGATAACCTCTCCTATTACTTCGAAAACTTTCTCGATTTCTTACGCCAGGACAATCGTTTTGGAAGAGAAGATATTGAACATATTATTGTATACCGAACTTTTTCAGATATCCTTAAACGGCTAGTAAGAGGCGTAGAAGAGGAAGTCTCTTCACTAGATGATACCAACGAAATCACCACTATTCTAGCGGAAAGAGCGAAAGAACAACTAAGTTATTATAAACAAAAAAAAGATTGGTTAGAGCTGGATTACACAACCTTTCAGAAATCCTTTAACTCTGTCATTACAGAAGTTAGGGAGGAGTTTATTGTTTACAAAACCCCGGACGAATTGAATGACCTTTTAAATGAGTTGGCATATGAAGTGACCAAGTCCGACTATTATAGTCTTGGTAGCACGGGTATCGTATTTTGCGGATATGGAGAGAAAGAAATCTTTCCTCATCTACTAAATTATCGGTTGGAAGGATTTGTAAATGGTCAATTAAAATATAAAAAGTTAAAAGACAAAGAGATAAGTTATACCTCAGATAAAAAAGCAGGGACAGCAGCAATTTTGCCTTTTGCTCAGAGAGAAATGGTAGATTCCTTTATGTACGGTATTGAACCAACAATGGAGGATACCATCTTCAGTATCGTTGAAGAGGTTTTAACAAATTACCATGAACAAATCAAAAAGCATTTGAATATCGACTTAACAGATAAACAGGTTAAGGAAACCAGAAGATTGGGTAATGAAGTATATGAGTCTATACAGTCCTCTGTCAATGAGTATCAACAGTCTAACTATATTGAACCATTGCTTGGTGTAGTACGCTCGCTACCTAAAGAAGAATTGGCTGAGATGGCTGAAGCACTTGTTAACTTGACTTCTTTTAAAAGAAGGGTGACAAGAGCTACAGAATCAGTAGGACCTCCTATTGATGTTGCGGTGATAACCAAAGGAGACGGATTTATTTGGATGAAACGGAAAAATTACGTGAATTCCGAGATTAATGCTTTTGAATAAAAGCACATGGAGAGGCGGATGATTATGGTTAAAAAGGAGAGGCCATATAAGCAAACATTGTTTAATTTATCCGAGCAGGATCGATTGGAGCTTGATTTGGAAGATCAGTCCCAGAATGAAAAAGATGAAGTCATTGACAGAGTATATAAGAAGATAGACGAAAAGAATAAACACTTTAAAAAAGATAATGTTTAGTAAAAGGGTTATCGTGGAATTACATGTACTGTAGCGTCAGTAACAACTTATAACCCGGGTAAATAGTTGCTACAAAATCACAGAGCAAAATGTAGTTTAAAAATATTTAGATGTGGAATCAACACTACTGTAGAAGCTTACAAATACTATTTTCAAAAGGAGATGTTAAGCATGGCTAAAAATAACGAAAAGAACAACAAAATGTCTCTAGAAGAAGCAGGTAAAAAAGGCGGAGAAACTACAGCAAAGAAACATGATCAAGAATTCTATGAAGAGATCGGTCAAAAAGGCGGAGAAACCACAGCTAAAGAACATGACAAGGAATTTTTCCAAGATATTGGTAAAAAGGGTGGAGAAACTACCGCCAAAAATCATGACAAAGAATTTTATGAGGATATTGGACAAAAGGGCGGCGAAAAAAGAGCCCAGCAAAGAAAAAATGATTAAAACTAATTCTATTTAAAAATATGTCGTAGGAAAATGCGTACAGTAAAACCGTTAAAATACTTGGAAGGAGATGTTAAGCATGGCTAAGAATAATGAAAAGAACAACAAAATGTCTCTAGAAGAAGCAGGTAAAAAAGGCGGAAACACAACTGCTCGTAACCATGATCAAGAATTCTATGAGGAGATTGGCCAAAAAGGCGGCAAGACAACAGCGAAGAACCATGACCAAGAATTCTATGAAGACATCGGCCAAAAAGGCGGAGAAACCACAGCAAAGAACCATGATCAGGAATTCTATGAAGAAATTGGCCAAAAAGGCGGCAAGACAACAGCAAAGAATCATGACCAGGAATTCTATGAAGACATCGGTCAAAAAGGCGGAGAAGCTAGAAGCCGCCAAAGAAAGAATAATAGAAATTCCTAATTAAATAAATGAAAAAAGAGAAGGAGCATGCATAGCTCCTTCTCTTTTTTGTTCTCTATTAATTAAAATCCACTACGGCAGAGAGTTTTATCCATTACTTTCAACCCCCTTCCTCTCGTATAACTAATAGTTTTAAAGTACGTATAAATATATACTTAGAGGAACATACTTAAGAATAAACGAAGCATTAAGAGGTGTTTGGTCAAAGAAGAAATTTCATAGAAAAGTAACTTGAAAGTTCTCTTTCGTTTCATAACCATTTTTAGTATAGTTATAGTATAAAAGGAACAATTGTCTTCATCCAGAGAGGGGTCTTTATATGATGCAGGAACTAACCGTATATAATGAAAAAGTTGGAAAAATAATTGATAATATAAACAAAGTAATGAGTGGAAAGGAAGAGGCGGCAATACTAAGCCTCGTCGCACTTTTGGCTGAAGGGCATGTCCTCTTAGAAGATGTTCCCGGAGTAGGGAAAACAATGCTAGTCAAAACGATTGCTAAATCTTTGGATTGTGACTTCAGAAGAATTCAATTCACCCCAGATCTCCTACCTTCAGATGTTACCGGCATTTCTATTTATAATCCCAAAGAACTAGAATTTGAATTTCGTGGAGGACCTATTTTAGGAAATATCATTCTAGCAGATGAAATTAATCGTACCTCACCAAAGACCCAGTCATCATTGCTTGAAGGCATGGAAGAAAAAAGTGTAACAGTAGATGGCAATACCATTCCATTAAAACAACCCTTCTTTGTCATGGCAACTCAAAATCCTATTGAATATGAAGGTACATATCCACTTCCTGAGGCTCAGCTTGACCGCTTTATTTTAAAGCTGAAAATGGGCTATCCGAGTATGGCAGAAGAATTGGAAATGCTTCAACGTACGTCTAAACAACATCCACTGGAAACCATAGATGCGGTTATGTCCAGAGATGAATTGATTAAGCTCCAACAGGAAGTAAAAGAAATATATATAGATACATCAATCCAACAATATATTATTAATCTGGCAACGGCTTCAAGGAATAATCCATTAATCTATCTAGGGGTGAGTCCAAGAGGATCCATTTCGTTAATGAAAGCTGCTAAAGCTTTTGCTTATATAAATGATAGAGATTACGTACTGCCTGATGATATTAAATTTCTTGCGCCATATGTACTGTCCCACCGAATCATTCTTCATTCAGAGGCAAGGTATGATGGTGTGACGAACGAAGAGGTAATTCATTCCATTATTAAAAACACCCATATACCGATTCGAAAGGAATTTGGTTGATGAAAAGGAAGCTTCGAACAATCGGTAACTTTGTTTTTATTATTTCGCTTTTCATCTTGTTATTTTCGTATGCCATGTTTCAGGGAGGCTTTGTAAGCTGGTTCTTATTTTTTAGTTTTCAGCCGATTTTTTTATACCATATTGGTTTATTGCTCTATCCGATGAAAGGGTGGAAGGTTACCCGCACAGTATCTCGCTATATTGCCCAAGCGGGAAGTGAAGTAACAATTACAGTCAATATAAAGAGGTCGATTCCGTTTCCCTTATATTATTGTATTTGTGAAGATGTCTTTTCTGATACATTGGAATTAATAGACAATCGGCAAAATAAATATCAACACTTTGATGATCCAGAAAAGTTAAAAGTGAACAGGAAGATGAAAAAGGTCATTTTTCCGTCTTTTAAGCGAACATTCTCTTTTAGTTATAATCTTAAAGATATACCAAGGGGAGAACATTTTTTCTATGGGATTCGTATACGTACAGGAGATGTATTTGGTTTTGTAAAGAAAGACCAGATGTATTCGGTAAGCGACCAGCTATTGGTATATCCAAATGAACGGCCAATCGAATTAAAGGAACAGGTGTCGAGTTATGAACAAGGCTCAACCTCTAACTCTTTTCTTAATTTAAAACAAACGAACATAGCTGCAGGCATACGTGAATATATGCCAGGCGATAAATTTTCATGGATTGACTGGAAACAGTCAGCTAGGACGAATACCTTAATGACTAAAGAATTCGAACAGGAAAAAAGTACAGAATTGTTACTTGTACTTGATGCTTGTAACCATAAAAATATGAATTACTTGGCATTTGAGGCAGCAGTAGAGCTTTCCTTTTCATTGGTGAAGGTTTTCCAACAACGTGCAACACCTGTAGAACTGATAACAATAGGTAAAAAAAATAAATCTTTTCCATTACAGAGTGAAATTACCGCCAATGAGTCAGTCAGACAACATTTAACAAAGATTCAGCCAAGTGGAGATTCCGAATTTACTTCCAGTTTTTCTGAGATGTTGCACCATTTGAATAACAAATCCAGCTTAATCATTATCACGGTGCATTTAGATCATTTAATTATTGATAAGGTTAAAAAGTGGAGACAACAGACACCAAATATTAGCATTGTCCTAATTACATCTTCTGGTGAAATAACAACAATGCTCCACAAGCAAATTCAGCAATTAGAGTTATTCGGAACAATTGTAGAAGTGCTTACGGAAAAAGAATTAGTTGAAAACCCAGTGGAGGTGAGCTTGTAATGAACACAGCAAGTGAGGACAGATCAATCGTATATTCATCCCTCCTATATGTCCTGGGTTTTCTTTTGTTTTTGGAGTGGCTCTATCCCGTGAAAGATATTACGGATACGAGCAGTTTAACTATTTTTATTTTATATGCTTTATTTTGTTTTGCTATATCCATGATACAAATGAAGTGGTGGATTTCTTTTTTATTAAAAGGCATCGGCTTATTTATTGTAGTAAATGCATTGTTTATAGAGGCACAGTTTTTAAGTATGAAGTGGTTTTCAGTATTGTTTGGTGACTTATTTACGAATGTCGAAGCATTATTTAGTCAGCAATTTTTCCAATTTACTCCTTTATTTAGAAGTGTCCTCTTTTTACTGTTAATTTGGCTAATGAGCTATTTGCTTTATTATTGGTTTGTGATCATGAAACGAATATTTCTATTTGTTTTACTGACATTTACTTATATAGCTGTATTAGATACATTCACTGTTTATGATGCTACACTTCCGATTATCCGTACATTTATCTTAGGCTTTTTGGCTTTGGGGATTGCTAATTTTATGAAAGAATTGAAAAAAGAAGCTGTTCATTTCTCTTGGCTGAAAAAAACTGCAGTTTGGCTCGTTCCACTGATTGTCATTGTTTTTGTTTCAACTATTATCGGTTATGCAGCACCGAAATTTGAGCCACAGTGGGCAGACCCGGTTCCTTTTATTAAAAGTAAAGCAGAAAACGCCGGTATGTCAGATAGAGGAAGTAGTATTCAAAAAGTAGGATACGGTGAGGATGATTCCCGACTGGGTGGATCCTTTGTCCAGGATTATACACCTGTTTTTCAAGCTGCTGTGACAGATGAACATTATTGGCGGATTGAAACGAAGGATATGTATACAGGAAAAGGGTGGGAGGCGTCAGGTGATCCTGATTACCAACAAATGGATAACCAAGGGATGGCATTTCGCTCCATGTTTCGATTTGAAAGTGTAGAGACAGAAAAAATGGAAGCAATGATTGAGTTTCAAGGGAATACGTCAATAAAGAAGTTGATTTATCCGTATGGGACTTTCCAAGTTTTTGCGGCGGGAGTGGATTATTTTCTGGACCCAATTACTTCCTCTATTGAACCGAGAATTGAAAATGAAGCAGTGGTTTTGGAAAATTACACTATTTCCTATGATAACCCATCATTTGCCATAAATGAATTGAGGAAAGCGGATCAGGCAGTTAATAAGGATATTGAAAATCCGCAATACACCCAATTACCTAACACATTGCCTGATCGTGTTTATGACTTGGCAGAAGAAATTACAGCTTCTTACGATAACCGCTATGATAAAACAAAGGCAATAGAGCGATATTTCAGCAGTAATGGTTATGAGTATCAGACAATGGATGTACCTGTTCCGAAGGCAAACCAGGACTATGTAGATCAATTTTTATTTGACTCCAAGGTGGGTTACTGTGATAACTATTCTACTTCAATGGTTGTTATGCTGCGTTCGTTGGGAATTCCAGCACGGTGGACGAAAGGGTTCACGAGCGGAGAAATGATCCAAGGTGAAGTGGGAGGAGCTAATGAAGAGACATTTGATATATATGAAGTAACAAATGCAAATGCGCATTCCTGGGTGGAAGTTTATTTCCCTGAAGCTGGTTGGGTACCATTTGAACCAACACAGGGGTTCACAAATTTAGCAGAATTCCATACAGAGATAAATAACGATGTTGCTCAACAGGAAGAAGAAATGATGGAAACACCGGAGAAGGAAGAAGAGGAGGTACCTAAACCAAACGAATTGCCTAAGGATGTAGATGAAGATGTAGCGAGTGCTTCTGACGAGTCTGCATGGAATTTTTCTTGGCAAAGTATTACTATACTCCTTCTTGTTTTACTCCTTCTTGGCTATCTAATTTATAAAACGCGTTTTCGCTGGAAGACTCATTTCATTTTAATGAAGTTCAGAAAGCATCCGGACAGTAAAAATTATCAAGAGGCATACCACCACCTGATGAAGGTACTAGAGCATAAAGGTTTAGGGAAGAAAACAGACGAAACCCTAAGAGAGTATGCCCGAAAGATTGATGTAAGGTACACCACGGATGAAATGTGGAGGCTTACCTCACAATTTGAAAATATCTTATACCATCAGCAGCAAAACCAAGCTGTTCCGTTAGAAGTAACGCAATTATGGAAAAATTTAATCAAACGGATAATGGCTTGACCTGATTGATTAAGGTTAGTAGAATAAGAACATACTTAAACAAGCATGTTCATGCTAATATTGAAGTTTTATATGCCGTCGTATATCCTCGATAATATGGATCGAAAGTTTCTACCGGGACACCGTAAATGTTCTGACTATGAAGGCAGATTTCTGTAAAGGTTGTTATTTGTTTCATAGACCTGGATCTCTGCCTTTTTGTAGTTTTTTACTGCAAAAAGTTGGAGATCCATTTTTTATTTATGGACTGATCTTGCTTCTTGCTAATAAATGAGCATAATAAAAGAATACTAATTACCAGCAAGCTAAATCTGGTCCATACTCATTTTGAAGCTAGGATAGGAAGGGACTCTAAACGAGGGAACAACAGTATATGCTGATATATAATCGAGCTACAGATAGGAGCGTAATAGATGGAAAATAATGAAATGATTCTTGTATTGGATTTTGGTAGCCAATACAACCAGTTGATCACAAGACGCATTAGAGAGCAGGGAGTATACAGTGAGCTTCACTCACATAAATTAACTGCTGAAGCAATTAAACGGATGAATCCGAAGGGGATTATCCTTTCAGGTGGCCCTCACAGTGTGTATGATGAGAACAGTTTCCGTTGTGATAAGGAAATCTTTGATTTGGATATACCTATTCTAGGAATTTGCTATGGTATGCAGTTAATGGCATTACATTTTGGTGGAAAAGTTGAAAAAGCCAAAAACCGTGAGTATGGTAAAGCTCTTATCGATCTGAACGGCGAACCGACTTTATTTAAAGATACACCAAAAAAACAGACAGTATGGATGAGCCATGGTGATAAAGTAATGGCTGAACCGGAAGATTTCCAAATTGATGCTACAAGCCCATCTACACCAATTGCAGCAATGAGTAATCCGGGTAAGCAATTATATGGTGTGCAATATCATCCGGAAGTACGTCATTCTGAATATGGAAATGATCTATTGAAACATTTTGTTTATGATGTATGTAAATGTGATGGAGATTGGACAATTGAGAACTTTATTGATATGGAAGTAGAAAAGATTCAGCAGAAAGTCGGAGAGCGTAAAGTACTTTGTGCTCTTAGCGGTGGAGTTGATTCTTCCGTTGTAGCTGCATTGATTCATAAAGCAATTGGGGATCAGCTAACTTGTATTTTTGTTGATCATGGTTTGTTACGTAAAAACGAAGCAGACGATGTTATGAAGGTTTTTGCAGATGATTTCCATATGAATATTATTAAAGTAGATGCAAAAGATCGCTTTTTATCCAAATTACAAGGTGTCGATGACCCAGAGAAGAAACGTAAAATTATTGGAAATGAATTTATCTATGTTTTCGATGATGAGGCAGAAAAGTTAAAGGACATTGACTTCCTTGCACAAGGAACACTTTACACAGATATTATCGAAAGTGGTACGGAAACTGCGCAAACAATTAAATCACATCACAATGTTGGTGGACTTCCGGAAAATATGCAATTTGAATTAATCGAGCCACTTAACACACTTTTCAAAGATGAAGTACGTGAGCTTGGCTCACAGCTTGGTATTCCGGATCACATTGTTTGGCGTCAGCCATTCCCAGGACCAGGCCTTGCAATCCGCGTATTGGGTGAAGTAACCGAAGAAAAGCTAACAATCGTTCGTGAATCAGATGCCATCCTACGTGAAGAAATTGCTAAAGCAGGACTTGATCGTGACATCTGGCAGTATTTCACTGTACTTCCTAACATCAAAAGTGTAGGTGTTATGGGTGATGCACGTACGTACGATTATACAATCGGTATTCGTGCCGTTACTTCTATTGATGGGATGACATCAGACTGGGCAAGAATCCCATGGGACGTTTTGGAGACAATCTCTACAAAAATCGTAAATGATGTCCAGCACATCAACCGCGTAGTGTATGACATTACGTCTAAGCCACCAGCAACGATTGAGTGGGAGTAACAGCTTAAATACGAACAACTAATAAAAGATATGTGAGTTTGTTCGTGTTTTATTGACAAATTAATAGATGGATAGTAATATTAACTTACATTCAAGTAAATATGCGTATAATTTAGGGGATATGGCCCAAAGTTTCTACCGGACTGCCGTAAATAGTCTGACTACGCTGAGGATGTAAGTTGATTTGGGGAATTGTAGTTACTGCTGCAAACTCCTTTCACTCTATCCTCGCGCAGTTAGACGGCACTCTTGGTCCAGAACGGGCAAGAGTGCTTTTTGTTTTCCATATACGCAGAATTGATATAGGAAGAGGGGAAAACAATGAAGAAGTATTTTCGTTTTGAAGAGTTAGGTACAAATTACCGAACAGAATTTATGGCAGGAATGACTACTTTCCTGGCTATGGCATATATTCTATTTGTAAACCCGGCTACGTTAGCACTAGTTGGGGTGGAGGAATTACCTGAGGGAGTTACCCGAATTGACCAGGGTGCCGTGTTTGCTGCAACAGCAATTGCAGGTGCTGTCGGTTCATTATTCATGGGAGTTATTGCGAAATATCCAATTGGTTTGGCGCCGGGAATGGGGTTAAATGCTTTCTTTGCTTATACCGTAGTTCTTGGTTACGGGATTCCATGGGAAACGGCTTTATCAGGTGTATTAGCTTCTGGACTTATTTTTATTATTTTAACTTTAACAGGGCTTCGTGAAAAAATTATTAATGCTATTCCAGGTAACTTAAAGCTTGCTGTTGGAGCTGGAATAGGACTATTTATTGCTTTCCTAGGTTTTCAGAACGCAGGAATTATTATCGGCAATGATGCTACATTAGTTGGGATCGGAGATTTAACCTCACCAACTGTTTTACTAGCTATTTTTGGAATTATTATTTCTGTTATATTACTAACGCTTGGCATTAAAGGTGGTATCTTCTACGGGATGGTGCTTACTGCCATTGCGGGAATGGTTGTTGGATTAATCGATCCGCCATCAGGAATTGGCGGTATTGTAGGAGAAGTACCAAGTCTTACGCCAACCTTTGGACAAGCATTCCTTCATTTTGGAGATATTTTTACTATTGAAATGCTTGTGGTTATTTTAACATTTCTATTTGTAGATTTCTTTGATACGGCTGGTACTCTTGTTGCCGTTGCTACTCAGGCTGGATTAATGAAAGATAATAAGCTGCCACGTGCAGGAAAAGCATTATTTGCCGATTCAGCAGCAACTGTCGTTGGTGCTACGGTAGGAACTTCTACTACCACTTCTTATGTTGAATCAACTGCTGGAGTTGGAGCAGGAGGGCGTTCAGGATTTACGGCAGTAGTTATTGCAGGATTCTTCCTCTTGTCTCTGTTTTTCTCACCACTATTAAGTGTGGTAACAGCAGAGGTTACTGCTCCTGCATTAATTATTGTTGGTGTGCTAATGTCTTCTGCTTTAAAATCCATTGAGTGGGATGAATTTGAAATTGCAGTACCGGCATTTTTCACTATCATTACAATGCCGCTTACCTACAGTATAGCTACAGGTATTGCAATTGGCTTTATTTTCTATCCAATTACCATGCTATTAAAAGGCCGTGCAAAAGAAATTCACCCAGTTATGTATGTATTGTTTGTCATCTTTGTATTGTATTTTATCTTCTTAAGCTAAATGCACAAATGATCGATGCTATACCTTATAAAAAAAGGGAACTTTCTCTGAAAGGAGAAGTTCCCTTTTTTGGTTCTTATATATGTTGGGGTACCCAATGATTCGCAAAATAGATAAACTCCGAACTAACTTTGTTGTAGTTTACCTCATTCTAAGGAAGTGGGGGGACCCATTGATTTCCGTTGCATACGGACGCTTTCCGCCGGCATGGCTTCAGCCGCTTCCTCCGCTACGCTCCGTGCAGGGTCTTCAGCTCATGCTATTCCGGCAGGAGTCGCCGCATTCCACTCCAATCAATTCGTGCATAGCATATTCTGGATCTATGTGAACTCTATTTTTCTTCGTAGATATAAATGTACATAGTAGCGAAGCGGAATATTTCCCCGTAGCGGTGATTTACGCAGCCTCTATATTTTTAGTTAGTCCGCTCTTTTCCTCCTCCTCTGAATGTACGAGGTAACTTTTGTATCCAAACATTTGCAATAGAACCTTTTCCTTACTGTGCTCGTTGGGCGTTAACTTTGTTGTAAGAAAAAATATGATAGATGGATAAGGAGGTCGTGCCTGCTAATGCCATGAATCCGAGTCCATAATAGAGGGTGTTCCCGCCAAATGAGTCCATTACAGCACCGCCGACTAACGAACCGACGATTCCTGATACTCCGAAAAAGGTAGCAAAGAAAACAAGATGTCCTGTCGACTGAAGCAAACGTGGGATTAGCCTTGTCACATAATCAAAGGCTGCTGTGTAGAAAATACCAAATGTTAACCCATGCAGAAATTGTAATGCAATAATATAGCCAGGATCAGTAGCCGCAGCATAGAAGAACCAGCGGATCGTGTAAAGAATTCCTGCGATAATAACAAATATCAGAGAATGATATTTTCTAAACCAGAAACCGGCTGTAGCAAATACTAATGCTTCAGTTAGTACACCAACAAACCAGGCGACACCAACCAATCCTTCACTACCTCCAAGCTGTGCAATATATAGTCCAATAAAGCTATCATTCGCCCTGTGCGAAATAGTGATGAAGATCATACAAACTAGAAAGATGATAAAAGGTTTGTTTTTTACCAAAACCATTACATCTTGGATGCGGATAGGATCTGATTCCACTTTGGCATCTGTTAGGCGGAAGGTAACAAGAAAGGCAAGAAACCCGAAACAAAGAAATGGAATGATCATATATTGAATCCCAACCCTTGTTAGCACTTCGCCGATTACCAAAGAGGATACGGCAAAACCAACAGATCCCCACATTCGAATAGTACCAAATGATATCTTCATATCATCTGCGCGACGCTGTGCAAGACTGTCACCTAGTGCCCCGATCGGTGTAACGAAAAAGTAGAAAACCGCACCCATCAGCAAAATACCGACTAATGTTTCCATTTGGAAAAATATAACACTAAAAATTAACAGACCGCAAATACATAGTTGGATAATACGTTTTACTGTTTTATATTTATCACTTAAATATCCCCAAAAAGGTTGCGCAAATATAGATGCCAATGGACCAATTGCCAGTACCCAGCCAATTTCAGTACCATTAAGCCCTTTGTATTTCAGATATAACGGCAGATAGCTAAGTATTATTGTATTGGTAGCATGAAAGCAAAAAAGAAGCATTTTCAAAGGTGTTAATGAATTGCTATTTGTCAAAGTCGTCTCCCCTATCTTTATATGTCTAAATCGTTATTATACTACTCTTTCAGTTGAAAACAACTCTTCATGATAAAAAACTCCCAACAATGGTAGGGAGTTTTTTACAAATCAATCTTCCCAGGTGAGCTTGATGAATTCATCTCTACCTGATTTTTTTCGATCTTCTTTATATTCATCTACATTCTTCTTATAATAATCCTGATGATATTCTTCAGCAGGATAAAATCTCTGTGCTGGAAGTATTTGTGTAACAATCGGCTTGGAGAATTTGCCACTATCCTGTAACTGCTGCTTGGATTTTTCAGCAGCAGGTAATTGGTCTTCCGTATGATAGAAAATGGCTGTACGATAGGAATCGCCGCGATCATGAAATTGTCCACCATCATCGGTTGGATCGATTTGTTGCCAATAGACTTCAAGAATCTTATCATAAGAAATGATTTCAGGATTATATGTAATTTCTACGGCCTCGAAATGTCCCGTGTTACCAGCTTTTACTTGCTCGTATGTGGGGTTTTCTATATGTCCTCCCGTATAGCCAGACACAACTTGTTCCACACCGTCCCATTGATCAAAAGGTTTAACCATACACCAGAAACATCCGCCGGCAAATGTCGCTTTTTTATATATAGCCATTTCTTTTCCCTCATTTTATAGTAGAATATAGTAACTATATCATAATTTGAAAGTTGGTGACACAGTGGAAGAACCTCATGTACATAAAATTTTCACAGGTAAAGTGAAGAGGATGGGCACAGAAAATGCCAGTAATCCAATGGAAAGACCTTGGGAAAGCGGGATGTTCAAGCAAGCAGTAGAAGACAAGGTGTGGTTAACAAAAACAGGATTTACCGGTGATGAAGTTGCTGACACAAAGAATCACGGCGGTCCGGAAAAAGCTGTGTTTGCATATCCGATTAAGCACTATACGAGCTGGAAAGATGAGTTGGACTTAGAGTCGATTGATATGAGCGCTATGGGTGAAAATATGGCAGTTTTAGAAATGGATGAATTTAGTGTTTGTATCGGGGACACTTATGAGCTTGGGGATGCTGTTATTCAAGTTTCACAGCCTAGACAGCCATGCTGGAAGCCTGCGAGGCGGTTCGGGATTGTCGATCTCGCTTTACGTATCCAGAATAGTGGTCGAACGGGTTGGTATTTCCGGGTAGTTAAAGAGGGCTATGTTGCTCCCGGAACGGATCTGAAATTGATAGAACGTCCATATCCACAATGGTCTATTGCTGCATGTAATGAAGTTATGCATATTTATAAAGATGATTTGCGGGCAGCGGAGGAACTTGCCTCATGTGATCTCCTTGCTGTGAACTGGAGAAAGACATTGAAAAAGAGATTAAGAGGACAAAGCGCAAACGTTGCTAAGCGGGTATTTGGACCGAATAAAGAAGCGTAAACGAAGAAAGACACCATCTCGGACAGGAGTCCGTTTGGTGTCTTTTTCTATTACTCAGAAAAAGCGAGTTGTGCTTTTATTCTCAGTCTTCATCCAAGAGTTCGATATTAACTTTATTCTTGCGACTGGAGTCTGAGATTAGGCGATGTAATTGGATGTAAATCAGCCCATTTCTATATGTTGCTCTCATTTTGTCTGCCCTCACTGGAAAGGGGAGAGTGACTTTTCTCTCAAAAACTCCTTGAAGGATCTCTTCTTTAACGACTGTTATCCCTGAGATTGGTTCAATATCTATTGTTCCTTTCAGCTCCAAAGTAGAATAATCTACGAAAATATCTACCTTATGGAGATCCTCCAGTCCGGGTATACTCACTACACAGAAAATTTCATGGTCTGTCTTATATACATTTACGTGGGGAATTGTTGGTTTAATAATTCCTTCAAATTCATTCCAAAATTGATCACCAAAAAAGTGATCCATATTTTTCTTCCAATCCCCCATTTGCTGAAACGGATCCAAAGGGACCCCTCCTTATATCATTATTTTTTATTACCATATGCCAGAACTGGGCGGAGGGTGTCAGATTTAAATAAACTGAGATATTTAACAATCAGTGGTTGCTTTTTGTGAATGACGTAAAGTGTATGTCATGCTAGAGAATAATCCCAGCTCATAACAAATAAATCATTTTCATATAAATAGAAAATAATGTATTCTAATAAGATAGAGACTTGGGAGGTTTTATTTTGCTGAGTAATGCTTTTGTGATGGTTGCGATCATCCTCGTAATTAACATTGTATATGTTTCCTTGTCTACGGTTCGTATGATTTTAACTTTAAAGGGCAGAAGATATATCGCTGCTTTTGTAAGTATGTTTGAGATTGTTATTTACGTAGTAGGGTTAGGTCTTGTATTAGATAACCTTGACGAAATCCAGAATTTGATTGCATATGCGGTCGGTTTTGGGACAGGTGTCATTGTAGGTACAAAAATTGAAGAAAAATTAGCCTTAGGCTATATAACTGTAAACGTTATTTCTTCTAATCCCGATATAGAATTCACTCGTAAGCTCAGGGATAAAGGTTACGGGGTGACCAGTTGGTTCGCCTATGGTATGGATGGGGACCGATTGTCGATGCAAATACTTACACCACGGAAATATGAGCTTAAGTTATATGAAACAATCAAGGAAATTGATGAAAAAGCGTTTATTATTTCCTATGAACCAAAACAAATTCATGGTGGCTTCTGGGTTAAGCAAGTACGTAAGGGCAGATTAATGAATCCAAGAAAGAAATCACAGACTGCTGAAAACCCGGCTTCTTCCCAAGGTACAATGATGGAAGAAAAGAATGCGCCAAAGAGCAATCCACCTAAGGAAGAACCTGAGACAAAAGAATTTTAGTTTTATGAAAATCCGAACCGATTCATGTTTTTCTGAATCATAGTTCGGATTTTTTTGCGAGTTGGCATTGCGATCCACGTTCAATCCACTGGACAATGTTTTCGATTGGGCGAAATAGAGAAGCTTGATAAGCTATAGAAACCTCCTCTAGGCACATTTATTTCAGGTTGCGAATAAATTAGCATGAACAAAGGAGGATGGCTTATTATGCACACGAACGATTATTATCTCCCTGAACAAAAACTTCCTACTGATCTACCCCCACAGCATCAGGATATTCAACCGGGAATTGAGTCTTTAATGACCCCTAGACCAATTATAGATAATCCCGCCTACCATGGTTCCGGGAAATTAAAAGGGAAAGTAGCAGTTATAACGGGAGGGGACAGTGGAATTGGTGCTGCAACTGCAATTGCTTTTGCAAAGGAAGGAGCAGATATAGCAATTGCGTACTATTCACATTATGAGGATGGGGATGCATACCGCACGAAAAATAGAATTGAACAGCTAGGGCAAAAATGCTTGCTGATCGTTGGCGATTTACGTGGAGAGAATCATTGCTCTCGTTTAATCGATGAAACTGTTTATCATTATGGAAGAATTGATATATTAGTAAATAATCATGGTGTTCAATTTCCTCAGCTTAGTATAATGGACATTACGAAGGAGCAGTTGGATGCGACCTTTCAAACAAATATTTATGCTTTTTTTTATCTAACAAAAGCAGCTTTATCTTATATGAACTCTGGAAGTTCAATTATTAATACAGCTTCCGTTGTGGCTTATGAAGGAAATGAAAGATTAATTGATTATTCCGCAACTAAGGGTGCTATTGTGGGATTTACGAGGGCTTTGTCACAGAACTTGGCCGATGATGGAATTCGTGTAAATGCAGTTGCTCCAGGTCCAATTTGGACACCATTAATCCCATCAAGCTTTTCTGCTGAATATATTTCGAACACCTTTGGGAAGGATGTTCCGATGAAGCGTCCTGGGCAACCGTTTGAACTAGCTGCTGCGTATGTATATTTAGCATCATGTGATTCCTCCTATGTTACCGGGCAGGTGATTCATGTAAATGGCGGTACTATGGTGAGCTCGTAAAATACGAACATTAATAATAAATTCCTTATAATTGTTCGATATTTATTGACATAGAGGGAATGGTTTTGGTATGCTGAAAACAACAAATGAATACGGTACCTCATATATTTCATGAGAATATGGCTCGAAGTTTCTACCCAGCACCGTAAATGCTGGACTATGAGGGGAGATGAATCATTGCACTCGCAATGATCCGTTTAAAGTGTTTTATATAGTAAAGCTTTGCAATGGCAGCAGGATAAGCATATGGGTACAGCCTACGTGTAAGTTTCGTGGTACCATTGTTTATTTGCCAACCCTGCATTTTCTTTACTATAGGAATGAAGTCTGTTCATCTTCTCTCATGTAAATGGGGGAGACGAATAGACTTTTTTGTTTTATATAGGTTTATAAGATCTGAAAATATAATGATAGAGTGGCAAGGATCATCTTATTAAAAGAAGCGAAAAGAGGGATAGTATGACAGTGGTTGGTGTCATTATGGGAAGTATTTCTGATTGGGAGACGATAGAGCATACATGCAAGGTGTTGGATGAATTAGAAATCTCCTATGAAAAAGATGTGATATCTGCACACCGTACGCCTGATGAAATGTTTGAATATGCTAAAACGGCACGTGAGAGAGGTTTAAAAGTGATTATCGCAGGTGCCGGAGGGGCTGCACACTTACCAGGCATGGTAGCATCGCAAACTACCTTACCTGTGATAGGGGTTCCTGTACAGAGTAAGGCATTGAATGGATTGGATTCTCTACTCTCCATTGTCCAAATGCCAGGAGGCGTACCGACAGCGACAGTAGCTATTGGAAAAGCGGGAGCAACCAATGCAGGAATACTTGCTGCTCAAATCATTGGTGCATTTGACCAGAAAGTAGCTTTGAAGCTTGAAAACTATCGGAATGCAATGAAGGAAAAAGTAGCAGAAATGAGGGATGATCTTGCAGAAAAATAAACCGATTCTTCCATCACAAACGATTGGCATTATTGGAGGAGGACAACTGGGACGCATGATGGCAATCGCTGCTAAATATATGGGGTATAAAATCACAGTACTGGATCCTACTCCGGATTGTCCTACCGCACAGGTAGCAGATCATCATGTGGTTGCTGCCTATGATGATATGGAGGCAATTAAACAGCTGTGTGATCAAAGTGATGTCGTTACCTACGAATTTGAAAACGTAGACCTTCATGCTGCTGCATACATAGAAAAACAAGGTAAATTGCCACAAGGGGCCTACGCCTTGGAGGTTACACAAAACAGAGAGAAAGAGAAGCAACTAATGAAGGATGCTGGTCTGCCAATTCCTGATTTCACTATTGTGACAAGTGGTGAGGCTTGTGAGAAGGCGTTACAAAACTTTACCTATCCATGTGTTATTAAAACGTGCCGCGGTGGTTACGATGGAAAAGGGCAATTAAAACTAACTTCTGAAGCGGACATTAAAGAGGCGATTGCATTTGCAGAGAATAACAAGCATTGCATTATAGAGCAATGGGTAGCATTTGAAAGGGAGATTTCAGTTCTATTTACAAGAAGTAGAAATGGGGAAATTAGCTTTTTTCCTATCTCCGAAAACGATCATAAAGATCATATCCTGTATAAAACAACTGTCCCAGCTAACATTAGCCATCAAGTAACGGAAAAGGCTTGTGTTGCTGCAGAAATTCTAGCTGAGGAAATGAACATTGTCGGGACATTTGCAATTGAAATGTTTGTTGATGGAGATGACATTTATTTAAATGAAATGGCTCCACGACCTCATAATTCCGGACATTACACGATTGAGGCATGCAATATATCTCAATTTGGCCAGCATATTCGAGCAATCTGCGGGCTGCCTTTAATAGATATTCAACTGCTCCAGCAGGCAGTAATGATAAATGTGCTTGGTGAAGATTTAGAGCCTGTTTTACATGCACTAAACCATAGTAAATCAGGTTTTGTTCACCTTTATGGAAAAGACGAAGCGAAAGCAAAACGAAAAATGGGGCATATTACATTTATTGCACCATCTGATAAAACAATGAAAACACAGCTACAACATTTTGAGGAGGCAAAGCAATGATTAGTCGTTACACCAGAGAAGAAATGGGCTCCATTTGGACGGAAGAAAATAAATTCAAGGCATGGCTAGAAGTAGAAATTTTAGCATGTGAAGCATGGAGTGAGCTTGGAGTCATCCCTAAGGGAGACGTGGAGAAGCTTCGTGCCAATGCCTCTTTTGATATCAATCGAATTTATGAAATTGAACAGGAAACAAGACACGATGTGGTTGCATTCACCCGGGCAGTTTCCGAAACATTAGGAGAAGAAAGAAAGTGGGTGCATTACGGATTAACCTCCACTGATGTTGTCGATACGGCACTCTCCTATGTGATTAAACAAGCAAATGAAATTATCCGTAAAGACGTAACTGCTTTTATAGAAATATTAAAGAATAAAGCAATTGAGCATAAGCACACTGTCATGATGGGACGGACGCACGGTGTACATGCAGAGCCGACAACATTCGGTTTAAAGCTCGCCCTTTGGTATGAAGAAATGAAGCGAAACTTAGAGCGCTTTGAACTTGCTGCTAAAAATATCGAGTTTGGTAAATTATCAGGTGCTGTTGGTACCTACGCGAACATTAATCCATTTGTGGAGAAGTATGTTTGTGAGAAATTGGGCTTGAGCCCTGCGCCAGTATCGACTCAAACCCTTCAACGGGATCGACACGCGGCTTATGTTTCTGCATTGGCATTAATTGCAACTTCCATAGAAAAATTCGCAACAGAAATCCGTGGTTTGCAAAAAACCGAAACAAGAGAAGTAGAAGAATTATTTGCGAAAGGGCAAAAAGGTTCTTCAGCAATGCCGCACAAGCGCAATCCAATCGGTTCCGAAAATATGACGGGAATGGCAAGGGTTATTCGTGGTTACATGATGACAGCATATGAAAATGTTTCTCTATGGCATGAACGGGACATTTCGCATTCTTCCGCAGAACGGGTTATTTTGCCTGATGCGACGATCGCTTTAAATTATATGCTGAATCGTTTTTCTACAATTGTTAAGAATTTAACCGTATTTCCGGAAAATATGAAGCGTAATATTGATAAAACATATGGTGTTATCTTCTCCCAACGTGTCCTCCTATCGTTAATTGATAAGGGAATGGCACGAGAAGCCGCATATGATATTGTTCAACCAAAAGCGATGCAGGCCTGGGAAACAGCAACTCATTTTAAGGATCTAGTGGAAGCTGAAGAGGAAATAACTACACGCCTAACACCAGAGGAAATTGATGCTTGCTTTGATTATACGTATCACTTAAAAAATGTAGACTTTATCTTCGAACGAATCGGGTTAACGGAAGGGGAGTAAAATGAGTCAATCTCTTTTATATGAAGGAAAAGCTAAGAAGGTTTATCAAACGGCAGATAAAAAAGGGCAGCTAATTTTAGCTTATAAAAACGATGCGACAGCTTTTAATGGTCAAAAGAAAGCTTTATTTGAAGGAAAAGGACGATTGAATAATGAAATTTCATCACGTATTTTTCAAATCCTTCACCAAAAAGGGATTGAGACCCATTTTATTGAACAGCTGAATGAAACAGAGCAACTGGTACATCAAACCAAAATTATCCCGATGGAAGTGGTCATAAGGAATATGGCTGCAGGGAGCATTACAAGTAGGCTTGGTATTGAAGAAAGAACCATATTCTCGCCTCCTCTCATTGAGTTGTTTTACAAGGAGGATTCCCTCGGAGATCCGTTGATGAATGATGAGCATGCACTTTATCTATGTAGTATTACTTCTTCAGAGTTGAGAGAAATTAAGGCAAAAGCATTAGAAATCAACACACAGTTAATAGAAATATTTGCTGCAATAGGAATTACTTTAGTAGATTTCAAGATGGAATTTGGCAGACTTGCCAGTGGTGATATTGTGTTGGCAGACGAGATTTCACCAGATACGTGCAGGCTATGGGATGTAACAACACAAGAAAAACTGGATAAGGATGTTTTTCGGCAAGGGACTGGAAATTTAATAGAAGTATATGAAGAAATACGACAACGACTGGAGGCAATATCATGAGAAAAGTTACTGTTTTCATTACATTGAAGCAAGGTGTGCTTGATCCGCAAGGCAAGGCTATACAGGAATCATTGAACTCTTTAGGATATAAAGAAATACAGGAAGCCCGGGTGGGGAAGTACATTGAATTGCAGGTGGAAGAAGGACCTGAACTGGAAGCAAGAGTGAAGGAAATGTGTGACAAGCTTTTAGCGAATCCGGTTATTGAGGATTATCGTTTCGATGTGGAGGAGGCTGTTCGCTCGTGAAATTTGCAGTGATCGTATTCCCGGGGTCCAATTGTGATCGTGATATGTACCATGCTATTAAAGATGTAATGAAAGCCGAAGCCGATCTGGTTTGGTATGAAAATAGTAATCTTGAAAACTATGATGGGATTCTATTGCCTGGTGGATTTTCATATGGAGATTACCTACGCTCAGGAGCTGTTGCGGCAACTTCTGAAGTAATGAAGAAGGTGAGGGAACATGCCTCCAAAGGGAAGCCGGTGCTCGGTGTCTGTAATGGGTTCCAGGTGTTAACCGAGGCTGGTCTGCTTCCGGGAGCACTTATGCGCAATAAGAATCTTTCCTTTATGTGTCACCAAGAGCCACTAGTAGTAAACAATAACAAAACACAGTTTACTACCGGTTATGAGCAAGAGGAAGTGATCCATCTGCCAATTGCCCATGGTGAAGGAAATTATTTTTGTGATGAAGCTACATTACAAGAATTAAAAAATAATAACCAAATTGTCTTCACATATAAAAATAACCCGAATGGTTCGATTGAGAATATTGCCGGGATTGTTAATAAGGAAGGGAATGTGCTTGGTATGATGCCACATCCGGAACGTGCTGTAGAAGCATTATTAGGCAGTAAGGATGGGATGAAGTTATTTCAGTCGATGATTAAAAATTGGAGGGAATCCTATGTTACAAATGCATGATATCAGCCCAGAGCAAATCGAGAGCGAAAAGATTTACCGTGATATGGGGCTAAGTGATGAAGAATTCAACATGATTAAAAAGATTCTCAATCGATTACCAAACTTTACAGAGACTGGAATTTTCTCAGTTATGTGGTCAGAGCATTGCAGCTATAAAACATCGAAGCCCCTTTTAAGCAAATTTCCAACGAAAGCTCCACATGTATTGCAAGGACCTGGTGAAGGAGCGGGTATTATTGATATTGGGGATAATCAAGCTGTTGTTTTTAAAATCGAAAGCCATAATCATCCATCCGCAGTAGAGCCATATCAGGGGGCGGCAACAGGTGTTGGTGGAATTATTCGTGATGTGTTCTCCATGGGTGCTCGCCCGGTAGCACTCATGAATTCACTGAGATTCGGTAATTTAACTACAGATCGGGTGAAATATCTGTTTTCTGAAGTCGTCAATGGTATTTCTGGATACGGAAACTGTGTTGGTGTACCTACTGTTGGTGGAGAAGTTCAATTTGATGAAAGCTATGAAGATAATCCGCTTGTAAATGCCATGTGTATTGGTTTAATCAGCCATGCTGAAATCCAAAAAGGTATTGCAGCTGGTGTTGGTAATACGGTTCTATACGCAGGAGCACCGACTGGACGTGACGGAATACACGGAGCAACATTTGCATCCGATGACCTAGGCGAAGATTCCGCCAAAGATCGCCCTGCCGTACAGGTTGGGGATCCGTTTATGGAGAAGTTACTTATCGAAGCATGCTTGGAAGTTATCCATTCGGATGCACTTGTAGGGATGCAGGATATGGGAGCAGCAGGACTGACATCTTCAGCCAGTGAAATGGCAAGTAAAGCTGGAACAGGGATGGAAATGAATTTGGATCTGGTCCCACAGCGCGAACAAAATATGAACGCATATGAATTAATGTTATCAGAATCGCAGGAAAGAATGCTTCTTGTAGTTAAACAAGGAAGAGAACAAGAAATTATTGAAGTGTTTGAAAAATATGGTCTTCAAGCTGTTGCAGTAGGTGAAGTAATTAGTGAAAAAGTGTTTCGTATTAAACAACATGGAGAAATAATGGCTGACATCCCTGTGGATTCCCTTGCAGACGATGCTCCAGTATTTCACATGCCTTCAGAGGAAGCGGCATATTACAAGGAATTTCAGCAAATGGAAATGGAAATTCCAACGGTTACTAATCATGCAGAGATGCTAAGAAAGCTGCTTCAACAACCAACAATAGCGAGTAAAGAATGGGTCTATGATCAGTATGATTCCATGGTACAAACAAATACAGTTGTTACCCCAGGCTCCGATGCTGCTGTTATTCGTGTGAAAGGTACAGACAAAGCGTTAGCCATTACTACAGATTGTAACTCCCGTTATATTTATCTTGATCCAGAAACCGGTGGGAAAATAGCTGTCGCTGAGGCGGCACGGAATATTGTCTGCTCTGGGGCACGTCCACTTGGTCTTACGGATGGTTTGAACTATGGTAATCCAACAAACCCGGAGATTTTCTGGCAAATGGAAAAAAGTGTAGAAGGAATGAGTGCAGCATGTGACGCGCTCGGTTCTCCAGTTATCAGCGGGAATGTTTCTTTATACAATCAATCAAAAGGAAAATCTATTTTCCCTACACCGATCGTAGGTATGGTTGGTCTTCATGAATCTCTTGATCATATTACACCTAGCCATTTTCAGCAGGCTGGACATCTCATTTATGTGATAGGAGAGGCGAAGGCAGAGTTTGGGGGCAGTGAGCTGCAAAACATAGTAAATAATGGAGTGTACGAAGGCAAAGCACCGACCATTGATTTGCAAGTTGAGGCTAAAAGACAACAGGAAATTTTAACTGCTATTAAAGAAGGTGTTATAGTATCTGCCCATGATCTTTCCGAAGGGGGATTAGCAGTAGCGTTGGCGGAAAGCCTGTTCCATGATAAAGAACTCGGTCTTGAGGTTTCCCTAAAAGGAGATAGTACTGTCCAATTATTTAGTGAGACACAGTCTCGGTTTGTTGTATCCGTACATGCTGAAAATAAAGAAAAATTTGAATCTATTGTTAGTAATGCCAGTCAAATTGGGATCGTTACAGATGATCAAATGTACACGATGAACGTAAATCACAAAACCATCATTCAAGAAAATGCGCAAGAACTACAGAAATTATGGAAAGGAGCTATCCCATGCTTGCTGAACTCAAAGGCATAAATGAAGAATGCGGCATTTTTGGAATATGGGGTCATGAGAAGGCAGCAGAACTAACCTATTATGGTTTACATGCCTTGCAACATCGCGGGCAGGAAGGCGCAGGGGTTGTTGTCAGTGACGGAGCTAAGCTGAAGGTTCATAAGGATGTTGGTCTAGTGAATGATGTATTTAAAGATGCTGATTTTGACAGACTATCAGGCCACGCTGCAATTGGTCATGTGCGTTACGGAACCCAGGGTGAAGGTGGCTCTGACAATGTTCAACCACTACTGTTTCGTTCTCAAAATGGGAGTATGGCTTTAGCACATAATGGAAACATCATGAACGCATATAAGCTTCGTGGAGAATTGGAAGCAGAAGGAAGCATTTTTCAAACCACATCAGATACGGAAGTTCTTGCACATTTAATCAGAAAAAATGGCAGGGAGACGAATGAGCTTTCCATATCAGAAGCACTTCAACAAGTAGTTGGCGCCTATGCATATGTGGTTTTAAAGGAAGATAAAATGTTTGTTGCACTCGATCCAAGAGGTATTCGTCCACTTTCCATTGGAAGATTGGGCAGTGCATATGTTGTAGCTTCGGAAACCTGTGCCTTTGATTTAATTGGGGCAACCTTTGAAAGGGAAGTTCTTCCTGGGGAATTGATTACGATCAGTGAGGCTGGTATGGATTTCACCCGTTTTGCTTTAAGGGAGCAACGGAAAATGTGTGCAATGGAATACGTCTATTTATCCAGACCAGATAGCAATTTAAACCATGTTAATGTTCATGCTTCCAGAAAAAGAATGGGTATGGAGCTGGCAAAAGAAGCTGCAGTGGAAGCGGATTGTGTTATTGGCGTTCCTGATTCAAGTATTTCCTCAGCAATAGGGTATGCCGAAGAAACAGGTTTACCTTATGAAATGGGAATCATAAAAAATCGATATGTTGGCCGTACATTTATTCAACCATCTCAGGAATTACGGGAACAAGGGGTGAAAATGAAGCTGTCTCCAGTTCGTGGCATCGTTGAAGGACAACGGATTGTACTAATTGATGATTCGATCGTCAGAGGTACTACAAGTAGAAGGATCGTCCGCATGCTAAAAGAAGCAGGAGCAAAAGAAGTACATGTCCGAATTGCTTCCCCGTCAATAGAAAATCCATGTTATTACGGGATTGATATGTCAACAAGAGAAGAGTTAATTGCAGCAAACAACTCACCAGAGGAAATATGTGAAATTATCGGAGCAGATAGCATTGCCTATTTGTCTGCAGGTGGACTGGAAGAAGCTATTGTAAAAGATAAGACAATACATCAGGGAATTTGTAATGCATGCTTTACAGGGAAATATCCAGTTACAGAAGAAGGGCGAGCAACCATTTCTTATATGAAATGTTAACACTAAGTTAAAAGGTGGATGAATGATGGGGAATGTTTATAAAGAAGCAGGTGTAGATGTAGAAAAAGGCTATGAGGCTGTTGAACGAATGAAGAAGCATATAGAAAGGACAACTCGCCCTGAAGTATTGGGTGGAATTGGGGCCTTTGCCGGATTATTTGAATTGACATCCTTTAACTACAAAGAACCAGTATTAGTTTCCGGCACAGACGGTGTCGGTACAAAGTTAAAGTTAGCTATCCAATTACAGAAGCATGACACAGTAGGAAAAGATCTTGTTGCAATGTGTGTAAATGATATTGTAGCACAGGGTGCACAGCCATTATTTTTTCTTGATTACATTGCTTGCGGAAAAAATGAACCTTCCATGATTGAGCAGCTAGTTGCCGGAATTTCCGATGGTTGTGTAGATGCAGGAGCAGCATTGATCGGTGGTGAGACTGCGGAAATGCCAGGAATGTACCAGGATCAAGACTATGATTTAGCTGGATTCGTTGTAGGAATTGCGGAAAAGTCGAACTTAGTGACAGGAGAATCCATTCAGGCAGGAGATGCAGTTATTGGTCTAGCCTCTAGTGGAATTCATTCCAATGGCTATTCTTTAGTTCGCAAAATTGTAGATGGTTTGGCTTTGGAAGAAAACCATGGGTTAAACAGCACGCTTGGAGAGGCCTTATTAACACCAACAAAGATTTATGCGAAAGCCCTAAAGGAAGTTATGAACAAGGTGAAGGTGAAAGGGATCTCCCATATTACCGGCGGAGGATTTTATGAAAATTTTCCACGCATGCTTCCAAAAGGACTCGGTGTAAAACTAAATACGAATTCATGGGAAATTCCAGAAATCTTTCCATTTCTCCAAAAGACGGGCTCCATTACGGAAGAAGAAATGTTTGGTGTTTTTAATATGGGAATTGGTATGGCAATCGTAACGGAGAAGGAAAATGCGGAGCAAGTGTTAAGCATATTGCAGGAAAGTGGGGAAAAGGCTTACCACATTGGTGAAGTAATTACTGGTGAAGGAGTCCATTTTACAAATGAGTAAAGTAAAAGCGGCGGTATTTGCATCTGGAACTGGAAGTAATTTTCAAGCATTGCTGGAGACGGATGGCTTAGAATGTGAAATTGTTCTTTTGGTAAGTGATAGACCTCATGCAGCCGTAATAGATAAAGCATCTGCCTATAAAATTCCTGTGTTCGCTTTTAATCCCAAAAGCTTTTCCTCCAAAGCAGCCTTTGAAAAACGAATAGTGGAGTGCCTACAGAAGGCTGGGGTGAGTTGGATCTTCTTAGCAGGTTATATGCGGCTCGTTGGGCCCACGTTATTGGAGGCTTTTCATAATAAAATTATAAATATTCACCCATCCTTACTGCCGGAATTTCCCGGTAAAGATGCGATTGGCCAGGCGTATCAGTCCGGCGTAGGAGAAACGGGGGTCACGATTCATTATGTAGATGAAGGAATGGACACAGGCCCAATAATTGCTCAGGAGTCTATAAAAATTTCAAATGAAGATACAGAACGATCATTAAAGGAAAAAATACAACAGGTCGAACATCAATTGTATCCGAAAGTAATTAACCAACTTTTACAGCAAAGTGAGGAATTGAGATGAAAAAAAGAGCCCTGATCAGTGTATCTAACAAAGAAGATATCATTGATTTCGCAAACAATCTTACTGAACTAGGAGTGGAAATTATTTCTACTGGTGGGACTTTACGTGCCTTGAGGGAAGCTGGAATTCCAGCCCTCTCGGTAGATGAAGTGACCGGGTTTCCTGAGATTCTTGATGGTCGTGTAAAGACCTTGCATCCGTTTATACATGGAGGCTTACTTGCGAAGCGATCAAAAGCAGCTCACATGGAACAATTGGAAGCAAATCAAATTACACCAATTGACTTTGTCATTGTAAACCTTTACCCGTTCAAACAAACGCTTGAACAAAAGGGTGTTGCTCATGAAGAAGTGATCGAAAACATTGATATTGGTGGGCCAACGATGCTTCGCGCAGCAGCTAAAAACTACGCAGATATTACGGTAGTTGTCGACCCAACGGATTACCCGTTCATTATAGAAAATTTACGAAATAATACGATGGATATGAATAAACGTCAACAGCTTGCAGCAAAGGTATTTCGTCATACAGCTAACTATGATGCATTAATCGCAAATTATTTTACAGAGCGAACGGAAGAAAGATTTCCGGAAACCTATACCATTACATATGAAAAAGCTCAGAATTTACGCTATGGAGAAAACCCTCATCAAGAAGCAGCTTTTTATAGAAAACCGCTTAGTGGGGGAATGAATCTTGCCACAGCGCAACAATTACATGGAAAAGAGCTATCTTATAATAATATTCAGGATGCAAATGCTGCCCTGGAAATTATTTCAGAATACTTAGACTTCCCAGCAGTTGTAGCTGTTAAGCATATGAATCCTTGTGGGATCGGAGTTGCCGAAACCATCAGTCAAGCTTTTGATCGGGCATATGAGGCAGATCCTATTTCCATTTTTGGTGGTATTGTTGCCTCCAATAGAGAAATTGATGAAGCAACAGCAATGGAGCTGAGCAAGGTATTCTTAGAAATTATACTTGCACCTGGATTTACAGAAAAAGCGTTGGACATTTTGACACAAAAGAAAAATATTCGTCTGCTTAAATTAGATATAGGGTCGAATGAAGCAACCACTCACAAGGTAACGAGTGTAGGTGGAGGGGTTTTGATCCAATCACAGGATGATGGGAAGGTAAAGCCTGAGGAGCTAACTGTCGCCACGAAGCGCCAACCAACAGAACAGGAGTTAACCGATTTACTTTTTGCATGGAAAGCTGTAAAGCATGTGAAGTCAAATGCAATTGTACTTGCAAAAGAAAATCAGACCATTGGTATCGGAGCTGGCCAGATGAATAGAATAGGAGCCGCCCAAATAGCGATTGAACAAGCAGGAGATAAAGCTATAGGATCAGTGCTTGCTTCGGATGCTTTCTTCCCAATGCCAGATACAGTTGAAGCAGCAGTCAAGGCTGGTGTAACAGCGATAATTCAGCCTGGCGGATCCAAGCGTGATGAGGACTCCATTAAGGTTTGTGATGAAAACAATATCGCTATGGTTTATACAGGAATGCGTCATTTTAAACATTAAATAGAACAACCCAACATGCTTGAAAGGGGATTGGAAATGAACGTATTAGTCGTTGGCCGCGGTGGCCGTGAGCATAGTATTATTAAGAAGTTGACTAAAAGTCCACAAGTGGAAAACCTCTATGCAGCACCAGGAAATGGAGGCATAAGGGAAGAGGCAACATGTGTAGCAATTGATGAAATGGACATGAATGGTTTAGTTGAATTTGCTAAAAGTAATTCCATTGATCTTACTATTGTGGGGCCGGAAAACCCGTTAAATGCAGGTATTGCCAATCATTTTACAGAAGCGGGATTAACCGTTTTTGCTCCTTCCAAAGAAGCTGCTTTGTTAGAAGGAAGTAAAAGCTTTGCCAAAGAATTTATGGAAAAACACAACATTCCAACAGCCGCTTATGCAACTTTTACTTCTGTTGAAAAAGCAAAAGATTACATTGAGGCAAAGGGCGCACCAATTGTTATCAAAGCAGACGGACTGGCCGCGGGCAAAGGCGTAGTAGTTGCATTAACGAAAGAGCAAGCATTGGAAGCTGTAGATCAAATGATGGTTAATAAGGCATTTGCAGGAGCTGGGGCAACAATTGTTGTGGAGGAATTCCTTGAAGGAAAAGAGTTCTCATTAATGGCTTTTGTGCATGGCAATAAAGTTTTTCCAATGGTAACTGCAAGAGATCATAAACGTGCTTATGATAACGATCAAGGACCAAACACTGGAGGGATGGGTGCTTTTGCTCCAGTTAACGACGTAACTAAGGAACACCTTGACTTTGCTTATTCAGAGATTCTGCAAAAAACAGCTGACGGATTAGTAAGGGAAGGGCGTGCTTTTAGTGGGATCCTCTATGCAGGGCTCATTATGACTAAAGAAGGGCCAAAGGTAATTGAGTTCAATACACGCTTTGGTGATCCGGAAACTCAAGTGGTCTTACCATTGCTGAAAAATGACCTCGTACAGGTAATAATAGATGTTCTTCAAGGAAAGGATCCACTGCTTGAATGGGAGAAAGCTTCTTGTGTCGGTGTTGTTATAGCCGCGAAAGGCTATCCGGGTACATATAAAAAGGGGATAAAACTGCCAGAATGGAAACACGCCCCAAACTTTTTCACCGTACATGCTGGCACGAAGTGGGACGGGAATACAGTCGTTTCAGATGGAGGCAGAGTGCTATTAGCAGGAGCCAAAGAAGTGAACCAAGAAACAGCACAGCATACAGTATATGAAATGCTCGATTCCCTGGACATGAAGGAAGGCTACTTTTATCGTAAAGATATTGGCATGTGATCCCATCCACTCTCATATTGTAATGAGGGTGGGTGGTTTTTTTATTCCTAGAAACCGACAAACAGAAACTGTGAAGGAGCAAGTTCCTAACCATAAGTAAACTAAACCGTTTATGGGGTTTTAACATTCTTTTCTTCTAACATGTTCATCGGTAATGTGCTTCAAATTTTTTTGTCACAAAATAGTCATGTATAATTTACAATAACTTTACTGCGTTAAAGTGAGAAGTATGTTAAACTAGAAAAAAATAATTTGTTGGAGAGTTGTTCATGCTTGATAAAGGATACTTTTGGAGAAATAGAGAATTAAGACGACATGTCAGGGTATTGGATGGATTAGAAGCCCCTACCTTGGTTTTAAAAAATAGTACGTACTTAAATACATTTACAAAGCAATGGCTGGAAGGACATATTTGGATCGTTGATGATCGTATTGTGTACGTTGGAAGTAAACTACCAAAGAGCGCAAGTGAAACGGAAACAATAGATTGTGAGGGAAAATACTTGGTTCCCGGCTATATAGAGCCACATGCGCATCCGTTTCAACTATATAATCCGGAAGAATTGGCGAGTTATGCAGCCAGGTTTGGTACGACCACATTAATTAATGACAATATGTTGTGGCTTTTTTTATTAGAACGAAAGAAAGCGTTTACTTTATTGGAGGAGTTCAGTAAATTACCATCTTCTATGTATTGGTGGGCTCGTTTTGATGCTCAGACGGAACTACAGGATGAGGAGGAAATGTTTAACACTCCTGATATACTCTCTTGGCTATCCCATCCGGCAGTTGTCCAAGGAGGGGAATTGACCTCATGGCCAAAACTACTGGCAGGGGATGATCGCCTGTTATACTGGATACAGGAAGCTAAACGACTTGGTAAGCCTGTGGAAGGGCATTTTCCTGGTGCCTCGGAAAAGACGTTAACTAAAATGAAATTGCTGGGAGTAAGTGCGGACCATGAATCCATGACTGGAGAAGAGGTAATCCAACGCTTACAGCTAGGCTATCGTGTTGGGCTAAGACATTCTTCCATCAGACCTGATCTACCTAAATTAATAGATGAGATTGTAAAGAAGAAGCTACCAACCTATGATAATCTAACCTTTACTACAGATGGGGCAACACCAGGTTTCTATGAACATGGGTTGATTAATATTTGTATTGAAATAGCCATCGAACATGGGATACCTGTGGAAGACGCTTATCGAATGGCAAGTTATAATGCTGCAGTTCATTATAATATGGAAGAACAGCTTGGAAGCATTTCCCCTGGCCGTATCGCCCATATAAATATTTTACAAGAAAAAGCGAATCCACATCCGGTAGGGGTCTTAGCAAAAGGGGAGTGGATTGTAAAAGATGGTGTCACACAGGAACAAAAACAGGTGATAGATTGGGAGAAATATGGACTGAAGAGCTTACAGCTTGATTGGGAATTAGATGAGAACGAATTACAATTTTCTGTTCCTGTCGGGCTTGACTTGGTTAATGATGTTATTATTAAGCCATATGCAATTGAAACTGATATCACGCTCGAAGAACTCCCGCCGAATACAAACGAGGCATTCTTATTGTTAATTGATCGTGAAGGTAAGTGGCGTGTCAATACGACAATAAGAGGTATCACAGAACGTCTTGGTGCAATCGCAAGCTCGTATTCTACTACTGGCGATCTTGTTTTTATAGGGAAAAGTAAACCGGATATTTTACTTGCGTGGAAGAGGTTGAAAGAAATCGGTGGGGGTATTGTCCTTGTACATGAGGGAGAAATACTTCTTGAAATACCTTTAAATTTAAGTGGTATCATGCATAATGGTACAATGGAAGAGCTTATTGCAAAAGAAAATAAATTTAAGCAGATCTTGAAAGATTTTGGTTACCCTTATAATGATCCGATCTACACCATCTTCTTCTTATCGTCAACCCATTTACCGTATATACGTATTACGCAGCAAGGAATTGTCGATGTTATGAAGAAAGAAGTACTCTTTCCAGCCAATATGTGCTAGCGTATAATAAATAATAGAGGAATTTAATAAAAAGGTGTGGGGTCATGAGAAAGTTGCTATTCAGTCTGATCATTTTAATGCTTCTTTTGGCAGGCTGTTCAAAAGAGGAACGAAAAGCAGAAAACAATGAGTCAAAAGAAAATAATGTACAGGAAAAGTCACAAATACCAGACAAGCAAGAGGAGGTTTACCCTTTAACTGGAAAGAAAGCCACTGGTAATGTAGATCAACGTATGATTGGTGTAATGATAAACAACCATACAAAGGCAAGACCTCAAACGGGTTTATCGAAGGCAGATACAGTCTTTGAGATTTTGGCTGAAGGCCAAATCACCCGGTTTCTGGCTTTGTTTCAAAGTGAACTGCCGGAAGTAGTAGGACCTGTGCGGAGTGCTCGTGAATATTATTTTGAATTGGCAAAGGGATATGAAGCACTGTATATTTATCATGGTGCTGCTGGGTTTGTTAATGATATGATCAAGGACAGAGGCATTGAGCATTTGGATGGCGCAATGTATGATAATGATGGTAATTTGTTTAAACGGGAGTCTTTTAGAAAAGCACCTCATAACTCTTACTTACAGGTAGATGCTGTGTATGATGTTGCTTCAAATAAAGGTTATAGTACCACACACGAATACGAACCATTGCCGTTTTTATCAGAAAAAGAAGTAAAAGAGCTTTCTGGCGAACCAGCAAAACATGCCAAGATCACATACTCGCAAAAACCAATGGAAATAGTGGAATATGAGTATAATGGAGATGGGGCATATAAACGGTTTAATGACGGAGAGCAAACGGTTGAGCTCAATACAGAAGAAAAGGTTCAAGTTGAAAATGTACTTATCGTAGAAACAGATCACAAAATAATTGATAAAGCAGGACGTCGTGCAGTTGATATGACATCAGGCGGGGAGGCATACTTGCTTCAAAAAGGACAAGTACAAAAACTCCAGTGGGAAAATCGGGATGGTAGAATTATTCCGGTTAAAGATGGCAATGCAGTTGGCTTTGTTCCCGGTAAAACCTGGATTAATGTAATACCGTCAAGTCCTGGTCTGCAACAAATGGTTACGATAATGAACTAGTTAAGGAGCAGGAGGTGTTCGTTTTGCAAATTGATAAATTGCGTGGTAAACAATTGGATCAAATGTTTGATGCTATTCTTTCATTAAAAGATCGAGAGGAATGTTACCGTTTTTTTGATGATATGGCTACAATGTCCGAAATTCATGCAATGTCTCAGCGTCTGCAAGTAGCAAAAATGCTAAGTGAAGGCAGAACATATAATGCCATTGAACAGGAAACAAATGCATCAACAGCTACTATTTCACGGGTAAGAAGATGCATGAATTATGGCAGTGATGGATATAAGATGGTGTTAGACAGAATTATGGATGAGGAATAGGAAAAAGAGATGCCGTTTCAACTAACGCATCTCTTTTTTTACAAGAAGATCAGCTACTATACGATTAGACATTGTAGACCTGGAGTAACTTTTGTCTCCAGCCGATTAACTAAATTTACAGGGGATAACTTCTGTCTCCAGCCGATTAATTAAATTTCCAGCGGATTAGATCTGTCTCCAGCCGATTAATTAGATTTCCGGCGGATAACTTCTGTCTCCGGCTGATTAATTAAATCTCCGGCGGATAACTCTTGCCCACTGCTTTCTTCCGCTTATGTCCAAACTATTATAAGCAAGAATACTAAGCATGCTATTCCTAAAGTCTTTTATTAAAACTGATAAGATTGTTTTGGAGGGAGTTCGTGTGAAGTCAATTATTGATGCACATATACATTTCGATTTATATAGTTCCGAGGAAAGAAGTAGGCTCATGCAGGAATTGGAAGAGGCCAAAACAGAAGCACTTATTTGTGTATCCAATGACTATGAATCAGCGAAAAAAATTCACAAATGGGCTAAGCAAGATAGGCGTATTAAGCCTGCAGTTGGCTATCACCCCGAACAACAATTGCCTTCTGATAAAGAAAAAGAGGCATTGTTCGATTTTATAAGGAAGCACCATAAGGAGTTAACTGCAATTGGGGAAGTTGGTCTTCCATATTATACGCGAAAAAAGTACCCGGAAATATCACTTACTCCATACTTGGAACTACTCGAGGATTTCATTAAAATAGCTGCAAATTTGGATAAGCCGATCGTCCTTCATGCTGTTTATGAGGATGCCCCTCTTGTGTGTGATCTTTTGGAAAAGCACAGCGTAAACGCTGCACATTTTCATTGGTTCAAAGGCGACCCAAAGACAGTGAAAAGGATGATTTCAAATGGATATTATATCTCCATAACTCCTGATTGCTTATATGAACAAGAGATCCGGAAACTGATACTTAATTATCCATTGGAGCAAATGATGGTAGAAACGGATGGACCGTGGTCTTTCAAAGGACCTTTCCAGCAACAAATGACACATCCTAAAATGATCCATACATCTATCGCGGAAATAGCTAAGTTAAAGGGACAGGATTTAGGACAAGTATATGATAAACTGTATAATAACACAGTAAATTTCTATCGTTTACTTCTGTAAAAAGCCCCACTTCCTCAAAAAAAACTTCATCACTGGAATCGAAGTGGGGAAGTTATCGTCCAAAAACGATGTACATCGTGCGTAAAGGATTCCTCCTCTGTAAAAGAACTTTTTCAAAATCCTTCTAGCCTCCAACCACCCGCCTTATGGGCTTCAAAACGCTTATCATCAGCCACAAATTTTAATTTACAGCTTCCAACACACATTAAAAACTTCCCAACCTAAAAAATCCTGCTCATATCCCTAAATTACCACTGCTTTTTTTGGTATAATAAACGAATGAGCGAACTGACATTTTCTAAATAAACGGTAGAATTTAATATAAATTGGAGGATTATCACTTTGTATAACGTAAAAGAGTGGAAACATATATTTAAATTAGATCCAGCCAAGGAAATTTCTGATGAGGATTTAGAAGCAATTTGTGAGTCTGGTACCGATGCAGTCATTGTAGGTGGTACTGACGATATTACATTGGACGGCATACTTGATCTATTATCAAGAGTACGTCGCTATACTGTGCCTTGTATATTGGAAATTTCCAATATGGAGGCAATAACACCTGGTTTTGATTATTATTATATTCCGATGGTACTAAACTCAACAGAGAAAAAGTGGATGATGGACATTCAGCACCAAGCAATCAAAGAATTTGTTGATATGATGGAATTTAGTGAAGTGCTGTTTGAAGGATATTGTATATTAAACGAAGATGCAAAAGCATTCAGTCATACGAATAGCTATTTACCAGATGAAAAAGACGTAATCGCATATGCTTATATGGCTGAAAAAGTCTTCCATTTGCCAATTTTTTATATGGAATACAGTGGGAAGTACGGAGATCCGGAGCTTGTTGGAAAAGTAAAGGAGCAATTGGAAAATACAATGCTTTTCTATGGTGGTGGAATTGAAAACACATTCCAGGCAAGAGAAATGAAAGAACATGCAGATGTTATTATTGTAGGAAATATTATTTATACAGATATAAAGAAAGCATTAAAAACGGTAAAAGCAATAAAAGATAATTAAAAGGCAAGGGCGGTGTAATAATGAGTCAGACAATGGGTGACTTATTATCTGGATTAAATAAAGAACAGCAGGAAGCGGTAAAACATACAGAAGGGCCACTTCTAATAATGGCAGGAGCGGGAAGTGGTAAAACACGGGTACTAACACATCGAATTGCTTATTTGCTAGGTGAGAAAGATGTAGCAGCACGGAATGTACTCGCAATTACCTTTACAAATAAAGCAGCCAGAGAAATGAAAGAACGAGTGAGAAAGCTGGTAGGTCCGGAAAGTGAATATATGTGGGTTTCGACCTTCCACTCCATGTGTGTTCGTATTCTTAGAAGAGATATTGACCGAATCGGTTACAATCAAAATTTCACCATTTTGGACAGTAGTGATCAGTTGTCTGTTATTAAGCAAGTTCTAAAAAACTTAGATATCGACCCTAAAAAGTTTGATCCTAGAGCAATGCTTGGGCAAATTAGTGCAGCAAAAAATGAATTAATTACACCAGAGGAATTCAGCAACAAAGTAGGGAATTTTTATGATCGACAGGTTTCCAAAGTTTATGAAGGCTATCAAAAAATGCTGACCAAAAATCAATCCCTAGATTTTGATGATTTAATCATGCAAACTATCCATTTATTTAAGCGGGTACCGGAAGTACTGGAATATTATCAACGGAGATTTCAATATATCCATGTAGATGAGTATCAGGATACAAACCATGCCCAGTATTCATTGGTTAAGCAACTAGCTAATCGATATCAAAATTTATGTGTCGTAGGGGATTCGGATCAGTCCATTTACCGTTGGCGTGGAGCAGATATTACGAATATCCTAACCTTCGAAAAGGATTATCCAAGCTCAAAAACTGTATTTTTGGAGCAGAACTACCGGTCCACCAAGTCTATTCTGGAAGCAGCGAACAAAGTTATTGCAAACAATCCAGGACGAAAACCGAAAAATCTATGGACAGAGAACCCGGATGGAAAGAATATACACTACTATCAAGGGGCGACAGAACAAGAAGAAGCTCTTTTTGTAACGAATAAAATCCAAGAACTTACCAGAGATGGATTTTCACCAAGTGATATTGCCATTCTTTATCGGACAAATGCCCAGTCGCGAGCAATTGAGGCCACATTTATGAAGTCCAATATTGTGTATCAAATGGTAGGTGGGCATAAGTTCTATGAGCGAAAAGAAATAAAAGATTTAACTGCATACCTGCGATTAATCACAAATCCGGATGACGATATCAGTTTTGAACGTGTAGTGAATGTGCCAAAGCGAGGAATAGGTAAAACATCTATTGAGAAGCTGAGAGAGCATGCGACATTACATGATATATCTTTTTTTGAAGCTGTAAAAGAAGTGGACTTCACCGGCGTATCCAAAAAAGCAGCAAATGCACTTGCTGAATTTGGCAACCTGATTAAGACACTTTCACAGCAGCAGGAATTTTTAACTGCTACTGATATGGTTGAGGCAGTACTGCAACGGACAGGCTATGAAGAGATGCTAAAGAGTGAGCGGACAATTGAAGCGCAAAGCCGTCTGGAGAACTTGGAAGAATTCATGACTGTTACGAAGGAATTTGAAGCATCAGCAGAGGATAAGACGCTAGTTGCCTTTCTGACTGATCTGGCATTGGTAGCTGATATCGACAAGGTGGACGAGGAAGATCCTACTAATGAAGAGAAGATCACCTTAATGACATTGCATGCCGCTAAAGGCTTGGAGTTCCCGGTTGTGTTCCTGATCGGTATGGAGGAAAATGTATTTCCACATAGTCGCTCCCTTATGGAAGAAGAAGAAATGGAAGAAGAACGCAGACTTGCTTACGTTGGGATCACTAGAGCAGAACAGCAACTTTATCTTACTCATGCTAAAATGCGGACATTATTCGGTAGAACAAATATGAACCCTGTTAGTCGGTTTATAAACGAAATACCCGAGGAACTTATTGATGGAATAGAAGAGGCGAATGCGGCCATGTTTGGTGGTAGTATCTTCGGTCAACCAAAGGATAAGCCTGCCCCAGTGAAGAGAAAGGCTCAGAAAATGCAGCAAACAACCGGAGCAGAAAGTAAAACATGGGGACCTGGTGACAAGGCAAACCATAAAAAGTGGGGTGTCGGTACTGTCGTTAAGGTTCAAGGGGAAGGAGAAGGAATGGAGCTTGATATAGCATTTCCTGCCCCAACAGGGATCAAACGGGTATTGGCAAAGTTCGCTCCAATTACGAAAGAATAAGGAGGCCCTTCGCACATGGAGGAACAACAAGCGCAAAAACAAGTTGAAGCATTACGAGAAATATTAAATCAATATAGCTATGAATATTATGTATTGGATAAACCTTCTGTACCGGATTCGGAATACGACCAGAAGCTTCAGGAGCTTATTAAGCTGGAAGAAGCCCATCCACAGCTAGTTACACCGGACTCCCCAACCCAACGTGTGGGAGGAGACCCTTTGGAAGGCTTCCAAAAGGTAGAGCACCGTATTCCGATGTTGAGCCTTGGCAATGCGTTTAACGAGACCGACCTGCGTGACTTTGCCAGACGAGCAACACAGCATACGGAAGAACCTGTAACCTTTGTCTGTGAATTGAAAATTGACGGACTAGCTGTATCCTTAACATATGAAGAGGGAAAGTTTGTAAGAGGAGCAACTCGCGGAGATGGCTCTATTGGCGAGGACATTACGAGTAATCTGCGAACGATTCGCAGTATCCCTCTTACGATTAAAGAAAAAGAAACGATTGAAGTCCGTGGTGAAGCATTTATGCCACATAAATCTTTTTTAGCTTTAAATAAAGCAAAAGAGGAAAATGAAGAAGAACCATTTGCTAATCCTCGTAATGCGGCTGCAGGGTCTTTAAGACAACTTGACCCTAAAATAGCGGCAAAGCGGAATTTGGATATATTCCTATATGGAGTCGGAGAATGGGCGACAAGTTCTCTCCAAACACATAGTGAGCGGCTGGATAAATTGAAAGAGCTTGGGTTTAAAACAAATCCCGAGTGGCGTCGCTGCGAAAGCGTGGAGGAAGTCCTGGAATATGTAGAATATTGGACAAATGAGCGACCTAATTTAAATTATGAAATTGATGGAATTGTTATTAAAGTAGATAATCTGGAACAGCAGGAGGAACTTGGGTATACAGCGAAGAGTCCAAGATGGGCTATCGCATACAAGTTTCCTGCCGAAGAAGTGATGACAAAGCTTGTTGATATTGAATTAAGTGTTGGACGTACTGGTGTAGTTACACCGACTGCTTTACTGGAACCGGTAAAGGTGGCCGGTACTACTGTTCAACGCGCATCCTTGCATAATGAAGATTTAATTCGAGCGAAGGACATTCGTATTGGGGATATGGCGGTAATTAAAAAGGCTGGCGATATTATCCCGGAAGTAGTGCGTATTGTGGAAGAAAAAAGAACCGGGGATGAAAAAGAATTTCATATGCCAGAAGCTTGCCCGGCTTGTGGTAGTGAGCTAGTTCGATTGGAAGAAGAGGTAGCACTTCGTTGTATTAATCCTAATTGCCCAGCACAGCTGAAGGAAGGGCTGATTCACTTTGTTTCCCGTAATGCCATGAATATTGATGGCCTGGGAGAAAAGGTAATTATACAGCTTTTTCAGGAAAAATTAATCCATACGATGGCAGACCTCTACCGACTAAAGGAAGAGGATTTACTCCAATTGGAGCGTATGGGAGAAAAATCTGTTTCTAACCTATTGAACGCAATTGAGACATCCAAAAGTAATTCGCTGGAAAGATTGTTATTTGGTTTGGGGATTCGATTTATCGGAGCAAAGGCTGCCAAGACACTTGCAGCAGAATTTGGTACAATGGAAAAGCTTAAGAATGCTTCCTTTGAAGATCTCGTTGCTATCGATGAGATTGGTGATAAAATGGCTGATTCCATTGTGCAATATTTTGAAGAACGAAAGGTTATTGACCTATTGAAGGATCTTCGTTCACTTGGTGTGAATATGGAATACAAAGGGCCGAAACAAGCAACTCAAGCAGGAGAAGGTATTTTTGCAGGAAAGACCATTGTACTTACAGGTAAAATGGAGCAATTCACCCGTTCCG
Source organism: Virgibacillus sp. SK37 (assembly GCF_000725285.1). Taxonomy (GTDB): domain Bacteria; phylum Bacillota; class Bacilli; order Bacillales; family Amphibacillaceae; genus Virgibacillus_Q. The sequence goes on from NZ_CP007161.1 coordinate 661,484, forward strand.
AAGCCAAGGAGTTAATTGAAGCACAAGGTGGTACTGTAACAGGCAGTGTCAGCAAAAAAACAGATTTTCTTATTGCTGGGGAAGATGCTGGTTCCAAATATGATAAAGCCGAAAAACTCGGAATCACGATTTGGAATGAACAACAGCTGAAAGAAGCAATGGAGGATTAAGGAGTTTTAATAAAATGAAAAAAATAAGCTTGCTTTTATTAAGCAGCCTTTTATTTATAACTAGCTGTGCACCAAACAATACAGAGGAAGAGGTCGTACAGGAAGATAAACAAGAAGAGCAAACGTCAATCGTTCCAAGCTATCAGCTTTCTGATGAGAATTATAAAATGATTCTTCCATATGAACCAAGTGAAGCACGAGGTGTTATTACAAACCAAGTCGGTAATCGCCTGGATATTGATGAAATGGAAGAAGGGTTGAGAAGACATTCCAAGGAAGTATTCTCACCAAAAGACTATCTGTTTCAGGAAGGACAATTTTTAGAAAAAGGATTGTTATATGACTGGCTTAGCAGGGATTTGACTAAGAAACAGTTTGATAAAGCTTTAGAAGCAGCGATTGATAAAAGAAAAAATGTCGATAAAATGGAAGTCACTGATCAATGGCTCGCAAATAAAAAAGAAGAACTACGGCGTGGTTTAAATCCGCCTATAAAAGACATATCTGGGGATATGGCTGCCAAAGATTTAAATAAAGCAAAAAGGGAATTGGAAGAGAACAACCCCAAGTATGTGACACATGTACTTGAACAAAACTTCCTGAAAAAGAAAGAAGATAAATCAGTTGAAGTTGCTGGAATGTCCATAGGGATTGCTATGAAATCTGTATATACGTATAAAACAGAAGTAGATGGAAAAATATACGGTCCCTATGTCAAGGAGATATCCAAGAAAGAAATGCTGGAAAAAGCAAATGAAGTTGCTCAAACTGTTTTGGAAAGAATCCGAGAAATGAAGGGCGCAAAAGATATCCCGATTATGATTGCTATCTACAGAGAAGAAGATCAAGCTTCTCCAGTGCCAGGTAACTTTGTAGCAAAAACAGTAGTAGACGCTGGGAAAGAAAAGATTGGAGATTGGCAATCTATTGATGAAGAGAATATTCTCTTCCCTTCAGATGCAGGGAAGAAGAAGTATTTCGATGATCACGAAATTGTGACTAGCTTTGGAAATGAGATTGCCAGTTATTTCCCAAATTATGTAGGTGTTATTGGCAAAGGCTTCTATATTAATGAGGAATTACAGAAACTAACGCTTGAAATTCCAATTGAGTTTTATGGAAAAGGGGAAGTAATTGGTTTTACTCAATTTGCTTACGGGCTAGTTAAAGAAATGTTCTCCGATTACTATGATTTAGAAGTAAAAGTTACTTCAAGTGACAAAATGGAAAGTGTCATTTATCGAAAAGCCGGCTCTGATAAGCCTACCGTACATTTTTTCCATTAGGTCAATGGATACATTGAACTTTAAGAATATTTCAGTTAAAATGAAGGATGGGAATGTCCCGTCCTTTTTTTGCTTTCTGATGAAAGCGTAATCATTCGGGATAAAAAGGAATAGGAGAGGGGTTTTTTTATGGTAGTACCGTACAGACATGAACCTTTTACAGACTTTACCCTGGAGGAAAACAGGCAAGAAATGCTAAATGCTTTGAAAAAAGTGGAAGCAGATCTAGGTAAAGAGTATCCACTAATTATTGGTGGAGAGCGGATAACAACAGAAGAAAAAATAGTATCTGTGAATCCTGCAAACAAAGAAGAAGTAATTGGATATGTATCCAAGGCAAATAAAGACTTAGCTGAAAAAGCAATGCAAGTTGCTGACAGTACGTTTGAAACATGGAGAACTTCCGACCCGAAATTTCGTGCAGATATTTTATTCAGAGCTGCAGCCATTATCCGCCGTAGAAAACATGAATTCAGTGCTCATCTTGTAAAAGAAGGCGGAAAGCCGTGGAAGGAAGCGGATGCAGATACAGCCGAAGCTATCGACTTTTTGGAGTATTATGGCCGCCAGATGCTTGCATTAAAGGATGGAGTAAAAGTGGAAAGCCGTCCGATTGAATATAATCAATATCATTACATACCGCTTGGTGTCGGTGTAGTCATATCTCCGTGGAACTTCTTATTTGCGATCATGGCAGGAACAACTGTTGCAGCAATGGTAACAGGTAATACCGTATTGCTGAAACCAGCCAGTGCTACACCAGTTATCGCATATAAATTAATGGAGGTGTTGGAAGAGGCTGGACTGCCGGCAGGAGTTATTAACTATATACCAGGTCCTGGTGGAGAAGTTGGGGATTATCTCGTTGATCATCCGCGCACCCGTTTTGTAAGCTTTACAGGATCTCGTGAAGTAGGAACTCGGATATTCGAGCGTGCTGCGAAAGTACATGAAGGCCAAAAATGGTTGAAACGTACAATCATTGAAATGGGTGGAAAAGATACAATTGTAGTAGATAATGAAGCTGATCTGGAGCTTGCTGCACAGTCTATCGTGCAATCAGCCTTTGGATTTTCCGGTCAAAAATGCTCCGCATGTTCACGAGCTGTTATTCACGAGGATGTTTATGATCAGGTAAAAGCTCGTGTTGCTGAATTAACAAAAGAATTATCAGCAGGTAATCCACATGATAATTCACATTTCATGGGACCAGTAATTGATCAAGGTGCATACGATAAAATTATGGAGTATGTAGAAATCGGGAAAAAAGAAGGAGAATTACTTGTTGGTGGAGACGGCGATGATAGTAAGGGATGGTTCATAAATCCTACAGTTTTCGCAGATTTAGATCCCGAAGCTCGAATTATGCAGGAAGAGATATTTGGTCCAGTTGTTGGATTAACAAAAGCCAAGGATTTCACAGAAGCAATTAAGATTGCTAACAATACGGAATACGGCTTAACAGGCGCTGTTATTACGAATAATCGGGCTCACCAAGAGCAAGCTCGTCGCGACTTTCATGTAGGAAATCTGTACTTTAATCGTGGATGCACAGCAGCAATCGTTGGCTACCAGCCATTCGGCGGATTTAATATGTCTGGAACAGATTCCAAGGCAGGCGGTCCAGATTATTTAATCCACCATATGCAAGGAAAGACAACATCAGAAATGTTCTAAATTTAAAATAAGTCTAAAGTAACAATATAAAAATCAGCCCTTTCTTGTTAATAGATCAAAAGTAGGGGCTGATTTTCCTGTTCGAGGAAAATCGGAAAGTTTTTTGGGTGTTTAAAGCAGGTAAATGCCGTCAATTTTCCCAATATGAATTATCTGAAAGTATGATATACTATTACTATAAGAAAACATATCCTTCCAATTGGAAAGAAGGTGGGTATATTGATAGAGTTAGGGTCCTATATTAAGCTGCAACGTACGAAGCAAGAAATGACTCAAGGAGAATTAGCACACGGAATTGTTTCCTTATCCTATTTATCAAAAATTGAAAATCTCAAAACAGAAGCAAGCCCAGAGATCATTCAAGCATTATGCACCCGCCTCGGTATCCAAATCGATAATTCACTTGAATCTACCATCCAGGAGAAATGCAAAGAATGGTACGGGATGCTATTTGAAGTGAATGATAAAGAAGAGATTATTTCCAAGTATAAAGAAATTCAGAGTTTAATGGATTCAAACTTGACGGAAAGCTTACTGTTATTTGAGATACATAAAATTAGATACTACCTAATTCTGGGTGAATTTGATAAAGCATTAAATAAAATCAATGAGTTAAACGAGATCTCCGGAACCTTCGATAATTTACATCTGTATTATTGGTATAAGTTTAGAGGGAATTATAATTCAGTAACAGCTGATTACAACCCGGCGCTGCATATGTATAGACTTGCTGAAGATAAACTTAATCGTATCGAGTTAGAAGGCCAAGAAATAGCTGATATTGAATATGCTATATCTGTTACACATAGTAAATTAAGAAATACCTTGGAAGCAATTGATTATGCTAAAAAGGCATTAGACACTTTCATGAAACACTACAATTTTGTTAGATGTGCTCAGTGTCACAACATCTTAGGTATTTCTTATAGAAGAATAAAAATGTATGATAAAGCAATAAAAAATTTTAATTTAGCTTTACATTTAGGAAAGTTAAATAATAATAAACAGTTAATACAGCTTACAAACCAAAACCTTGGCCACTTATACTCCACTAAAGGTGAGGCTAAAGAAGCAATTAAGTATTTCCAAGAAGTTATCAATGATGAAGAGGTACATCTTGTAGAACGAGTAGCTGCTGTAGCTTCGCTAGTGAGAGAATACTATAATGTATACAATTTTGAAGAAACAAAAAAAGCAATTAAATACGGTTTTGAATTACTAGACCAGTTTAAGAATATTCAACAATATAAAATTTTCGATTATGTTTTGCACACGTATGATTACCTTCTGAGAGAAGAACATACTAAATTTGAGAACCTTGTCATAAAAGAATTTATTCCCTTTTTAGAGAAAAATAAAGATTTTGCTAATGTAATCATCTATGCAGATTTATTAGCAAAGCATTTCGAAAAGCAATATAAATACAAAGACGCAACAAAATATTATAAAGTGGCTAATTTTGCCTATGAGCAAATTACAAATATTTAGAGTTTATTTTAATAAGGGGGGGAAATGAAATGAAGAAATTTATAGCAGGATTATCATTGGGTGCATTATTAGTAACAGGCTTTGCTTTTGCGCAGCAAAACGATCCAGTAGATTTATCCATGGACAGAGAACCTAGTGTTCTTTCAATCAAACAACCTACAGTATTTTTTTAAGATGATTTAAGAAGTAGTTAACAATATTTGTTTTTACCCTATTATTATATGATATATACTTGCCTGAAATAGCGTGGAACCTATTTCAGGATTTTTTTATTCTCCAGAAAAAAATAAAAAAAATTTTTAGACGCATAAATTTAGAGGATTTACGAGGTACAGAGATTATACGCTACAATTTAATAAGTATGGTTACCCATTACTCTCTTACGACATTATATGATAATTAATTCGGTTATTTCGAACCTCAGCCAAGTTGCTTCCATTATAAAATAAACGAAAATTCGTGTGACCACGCTTACTCCGGTTGAAATATTTTTCTGGATGTGAAACCATAGTCTTTGTGCTATTACGCAGATAAACAGAGAAAAACAGCGAAAGGAGAAGTAAATTGGAATACGCCATCAGAGGAGCAACATGGTTTTGGCTATTTGTACCAATGCCAATCGTACTTTTATTATCTATCATTACACTATTTACGGAGAGGAGAAAATAAAGCGTGGGTCTCACAACCTTGATTACTTTTATTGTTTATTTAATTGGAATGCTTGTCATAGGTGTCATCATGTACCGCATGACAAATGATTTATCAGATTACGTGCTTGGAGGACGAAACCTGGGGCCAGGGGTAGCGGCACTGAGCGCAGGAGCATCGGATATGAGTGGATGGCTATTACTTGGATTGCCAGGCGCTATTTATGCTTCGGGAATGTCGGAGGCCTGGATGGCAATAGGACTTGCTACAGGTGCATATTTAAATTGGCAGTTCGTTGCCAAGCGATTACGCATTTATACAGAAGTATCAAATAACGCAATTACCATTCCAGATTTTCTGGAGAACCGCTTTAAAGACAAATCGCATATTCTACGTGTTATTTCTGCTTTAGTAATTTTACTGTTCTTCACTTTTTATACTTCATCAGGAATGGTTGCCGGAGCAAAACTTTTTGAAGCTTCGTTTGGATTATCCTATCAATCTGCTCTTTGGATTGGAACCATCGTGGTAGTTTCATATACTTTGCTGGGAGGATTTCTGGCGGTAGCCTGGACCGATTTTATTCAAGGAATCTTAATGTTTTTAGCATTGATTGCTGTCCCGATTGTAGCCTTAAATGAAATGGGAGGATGGTCAGCAGCAGTACAGGCTGTTGGTGAAATAGAACCAAGTCATTTGAATATGGTCAAGGGAGTAGGAATCATGGCGATTATTTCATCCCTCGCATGGGGACTGGGCTATTTTGGTCAGCCACATATTATTGTGCGTTTTATGGCATTAAGATCGGCTAAAGATGTGCCAAAAGCAAAATTCATTGGTACTGCTTGGATGATTTTAGGGCTATACGGGGCTATCTTTACAGGCTTTATCGGGCTTGCCTTTATTAGTACCCAGGAAGTGCCTATTCTTGGAAAGTTTGGAATTGATGTAGTAAACGAGGGTGGCCTGCAAATGTTGGCAGATCCGGAGAAAATCTTTATCGCTTTTTCGCAAATTCTATTTCATCCGGTGATTGCAGGTATATTGCTTGCAGCTATATTATCAGCCATTATGAGTACCATTGACTCTCAATTACTAGTATCCTCATCTGCAGTTGCGGAAGATTTCTATAAGGCTATTTTCCGCAAAAAAGCTTCCGGAAAAGAATTAGTATGGGTTGGCCGTATTGCTACATTGGGGATTGCTTTAATTGCGGCGATTATTGCAATGAATCCGGAAAGCTCTGTACTGGAATTGGTCAGCTACGCATGGGCAGGCTTTGGTGCAGCGTTTGGACCGATTATTCTCTTGTCCTTATTTTGGAGAGGCATTACTCGAAATGGAGCGCTTGCAGGAATCATTGTAGGTGCTGGAACGGTTATTATATGGGGGGAATTCCTATCAGGTGGAATTTTTGATTTATATGAAATAGTTCCAGGATTTCTGTTGAACTTACTTGTTACTATTATCTTCAGTATGTTTAGTAAGCCAGCACCGGAAATAGAAGCAGAGTTTACCGAAACGTTGACGAAATTAAAAGAATAAATGTAATAATGGTCTACTTCTTTAAGAAGTGGGCCATTTTTATAGTGAAGAGTGACCTTTTATCTCTGTCTTATTTGCTTAATAGCAGTCAATTCTGCTATCATCTATAGTGTTATAATAGTATAATTAGACAATAATAACTAAAATAAACCAAAGATAGATAAAGACTGGAGGGTAATAAATGGCTGATATCACCAAAGAACAGGTTAAACATGTTGCGAATTTGGCAAGACTTGCAATTACAGAAGAAGAAGCAGAAATGTTTCAGGGACAGTTGAATTCCATTATTTCCTTTGCGGAGCAATTAAATGAATTGGATACAGAAGGTGTAGAACCAACTACACACGTATTAGATTTAAAGAACGTATTACGCAAGGACGAGCCGAAGGAATGGATTACACAAGAGGAAGCACTGAAAAATGCTCCTGATAAAAAAGATGGACATTATCGCGTGCCATCCATTTTGGAATAGGGAGGGAAAATAGATGTCATTATTTGATTACACGATAAAAGAACTGGAAGAGAAAATACATAATAAAGAAGTTACGGTCGAGGATCTCGTAGACACTTCTTATAAACGTATTAAAGAAGTGGATGGACAGGTTCATGCTTTCTTAACATTAAATGAAGAAAGTGCAAGAGAAGAAGCAAAGAAATTAGATGCTGCAGCTGATCAAACTGCAAGTCTTTTCGGTATGCCAGCAGGGATTAAGGATAATATTGTAACGAAAGCGTTGCGCACAACCTGTGCCAGCCAATTCTTGGATAACTTTGATGACCCGTTATATAATGCAACGGTTGTTGATAAGCTGGCAAGCCAACAAGCAGTAACAATTGGAAAATTAAACATGGATGAATTTGCTATGGGTTCATCTAATGAAAATTCAAGCTATACACCAACACGTAACCCATGGAATACCGATTATGTTCCAGGGGGCTCCAGTGGTGGCTCTGCAGCTTCTGTAGCGGCAGGAGAAGTGTTATTCTCCCTAGGGTCTGATACAGGTGGATCGATTCGTCAGCCTGCAGCATTCTGTGGTGTGGTTGGATTGAAGCCGACATATGGCCGTGTATCTCGTTTTGGTCTTGTAGCATTTGCATCCTCCTTGGATCAAATTGGACCGATCACCCGTAATGTGGAAGATAATGCTCGCGTGCTAGAAGTAATCGCTGGAATCGACCCGATGGATTCTACTAGTGCCAATGTAGATGTACCAAAGTATACAGAAGCACTAACAGGAGATGTCAAAGGATTAAAGATCGCAGTACCAAAGGAATATCTTGCTGAAGGTGTTGCGCCTGAGGTGAAGGAATCTGTACTTCAAGCATTGAAAGTATATGAATCGCTTGGTGCAACATGGGAAGAGGTTTCCTTACCACATTCTAAATATGCGGTAGCAACCTACTATCTGCTTTCATCATCTGAGGCATCAGCAAACCTTGCTCGTTTTGATGGAGTAAGATACGGTGTGCGCAGTGAAAATGCAGATAATATGATCGATATGTTCAAAAAATCCCGTAGTGAAGGCTTTGGTGAAGAAGTGAAGCGTCGTATTATGCTTGGAACCTTTGCATTAAGCTCGGGCTACTATGATGCTTACTATAAAAAAGCACAAAAAGTTCGTACATTAATCAAAAATGACTTTGATAAGATTTTCGAAGACTATGATGTAGTTATCGGACCAACAACCCCAACTCCAGCATTTAAAGTTGGAGAGAAAATAGATGATCCACTAACCATGTATGCAAATGACATCCTTACTATTCCGGTTAACCTTGCAGGCGTACCAGGAATTTCTTTACCATGTGGTTTCTCTGAAAAAGGCTTACCATTCGGATTGCAAATTATCGGAAAGCATTTTGATGAGAGTACGGTTTATCGTGCAGCACATGCCTATGAACAGGCAACAGACCACCATAAAAAACGACCTCAACTAGGAGGTGCCAACTAATGAATTTCGAAACAATTATCGGATTAGAAGTGCACGTGGAATTAAAAACAAACTCGAAAATTTTCAGTCCTAGTGTGAACGCATTTGGAACGGACGCGAACACGAATGTAAACCCAATCGATTTAGGGTATCCTGGGACGTTACCAGTGTTAAATGAAGAAGCAGTTAACTTTGCAATGAAGGCTGCTATGGCGCTAAATTGTGAAATTGCGACAGATACAAAGTTTGATCGTAAGAACTATTTTTACCCGGACAATCCAAAGGCATATCAAATTTCACAGTTTGATAAACCAATCGGTGAAAACGGTTGGATTGAGATCGAAGTAAATGGTGAAAAGAAGCGTATCGGAATCACTCGTCTTCACTTAGAGGAAGATGCAGGAAAGCTGACTCATGGTAATGATGGCTATTCGCTAGTAGACTTTAACCGTCAAGGGACGCCACTCATTGAAATTGTTTCCGAGCCGGATATGCGTTCACCGGAAGAGGCTTATGCTTATCTGGAGAAATTAAAAAATATTATCCAATATACAGGCGTTTCCGATGTGAAGATGGAAGAAGGTTCCCTTCGCTGTGATGCCAATATTTCTTTACGCCCAGTTGGACAGGAAGAGTTTGGTACAAAAGCAGAATTGAAGAACTTGAACAGCTTTAGCTTTGTACAAAAAGGACTTGAATTTGAAGAAAAACGCCAAGAGAAAGTTCTTTTAACTGGTGGGGAGATTTTACAGGAAACCCGCCGTTATGATGAAAAAACAAAAGAAACTATTCTCATGCGTATTAAGGAAGGGTCAGACGATTATCGTTACTTCCCTGAACCGGATCTGGTTCCATTATATATTGATGATGCTTGGAAGGAACGTATTCGTAAAGAAATCCCAGAGCTTCCTGATGCTCGCAAAAAGCGCTATATTGAAGAGTTGGGGCTACCTGCATATGACGCAGCTGTTCTAACAAGCTCGAAGGAAATGGCTGACTTTTTTGAAGCTGCGTTACAAGATGGTGCTGATATGAAGCAGGTATCCAACTGGTTAATGGGCGAGGTATCCGCTTATATGAACAAGCATTATAAAGAACTGCATGATCTTGCTATAACTCCACCAGCTCTTGCAAAAATGATTAAGCTAATAGAAGATGGTACTATATCATCTAAAATTGCCAAAAAGGTATTTGCAGAGTTAGTAGAAAATGGCGGAGATCCAGAGCAGATCGTGAAGGACAAAGGTCTTGTACAGATTTCCGATGAAGGTCAGCTAAGAGAAATTATTGCTCAAGTTCTTGCTGAAAATGAACAATCCATAATTGATTATAAAAATGGAAAAGATAAAGCACAAAAGTACTTAGTAGGACAAGTAATGAAAGCAACCAAAGGACAGGCAAACCCTCCAATGGTGAATAAGATTCTTGTGGAAGAGCTTGATAAGAAGTAAGAGAAATGTGGCGGTCTGTTGTTCTGTTTTAGGCAACAGACTGTTCTTTTAGTCCTTACCCCTTTTCAAATTCAATGAAAAGGGCTATGATAAGCAATGGACAAACAAACATATCATTTGCCCTTGCAAAATTGAAGGAATGGGGAGGGAAAACAATGAAGAAGGCCCGAATCATTTATAACCCGACATCTGGACGGGAAGCTTTTAAAAAAGAACTGGCGACCGTTTTAGAGCGTTTTGAAGTCGCAGGATATGAAACATCTGCACACGCAACTACTTGTGAAGGTGATGCCATCCATGCAGCAAGAATAGCTGTAGAGAGAGGCTTTGATTTAGTTGTTGCAGCTGGTGGAGATGGTACGATTAATGAAGTCATAAATGGCTTGGCAGAGCAGGAGAATAGGCCAAAATTGGGTATTATACCAGTCGGCACAACAAACGACTTTGCCAGAGCATTAAGTATCCCTCGTGACATAAAAAAAGCGGTTGATGTAATTTTAGAAGATCAATCCATGTTTTTAGATATAGGAAGAGTAAACGATCACTATTTTATGAATATCGCAGGTGGCGGTAAGCTGACAGAATTGACCTATGAGGTACCAAGTAAGCTTAAGACAATGCTTGGACAGTTGGCTTATTATATGAAGGGAATGGAGATGCTTCCTTCGTTAAAGCCGATCCGCGCCAAAATAGAGTATGATGATAACATCATCGATGAGGATATTATGCTGTTCTTAGTTTCCAACACGAATTCAGTTGGAGGATTTGAGAAGCTTGCTCCAGAAGCAAATATGCATGATGGCTATTTTGACTTGTTAATTTTACGTAAAACAAATCTTGCGGAATTTATTCGCATTGCTTCTTTGGCATTGCGAGGAGCACATTTAGACGATAAAAATGTAATTTATGCAAAAGCTAAGAAAATAAAAGTAACTACTGATGAAAAAATGCAGTTGAATATTGACGGAGAATTCGGTGGCCTGCTCCCAGGTGAGTTTATTAATTTGCAGGAGCATATCGAATTTTTCGTACCAAAAGCGTTTATGGAGAAAGAAATGAACAGGGAACTTCCGTCATAGGGAGTTCTTTTTTTTAGTTTCAAGCTCAAACCCTCATTCCCTTTTAAAAATGTATGAAAATGATTTTACCTAACAAAATATGATAAGATAGCATCACATACTAGCACGCAAAGGAAGATATAAATGGGAAAACAAGCAGCACCGGTTAAAAAGAATGAAACAGTGACAATAAGCTTTGAAGATCTTACACATGAAGGAAATGGTGTAGGCAAAATTGACGGTTATCCATTATTTGTACCTCATGGTCTTCCTGGTGAGGAAGCAGAAGTAAAGGTAGTAAAAGTTAATAAAAACTTTGGGTTCGGAAAGCTATTAAAAGTGATAAAGTCAAGTCCACAGCGTGTTGAGCCACCTTGTGATGTGTATTACAAATGTGGTGGCTGCCAATTACAGCATATGAGCTATGCCATGCAGCTGGAAATGAAGCAAAATCAAGTGAAAAATGTTATGCGGAAGATCGCCCATATGGAACACGTACCAGTGCATTCGACTATAGGGATGGAGGACCCGTGGCGTTATCGTAATAAAATTTCCATTCCTGTGGGTGAACGAAATGGAGAACTTATTACAGGCTTTTACCAAAAACGAAGTCATCATATTATTGAAGATATGGACACATGTGTGATTCAGGATGAAGTGAATGATCGGATGGTAGAAGCTGTTCGTCGTATTGCAGATCGCCTTGGAATTCAAGCATATGACGAGAAGAAAGACCGTGGAGTGTTAAGGCATATTATGGTACGTACAGGGAGAGCAACCAATGATACGATGATAGTACTCGTTACCAGAACGGACAAGCTACCATACCAGGAGCAGTTAGTTAAGGAATTAACGGAAACCTTTCCACACGTGAAATCTATCGTGCATAACATTAATAATAAGCAAACAAACGTAATTTTAGGTCGAAAAACGAAATTGGTCTGGGGAGAAGAATATATTTACGACACGATCGGAGACATTCGCTTTGCCATCTCTGCAAAGTCATTTTATCAGGTGAATCCTCCACAGACGAAGAAACTCTATGACAAAGCCCTGGAATATGCTGAAATTGAACCTAATGACATTGTAATTGATGCATATTGTGGTATTGGAACGATTTCTTTGTTCCTGGCACAGAAAGCCAAAAAGGTATTTGGTGTGGAAGTTGTTCCAGAAGCCATTAGTGATGCTAAAATGAACGCAAGAATAAATGGGATTACCAATGCAGAATTCGTAGTAGGAGAAGCAGAAAAGGTGATGCCATGGTGGAAGGCACAAGGATTGCAGCCAGACGTAATTGTGGTAGATCCCCCAAGAAAGGGCTGTGAAGTGGATTTTCTACAGGCGATGATCGACATGAAGCCAAAGAAAATTGTTTACGTATCATGCAACCCATCTACCTTGGCAAGAGATCTTAAAATCCTTGATGAAGGCGGGTATGAAACGAAAGAAGTGCAGCCTGTCGATATGTTTCCGCAGACAAATCATGTCGAGTGTGTTGTGAGGTTGGAGTTGAAGTAAAGTATCAAGTAGAAAGCCTTATTCTTTTTAGAATGAGGCTTTTTTGGTAAATTAATAAAAACCTCTTAAAAGTGTACATCCCACAAAACAGGGAACTACTCTATAGTGAAGCATATACCTAGAAAACGGAGGATAAAAAGTGGCGGAAAATAAAGATGAAATTATCTTAAAAGGACTTCAAGAAAACAATTTAAAAAATATAGATATCAATATACCTAAAGAGAAGATAAATGTATTTACTGGTATTTCAGGTTCAGGAAAAAGTTCAGTTGTTTTTGATACATTGGCAACGGAAAGCAGAAGGCAAATGACGTTGAATTATCCTCTTTATGTCAGAAATCAGATGCCAAGATATGAAAGGCCTCATGCTGATCTGATGCAGCATTTAAGTCCAGTTGTAGTAGTAGAGCAGAAAGCTGTTGGAAGTAATTCTCGTTCAACAGTTGGTACCTATATGGACATTCATCCATTGATTCGACTATTGTTCTCTCGTATTGGCAGTCCTCCTATAGGCACAGCAACCGATTTTTCTAGCCAGAGTTCTTTTGGCAAATGTCCTGAATGTAACGGGTACGGTGAAATAATTGCTCCTGATTTAGATAAGATTATTGACCTGGATAAGTCACTTCGAGAATATGCAGTAAAATTTAAACCTTTATCCCCTTCTGGTTGGCAAGGCAGATGGGTGATTACTGGTGGATTATTTAACCCTGACATTCCGATAAAGGATTATCCAAAAGAAAAGTTTGATTTACTCATTTATGGACCACCAGAAGGAGAACGTGTCTTCGCGCCTTTCCATACGAAAGATGGTCCACATGACCATGAGTGGGATGGATTACTACCTAGGTTTACGCGTCTTTACATAAACAGGGATGTATCAAAGTTAAAACAAACATCTCAGGATGATGTTTTAGCTGTGTCTACACATACATTATGTCCCGTTTGTGAAGGTTCAGGCCTAAATCCTAAAGTTCTGGAATGTAAAATAAATGGCTTCAATATTGCAGAATATGATCAATTGGAATTGACAGAATTACTGGTAGAGTTGTCTAAAATAACAGACCCAATTGGAAACTCCATCGCACAACAGGCTATCCCAAATGTCCAGCAACTTGTTGAGTTAGGATTAGGTTATTTGAGTCTGGCAAGGAAAATGGGAACACTGTCTGGTGGTGAAGCCCAACGAGTTAAGATTGCTCGTCATCTGGGGAGTAGCCTAAACAATATGACGTACATTTTCGACGAACCTAGTGCCGGGCTACATCCAGAAGAAATAGATAAATTGATATACATGCTCAAAACATTGCGTGATAATCATAATACGGTAGTTATTATTGAACATAATCTCTCTGTGATAAATGCAGCAGATGAAATAATTGAGATGGGCCCAGGAGCGGGTGTGCATGGCGGAGAAATAGTATATCAAGGTGAACTGGAAGGATTAAATAAAGCTTCTGAGATTACGGACCTGTCTCATAAGCCTATTATAAACGAAACTCCCAGAGACACAGAAGCATATTTTACTATAACAAAAGCGACAGATAATAACCTCAAAAATATTAGTTTGAAGATACCAAAGAATGTCTTAGTCTCTGTATGTGGAGTTTCTGGTTCAGGAAAAAGCTCTTTAATGTTTAAGGCATTCAAAGAAAAGTACCCGGACACTATAGCGGTAAGCCAAGGGAGTATTGGAACATCCAGCCGTTCGACACTTGCTACTTATATGGGAATTATGGATGATATTCGTGCAATTTTTGCGAAGGAAACTGGCCAGCCAGCAGGTTTGTTTAGCTTTAACTCTTTAGGGGCATGCCCTTATTGTGATGGAAAGGGTGTCACCATTCCAGACGTAGCCTTTGCAGACCCGATAACTGTCACTTGTGAAGCTTGCGGAGGCACAAGGTATTCGAAAGAAGCATTATCTTATTACTACCGAGGAAAGAATATAGTGGAGATTTTGGAACTTACGATAGATGAAACAAATAATTATTTTACATTGCCAAAGATCGTGAAAAAGGTAAATACGCTAAAGGATGTAGGATTGGAGTATTTGACATTAGGACAAAAAACAAGCTCTCTAAGTGGTGGCGAAGTACAGCGGCTTAAGCTGGCCAGCCAACTGAAGAAAGAGGGGCAAATCTATTTGTTAGACGAACCATCATTAGGGCTGCATGCACAGGATAATGGCAAACTTTTAGATGTCTTTTATAGCCTCGTAAATAAAGGGAATTCGGTTATTATCATTGAACACAATTTGGATTTTCTTGCAGCAAGTGATTGGGTCATTGAAATGGGCCCAGCAGGAGGAAAAGAAGGGGGATATGTTCTGTTTGAAGGAACACCGACACATATGCTACAAGCAAACACACCAACAGCAAAGTGGTTAATAGAGGCCACTAATAACTAATTATATAAAGGCTTACTTTCTTTTAATAAATAAATTTTTAAATAAAAGAGCCTTATCACAAAATGATAAGGTTCTTTTGCTATACATAGATTTCATGTTTCTAAAAAAAGTACGAGAATAATTCAATACCTTTTTAGATGGCACTATTATATAATTTACTTTCCCAAGTCCGCATTCAAAGCTTCTTTTAGATTTATTCCGCAAATATCACTACATACAGGAAATAAGCCGTCTTGCCCTTGTTTCTTTGCCAGGGAATCTGATGTGGTTACAATCATGGAAACATTTCTGTCTGCTGATTTTAGATATACAGGAATAATTTCACCTTCCTGATCCGAAAAATCCATTCCTTTGTGAAATTTAACATCGATTGCACTTAACGGGTCATTTTCACCGATCTTTTTATTGCACCAGGAGCAATTTAGCATTGTGATTTCTCCTTCCTACAGGGGTATTATGGCACTATTTTATTTGATCATTATAATACATATACGTGGCTTGATACAAACGCCTGAATCAAGATACATATCAGAGCCATAAAAAAAGAGGCTCAACAACCGAGCCTCTTTTGTAATACCAGCTGTCATGCTTTAACTATAACTTAAATATAATCCCCATCAGCGAATAAATAATGACAGTGGAAAATAATACTGTCATATGAATAAGCGAATATACAAACAGGGAGGTTGCCCATTTTTCAGACGTTGCTTTGTGATACTGGGTAATGCTTAAGATAAGCCATCCTGAACTTAACAATAAAGCCACAAGCATTAAGCCTAAGCTCAATGTACCAAAAAGGAAACTTATTGCAATCATAATAATCAAATAAACATTTGTTTGCAGATATGTCCTTCTTATTCCTTTTACTACAGGAAGCATGGGAACCTTTGCTGCTTCATATTGTTTATGGTTTCGAATAGCAATTGCGTAAAAGTGTGGCATTTGCCAAATAATCATAACAACAAATAAACCTAGGACGGCTGGATGACTAATGTCAGGATATATTGCTGCCCAGCCAATTAGTGGAGGCATGGCTCCGGAGATACTCCCTACCTCTGTGTTATACACTGTTCTCCTTTTCGTCCACATCGTATATGGTACGACATAAAAGAAAAGCCCCAAAAACCCGAGTAATGCAGCAAGCCAAGTAGTTAGGCTTAATAGTCCGATACCCGCAATACTTAAAATGATACCCATCCATAAAACAGTATGGAAGTTAATATCACCGGTAACGGTTGGGCGGCTTTTCGTTCTTTCCATAACAGCATCAATATCTCTATCATACAGATTATTAAATGCCCCGGCTGCTGCAATGACAAAAGCAGAGCCTACAATGGCAAATAGTATATCAGGGAGCTTCTCCATGATACCGAATTGGTACGTATACATCGCTAGAGTAAGGCCAGCGAACATTGGTATTAAATTAGAACGTATAATTCCTATTTTTACCGTCTTTGATAAAATATCAACAAATTTATGCTTTGCTCCCATTTTTTTGCTCATTATATCTATCTTCCTTTTCTTTAACTGGTAAATCGTTGGATAAAACGAACCAGTAAATATATGTCTCCTTGTACTATTATAGGACAAGTCGAGGTTTTTATCATGTGACAGTTTTTCAATAATTAACAGTCTTTTCTAGCGCTAGATGTTTTGTAAGTTTATCAGGAGGGAAATGATAAATAAATTTATAATAATTGTGTACATTTTGTGTCCAAAATAGGAATTATTTGTTACAATAGTTATATAAGAGAAATCGTTTTCAAGAAAAACACACAAAGGAGTTGAGATAAATGGGTGTTACTGCAATGTTCTTGTTATTGGCAACGATTACGCCATTTCTACTAATTCAATTAAAAAGGCCGGTGTTTGCGGTAGTTCAGTCCGTGCTGCTCGTTGGTATGTGGTTGTATAGTTTTCAAATCATGTTTTTTACCGCGCCAGGTGCTTTTTCAATTTCTTGGATGATGTTTTACGGAAGCCTTATTGGTGCACATGTTGCTTGGATCATGTTTATTATCGCTTTGGTGGAAGAAAAACCTGCTACACTACAAGAGAACTAATTTAATAAATAAAACGCGCTTGCTTTTCGGGCAAGCGCGTTTTTTATTTGTTATCTGGCTGCATTTTAAAAAGCTGAAACATTGCTTGAATAAATGCAAGCACAGTTATTATTAAGAGAATAAATTTTGGTTCATAAGAGGAATAAAGAAAGCCACCCAAGGAAAAGGCTGTAAGAATAATACAGGTAATAAACAAAAACATTGGCTTCCACGTATTTTTCTGTACGCTTTCGAGTTCTGTTTTCATTACTTACTTCTCCTTCGTTTTTATATTAATAGCCAGATTCCTCTTGATGTTGTTCATGATGGTGCTCATCGCCTCCGTTATCCCCATGATCATGACTAAATCCAAATGACATCGTGAAAAGGGATCCTGCTACGACAATTGCTGCAAGTGCAAAGCCGTGGAACATCATATTCCATGGAACATGACCATTACCGCTTGCGGATTCTGTAACATGCATGAACATAAATAATTGGACGCCGGCTTGAAGAACCGCAAGTGCCATAATTCCAATTATAATCCACATTACTGGCAAGTCAGACTGCAATGCTGCCCAAGCAGCGACAACGGTCATAACTAATGATAAAAGAAAACCGATAATATGGTTGGTTGGTATTCGTTTCTTACTGTTTGCCATACTATAACACCATCCCTATTAGATAGACACTTGTAAAGATAAAGATCCAAATGACATCCAAGAAGTGCCAATATAAACTGATGATAAAGAATTTACGGCTTGTAACGTTCGTAATACCTCGTTTTGAAATTTGGTGGAGCAATGCGAATGCCCAACCAATCCCAAGGGTAACGTGCAAACCGTGAGTGCCGGCTAAAATAAAGAAGCCTGACCAGTAGGCACTGGACTGTATTGTAGCACCTTCATGTGCATAATGAATAAATTCATAGATTTCAAAACCAAGAAATCCTAAACCAAGCACAAGTGTAATCAACATCCACGTAGTAAGACCTTTCACAGATCCTCTTCGCATTTCATGGATAGCTAAACCACATGTAAAGCTACTGGTAAGCAGTAAAAAGGTCATGATTAAAACAATGCCCGGTTCAAACAATTCGGCAGGAGTCGGAGCATCTGCAGTACGGCCAAATAGTACCGCATAGGTTGCAAATAGGGTAGCAAACAACACGACTTCTGCTCCAAGGAAAATCCAGAAACCAAGAATCGTCATTTGACCTTCATTTGTTCTGTATTCCAATGGACCGGTAGTTTTTACTTCTTCCGACATATCATAACCCCCTTGCTTTCCGCTCTGTGCGCTTAATTTCTTCAACACTTACATAATAACCTTCATCATAATCATAAGAACGAACGATCATGAGAATAATTCCGCCAATCAACCCAACAATGGCCAGCCAAATCCATTCAAAAACAAGACCAAAGCTTGCAAGCCCTAAGAAAGCCATCATAATAAATGGTCGACCGGTATAGCTTGGCATATGGATCGGTTTTACATTGGTCTCATCAAAGGTAGTTTTTCCTTCTTTCTTCATGCGCACATATGGATCAATTTCATCTACATATGGCACAGTGGCGAAGTTATAGTAAGGAACTGGTGTAGTTGTAGCCCACTCCAGTGTACGCCCATTACCATTCCATGAATCACCGACTTTTTCACGTTCGCTATGACGATAGCTATAGTAAACGTTGTAAACGAAGATAGCGAAGCCTATGCCCATTCCAAATGCACCTACGGTTGAAATAACGTTTAATGGCAACCATTCTGCCACATTTGTAATGAATAGTCTTCTAGGCATTCCATCTAATCCCAGGAAGTATTGTGGGAAGAAACAAACATGGAAGCCAATTACGAAAAACCAAAATGCCCATTTTCCGATTCGCTCGTTCATTTTGTGACCGAACATTTTCGGGTACCAATATACAAGACCTGCAAAGCAAGCAAATACAGTTCCAGCAATTAACACATAGTGAAAATGTGCAATAAGGAAATAAGAATTATGGAATTGGTAATCTGCTGCTGCCATTCCAAGCATAACACCTGTAACTCCACCAAGTATAAAGCTAGGGATGAAGGCTAATGCCCACATCATGGCAACAGAGAACTCAATTTTTGACTTGTACAAAGTGGCAAGCCAGTTAAATATTTTAACACCTGTCGGAATCGCAATTAACATAGTAGATACAGAGAATACAGAATTAACAAAGGCGCCTGCACCCATTGTAAAGAAGTGATGCACCCAAACTAAAAAGCTGAGTAATGCAATGATAATCATCGACCATACCATGGCACTATAGCCAAATAGGCGTTTCTTTGCAAATGTGGCAATAACCTCGGAAAATATCCCGAACGCCGGTAAGATAACGATATAAACTTCCGGGTGTCCCCACATCCAAAACAGGTTTGCCCACATCATTGGCATGCCTTCCCCTGTTAATGTGAAAAATTGTGAGCCAAATACACGATCGATCGTTAGTAATGCTAGTGCGATCGTTAATATTGGAAAAGCAAACACAATAATAAATGAAGTCACTAGTGTGGACCATGTGAATATCGGCATATGGAAAAGCTTCATTCCAGGTGCACGCATTTTTAGGATGGTTACCATTAAGTTAATCCCGGTTGCCAAGGTACCTATTCCCGAAAGTTGCAGTCCCATTAAGTAAAAGTTCTGCCCTGGTCCAGGACTCATAGCAGCTCCGGATAGTGGGGTATAGCTTGTCCAACCAGCATCCGGTGAACCTCCGATAACGAAGGAAATGTTGAATAACATTGCACCTATAAAGAAGGCCCAGAAACTTAAGGCATTTAAATATGGAAACGCGAAGTCACGTGCTCCTATTTGTAATGGAACAATAATATTCATTAATCCGATTAAAAATGGCATTGCCATAAATATAATCATAATTGTACCGTGTGTTGTAAAAATTTCATTATAATGTTGCGAATCTAAAAAACCTAAATCCGGAAATGCCAGCTGTACACGCATCATCATGGCGTCCATTCCACCACGGAATAGCATGGCAAGGGCACTTAGGATATACATGATCCCGATTTTTTTATGGTCAACAGTAGTCAACCATTCTCTCCATAGCCATCCCCATTTTTTAAAATAGGTTAATAGAAAGAGAATTGCTACTGTTACAAGACCAATAGAGACCATTGCTCCGTAAATGAGCGGGTCGCCATCAACTAAAAGGGCTTTTATATTCATGGTTTCACCTGCTTTCCTAATCCTTTATTGAAAAGTTTCCTCTTCTTTAATTTTGTCTAAATGTAGTTTTTGTTCAAAAAGCTCACGATAACGTTTAACTGAGTAATCCATGCCTTCCTTTGTGGCATGATTCACATATTCTAAATGAGTGGAAGAAAATGAATCTATATCCGTAAGACCGGGTTTTAGTAATTCATCATACTTTTTCTGTGTTAATTTTGGAGCTTCATTTTGTATATTGCTTACCCAATCATTGAAGGCTGATTCACTTTCTGCATGTACCTTAAAAGTTTGTGCTGCAAAGCCTTCTCCATTAAAATTGGAATTTCGTCCATCATAGACGCCTTCCTCATCTGCCTGTAGGAATAAAGTTGTTTGCATTCCAGCCATGTTGTATTTCTGACCACCAAGAGATGGAATCCAAAGTGCTGTCATCGCATCAGCTGAGGTGAGTCTAAACTCAATTGGTCGGTCCTTTGGTATGTGTAAGTAATTGACCGTCTCAATATTTTGTTCCGGGTAGCTGAAGAACCACTTCCAGTCAGCTGTTGTTGCATGAATCACTAAAGGTTCTTTTGCCGGCTCTGCCTCCACAGGCTCGGGTGCTTTCTCCAAATCAAATAAGGTAGTAACTGTTGGAATAGATAACATTACCACTATGATAACAGGGATAACTGTCCATACTACTTCAATAGCTTTATTACCATGTAAGTTTGGAGCATAGTCACTTTCTTTACGATTTGGGCGACTTTCCCTATATTTGATGATCATGTACGTAAACAAAGCGAATACTACTACAATAATTCCAAGCATAAACCATAGGGAGTATATAATCAGATCATATTGCTTTTGAGCAACCGGCCCTTTTGGATCAAGCACTGTGATACCTTCACAACCACTCAAAAATACGAGTAAAACAAGTGATGCTAAAACAATCCATTTTGACCGCAGAAGTTTAGATTTCATGGGATTGCCCCTCCTGTCTATCCATTATTTTAAAAAATTTATTCATTATCGGATTTCCCGAGTATACCAAATTTAAAGAGCTTTTTTTACGTTTTTATAAAAGTGTCAAGTAACTTTCAATTTATAGTAAAATTTTTGTCACAAATTGTCGACGGTCAAAGGGAATTTGTCTGGTGTTTTCCCTAAATTAAAGAAAATAAGCCATATGTTTCTTTAAAAGCTACTTCTTTTTCACTATTAAATTAAATGCATAAAATACGTTTTAACCGAAAGAGACACAAGTTACCATTTTCTTTATGTTTCAGATTTTATGGGAATGGGTATCTCTTCATAAGGAATGAAGTGGCATAAGGGGGGAGAGACATGGGGAAAAATATCCAGTCTCGTAAACAATATAAAAAGGAAAAGAAGAAGGGTGCGAAAGAAAAAAGTAAATCTAAAAAAGTCTTTTTTCGTATCTTTATGGCATTTGTGTTAATAGGTGTATTAGCCATCGGTTTAGGTGGTTATACAGTAATAGCATACATAAGTGATGCACCGGAAATTACACCTGCCCAGTTGGAAAATCCCCAGTCATCGACTATCTATGATATGAATGATCAAGAGGTAACAGATGTAGCTGGGAAAGAATATAGAGAGGTTGTTCCACTCGAAAAAATACCGAAGCATGTCCAAAATGCTTTCATCGCCGTGGAAGATGTCCGATTTTGGGAGCATGGAGGCGTTGATATTAAACGCATTGGTGGCGCTGTGCTTGCGAATGTAAAGAATGGTTTTGGTGCGGAAGGTGCCAGTACCATTACACAACAGTTAGTGAAAAAATCTTTTCTGAGCCCGGAGAAAACGATTGAAAGAAAAGTACAGGAAGCTTACTTGGCAGTTAAGATGGAGGAAAAGTACACCAAAAAAGAAATATTGGAAATGTATTTGAATAAAATCTATTTTGGTGAAGGTGCTTATGGTGTTTCTACAGCAGCAGAAGTTTACTTTGGAAAATCTGTGGAGGAGCTGACCAACAGTGAAGCAGCTCTGCTTGCAGGCTTACCACAGCGTCCAAGTGGCTATAATCCATACAAGCATCCGGAGCTTGCTAAAAAACGGAGAGATACAGTTATTTCTTTAATGGAAAAGCATGGTTTTATATCTGCAGAGGAGAGTAAAAAGGCTCAATCAACTGCAGTAGAAGATATGCTGACAGAACAAAAGGACAATACTTCTTATGATAGTTATGTCGATCAAGTTATTCATGAATTAAAAAAGAAGGGCATTTCTGAAAAGGACCTCTATACTTCCGGTCTGAAAATATACACTACCCTTGATCCGAAAGCTCAAAAATTCACTGATAAAGTATTGACAACAGATGAATATATCTCCTATCCCGATGATAAGCTGAAAGCAGGTGTAGTCCTACTTGATACAAAAACGGGGGCTATTCGTGCAATTGGCGGGAATAGAAGTCCGGATGAAGAAGATATAAAGAAAGGATATAACTATGCAACACAATTAAGACGTCAGCCTGGTTCCACAGCCAAGCCGATTATGGCGTATGGGCCGGCAATTGAAAAATTAAAATGGTCTACGTATAAGCAAATTGAGGATGAAGAAGTAGAAATAAATGGGAAGACATTCCGAAATTGGGATAGGAGGTTCCATGGTGAGATTTCTATCCGGACCGCATTGCAATGGTCCTATAACATTCCGGCAATTAAGACCATGCAAAAGGTCGGGCCTGAGAATGCTAAAGAATTTGCAGGGAAATTAGGAATCAACTTGGAGAACGTATATCCATCCTATGCAATTGGTGGATTTGAGCATGGTACTTCACCAATGCATCTGGCAGGGGCTTACGCTGCTTTTGGTAACAAAGGGGAATATAATAAACCCCATACAATTCGAAAAGTAGTTTTTCCTGAAGGTAAGGAAGAAAATTTTCAACCAGAATCAGAAAAAGCCATGAGTGACTATACAGCATATATGGTTACAGATATGTTGAAAACGGTAGTTAAAGAAGGAACAGGGAAAATGGCTAATATTCCTGGTCTGCCCTTAGCAGGAAAAACCGGTACAAAAATGCTTCCTGAACACATTCAGGGAGAAGGTGTATCTGACGCTTGGTTTGCAGGCTATACAACAGATTATACTGCAGCAGTATGGACCGGTTATGATAAAACAACCCAGGAAACCTATATTAAAAAAGAAGATGATGATATTTCTAAATTGATCTTCAAGTATATTATGGAAGAAGTATCAAAAGAAAAAGAGACATCCGACTTTGAAAAACCATCTTCTGTCGTAGAAGTGGAAATCGATAAAGAAACCGGTCTTAAAGCAAATAAATATACTCCGGAAGAAAATACTGTTACCGAATTATTCGTAAAAGGCACTGTTCCTGAAACGAAGCCAATTCCAGTACCAAATAACCCAGATCCGGAAGAAAAAAATAAGGAAGAAAAGGAGCAAGAAAAGGATAAAGAAGAAAAAGACCAGGAGAAAAAAGAAAAGGATAAAGAGAAAGAGAAAAAAGAGCAAGAAAAGAAAGATAAAGAAGATAAGACAGATAAAGACAAGAAAGACGAACAGAATAAAGATCAAGAACAAAACGGTGATCAAGGCAAAGATCAAGGAGAAAATTCAGACCAAGACAAAGACAAAGACAAGGGAAATGAAGGAACGGAACAAGATAAGGGGAATAAAGACGAAGGTGGCGATTCAGAGGAGGGATCCAATAAAGAAGATAAGAAAGACGAAAGCTCCTCTGAAAATAAAAAAGATGGCCAATCCAATGGTGGCGACAAAAAGGATGTAACTAATCAAAGTAGCTCTAAAAATAAAACAGGGAGTTCAGCGGATGCTCAAAAGAAGGATTCCAGCTCAACGAAAAATAATGGTGGTGGCTGATCCTTCCTGTGAACTTCTAATGAAATAAATACAATATGTAAAAATTTTTTACTAATTTTGTATAATCCCTTGCATTTTATATTTTTTTCAGTATAATAAAGAGTAATTATTCTTGTTCGGTGTGTAAGAAGGATTTAATTTTCACCTTCGATTTCTAATTGAGCAACAATAGTAATATAATGTGGCTATGCCACGTAGGAGGAAACAAACATGCAAGAAGGTTCAGTAAAATGGTTTAACGCAGAAAAAGGTTTCGGTTTCATCGAAGTTGAAGGTGGAGACGATGTATTCGTACATTTCTCAGCTATCCAAGGTGAAGGATTCAAAACTTTAGAAGAAGGTCAAAAAGTTTCTTTTGATATCGAAGAAGGACAACGCGGACCTCAAGCAACTAACGTTGTTAAGGCGTAACTTATAAAAAAAGGACTCTATTACAGAGTCCTTTTTTATTTTTATGAAAACATTGATGCTCCGGTAATTGCTGGAAAGCGGATGACGGACATTGGGAGCGCAAAATCGTGGTGGAATGTCTATCATAAAGTGGATGACAGACATTGGGAGCGCAAAACCAGCCGTGAATGTCTATCATAAAGCAGATGACAGACATTGCGAGCACAAAACCGGTCGTGAATGTCTATCATAAAGGTAATGACAGACATTGGGAGTGCAAAATCGCGGTGGAATGTCTATCATAAGATGATGTACAATATTTTGTGTAAGAAAGAAGTTTAAATAAAAATAGGTAGGACATCCTCTTTATAGCTAGTCCAATAACTAATTGAAAGGATGACCTACCGATGTCTAATAGTCTACCCGAAAATCTATTTTCTAATCACTTAGAAAACCTTGTACAAAGCTTTGTAAAAGAAAAATTGGAATTAATTATGGAAGAGGAAAGAGAAAACTTTTTTAAAGTAGAAAATCCGGAATTAGATAGTAGTAAAAATGGTTATTATCAACGCAATTTAGATACAAAGTATGGAAGAATAAACCTATCTGTCCCTAGAGATCGAGAGGGATATTACACAACCCATGTTTTTGGTCCTTATGAAAGACGTGAAAAATGGTTAGGAGAAACTATTATCAATATGTACCAACATGGTTTCAGCACGAGAGAAGTGGGGCAATTTATTGAAAGAATATTAGGCGACCAATATTCTGCAGCCACCATAAGTAATATTACAGATGTAGTAGTAGACGATATTGAAAGCTGGAAGAAACGTTCATTATCCAGACGATATTCGGTTCTTTATTTAGATGGGACCTATTTTAAATTGCGCCGGCAGGATGTAGATAACGAGGTCATTTATATGATTATTGGGATGAATGAAGATGGACAAAAGGAAATTCTTGATTTCCGTGTGGGCGGTAAAGAAAGTGCTAATGTGTGGAAAGAACAGTTATATAAACTACGCGATCGTGGTGTAGAAGAAGTTCTATTAGGCGTTTTCGATGGTCTAACAGGACTAGACGCAGCGCTAAAAGAAGTATTTCCTAAAGCTGACGTACAGCGCTGTGTTGTTCATAAATTACGGAATACTCAATCCATGGTACGTGTAAAAGATAAAGAACATTTATTTGAAGATTTAAAACCAGTTTACCGTGCGGAAGATAAAGAACAAGCATTAGAAAACTTCGAGAAATTTAAACAGAATTGGAAAAAAATATATCCAAAGGTAATTCAGTCATGGGAAGAAGACTTGTCAGACTTATTACGGTTTTACGATTATCCACCAATCATTCGACCTCAAATATATACAACAAATACAATCGAAAGAGCTATAAAAGAAATTAAAAAGAGGCTTAAACCGATGAATAGTCTACCTAGTGAAAAAGCTGTCGAAAAGATCATCTATTTGGTTTCTATTGACTATAATGAAACTTGGAAAAACAGGAAAAATACTACTTTTAGATCTGCCTATACAGAATTACAAAAGATGTTTAAAGAAAGATATCAACTAAATGAGTAGCACCCTTCGCCTGCCTAATCTATTGTCTCGGATGGTGGCTAAGTAGTAAAGAAAACCGCTTGACAACCTAACCACCATCCAAGATATATTTGCCGGCAAGGCAAGCGAAGGAGAACCTAAGCGAATCATATTAAATCTTATTTAGATCAATAACTATATATGGAGGATAAATCCCCTGTTTAGTAGCTTACACATAATTATTGACATTACCTATCATAAAGTTGATGACGGACATTGGGAGCGCAAAACCGCATCGGAATGTCTATCATAAAGCGGATGACAGGCATTGCGAGCGCAAAACCGGTCGTGAATGTCTATCATAAAGTTGATGACGGACATTGCGAGTGCGAAACCGCGTTGGAATGTCTATCATAGAATCTATGACGGACAATGTAATCTAGAGTAATAGTCTGCCATGTCATTCCATGATATGATAACAGTATAAGAATGTAAACAATTGCCCCAATCAGGGAGGGTATATGATATGGGAAATGAAAGTGTATCAACAACGATACCAAGCGATTCGGAACGAACCACGTTTTCGGATATAAAATCACTTATAAAAGGACCAGTTTTAATTGCAAACGTATTACCTGTTTTCTCCGGCTTCTGGCTTGCCCTTTATTTTTCTGGAGCTTTAATAACAGAGCAATGGCCCCTTTTTATACTTACCATGCTTGGAAGTACTCTAGTTATGGCTGGAGCATTAGTAATTAATAATTGGTATGATGTGGATATTGATGAAGTTATGGCCAGGACGCAGAATCGTCCTACTGTAACAGGTAAGATACCACTTAAAATTGTGTTATGGACAGGGATTGGCTTGTCACTGGCAGGTTTTGTCCTGTTATGGTTTACGACATGGGAAGCTACATTATATGCCTTCATCGGCTGGTTTACCTATGTGGTTCTTTATACGATGTGGACAAAGCGAAAATACACATTAAATACGGTGATCGGTAGTATATCTGGTGCAGTTTCTCCTTTAATTGGCTGGGCTGCGATAGAATCTGCTTTTCATATTGTTCCGATTATGCTTTTAGCTATTTTATTTATTTTCCAAATGCCGCATACATTTGCGATTGCTATTAAAAAATATGAGGAGTACAAAGCGGCAGATGTTGCCATGCTGCCTGTAGTGCATGGGTTTTCGATAACAAAGCGGCAAATAGTAATTTATATTGCCTGTTTGTTACCATTGCCATTTTACCTCATTCAACTAGGAACCTTTTTTATTACAGTGGCAACAATATTGAATGTCGGTTGGCTGATCATTGCCTTAAGAGGGCTTTTTATGAAAGATGATCAAAAGTGGGCCCATTGGATATTCTTATATTCAGTCAACTATATTACGATTATTTTCGTTCTTGCTGTGTTAGTCACCCTGCCAGCATTTCAATAAATAAGGAGGAATTTTTGTGGAAATAAAGCAAGGGAATCATACGTTTTTTATCGGTGAGGAAGATAATCCTTTAGCTGAAATATCATTCATTCCGGGTGAGGGAAACGAGATTATTGTAGATCATACTGTCGTATCAGAGGAGCTGCAAGGACAGGGCGTTGCGGGGCAATTAGTCGAGAGGCTAGTACAGTATGCCAGAGAGGAAGGATTAAAAATTAAACCTCTATGCTCTTATGCACAAAAGAAACTTGAAAATACACCGGAATATCAAGACGTACTAATTTAGAAATTTCAAAGACAAATTAAATGAATTGGGATTAGTGAAGTATGGTATCAATTTGAAAGAGAAGAAGCAAGAACTGAAGTAATGAATTGGTTGGATAGGGAGAATATACCTGTTAAACGATAGGGAAAGCTGACTGGACTGTTTTAGGAAAGGACCAAGGATATGTACAAAACCATACAGGAGACTGCTGAGTATTTATCAATGGATATAGCAAAAGTAAGCGCACTAGTATTGGAAGGGAAAATCCGTGCCATTCATGATGGGAACCAATACTTAATAAATCAAGATCAATTTAAAACACACTTTGAAGATGTGGAGAAATATAGACAAAAGATTCAGGAATACTTAAATGAACCGATTCCAGAGGATATTGACGTGAAGGATGAAGATTAGTATCCGATATGAAGAAAAAGAGTAATAACTAAACCAGACCGAATTACTAGCAGCTGAAAGAGAACTTGCTTACAAATAAGTTATCGGAAAACGAGTAGAACCCTAAAAGGATTTTTACTCGTTTTTATTAATAAAAAAGATTATTATATAGAATGAGCATAAAAAGGCCAGTATGTATTAATACATAATTTATAAATTATAATGCAGGGGGCGGAATGGGTGAAAGTGAGTATATTAAAGAAAAGTGACTTTGAGAAAATGAAAACTCTATTTTTGGATGTGTTTACAAATGAACCTTGGTTTGATAGATGGGATAATGAAGAACAATTACATGCATATTTAACAGAACTAACCGAAAATAATAACTCATTAACGTTAGCTTTATATAGTGAGGAGGAAGAGCTCATTGGGTGTGCATTAGGTTATATCTTTAACTGGTGGGAAGGGCGGGAATATTTTATTAGGGAGTTTTTTATTTCTAGAAAAATACAAAACCAAGGAGCAGGTAGTTCCTTTCTGCAATTAATGAATGGAATCTTAAAAGAAAAAGAGGTTAAACATATCACATTAACTACCGAAAAGAATGTTCCAGCATATCGATTCTATCATAAAAATGGATTTTCAGATTTAAAAGATTCAGCTAACCTGGTTAAGAAAGTAACTTAATGATGACAAAAATCATAGTTTGCTAGAATGATAAAGGTTGGTTAATGAAAGGATTGATAGAAAATGTCTGTACACCGTGGGGAGTATGTATTACAAGAAAAGTACGGAACAACCAAAAGAGCGGCTGCCTTTTATAATAAACAAATGCTTAATCAGCTAAATGATGTAATGAAAGAATTTATCAGTGAGCAAGCGATGATGTTCATTTCCACAGCTGATTCGAATGGAAACTGTGATTCATCTTTTCGGGCAGGGACACCAGGATTTGTACGGGTGATCGATGAAAAGACGTTAATATATCCCGAATATAAAGGAAATGGTGTTATGGCAAGCTTGGGGAATATTAATGAAAATCCACATATTGGTTTAATGTTTATCGACTTTTTTGAAAATCAAATTGGCTTACATGTCAATGGTAAAGCCTCCATATTAGAAAACAGTCAATTAATTTCACTCGAGATTTCTGATGAGATAATGGATGAAATGATTGAAAAGGAAGGGAGAAAGGCAGAACGCTGGGTGGTTATCGAAGTGGACGAGGCTTACATTCACTGTTCTAAACATATACCGAGGCTAAAAAAGCTTCAAAAAGAAATTGAGTGGGGAACGGATGACATAAAACAAAAAAGTGGAGACTTTTTTAAAGTAAAGCAAGATAAAAGAAAAGAAGAATAAGCATTCACGAGTATACGAAGGTAGGAAGGTAAAAAAATTTAATTTTTAATATATGAAAAAAGAAGCCCATGAATAGGCTTCTTTTTAGGTTGAATTTAACTATGAAATTAGTGTGCCTACAAACTCATCGGGCTTTCCTATGTTTCAATACATCAAACCCACTGTGCTACTTCCTCCATATTTCTTCGTGCTTTTCCTCGTTTTGGTTCTTCTTTTCTATAGCCAAATGTAGCGAGTACGGATGCACCAAATTGATCATTTTCAAGTAGACCTTCTTCTTCAAGTAATGCATCAAGCTTTTCTTGATTGAACCCTTCCATCGGAGTGGAGTCAATTCCGAGGAGTGCTGCAGCTGTCAGCATATTTCCTAGGGCGATATAGGTTTGTTTAGATGCCCAATCAAAAAGGGTGCGCTCATTATCTAATATCTGTTTTTGTTCCTGGAAGCGTTTATAATGACCGGAAACCTCTGTAACAATTGGTGCTGGCATTGTAGCATGGCGAAAGTGGTATGCCTCCATTACTCTTTCTTTTATTGTAGATGTTTGATTTGTCATATAAATTTCCATCCTAATATGATAATAAGTTGACAGGTATAATGTAGGAAGTAATGTGCTTCTGGAATTAAATTTAAAGTGAGTGGTAATTATGTTGGGCATTTTAGGATTTGCGTAACGATCAAATAAAGATTAATCTTATATATAAGAAATACGTTCTTTAATGATAAAGGAGTTTTACTATTGCCGAAAAAACAGCAATCAAGAGATAAGAATAATTTACATTTTACTGTGGAAAAGAAAATGGAGCTGCTTCCTTTTTTATTGGAAGCCATGCCCAACCGTAGCCGGAATTCCGTGAAATCCATACTGACACGTGGCCAGGTAACCGTGGATGATCATATTGAAACAAAGCATAATTACCCTTTATATAAAGGTCAAACGATTAAAATTTTAAAAAATAAAGCAGCAGTGAAGGAAAGTGCACTGATTGGCATGACGATTCTATATGAGGATGAAGATATAATTGTCATTAATAAAGAGGCGGGATTGTTGTCCATTGCGACACAGAAAGAAAAAAAGCAGACCGCTCATCATCAGCTTATGGAGCATGTCCGGAGAGAAGATCCCTTAAACCGAGTTTTTGTCGTTCACCGATTAGATAAAGATACTTCTGGAGTGATGCTTTTTGCTAAAAATGAAGCTGCGAAGAGAAAGCTTCAAGATACTTGGAAAAAAAGCGTAAAGGAACGCACATATGCTGCGCTTGTTGAGGGGAAGGTAGAGAAACAAAAAGGATATATTTCTTCATGGTTAAAAGAAAGTAAAACCCATATGATGTATTCAAGCCCTGTTAAAAATGACGGACAGCATGCAATAACCCATTATAAGGTGGTTCAGTCCAACAATGATTTTTCTTTACTAGAGGTTGAGTTGGAAACTGGTCGTAAAAACCAAATCCGCGTACACATGCAGGATCTGGGGCATCCTGTAGTAGGAGATAAGAAATACGGATCTAAGCAAAATGTAATCAGAAGACTGGGACTGCATGCGAAAGTGCTTTCTTTTATTCATCCGAGTACTGGGCAACTATTACTGTTTAAAGCAGAGGTCCCAAAGTCATTTTATGTAAAATCAAAATAAGCAAATAAAGGCCAGGTCAGGGATATTAACTGATCTGGCTTTTGTTTTTGCTATATGATTTGTGATGGTGTCAGATTTCAAGGAATGTTCTACATATAATTGAACTTTTCCAGCAGAATATCTCCACTTCTGAAAATGGATTTATATTAAATAGGAGCTCTTTCGACTATCCTGCCATTTCTTCCTTCTGTCGTTTTTGCTTGCATTAAAGAACGAATTACTGCTTCCTCTGTTGTTTCGATCACTGCTTGAAACAGATCATTCATGACAGGGTGATCATCACGCAGGAAGGAAATGGTGTCCTTAGCAGAATCACTCTCATGGTCGTATAGATTGGCAGTTGAAAAGGCAATGGCAATATCACCACTTCCGTTATCAATGTGACTTCCCGCTCTGCCAAGACCGGCAGCACAACGCTTTGCGAGTCGTCTCAGTTGCCTGTCATATAAAGGGGCATCCGTGGCGATAATCATCATGGTGGAGCCATCAGGTGTATTCATTGGCTTGCTTTCCAGATTTGCAAATAAAGCATGTTCTCTTTTACCAAAATTACTTACAACAAGACAACCGACAGTGTATGTATCTAAACGATCTGTAATCCTTCGTGAAGCAGTTCCTATGCCTCCTTTATATCCAAAGCAGACCATTCCCTTACCTGCTCCGACATCACCTTCCTCCACTGGGTTAGTCGTTGCATTCTCCAACGCGCTGATTGCATGTTTAGGTTTGATTGCTTGTTCGCGAATCGAATTCAAATAGCTATCATTACATTCGCCTACTACAATATTAATTGAACTTGTTGTATCACCGATTTCATCTGTACAATCGAGCATGTATTTTAATGTGCCTTGCCAAACAGCTCCTACACTAAATGTATTTGTCAGCATAATTGGAGATTCCAATAGTCCAAGTTCTTCTATTTGTACAAGCCCGGTTGTTTTTCCGTATCCGTTAATCACAGCACTTCCTGTTCTTACTTTTTTACGAAAAAGATTCCCTTCATGTGGTAATATTGCTGTTACTCCTGTACAGATTGTTTTTTTCTCACTTCGTTTTTCATAAAGTGTGGTATGACCAACTTTTACCCCAGAGACATCTGTAATACAATTTGCATTTCCTTTTTGTAGTTGCAAAAAAACCACTACCTTCCAATTTGTATTTATTTATTATTAGAATTATAGCAAAAAGTAAACTATATATTTTCATTCAACAAAAAATAAACAAAACCTGCTAATAAAAGTCTATTCTCCAACATATGGTTTTCCAGGATTTATCTTATAATAAGAAAAAGCAGACTACCTGCGCAGTCTGCTTTAAAGCTTATTTAAGAAAGTTGAATACTTCATTGGCGATGTCTGTGTTATCAATTAATCCGGAGAAGACCTCACTCTTCGGACCATATGCGTAGACGGGAACATCTACTCCTGTATGCCCGCTTGTGGTAAATCCGATGCCTGCTCGCACATTGAATACTTCGGAAATCGCTGCATAGACCTTATCGAAATCTTCTGTTTCTGCTGCTTGCTGGATAGCTGAGATTTCTTCTTCAGTAAAGTCCAGGTCAGCATATTCATCTAACACCTCTTCAACCTCTTCGCCACCAATTACCTCTTCTGCCATGAACTCAGGGGTACGTTCAGCTGCTTTAATTGCTTCGGGATTCATATTGTACTCTCCGTCACGACCAATAGAAAACCCACCTGTAGAATGGTCGGCTGTTAACACAACCTGTGTATGTTTATCCTTCATAGCAAATTCAATAACAGTTTCAAATGCTTTAGCAAAGTCCTCCATCTCACTCATAGCACTGACAGAATCATTTGCATGCCCAGCCCAGTCTATTTGACTCCCCTCTACCATGAGGAAGAAGCCATCTTTATTCTTACTTAGCTGTTCAAGAGCTGTTGTCGTCATTTCTTCAAGTGACGGACTATCTTCCCGGTCAATTGCTTTTGGAAGACCAACAGGAGCAAACAAACCTAGTAATTTATCATTTTCGTTCTCAAGCATTTCTTCTTTATCATCTACATAATTATAGCCATCTTCTTCAAATTCCTCTATTAAATCTCTATCTTCCCGGTCGAAATAGTCTGTACCTCCGCCGAGCATGATATCTACTTTATGTTCTCCATTAATCATTTCATCAAAGTAATCATCAGCAATGTCATTATAATTTCTTCTAGATTCATCATGTGCGCCAAAAGCTGCTGGAGTAGCATGGTTGATTTGGGATGTGGCAACAAGCCCAGTAGATTTTCCTTTTTTCTTGGCAACTTCAAGGACGGTTTCTACTTCGTTTCTTTTTGTATCAACAGCAATTGCTCCATTATATGTTTTTATCCCTGCCGACATAGAGGTCGCAGCAGCTGCTGAGTCAGTAATATTTTCTTCTGGGTCGTCTGCATAGGTGGTTGCCATTCCTACTAAATGCTTGTCGAATACGGTTTTTTCCATCTGTGGAGTTGAAGGGTCATCCTTCATGTAACGATAGGCTGTTGGATAGGATGGCCCCATTCCGTCACCGATCATAACGATCACATTCTTTACTTTGCCGTTATTCGGGTAGGCATTGTTATCTTTTCCTTTTTTAGCACCAGTTACTTCCCCGTTCATAGCTAACAAGCTTCCAATTGCCAGTACAAAAATTGTGGCGATAATCCAGAGCTTCTTCTTCATCCTTTTCCTCCTCCTAATTAATAATAAGACTAGTCTTACTATTATCATAGTTGAAAATGGTCACTAACTAAATGGTAGAAAAGGTATATTTTTAGAAGAAGAGATTAATAGAAGAAAGCATTGGAAAGATATAACCAAGCAAACTAGTAAAAAGGCATTACAAAAATTTACACGAGATTTATAAAATAGCTTTAAAATTGTCAAAAATAATTCCATATCCCTGGTAAAAAAGTATGTTATGTCCTATTTTGTGGAAGGCTATCGTTAAATGTAATGGAGAAGCAGGAGGATGGACATGAAAAAAGTATTATGGGTTGTCGTGTTGTCAGGCCTCTTCTGGGTCGGATACTACAGTTATGGTTTAATAAATTCAGCTCCAAATTCGTCTGAGACTATACAGATGGAAAAGAAAACAGCCATGGTACATACCTCTCAGACAGAGAAAGCAATGGAAGGAACAGAAATCGGTGAGACTGCCCCGGATTTTGAATTGACAACAACAGACGAAGAAAAGGTGAAGTTATCTGATTATCGTGGAAAAAAAGTGATGCTAAATTTCTGGGCTACATGGTGTCCGCCGTGTAGAGAAGAAATACCGGATATGCAAAATTTCTATAATGAAAAGGAAATCGTCATTCTTGCGGTTAATCTGACACAAACGGAAGCCAAAAAGCAAGATGTGGTAGATTTCATGGATAAGCATCATGTATCATTTCCAGTCTTGTTGGATGAAGCATCTGAAGTAAGCAATAAGTATCGTATTCAACCAATTCCAACCACCTATATGATCGATACACAAGGTAAAATCAGGTTTAAAGCATATGGGGCTATGACCTATGAACAAATGGTTAGTGAGTTTGAAAAAATGAAATAATGTAACTTTTCCCGACGACCAAGGTACAGCAATTGTAAATGCTGATTTCCTTGGTCTTTTTGTGGTAAACTAGCATATAGTATGAAACACTATCGGGGGAGATTATCATTAAACTTTTAGTGACACAACTGCTTATCACAGCGGTGATTTGGACGGGAATGGCTTTCTTTTTTTCAGACATGAATGCACAAAGCAAAGCTATTTTCTATCTTGTTACATCTTGGTTACTATTTTTGGTCGTAATTATTTTAAGAACATTACTTGGGAAAAGAAAAAGTAAATGAATGACTATAAGTCAAGGGAAGGTTTCTTGTTATGCTAACTATTGAAAATTTATATAAATCATTTGGTGAGAAGGTCTTGTTTGATACTATTTCCACCACCATAACGGAGCGTGAAAGAATAGGGCTTATTGGTGTGAATGGAACAGGGAAGTCCACCTTTTTAAAGACGATTGCCGGAATAGAGTCACCTGAAAAAGGGGTTATCAAACATCCTAAGGAGTACCATATTGAATATGCTGCACAGGAGCCAGTCCTTCATCCTGAACTAACAGTAATTGAACAAATCTATTATGGGGAATCCACCATTATGCAAGTAATGCGTGCATATGAGCAAGCATTATTGGAGCTGCAACGTGATCCTTCCAGTAAAAAAGCACAGGAAAACCTTCTTCATTGTCAGCAAAAAATGGACGAGGCAGATGCTTGGGAGGCCAATACCACAGCGAAAACGATTCTAACAAAATTAGGTATTACTTCTTTTAATAATAAAATTACCACATTATCAGGTGGCCAAAAAAAACGTGTTGCTATAGCAAAGTCACTCATCCAACCCGCAGATTTACTCATCTTGGATGAGCCTACTAACCATTTGGATAATGAATCTGTTGAATGGTTGGAAAAATACCTACAGACATATAAAGGAGCATTATTGCTCGTAACGCATGACAGATATTTTCTTAACCGTGTGACCAACCGTATATTTGAGCTGGATAAGGGAAATTTATATGTTTATGAAGGGAATTATGAACTTTTTCTTGAAAAGAAGGCAGAGCGGGAGGCTTTGGAAAAAAGCTTGGAAGCAAAGCATAAGAATACCCTTACCAGAGAGCTTGCATGGCTTCGCCGTGGAGCGAAGGCGCGTTCCACCAAGCAAAAAGCCAGAATAGAACGCGTGGAGGAAATGAAGCATAAAACCTTCGATACCAAAAAGCAGCAAGCGGAATTCCAAGTAGGGTCTGCACGACTTGGAAAAAGAGTAATTGAGCTTGAAGGTATTCAAAAATCATATGGCGATAAAAAGTTAATCGATAATTTTAGTCACATTGTGGTGCCTGGAGAAAGAATGGGGATTATTGGCCCAAATGGTACAGGAAAAACGACGTTATTAAATATAATGGCTAACCGAATTTCTCCCGACAGCGGCAAACTTGATATTGGTGAAACAGTCAAAATTGGCTATTATACACAAGGGGATGAGGAGCTGGATGGCAGTGTCCGGATCATCGATTATATTAAGGAAATTGCCGAGGTTATTTATACACAGGATGGAGATGAGATTACTGCAGAGCAAATGCTTGAAAGATTCTTATTTTCGAGGGCCGAGCAATGGACATATATTCGTAAGCTCTCCGGTGGGGAGAAACGCCGTCTTTATTTGCTGAAAGTCCTTATGAGCGAGCCGAACGTACTCTTCCTTGATGAGCCAACAAATGATTTGGATACACAAACGTTGGGCGTTCTGGAGGATTATTTAGAACATTTCCCTGGAGTTGTTATTACCGTTTCCCATGATCGTTATTTTCTGGATCGGGTTGTTGATCGCTTGCTAATTTTTAAAGGAGACGGTAAAGTTGAACTCTATTATGGAAACTACAGTGAATACTTGGACCAACATGTGCGAGAGTCTACTAAAGCAAAGCCAAAACCGTTAAAAGAGCAGCCGAAAAAGCAAAAGAAAAAGCTATCTTATATGGAACAAAAAGAGTGGAATGAAATTGAAGATATTATTTCTGATTTGGAGAGCAAGGTAGAATTACTGAAGGAAGAGATCGCCTCTGCTGGTAGTGACTCTGAAAAAGTACAAAGCCTTTTTGCGGAACAGCAGGCTGTAGAGGAAGAGCTCGAGACAAAGATGGAACGTTGGGAAGAACTATCCTTGCTTGTTGAGGAACTGGAAAGTAAATAGTTTTCAAATAAATGAGGGATGTACGATGAAAAGAATATATAGTGATATTTTTCAGTTCCGAGGAAATCATTATGAATTCGGATATCATCAGGGCC
This sequence comes from Virgibacillus sp. SK37, assembly GCF_000725285.1. Classification (GTDB taxonomy): domain Bacteria; phylum Bacillota; class Bacilli; order Bacillales; family Amphibacillaceae; genus Virgibacillus_Q. Next base: position 698,656 of record NZ_CP007161.1, read on the forward strand.
TTTTATTAAAGGACTCTTTTACATTAAAAAATAGAGATAAACAGTGGAAAATTAGAAGGCCGCGTTTTTCTATTTCCGAGGCGGAGGTTAAGGATGCTATTATGCCTTGGGCCCCTGGTGTGTGGGATGAATTAACAGGGTTAAAAGATGCGCTTGAATGGAGTATGGATAAGGTTTTGAAGGAATTTGGCGGTTACCGTCTTGACTACGTTAAAAGTGGATGCTCCATTTTCACGGATACAAACTATATGATCCGAAACTATGATTACCACCCAAAGACATACGAAGGACGTTATATATTGTATCAGCCCACTGATCAAGGTTACGCAGTTATTGGGCCTTCCCAGCGGATCACTGGCAGAATGGATGGGATGAATGAAAAAGGCCTGGCGCTTGGTTACAATTTTATGCATCGAAAAAAGCCGGGAGAAGGGTTTATTTGCAATATGATTGGTCGAATGACCTTGGAGACTTGCGCAGATGTTGGGGAAGCCATTCGCTTTTTAAAGGAAATCCCACATCGACATTCTTTTAGCTATATTTTGCTTGACCGGGAAGGGGAGACATTTGTAGTCGAAGCTACCCCTCGTAGCGTTGAAGTACGCACATCCAATGTATGTACAAATCATTTTGAACTATTAAAAGATGAAAACCGCTACCATTTGGATGATTCCTATAAAAGGATGACAGCTATGGAAGAACAGAAGGGACAGGTTACAGATGCTTACAAAGCATTTCGTATGCTAAATGATACGGATAAAGGGGTGTTTTCGGATCAATACAAAAATTGGTCTGGGACCATTCATACTTCTGCATATTTTCCTAAAGAAATGAAAGCATGGTTTGCACTTGGTGGTGACCGAGAGCCGGTTGTTATCAATTTTCAGGAGTGGCTACAAGGTACCCAAGTAGGAATGAAACGGATTCTTGGAGAAGTCAATACAGATCTCCCTTTTGTTCATATGGAGGATCAAGTTCGTTAATAACATAATTTAGGTTTAAAAGAAAAGTTAGAAAGGGAAACTAAGAATATAGGTTTCTTTTTTTGAAATTGTAGTTATAATAGACACAAATGCATTATAGGAGGTAACGTGATGAAGCTTTTTCAGGTTAGAAAAGGACAATTCGTTTTTTATAAAAATGAATTGCACAAAGTATATTCGGTTAAACCAATGTTTAAAAAGTCAGTCCATTTATATCGGTTAAAGGATATGCAGCAAATACTTACAAGTGCAAGTGAGATTGATCTGTATAGACCGCAACATAATGACACGTTTATTTTTTATGGAAAACGATATACCATTGATAAAGATAAACGACCTGAGCCTGGCGATTATATATTAATTGTTAAGCCTGCACCGGATTTCCTCGATCATTATTCACTAAACGAGATCGAAAAAGTAGAAAGTGTTGAGGATGGTAATGTTGTAACAACACGTGACAATGGTGTAAAACATAGTGAATATGTTGTCCTCGTTCCGGGGAAAAATGATGCGAGCCAAGAGATTGCATATTATGATAAAAGTCTGGTCCCGGAAGCTCAACAAATTGAGGATGAATCTATCAGTTATTTAGCAGAGTCAGATGATTCTCTTCAACCAGTTGTCGGGGATATCTATATGGACGTGAGAAATAATACGAAATCAATGATTGTTGCTATGACAGAGGATGAAGTTGTATTTGGACATGGCGTTCGCGTCCATGTTGCAGAACTTCTCGATGAAAGTAACTTCAAGCTTATTTACCAGTTTGAAGGAGAACTATTGTAAAAGTTCTCTTCGGAAATACCACAGTATACTTATACTGTGGTATTTTTTTGCTCTGCAGCTGATTAAATAAATCTGCGGCGGATAGTTATGCTCTGCAGCCGATTAATTCATTCTGCGGAAGATTTTACACACACTAGTTCGCATTTTACTCCAACAGTTGCAGTAGAACCGAAATTCCTCTCCCCTGCTCTTCAAAAGATCACATAGGCTAAACACCAAATATTAAAAAAATAATTGAAACTACAATAAGATTAACTGATAATAGAAAATAACAGCTTGTAAAGGGGCAAATTTATGAAATGGAAGATAGAGAATACAGGAGAATCTGCTAATTCAGTCGAAATTTTAGTCACATTAATGATAGCCATTATGATTGGCGGAATGATCTGGAACAATCCCTTAACATTTATTCTTGCAGGGTTTATCGGTATATATATTTTACTAATGTGGCAATATTCCAAGCGAATTGGGCAAGACTTGAAGCTAACAAACCCAAAACAAACAGTTCGGCTATTCGAAGGAGAAGAAGCAGAACTGGAGATTAAATTAACTAATTACTTTTTACTTCCATATTTTAATGGGCAACTTACATTTTCTTCTAATGAAAAAATAAAAAACAATAATTATCTAGTCCGCAAACAGATGGGGAAAAATAAGTATAAGTATTCTTTTTATCTAGGAGGAAAAAAAGTAGGGAAGTTTCTTTTTCCATTTCAAGCAAGACAACGGGGAACAGCGCGATTGGAAAATATACAGGTTAGATTTCCTCATTTATTTGACTTCCGGCTAATCTATTTAAAATATTGCGAGAGATACCAAACTGAAATTATTGTTTATCCCAGGCTAGAAACTGTAAGTGGGATAAAAGAAATTTCTTCTGACATATTTGGTGAGCAGCATAGCCGTTTTTCGCCATTTGAAGATACCGTTTTAACCAAGGGAACAAGGGACTATATTTCTTCGGATCCCTTTAATAAAATTCACTGGAAAGCTACAGCAAGAAAGCAAGCACTACAGACTAAGGAGTTAGAGCCGGTCAAAAACCTCTCCTGGTCAATTGTTATTAATATAGCAAAAATAAGCCCCTTAGGTAATTTATACAATAATGAACAGCTGGAGCGTTTTATCTCTCAAGCAGCTTATATTAGTCGGTACCTCATCCAGCAGGGATTTCCCGTGGAGATCTATATTAATTCTGCAACTTTCAACCATCGACCATATCATTTGCCATTGGGCGAAGGACGAGAGCATTTAAAAAGCATTCTGGAATTTTTAGCAAGATTTGAGGATGATGGTCCACTATTACCGATGCACAGAATTTATCGTATATTGGATTCACAAACCAGTGGTTCTCGCCTGCTTATATTAATTGGAGAAGCAGAAGAAAACACTAATTATTTTTACGAGAAATGGGCAAAGGGTCAAAAGCAAATATTTCATGTGAAAAATGGAAAGGCTGGGGTTCATATTAGGCTTTTACAAAAAGGTGGAGAGAAGTATGATAAAGCAAAATGAAAGTATTGTACTGTATTATCAATTGATTGCGGAGTATTTGCTTTTTTACTTTTTCCTTCACCCTGTACTTATTGCGACAAATACATCCATTTCCTATGGGATATATCTATCTATTATTATCATCTTCTTGTTCATGCATGCTATGGTTCAAAGATGGCTAAGGAATTTCAGCTTATATGCAATTATGTTTATTTCCCTACTGGCTATACTTTTGTTTGTCTATGGAATGTCAACGTTTTTGGTAATTCTACTAACTATATTTCTCGTTTGGCGGCAGATTGTGCATGACGAAGAAGCCGATGTAAAACAGCAAAAAGTACTGATGGTTGTAATGCTCTCTATTTTTATTTTTGATATGTATTGGATGTATGATGAACAACTGATTTGGATAGCTTTGACGTTTCTTATTGTGTTGATTGCGGGGTATATGGTCAGTAATGTTTCTTTTGGCAGGAACGGTTACCAGCAAATAAGATTCATTAGCTTTACTATGGTAAGCATGCTTATTGGTGGTATATTATTTTATCTCTTATATGATGTGATTCAACCTGCAAGTGGCTTCCTCTGGAGTAGTGTGGCTCAATTATTAATGATTTTTGCTAAGGGAATTGCTTATTTAATTAATGTAAGCCCATTGGAAATAGAGGGGATAAGGGAGATGATTACCTCCAACAATACGAATAACGTAAAAATGGAATTGCCTGATGAAATACCACGATCTGATAGTGAGGATAAGGATGACCAGGCAATAACCGATTCATCTTCTAGTTGGTGGCTATTAAGCATATTTGTTGTGATATTAATTATCTTACTTTTTTTCTTTTTGAAAAAGAAATATATGTCAAAAAAGCTAGAAGTAATTGAAGCAGCAGGTTCTGCTAGTCAAACTTCTGTAGAAAAGGAGGACACAAAAACCAGAATGATCCGCCGTATTTCCAAAAAGGAAACGAAGGTAGATAACGAAATACGTAAGCAAGTATTAGAACTGGAAGAACTGGCATCTGCAAAAGGCTATGGGAGGTTAGAATATGAAACAATTGAAGAATGGCTGGAGCGCCTCGACCTAAATACCTCCCAATTAAAAATTTACCAAAATGTCAGGTATGGAAATAAATATGTAACGGAGGAAGAGACAGCCTATTTTATAGAAGAAATTACAAGAATAAAAGCATGGCTTCATACAGCTGCTGACTAGTGAAACAAACCGTTTAGGAAAGTAGTAGCTTATGCTAAATACGAAGCGTAAACTTTTTGGTGCTAGTGCAAATGTTGGGCACAACCCTTATCTCGTGCAATCAATGGGAACTAGAGAAAACTTTTATAAGCATTAAGCCACTCTAGAAAGTGGATAATCCCATTGATTTCCATTACAGATGGACGCTTTCCGCCGGCATGGCTTCAGCCGCTTCCTTCGCTACGCTCCGTCCAGGGTCTTCACCTCATGCTATTCCGGCTGGAGTCGCCATCTTCCATTCCAATCAATTTGTAGCTGCTTTAAACCATAAATAGCGGGTTGCTATCTAACCACCTTACCAGTGAAGGAAAAACACGAAGACTCCTGTGGGAAAAGCAACAGCTGAAGATCCCGCAGGAAGCGGTTTTCTTCCGAGGAAGCTGAAGCGTTGCCCACGGAAAGCGAAGTGTATTTTCCGAAACGGCAGTTTACACTCCGACAAAGTTAGTTCGTTTATCTATTTTGAGATTTATCGGATAACTATATATTAGAATCGTCTTTTTAGGATTTATCTATTGTAAAAAAACACCTATTTTAGTGAAGGTGTTTTTGAATTGGGTGATTAAAGGCTTTTTAACATTGCTGCTGCCTTGTATCCCAATATATTAATTGGATCTTTTGGACTCGAATAGGGAGGAGCATAAGCAAGCTCTAATTCAGGGAGATCAGCTACGGTAAGGCCTGCCTTCAGTGCAGTTGCCAACACGGCAAGTCGTTTATCTACACCTGCATAACCAACCGCTTGAGCCCCGTAAATACGTCCATGTGCTTCGTCAAATAATACTTTAATCCATAATTTATCAGCACCAGGGTAATAGCTGGCATTGGACATGGATTCCAATGAAGCAGTTTGAAAAGCCATGCCAAGTTCTTTTAATTTATGGCTATTAAGCCCAGTTGCTCCAACAGTTAGATCAAATACCTTTAGAATGGCTGAGCCTTGTGTGCCGTTAAATGGAATGCTCGCGCCTGTCAAATGGCTGGCGATAACATATGCCTGCCTGTGTGCAGGCCATGCTAATGCAACATGTCTCGGGGACCCTGTTACTAGATCAGGAGCTTCAACAACATCTCCCAAAGCATAAATATTCGGGTCAGATGTTTGCATATATTCATTCACCTTTATAGCACCTGTGGTACCTATTTGTAGTTTAGCGTCAATTGCCAACTTGGTGTTTGGTTTGATCCCCACTGCCATTATGATGAAATCTGCTTCCACTTTTCGCCCACTATTTAAATGCAATGTTTTACCATCATTGGAACAAGAAGCAAGTCCATCATCAAGTAAGAGATGAACTCCTTTATCATTTAGTTGATTTTCCACGATGGAAGCAAGATCCTTATCAATAATTTTTATGGCTTGTGAAGAGCGGTCAATGATCGTACACTCCAGGCCTAGTTCATGTAAGTTTTCAACCATTTCTAATCCTACGAACCCTGCCCCAACAATTGCAACGGACTGAGGTTTATTTGTTTCTATGAAAGTGGAAATGTTATCCATATCATATATGGTATGCAAAGGAAATGTACGCTGCGGATTTAAACCTTCGATATTAGGAATGATCGCAGAAGCACCTGGAGCCAAAATAAGCTTATCAAAGTCTAACTCTCCAGATCCCAGAGTGGCTGATTGATAAGAAATACGTTGTGTCTTTCGATTAATGGCTTTAACTTCTGTATTGGTATGTACGGTAACATTATATTTTTCCCTAAACTGTTCTGTTGAGTATAGTATGTCATCACGACTTTCCACCATGCCACCAATATGATAAGGCATACCGCAGTTAGAAAAAGCAATGTGATTTCCTTTATCCAAAACGATAATCTCTGATTCCAGATCCTCTCTGCGAAGTTGGGCAGCGACGGTTGCACCCCCGCCAACGCCGCCAATAACAACAATCTTTCTGGCCAAACAAACACCTCCAACATTTTTTACTTTTAGACTTCCCTAAAAAAGACCCACTGACCCAAGAAATACGACAATAATTGTAACAGGAACTAACCAGCGCATTAATTGAAACCAGATTTTATATACCGATGGTGATAAATGGTTCCCATAGGAGAACTCTTTTTGCATGATAGCATGCTCCATTTTGTATCCAATAAAAATAGCGATAAACAAGCATCCTCCCGGCAACATGATGTTACTGACAAGAAAGTCAGACGCATCAAAAAAGGTAAGTCCGAAGATTTTAAAATTAGCCAAGCTACTCGAAGATAAAGCTGCAGGGATTCCTGCAAGAAACACGAGTATTCCTGCAAATGCTGCTACTTTTTTTCGAGAACGGTTTTTATTTTCTGTAAATGCCGAAGTGATGATTTCAAGCATGCTAAAGGAAGAAGTTAGTACAGCGAATAAAAATAACAATAGAAATAAGCTTAAAAATACTTCCCCAAAAGGCATTTGAGCGAAGGCTTCCGGTAGCACAATGAATAAAAGACCAGGCCCTTCTGCAGGCTCTAATCCAAAAGCAAATACGACTGGAAAGATGGCCAATCCTGCAAGGAGGGATACAAAAATATTCATTAGGGATACCGAAGCGGCGGACATAGGTAAACTGACATCTTTTCTTAAATAAGAGCTGTACGTTACCATAACAGAAATACCTACTGCCAAGGAAAAGAAGGACTGCCCCAATGCATATAGCACGTTAGATGCATTAAGCTTTGAAAAATCGGGCTGAAGGAAAAAACGTAAACCTTCCATCGCTCCTTCGAAGGTCAATGAACGGAAGACCAAAATAATAAAAAAGATAAATAGTAAAGGCATGAGAATTTTACTCGATTTCTCAATTCCGTCTTTAATACCGAAAGATATTACAATAACGTTAATAAGCAAAAATAATGCAAACCCAAGCAGAGTTATTAGTGGGCTGCCAGTAATTGTTTCAAATAAGGCAGGGTAATCTGCCCCTTCTTTAATAATTAAGCCTGGTATGGATAAAACGCTATAGGTCAGCACCCAACCACCTACAACACTGTAAAAGGACATGAGCAGAAATGCTCCCGCAACCCCCCACTTTCCGATAAAGCTCCAGTTTGATTTCGGGGCGAGTTTTTTGTAGGCAGTGACAGCTTCCTTTTGTGCCCCCCGACCGATAATGAATTCTGCGATTAAAATGGGAAGACCAATAATAATTGTAAAAGCAATAAATAAAAGGAAAAATGCTCCACCGCCATTGACCCCAGTCATATATGGAAATTTCCAAATTGCTCCGAGTCCGATGGCAGCCCCTGCTGAAGATAAAATAAAGCCCAGCTTAGAAGCCCATTGGTCTTGTTTCTTTTCTTGCATAATGTGTCTTCCTCTCCAAGTACATCTAGTGATGAAAATTTCTTTCTAGTATATCATGTTTGCGTTGTATTGTGTTTATGGTAAATAAATCAGGTATTTAGGAGTACATTCAAGTATATATTCTTATAAAAAAGGTTTTTCGGAAATAAAGTAGAATAGTATAAATAATCTAAATATGTAAGCGATTACAAATAATGAATAAGGGGGTGGTTCCTTTCCTGTAACCTTGCATCATCACTTCATCCTAACTGGAAAACCAGTAGCTCAGCAATTCAGTAAAAGATCTATAAATTGTAAAGGAGGTTTTTTTAGTGGAAAACACGATTTGGTCCTTGGTACCACCATTATTGGCAATTATTATGGTATTACTCACAAAAAGAGTTTTACTGTCACTCGGAGTAGGTATTGTTGCTGCAGCTTTCTTTATAGGTAGTTTTAATGTTATGGAATCACTAATGCTTGTATGGGAGTCATTTAAAGGGGTCTTTATTGCAGACGGAGCTCTAAACACATGGAACATTTATATTTTATTGTTTGTATTAATGCTTGGAATACTTACTGCGTTCGTAAGTATGATGGGTGGAACGCAGGCTTTTGCGAATTGGATGATTTCACGAGTAAAGACACGTGCGGGTGCGCAAATTATGACGATGGTCCTGGGAATTATTATATTTGTGGATGATTATTTTAACAGCTTAACGGTAGGGCAAATAGCTAAGCCAGTGACGGATAAGCATCGCGTATCTCGTGCTAAGCTTGCGTATATTGTTGATTCTACTGCTGCGCCAATTTGCGTTGTTGCACCAATTTCAAGCTGGGGAGCTTATATTATTGGAATTATTGGTACCATTTTTACAACACAACAGATTACAGAGCATACAGCTTTCGGTGCCTTTTTACAAATGATTCCTGTGAATTTTTATGTATGGGCAGCACTGGGAGTAGTTCTGATAATTGCCTTGAAACAAGTAGACTTCGGCCCAATGAAGATTCACGAGCAGCGTGCGATGGAGACTGGAGAAGTACTCGATCCGGCAAATAAAGAAAAGTTGGATGCAGAGTCAAAATTACCCGAAAGTGATATGGGAAGAGTTAGCGATTTAATACTACCTATCGCAGTTTTATTTGTGGCGACACTTGGTGCTATATACATGAATGGCCTTGGTGCGGTCGAGGGAGAAGCTACTCTTATTAATATTTTTGGAAGCGCCGATGTTTCAGTAGCCCTCTTCTATGGTGGACTTATAGGTATAGCAGCTACTTTTCTATTGTTTAGTCGGCATTATCGTGCTAAGAAGCTGACAGGGAGGCAGTTCGTTGAAGGTGTAAAAGAAGGTGCTAAATCTATGCTGCCAGGCTTCACTATTTTAATTTTTGCATGGGCAATTGTTGCTTTAATTGATCAGCTGGGCACAGGGACTTACCTTGCTGGGATTGTGGAAGCAGCTAATCTTAATCTTGCTCTACTTCCATTGATTGTTTTCGTAATGGCAGGTTTTATTGCATTTTCTACAGGTACTTCCTGGGGAGCATTTGGAATATTGTTGCCGATTGCTGGACAAATTGCCGCTGTAACTGACCCTACATTAATTATGCCGATGATGGCAGCTGTTTTGGCTGGCGCAGTATTTGGAGACCATTGTTCACCGATTTCTGATACAACCATTCTTTCATCTACAGGATCCAGTTGTCATCATATTGACCATGTAACAACACAAATTCCTTATGCAATGGTTGCAGCAGCAATCACGGGGGGTGGATACTTGGCGCTTGGTTTCTCTGGGAGTGTAATTGTAGGTCTGGTTACAGTGCTAGTAGGATTGGGAATTTTCTTCGTTACTTTAAAGAAACCTGAGGCTAAAAGTGAGATAACAGAAGAACCAGTAGCAAAGTAACTAGGTCATTTGCACGAGTTTTAATCAGTATATTGAAAATTTTAAAATAATAGTCTATACTAATATTAGTTATGTGAAACAACGTTTTAATAAATGAAATGCAGGGGGATGGGAAATGGGTTTTGTTTCAGAGAAGGTAATGAATTTACCTCCATATTTATTCTCAGAATTCCAAGCAAAAAAGAAAAAGCTTCAACAAAAAGGTATGGATGTGATTGATCTTGGAATAGGAGCACCTGACTTAGCTACACCAGCATTCGTTTATGAAAAGTTAGTTGAGGAAGCAAAATATCCCGAAAACCATGGATACTCCACTTATAGTGGTTGTGATGAATTTAAAGAAGCAGTAGCCTCATTTTATAAAAAACAATACAATGTAAGACTGGATCCGGAGACGGAGGTGCTTGCACTAATTGGATCTAAAGAAGGGATTGCTAACTTGGTTCAAGCTGTAATAAATCCTGGAGACAGTGTACTAATTCCCGACCCAGGTTATCCGGTTTATCAGAACGCTGTTCATTTGGCAGGAGGGGAAGGTATTCACTTTCCGCTGAAAAAAGAACATGGATTTTTACCTCAGTTTGAAAAAATATCAAGAATGGACGCAAAAAAATCCAAGCTGCTTTTCTTAAATTATCCTAGCAATCCAACAGCTGCCACAGCAAATTTATCGGTTTTTATGGAAGCGATTACATTTGCTGGAAAAAATGAGCTATTAGTAGTCAATGATGCGGCCTACGACCTTATCACATTTGGAGATTATCGTTCACCCAGCATCCTGCAGGCTCCAAATGCAAAAAATCATGCTGTAGAATTCGGTTCTTTATCCAAAAGCTTCAACATGACTGGATGGAGAATTGGCTATGTGGTTGGAAATAAAGAAGTTATTCAGGCACTTGCCAGGTTAAAGAGCAATATTGATACAAGTCAATTTATCCCTATTCAAAAAGCAGCAGTAGCAGCTTTAAAAAGCGACTTTTCTACTGTTGCTGCTAACAACACCGTTTATGAGAAAAGGATGGAAAAACTGCAACCTGTTTTAAATGAATTGGGAATTTATACAGAAAAACCAAATGGTACCATTTTTCTTTGGGCACAAGTACCTTCAGGCTACACTTCCATGGAGTTTGCAGATCGAATGCTGGAAGAACTGGGGATTATCTTGACACCTGGAACCGCCTTTGGTCCATCAGGTGAAGGATATGTGCGAATTGCTTTAACTGTGGATGAATCGAGGTTGGAAGAGGTGATTCTTCGTTTAAAAGAATGGAAGATAAAGGGGGCGAGCAAGGCTTGAAAGAAACAAAGAGAATGAATGCAGCAAAAGCAATTGTAGAATGCCTGAAAAGACAAGAGATAGAAAATGTGTTTTGTGTCCCTGGGGAAAGTTACTTACCTGTCCTTGATGCGTTGTATGACCAACCTTCCATTCAAGTTATCTCTGCAAGGCATGAAGGTGGAGCTTCCTTTATGGCAGAGGGGTATGCTAAATCCAAGCTAAAGGCTGGAGTTGTCTTTGCCACAAGGGGCGTCGGTGCAGCAAATTTATCTATTGGGGTGCACACAGCATACCAAGACTCAACGCCAATGGTTGTTTTTCTAGGGCAGGTGCATAGCAAATTCAGAGGTAGGGAAGGTTTTCAGGAGGTTAATCTGGAAAACTACTTTCAAGAGATTGCTAAGTGGTCGGTAGAATTGACAGATGCAGAAAGAACCCCTGAAATCATACAGCGAGCCTTTCGAATAGCTCATTCAGGAAGACCAGGCCCGGTGATCGTTTCCTTGCCTGAAGATGTATTAGTGGAAGAAGCTGAAATGCAATTTGGTCCAGTTGCTCCATTGCCGAAACCAGCTCCCTCCCAAATGGAAATAAAACAAATAGAGAGTGTATTACAAGCTGCGGAGAGACCAATTATTATCGCAGGAGGGGGAGTGAAGGGGGCGCGTACGGAGGAAAAGTTAATAGAGTTTGCTGAGAAATACTCCCTTCCTGTTATCGCTGCTTTTCGGCGACAGGATGTATTTCCAAATGACCACAACCTATATGTAGGCCATCTAGGATTGGGCACAGGGAGAGAGGTAATTGACACTGTGGCTGAAGCCGATGTCATTGTCGCTTTGGGAACACGGCTGTCAGAAGTGACTACCCAAGATTATTCCATCATAACTGCAGAGAAAAAGCTAATACACATAGATATAGATTTTCAAACCCTCGGAAAAGTGTACCCACCTGAAATTGGAGTGGTGGCAGATCTTAATGAGGCATTACAAGCACTTATGGTAATAGAGATCGAAACGAAATGGGAGAAGTGGGCTGAACATCGAAGGAATGCATTTCAGAAAGTTAGTTGTTTAGAAAAAAAGCCGAAAGAAGTGCTGAATAAAAATATAATTGCCGTACTAAAAGAAAAACTCCCTGAAGATGCATTATTGACAAATGATGCTGGAAACTTTGCCGGCTGGCTGCATGCCTTTTACCCTTTTCGAAAGGCACATACTTATGTAGGACCGACATCCGGCGCAATGGGTTATGGGATGCCCGCAGCTCTTGGAGCAAAGCTTGCTTTCCCAGAAAAAACTGTTGTTTCTCTGTCTGGAGATGGAGGTTTCATGATGACAGGCCAGGAACTGGAAACGGCAGTCAGATACAAGATACCTGTCATATGTCTCGTATTTAATAATAAAATGTATGGTACGATCCGTATGCATCAGGAAATGCATTATCCGGAAAAGGTAATGGCAACAGATTTGGGGGAAGTTTCCTTTGTAGATTTTGCTGAAAGTTTAGGTGTTAGCGGCTTTAAGGTGACAACACTGGAAGAATTTGATACAGCTTTTGAGCAAGCTTTACATGGATCCGATCCGGTGCTTATTGAAATTGTAACAGGAAAAGAGCAAATATCTGTTTCATCCACAATTACTGAAATACGTAAGCGTGCAATGAAATAGTTAAATTTAATAGTATTTATAGGAGGTATAAGTATGGCGACAGTATCATTACAAACAGAAAAACTGGCAAATTACATTAATGGAGAATGGGTGGAAGTAAATAAAACTACTTCTGTTATCAATCCGGCAACAGGAGAAGAAGTGGTTCAGGTTCCCCTTTCCGAAGCAGATAGTGTGGCACAAGCAGTAGCTGCAGCGAAAAAAGCGCAAAAGGAATGGGCATTGGTTCCAGCACCACAGCGAGCAGAGGTGCTCTATCAGGTTGGATATATTATGAAAGAACGTAAAGAAAGGCTTTCCCAGCTTTTAACGATTGAAAATGGAAAAGTAATCGAAGAAGCACGTGGCGAAGTTCAAGAGGGAATTGATATGGCTTTTTATATGGCAGGAGAAGGACGCCGTTTATTCGGTCAAACAACGCCAGCCGAATTAAAAGATAAGTTTGCGATGAGCCAGCGTTGTCCAGTAGGTGTTGTAGGTATTATCACACCATGGAATTTCCCAATTGCGATCGCCACATGGAAGTCCTTTCCGGCAATAGTGGCGGGGAACGCAGTAGTTTGGAAGCCTGCAACAGAAACACCAATTATGGCATATGAACTTGCTAAGATTTTTGATGAGGCTGGGCTTCCTAAAGGTATTATTAACGTCGTCTTTGGCAAAGGGTCGACTGTTGGAGATGCGATGGTGCACCATGATGATATTCGTGTCATATCCTTCACAGGGTCCAATGATACTGGACGTAATATAGCAGGTGAGTGTGGGAAGCAGTTGAAGAAGGTGTCACTTGAAATGGGAGGTAAAAACGCGGTAATTGTAATGGACGATGCTGATATCGATTTGGCTGTAGAAGGGATTCTGTGGAGTGCATTTGGAACCAGTGGGCAACGCTGTACAGCATGCAGCCGAGTTATCGTGCATGAAAAAGTGAAAGAAACGTTGGAAGAACGATTGCTTGCTTCCATGGAAAAGTTGACCATTGGGAATGGTTTAGATGAATCGAATAAGGTAGGCCCAATTATTAATAAAGCTGGCTTGGATAAAATAAAAAGCTATATTGAAATTGGTAAGAATGAAGGAGCCAAATTGTTAGCGGGTGGCTATGAAATAACAGACGGTGAGCAACGTGCAGGGAATTATTTTGCTCCTACACTATTTACGGATGCTACCGCAGATATGAGGATAGCTCAAGAAGAAATCTTTGGTCCGGTTGTATCTCTCATCCCGGTTAAAAGCTTTGAAGAAGCAATTGAAGTAAATAATGGTGTTACGTACGGTCTATCCAGCTCTATTTTCACAGGTGATGTAAATAGGGTGTTTAAAGCACAACGCGATTTAGATACAGGAATTGTTTATGTTAATGCTGGTACTACTGGAGCGGAAATTCACCTTCCATTTGGTGGCACGAAAGGTACTGGGAATGGACACCGTGATTCTGGAGTGCAGGCACTGGATGTGTTCACGGAATGGAAAGCAGTCTATGTCGATTACAGTGGAAAGCTGCAACGTGCTCAAATTGACGTGGAATAATAGCCAGGAGACGATATAAAAAGCTGTTGAAAGATATATTTCTATAAATATTATTCTTTGCAGGGAGTGGTTGGATGAAAATAGGTGTATTAGGATCTGGTTTAATGGGGAAAGAAGCAGCACGCGACCTCGTAGCAAGTGAAGGTGTGGCAGCAGTAGGTTTGGCAGATATTGACCTATCAAGGGCCCAACAAGTATGTGACCAACTGAATTCTTCTAAGTTAACTGCATATCAAGTGAATGCAAGTAGTGAGCAGGAGCTTGCCAATTATATGCGTCAGTTTGACGTGATTATCAATGCACTGTTTTATTCCTTTAATGAAATTGTTGCACGGACTGCAATACAGGTAGGTGTTAACTCTGTGGATCTGGGTGGGCATATTGGTCATATGACAGACAAAGTGCTTGCTATGAAGGAGGATGCTGAGGCAGCAGGAGTAACTCTAATACCAGATCTTGGGGTTGCGCCTGGTATGATAAATATTTTATCAGGCTATGGTGCTAGCAAACTGGATAAGTTGGATTCAATCAAGCTATTTGTAGGAGGAATCCCCGTCCGCCCGGAACCACCATTAGAATATAACCACGTATTTTCCATGGAAGGGGTGTTTGATCACTACACAGATCCTTCCCTTATAATACGAAATGGAATAAAACAGGAGATTCCTTCATTGAGTGAAGTGGAGTCCATTCATTTTGAAAAGTTTGGACCACTTGAGGCCTTCCATACTTCAGGTGGTACATCAACACTCTCCATATCCTATCCGCAATTGGAGACATTGGAGTATAAAACAATACGCTATCCAGGCCACGCTCAAAAATTTAAACTGCTTGTTGACTTAAATCTGACTCGTATGGATTACGAAGTAGATGTAAAAGGTCAGAGGATAAACCCAAGGGAAGTTTTGTTAAAAGTACTTGATCCAATCGTGGAACTAGGCGAGAAAGATGACGCTGTGTTGCTTCGTACTGTTATTTCAGGAGAGAAGGCTGGCATGCCGGCAACATATCAATATGAAATGACGACATATAAAGATCGTACTACACAGGTTACAGCAATGGCTCGGGCAACCGCCAATACGATTTCAGTTGTTGCACAAATGATAGGGAATGGAACGATAGCAAAAAAAGGTGTCTTCCCTCCGGAAAAATGTGTGCCAGGAGCAGTTTATATTAAAGAAATGGCTAAACGGGGAGTAAATATTTTAGAAATAGAACAGTTGGAAAAGACCAGAATTAGCATGTAAAGAAAAATTATTTTATAATTGTATATTAAATAGTTAACCCTCTGCTACAAAAGGTAGGGGGACCTTTTCTTTTATCTACGATTCAACTATGACAGCAAGGAGATTAATAATGAATCAAAGTGTAATCAAAGCACTAAAACTATTGGACTTGTTTACGGAGGAAAGCCCGGAATTAACCTTAAAAGAAATAGCACATCGTTCCCGCTTACCTAAACCAACTGCCTATCGAATGCTAACAGCCCTGGAGATGAGCGGCTTTCTCTACAAGACAAAAGAAACAGAACATGATAGTAAATATCGTTTAGGTTTGAAGCTGTTGGAATTAGGACAACTTGTCTCTGATAATTTAGAGGTTAGGGAAATTGCTTTGCCATTTATGAAAAAGCTTGCCGAGGACATTAACGAGGTTATCCACTTAGTTATTGTAAACGGTTCGGAAGCTACCTATATTGAAAAGGTGGAAAGCACCCGAGCGCTTCGGTTATACACACGAATTGGGAAAAGTTCACCGCTATATTCCGGGTCTGGTCCTAAACTACTTTTGGCGTTTTTGCCTAAAGAGAAACAAAATGATATTTTAAACAAATCAGAGTTGGATTCACTTACAAATAAACCAATTTCTGTAGATAAGCTTAGAGAAGAATTGAGTAGAATTAGGAAAACAGGCTATTCTTATAGCATTGGTGAACAGGATGCAGACACGACTGGAATTTCCTATCCTATCTATGATTATAGCAATAGAGTTATTGCAGCATTAGCGGTTAGTGGATTATCCAGTCACTTTGAAGGAGAAAATTTAAATGAAATAAAAGAAAAGACATCACAAACAGCTGGATATATATCAGAGGAATTAGGTTACCGAAGAGGGTAAGGAGGAGCGGAAATGAATACAGTTTTTATTGCAGGCCATGCCCGTCTGCCATCAGGAATGGCAGCCAAAAGCATCTATGAAACACTGACAATTACAGCAGAAATTGATCAAAAATATGGAGTGATAGTAGCTGCAAACTGTACTCTGGCAACAGAACATGGAAAGAGCTTTATCCAACAACTGCTCAGAGGATATAGTCTACAGGATGGTATTGAGAAACCCGTTGATGAAATTAAAGCACGCTACCTTGGAAAAGCCGGTAATGCACTAGCATCTGCATTAAAGGACTTGTATAAACAATATAAAAGCTATAAACATATCGATTAATGAATTTCCATATGAGAGACGCATCCATCCAAATGAGAGAACTGCGTTTCATATGAGAGACGCAGCCATCCAAATGAGAGAACCGCGTTTCATATGAGAGACACATCCATCCAAATGAGAGAACCGCGTTTCATATGAGAGACACAGCCATCCAAATGAGAGAGCCGGGTATAATTTCTTTAAATAGCAGCACACCTATTAAGCTTTATAATAGGACTGCTGCTATGAAAACTATAAAATTCAGCACCTAGCGAGGATTTGTACGTTGCTAAACAGGCAATTGGGCTTTCCAAATCAAGCCATTCCAATTGATATAAATTTTTGTTCCAAAAATTCATCCATCCCGTGATGACCGCCTTCTTTACCAATCCCAGATTGTTTAATTCCGCCAAATGGCGCTTCAGGTACTGCAGGAAACACATCGTTTACGCCAACGATGCCGTAATCTAATTTTTCCGAAACGCGGATAGCCCGGTTTGTATTTTCTGTGAAAATATAGGCAGCTAAGCCGTAATCGGTGTTATTCGCCTTCTGAAGAACTTCTGCCTCATCTGTAAAGAACTGAATAGGAATTACTGGGCCAAAAGTTTCCTCATTCATTACTTTCATTTCATCATCCACGTTGGAAATAATGGTAGGCTCATAGAAATGCCCATCTAAATTGCTACTCCAATTCTTACCACCACATACAATCTCGCAGCCCTTTGAGACGGCGTCCTCCACATGTGAACCTACTTTTTCTAATGCCGCCTTATTAATTAGTGGTCCCAACTCTACTCCATCATCCAAACCATATCCAATTTTCATTTTTAAAGCTTTTTCCTTCAACAAATTGGTGAAAGACGATTTAATCGACTCATGGACGTATAATCGATTTGTACAAATACAGGTTTGCCCGTTATTCCTAAATTTACTGCCAAGTACAAGGGTGGTTGCTTTGTCAATATCTGCATCTTCAAATACAATGCTTGGGGCATGCCCACCAAGCTCTAAAGATAGTTTTTTCACATGTGCTGCACTTTCTCTCATTAAGTATTTACCTACTTCTGTAGACCCCGTAAAAGTAATTAATCGTACACGCTTATCAACAAGTAGGGCATTGCCGATTTCTTCTGCATCTCCGGTCACAAGATTAACAACACCCGGAGGCATCCCTGCCCGTTCGAATACTTTCATTATTTCAATAGCGGACAAGGGCGTTTCCGGGGCGGGTTTCAAGACTACCGTGCAACCCGCAGCCAAAGCAGGTGCAAGTTTTCTCGTTATCATCGATGATGGGAAATTCCAAGGAGTAATAGCGCCTACTACGCCAACTGCCTGTGGAATGACAAGCAATCGTTTTTCTTTTGAGGATGAGGGGATCCATTCTCCGTATCCCCGGCTTGCTTCCTCTGCATACCATAATAAAAAGTTGGCAGCACCTTTTACCTCCCCTACAGCCTCCTTTAATGGTTTTCCTTGTTCAAGTGTTAAAATTTTTCCCAGACGTTCCGCATCCTCCATCATAAGCTCGTATGCCTTATATAGTATCCGAGACCGCTCCCGCCCTGTTCTTTCACTCCAGTCAGAAAACGCTTCAGAAGCGGAGGTGATTGCTTCCTCTGTTTCAGCCTTACCTCCGTGTGCAACCTCTGTCACCACCTCCATTGTTGCCGGATTATAAATCGCATTCGTTCCCTTAGAACCTGTTTCTCTCCACTCACCATTAACGAAAATACTTTTTGTGAAATTAGTAAACATGAAATATGCCTCCCTTTTAAGAAAATAGCCGCATGTGAAAATTTTATTTGATTAATTGGGATTGACCCCAGGCAGGGAGCATTCGATTAAGCTCTTTATCTTTTCGATAACCTAAAACATATTCGGCCTGCATCACAGTATG
Organism: Virgibacillus sp. SK37; assembly: GCF_000725285.1. Classification (GTDB taxonomy): domain Bacteria; phylum Bacillota; class Bacilli; order Bacillales; family Amphibacillaceae; genus Virgibacillus_Q. The sequence goes on from NZ_CP007161.1 coordinate 717,170, forward strand.
AATCTCCCGTGTACCTTCATATATAACAGGGGCTTTAGAATTACGTAAATATCGTTCCACAGGGTATTCATCAGAAAAACCGTAAGCACCATGAATCTGGACTGCATCATCTGCAGCTTTATTGGCAAAATCGCATGCCTGCCACTTTGCGAGTGATGTCTCTCTTGTATTTCGTTTGCCGTCATTCTTGAGTTCTCCTGCTCGATAAACAAGTAGTCTGCTCATTTGCAGACCTGCTTCCATATTAGCAATCATTTGTTGGACCAGTTGATGCTTTCCAATTGATTTTCCAAATGTCTCTCTTTCTTGGCAATACTTCACACTAGCCTCTAAACATGCCATGATTTGTCCAACAGCCCCTGCAGCTACGGTGAAACGTCCGTTATCTAGAGCGGCCATTGCTATTTTAAAGCCTTCTCCTTCTTCACCAAGGAGGTTTTCTTTAGGAACTTTTACATTTTCAAAAAATAACTCACCTGTATTTCCGGCTCGAATACCTAATTTACCCTTAGTTGCTTTGGAAGAAAATCCATCCCACGTACGTTCAACGATAAATGCAGAAATCGCCTTATGCTTCTCCGCACGATCCCCAGTATAGGCAAAAACTAAAAAGTGATCTGCTGTATCACAGAGAGAGATCCAGGTTTTTTGTCCATTTAAAATATAATAGTCTCCTTGCTTTTGTGCTGTTGATTGCAATGCGGACACGTCTGATCCAGCAGCTGGTTCTGTTAGACCAAATGCACCAATTTTCTCCCCCTTTGCCTGTGGGACGAGATATTTTTGCTTCTGTTCCTCCGTACCCCATTGCAACAAAGTCATGCTGTTTAAACCAGTGTGTACAGAGACGGCGGTACGAAATGCAGTATCCCCGCGTTCCAGCTCCTCACAAACAATAGCAAGTGAATTATAATCCATTCCACTGCCGCCATATTCTTCTGGAATACATACACCCATTAGACCAAGGCTGGCTAGTTTTGTTAAAATGGCAGGATCAAATTTCCCTTCCCGGTCCCATTGGCCAATATATGGCATAATTTCTTTATCCGTAAAATCTCTCACCGTTTTTCTTAACATTGTTTGTTCTTCGGAAAAATTAAAATCCATGCAAATCTCTCCTTTACTTTTTATTGGTTTTGGCTACAAGTTTATCGACAATAGCTTCATTATGTTCGCCCGCATTCGGCGGATGATGTCTAACTGATATAGGAGTTCTGGAAAACTTCAGCGGACTTCCAATCATTTTGACTTGCCCTGCAGTTGGGTGTTTGCAATCAATGAACATATTTCTTGCTTGGAGCTGTGGATCCTTTACTACTTCATCTAAATTCTGGATTGGTCCACAAGGGATATTATTTTTCTGGCACTCCTGCTGCCAGTGTGCTGTTGTATTTTTTATGAGTATATCTTGTAGTAGGGGGACTAAAATATCACGATTGGCAACACGATCGGGATTTGTTTGAAATCGATCATCCATACTGTATTCGTATTTTTGCAGAATAGAACACAATGCTTTAAATTGAGAATCATTGCCAATAGCGATTACCATTTCACCATCCAATGTTTTAAACGATTGGTATGGGACGATATTTGCATGCTGATTGCCTAAAGGTCGTGGAATTTCCTCGGTCATTAAATAGTTACTGCCAATATTTACTAATGAGCTAACAGCGGAATCATAAAGGGAGATATCTAGCTTTTGTCCCTTTCCAGATACCGTTCGTTCAAGCAATGCACCTTGGATTCCAATACATGCATATAGACCGGTCAAAATATCCGTGATGGCAACCCCCATTTTTTGCGGGCCTGATTCTTTATCACCTGTTATACTCATTAATCCACTCATCGCCTGAATAATGAAATCATAGCCGGGCATATCTTTATATGGGCCTGTTTCACCAAAGCCTGTTATGGAGCAAAATACGATAGCCGGGTTGATTTTGGCAAGTGTCTCATAGTCAAGCCCTAACCGATGCATGGTCCCAGTTTTGAAATTGTTAATTATAACATCGCTCTCTTTTACTAGTTCCTTAATAGCAGCGACGCCTTCATCAGTTTTTAAATTCAATGTAATGCTCTTTTTATTCCGATTGGCACATAAGTAATAAGCGCTTACATTATTCTTGAAGGGAGGCCCCCATTTACGTGTCTCATCACTTCCGCCAGGAGCTTCTACTTTTATAATGTCAGCTCCCATGTCCCCAAGGATCATAGTGCAATAGGGACCTGCAAGTACACGAGATAAATCAAGAATCTTTATATGTTCCAATGCGCCAGACATACGTTCACTCCTTTCATGGAAAAATAAAAAAGCCAATCCAAATAGATTACAGTTTTAACTGTAAATCCACTTGAACTGGCTTTTACCTGTTGATTCAGTTCTGGGGTAGAACCGTGAACAGATTAGGCAGCAGAATGTTAATAGAAGTCATGGTATCATGCGATTCAAACGAGCAAATCGTTATGGGGCATGATTTAAATATATTATACTTTATTCTGAATAATTTGTAAATGTTAAATTAAAAAATAAACATTTTTTCCAATCTCTGTATATGCTTGGTTTTGTAAAGTGTATCAACTGGTGCTAAGAAATATCAATGCGCTAACAATAATAACTTAACGGAGAGCTGATTAAGAGCAGAATACCGCTAATTAGATCTTAATCTAGGTTACAGACACTGTTACTGGGAAATGCGAACAACCGACAGAAACTATTAGCAGGAGAGCGAAAGAATCCGCCGGAGCAGAAATAAATCAGCAGGAGAACGAAAGAATCCGCTGGAGCAGAGAATAATCAGCAGGAGAGCGAGAGTATCCGCCGGAGCAGAAATAAATCAGCAGGAGAACGAAAGAATCCGCTGGAGCAGAAATAAATCAGCAGGAGAGCGAAAGAATCCGCCGGAGCAGAGAATAATCAGCAGGAGAGCGGAAGAATCCGCCGAAGCAAAGAATAATCAGCTTTAGAACGAGATTATCCGCCATTATCTATTAGAAACGGCAATTATAAATACTGAAAGTTACTCCGCATTTCATCTATTTTACGATTCGTTGGAATACCCTAGCATATATATTTAGGTCATAATTAAAATCCCCCTACCCATAAAGTGGATAGGGGGGGTTACTATTTTGTTGCTTTTTGTAGTTTAGTAATCATTTTAAGTGCTCTACCTGTTCCGATTGCTACAGACTCAAGCGGGTTAGGTGCTAAATGTACAGGGACAATAATTTCATTGGCAAGCCATTCCTGCATGCCATTTAACAAGGAACCACCCCCAGTAAGGACAATTCCATGGTCTACAATATCCCCACTTAATTCAGGTGGGCAGTTCTCCAATGTAGCACGGACTGTTTCCAATATCTGTTCCAATGATTCTTTTAATGCTGTGTAGATTTCGGTAGAGGTAATCGTCACTGTTTTAGGAAGCCCTGAAACCATATCCCTTCCGCGAATCTCCATTGTTTCCTCTTGGTGATTCGGATGGGCATGGCCGATTTCCATTTTAATATTTTCGGCAGTACGCTCGCCGATTAATATATTGTAATTTTTTCGGATGTGATGAATAATTTCTTCATCCATTTTATCCCCACCGGTTCGCACAGAATTACAAGAGACGACACCACCGAAAGATATAATACCTACTTCGGAAGTCCCTCCGCCAATATCAACAATCACATTTGCGATGGGTTCATCAACTGGTAAATCTGCACCAATTGCAGCAGCGACCGGTTCTTCAATAAGGTGTACCTGTTTGGCTCCGTAACTTGATACCGCATTATGAATGGCACGACGTTCTACAGTAGTACTGCCAGAAGGAGTACAAACGACAACAGTAGGTTTTCTCATAGACATACCCATTTTTTTACTGACTTTTTTCAAAAATTCTTTTAACATTTGAGCAGTTACATCATAATCAGCTATTACCCCATCTTTTAGGGGACGTATTGGGATAATATTCTTAGGAGTTTTTCCGACCATTTCCTTTGCTTCTGCTCCTACAGCCACAACTTGCTTTGTGTTTACATCGATAGCTACTACAGATGGCTCATTTAAAACTATTCCTTTTGTTTTTGAATATATAAGTATATTAGCAGTACCAAGGTCAATTCCTATTTCTGCAGTTGATAACATAATAAAGTTCCTCCATTGCTGACAATTTTCTTCTATAGTGATTCTACAAATTACCTCAATTTTTGGGGGTGGAAACAGAAGTGTCATTGTTTAGTAAATACTAATAAAAATAATAGTATTACAGATAAACGTAAAGTAGTTTCACCCAAAAAATCAAGTAACATTTTGTTTACAAAAACCTTCCTATTGTAATATAACAGGTCTGTTTAGAGGGCTGTCAATATTCTTTTTGCTGAAATATTTCCCAGTTTACATAGAATCTTCCTCAATCACCAAATTGTATTCTTTAGCTATTTTCTTATTTTACAAGGATTATGCTAGTTAACTTTCACTCTAGTAACATAAAACAGTGGTTGTGGGAAATCCTTCCACAAATATTACAAAAAACGCATGGTATGATGTTTTTGTCAAACAAAACAACTCAAAAGGAGAGTGCATTTCATGCTTAAGAAATTTGGCGTAGTAACAGCGTTATCTACTGCATTATTATTCGGAGGAACATTTCAACAAACTGTGGATGCTTCAGCAAATGAGCAGCAAACACAGATTCCAACATATAAAATCTACTATTCTATAAATGGTAATTTGGAAAATATGTCAGGAGATCAATTGAATAGTATTCTAAATAAGTATCTTAAAAATAATAGTATCAATTGGTTGAATTTTGATTGGAATTTGAATGATGGAAGTAAAGAAGAAAAGGCACCAGAAAAAGAAGAAAATACAGAAAAGCCAGTGAAACAGGATAAACCTGTACAAAAAGAAGAAAAGCTAAATAAAGAAGAACCAAATAAAGAAGATACTGTAAAAGAAGACAAGCCTGCCAAGCAAGAGCAAGCGCCTGTAAAAGAAGACAAGCCTGCCAAGCAGGAGCAAGCGCCTGTAAAAGAAGACAAGCCAGTAAAACAACCAGAGGCACCTGTGAAGCAACCAGCTCAACCAGATAAGAAGGAAGAACAAACGAATCAAACACAATCACAGCAATTGAGTCAGTTTGAGCAGGAAGTATTTGAACTAACAAACCAAGAAAGAACAAAAAATGGTTTGGCACCACTAAAAGTGGATGTTGAATTGAGTAAGGTAGCACGTGAAAAATCTCGTGACATGGCTGCAAATAACTACTTTTCTCATAATAGCCCAACCTATGGTTCTCCATTCGATATGATGAAACAATTCGGTATTACGTACCGTGCAGCGGGAGAGAATATTGCTAAAGGACAACGTACCCCTGAGGAAGTTGTGAATGCATGGATGAACAGTGAAGGACACCGTGCGAATATCCTAAGCAGCAAATACACTCATATTGGTATTGGTTATGTAGAACAAGGAAATCATTGGACACAACAATTTATTGGTAAATAATAATAGAGACAGAAGACTAGCATGGAATTGCTAGTCTTCTTTTTTATGGTTCTAATATATATTGGGGTTATTCAATGATTCGGAAAATAGATAAACTTCGACGTAACTTTTGATGTTTAAAGTGTGAAAAAAACTTTGTTGTTGGAAAGCTCACTGAAATATTGAATCTGGTTGCATCACCGCTACGGAAAATACTGCGCTTTTCGGGGCGGCTGATGAGCCTCGGGCCAACACGATGTTGGCCATGAAGGCGTTGCGACAATGGGGTTTGATGGGGCGAGTATGCGCAGCCCCAGGACGTCGCGACTTTAGCCTTCCAACCTCTATACCGCATTCCGGGGTCTCACCGATGCCTCATCTCCCCCAGGAGTCTCCGTATTTCCTCCGCTTAATTTTAATTTTTCAGCAAAAAGTGTCTTTAGTATTAGGTGAAAAAAAGCTCGCTTAACATCTACAATTACAAGTGAAAAGCCCATTCGGCATTTGGTAATATAAAGCTCATACTAATTGATTGGAGCGGAAGGGGGCGACTCCTGCCGGAATAGCATGAGCTGAAGACCCTGCACGGAGCGTAGCGGAGGAAGCGACTGAAGCCATGCCGGGCGGCAAAGAAGACACTGTGAGGCAACGAACAGATGTCGCGCTTGTACCCGGAGGTGTGAAAGCGTCCCCCTGCAGCAGAAATCAATGGGTCCATCCACTTCCTTAAAATGTGACTACTTTAGTTCGCATTTTATTCCAAATATGAATGAACAAAATACGTTTGTACCCCAACACTTGCAGTAGAACCTTTTTTATAAAGAGGCTTTATGATGATCTTAGGCATAAAAATAAGACATTGAAATGGGAATAACTAAGGCGAAGGACTAAAATAGATTATTTTAGGGAATTAATGCAAAGCATATGATAAAAGTCAGGTTTAGAAATGCTCAGCCTGAGTTGTTTGACAATCATCCTTCGTTTTGAATACTGTATAGAAGAGGACAAATCGCTTTTCGTAAATAAGAATGGTCAAGTGTAAGGAGTACATAATAATAAAGGGGTGATTAAATGGTACAAGGTGCAGCTAATTGGAATACAGAACAGACGCAGGAATGGTTGCAAAATTATGTAGATGATTGGGTTTCATTTTATCGTAAGCAAACAGCCGAGGGGGAAGTTGCTTCGTATATACCAATTTTGCAGGAAGCAAATCGAGATCATCTGGGAATATCTATTATTGGTAAAGATGGGATGACTGTACGCTCCGGTGATACCGGAATTCCGTTTACAATTCAGAGTATCTCGAAAGTACTTAGTTTTATTGTAGCATGTATGGAAAAAGGACTTGCCTATATGTTGGATCGAGTCGATGTAGAGCCAACTGGTGAGGCATTTAACTCTATTATGCACCTTGAAATGAGGAAGGTTCAAAAACCATTTAACCCCCTAATTAATGCAGGAGCTATTACAGTGACTTCTATTTTAGAGGGGAATACATCAGATGAAAAATTAAAACCTATTTTGGATTTAATGGAAAAAATCCTTGGTTATAGACCTGCCCTTAATGTAGAGGTATACGAATCAGAAAGAGATTCATCTATGCGGAACCGTGCAATAGGCTATTATTTGCTTGAAACAGGGTTTCTTGAATCAGATCTTAATATTACCCTGGAAACCTATTTCAAACAATGCTCTATTGAAGTGACGGTAGATGATCTGGCAAAAATAGGCGTTGTACTGGCGAATGATGGAGAGGATCCGAAAACTGGTGAGGAAGTCATCCCAAGACAAATAACACGTCTGGCAAAGGCATTAATGCTGACTTGTGGGATGTATGATGCCTCAGGAAAATTTGCTGCATATGTTGGTATACCAGCGAAAAGTGGTGTATCAGGAGGGATCGTTGCCCTTGCGCCACCAAGGGTACGTGATGAAGACCTACCGTTTATAAATGGCTGTGGTATTGGAGTATACGGTCCTGCCCTTGATGATAAAGGGAATAGCTATGCAGGCATAAAGCTGTTACGCCACATTGCCAAACAATGGGATCTGAGTATATTTTAAATTTTATATAAGGAGAGCTTCTCATGTGTGGACGCTACACGTTACTTGCAGAGGAATTGCAAATACTAAATGAATATCAATTGGAACAAGACGGAATAGAGTCTTATCAGCCCAGCTATAATATCGCACCGGGTCAACAAGTGCTGGCAATTATTCATGATGGGAGAAGGAAGCGGGCAGGTTACCTGCGTTGGGGTCTTGTTCCCTCATGGGCAGAAGATGAGAAAATTGGTTATAAAATGATCAATGCAAGAAGTGAGACGGCACATCAGAAACCAAGCTTTAAAAAATTAATGTCTAGAAAAAGATGTTTGATCGTCGCGGATAGTTTTTATGAATGGAAAAAAGCGAATGGAGAAAAACAACCTAAGCGAATTCATACAAGCAATCGACAATTATTTGCATTTGCAGGATTATGGGATAAATGGGAATCACGAGATAAAGATGTTTATACATGTACGATTTTAACAAAAGATGCCAACAATTTTATGAGGGATATCCATCATCGAATGCCAATTATTCTACCAAAAGATAAAGAGGATATATGGATAAGACCGGAAAAGCAGTCACCGATAGAAGCGCATCAATTTCTAGCTTCACTTTCTGCAGAAGAGCTTACGGCATATGATGTTGGAACACACGTTAATTCTGCGAAAAATAACGATGCGGTGTGTATTGAGCCGATAGCATAAAAAAGTTGACCCGGTGAAAACAGGTCAACTATTTTAATGAAAGGATATATGAAATTTCGTCTTTATTATTTTTTATGCATGAACCTACACAGTCTGCTTCAGCCCTTGCACCCTTCGAAAAAATTAAGCGCTTCTTCCTGCTTTCTGCGCTTTCTCTTGTTCTTTTTCCTCTTTGGCTACTTTCAAGAACTTCTTTGTTTCGTATACAACGACACCGGAGAGACCTAGTAGACCAATTAAGTTTGGTGCCGCCATGAGCGCATTCATTATATCGGAGATTGCCCATACTACGCTTAGCTTTTCGATGGCACCATAGAAAACAGCTGCAACAAAAACAATTCGATAGTATGGAATAGCTTTTTCACTGAACAAATAACCGAAGCATTTCTCTCCATAATAAGACCAGCCAACTAATGTAGAGAATGCGAATAATACAATTCCGATTGTTACAATCATGCCGCCGAAATCACCGAGGAATTTACCAAATGAGGCAGCAGTTAAGTCACCGCCAGAAAGGTCCCCGCCGTACATGTTTGCCATAACAATGGTAATACCAGTAATAGAGCAAACGATGATTGTATCAATAAATACCTGAGTCATGGAAACAAGTGCCTGACGCCCAGGATAGTCCGTTTTTGCGGCAGCCGCGGCAATTGGAGCAGAACCTAAACCAGCTTCGTTTGAGAACACGCCACGGGCGACCCCATAACGTATAACCGTACCTAGGATACCGCCACCAAGTGCACTACCTGTAAATGCATCTGAGAAGATTAAACCAATCGCTGCTGGTACAATATCCAAATTCATAATGATAATAATTAATCCGCCAAGCACGTATAATGCCGCCATAATCGGAACGAAAAAGGCAGTTACACGCCCAATACTTTTAATACCCCCAAGAATAACTAAACCAACTAAAACAGTAAGAATAATACCAGTTGCCCATCCGGGTACATTAAAAGACCGTTCTAAAGCATCAGAAACTGAGTTTGATTGAACCATATTTCCTATACCGAAGGCAGCACATGCACCAAATATAGCAAATAATACGCCAAGCCATTTAGCTTTCAAACCTCTTTCCAAGTAATACATCGGGCCACCAGACATTTCGCCTTTACTGTTTGTCACCCTGTATTTAACAGCTAAAATTGCTTCAGCATACTTTGTAGCCATTCCAAATAAAGCAGAAAGCCACATCCAGAATACTGCACCAGGTCCTCCTAAAACCACAGCTGTTGCCACACCAACAATATTACCGGTACCTATGGTTGCGGCCATGGCGGTAGTTAACGCCTGATAGTGACTAATGTCCCCTTTTGACTTTTTGTCCTGCTTGGACGGACTGAAAGCGAGCTTAAGCGCATAAGGCAATACTCTGAATTGCAAAAAGCCCAGACGAAAAGTCAAATATAAGCCTGTTCCCACAATTAGAATTAACGTGGGTGGGCCCCAGACAAAGCCACTGATTGCATCAAGAATTTCATTCATGTTTTCTTCCCCCTTTGCCATCATTTAGTTTTTTGTATCTATAATAAATATTCCGAAAATTTAGTTCAAATGTCAAGTAATTTTGTAAAAAAAGGTTAAAAAATATTACAAGTTAGTTGAGTAATGTTGAAAAAGGGAAGCATACTGAAAATCAAGACGAAATCTTTTGCTTATCTTGTAAGTAGATGATTATAATAGAGGTAGATAGTAAGTTAACGTTTTAGAATACTTATACATACATAAAGGAGAGAAATTGGATGGCAAAACGCAGATTAATTACCGGAATTTTATTAGGAGCAGTAGCAGGTGGCATAGCAACATTATTTGACAGAGAAACGAGAAATTATACAAAAGGTAAGCTTAAAAATGTAAAAGCTGGGTCCAGTTATCTTATTAAAAACCCTTCAGATGCTGTACATAAAGTCCGTGTAGCTTTTGATGAATTTAATACGAAAATTACCAGTGGTTCAGAGAATGCAATTAATGCATTGGAACAAGTAGAATCAACCTTGGAAAAATATACAAATAAAGAGGGTTCCTCACGAATAGAATAGAGGTAGATAGATGTTGGGAGAGTGGTTGATGTGAATGAAGTGGTTACATTCGGTAAGGAATTATATTCAAAGATGGAACAAACGGATGTCTTTGGACTAGCAGCTCAATTAGCTTATTTTTTCTTACTCTCACTCTTCCCATTCCTCTTATTTGTTCTTACACTTGTAGGATATCTTCCTATTGGGGAGATATCCATTATTGAATTTGTTGGGACATATGCTCCACCTCAAATTAATGAATTAATTAATACGAATATTACGCAGCTTGTAAACGAACGCAATGGCAGTTTATTATCATTCAGTATTATTGGCACGCTTTGGTCAGCATCGAATGGTGTTAATGCAATTATGCGTGGATTCAACCGGGCTTATGAAGTGGACGAAGATCGTTCGTTTATCATTTCAAGACTAATTGCAATTGTACTCACAGTCGCAATGGTTATTATCATACTGACCGCATTCTTACTACCTATCTTTGGTAAAATGATTGGTGTATATCTTTTCTCATTTATTGGTTTGTCTGAAGGGTTTATTACCGTTTGGCAGGCGTTGCGTTGGGTAGTATCCTCTGTTGTTTTCTTTATTGTTTTCCTGGCCTTGTATAAGTTGGCTCCAAACAAGCGGATTTATTTCAAAAACGCTATTTGGGGAGCTATATTTGCTACTGTATTTTGGCAGCTGACTTCACTTGGTTTTTCCTACTATGTAAGTAGTATTGGCAATTACTCTGCTACCTATGGAAGTCTGGGTACAGTTATTGTTCTAATGATCTGGTTCTATCTATCCGGAATTATTCTGATGATGGGTGGAGTCATTAATGCTGTACTAAGAACAGAAAAATTAAAATAGCTGCCGTAAGCCGGCAACTATTTTAATAAACGTAACCCATTTAGTATAACCAAAATAGTACTCCCTTCATGGCCAATAACGCCCAATGGCAGGTCGAGTAATTGAAAAAAGTTAGAAAAGATTAAAATTATAATTATGCTCAGAGAAAAAAAGACGTTTTGCTTAATAATTTTATTCATTTTAGTAGAAATAGCAATTGCTTCCGTAATCCTCGAAAGGTCATTTTTCATTAGCACGATATCTGCAGTCTCCATTGCTACGTCAGTTCCTTCTCCCATTGCAATTCCGACGTTAGCACTTGCTAATGCTGGAGCATCGTTAATTCCATCTCCCACCATAGAGACATTCTTGTATTGCGCTCGTAACTGCTTTACATGAGTAACTTTTTCTTCCGGTAAACAGTTAGCTATATAACTGTTTATCCCAGCTTCTTCAGCAATTATTTTGGCAGTAAGCTCATTGTCACCAGTTAACATAATTGTAGTTATACCATGCTTTTTTAATAAGGATATTGCATTCTTTGCATCTTTTCTTATCGTATCCTTTAGTGCGAAAACTGCCTGGATTTCCTTATTCTTCTTGGCAAAAACGATTGTTTTCCCCTGATTTGCCAGCTTATTTGCTATTCCATCACGGAAGTTCATCGCCTCTTCTTTACCAACGAAGTTCGATTTACCAACCTTCCAGTGATCACCTTCGACTATAGCTGATACCCCATTTCCACTGAATGTTGTCATATCAGAGACTTCAGATGCTAAATTATCAAAACCTTTTTCTTTCGTAAATTGTACGATGGACGTTGCTAATGGGTGAGTGGAATACTTTTCAATTGCAGCTACGACCTGCAATGTTTCCTTTTCGCTTTCATCTTCCTTATAAAAAGCTTCTGTTACAACTGGCTTCCCATTCGTCAATGTACCCGTTTTATCAAATGCTACTGCTTTTATATGGCTTAGATTTTCAACATGCACACCGCCCTTAAATAATACACCGTTTTTTGCACTATTAGAGATTGCTGATAAAGTTGCCGGCATAATAGAGGCAACCAAGGCACAAGGTGATGCAACAACAAGTAAGATCATTGCTCTATATATGCTTTCCGATAATGTCCAATTAAACAATAGATATGGTAAGAACATCATAAGGATAACGACAGCTAAAACAATTTTTACATAGATCCCCTCAAATCTTTCAATAAATAACTGGGAGGGTGACTTTTCATCCTGTGCCTGTTGTACAAGATCAATTATTTTTTGGAATAATGTTTCGTTTGCCGGTTTTGTAATTTCTATTGTGATGGTTCCATTCAGTGCCACTGTTCCTGCGTACACATCTGCATCCTGTGTCTTTTCCGCGGGAAGAGATTCACCGGTTATGGCACTTTCATCTATGGAAGTTGTTCCTTTACTTATTTTTCCGTCGGCGGGTATGCGTTCCCCCGCACGTATGATAACGGTGTCTTTAACCTGTAATGTGCGCACAGGAACTTTCTTTTCTACTCCATTCTTTATGATAACTGCTTCCTCTGGTTGTAAATTCATAAGAGAGGAAATTTCTTTGTTGCTTTTGTTAAGCGTATAGGTTTCTAATGCACCAGATAATGCAAATATGAAGATTAGAATGGCTCCCTCTGTCCAATAGCCAATAATGGCTGAGCCAATTGCTGCAAAAATCATTAACATTTCAACATTTAATTCTTTGTTGGTGATTGTTTCTGTAATGCCTTCCTTTGCTTTAGCATAACCACCAATAATAAATGCGAGTAGGTGGAGAATTACGAAAGCAGTACTGGTTAAATGAGACTCAAACATCCAAGCAAAAAGAATTACGATACCACTGATTAGCGCGGCAATCAACTCTTTATGTTCCTTCATCTTGATAAAGGGTTTCTTATTCAACAAATTTCTTTTAAACTGGTTTTGTTTTAAATTGTAAATCGAATCTGCCTCTGTAGTCATCCCAGCACCTCCATTTTACTATTCATATGATAATTACAGTGAGAATGATTATTATTTATAATTATTATAAATTAATACTTATTATTATATTATCATGAGGTAGGAAAAAGTCAAGATAATAATCGTCTTTTTTAAATAAAACCATAGAGGAAGAGAAGGTAATTTTAGAGGATCATTAGGGTTATTCAGATCAGTATATAAAAAAACCGGTTAGCACGATGTCTAACCGGTTTGTTCACCTATAGAAGAGGTATTTGCTTTTTTAAAATAAATGGCTCCCATAATCAGAAGCAAGATGGTCATAATTAAATAAAAAAAGGATAGATCAGGGAAAAGTTCAACATATAATCCTCCCAGGAATGGGCCACTAATACTTCCAAGACTAAAGGTTACACCTACCATTAGGTTACCAGCGGGAAGTAATTCTCCTGGAAGTAAATCTGTCATATAAGAAATACCTAAGGAGAACAACGAACCAACAAACATTCCCGACAAGGTGAATAAAATGAACAGCCCTACAACAGAAGTTTCTAATAATGCTGCTAAACCAAAAGTAATAACTCCACCAGCTAAAACGAATAATAAGACTGGTTTCCTTCCTAGTCGATCACTAAGAATGCCTAAAGGAAGTTGTGTGATAAGACTTCCAAATGCAAAGCAGGGAATAATTAAAGAAAGCATGTTCACATCATGACCTATTCTTAGACCATATACTGGAAAAATACCATGTAAAGATGCTTCAAGGAATCCATAACCAAATCCTGGTAATAATGCAATCCAGGCAATCTTCCCTGTCTGAATAAATCTTCCAATGGAGCTTGTAGTAGTAACTGTTTCCATATCATTCTCGGGCCACATATTTTTCACAAAAAACATCATAGACCAAACCAGCAAACTTAGCCCCGCTGAAGCTAGGAATGGTAATGCCTCATTAACGGATAACATTCTGGTCATCAATGGACCTAAAGCAAATCCCAGACCGAAGAAAAGACCATAATAAGCGATACTTCTACCTCGGGTTTCCTTCGTAGCTGTAGTGGTAATCCATGTTTGGGTTCCGAAATGCAGCATCTGATCCCCAACACCAATAAGCATTCGAAGTATAAACCAAAACCATAAGGCTTCCCAAAATGGAAAAAGAGCCAACGATAAAAATACGAGCATACCCCCAATAAGGATTATTGGTTTAAAGCCCAATCTTCTCATAGGTTTTTCCATGAAAGGGGAGGCCAGAATGACACCAATATACAATCCAGTAGCATGCAATCCATTTACAGAAGAAGATATTCCACCATGCTCAAGAATAATAGCTAGAAGAGGTAGAAGCATTCCTTGTGAAAAACCGGAAATTGTAACAAGTGATATTAATATCCAAAAACGTGTTTTTGCAGATACCATGTTTATGTTCCCCACCTTTATCTGTCCTCTAATCTAATTGGTTTTTTTCTGCAAGTCAATGATCAAACAAGTAATTCGTAAAATAATAGGTTATTATGGTACAAAGAATATATAAGATAAGATTTACCTTAGGAGGATGTAAAATATGAAATTAGTGATGAAGGAAAATGGATTGAGAACTGAATTAGAGTATGGTGTTTTAGATATATCCGGGAATGAAGAATATGGATTTCGCCCGTATCAGCTAATGGTTGCTTCCATAGCTGGTTGCAGTGGTTCTGTTTTTCGTAAAATTTTAGAAAAACAACGCACAGAAGTAGATGACATGCAAATAACCGCTGAAGTGGAGAGAAATCCCGAGGAAGCAAATCGCATAGAAAAGATTACGTTAAACTTTAAAGTTCAAGGAAAGAATCTGGATCCAGCCAAATTGCAAAAAAACCTGGAAATCTCTCGTAAAAATTGCTCAATGGTCCGTTCTGTAGAAGGAAGTATTCAAATTGAAGAAAATATAGAAACAATTGAATTAAGCAATTAAGCTGTATTTAAACGTATAAAATTCATATGTCCGAAAAAACTATAGGAAAAAGGAAGGGATATGGACATATGAAATGGAATAATAAAATAGTCTTGCTTTTGTTTACTATTGCACTGCTTTTCCCTGGATCCACGCTTGCTGCTGAAAAGAAGGAAAAGTCAAAAGAGGAATATGAAATTCCCAGTCACGTATTAAATATCTCAAAGGAAAATACCTTTCCGAATTCCACAGAAGATCAAGAGGTTATCGAACCTAGTGAATTGGCAAAGGAATTAATGGATGAGGTAAAGGTACCGATAAAGAATCCAGATTTGATTAAAATGCTCAACGAAAGTACGATTAAGCCGTCACCAATTGCTATTGGATATCGAGGTATGATCTATCTCGGACGCTGGCCATTGAATTATCATTCTTCAGAAACAACAATAAATTGGGAGTATCAGCCAATAAATGAAAACGAGTTGAATAATCTTGGTGGGGATACCGACCAAAAATTAAACTATGTACAACAAGAGCAGAAAGAAATAAAAGGTGCCTTGACGAATAAAATTGCTAACCCTGACGATGTGAAAAAAATGATGTTACTTACATCTAAAGACAAAACGAAGCTACCGCTTTCGTATGAAACCATTATCGGAAAGAACACAAAAAAGAGCAATTCCTATAATGTGCCAGTAAAAAAGCTTGGTGAATTGGAGACTTATGCACCTGCTGTTAATGAAAAAGGGCAAGTAACTTTTGGAGAAGTCTATTTGGAATTAAAAGGCTCCAAAAAAGCACTTGTTATCAAAAATGTAACAAAGCAAGGAATCGGTGCATGGATTCCAATTCAGGATCACGTCTCATTTTCCTATAGTCTGAAATAAGTCCCCAGAATTTCCTGGGGTTTTTTTGTTGATATAGTTTAGATTTTTACATACTTTAGCTCTGCAGCTGATTAATCTTATGTGCGGCGAATACTTCCGCTCTGCAGCGGATATTCCAGCTCTGCTGCCGATAGTTTTGTCGGTAGTTAGCAGTTTACTCCAACTCTGTACATGAAATTGTATAAATAATGTTTTATCCACTCCCCTCCTGAAAGACTTCTTTTCTCATGAACAAAAAATCAAACATACCGCACACATATAATATTTACAAATACATCCATTTAAGAAAAAGGGTTGATTTTAACACTTTAATACTTTATCATAGTGAAGTATTAAATGATTTATAAATTTTACTGAACTGAATGTAGGGGGAAGAATAATGGAATGGGTTGTTGTTGTATCCGTACTTGTTATGACAATACTTAGTTTATTAAGAGTGAATGTAATCATTGCGATTATCGCAGCAGGACTTGTAGCAGGATTAATGTCCGGCTTATCAATTGTAGACTCCATTGATATGCTCGTAAATGGCATGGGTGGTCAAGCAAATACCGCACTTAGTTATATATTGCTCGGTGCTTTTGCAGTAGCGATTAGTTATACAGGGATAACGTCCATACTTGTAAATTATCTTATTAGAGTGCTGTCAGGAAAGAAAACTATGATGGTCTTGGCAATAGCAGGTGTAGCATCTTTATCACAGAACTTAGTGCCAGTGCACATTGCTTTTATTCCAATTTTAATACCACCATTACTAAAGCTCTTTGATCAAATGCGTCTTGATCGTCGTGCAGTGGCAACTGCACTAACGTTTGGATTAAAAGCACCTTATATTATGATCCCAGCCGGATTTGGTCTTATATTTCACCAAACAATTGCAGATGGGATGAATCAAAACGGTGCAACCATATCTATGAGCGAAGTAGCATTATCAATGCTTATTCCCGGTTCAGGAATGATTGTCGGCTTGTTGTTTGCTGTATTTATTTCTTATCGTAAAGATCGTGTTGCGATTGAGGGGGCAGGTGGAACAGACGCCACTATTACAACTGATGTGGAGAAGGTTTCCTTCAACAAAACTCATGCACTAACAATCTTAGCAATCATTGGTGCATTAATTATCCAAATCATATTTGAGAATTTAATTTTTGGAGCACTAACTGGATTATTTCTTATGTTCCTATTTCTTGTCGTACCTTTTAAATTGGGAGATAAAATTGTTTCAGACGGCATCAAAATGATGGGATTCATCGCGTTTGTTATGTTAGTTGCATCCGGTTTCGGTAACGTGCTAAAAGAAACAGGTGCAGTTAACGCTTTAGTTGAAGTATCATCTGGTTTTTTAGGTGATAACAAAGTCGTAATATCGTTTGTACTGTTACTTGTTGGCCTACTTGTTACGATAGGCATTGGTTCTTCATTTGGAACGATACCGATTATAGCTGCACTCTATGTACCAATATGTATAGCAGCAGGATTTTCTCCATTAGCTACTGCTGCACTTATCGGTACAGCAGGGGCACTTGGTGATGCAGGTTCACCAGCTTCAGACAGTACACTTGGGCCAACTTCTGGATTGAATGCAGACGGAAAGCACCATCATATATGGGACACAGTAGTGCCAACATTTATACATTATAATATTCCTTTATTCCTATTTGGTTGGATTGCTTCAATCGTTTTATAACGGTATAAATAAGCTTATAAAAGGAAAAGGTAAGATAAAAACAGGTGGGTTGTTATGCGAAATATAGTGAAAATCCTAATCTCAATCTTACTTTTCCTTTCTATTTCTTTACCTCATACTGCCTTGGCAGGAGGATATGGTTGGGGATACAAGAAAAATAATAATCATGAAATACCTGATGTAGGTAAATATAAAGACATACTTGATAAGTATGGAGCATATTATGCTGATTTCTCTGGAGAAAAAAATATTTATTTAACGTTTGATAATGGGTATGAAGAAGGTTATACGGATAATATTCTTGATGTATTAAAAAAAGAAAAGGTACCAGCTACATTTTTTGTTACAGGGCATTATGTAAAAGATCAGCCTGAATTGGTTAAACGAATGGTGGATGAGGGCCATATTGTCGGAAATCATTCCTATCACCATCCTGATTTTACCATTATAGATAAAGATAAAATCAAAAAGGAATTGCAGACGTTAGAGAAGGCCGTAGCAGAAGTGTCCGACCAAAAAGACATGAGATATGTCAGGCCACCAAGAGGGACTTTTAGTGAACAAACATTAAAATGGACATATGATTTAGGCTATACCCATATTTTTTGGTCCTTAGCGTTTATTGACTGGCATACAAAGAAGCAGAAAGGCTGGAAATATGCGTTTGAACAGGTGATGGACCAAATTCATCCTGGAGCGATCGTCCTTTTGCATACTGTTTCTTCAGATAATGCGGAGGCATTGCAGCATATGATTACAGAGTTAAAAAAACAAGGATATAGCTTTAAAAGTCTAGATGAATTAGTGATGAAGGACCACATACCTGAAATGATTTATGGTCTGGAATAAAAGGAAGAAGGTTGACGCTGGAAGCAGTGTCAACCTTCTTTCATTTCACTAACTTCCTTTATTTTAAATGTGTTTTTTCCCGCTCTTTTAGCCTCATACAATGCCAGATCGGCTTGTTTATATAAGCAATACTCCGTAATAGTAGGGGCGTTTGCTGTAGCAATGCCGATGCTACTCGTTACCTGAAGAGATATATCAAATATCTTCAAAGGTTCTTGAAGGGCATCTACAATTCGATTAGCCAGCATAATCATTTCATTTTTCTCTTTACAATCGGAAATCATTATTGCAAATTCATCCCCGCCTAAACGAGCAATCACTTGATTCTGTTTAAGACAAGCAAGAACTCTTTGAGCAAACTTTTTAATGATAGCATCACCTGTATCATGACCAAGGTTATCGTTAATGTCTTTAAAACGGTCAATATCCAACACAAAGAGACTGATCATTGCGGATGACTCACCTTGATTGAAATCCTTCACCATTTTTTCTAAATGCTCATTGAAGTAGCGCCGATTTGGAAGCTCTGTTAGAGAATCATACATTGCTAAATATTCCAGTCGCTTTTCATATTCTCGCTGCATCGTAATGTCTCTTGTTAAAACCATCATTTGAACAAAACTTCCTTCATCATTAAAGATAGGATCAGCAGATATCTCTGTCCAGATCCATCCTCTTGTACGATGCTGTTGTCTAAATTTTAATGTACATGACTTTCCTTGTTTAATGGATTGCAAAATTTGTTCATTTAGCTTCGGGCGATCTTCAGGATGGGTATTATGCAAAAACAGCTTCTCTTTATATTCTTCAAAATTATATCCTAAAATTTCTTGATAGGAAGGAGATACATATTTAATTATTCCGTTTTTATCTAATAACGTAATCAGTATATGTCCATGTTCCGATATAATATGAAAACGCTCATCGCTTTGTCTTAATTTATCCAATGTTTGCTCCTGTTCCGTAATGTCTTTAAAGATACTGTAAACACCAGTTACCTCTGTGTTTATAATAATTGGATTAAACTTCAACATAAGCTTTATTTCTTTCCCGGATTTACTCTTTATTGCTAAATGGAGTTCCTGGAAGTTCCCATTAAGAGCTTCATTAAAATGTTCCTCCACTTTAGGGATATCTTCTTGGATAACAAATTCATAATAGCTCTTTCCCTGTATCTCTACAATATCATAACCCGTGATGGAACTTGCAGCTGCATTACCGTTTAAAATTTTACCATCAAAATCAACAGACACAATTGCATCCAAATTATAGGCATAAAGAGATTGGTATCGCTGATTGCTTTCAAGCAATTTTTTTCTGGATTTATCTGCTTCTTGCTTTGCTTTTTTTTCCGTTGTTATATCTTTCACAACTGCAACTATAGTAGTACATTCATTATTCTTGTTGAAAAGAGGGGTTAATGTAGTCTTGGAGTATAATGTTTCATTATTAACAGAGAGAAAAGAATCTTCATAGGTAGTAACCCTTTTCTCTTTACAGGTAAAACTATATTTCTTTTCAAGCAGGTTTGCTTTTGACTCTGCATTCACTTCACGAAACGATTTTCCTATTACCTTTTCTGATAAACCAGTACCTTCCATAGCAGCGAGGTTAAGAAAATTATAATAAAAGGAGGGGCCTGGTTTTACATCTATAATAAATAGCATATCTTGGATCCCATTCATAATCATTTGTTGATCATATTTTATTGAATCTTGTCTCATTTGGCGCCTCCTCTCAAATG
This sequence comes from Virgibacillus sp. SK37, assembly GCF_000725285.1. Taxonomy (GTDB): domain Bacteria; phylum Bacillota; class Bacilli; order Bacillales; family Amphibacillaceae; genus Virgibacillus_Q. The sequence continues at coordinate 737,330 of NZ_CP007161.1, forward strand.
CTATCTGTCACATGGTTCCTTGCATATGTTTTTAACTGCTCTGTTAGTTGTTTTTTGGTCATGTCATCTGTTATAAATTGAACTCCATAGTCATATGATTTCGCTTTTGGTTTCTCCCATATGACCTCTGTTCTTATATCAAATTCTTGATTGTTTAACTCAAAGGTAAGAGTAAGCTGGATCAAATTGTCAGCTGAGGGGTGTAAACGCAGGGAAGTATTTAATTTAGCTCCCTCTGGGCTAATATCAATGATCGTAGCTTCGCCATTAGAAGTCTTTACTATTTCATTATTAACCTTTGAAATATAAAAACGTGCAGTAAGTGGATGTTCAAATACATATCGAAAGGGTGCATTTCTTCTATATCTCATGTATAGAGCCTCCTTTATCAATGGTTCAATTGTAACATTTATATCGGAATGTTTTCACTTTAAATGGAGAAAGATATGCTAACATTGAAAAGTTTGCCTGTTTAAAATTTTCTAAAGTTTTGATATAATTATTTAGAAACTTTGTTGGGGAGATGAGCATAGTGAACAGAGAAGAGTTAATCGCGCCAAATGATTATAATATTGTGATGGAAATGGAAAAATACGCAAAGGATCCAAGTAAAACGGCACTATTATGGGAAGATGAGCATGGAAATGAACAAGATATTACCTACACGCAATTAATTAAAAATACCAACAAAATTGGTAACGCTTTCCTGAGTTCAGGATTAAGTAAAGGTGACAAAATACTTGTTATGATACCAAGACTAATAGAAGCATACGAAGTCTATTTGGCAGCATTAAAAACGGGAATTATAATTATCCCGAGTTCTGAAATGCTTAAAACAAAGGATTTACAGTATAGAGTAACCCACGGAGAAGTAAGTGGGGTTGTAAGCTATTATCCGTTTGTTGATCAATATAATGGGATCAATGAATATGAGCAATTAAAAAAGTTCGTTATTGGAAAGGAACAAGATGGTTGGTTGAATTTGGATGTATTAAAAGAAGAAGCATCTGACGAATTAGACATTGCAGCAACCACAAGAGATGATATTGCTTTTCTCCCGTATACTTCAGGGACTACTGGCAACCCAAAAGGGGTCGTACATACACATGGTTGGGGATATGCTCATTTCAAAACAGCTGCAGAAAATTGGTTATGTATTAATGAAGGAGATAAAGTATGGGCAACAGCGGGTCCTGGCTGGCAAAAATGGATATGGAGTCCATTTTTATCTGTCCTTGGTTCTGGTGCAACCGGATTTGTGTATAATGGTAAATTTGATGCAAAAAAGTATTTGCAACTATTGCAGGATAAAGAGATTAATGTACTGTGCTGTACACCTACGGAATATCGCATAATGGCAAAGGTGGAAAACCTGGATGATTACCAATTGCCTGCTCTACATAGTGCGGTATCTGCTGGTGAACCATTAAATGTGGAGGTTATTGATACCTTCAGAAAGTATTTTAATATTACCGTACGGGATGGTTATGGACAAACAGAAAATACATTATTACTTGGTATTATGAAAGATATGGAAGTAAGACCTGGCTCCATGGGAAAACCTACACCCGGAAATGATGTTGAAATTATTAATGAAAAGGGTGAGCCTGCTGAGATTGGCGAAGTTGGAGATATTGCAGTTAAGATCAATTGTCCAGCGTTATTCAAAGAATATTATAAGGATGATGAGAAAACGAAAATGTCCCGGCGAGGTGATTACTATTTAACCGGAGATCAAGCTTCCAAGGATAAGGACGGGTACTTCTGGTTCGAGGGGAGAAGTGATGATATTATCATTAGCTCTGGTTATACAATCGGGCCATTTGAGGTAGAAGATGCGCTTGTAAAACATCCATCTGTTCAAGAATGTGCTGTTGTAGCAAGCCCTGATAAAATTCGAGGGCGTGTTGTTAAAGCGTTTGTAGTTTTACGAGAAGGAGTGCAGGAGGATTCAGCTTTAGTCAAAGAACTCCAAGATCACGTAAAGGAGTGGACTGCCCCATATAAGTATCCAAGGAAGATAGAGTTTTTGAGGGAATTACCTAAGACTACTTCTGGTAAAATAAGAAGAGTCGAATTGCGTAATAAAGAAAAGGTAAAAAGTTAATAGAGCAGGAATAAAAACAGGTCGGGTCTAAATAGATTCACCTGTTTTTTATTTAGGTAATTGTGGAATAGGTAGTAGTGGGAACAAACCTAAGTAAAGGTCTTCCGAAAAACAAAAATAAATTTGATCAAAGTACTTGAAAGTCAAAAAAGGTCAGAGTATAATATGAATCAAAGGTCAAATATAGTCAAAGTCAAACTTAAGAAATTGACCTTCATATACCAGTAGTTAACAAATTTAAATAGACGAATGTAATAACTTATAGGAGGAATGGAAAATGCAATGTCAACAATGTGGAGTAAACCCAGCAAGCATTAATGTTACAATGCAAATTAATAACGAAAAGGTGCAAATGCATGTATGTAATACTTGTTTCCGGGAGATCCAGGGTAAAATGATGAACCTCTCTGATTCATCATTTAGTGGAAATGCACAAGATGCATTTTCTAATCAATTTTTCCAAGGCAACGGTTCTTCAAAAATGGGAACAACAACAAAACAAAAACAAGGTAATAACAATGGCCTTATTGACCAATTAGGAAAAAACCTATCTCGGGCTGCAAATGCAGGGCTTATTGATCCTGTTATCGGTCGGGACATTGAAGTAAAACGTGTAATTGAAACATTGAATAGAAGAAATAAAAATAACCCTGTTCTTATTGGAGAACCAGGTGTAGGTAAAACAGCTATTGCGGAAGGACTTGCTTTAAAAATTTCTGAAGGTAATGTTCCAGCTAAACTAATGAACAAGGAAATATATTTATTGGATGTAGCTTCCTTAGTTGCCAATACAGGAGTACGTGGACAATTTGAAGAGCGTATGAAGCAACTAATTCAGGAACTGCAATCTCGCCAGGACATCATTCTTTTCGTGGATGAAATTCATCTGTTAGTAGGTGCGGGGACTGCTGAAAGTTCTCAAATGGACGCAGGAAATATTTTAAAGCCTGCGTTAGCTAGAGGGGAATTGCAATTAATTGGTGCCACTACATTAAAAGAATACCGTCAAATTGAAAAAGATGCTGCATTAGAACGCCGTTTCCAACCAATTATTGTGAAAGAACCTTCCGTTGAAGAAGCAGTACAAATACTAAACGGAATAAAAGATCGTTATGAAAGCTTCCATGAAGTGCGCTATTCAGATGAGGCCATTCAAGCGTTTGTAACATTGTCTCAACGCTATATTCAAGATCGGTTTCTACCAGATAAAGCTATTGACTTAATGGATGAAGTAGGCTCTCGCCTTAACCTGAAAAATGCGGAGAAAGATTCTGATTCCATTGAGCACCGGTTAAATGAAATTATTAAGGAAAAAGAACAGGCTGCAGAAAAAGAGGATTACGAACGTGCAGCAAATCTTCGTTACCAGGAGATTCAACTGCAAAAGCAGTATGAAAAAGCCAAAGACGAAGCACAGGTTATTGATGTAGATATTTCTGATATTGAATTGATTATTGAAGAGAAAACGGGCATCCCCGTAACTAAGCTACAAGCAGAAAATCGAGAAAAGCTTAACAACATTGCAGCAAATTTAGGTGCTAAAGTAATCGGACAAGAGGATGCAGTGCAAAAAGTAGCGAAAGCCATAAGACGCAGTCGCGCAGGGTTGAAGTCCAAATACCGCCCAATAGGTTCCTTCCTATTTGTAGGGCCCACTGGTGTAGGGAAAACGGAATTGACGAAAGCATTAGCTGAAGAACTATTTGGAACGAGGGACGCATTGATTCGCCTTGATATGAGTGAGTATATGGAAAAACATGCAGTCTCTAAGATTATTGGTTCACCTCCAGGCTATGTAGGTCATGAGGAAGCAGGTCAATTAACAGAAAAAGTACGTCGTAACCCATACTCTATTCTATTATTAGATGAAATTGAAAAGGCGCATCCCGATGTACAGAATATGTTCCTGCAAATTATGGAAGACGGACATCTAACAGACTCACAGGGTAGAACAGTCAGCTTTAAAGAAACCGTCATTATAATGACTAGTAATGCTGGTACTGGTGTAAAAGAAATTAGTGTCGGCTTTAATAAAGAGGCACACGAATCAGTATCTACTCTTGAAAACCTGGGAGCTTATTTTAAGCCGGAATTTCTAAATCGATTTGATGCCATTATTAACTTCAATGAACTAACAGAAGAAAACTTAATGGAAATTGTCGATCTTATGCTTGAGGATTTACAGAAAAATATGGAAGAAAGTAATATTTCCATTACCATTACACCGGAAGCAAAGCATGAGCTTGTACGAATTGGCTACGACCGCCGCTTTGGCGCAAGACCTTTACGAAGAGTAATCCAAGATAAGATTGAAGATCAGTTAACTGATTTAATTCTGGAAGAAGAAAACGTAGAAAATGTTCATGTAGACTTTATTGAAGAAGATATTATTGTAAAAAAAGCTTAATCGGTAAGTTAAAGCGCCATATGAGGAAAATCCATCCTCATGTGGCGTTTTTTTACTTATCAATTTTTTATCGGTCTTAATGTATATGTTGGGGTTATCCAGTGATTCGCAAAATAAAATCTAATGCGAACTAACTATATCTGTGGCAATACACTCGTTTTACTGCAGATTAACTATAGCTATGGTTTGAATCCCTAAGAAAGTTGGATCATTTATAATAAGGATTCAATTCAATTACAGGAATGAAATAAATCTCTTCTACTCATAATATGGATAGCATTGTGTGAAACTATAGCTAACCTATTATGAAGGATGGAATGATATGGTGAAAAACACCTTTTTCCTATTTATCGTTTTCTTCACAGTAATTACTCTTTTTCCGGCTTCTTCTTATGCTAAGGAAAGACAAATGGATATGGAGGTTCATTTTATAGATGTAGGCCAGGGTGATAGTATATTAATCCAAACCCCTCAGAATAAAAACATTTTAATTGATGGTGGCCCCCCAGATGCTGGTGAGAGAATCGTTTCATATTTAAAAAAGGAGGGCATCAAGAGTATAGATCTGCTTGTAGTAACACATCCCGATGTTGATCATATCGGGGGGCTTCCACATGTTATGGGTCAGATACCCATAAAAAAGATAGTGGATTCGGGCAAGCTTCACACTACCCGAACATATGGTAAATATGTTCGTCAGATTCGTAAGCAAGAAATCCCTGTACAAATAGCCAAAATTGATGACCAGCTGAAAGTGGACAGCGAGCTGAAAATACAGATTCTAAATGCATTTGAGAAAATGAAAACAAATAATCAATCTTCCATTGTTTTAAAGTTAACTTATAATAAAATGGATTTTCTACTTATGAGTGATGTGGAGATAGAGCAAGAAAAGGAATTTATTAAAAAACATAATTTACAGGCGGAAATTTTAAAAGTTGCACATCATGGATCGAATACAAGTACTTCGTTAGGTTTTTTAAAAGAGGTAAGTCCTCAAGTTGCTATATTAACGTATAGCAAGCAGAATGATTATGGTCACCCGGTTGATCGGGTAATTAGAAATTTGACCAAAGTAAAATCACTTATTTATTCCACTGCTGCATTTGGAAATATAGTAATACGAACTGACGGTAAAAATTATATAGTTGAGCCAGAGCAACATCCAGTTCAAAAAATGATAGAAGAAGTTAGTTAGTATCCTCTTATGCAAGGGGATACTTTTTTGCTGTTTTAAAATATGGTTCTAATAAATAGGCTGGGGTTATTCAATAATTCGGAAAATAAATAAACTGCGACGTAACTTTTCGTCTTTAAGTTACGTATGAAAAATATCTTTGTTGTTGGAAAGCTCACTGAAATATTGAATCTGATTACACCACCGCTACGGAAAACACTGCGCTTTTCGGGGGTGGCTGATGAGCCTCCTCATGCTAACGCATTCCGGGGTCTCACCTATGCCTCATCTCCCCCAGAAGTCTCCGTATTTTCCTCCGCTTAAGTGTTACTTTTTAGCAATAAATGAACTTAGTATTAGATGTAAAAAGGTCATCTTTGCATCGTCAAGGACAAGTGAAAGGCCCACTCCGCATTTGGAATATTAAAGCTCATACAAATTGATTGGAGTGAAATGCGGCGACTCCTGCCGGAATAGCATGAGGCGAAGACCCTGGACGGAGCGTAGCGGAGGAAGCGGCTGAGGCCATGCCGGCGGAAAGCGTCCGCATGTAACGGAAATCAATGGGTCCATCCGCTTCATTAAAAAAGAGATATACTTTAGTTCGCAGTTTCCTCCAACTATGAAATAACTAAATACGTTTCTCCAACATTTGCAGTAGAACCTAATAAAATATAAATGGTTATAAACTAACAATTATTTTTCATTAATTTCTGAAAATAACTTGACTTCCCACTTTAAAAGTTATATGGTTAATTACATAAGTAATGAACCAAACAACGAAGGTGAGCGAATGAAAAATACTTTAGATGAAAATAAACCAATTTTTCTTCAGATTAAAGAGCAAATAGAAGACTCCATTATCAATGGAACGATGAAGCCTGAAGAGAGAGTCCCGTCCACGAATGAATTTGCAGCTTACTATCAAATAAACCCGGCTACAGCTGCTAAAGGAATCAATGAACTTGTTGCTGAATCAATTCTTTATAAACGGAGAGGTGTGGGGATGTTTGTTACTAAAGATGCGCAAATCATATTAATTGAAAAGCGTAAAGAGACGTTCTATGAAAATTTTATCCGCCCATTAAAAAGTGAAGCGAGGAAACTAAAGATTTCTTCAGAACAATTAATGGAATTAATGAAAAGGGAGGAGCCTGAGGATGAAAATTGAAGTGAGTAATTTAACGAAGCGTTACAAGGATAACATTGCTTTGAAAGGAGTATCTTTCACGTTACAAGAACCTAAAATTTATGGATTGCTTGGAAGAAATGGTGCTGGAAAAACTACCTTTATGGATATACTGGCTGGGAATATCCTGGCAACAGAAGGGAAAATTCGTATTGATGGTGAAGATCCATTTGATAATCAACGGTTAAATGAAGCCATTTGTTTAATAAAAGAAGGAAATAATTTTAAACGAGATTTGAAAGTCAAAAACGTACTAAAAATTTTTTCTTATTTTTATCCGAAATGGGATCAGCAATTAGCTGATGATTTGGTACGTGAGTATAAGTTAAATGTGAACGCAAAAATAAAGACATTATCTAAAGGCATGGAATCATCATTAGGAATTATTGTAGGTCTGGCTAGCAAGGCAGCTATTACCATTTTTGATGAACCGTATATTGGCCTTGATGCCGTAGCAAGAAAAAAATTCTATGAGCTGTTATTAAGTGAGTATGAGGAAGAAAAACGAATGATCATTTTTTCCACACATCTGATTGACGAGGTCAGTCTCATGTTTGAAGAAATTTTGATTTTGGAGGAAGGGAATTTAATTGTTAAAGAGGAGACCGATGTACTGCGCGAGCACACTTGTGCAGTAACTGGAAACGCAGAACAAGTGGAAAGCTTTATACAAAATAAGCGAATCCTTGAAAAGAAACAAATTGCCGGTATGATGACAGCCTATATTTATGGAAACAGGGAAGAAGCTGCGGAATTAGGATTACAGGCCGAAAGCATACCTATCCAGGATTTGATGGTGTATTTAACAGATAAAAGGAAGGGAGCTTAACGATGAAAAAACAACTTAAGGGCTTATTATATTTCTATGTAACAGACTTTCGTTATTCTATGGCCATCTTTTGGACGATCTTATTAAGCATCTTAGTTTTGACCATGTCAGTAGCCTATTTTCTACTATCTATAGAAAATGGCATGATGGCATTTTCCCTTACAGCTCCTATTTATGTCTATTGTGCAATTTTAGGTTATCTATCTGTAAAAGAAGCGATCCCTTTTTCCATTAAAATGGGAGCAACAAGAAGGAATATGTTTATTAGTTTCGGTATCTTTTTTCTTTCCCTTTCTTTTTTATTTTCCACATTTGCAAGTTTACTACAAGAGACAGTAAGTTATATAAATGGATTCTTCGGGATGGACAATTTCTATTTTTTACACCTTGCCTATTTTTTGGAGGATACATGGTACAGTAGAATTGTTATTGATACATCCATTATGTTCTTCCTGTTTTCCGTCATGTTTATGGTTGGGCTCTTATTTTATAAGTATGGGCTAGCTGGTGGTGGAAGTGTACTTGGAGTTCTGATGGTTATGCTATTACTAGGAATTGCTAAAGGTTGGATTTTTGAATTTTTTAAAGAGATATATGCAACATTTGATCTTGTTTATTTCTTTCAATTATTAGGGATTGCATTTGTTATTTATCTATTCACCTATATTTTTATACGAAGAATAACCATATGGAAAGTTAAGTAGAACTGGGCCCTAACGGGAGCCCAGTTCTTTTTTTTGTATGATAATTATTGAAAAAAACAGCAACAACCCAATGCATCCAGCTGTAATGGAGGAGGTAGCAATAAGCTCGGAAGGAATTTCACCAGTAAGGAGCATTGTATGAATATATTCCGAGATTTTATTTGGACTCCATGTCAAAATATGATGAAATACTTTTGTGAGCACGCTCATAGCTATAACCGTTCCAGCGGATAGAAAGGCTACCAGGCCAGGAGTGTGAAATAATGAATTATAGAATATAGAGATAGTTATTACTAATGTAAGCCAAATTCCATAGAAAAAAGTAACTTGTATTAACTGAAGCAAGGAAAACGATCCAAATAAAATATTAATATAGTACCAACTGCAAACTAAAGAAAGGAAGAGTGCTGTCCATATTAACACGAACAGGGATGCCCATTTTGCTGTAATGTAATTTGCGTAGGAAACAGGCTTCACAAGAATTAATTCAATAACCCCACTTTTTTTCTCGGAAGCGATTGAACCCATGGATATTAGCACAATTATCAAAACTCCCAAGCTGCTTAGCTGGCCTAAGCTCATCATGATAGCCTCTACCGGCGTAAATTCAGGTAATTCAAGGACAGCCCCTTCTGGTAGCCCGCCTACCGATTTAATAATTTGTGGTAAATAATAATTGGAGATAGGATCCATGATAGCTATCAAAATCATTACTAGTGGAAACCAGAGCCATTTTTTATTCCGCCAGTTTTCCAGCATTTCTTTTTTAAAAAGAGCTGACCATTGCATTATCCATTCACCACCTTTATAAACAATTCTTCCAAGGAAGCTTTATTGATTGAAAAATATTCCAAGGGCCATTCTTCATGCACAGCCTTTATTAAAATATCCTTCCGTGCCTTAGAAATGTCTTCCGCCGTGAGACGGATAGTATTTTGCTCCTTGTAGCCGTTAATGATCGAGGGTATACGAAGAAGCTTTTCAAGGTAAGCAGTTGAATTGTCTTTAAATTCTATGTCAATAGTAGCAGTTTGATATTTTTGCCATAAATCACTCAGTTTACCTGATTCAAATAGCTTACCTCTGTTTAATAAAAGTAGTTCATCACTAATCTCTTCAGCATCTGTCAGAATATGAGTGGAAAAAAGAAGACACATTTCTTTCTTCAATTGTTGCATTAAATTTAATATTTCTCTTCTGCCGATTGGGTCTAAAGATGACACTGGTTCATCTAGAAGCAATAATTTTGGTTTGTGAATAATGGCTTGAGCAATACCAAGGCGTTGTTTCATACCGCCGGAATATCCTGCAATTTGCCGGTTCTTAGCCTCAGAAATGCCGACTTTATCCAATAACTGATTTGCTCGCTTAGCTGCTTCTTCTTTAGATAATAAAGCAAGCCTTCCACTGTGAATGAGGAATTCGTTCCCTGTCATCCATTCATGGAAGACAGGGTGTTGTGGTAAATAACCAATATCAGAACGGAAGTCCTTCCTCTGCTCATGTTCGTTAAATATAATCTCACCGGAAGTGGGTTTCAAAAGCCCTGCTAGTATACGAAGAATAGTTGTTTTTCCAGCACCATTAGGGCCGAGTAAAGCAATACAAGTTTGGGAGGGAAACGCGAATTCAACATCTTTCACAGCATAGGTATCCCGATATTTTTTAGATAAGTTTTTTACGGTTAACAAATTCATTTATCCTTGCCTCCTGCCAAACAGGAAATAAAGGATTGGACCAATGATATTAATGAAAACAATTATAAGGAACCACAACCACTTAGGGCCGTTAGTTTGTGCTGTTTTTGCCAAGTCAATTAGTGCAATAATTAATAATATACCTTGAATAACAATCAATGGGGCGATGACTGCCCAGTTTATGGAACTCCAGATTTCTTGCATATTACCACTCCAATCGGTATTTTATAGTAATTTCTGTTCTACCTTCCATTCTTCGAAGCCGATAAAAGGTTAATATTTATAAATTTAATAACAAAGGTATCCCTATTGCTAAAAGAATAATAGCCAGCAATATAACCCAAGACATTGGTCTTGCCATGTTTGCCGTCCAGCCGATACCAAATCTTTTTTCTAAAAATAAGGCAGGATCATCTTTATTAAAGTAAATCTGACCTAGCTTCCAATACTTATCATCATCCCTGTCTATGGATAATTGTTGGCCTTCTGATGGTTTACTTAAACGACTTCCTCCTTGCCCAGTGGTAATCGCGAGCAAAATGGCTCCAAGTGTCAACATAATAGAAATAATGATGGATAGTAATACCAACCATTTCTGGTTAATCGGAAAAATGAAGGATGCTTGAATCGCAGAAAATAAAATACTCATAGCTATTCCGGAAATAACGGTATATAGAGACCATCTTCGTCGGAAAATGATATTTCGTCTGATGGAGTCCTCTGGGTTTGTTGTACTAATTTGTTGCTTCGCCTTTGCAATCATTACATTAATGAATAAGAAAAGTGATGTTAAATAAATTTGCATAATAGGCATCATAAGTACAGATCGATACGATTTTGTTGACCAGTTAGTTACCTCTCCAGAAAAATTATATTTGGTAGGTATTCGCTCTGGTATACGATCATAAAGTTGAAAAGTGATTAAAATCATTATAAAAGCTAATACATACGCTACAATAAACCATAGATTGGAATAGGTTAGTTTTTGCCGGCGAAATTCTGTATTAATTGTGACTTGCTGGGTTCTAATTTTCACCCAATTATTTTGATCTTTTAGTTGTTTCATTTGTTTGTGAAAGTGAATATAAATGAAAAAACTACTAATAATGTACAAGATAAGTAGGCCACTAAAAAATAAGCTGATTTTCTTTTCTGTGTCGAGAGTAGTAGCTGATAAAATAAATACGATTGTTACCACTATACTCAGAATCCCAGTCCACCAGGCATAACTTTTGCGCATTTTCTTTAGCTCATTGTTAAAATATACTTCTTCCGGGATGGAGATCCCAAAACTTTCTGTCTTTCTGGTCCAATACGGGATAAAAATAATTGAAATATAAACTGGAATCTGGATAACTAGCAAAAGAAGGATTGGTACCACTTCCATTTAATTCCCCTGCCTTTCTGTCATAAATTCTTTATATAAATCACTACAAACATTTAAAAAGGCTTGCTCATCCATTTCTCTGCAGATTGATTCAGAGATTAGAGGACGAAGCTTATGTGAAAGCTGCTTTATATAAGCAGTAGTTGCTGAAGGTACACCCTCAGGGTTTACTACGACACCCTTTTGCCGGTGAATTAAAATAAATCCTTCCTGTTTCAACTGTTGATACGATTTATTAACTGTATGAAGATTTACCCCAATATCTGAAGCGAGAGAACGCACAGATGGTAAGTCTTCGCCAGGTTTCAACTGGCCTTTGGCAATCCCTTCAATTATTTGATGGATTAATTGTAAATATATTGGTTCCTTGGATTCAAAATCCAATTGTATAAGCAACTTATGCCACACCCTTTACGTTGTGTTATCTGTTATATTTAATGTATAACAGATAACACAGAGTGTCAAGGGAATTTATTCTCTATAAAAAGGTTGAATTTATAGGCATGCCTAAGGGTGGGAGGCGGTATTGGATAATGCGAAGTAGTGAAGGAGACAATCGGCAGGAGAGCAAAAGTATCCGCCGGAGGAGAAATAAATCAGCAGGAGGGCAAGATAATCTGCCATACATTTTTTTAAGTAATTGTTTATGGTCTTCCAAGTCAATTCAGTTTTTCTATTTTACCAATCATTGGGTAATTCCAACATATATACCAAAAAAAAGATCGAGCTGAAATTTTTTTCAGCTCGTCCTTTTAAATTTGCTCTATTTGATCAATTAGTTCACTTAGAAGATTATGTATGGATTGTTGTTTTTTATTCGATAAATCTTTTAAACGATAAATATCTTTTTTAAGCTTAGGGTGTGTCATCAGATATTCAACAAGTTCTACTACATCTTCATCAAAACTCTTTGAGGGGGAACTATAGATTCGTTTGAAATCCTTTAATAAATCGTCTCGAAAAGTATGATTCCCGGTAAGATGATCAAGTGATACACTAAATAAATTGCTCAGTTTGATAAGTGCATTTACATCTGGAGTAACAGTATTACTCTCCCACTTAGCAACAACGGAACGGGAAGTAGATAACTTTTCAGCCAATTCTTTTTGTGTCCAATTCTGTTGGTCTCTAAAAAATCTTATATTATACGATATTTGATCAACACTCATGTTATCACACTCAGCTATTTTGTAAGATTTATGTTTATAAGTACTTTTAATCGTATCATGTAAATGCATGAGCACTGTTGAAAATTTGTTCTTAATAATAACATATAGTAAAATGTACTAAATAAGAACGAAAGTAGGGGATATATTTGACCAGTTGTATAATCATTAAGCATGAGGATATTACTAGTTTAGCTATATGTAAGATTTTGCGTCTTATTTTTTACGAAGAAGATTTTGAAATTGAAATCCAAAATAAAGAAACGTTACATATTTATTTATGGAACGTAAAGAAAATAGTTATTTGGCAAACAGTACTGCAGTTTATTACCTCGCAGCTTTCTGTTGGCTATGGATTTGGTTCGAATATTTATGAAGCATTTACAGCTGCAGAAGATTCTCTACAGAAAACAACAAAGATTATTTATCCACAGGCATAGCAGCTCCAAACTTACTTCTCCTTAGTTACTCAGAAAAGTTATCCACTTTATCCACAGAAGATCACACATATGTGGAAAAGATCTGTTGATAACTAATGCTTATTCCAGCAGGCTTCTTAGCTTTTACCCACAACTCGTGTATAAATGTGGATAAAAGAGGGAAGCTGGTATTATCCACGGCTTCCCTTTTTTGATAACTGTCTATATACTTGGTCAGCTTGCTTGAATTCCTTTTGGTAAAGCACTTCTTGGGTTTTGGAGAGAAAACGTTCTCTCTGATTGCTCTTTGAGTTCAGTTTCATATAACCACCCTATCTTTTAGTAATATCTAAGTTCGGTGCATGCCCAGCACCAGTGTCTGACTATGCAAAGCCTATAACAATTTTTGGTGAGGCGCTTGGGCTTTTCTAATATAGGATAGGTATAAATGAAGAAAAATATACTATTATATTGCATCTTCTTCTGTTAGATTGCTTTCCGCATTAGCAAATTGTTGGTATGACAGATAGTGATCTTTAGTAATAATAAATAAATCATACACATCAGCATCTTTATTAATTTGGTTATATAATTGTGGATAAGTAGAGTTTGCAAGTGCAGCATAGGGTAGTTTTAGCACTGCTCCCAAGGAACGTTTATTTGTTTTACGTACTTTCATAAAGATCCCTTCAATACCGTGTACATAAAATAATTCATCAAAAAATTGCTCCTTTGCTACTTTGTTATAACCCTTTCCGAAATAAGGCTGACCAATCCATGTGGCTAGAAATCCATGATTATTTTGTATGTCGAATAAATTGATTGTGCCAATAGGATGATAGTTTTCATCAGTAATGGTGCGGGAAATAAGCTCACCATTTTCTTCGGCTTCTAATGTTTGTTTCGTAACAAAATAAAATTCATCGCTTGAAGCTGCTTTATGTCTTACATAGGGAAAGACGTCCGGGTGAGACATCAACTGGTATAATACTGGCACTTCATGCAAATCACGCTTTTTTAACATAAAAAATACCCTCCTACGTCCAGGTGGGTATGCTACATATCCTTTAAGGAAATCTAGTCAGCGCCCACCCTCGAATTTTTAGTTAACGTTCAACAAAAATTCGGGGTGGGAATCGAACCCACTAGAACCAGCAGAAGCTGGTGGCGCACCATTTGCCTTCCCTATTTAATTTACACGTTTTATGTTTTATAAATTTCATCTCTTTCGTAATTTATGCTTTAAGCAATAAATTTGATACTTTCATTTTACACAGTTTTATTGAAAAAGGGAATCACTTTTTTTGTCAAAATGAATGTTTTTTTGTTGAAAAAATAAATGAAGCTTTATCAATTTATTTGTTAGGTTTTTGGCGTTTTTGCTCAATATGTTGCAAGGCTTCTTTAAGGGAAGGGAAGCTAAATTCAAAACGGTGATCTAGCGCCTTCTGAGGCAATACATATTGTCCTTTATTAATTAGTATCGCCATTTCTCCAACAACGAGCCGGATAAGAGGTGAAGGTACCGGCAACCAGTATGGACGATGCAACACACTGGCAAGCGAACGCATGAAATCCTTGTTTCTCTTAGGATGAGGAGAAGTCGCATTAACGGGTCCCTTCATTTCTTTATTGAATATACAAAACTCAATTAGTCTAACAACATCCTCAACATGCACCCATGAAAGCCATTGTTCTCCATTGCCTATTTTTCCTCCCGCAAACAGTTTTACGGGAAGCTGCATATAGGGTAAAGAACCTTCTTCACCTAATATTACTCCAAATCTGGTAAAGACAGTGCGAATACTAAAATCCTCTGCTTTTTTTGCCGCCTTTTCCCATTGAGAGGAAACATCAGCTAGGAAGTCATTACCCGCTTGTTTTGTTGCCTCAGTGAAAATGAGGTCCTCTGAAGTACCATAATAGCCGACAGCTGACCCGCTAATAAGAACTTCCGGCTTTGTTTTCATTTTTTGCAGCAAATCTATAACGTGATTTGTTGTTTTAATGCGACTGGATAGAATAGCATCCTTCTTCTTCTTTGACCAATATCCGAATAAGGACTCTCCTGCCAGGTTTACTACCGCATGTATTACAGGGAGCTCTTCTACAGGATAATCATAGCCGATGAAAGTAGTGAGATTTGTATTCTTTTTATTTTCAGGAGATCTGGTAAGTATGTACGTATGGTGGTCCTTTTTATGCAGTGATTCAGTAAGATGCTTTCCAACAAACCCTGTTCCTCCGGTTATTAATATGTTCATTTTTTGTCACCTGCCTTATGCTATTAATACTAAATCTTCATTCTATTATATGCTATTTTTCGATTCTTATTGTAGTGTCCGGATAATCTTTACATGTTACTATAGGGAAAGGGGGTGAGGTGTTTATGAAGATTTCCCGAATCACTACACAAAAGAAAAATAAGAACCGGTATAATATCTTCTTGGATGATGGCCAAAAAGAAACGTATGGCTTTAGTGTGGATGAAGCTATACTAGTTGAGTATCAGCTACGTAAAAATATGGAGCTGGATGCTTCCACGATTGCTATGCTTGTCCAAAAAGATACGATACATAAATCATATACCCAAACGATCAACTTTTTAAGCTACCGTATGCGTACAAAAAAAGAAATCCGTGATTATTTGTTAAAAAAAGAGGTTGATGAGAAACACATACCCGTTATTATGGAAAAACTGGAGAAAGAAAACCTGGTGGATGATCGTCAATTTGCTGAAATGTTTGTACGATCTCGCATTAACACATCATCTAAAGGACCCAAGCTTATAAAAAAAGAACTGATAGAGAAGGGAGTCGCTGCTGACATTGCTGGCCAAGCGACAGAAAATTATTCTTTCGAGGAGCAATACGAGAAGGTTCTTAAGTGGATTAACAAAAAAATGAATCAAAAGAAAAAGGATTCTTATCGCAAACAATTACAGCAAGCACAGGCTAATCTGGTTCAAAAAGGATTTACACAGGAAGTGATCCAAGAGGCTGTAGCGAACATGGAAGAGACCCAAGATGGAGAAGCCGAATGGGAGGCAGTTTTATACCAGGGAGAAAAGCTGTGGCACAAACATTCCAGAAAGGAAGAAGGGTATTATCTTCGCAACAAAGTAAAAGAAGGTTTATATCGCAAGGGCTTTTCTCTGGAATCGATCAATCGCTTTTTGGATGATAGAACTGGAAGGGAATGAAAGTTAGCTAGAATAAAAAGGATGCACGGCTTTGTACATCCTTAACTACAACTTCTATTTATCGATAATTATTTCCTTCCTACCATCATCCTGCTCAATAATTTTTTTTGCTACAGATTGAGGGCTTTGCAGACCGGAAGCATCCTTTACATGGGTTGACTCATCCCAGAACGGCGTATTCATTCCACCCATATAAACAGATGTGATTGTATATTCCTCATCTTCCCACTCTTTCTGAAGGCTTTCCGTAAATCCCCGAATTGCAAATTTGCTTGCACAATATAATGATTCATTCTTTTTACCGCGTAACCCTGCAGTAGATATAATCGTCAATATTCTACCTTTACTTTCTTTGATCAGTGGGGCAGCTGACTGAACAGTGAATATTGTTCCCTTTACATTGGTATCAAGGATGTTCTCAATTTCTTCCAATGAATAATTATTTAGAGGTCCAAAGATACCTGTTCCTGCATTATTGATAAATAGATCAAGTTTACCTATTTGCTGGAAGGCAATGCTCACAGAAGCCTGTTCTCTAACATCACATAGAATAACTTCTGCCTGACCACCAGCTTGCATTATTTTTTCTTTTACAATTTGTAGTTTTGTATCTGTTCTTCCGAGTAGAAATAATTTATATCCCTTTGCGGCATATTCAATTGCCAAGGCTCTTCCTAACCCGGTACCTGCACCTGTAATAGCTGCATTTGGCATTATATCACTCCTCTTGTATGAAAATTCCAGTCCTTATTTAGACAACATTATTCCCATTGTCTTAAACAATTGGTAAAATGTAAAATGATAGGTAGGAGGAGTGTTTAACGATGGCAAATAATTATAGATATAGTGATTATACAATAGAACAATTAAGAGCGGAAATCGGTAAGTTAAAGGAGAAGGCACAGAAAGCGGAGCAGCTTGGTAATGTATCAGAAGTTGCGGTAAATGAGCGAAAGATGCAGGTTGCCTTAGCATATACGTTGAATCCGGAGGACTTTATCGCAGGGGAAGTATATGTGCTGAAGAATGATCCAGGGTATACATTTAAAATAAACTATGTGAACGGGGTCTTTGCTTGGGGGCATAGAAGGAACCTTCTTCAGGAAGAATTCGAAGCAGAAGAAGCAATTCCAATTTCTTTATTGGAAGAAGTAAAGTAGTTTGATTCCGTTATCAAGGATAGTCGGATGTTCGGAAGAGAAATAAGAAATAGCAAAACAGCAGGTGGCTTGCCTGCTGTTACATGTTTGTGAATTTCCCTATATACATCCTTTATCTCGTTATGAAAAGGAGATCGGTTAAGACCGCCGCGATGCGCGGTAACACCGATTCACCTCGCTTGGCGAGGCGCAGTTTGTACGTTGCTAAACGGGCGCTTCCGCTTTTGTATTTAAACAGGTGATTCCTCTACATACAATTTGCTCTGTAGTTTCTTTTCAGAGAAAATCCACCCTGTGTAGGAGCTGATAATGTTCATATTATCACTAATTTGTACTACTGCAACGAAGGGGTAATAGCCTTTCGAACGGTATCGCAAATCAATAAATCGAACCTCGGTGAAATCATCATAATCGTTGACCTCCCAGCGGTAGACAGGTGAAAAGGATAAAAATGCAGAAATGTTTTTATCTGTTAATGCTTTATCCATTATTTCTGTCTCTGGGAGAGGTTTCTTAATAAACTCATCTACAATTTCGATATGGCCGTTTTCCACTGCACCAACGTAGAATTTAGTCTTCGTCGTTATAGCTACACGCCAGTAGTTCTGCTTTATTGTTGGTGATGTTGCAATTTTTTCGGTTTCGGGATAATAGCTTTTAACTTTTTTAACAATTTCCCTTTTATCCAAATATCTTTTAATATAATAAAGGAAAATTACTGAGTAGATAATTAGCCATGTATACCCAGGGTTAGCTCCAAGTGCCCATACGCAGATCCCTGCTATATGCAGGATAAATATATATGGATCAAATGTGTTAATAAATCCGTGGGCGACCCACTTATTTGTAAACGGCCGATATGCCTGGGTTCCATATGCATTGAATATATCTACGAATACATGGAGTATAACGGCAATTGCCGTCCATAACCATAAGTAGAAAAACTCCACTTGTGGAACAAACAAATGTATAATACTTGAAATAAGAATGCCCCACATAATGACTGCAGGCAGGGAATGAGTTACTCCCCGATGATGACGTATATAAGTGGCATTATTTTTTAATTTTAAAACAGTATCAAAATCAGGTGCATGAGAACCTACAATTGTTCCCACAAGAACTGCATTAAATAATGCTGGATCACTTTGAACGGCAGGATCTAATGTAGCTATGCCGCCAAGTGCTACACCCATGACGATATGTGTGCCAGTATCCATTAAAAAGGTCCTCCTCCAGTGGTAGGGTTATTCTTTATTATTTGCTCAAAATTGTTTTTATTAGAAAGTAAAAAGTACCAAGTACAAAAATAGAAAGTATAATTATTTTTATTGTACCATATAGGAAGTGATTTTATGATTAATAAAAGCTTACAAAACATTGACATTACGCGATTTCAAAGAAATTTAATTAACTGGTATAAGATCAATCAACGGGACTTGCCCTGGAGAATGAATCGAGATCCATACCGTGTGTGGGTTTCTGAAATTATGCTACAGCAAACGAAAGTAGACACGGTTATTCCCTATTTCTATCGATTCATGGAAAAGTTTCCCACGCTCGAAGATTTAGCTGCTGCGGATGAGCAGGAAGTTCTAAAAGCATGGGAGGGCTTAGGTTACTATTCCCGAGCACGGAATTTGCAAAACGCCGTTCGTGAAGTAGTAGCAGAATATGGGGGAGAAGTACCTACTAATCCAAAAGATCTTGGGGCATTAAAAGGAGTTGGACCATACACGAAAGGGGCAATTTTATCGATTGCATTTAATCAGGCTGAACCTGCCGTCGACGGAAATGTGATGCGAGTTTTTTCGCGCGTACTTCGAATAGAAGAGGATATAACGCTGCAACGGACTAAGAAGCTTTTTGAAGCGTATGTAAAAGAGATGATTGATAAAGATGATCCTTCTTCTTTTAACCAAGCTGTAATGGAATTAGGGGCTCTCATTTGTACACCGAAATCACCAGCATGTCTATTTTGTCCTGTTCAAGAACAATGTAGTGCATTTGCTGAAGGGGTTCAGGAGGAACTGCCAATAAAGAAAAAAGCAAAAAAAGCAAAAAACGCTTCCCTATCTCGTGCCTTTAATAAAAAACAAAAGCAATCAATATTTGATTGAAAAGCGATCTGATGGAGGCTTGTTAGCCAATCTATGGCAATTTCCGATGGTGCCAGAAGAAGAAAAGGATAACCTGGAAGATTGGCTTTACAAACAATACGGGATAAAAATTGAATTAAAACTTAAAGTTGGTAATTTGAAACATGTTTTTTCTCATATTATTTGGGAGCTGGATATTTATGAAGCGAGTACAACTGCAGATGAACTAATAGGAGATAATATCCGCTTTGTTTCAAAGGAAGAAATGCTCGCATATCCGTTCCCGGTCTCACATCAAAAAATGATGGATTATTTATAATCCGGGCCCCTGTATGAGAGCCCGGATTTTTGATAGGAGCTATAACATTTTGGCTTTAAGGCGCTTGCGCTTTTCTTAATCTCTGCTTTGCATTTCTTTGTTTATTTCATGTAGTATGGATAGCCCTTCTGGGTTTACATACGGTAATAGTTGGGATAATGCATGTTGAAAATAGTAAAGTTCATCATCATGCCATCTTTCCTTCGACATCATGGAAAGCTCTGTAAAATCTCTTCTGCTTGTATCCATCCTATTCCCTCCATAATGAGTAGTACATTATTATAATTTACTTAACCAAAATATTTATTCTGGCAAGGTATATTTTACCAATACTTGATAAGCATAATAACATTTGAAGGTGGACAGATTAATTATTGCGGAGGTGATAATGATGGCTAAAAAACCTAACCAAACTACTTCAGGTACAAACGTTCAGCATGTAAAGCAACAAAACCAAAAAGCTGCTCAAGGACAAGGGCAATACGGTACTGAATTTGCTTCTGAAACAAACGCTCAGGAAGTTAAAAAGCAAAATCAGAAATCACAACAAAATAAAAAATAGTATCTTCCCCCGATATGAAAAGAGTTTCTCTGTTGCAGCTGGACTGTAACCGGGGAACTCTTTTTTAATTTGTATAATTTACTGCAAAACAACTAAATTTACCTGACATAGTACTTTGTTATAACTTAAAAGAAAACGAGCAGCCCTTGTCCATCGCTTGTCATTTATTGATGATATACCTAGCTTATTTGCTCTTATAGTGGGCGTTATACTTTATATTTCCTATTGGAGCCCGTATAATGTAGTCAAGATTAGATACGGATTACAAACTACGAGAAAGGGAGATAGGATGGTTGCGCCGAGGCCAGGTACCAAAATAAAGATACAGAGCTATAAACATAATGGACAACTTCATCGCGTGTGGGAAAACAGCCTTGTTTTGAAAGGAACAGAATCAATTGTTATTCTGGCCAATGATAAAACAAAAGTAGTGGAAAGTGACGGCAGAACTTGGATTACAAGAGAGCCTGCTATTTGTTACTTTCATTCCAAGCATTGGTTTAATATTATTGGTATGTTGCGGGATGACGGGATTTATTATTACTGCAACATAAGTTCTCCTTTTGTATATGATGAAGAAGCACTAAAGTATATTGACTATGATTTAGATGTTAAAGTATATCCCGATATGACATACGACCTTCTCGATGAGGATGAATATGAAGAGCATAGTAAATTGATGAACTATCCACGAGTGCTTGATCGTATCCTACATAATAATATGGATTATTTACTCCGGTGGGTTCGCCAAAAGAAAGGCCCTTTTTCTCCAGATTTTATTGATGGTTGGTATGAGAGATATTTAACATATCGCTAAACCTGATAAAAAAATTCTTCCTTGTTACTTTAAGTAGCGAGGTTTTTCTTTCAATTATGGATAAAGGAAGTTTAAAACATGAGCAGTGTAAAGCAATACATGAAATTTGTAAAGCCATATAAGTGGAAAATAGTAGCTACTATATTAATTGGTATTATTAAATTCGGAATACCGTTATTAATGCCGCTCATACTTAAATATGTAATCGATAATATTATTAATGCAGAAGGATTAAGCTCCCCAGAAAAAACGACAAACTTATTATGGTTAATGGGTGTATCCTTTGTCGTGTTCCTTGTTCTGCGTCCTCCTGTAGAGTACATACGACAATATCTAGCACAATGGGTAGGTAATAAAATCCTTTATGATATAAGGGATAGACTCTTTGACCATCTGCAAAAACTTAGTTTGAAATATTACTCTAAGACAAAAACCGGGGAAATTATTTCCAGGGTAATACATGATGTCGAACAAACGAAAACTTTTGTTATTACCGGACTAATGAACGTATGGCTGGACTTAGTAACAATTCTCATTGCAATTGGTATTATGATGACAATGGATGTAGGCTTAACCCTCGTTGCAATCATACTATTTCCATTCTATGGGTTTTCCATTAAGTATTTCTATGGCAGATTAAGGCGGCTTACCCGTGAAAGATCACAGGCACTTGCCGAGGTGCAAGGACATTTACATGAACGTGTCCAAGGTGTACCAGTCACCAGGAGCTTTGCACTGGAAGATTATGAGCAGAAGCAATTCAGTTACCGAAATGAGAACTTCCTGGATAGAGCATTGAAACACACGAGTTGGAATGCAAAGACATTTGCTGTTACCAATACAATTACTGACCTTGCTCCATTACTGGTTATTGCATATGCGGGCTACCAGGTCATTCATGGTAACTTAACATTAGGTACAATGGTAGCTTTCGTTGGGTATATGGAAAGAGTATACAGTCCACTTCGTCGGCTGATTAACTCGTCAACTACACTTGTACAATCTATTGCTTCCATTGACCGTGTTTTTGAATTACTTAATGAAAAATACGATGTGGTAGACAAAAAGGATGCAAAAAAACTTACGAATGTAGAAGGACATGTAGATATTGAAAATGTTTCCTTTCGGTATGATGAGGAAGAGCTTGAAGTTCTGAATAACGTTACATTGCATGTGAGGGCAGGAGAAACAATTGCATTTGTTGGTATGAGTGGTGGAGGAAAATCAACATTAATTAGTTTAATTCCTCGTTTTTATGATGTTACCAAAGGTGCGATTAAAGTAGACGGAAATGATGTGCAACATGTAAATGCACGCTCTTTGCGTAATAATATTGGCATGGTATTACAGGATAATACGTTATTTAGTGAATCTATTGCTATGAATATTCGGATGGGTAATCCGGATGCAACAGATGAAGAAGTTATCTCTGCTGCTAAAGCTGCGAACGCCCATGAATTTATTGAAAGTCTTCCATATGGTTATGATACGTTTGTTGGGGAGCGAGGGGTTAAGTTATCTGGTGGTCAAAAACAGCGGATTGCCATTGCACGTGTATTTCTAAAAAATCCGCCAATTTTAATTTTTGATGAAGCTACCTCTGCACTTGATTTAGAGAGTGAACATACAATTCAAGAGGCGTTGGAAAAGCTTGCTTCTGAAAGGACAACTTTCATTGTTGCTCACCGACTTGCAACGATTACACATGCTGACAGAATTGTACTTATTGAAAATGGGGAAATTGTAGAAGTTGGTTCCCATGAAGAGTTAATGCGCAAGCAAGGTGGATATTATAATTTATACCAAGTGCAGCACTTGGATGATGGTACGAATTAATAAAAAAGCATCCCTTGAAAGGATGCTTTTTTATATTTATTCACTCATTGCCGCAAATGCTTTATCGACGGCGTCAATTGTTTGTTCTATATCTGTTTCTGTATGTGCTATTGTTAAGAACCATGCTTCGAATTTAGATGGTGCGAGATTGATCCCTTGCTTTAGCATTAGTTTAAAGAATTTGGCAAATGACTCTCCATCGCTTGCTTCTGCTTGATCATAATTTGTGATTTTTTGGTCTCCAAAATATAAAGTGAGGGCACCGCATAATCTATTCACAGATACAGGGATGCCATGCTTCTCCGCCTGCTGAAGAATACCTTTCTCCAACTTCTCTCCCAATTGGTCAAGTTTTTCGTAAACGCCCTCTTCTTGAAGAACCTCTAAACAAGCGATTCCTGCTGCCATTGAGGCGGGGTTACCTGCCATGGTTCCCGCCTGGTATGCAGGTCCAAGTGGTGCCACCTGTTCCATGATATCCATTCTGCCTCCATATGCTCCAATTGGAAGTCCCCCGCCAATGATTTTCCCCATTGCTGTCATATCTGGTTCAATTCCATAAACTTTTTGTGCACTTCCATACGTAAAGCGGAATGCGGTGATAACTTCATCATAAATTACTAGGGCACCAGCTTTGTGTGTGATGTCATTGACTGCTTGTAAGAAACCTTCATGAGGTTCAACAATACCAAAGTTGCCAACAATTGGCTCCACTAAAACTGCAGCAATTTCGTCACCCCACTTAGTTATTGCTTCGTTAAAGGCCTCTAAGTCATTAAACGGGACAGTAATCACGTCCTGAGCAACAGCTTTAGGAATTCCCGCCGAATCCGGTGTTCCTAATGTAGCAGGACCAGAACCAGCCTGGACAAGAACCGCATCAAAATGCCCATGGTAGCAGCCAGCAAATTTAATTACTTTGTTGCGACCAGTGTAAGCTCTAGCTACACGAATAGTTGTCATTACTGCTTCTGTCCCTGAATTAACAAACCGCACTTTTTCCAGTGAAGGGATTGCTTCTTTTATCATTTTAGCAAATTGATTTTCCAATTTTGTTGGGGTGCCATATAATACCCCGGTTGTAGCTGCATGAGCAATTGCTTTAGCTATATGCGGATGGGCATGGCCTGTAATAATTGGTCCATATGCTCCTAAATAGTCAATATATTTATTCCCGTCTACATCCCAGAAGTAGGCACCTTGTCCTCTTTCCATATAAACAGGAGTTCCGCCTCCAACTCCTTTATACGCACGTGATGGAGAATTCACCCCTCCCACAATATGTTGCAATGCTTCTTTATGTAATCGTTCTGAATTAGTAAAGTCCATTTAAATTTTCCTCCTTTGATTAGCATCAAATCAATTAACAATATAACAAAATAAACGATTAGGGTACATTACTGTTTCCCTACATTATCGTAAACCTCTTGTAAATAAATGACAAGCTTAAGAAAAAAAAGCATAGACTGATTATATAGAAAAGGATAGAGAGGGTTCCCTATGAATACAATTCCTGTTATTAGCTTAATATTAATTAGTGTTGTCATACTTAAAAGCATTATTAACTTTATTCCTATTGGAAAATACAAGGTGGAGTTAAAGGATAGCCGCTTTTCCTCTGAACTATTCTTCACTCTATTTATTACTTATATTGTTGTAATTATTGGGTTTGGTTTAGTGTATTTCATCCTATCTTTACAAAATACCATCCTGGTGGAAAATGGCGAATTAAGAGAGGTAGGGAAACTCGGTTCTTTTATCCATTCGATGTATTTTAGTGGAGTAACCATTTTAACCATCGGCTATGGTGATATTACCCCCATTGGAATTGGGAGGTTTATTGCGATTGCAGAAGCACTTATTGGATATATTCTCCCTGCGGCTTTCGTATTAAGAGTGGTGGAGTTAAGAGGAAGAAGTAGAGATGAATGAAGGATAAAGGCTACTATGGTATAGTAGATATACTATCATTCAGGAGGGGTATAATGGCTGTTGAAGTAGGTAAACAAGTAAAAGACTTCACATTACCTGACCAGAGGGGAAATGAAGTTCGTCTATCTGATTTTAAAGGCAAAAATGTAGTGCTTTATTTTTACCCAAAGGACATGACGCCAGGCTGTACTACGCAGGCATGTGATTTCCGTGACGCACATGAAAGCTTTGGGGAAGTAGATGCAGTAATTATTGGTGTAAGCCCAGACCCGATTGAGCGTCATCAGAAGTTTATTGATAAACATGATCTGCCTTTTTTATTGCTTGCAGATGAGAATCATGAGTTGGCAGAGGAATTTGACGTATGGAAACTAAAGAAAAACTTTGGTAAAGAATATTATGGAATTGAGCGTTCGACTTTTATTCTTGATAAAGAAGGCAACTTAGTTAAAGAATACCGAAAAGTGCGCGTCAAAGGGCATGTGGAAGAGGCACTTGAATATCTACGTGCAAATCAATAAGAAGAAAAGAAGCAGTCTTTTAGCAGGCTGCTTTTTTTTATATTTCCTGGTTACTCCCTATCAAGTATTATTAATTTTTGTAATATAAAGCAATGTTTAAGAATAGATTTCTAATAGAGAATGAGTCTGAATTCTATTAGAAATTGGGTGATTGTATGATACATGAAAAACAAATACGTCCTGAAAAAAAGGAACTATCAAGTTACTATGTCATGAAGCGGATCATGGACATTTGTATAAGTATCAGTCTATTATTTCTACTGTCTCCGTTACTTCTCTTCATTAGTTACCAAATTATAAAAAGGGAGGGGAGACCGGTTCTGACTAGGAAGTCATGTATCGGTAAAAATGGTAAGTATTTCCAAATGCTTTACTTTCGTACGATGACCAATCCTTCTCGTGTCATTCATGCTTTTCCAGAAGCAAAAACAAAACCGGTTCCCATTCATTACTATAAGGGGTCCACGAGTATAGTTACACCAACAGGCAGGTGGCTTAAGAAGTATAAGCTGGATAAATTACCCCAATTATGGAATGTATTGAAAGGGGAAATGAGTTTTATTGGCCCACTAGCAAAGGAAACGGAGCAAATTTCTTCAGCTGATTCAAGCCACCTTTCTATGAGACCTGGTTTGTCTGGACTCACTTTAATAGAAGAAGTTGAAAAAAGTAACCAAGCTTACGATGAAGAGGAACGCTTCTATTGTAAATATTGTTCATTAAAGTTGGATATAAGGATTGCTTGGCAGTCAATGAAAAAAATGATGACTAATTAAAATTCATAACCTTCTTAGTTTTCAATGCATATAAATTCCTTTAATATAGAGAGTATATTAAGGGAGGTTGACTAACTTGATCCTTTTTTCTGCAAAAATATCAGAAAAGCATCAGATAAGATTGAAAGAAGCATTTCCGGAACAGCAGTTCATTATGTGCTCTTCAATGGATGAAGCGAGTGCATATTTGAAAGCAGCGGAGATCTTAGTTACATACGGAGAAGATTTAACTCCTGAATTAATCGAACATGCCGCTCAATTAAAATGGATTATGGTTTTATCTGCCGGAATGGACCGGATGCCATTTGACGCTATTAAGGCTAAAGGAATTCTTGTAACTAATGCACGAGGCATTCATAAAACACCGATGGCAGAGTATGCAATATCTATGCTACTTCAAGTATACCGCCAAGCAAAAATACTAAAGGAAAGAGAAAAGGAGCATGATTGGGATCGTCATGTGCGAATGGAAGAATTGAACGGAAAGACGCTACTTGTGGCAGGAGCTGGAGCAATTGGGCAGGAAGTAGCTCGACTTGCAAAAGCTTTTCAAATGAAGACAATTGGACTCTCAAGAAGTGGGGAACAGAGAGAGCATTTTGATGAAAATTACCAATCCACTGAGCTGGAGCGCTTATTGCCAGAAACAGATATAGTTGTATCTGTGCTGCCCAGCACAAAAGAAACGAGAGAGTTTTATACATATGAACATTTCAGGAAGCTTCCAAAGCATGCCGTGTTTCTCAATATGGGACGAGGGGATGCGGTGAAAACAGAAGTTATCTTAGATGCGATAAGAAATAAAGAAATAGCACATGCTGTGTTAGATGTTTTTGAAGAGGAGCCTCTACCAAATGACCATCCTTTTTGGGATGAAGAAAATATTACTGTTACACCACATTTGTCAGGGATTTCCAAGCTATACCAAAAGCGGGCATTAGATATTTTTGAAGAAAACCTTAAGATATACCTTCAAGGTAAGGATGATTTTGTAAACAAAATTGATGTTAGCAGGGGTTATTAAAAGAACCTTATTAAAATGGCCCATGCAGTCTAAGTGGAAATATTAGTTATAATGATTCTTAATTTATAATATACTTTTATTGACAGAGAGCCATGGTAAGCAGTACACTATTTATAAAGATTATAAATTGATAATATCCTTGTAATTAGACAAAATACTGAAAGAGAGGTGGATGACGGTGTCTGAAAAACGTTTACGACAAGCAATAGATACACTAAAAGAATCAGGCGTCCGGATCACACCACAACGCCATGCGGTATTGGAATATCTTTTAAATTCCATGGTTCATCCAACAGCAGATGAAATATATAAAGCACTGGAAGGGAAATTCCCGAATATGAGTGTTGCAACAGTGTATAATAATCTGCGTGTTTTAAAAGAGATAGGATTGGTAAGGGAGCTCACATATGGAGATGCCTCAAGCAGATTTGACTGTAATACTGCTGAACATTACCATGCTATTTGTGAATCTTGCGGAAAAATAGTTGATTTTCATTACCCTCCATTGGATGAAGTGGAGTCATTGGCGGAGCAGGTTACTGGTTTTGATGTCAGTCATCACCGGATGGAAGTATATGGTACTTGTGAAGCTTGCCAACAAGTTGCAACACAAAAGCATTAATACTCCTGAAATGGCACTAGCCTGAGCGAGTCATTTTCGCTTTATACTTTTTTATCTATAAAAACCCAAATGCGTACGCTACGCATTTGGGTTTTCTTGCTGTTTTAGGAGAAAGATTGGATGAACAGCGACATTTATAGGCATGTCCAGATCACATCGGTAAATGGTACACCCAAAGTGCTTCCTTAAAATCAAATCAGTTTTACTTCAACCCATCTCCGTACACTATTTATTAGCCATATACGAGAATAGGAAGGAAGCTCATCGAGCATTATTTTTCTTACTTCTATTTCACCCTTTTCGAGTAGGTGCTTCCGGAATGTTCCTGCCAAAAGTCCGGATTCAACTGGTGGGGTATACCGCTTTCCGTTTTTTTCTACAACGATGTTCCCGTTAGTAAATTCGGTTATTTCTCTGTTCTCATTCCATAGAAGTGCATCGAATACGTCCGTATTTTCGGAAAGGTGCTCCTTGTACACGGAGCGATTCGTCGTCTTATAGTATAAAAATGGGTTGGTACGATCAATTGGTTTAGTGGCAAGACCAACAGGCGGAATGTTGTTAAAGGGAGAAACGGCTTTTGCTTCTATTTCCGTGTCTCCATACTCATCTGCCAGTAAGCGAACTTTCCACTGCCTATGTTCCAAGCCTTCTATATACGTAGTTAGATCCTGCTTGATTTTGTTCGTATCTATCTGAAAGTTAAAGAAGTCAGCAGCTCTTTTTAAGCGTTCTACATGTAATTCTAACAAGAATATTTCTCCATGTTCACACCCAATTGATTCTAGTAATCGGAATGGTTCATGATTTACTTCCAACACCTTGGCTTTCGTAATTACTTCTTCATATTCCTCATCCGTTTTTGAGTCCCAAGTTATACCGCCGCCCACACCGTAAGTAGCAATTCCTTTTTCTTTGTCTAAAATAACCGTTCGAATTGGTACGTTAAAGACAGCCTCATTTTCCGGTGTGATGTAACCCATTGTTCCACAATATACATCTCTTGGTTCGTCTTCCAACTCATTAATAATTCTCATTGTGCTAATTTTAGGTGCGCCTGTAATCGAACCACACGGAAAAAGCGCCTTAAATATATCAGTAATTGTGTGGTTCTCCTCCAATTCAGCTGTAACCGTTGAAGTCATTTGATGGACGGTAGGGTATGTTTCAATAGAAAATAAATGAGGTACTTTAACCGTTCCAGGGATGGCAATGGCACCCAAGTCATTTCTTAACAAGTCAACGATCATCACATTTTCTGCACGGTTCTTTTCGGAATGATAAAGCCATTCTTTGTTTTGGGTATCCTCAGCAGCTGTCCTTCCCCGGGCCAAAGTCCCTTTCATCGGTCTTGTAGTTATCTTTCCTTCTTTTAAATGGAAAAACAATTCCGGGGAGGCTGACAGAATGGAAAAATCATTAATATTAAAATAGGCGCCGTAATTCGCAGACTGTGCTTTACTTAAACAGGTATAATACGATAAAGGATCACCTTGGAAGGCTGCATGCATTCGTACAGTATAATTTACTTGGTATGTATCTCCACTTTCAATCTGCTCTTTTATCTTATTTAGGTTCTCTTCATACTCAGTCTTGGAGCTTCGGTGTGACCACTTAGAAGTCCGAAATGATTTATAGCTTTGAATCTCTCTTTGTTCAGGCTCATTAAAGATACCAAACCACAGCAAAGGCAGATTTGAGCTGGAATGGGTGTATGCTGCATGGTCAAATGCAGGAGCAGCTTCATAGGAAAGATAGCCTGCAGCATAATAGCCTTCATTTACGGATTGTTGAACCTCAACTAATGCCGGAAGCACTTCGGTTACAGATGAAGCTTGGATGATGCGCACAGGATGTTGAAAAAGTAATGGTGCTTCTTTTTTATTGTCTGTACGGAAATTAAAATAGAGCAGGGGATCCATTCATGGGCACCTCCTTCTTTTTAAAAAAGTTTTTAAAAATCTCTAATCCCTGTTCTGTCAGAATCGCTTCCGGATGGGATTGGATGGATTCCACCGGATACAAGCCATGCCTTAACGCCATAATTTCTCCATTGCTTGTTGTAGCTGTTACATGGAGGCAATTGGGTAATGTATTTGGATCGACAATAAGAGAGTGATATCTGGTCGCAGTTAGCGGGTTGTTTAAGTGCTGGAATATACCCTTGCCATCATGTTGAATGGATGATACTTTTCCATGCATGGGTTGTTCTGCCTTAATAATATTTGCTCCAAAGGCTTGAGCGATAACCTGATGCCCCAGACATACCCCGAAAATAGGTATTTGCTTATAGAAATGTCCCACTACATCTAAACAAATCCCTGCTTGATCCGGGCAACCGGGCCCAGGGGAAATTAAAATATGGGATGGTTCCATTTTTTCTATTTTTTCTATAGTTATTTCATCATTACGCTTTATCCTAATTTTTAACTCAAGCTGTTTCAAATATTGCACAATGTTATGAGTGAAGGAATCATAATTGTCTATAACAAGTATCATTGTTGTCCTCTTTTCTATAAAAAACTCCGCCACGAAGACGGAGTTTAATTATCTTTATTTATTTGCCGTGCTTTTAGTTCTTTGTTATATTTTCTCGTGTTATATTTTTCATCAAATTCTTTGCCTTCTAAATTCTTATCAAGTGTGAGTGGCTGTTTGCAATGCATGCAAGCATCTACACGACCAAGCATTTTTGTCGGCTTTTCGCAATTTGGGCAGACAATAGGAACAGCTTTTAGTGATAATGTGCCAATCCAAAGGTAAACAACACAACTAAGCACGACCATGATTACTCCCAGAATGAAAAAGGTGACCATTAACCACTCTATCTTTTTTGTTAGAATACCTCCATACATTAAAAGAATTCCTGCAAATATGAGTATCAAAGCAAATGATCTTATTTTATTTATTTTACTTGAATAAACTAACTGCGCCATCCTTATCCTCCTTAATAATACATTAGTCAGTATAGCATATTTTAATGAAAAATTTGATGAAGAAAAAGGAATTCACGTAAATGTAACGAATTATTATATATAAAAATAGAAATAAATTGGAGGAAATCAGCAATGGAAAATTTCCTGAGACCTATATATCAAGAACATGCAAGTGATGCTGACACATTGGGAATACTAATTATGGAAAGAACGAAACAAAATAGCCCTGTTACTGATAACTTTGATGTGATCCTGCTTATTATAATGAAGGAAGCAAAACAGGATTGGCATGTAAAACATTATGAGTTTGATGATAAAACTGCTGCCATGCACGTTGTTAAAGAAGATGTCCTTATGGAATGGATAGATAAAAGTGGATACAGAAGAGCAGTCGAGTGGATTATATATGGACGGGTTATTTTTGATCGGAATGAATACATCTATCAATTAAAAGATCAGCTCAGAGATTTCCCGAATGAAAAGCGAAATTCACGGAAGATGTTAGAGTTTGGTAAACTAGTAAAAAGCTTTAATGAAGCAAAGGACTTGTATGAATCAGGCGATTACAAGGATGCAAATAGTAAAATTCTGTACTCTTTGCATTATTTAGCTCGACTGGCGGTTATTGAAAAAGGCTATTATCCGGAAGTAACTGTCTGGAGCCAGGTGAAGCAAATAGATCTTGAAGTTTATAAGCTATATGAAGAATTCATTGAAGGAAACGAAGAGTTAGAGAAAAGAATTCAGCTAATGATTATAGCTATGGATTTTGTTTTAAGCAGCAGAGCACTTGCTTCCTCACAACAACTTTTAACTGTAATGAAGACAAAAGACACACCTTGGTCTTACGGGGAATTAATTGAGCATCCTCATATTAAGGACTTTTCTCTTGATCTCACAGCTATTATCTCCTACTTAATTGAGAAAAAAATAATAATGACGGTTAAGCAAGAGACTAAAGGTATAGATGTATACCATCGGAAATATATGATAAACGATGAGAGTTAAATGAATGTAGAAGGACGGTTCCTCCGTCAAAGCTGAGGATCCGTTTCTATATAATTGAATAGAGGGAGTTTCTTTTATTGCAATGATTTAGAGGCTAGGTAGTATTGTTGTCATAAAGTGTAATGTTTTGTTAAACTTTTTGTTGACTTTGTAATGTAACCATGATAAAGTTAAATCCGTCGCAAAAAACAAATGAATTTTGTTCAGACGGCGAAAAAATATATAAATTACTTATTGACTTAGCTCATGAAAGTATGATATATTAATAAAGTCGCCAAATTGATCAGCGACACAGCAACTTAAAGTAATTTAAAAAAAGTTGTTGACATGATAACTGAAACATGATATATTAATAAAGTCGCTGTTTTGAGAAAGTGACTAACGAATTCGCTCTTTGAAAACTGAACAAAACAACCAGTATGTCAAGAAAAACATGACGTTTTTCGTTGATTTTTAAAAGCCAGAAGTTAACGCTTCTGCAGCTAAGACATTGAGATAAGATTGATTGGTGTCGATCTTATTCAAACTTTTATGGAGAGTTTGATCTTGGCTCAGGACGAACGCTGGCGGCGTGCCTAATACATGCAAGTCGAGCGCGGGAAGCAAGCTGATCCTCTTCGGAGGTGACGCTTGTGGAACGAGCGGCGGACGGGTGAGTAACACGTGGGCAACCTGCCTGTAAGACTGGGATAACCCCGGGAAACCGGGGCTAATACCGGATAATACTTTTCATCACCTGATGGAAAGTTGAAAGGTGGCTTCTTGCTACCACTTACAGATGGGCCCGCGGCGCATTAGCTAGTTGGTGAGGTAACGGCTCACCAAGGCAACGATGCGTAGCCGACCTGAGAGGGTGATCGGCCACACTGGGACTGAGACACGGCCCAGACTCCTACGGGAGGCAGCAGTAGGGAATCTTCCGCAATGGACGAAAGTCTGACGGAGCAACGCCGCGTGAGTGATGAAGGTTTTCGGATCGTAAAGCTCTGTTGTTAGGGAAGAACAAGTGCCGTTCGAATAGGGCGGCACCTTGACGGTACCTAACCAGAAAGCCCCGGCTAACTACGTGCCAGCAGCCGCGGTAATACGTAGGGGGCAAGCGTTGTCCGGAATTATTGGGCGTAAAGCGCGCGCAGGCGGTCCTTTAAGTCTGATGTGAAAGCCCACGGCTTAACCGTGGAGGGTCATTGGAAACTGGAGGACTTGAGTACAGAAGAGGAGAGTGGAATTCCACGTGTAGCGGTGAAATGCGTAGAGATGTGGAGGAACACCAGTGGCGAAGGCGACTCTCTGGTCTGTAACTGACGCTGAGGCGCGAAAGCGTGGGGAGCGAACAGGATTAGATACCCTGGTAGTCCACGCCGTAAACGATGAGTGCTAGGTGTTAGGGGGTTTCCGCCCCTTAGTGCTGAAGTTAACGCATTAAGCACTCCGCCTGGGGAGTACGGCCGCAAGGCTGAAACTCAAAAGAATTGACGGGGGCCCGCACAAGCGGTGGAGCATGTGGTTTAATTCGACGCAACGCGAAGAACCTTACCAGGTCTTGACATCCTCTGCAATCGGTAGAGATACCGAGTTCCCTTCGGGGACAGAGTGACAGGTGGTGCATGGTTGTCGTCAGCTCGTGTCGTGAGATGTTGGGTTAAGTCCCGCAACGAGCGCAACCCTTGATCTTAGTTGCCAGCATTTAGTTGGGCACTCTAAGGTGACTGCCGGTGACAAACCGGAGGAAGGTGGGGATGACGTCAAATCATCATGCCCCTTATGACCTGGGCTACACACGTGCTACAATGGATGGAACAAAGGGAAGCAAAACCGCGAGGTCAAGCAAATCCCATAAAACCATTCTCAGTTCGGATTGCAGGCTGCAACTCGCCTGCATGAAGCCGGAATCGCTAGTAATCGCGGATCAGCATGCCGCGGTGAATACGTTCCCGGGCCTTGTACACACCGCCCGTCACACCACGAGAGTTGGTAACACCCGAAGTCGGTGAGGTAACCTTTTGGAGCCAGCCGCCGAAGGTGGGACCAATGATTGGGGTGAAGTCGTAACAAGGTAGCCGTATCGGAAGGTGCGGCTGGATCACCTCCTTTCTAAGGATTTAGAACGGAACGCCGAGGACCTTCGGGTCTTCCGGTAAGGACATACATGGTTGTTTGGTTCAGTTTTGAGAGAGCGAATCTCTCTTTTTGTACCTTGAAAACTAAATAAGAGTAACAACGACATCAAATAAAAAGCTGAGGCGACTGCTCAGCGACGTACGGACTGGACTGACCCGTAGGAGATAAAGGAAACACGATGAATGTAAATGAATCGATGTTGACTTATTGTACGAAGGGGAAGGAAGTCGCGCTAGTCGCTAGGAGCCAAAGCTAGATTTAAATAAAAGCAAGGCTAAGAAATTAGCACGCTTATTCATTGTAAAAATAGTTAAGTGAATAAGGGCGCACGGTGGATGCCTTGGCACTAGGAGCCGATGAAGGACGGGACTAACACCGATATGTCTCGGGGAGTCGTAAGTAGACGTTGATCCGAGAATTTCCGAATGGGGGAACCCACTGTTCGTAATGGAACAGTATGCATAGCTGAATACATAGGCTATGTGAGGCAGACCCGGGGAACTGAAACATCTCAGTACCCGGAGGAAGAGAAAGCAAATGCGATTTCCCAAGTAGCGGCGAGCGAAACGGAATTAGCCCAAACCAGAAAGCTTGCTTTCTGGGGTTGTAGGACACTCCTTTGGAGTTACAAAGGAATTCTTTAGATGAATCGATCTGGAACGATCAGCCACAGCAGGTAAGAGCCCTGTAATCGAAAAGGAATTCTCTCCGGAGTGTATCCTGAGTACGGCGGAACACGAGAAATTCCGTCGGAATCCGGGAGGACCATCTCCCAAGGCTAAATACTCCCTAGTGACCGATAGTGAACCAGTACCGTGAGGGAAAGGTGAAAAGCACCCCGGAAGGGGAGTGAAAGAGAACCTGAAACCGTGTGCCTACAAGTAGTCGAAGCCCGTTAATGGGTGACGGCGTACCTTTTGTAGAATGGACCGGCGAGTTACGATCCCATGCAAGGTTAAGTGGAAGACACGGAGCCGCAGCGAAAGCGAGTCTGAATAGGGCGATTTGAGTATGTGGTCGTAGACCCGAAACCGTGTGATCTACCCATGTCCAGGGTGAAGGTCAGGTAACACTGACTGGAGGCCCGAACCCACGTATGTTGAAAAATGCGGGGATGAGGTGTGGGTAGGGGTGAAATGCCAATCGAACACGGAGATAGCTGGTTCTCTCCGAAATAGCTTTAGGGCTAGCCTCAAGAAAATGAGTACTGGAGGTAGAGCACTGATTGGACTAGGGGCCCTCATCGGGTTACCGAATTCAGTCAAACTCCGAATGCCAGCTACTTAGACTTGGGAGTCAGACTATGGGTGATAAGGTTCATAGTCGAAAGGGAAACAGCCCAGACCGCCAGCTAAGGTCCCAAAGTATACGTTAAGTGGAAAAGGATGTGGAGTTGCCCAGACAACCAGGATGTTGGCTTAGAAGCAGCCATCATTTAAAGAGTGCGTAATAGCTCACTGGTCGAGTGACTCTGCGCCGAAAATGTACCGGGGCTAAACGTATCACCGAAGCTGCGGATTGTTCTTACGAACAATGGTAGGAGAGCGTTCCAAGTGCTGTGAAGTCAGACCGTGAGGACTGGTGGAGCGCTTGGAAGTGAGAATGCCGGTATGAGTAGCGAAAAAAGAGTGAGAATCTCTTTCACCGAAAGCCTAAGGTTTCCTGAGGAAGGCTCGTCCTCTCAGGGTTAGTCGGGACCTAAGCCGAGGCCGAAAGGCGTAGGCGATGGACAACAGGTAGATATTCCTGTACCACCTCATGAGCGTTTGAACGATGGGGGGACGCAGTAGGATAAGGAATGCGCACCGATGGATGTGTGCGCCCAAGCAGTGAGAAAGTTGGATAGGCAAATCCGTCCAACAATTTCAAGCTGTGATGGGGAGGGAAATTGAGTACCGAAGTTCCTGATTTCACACTGCCAAGAAAATCCTCTAGTGAGTTCATAGGTGCCCGTACCGCAAACCGACACAGGTAGGCGAGGAGAGAATCCTAAGGTGAGCGGGAGAACTCTCGTTAAGGAACTCGGCAAAATGACCCCGTAACTTCGGGAGAAGGGGTGCTCCTTTAAGGAGGAGCCGCAGTGAATAGGCCCAAGCGACTGTTTAGCAAAAACACAGGTCTCTGCGAAGCCGAAAGGCGAAGTATAGGGGCTGACACCTGCCCGGTGCTGGAAGGTTAAGGGGAAGCGTTAGCTTACGCGAAGCGCAGAACCGAAGCCCCAGTAAACGGCGGCCGTAACTATAACGGTCCTAAGGTAGCGAAATTCCTTGTCGGGTAAGTTCCGACCCGCACGAAAGGTGCAACGACTTGGGCACTGTCTCAACGAGAGACCCGGTGAAATTATACTATGCGTGAAGATGCGCATTACCCGCGACAGGACGGAAAGACCCCGTGGAGCTTTACTGTAGCCTGATATTGAATGTTTGTACAGCTTGTACAGGATAGGTGGGAGCCTTGGAAACCGGAGCGCTAGCTTCGGTGGAGGCATCCGTGGGATACCACCCTGGCTGTACGACCATTCTAACCCAGGGCCGTGATCCGGTCCGGAGACAGTGTCAGGCGGGCAGTTTGACTGGGGCGGTCGCCTCCCAAAAGGTAACGGAGGCGCCCAAAGGTTCCCTCAGAATGGTTGGAAATCATTCGCAGAGTGTAAAGGCAGAAGGGAGCTTGACTGCGAGACCTACAAGTCGAGCAGGGACGAAAGTCGGGCTTAGTGATCCGGTGGTTCCGCATGGAAGGGCCATCGCTCAACGGATAAAAGCTACCCCGGGGATAACAGGCTTATCTCCCCCAAGAGTTCACATCGACGGGGAGGTTTGGCACCTCGATGTCGGCTCATCGCATCCTGGGGCTGTAGTCGGTCCCAAGGGTTGGGCTGTTCGCCCATTAAAGCGGTACGCGAGCTGGGTTCAGAACGTCGTGAGACAGTTCGGTCCCTATCCGTCGTGGGCGTTGGAAGTTTGAGAGGAGCTGTCCTTAGTACGAGAGGACCGGGATGGACACACCGCTGGTGTACCAGTTGTTCCGCCAGGAGCATAGCTGGGTAGCTACGTGTGGTAAGGATAAGTGCTGAAAGCATCTAAGCATGAAGCCCCCCTCAAGATGAGACTTCCCATCACTTCGAGTGAGTAAGATCCCTCAGAGACGATGAGGTTGATAGGTCCGAGGTGGAAGCGTGGTGACACGTGGAGCTGACGGATACTAATAGATCGAGGACTTAACTAATTTTCTTCTTTGATGGTCGTTGTTTTTCTCTTATTTAGTTTTTAGGGTATAAATCATACATATTTACAATAAATACTTGATTTTTTCCTAGAAACAATTATAATAATGATTGTCATGAAAATTTCCTGAGTAACTCGGATCAAGTTTGAAATGGTCTGGTAGCAATAGCGGAGAGGTCACACCTGTTCCCATGCCGAACACAGAAGTTAAGCTCTCCAGCGCCGATGGTAGTTGGGACTTTGTCCCTGCAAGAGTAGGACGCCGCCAGGCATATTCAATAAAAAGTTGATCATTATATTGGATTATTCCACAGTAGCTCAGTGGTAGAGCAATCGGCTGTTAACCGATCGGTCGTAGGTTCGAATCCTACCTGTGGAGCCAATGGAGAGCTGTCCGAGTGGCCGAAGGAGCACGATTGGAAATCGTGTAGGCCGTTACCGCGGCCTCGAGGGTTCGAATCCCTCGCTCTCCGCCACCTTACTTATATTAATGGCCCGTTGGTCAAGCGGTTAAGACACCGCCCTTTCACGGCGGTAACACGGGTTCGAATCCCGTACGGGTCACCAACATGGAGGATTAGCTCAGCTGGGAGAGCACCTGCCTTACAAGCAGGGGGTCGCAGGTTCGAGCCCTGCATCCTCCACCATTAATTTTTTCTTATAACTCACATCGCGGGGTGGAGCAGTCTGGTAGCTCGTTGGGCTCATAACCCAAAGGTCGCAGGTTCAAATCCTGCCCCCGCAACCAAATTAATTTATTGAGTGTCAGTAGCACCTACAAGTGCATTTAATATGGTCCGGTAGTTCAGTTGGTTAGAATGCCTGCCTGTCACGCAGGAGGTCGCGGGTTCGAGTCCCGTCCGGACCGCCACTATTATTTAAAACCATGTTGGTACTTTACAACTAAATGGCTCGGTAGCTCAGTCGGTAGAGCAAGGGACTGAAAATCCCTGTGTCGGCGGTTCGATTCCGTCCCGAGCCACCATTTTTTTGTCTTTATAAATATGGAGGGGTAGCGAAGTGGCTAAACGCGGCGGACTGTAAATCCGCTCCCTCAGGGTTCGGCAGTTCGAATCTGCCCCCCTCCACCATTTATCTTTTTAACATATAATTAGGGGTATAGTTTAATGGTAAAACGAAGGTCTCCAAAACCTTTGATGTGGGTTCGATTCCTACTACCCCTGCCATTTTAATATGGCGGCCGTGGCGAAGTGGTTAACGCACCGGATTGTGGCTCCGGCACGCGTGGGTTCAATCCCCACCGGTCGCCCCTTTTAATATTCAATAACTTATATTGGGCTATAGCCAAGCGGTAAGGCATCGGGTTTTGATCCCGTGTATCCTAGGTTCGAATCCTAGTAGCCCAGCCAATTGCGGAAGTAGTTCAGTGGTAGAACACCACCTTGCCAAGGTGGGGGTCGCGGGTTCGAATCCCGTCTTCCGCTCCAATATATTATGGCGGTATAGCCAAGTGGTAAGGCAGAGGTCTGCAAAACCTTTATCACCGGTTCAAATCCGGTTACCGCCTCCATGAACATGCCGGTGTGGCGGAATTGGCAGACGCGCGGGACTCAAAATCCCGTTCCTTCACGGGAGTGTCGGTTCGACCCCGACCACCGGTATCTAATCTAATTATCTAAACAACTAATTATTATCTAAAAAAGTAAGGATTAAATCCTTACTTTTTTTGTTTTATATAGGCATAGGTTTTAGGCTCTATACTAAATGTGGTGGTCTCCTTTGGAGGATCAGTGTTTCCGTAAGAAACAAAAAAATACACTCATTCCCCTCTCTTTTGTTAACCTAAAGTTGCGACACAAAAGGAAAAGGAGAGGGAAAGAGTGCAAAACCATTTTATCATAGAAATGTTAGGTATTGAAGACAAACATGTAGATG
Organism: Virgibacillus sp. SK37; assembly: GCF_000725285.1. GTDB lineage: Bacteria > Bacillota > Bacilli > Bacillales > Amphibacillaceae > Virgibacillus_Q. Next base: position 776,464 of record NZ_CP007161.1, read on the forward strand.
TATGGGAAGTTTCTAGTGACTCAGCTAAGTTTTTTGTAGAGCTATATACAAAAGTAAAGAAGCAGAAGTGCCCGTTTTGTGGCAATAGGACAAAAAGTATCCACGGCTATCGTACCCAAACGATTCAGGGGCCCATTGTTTCCAATAAACCAGTTAGTATTTCTTTGAAAAAGAGACGCTACTTATGTAAGGCGTGTAATCATACGTTTTATGAAAAGCTTCAGATGGTGGAACGATACCAACGTTGCACCCGTTCTATACAAACGACAGCGCTAACGTATACAGCTGTGGGCTCATTTACTACAGCTGCCCAGTTAACTGGGATGAGTTCGCAACGGTTACTTCGTATTTATGATCGAAAAGAAATAAAAACAAGGAAAGTCCTGCCACGTGCGTTAGCTATTGATGAATTTAAAGGGGATGCGGGCGGTGAAAGGTTTCAAACGGTCATTGCGGATGTAGAAAATAAAGAGATTGTGGATGTCTTACCTGATCGGAAGGTAGATACAATTAAAGCTTATCTTCAGTCCTGTGATACAAGTAACGTAGAGATTGTCGTCATGGACCTTTCTAAGTCTTTTAAGCAAGCAATACGGAAGGCGCTTGGTAACCCACTGATCATCGCTGATCGATTTCATTTTATGCGGCAAGTATATTGGGCGCTAGATGAAGTACGTCGAGAAGTGCAAAGAGACTTAGAGAAAAAAGACCGGATATATATGAAAAAAAGTAAAAAGTTACTTTGGAAATCAACCTATAAATTATCAGAAGAAGAGCGAGAGAAAGTAAATCAGTTACTCCAGGTTGATCCTCGATTAGAAGAGGCATACAACCTAAAAAACAAACTTGATCAGTGGTTTAAAGAGAGTAACGAAAAGACCGCTACACAGGGTCTAGAAGGATGTTTAATGGCGATGAAGGATTCTAATATTGAGTCTTTTCATAGAGTAAGAAAAACATTTGAGCGGTGGAAGCAAGAGATCTTGCATTCCTTTATGTATCCTTTTAATAATGGATATATTGAAGGCGTAAATAATACAATTAAAGTGGCAAAACGAATGTCGTATGGAATTAAAAATTTTAATCGATTAAAAAAGAAAATACTGTGGCGACAAGAGGTTAGAAGGGTTTTGACACAATAGAAACGGCAACCAATATACGTACGCAGCTATTTAAGCAAAGGCTTTTTAATAAAAGAGATGGTGGAGTGAAAATCACACCACCACATTTGACTGAGAACCAGGTTTTATTAAAATTTTGTTCAATAGTATAATGACTTTAAAGAAATCAATTGTTAAATGAGGTGGTTTAAAATGACTGCTGATGAGATAATGAAAGCAATCGAAGAGATGGATAATGGGGAAAGAATCAAATTACTAAATAAATTATTTGATAATTACTTTGACAGTAGACCTCCAAAAGAGCAAATCATAAAAGAAAAAGAAGAAATGTTTTGGGGGAAAGAAGATGAGTAAAACAGGTAAACGTGGAGAAATATGGACTGTTGAGTTAAATGGAAAAGAAGGCCAGTCGTTATTGTAAGCAATGATAATGTAGTTGTAGAATTAGATCACTTAATAGCGACAGTTACAAGTCAACATACAAGAAATAAGTTTGATGTTGCGATTGAATACTGGGAAGAAGCTGGTTTAATAAACCTTCCATCGTTAGATGTTCTAAATTAAATACTGTACATTTTAAGGAATTACTATTTAAAATCGGAAAGTTACATGAAAATGATTTAGAGAGGGTATTAACAACAATTAGAAACTTCTTTTAAACTTGCGTGAACGAAATCGCAGTAAAATACTGGGTTGCTCAACCTCAACAATCTTGACAAGTCTATTCATTTTAACATCTTTTCGTTATTCTATAAATGAATAGACTGAGAAGGATATTATGAATATTGTATATCCAATAAAATATCATTTCATTTTAAACTGCAAAAGGAAAGAAGGCATGTCGCTACTTCTTTCCTTTTTGCTTTGAGCTACAAATGTATCCTGGAATTTTATAAAAAAATTAGGGTTTCGAGGCGATGAAAACAATTGTGATGGTAGTGAAGGGATTAACGATTTGCTGTTAAATTAACACATTTTACATGATGATATAACCATTTATGTGACTTGTGTAAATTTGTTGGCTAAAACGGAGGAGCAGATACACCCAATGTGGGAAGCAGCTGCTGAAACTCCTCATGTCGTGAACACACCACTAAGGGAATTGCTGAAACTTATGAGCGTGTATCCTGCCAACGGAAAGAAATCTGTATGGGTTGTGGAGAACTCCGGTGTATATTCAAGCATTCTAGATAAACTACCTCATGTTCCGTTAATTTGTACGCATGGTCAGTTTAAATTATCTGCGCTTATATTAATGGACAAGTTAGTAAGAGAAGGGTGTACAATTTATTACGCCGGGGATATTGATCCCGAGGGACTTAGTATGGCAGAGAGGTTGCTGCGAAGACATCCTAAACATGTGCAAATGTGGAAGATGGGGATAGATTATTATCATGTTTCTTTATCAGATTTGGAATTAACAAAAGAAAGATTATCCAAATTAAATAGTGTTAAAAATTCAAAGTTGAAACTAGTAGTCGAAGCGCTATGGAACAACAAAAAGGCAGGATATCAAGAAGCATTAGTATATGAAATGATAGGTGATTTAGAAAGTACATTAGTATAAAGTGCAGTAGAGGGAGGCTTACACTTAAATCTCTTCATTAGTGAGGAGATTTTACAGTAAAAGGCTATAAAATCACAAATAATATGACGGCATTGCTAACGTAAAAAACGTTCATATGCCGTCTTTTATTTTTTCGATATAATTAATCACACATGCTAAAAAATGATAGAATAGATATAGATTTATATATGTATTAGCCTTAGGAGTGAAACAGGATTGAATAAAAAAGATATCGCAAATATTCGTAAACAATTTAAAGTGAATAATGATCTACTTAAAATACATGAGATTTTTAATGTATATGTTATGAAAGAATCGAGTGAGATATATCATTATCAGAGTGTGCCATTTGAGTTGCTGGAGGATGAACAAAAGGAGCTGTTTTTGGCTAACTTTAAGAAAGTATTGTCTGGTCAAATGGATGAGAAACTATTTGAGTTGAAGTTTCAGCGAGATGTGGAAGATAGTAGCCAGCTTATTTTACATCAGGGGCTATTAAGTAATGATACAGAGGAATGGAATAACCAAATGCTTCGTCTTGTAGAGAAAATGTTGAAGGACAAGCAATATGAAATGGACATTGTCATTACCTTCATTCGCGGTGAATATATGAAGCCGATGAAGCGCAGTAATGAAAAGTCCGAAGAGAATGCAAGGGATGCGGTGTATTCGCACTCCTTTATTATGGGAAGTATGAACAAGACACAGGACCCGAAGAAAGAGCTGCTGTTTGACTATGTGGAAAAGGAATTTAAGTATAATATCGTCGTAGACCCAATTATTAATTTGAAGGCACCCATGTCCGGATTCTTATTCCCGTGCTTTTCGGATAGCGCAGCAGATGTCAATCATGTGCTTTACTCAGCAGGAAAAGCCTATGAGCTGGATTATCATTTCATCGAAGAAGTTTTAAATGCCGAAGAAACAATGACCGCTGAGGATGATAAGGTTGTTTTCGAGGAAATCGTAAAAAAGGTTGCTGGTGATCAAATCAATACATCTACGCTTTCCAATGTGTATGATGAAATTCATCGGACCATTGAAGAAAATGAAGAGGAAGAGATACCGAAGTTTGACTATAAGGATGTTGAGCAGGTATTAAGGAGCAGTGGAGTTAAAGATATTGAAACAGAGAAGGTGGAAGAAGCTTTTAAAACGGTCATTGACGATGAAAAATATGAATTAAAAGCTAGTAGTATTGTACCGAAATACACATCAAAATCTATTAAAATAAAAACAAAGGTAGCGGATATTAAAGTTAGTCCGCAAGACTTAAGATATGTTCGCCAAGTACACTTCAATGGGAAGATCAGCCTTATGATCGAAGTGGAGGAAAACACGATCATTGAAGGATTTGAGATGATTCCGGAAGCACTCGTTCAGAAAGTGGTAGATAAAGAGGAATAGTTTTTTGGATGAAAGGGGAGCGGTAGTAGCTCCTCTCCAGATTATTGCATTATTCATTTTCGTGGAAACGCTTGCGGAGTTGGTAGACTACCCTTAAACTATCATTAAAGAGTAGCCATTATGTAAAAAGGGCAGACATTAAATCAGTTGATCTATACAGACAAAAGAAGAATAAACCTTTTGATGGGGAGGGAATCACTTGAAAAAGAATTTTTTAGATTTGTTGGCAAAAGAATACGATTGTGAAGAAAAAGTAGTAACGGAAATTATTAACCTGGAAGCGATTCTCCATCTGCCCAAGGGTACAGAGCACTTTGTCAGTGACTTACATGGAGAATATCAGGCTTTTCAACATGTGCTAAGAAATGGTTCAGGAAAAGTGAAGGAAAAAATAAGGGATATTTTTGTAGACCAATTGACAGAAGAAGAGATGAACGAATTAGCCACATTGGTTTATTATCCGGAAGAAAAGCTGCGATTGATTAAAAATAATTTTGCCGATCAACAGAAACTTAATGATTGGTATTCGGAAACGATAGAGTATTTCATAAAATTAATTTCTTACGCTTCCTCTAAATATACGAGATCAAAGTTACGTAAAGCCTTGCCGGAGCAGTTTGTTTACGTTATTGAAGAACTGCTTTATAAAACGAATGAATATACCAATAAGAAGTACTATTATAGTCAAATTGTACAACAGATTATTTCCCTCGGGCAGGCAGATAAGCTCATTACCGGACTTGCGTATACGACACAACGATTAATTGTTGACCATCTTCATGTGGTGGGGGATATTTATGATCGTGGACCAGAACCCGATAAAATTATGGATACACTCATAAACTACCATTCGGTTGATATTCAGTGGGGGAATCATGATGTGCTTTGGCTGGGGGCATTTTCCGGTTCAAAGGTTTGCCTTGCCAATATCATTCGTATATGTGCCCGTTATGATAATTTGGATATTATTGAAGATGCGTATGGTATTAATCTTCGTCCACTTCAAAACCTTGCAGAAAAATACTATGGAGATAATCCGGCATTTCGTCCAAAGCGTAATTCAGATAAAGAGCTATCCGAACAGGAAGCACTGCAAATTACTAAAATTCATCAAGCCATTGCAATGATTCAATTTAAATTGGAGATGCCTATTATTAAGAGACGTCCTAATTTTAATATGAAAAGAAGGCTATTGCTGGAGAGAGTGGATTATAAAAACAAGGAAGTCACCATTGATGATAAAACATACCCACTGGAAAACACCTGTTTTGCTACGGTTAATCCAGACCAGCCTGGAGAATTATTGGCCGAAGAAAAAGAAGTAATTGATAAACTGCTATTCTCTGTGCAGCATTCTGAAAAGCTCGCTCGTCACATGAAATTTCTGATGAAAAAAGGCAGCCTTTATTTGAAATATAACGGAAATTTATTAATTCATGGCTGTATCCCAGTTGATGAGCAAGGGAATATGGAAGAAATGGGCATCGAAAATAAAACGTATGCAGGGCGCGAATTGCTGGATGTATTTGAACATTATTTACGGAAGGCATTTGCCCATCCTGAAGAAACAGATGATTTGGCGACAGATATGGTGTGGTATTTATGGACAGGGGAGCGTTCATCCCTCTTTGGGAAAAGAGAAATGACGACATTTGAGAGGTATTTTATCAGCGACAAAACTACACATAAAGAAACAAAAAATCCTTACTATTATTTAAGAGAAGACGAGGATATTTGCCGGAAAATATTAATGGAATTCGGTTTGAATCCAGATCAAGGTCATATTATAAATGGCCATACCCCTGTAAAAGAGATTGATGGAGAAAATCCAATTAAAGCAAATGGGAAGATGATCGTCATTGATGGAGGTTTTTCCAAGGCGTATCAGTCTACAACAGGGATTGCAGGCTACACATTATTATATAACTCCTACGGTATGCAGCTTGTGGCACATCAAAAGTTCACTTCAAAGGAAGATGTTCTATTGCACGGAACGGATGTCTTATCAGTTAGAAGATTGGTAGATAAAGAGTTAGAAAGAAAGAAAGTTCTAGAAACGAATGTTGGTGAGGAATTGCTCCAAGAGATCTTCATGTTGAATAGTTTGCTTGAAGATCGTTATATGAAGTGAAAGCTTTGATGCTACTAATTTAACAAAGATACTAAAAAAGAGCCGATCAAATGGCTCTTTTTTAGTATCTAAACTATTTATTGGGGTTATTCAAAGATTTGGGAAATATATAAAATGCGAATAACTTGTGTTGGATCGAGTAATTAATTTTACAGAGGAAGCACCCATTGATTTGCGTTTCAGGCGGACGCTTTCCGCCGGCATGGCCTCAGCCGCTTCCTCCGCTACGCTCCGTCCAGGGTCTTCGCCTCATGCTATTCCGGCAGGAGTCGCCGCCCTCCACTCCAATCAATTCGTACACAGAAGATTCTGGGTGTATGCGAATGTAGTTTTTCTTCGTAGATATAATAATAAATAGTAGCGAAGGGAAAATATGGAGACTCCAGCGGGAAAAGCGAGACTAGCGAGACCCCGCAGAACGAAACGCTAGTGAAGTTTGAGGAGGCTCGCAGGCCGCCCGCGGAAAGCGTAATATTTTCCCGTAGCGGTGATTTACGCAGCCTATATATTTTTAGTTAGTTCGCATTTTCCTTCAACTATGAATGAACAAATCTGTTTGTACCCAACATTTGCACGAGAACCTCTTTTTTTAGTATTTTTTTTGCTTCAGTTCTAGAATTAAGGACATGTGTTGCTGTGGATAAGCTATCTAATTGAAAAAACGTTCATTATCTTTACTTCAACCCACTCAATCCTTGGTTAACGAGATTTGTTATTAACTGTGCCATTTCCTTGGGCGATTTATCCATGCCATTATTTAACCATACCTTCATAATTTGAATACTGCCACTTATAATGAATGAACTTATATATTCAGACATATCATGATCAAGTCGGCTTACCTCCATCCAATTTTTCATAAGAAAATGCTGAGCTACTTCCATCACTTTTGTTTGAAAAGAGGAATCCTCGTTTATATTAAGCAAAGTCTGACATTCATCCTGTTTTGAACCAAAGTATTCAATTAATCTCTCCGTCATTTGTAAAGATTCGTCCTCACTCTCAAAATCGTATCCGCTTAGATACATATTCAGATCCTCAATCAGTTCTTCCTCGATTTGTTCCAAGAGATCAAACTGATCAGCATAATGTGCATAGAAGGTGGAACGGTTAATATCTGCCAGTTCACATACTTCTTTTACTGTAATGGCTGAAATTTGTTTGTTCTGTAATAGTTTCATTAGGCTATCCTTTAATACCATGCGGGTATATTTCTTTCTTCTATCCAACTTTTCTGAAGTCACGGTGAATCGCTCCTAAAAATTTTATTGTATTCCAACACAATAATCGATCATGTTGGAATACATACGTATTTTATAAAACTGTTTGTTGTAAAAACAACACGGTGTTTATATAATGATATAGTGGAATTTTTCAAAATGCAAGAGAGGGTGAACCATAATAAACATCGCGGCTCGAATTATTAAACATAAAAAGCCCATTGTACTTACTTTTTTTATAATTACAATTATTAGCGCCGTTGCTCAATTTGCGGTGGCTGTCAACTACAATATGGTAGATTATTTACCTGAAGATGCACCATCTACAGAAGCAATGGATGTGATGGAACAGGAATTTGATGGGGCTGTACCCAATACACGCGTAATGATCAATAACGTTTCCATTCAGGAAGCACTTGCTTATAAAGAACAGCTTGCAGCCATTGATGGCGTGTCTGATGTTACATGGCTGGATGATGCGATTGATATCAAAACTCCCATCGAGATGGCTGATGAAGACACAGTAGAGTCCTACTATAAGGATAGTAACGCTCTATTTTCCTTTAGTATTCGTGAGGGAGATGAAGTAGCTGTTACAGATAAGATCTATGACCTCATCGGTGAAGAAAATGCTATGGCAGGGGAGGCACTCAATACAGCAACCCAACAAACCATGGCCTTTACTGAAACGATGTACGCAGCAGCATTATTAATACCGATAATAATAATTATTTTGGTAATATCAACGAGTTCCTGGGTGGAACCACTGTTTTTCCTAACAGCAATTGGCGTTTCCGTATTAATTAATTTAGGAACAAATATCTTTCTTGGGGAAATATCCTTTGTTACCCAATCTGTTGCACCTATTTTACAACTTGCGGTTTCACTTGATTATGCTATCTTCCTTCTTCATAGTTTTTCTGATTATCGAAAGGAAGTGGCCGATCCTAAGGAAGCCATGCGGTTGGCAATGAAGCGATCATTCCCGGCAATTGTGGCTAGTGCCTCAACAACCTTCTTCGGATTTATGGCATTGACGTTCATGAATTTTGAGATTGGTTCGGATTTGGGCGTCAACCTCGTAAAAGGAATTGTACTAAGCTTTATAAGTGTTATGGTATTTTTGCCTGCCTTAACGCTCATGTTTTATAAATGGATTGATAAAACCCAGCATAAGCCATTGCTTCCTAGCTTTAAAAACGTTGGAAGCAAAGTTATGAAGCTTAAAATCCCGAGTCTGATTCTCGTGTTCTTACTTCTGGTACCTGCTTTCTTAGCACAAAGTCAAACGAGTTTTATTTATGGGATCGGTGAACAACCGGAAACAACTCGAGCAGGTAGTGATGTAGTAAAAATTGAAGAGGAATTCGGAAAAAGCACCTCCATGGTTTTACTTGTACCAAAAGGGGATGTTGCAAAAGAAGAAGAATTGGTGCAAGAATTAGAAAAAATGAAACATGTGACAAGTGTTCTATCCTATGTCAATACAGTAAACCCAGCCATTCCTCCTGAATATTTGGATGAGTCTGTGACCGAACAATTTTATTCAGAGAATTATAGTCGAATTATCCTGCAAACAAATACAGACACAGAGGGAGATACCGCTTTTGGTTTAATTGAGGACGTTGAAGCAACCACTGGTAATTATTATGGAGAGGATTTCTATGCACTTGGGGAAAGTGTTACCCTGTATGACATGAAAAATGTGGTCCAAAAGGATAATACATTGGTAAATTTGTTAACCGTTATTACAGTTGCACTTGTATTACTTGTTACCTTTAAATCGATTTCTTTTCCGATTGTACTTCTTCTCACCATCCAGTCAGCTGTTTGGATTAACTTATCTGTGCCTTACTTTACAAGCTCTTCCCTTGTCTTTGTAGGATATCTGATTGTGAGTACGGTTCAGCTCGCAGCAACGGTTGATTATGCCATTCTGTTAACAGAGGCATATAAAGAGAATCGTAAAGAAATGCCAGCCCTTGCAGCAATTAAGAAGACGATCGATGAGAAAGTTTTCTCTATTGCTATCTCTGCCTCTATTTTATCCAGTGTGGGTTTTATCCTTTGGATTACATCAACTAATCCAGTCGTTTCATCCATTGGCTTACTGCTTGGTAGAGGAGCATTGCTAGCGTTTATTATGGTGGTATTATTCCTGCCAGCGATGCTATTGGTATTCGATAAGGTGATTGAAAAAACCACTTTAAAAGCAAATTTTTATAAGGGGAAATGATGATGAAAATAAAAAAGATATTATTTGTCCTTGCAGCTGTGTTACTTGTTTTACCGTCGCTTTTAGTAACAGCTTCTACTAATGACGGTAAAACCACGGAAGCTGCAACAAACAAAGATGGCAAGGTTTCTTCGAAGGATGAAGTAGTCTATGCTACATTTAATGCGAATGGAAAGACACAAAATATATATGTTGTAAACACGTTGGATATTTCTCAAGCAGGCCAAGTGGCTGATTATGGTAATTATTCAAGCCTGAAAAACTTAACAGATGACTCTGCATTGAAGCAATCTGGTAAAAAGGTAAATCTTGCAGCTCCTGAGGGGAAGTTTTATTATCAGGGGAATTTAGATAATCAGCAATTGCCATGGAATTTCTCCATTTCTTATTATTTAGATGGAAAGGAAATTACACCAAAAGAGCTTGCAGGGAAAGATGGACATGTGGAAGTTCGAATAAAGACTTCTGCTAACGAAGCAGGTAACGCTGCATTTTTTGAGAATTACTTATTACAAATTTCCTTGTCACTTGATTCTGAAATTTACAGCAATATAAAGGCAGAAGAGGGTACGATCGCCAGTGCCGGTAAAAACAAACAAGTTACGTTTACTGTTATGCCCGAAAAAGAAGGTAAATTCAAGGTGGAAGCCGATGTAGTTGATTTTGAATTAAACGGCATTGAGATCACTGGAGTGCCTTCTAATATGTCCATTGATGAGCCAGATGTCGATGAAATGACCGGTGAGATGAAATCTCTGACCGGTGCTATTGCAGACTTAAATAATGGTGTGAGCAAGCTAAATAATAATGTTGCTTCTTTTGAAAGTGGCGCATCGGAGTTAAAAAGCGGCTCAGAGCAATACAAAAATGGAATTGCTCAACTTAGCGGATCTTCTTCAGAACTGGTTAATGGCTCAAATGAGATGAAACAAGCGCTGACGAAAATGAGCAACTCGCCTGGTGGTGAGGAAGAAATAGATTTAAGTAAGCTTGGAGAAATGACGAAAGGTCTTTCACAGATCTCTGGTGGCTTAAGAGAAACAGCCAAGGGGCTAACGACATTAAAAGACAACTATGCTAAAGCATATAATGCACTAGACCAAGCCATGAATGATATCCCTTCGAATGATATCTCTGAAGAGGATATGGAGAAGTTGTATAACAGCGGAGCTGATCAGCAAACCATCAAAAAGTTAGTAGATACGTATACTGCTGCACGTAAGGCAAAGGGAACCTATAATGAAGTAAAGCAAGGCTTTGACTCTGTAGGTGGCACATTAGAAGGTGTTGTGGCTTCACTTCATGATATGGCTGATAATGTAGATACAATGGGGACCAAAGTATCTTCTTCCATAGAGAATCTGGATGTTTCTGAGGGAATTGCACAATTGCAGGAAGGGCTTACAGCACTATCTGATAACTATGATACATTCCATTCAGGACTTATCGAATATACGAATGGAGTAAGTCAGCTATCCGGCTCTTATCAGGACATCCACAATGGCATTGGTGGTCTGGCAGATGGCGCAGGAGAACTGGAAGATGGTGTTAGTGAGCTTCATAATGGTACCTCAAAACTTCATGAATCAACGAAGGACTTACCTAAACAGATGACAAAAGAAATCGATGAAATGATGTCCGAATATGATAAATCAGACTTTGAAGCAGTTTCCTTTGTCTCTGCTAAAAATAAGAATGTAAATTCCGTGCAGTTTGTTTTAAAAACAAAGAGTATTAAATATGAAGAGCCGGAACCAAAAGAAAAACCAGCTAAAAAGGAAACAGGGTTCTGGGCTCGCTTAAAAGATTTGTTCACTTGATCAGCGTAACGTTATAGCTGTCTAAATGGTAAAGATGAAGAAATACAAAAATGGCAGGGATGTGAGTTAACCACTCCATCCCTGCCATTTTCATACTAACTAGGATATCAGGCGAAAAGAATAATTTTACTTTATCAGCTAACAATACGAGTGTAAGAAACTTGTGTTAGATCAAATGGAGGTAAAATTATGGGTAAGGATTCACACGCACCAAAGAAAAAGAATAATAAAGCTAAATTGCCTAATGAACAAAGACGTTCCAAAGGAAAATCTAATGCCCGTGGTGGAAGAAATTAAGAGCTTAGTTCCCTGCTTTATATAGAGTGGGGGACTAAGCTTAAATTTAAGCTCTTGCGTAATTGCTTTAATAATACAAAAATTTAAGCAAGAAAGTTTTTGAGACCAAGGCAGGCGATTTATCTCTAGTAAATAGAAAACCTGTTTAGTTCTCTGACAGTCCTAGAGAGTGGTAAACCGACAACATTAAAATAGTCTCCAACAATTTGCTTAACAAACCTGGCCCCAATGCTCTGGATACCATAAGCCCCTGCCTTATCATAAGGTTCTTCAGTGGCTGTATACCATTCTATATCCTCTTTAGATAATGGCCAAAATTCTACTTTTGTACAAACCGTAAAAACTATCTCCTCCGTACGAGAACGAATCATAACACCACTAAAAACCTCATGGATATCACCACTTAAGGCAGAAATCATCCGGACAGCATCTTCTTTGTTTTTTGGCTTTTCAAATATCTGTCGATTATGAGAGACAATCGTGTCTGCAGATAAAATGATTTCCTCCTCGCTCTCAAAAGAAATAGCACGCCCTTTTCGGATTGCAAGCTGCTCTACTTTTTCTACTGGATCATTGGTGACTATCAATGATTCATCTATGTTTGGTAATCGCTGTATAAACGGGATTTTTACTTGCTTTAGAAGCTCCTGTCTTCGGGGGGAGGAAGATGCCAGAATTAGTTTGTTGGTCATTTTTTTATGCCTCCTAAAATTCATCTTATTTTCTATTTTACAGCTCTTGAGCACATATATTTCTAATTTGTGAAACCTATTCTGTTAGAATTCGTATTGCTATAGAAACAAAGAGGAGGTTTTACGTATGAAAGAAATTACTAAGAAACGTACCAAGGCTTACTTCATAGATTTGGCTATCTCTACTGCAGTAACCGCAGGGGTAGAGTTTTTCCTGCGCAAAAAAATTAAAAATGAGGCCTTTCATGCACTAGTTACACCAACTGTAGCTATGTGGTCTTTGGAATATGCTCAGTTGCGCAGAAATGGCCAAACAATTGGCTATAAGCAGTTGGGACTCATCTTAGAAAATGAAAATGGCGGACTGCCAACTTCTCGTCAAATTTTAAAACGAATGGCCTACCGCGATACGATCAGTACATTTGCATACTTAGGAAACCCTAAAGGCTTTGATAAGGAAGAGGGAGCAATTATGCCTCATGACCACTATTCTGCAACGAAAGTGAATGAAGTGAAGGCAGTCCAATAGAAACCTCACTAGACATGCCAGCTACTATTAGCTGGTTTTTTTATTCATATATAGACTCGCTATTGTTTACAGAATAGAATAAAAGGCTTCTGTTACTGTATAATCTCCTATTCAAATTTCAATTGAATGCCACCTTATAGAGGATGACTTGAAAGGTTACTTTTGTTTGATTTGTGCTGTTTGCTTCTCCTGTTTATGTGCGGTATGCTTTGTGCCCCATTCATGCATGGCTTCGAGTATTGGTTCGAGGCTTCTGCCGTAATCCGTAATGGAATATTCCACTTTTGGAGGTACCTGAGGATATACTACACGCTGAATAATATCTTCCTCCTCCAATTCACGAAGTTGCTTGGTAAGCATTTTTTGGGTTACACCAGGCATACTACGCTTTAAATCACTGAATCGTTTCGTACCCTCCTGTAAGAGATGTAAAAGTATAATTGGCTTCCATTTTCCTACTAAAATGCCGAGCGCATCTTCCACACGGCACTCTTCAGGGATTTTGTCCATTGTCTTCCTCCTTTAGTATCTTTTTTGATACTATACCACTTAAAAGTGCGTACTTACTTTTTTGGTTTATATTATCTATAATAACATTGGATAAATTAGCAGCAAACCTTTACCCTATATACTAAATTTAAAAAAGAAGGGGATGAAATAATGGAGAAGTATGGAATTGATCCTAGCAACGGCTTGGAATTTGGAATATATACGTTGGGAGATCATTTACCCAATCCTTTAACAGGGGAAAGAATCACAGCAGAGCAACGCATTCATGAAATCATTGAGTACGCTAAGCTTGCTGACCAGGCAGGAATTGATTTTTTTAGTGTAGGAGAGAGTCACCAAGAATATTTCGCTACACAGGCACATGCGTTAGTATTATCTGCCATTGCTCAAGCAACAGAAAATATTAAAATTGCCAGTTCTTCAACGATTATAAGTACATCGGATCCGGTTCGTGTATATGAAAACTTCGCAACACTTGATTTAATATCAAACGGACGTGCGGAGATCGTTGCGGGCAGAGCATCTCGAATTGGTCTATTTGATTTGCTCGGTTATGATGTCCGTGATTACGAAGAATTATTTGAAGAGAAGTTTGATCTCTTGTTACAAATTAACGAGCAAGAAACAGTAAATTGGCAAGGAGAATTTCGTGCCCCCTTAAAGAATGCAAAAGTGCTTCCTCGACCGAAAAGTGGGGCACTGCCAATTTGGCGTGCAGTTGGGGGTACTCCAGCTAGTGCAAGAAAAGCGGGATACGCAGGTGTACCGATGTTTCTCGCACATCTTGGAGGACCTGCGACTATATTTAAACGATCGATTGATGCTTACCGTGATGCGGCTAGAAGTCGAGGATATAATCCCGAGGAACTTCCTGTGGCAACGGCAGGGTTTTTCTATGCAGCAGAGACCTCCCAACAAGCGTTAAGAGATTTGTATCCTTTTATCAATGAAGGAATGAAGAAAACAAACGGGCAAGGCTTCCCGAAGCAGCATTTTGCACAGGGTGTTGACCCACATAATATAATGAATATTGGAAGTCCACAAGAAATTATTGAAAAAATCCTTTACCAGCACGAAACTTTTGGACACCAGCGGTATATCGCCCAAATTGATTTTGGTGGTATGCCTTTTGATAAGTTGCAAAGAAATATTGAAATGATCGGTACTGAAATCTTACCTGCTATAAAAAAATACACAGCAAAGTAGGGGGCAATCACATTGAAAATTGTAGGATTATCTGGTTCCAATGTTGGAACAAAGACACGAACAGCAATGAACTATACTGCTTCAATTATTACAGAAAAATACCCGGAGGAAGATTTTCTGCTCATTGACTTAGCAGCGTATGATATTCAATTTAGTGACGGACGTAATTATATGGAGTATGAAGGGGATACAAAATTTGTTTTGGAAAAATTGATGGAAGCTGATGCAATTGTTATAGGAACTCCAATTTTCCAAGCGTCGATCCCTGCAACCTTAAAAAACATTTTTGACTTACTTCCCGTAAATGCTTTTCGGGAGAAAGTTGTCAGTATGCTAGTTACTGCCGGTTCTGCAAAACATTATTTAATCGCAGAGCAACAACTTAAACCAATCCTTGCATATATGAAGGCACAGCTTGTTCAAACTTATGTATTTATCGAAGAGGCAGATTTTCATAGAAAAGAAATTGTAAATGATGATGTCCTCTTTCGTATGGATCGTTTAGTGGAGGATACTGTACTTTTATCCAGAACCTTTATGGCCATCCGTGAACAAAAAGAAGAAGAATATGACTTTTAGCTAAGAAAATGACAGTTTGTTACAAGAGGTATTGTGCAAGCTGTCTTTTAAAAGATAGAGATTTTTTATTCTACAGGTTCTTGTCGACTGGATGACCAAAACTACTTTCGCCTTTGATTGCTAACATATAGAAATTTCAAAGATCGGTTCATGGCCGATCTTTTTGTGTGGGTGTTTTTGGCGATACCATACGTCATGGGGTTCACCTGTTGTTTAAAGTTTTCTATGGCAGTTAGATAAATGCTGAGTAAGTTGCTTCAATATTTCCTTTTTTCATATTATGATAGGGGGAACGGAAAGAAGGGAAGTTATGATACAAACAATACGGTGGACAATTTTCTTGGTGGGAGTCATGATTTTTAGTCTGGGGATTAGTACGGCAATACGTGTTCAATATCTGGGGGTGCATCCCTGGGATGTGTTAAACGTCGGATTATATGAGAAAGTTGGCTTTTCGATCGGAACATGGAATATCATTATCTCTGTTTTACTTATTATTGTTTCTTGGATATTGGATAAGAGTTATATAAGAATTGGTACATTTTTTAACGCCATTTTGGTTGGTTTATTTGTAGACTTTTATCTTTGGACTGATATCTTACCAGTAACTACTCACAGTTGGACAGACATACTTATTATGATCTCTGGGATTATTATCATGGGACTTGGTGGTGGTATTTATAATGCAGCCGGAGTAGGTTCTGGTCCACGTGATGGATTTATGCTTTCCATATCAGATAAGCTTCATGCGCCAATTGGCAGAATAAGAATAATAACCGAAAGTACTGTGCTGGTTATAGGTTTACTACTCGGAGGGCCGGTGTTTTTCTTTACTTTTATTTTCACCTTTATCCAAAGTCCTATTTTTCAATATACGTATAAACGATGTAAGCATAGGATAGATCACTTTGAAACCAGACACCTCCAAAAACAATCAAGAAACCCAGGAGCATAATTCGTAATGAATCATCTTAATTAGGGGTATAGCTAAGATGATGGGAGGTTTGACAAATGGGTTTATGGAAGAGGTTGAAGCAAGGGAATACATCTTCAGGCTTTGCTGCAATAGGCAATGCTTTTTTGGCTGCGATTAAAGGAGTAGCTGCAGCATTTACCGGGAATGGTTCTGTATTTGCTTCCTCCATGCATTCTTTAGCGGATGCGATCAATCAAGGGTTTGTTTATTTCGGAAGTGTAGTAGCAGAACTACCTGCATCCAAACGATTTCCCACTGGGTTTGGGCGGGTTATTAATATTTTTTGTATGGTGGCAGTAATTGTGGTTACGGTAATGGCGTATGAAACCATTTTGAAGGGATGGCATTTGTTTAGAGAGCCAGAAGAGTCCACTGGTTTATTACTTAATTTTGGTGTTTTGTTTGCTTCCTTGTTGGTAGATGGATTCATTTTAATAAAGGCCATGAAAGAAATTAAGTCAGAATCCAGTGCTGACGATACAAGCGGACTGTTTACCACGGCATTTAAAAATGTAAAAAAGGCGTCTCCTGCTACCCGGCTGGTGTTTTATGAAGACTTAGTGGCAACCTCCGGAGCTGCTTTGGCCATGCTGGGCATTATTTTGGCTCAATTCTTTGGTATATTGGCAGCAGATGGGCTAATCTCCATTCTAATCGGATTTTTAATGCTGTTTGTTGCATTCCGAGTTGGTTATGACAATATGGTGGGCCTGATCGGAGTGGCGGCTCCCGCAGAAGTGGAACGAAAGATTACTGGAATTTTATTAGAAGATAAAGCTGTTGTGGATATAAATAAAATAAGGATTGTGCAGGAAGGAAGATTATATCACGTTGAGGGTACTGTCGAGCTGAAGAAAGGACTCAGTCTGGCAGATGCGGATGATATTAAGTTTAAGCTAACAGATACGCTATTACGGCAGCCGGAGGTAGCCGATGTAGTACTGGGGATTATTGAAGATGATGATAAGAGAAGTTGGACTGAAAAATAATATCATAAATAGACAGGGCTTTTACCCTGTCTATTTAAGCACGTACAGCGAGTTATAATGGTGGAAGTATCCATATTGGTTCAAGATATGCAACAGCTGGTATTGCACTATCCAAATCATAATCGACAATAACATCCTGTAACATAAACCATGCTAGCACTAGCATTGCTAAAGTAGCTATAATAAGTATAAAGACGACGAATTTGCCTTTCATACAATTGCCTCCTTACGTTTCCTACACTAAGATTACCAAAGCCTTCTCACTGTGTAAATAAGGTTCCTAATTTGTTTCAATATCTGTAACAAGAGGATGAGCTAACCTATTGCCCCTCCAACATCATAGTTGGCAAGGTCAATATCCAACTCTTCGTTTTGCGCAAGTTTGGCCAGCTGTGAGCCAATATAAGGGCCCATAGTTAAGCCAGATGCTCCACATCCATTTGTCAGCAAGATTCCTTCATATCCTGGTAAAGGACCTAGGATGGGAAGAAACCCAGGAGCAACGGGACGAAAGCCAACTCTTGTTTCTATAACGGCTGCGTTATGCAGTGCTGGTGCAATATCGATTGCTTTTGTCAGTATTTCATGTAAGCCACCTGCCGTTACTTGATAATCAAAGCCAGTATCATCTTCGTGTGTTGCACCAACAACAATGCGCTGATCTTCAAATGCAAGCATATATTGGTTGGTGGGTGGCATGACTACAGGCCAATTCCCAGTGTTTTCCTGTTCCACTTTTAAATGCATTATTTGAGCACGCTGTGGTTTAACATTAAAGGTCACACCGAGAGGGGCTATTAACTTGCTCATCCATGCCCCGTTTGCTGCAATTACTGTTTCTGCAGACAAGTCCTCTCCGTTAACAGTTACTCCTATTACTTTTTTATTTTCACAATTCAAGGAAGCATCTCCCATGATACATGTTGCACCATGTTTTTGTGAGCCTCGAAGCAAGGAATCTCGAAGTTTTCTACCGTCTACCCGCGCAGCGCCACTAACGTGAACAGAACCAAACTCTTCTCCTAATAGTGGGAATAAGGCACGTGTTTGGTCAGGGGTTAGTAAGTTTATTTCTCCAATCTCAGGCGCGTCCTCACGTCGTTTTAGCCCCCGTTCTTTCATTGCAATTAACTTTTTCTCATCTGTATGCAGGCTAATTGCCCCAACTTGTGTGTAACCTGTGTCTTGCTCGCCATCTTGCGCTAAATCCTTTATTAATTCAGGGTAAATTCTAGCACCGTTTTTGGCCAGGTGATACCATGCCTTATTCCGGCGTTGTGATAACCATGGACAAATAATTCCTGCTGCGGCATCCGTTGCCTGCCCTTCGTCCTTTCGATCAATAATTGTTACCGGATTTCCCGCTTTCGCTAAGTAGTAGGCGGTAGAGGCTCCAGCTATTCCTCCACCTATAATAATATATTTCCCATGCATGTATACCCGTCTCCAATGTATAGTTATTTTCTTATTTATCATAAAAATAAAGGGAGGAATTGTAAAGAATTGCAAAGTAATTAGAGGAATATTACTAATGGCCGAGAAGTAAATAGGGTAGGGATTATATAAAGGAGTTTTTATCATGAGTAAAAGGAAGAAGAAAATAGGGCGGTTCGGTTGGACCGTTATAAGTACGATCGTAGTTATCATAATTGGCGCATTTATATTTTTCTTTCAATTATTTGATCTCAATTTCCAGTCGGTATTAGGAGGGGAAAGTGACGGGAAATCGCAAAGTAAAAAGGAATTAACTGAGGAAAAGGTTCAGGAAATTGAAGAAATACAAAACACAGTAGGCAAGGAACATAAAGATATTGGGCAATATATCTCAGAGACCCATACGTTTTACAATAATACAACGGGATATGGCGGAATTAGTAACTTAGATTGGGATAAACAAATGAGTAAAGCGGAAGAGGTTATCAAGTTTATTGAGCAACAGTCAGATTCTGTGAAGAATAAAACACTGATGGCCGATTTAAAAGATATAAAAAAGCTTGCCAAGTCTGTCATAGATCAACAGGAAACCAAGGATGTGCGACAGCTGCACCGTCATTTTCATGACCTTGATATTGCATTGAATAGCTATAATGGTTATGATAAAATTTGGAATGTGACAAAGACATTAGAGGCTCAAAACTAACTGCTATTCTTCAGCGAATATAATATGGTAATCTGTATGATAGAATGAAACACAGAAGGAGAATGATCATGGAAAAGACATTGATTTTTGGACATAAAAACCCAGACACAGACTCTATTTGCTCTGCAATTGCTTATGCTGACTTAAAAAATAAATTAAATGTGGATGCGGAAGCAGCACGACTTGGTGTTGTGAGTAAGGAAACCCAGTTCGCATTAGACTATTTCGCTATGGAAGCACCACAGCTAATCGAAAAAGTAGATGAGCAATTTAAAGAAGTAATTTTGGTGGACCATAATGAATTCCAGCAAACGGTTGCCAACATTAAGGATGTTCGTATTGCTGAGGTAATTGATCACCATCGTATCTCTAACTTTGAGACAAAGGAACCTTTGTATTTTCGTGCAGAACCAGTTGGATGTACGGCAACCATTTTAAATAAAATGTATAAAGAAAATGGAGTTCCTGTATCCAAGGAAATTGCCGGCTTATTGTTATCTGCTATTATTTCCGATTCTTTATTATTAAAATCACCAACGTGCACAAAAGAAGATGTGGATGCAGCGTATGAGCTTGCAGAAATTGCTGGTGTTAATCTGGAGACCTATGGCTTGGAAATGCTTCAGGCTGGTGCTGACTTGAGTGATAAGACAGTTACAGAATTATTAACCATGGATGCAAAAGAGTTCTCCATGGGGGATGCCAAAGTGGAAATTGCTCAAGTGAACGCAGTGGATACTAGTAAAATCTATGCCTTCCAGGATGACATTGATACAGAAATTGCTCAGATTATAAAAGATAAAGATCTGGATTTATTCTTGTTTGTTGTTACAGATATTCTTAATAATGACTCTGAAGTACTTGCACATGGAGAAGGAAAGGCGAAAGTAGAATCTGCATTTGGAGTGGAGCTCAACGCTAATAATCGTGCTTTACTTAAAGGAGTAGTATCTCGTAAAAAACAAATTGTAACTGCATTAACAGAAGCATTTACAAAATAAAATATATCATTATGGCTGGAGCGATCTCATTTTAGAATGAGGTTGCTTTTTTTGTGTATTGGACTAGCAATTGGGTTCTAGTCAAATATTATGTTGTACTTACATAGTAGGAGTAAAATACGTAGTATCTTTGTTGATGAAAAGATCAGTGAAATATTTGAGAAGAAGTGCCGCATTGATTTCCGTTGCATGCGGACGCTTTCACACCTCCGGGTACAAGTGCGACATCTGCTCGTTATCTCGCAGTGTCTTCTTTGCCGCCCGGCATGGCTTCAGCCGCCCCCGAAAAGCGCAGTGTTTTCCGAAGCGGTGGTCTAACCAGATTCATTATTTTAGTAAATTTTCAAAGAAGATTAATTTTCATATCCTAACCAAGTTACTTCGGACTTTATCTATTTTGCTAACTTATGGATTCCCCCAATATATCTCATTACCGTAATTAAAATCGAATGAGCTACTAAACCGAAAGTTTCAAACTCATGAGGAAAGGGGAAATTTATACTAGATTGAAAAGACGGAAAGGTGTCGTGGTGTAATGAGAAAGTTTGATGTGATAGTAATTGGTACAGGACCGAGCGGCTCAAGAATAGCAGCAGGATGCAGTAAACAGGGCTTAGAAGTAGCGGCTGTTGATTCTCGAGGTTATGGTGGTACATGCCCATTGAGAGGATGTATACCAAAGAAAGTATTGACTGATGCAGCAGAAATTGTCCAACAATCCGAACAGCTACAAGGAAAAGGTATAGAACGAACAAGTAATATCGACTGGAAGGATCTCATGCAATTTAAGCGTTCATTTACTGAACCTGTCCCTGAAAAACAGGAGTCTGACATGCAAGACGCAGGTGTGGAGACATTTCATGGAGTAGCAACATTTGTAAACGACCAAGAAATAAAAATTGGAAAAGAAACATTGTTTGGTAAAAATATCGTAGTTGCTACAGGTGCGAAACCTATGCCATTACCAATAGAAGGGGAGGAGCTCCTTACAACAAGTGATGAATTTTTAGAGTTGGGCAACTTACCTCCACGCATACTTTTTATAGGCGGTGGGTATATTTCTTTTGAGTTAGCCCATGTGGCTGCAAAAGCGGGTAGTGATGTGCATATTCTTCAACGTGGAGAACACCCACTAAAGCAATTTGACCAGGATATGGTGCAACAATTAGTAGAAGCAATGGAGGAAGCAGGTGTCTCTATACATTTGAATACCGAAGTAAAAGAAATTAAACAAGAGGGGGACCAATACCAGGTTGTCACTAAAATGAATGGCAAGGAAGAAATAATGACAGGAGATATGGTTGTGCATGGAGGTGGACGTATACCTGAATTGGATGATCTGAAGCTTGAACATGGAAACGTGGAATATGGCAAAGGCGGTATTACCGTGAATAAATATTTACAAAGCACAACTAATTCACACATATATGCTGCAGGGGATGCTGCTGATACAGAAGGGGCTCCCTTGACTCCAGTTGCAGGTATAGAGGCAAAAGCGGTGATTGAAAATATTGTTCATGGAAACCAAAGTGAAGTGGACTATACCGGGGTTCCTTCCGTAGTCTTTACCATGCCAAAGGTAGCGAAAGCAGGTATTACAGAGGAAGAAGCAAAGAAGATGGATTATAATATTGAATCCAAATTTACAGATATGAAAGACTGGTTTACCTATGCACATAAAAATGAAGCAAGAGCAGCTGTAAAAATTATTACAGATAAAAAAACCGGTCAATTGCTGGGAGCTCATATGATAAGCAGTAAGGCAGATGAGTTAATTAACTTTTTCGCAATGGCTATCCAGTTGAAGCTTCGTACAGAAGATGTCAAAAAGCTAACTCTAGTTTTCCCAACTGCAGTATCAGACATTCCAGCGATGCTATAAGTCCTTTAAATTAGTATGCGCAAGTGCCTTTACTTTTCTATCCTGCATGTACCATATAAAAAGTGTACAGTGAATAAAAAAGGAATAATCCTCGAATCCTAAGGAAGATGAGAAAGGAGGCAGGTACGATGGGTGGAAAACCTAAAGGACCAAAGCAGCAAGAACGACCAAAATTACCACAAAGCCCCCAGCAACCATATGGAGAGCCTTTAAGTGGATCAAAGAAGGTAAAACAGTCAAATCATACGAGGCAAAAACATAATCCAGGTCATGATATGTAAACAAAAAAAGCTGTTCCCAAATAGTAAAAGCTATTGGGGCAGTTTTTTCTTTGCTTAACATACTTTTCACTACAATATGTAATTAAATACAAGATAAATATGATTAAATTCCCTAAATATAGGTACGTGTCTTATACAAGTCATAGCCATTTGCCATAGGTTATTAGTGAACCTATTAGAGGAAAGGGGATTTAAAATGAGACATCATAAAAGACCGCATTGCGGTTGCCCAAAACAAGTAGTATATCCGACCAAGCATAATTGTGTAAACAACTATTCAGAAAGTGAAGTTGATCACATCTATCCTTCACATACGACAATCATGAATCATCATACGGTTAAAAATAAACACATTTACCCACATTCCACTTCTGTACAAAATACGTCAAATAGTGTGGATGTGTATGGAGGTTCCTTTAATGTACCGGCTCCAGGTCAAGTAGCGGGAGCAATGTCCCCAGGTATGGGACCAGGTGCAGCACCAGGCCAAGTAGCGGGAACAATGTCCCCAGGTATGGGGCCGGGAGCAGCACCAGGCCAAGTAGCAGGAGCAATGTCTCCAGGTATGGGGCCAGGTTATGCGCATGGTCATCAAGGTATGCATGGGTCACATCATTGGAAGAAACCGAATAAATGGTGTTAATGTAGATCATAGGCTGGCATATGCCGGCCTGTTTTTTTATTGCTTGGAAC
Source organism: Virgibacillus sp. SK37 (assembly GCF_000725285.1). Lineage (GTDB taxonomy): Bacteria > Bacillota > Bacilli > Bacillales > Amphibacillaceae > Virgibacillus_Q. The sequence goes on from NZ_CP007161.1 coordinate 799,741, forward strand.
CATATAAATTTTAAATTTGAAGCCTGCTGGATTAGCTGGGAACAGCTTTAACGCTACCCCTCAAAGTCTTACGTAATAACTCTACATGGATCTAAGAGGTATGCTTCTGCACTGCGTTCGCCGCAAAGCTACATAAAGCAATTTCAAAGAATACTTCAAGAGATAATTGAAATTAGTTGCTTCGTCATTACAATTTCTAGCTTGAACTTATCAGGTGTAAACAAGGCTCTTACGCTTTTGTTCCGCACGTTATGGCGATAGAAGGAGAATATTAAATGAAAATAATAACTGTGACTGGCTATAAGCCGATGGAATTAAGCATATTTAAGGAAAATGATCAACGAATTGAGTTTATTAAAGCAGCAATTGAAAAACGGTTAATTGGCTTTATAGAAGAGGGATTGGAATGGGTAATCATTTCAGGACAGATGGGGGTGGAATTATGGGCAGCTGAAGTAGTTATGGATCTGAAAGAAAGATATAATATTAATTTAGGGATATTCCCGCCATTCGAAAATCAAGAAAATCGTTGGCCAGAGCATTTACAGGAAAAGTATCAGGAACTTACGTTGGTTGCCGACTTTTATAAACCAATCTACCAAGGGGATTATAAGGGCGCTTTTCAATTTAAAGCAAAGAATATGTGGCTTGCTGATAAGAGTGATGGCTGCCTTTTACTAATGGATGATGAATTTCCAGGGAGTAATCGATTTTTCCATCAGGCAGCTAAAGAAGTGAAGAAGGATTATCCGATCTATGTGATAACTCCTGCTGATTTGGATGATGTTGTAGAGGAACTTCGTATGCAAAATCCAGATTATTGGTCTGGATAATCGGACAAGCCTATAGATTACACTATCCTCACTCCTTGCATAGAATGATAAAGAACGATGGAGTAAGGAGGGATAGCTTTGTATCCTACGTATATATGGCCGGGCAGACAAAATGGCGAGAGTATGAATCGATCGATAGTAGTAACGGGAAATGGGGAAGTAGTTGTTGAGCCGAACATGGCTGTGTTTCAGCTATCGGTAATAACAGAGAGTGAATCACTAAGCCAAGCACAACAAAAAAATTCAGAAATAATGTCAAAAGTTATTCAAGCCTTAGTCGAGGCAGGTATTCCAAACGAGCAAATTCAAACCATATCGTACACTGTTGAGCCAAGGTATGATTATGTAGAAGGTAAGCAAATCTTTAGAGGCTATGAAGTAATTAATACAATTAGTGTAAAAAATAAGCAACTTGAACAAACCGGCTATTTAATTGACTTAGCTGTTCAGAATGGTGTGAACCGTGTCAGCAACGTTCAGTTTCAAGTGGAAGACTCCGAGAAGTTTGAGAAGCAGGCATTAAGTATCGCCCTAGAAGATGCAGTAGCTAAAGCTGGCGTATTGGCTAGGACAATGAATACTAACATTTCACCTATACCTGTAAAAATAAAGGAATGGAGAAATGAAGGACCAGTTCTATATAAAACTATGGCGGTCAGTCAGGTTCAAACACCAATAGAGCCAGGGCAGATTGTTATTCAGGCAGCTCTGGAAGCCACCTTTCACTATTAATGAATTAATATATGTTTGAGCAAACCAAGTTGATGTCGAACCAATGATAACAGCCCATAGCCGCATAAATCCATAACCGGAGGCATATAGGCTTTTAGTCGAGACAGCAACGGCTGCACCCGAGACACCGAGCCTTCTATCCGCGACAGCAGCGGCTGCACCCGAGACACTAGCCCTCCACCCGCGACAGCAGCGACCGCACCCGAGACACCAATCCTATTCTCCGAGACAGCAACGAAGTACCCTCGACAATCACTATCTCAACAGAGACTAAATTTACTGCAAGTCTTAAAGTGTTCCCAGATCTTCTCCTCTTGATTTTGTATGAATTAGTTTAAATTCATACAAATCTTCAAAAAAGGAAGTTAACTACATAGATTCAGTTAACTTCCCCCATTCACTCAATGGTCACTTCTTTTAGTAAGGAGTAATCTCACCAAAACCCGATCATCCATCGTTAAACAGAACGCTTGAGTTTTCTTATATTTACCATAGATAATCAAAGATTTCTTCTTTAAATAAGTTTGTATCAATTGCACAGGCATCCGCTTCAATTCCGTATTGCCATCCGTAAAGCATGCTATTTTCAGGACCTTGGGGATTATATTCAGGAGCGTTTTCTTTTGTGGTTATTCCCACTTGAGGAAAAGCGGTCCACACAATCATATTTTCTTGTACTTTTTTCTCTGTAGCTTTATATGCTGTCAGAAGATCACTTTCTTCATCAAATACGCCATACACCCCGGGGGAATAGGGAGAATTAGTTATCGTGTCGTACCAGCCCTCAAGAAAAGCGGTATCCACTGGAAAACTCGGCTCAATATCTACAATAAGGACAACATCATCGGGTATCTCTAAGTTTTTTGCTATTTCAATTGCTCTATTGGCATGATCTATTCCTGCTTCCTGTCCGGTAGCATCTGTTACAGCATTATAAATTGCAAGAATGTCTACATCTTTTTGATGTAATAATTCTGCCTCAGCTTTATCAATACCAACGGAAACACCCTCGATATCTCCAAGGTACCTTCCCCATACACTTGGTTCTCCAAAATTTTCTGCTACACATTGATACATATTTTCGTCTACCTTACTGGCTGAATCTACTCCCCAAAAAATTTCATTACCTTCATTGCCTGATGTCTGTTCATCATCATTAGCAGTATCATCATTCTGCTTACCTGCATTCAAAATGAAAAGTGCTGATACGGCTAGCACAGTCAGCGAGCCCAAAAATACGAGCAAGTCAAACTTCTTCAACTTCTCCACCTCCCATTATTGCAGTATATGGGAGAATGGAATTACTTGTTTGGACGATAAGCAGATGGAAAAAGTCTGACCTAGAGAACGGACAGACTAGAAGAGGTGTTTTTTCAGTTCTTTACTACTTGAAATAATGGCAGTAATCAATAATGCGATCGCCGCCCCGATAAACAATGCAAAGCCAATGATGCCGATTCCCTCAAGATCATCGATAATAAATGCGATTATTATCAATATCATACTAATGAAAATAACTGAAATAGGAATGAGATATGCCAGTGGTGATTTTGACCGACCAAAAAACCAATTTAAACTAGTAAGAAGGATAAAGGTTAGTGGCGCAATTATAAAAAATACTGTCATTTTTTGAGCTCCTTTAATAATGATTACGGATTATAACTACATTATAAGCCAAGTTCGTAAGATAACATATGAAAAACCTTTTACAAATAAGGGAAATAAAGTTTTACATAATACTCCCGCTATAAAGGAAAATTCTGATATTATAGTTGTAAATGGGGGAGACGAAATGAAATTTCTAATTAGAAAAATGAAGCAGGATGATATTTTAGAAGTACAACATGTTGCTGAAACAAGCTGGCATGCAACATATGATGGAATTATACCGAGGAACATTCAAGATAACTTTTTAAAACATGCATACAGTGAAGAAATGCTCCAACAACGAATCGAAATATCAACAATTATTGTTGCTGAAGTAGGCGGGAAAGTAGTTGGCTTTGCTAATTTCTCTTCTGTTTCTAACGAAGGAGTAGCAGAGCTGGGTGCAATTTATTTACTCCCTGAATATCAAGGTGATTCCATTGGCACAGCCCTTCTTAAAAAGGGAATAACCTATTTACCTGAGGTGAAAAAGATCTTTATTAATGTAGAAAAAGATAATGAAATAGGTAAGAAATTTTACAAAGCAAAAGGGTTTGAAATGATCTCTACCTTCGATGAGAATTTTGATGGCCATATTTTGAAAACTATTCGCATGGAATTAACAGTTTAAAGGAGCAGGGTAATGACGTATTATGGCAGGCCGAAAACTGGGTTTCTACTCATTTTAATACTAGTCACTTTGATTCTAATTGATATAAGTTCATATTTTCTTATTGGTACGGTGCTTCTATTTGCTGCTAGTTTATGTCGCATGCAGTTAATATTGGACACAGAAATCTTTTATAGATTAACACTATTTAATTTTCTTATTAGAGAAGTAACGATTTCTCCAAAAGAAATGAAGGAGATACAATTTAAGCGTGTTGGTTGGAAGAAGAGAGGGGCTGCAATATTACGAGAAAAGGGGTTTCCTATCCATATTAATAACTATAACTCGCAGAAAGTATTTGATGATTTACATAATTATGCTGGTAGATATTCTATCCCTGTAACCAGTACAAAAGAATACGATCATTTAATAGAAAGGAAAGCAAGCAATGGAAATTAAAAGAATAAAAGATCTGGAAGATGCCCCAATGAATTTGTTGCTTCTTGCAGATCCTTCCTTAAAACTGGTAGAGGATTATCTTGCTAGAGGGGAATGTTACGTTGCATTTGAAGGTGAATCTATAGTAGGTGTATATGTTCTTCTTCCAAGAGGACTTCGTTTTATTGAACTGGTTAACATTGCTGTTAAGGAAAATATGCAAGGAAAAGGCATCGGTAGAAAAATGATTTTACATGCCATTGAAAATTCAAAAGAAAAAGGTTATGACGTGATCCAAATTGGTACTGGGAATTCCAGCATTGGACAACTTGCATTGTATCAGAAATGTGGTTTTCGCATTATCGGTGTTAGAAAGGATTATTTTACTGATCATTATGATGAAGAAATTATTGAAAATGGTATCAGGTGTAGAGATATGCTTCGTCTAGAAAAAAACTTGGAGAAAGAAGGCTAATGAATGAAACGAATTGGACTTCTTGGAGGTATGAGTTGGGAATCGACTTCTGAATATTATCGGTTAATTAACCAAGGAATACAGCGACAGCTTGGTGGGTTGCACTCAGCTGAATGCATTTTGAATAGTGTTAACTTCGCTGAGATAGAGAGATATCAATCGTTAAATGAATGGGAGAAAGCAGCGGAGGTTTTGGGTGATGCTGCAGCCAGATTAGAAATGGCTGGTGCTGCCTTTATTGTCATTTGCTCAAACACCATGCATAAGATCGCTCAAGATATAGAAAAATTTATCAGTATTCCTATTTTACATATTGCCGAAGCAACTGTTACCCGAATAAAACAGCAGGAGATAAAAAATATAGGCTTATTAGGAACTGCATATACAATGGAGCAGGACTTTTATAAGGGCACATTACGATCACACGGTATGAATGTAATGATACCAGGTCAAACAGAACGTAAAAAAATAAATCAAATTATATTTGAACAGCTCTGTCTCGGCCGACTGCTCCCAGAGTCACGTGCTTTTTTTCATGAGGTAATTAAAAAGTTAATAGAGCAAGGTGCAGAAGGTATTATATTAGGTTGTACAGAAATTAGGCTTTTGGTGAAACAAGAAGATGTTGCTCTGCCTTTATTTGATACGACAAACATTCATGCCATGGAAGCTGTGAAAATTTCATTAGGGGAAGAGGCGACGAAGATTGAATGAAAAGCTGTTAAGAGTGGGAACAATCTACTTACCTGTGCGTCACCTTGAAGAGGCAGCGCCGTGGTATGTCGAAAAGTTAGGGGCTAAAATAAATTATCAGGATAAAGAAAAGGCTATTCTAGAGCTTGCTGATCAAAGTTTTTTTCTCGTAAAAGCAAAGGAAGGAGAAACAGCCAATTTTAATGCAGCTAATGGAAAAGAATGTTTTTCTCTTACCTTCGAGGTAGATGGTTTAGAAGAATTAAAAATCCTACATAAAGATTTAAAACAAAAAGCTGTACAGGTTGGAGATATAGAAGACAGAGGGCATGCAGGAAGGAACTTTGTATTTACCGATCTGGATGGTAATAAGTTTGATGTTTGGAGTGAGTTAAGTCCTACCTTCAAACAAAGGATGAAGGAGCAATAATATGTTGCATAAAATGAAATTAAATGAACGCCCTTTTACTGATATGAAATCAGGCAAAAAGACAATTGAAGTTCGCTTAAATGATCCTAAAAGACAGGAATTATCTATAGGGGATAGGATTGAGTTTAGGAAACTGCCTGAGTTGAAAGAAAAGATAGTAGTTCAAGTGATTAGTCTGGAGACTTTTGCTACGTTCGAAGCGATGTATTTAGCGATACCAACTCAACACTTTGGGGATGAAGGTGGTTCTTTAAGTGAAATGGTGGAAGCTACTTATGAAATCTATTCCCTGAGTCAGGAAGAGAAATGGGGAACACTTGCAATCGGGGTGAAATTAATAAAAGAAAGGTGAATTTCGTATGGAGAGGAGTTCTAGTCGTAAATCGAAGATCTCTATTCGTCCTTATGAGCCAAAGGACTTTGATTCTATTAATCAACTCAACAAGTTAGAAGAGTGGGGCAATCTTGTAGCAAATTCGGATGAATTAGAAAAAGCCTGGTCTCATTCAAATGTGACTTATATTGCTGAACTGGATGGTGAAATAGTTGGCTATGTACGCGGGTTGACAGATGAATATATAACTCTTTTTATTTGTGAACTATTAATAAAAAAGGAACACAGGGGAAAAGGGATGGGTAAGGAATTATTAAATTATGTCCACCAATTATATCCGAAAACAAGAATGGAATTGTTGGCAAGCAGCACTTCCCGCACGTTCTATGAACAAAAACAATTTCGCCCTTTTTATGGTTATAGAAAAACAATTTCGGAATAGGGAAGGGTAACATCCCTCTGGTTGAGACAAAATACCGAGACAACAGCGTGCGCACCCGAGACAGCAGCCCGCCCATCCGAGACAACAGCAAGCTCATTCGAGACAGCAGGGCGCCCATCCGAGACAACAGGGCGCCCATCCGAGACAACAGCGTGCGCACCCGAGACAGCAGCCCGCCCATCCGAGACAACAGCAAGCTCATTCGAGACAACATCGCGCCAATCCGAGACAGCCGCATGCCTGTCCGAGACACGTATAATGCAACCTGTCCCTTTTCAATGAACTACTAACAAATCAGGAGGTCATTTATGATATTTCGTATTTTGCAGAAAGCGATGAAGATGAATGTGAAAGCAACGATATTTATAGGTTTACTCATCTTTGTTCTACTTTCCGCCAAAGCAATTCAGGTAATAGAACCACAAACATTTACCAGCTATTTCTCTGCCCTGTGGTGGGTTATGACGAGTGTAACCACGGTAGGATATGGGGATATTTCTCCTGTGACAGCAGGTGGGCAACTGTTTGCTATGGTAATTGTATACATTGTCGGTATAGGCATAATGGGGGTAGCTGTAGGTTATGTCGTGGATGTGTATGTAGAATTTAAAAATAAGAAGGAGAGTGGGAAATTGGCTTTTAAAGGAAAAGATCATTTTGTCATTATTAATTACACAAGACGTTCCAAGGAAACCATACAAGAATTACTAAATATGCATGAAGATAAACAAATCGTTCTTATAGATGAAGATATAGAAAAAGTTCCCTTTGTCCACGAGCATGTACATTTTGTTCATGGGGAGCCTGCAGATATACATACACTTGAAAAAGCAAATATAGCTCATTCCACTTCTGTTATGATTTTTTCTTCAGATGGTGTTCCAAATGCTTCTTTTGCAGATGGCCAAACTTTGCTCGTCGCTACTTCCGTTGAAGACTATTCTCGGAAAATAAACAAATCCATTTACACGATTGTAGAGGTGACTAGCGAAAAGCATATTGCAAGTTTTGTTCACGGCGGGGTGGATGAATTTATTACACCTAACCAAACAAGTGCCAGATTGATAGCCAAAAGTGGAACATATAAAGGAATAAGCGAGGTTTTCAGACAGTTGACCTCTTCTAATTATGGGGAAGATATTTTTACGATTACTCCTCAGCCTTCATGGGAGACATTTGGCGATGCGTGTCATTCTTTGCATAAAATGGGAGCAACGTTATTGTCTGTAGATAATAACTTAGATATCGCTGCTAAATCTTCTGAAAAGCTTCCACGGCAAGCAAAACTGTTAATTGTTTGTAAGAGTGAGATCTATGAACAAATAAAGAAATCAAGCTAATAACCATGAAGGAAAAGGTGTGAGCTGATGAGGGTGGTCTTGGACTTAATACGAATTATTGTTATTTTTACGCTTGGTGGAGGAATCGCCTGGTACATATTAGGGCAAGTATATACAAATAATGGTATTGAACAAAAGGATCAATGGTATGGGATCGTTGGTATTTATATTTTGTTATTTGTTTACTATCGAAATAGACTGCAATTCACTGGTTGGTATAAAGGTAAAAGAAGCAATAAGTTGTCTAAAGCAAGTACATGGTATTTAATAATTATTGCGGTACTGTGTATAGGAGCCCCTTTTTTATTTTCATAATAAGCCCTTAAAGATTTATTAACGGAAGTAATGTCTAGCTTGTACGGACAGTTGCGCTTTTCTCAAGTAGATTGTTTAATGTTGTCTAGTTAAAGGGAATATATAAATAACTCAAGAATGAATTGGAGGAACAATGAATGGGACGCTTAATCAAAAGACTAATTAGATACGGGCCAGTCATCTATCCGATCGTTAGAAAGTTTCTTAACAAACGAAAAAATAGTAAAAATTATAATCGGACCTAATAATAGGCAAAATGAAATCGGCATTAGGCTGTTTCATTTTGCCTTTTTATATTGGTCGATGGTCTATGATCACCAAGGCACTGAAAAGGGGGATTTATAGCTAAAGTGTATTTTTCCCAACAGTTATTTTGCAGAAATACACCAAATGTACATAAAAAAATACCTTTATTATGAAACTTTTTTGTCTATTCTCCAAACTACTAAAGGAAAATGCTTGGTAAATAGCGAATATAATAGATTAGAAAATAGGAGGATTTGACGATGCTGATTAAACGATTGAAGCCTGCAGATGCAGCAAGCTATTGGAATTTAAGATTGGAAGCTTTGAAGAGACATCCAGAAGCATTCTTAACTAGTTATGAAGAGGCAGTTCAGCGAGAAAACCCATTGCAAGGCGTTGCTGCCAATCTGGAAAAGGAAGAGAATTACACATTTGGAGCGTTTGAGAATGGAAGTCTCATTGGAATGGTAACTTTATTAATTGAAACAAGAGAGAAAATAAAGCACAAAGCAAATCTGTTTGCAATGTATGTCTCCACGGAAGAACGCGGCAAGGGTATAGGAAGAGCCCTTCTGCAAGAGGCAATAGAAAAGGCACAAGCATTAAGAGAAATTGAACAAATTATCCTTAGTGTAGTAAAAACAAATACGAGGGCAAGTCGCCTTTATCAAAATATGGGTTTTCGTTCTTTTGGAACAGAGACCAAGGCACTTAAGTTGGAAGATGTGTACTATGATGAAGAATATATGGTATTGTTCATCTAGTAAGTTTTGTATTTTAGCTGATTGACTAAGATTAGGAGTTTTTTAAATGATTTTGCAGGATAAAAAAGGGCTTTTATTATATCGTACCGACCGATTAGGTGAACGTGATTGGAGATATGATTCATGCTATAAGTTAATATTTACTCCTTATGGAAAAAGCCTCTATCAAACGTCTCGTTCTGACATTCAAATAGAGGAAGACCAGTTTTTTATATTTAATCCGAAATTTGAGCACAAACAGATTCAGGTAACAAAAGAAAAATTTCTCGTTGAAATTGAACCGAATTTACTAAATGAAATAGCTGGGCAACTAGGTGTTCCAGGAACAGATATTGAATTTGCCTCTACTGCTTTTAAAAATCCCCTGCTATTACAATGGGTATCTTTCACGAAAAACTTTCTTACCATGAATGAAAATATGACAACTGGAATGCAGAAATTATTTATTGAGTCAAGCCTTATTCAGTTGACAACACTGATGCTTCAATACGCTCCAGGGTCCCAGCTTGAGGAATTGCCACATAGCTTATATTCGCCGAATATAAATAGAGTGCTTGATGCGTTAAAGCAATCTTACCAGCAGGATTGGTCGTTGGATGATATGGCAACGATGGCTGGCATGAATAAATTTCCGTTCTCTCATGCATTTAAAAGGGAAACGGGATTATCTGCGTACTCTTGGTTGCAATTATTCCGTTTACTAAAAAGCCAGCATTTTTTAACTAAGACGAATAGAAGTATTTTATCAATTGCCCTGGATGTTGGTTTTAAAAACGTTTCATCCTATAACACGCTATTTATAAAAATCTATGGGAGAACTCCATCGGAATTTCGACTGCTTTACCGAAGAAATAGTTAACGCGGCTAAACTTATTATGATGATCATTAGGCCACTACCAAGCATTAACCATTGAATAGGAGTAACTATAACAAGCAGTCCAAAAAGCAAAAGAGAAACAGTATTTGCCGTATAAAGAAGAAATGCATTGGAACTAAAGGCACGACCATGCATGTTCTCAGGCACAAGAGTTTGGAGCATATAAACTCTCGCTAAGCTGGACAATGGCAGGCCAATTCCTACTAAGGCTACACCAATAAAAAAGTGTGTCAGACTATACATGAATCCGTAATAGGTTATCCCCAAACCCCATAAAAATGCTCCTATAAGATATGTTTTTAGGGTCATCTCCCGAATGAAGTAAGGGATAATTAGATTAGTAATGACAACAATAGCTCCGAAAACCCCTTGAAGGATGCTATATAGTTCTTTACTGTGTGAGGTTAGTTCAGTTAGAGCAAGCAACAACCCAACTTGCCATACCCAGGTGTTAAAAAACACAACTAGAAATGTTACAGTAAATAAATATTTTACCTTTGAATGTTTTCTTACCCACGAAAAAAACTCAACGATAGAAAGAACTGCTGTTCGAACTGTCTTTGTAGCCAGGTTTTTTTCTTCCGTAAAATGGATCTTTCTGAGACATATAATACTAATACCATAGGATAATGCATCAACGATAAAAAAATAAACCGTTCCATAAGTTAGAAGCCAAACAGATAAGACGGGACTTAAGATTGTGACGCCACGACTAACCGTATCATATAGACTGTTTGCAGAGGCGCGTTGCTCAGCTTGTGTAATCATTGGTAAAATGGCCCGGTGTGCAGGGTTGAAAAAACACCCTATTGTTTGAATGACAAAGCTTACAATAAGTAAATAGCTAAAGCTTAGTAAACCAGTCTGATGGAAAAGAAAGACCGATAAAATAATAGGAATACGTAGACTATCTAATAAAATTAATAGTTTTTTGCGAGGAATCCAATCTGCAATAACACCACCAATCAATCCAAATAACAAGTATGGTATTGTTTCTGCAATTGCCATTATAGTTGTATATATAGTTGAATCAGTAAGATCATAAGCAAGAAAGAGAAAAGCCATGCCAGAAAGTACATCACCTAAACGAGAAACACCACCTCCGAGCAGATAATTTCTAATATTTTTGTTAGTTAATGTAGATAGATACATTGTTTTTCACCTCCCATCTATTTTACGAAGGAGGGGCTACCTTTTCTTTCTGAATCTTGCACTGAACTCCAGCAATTTTTTGATAGAATTACTTCATTCGATCAATTATGAGAAGGGGGGACATTATATGAAGCTAAAAACAGTCCCTATGGATGTAGAGATTGCCATGTCCATACTAAACTGGAAATATGATAAACCATATGATTTTTATAATAATGAACTAACGGAAGAGGCTTTACATGAATTTATAAACGGGAATTATTTTACAATTGTAGATGAGAGGGAGAGACTGATCGGTTTTTACTGTACTGGAACTGCTGCACAAGTGCCAGCGGGGAATAGGGTAGAAGCTTACAAGGAAGAAAAACTCGATATTGGGTTCGGTATGAATCCAGTTTTAACTGGTCAAGGAAAAGGTTATTCATTTTGTGACTATATATTTAAAACAATTGGGCAGAATTCACCCGATCTGCCGCAACGTCTAACAGTCGCTACTTTCAATAAACGTGCCATCCATTTATATAAAAAGTTTGGATTTAAACAAGAAAACGAATTTAATACAGAGCGGGCAACTTTTATTACGATGACAAGAAATAAAGGATAAGCTTTCTCTTTTTAAAAAATGTAGCGGCACTCTAACCGCTACATTCTTCTACATGAGATCTTTTCCCGTCTTATAAAATACTTCTCTATCTTTCTGAGGCACAAGGTCTCCTCCGGTTGCCCAGGCGATATGATTAATATTATCCGGATTTATTTCCAGTTGTTTAACATAGTCACTTTGTAAGACGGCTTGGGGACCAAGAAGCCCAGCTGTTGCTGATGGCTCAACTTGGATATTTTCTGTATCCTGAAGCATAGCAAGTAATCGATATAAATCATCATCCTCCATGGTATACATGCCGCTTACTAACTGATCGCTAATAGCAGTGGCAAACTGGGATGGACGTCCTACAGCTAAGCCGTCCGCAGCCGTTTTGTTATCAAGGCCGAAATCCTGAACACTAACACGGTCCATCTCTCCAGTTAATAATCCAATTAACACAGCCGGTGAATGTGTAGGCTCAACAAAGAAACAATGAACATGGTCTCCAAACAGTTGCTTAAGACCAAATGTAATACCACCCGGTGAGCCACCAACGCCACATGGTATATAGACAAATAAAGGATGCTCTTTATCCACCTTAATTCCTTGTTCCTCCAATTGGTGTTTTAGTCGAAATGCGGCAGTACTGTAACCAAGGAATAAATGCTTGGAGTCCTCATCATCAACAAAATAGCCATTTGGATCCTCTATTGTTGTTTTACGTCCTTCTTCAATCGCCTCACTAAAGTCGCCACTAAATTCAACTACCTTAGCTCCTTTTTCTCTCAATAAATCCTTTTTCCATTGTTTGGCATCTGCGGACATATAAACAGAAACCTGAAAGCCTAATGCTGCACTCATAATACCAATACTTAATCCAAGATTCCCAGTAGACCCAACGCCAATGGAATAATCTTTGAAAAAATCCTTGAATTCGTTGGTGGCAAAAAGCTTGTAGTTATCTTCTTTTGAGATTAAGCCTGCATCAATAGCAAGTGCTTCTGCATGATGCAATACTTCGTAAATTCCCCCTCTTGCTTTTACGGAACCAGCTATTGGTAATTCATTATCGCATTTTAAAAAGAGTTCTCCAGTTAAATTTCTATTATAGTAATTAACAAGCTGATCTCTCATGCCAGCAATGTTCCGTATAGGAGATTCAATAATTCCGTTACTCTTTTCGGTTTGCGGAAAAACTTCAGCCAAAAAAGGAGCAAATCTATGCCATCTTTCTTCGGCTTCTTTCATGTCCTGAATCGTTAAAGGTAATGTATTAAAATTAGAAGCAGATGCCAGGTGAGAATTTTGCCAAAACACAGGCTCTAATTTTCTTAAATTTGTTATTAAAGGATACTTCGATTCCCACGCTTTTAATTCACTATCTGTAAAAATAAACAATCCCTCCTTAAAATAATTCATTTATATTTTTCTATTTTCTCAGTATTTACTTAAGGAAACAAATATTATAAGCTACTTGTTTAACTTTTATCCAATATGGGTAATAAGTGGTAATGATATTAATCAAACTTATTTCCTACATACGTTTTTTAAACGTCGAAATCATAGGGATAAGGACTTATTTTATAAAACATTCTGTATAAACTGTAGTTATTGCCAATATTTTCTTTTATAATGTCATGTAGGAAGAACAATAAAATAAATGGAGGTTGTTTAAATGTCTGGTATGATTCGTTTAAACCCTGAAGAATTAGAAGATTTTGCGAGAAGGTATGGTATTGAAAGTGGGAATGTAAATGCCATTCTTAAAACATTGGATGATCTCATTGCCCAGTTAGGAGATGCGTGGGAGGGTGGAGCTTCACAAGCTTTCCAAGACCAATATGTAGAACTACGACCTTCTTTTGTTAACATGGTTACTCTTTTAGAGGACATCCAACGTCAATTAGCTTCTAGTGCTGATACACTTAGACAGACAGACGCTAATATTGCAGGTCAAATTCGCGGATAATACAGTAGAAATAGAAGAGGAGATAGTGCCGCAGTTATAACGTGTCGGCACTATTTTTTGTATAAAATGTAAGTATTATCTACCAGGAGAATGGTAGCGGTTAGAGGATTAGTTACGAAAGAAGGAGTCTGGCGACATGTATATAAACGTGACAATTGATTTGAATCAATACAATCAACCTCCAGTTGAATTAAGACTATCTGATCAGCATCGGGTGAAGAACCTTGTTGATATAACTTGGCAGGCTGCTAAATTGCATACCATACCACGTGAGGGCTATTGGATTCGTGTAACCAATAAAAAAAGAGTTTTTGATGGTTCATTAACACTAAAAGACTGTGGAATTACAGCAGGTGACCGTATTGAAATTCTGTGAAACTATGAATACATATTTAACGAATATATAACAGCGAAAGAGCTGTTAATACACAAAAGACTGCTGCAGAAGGTGGTATATAAATGGAAAAGGAAAGTCCTACATACTTAGAAGAAAAAACAGAAGTAAATCTCTCTTATGAGGAAGAGAGAATAAAGCTTATTTTCCAGCGTGCAAAGCTAAAATTGAATGATGAGATGGAGATACATTTTTTGAAGGAAATAGAGCCAGAGTTCAATAAAACATTTACGCTTACAGAGGATCAACTGATTATTACACTAACTCCACCTGATACTTTCGCATCATTCCAAGCAATACATCAGCAAAATGTGCGGTCAAGATGGCAGTTTGCTTATAACATACTCCAAAAGATACAAAGTCATTCATTGGATAGATTAAAACTAATTATAAGTCCTGAGAACATCATGTATGATCGAGGTTTAACTCCCCATTTCCTTCATTATGGGGTAAAGGAAAGTCTTCCACCTTATGAGGAGGATACGGACAGGCTTTGGTTAGAAACGAAAGCAATAATAGCGGCAATTGCTGATGAAAAGTATGATTTTAAAACGTACTTATCGCATTATGAAACGAAAGACCTTTCCTCTGTTACAAAACAAATTATGCATGCAGCTTCTTATGTAGAGCTATATGAAATTATTGAAGATAATTTGAAAAAAGATCAAGCATATGAAGAAACTGTTTTCCATGTTCCGAGGAAAAAGTGGAAGTTTCAGAGATATATTTCTCTAGCATTACTTATTTTTTTAGTTCCAGCCCTCATTTATACAGCTTATGCATTGTTCTTTAAAATTCCGGAAACAGAGGCATATGTCGCAAGTAATCGTTCCTTCTTACAAAACGAGTACAGTGCAGTGATCGACCAATTACAAAAATACGATCATGACGATATGCCGTACGTAGTTCAATATCAGTTAGCTTCTTCCTATATTGTAAGTGAATCATTAACAGAGGAACAAAGGGAGAATGTCCAAAATACGATCACACTCCAGTCTGACCGTAAGTACTTTCTTTATTGGATAGATATCGGTCGCGGGAATTATCAGGAAGCAGTAGACACCGCAAGACTATTGGAAGATAGAGAATTAATTATTTATGGGTTGCTGAAGCAGCGAGAGGATATTAAAACAGATCAAAGTCTTACTGGATCTGAACGTGAAGACCAATTAGATGCGATTGAAAAAGAAATTGATGAATACCAAGAAGAAATGGAAAAAGAATTGGAGCAGCAAAAGGAAGAATCTGATTCTGAGCAAGGCAGCACCACTGTAGAAGAAGAGGCAGCTGGCGGTCAAGAAAATGGAAATTCGACAGATGAAAAGGCAAAAGAAAAAGAAGAGTCCAAAAAATCAGCTGAAACGATAAAGAAAGATACAAAAAAAGAAGAGGATTCCAAAAAGTAAAATGGGTAAGGAGGTGTCAGAATGAGGGAATTATGGGTCTTCTATAAAGACTACTATCAGCGTTTAGGAATAGATGATTTGAAAGAAATTACCATTGGTAACCAATTACACCATACACTAACAATTAAAGCCGTGGAAATACCAACACCCTACAGATTAGAACTAAATGAGAATAGAAATGTTTTGTACTTAGACCAAGAAGTAATTCATGATCTGAAGGAAGGAGTTCCGCTTCCTGTTTTTATTGATGGCCAAGAGGTTAAATTTCTTATTACTACATCCAACTATGAAACAAAAATGTTCTATACGGGTAATCGAACTGAAATAAGCATTCCACATGCGGCTGACTTACCAGCTTTCCGTATGTTAAAGCAGAATAAACGATGGTATGTATTGCCTATAGATGAAGCTGTCTATATTAATGGGCAACAGATTAGGTCAAGAACAGTCCTGAATTGTGGAGATATTATTTACAGTGCCGGTAGTTTGGTGACATTAACAGATGATGACACGCTTGAGTTATCCACTCATGAGTATATTCAAATGGAATTGGAACAAATAGAACTACCTTCAAGTGTGTTAAAGCAAAAGTATCCAAAATACAGAAGAACCCCTCGGATGATTTATGAGCAACCAGAGGATAAGATTGATTTCTCTTTTCCTTCTGAAGAAAGTGAGGATAATCAGCGTGGACTTTGGTTAATTATTATGCCTCCATTGATGATGCTGATTGTTATGGGGGTAGTAGCTTTAGTACGTCCAAGAGGAATCTTTATACTTATTTCAGTAGCTATGTTTGGAACAACATTAGTAACATCTACAGTACAATATTTTAAGGAAAAAAAGAAGCAACGACATCGCAAGGAAAAGAGAAAGCGTCTGTATACACGTTACTTAGAAAACAAGCGGGAAGAGCTGCAGAATTTAGCAGATAAACAACGGGACGTGTTGTATTATCATTTTCCTTCCTTTGAAAGAATGAAATATTTAACGAACGAGATAAGTAACCGTATTTGGGAACGCACACTTGTTAGTAATGACTTTTTACAATTTCGCGTAGGGCGTGCAAGTGTGCCGGCCAGTTTCAAAGTTTCTGCCCAACGAACGGATATGTCCAACCAGGAAATTGATGATCTTCTGGAGAAATCCCAAGAATTAGTATCGCATTATAAGACGATAAAAAATTCTCCGCTCGTTATTAATTTATCTGAAGGCTCTATGGGGATGATTGGAAAAGACTCTATCGTAAAAAAGGAAATACAACAAATTGTAGGACAGCTAAGCTTCTCACAAAGCTACCATGATGTTCGATTTGTTGCGATTTTTGATGAACAAGAATATGCCTCGTGGGAATGGATGAAATGGCTGCCACATTTTCAATTACCACATGCGTATGCAAAGGGGTTTATTTATAATGAACAAACGAGAGATCAGCTGCTTACTTCTATTTACGAGTTATTGAAAGAAAGGGATTTAGATGAAGAAAAGGACAAGAAAATTTTTAGTCCACATTTTGTCTTCTTAATTACGAATAGACAGCTGATCTCCGAGCACGTGATTTTAGAGTATTTAGAAGGAGAACATGCAGATATAGGAATTTCTACTATTTTTGCAGCTGACACGAAGGAGAGTCTCTCTGAAAATATTCACACACTTGTCCGTTATATCGATGAAACACAAGGTGATATATTAATTCAACAACAAAAAGCAGTACATATTCCATTTTATCTCGATGAACATACGAAACAGGACAATGAAACATTTGCGAGGACGTTACGATCGTTGGATCACCAATTAGGCATGAGTAACTCTATTCCGGATAAAGTAAGTTTCTTAGAATTATTTCATACAGAAGATGCTGCGGAGATCGGAATTCAGGAAAAATGGCTGGAAAATCAATCCTCTAAGTCGCTTGCTGTACCAGTAGGGCTTAAAGGAAAGGACGACTATGTATATTTAAACTTGCATGAAAAAGCACATGGTCCGCACGGATTATTAGCAGGTACAACGGGCTCAGGGAAAAGTGAATTCTTGCAATCGTATATTCTGTCCCTTGCTGTTCATTACCATCCATATGAAGTTGCTTTTTTGCTTATCGACTATAAGGGTGGAGGAATGGCACAGCCTTTTAAATCCATGCCGCATTTATTGGGTACTATTACGAATATTGAAGGCAGCAAGAACTTTAGTAAACGTGCCCTTGCCTCAATTAAGAGTGAATTAAAACGAAGACAGCGATTATTCGATATGTATGAAGTAAATCACATTAATGATTACACGGATTTGTATAAAGAAGGCGAAGCAGAGGAGCCATTACCACATTTATTCTTAATTTCCGACGAGTTTGCTGAATTAAAGAGCGAAGAACCGGAATTTATTCGAGAACTGGTCAGTGCTGCACGTATTGGTCGTAGTCTTGGTGTCCACCTGATATTGGCAACACAAAAGCCAGGCGGAATTATTGATGATCAAATATGGAGTAATGCTAGATTTAAAGTCGCATTAAAGGTACAGGATGAGAGTGATAGTAAAGAGATCCTTAAAAATGGAGATGCCGCAAAAATAACAGTTACCGGCCGAGGCTATTTGCAGGTTGGCAATAACGAAGTCTATGAATTATTCCAGTCAGCATGGAGCGGCGCGCCTTATACGAAAGAAGCCTTCGGTGCAGAAGATGAAATAGCTCTCGTTACTGATTTGGGACTAATCCCATTATCTGATGTAGCAACAGAAGAGAGTGGTAAAAAGGATAAACGTACCGAAATTGATGCAGTTGTTGAAGAAATAGCTGTGGTGCAGCAACGACTCAATATTAATAAGCTGCCAAGTCCTTGGTTGCCTCCATTGCCATCCAGAGCATTTGCACCTGAGCAGATAAGCAATGAAGTCAATCACTATGCAATTGCTATGGTGGATGAACCAGAGCAACAACGTCAAATACCATATACCTATAAGGCAATGGATGATGGGAATATTGGTGTTTTTGGCTCATCAGGTTATGGGAAATCTACCACTCTACAAACATTACTGTTGGCTTTCGCTGAAGAAAACAGCCCTGAAGCTTTTAATTGTTATATTTTTGACTTTGGTAATGGCGCGCTTCTTCCGTTGCAGCAATTACCACATACAGGAGATTATTTCCGTTCGGATGATCAACGTAAAATAGAAAAATTTCTAACATTTATGGCGGAAGAAATGGAAAGAAGAAAGCAGCTATTCCGAAGCAAGGAAGTTAGTAATATCAAGATGTATAATCTGATTTCTGAGGAAAGTTTGCCACTTATTTATATTGCCATTGATAACTATGATTTAGTAAAAGAAGAAATGATCGATTTAGAAAACCGATTTACCCAGATTGCCAGAGATGGCCAGTCACTCGGTGTTTACACTGTATTAACTGCGACTAGATCCAACGCTGTTAAGCACGCACTGATGAGTAATTTAAAAACCAAGATTGCTCACTACCTAATGGATCAGGCAGAGAAATACGCGATTATTGGTAAAACCCAATACGATACAGAGGCAATGCCCGGAAGAGTATATATCAAAAATGATGATGCCTTTCTTGCTCAGATCTATTTGCCGGTAGCTGGAGAAACAGATGTGGAAGTATTGGAAAATATAAAAGAAAAAGTAAAACAATTGAAAGAAACATATAAGCATAGCGAAAAACCAGAAGGAATTGCCATGCTACCACAACGTTTAGGGTTCATCACTTTCTATCAGGATTACAACGTGATACCTTCTAAAACAAAGCTCGCTATAGGATTAGATGAGGACACAGTTAAGCCAGTGTACATTGACTGGCAAAAAAATCGTCATTGTCTTATTTTAGGAGACGCTCAAAAAGGAAAAACAAATATGCTGCAACTGATTATTCACCGAATGCAGGAACAGGCGGGCGCGCAGATTGGTGTCTTCGATTCAGTTGATCGTTCATTGGCAAACTATGTTGATGAGAGCGGCGTAACCTATATGGAAGTAAAAGAGCATGTGGAAAATTGGCTGAATACAGCTGGAAGCGAGTTTGAAAGTCGGGAAGAGAAATATCGTGAGGCACTACGTGAGCGTACCTCAGCGAATCTTCAATTTACACCATATATTCTTCTTGTTGATAGTATGGCGAATTTCCAGCAAAATCTGGATGCTGGTTTACAAACGAAAATTGCTGACTTTATTAAAAAATACAGTCATTTAGGCTTTAGTTTTATTGCAACAGGAAATGCAAACGAGTTCTCTAAAGGATTCGATCCACTGACAAGTGAAGTAAAACAAATAAAGCAAGCTATTTTATTAATGAAGAAGTCTGATCAAAGTTTCATTACATTACCATATACAAGAAATGAACCTGAAATTAAAGCAGGATATGGCTACTTTGTAGTAAATGGCCAAGTTAAGAAAATACAGGTTCCCCATTATGATGCAGAAAGGGTGACAGCTACATGAGTGAAGGACTTAAATCTTCTTTAACTCTAGCAGCAAAAATTCTTGTCATACTTGTTCTCCCACTCCTTCTATTCCGTTATGTGGACAGCCAGCCAGTACCGGCTGTCCAGGAGGAAGAGGATGAAGCGACAAGAAGTGTTGCTGTTGTAAATGAAGATACAGGAATAATACAGGAAGAAGAAAAATTGATATTGGGACAAGAAATTCCTGCTTTATTAAACGAGCAAAAAGATTACAAATGGACAGTTGTAAACAGAAGTGCAGCCGAACAAGGGTTTAGTAACCAAAATTATGACGCAATTATTTATGTTCCATCAACCTTTACGGAAAAAATTATGACGTTTAAGGAAGATAAACCTACGAAGGCAGCATTGAACTATGTTATCCAGCCAAATCTGGAAGCGAAGGACCGTCAGCGTATTCACAGAGAAATGGCGACTGCAAAAAACAAAATTAACGAAGAAATGTCCACCATTTATTGGAGCTATGTGTCAAAGGAAGTAGACAATATCCGGGCACAGTTTGATAAAATTCTTGAAAAAGAAGTTGCTTTCCAGGATGCAATGTACTCATTCTACACACCATCCTCCAAAACATTGGCACATGAAATTGATCAGCATAAAAACAATCTGGAGAACATTTTAAATCAGACAGATCAAATTAATGATGTATCCAGCGACAGTGCCAATGCTGCGAACGAAGCTGAAAATAAGATGAAGACATTTACCGAAGCTTTGGAAGCATATAAAGAAACACAACTGGAGCAGCAAAAGCTACTCCAAGCAGCACAGACAAAGAACCAGGAAGCAATTGCAGGTATTATAGAGGAAAACAATACGAAGCTTTCGGAGAGTATGGCTAAAAAACAAGAACAATTAAGTAAAATGCAGGATTCCGTAGTTTATTTAGAAAATCAAAATAGGAATCTACTTGAAAACTACTCCACCAATGTCGCTAAAGGTAAAAATGCAATTAATGACTGGGTGGAATGGGAGCTAGCGTATAAGAATTCCTATTCGAATCTTAATGAGGAGATTAACTATATAGTAGATAACTATGCTAAACAATTAGATAAAGAAAGATATGAATCAGCGAGTGAAGATGCAGCTAAAGCTGTAGAGAAGATAAATAAAGCACCTGTATCCATGAAAATAGGAAAGTTGGAGAAACCAGAAAACCCCGAAGAAACCAACGTTTCCTTAGAAAACATTAGAACCAGCTTGAATACTCTAGAAGATGAAATTAAGGATATTCAGAGCTTAATTGAAGCTTCTTCCCCTGATAATAATGGTGAAGAAGAAAGCGAAAATACGGGTGACTCAACACAAGAAGAGAAAGTTACTACCAAGAATACGGTTAAAACTCCTATTTTAGAGTGGAATAAATTATATAATCGTATTCAACAAATTAATGGTGTGTTGACCAAAAAAGAGGCAGAGATAAACAAAGAAGATTTTCCTTTAGAAGAATGGGAAAACTTGGTGGATGAATATGAAAAGGTAGTAAATAAATTAGAAGATAATAGAGATAGTTTAGCAGGAGAAATCGTTAAAAATATAATCGCTAAACAGAAACAACTCGATAAGTTAGAGATAGATTTTCCTGGAGAAGATATTCAAAATAAAACAATTGCCTCCTTAATTAAATATAACGATTCTTTAACTGAAATTACTACAACGCTTAGTCAAGAATCTAAATTAAATAAAAAGTTTACTGGGGAAATTGAGAAGTTTACTAAGTCAAAAGTAGATGAAGTTTTTAATGAAGTTAACCAAAAGTATACTGACCGTTTAAGTCCTGTTTTTGGTGTAGCAAGTGAGGAAATAAATCAACTAAGAAATCAAAGTCCAACTGAAAGCTTTTCTGAAGTCTTGAAGGGATTAGAATTGACTCTTAATGAAAATAAAGAACTTATCCAAGCAGAGCAAGCCAATACAAACGATTTAATAAAAGCACTTCAACAAAACGCAACTGAGATTACGAACCAACTTCAAACGGTGAATGCAGATACGTTTGAATGGCAGGAATCTCCGTCTTTGGAGTATTTAGATGGTCAAATGGTGTTCAGTATCCAACAGGGCACTGCTTCTGATTTAAAGCAATTATCTGATTTAGTTACCAACCTGGAAGAAAATCAGAGCGAAATTACGACAAACACAAAAGATTTACAAGCTCAAATCAGCACTGTTCAAAAGCAATCGGATGAGTTGAATAATAAATGGTCTGTCAATGTTGCTTCGACTGGATTAATCAGAGAGGATGCATACGAGATCCTTGGAAACACCGTTGTCGATGGCCAGGAAAATCCATTTGTTTATAATCATTTAGCCAATCCGGTAAATGTTGAAGGACAAGTAAATGGCAAGGTTCTTTCTGAAACGGAGGAAAGAGTGCCACCTGTGGTTATGTTCATGATTATCCTTATAAGTGGATTATTAATCGGGTTCTTAAGTCATTATTACTCCAATAATACGTATCTCGTACAAGGTGGTTTATTCCTTTTACTGAATCTGGCGGTTGGAATGATAATAAGTATTTATGGTTTGAATCTATATGAATTGGATGATGCTCAGGCAATAAAATGGTCTGTCTTTACCATTCTTTTATTAATGGCCTGTGCAAACGTAGTCCGTGGTGGTTTGTTCATTGGACCATTTGTCGGATGGTTGGCAAGTATAGCAATGATCGTGTTCTTTATTACACCACTATTAAATATTGTGGTTCCTGAGTTCACCTTTAATAATCCAGTATCCAATGTATATATGGGATTACAGTATGGTACGGAAACATCGTTTATACTAACAATAATTGTATTAGCTGCTATTACACTAGCAATCTCTGCTTTTATTTACACATTGCAATTTATGAGAAATAAAGCAAGGGTGGAGCCGAATGAAGAAAAAGCTTCTTAGTCTTCTTCTATTAGTATCTATTATGTTTGTAAGCCTGCCGGTGCATGCAGAAGATAATCAAGCACCGGTAGAGCCAAATATATATGAAAAAAAAGAAATTAATATTAAGCCGAATAGTCGGGATCAAATCGAACAACGTGAAGAACTTCCAGAAGAACAGAAACAATTATCTTTTGAGAAGAAAGATAAGACGGAGAGTAACTTAATTAAGGAAAAGTTATTTGCCTCTTCTGTAAAAGAAACAAATACGATTACATCCAAGTCGGACCAACTTGGTTTGTTTTCACAGAAAGAGAAACAAATGAAGCTAGATGGTGACGAGGAGAATGTGGAAAGTAGCACGAATGTCATGATGCTATTAATTATAGCCGTCGTGCTTATTATCGGCATTATGTTCTTTGTTCTTCTACCTAAGTTAAAGCACTCGGAGAGCTGAGTAAACTTATATCGGAGGTGTATCAGATGGCAGATGATGCTGATTTCCTAAGTCAGGCTTTTGCAGTTATATCCGGTCGGTCTGCTGATATTGAAGAAAAAATTGACAGATTAACGAAAGCTAAAAATGATATTCGTGAGGAACAGGCATCCAGTATGACGGAAATAACGAAAATTACCAAGCCGACTTTAGAAGGTGTTTGGTCAGGCAACCGTGCTACCAACTTTGATGATGACCGAGAAGATGCTTTAGAAATTATGGAAAAAATTACTGATGACTATGATGACTACATTCAGCGCATTGAGAATGAAATATTTCAATTAAATTTGCAAAAAGGTGCATTGGATATAGCAAGTTCTATTGCTCATCAGGCAGACAACCTTCTGGATAAAGGGGAAGAGGTTGCTGCAGAATTGGGAGATAAAATCAGAGATCTAAAAGGCAGGTTGTTCTCATGAAGGCACATATAGAAACAACTGGTGGTGGAGCTTCAGAAATCCGCTTGGAAATAGAGTCTGTCTTAAGTGAAATAGATGATGCAAAGCAAGCATTGCAAGAAGTCCAATTAACAGGTGCTAGCGAAGATGCGTATGGGAAAAACAGGCTGAATTATACAGACCAATGGTTGGAAAGAGAAAAAAATCTAGAGGAATTACTTAAGCAATATATGCAGGTCGTGGAAAAAAATCTAGCAGATACAGTGGCTAATGTGAAGACACTCAAAGAGCAGGATGAAGCCATAAAGCGAACTTAACATGGAGAGGCAGGTAAGTCATGGGTAATGAACGTTTATTAGAATCCAAAACACTGGTAGCTTCCATGGAAGATAGAGCTGTACAATATGAAAGCTTGAAGAAGCAGTTTGTTAGTTTGAAGAATGCCTTTCAAAAAATAGTGGATCTGGATGGTTTTAAGGGTCAGGGAGCCAGGGCAATCAAAGGATTCTATCAGGGACAGATTGAAGTGGTAGATTCCTGGATCTCTATCTGCAACGTGAAAATTGCCTTCTTTAATGGTATATCAGGTTCAACTGAGGATGTGGATTTATCAGGAGACACATTGGTCCAGGTACCATTCTTGAAAGAAGAGTTATATACTGGACATACACAGTCAAAAGAGATGGTTGACGCCCAGCGAAAATCATTAAAAAGCATTTTTGATCGAATAAACGACCTTGTCTCCCTTCAGCCTTTCTCAAAGGAGGACTTTGAAGAAAAGATAGACCAGGCCAATAAGAAACGAAAAGATACGATGGAACAGGTAGCTAATCTGGATGAAGGACTAGTAGAGGAATATGCCTCTTCTGAGTATCTCGAGAATATGATGGTAGGTCTCTTCAGTGCTCTGCTTGATGCTACAAGCCAAGGCTCAGCAATTTCGCCAATAAATTTTGATGCCCAGGCCTATCACAATAGTGATGTATACCAGATGCGAGAAGATGCACAAGCACAAACAGATGCTTATCTCGAATTTAAAGAGCAACAGGAGGAGCAGCGACGTATCCAAAAAGAAATGGAAGAATTGGAAAATCGACCATGGTATGAAAAAGCATGGGATACTGTTTCTACGTTTACAGGAGAAGTCACTGGCTATTATGATATGAAACGCGCAGCTACAGGTATTGATCCAGTGACGGGCGAAGAACTATCTGAAGCAGATCGCGTCAAAGCAGCCACTTTTGCAGCAGCAGGCTTCATTCCCTTTGTCGGCTGGGCCGGCCGAGCAGCAAAAGGTGGAAATGCCATTTACAAAACCGCCAAGGGCGTCAAAGCGGTGGACCACTCCCTCGACGCCTATAAAAATGCCAAAGCCTTCACTACTCTACAAAAAACAGAGTACGGCATTTATGGCCTTGCTTCCGCGAACGGCTTCAGTGAGTATATAACAGGAAAAGATATGTTCGGGAATGAATTGAGTGAAGAAAAGCGGAATAGTAGTTTGACAGAGGCACTGTTTGTGTTGGGCGTTGGTGGAGCAGGAGCTTATGTAGATCGGTTGCAGGCTGGGAATGCTGTGAATAGTATTTTGGAAAAAAATAATAAGTATTATGGTGAGGTTAAAGGTGGAAAAGGGTTTAGTAAAGCTGAATTATTAAACGTAACTGGTTTAAAAAAGGCGGAATTTGATGAGATAGTATCTATGCCGAAAGGAAGTAGACCAGATCCTTCTTCATACTTAAGTACAGAGTATATAGAACATCATCTAAAACAATTTGAAAAAGGCGGGTCATTTATAATGACCCAAAAACAATATATAAGATTTGTTGAAGGAAACGATTATATTGGATGTCCTGATAATACACAATTTATCGCACCAAAAAAATTTATAGATGATATAGCTGAACTAGCTAATGGAGATATTACTTTTTTTGAAAAAATGCTAGGTTTTGATGATGGACACTTTTTATCAGAAGGCGGATTGGTGCGATTTGATATAAGAGAACCTAAGGATCTCAATCTAAGGATGCCATCTGGAAATGAATATGGTGCTAATAGTCATTGGATTCCTGGTGGATATACTGATGGAGGAACAGCTGAAGCAATAGTTGATAAAATACCTAATAATACTGCATTTGTAGATAAAACATTTATAGAATAGGAGTAGTTTGTATGAATATTAAGATGAAAGTTATTCAAGCTATTGATAATAATGAGTTCATTGATTTGTTAAAGGGGAAAGGAGATTATAAAATTGAACTTCATCAATGGGTTAGTGCAAACGTGCCTACAGATGTAGAGAGTATATTAACAAAAGGAATTTATCCACTATATTTAGATGATCAAAATAAAAGAGTAGAATTGAAATTAGAACAATCTTTAATAACTATGATAGATGGTGAATTATTTGATATATATTGTGCTCTATCAACTATCTTTTGCCAATTAATAGAGGAAGGTCTAGGTACAGCTCCATTTAAAATTAATCAAGATAAAATTCTAAACAAGCTTAGAATTACTTTGAATAGTAAGGAGAAGGAATTGAAGAATTATTTTGAATGGGAAGGACTTGGAAAGCCAGAAGGAATGTGGACGGAAGTTTTACGAATGGATAGTATTTGTAAAAGACGTTGGGGAATATCTCTTTTATAGATTTTACTGACCTGGTAATAGGTGCGATCTATGACAACTATAGAGAATTAGTTCTTTTAACGTCCATTTACACACTAATTGTCGAAAGTAAGCTTGTATTTATCATATAATTCACCATACGGTTTATGTTTCTAACCACGTTACTTTATCTTATCCTCCACAGTAATATGATTTTCTGCATACCAAATTTTTGTATCTCTCCCTGTTCCATTTAGAATGAGGGGAAATATCTCCTTGGTTTGACCGAAAAGGCGGTGGAATACAATTTCATTTTTCTATGCAAATTAAAGTTTTTGAAGGCAATATGGTAGAAGCTACGGTTGAAAATTTACTTAAAAACAAACATATTAAAGAGATATAAGTTGGATATGTTGAGCGAGAGGAGCTAAAAAGTTGAAATATGAGGTAGCGTCTACAATTTTAAATAAAGTTGGGAAGGAAGTAATCCTTTTTGGAGATAAATTAATAGAAAATTCTGGCCAATGGGATAATTACTATCAAGTACAAAAAACAGAAAAGAACTGGGAATACAGTCTTATATATAGCGAAAGAAAAGATGCACCTAAGAAAAAAGTAATTAAAATATTTTCAAATGAAGAGATCGCGGTTAAATATTTCTTTTTAAAGCAGCTATCTTCCCACTATTATCTTAATTTTGTATTACCTACTAGTAAAAATGAAGTAGATTTCACAAAAGAAATAGTTGAACAAAAAGTTTCGGTTCTGGGCATTCCTTCAAGCTATTATGACTTTAAAGATAAAAGAAAGCCCTCTTCGATTCAAGTAGAAAAGAATAATGAAAATAACTTAATTGTACAATTCATTGGCAATGATCAGCAAATTCATTTGGAAACACTTCCGTTAGAAATTGAAGAAGGTTATGAAGTAATGTATGAGAGAATATACCTTTTATATTTACTTAAAACATTGGAGAAAGAATTAATGAATTCTAATATACTTTCTTCCAACTTCACAGATGAGGATATCTGTGAATACTTATAAATTTGTATAACTGTAAAATAGATGTAAATTAATTAAGTATAAATATAGGAAACCTGTTATAACCTTCATTTTTTGACAGGTTCCTTAGTATAAAAACCCCTGTATAGGAATTTTGGAATTACTGTTTCTATGACTTCCCCCTTAAAGCCCATCTAACATGCTTCGAGATTTATCACTATCACTTCTCTCAAGAGACTCCGGAGGTACTTACTTATCATCAGAAGAAGTAGTTTCTGATAAAACTAGAGCTTGCTCTTCGTAGTGAGAATCCTAATACAAAGCAGCCGCTTATAAAACTCACTTTTTAAAACAAAATGCAAAAGAATTGAGTAGGATAGAATTTCTTAGAAATAAACACATTGAAATTACAACGGAAGAATTGCACCACAGAATAAATATAATGGAATTAAGTGTTTCTTGAAAATAAAATAATGGATATACTTTATTAAAGCGATTTTCGAGATAAAATCCAAGGCAAGAAAGGACAAATAAGATGATTAGTGATTTGATTTTAGACAGAGAAAAAAATGTAGTTATTTGGGCCTTTGATGGAAATACAATAAAAGTCAAAGAGGTAGAAGTAGATAGTGGAACTATAATACAGGATTTAGGATTGGTTTTACTCATTGATGAAAAAGTAAAAGAGAACAAAAAGTTAGTAATCTATACTGCACAAGGAAAAAAGATGATAGAAGCCAATTCTCCTAATGGCTATCATTTTTCCTATGTAACTACTCACCCTAAAATCGGGCCGGCAGTAGTTTGTTATGAAGATAAAAGTTCTGGTTGGCAGGACTGGTATTTTTCAATTGATCTTAAGACCGGTGAATTTAAAAAGCATGGAAAAGCATATTAGTTACTGTTACTTAAAAAACTAACTGATAGAATTTAAAGCAATTAGAGATGAAAATAGGATGTTGTCGAGGGGAAAACCTCAGCAACTGAAGTACATGAGTCGTTGGCATATTATTTATTTTAAAAACCAGTAGCTAGTAGAAGTATAAATCTTATCGATGATTTTCTAAAAAGGTTAGGTTTATTAAATATTGAATTTTAGTAGGGAGGAGATATTGTGACTAAACATGAATTTTTAGATAGATTAAAAAATGAAAATATTAATTTAGCAGAATATATTGTAGTAGTTGATAGTTTGACAGATGAACCATTTGTTTTAGGATGCTATAAGGAAAATAATACATGGAAAATATATGAAACAAAGGAGAGAAGTGGCCATTTTATTATAGATGAAGTGCAGGATGAAAATATAGCTTTTGATGAACTATATGAGCTGGTTAAATTACAAGAGAAATATATAAAAAATAGAAATAATTAATCAAGTTAGTTCAATATCATTACTGAATAATTTCTAGAAATTAAGGATTGACAAGGAATCTATTTTAGCAATTGCTGAGGACGGTAAGTGGACAAATAGAAGTAATAAGTACAAGGTTTCACTAAAGGTATGTTGAAGACTGAAAAAATGAAATTGTAATACCTGAAAAGTGGTGAAGGGACGAGAAAGAGATATACCGTACCAATTAGAGGTGTTTCCAAGCATTGAATTTATATAGCAAGTACAGGATCCAAATGAGGTTTGGATAAATGTCATCTACTTTTCGAGAATGTATGCTTGGATAAAGAAAGTAATGTAGAAGTTACAGATTTTTATGGAAGAGGATTATTGCCAATGGATTTGTGCGCTTAAAGAATTAGGTGAAATTTCTAATTGGAGGTAATAATCACGTTAGTAAATGAAAATGAATTAAAATTAAGAGACCAGACTATTTATTTTGATTATCCTATAGAAAATACAATATCTTTTCAAGATAGAATTTTCATACTGTTAAAGATCCCAACTAGAGTGCCACTAAGCCACAATGAACTAAACAATGTACATTGTTATACTATTTCGGGAGATAAGCTTTGGCAAATATGTCCCCAGGGCCTTAAAGGGAGAGAAGAAATGAAAAGTGTTCCTTATGTAGGGTTAAATCTAGAAAAAAATAATAATTTGTTTGCTACTGATTTTATGGGGAGAAAATTTCAAGTTGATGTAAACGATGGGAAAATAATAGATATGCAGATAGTTAAGTAGTTTTATTTGAGTAATTAACCACATGCTTAGGGTAATGATAACGGAAAATTCATGAATTCAAGAAGTAACCTGCTGAACAAATAAATGAAAAGCATTTGTTCAGCAGGTTATTATTATTTTTCTAGCAGCCACATTCGCAGCAGCAGGCTTCATTCCGTTTGTCGGCTGGGCCGGCCGAGCAGCAAAAGATGGAAAGGCCATTTACAAAACCGCCAAGGGCGTTCAAGCGGTGGACCACTCCCTCGACGTTTATAAAAATGCCAAAGCATTCCCTACGCTACAAAAAACAGAGTACGGTATTTACTGGCTCGCATCAGCTAACGTCTTCAGTGAATATATTACCAGAAAAGATATATTTGGCAATGAATTGAGTGAAAAGAAACGAAATAGCAGTTTGACAGAGGCGCTGTTTGTGTTGGGTGTTGGTTATGTTAGCATAAAGGGTGTAGACGGCATTTCAAAGGATGCAACAAACTTTGTCGCTGATGGGAAAGAGCTACGAAAAGGCCTAAATGAACAAGTTTCAAAGGCTTTTGATGGTTTAAGTATAGGTAATGGACCACACTTTGCCACAGCTGGCGCTCCCCCTGTGAGATCCAACACGTTTGGTGTTATGGATCAGGTAGAGACGAACGGTGTCACTTTTCAAAAAGCTGAAGATGTTAAAGGAGTTAGTGTAGGTACTAAGGGTACGGGTAACACTGTTAATGATTATATTGATGATATAATTGTGAATGGGAATGTTGATGTAACTAAGATGAATAAGCTTAAAAATGCTATTCAGAATATAGATGAGTTGTCTGAGCTTAGAAAGAAGATGTCTGAATTAGGCATTACTAAAGAATATGATGAAGCATTAATTAAAATGGATTTTGGTAAGTATCTCAGAGGATTAATAGGTGATCCACCTATAGCTATGATCGATCCACATGCTCATCATATATTATTTAAAAAAGGTTTAGGTGAGGCTCAACAAAAGCTCGTTCAAGAAGGTCAAGAAATATTAAGAAAATATGATATTGACCCAGTAATTGGTAAAGAAAATCTAGTTTGGGCACCAAATAGAGTCGCAGGACAACATAGTATTGCAGCTCTAAAAAATGTTGTTAATCAGTTGAAAGCAGTTGATGCGGCCGGTGCGGATTTAGATGATATTATTGAAATACTAGAAGACCTTGGAAAACAAGTTGCTTCTAGGAGATGGAGGTGAAAGGAGAATTTATTATGGAGAAGACTCAATATGCTAAAGATATTAGAACTGCCATAAAAAAAGGACAAACGGATACTGTAAAAGATTTACTTGAAAAAGAACCAGACATGTTAACATGGATGACACCTTTTGGTACATGGTTACATGTAGCTTCAGCACATGGACATTTAGAGATAGTAGAATATCTTATTAATGCTGGAATAGATGTTAATGCACAAGGTGGAACTTTTTCTACAAATGCTCTTGAACGAGCGACTGCAAAAGGACAATTAGATATTGCTAAATATTTAATTAGTAAGAATGTGGAATTTGATATTAGTGAACCAGATAGAAATCCTCTATTTGCTGCAATATATGGTGGACATTTGGAGATTGTTAAATTGTTAGTTGAGAGTGATATTGATATATCTGTAAAATACTCTGGTGAAACCATGAAAGATATGGATGCCTATGCATTTGCAGTAGAAAGAGGACAACAAACGGAAATTGCTGAATATTTAAAGCAAGAAATGAAAGGAAATGAATAATAAATAGTTACTTTAAAAGAGTCTGAAATCAAGTAATTTATAGTCTCACTTTTCTAAGTTAGAAATAATAATTAACAAACTATATAGCACTTGTTTGTCTTTTTAGACAACAAGTGCTGTTTTTATGAAGTTGTGTACTATAATCAACATAAAAAGACTGTATGAAATTCATAACTCATGAAGGTTGTACCATCAAGGCATTCTGTTTTAATATTTGGTTTATAAAAATAATAATGATAAATAGATGAGATGACATTTTACAGGCAAGAGGACTTATGATACTGCCAAACACACAAACTACGAGAATGACAAAGCTCGTGGCGATAACAATGGGTAACGTATAAGCGTGTTTCTGATACTGCTTTGGCTAAAGTGGGGTTGTATTTTTACCAGAGAAGGTCGTATAATACTCGCTATTAGTTAAAAAGCGTTACGAAAATTAAAATTTTATGTAACGGAAGTTTGAAAAGTTGAACGTGGTGGGGTATATACAAGTCTTAACTCAAGTGCAGTAATAAATATGGTTATCTTAAGTTTAAGGTTAATGAACTGGAAATACTTTTTGAAAAAGAATTAGAGATTCTCTTTGGTAATAATATTGGTACTCCGTTCAGTGATTGGATGCATAGTGAACGGCCGTGGACAGGCAATGGTTTTACTTCTGCTAGAAATTTTGAAATTATTCCTGAATGGAAGTTAAATTAAATTTTTAAGTTTTAAAAAGGGGGCAGAGTTACATGAAGTAGTCGATGGTATAGATCAATTAGTAGGCATCTTTGATGGAGAACAGTTTACTAAAATAAACAAGTAGAAAGTAGGAAAACTTCATGGCCAAATCTGGTTTTTATGCTAATTACCAAGGAACTGAATTTGAAGTAATGGGAAATATGAATAACCAAGTTGAAATTATAACAAAAGATATCAATAAAATTGATGACACCTTTGAAGATACATACAACACTGGAGTATATAGTAAAGTGGTTTCTCGAAAAGAGTTAACCGACTGTGTGAAAGTGACTCTATCCGGAATTATAAGAGGAGAAAGGGTTCAAATACTAAAAGCAAGATCAGATGAGTACCAAGTGGCAACCAGTTCATTGTTGATTGGGGAAAAACTAGGTCTCTATAGAGTTGACAGAGATTTGTGGATAGGTTGGATTGCCAAAGATAAAGTTCAATTGGTTGAAGAAAGGGTTCTTTTTAATGCGGAAGATATTTAAACGAAATCACTTCATAGAAACTTATGAGTGTGTCTTATAAAACTTAGAAGACTAATTAAATATTAAATCTTTAAGAATACCAAATAGTAAACGTGATAGTTTTTAGTAAAATTGAATTGTTTCAAGTAAAATAACCTGCTAAGCAATGATAAACTTAACATTGTTGGCAGGTTATTATTTTTCTACAGAAACAGGCTCTCCCTTTGTCGGCTGGGCCGAGCGTGCAGCAAAGGATGGAAATGCCATTTACAAGACTGCCAAGGGCGTTCAAGCGGTTGACCACTCCCTCGACGCCTATAAAAATGCCAAAGCATTCACTGCGCTACAAAAAACAGAGTATGGTATTTATGGACTCGCATCAGCTAACGGCTTCAGTGAATATATTACCGGAAAAGATATGTTTGGGAATGAATTGAGTGAAGAAAAGCGAAATAGTAGCTTGACAGAGCCTTTATTTATGTTGGGAGTTACTTAACAGATGAATTTGTAATAATTACGGAGGTTTCGAAAAATGGAAAATGAAACTAATGAAATATTATTAAGGGAATATATAATTCAGAACGGTACAGAGTTTGAAGAATACTTAGGATACAGAGGTCCTTTCGACCAAGGTATAGTAGAGTATACAAAAGATGGTAAGGAAAAATTATTTACTGGAATAGCCTTTGATATATACGAGAATGGGAATATAGAGAGTTATTTTTATGTAGAAGATGGCGTTAAACAAGGTAAATATGTGGAATTTTATCTGAATGGTAATATAAAAAAGATAGGAAATATGGATAAAAACTCAGCAGAAGGATATCAGGTTGAATTCTTTGAAAATGGGCATAAAAAATATGAGTCTGAATGTATCGCCGGACGTGTTATGGTTTTTACGAGGTATGATGAAGACGGGAAAATTATTGAACAAAAAACAGAGCCTGATGAATCTGATTTATTATATGCCAAAAAGTTCAGTACCGGTCAAAATGAATAATTATTACGAAAGAAATTATATTCTAATAAATATAGAATTTTATTAATTAAGCTAAGAAGAGGAAAAAGAAAATATGAATTATGATTACTTGATAAATAAAGCTATTCAAAATAATGAAGCCAAAGATTTGTTATGTGGGAAAAAGCCATATGAAGTAGAGGTATCAAAGTATACATCAGATGTATTTCCCACAGATATAAATTCAGTTTTAGTAAATTGTTTTTATAAACAACTTGAAAATGCAGCAAATATAAAGGAAATATTTGAAAATAATTTGAAACAGTTGTTAAACGAGAATGCATGTAATGTGTATATTGCAATACTATATTTTGATGCCTGTATTTTTTACGAAGAAATTGGAAAAGCAACATTTTTTATCAACAGAGAAATCCTGGTACGAAATATAAAAGAAGCAGTATATAAAAATAAAGATGAGTTAACTCAAATAATAACCTTTGAAAATGGTATGAAAAAATATAACCCTCTAAAAAACATTGAAAATTTTAATAAGTATTATGAGAAAGAGTATAGTTTCAGCATTGTTTGAAAAATGGATAATTAAAAAGAAACAACTACATTTATAAATTAAAAAATGAAAGTATTTAAGTGAATGTATATTTATTGAAAAGGGTTTGATGACAATTCAATATGGTATTTATAAAAATAACATATATTCAATAGATTTAGTTAATGGAGAAATAGAATTAACTAGCCATAACCCGCAAGACAAAATATATGGTTTTAAAGAATATACAGATATTCTTGGTAAAGAACACCCTGAGATTTTAATTAAGATAGTATCGGAGACAGAAATTAGCTTTGCTTATAAACTGGAATTTAAAGTGCTTTATAAAGGGGAGATTTTTTTGCCAACTGCCATAGGTAAGTATTTGTTAGATAATGATACTATTCTGCTCTATAGTAATGATATTGAAGATATGTCTCGTTATGGTTTTGAGCGAATAGATAAATTTATTTTTGAGAAAGAAATTGCATTAAATGATATTGATGCACTAATTGAATATAAAGTACCAATTTTAAAATTTAGTGATAGAGATACTGAAGTAAATCGAATTAATAAAGAGAACATAAGAGAATATTTAAGTAACCTAGTTGGATAATTATTGATAAGGTCAAACCAACCTGTTAAACAAAGATAGAATTAACTTTTTTGGCAGGTTATTATTATTCTGCAGACACGGGCTTAATTCTCTTTTTCGCGCCTTTATCTGATAAATGTATTCTTTACCACTATAATTAAGGTGGCACCCAAAGACTGGGGATAATTGGGTTTATACCGAAATAATAGAAGGAGGGTAAAATGGAAAAGCAAGAGTTTTTAGAAAGAATAGAATCTGAAGGGTTAAATATTGGGGAATATATTATAAAACTCGACAAGATATCTGATGCTCCACTTGTATTAGGTTGTGCATATAATCAAGGGGTATGGAAAGTTTACGAAACAAGAGAACGTGGTGGTCACTTCATTATTAAAAAGATAGATAGTGAAGAGGATGCGTTTGACTATTTTTATAAAGTAGTGTTAAGTCAGCATAATAGATTTAACAATTAACACATTTTACTATTCAACAAAGAAATCTTCAATATCTGAAAAGTGGTGAATGACTAAAAATAGATATACTGTGCCAATGGTGGGGATTTCCTAGCATTTAAATAATTTACAACAGTAAATACAGTAAATGTAAATTATTCAGCTGTTTTTTAAAATTTTCCTCCCACTAAATGCATGACAAATTTCCTCCAGTTCACTCACATAAAAACACCGTAATTAAAGTTTGCAGATTTACTATTCTGTTAATGTCTATCGAATTACTGGCGACATCTTCTCCAAAACAGAATTCTTATAATAGAAAGAGGTACATTATGAGGAAATCTGAGTTTATAAAAAAGCTTGAGAAAGAAGATATAAATCTGGATGAATTTGAAATTGAGTTAGAATCAATTACAGATGACCCTTATGTGATGGGGTGTTGTTTTAATGAAGGAGTATGGAAGGTTTTTAAAACTCGTGAACGTTTAGGTCATTATATTATTAAAAAATTCAATAAAGAATCCGATGCTTTTAATTACTTCTATGAACTCGTGCAAATACAACATAAAAAGAACTTCAAATGAGCGTTAATATGTTTTAAAAGTATAAAATTGCTTAAACATTGAACAGTGTGATGAGTTGTTGAGGTAATAAACATGTTAGTAAATGAAAATGAATTAAAATTAAGAGACCGGACTATTTATTTTGAATATACTATAGAAAGTACCATATCTTTACCAGATAGAATTTTCATACTGTTAAAGATTCCAACTAGAGTACCACTAAGCCACAAGGAACTAAACAACGTACAATGTTATACTATTTCAGGAGATAAGCTTTGGCAAATATGCCCCTCAAATATTAGGAGTAGAAAAGAACTGAAAAGTGTGCCTTATGTTGGTTTAAATCTAGACAAAAATAATAATTTATTTGCCACTGATTTTATGGGGAGAAAATTTCAAATTGATGTAAACGATGGAAAAATAATAGATATGCAAATAGTTAAGTAGTTTTATTTGAGAAATTAACAACATCTTTAATGGTAGTAATACCAGAAAATTTATCAATTCAAGAAGAAATCTGTTGAACAAATAAATAATAAGCATTTGTTGTCAGGGTGTTATTATTTTTTGGCATATACATTCTCAGCAGTAGAGTTTATTCCCTTTGTCAGCTAAGTCGGCAGTGCAGCAAAGGATGGAAATGCGATGCCAAGGGCGTCAAAGCGGTCGATCACTCCCTAGATGCCTATAAATAGGCCAAAACCTTCTCCTCTCTATCAAAAACAGAGTACAGTATTTATGGACTTACTTCCGCTAATGGCTATAGTAGGGGAAGATACCAGGTCGATTCTTAGTTTTACAGAACTTGTATAAAAATACTTACAGGAAAAATATAATAAAGAGAAGAAGGAGGAATTTAGTATGGAGAAAAATAATGCTCGCGATACAGCAAGAGTATTTATTAAAACAGCCAAAAAGTATTTTAATAATAAGATTGACGGGATTACATTGTACTCTGTTACTGATGAACCATATAAAATGTTTAGTATAAAGTTTTGTGTATATAATTTCTATGTAGTAATACTTAATTATGAGAGAGGTCATTTCGGTTGTGCAATTTCTTATGGCGATGATGCTATTTGATTAAACACAAGAAATGAGTGGGAAGATGATAGTGATTTAATTGAATTTTGGTCAGATATAGA
This sequence comes from Virgibacillus sp. SK37, assembly GCF_000725285.1. Taxonomy (GTDB): domain Bacteria; phylum Bacillota; class Bacilli; order Bacillales; family Amphibacillaceae; genus Virgibacillus_Q. Next base: position 836,600 of record NZ_CP007161.1, read on the forward strand.
TAAACAGCTAAAGTTAAGAATACCTGATAAATTTTTAGATGCTAATGGCTGAAAGTAGGATGCATAATTTATAGGTGAATAACTACTGTGAATGGAACATTCCTGTTATATAGGCATTTCTCTTACAATTGTAAGGGTACCTGCTTGTAGCTATATAGTTTGGCCAAGTAAATTAATAGAACGCGAGGCTAGTATATGAATACTAATAAAGTTTTACTTTTACTAAATAAATTAAGCATTCCTATGCAAATTACAAAAAATGGTCTAGAAGAAAAGAGTGGACAAGGGAAAAGTTTTTATCGACTACATAAAGACAAACTTAATTGGCAGTTTGAATTGGTTGAAAAAGAAAATAATTATAAAGTTAAAGTTTTAAAAAGCTTCTCTTCGGAATCGGAGGCAAGTAAATATTTCTATTCATTCCAACTAAAAAGATACTTTTTTGAACAATATATTTATCCATTTGAGCAAGATAATAAGGATATAAATATTGGAGAGCCTCATTGTAGTTTAAAGGATTTACAGGAAGCATTTAATAGATTAAATATAAATAAATCGTATTATAGTTTTAACGGACTTAAAAAAGCTAACAGTATTCTGCTAGAGCCAGTTAACGTTACTGAAAGTAAGGTTTTCTTTATAGGAGAAGACCAAAAAATTGTTGTTGAATCTCCAATAGCAGAAAACTGGTTAGCCTATTACAATACTTTTAAAAAAGCGTATAAGCTGTATTTATTAGATAAACATTTCGAATATTTATTATCTTGCGGTCTAGATACAGAAAAATTATCAGATGAGTATATAAAATTAGTTTTATCTTAATCTAGGATTCTCTCAAAATCGGAGTCGTGAAGTAATGGAAAAAAGGATACTGTTTCTGAAATAAATCCAGTCTAAGGTGGTAGGAAGAATGGAAAAAATACATCGGGGAGCTGGCTTTGCAATTATTGAGAAAGATGGAGAGTATCTAATTTCTTGGGCTCAGGGGCCATACAATGAACCGGTTTTTTATCCTATATCTAAACTAAATATGGATAAAGCATTTAAATCAGACCAAGACGCTTATGAAGTGATGATTTACGCAGAAACCGGTCAATGGCCTCCAGGTTGTGGAGGGAGAGATAGAAATCAATAAGGTATTTGCTTGGAAATCTCCAAAACTGCTTTTAAGCGCTCCAGATAACTAGGGATTATTTAGAATATTTGAACTGAATGAGTTGCTGCCTTTAGCTAAGCGGGCGCTTCTGAAAACAGAGGATTAACTTATTGGGAAGTTGCTTCTAGGTTAACCATGTGATGAGTATATCTTTTAAAGAAGCTGAAAAAGTAAAGTTTAGCTCTAAAGGCGGATATGAAGATATAATTGCAAAATAGAAAACAAATTTAAATAAAGAATGAAGAGAACTGGTGAACTTTTAGAAGTTGCCGAATGCTGATAGTCTCACCATTCAAACATACAACGAAACTCAGAAAGTTAATAGCAAATTTACTAAGATTCATGGGAATTAAGTGCTTAAAGAGGTGACAAAATGGTTTTGAGAACGCCTGAAGCTGAAAAAAAGGATGTAGATTTTATTATTTCTGCCAATAAAGTTATAACTAAGGTTACGAGAGAAGTAGAAAAACACCATCAAGGTATAAGAGTAGATGGAACTATTTCTCATTTAAAGACTGTTTTAATTGAACTTGAAAAAATGAAGGAACAACTTGATAATAAAAAATTCACTCCAACTTACCCTATTTTTATGACTGATTCATGGAGCTTCAATAGTGATCTCGGTATTCAACTTCTTAACCTCAACGAGGAATATAAGAAACTCAATTAAGTGCCTCACCTTGCTATTCAATATAGCATGTTTGCTTCAAGTATAAGTTACACTACTCAAAATTGGAGGTTAGCCTCATGCAAGCTAGTGATTTATCATGGAATCATGATACAGTGATATGGCAATATAACCATGAAAAGGTAGAAATCAAGATTGCCAATATAATTTTCTGCAGTATAGATACAATTAATGAATGTATTAATGTAACATGTGGAAGTAACCTCATTGAAGAGGAAGTATACTTATTTTCTTTTGATGGTACCACTTTACTGCATTATAGAATGGAAAGTGGCACCATTACATGGATTAATGATGGTGTAAAAATAACGTTGGTTCTGGATCACATTGAACAAGCATTTTTATATCGAAGTGAAGATTTAGTCCTAATACTAAATGGAAAGAAAGAAAAAATCTTAACTGCATATTCTTTAGATGGAAGCCAATATTTCCAACGAATTGCTCCAACTAATTATAAATTTTCATATTTATCAAGAATGAGGAGGCTTCCCTCGGTTGTTTGTGAAGCTATAACCAAAAATGAAGAAGATCAATTTGGTAGAAATCAATGGCATTTTAGTTTGGATATACAAACAGCTGCATTAGAAAAAACACATCTGGCATATTAATTCATTCTAAAATTGAAGTAATAAGATAGAGATTATTATCATCCACAACTTCATTTTCAACCAAGAAAAACTGAAGTAAAGTTACATGGTTTGGAGGGAACGAGCTTGAAATTCGCTATTTATCGAGGAGAAAGATACGCATGCAACATTAAAAACCGTAAAATCAGACTGAAATCGAGAGAAAAGAAAAGCGGTTTTACAGAATTGATTGATTTAGAAGGAGATGTTCATTCTGATATATTTATAAAGGAAGTAAGTGATCGAAAAGTAGAAGATGTATATGAATTAACACATGAAGCTATTTTTAAGGGAGTAACTTTTCAAACGAGTGGAATTGGAAAACATACCTTAGACGAAGGTGAGTTATTGTTGTTAAGTGATAATTTACAGGATATCTCCACCCATAATTTTTTTCGGGAAGATAAATTTGTATGCCATAAGAATGTAGCACTAGAAGAGATTGATGCTCTCATTGAGATGAAAAATCACATATTAAGATTTAGAAGAAAAGGTTTGGTTACAACTAGAATAAATCCTTCTTATATAAACGATTACTTACAACAATTACTTCAATAGAATAGCAGGAAATAAGCTATTTTAAATTCCAGCCCTTTAAAATCGCTAACTATTCGGAAAAACCTGGAACCTTCCATATCCGTCTTTCGTATAGATAGGGAGACTAACTTAGAAAGGTGGATATTACATTGAAGAAATGGATGACGCTGCTCCTAACAACTCTATTGGCAACTGTTCTTGTGGCTTGTAATGAGAAGGCGGAGCCGACAGAAGGTACAGAAAAAGAAGAGGAAAGTGAGTTAACGGCAGAAGAAGTATATACTAAGGCACTGGAAGCTTCAGAAAAGATGGAAAGTGCTGAAGTGGATATGAAGCTAGAACAACAAATTAGCTCGGAAGCTGACGGGGTAGCAATGGATACAGAGAGTGATTTCACGACAAAAATGACATTAGATCCACTTGCAACTCATTTAAAAGGGACGACGAAGATGAATATGGCAGGTACAGAAAATTTGCCTGCAATGGAAATGGAGATGTATTTGGTCGATAACGCTATGTATGTCTTTAGCGATCAAATGGGCCAATGGATGAAGATGGAAGGTGCTTCTATGGAAATGATCCAACAAATGGCAGGTCAACAACCGGATCCATCTCAACAGTTAAAGATGTTAAAAGATTATGCTGATCAATTATCCTTTGAGCAATCCTCTGATGAATTTATTTTAAAGCTAAAAGCAGATGGTGAGAAATTCAATGAATTAATTCAAGAAATGTTGAAGGAACAAATGCCCCCTGAACTTATGCAAGAAATGGGAGAAGAAGAACAGCAGGCGATTGAAGACATGAAAGTAAATAGCATGTCCTTCGAGCTATACCTTGATAAAGAAACATATCAAATGAATAAATTTAATATGGATATGACAATGCAGCCGGAGGGTGATGCAATTAACATCGTTCAAGAAGTTGATTCAACCTATTCCAATATCAACAGTATTGATAAAATTGAAGTTCCTGAAGAAGTTAAAAATGATGCTGTAGTACAATAAAAATTAAAGGGACACTCGTTATTACTCCACGAGTGTCCTTTTTTACGGTTTATTAGAAATGCATTATAATACTAATTATAGATTCTCTGGCTTTGAAAGAGGTGTAGATCATTTTTAATTATACAAGAACCGGTAAAGCTCTTTTTTATGTTGGGTTGGTTGTTTTTGCGATTGGTTTTGCTTTAAGTGACCGATTTGAATTGGTGGAGGAAGTCCCTGCAGCTCTGGGCACATTATCTACCCCGCTTATTGTTGTTAGCATACTTTTATTACTTTCAACTAATTTTTTCAGAAAGAAAAGAGAAACAAAAAATAATTAAAACGAGCATTTAACTGCTCGTTTTAATTAGGATTATTTAGTTGATACTCTTTATTGGTGCCATCCGTAAAAGTAATTTCTAGATCTATAGCTGCATCTTCTGGTAATTTGAATGCATCTTGTACAGCTTTTATAACTTCTTCTTGAGATGTATCTTTGTTAAAGTCAAAGTTAGAGAAGATATTATCTAGTTTGTCCATTGCTTCATTGCCTTTTAGGTCTAATTCTTGTTCTTTATCCTTATACGTTGCTTCTGTTTTCTCTGTTTCTTGCTCGTAATCCACATCCACGGTGTCATTTATATTATTAAAGTCAGCATCCAAGTCGAAATCTGTAAATGGATAGCTCGTAGTTGTTTCTTTTTTAGTTCCGGCATCTCCTGTATCCGTATTATCATTTTCTCCCTGCTGTTGCTCTGTGGCATTGTCTTGTGGAGGATTTGTCACTTCCTCATTGTCACTACATGCAGTAATAATTATAACTAAAAGGAGAAAGGCTAATAAGCGTGTTATTGCTAATCTCTTTTTCATTCTTTTCGCTCCCGTCTTGTTGTGAATATATGAAGTAGTATTACCCGAAAACACAGCTTTTAAACGTATGAGTTAGGATTGATTTTTCACTTTTATTCTATGGTAAGCTATGATAAAGTGTACAAGTTATCCGATTTAAGTGTTAAGCACATATAGAATGGGTAGTATAAAATGAGTTAAGAAATAGTGGGCACAGGCAGTATATATAGAAAGAAGGAAATAAAAGATGGGAGATCAAATGGATCAAACTAATAATCAGTCTGGAACTCCAGAGATTAACCGAGTACCTCTTATGATTGTATTAATTTCAGGGGCTTTTGTAGCTATCTTAAATCAGACCTTATTAGCTACAGCTTTACCTCACATAATGGCAGATTTAGAGCTGGATGCGAATACAGCGCAATGGCTGCAATCTGTATTTATGCTCGTTAACGGTATTATGATTCCAATAACAGCATTTTTAATTGAACGTTTTACTACTCGAAGATTATTTTTAACGGCTCTAATTACTTTTGCTGCGGGGACTTTAGTTTGTGCTTTAGCACCGAATTTTGCAATGCTAATGGTCGGCAGAATTTTGCAAGCTGCAGCAGCAGGAATTATTATGCCATTAATGCAAACAATTCTATTTTTAATATTCCCAATTGAAAAACGTGGGTCTGCCATGGGGATGTTCGGTTTAGTAATTGCTTTTGCTCCGGCTATCGGACCAACACTATCTGGATGGTTAGTTGAACACTATCCTTGGAGAAGTTTATTTTATGTAATACTTCCAATTGTTATTATTGATATTTTCGTTGCATATTTTATTTTGAAAAATATTACCAAACAAACATTTCCTAAAGTGGATGTATTATCGATTATATTATCTTCCTTTGGTTTTGGTGGTTTGCTATATGGATTTAGTACAGCAGGAAATTCCGGCTGGCTAAGCTTGCAAGTTGCGATAGCTATGATTGTTGGCGCAGTATCACTCACATGGTTTATTTTAAGACAGATGAAGTTGAAACAGCCTATTTTGGAATTTAGAGTATTTAAAAATAGTATTTTCACGCTCACTACCATCCTGGGCATGGTCGTCTTTATGGCGATGATTGGTGGAGCTGTTGTCCTTCCATTACTCATGCAGAACATGCTTGGTTTTACTGCATTTGAATCTGGTTTAATGCTGTTACCGGGCGCAGTCGTCATGGGGATAATGAACCCGATAACAGGAAGAATCTTTGACCGGTATGGTGCTAAATGGTTAGCGATCATTGGTTTATCTATTGTTACGGTTACTACGTTTATGTTTACAAACTTAGATGAAAATACTACGTTTGCTTACTTAGCAACTGTTAATGCTGTTCGTATGTTCGGTATTGCAATGGTAATGATGCCGGTAACGACAGCTGGACTTAATCAGCTTCCAGCTCATTTGATTCCACATGGAACAGCTATGAATAACACGATGCGCCAAGTTGCTGGTGCTGTCGGCACTGCATTGCTCGTAACCGTCATGACGAACAGCGCTATACCTGAACAAGGTGTGCATGGTTTCATTCATGGTGTAAATGTGTCCTTTATTGTTGCTGGTGTGTTCGCAGTAATTGCTTTAATCCTTGCCTTTTTTATTAAAGGCTCCAGATCAGAGATAAAGCAATCTGCCTAGATCTCCAAGTATAAAAAAATATTTTGAAAATACTATTGACATACGCTCCAATTCTCTCCATAATAATATGAAATATAGATGAACGTTAATGAAGGATTAGTATGTGTTGGAGTAGTGACAGAGAGTGATATTTAGCAGCTGGAAGATATCGCCACGATCTCCTTGCAGAACCTGCCTTTAGAGTCCCATGCAAAACGTGGGCGCTATTCAGCGTTAGAGAATGAAGTGGGATGCACTTTGCATCCAATAATGGTGGTACCGCGGAAGTGAAGCTCTTTCGTCCTTATATAGAGGATGATTGGGCTTTTTTTAGTTATCTGTATTAATAAAAAGCAAAATAAGTAAAAACATCAGTTACAGGGATATAGGAGTAGAGGTAAATGAGCAGAAAAAGAATTGTCGTAAAAATTGGCAGTAGTTCATTAACAAATGAACGTGGAGAAATTGATCAAAAAAAGCTGGATGAACATGTGAAAGCAATTGCTGGTCTAAGAGCAGCAAATCATGAGGTAATTCTTGTTTCCTCTGGTGCCGTGGCTGCAGGATTTCCTAAGATAGGGTATTCTTCCAGACCTGTTACCGTAAAAGGTAAGCAGGCTGCGGCAGCTGTAGGGCAAAGTCTTCTTATCCAAACATATATCGCTAAATTTAAGGAATTTAACATCATTCCTGCCCAGATTTTGTTAACGCGGGAGGACTTCGCCAGCCGGGAACGTTATCAAAATGGCTTTGCCACAGTTACTGAATTGCTTGAGCGAGGGATTTTACCAATTATAAACGAGAATGATACCGTTGCGGTTGAGGAATTAACATTTGGAGATAACGATATGCTCTCAGCACTTGTTAGTGGGTTTATTCATGCTGATTTATTAATCATGCTAACAGATATTAATGGATTATATAATGGGAATCCACGAACGAACCCTCATGCAAAAAGGTATGACTACCTTGAAGATATTACTGAAGAAATGTTGGAAGCAACAGATGATAAAGGCTCCAAAGTTGGAACCGGTGGTATGAAATCAAAGTTGCAAGCTGCCAAAACGTCCATTTCCCTAGGAGTTTCCGTTTTTATCGGTCAGGGAGAAGGAAGGGATAAACTGCTTCGTATCCTGGCAGGTGAAGGAGATGGCACCTATATATCCAATGGTTCCATACAACCGATTAACACGAAAAAGCAATGGATAGCCATTCACTCGGAAACAAGTGGAAAAATCTTTATAGATCAAGGTGCAGAGGAGGCCATTTTATATCATGGTGGAAGCTTGCTCCCAGCAGGTGTTTTTAAAGTGGAAGGTCAATTTGCCTCAGGTGATGTTGTGGAGGTATACGGGTTAAATGGCTTACTTGGAAAAGGAGAGGTGAGTTGTTCATCTGATGACATACAACACGCGATAAGCAAAAGAAATGGGGTAGGTGGGAAGTCAATCATCCCATCTGTAGAAGTAATTCATCGAAATCGCTGGGTGAATGTAAAATAGAGGAGGAGTTCTAATGACAGAGGTAAGAGAAAAAGGGAAGGCTGCCAAGGAAGCGAGTTTTGTTTTAATGCGTGTTACTACCCAAGAGAAAAATGAAGCATTAAGGTTAATTGCAGAACAATTAGTTCTAGATCAAGAGAGAATACTTGCAGAAAATCAAAGAGATTTGGAAGCTGGCAAAAAGAAAGGTATTTCCCCTGCTATTCTTGATCGAATTATGCTGAATACACAACGAGTGAACGGCATGATTGATTCCATCTATCAGCTCGTAGAGTTAAACGATCCGATTGGGGAAGTACTGGAATCGATTGAAAAGGAAAATGGCTTGCATATCCAGAAACAGCGCGTTCCAATTGGAGTCATTGGAATGATTTATGAAGCACGGCCAAATGTAACGATTGATGCTGCAACATTAACCCTTAAAGCAGGGAATGCTGTGATATTAAGAGGAAGTTCATCTGCAAAGTATTCCAATATGGCACTTGTACAATCCATTCACGATGCTTTAAAGAAAAGTAAACTACCCGTCAATACAGTGCAACTTATAGAAGATACCAGTCGTGATTCAGCAAAGGAATTATTCCAATTAAATGAGTATCTGGATGTATTGATCCCACGTGGAGGAAAAAACTTAATTGATACAGTTGTAAAAGAAGCGACTGTTCCAGTAATAGAGACAGGCGCAGGTAATTGCCATGTGTTTATTGATGAATCTGCAAAACAGGAAATGGCCATAGAGATTGTTTTAAATGCAAAACTGCAGCGACCATCCGTATGTAATGCAATTGAATCAGTGATAATACATAAAGGTTGGTTTACTGAGCATGGAGAAAAACTTTTACAGGCACTTCGTGATAACGGGGTGCAAATTGTAGGGGATAAAAGTGTCTGTGAAGTTTTACCAGAAGCAGAACGAGCAACAGAGGAGGCATGGTCAACTGAATATCTCGGTCTATCTATAAGCGTAAAAGTTGTCTCTTCGAGTAGCGATGCTATTCAGCACATAAACAAATACGGAACAAAGCATTCAGAGGCAATTATCACGGAAAATGATGAGCATGCTAAGCAATTTATGCTTGGGATAGATGCGGCTGCTGTCTACCATAACGCCTCTACACGGTTTACAGATGGCTTCGAGTTTGGGTATGGAGCAGAGATTGGCATCAGTACTCAAAAACTACATGCAAGAGGACCAATGGGTTTACAGGCAATGACATCAAGTAAATTTGTTATTCATGGAAATGGCCAAATACGGAATTGAATAATATAGCAAACGATAGACATATTTCTATGATTAGAAATGTGTCTATTTTTAAAGGTATTTTCCCTTGTTAGATAGAAATAATGATTAATAAGTAATTGACAGGAGGCGAACATAATGATTAATATTGAGGATTTTATGAAGATTGATATGAGAATAGGAACCGTCTTGGAAGCAGAGCCTTTTCCTGAGGCAAAGAAACCGGCAATTAAAATGAAGATTGATTTTGGAGAAATAGGAATAAAGCAGACCTCTGCCCAAATCACCAAGCGATACTCCCCTGAAGATCTTATAGGGCAACAAGTGGTAGGTGTTGTAAATTTTCCACCAATGCGAATAGCCGGATTTAAATCAGAAGTTCTTGTAATTGGAGGGGTCCCTCAGGAAGGAGACGTGGTTTTGTTACGCCCAGATGAAAAAGTGAAGAATGGAACGACGATATCATAGAAGAAAGGATGAAGCAAGATGGCGTACGAATTAAAAACGAAGAAAAATGATAATAATGTAATTGAATTTATAGAAAATGTGGAAAGTAATCGGAAGCGTGAGGATGCATATAAGCTTTTGGATATTTTTACAGAAACATCAGGTTATGAGGCCAAAATGTGGGGGGATAGTATTATTGGGTTTGGGTCCTATCACTACAAGTATAAAACTGGTCACGAAGGAGATGCTCCTCTCGTTGGTTTTTCTCCTAGGAAAGCAAGAATAAGCCTTTATTTTGCAACAGGAGATGAGGAACGTGAAAAATTGTTAGAATCATTAGGTAAGCATAAGTCAGGAAAGGCTTGTGTGTATATTAATAAGGTAGAGGATATAGATATAAATATACTAAAAGAGTTGATCCTTCAATCTATTACCTTTTTGAGAGAGACCTATCCTGAGTAAGATAAAAATTTCATAGAACAGTCATCTAATTCCTTCATGCTATTGGCAAAATATGTTAAACTAAAAGTAGGAAGTCCATAATAGCTTTGAAAAGGGGTTGAACTGTGATGAGTAGAAAAATACTTGTAGCATACGACGGTTCTCCATTAAGCAGACAGGCTGTTGAAGAGGCAAAAAAACAGACGACCATTGAAGTAGAGACAGAAGTGTATGTCATAGCAGTGGCAAGAACCTCCGGCCCAAATACAAATGTAGCTCTTTCCAGAAGCATAGGGAATGAGCTTGCAGACCATTTTCAGCCTCAGCTTGAGAAAATCAAGCAAGAATTTGAACGCTTAAACATTACTGTACTTATGGAAGTTATTGTAGGAGATCCAAATGAAAACCCAGGAAAAAGCATTTGTAAATTTGCAGAAGAACAAGGTATCGATCTAATTATTGTTGGTAGTAGAGGATTAGGAAATGTGAAGAAAATTATACTTGGCAGTGTGAGTAACTATGTTGTGCAACATTCCACGTCCCCTATATTAATAATGAAATAAATGGTAAATAGCCAGCTGACAAGGCTGGCTATTTTTATGCTTTCGAGAACCTGTATTTAAGGATTTTGTTAGAAAGAAATAATCATTTTCAACACAGAGTTATGTGAATAATAAGTTACAGATTTCGACATATTTTTTGAAAACTAGTGCAAATTAATCAGGAAAAGAGTATAATGTTTTTTGTGACTTTTTCATCAGGGATTACATAAACAGGAGGGAATACAACATGAAATCATTCAGAAAATTATCACTGTTATTGGTTACAGCACTATTGCTTAGCATATTGGCTGCATGCGGTGGTGATGATAGCAAAGATAATGCAGGAGATTCAGGTGAAGGAAACAATGATCAGGTCTTACACTTAACAAATGGAGATACGATACCAACGATGGATGCATCGATGGCTACAGATGAGTATGCCTTTCAATTCTTAAGTAGTACCACAGATGGTTTATACCGTTTAGGAGAAAATGGAGAAATTAAAGAAGGAATTGCTATTAATCATGAAGTAAGTGAAGATGCGTTAACTTGGACATTTAATCTACGTGAGGATGCTGTTTGGTCTAATGGTGACCCTGTTACAGCAAATGATTTTGTATATGCATGGCAACGTGCGGTTAACCCGGATACCGGTTCTGAATATGGACCATACATGATGAGTGGTGTGATTAAAAATGCTGCTGCAATAGGTAGTGGTGATAAAAAAGTAGAAGATCTAGGTGTTAAAGCATTAGATGACTATACATTGGAAGTTACTTTGGAAAAACCTACGCCTTATTTTGAATCCTTAACTACTTTTGGTACATTTTTACCTTTGAATCAGAAGTTTGTTGAAGAGCAAGGGAAAGACTATGCAACTTCTACAGATACATTATTATCGAATGGACCATTTATTTTAAAGGATTGGGAAAGTACAGCTAATAAATGGAAGCTCGTTAAAAATCCTGATTATTGGGATGCAGATACAGTTAAACTTGAGGAAATAACCTTTGATGTAGTTAAAAATCCGCAAACACTTGTTGATTTATATGAAAAAGGTGAAATTGATCGTGCAGATCTTTCCTCTGATCTTGTGGATCTGTATTCAACAAGAGACGACTTTAATACAATTACCGAATCTAGCATGACTTTTATTAAATTTAACCAGACCAAATCAGAAGCACTTAAGAATGTGAATATCCGTAAAGCTTTGAGTCGTGCTGTTGATAAGCAGGCATTAGTGAATGAAATTTTAAATAATGGCTCACTTGTGTCCAATGGAGCAGTGCCTCAGGATTTTGCCACACATCCTGAAACAGGAGAAGACTTCCGAGATATTAATGGTGACATGGTAACATATAGCATGGATGAAGCAAAGGAATATTGGGAAAAAGGTCTCGAAGAAATAGGTAAAGATAAAGTTGAGCTTGAATTTTTAAGTGGAGATAGTGAAACATCTAAAGTAATGAATGAATATATTGCAAACCAATTGCAAACGAATTTGCCAGGTCTCACTGTTACTTTAAAGCAAGTACCTTTCGAACAACGTCTTGATTTAACTACAAATATGGATTACGATATTGCGATTTCTGCATGGGGTGCAGATTATCTTGATCCATACGGTTGGTTGAATCTATGGTTAACGGACGGCGGAAATAACGAAACTGGTTATTCAAGTGAAGAATATGACAAGCTCGTCCAGAGTACTGTAGGAGACTTAGCACAAAAACCAGTAGAACGATTTGAAGCTTCTCTTGAAGCTGAAAAGGTATTATTCGACGATGCAGTAATTGCACCATTATTTCAAAAAGCACGTGCCCAGTTAATCTCTCCTGATCTGCACGGAGTAATTAATAATGCATTTGGAGCAAAGTATGAATATAAGTGGGCAAGCATGGAGTAATTAGTTAGTAAATATGAAAAAGACTGTCCTAAAAGCATTGCTTGTGGGACAGTCTTTTTTGGTATTACTTATAACGGAGGTATGAAAGACAAACGGAATCGACAATTGTATGTGAATGTCTATCATAAGGATGATGACGGACATTGCGAGCAGGAAACCGAAGTTGAATGTCTATCATCAAGTTGATGACAGACATTAGGAGTGGAAAACGATGTTGTATGTCCATCCTTGAGCGAATAACGGACACTGGGAGCCTTAAATCGGTCTCTAATGAGGTGGAAGCGTGCTCTTTCTTCAAAAATACGTAATTGTCTGATAAAATAACTTAGAGAGATTGCTTTATGAAAGGGGCAGGACAATGGAGCTTCTGAATGCTTTAAAAGAATTTATACCAGCAGACAGAGTAACAATAAACGAAAACGTACTGGAACAGCATAGTTCCGATGAATCTTATCATACACCACAAACACCGGATGTCGTTGTATTTCCAACTAGTGCAGTGGAAGTCAGTCAAGTGATGCAAGTGGCTGCAGAGCTGGAAATTCCAGTTGTACCTTATGGACTCGGTACAAGTTTAGAAGGAAACGTGATTCCGTATGAACGTGGGGTAACAATTGATTTTTCTTTAATGAATAAAATTTTAGAAGTACGAGCAGATGATTTCTTAGTAAAAGTTCAGCCAGGAGTTACGCGGACACAGCTTGAAAAAGAACTAAAGAAATACGGCTTATTTTTTACAGTTGATCCTGGAGCAGATGCCACTCTAGGAGGAATGGCTGCTACGAATGCGAGTGGTACCACCTCAGTAAAATATGGTATTATGCGTGACCAAGTTCGAGATTTAGAAGTTGTTCTAGCAGATGGAATGGTTATACATACTGGAAATATGGCAGCTAAATCTTCTTCAGGCTATCATTTGAATAGCTTGTTTGTAGGCTCTGAAGGGACATTAGGTTGTATAACAGAATTAACATTAAAAGTTCACGGAATTCCAGAAGAAATTATGGCTGGAAGAGCTTCCTTTAAAACTGTTGAGGATGCAGTTAATGCTGTAATTGGAATTTTACAAGCGGGTGTACCAGTAGCCAGAGTGGAATTGGTGGATGAGCAGTCGATGAAACAAATAAATTTATTTAGTGATACGGATTATAAAGAAGTACCAACACTTTTCCTTGAGTTTCATGGAAATGAAGCAGGCTTAAACCAAGATGTCTCGTTTACCAAAGAGATACTAACTGATTTTAGCTGTCAAGAAATGGTGTTTGAAACAGATACCGCAGCCAGAAACCAGCTATGGGAGGCGAGACATAATGCGGCCTATGCCTACTTGCACGGGAATCCAGGTAAAAAGCAGATGGTGACGGATGTCTGTTTACCAATTTCTGAACTTGCTGGGGCAGTAAAGGATGCAAGACAAGCAGTTGAAGCGTCTGGGCTTATTGGTGGAATCGTCGGTCATGTTGGTGATGGAAATTATCATATCCTCCTCATGGTAGATGTAAATAATCCAAAGGATATAGAGAAGGCAAATCAGGTTAATGAACATATCGTTTCCTATGCACTTGCAAGAGGTGGCACTTGCACGGGAGAACATGGTGTTGGAGTTGGTAAACAAAAGTATCAGGAAAAGGAACATGGAGATGCATTATTAGTTATGCGTAAAATCAAAGCAGCCCTTGATCCTGAAAAAATATTAAATCCAGGTAAGGTATTAGGTTAAAGTAGAATAAAAGGGGCTGTCTCACATCATTTTTGTGACAGCCTCTTTTTAAAAATGTTTCTTTGACATTTTTTCTACCCCTTTTTATGAGCTAATTTTGAAGTGGTAACTTACTTCGTTTTTTGCTATTCCACCTTCATATGTACGTTCCGTAAAATGTACCATATTATTTATATCTATTGTTAATATTGTAGAAGCTCTAGTACCGTAGCCATCGGTCTTAATAAACAAAGGTGATAAGTTACGTTCTAATTCAAGTCCTACACCAGTGTCAGGTAATGTATGGTCTTCAGCCATTTCGGCATCTGCTACAAGCTGGAGCAGGTCATCGTGAACCATTTCTGAATGTGTTTGTACATATTTTCTTAACTTATCTCTGCCTTTCGTCACTTTTGGCCAAGGGGTGTTTAGTAAATGATTACTTAAACCATGTGTACCACCATTTATTGTCCTTATTTTATTTTCTTGATTGCTGTAGTAGTAAAGAGAATCACTACTGCCTAGAATGACATTAAATCCAGCATAGTCAGCTTTATTCTTTTTTAAAGACGCGAGATATGTTGTCGGTTCCACATCACTTAATAGAAAGCTTGTAACGATATTACCTCGTGATCGTTTTCCGGTTTCAGCTTGACTTGGATCACGGTAATTGGTTAATGCGGCAAAACGTCCATTTTTTGTAATTCCCATCCAGGTCCCCATTTGTCGAAGATCTCTTCCTGCCAATATAAAAGGTTTGTCATCCCAAAAATGTGCTTGTTTTGTTGGTCTGTCATAAAATTCATCTCTGTTTGCAGCTACGATTAATTTATAATTTGCGTGTTGCTGAAAGTGCAAATTAATTAGGCACATAGAGGCCCACCTCTACTTACAGTGTATTTCTTCATGGTATGCCCCAGGAAGTTTGCTTAGTAAAAAGTATATCATCAAACAAATTACAATGAGAAAGTTTTTGCTCTAATCTATTTGTTCTTATAAACACAAAAGGACGATCGCAAAATACGATCGTCCTATATAACAAACTATTTCACTGGTATTGTTTCTGTTTCAGTAACTTTTTCGATCCAGTTAAATGGATCCTTTTCTTTTCCATATTGAATGCCGGTTAATGTTTCATAAAGGGCCTTAGCTACTTTGCCTGTTTTACCGTTGTTAATATGCAAATCCTTACCTTCCCAGCTTAATTGTCCAATAGGAGAGATAACAGCTGCCGTACCTGTGCCGAATGCTTCCTCTAAAGTACCATCCATGTGAGCTTGATATAATTCTTCCATGGAGATTCTTTTTTCCGTTACAGGTAATTGCCAATGCTTTAATAGTTGGATGACAGAATTTCGTGTAACACCTTCCAATATACTTCCGTTTAACGAAGGGGTTACAATCTCGCCATCGATTTTAAAGAAAACGTTCATACTGCCAACTTCTTCAATATATTTTTTTTCTACTCCATCCAACCATAAAACCTGGGTGAAGCCCTGTTTTGCACATAATTCTTGAGCTTTTAAACTGGAGGCGTAATTCCCACCGGTCTTTGCTTCTCCGGTGCCCCCTTTAACTGCGCGGACAAAGGTGTTTTCGACTGCAATTTTTACAGGATTTATTCCTTCCTTGTAGTAGGCGCCTACAGGTGATAAGATGACGATTAGTTTATAATGGTGTGCCGGTGCTACGCCAATAAAAGGTTCTGTTGATATAATGAATGGACGAATGTAAAGAGAAGTTCCTTCAGCAGTTGGTACCCAGTCTTTTTCCATATGAACAAGCTGCTTAATTGCTTTCAACACGTGCGACTCATCAATTTGTGGAATACAGAGACGATCATTCGAACGATTCATACGTTCCAGGTTTTTTTCCGGGCGAAATAATTGGATATCGCCATCCGGTGTATAATAAGCTTTTAAACCTTCAAATACCGACTGGCCATAGTGAAATACCATGGCAGATGGATCGATGGTCAATGGCTGATAAGGTATAATTCGGGCATCATGCCATCCTACCGGTTCCGTGTAATCGATCACTAGCATATGATCTGTGAAAATCCTCCCAAACTCCAATTCCTCGGTTTTCGGCTTTTCTTTTGGTGATTTACAATGCTCTACTTCTACTGTCCATTCTTCCATGTCACTGTCCCCTTGTTGTTAAAAATTTTAATACTAATAATAAGCTATATTCAATATAAACGCAACCCTAAATTTTCAGTTTTTTATAATTAATTAAAATGTCTACTGAATTGTAGTATAATTTGACGTAATTATAAATTGAAAAGGGGGAATACAGATAATGAAAAAAGCTATTATATTTGATTTGGATGACACTCTATTGTGGGATGCTAAGAGTGTAAAAGAAGCATTTAAAGCTACCTGTGAGGTGGTTCGTAAAAGATATGGTGTTGCCCCTGAGTTGTTAGAGGAAAAAGTGAGGGAGCGAGCTAGGAGTTTGTATGCCGGGTATGATACATATCCGTTCACGCAAATGATAGGAATTAATCCATTTGAGGGGCTTTGGGGAAGTTTTAATGATGAAGGAAATGATTTTAAAAGATTAAGAGAAATAGTGCCCCAATATAGAGAGGACGCTTGGACGTTGGGTCTAAAGGATGTGGGAATAGATAATCTTGTAATGGGGAAAGAATTGGCTACGCTCTTTCCTGAGATGAGAAAAAGACATCCATATGTTTATGAAGAAACGTTCGAGGTGCTTGACGAATTAAAAAGGAATTATTCACTCGCATTGCTAACCAACGGTTCTCCAGAACTACAATACACAAAATTGGATATTACTCCTGAACTGCAACCGTATTTTGAACATATTGTTATTTCTGGTGCTTTTGGAAAAGGAAAACCAGATGTAAGTATATTTAATCACGTACTGGACCTTCTCGCATTAAGTCAGGAGCAAGTCATGATGGTTGGAGATAATTTACATACAGATATATTAGGGGCATCGCAGGCGGGGATCGACTCTGTATGGGTTAATCGTAATAGGAAGGAAAAGAATAGTGAGATTGTTCCTACATATGAAATAAGTAGCTTGCAGGGGATTTTTAACCTATTGTAGAAATTCTTATAGGAAAAAATAAAAGCCTAACTAACTCTAATTTACGGTGAATTTCGAGTTAGTTGGGCCTTTATGTTTAAAGCATTGTGCGCTGTTAATTATTTCTCATAAAGCAACTCTAGAGATGATTGCTTCTTAAACTTTAAAATTCTTTATTTCTGTTACAGTAGCTTTTCATATCTATAAATCTACTGCTGTTACTTCGTTTATTTCTTCAAGATCTTTTAAAGCGTTAATTTCTGTGTCCTCCAAGTGTTTATCCACTGTTAGCATCATAATGGCATCTCCACCCATATCAGAACGATCCACCTGCATTGTAGCAATATTAATCTGATGTTCTGCCAACAAGCTTCCCATTCTACCAATTACTCCTGGCTGATCTTGATGATGAATTACGACAATGTGGCCCTGTGGAGTAACATCAACACTATAATTATCAACCTTAACAATTCGTGGTCCTAAACCGTTTAATAGTGTGCCAGAAACCCTTCGTTCTCCTGACTTCGTTTTTACTTCTAAAGTCAAAAGGTTAGCAAAGCCCTTCGCTTTTGATGTTTTACTTTCATTCACATTAATTCCTTTTTTATCTGCAAGAAACATTGCGTTTACATCATTTACGTGGTCACCTAAGTGACGTTTCAATATACCTTTAATTGCATTTCGGGTGATCGGAGCTATTTCTCCACCTGACACTTCCCCGGAATAAGTCACATTAATTTCCTCAGGCACTCCCTCTGCTAAATAAATAAGGAAAGTACCAAGCTTTTCTGCAAGCTCAAAATAAGGTCTGATTTTACTAAGTATGTCGCTTGGCACAGATGGAAGATTTACAGGATTGTTTACAGCACCAGATACAAGAAAGTGCATCACATCTTCACATACATCAATGGCCACATTCTCCTGTGCTTCTACCGTGCTCGCGCCAAGGTGTGGTGTAGCAATAACTTCTGGTAAATCGAGAAGTTTGTTATCATAAAAAGGCTCTTCTTCAAAAACATCGAGTGCTGCGCCTGCCACTTTTCCTGAAAGAACTGCATCATACAAGGCTTCCTCATCTATAATCCCACCACGAGCACAATTCACGATTTGAACACCATCTTTCATTATTTCGAAAGCTTCTTTATTAAGTAAATGCCTGGTTTCTTTTAACAATGGTGTGTGTATAGTAATGAAATCTGCAGCTTTAAGAACATCTTGAACAGATCCATAGTCCAGCCCCATAGCTTCTGCTTTCTCCTCTGTTAAAAATGGATCATATGCCATTACATTCAATCGCTGGCCTTTGGCTCGATAAGCAACCTCAGCGCCAATTCTGCCTAGACCAATGACACCTAACGTTTTATTTTTTAATTCGGTCCCAACATACTTTTTACGATCCCATTGTTGGTTTTTGAGAGATAAATAGGCTTGTGGAATATTTCTTGCCAATGCCATCAGCATCGCCATTGTATGCTCAGCAGCCGAATTCGTATTACCATTTGGTGCATTTACTACGATTATCCCATTTTCCGTAGCTGCCTCCAGATCAATATTGTCAACACCGACTCCAGCACGACCAATGATTTTTAGATTTACTGCTTTCTCAATTAAATCGCGAGTGACCTGTGTTTGGCTTCTTACCAATAATGCATCATAACCAGTAATTCGGATTTTCAACTCTTCAGGTGTCAGGTCTGTAGCAATGTCTGCTGTAAAATCCTCTGAGTGGAGGAGTGGATGGATACCTTCTTCGCTAAGTGGATCGGTGATCAAGACTTTATGTGCCATTTATAAATAACCTCCTGAATTTATAGTTGTTGAATGTATACTTCTTGTGCGGCCTGAATTCCTCGACCTAATGTAATATCTTTTCCTATCTTTTTAATGCCGATCTCTATTAAACTAATGGATTGAAGCACGTCTGCAGGTGAGCAGTAACCCATATGACCAATGCGGAAGATTTCTCCTTTTAAATGTTGTTGGCCACCGGCTACAGTCATTCTGAAATCCTGCTTAATTATATTTCTAAGCTCCTCTGGATTGAAATCCTCTGGTTTTATAGCTGTAACTGTAGGGGAGGCAGCTGGGTCGCTTGTCAAAAGTGGAATATTCATTGCTTTGAATGCTGCTCTTGTCATATTCTTCATTACTTGATGTCTCTGATATACCTTTTCTAACGATTCATTCTCCAATAGTTGCAGCACTTGCTCTAAACCGAATAAAAGAGATACGGCTGGTGTAAAAGGTGTTGAATTTTTTTCCAGGTTATTCCGATACTTTTTTAGGTCCAAATAAAAACGTGGTTGCTTATTTTTCTCTATTATTTTCCATGCGCGATCACTTGCAGCAATAAATGTAAGCCCTGGTGGTAGCATCATTGCTTTTTGAGAGCCTGTTACGATAACGTCGATTCCCCATTCATCCATATTGGTTTCCACTGCACCGATACAAGATACACCATCTACAATAAACAACGCATCCGAATTGGTATGTACTGCTTGGGCTATATCTTTAATTGGATTTAATACCCCGGTAGATGTTTCGCAATAAGTTGCGAACACCGCCTTGATGGATGGATGTTTCTTAAGTAATTCCGCGATTGCTTGAGGATCTGCGGCATTACCCCAACAGACATCGTGTATGTGTGTAGTAATATTGTACTCGTGACAGATTTTGGCGAACCTCTCCCCAAATGCTCCAGTAATAATGACTAATACCTCTTCTCCGGGTTGAACTGTATTTACTACAGCTGTTTCTAAACCTGCAGTTCCACTTCCTGAGAGAATCATTACTTCTTGAGCTGTACCAAATACTGGCTTTAATCTAGGCTTGATGCTTTCTAATAAGTTTTTGGTTTCCTGATCCCTGTGCCCAATCATGGGTTGGTTCATGGCTCGATTCACAGAGGGAGGAATAGGAGTGGGACCTGGTATTCTTAAAATTGTTTGTTCAGCAAGCATACTTTTTATCGGCTCCTTCTTTTTAAAATCCGAACATTTTATCTAGTTTAACTAAAAAAGGTTTGTTAATCATTGTGTTATGTAAATATTTAAAATCATAGCAGAAATAAATATAATGTCAATAAAATATAGAAAATTTAAGATACTTTTTTAATATAGTGTGGATTTTAATTAACCGTAGGGAGGAACATTTAGGATTAGGAGACAGGCAATCTGCATTGAGAAAGATTAAACGGCAGTAAGAGGAAGTGTTTAAGTTCATTTGCATCAACAAAAAAGGTGAACAATCGTATGTTCACCAATTCATTAATAGTCTCTCTTAATCGCAGATTCACTCATATTTATATTATTTACCATTGGTTCATTCGTGGCATCATGGCCCATTTTTAAATCATTATCTGCAATCACAAGTACGCCTCCATTTTCAATTGCATCCACATATTCTTTGGCTTGCTTGTCTGTTACAGCAGAATTTAACAGGCGATCGTGTAAGTGGGGATGTGTACCTGCGTCATTGGAGAAGACTCGTTTTACTTTGTCCATGAAAGTAGGTTCTTCCTCATCGGTAATACTACTTTCAACAGATACATCTGTTCTTTTGTCTAGCTCTTCGAAATCCTCTGTGTTGGCAAATACTGTAATGTTTTCAGATCTATAACCTTTTAATTCCAAGTTGCTTACAAGTCGTATTACTTCATCATTTGCTTGGAAAGGACCAAAAACTTCCTTGCCCATATTTAACCTCCTATCCTAAGAAAAAATACCTATACAAGTAACTTCCCAACGCTAAGCAATTTAAAACGTGGGAAACTATGAAGTAATCGAATTTTCTCTTATGAAAGGAGCATTGAGCAAATTTTATACTCCCATATTTTTTTGCTATCATAATAGAAGGTTTTTTTCTATCGTTTAAGCTTTTAAACGATAACTTAAATTATGCTGCTTTAATGTTTTGTCTTTGCCAAACAAAAAGTGCTTTTCCATATCAGGTGAGTATTTGGAGTTAATGGTTTCAACACCGACTGCTTCTGCAACAGCTCGAAGCATTGCCGGAGATGCACCACAACATAAGCCAATATAATTAACGCCCAGATCGTTTGCTTCCTTCGCCCATTCTGCCAACTCATAACGGTTATGATAAAGTGGATCTAAAGCTGTTGGGAATGTAGTCTCTAAAGGCAAATGACAGCTACAGCCCCCATCTGGCAAGTTAAAAAAGGTTGGATGTTCTTCTGAAGTACGGTATGGAATTGGCAATGCTCCAACATAGCCATCTACATTTTTTCTGATATCAACTATATATGGTTGCATAGTGTGTGGCCCACGGAAACAGTTCATTCCTACAACCAATGCCCCTTTTTCGGAAAGAAGTCGGCATGCTTCTTCTACGGTATACCCATCACGGAGAATGTTTTCGCCCATTAAACCGAATGTAATAACAGCAGGCAAGCCTTGCTTTTTAATTTCCTCTAAAGCAATCAGAGCTTCTTCATAATAGTAGAACGTTTCCCCGTTAACGAAATCTACACCTTCTTCTTTGCACCATTGAACCATTTCTGCAAATATTTCCCGAACCTTTTCTTTTGATTCAAGGTCATTCTGGTCAAATAAGTTTGTATTGGAGATATTTCCTCCTACCAGCGCTTCTTCGATTGGATGCTCCTTGGCTACTTCTTTAGCAAGACGGATTGCATTTCTGTTTAATGGTTCCAGTAAATCTTCCTTACCAATAATTCGCATCTTTTCTCGGTGGGCATTGTATGTAAATGCCAGAACAATGTCAGAACCTGCATTCATATAGTCGCGGTAAGCCTGTTTTAAAGCTTCTGGGTGGTCCAAGGCGACTTCCGGAACAAAAGAGCCAGCCTGTAAATACCCTCTTCTTTCCAGTTCAAATAAGTAACCTTCACCAGCAATGACTGTCCCATCTTGTAGACGTTGATCTAAACTTCTTTTCATTTTGTTTCCTCCTCTTTTTATTGTGTGAACAAAAAAAGCCCCTTCTTTACATAAGAAGAGGCTTTTGTCACTAAAATAATGTTTCTCCTCTTATCTTCAAGCATGTAATATGCTTCTGGAATTGGCACAGTACTCCATAAGTCTGTTGCCGAGGCTTCGTTGGGCCAGTCCCTCCACCTCTCTGGATAAGAAATCTAAATATTCAATTTGATATTAAATAATAACATACAGGAGAAGGTAAACAATGTCAAGTAGATTTTATAATATTCTGCTTTTAAGGTGTAGTTCAGTTTCTTTTATACATCGAAATTATAGTCTACAATATGAAGTATAATTTAATCCTTATATTGCCGTACATTTCCTTGAAAAAGGAAACTTTTATGTTAACAATACGTATGTAAGGATAGACGAATACAAGGAGGAAAAACATGGAAAGTTATAAACCAGCAGGATTTTGGATTCGTTTTTTGGCAAATTTAGTTGATGGAGTTATTATTTCCATACTAGCATTAATTATCGCAGTCATTATAGGTGATGAGACGTTCTTTCAGGGAGAAACCACAGAAGATTCCATATCGGAAGGAATATCAACTTTATTGTATTCCGTAGTATTCATTATACTATTTACGGCAAGCAAATTTCGTGGATCTCTTGGAAAGATGGTTTGTCAAATACAAGTTTTAAATCAAGATATGACACAGATTAGTATATTAAAATCCATTGGAAGATATTTTTCTTATATTCTGTCGGCTATCCCGTTTATGCTTGGCTTTATTGTTGCAGGTTTTACGGAAAATAAAAAAGCGCTCCATGATTTCATTTGTGGAACGAGGGTAGTGTACAGGAATAAATAATTTAGATACCAGTGTAAAAATTTATGATGGGGGGCAACTATTACATGAATTTTGTATCAATAGATTTTGAAACAGCGAATGAGAAGCGACATAGCCCTTGCGCAGTAGGTCTTGTAGTTGCCAATGAACACCAAATAATTGATGAATTTTATAGTTTGATAAATCCTATGATGTCTTTTAGTGGCTTTAATATAGGTGTTCACGGAATAACTGAAAATGATGTTCAAGATGCGCCTACCTTTGCGGAATTATGGCCACAATTAAATAGCTACCTATCCAACAATTTGGTTATTGCACATAATGCCAGCTTTGATATGAGTGTAATTAGAAATACATTAGATTATTTTCAACTTCCATACCCGGAAATGGAATACCTTTGCACAGTGAATATTTCCAAAAAAATCTGGCCACACTTACAAAACCACAAACTGAATACATTAGCTAGCCATCATAAAATTACTTTTGAGCATCATCACGCACTAGAAGACGCTCGCGTAGCTGCAAAAGTTTTTATGAAGGCACTTAATGAACGAAAAGCTGATTCATTGGATAGCTTTTTAAAAATATGCCAAATGAGAAAAGGAAAGATATATGAAAGAGGGTATGTGGCACCAAAGTCTATTTCAACTAAGAAAAGAAGAAGGATATATTTATAAAAGGAGGTTCATAAATGAATAACAAAAGGTGGTTTGCACTTGTTATTGCAATAGGGTTGTTTGTTGTCTCTATTGTAGTCCAATTATCTACAAGTGTTGCGACAACCAATTTTGACCAGATGTTTAATTTTGAAGATAATCAACTATCGGAAACTGTAATAGAAGAAGGTGCAGTAGATAAAAAAATAGCTGTCTTGCATTTAGAAGGTGTGATTCAGGATGCTTCCGGAGGCTCTCTAATAAATGCGAATGTTTATAACCATAAGCGGTTTTTGGATACACTTGAACAAGCAGGAGAGGATTCGTCGGTAAAGGGTATTATTATCCGGGTTAATTCCCCTGGAGGTGGCGTTGTAGAAAGTGCGGAAATTCATGATAAAATTGTAGATATTCAAAATACATATCAAAAGCCTGTGTATGTATCGATGGGAAATACAGCTGCTTCAGGAGGCTATTATATCTCAGCTCCTGCTGATAAAATTGTCGCACATCCTGCTACATTAACCGGTTCTATCGGTGTTATTATGGAAAGTTTTAACTTTGCTGAATTTGCGGAAGAACATGGGATTAATTTCAATACAATTAAAAGTGGGAAATACAAGGACATCATGTCTTCCAGTAGAAAAATGACAGACGATGAGCGTGACATTCTTCAAACTATGATTGATGACTTATATGGTGACTTTGTTGACGTTATAGTGGAAGGCAGAGAGATGAAAGAACAGAGGGTAAGGGAAATTGGAGACGGTCGTGTTTATACAGGATCCCAAGCGAAAGAGATTAATCTCGTGGATGATTTGGGGACATTGGACGACACGATTGCTTTGATGAAAAAAGACAATCAACTTGGTAAAGCGTCTGTTATTGAATATGAAAAAGGTTTACCTTTTAACCAATTTTTAAGTGGGACAATGCAAAGTATGCTTGGTACAGAAAAAGATCTTTTCGGAATTCAAGAATTCCTAAGACAATCCAATGGACCAAGAGCAATGTATTTATATTCAGAATAAGGAGGTGCAGTCATAATGGAAGAGGCAAACGAATTCTCTTTGGCTGATCAACCAGTGGTTAGGTATGCTGGCTTTTGGATGCGGTTCTGGGCATACCTGGCAGATCTTCTCATCGTATTTAGTGTGACTGGCATCCTGCTTAGTCCGTTTAAATTTCTGGAGGGAGCTCCTTTTGATATTGGTTTTTGGACAGTGACAGGTATTTTGGGTTCCTTGATTTTTTATATTTATTTTTTGTTGATGACCAAGGTATATAATCAAACGTTAGGAAAGATGATTTTTGGCATCAAAGTGATACGTGAAGATCGCCAGCGTCTATTATGGAGTGACCTCTTATTTAGAGAGGTTGTAGGAAGATTTCTTCACCGTGTATTCTTTTTCACGTTTCTGCTCTATATTGTCGTAGCATTTTCTCCGGAAAAGCAAGGTGTGCATGACAGAATTGGAAATACGAGAGTAATCATTGAAGAATGAATAAGGATAAACAAAGGTAGTCTGCAAAGGCTACCTTTGTTTGTGGACTTTAATAATCATTGATTCACATGCCTACCTAAGGCAGATCTTATTTTATACAATTTTTTGTGTTATCTTTTATTTTTAATAAATAAAATTGATTGAGACTTGATTTTATGTAGCGACTGAAATAGTATAAAAGTTAGAATATTCGGTATATCATAGTCATCAAAATAAGTAAGGGGTGGATGTATTGAAGAA
The DNA here is from genome assembly GCF_000725285.1 of Virgibacillus sp. SK37. Lineage (GTDB taxonomy): Bacteria > Bacillota > Bacilli > Bacillales > Amphibacillaceae > Virgibacillus_Q. The sequence continues at coordinate 862,077 of NZ_CP007161.1, forward strand.
TATAACGATTTACGATGAACTGGATCAGTTGCTGCAACGGGTTAGAAGAAATACGTTAGGGGATCTGCTGGCAAGAACAGCAGAACGTACTCCGGATAAATTTGCAATCGCTTACAACAAGCTTCGATTAACATACAAAGAATTGGATAAACGTGTTAATCAAACTGCAAGAGCATTTATAGCAGCGGGGATGAAAAAAGGTGACATGATTACAGTTATGTCGAGAAACAGTCTTGATTTTGTAATTAGTATTTTTGCATTGGCACGCATTGGCGCTGTAATGATACCGATAAATTACATGCTGACAAGAGAAGATATTAAATACATTCTTGAACATGCGGAGGTTGTTGGGTTAATTGCTTCCGAAGAATATGCTCCGCTGCTTGATCAATCTGCAGGAGGGCAGGATATAGCGTATCGTTATTTAATGGATGTAGAGAAAGTAAATGATGATAGCTTATCTGCATGGACACCTCTATCTGTAATTAGTGCTACAAAGTCATCAGATCTTGTAGATGTCATGATTGAGGATGATGATTTGGCGCAGGTTCTTTACACAAGTGGAACAGAATCTCGGCCTAAAGGCGTGATGCTCTCACATAAGAGTATTATAAGTGAATATGTAAGCTGTATTTTTGATGGCAAGATGGAGGATAAGGATATCGCTATCCATGCCCTACCTCTGTATCATAGTGCCCAGCTTCATGTTTTTTTAGGGCCGAGTGTCTATATTGGTTCAAGTGGAGTGATTCTTGGTGCGGCAACGCCAGAAATTATTTTAAAAACAATTGAAGAGGAAGGAGCAACACAACTATTCTGCCCACCGACCGTATGGATTGCTTTACTGCGTCATCCTGATTTTGACAAAAGAAATCTATCCACATTAGAAAAATGCTATTATGGTGCAGCTATTATGCCGAGGGAAATTTTAAAAGAACTTGCAGAAAGACTGCCAAACGCAAAATTCTGGAACTTTTATGGCCAAACAGAAGTAGCTCCTCTTGCAACTGCTCTGCAGCCGGAAGATCAGCTCCGTAAGCTTGGTTCTGCCGGTGTACCGACATTACATTTGCAAACCAAAATTGTCGATGAAAATGGAAAAGAGGTTGCCAGAGGAGAGATTGGAGAAATTGTACACCGCACACCTCATGCAATGAAGGGCTATTTACATGATCCCGAAAAAACAGCGGAAGCGTTCCGTAATGGATGGTTTCATAGTGGGGACCTTGGAACAATGGATGAAGAAGGGTATATTACAATCGTAGACCGGAAAAAAGATATGATTAACACAGGTGGTGTCAATGTCTCGAGCAGGGAAGTTGAGGAAACAATTTATCAATTGGAAGGTGTTTCAGAGGTTGCAGTTATCAGCATTCCTGACGCATACTGGGTTGAAGCAGTGACAGCAATTATTGTACCTAAGCATGATGCGAACCTAACAAAGGAGGCAGTGATCACCTTTTGCAGAGAGAAATTATCACCATTTAAAGTTCCTAAAAAGGTAGATTTTGCTGATGAATTACCAAAAAACCCAAGTGGAAAAGTATTGAAAAGATCGTTAAGAGACCAATACGAAAATCTGGAACAGTAAACTTATCATAAAGACTATTTCCAAAGGGTGCACTCTTTCCATGATAGAGAATTAGCCAAATTAATTTTAACTCAGCAACAGTTTTGCTTGAATAGTTTCTTGGAATTTTCAAAGACTATGGATGGAGGTGGTTTGCTTGAGTAAGAAAAGAAATAATTATAGTAATAAGCAGGTACAATCCAGTGTTAACCCACAAGGCTTAACGGAAGATGAGGCAGAACAACGCCCAAAATCTCAACTGGAACAGCGAGCAAAAAAGAAAAATACAAAGATCTAGAGGTGGGCATAATCGATTACACATTGGACTATTTAAGAGAATCCTTGGCAAATTACGCAGAAAATGAAATGTGTCAACAGATCTTCCAAAAACTCGATGAAAATAATTATTCCAATGAGGAAATGTTTGTAAGAGCACTTGATGAAGAAGAAATGACCTACTTAAATGATGTCCTTGAGAATGAGCTCCACTACGCTAAGAGCGTCGAGCATGATCAGCGAGTAAAAGAATTGACTGAAGTGTATGAGTTACTTTTTTAGTTATAAGTATAAATTTCCATTGAATTTTTTTGAGTAAAGGTGTATTATAAATTTACAAGCTGCAATGTACGTATTCAATTAAGTTTTAACCTCTAATTAGATAATAGGGAGTTTTACATTGAAGCTCTAATGTCGCGCCGTCATAATGTAGCGGAAGACAGGAAAGTTTCTGCAAACACCCACTTGGTGAAGTGGTGGTTTAAAACTTTTTATTTAAGATACGGCAATTGTGGCCTGTATACTTATACAAATAATCAAAACCAGTTTCCTTATCGGAGGCTGGTTTTTTCGTGGTTTGGAAATTCTTATTCTAAAAGGCTCTATACTAAATGTGGTGGTCTCCTTTGGAGGATCAGTGTTTCCGTAAGAAACAAAAAAATACACTCATTCCCCTCTCTTTTGTTAACCTAAAGTTGCGACACAAAAGGAAAAGGAGAGGGAAAGAGTGCAAAACCATTTTATCATAGAAATGTTAGGTATTGAAGACAAACATGTAGATGTATGGGAAGTTTCTAGTGACTCAGCTAAGTTTTTTGTAGAGCTATATACAAAAGTAAAGAAGCAGAAGTGCCCGTTTTGTGGCAATAGGACAAAAAGTATCCACGGCTATCGTACCCAAACGATTCAGGGGCCCATTGTTTCCAATAAACCAGTTAGTATTTCTTTGAAAAAGAGACGCTACTTATGTAAGGCGTGTAATCATACGTTTTATGAAAAGCTTCAGATGGTGGAACGATACCAACGTTGCACCCGTTCTATACAAACGACAGCGCTAACGTATACAGCTGTGGGCTCATTTACTACAGCTGCCCAGTTAACTGGGATGAGTTCGCAACGGTTACTTCGTATTTATGATCGAAAAGAAATAAAAACAAGGAAAGTCCTGCCACGTGCGTTAGCTATTGATGAATTTAAAGGGGATGCGGGCGGTGAAAGGTTTCAAACGGTCATTGCGGATGTAGAAAATAAAGAGATTGTGGATGTCTTACCTGATCGGAAGGTAGATACAATTAAAGCTTATCTTCAGTCCTGTGATACAAGTAACGTAGAGATTGTCGTCATGGACCTTTCTAAGTCTTTTAAGCAAGCAATACGGAAGGCGCTTGGTAACCCACTGATCATCGCTGATCGATTTCATTTTATGCGGCAAGTATATTGGGCGCTAGATGAAGTACGTCGAGAAGTGCAAAGAGACTTAGAGAAAAAAGACCGGATATATATGAAAAAAAGTAAAAAGTTACTTTGGAAATCAACCTATAAATTATCAGAAGAAGAGCGAGAGAAAGTAAATCAGTTACTCCAGGTTGATCCTCGATTAGAAGAGGCATACAACCTAAAAAACAAACTTGATCAGTGGTTTAAAGAGAGTAACGAAAAGACCGCTACACAGGGTCTAGAAGGATGTTTAATGGCGATGAAGGATTCTAATATTGAGTCTTTTCATAGAGTAAGAAAAACATTTGAGCGGTGGAAGCAAGAGATCTTGCATTCCTTTATGTATCCTTTTAATAATGGATATATTGAAGGCGTAAATAATACAATTAAAGTGGCAAAACGAATGTCGTATGGAATTAAAAATTTTAATCGATTAAAAAAGAAAATACTGTGGCGACAAGAGGTTAGAAGGGTTTTGACACAATAGAAACGGCAACCAATATACGTACGCAGCTATTTAAGCAAAGGCTTTTTAATAAAAGAGATGGTGGAGTGAAAATCACACCACCACATTTGACTGAGAACCTTCTAAAATAGGCGTATATGGCATCCAATGATTCGTTAAATAGATAAACTGAGAGAATTATTTGATTGAACTATAAACGGCTATATTGGAAAATAATGTATAGTAAGCAAGCTTTAGCTAATCCCCCCTTCTAATTGTTTAAATAAGTAAATGTTTATATACGTGATTTGTTTTCAGTATTAGATTTTCCTTATAAGTCACGATATATTTAAGAGAGGGGGGATGGTAATGAATTTTCAGTACAATAGATTGGATCATGTTCAAATAGCAGCTCCAAAAGGTGGAGAAGAAAAAGCAAAAGAATTTTATGCAGAAAAACTTGGATTTACCGAGATTGAAAAGCCACCATTGTTAAAGAAGAATGGGGGTGTTTGGTTTCAAGCAGGTGATGTTCATATCCATATTGGAATAGAGGACCCATTTAGACCAGCAACAAAAGCTCATCCTGCTATTCAAGTGCATCAATTAGAAAATCTGAAAGAATATTTGACCGATCAGGGCATAGAAGTCATTACAGATGATCGTTTACCTGGTGCTTCGCGCTTCTATGTTAACGATCCTTTCGGAAACCGAATTGAGTTTTTGGAATGGTTATACAACGAACAGGAATAAAAGTTAGAAAATTATTAAATTTGCATGAGGGGTTGTAACTGACACGTCACATGCTATACTAGTTACATTAATTGAATATCATCATCATATAATCGCGGGGATATGGCCTGCAAGTTTCTACCGGTTTACCGTAAATGAACCGACTATGAGAAATAATACAGTGTTGGTGTATGCCATATTTGGTATATCCCTTCATTTCTTTCAGCATTTTATAAAGCTTGAAGGATATTGTTCTGCTCGTAGTTGGAATGCAGCCAATATCTCTTCAAGCTTTTTTGTTTTGAGGGAAAACATTGTAGTAGACTTTTCTATGCTTAATGTGTAGTGAGCACTATATTTCACTTATCAGCATTTCGAATATATACACTTCATTTTGGGGGAAAATAAAATGGAACTTTTAAAGCAAAAGATAGTAAACGAAGGAAAGGCATTATCAAATACAGTTTTAAAGGTGGATCGATTTTTAAATCATCAGATCGATCCTCAATTGATGCAAGAAATCGGTAAAGAGTTTGCAGCGCTATTTCAAGAAGCTGGTATTACCAAAATACTAACACTTGAATCTTCTGGTATCGCTCCTTCCGTTATGACAGGATTGCAGCTGGAGGTGCCTGTGATATTTGCGAGAAAAAGAAAATCGCTTACGTTGATTGAAAATCTCTATTCAGCGAACGTTTACTCATTTACAAAACAGGAAACGAGTGAAATTTCCATTTCCTCGGATTTTATTACAAGTGAGGATACCGTACTGGTTATTGACGATTTTCTTGCAAATGGACAAGCTGCGCTCGGCTTAATTGATTTAGTAAAGCAAGCGGGTGCAAAAATTGCGGGCGTAGGCATCGTAATTGAAAAGGCTTTTCAGGATGGTGGCAGTCTTATAGAAGAGCAAGGAATACGTCTGGAATCATTGGCAAAGATAGCTTCACTAAGCAAAGGTAATGTTACTTTTGAGGAGGAAGAATCGATATGAAAAATACAGCGTTAGGACTACAGCATGTACTTGCAATGTACGCAGGAGCTATCTTAGTTCCGCTGATTGTTGGTGGAGGAGTTGGCTTAAATCCGGAGCAATTGACATATTTAGTTGCCGTCGATATTTTAATGTGTGGTGTTGCTACATTACTTCAAGTATTTAAAAATCGCTTTTTTGGTATAGGCCTACCTGTCGTCCTTGGTTGTACTTTTACAGCGGTAGGACCGATGATTGCAATCGGCGGAGAATACGGAATATCAGCAATCTATGGCTCCATCTTAGTATCTGGACTTTTTGTTGTTTTAGTTAGCAAATATTTTGGCAAACTCGTACGTTTCTTTCCTCCAGTTGTCACTGGTTCAGTTGTAACCATAATTGGAATCACACTTATTCCGGTAGCCATTAATAATATGGGAGGTGGGCAAGGAGCAAGTGATTTTGGCTCTCTCACTAATATTGCTTTGTCATTTGGAACATTACTATTTATTATTCTTTTGTATCGCTTTTCCACAGGATTTATTCGTTCTATTTCTATTTTAATTGGTTTGCTTGCAGGTACTATTATTGCTGCTGTGATGGGTAAAGTTGATTTTCAAGCAGTAGCAGACGCATCTTATTTCCATATGGTCCAACCATTTTACTTTGGAATGCCTACGTTTGAATGGTCTGCCATTATTACAATGTGCCTTGTGGCAATGGTTTCACTAGTTGAATCTACAGGTGTCTATTTTGCACTGAGTGATATTACAGAAAAAGAATTAACGGAAAAAGATTTGTCTAATGGATATCGTGCAGAAGGTTTGGCTATTTTGCTTGGTGGAGTATTTAATGCATTTCAATACACAGCTTTCTCACAAAACGTCGGATTAATTCAACTAACTGGTGTGAAATCCCGTAAAGTAGTAGGTGTAGCTGGGGTGATTCTTATTCTTCTAGGTTTTATACCTAAAATCGCTGCATTTACTACGATCATACCTACCGCCGTTCTAGGTGGTGCAATGATTGCCATGTTCGGTATGGTAGTTTCCCAAGGAATTAAAATGTTAAGTAATGTCATTGCAAACTCACCAGAGAATTCTATGATAATAGCCTGTTCGGTGGGTATGGGTCTTGGTGTTACTGTAGTTCCTGAGTTATTCTCCCACTTTCCTACTAGTGTTCAAATCCTGACGAGCAATGGGATTGTTGCAGGAAGTGTTACCGCAATTACTTTAAATATACTATTTAATATGAAACCAAAGAAGAAAGTAGCAAAGAAAACTGTACCACAAGCATTAACAGAACAAGAAGCATAATTAAGTGAAAAAATACAGTGCGATCACTGTATTTTTTTGCGTATAAAGATGAAAAACAATCCGTAGTTCAGATGAAATGCGAGGTAACTTGATAGTACTGTAAACGGCCGTTACGGAAAATAACTTATGGTGAACACACTATAGCTATTTTGGGAATGTCACCGGCGGATAGTTTCGCTCTGCAGCTGATTTTTCCTATTCCATTGCTTTGTGCAATCTATAAAGCTATAGTATGATAGGTGAATAGCGAAAAAATTTAGAAGAATCGGTTGTTACGTGTGCTGGTTGTCTTTTATTGAAGATGCTAGCGCGGTTTAAACTTAGGGGTTGATAGATTGAGAAATGAAGAAGTAACAGATATTCAAAATATAAACAAACTGCCAATTGTTGCAGTTCTAATAACAGGTGCTTTTCTTGCCATTCTAAATCAGACTTTGCTGGCAACAGCGATACCACATATTATGGATGATTTACATTTAACAGAAAATACGGCCCAGTGGGTCACTACTATTTTCATGCTAGTTAACGGTATTATGATACCAATAACAGCTTTTTTGATAGAAACCTTTACTACTAGAAGGCTATTTTTAACCGCAATGTCTATTTTTGCATTTGGAACACTTATTTGTGCTGTGTCTCCAAATTTTGGAATACTTATGACTGGTAGAATTGTTCAAGCAGCTGGAGCAGGAATTATGATGCCATTAATGATGACTATCTTTTTATTAATTTTTCCTGTTGAAAAAAGAGGCTCTGCGATGGGGACAGTTGGTTTGGTTATCTCCTTTGCACCAGCTCTAGGACCAGTGATTTCTGGCTGGCTTGTTGAACATTACCCTTGGAGATCTTTATTTCTAATTGTTCTTCCGCTTGCAATTATCGATGTTATTGTAGCATTTTTTATTATGAAGAATATTACTACCCGTACTTTCCCAAAGGTAGATTATATTTCCATCGTATTATCGACACTTGGATTTGGCGGACTTCTCTATGGCTTTAGTAGTGCAGGAAATAGTGGGTGGTCTAATACGGTTGTTCTTCTGTCATTAGCTATAGGTGCTATTTGTTTAACTATCTTTATCCTCAGGCAATTTAAGCTTGCGCAACCTATATTAGAATTTCGTGTATTTAAAAATAAAATTTTCACAATAACAACAATAATTGGGATGATTGCGTTTATTGGGTTGATTGCTGCAGAAACGATTTTGCCTATTTACATGCAGAATATGGCAGGCTATTCCGCATTGGATTCCGGCTTGATGATTTTGCCAGGGGCGTTGATTATGGGAATCATGTCACCAATTAATGGACGAATCTTTGATAGATTTGGCGCTAGATACCTTGTGATTGTTGGGTTGCTGATTTTAACAATAACATCATTTTTATATACAAATCTCACCCCTGATACGTCATTATCCTATATCACGGTGGTGTTTGCTGTAAGGATGTTTGGCATTTCCATGATTATGATGCCTTCAACTACTGCTGGGTTAAATCAACTTTCAAATAAATTAATCCCACATGGTTCTGCCATGGTAAATACAATGCGACAGGTAGCAGCTTCAATTGGTACAGCTCTCCTCATCACAATTATGACAGCCACAGCATTGAATACAGGTAAAAACGCCACTCCGAGTGAACTGATTCATGGCGTGAATGTGGCGTTCTATGTTGCGACAGGTCTCTCGTTTGTTGGACTTATCTTAGCTCTTTACATTAAAGGAACGACACCACATGAAGATCGCGCTAGAGTAGAACAAGAAGAAGGTTAGAGATAATAACGCAGAACGGTAGAAGAAAGTTCATTTTCTTCTACCGTTTTTTCTTGAAAATTAATCTAAATGCTTTGCTGTTTTTTTATAATCAGCCGTTTCTTTCGATTTCCAAGAACAGAAACAACACTATGTAAAAGCATTCCAAAAATTACTAGTCCTATTCCGATAAATGATAAAGCACTTGGTAATGGTGCACTTAACAACAGTAGCTCGCCAAATAACGCGAAAATAACCTCTCCGGATTGAGTAGCCTCCACGCCGGCAAGCTTATGATTATCATCTTGCACAAGCTCTGCAGCATAAAAAAATAAAGCAGTAGCGATAATGCCTGAGGACACTGCAACAATAAATGTTTGCCCCACCTGGGCTCCGGAAGGTAAACCATCTACGAAGATTCCGTACATAGCCAAAAAGATCCAAAAAGGCATGGAGGCAATTGTCATACCAAGGAGACGTTGAAAAGTGGTCAGCTCTCCTTGAACTAAAAGCATCATTTTGCGATTGCCAAGTGGGTAAGCAAACGCAGAAATAACGAGTGGAATAACACATAGTAAAACATTCGTCATTGGAACTGTGGTAGCATGTTCCATTTGCATAATGAATATTCCTGCAAGGATAATCAGTGAAATGAAAACACTTTGAATGGGATGCGTTGTTTCACTTTTTGACTTAAAAAAGGAACCAGTAAAGACCCTGCAATAATGGTTAATTGAAATGTAGCAGCGACTAGCCAGCCAGGCCCATATATTGTTGCGAAAGTAAGTGGAGCATAGAAGAGACCAAACCCTATTGTACTCCATAAGAACCAGGGTATAGGGTGCCTCTTTATATGGTTAATTACTGGTTTTATTTTTCGGGTTGTTCCCAAGATAATTCCCAAAATAGGTAACATAAACATAAAGCGCAGGGAAGCACTCCAAACCCAGTGTCCACCTTCCAATTCCATTAAGCGATTTAATACAAATGTTACCGAAAAAAATAATGCTGCCAAAAGGCCAATTAAGATTGCTTTCATGATGTGTTCACCTCAATAAAAATAGATGAGCAGGGGGAGATTAATCCCGCCTGCTCTACCTTATAAAACTAAACATACTTTGCTTCTGTGAAACTGAAACATCAATTCCGTTAGTTTAAAATTTTGTGCAATAAATACAATATATCGAATATTAATTAATTGGTCAATAGAAAATAATAAATTTTCAGTCATTTCACGGGGCGCAAATGTAAATAGCATAGAGATGCTGTTTAATTCATAATATGTTAGCATATCGCTATTTAAAGGGAGAATAAAATTATAAAATAACGAATGCTTATTCAATGGTTTTTTAAAGAGAAGCAGGATGATGGAAATATGTGGCGAATTATATAAATAGGATACGATGAGCAGCGTTACAACAACAAAGAAGGAAGTGATCTTGTGGAAACTTTGCCGATATGGTTCTGGATTGTTTATTCTACCTTTATCCTGCTCTCTCTAGGGACTGCTATATTTAGTAATTTCAAAGAGGATAGAATACCACTTGCTTATATAACCATTATTCTCTCTTTTGCTTTACCTTTGGTGAGTTTTTTATTCAGCATTGGTAGAGGGGATAATGACAACGAATTTTCTTATATGATGAAAGAATTTGTAGATGGCAGCCTGACTGCTATTATGCTTATTTTAGGGTATATTTATTTAACAACTTGGTTGGTGCTTTTTATAAAGGATAACTTTGGACAATACATTTCTAAATTATCTGGGTGGTTGACCACAAAAATCAAAAATTCGCCATACCTGCACAGAAAACAGGACGGTGCTTAAAACATTAAATCCTATGAATAAAATTTCCTCACAATACTCAATTTAAAGTGAGGAGGTGCTATGAATGGGAAAAGATCGACAAGAAAAAAAGTTGAAACAAAGCGGACGAGTAGAGTCAGATCGCGATGTAGGATTGCGTTTTAAGGGTGCTACAAAGATGTCAGGTCCAGAGGAAGCCAGAAGGTTGAATGACGGTAATAAGTAAAAAATGGAAAAAAGCGATCATAATTGATCGCTTTTTATATTATTTAATTTTAATAATGATTTTTCCCTTAGCATGATGGGTTTCACTAAGCTCGTGAGCTTTTCTTAAGCCTTCTTCACTCAATGGAAATGTATTCCCAATCACTGGCTTAATTACTTCTTTTTCCATTAACTCAGCAATTTCACTTAATTGCTTACCATTTTCTTTTAACCAAATTGAGTCTGCTTTAATATCTTTTTCAGTAGCTAATTCTTTATTTGGTGCTTGTACAATGGAGACTAGCTTACCGCCATTTTTTAAAACCTTAAAGCTTTTCTCCTGGATTTTTCCACCCATCGTATCTACTACAATATCGTAATCAGATAGCTTGTCTGAAAAATCTTCTTCTTTATAATTAATAAATTCATCTACACCTAGTTCTTTTAATAAAGCTTTATTTTTTTCGCTTGCTGTAGAAGCAACATATGCGCCGAAGTGTTTGGCAATTTGAATAGCAAAACTTCCAACACCTCCTGCTCCCGCATGTATTAATACTTTGTCACCTTCTTTAACTTCGGAGAAATCGACAAGGCACTGCCATGCAGTGAGACCAGCTAGTGGAACTGCAGCAGCTTCATCGAATGTAATATTTTCAGGGAGCTTTGCAAGTAAATCTTCTTCTACAGGAACGTATTCGGCATAGGTACCGTTGGCGGTCGTTGCAGGACGTGCAAAGACGCGGTCTCCAACAGTAAAGTCAGTTACATTACTACCAATCTCCTTTATTATGCCTGCTGCGTCCCAGCCAAGGATGATAGGGAATTCAAAAGGAATATTATCCTTTAAATAACCTGCTCTGATCTTCCAATCAATAGGGTTAATTGATGTCGCGTGCAATTCAACTAAAACTTGATTATCCTTTATAGTAGGTACTGCTACATTGCTTTCAGTTAATTTGTCAGCAGGACCATATTCATCTATAATAATTGCTTTCATTCTAAAACCTTCTCTCCTATGAATTACAGTAGTTTGGCAACTTTTTCTGCTTATTTGCCAAAACATATGTTTAATATAGTAGTTTCCCGAATATGAGAAAAATTAATCATGAAAGAAGGGATGAATATGAGTGAAAAATTATATTCCTTTGCTCCCGTTTTACCAGAACGACCAAAGGTTCTAATACTCGGATCTATGCCTGGGGGGATGTCCTTAAAGAAGCAACAATACTATGGGAACCCCAGAAATCATTTTTGGCCTATTATGTTCGAATTATTCCAGCAAGAGGACTTAGAGGACTATGAAGCTAAATTAGCTTTTATTAAAAAACAAGGGATTGCACTTTGGGATACCATTGGTAGTTGTTATCGTGAGGGGAGTTTGGACACGAATATAGTAAATGAGGAGCCGAATGATATTGCAGAGTTAGTGAGGAAACATCCATCGCTGGATTTAATTGTTTGTAATGGGGGAAAGTCATATCAGACATTTAAAAAGCACTTTTTCGAAGAAGTATTTGGCGAAGTAGATGTTCGAAAGCTACCTTCTACAAGCCCAATACCTGGTAGATATACGAAGACTTTCGCTGGTAAAGTGGAGGAATGGAAAGTCATTTTGGACTATCTGGATAATTAGAAATGTTTTAGAAGACAGATAAAAAGGGTAGTGAAAGATAAGTTAGTTTAATTGTCAAAAAAAAGGTACAATGGAATCAGAAGGGGTTGCTTTAGGAGCAATCAAAATAAAAAGTAAGTATTTTGAACTACATTTTCTATTTGCTGAAATGATGAATAAATTACTCAGTAGGATAATAAACTTACATTGGTTGTAAAAAATTGCTCCATAAACGAGTCGCAAGCGGCATCTTGCGACTCGGACTGCTATCCATAAGGTGTGGCGACTGGCTCAGGGGTCAAATCAATTCAGATTCTCCTGTTCCTGTCGGCAGGGCGCTTATTTTTTTTCTCGGCTGTTTACGATCAGTAATACCAATGTGGCAAACATGAACATCAACTGAAGAGTTGTGTCAAACGGTATCATATATGTCCCCCCTTTCTTGGGGTTTTTCGCCAAGTAAAAGATATGCTTAACTGAAACCGAAGCCTCACCCTGCATAGCATGTCATTATCATTATACTACAAACAAGTCAATAATAGGTTTAATTTACAGAAAATGGTACATTATTCACAAATTCAGAAAATATAGGTAGTTTTACCTTGAAACTATGAAGTGTTTTACTCAATAAATTAACAAGCCACGAAGGATATAATCCATCCTTCGTGGCTTGTTAATTATTTAGGTTAGCAGGTTTGCTTTAATCATTTAATATTTATATGCTTTTCCGCATCATCTTTATATTTTCGATAATAGGTAATCATAGATTCGAGTGACATTTTGAAATCAGGGCAACGAATAGTAGTCGATTTTAGATCCGCAAGTGTTTGTGAACAATCATATGAGGAATAAGTTGTGAAGTAGTCCATTGCTTCTTTTTCAACTTGTAGCCATCTGCGTATCATCGTAAATGAAAGGCCAAATCTTGCTAGCTGTAGTGGTAGCACACCACGTGGAGTCTTTGACAGATAAGTCTCTGATAACATTTTCTGTAGTTCTCTCATTGGATATGGTTTTGGATCAGTAAGATGATAGGTTTTACCTGTCCCTACACTGGCTAAAGAAAGGTAGCTTGTAGCTTTGAATACATAATCAACTGGAACAAAGTTGCCTTCCGCATTTCCATGGCCAATGTAGGGTATTGTTGGCGAAAAATGAAGATGATCGAGTAAGTTCAACATGAAGTAAATTCCATCAAATTTAATTGTTTTCCCTGTTTCTGAATGCCCTCGAACAATTCCAGGTCGGATAATGGTTATAGGGAGTACTTCTTTTTCATTTTCTACCACTACTTCTGCGTCGTATTTTGTTTGCTCATAATAATTTTTAAAAGCTTGCCCTTCCATTAACTCTTTCTCAAAAATCCTACCCTCTCTCTCACCGGAAACATAGGCAGTACTAAAGTAAACATATCGCTGTAATGCTTTAATAGTATGTGCCCATTTGGTTACATTTTCGGTTCCTTTTACATTTACTTGGAAGGCAAGGTCTTTTTCCACAGCAAGGTCATAAATGGCTGCTAAGTGGAAAATATGGGTTATTTTCCACTGTAGCTCATTGTTTTTGTCGAAGTTGATACCGAGGTCTTCTTTCGTAATATCTCCCACAATAACTTCGAAGAAACTCTCCACTATTCGGTTTTCTAAAAAAAAATAACTTATTTCCTGTAGTGCTTTTTTCTCTTGGTTAGGTAAAACTAGCAAAGAAATCTTGTCAATACTTGGTTTATAATCTTTAATAAGTTGGTTAATAAGATTTCCGGCGATAAAGCCTGGGAATCCTGTCACAAAAAAATGGTAATTCATATCAGGCCGCCTCCTTGGATATAAAATAAAGGGATTGATTATAAACATTAGATCTAAGCTAATTATAGTATACCATGAACCTTGAATATTCTAATTTTTTATAAACCTTTCATTGCATTGCATAGCTAACTTACGTATACTATTTTTAATTAAAATTTTATAAGAAGTATCATCATTTTCAATGTGTTCTCAATTAGTAAAATATATTTGGGGGGATTATGTGAATAACAGCTTAGTATTACAAACAGATTTCGGATTAAGCGATGGAGCAGTCAGTGCTATGTATGGTGTGGCCATATCGGTTCAGCCAAATTTACCTATTTTTGATTTAACCCATGATATACCTCAGTTTAATATTTGGGAAGCTTCCTATAGGTTATACCAGACAATCAGTTATTGGCCTGAAGGTACTATATTTGTTTCTGTCGTTGACCCTGGAGTTGGTACAGAGAGACTCAGTGTTGTAGTAAAAACGAAAAGTAACCATTATATCGTAACACCTGATAATGGAACATTAAGCCATATTGACCATCATATAGGTATAGTAGAAGCGCGTGTTATTGATGAAAAAGTTAACCGACTGCCAAAGTCAGGTGAATCATACACGTTTCATGGGCGTGATGTATATGTGTATACGGGTGCTAGGCTGGCATCTTCCAAAATTACCTATGAAAATGTAGGTCCAATTGTGAAAGTAGATAAATTGGTTAGACTTTCAATTCATGATGCAATAATGGAAAACCAACAAATTAATGGAACGATTGATATATTGGATGTTCGCTTCGGAAATTTATGGACAAATATTCATAAGGAGCTTCTTCGGGACACAGGTATCCAATACGGGGATCAATTGGAAGTAACTATTACTCATAATGGTAATCAGGTGTATAGAAATAATATGTCTTTTGGCCGTTCTTTTGCAGATAGCAGATTAGGGGAACCGCTTGTCTATGTAAACTCTGTTGATAATTTGGCAATTGCGCTTAATCAGGGTTCATTTGCTCAAGCATATAATATTCGTACAGGATCTAATTGGAAAATTCACCTTATACATAGTCAACAGGAGGAGGGTGAGAAGTGAAGGAAAACTTTCTCAAAGAAGCGTTATGCAGGAGCTATGATAAAAAATATGATTATAACGGGGTGTCAGGTGAAAGGGTAGCAAGTAGGTTAGGACAGCTTGCAATGATTGGTCTTACAAAAGATAGAGGTTCAAATCGCCCAGGATATTCCCGAGCAGAAAAGGAAGCCAAGGATTTAGTTTCGGATTGGATGCATGAGGCTGGTTTAGATGTTTATATGGATGGTGCGGGGAATGTTTTCGGAAGATGCAAAGGGAATAAGGTGACACAACCTGCAATCCTGTGCGGCTCACATCTCGATAGTGTTCCAAATGGTGGCCATTTTGACGGCCCGCTTGGGGTGATAGCTGCTTTAGAGGTTGTGGAGGCATGGAAGGAAACAGGGTATAAGCCTGAGAAGCCTTTTGAAATAGCTGTTTTTAGTGACGAGGAGGGTGCTCGTTTTAATGGAGGGCTTAATGGCAGTGAAGCAATTGTCGGAAAAGGCAGCTTAGCAGAAAAGGTGGAGCTTGTAGACGGAGAAGGTAGAAGCTTTTCAGAAGTTTTGCAGGATGTTGGATTATCTTTAGACAGCTATGCTGGGGCTAAAAGAGATATGGAGGAAATAGAATTATTTGTTGAAGTACATATTGAACAAGGGAAACGGCTGGAAAAAGAAAATCTCCCATGCGGGATTGTAACAGGTATTGCTGGACCGTGTTGGCTAGAGATCACCTTTCATGGAGAGGCAGGTCATGCTGGGAACACACCTATGGACGACCGTAAAGATGCTTTGGTGGCAGCAGGAGCCTTCATCCAAACAGTTTATACCTTGCCACAGCAAGTGAGTGATTCTGCAGTTGCTACAATAGGTAAAATGAAGGTCACGCCCAACGGAGTAAATGTAATTCCTGGGGAAGTTTCTTTATATGTGGATATACGTGATATTACACAAGAGCGAAGAGATAGTTTAGTCACACTAGTGTTGGCAACGGCAAATAAAATTGCTGCTGATTATAAAGTAACTGTAGTACATGATGAAAAAATGCGTGTAGCCCCTGTCCCAATTGATGAAGGTAAGCAAGCGTTATTAGTTGAAACAATGGAAGAAGAGCATATTCGGCCTTATCATTTACCAAGTGGTGCTGGCCATGATGCAATGATTCTTGGAAGTGAAATTCCTGTAGCAATGCTATTTACCAGGAGTAAAGAAGGGGTCAGTCATAATCCTGCTGAGTGGTCTGATTTAAATGATTGTATTCAAACCATTCATGTTCTAAAAAAATTCATCGAAAAGTTAAATAGGGAAAATTAAACTGTCATGGATTTGTGATATATATTACAGATAGCTAGAGTTTTTATCTATTATAATATTAGTGAAGCTTATAAAGTAGGTGTTCCTATTGATTGATATTATTTTAGATGAATTTCACTTTTCTACGTTATGGAATGGTGGAATATTATTATTTCTTTTATTTGGCCTGATTATTTACTTTTTTCTTTTACCTAATGACGGGCAGGCTTCTCGTGGAAAAGCCGTCTTGTTTATTGCAAGTATGATCATATTGTTTCTTGCAATAGCTAGTCCGTTAAACGTTATAGCTAGAATTAAATTCAGTAGTCATGTGATTCAATTGGTGTTATTGCTACTGGTAGTACCACCACTTTTTCTTGCAGGCTTTAAGCCTGAAATTATTAAATTGGTAAGAGAATATAGATTATTGGATAAAATTATCTCCATCTCGACAAATCCGGTAGTAGCCTTTCTATTGTTTTATAGCCTATTTTATCTCTACCATATACCAGTAATCTTCAATTATGTGCGTATTGACTTATTTTTGAATTATGTCTATTTACTTATATTATTTAATGCTGCTCTGTTGTTATGGATTTCTATTTTGTATGGAAAAATAAAGCGAATCGGCTTATACATCTTTGCCAATATACTTGCATTCCTACCTTTTATACTTGTATTAATGGTAGCAAAAAACAGTTTGTATTCAGTTTACACAGACATAAATCTTTTTATGAGTGCCCTTGCTCTCTGCTTACCTGATTGGGATACGATACCAGAAGACTTTTTTGCTTCTTTATTACCTTTTAACCCAGTGATTGAACAAATAAAAGGTGGAGTTATCTTTTTAGTTAGTCAGTTAGCTTTTTTTATTGGCATTATACTATATAAAAATAAAGTAAAATGAAAACTCTCCTGGATGGGAGAGTTTTTTCTTTAGGAAATTTCAATATAAGGTATATAATTGGAAATGCATATTATTTTATTATGGATAAACGCTAGGTTTAAGGATATTTAAGAATAGAGGTAGAATTTATGAAAAATAGTTGGAAAATATACAGTAGAGACATGAGAAATATTAGTAAAAACTGGGTGGCAGCAATTTTAATCGGTGGATTAATTGTGCTTCCATCTTTGTATGCATGGTTCAATATTAAAGCATCGTGGGATCCTTATGGGCAGACCGACCAAATCCCTATCGGAATCGTAAATGAAGATATAGGTGCTGAAGTGGAGGGTGAAAATATTGACGTAGGTAAGGAACTCGTCAAAACACTCAAAAAAAATAAATCCATGGACTGGCAATTTACAACGAGGGATAAAGCTATGGATAAAGTGGAATATGGAGATTATTATGCGGTAATTGTAATACCAAAAGACTTTTCCGAAAAGCTGACTTCAGTCGTATCAGGAAAGCCCAGAAAGTCAGAAATGGAATATTATGTGAATGAAAAGATAAACGCCATCGCCCCAAAAATTACCGATAAGGGAGCAAGCGTTATTGTTAATGAAATAAGCAGTAAGTTTATTTCTACTGTCAATGGAGTTATTTTTGAAATGTTTAATAATTTGGGAGTGGAATTAGAGAAGGATTTGCCAGATATTCAAAAGTTTGAGAACTACATATTTGAAATGGAAAAACAATTGCCAAAGTCCTACGAGCTTATTCAGGATTCCCTAGGTGATGCAAAAAAAGCGCAAACTGTTATAGACAATGCACAAAATAAACTTCCACAGGCAAAGGACGTTACGAACCAAGGTCTCCAAACTATTGATGATACTACTGCCATCCTCTCAGAAGGAGAGAGAAAGCTTAATGAGATGGCACCCAAAATAAAGCAAGACTTAAAGAAGGCTCAACAAGTAGCAAGTGATGTTAATAATTTTCTTTCAGATGTGGATAACGTGGAGGTTGATTTCTCTAAACAAGAAGAATTAAATAAACTGTTGGATGAACGTGTAGACGAGGCGATAGGCAGTCTGGGAACAGTGGAAGAAGCGCTAAAACAACTGAAACAATTAAATAATGATGAACAAAATAATGGGAATCAAGAGGAAGAACAACCTTCTGAAGCCGAGAACCCTAGCGGAAAAGAAGAGCAACAGGAAATAATCGATAGAGCAATAACCAATGTAAGTACATTAAAAGATGCTCTTAAAGAAGTACAGGGCAATGCTCAAGAAATTTCCAACTTTGCAAATGAGAAAAAAGATCAAGTGAATAGCATTTTTAAAGATTTACAGGAGTTATCTGCAAATACAAATAACCGAATTGGAGACTTTCTGACGGAATATGAGGAAGAAATAGAACCTACAGTTCGGAAACAAATTAGCTCTGCTAAAGAAACATTAAAAAATGGTCGAGCAATACTTGTAGATATTAAGAAGACAATTCCGGAAGTTGAAAGAATTTTAAACAGCACAGAAGCAAATCTTTCTGACGGAAAAGATATGTTGGAATACATGGAAGGCCAATATCCTTATGTAAATGATAAAATAAATGAACTGGCGGATAAAATTCGTAATATACAAGGAGAAACAGATATTAACGAAATAATACAGTTACTGCAAAACGATCCGAAAGCCGAGAAAGGATTTTTTGCTGAGCCAGTAAAATTAAATAAAAATGAGTTATTCCCCATCCCAAACTATGGATCAGGTATGACTCCTTTCTATACGGTGCTTGCTATTTGGGTGGGAGCATTACTGCTAATTTCTTTATTAGCCACGGATGTACATGATATAAATTCCTATACAGCAAGAGAAAGATATTATGGTAAATTATTCACTTTCTTCTCAATTGGTATATTACAAACTCTGATTGTTACAAGTGGAGATATTTTGCTATTGGATGCATATGTAGCTGAACCGGGCTGGTTTATTCTTTTCGGTCTAATCATTAGCCTGGTATTTATGTCGATTGTATATACAGTAGTTACTGTGTTTGGTGATGTTGGAAAAGCGATGGCGATTATAATGCTGGTACTACAAATCGCTGGTGCAGGCGGGACTTATCCTGTGGTATTACTACCAAGCTTCTTCCAGAAAATTAATCCTTTCCTTCCTTTCACTTATGCTATTGACTTAATGAGAGAGGCAGTTGGTGGTATTGTCTGGGATCGAGCAATACATGACTTGTTATTTCTTCTCTTGTTTGGTTTGGCGTTCTTGATTTTAGGTACACTTTTCAAAGAAAGAATTAACAGGCAAACACATAAGTTAATGGAGAAATCAAAAAAAGCAGGTTTGTTTCATTAAAGATCTATCTAAAGGGAAACCAACGAAGATTAACTTTTGAGCTTCCCTTTAGTTAGTGGTTTATATAATTAAAGAAATTAGTTAAAGTAAGTTACAGAGGGTATATCTTTTTTGCCAGAGTATTAAGATAAATTATGGTAAAATAGGGTATAGGTAATGAAGGAGTGATACTTTGCAAATTAATGAGCAGGCTAGAAATGAATTACTTTCAGAAGTGAATGGACTGACAGCAGAGCATTTGAATCAGAAACCTTCAGAAAATGAATGGTCTATTAAGGAGATACTCGAACATCTTTATTTAATGGAAGGCGCCATTACTGAATCAATTCAGAAACAGTTGGCCTCCCCAGAAATAAATGTGGTGAAGGAAAAACCAATAGAGCTTACGGTTAATCGTGATACAAAGGTGGATGCTCCATCATTTGCAGTACCAAGCGAGGATTACGCTACTCTTGAGGAATTGAAAGGAAAGCTTGCTTATACACATGAAAATTTGGAAAAGCTAGTTGAAAATGAAGATAAAATGGCAATGAAAAATAAAGCATTCCCCCATCCTGTTTTTGGAGATATGAGTTTGGACCAGTGGATCCCCTTTATCGCATATCATGAAATGCGACATACCGATCAAATAAAAGAAGTGAAAAAGAAGCTAGGCATATAACTACAAAAAAGAGGCTGAGACATAACTAAATAACGCTATTTCAAAGACGAACATTCTAAAGTGTGGGACCCCGCTCCGGAAAAACGCTTCGCTTTCCGTGGGCGCTGCTAAGCCTCCTCGTGCTACGCACTCCGGGGTCTTAGCTAGGCTTTTCCTCCCACAGGAGTCTGCGCGTTTTTCCTCCGCTAATTTGTTGCAAAAAGAAATCCGAACCATGATTCTTTAATAGTCGAATCGGTTCGGATTTTCAATGTATAAAATTTCTTTTGTCTCAGCCCCTTTTTGTTAGCTCTGAAATATTTGTTCGAGACATATAATAATTCATCATGTATATATAAATTGAATTAACTTGGTTGTATATTAATATCAAAACGAATTATTGATACAGTTCAACAAATTACAGTTCATAGTGTTGTTAACATCTACCAATGGAACGTTCTTTTATCCCGACTTATTTTCTGTATAATAGATATATAGGATCATAGAGGAGGTGTCGCATTGACTAAAAAGAAAAAACGTTGGTTACAAGTAGGGATCAGTTTAATTACTATCCTATTAATTATAGATATAATTGCTGGGGTTTATTTTTATAACTTGGCAATTGAGCGTAATGTAAAAGATTTTCTGGTTGGCAATTCGGACCTTGAAGTGTCTGCAGAGGCAATGGATGTCTTTACTGAAGGAGATTGGAGAGACTGGGTAAGAGATCAGGAATTTGAACAAATGGAAATGACCTCTTATGATGGTTTGAAGCTAAAAGGATATTTTTTGAAAGCTAAAAAGCCTACAGATAAAACAGTTGTTTTAGCACACGGTTACTTAGGTCGGTCTACAGATATGGGATTATATGGCCAATATTATTATGAAAACTTAGGATACAACATTTTTATGCCTGATTTCCGTGGTCACGGTCAAAGTGAAGGCGATTATATTGGTTTTGGTTGGCATGATCGCCTTGATTTAATAGATTGGATTCATACACTATCTACTAAACTTGGACCAGACTCAGAGTATGTTTTACATGGTGTATCCATGGGTGCAGCATCCGTTTTAATGGCCAGTGGAGAAGAAGGATTGCCTAAAAGTGTAAAAGCGATTATTGCTGATAGCCCTTATACAAGTGTATATGATATGTTTAAGTACCAATTAGGTCGTATGTATAACGTACCGGCATTCCCTGTTCTTCCAACAACAAGTGTAGTTACAAAAATAAAAGCCGGATATTCCTTGAAAGAGGCTTCAGCGTTAAAACAAGTACAAAAAGCAGAAGTTCCTATTCTGTATATCCATGGCAATGCTGATACATTTGTACCTACTTCGATGGCTGAAAAGCTGTACAAAAATACTAGCAGTGAAAAAGATTTCATATCATTTGATAATGCCGGGCACGGCGAAGCTTTTGTAACAAAAAAGGATAAATATGTAGATAAACTGAACAGCTTTTTGGATAAATATATAAACTAATAATTTTTTATATGTAATAAATTCCTTATTTAAAGATCAACTGCCTTGTGTAGTTGATCTTTTTTTTATTTGATGTTATATACAATAAAATGCATATTAATAAGATTTAAAAGCGAAAAACTACGCTTGTATTGTATTTTTATAAATAAATATTAATATTTATACTTGATTAATTTCTTCAATAAAACTATAATAATGAATAATTCGAAAATATGGAGAGAGGGAAATTGTGGTGAAACGTGCAGCGATTATTGGAGGAACAGGGTATGGAGCGGCAGAGCTGATACGCTTAATTCATCTCCACAAATATTTAGAAGTAAGTAAAATTATTTCACATTCTCATTATGGAGAATATATTGCAACACACTATCCTCACATGCATACTTATATGGATTTAAAGATGGAGGCACTGGATGTCAGGGTGTTAGCGAATGAAGTCGATATTATTTTTTTTGCTACTCCTGCAGGCATAGCCAAAGAATTAATTCCACAGCTAGAGGGTAACCATGTTCAATGTATTGATTTATCAGGGGATTTACGCTTGCCCAATCGCGACTTATATCAAAAGTGGTATGGTCAGTTGGGAGCTCCACAAGAGATGTTAGATAAAGCGGTTTATGGTTTAACAGAGGTATTTCCTAATCAAATTAAAGATGCCGAAGTAGTATCTAATCCAGGCTGCTTTCCCACCGCTAGTTTACTAGGATTAACGCCAAGTATAAAAGAAAAAATTATAGACACACAATCTATCATTATAGACGGAAAAACGGGGGTTTCTGGTGCAGGTGGGTCGCCTTCTAAAATGACTCATTTCTCAGAGACAAATGAAAATATTCAGCCTTATAAAATAGGGAAACATCAGCACATTCCTGAAATAGAGCATTACCTTTCCATCACAGCTGGTGAATCAATTAACGCCACATTCACTACACATCTCATACCAATGACACGCGGATTGCTATGCACTATTTATGGAAGGCTTACCAAAAATGTAACTACGAAAGAAATAATACATTTATATCAGGACTTCTACGCAAATCATCCATTTATACGTGTATTGGAAGAAGACCAAACACCAACTACGAAAAATGTATATGGAAGTAATTTTTGCGATATTAGTATTCATGTTGATGAAAGGACGAATCAGCTAATTATTGTTTCGGCAATAGACAACTTAGTTAAGGGAGCAGCTGGTCAAGCAATCCAAAATGCAAATTTGATGAATGACTGGAAAGAGGAAGAAGGTTTAGCTCAATTACCAATCTATCCATAGGAAAGGGGCATGGAAATGATCACTACCAAGATAAATCAGATAAAGGTATTGGAAAACGGAAATATAGCCAGCCCAAAAGGGTATACCGCAGGCGGAGTACATTGTGGGATACGTAAAACAAAGCTGGATTTTGGTTGGATACACTCTAACATTCCAGCAGTTGCAGCAGGAGTGTACACCTTAAATGCTTTTCAGGCAGCTCCACTTAAATTAACTAAAAGTAGTATCGAAAAGGAAAAGCGGATTCAAACAGTTGTTGTTAATTCCGGAATAGCTAATGCGTGTACAGGAAACCAGGGATATCTGGATGCGTTGGAAACCCAAAGGTTGGCTGCAGATAAAATGGGAATACATAAAGATTATGTTGCAGTAGCTTCCACCGGTTTGATCGGCAAAACCTTACCAATGGAGAAAATTAAAGTTGGTATTGCAGAAATAGGAGAAGCAAACAATTCATCGGCAGAAAATTTTGAAAAGGCTATTTTAACAACTGATACGGTTACGAAGCATATTGGTGTTCAAGTAGAAGTGGAAGGAAAAACAGTCACTATCGGCGGAGCGGCGAAAGGTTCTGGAATGATATGCCCCAATATGGCTACAATGCTTGCTTTTATTACTACAGATGCAGCTATTGAGGAGCATGCTCTTCAGCAGGCGCTAAAATCTATGACGGACTGTTCTTTTAACAGGATTACTGTTGATGGGGATTGCAGTACAAATGATATGGTGTTGGCTTTGGCAAATGGCCAGCAAGGTAATACCCCATTAAATGAAGATCATCATGACTGGTCCATATTTTTGGAGGCATTCAAGTTCGTTTGTGAAGCTTTAGCTAAGCAGATTGCAAGAGATGGAGAAGGAGCAACCAAGTTGATAGAAATACATGTAGAAGGAGCGCCAACGGAGCGTGCTGCAGGACAGGTAGCAAAGGCAGTAATATCTTCTAATCTTGTAAAGACAGCGATTTTTGGTTCTGATCCGAATTGGGGAAGAATTGTTTGTGCAGTCGGCTACAGTGAACAACCACTCGATCCGGAAAAAGTAAATGTAAGTTTAGGTAACATAAATGTAGTTAAGAATGGAGTTCCACTCGAATTTGATGAGGTAAAGGCAACGAGCTATTTGCAAAATGAAGAGGTACAACTATTTGTGGATTTACAAAATGGTAAAGAAAAGGCTCTGGCATGGGGCTGTGATTTAACCTATGACTACGTAAAAATAAATGCATCCTATCGGACGTGAGGTGAGAGAACTGAGTAATATTGTATTCAAATTAGGCGGAAGTATTATTGCAGAGCTTCCCAATTCGTTTTATGACATGCTTGTACATTTAAAAAGGTCGGGCAAATGTAATCCGATTATCGTGCATGGTGGTGGACCGACGATTAATAAGTTACTGGATCACTTGAATATAGAACATGAATTTGTAAAAGGGCTTCGAAAAACATCCAAAGATGTTTTAGAAATTGCTGAAATGGTGATGAGTGGATCAATTAATAAACACATTGTTACCTCTATTCAAACAATAGATGGCAAGGCAATTGGTTTAAGTGGCGTAGATGCGGCGATTTTACAGGCGAAACCTCTGGGAATACAAGAAGAAATCGGGTATGTAGGTGAAGTGGAAAATGTAGATACGGAATGGCTCCACCTTATCATTCAGCATGGTGCCATTCCGGTGATATCACCCATAGGGCTAGGTTCAGATGGGCAGCATTATAATATCAATGGGGATATGGCTGCCGCAGCCGTGGCTGAGTCGATGAATGCCAAGCTTGCCTTTATTAGTGATATACCTGGTGTGAAGGAAGAGCTTGATGGGCGTACAATTGTTCATCCTAATTTAACAAAGGAACAGATCGAAACGATGATCGAAGCAGGAACTATTCATGGTGGAATGATACCAAAGGTGCAATCGGCTCTAAAGGCATTAACAGGCGGTGTAACAGAAACAGTAATTCTAAATGGATGGGAATCCAAAGATATAGAAGCTTATTTGGATGGAAAACAAGCGGGCACAAAGCTAATTATAGAAAAGGAGGCCAATCATGTCTGAAACTGTAACTGAACAAGCTTCATCTGCCTTAATGAATGTTTATAACAGATTTCCGCTCACACTTGTAAAAGGAAAGGGTAGTTATGTATGGGATGATGAAGGAGCTAACTACCTTGATTTTACTTCTGGTATAGCAACATGCAATCTTGGTCATATACCTGATAGTGTAGAAGAAGCAGTAAAGGAGCAATTGGAGCAACTTTGGCATTGTTCTAATCTATACCATATCCCGGCTCAGAAAAAGCTTGCTGAACAGCTAGTAAAATATAGCTGCCTTGATCAGGTATTTTTTTGTAATAGTGGTGCAGAAGCAAACGAGGCCGCGATTAAATTGGCAAAGAAATATGCAAAGGATAAGGGGTGGGTAGACAGGACAGAGATTGTAACATTTACTCAATCCTTCCATGGCCGTACAGGTTCCACCATGGCAGCAACCGCACAAGAAAAAATTCATCAAGGATTCACTCCGTTGACGCCTGGATTTCGCTATCTTCCTTACAACAATATCGAAGCCTTGAAGCAAGTGCACAACGGTAAAACAACAGCAGTTCTATTGGAATTGATTCAAGGAGAAGGGGGAGTTAATCCTGCAAATATAGAATGGTTAACTAACCTTCGTGATCTATGCCATGAGCATGATATCCTTTTTATGGTAGATGAAATACAGACAGGAATGGGTAGAACCGGGGAGTTGTTTGCTTATGAGCAGTTCGGTGTTGATCCAGATGTCATTACATTAGCAAAAGGGCTTGGTTCAGGTTTTCCTGTAGGTGCACTTCTTGCAAAGAAAACGGTAGCGGAGTCATTTCAGCCTGGAACGCATGGTAGTACTTTTGGAGGGAACCCCTTAGCGATGGCTGCCGGCCTGGCAACAATAGAAACAATTATGAACAATAGCATATTAAATGAAGTGGAAAATAAAAGTAGATGGATGGCTGAACAATTAGCAGCCCTAAAGCAACAATTCTCTTCTATTAAAGAAGTGAAAATGAGTGGCTTATTAATTGGTGTACAAATGAAAGAAGAGGCTGCTCCTTTGGTTACCGCATTTAGAGAAAAAGGAATTCTGGTGCTTCTTGCAGGGTCTCATGTGCTGCGAATCCTGCCACCTTTAACTGTATCACAGGAAGAATTGACAACATTTATTACTGTTTTTAAAGAAATTTTACAGGCTAAAGGGGCGAACCAGCTATGACAAAAATTAATCAATTAAAGAAAGTAATGGTCATTGGTTCAGGTCCCATAGTTATTGGTCAGGCTGCTGAGTTTGATTACGCGGGAACACAAGCATGCATAGCGCTAAAAGAAGAAGGAATAGAAGTTATACTCGTAAACAATAATCCTGCCACTATGATGACAGATAAACAAATAGCAGATCATGTCTATATGGAGCCATTGACTATTGAATCACTTGAAAGCATTATATCCATAGAAAAACCAGATGGTCTAATTGGCACATTGGGAGGTCAAACAGGCTTAAACTTAACCGTTGAGCTTCATGAACAAGGTATCTTAGAAAAGTATCAAGTTAAATTGTTAGGTTCATCTGTCCCTTCCATACAGCAAGGCGAGGACAGAGAAAAATTCCGTGAGCTGATGCTTGAAATAAATGAGCCTGTTTGCGAATCAACAATTATTCAATCAGTGGAAGAAGGAAAATCATTTATCCAATCTACTGGATACCCAGTCATTTTGCGCCCTGCCTACACCCTTGGAGGAGAAGGTGGCGGTTTTGCAGAAAGTGAAGATGAATACAAAGAACTCTTGGAGAATGGGTTAAACCTGAGTCCCATTGATCAGGTGCTGGTGGAAAAAAGTATAAAAGGATGGAAAGAAATTGAATTTGAAGTAATTCGTGATGCTGCGGATAATTGTGTAGTTGTGTGTGACATGGAGAACGTAGACCCAGTTGGTGTGCATACAGGTGATTCCATTGTCGTAGCGCCCTCGCAAACGATCACGACGGAACAAAAGGAATTACTAGAGCGTGCTTCGGTGAAAATTATTCGGGCTTTGCATGTCATTGGCGGGTGTAATATTCAATTTGCTTTGCATCCAGAGACGAATGCGTATTATATTATTGAAGTCAATCCCCGGGTCAGCCGTTCCTCTGCACTAGCTTCTAAAGCGACAGCATATCCAATTGCCTTAGTGGCTACTAAATGTGCAATTGGCTACACATTAGATGAAATAGTCAATCCGGTTGCTGGCAACGCATACGCAAGCGAAGCACCAGTATTGGATTATGTAGTAGTAAAAGCACCACGATTTCCTTTCGATAAATTTACAGAAGCAGATCGTAGATTAGGTACGCAAATGAAAGCAACGGGTGAAGTAATGGCTATAGACCGTACCTTTATCGGAGCCTTGAATAAGGCTGTGCGTTCACTTGAACTTCATATGAATAGCTTAAATTGGAAGGAAATGTCCGTTCTCTCTAAAGAAGACTTAATGGAGTCCATAGCAGTACCAAATGATCTCCGACTTTTCGCCATTGCGGAGGCTTTAACGAGAGGAATAGAGGTAAATGAGATACAAGAAATAACACAAATTAATTCCTGGTTCATTGAAGAAATTAATAAAGTAATTACTTGCGAACAGAAGATAGAAAGGTACAGTCTGTCTAACGTTTCATCAGAATTGCTTAAGGAAGCAAAGTTGCTAAATATTAGTGATGAACGAATTGCAGAATTACTGGAAACAACGGGGAAGAAAGTAAGAAGCTTGTATAAAAGCATGGATTTCCATTTGTCTTATCACTTAATGAAAACCTCCCAATCCAGCACGCAACCAATAGCTTCGTGCTATTACTCCTCCTGGGGGAACGATAACGAGGAGCCAGTGTATGAAACTGAAACGGAAAAAATACTTGTCCTGGGCTCTGGTCCGATTCGTATTGGCCAAGGGGTAGAATTTGATTATTGTTCTGTACATGCTGCTCTTGCAGTAAAGAAAATGGGATATGAAGCAATTGTAATTAATAACAATCCAGAAACAGTAAGTACCGATTACACAATTGCGGATCGACTGTATTTTGAACCATTGGCCCTGGAAGATGTGTTAGCAGTAATTGAAAAGGAGAAACCCGCTGGCGTTCTTATTCAATTTGGCGGCCAAACGGCTGTGAATTTAGCAAACTCTCTTCAGGAGGAAGGCGTCCATATTTTTGGAACTGCACCAAAACATATTGATCAAATGGAAGACAGGGAGCAATTTTATGAAGTGTTGAATAAATTAAACATCAATCATGTGCCTGGTTTTGTCGTAAATGAACATGAAGACATTTCGACAACCGCAAGTCAGTTGGGTTTTCCGGTACTTATTCGCCCATCCTATGTTATAGGCGGACAATCAATGTTTATTTGCAATAATGAAATAGAATTGCAAGCATATGTCAAACGGATTCAGCAGGATACAAAGGATCGTTGTTGGCCACTACTTATTGATTCATATATACCGGGAGTAGAGTGCGAAATCGATGTAATCAGTGACGGGCAGCAAATCATTGTGCCTGGAATTGTTGAACATATAGAGAGGGCAGGTGTCCATTCCGGAGACAGTATGAATATCTTTCCAGCCATTTCCCTTACTGATAAAATGAAGGAAAGAATAATCAACATTGCGCGTATTATTAGTCAACAAGTACCTATTATTGGGATGATGAATATTCAATTTGTCATCGATGGAGATACGATTTATGTATTGGAAGTCAACCCACGTTCCTCCAGAACTGTACCTATGCTCAGTAAAATAATGGATATACCGATGGTTGAGTGGGGAGTAAGGGCGCAGTTAGGTGAAGCGCTGGATGATATCAGCTCGGAGTTGAATCTAGCTAATGAACCTGAATATTATATGGTAAAAGCTCCTGTGTTTTCAGCAGGGAAGCTAAAAGGAGTAGATCATGTACTTGGGCCTGAAATGAAATCTACCGGAGAAGCTATTGGTATAGGAGAAACAAAAGAAGTAGCCTTAGCTAATGCTTTGCCTGAAAATGTTCAGAAGATGTTTAAGAGTAAAAAACCGTTAAACGTGATTGTATCCATTTCGGAAAGGGAGAAGCCAAATTGTATAGATTTACTTAAAAAGCTTATAGTGGAAGGTGCTGTAATCACCGCTACAAAGGGGACAACAGCCTATTTAGAGGAAATGGGTATTCCGGTATATAATACGGTTTATACAAAGGAAGAAATACATGGCCTTTGGCGTTCAAATACGCCTGATCTAGTGCTGAATATACCAAGCCAAGGCAGGAAAAAAGAAAAGACAGGATTTTATCTTCGTGAGCTTGCTGTCCGGTATCAGACCCCTTATTTTACTAGCCTTGATACACTACAAGTACTTTATAGCTGGCTTCGTAATGCAGAGCATGTTATCAAACCGAAGTCTTTGCAAGAGTATTTGCATCAATTAAATAAAGATAAAGTATTACATGCCGAAAAGTAAACGTAAAAGCAGCATTCACTAATAAATGTATACTTATAAACGATTGATTACAGAAGCATAACTAACGAATTAGCAGCAGCACAAAGCTTAGTGCTGCTGCATTAACATAAACAGATATGCGTTTTTCTATAATTTCTCAAACCAACGGCAAATGTGGTTTAATCTCTCTATTCTCATCTCTGGTTTACCACTTCTGCTTAATTCATGATTGGCATCAGGAAAGCGGACGAATTCAACTTCTTTTCGTAGATGCTTTAGTGTTATGAATAACTGCTCCCCTTGTTCCACCGGGCAACGAAAGTCTTTTTCTCCATGCAAAATCAATAAAGGAGTTTCTACATTTTTAGCATATTTTAGAGGAGAGATATCCCATAGCTTTTTTGGGTCATCTAATAGGTTTAAACCGTGTTCCCACTCATTAAAAAAGAAACCAATATCACTAACGCCATAAAAACTAAGCCAATTAGAAATAGAACGTTGTGTAACCGCAGCCTTAAAGCGGTTTGTATGTCCTACAATCCAATTTGTCATGAATCCTCCATAACTGCCACCAGTCACCCCAAGTCTATCTTTATCAATAAAATCGAAGTTTGCCAGTACATAATCTACTACCTCCATCAGGTCTGTATAATCGCCATTACCGTAATCAGTACGGCAAGCATTCACAAATTCTTGCCCATAACCGTGGCTTCCGCGGGGGTTTGCATACACTACAACATACCCTTTTGCTGCTAACAGTTGTAATTCATGGAAATAAGTTTGGCCATACATGGCATGGGGGCCTCCATGGATTTCCAAAATCATTGGATATTTTTCACCATCCTGATATCCTGATGGAGGCAGTAGCCACCCTTGAATTTCTTCACCATCCTTAGTTGGAACAGTAATTGTTTCTGGTTCAGCTAATGTTAGCTTGGATAAAAGAGCCGAGTTGAAATCTGTTAATCTATGGATCTCTCCATCTTTCTTTAAGTGATAGAAATTGCAAGGATTTGTTGGTGTACTAATTCCAAGAATAAATGAACCAGAATGGGCATCGTAAGTGAAACCAAATACATGATGGTTCTCTTTGTAAAGAACGTCCAATTCACCTGTTAAGGAGACTTGGTACAGACCAGTTACCCCGTGGTCTGTTGCAAGAAAAAAGATACTTTCTCCATCCGTCGCCCAAATCGGCCCACTCTCAGAGTTTCCTAAGCGCGTATCACCTATCATAGCATCACCCAGTTGAATATCCCATTCAGCACTCAAGATACTTTTTTCATGGCTTACCGGATCAAAAATGTATAAGTCAGTAAGTGTAGCACCTGCATAAGTAAAGCTATGGCCGAATGCAGCAATTTTATTACCAACAGGAGCATATACTGCACGATGATATGTACCTTTACTATCTGTAAGTTTCTTTATTTTCTTGGAAAAACGGTTCAAAATATAGATGTCGTCAACCTGTTCATAATCTTCATTCTCTCCAAGGTTGGCAATAAATAAAATCTCATTCCCATCTGGTGAAACATCCTGCAGGATATGGTCAGTATGTGCACTCGTTAACTGCTCCAGGTTACCTGTTTCTATATCCAAGGCAAATAACTGGGTACGCTTCTGATCATGAAAACCTTTAGCGTCTGATTTATATTTTAGACGGTTTATGACAAGTGGACGCTTAGCCAATTCTTTCTGTTCTTTGTCTTTTTCCTCTTTCGATATTTCGCTGAGATTGTTACTATCTTCTGCCGGATCTATGGATGCGTTAAAAATGAGGGTATTACTGTCAGGTCCCCAAACTGGGTTGCTAGCCCCGTGTTTAAGTTTAGTAAGCTGTTGTGCTTCCCCTCCTTGCATGGGTAGGAGCCACAACTGTTCAGTTCCACTTCTGTTGGACTGGAAAACAGCCTTTTTCCCATCAGGAGAGACGTATATGTTATTGCTTTTCTCCTTGCCAAACGTCCATTGGTGTCTATCTTTAGAGTCCAAGCTTTGGGAAAATAGATGTGACTCGTATTCTTTTTTCTCATTAATGGTTGTAGATACATAGGTGTAGGCATTACCATATGGAGTGAATTTAGGGTCACTTACAATTTCATATTCCAGCAAGTCTTCCGTTTTAAGCGATCTTTTTTCGTTCATTATTTTAGCTCCTTTTATTTTAAAATTTAACTACGATCATGATAATGGTAGTGACAATACATCTGTAGAAGGCATTTCCCCAAGGCTGGTTTAATTCCTGCAATATATGATTCAATTGAAGGAAGAAGCACTTTCCACACTTCTTAAAAAGCGGTTTAAATCTTTTCGTTTCTTAAAGACATAAATGTTTTTTCCTTCTTCCAATTTGGACAGCCTATCATAAACGGCAGGCGCTTTTGTTTTATTATAGTCGCGTACCCACTGGAAAAACTCCCAATCCAGCTTTTCCTTACAATTTTCGCCCATATCTGGCCTGGTCTTGTTGTGGAACTGGATTCTACGTTTTACTATTCCATACAGACATACTGAGGTTTTATAATGAAGAAAAATGACTGTATCAGCATGTTGAAGACGGATATCCATTGTTGAACTATAGTTACCGTCGATAATCCATGCATTCTGTTCAATAATTCTTTGGCTCTTTTTTATAAGTTCTTCTCGTTCTATTGGTTCCCAACCAGGCTTCCAGAAGATAGCATCCAGGTGGAACACGGGAAGATGCAACATATGTCCAAGCTTTGTTGCTAACGTAGATTTTCCTGAGCCCCCACTGCCAATAATTGCAATTTTCTTCATAGCATCACCTACTACATCACATATTTTGGTAGATTAATTTAGCATAATTTTGGGAAAATTATAATCAAAAAACAACTGCCAAGCGGCTCTTTCCCTTGGCAGCTGCGCGTCTCTTATAAAGGAAATTCCTAAAATTAAACAGAAGGTTTTAAGACATCATCACTAGTGATATTAGCATCTGCTATGTATGCTTTTTGGAGTTGTCTTGTAATTTTGCCAGGTTTTCCATTATTAATTTCCTTGTTATCAACTTTAATTACAGGCATAACTTCGGAAGTACTGCTGGATAAAAAGATCTCATCAGCCATAGCAATATCTTCAACAGAAAACCCTTCTTCTATAAAAGGAATGTTTAAGTCATTAGCAAACTTTTCTACACGCATCCGCACACATCCATGCAAAATATTATTGGTGGCAGGATGGGTATGAATTTTCCCGTCTTTTACTAAATATGCGTTTGAGGAACTACATTCTGTTACCAATCCATCCCTATGAAGAATCGCTTCATAACACCCTTGTTCCTTTGCTTCTTGCTTAGCCAATACGTTTGGAAGAAGATTTAAGCTTTTAATATAGCAATTTTCCCAGCGGATGTCACGTTGTGTAATTGTACATACGCCATTATCCAAGTTTTCCTGATTACGCGGCAAATCCTGTAGATAGGCATACATATTTGCAGGAACATTTAAAGGAAAAACATGATCTCTTGGCGCAGAGCCTCGAGATACCTGCAAATATACTTTCCCATCTGCTGTCATCTTATTTTTTGTTAATAGCTCTAGTAGTAGCTTCTTGAGTTCATCTTTCGTTAATGATAAGTTAATCTTAATAGCTTCTGTAGAGCGGAAGAGGCGGTCAACATGCTCATTTAATAGATAGTATTCACCGTTATATATGCGGATTACTTCATAAACGCCGTCCCCGAACTGCAGGCCTCTTTCTTCATACGGATATTTTAATTCATCACGATGTGTAAATTTGTCTTGCGCTAAAATAATTGGATAAACAGACATGAAATTTTCCCTCCTAAAGTTATGACTATTCTAATACTTCCGTGGCTACTTGTAAATGTATATTAAAGTGAGAAATCTCACAGAACGACCATCCGTTGTCTGTGTATAATTAAATACATAGAGAGGTGTGTGACCATGGAACCCTTGTTAAACAGATTAGATAATCCAACTTACGAAAAATTGATGATGAATAGCTTTCGTAAAGAGTACATGAAGAATACTACTGTGTTTAGTGAAGGGAGCCCCGCAGAAGCTCTTTACTTTATAGAAAGCGGGACTGTTCGTATTTACAAGGGAATGGGTTCTGACAAGGAAATTACCATCTTTACCAGAAAAGAAAATGACTGTTTTGGTGAAATAGGGATATTTAGTGGAACCAAATATTCAAATACCGCAGTAGTTACTGAAGATGCAGTCTTAAATCGTATTACAAGAGTAAAGGCAGAAGAGCTTATCGAACAAAACGGGTCACTTGGGCTACATTTTACCCGATGGGTAGCAGAATCATTGGAGGCAAGCAAAGCTAAAATGCGAGATTACATTGCCTTTGGCTCAGAAGGTGCAATAGCATCTGTATTTATTCGATATTCTAACATGTACGGAATTGTGACAAAAAACGGAATCCGAATAACAGAACCGATTCGTGTTAGAGAGATTAGTAAGCATATAGGTATTTCGAGAGAGACGGTAAGTCGTGTTGTAAATAAGTGGAAAGAGCAAGGCCTAATAACCAATGACAACAAATACTATTTTATTAAAGATATTAATTATTTCAGGGAATTACTCATATGTGAAAATTGCGGTGTGGAAAACTGTATTTTATAGAAGCTATTCTCTTTGTGATAGCTTCTATAAAAATTCTGTCGAAAAAAGAAATTTTTTATTGATTTTTTAAAATGTGCTTGTTATAATTAAAAATGCGTTCGAAAAACACATTGTTTTACCACAGTAATTAATTTGAGCGTTGATAATTTAATAGTTAATGATGTGCGGGTGTAGTTTAGTGGTAAAACCTCAGCCTTCCAAGCTGATGATGAGGGTTCGATTCCCTTCACCCGCTCCATACATATGTCATAACGCAGTGTTTCGTAATTTATTTACGAAGTGTTGCGTTTTTTACTTTTATTATATGTGTAAACTAAGCATACAAGTTCCAAGTTCCTAATAAGAAATATAGAGTTAATAGGATATTTTATACAAGACATCCTATTCTACAGTATAGTCTTAACTAATTCACAAAATATATAAACTGCGAACTAACTATTGATCTCTAAACTAACTATGAAAGAAAGTTTCTTGCTGGAAAGATCACTAAAATACTGAAACTGGTTACACCACCGCTACGGAAAACACTTCGCTTTTCGGGGGCGGCTTATGAGCCTCCTCATGCTACCGCATTCCGGGGTCTCACCTATGCCTCATCTCCCCCAGAAGTCTCCGTATTTTCCTTCGCTAAGATTTACTTTTTCAGCAATAATGACCTTAGGATTAGGTGAAAAAAGCTCGCTTAACTTCTTCAAGGACAAGTGAAAAATCCACTCGGCATTTGGAATTTAAAGCTCATACAAATTGATTGGAGCGAAAGGGGGCGACTCCTGCCGGAATAGCATGAGCTGAAGACCCTGGACGGAGCGTAGCGGAGGAAGCGGCTGAAGCCATGCCGGCGGAAAGCGTCCCCCTGCAGCGGAAATCAATGGGGCTATCCACTTCCTTAAAATGAGACTTACTCTAGTTCGCATTTTACTCCAACTCTTTAAAAAGGGCTATAGTTATTAATTTAGTACACTTGATTTCAAAATAGAACTAAACCTACTTCATCTTCCTGTATTCTTCTTTTACCACTTCACTTGAAAACCACTTTTCCTGCATAGTATTCTTAAACCAATAACTATATATGAGCGAGGGATGTTTGATGAAACGACTAATGAACGAGCTTAAACGAATTGATAACAAGGGATATAAAGCCTACAAAGACATTCAAGGAAAATATAGCTACACGAAGTTTGATTTATTTATAGATTATGTACAAGGTGATCCATTTGCGACACCCTCCAAAATTAGAATAGTCATTCCAACCAAACAACGACCAATCCAGAATGAATGGCTTACCTCTTATGAAAGAAAAATAGCGGCAGAGGATAAAATGGCAAGAGTAGTAGCAAAAGCCATTCACAAGCAAAAGACCTTCATAAAAGGATCTGGTAAAAGTGGGCTAATTTTATTCGATCAGCCTGGACAGGAAGTTATTGAACGAAGTGCTATCCAATTAGATTCACATGCTATTACAGTTTGTATTTCCATTGGATTGCCTGCAAACGGACGGCGGATTAATGGTAAAGAGGCAGAGAAACTATTTGGGCAGTCTATTCCTTCTATAATAGAAAACTCTATATTTACATTAAAGGACGAAGAAGTAGAGGCATCCGTTCAACTTGCAGATCAACAGGTTGCCATTCGGAAGGCTATGCAAAAAAATGGATGGATCGCCTTTATTAATAATGGCGCTATCCTTCCTCGAAAAAGTGGTGTAAGTAACCGACCTTTAAAGAACGCGGTACCTTTTCAAAGTCCAAAGGAAGACGAAGTAGAAATACCAATCCCCCATAAGAAAGAACCACTACGTGGAATGGCTATATCTAAAGGAATTACACTAATTGTCGGAGGGGGTTATCATGGTAAAAGCACCATTCTCGAAGCGATTGAAAGAGGAGTATATGCACATACAGATGGGGATGGCAGAGAATATGTACTTACAGACCCCGATGCAGTAAAGATCCGTGCTGAAGATGGCCGGCAAGTTACAGGTGTAGATATTTCACCTTTTATTTCCAATTTACCACACAAAAAAGATACAAGCTTTTTCACGACAGAAAATGCAAGTGGCAGTACATCACAGGCGGCAAATGTAATGGAATCTTTGGAAGCAGGTGCCTCCACCTTACTTATCGATGAAGATACAAGTGCGACTAATTTCATGATTCGTGACCATCGAATGCAGC
The DNA here is from genome assembly GCF_000725285.1 of Virgibacillus sp. SK37. Classification (GTDB taxonomy): domain Bacteria; phylum Bacillota; class Bacilli; order Bacillales; family Amphibacillaceae; genus Virgibacillus_Q. The sequence continues at coordinate 898,293 of NZ_CP007161.1, forward strand.
AACTTGTACAAAAAGATAAGGAACCTATTACGCCATTTATCGATAAAATAAGTCAGCTATACAACCAACTAGAGATTTCTACTATAATTGTTATGGGTGGTTCAGGTGATTACTTTGCTGTTGCAGATACAGTAATTATGATGGAATCCTACTTGCCGCATAACTTGACAGAAAAGGCAAAGCAAATTATGACGGAAAACCCGCTGGAAAGAGACATGTCTAAAGAAGACACGTTTGGAAAAGTAAGAGATCGTTATTTTCAGCAATCAACCCTGCAAACAAAAAAAGGAAAACGAGCGAAAACACAGGCTAAAGGATTGTCAACGATACTAATGGGAACAACAGATATTACTTTTCATCATACGGAACAACTTGTTGACGCCTCGCAAACCAGGATGATTGCTGAGATTATCAGCTATTTAGATCGTAGTAACAAACTTCAAAATAAATCGCTGCATGCGTTATTGGATGAACTGGAGAAGAAAATGGATACTGAAGGACTTGCTTCCTTTACAGTGTTTAAAGACCAGCATCCTGGAGATATTGCAAGACCACGAAGATATGAGATTGCTGCAGTGCTAAACCGAATGCGCACGGCTATGGTAAAATAAGAATAAAACAAAACAACGATTATAAGGAGGGTAAGCCGATGGATATCAACAAACTTAAACAAGAAGTTATAGAATACAGCAAAGAAATAGGTATTGATAAAATTGGCTTTGCCTCCACAGATGTCTTTTCTGAATTAAAGGAGAGATTGAAAAGGCAGCAAGAGCTAGGTTATCAGTCAGGGTTTGAAAAAGGAAGCGTGGACGAACGAACAGAACCAACCCGTTTGTTACCTGAAGCTCAATCCATTATTTCTATTGCACTTGCCTACCCTTCTCGAATGAAGGACGCCCCCAAAAGTACAAAGGAAGAACGTAGAGGAATCTTTGCACGTGCTTCATGGGGGGTAGATTACCATGTTGTTATGCGTGACAGATTGGATAGGCTTGCTGCTTTTCTTAAAGAAAAGGTGCCTGATGTAAGCAATAAGGTGATGGTAGATACCGGTGAACTGTCCGATCGTGCTGTTGCTGAACGAGCAGGCATTGGATTTAGTGGAAAAAATACTGCAATTATCACACCTGAATTTGGCTCCTTTGTCTATTTAGGAGAGTTGATCACAAATATTCCTTTTCTCCCTGATAGTCCTGTGGAGGATAGCTGTGGTGAATGCACAAAATGTTTGGATGCTTGTCCAACAGGGGCTTTAGTGCAAGGAGGGCAGCTAAATGCACAGCGTTGTATTGCATTTCTCACTCAAACCAAAGACTTTTTGCCTGATGAGTTTCGTACAAAAATTGGGAATAGAGTTTATGGCTGTGACACATGTCAGGTAGTCTGCCCCAAAAACAAAAAAGTAGATTTTCACCATCATCCTGAATTTGAACCAGACCATGAAATAGCTAAGCCAAAACTTAAGCCGATGTTACGTATATCCAACCGCGAATTCAAAGAGACATTTGGCTCCATTGCTGGTTCTTGGCGAGGCAAGAAGCCACTGCAAAGAAATGCATTAATTGCATTGGGGCATTATAAAGACATAACAGCAGTGGAAGAACTAATTGAAGTAATGAAAACAGATCCGCGACCGGTAATACGCGGAACTGCTGCATGGTCCCTTGGTAAAATTGGAACGGAAAGAGCCTATACCGCAATTAATGATGCAATGAATAAAGAAACAGATGAGCGAGTTATTTATGAAATGAAAAAGGGCCTTGCTTTTGAAAAAGAAGCCAGCAGGAATTAATTAGGTGGGAGAGACTAATTATGAATAAAATTACATTGTATTATGACGAAATGGAGTCACCAATAGGGACATTGCTGTTACTTAGTGATGGAGAAGCAATAGTTCGAATAGAGTATGGGAGCCTTGCTGACTTAGAAAGAAGATTATCAACCTGGGCCAAAAAATTTATGGGAGATCCCTATTTTGTTCATCAACCTGAATTAATTGCTCCTGCCAAGGAGGAGTTGGAGGCTTACTTTAAACATCAGAAGCAGACGTTTACTATTCCTTTTAAATTTTATGGGACCAGCTTTCAACAAAAGGTTTGGCAAGCACTGTATGATCGTATTGAATACAAGGAGACCAAAACGTATAAAGAGATTGCAGAAATAATTGGTAACCCGAAAGCAGTAAGAGCGGTGGGAGGGGCAGTTAATAAGAATCCATTTTCGATTGTAGTTCCTTGTCATCGCGTAATTGGGGCGAACGGAAAGCTAGTTGGTTATAATGGCGGTCTGGATAAAAAGGAATATCTTCTTAAACATGAAGCAGCAAATTGAAATTAAGGCAATTTGACAAGCATCCTCTCCATATATATTTAATGGAGGGGATTTTTATGGAAAAAATTAAAAAGGAATGGCTGGATTATTTCTTATCTGAAAAACAAACAACTGGTTGGTGGCAAAAAAAACGCAGCTTATGTAAAGAAAGAGATGCTGAAATTATTCGTATTCATGGGGATGGTCGGTTATATAAAGAGTTCTTTTTTGATAATAATCGTGTATACCACTACCTTGTCCATTTGTCATACCTCATTAAACAAGATGATTTTTTTTATCTGGAGGAGGAAATAACCCCGTATGAATTCCGTTATCATGATGGAGAGATAACTAATCATTATCCAATTCATTATGAACAACCTGAGAACCCTAGTATATTGCCTGAAGAGATACGTGGAGATGAGGTTTCTTTAGAAAGATTTACTTATGATCGTAACCAAGCTGTCCGCTATGCAGAGAGATGGTGGAATAGTTATAATCCTGCATATAAAAAATTTGATGTGGATTGCACCAATTATGTTTCTCAGTGCTTATATGCTGGGGGTGCACCAATGAGGGGGGCGCCTTCAAGAGAAACGGGATGGTGGTACCAAAACGATAATTGGAGCTTTAGCTGGGCAGTGGCTCATTCATTACGATGGTATTTAAGTGGTTCTACTCAAGGGCTTCAAGGCACGGAAGTAGATGATGCCTCTGAACTGCTCCCAGGTGATATCATTTGCTATGATTTTCAAGGTGATGGAAGGTGGGATCACAACACGATTGTTGTAACGAAGGATGCGTATGGAATGCCATTGGTGAACGCCCATACAAATAATAGCCGGAACCGTTACTGGTCTTATGAGGATTCCGCAGCATGGACACCTGATATTAAGTATAAATTTTTCCGCATTGGTGACAAGTAAGTGATATACTAAGACAGTACTAACAATGTAAGGAGATTAGAAAAGTGAGTTTACATGTCGTTCTATTTCAACCGGAAATACCCGCAAACACGGGAAATATTGCCAGAACTTGTTTAGCAACAGATACTACGCTTCATTTAGTCCATCCACTAGGATTTTCAACAGATGATAAAATGCTTCGTCGAGCTGGGTTGGATTATTGGAAGAATGTGGATATAGTGGAGCATAAGAACATAACGGAGCTTTACAACACATACCCTGAAGGGAAATATTATTATATAGAAAATTTTGGCACCAAGCATTATACAGACTATGACTTTTCCAACAAAGAGGAAGACTTGTTTTTCGTCTTCGGCAGGGAGACAGATGGTATCCCTCTTCAATTATTAGAGGGAAAAGAAGAGCAATGTCTCCGTATCCATATGAATGATAAAGTACGGTCTTTAAATTTATCAAATACAGCTGCAATTATTATATATGAAGTACTGCGCCAACAGGGTTTCCCAGATTTGATTTAATAAAAGTGACTCTACAGCAAATGTTATAATATTGGTAGAGAAACTCCTATTTTGAGTGCTAGATCAAATAGACTATTGCGCCATATGAAAAGCCGTGATGTACTATTACATCACGGCTTTTAGAATTAGATAATCATTATTGGTTTTTCTTTGGGACTGCCGGCTTTGCTTCATAGCCGGAAGTGAAGGTTGAGATAATAAAAGTTAAAGCTACTCCCATCAGTAATGCCAATTTCATGTAAAACTCCTCCTTTGTATGTAAAAGAACGATTAGGTGTAATTATGTCCTTATTATACCTAAATATTCGCTTTATGTGAACCACAGAAATCCATTATTTTTTCTTACAGGATGTTTGAAAAAACTTACAATAAAAATACTGGTAACATTATATTGTTTAAGGTAATAAAATAGGGTATATTAGTTGATGAAGTCATTCGTCAGTTCTATAATGTAGATGGATGTGAATAACCGTTACATAACGGATAACGCTAACTTCTAATGGGGGTATAAAAACGTGGCACAGAATGTAGAATCTAATGAAAGATTCTGGGCAGAATTTCATGGTCCTAACATGGGGTATGTTGAGGAACAATATGAGCTATACAAAGAGGACCCGAATCTTGTCGATCAATCTATTAAGCAAATGTTCGATCGGCATGGTGCTCCTGAATGGTTAACTAAACCTAGTAGCAGTGTGCAAGGAGAACCACAAGGAACCTCAATCAAGGATATAAAGAAGCTTACCTCAGCAATGAAACTTGTTGAGGCTATTCGTCGTTTTGGTCATCTAGAGGCGGATATTTATCCAGTTGGTCCTCAGGAAGAAAGAAAATCACCCTTAGTTGAACCGCAATCATACGGCTTAAGTGAGGATGATTTGACAAACATGCCAGCAGCTTGGTTATGGGAGAAAGCGCCAAGTAATGTTAAGAATGGCCTGGATGTTATTAAAGAATTGAAGAAGTATTATTCAGGAACAATTACTTTTGAATATGACCACATGAATAATGATGAGGAGCGCAAGTGGCTTCTTGATTTGATTGAAGCAGGGCATGCTCGTCTTGATCTATCAGATGAGGAGAAGAAGCAACTACTCGAACGACTTGCACATGTGGAAGGATTTGAAAGCTTCCTACAAAAAACATTTGTTGGTCAAAAGCGCTTTTCAATTGAGGGATTGGAATCTATGGTTCCGATGCTTGATCAGATTGTGAAATATGCTACGGAAGATAAAATTGAAAATATAATGATGGGAATGGCGCATCGCGGGCGTTTATCTGTACTCGCCCATGTCTTGGGAAAACCTTATGATAAAATTTTTTCCGAGTTTCACCATTCCCCTGATAAAGAGTTAATTCCTTCTGAAGGTTCTATGGGAATCAATTACGGTTGGACTGGAGATGTTAAATATCACTTCGGGGCAACTAGAGATGTTAAAGAAGGCGATGAGACGACAACACGTATAACACTTGCCCATAACCCTTCTCACCTTGAGTTTGTGAACCCTGTAGTGGAAGGCTTTGCGCGTGCTGCACAGGATGATCGATCTCAAAAGGGATACCCTAAAAGGGATTTGAATAAGGCATTTAGTGTACTTATCCATGGCGATGCTGCTTTTATTGGAGAAGGTGTTGTAGCAGAGACCTTGAATTTGAGTGGATTACCTGGGTACTCAACAGGAGGTACGCTCCATATCATTGCAAACAACTTAGTAGGTTATACGACAAATCAAACAGATGGTCGTTCAACCAGATATGCAAGTGATTTAGCTAAAGGATTTGAAATACCAATCATCCATGTTAATGCAGATGATCCAATTGCTTGTATTTCAGCAATAAAAATTGCCTACGATTATCGTCAAAAGTTCAACAAAGACTTCTTGATTGATTTAGTAGGTTATCGCCGTTATGGTCATAATGAAATGGATGAACCACGAACTACACAACCAGCGCTTTATCAGAAGATTGATAAGCACCCAACTGTAGCAAATGTTTTTGCTGGAGTTTTAAGAGACAAAGGTGTTGTCGGGGAAGATACTTTCAAAAAAGTCCAAGAAGATGTGGAAGACCACCTACGGGGAATTTATGATAGTATGAAAGAAAATGAAGCGGGTGCAGTAGAAGTTCCAAACATGCCAAAAGTATTAGCAAATGGTTTAGATGGATTTGAGACATCCGTAGATCTAGATACATTAAAAGCCCTAAATGAGGGATTATTGAAAAGACCTGAAGGCTTTAACGGCTTTAAAAAAATTGGAAAAGATTTTAACTCGTCGTAAAAACGTCTTGGAGGAAGGCAATAAAGCAGACTGGGGAGCTGGAGAGGCGTTAACTTATGCTTCCATTCTTCAGGATGGTATTCCGATTCGTTTGACTGGTCAAGACTCAGAGCGAGGAACTTTTGCTCATCGCCATCTTGTACTTCATGATGTGGAAACAAATGAAAAATATTGTCCAATGCATGGTCTTGAACAAGCAAAAGCATCATTCGATATTCGAAACAGTCCTTTATCCGAAGCCGGTGTACTTGGCTTTGAATATGGCTATAGTGTGGAATCACCAAACACTCTAGTAATCTGGGAAGCGCAATTCGGAGATTTTGCCAATGCAGGTCAGGTAATTTTTGATCAGTTTATTTCGGCTTCTCGTGCCAAATGGGGCGAAAAATCAAACATGGTTATGTTGCTTCCACATGGATATGAAGGGCAAGGACCTGAACATTCAAGTGCTCGCTTGGAAAGATTCCTGCAAATGGCAGCAGAAAATAACTGGATTGTAGCAAATGTAACTTCTTCTGCTCAATTCTTCCATTTGATCCGTAGACAGGCAGCAATGCGAGGAAGAGAAGAAGCTAGACCTTTAATATTGATGACACCAAAAAGTTTATTGCGTAACCAGCGTGTAGCATCTGCGGCAGAAGAATTCACAAATGGCAAATTCCAGCCATTGCGATCTCAGCCAAATTTGAAGGTAAGTAAGAAGAATGCCAAAAGATTATTAATTGGTAGTGGGAAAGTGATGGTCGATATTGAAGATGCTATTGCTAATTCTGAAGAAAAGTTCGATTGGTTACGTGTGTTGCGACTTGAACAAATTTACCCATTCCCTAAAAAGGAACTAGAAAAAGAGATAAAAGAACTGCCTAATCTGGAAGAAATAGTTTGGGTACAGGAAGAACCAAAAAATATGGGGAGCTGGGATTTTGTAGATGATTATTTAAGAGATCTTTTACAAGAAAACCAGTCATTACGTTACATTGGACGACCGGATCGTTCATCACCTGCTGTAGGTGTGCCAAATGTGCATAAAACAGAGCAAAATCAGATTGTACAACAAGCAATTAACCCGTCTAAAGGAGGAGATTCCAGTGAAAGAAATTAAAATACCAGAGCTAGCCGAATCCATTACTGAAGGTACTATTGCAGAGTGGTTAGTCAAAGAAGGCGACAAAGTAGAAAAAGGTGATCCAGTAGTTGAATTGGAAACAGACAAGGTTAATGTCGAAGTGAACTCCGACTATGCGGGTGTCATCACTGAAATTGTTCAAGGTGAGGGTGAAGACGTTGAAGTGGGAGATATTATTGCCAAGCTAGATGAAAATGGGGAAGCTGGCGCTGATTCTTCCAGCAATGAAGACTCAAAGGAAGAAAAGCAAGAAGAACAAAAGGAAGAACCAAAAGAAGATAAGAAAAAAGAAGAAAAAGAAGAGAAAAAAGAAGAATCTAAAGTTGAGAACACAGAAGAAGCATCTAAGAAGGATCAGAATGACGACAAAAAAGGCGATGTAATTGCATCACCTGCAGCGAGAAAACGCGCCAGAGAACTTGGAATTGATTTAAGTACAGTCAGTTCACGTGATCCACTAGGAAGGATTCGTCCAGAAGATGTAGATGCTGCAGCAAAAGGTACATCAGAGAAGAAAGAATCGAAGCCAGCTAAGAAAGAAGCACCAAAAACAGCAGAAAAAACAGAATTTGATAAGCCAGTAGAACGTGTGAAAATGTCACGTCGTCGTCAGACAATTGCAAAGCGTCTTGTTGAAGTACAACATGAAGCAGCTATGCTTACTACATTTAACGAAGTTGACTTAACTAATGTAATGAAGCTTCGTAGTGAGAGAAAAGAAAAATTCATTGACAAGCATGGGGTAAAGCTTGGTTTTATGTCCTTCTTTACCAAAGCTGTTGTGGGCGCATTAAAAGAATTCCCATTATTAAATGCGGAAATTCAAGGTAACGAGCTTGTTCTGAAAAAATTCTATGATATTGGTATTGCGGTATCTACCGATGATGGACTAGTAGTTCCAGTAGTACGTGATGCAGATCGTCTTGATTTTGCAGGCGTAGAACGTGAAATTGGAAATCTCGGTAAAAAAGCACGTGATAAGAAATTAGCTATGGAAGACCTACAAGGTGGTTCATTCACAATTACTAATGGTGGTACATTTGGATCCATGCTATCTACCCCAATCCTGAACGCACCACAGGTTGGTATTTTAGGAATGCACAATATTCAAAAGCGTGCCATGGTGATGCCGGATGATACTATCGAAGTACGTCCGATGATGTATTTAGCTCTTTCTTATGACCATCGAATCGTTGATGGCAAGGAAGCAGTACAGTTCCTAGTCAGAGTGAAGCAATTACTTGAAGACCCATATGATCTTCTATTAGAAGGCTAATATATAATATGCAAAGCAACCGGAATCTGCCTGTAAAAGCAGATACCGGTTGCTTTTTTTGTTCTAATATATATGTTGGAGTTATTCAATGATTCGGAAATAGATAAACTGCGACGTAACTTGTGGAGAATGGAGTAATTCATTTTACAGAGGAAGCACCCATTGATTTGCGTTTCAGGCGGACGCTTTCCGCCGGCATGGCCTCAGCCGCTTCCTCCGCTACGCTCCGTCCAGGGTCTTCGCCTCATGCTATTCCGGCAGGAGTCGCCGCCCTCCACTCCAATCAATTTGTACATAGCACATTCTGGGTGTAGGCAGACGCAATTTTTCTTCCTAGGTATAATAGTAAATAGTAGCGAAGGAAAAATACGGAGACTCCTGGGGGAGATAAGGCATCGGTGAGACCCCGGAATGCGTAGCATGAGGAGGCTCATCAGCCGCCCCCGGAAAGCGCAGTATTTTTCCGTAGCGATGTTATTTTAGCTATTTTATATTAATTGGGAAATAAGTTTTCTCTACTGCGCAGTTCTCTCCAACTATGAATGAACAAAATACGGTTATACCTCAACCTTTGCAGTAGAACTCTTTTTCTAAAACTACAATATCTGTTGGTTTAAGCAATTCCTAGATATAATAAAAGAATAATTAGCTATAATTTTAAAAAGTCAATCGGAAGGCCCCTGAAAAAAGTACTGTATTTGTAGACTTGTTAGGTGTATGTAAACAAATAAAATTTCAATCGAATTTCTATGTTAAAAAGGCGCAAAGTAGGGAATTGATAAGATGTTAAAGAAATTTACAGAAAAAACTTTCACTTGAAAGACGTCTGACAACTTGCTACAATTGTCATAGAAAGTAGAAATGAAAACATTTACAAAAAATAAGGGAGGCTAATTCCGTGGCAATTCTTCTTGGAATAGTAGCAATTATCGTAGTCCTCGGGCTAGCATTTCTAATGTCTAATGACAAAAGGAATATTAATTATAAAGGCATCGGAATAATGTTAGTTTTACAATTGTTAACAACATGGTTCATGTTTACTACCGAGATTGGTCAGTTTATTATTAATAAAATCTCTGCAGGTTTTAATAAATTAATTGAATTTGGAACAGAAGGGGTTAATTTTGTTGTTGGAGGATTTGTTGTTGAAGAAGGAGGCGTTTTCTTTTTTAACGTCTTACTACTTATTATTTTCTTCGCGACAATTCTATCTGTGCTAACTTATTTGAAAATCCTTCCTCCAGTTATTAAGTATCTGGGTGGTTTAATTTCAAAAATTACTGGACTTCCTAAGGTTGAATCATTTAATGCTGTTAACAGTATATTTTTTGGTCAATCAGAAGCACTAATTGCAATACGTACACAGTTCCATCATTTAAATGATAACCGTCTTTATATTGTAAGTGCTTCCGCGATGGGATCTGTATCTGCTTCCATTGTTGGAGCGTATTTGCAAATGCTACCTCCGGAGTATGTTTTGGTAGCACTACCATTAAATATGTTTAGTGCTTTAATGGTTGCATCCATTATTGCTCCCGTTCGAGTACCAAAAGAAAAAGATGTTGTTGATATCAAAGATGTTACAAATGATAAAAGTATATTTGAAGCAATGGGGAACGGTGCATTAGAAGGTGGTAAAATTGCCTTAATCGTTGCTGCCATGCTAATAGCCTTTATTGCCTCCCTGGAACTCGTGAACTGGTTAATTCAATTGGTATTCGCTGGTATAACATTACAGGAAATACTAGGTTATATTTTATCACCAATTGGAATTCTAATGGGTATCTCTCCGGGTGAAGTGGTACAAGCAGGCTCGGTAATGGGAACAAAAATTGTTACAAATGAATTTGTGGCTATGCTTGACTTCCAACCTATGATTGCAGATATGTCAGAAAAAACAGTAGGGATTGTATCTGTATTCCTTACAAGTTTCGCAAACTTCTCTTCAATTGGTATTATTGCTGGAACAGTTAAAGGAATTGATAGTGAGAAAGCTGTCAGCGTATCCGGTTTCGGTCTTAAGTTATTAGTCGGTGCTACACTCGCATCCATACTATCCGCAACAATTGTTGGTCTATTTTTATAAATGATAAAGGCTGCCCTGATGGGTGGTCTTTTTTTAATAGTAAAATTAGTTAGCTAAATTTACTATTAAAGATAACAATGTTTAGATACTTCTATGAAAGGAAAGATAATTAGCAGAGAGGAGTGGCTATATAATGAATAATCAATTGAATTTATTTATAGATGGAGAATGGATAGAGACAAATGACAAATTGGAGGTATTGAATAAATATAGTGGAGAAACATATGCGGAGGTTTCTAAAGCAGGAGAAAAAGAAATAAATAAGGCAATAGAAGGAGCAGAACGAGCATTTAAGCAAGAAGACCTTCCACCTTATAAACGTTATGAAATACTTAAGAAAGTATCTGAGCTGTTGCAGGAAGAAAAAGAATCGTTCACAGATTCTATTATAAGTGAAGCTGGGAAGCCACGTAAGCAAGCAAGCACAGAAGTAGATCGAGCGATTCAAACATTTGAAGTCGCAGCGGAAGAAGCAAAACGAATCAGTGGCCAAGGAGTACCAGTAGAAGCTGCTCCAGGTTCAGAAAATCGTATGGCATTCACTATTCGAGTCCCAGTTGGTGTTGTAGGCGCAATTACGCCATTTAATTTTCCGCTTAATTTGGTTGCACATAAAATTGGCCCGGCATTAGCAGCAGGGAATTCGGTTGTTTTAAAGCCTGCGAGCACCACACCCGTTACATCATTAAAACTAGCTCAACTTTTTGCAAAAGCAGGGCTGCCAAAAGGGTATCTTCAGGTAGTTGTAGGATCTGGATCTGAGGTAGGTAAACAAATGCAGGAAGATAAACGAATTTCAACATACACTTTTACAGGAAGTGCTGAAATTGGATTGAAGCTGAAACAAAACACAGGACTTAACAAGTTAATTCTGGAACTCGGAAATAACTCACCAGTCATTGTAGATAAAGATGCAGACATTGACAAAGCGGCAGAGACACTTGCGGTAGCCGGTTTTGCTTATGCAGGCCAAACATGTATTACGCCACAACGGATCTATGTACACCAGGACGTGATAGAAGCATTTCAGGAAAAGCTACTTAATCAGATGGAAAATCTAAAAGTAGGAGATCCATTTGATGAGGAGACCGTTGTTGGGCCACTGATTTCAGAAGATGAAGCAAAACGTGTTGAAAACTGGGTGAATACTGCTGTTCAAGCAGGTGCGAAAATTTTAACAGGTGGAAAACGGGAAGGCGCTATGTATGAACCAACTGTATTATCTCAAGTAACTAAGGATATGGATGTAGTGAGTAAGGAGATATTTGGACCAGTTGTTTCGATAATACCTTATTCTAATCTGCAGACCTGCATTAATGAAGTAAATGAGTCGCCATATGGATTGCAAGGCGGTATTTTCACAGAGAATCTTGATACTGCATTTTATGCAGCACGGAATGTGGAAGTAGGAGGACTAATGATCAATGACTCTTCTCAATACCGTGTTGACCTTATGCCATATGGTGGTGTGAAGGATAGTGGTTGGGGAAAAGAAGGACCTAAATTCTCCATTGAAGAAATGACGGAAGAAAGATTAATTGTGTTAAATCTATAAAAAAGCGAGGTGTAGCCTCGCTTTTTTTAATTTATGATCAAAAATCATTAATAGGAATAGCTCCTTTATGTCTGGGAGAATACCTTATTAGTATAATGTTTTTGTATGTGAAACAACCGTGCTAATAAAGCGATCGCCCCACAACTTAAGCCGACAATGATCCCAACCCAGTATCCAAATGGCTCCAATGAGGTGTAGTTTGCCAAAACCCAGCCGACAGGCAGTCCTATAACCCAATAGGAAATCAGTGCTAATATTAGCGTCACATTCACATCTTTATATCCTCGTAATGCTCCTTGAATAGGCGCACCAAATGCGTCTGCTAATTGGAAGAAGATCGCATAATTAATGAAATGTTTTGTTAGCTCAATTACTTCTGGATTGGAATTATATAATTCAGCTACCCAATCTCTTGTTACATATAACACCGCCCCTGCAAATAAGGCAATGAAAAGGCCACCACTGATGCCTATATATCCATAAATTCTGGCATCCTTTAATCGTTGTCCCCCCAATTCAAAACCAATTGCGATGGTTAATGCCATACCAACACTTAATGGAATCATATAAAGTAAGGAAGCAAAATTAATAGCCGCCTGATGAGCAGCAATTGTATACGTACTATAAACACTCATTAATAATGTGACTGCTGAAAAAATACTCGTCTCGAAAAACATTGCCACTCCAATTGGAACACCAATTTTAAGCTGCTCTCCCCATGCTTGAATGGATGGCTTAATCCAGTTGGAAAACACATAGAATTTGCGAAAAGGCGCAACTCGATAAACGACTCCGACAGCAATAATACAAACAAGCCAGTATGTAATCGTTGTAGCAATTCCAGCCCCAATTCCACCAAAAGCAGGGACGCCAAACTTACCGAATATAAAAACATAATTAAATAGCAGATTCAACGGTAAAGAAATTAAGATAATAACCATGGACATTCTTGTTTGTCCAAGAGCATCTATAAAACAACGCAATGTATTAAATATGAAAAGTGGGATTAGACCAGAACCAAGGGCAATTAAATAATATTTTGCAATGTGACGGACTTTTGGTTCGAGATCCATAAGTTCAAGGACAGGATTTAATGCAAATGCTCCGACAATAAATACTACTATGGCCAATGCTCCGGATAAATAGATGCCTTGCTGTACCTTATTGGAAATCTCTTTATTGGACTGGGCTCCGGTTAAATGGGCAATGATGGGAGTGATCGCTAATAATATCCCATTAACCCCTGTGAAAATAGGCACCCATAGGCTGGAACCGATCGCAACACCAGCCAAATCCTCTGCACTTGCCCTTCCTGACATGACTGTGTCAAAAATATTCATCATATACATGCTAACCTGTGTAATCAGGATAGGAATCAATATAATGCTAAAAAGCTTTAACTTCTCTTTTAAACTTGAGGTAACATACATAATATACTTCCTTTTTCTTCGTTTTTCTAATAGGATATAAGAGAGAACAATAAGAACTATTATACCGTTTTATCCTGCAGTAGGAAAGAAAGGACGTACATGTATGAAAAATAAACGAATTCTCTTTACTGGTGGAGGGACTGCCGGTCACGTTATTGTTAATCTGGCACTTATTCCAAAGTATCAGGAACAAGGATGGGAAATTGATTATATAGGGTCATATGATGGTATTGAAAGGAAATTGATTGGGCAATTAGAAGGAGTAACCTATCATCCGATTTCTACGGGAAAGCTCAGACGTTATATTTCCAAGGAAAATATGAAAGATCCTTTTAAAGTTATAAAAGGTATTTTGCAGGCTGCCAGTTTCATTGGAAAAAGAAAACCAAGCGTTATCTTTTCTAAAGGCGGATTTGTTTCTGTCCCAGTAGTACTTGCAGCCAAGCTTCGTGGGGTACCGGTAATTATTCACGAGTCGGATTTCACACCTGGTCTCGCCAATAAAATAGCTATACCATTCGCGAAAAAAGTGCTGGCAACTTTCCCGGAAACGATGCAATACTTGCCGGAAAAAAAGGCAGAGTATGTAGGGGCAGTCATTCGTGAAGAGTTGTTCAAAGGTGATCGAGAGGCAGGTTTAAAATTTGCCGGCCTGACGAAAGAGAAGCCAGTCCTATTAATTATGGGGGGAAGCGGTGGTGCGAAAAAAATAAACGAAACAGTAAGAGCAGCACTACCTGAACTTCTGAATACCTTCCAGATTATTCACCTTTGTGGACAGGGGAAGGTTGATGCATCTGTAGAAGCAGAGGGGTATGCACAATTTGAATATATTAATGAAGAATTAAAAGATATATTTGCTGCGACAGATTATATTTTATCCCGGGCAGGTTCGAATGCCATCTTTGAATTCCTTGCACTAAGGATTCCCATGCTGCTTGTACCACTATCCAGACAAGCGAGTAGGGGAGACCAAATTATTAACGCCAAATCATTTGCAGAAAAACGTTATGCCCGGGTGGTGGAGGAAGAGAACCTAAATGAAGAAACCCTAATTAATGAAGTTAACCAGTTGAGAGAAATGGCCCCTGTAATGGTTGACCATATGAAAGAATTTAAAAGTGAAAAAGCACGGGATCGAGTGATGGAAATTATTGGTGAAGTGCAGAAATAAGAAATTTCTTTTATGGCAAAATAACAAGCACCATTACATGATAAATACTTTTAATGTATGGTGCTTTTTGCTGCTTAATTATTAGCTAGGCAGTAATGGAATCGCTACTGCCGAAAATAAACTAGCTCTAGGGTTATCCTATTTAAAAATTTCTCCATGTTTAATTATTTTTACCTTTACATTGAAATCTACTTCAATATCCGGATATATGGCACTCCATTTTGCCGCGGTCAGCGGCTTATCCCTTACTTGGGTTCTGTAAATCTTGCCAAAACCTATCGGGTCAACTTCAAGCTCCTTTGTTTGTGACAGCAACTGCTCGTAATCAGATACCAGTTTTTTTTCCATTTCTTCCTCCAATTTTTTTAACACCTTGGGGTCGCTAAGATCGAGCCGTTTGCTGATTTCTAATAAATCAGCTTCTACTTCCAGATTCACATCGAATTTTTTTTCATCTTTATTCGTCACTTTTATCTTAGGCTTCGTACGAAGTATATTTAATGTAGCATTAACCTTTTCTTCGTTAGCGGATTCTTCGTTAAGAAACTTATCCAAAGGTTGGCTAGGAACAGAAATCTCTACCCAACCTCCGCGCATGTCACCTACAAGAAAATTGAGATAATCCCGGTACTTTAAAGGAAGCTCCCCAACTAATTTATCTTCTTTGAATGCTGCAATACTGGTTATTTTCGGAATGCCTTCCACTACGTTAAATATGGGAAGCACCGGGTCAACGCCTACATTGTGATATTCGCTCAGAAACTTAACAAGAGGGACCTGTGGGAAAAGTCTATCTGTAGCACTACTTTCAACCACGCCATATAAGTATTGCCCAATATTCATAGAAATTCCACTTTGCTGAACGGAAAAAACCTCCTCGGCTGTTGTTTTACTTACTGCTAAATACATGGTATCAGGTGTGTTGGGATCACGGGCAAGAGTATTCAAATAAGGCATAATCCCTTTCTCGGCTGCCTCCATTCCATACAGTTCAAATTGAATCTTACCTGAATCAAGCGTGAAATTTGTTTCCATATTCGCATTATCAATCGCCCCCTTTGTGGTACTGCCTGTCCCATTTACTAATTTAGTTATATCGGTCGCCTCAGCCTCAAATTGAAATAAAATTAAAGAAGTTTGGATGTCTCCGTTATCTGTAAGATCAATACCACGAGCATTAATAATCCCCATCTTTTCCAGCTGGTAGCTCTTCAAGCAGCCAGTAAGTATGGTGCATGTGCTGACAAATAGAAGTATAACCATCATTTGTTTCCGTCTCATGGTTTAGCAACTCCTTTTCCTTTCTTCGTTCTTTTCTTCAAGAGGACAAGAGGTAATAAAATATACGGATAAACATAAACGAGCCACAAGCCAAAATTGCTCACAATGTCTGTCATTTTTAAAATGACATAATCGTATTTTATAAAGCTTACTGTTACGATTGTAATCACAGCCACGATATATAACGTGGTTTTTTGCGGGATGCGATAGAGCCGCTTCATTCCATAAGTGATGCCCCACATAACAAGGATGTTATTAGGAAGTACAATCATCAACCATTCCATAACCACCAAATAGTCGACCCGTTCAACAAAGCTAAATGAGACACTTTTGAAAAAACTCAATACCGAGAATTCAATATCACCTAACCCTTGCAAGCCAAAATAACCAATGCTGATGATAGTGGTAAGTAAAAGGATAAGAACCGAATAACCAATACCAAGAAAAACAGGCAATTTGATTTTTTCTTTGTTTTGGATAAACGGGTAAATAAGAAATAGTATTTCAAATCCACCTAGTGTAAATATACTTCCTTTTGCTCCCTGTAACAGGTCTGGTAGGGGGGTAACAAACATGGGAAGGAATTGTGTCCAATCCATTCTGCTTATTGGGTCATAAAGCAGCAATAAGATCCATTGGGTAAAGATAAAAAATAAAAAGCAAACACCGACAATAATGCGCACTCCCCCAAGCACAGCATAAACAATCAGTAACATGATAAGGATGGCGGGTAAATATGTTGCCAGAGTGGGATGCAAAAATATTTGTATTACCTCAATGTAAGTAACAAGTACAGTGATTAACGCAAACCCGAAATAGAGGACATAAAGGCTGCCAAGGAGTTTACCAATCCACTTTCCGAAAACATCTACCTGGATACCAAAAATATCTGCATTCTCATATTGTTTGAGGATAAAAATCATAACGGATACAGTAAGAAGAATGTATACACCACCAATTAGAATTGAGATCCAGGAGTCCTGCTTGGCGAAATGAAATATATGGGAAGGTGCCCCCATGATGCCAACCCCAAGCTGCATTGTCGTGATTATAAAGAACAAATAAAAGGCCCGTATTTTAATATAGGATGGCACCGTATTGTTTATATCCATCTGATCACCTACTCATCAATATCTCTTTTTTTAGCAGCATCTTTTTTATAAAACCGGAAAAGCTCCTTTGGTCTGTACATGCTTGCACGTTTTGTCTGATATTTTAGTGGTGTACGATAAAACACCTTATTTAAATCCTTGTAGCGAAAAGGATATAAAGGCGCAAGATACGGGCGTCCAAGCGAGGTCAAACGCAGTAAATAGATAATTAGAAAAGAGAGCCCCCATACAATGCCTAACAGTCCAAATAGTCCACCGAGTATGACGAGTGGGAAACGGATAATTCGTAATGTCGTACCAAGCAGATAGTTTGGAGAAGTAAAGGAGGCAAGAGCACTCATAGCAACAATGATAATCAGAATACTACTTGTCAATCCTGCTTCCACTGCAGCCTGGCCAATAACGATACCGCCAACGATCCCCATTGTTTGTCCTACTTTGGTAGGTAGTCTTGCACCTGCTTCACGCAATAGCTCAATTAAAAATTCCAGCAATAATGCCTCCAATATGGGAGGAAAAGGAACCTGTGCACGTGATTGACCAATAGATATTAGTAGCTGTGTCGGTATGATACTATATTGGTAAGTGGTTATTGCTACATAAATTGGTGTAATAACAATAGATAGAAACAATGCAATAAAGCGTACTGCCCTTAGAAAGGTTCCAGCATACCAATTCATATAAATATCTTCGGTGGATTCAATAAAACTAAATAAACTGGAGGGAGCAATTACACCCATTGGGCTATTCTCTACCATGAGACCGAGCTTTCCTTTTGTGATGGCATAAGTGAACCTGTCTGGAAGCTCTGTGGACAAAAACTGTGGAAAAATATGTAATTGTGAATCTGCGAGGTATTGCTTCAACACAGAACTGTCCTCAATTTCATCGACATCCAATTCCTTGAGTCGCTGACGCATTGTTTGTACATCCTCATCGTTCGCAACCGATTTCATAAACACCAATCTCACTTGTCTTGGGTTAACCTTGCCGATGGTGAATTCCTCCAGCACAAGATCAGTTGATTTTATTCTCCACCTTACAATATTCATATTTGTCGTTAACGATTCCGTAAAAGCCACTTTTGGACCAAGTACTAGCGATTCTGTTTCAGCTTGTGCAAGGGAACGCTTTTCTTTATTTAAAAGTAAATAGGAAACTACTTCACTTTCTCCTTCAATATAAATAAAAACTTCCCCAATTAATATCCTTTCCAGAATCTTATCAAGGGAATCAATGGTTGTACCTGAATTCAAAGGAATTGTATTTAGTAGTAGAGGGTTTGTCCATTCCACTTCCTTGTTTAATAAGGTACTCAAAATTGACTTTTCTACTTTCTCTGTATCTACCTGATAGCCAATATAGAAAACGGCAATTTTTTTGCCCATATGCTCATACTTGGAAAAGGAAAGATCAGGATTATCTTTAAATTTACTTTGCATGATTTCTTCAAGTTGTTCAATTTCGGTTGGAAAGATTTGTTTTTTCCATTGCTTTCTCTTCCGCATAGGGCAGGGCACCTCCTACATTTTCCTGTTATGGCATAGTATGTGAAGCGAAAGAAAAAATTATGTAAGATAGTTTGCTCGTTTTATAAAAAAGACAAAAAGAAACAGAAAGTGGAGGAAAGGATTTACTTAAAAATAGCTGCTAAAGTCAGATTTAAAGGAGAGACTCCAAACATGGTGTTAAAAGAGTGCTAATGGGGATACAAAGACTGCTATGTTGGGGATGTTAGAGAGGGAAAAGGAAGGTTAAATAAAAAAGCACAGAAGAGCATCTGTGCTTTTGCATGTCATTTTAATCCTCTTTTGAAACTACATCCACTTTACCAGTGTGTGGATCAATAACCAAACCGTGAACCTTCACTTCTTTAGGAAGTAATGGATGGTTACGTATAATGGAGACACTTTGCATGACAGATTCTTCAACTGTATCAAAGCCATGGAACTCCTCATCTAGATTTATTCCACTATGTGTAATAGTCTCAAGTGTATTTTTATCAACCCCACGCGCTTCCATTTTTTCTGCTAGTGCTTTGGTGTCGACATGTGACATACCGCAGTCATGGTGGCCAATTACGGTTACTTCCTCGGCCTGCAATTGATAAACTGCAACAAGAATACTTTTCATAATACTGTCAAAAGGTTTGCGAATGATTGCTCCAGCATTTTTGAGCATCTTGACATCCCCGTTTTGAATGTTTAAGGCTCGTGGCAGAAGTTCGACTAAGCGAGATTCCATACATGTGAAAACAACCATTCGTTTGTTAGGGATACTATCCGTTTTATATGGTTCGTAGGATTTACCTTCCACAAAATGTTTATTGTATTCCAGCATTTCTTCCAAGTGCATATTTCCACTCCTTTAAAATAAGTTTCTCCTATTAAAATATAGCAGTTTTTTTAAGTTAGTGTACAGGAGAAAGTTAATTTCGACAAAATGTACTATTTTCTCTTAAGCCCAAAGACTCATTTTTGGAAAATTTGAACATAGATATTGTTTGTCCTAACTAAGTAAGGTATGATGAAAATATCAATTTGCTGAGGGGTGAGAGAATGGGAGAGTTTGTACGTAATTGTCGATTGTGCAAAGAACCAATGGAAAGCAGTCCATTTATGATGTGCCCAACTTGCCTGATAGAAGGAGATCGAGTCCGTAGTTTCATCAGGAAGCACCCACTTGTTTCTGTTGAAGAAATATCCATGTCAACAAATGTGGACATGGAAAAAGTTAAAAATATGGTTAAATTAGGATTAAACAACAAACATGAAAATAAAATACTCAAATAAATTAAAAAGCGAATTACTTCACGCAAAGAGTAGTTCGCTTTTGGTTTTTAATAATCTCTAAGTAACAATAAATTAAAAATTATTTGAAAAGTAGTTGACATTCAAATATCTAAATACTATAATTATTGAGAACAAAAAAACAGAAAGGAGGTCACAGACCATGGAAAACAACGTAATTTTTCAAACAAACAACTTCATACGCACTGTGACCTGCTTTGGACGGATTATGGAAAAAAATAGCTAACTATGGCTTATTGTTTCTATACTAAAAAGGTCACTATTTATTTGTGGCCTTTTTGTAGTTATAGGGTAGTTTTGGATTTTTCTGACCTATGAATGTATTGCATGTGTTGTCACAAACACATGCTTTTTTTATTTAGATCACATCTCATATGTGCGGGAATTTCCACAGCATAAAAGCTAAGCCCTGATTCGTTCATCGTTGCAGGAAACATATAAACAAATTGTCTAGTTGGAGCATAGACCCTTTGTAGCGAAAAAAGCTCCATCAATGAATTTTCACTGTGAAAATATAGAGAGATAGAGAAGGTGATAACATGTTTGCGGTTTTTAAAAAACTGGATTGGTTTTTTAAACATTATTGGAAAAGATATTTATTTGCAATCATTGCTCTAATTATTGCAAGCGCAATTGGCTTAATACCTCCAAAGTTGGCTGGTTATACAATTGATCACATTCAATTTGATACACTGACTTCCAAATTATTAATCGCGCTTATTCTGGGATATCTTATTTTGATCGTTGTTCATTATGCCATATCATTTTTATGGGATTATACCTTATTTGGAGGGGCGGTTATCCTTGAAAGGTGGACACGGAGCAAGTTAATGTCCCATTTCTTAGCCATGACTCCAACATTCTTTGGAAAATACCGTACCGGTGATCTAATGGCAAGGTCCACAAATGATCTAAAAGCAATTAGTCTTACAGCAGGGTTCGGAGTACTTACCCTTGTCGATTCCAGTATATTTATGTTAATGATCATAGCGATGATGGGTTTTACAATTAGTTGGAAACTAACATTGGCTGCACTGATTCCTTTGCCTGTAATGGCAATTGTAATGAATAAATATGGGGCAGCTATCCATTCAAGGTTCACCAAAGCACAGGAAGCTTTTGGCGAAATGAATAATGATGTTTTGGAATCAATCCGGGGTGTTCGGGTGATCCGTGCTTTTGTACAGGAGAAACAGGATGCCAAACGTTTTGAGAAAATGACTAATGATGTCTATGAAAAAAATATTGAAGTAGCAAAAATTGATGCATTATTTGAACCTACAATGAAAATTTTAGTCGGCCTATCCTATACGATAGGTCTTGGCTATGGGGCAATGCTTGTATTTGAAAACCAGATGACGCTTGGCGATTTAGTTACTTTTAACGTCTACCTCGGAATGCTGATCTGGCCAATGTTCGCTGTAGGAGAGCTAATCAATATCCTTCAACGAGGAAATGCATCTCTTGATAGGGTAAATGAGACACTGGATTACAAAGCAGATGTACGCGAAGCAAAGAATCCTCTTTACGTAAATCAAGTGGATACTATTGAGTTTAAAGATGTTTCCTTTGCGTACCCGTCCACATCAAGTGATCAGTTATCTCATATTTCTCTTCACGTAAAACAGGGACAGACAATTGGTGTAGTAGGAAAAACTGGCGCTGGTAAGACCACTTTATTTAAATTGTTACTCAGACAGTACCCTGGAGTGAAAGGGAAAATAAAAATCTCAGGTGTTGATTTACACCATTTAAGCTTGGATCAAATTCGCTCTTGGATCGGATATGTCCCTCAAGATCAGATTATGTTCTCGAAGTCCATCAGGGAAAACATTCAGTTCGGCAAAGGAGATGCAACAGACCAAGAAATTTTTCGTGTGATGGAGCTCGCACATTTTCTAAATGATATGAAGCAATTACCAAATGGACTTGATACACAGGTAGGAGAAAGTGGAGTTACCTTATCAGGAGGCCAAAAGCAGCGTGTCGCTTTGGCTCGTGCATTTATTAAGAATCCTGAGATTTTGATTTTAGATGATTCCCTATCCGCTGTGGACGGGAAAACGGAATCAAAAATTATTGATCACTTAAGACAGGAAAGAAAAAGCAAAACAACATTTATAGCAGCACATCGCTTGTCTGCTGTCACACATGCAGATCATATTATTGTACTGGAAGATGGCAAGATTGCTGAAGAAGGTACACACGAGCAATTGCTGAATAATAACGGCTGGTATAAAGAACAGTATATCCAACAACAATTGGAAGATGGGGAGGTGGAATAATGAGAAAACCATCAACAGAAAGAAGATTATTTGATTACGCACTACAATATAAAAAACAAATTTTTATTGGTTTAGCCTGCTTGATTGTAGCGGTAGCATTGGAACTTGCTGGTCCACTTATTGCCAAAAAAGTAATTGATGAACATATTGTTGGCGTAGAAGGTACCTGGCAGGAAGTTACCCATAAGGATGAGAATTCCATCGCGTTTGAAGGGGATTATTATAAACGGGAAGATCGTGTTCAAGCACAGGATAAAACAGTTGGTTCCCCTGTTTCCTTATTGCAAATAGGTACGTCCTATTACTTCGTGGATGCTGAAGTCCCTGCAAAAGGGAAGCGAACTGTAGAGAATGGTACGATTAAAATAACAGAAGGTGAAAAAGTAACGGAATTTAACGGTGAAAAACTCACTTTCTCTGAAGTATACCCATTTTTTGCGCCGGAGAAGAAGCCTATTATATTCTTGCTTAGTTTATATATTATATTGTTATTAATCGCAGGTTTTTTTCAATTTTTCAAAACCTACTTACTACAGAAATCATCCAATCAAATAGTTAAAAAAATGCGCAACGATCTATTTACCCAGACACAACGAATTCCTGTCACGTATTTTGTTGATCAACCTGCAGGCAAAATCGTTGCAAGAATTACAAATGATACGGAAGCAATACGGGATCTGTATGAGCGAGTGTTATCCATTGTTGTAACAAGCATTATATATATGGCTGGAATATTTGTTGCTCTATTTATTTTAGATGTGAAGCTGGCGATTATGTGCTTGTTGATCATTCCATTAATTATTGGTTGGATGAAGGTATATAAACACTATGGATCGAAGTACAATAAAGTAATTCGTTCGACGATTAGTGAAATCAATGCCAATATTAATGAAGCAATTCAAGGGATGCCAATTATTCAGGCATTCCGAAAAGAAAAGAAGACAAAGGAAGATTTTGAAGTATTGAATGAGCGACATTTTATCTACCAGCGTAAGCTTGTAAAATTAAGTGCCTTAACTTCTTATAACCTTGTTACTGTTTTTCGTAATCTGACTTTTGTAGGGTTTATTTGGTATTTCGGTTCGATGTCCTTAGATCCTGGAAGTCTTATTTCCATTGGTATGCTTTATGCGATTGTTGATTATCTGACACGGCTATTCGAACCAGTAACTGATATAGTAAATCAACTACCATTAATTGAACAGGCGAGGGTTGCTGGTGGACGTGTATTTGAATTACTTGATCAGGATGGGGAGGATGTAGATAATCGGTCAATTGAAAGGTATCGAGGGAAAATTGAGTTTGACCATGTCACTTTTTCGTATGATGGAAAAGAAGATGTTTTACATGATTTAATTTTTACAGTAAAAGCAGGGACGACAGCTGCTTTTGTCGGTCACACTGGTTCAGGAAAAAGTTCGATTATGAATCTGCTCTTCCGTTTTTATGATCCGCAAAAAGGGAAGATAACGATTGATGGATGTACCACACAGGAATGGTCGCGGCAGCAGGTAAGGAGCCATATGGGAATCGTATTACAGGATCCGTTTTTATTTACTGGTACCATCCTTACAAATATTACAATGAACGATCCTGAAATAACGGAAGAAATGGCGATACATGCGTTAAAAGCTGTAGGTGCTGATCGATTTATTGAAAAACTGCCTAATAAATATCATGAAAAAGTAACAGAAGGTGGCAGTACATTCTCCTTAGGTGAAAGACAATTGCTATCTTTTGCAAGAGCACTTGCATTTGATCCGGCAATTTTAATTCTTGATGAAGCTACTGCTAATATTGATACCGAAACAGAAGCAATTATTCAGCAAGCATTGGAGGTTCTAAAGAAAAATAGAACTACACTGGTAATCGCACATCGTCTATCTACGATTCAGCAAGCTGATACAATTTTTGTGCTTGATCGTGGTATAATAGCAGAACAAGGAAATCATCAAAAATTAATTAATGAAAAAGGTATTTATTATCAAATGTATCAAATGCAACAAGGCAGTATGAAACAGAAGGCAATCTAAGGTGAGGTGGCCGATGGATTACAAAGAACAAAAGCAACAACGTGATGTTATAGATGAAGATCTATATGAAGAAATAGATGACGAAGAGCTTTATGAACTTGTGCAACAGGAAAGACAAAATGCGATTCAACGAGCAAAAGAAAGAGAAAAACAGCAAAAGCCAAAGCGACCGTTTCCCAAATGGTCGTTTTGGCTCATTGCTATTGCGTTAGTTTTTAATTTGTTTGCATTAATCCCCCAAACATTCTCCATTCCGGCTTTGGATTTTTTAATAGCTTCAGCTAAGCTATCAACACAGAACACCATTCAAGAATACAAAAAAGCAGTTGTAGTTATCGAAACAGAGAACAGTAAAGGAACCGGTTTTTCCATCTCCACCAATGGTCAAATTATTACGAACCATCATGTAGTGGAAGGAGAAAAAGAAGTGACTGTTGCTTTTCAAGATAAGGGATTATATTCAGCAGAAGTGACGGAAGTGTACCCTGCTGTGGACCTTGCTGTGCTTGATGTTGATGGGAAGGATCTTCCATATCTCACACTTGCTGAAAAAGGTGTAAGGACCCCAGTTGGTGAAAAGGTACAATTTATTGGCAACCCATTACGTTTCAATGGAATTGCCAACGAAGGTATTATTGCAGGGTTCACGAAATTAAAAGATTGGAAGCAGGAGGTAACTATGTTGAATGCCCCGGTTTATCGTGGAAACAGTGGCAGTCCTGTATTTAACAAAGAAGGAAAAGTAATAGGCGTGATATTTGCAACAATGACCCATGAAGAAGAAGGGAAGGTAGGTTTGTTCATCCCTATTGATTATCTTTATGAAAAACAGGGAGAAACCACAAGTGTGCATAAATAAGACCAACTACTAAAGTTTCGTCCGCGCTGAATTGGGGTAAATACTTCATAAACGTCGTAAGGAGGCGATGATATGTTGTTTTTTACATCTGATTTAAAAGATTACCATGTGCATGCGGCAGATGGTGAGATGGGTAAAGTAAAAGATTTATATTTTGATGATAATAATTGGGCGATTCGGTATGCAGTAATAGATGCTAGAAAATGGTTGCCCGGAAGACGTGTACTTCTATCCCCTACCTCTTTTATCACTGTGAATGAGAATGAGGGACATTTGGAAGTAAAGCATGATAAGGATACCATTCGAAACAGTCCCTCTATCCCGGAAGACCAACCAATGACTCAAGATATGGAGGATACGTTGGCAGGATACTATGGCTGGAGCAGATATTGGATGGGAAATCTGTTATGGGGCCCGAATGTTACCCCTGCAACTGATTTAGATTCCAATACAGAAAATCCACAAATCTTTGAAGAGAAACTAGATGAACAAAAAAGGTATGACTTAAGAAGCGAAGATGAAACAAACGGATTTAAAGTTCATGCTGACGATGGAAAAATCGGTACATTAACGGATATGGTGTTTAATTCGGATAATTGGAAGCTTGAATATATGGTGGTTAGAGATAGTGAAGCCATTGTTGAAGAAGCATACTATGTATTTGATTTAAGCACAATCGAATCTGTAGATTGGTTTGAAGAAGATATATATATCAACACTACGTTGGCAAAAGTAAAGGCGGATAAGGTTTATGAAAGGAAACAGAGCATTATGGCAAGCCTTTAAAGGTGAAAAGTGTCTCTATACTAAATAGAGGCATTTTTTTATGTTCAATATGTTTTTAGGGCTAAAACATTTTTGGGGATTTTCAATGGATTGTAGAATAGATAAATTTCGAAGTCACAATTGATGTTTAAATTATTAACAAAGGCTTTGTTATTGAAAAGGTAACAGAAATAGATAGTTGGGGAGGTAAGCCACATTGATTTCCGTTGCATGCGGACGCTTTCCACCGGCATGGCTTCAGCCGCTTCCTTCGCTACGCTCCGTCCAGGGTCTTCAGCTCATGCTATTCCGGCAGGAGTCGCCGCATTTCACTCCAATCAGTTTGTATTGCGCTTTATTTAAATAATATATTTTTTATTGACGTTAAAAAATAGACCTTAGCGAAGGAAAAATACGGAGACTTCTGGGGGAGATGAGGCATAGGTGAGACCCCCGGAATGCGGTAGCATGAGGAGGCTCATCAGCCGCCCCCGAAAAGCGCAGTGTTTTTCCGTAGCGGTGTTATTTAGCCATTTTGTATTAACGGAGAACAACTTTTCGCTAGTTCGTAGTTTTTTCCTACAGTGTGAAAACGATTTGTAAGAGGAAACTTTTATACCCGAACATTTGTTTAGGAGCTTTTTAGGCTCTAAATATACTGATTATTTACAGATGTATCAATTGAGTAATTGTAATTTAAACAAAATGTAATTGTTTTGTGGTAGTAACAACATACTGCTTAAGTTAAGATAAAGCAGACTGCAACCATTTCAACATAATTAATTTTAAGATAAGATGGTGAATACATCATGACATATATAAATCACATAATAACTACACCCAAAAACAAGAAAAAACTCACGAAAATTATGATAGCTGGGGGTGTTTTAGGTTGATTATGAGTAAGTCATTAAAAGACATTCCTCTTGAAGAAATGATCGCCTCAGCTCAACAAGGGGACGAGCAAATACAAAATTATCTTTTAAAGACATATCAACCATTTATCGCTAAATGTGTTTCTGAAGTATGCAAACGTTATATCGATCCAAAAAAAGATGACGAATTCAGTATCGGACTTTCTGCATTTAATGAAGCTATTTTATCCTATTCTCCTGATAAAGGGAGTTCTTTTTTATCTTTCGCAAATTTGGTAGTGAAAAGAAAGGTTATCGACTATATACGTTATGTTCAAAAGCGTCCGCTAGGTATTTCTTTGGATGAAACGTATGATGCTGAATTAATGGAAAATCCAATTGAAATAGTAGCTGTAAAACGAAATTTTCAAATGGAACAGGATGCTTGGCGACGTAAGGAAGAAATTATGGATTTTAAGGAGAAATTGAAAGAATATAAATTAACTCTTTTGGAATTGACGGAATCCTCGCCAAAACATAAGGATGCACGTGACTCAGCTGTTCGTACAGCCCGTATCTTATTTGAAGATGAAAAGTTACGAAGCTACGTATTGGATAAAAAGAAATTGCCCATTAAAGATCTGATTAAACTTGTCAAAGTAAGTAAAAAAACATTGGAACGGAACAGAAAATTCATTTTAGCGATATTTGTCGTTCTCAGTAATGATTATGTATATCTTCAGGATTACTTAAAGGGGGTGGGTCAGTGAAAAAAGGGATTGTGATGGAAAAGCACTCTCACTTTACTATTGTAATGGTAAGAGGAGGAGCGTTCTACAAAGCAAAGCCAATAGACGCTATGATAGGCTCAGAAGTTTCCTTTGAGCCATTTGATGGTAACAAGAAAACTTTTTTATTATTTCCGGCTAAAAAGGTGAGTGCACCAGTCCGCTTATTATCCATGGCTTGTGTTTTACTTTTATTGGTTTTGCCATTTTATTTTATCGTGTCAGTAAACAAAACATACGCCTATGTGAATATAGATATTAATCCTAGTGTAGAGCTAGAGCTTAATAAAGACTTAAAAGTACAATCCATTCACTCACTCAATAAAGACGGAAAAGAACTTGTTTCAAATTTGTCCGATTATAAAAACCAAAATGTGGAAAAAGTAATCAGGATGATAATGAAAGAAAGTGAGCATTCCGGGATGATAAATGACCAAAAAAATATTTTGGTTGGAGTAAGTTATGCAAATGGAGAGGTTAAAGATATTTCCGTGCTAGAGCAAGTAGATACCTCATTTCAAGAAAAACGTACGGATTGGAGTGTTGTCACATTTAATGTTCCAAAGCACGTTAGAGAAGAAGCCAAAAACAGTAATAAATCAATGAATGAACTTATGGCGGGGCTTGTAAACAAGGATCAAAATAAGCATGTTTCTATGAATGATCAGGAGAGAGCAATAATTCATTCTTTTTATACCGACGATCAGGATCATTCAGAAAAGGAAGCAGAAGAGTCTTCCCTTAAGATAAAAGAAAAAGTTCAAAAAGAGACTATACATGACAAAGAAACACATACGCCCTCCGTATCCCAAAAACATCAACAAATGAAACAAGAAGATAGTAATGAAAAAAGGGCTTCTTCCAATACTTCAAATAAACAAAAAGTTGAAAAAGAGAAATATAAGCACAGTGAGAAAAAGAATAACCATGCTCAAAATAATAATAAGCATGAAGTTGAAAAAAAGAAAAATAATAGTAACAAGAAACAAGAGCAAAATAAAGATCAAAAGCATAAAAATAATAATTCCAAACATGGTAAGAAATACCAAAATCAATCACATCATTCATACGATAAGAAACACCATCAGTACAAATATAATAAGAATAAGCATAAAGATAAACAGGACGATGACGATGAAGATGATGATCATGATGACGAAGATAATGAAGATAACGAAGATAACGAAGAGCATGATGAGCACGATCATGATAGAGATGATTAATAATTAGTGGAGGCTGTCACCGAACAGCCTCCACTTTTATATTTCCATAGCAATCGCAGGTTGGTATTTCATGGCATGGTCTAAATAATAAAGAAGATTATCATGGGATTGAATGATTTTTCCCTCATCTAGGGAATAATGGTAAGCATGCAGGAAGAGTTGTATTTTCTTTGAAAGCATATCATCATTCGTACGGACCATTAGTACAAGCAGTTCATCCCATTGGCCCCACAAAGTGTAGTATAATGCTTTGTCATAATCTGGTATATCCATATTACCCCTCCTTATAATGTAAGGGCTATTTATATTGTCCCCCATATTTTATATATATCAGCAAAACATAAATTGGTGCGCTTACCATAAATAGGTTTTTTAGAGAAGAATAATTAAACATGGGTGAAGCATACTAGAAATAAATTTATAAGGAGGAGTACAGGATGAAATTAAAAATATTGAGTATAACATCGATACTAGCACTAGCTTTAGTGGCCTGTGGAACGAACGACAATGGGGACAATCAGGAAGGCGCTATGGGAGATAACAATAATATAGAGCAAACTCGTTATAATAATACTGGCGATGGT
Organism: Virgibacillus sp. SK37; assembly: GCF_000725285.1. GTDB lineage: Bacteria > Bacillota > Bacilli > Bacillales > Amphibacillaceae > Virgibacillus_Q. The sequence continues at coordinate 927,570 of NZ_CP007161.1, forward strand.
ATGGCAGGGGATCGTGATCATAATATGATGAGAAACTCTGAAAGAGACCAGAACCGAACAGATACACGTAATGGTAACGAGAATCGTTATGACGTAGCAGAAGAAGCTGCCAACAAAATTACTGACAAGGTAGATGAGATTGAAAATGCCTATGTGCTTACAACAGATAATAATGCTTATGTTGCAGCAAGACTAGACACAAACGACAATAACGGCAACAATAATAATAACAATAACGGTAACAACAATAATAAGGGAAATGAAGTAACTGATAAGGTGAAAGATGAAATAACTAAAATTGTAAAGTCTGTGGACAAGGATATAGACAATGTATATGTTTCAACGAATCCGGATTTTGTAGATTTGACAAACAATTATATCAATGACGTTGATAATGGAGAACCAATTGAAGGTTTCTTCGACCAATTCGGCAATATGGTCGATCGTTTGTTTCCGGATAATGAATAACTAATACAGCTGGTTAAGTGGTGTACTACGAAAAAGTAGTACACTTTTTCTTTTGGGAAAGTATTCTGTCTGCTGCGGGGCCTCTTCATATACTGCTGATAATACTGTCTTTGAAAACGAACAATTCGTAAAAATGGCCAGCGAAAAATGTTTTTATTGACTATTAAGGAACATATGATATTATGTTACATATAATCTTACTATTCATAGTGTTTTACTATGTTTTAATAAAATTGGTGGAGTGAAATGGGAATGGGGAGAGAATTTTTAAATATTTTTAGTGAGTGGGCAGAAACATATGATGCAAGTGTTTCAGGTGGAAATCCGCAATATGCCTCTGTTTTTGAGAATTATGAGCAGATATTAAAAGAAGTTGTGAGTGAATCTACAGGAACCGTATTGGAGTTTGGAGTAGGCACAGGAAACTTAACAGAGAAATTGGTAGCAAAAGGTTTACATGTTATTGGTATAGAACCCTCTGCATCTATGAGAAGGATAGCATCAGAGAAGCTAAAAGAAGTGATTCTTATGGATGGAGATTTTATAGATTTTCCTCCTGTCAAAGAAGAAATTAATACAATTACAAGCACCTACGCTTTTCACCATTTAACAGATGAAGAAAAAGAAAGAGCTATTAAGAACTATGCAAGTTTATTACCTGCTGAAGGGAAAGTAGTTTTTGGGGATACCATATTCACTTCTGGAGTTGAAAGGCAAAAGGCAATAGACCATGCTCTGGAAAAAGGGTATGTAGATTTGGCGGAAGATCTAAATCGGGAGTATTATACAACCATTCCATTAATAAGAAGCATGTTTGAAAAGTATAAATTTGACGTTTCTTTTAAACAAATGAATGATTTTGTCTGGATTATTAAAGCAAAAAAAGGTAGAAGAAAGGGGCAACATAAAATGGCAGAAAAAATGAATGTGGAAAGTTTTAATCTTGATCATACAAAGGTGAAGGCACCTTATGTTCGACTGGTAGGGGTTACAGAAGGAACCAAGGGAGACAAAGTTTATAAGTATGATATCCGCTTTAAACAACCAAATAAAGACCATATGGAAATGGCTGGATTGCACTCCATTGAGCACTTAATGGCTGAAAATATACGTAACCATATGGAAAACGTTCTGGATATTGGTCCAATGGGGTGTCAAACAGGCTTCTATTTAGCAATTTTAAACAATGATAATTATGAAGAGGTATTAACTGCATTGGAAAAAACATTAGAGGATGTATTAGAGGCAGAAGAGGTTCCTGCTTGTAATGAAGTGCAATGTGGTTGGGCAGCTAACCATAGCCTGGAAGGGGCTCAACAAATTGCTAGAGAGATGCTGAACAATAAGCTGGAATGGCGAGAAGTATTTTAAATTATGGGGCGAAAAAGTAATGGCAATTTATAAATCTGTTCATGAGTTAATTGGTGATACTCCTTTAATAGAGATAACACATTTTCCTCTCCCTAAAGGAGTCCGTTTACTAGCAAAGCTTGAATATTTTAATCCAGGTGGAAGTGTTAAAGACAGGCTTGGCGTTGAATTAATTGAAGATGCCCTTAAAACCGGTGCTTTGCGGGATGGTGGAACAATAATTGAGCCAACAGCTGGTAATACAGGGATTGGCATAGCATTGGCCGCTTTGAATAGAAATCTGTCTATTATATTTTGTGTGCCTGAGCATTTTAGTAATGAAAAGCAATCATTAATGAAAGCATTAGGTGCAGATATCGTTCATACACCAAGAGAAAAAGGAATGCATGGAGCAATTGAAAAAACAAATGAATTGTTGAATCAGATTCCAAACAGCTTTTCACCACAACAGTTTTCAAATCCAGCTAACCCAGATACTTATTATAAGACACTTGGTCCCGAAATATGGAAAGATCTTGGTAAAGATGTAGATATATTCATCGCGGGTGCAGGATCAGGGGGAACTTTTATGGGATGCGCAGCTTATTTAAAGAAAAAGAAACCTGCACTGAAAACAGTCATTGTAGAGCCAGAAGGTTCCATTATCGCAGGCGGAAAAGCGGGCTCCCATTTAACTGAGGGTATCGGAATGGAATTTTTCCCTCCTTTTTTTGATAAGTCGAATATGGATATGGTCTATACAGTCTCTGATAAAGATGCATTTCAAATGGTTGGGGAATTAGCAGGGAAGGAAGGATTGCTTGTAGGAAGTTCGTCAGGAGCTGCGATGCATGCAGCACTGGAAGAGGCGAGAAAAGCGAAAGCAGGGACCACATTGGTAACAGTATTCCCTGATGGAAGCGACCGTTACCTAAGTAAAAACATCTATGAATAGGGGAGGAAGGTAAATGAGGAAAAAAACACAATTAATTCATGCTGGAATAACTGGGGACAAGGAAACCGGAGCAGTATCGGTCCCAATATATCAAGTTAGTACCTACCAACAGGAAAGTGCTGGAAACCATAGTGGCTATGAATATTCCCGGACTGGAAATCCCACGAGGCATGCATTAGAAACAACTATTGCTGAATTAGAAAATGGGAAAGCAGGTTTTGCTTTCGGATCGGGTATGGCTGCCATTACATCTATTATGATGCTGTTTCAGTCAGAGGATCATATCCTACTAACAGACGATGTATATGGAGGTTCCTATCGCTTAATGAGCAAGGTGCTTAATCGTTTTAGACTTGAACATACGTTTGTAAACACTAGTGATCCAATACAAGTAGAAGCATCTATTCAAGAAAATACAAAGGCGTTATATATCGAAACACCAACAAATCCATTACTTAAAATTACAGATATTAAAAGAATGGCAGAAATTGCTGCAAAACATGATTTACTGCTAATTGTTGACAATACATTTGCTACTCCATATTGGCAGCAACCTCTTAATTTAGGAGCAGATATTGTACTGCATAGTGCGACAAAGTATATAGGTGGTCATAGTGATGTGGTAGCCGGATTGGTTGTAGTAAAATCAAATGAACTTGCGCAAGATATTCACTTCATACAAAATTCAGCAGGTGCCATTTTAGGACCGCAAGATTCATGGCTTTTATTACGGGGAATAAAAACGTTGGCATTACGCATGGAAGCAATAGAGACCAACTCTCATAAAATAGCTCATTTTTTACACCAACATGAAAAAGTATCCGATGTGTTCTATCCAGGGTTAAAAAGTCATCCTGGTTATGAAATCAGCAAACAACAATCACAAGGATATGGTGGGATGATTTCCTTTGATGTAGGCAATGCCGAGAAAGCAGACCAGGTGTTAGCACATGTTAATTACTTTACCCTTGCGGAAAGTCTTGGTGCAGTAGAAAGTTTAATTTCCATTCCTGCACGCATGACCCATGCTTCGATTCCTGTAGAAAGAAGAAGAGAATTAGGAATAGCAGATGGGCTTATCCGCCTATCGGTGGGAATAGAAGATGCAGAAGATCTTATCGAGGATTTGCAGAAAGCTTTGTCATAAGTGCTATGTCTGAAAAAAGACCTATACATTAATAAAAATTCGAACTGATTCATCTTCATAATGAGTCTTAGTTCGGATTTTTTTATGGATAATTATGTTTTTTTCAGAGCTGTTCCAGCCCCTTTACAATTGTTCTCCTTTTAAAAATAATTTATTTGTGTTCCAACCTCCTTTATATGTGCAGCTTAAGCGATAGGAGAATTTGAGCCATTATGCTAGAATGGGTAACAAATAGACAAATTGGAGGCAGAATAATGAGTGAAAAAGCTTTAGCCTATTTACAAGAAAACCAATCCAGCCTACTTGAAAAATTGAATGAATTTTTATCTATACCAAGTGTAAGTACAAGCAAAGAACATAAAGAAGATATACATAAAGCTGCTGATTTTATTGTGAATTATTTAAATGATATTGGTTTCGATAAAGTAGAAAAGCAGCAAACAAAGGGGCACCCACTTGTTTATGCAGAGTACAATGAAGCCGGCCCTGAAGCTCCGACCGTTTTATTTTACGGCCATTATGATGTACAACCAGTTGATCCGATTGAACTTTGGGAAAGCGACCCTTTTCAACCTGAAATAAGAGACGGACGTTTGTATGCGCGTGGTTCAAGTGATGATAAAGGTCAGGTATTTATGCACCTGGCTGTTTTTGAAGCATACATGAGAACAGAGAGGAAACTGCCACTGAACGTAAAGGTATGTATTGAAGGAGAAGAAGAAATTGGCAGTGAGAATCTATATGATATTCTCCGAGAGAAGAAGGGAATGTTCAAAGCTGATTTTGCTGTCATCTCTGACTCTGGGATGATCGCTAAAAATCAACCAACGATTTTATATGGCTTGAAAGGATTCACTGGGATTGAAATTAATGTTACAGGGCCAGATCATGATTTACACTCAGGCATGTATGGTGGCGCCATTCGAAACCCACTTATGGCCTTAAGTCATATCTTGACTTCCATGAAGGATCAAGATGAAGTCGTAACGGTAGAAGGATTTTATAATGATGTGGAGCCCTTATCTGCACATGAGCGTAAATTGATTGATCAAGTTCAAGGTGAAGACTATACGGCTTCCACCGGAGTCAAAGAGACGGTTTCAGAAAAAGGGTATACAGCGAAAGAGCATACAATGGCGCGTCCAACTCTTGAAGTTAACGGGATGTATGGTGGCTATCAAGGAGAGGGAACAAAAACAATTATACCTTCCTCTGCAACTGCTAAAATTACCTGCCGTCTAGTCCCTGGACAGGACCCTGTAAAGATACAACAATTGCTGGAAGAGCATATTTATAAAGTAGCACCAACAGGAGTGACCGTTGATGTTAAAAAAGAAAAGCTTTCGGCCAAGGCATATAAAGTGGAGCCGGAGCATGCGTTAATCCAAAAAGCAGCTGCTAGCTATTCAAAAGCATTTGGAAAGGATGCTGTTTATGTAAGAATGGGCGGTTCCATTCCGGTAGTTGAATGGATAGAAGATATTTATAACATACCAATTGTCTTATTAGGTTTTGGTACTCCTGATGATAGATTACATTCACCTAACGAGAGCTTTCCAATGGACAGTTTTGAGAAAGGAATGGAGACACTAGTTTATTATTGGAATGAAGTTATTAAAAAATAGTGAAGTATAGGTTTGTTTAAAAGGATAAAGTGGGTATGGAATACTTATATGGATAGGAGGGGTGGTTATGAAATTTGCAATTGTTACTGGGGTGTCCAGAGGCTTAGGACTGTCAATTGCTAAACTTTTTATGGAGCAAGGTGTGCATGTACTTGGCATTTCCAGAAATAAAACGGACCAACTGAGCAGGCATGCTGCCGATAATAATGTTATTTTCAAGCATTATAGTTGTGATTTAGCGGACAATTCTGCAATAAATGCAACAATCTCTGAAGTCATTGCCGACTTAAATGAACAGGAAGTAACAGGCCTTTACCTTGTTAATAATGCTGGTGTCATCGAGCCGGTTGATCAAGCGATGAATATAAAAGCGGATGACATAATTAATCATATTCAAATTAATCTCACTTCATCAATGCTTTTGATGAATGCATTTTTAAAGAAAGCTACAATGGATGATCTGCTATTTATTGGAGCCACAGTCTCCTCAGGTGCTGCTGAAAGACCAGTAGATGGCTGGAGTGCGTATTGCAGTTCAAAAGCCGCTGTTAATATGTATACAAAAACAGTCGCCTTGGAACAGGATGAACGTAAAACAGAGAATAAAATAATTGCATTTAGTCCAGGCATTATGGACACGGATATGCAAAAGCAAATACGTTCCAGTACCAAAGAGGAATTTGCTGAAATCGACAAATTTAAAGCTTATAAAGAAAATGATTTACTGCGAAAAACTGACACGGTTGCGGGTGTTTTAGTAGATATAATTACAGATGAATCAAGCGTTATTAATGGGAAGATATATCATGTTACAGATTATGTCTAAAAAGCAAAAGACCATTCATTATATCCGCCCTGTCGTATTTTCAACTTCTGCATAGCATATAGTAGTTGAGTTACTGAGGAGGGGAAATAATGAGTAAGGGTGGAGTAGGCTATGGAGGCGGTTTCGCGCTGCTAGTCGTATTATTTATTTTATTAATTATCATTGGTACTTCCTACACAGGAGGTTACGGTGGGGGATATTATTAAAAAAGATTTACTTTCTTACTATATAAAAAATGCAGAGGTGATTTCCTCTGCATTTTTTCATTATACCCTCTGATGCATATGTTGTTTTAGTTTAATTTTTAGAATGTAATCCATAATTAGAATTGCCGTTAACATTAGGATTAGTAAAATCCCTGAAGTTAGATAAACACCTTGTATGAAGGAGATATTCCAAACTAAAAGAACTAGCAAACCAAACAGCCCTATTTCTATAATAACTGCTATTAACCCAATCATTCTTGTCTTAAAAACCTCTTGTTCATCTGTCCAATTCAGTTTAGGATTCTCCAAATCAAGATAGGTCCCTAGCATGCTTATAAACCAACTGGAGAGTAACACAATAACAAGCCAAATGAATGTTAGAGTAAAAGATAGTTTAAAGGCAAATATACAAGCTGCTAGTACGAGTCCTATAGGAATAAGATTTATGATCCATGCAACTGCTATCTTGCTATAGAAAATTTGCTTAGGTTCTAAAGGCAGGAATAAATTAGCATTCCAATTTTTACCTTCTCTTGAAACGGAGGAATACGATGTAGCGTTGGCTCCTAATATAAACATGGATGCCAAGAATAATACAAGTAATTGTTCTTTTGTTGAGAATATATCCATCATCCCTGTAACATTAGTACCCGAATCAAACATAAAAATAATAAACAGAAACACAGGTGCAAATAAACTTTGAATCACACAGTTCATTAAAAAGGTTGGAGTGCGAAAGATGACGAGTAGTTCTTTTCGAATATAGGATAGCCAGATGGGGCGTTTTTTAATATATTTCGATACCTTTTCCGTTGTTTTTTTATTTGACCTTTTGTTCCCTGTTCCCAATAGTCCTTTTATATACCAAACCTGACCAAGGCTTATAAAAAGAAGAAAAGCAATCCCAGTGAGAATTATTATACCGAGTAAGAATAGCAGTCCTTCACTTGCTAAGGCTTTTGTGCTGAAATAAGCGGGCGGATAGAAGGAAGTAATGAGTTTTAGCAGCCCATCTTTTTCCTGTATATAACTGGCTATATCCTGTACCATCATCTCCGTGTCTGTATTTAAACGTACAAGTACATTGATTAAAATAATAAAAACCAATGAAGCAATCCCGGCGATAATCTTGGATCGTTCTTTATTTTTGGTAATATTTACAAACCTCATTACGAACATCAATAAGATGGAAGCAAGGGAAAATGGAATAATCGGTAATAAAATAAATAGTAGAAATCCGATTATATAATAGAAGAAAGAAGCACTGGCCGCATTTCCATAATACATAAAGGCTGGTAGATAGATTGCAGCACTCGTTATGTACAAATAAATAAATGGTTGAGCTGATTTTCCTAATAAAAGCTGATAGCCATGTAACGGGTAAGGAAGAAAAGAGAGAATATCTTCCGCAAAATAAAAAGCACTTAGAACAGTAATAAAGCTCATAAAAAATAATAGAACATGCATAATGATAAATAGTAAGCCGATGATGGCTGTTTCTTGTCCGAATGGACTTAATACCTCATAGAGTGTATGTATAATCTCTCTTAAAGAAGATAAATAAAAAAACACAAGTGGGATAAGAAACAAGGCAGCAACGACCAACAGCCCAATTTGTGAATTGCTTTTTCCAGCTCTTGAATAATGCATTTTCAATATTGTTTTTATTAATAACCATGTTCTACTCATCGCTAGTCAGCTCCAGAAAAACTTGTTCTAGTGATTGATCTGTCTGAAATTGTTTACGCATTTCAGTTAAGTCACCGTAAAAAATAATCTCTCCTTTTTTTATGATAGCAACTTCATCACATAGTTGTTCCACTACCTCCAGACCATGGCTGGAAAAGAAGACGGTTTTCCCTTTAGCCGCATGTTCACGCATCATTTCTTTAAGCATATAAGCAGATTTTGGGTCTAACCCAGTTAGTGGTTCATCAAGAATCCAAATGTCGGGGTCATGCAGAAGAACACCAGTAACAATAATTTTCTGTCGCATACCATGGGAATATGTTTGAATATAGTCTTGAAGTGCATCATAAATATTGAATTGGGTAGTTAGTCGTTCAATTCGCTCTCTACGGAAAGTTTCAGGAACTTCGAATATATCTCCAATAAAATTTAAATAATCAATTCCTTTTAGTCGTAGAAACATATCGGGTTGGTCAGGTACATACCCAGTGTGTTGTTTCGCTTGAATGGGCTCTTTCTCAATATCATAGCCATTTAATGTAATCGTACCTGCATCTAATGGTAATATACCTGTCATCATTTTAATGGTGGTAGATTTCCCTGCACCATTCGGTCCTAAAAAACCAATGATCTTACCATCAGGAATGGTAAGATTCATTGATTTAATTCCAGCAAACCCTTTACTTACATCGTTAAAATTGATCATATAATCCCCCTTATCACTAATCTCTTTTATGTATTGGTTAGTATATGGTAAACTTTATGTTGGTTATGATTATCGAAAAGTACTTTATGAATAGTTTAACATAGTTAAAGGTTTTTGAAGATATAGGAAAGGAAGAAACAGATGATTACAAGAAAAAGCAAACGCGAAATTGAAAAGATGCAGGCAGCAGGAGATATTCTTGTTAAATGCCATAAAGAAATAGCCAAGATGATTAAGCCTGGTATAACTACAATGGAAATCGATGCCTTTGTTGAGAAGTTTCTTGAAGAACACGGAGCAACTCCAGAGCAAAAGGGATATAGTGGATACCCATATGCAATTTGCGCATCCTTAAATGATGAGATTTGTCACGGTTTTCCACGTGATGAGGAATTAATTGATGGAGATATCGTAACAATTGATATGGTAGTAAACCTTGATGGTGGTCTTGCGGATTCGGCTTGGACCTATGCTGTTGGTAATGTTGATGAAAAAGGGCTGCGGCTTATGGACGTAACCAAAACAGCGCTGTATAAGGGGATTGAACAGGCACGTGCAGGGAAACGCATTGGGGACATTGGGCATGCCATCCAAACTTATGCGGAAGAAGAAGGATTTTCGGTTGTTCGTGACTTCACCGGACATGGTATTGGACCAACACTTCATGAGGAACCGCATATTCCGCATTTCGGATTACCAAATAAAGGGCTTCGGTTAAAAGAAGGAATGGTCATCACGATTGAACCAATGATTAATGAAGGTGATTGGAAAAGCCAGATGGATCAGAACAATTGGACTGCCAGAACAATTGATAAGGGTCGTTCTGCACAATATGAACACACCCTTGTAATTACAAAGGACGCCCCTCTAATTATTACTGATCAAGATAAGTAGAAAGGTGATTATAAAATGCGAGTAGTCTCCATTTGTCCAAGTAATACGGAAATAATGGCTTATTTGGGTAGGACTGATTTGTTGGTTGGAGTGGATAACTACTCTGATTGGCCAGCTTCCATAACAAACCTACCAAAAGTCGGTCCAGATCTGTCAATTGATATGGAAAAGGTTGCAGACCTTCATCCAGACCTTGTGCTTGCTTCCTTGAGTGTACCGGGAATGGAAAAAAATATAGCCGCCCTTGATGAAAAAGGATTGCCCTATATCATTCTAGACCCAAATTCTCTTACGGAGATTGCTGAGGATATAGAAAAAGTCGGTATTGCAATTGGTGAGGAAGAACATGGTAAGCATAAAAAAGAAGCATTTTTAACCGATTTGCAATATTACCGAGAGCATGCGAACGTACAAACTGCTAAGCCTTCTCTCTATTGGGAATGGTGGCCAAAGCCTATATTTACTCCCGGTTCTGTTAACTGGTTAACTGAGATTAGCGAGTTAGCTGGCGCTGAGAATGTTTTTGCGACAGAGAAAACTGCTAATTTCCAAACCGATTGGGAAGAAGTGAAAAAACGGGATCCTGATCATATCTGCATGGTGTGGGTAGGGGTAAAAGAAGAAAAAATGAACCCAGATTTGGTGAGAAAGCGCCCAGGCTGGGATGAGATGAAGGCAATTAAACTCAATAACATTCATGTACTGGAAGAATCATTATTTTGCAGACCATCTCCTCGTTTATTGGAAGGGTTACGCAAATTAAAAGCAGCAATCAGCTAAAAAACAGGCTACTCCTCGTAGGGTAGCCTGTTTTTTGAATCTAAAACTACTTATTAGATTTTATTAAAATACAATATATATTTACTCCGAAGTAACTATGAATATAGAGGCTGCCTAAATCACCGCTTCGGAAAAATATTCCGCTTTCCGCGGGCGGCCTGCGAGCCTCCTCGAACTTCACTAACGTTACGTTCTGTGGGGTCTCGCTAGTCTCGCTTTTCCCGCAGGAGTCTCCATATTTTCCCTTCGCTTATGACTGCATTCTAACTATCTAAATTAGGGGTTCAATGGGGCACTTCTTCTCAAATATTTCGCTGAGCTTTTCATCAACAAAGTTAGTTCGCAGTTTACTTCAACTTTACAGAAAGGAATAGATCTCTACCTTTAAATTTATTTTAAAAATAATATTGCAATGTAATGACTAAATCGCTAGTTTTTTAGCTTTCTTCCACCAAAGGCCATTGTGATAAGTGGACTTAGTAGGCAAAAGAAGGCGAATGGTAAGTATGTCAATACTGGGACCCCTAATACATCTGCAATAAATACACCACAAACACTCCAGGGAACCAATGGATTTATAACTGTTCCAGCATCCTCCAATGTACGAGAAAGTGATTTTTTGGAAAGGCCAGCTTTTTCGTATACACCCTTGAACGTTTCGCCGGTAAGCATAATCGAAAGATACTGCTCGCCGATAGAAACGTTCACACCAATTGCTGTAGCTGCAGTTGAAAGTATAATCGTGCGTGTTTTCTTTAGTTTCGTTTGTAAAGAAAGCAAGATACTTGGAATGATGCCTGTGACAAAAAGCAATCCTCCAAATCCTAAAGCTACGATGACAAGAGAAATGGTGAACAGCATACTGTTTATCCCGCCCTTTGTCAATAAATCATTAACAGGTTGAAAATCAGTCGTTGCAGTATAACCGTTAAACCAAACATTCCAAATCTCCGTCCAAGGTAACATATTTCTTATTCCAGCAATAAACGTTGCGATAATGCTACTTAAACCCAAAGCGAGAAAAGCTGGAACTTTTAAAATAGTGCATATAATAATAATGATTAACGGGATCCATGAAGACCAATGAATTAATCCAGTTGCTTCGAGAGCCAGTTGGTAATCATCTCCTGTCCCCATAGGCATATTCTCATTTGGCGACAATAAAGCAAATAGAATAAAGGAGATGATAAATGCTGGGATTGTTGTTAAGCTAATGTGCTTAATGTGGCCAAATAAATCAACACCTACAATTGTTGAAGCTAAGTTGGTCGTATCAGATAAAGGCGACATTTTATCCCCGAAAAAAGCCCCGGATACAATAGCTCCAGCAGTTATGGCCATGGAAGCATCCAATGCTTCACTCATACCTATGAAAGCTACGCCAATGGTTGCAGTAGTTGTTAGTGAACTCCCCATTGAAACGCCGATAATTGCCGTCGCTGCAAAAACAATGGCATAAAACCAATTACCTCCAATAAGTGTAAAACCAACGTTTATAAGTGACGGAATCGTGCCACTGATAATCCAGCTACTGATTAAGATACCAATAAGTAAGAATAAAAATATTGCTCCCATACCTGCCCTTGCTCCTTCAGTCAGCCCTGCCTGCAGCTCTGAAAAAGCTATTTTCTTCATGAGCCCATAAGCAATTAGAAGAAAAATAGCAAGTATAATCGGAACATGGGGGGGAGCGCCAATACCGATAATAAAGTAGCTTATCAAACCAATAAGAATCACAAAAGAAATGATAGCTTCCGTCAATGACGGATGATGTTTTGGTTTAATAGGAAACATGGTGAACCTCCTCTAGGTTGAAAAATTAAGAACAAAAGCGCAAACGCCCGTTTAGCAACGTACAAACTGGAGATCTTCTGACGAGATAAAGGAAACACGAGGAGCTATCTAGCGAATCGATGTTGACTTATCGTAGAATGAAGATCGAAGTTTGCTAGTTGCTGGGCGCTGGAGCTAGACGTGGCTGTTTATGCGTAAGAGTATAATAAAGCCAAAAATTTTATACTTTCTCATTCTATAAAAAAGCTTCGCCCCTTATAGTAAGGGACGAAGCTGACTCCGCGATACCACCCTGCTTGTTGAAGAAATTCTTCAACCACTCATAAAATATAAATCCGAGTTGATGGATGTGTAATTCAATTATTTCCTGCCAGAGTTTTCACCGACCACTCTGTCTCTCCTTTTTGCTCAAAAATAATTTACTTTTCATCCAGGATTGCCATATTCAATTAGATTATTATCGAATATAATATGCTTTAAGGATTTTGTCAATGAAAAATAGAAAAGAGAAATCTTTTTAAAATTTAAAAAATACGTTATAATAATTTGAATTGTAGCTTCAAGGGGGGAAGATGATGAATGAGAATATTCTCGATAAACAGGAGATTTCGCCTAGCGCAAAAATGATAAAAAAAGGTATTGCAGCCGGGTTTCCGATTATGGTTGGTTATTTACCAATCGCGTTAACTTATGGTGTTCTAGCTAAACAGTCCGGGATGACTTTAACCGAATTAACTTTGATGAGTGTGATGGTTTTTGCGGGGGCAAGTCAATTTATGGGTGCGAATATGATTGCACTAGGAGCTGGTGCAACAGAAATCATTATAGCCACATTTGTTTTAAACTTCAGGCACTTTGTTATGAGTCTTTCTTTTATGAATCGCTTGCGTGGAATGGACTTGAAATGGAAAGCACCGCTATCATTGGGGCTTACAGACGAAACATTTGCCGTCTCGGCATTACATACGGAAGAGGCTAATAAAGACAAAGGAGCTTTATTCTATACAGCTCTTATCTTAACTGCTTATTTATCTTGGGTAATTGGATCGTTTCTCGGGGGCGTACTTGGAGATATAATACCTGAAAAGCTTAGTCAGAGTATGGGGATTGCATTATACGCCATGTTTATAGGTTTGCTTGTACCTTCCGTGAAAAAGGAATTTAAATTAGGATTAATCGCACTAGTTGCCATGCTGATTAACGCATTATGCATTCAATTAGGGATGAGTACAGGATGGGCTATTGTAGCAGGCACCATTATTGGTGGTATGAGTGGAATCTACTTATTGAAGGAGGAAGTAAAATGATACTTTTTATAATCGTGGGTATGTGTGTTGTAACGATGATACCAAGACTTCTTCCAGCCTTTATTGTAGATAAATTGCAATTTAAAGATTGGGTAAATCGTTGGCTGAATGCTATTCCATTCGCTGCATTGGGAGCACTGATTTTTCCAGGAATACTATCGGTTAGACCTGATCAGCCACACATTGGCCTCATTGGAGGATTAGTGGCAATCGGATTAGCATATATCGGTTTTAATGTAATTCTTGTTGTAGCAGGAGCTATAGCTACTGTTTTTCTATTCTCTTTATAAAATAAAACAGGACCATTTTAAAGAAATGATCCTGTTTTATTTATATGGTTCTATATGAATTTGTGCATGGTTAATGTTATGTTTTTTATATAGGTATTCTTCTATACGATCGGAAATATTGTGACTTTGTTCTACATTAAGCGCAGCATCTACAAGGATGGTAATATCAATGAAAGCTTGATTGCCATGAATTCTTCCCTTCACATCCACCACTTCTTTAACCTCAGGATCCCTTTTAACACTTTCTTTAATCTGTTTAATCTGCTTTTCATCAAAACCATCTGTCAATGTATGTGTAGAATCTCTAAAAATCTCCCAGGCAGTTTTACAAATAATGAAGCCAACAAGTAAGCCTGCTAATGGATCCAACCAGAAGAGCCCAAACTGAGAGCCGGTAATTCCGATGAAAGCTCCTATACTCACAAGTGCATCTGAGCGGTTGTCCTGTGCAGCAGCAAATAATGAACTGCTCTGTATCTTGCGAGCAAGATTGACATTATATAAGTAAACCAAAAACATAACAATCGCAGCACCCAAGGCGGTCCATGCTGTTAACATAGTAGGTTGAGAAGCTTCGCCTAATAGCACTTTTTTAAATGTCTCCAAGATTACTTGTACACCGACCAACATCATCACAAATGCGGCAAATAATGATGCAATAGTTTCAGCTCTGTAATGTCCATAATGGTGATCTTCATCTGGAGGTTTCCTGGAAATTTTCAACCCAATTAACACAGCAACTGAAGCGATAACATCAGTAGTGTTATTTAGCCCGTCTGCTCGTAATGCATCTGAATTCCCTTCATGAGCGATAATTAATTTTATAATTGCAAGACATAAATAGGTGATAATGCTGATCCAAGCACCCTTCTCACCCTTTTTTAAGTTATCCGAATGGTTCATCTAGCTTCCTCCATTTACTACGTCTCTACATACTTACATAGTCTACCAAAAGCATGGTTGGTGGGTCTAGAGAAACAAACAATACCATGGCTATATGTATTGTAAGCAGATAAGTATGTTTCATACGGTAAACATTTCACAATCTATTAAGAAGCGTTTTAAATAATAATTAAACTTTTATATAAAAACTGTTGCAATTATTCCAAAAATTATGGATAATAGTATTAAAGGACCGAGGGGGTCTTGACATGAAAAAGCAAAAAGTAGTATTTCGATTTCTAAGATATGAAGGTGAGAGTAAAACAGCTAAACGCGAGGTCTCGTTTGAACTTCAGCTTGCTTCCCGATTATTGTTAGACGAACTTTGCTTTAATGTAAATAAAAAGCGTCTTGAAGAAGCAATCAATGATGCGATTGACACAGGTAATGAAAAATTGTTCATAAAATTAAGTAAAGAATATAGGCATTTTATTTGGGAATAAATTGGACTTTAAGAACCTTGCCTTTTTAAGAGGTGAGGTTCTTTGTATGTGCAGAAAAAAGATATTATAAGAAGAAGTTCTTTTTAATGAATTGGTTTCAGTTAATTTTAAAAATTTTATAAAACTATGTGAGGTAAACTCTCATTCTGGTATGCTTACAAGTAAAGGGGGTTAATAATGAGAAAGAAAACGGCTTTTAGCTGGATGCTTTATGACTTTGGAAATTCCGCATTTGCCACAACAATTATGGCTGCAGTCTTGCCTGTATTCTACTATGATGTAGCTGCTGTAGGGGTAAATGAGAATCTTGCCGCAAGTTTTTGGGGGTATTCTCAATCTATTGCTGTATTAATCGTAGCAATATTGGCACCTATTCTTGGAGCAATTAGCGATTATTCTGCTGCAAAGAAGAAATTTCTTCGTTTTTTTGCATATATGGGTATGATTGCAAGTATTCTTCTTGCATTCGTAGGGGAAGGAGATTATATATTTGCTTCTATTTTACTCATTGTAGGCACTATTGGGTTTTCGGGAGGGAACGTTTTTTATGATGCCTTTCTTCCTGAAATTGCAAACGAAGATGAAATAGATAGAATTTCGACTGCGGGTTTCGCCTGGGGCTATATAGGCGGGGGTTTGTTATTAGCGATAAATATATTAATGATTTTAAAACATGATTGGTTTGGAATTCCAAATGCTACAGTTGCGAGTCAATTATCCTTTGCTACTGTAGGTGTATGGTGGTTTTTGTTTTCATTGCCATTGTTTAAAAATATTCAAGAAGAAAAAAAGGTTCAGGTTAGAAGAGAGCAGTCTTATATAGCAATTGGATTCACACGAGTCACATCGACATTTAAAGAAATAAAACAATACAAGCAATTATTAATTTTTCTATTAGCATTTTGGATGTACAATGATGGTATTTCAACTATCATAAAAATGGCTACCATTTATGGCAGGGATATTGGAATTGATGGAAATTCCTTAATTGCTGCTTTACTGATAACGCAATTTGTCGGTATCCCATTTACTTTTTTATTTGGTTCAATAGCAAAAAGGTTTACAGCTAAGAAGGCATTAACCTTTACACTCTATTTCTATATGGGAATAGTTGTACTTGGTTATTTCATGACTTCTGCCTTGCACTTTTACTTGCTGGCAGTATGCGTAGGTTTTGTGCAAGGTGGTGCGCAATCTTTAAGCAGGTCGATATTTGGCCGAATGGTACCAGATAATAAGCATGCTGAGTTCTTTGGTTTTTATGGTATATCTTCCAAGTTTGCCGCAATCTTTGGACCATTTTTATTTGCATTGGTTGGTCAGTTAACAGGTTCAAGTCGCTTAGGGATTATTTCCTTAATCGTATTTTTTATAGGTGGCATAATCTTATTAAAATTCGTTAACGTCGAGAAAGGTATGCAGGAAGCAGCACTTCAAACAAACGCTAAAGATAAGGTGGAAATAAGACCAAAATAAAAATTAAACTAATAAGGAGGACCAGTCGTTTGGTCCTCCTTATTAGTTGCTTGGGAAACTTAGGTAACTACAAAATTTAGAACCCGGGGACAATCTTTATTAGCTCATCATACAATCGGTTCTGCATATCGATTTTCAAGCTGAAGTGATAAAGGTTTTCCGGTATCATAAGAAATATCGCCAATTAGCTCATGTAGGTACTTGCTTGACGTATCTTTATTATTCCAATAACGCTGTACCTCAGATAATATCTCAAACCCCTCTGCCTTTGCCTGACTGTAAAGATCCATAAAACTGTCTGTAAAACGCTCGTTTGTTGCCGGGTGATTCCAAGTTTTGTTCTTCATATTTAAATAATCTTTCTTGTTTTGAATCGGTTGATGGGAAAAGGAAGAGATTAAGTTACTAAAAAGAACATTTTTCCAACCATATGGATCAGATAGGAGGCGTAGAGCAAGTTTCATATCTCTGTAGGATTTCTGAATATAACGATGTGATTCTTGTTTAATTTGAGAATAGTTTCTTCGTATCGCTTCATCTAAAAAGTCACATAATTCCCTATCTAAAGATAACCCAACATCAATCTCTTTATAAACTGGTGATTTCCATGTTTTTAGATTATGATATTTCTCCATAAGCAATGTATCAATAATTACTTCGAGTTTTTGGTGTTTATTCCCATCATAACCCGCTCTGTAATGGATGTAAGGATGGGTGTTCCTGTCAAGAATATGGTGTGTGATAAAACCATATACATATGCTTTTATATGTTCACTCTTATTTTTAGCGGAAGTAATCAGATCAACTAAAAAATCTCCACATTTTTCTGTGTGCAGTAAATTCCCAATCTCCTGTACAGGTCCTTCTTTAATCCATGGCCAAAAGTTATGATAAAAAAATGGGTCAGGACCTTGAGCACCCAATTTCATGTAGTTTTCATACTTCGAAAACGGATAGGGTTTCTTTACAGCATCAGCAACCTCTTCACAAAAAAGTATGTGTGTCCAGATGTTTGGCATAGAGTAATCCTCCTCCTGAATTATTTTTAGATGGAAGACCTCTATTTGTATTTCATTCCTTCTAAAATTAGTTCCAACTATTTTCTTTTGTCTTCCAGTATATACTAATACACTCTTAAACAAGTATAAAAGAAAACCATCTTATATGGAAAGCGGAATAGGTACAATTTTGTGTCAATAAAAAATCCGCTAAGCTTTTCTTTCTTTTCATATCTATATTTTTTGGTACAATAGAAGAAGATTTAAAACAAGTATTTATACATAGGGAGGAACCATCGATGGAATATCGCGTGGAAAGAGATACAATTGGGGAAATTAACGTACCAGCAGATAAGTATTGGGGTGCACAGACACAGAGAAGTAAACAAAACTTTCCTATTGGAACTGAAAAAATGCCAAATGAAATTATTAAAGCGTTTGCTATTTTAAAGAAAAGTGCAGCAAAAGCTAACAGTGACTTGGGTTTATTAGATGCTAAGAAAGCAGAAGCGATCGAGTATGCAGCTGACCAAGTTTTAGAAGAACAATTAAATGATCATTTTCCTTTGGTTGTTTGGCAAACAGGCAGTGGTACCCAGTCTAATATGAATGTAAATGAAGTGATTGCTCATGTTGGAAATAAATGGCTAGAGAAGCAGGACAGTGATATTACTTTACATCCAAATGACGATGTGAATAAGTCACAGAGCTCGAATGACACTTATCCAACAGCTATGCACATTGCATCCGTTTTAAAAATGGAAGATGTCGTATTACCTGCAATTAGAACATTAAAAGATACATTAAAAGTAAAAATGGATCAGTTCCAGGATATAGTGAAAATAGGGCGCACTCATTTACAAGATGCTACTCCACTCACACTGGGGCAAGAAATCAGCGGGTGGCATCGAATGCTTGAAAAGTCAGAGTCCATGGTGGAAGAAAGCCTTCACTATTTGAAGGAGTTAGCTATTGGTGGTACAGCTGTAGGGACAGGATTGAACGCACATCCTGAATTCTCAAATCGCGTTTGTGAAGCTATCAATAATTTTACTGGTAAGAACTTTATTTCTGCTCCAAATAAGTTTCATGCGTTGACAAGCCATGACGAAACTGTATACGCACATGGTGCATTAAAAGCTTTAGCAGCAGATATGATGAAAATTGCTAACGATGTCCGTTGGCTAGCTAGTGGTCCACGTTGTGGTATTGGCGAAATTACTATACCTGCTAATGAACCTGGAAGTTCCATTATGCCAGGTAAAGTAAACCCAACACAGAGTGAGGCTGTAACAATGGTTGCAGCACAAGTAATGGGGAATGACGCTACAATTGGTTTTGCGGCAAGTCAGGGAAACTTTGAGTTAAATGTATTCAAGCCAGTGATTGCTTTTAACTTCTTACAATCATGCCAAATTTTAGCGGATAGTATTGTTTCTTTTGATGAGCGTTGTGCACAAGGCATTGAACCTAATCATGAACAAATTGAAAAATACCTTAATGACTCGCTTATGCTTGTAACAGCATTAAATCCGCACATCGGTTATGAAAATGCTGCGAAAATTGCTAAAAAAGCATTTGAAGATAATTCTACACTAAAAGAAACTGCGGTGGAGCTAGGATTATTAACAGAAGAAGAGTTTGAGAAGTATGTTAAACCAGAAGAAATGACTTACCCAAAATAAAATATGCTTACTAAAAAGCCCATCATTGATGGGTTTTTTAGTTTGCACCAATGCCGATCCACCATACTTTCGTTAAGACCAGTTTGTACGTTACTAATCGGGTACTTAAGCTTTTTTCTTATATGGAAACATAGCTACAATTTACCAATATTATTTCGTAATAAGATATGGGATTCTGCTTACACTATCTAGTACAGGAGGTGATAGACATGGCTAATAACAACAATTCAAACCAATTAGTAGTTCCAGGAGTACAACAAGCTCTTGATCAAATGAAGTATGAAATCGCTACTGAGTTTGGTGTAAACCTTGGTGCTGACACTACTTCTCGTGCTAACGGTTCTGTTGGTGGAGAAATCACAAAGCGTCTTGTACAAACTGCTCAGCAACAAATGAGTGGCGGACAATACAAATAATGATGGTTAAGGGGAAAGCCTTCAAGGCTTTCCCCCCGTTTTTTTAAAGCAGAATATATAAATTTAACTCCTACAGATTCTTTTGCTGCTTGTTTTATCTAATTCTCAGCTCTGTTTCAGCATCAAAGAAATGAGCACTATTCATATCAAAAGCGAGCGTGATGCTTTCTCCGCCATTTATATCTGTTCGGGAATCAACTCTTGCAACGAAATCCTGGTCATTTATTTTAGAATACAAGTAAGACTCAGCTCCCATTAATTCTGCAACATCAATTGTTGCAGTTATGGCAGTGTCGCTGGATGCATTAATAAATGCTGGTTCATCATGGATATCTTCCGGACGAACACCAAGAATAACCTCTTTACCAACATAATTTTGCTGACGAAGTGTTTTCATTTTCCCTTCTGGCACTTTTACTTTTATATCCTCTAACTCAAAGTGACTTTCCGTTAATTTGCCTGTGAAAAAGTTCATAGATGGAGAACCGATAAATCCACCGACAAAGACATTTTCCGGATTATCATAAACATCTTTTGGTGCACCAACCTGTTGAATAATCCCATCCTTCATAACTACAAGACGAGTTGCCATTGTCATTGCTTCTGTTTGGTCGTGTGTTACATAGATTGTTGTTGTTTGCAGACGTTGGTGTAACTTTTGAATTTCCGCACGCATTTGTACACGGAGCTTCGCATCTAAGTTGGATAGAGGTTCATCCATTAAGAATACTTTCGCATCTCGGACAATTGCTCTTCCAAGCGCAACACGCTGTCTTTGCCCGCCAGAAAGTGCTTTAGGCTTACGGTCAAGGTATGCTTCCAAACCAAGTATTTTTGCTGCGTTTTTAACCCGGTTATCAATTTCGTCCTTTTTAAATTTACGAAGCTTCAATCCAAACGCCATATTATCATACACATTCATGTGGGGATATAGTGCATAGTTTTGGAATACCATTGCAATGTCACGATCTTTAGGGGCTACATCATTCATTTTTTTATCATCAATGTATAGCTCTCCACCGGTAATTTCTTCTAAACCTGCAATCATTCGTAATGTGGTTGATTTCCCACATCCGGAAGGTCCGACAAATACGATGAATTCCTTATCTTGGATATGAAGATTAAAATCATCCACAGCGACAACCTTTTTATCATATGATTTTTGAATATGTTCTAAACGTAACTCAGCCATTTTTTCTCCTCCAATTATGTAAACGCTTTTATTAGTATTTATTATATAAATGAATCAGAAAAATAAAAATAGTAAACATGCACAAAGTTTTTATCTTTCCCTGTGCATGTTTACCAAAATCGTTAAGTAAACTGTAAATGCCTGATGAAACTCCCTTAAATCAATACCTGTTTTATCAAAAAATTTATCCAACCGGTATTGTAGGCTGTTTCGGTGCATATGTAATTCTTTAGCTGCTACGGAAACATTTAAGTTACATTGAAAAAATGTAAGTATTTCACGTAACAAATCCATATCAGTTCTGCACTCTTTTAATATTAAAGATATAAGCTCTTCTTGAAATGGCTCTTCCATTCGCTCAATGAGAAGAGAAGGTACTGCTTCAGCAAAGCTGATTACTTGCTTTCCTGTGCCCATGAATGCGGTACGGGCACTATCTATTAGCGTCTTATAATGTGTGCTGGCGTTGGCGATAGATGTCATATAAGGTCCAACTAGGAAACTAATTTTCACATAAAGATCACTCATTAGAACATCAATAATTTGTTCATAGGAAACCCACTCATCAGTCGATGTACTAATCTCCTCAATAAGAATCCCTTCATTTTCATTTTCCCATAGTATTGGTATGGAACAAGAAAAAAGTGCTTCCATGGATTCTTTAAATTTTTGGGGGCTAATCTGATTATGTTTGAATATAAAGTAAACAAACCTAAATGACTTGGAGGGGGCTTGCAACTCTCTCCTCTCATTATTAATAATTTTTAGCCATTTAACTTCCTCAGATGTAGGAGCAGGAAATTGAATCGAATATGGCTGCAGAAAAGTATGTAGTATGTTATTTTCCTTTGCAGTAAGTTCCTTTTTCTCTATACCTATAATGTCTTTGTTATTGGTAATAAACCATTTATATGCGTCAGAAGGGTATTGCTTATGGGCTTCATATATGATGAGAGAAGGAAAGATACGTTTAAGTTGTTGAATCATTTCGAAACCTCCACAATTATGACTATGTATAATTATAGCAATAGTTTAACCATTTAAAAATAAGAAAGGTAAATTACATGATACTTTTAAATGCTATACAGGAATCAACACGTTTGTTATAGTGAGTAGGAGTAAGAAAAACGGAGGAGGAAATTTTGTGCCTAACATTTATGATAGTGCTTATGATTTAGAGAAAGCAATACGCGAAAGTGAAGAATTTAAAGATTTGAAAAACGCTTATGATGCGGTAATGAATGATCCAACTGCAAAGCAAATGTTCGAAAACTTCCGTGATACTCAAATGGCACTACAAGAAAAACAGATGCAAGGTCAGGAAATCACTGAGGAAGAAGTGGAAAAAGCACGCCAAGTTGTAGAGCTTGTCCAACAACATGAAGAGATTTCAAAGTTAATGGAGCAAGAACAGCGCCTTAATTTAGTTATCAATGATGTCAGCCGTATTATTACAAAGCCTTTAGAGGAATTATACGGTATGCCGGAGGAGCCAACTGAATAACACTGCTTCCATGAGAGAAAGAACTCAAAACCTGCAATGTATTTTGCAGGTTTTTTTGATGCTTTAAAAAGAGTAATAACTAAAAACAAGGTATTGCTTTAATCTGGAAAGTTATAATCGTATTTTGTGATTATTATTAGAGTATGCAGGATTTTCTATAGATGAAATAGAACTCATAGTAGGAAGTCTATTTTATCTGTAAAGGGGTTTTGTAAATGAGTACTGTAATATATGAATCAAGAAACAATGTTTCCTATATTTATTTGAATCGCCCGGAGAGGTATAATGCGCTAAATAAAGAGATGCTTGAGGATTTATTTATTGTACTTGAAAAAGTTGAAAAAAATGAAGACAGAGTTATTATCCTCTCTGGAAAAGGAAACGCTTTTTGCGCAGGCGGAGATATTGGAATGATGGAAGACTTTGCCGAGAAGAAGTTTTTCGATGAGGTAATGGACTTAATTGGAAAAGTAGCATTAAAGCTATATATGATGCCAAAAATTGTCGTATCAGCAATTCAGGGCTCAGCAGCGGGATTAGGATTGAGTTTAGCTTTGACTGCAGACTATGTGGTAGCACAAAAGGAAGCGAAGTTGGGTATGCTTTTCATTGGTATAGGATTAGCTCCGGATGGAGGAGGACATTTTTTTATAAAGGAAAGGCTTGGTACGCAAATGGCGAAACAGTTTATCTGGGGGTTGAAGCAGGTTGATGGCACCCAGGCAAAAAGTATGGGTCTTGTAGATATGATTACAGAGGATTCTGTTGGGGAATATACAGCCCAATTCGCTGCTAAGCTAATGACAACACCTCTGAAAGCTATGTTAAAAACAAAAATGTTATACCACTCTAAAAACAAAGAGGAATTGGTTTATTATCTAGATGAAGAGCATAGAATCCAATGGGAGCTTAGAAATACAAAGGATCATCAGGAAGGTGTTCAGGCATTTCTTGAAAAAAGAAAGCCACATTTTAAAGGGAATTAATGTGTTTGTAGAGAAAGCATAAAAAGTAAGGAGAAAATAGCCGAACTACTTCGGATAATAGAAGATACGAAAGAAGTTCGGCATTTACTTCAATTAAAAGTACTTATCACTTAAACTGCATTATCTGTGAAACAAAATAAGCTTAGCCTCTGGTGATACACAGCGATGTGTATGTTCATTATAGCCTTCTTCAGACAACCGTGCCTGCCCAACTTCTTTTGCTTCTTCATCTGTTTTAGCAGTGAATGATTCATCAAGTAACTTATCACCTGTTTGATCAAAAACCGTTAAATTATAAGTTCTCATTGTAAATTCCTCCTTGAAGTCTTAAAATGTGTTCTAAATCTATAGTTAATAGTAAGCTTAAAGCAATTCACACTATAGATGCGATGTAACAAGTAATCTTCTAATTATTAACAAAGGCATTATTATTGGGAAGATAACAGAAATAGATAAGTTGGTGAGGTAGGCCCCATTGATTTCTGTAGCGGTGTTATTTAGCCATTTTGGATTAACGAATTAATAAGTTTTCTCTCCTTCGCATATTCCTCCAACTATGTACTATTATGCATTGTCGATCATTTTCCCCTCACCAATACATAGTAGAACCTATAATTATTTATTCTGTATTTATTATTAAAATCCTGCAAAGAAAGTAAATTTCACAAGTGAATTGCTAATTCATTCATCCTATTTGTGAGGATAAATGATAAAATAAAAAATTGAAACATAATTCCATGTATTTACGTAAGAAGAAGTGGGGAGGAGAGGTAGAATGGTCTTACAATTAAAGAAAGTGACAAAAAGATTTGGTAAACACACAGCAGTTGACCAGCTTTCATTAGAAATACCTGAAAAAGAAATGTTTGGATTTTTAGGTGGAAATGGGGCTGGGAAAACAACTACATTCCGAATGATTCTCGGACTGCTAGACGCAACAGAGGGGGAAATTTCCTGGAATGGTGAAACAATAAACTACAATAAAAGTCATTTGATCGGATATTTACCGGAGGAGAGAGGTTTATATCCCAAGCTCACAGTAAAGGAGCAACTTATTTATTTAGGAAAATTAAGAGGGATGCGCAAGAATGAGGTTCTTACTGGTTTAAAAAGCTGGCTTGACCGATTTCAGGTTCCTGAGTATTTAAATAAAAAGGTAGAAGAGCTCTCGAAAGGGAACCAGCAGAAAATTCAGTTTATCTCAGCTATTCTTCATAAGCCAAAGCTTCTTATTCTTGATGAACCATTTTCCGGTTTAGATCCAATTAATGTAGAAATGCTGAAAGAAGCTGTAGTGGATTTGAAGGAACAGGGCACGTCTATCGTATTTTCTTCACATCGTATGGAGCATGTGGAAGAATTATGTGAACAATTATGTATTCTGCATAAGGGCAAGCAAGTCGTTCAGGGTTCATTAAAAGAAATTAAACGATCCTTTGGTAAGAAAAACTTAATCGTTCATGCAGAATTTCCGGTGGAATTTTTAGCAGATCTTCCTGGAGTCCTTCACTATAAGAAGGTTATGGAAGGGTGCGAGCTGCAAATTGAACAGGAAGCAGCATCACAAGAGATATTTCAGGCATTACAGGGAAGAGGCTTTGTACGCAAATTTGAAATAGAAGAGCCTTCTTTAAATGATATTTTTATTGAGAAAGTAGGTGCTTCTTATGAATAAATTTTGGATCATTCTTTCACATACATATATGTCTCGAGTGAAAACAAAATCATTTCTAATCAGTACACTGATAACACTGCTACTTATCGTAGGAATGGCTAATTTTCAACATATTGTGGACATATTTGCAGACGATCAAGCTGAAAAAATTGCCGTAATTGATGAAACGAATGAACTATTTGATCCGCTTAATCAACAAGTGGAAAACACGGATGAAAATTATGAACTCATTTCATATGAGGGTACAATAGAGGATGGAAAAAATGCTGTGCAGGAGGAAGAGTATAGTGCCTTGCTTGTCTTAAATTATACTGACAGCATGCTGCCGAAAGCGTCTTACTTTGCGAATAATATTTCTGAAGCAGGGAAACAAATGGCGCTGACACAGCAATTGCAACAATTAAAAATTTCAATGGCTACAGAGCAGTCAGGTATAAGTGAAGAGATGCTGGCAATGATCAATGCCCCAGTAGAGTTCCAGGCAGACGCACTTGATAAAAGCGCTAAAACGGATGAAGAATTAAATCAGGCAAGAGGAATTGTATATGTCATGTTATTTTTGTTATATATGTCCGTGATGCTTTATGGCCAAATGATCGCAACAGATGTGGCGACAGAAAAATCCTCACGTGTCATGGAGATCCTAGTATCAAGTGCATCTCCCGTGACTCATATGTTTGCAAAAATAGTTGGTATTGCGTTACTAGGGCTTACACAAGTCATCTTATTTATTGGGGTAGGTTATTTGTTAATCTCAAGCAAAAAGGATGAACTTACCGGCGGCTTTTTTGAAATATTTGGCATACAGGATACCTCGCCGACAGTTTATCTCTACGCTATTTTGTTCTTTGTATTAGGCTATCTTTTATATGCTACTCTTGCTGCTATGCTTGGGTCTTTAGTAAGCAGAGTGGAGGATGTTCAGCAATTAATTATGCCTATGGTTTTCCTAATACTTATTGCTTTCTTTATCGCGATGTTTGGAATTGGAACTCCAGATTCCGGGTTGGTGAGAATCAGCTCTTTCATCCCTTTCTTTGCCCCAATGGTAATGTTCCTGCGTGTTGGGATGCTTGATGTACCGGCATGGGAGGTTTCACTTTCAATCGGTATTTTAATTGCATCTATCATTCTGTTAGCAATTATAGGTGCAAGAGTTTATAAAGGTGGCGTACTTATGTATGGACGCTCCAGTTCATTAAAAGATTTAAAAAAGGCAATTGTTTTATCGAAAAAAGAATAGTTAATAAGGTAAGTCAAAAGCCGAACTGTGTTCCGAAACTTTTTAATTATGTTTCGAAGCATGCCGGCTTTTTTTATTCTATAGTTCTGGTATATATGTGGGGGTTGTTCAATGATTCGGAAAATAGATAAACTGCGACGTAACTGTAAGTATTGTAAATTACTGTTTCTAAAAGGTACACTACTAAAATATATTTTAATACGTTTTGATGATCATCAACCGCCATTGATTTCCATTACAGATGAACGCTTTCCGCCGGCATGGCTTCAGCCGCTTCCTCCGCTACGCACCGTTTAGTGTCTTCAACTCATGCTATTCCGGCAGGAGTCGCCCCCTTCCGCTCCAATCAATTGGAATGGCTTTTCGATTTTAAAGAGCTAGAATACAGTCTTTAGCGGAGGGGAAATATGTAGACTCCAGCGGGAAAAGCGAGACTAGCGAGACCCCGCAGAACGGGACGTTAGTGAAGTTCGAGGAGGCTCGCAGGCCGCCCGCGGAAAGCGAAATATTTCCCCGTAGCGGTGATTAACGCAGTCTCTATATTCTTAGTTACGTCACAGTTTATTCCAACTATCAATGAACAAAATACGTTTGTACCCCAACATTTGCAGGAACACCTATTTTATCTGAGTATCCCATTCAGCGAACGTGCATTCGTGTCTTGTTTTTGGTAAAATAAACATACGGAATATACAAAAAAGGAGGATTGACCTTGGTTAAACAAATTTCTTTTCTTCATGCTGCAGATTTGCATCTAGATAGCCCCTGTAAAGGCTTGTCTTACACCCCTTCAAATATATTTGAACAAATCAGGGAGAGTACTTTTCAAGCACTCGATCATCTTGTTGATGCAGCCATTAGAAAGCAGGTTGATTTTGTTTTAATTACTGGCGATTTGTTTGATAATGAGCGACAAAGCTTGAAAGCACAAGTCAGGTTGAAGCGGGCATTTGAAAAATTGGAAGAGTATCATATAAATGTCTATATGTCCTATGGAAACCATGATTACATAAAAGGGAACATCCACCCGGTCACTTATCCATCTAATGTTTACATATTTCCAGATGAGAAAGTTAGTAATTTTACTTATATAAGAAATGAAGAAAAGCTAGCAGCTATATATGGATTCAGTTATGAAAACAAAGCAGTACTTCATAATAAGGTTTCCGAGTATGAAATAAAGGACGAGACGATCCCATTTCATATTGGTATGCTTCATGGCAGTATTCAAAATAACACGGAGCATGATCACTATGCCCCTTTCCAATTAAGTGAGTTGGAAGGAAGAAATTTTCATTATTGGGCGCTTGGTCATATTCATAAAAGACAGATTTTAAAAGAAGACCCCCCGATCGTTTATTCAGGTAATATACAAGGGCGTCATCGAAAGGAAACGGGTGAAAAAGGATGTTATCACGTTATATTGACAGAAAACGATGTAGAAATGACTTTCATTCCTTTACAGGCAATCAAATTTACCTCTATTAAAGTCGATGTTGATGATTGCAATGATATTTTTGAGTTGGAAAAGAAGCTTCAAACTAAATTAGAACAAATAAGTACTGAAGTTCCGGCTCTGCTTGAGCTTACTCTTTTAAGTACAAATGAAATTGTTAAACAATGGTACAGGGAAAATTTGCTCGATGAGGTTATAGAATTGATTAATGAGCCGGCGATAGTGAAGCATAATTGGTTCTATATCTATAAATACAAAGGAAAAATAACCTCCCCGTTCAAATCTAAGAATTCGTATACAGGCGATCCCTTTACTGGAGAATTGCTCCATCAAGGAGATAATTTCCCGGTAAAATCATCTATTGGAGAATTATATCTGCAGAAAAAGGCGCGAAGATACTTGGAAGCCTTAAGTACAGAAGAAGAAGAAACGATTAAACAGGAAGCGTTAGAATTAGTAATAAATGAGCTTCATAGGAAATGAGGTGATAAATAATGAAATTTATAAGTGCGACGATAAATGGTTTTGGTAAATGGGTGGATCAGTCATTTCATTTCTATAATGATGGCGTTAATTGTATTTATGGAGAGAATGAATCCGGGAAATCCACTTTACATCTTTTCATATTATTCATGTTATTTGGACTACCTCCAAAACAACGTAATTTCTATCGTCCGAAAACAAGTGGAACTTTAGGAGGGCGGCTTACGCTTGAAGCTAAACATACAGGCAGGTTTACCATTGAACGATTTGATGGGGTACGCAATGGTTCAGCACTTTGTTATACAGAAGATGGCTCACAACATGATGAAGAATGGCTTGCGGAAACCCTGCAAGGTATTTCCTCTACTACATATCAATCTATTTTTTCTTTTTCTGCTGATGATTTAAATGACTTCAGGAACATGAAGGAAGATGATTTGGGAGAAGTGTTGCTTGGAATTGGTTTAACTGGCTCAACAGCTATTCAATCTGTCGAAAAGATGCTCGATAATAAAATTGGTGACCTGTTCAAACCGTATGGCAAAAAGCCACTGATCAACCAAGAGCTAGATCAGATGGCGTTACTACATAAAGAAGTGCGTCAATCAGCAACAGAGGAAAAGGTATATCAGAACAAAAATTTGGAGTCAGATAAATTATCTCAGGATATTCAAACATTGGAGGAGCGAGTAAGACAATTATATAGCGAGCGAATGGAGCTGGAAAGAAAACAACAAGCACTACCAGTTATGAAGCAATATCGTGAACTTAGAGAAAACCTTAATGAGCTCCCCGACTCGATTCCATTTCCAGAGGATGGATTAACTCGTTATGAAAAAGTAAAAAACGAAGTTCTCCCTCTACGAAGCGAACTTTCTTTTCTTACCGCCAATGAAAAGACCTATGAAAATAGAATTACCATATTACTAGAAGAGCTTCCAACTGAAGAGAGATACAAAAAGGCAGCTAAATTAGTAAAGTTAAAAGAAGATTACACCTCTTTCGTAAGAGAAAGAGAAAATTGGCAGAGCCAGCTGAATAAATTACAAAATCGTTTAAAAATGGAAATTAACCAGTTAAACATTGGTATAGGTATGGAAGATTTAGAAGAATTCCATCTTCCCTTCCATACTGAAAAAAACTGGAACCAATTAAAAACATCATCAAGTGATTTGAAAAAAGAATCAATACAACTGCAACAAGAACAAAAAGAGTTAACAAATCAACGTATGTATATGATGAATCAAATTGGTGAACTGGAAGATCAATTGTTGGACCCTCACCATGTAAGCAAGATCAAAGAAAAATTACGATTATCTACAGAAAATGAACTTATCCAGCGACTTTCCATGCAATTAACTAAAAAGAAAATAAAGTGGGAAAAAGAAAAAGAAAAGAAGAAGAAATATGCGTCTATAGGATTATGGGGGAGTATATTCATCGCTCTTATTCTAGGCATAACTGCTATGTTAGCAGACCGTTCCATTTTTTATGTAGGGACGGTAGCTATGTTAATTATTGGATTACTACAAAGAGTATTATTCCATCGCTATTTGGATGGAATGGAAAAAATAATCGGTACGGAGGAAATGCAAGCAACAAATATAGCTATAGAGGATGAGGAGAGGAAGGAAGCGGAGCATTTGCTGGCCTCTTATGAAAATACGAAAAAAGATATAGCTACGTTGGAAGAAAACTTAAAATCAATTGAATTGGCATTGGTCAAATGGAATGAAAAGAATAAGCTTAACAAAGATGCACACCATACGTTGGAAAGCAAAATAAAGCAACAAATCGATCTCTATCCATTTCTTTTGCATGTCGAAATAGATTATTGGCCAGAATTATACCATAACCTAAAACATATTGTTACGTTGGGTCATGAGGCAGGAGAAATAAAAGAGAATATCAGGCTTCTTAAAGAAAAAAAGAAGAAGATTCAATTTGAATTAAACCAGTTTTCAGGCTCAGAAAATGGGGAATGGACAGAAAAGACCATTAAAGACCAACTGAGGGAGCTAGAGCTATTCACCACGGATTATAACTCTAATCTAGAAAAGATAAAGCAGTATAGACAGCAATTACATGAAAACAAGGAACAACAACATGCTGTAAAAGAAAAGCTTAGACCTTATGAAACAGAAATAAAGCAACTGTTTGAAGTGGCACAAGTGGATAAAGAGGATACGTATTACTTTAAAGCAAGGCAACTACAGGAAAAGCAAGAATTGGAAAAGGAAAAGACTACCTTAGCAAGACAACTTAATAACTTTTTTGATGATCAAGAGGAGGACCACTCCCTGGAGTGGCAGGAAGAGGAATTAGCAAGCAGATCTCAGCAGATTAAAAAAGAAGAAATTGAACTGCAAAAAAATATTGAGAAGAAACGTCAGGAATTAGCCAATATTCGTGCAGAGATTTTACAGATGGAAACCTCTGAAACTCACTCTTATAAATTGCACCAATATGAAATGAAAAAAGAAAGAGTGAATGAGCTTGCGAAGGAATGGGCTGTTCTGAAGACAGCAAAAGAAATGTTATCAGAAACGAAAAGAAATTATCGGGATATTTACTTGTCTAAAGTAATCCAACAAACGATTTACTATTTCGGTTTTTTAACAGATGGTCGCTATAAGGATGTTCATCCACCAGCAGATGGGCAGGCATTTTATGTTGTGACACAGGATGATATACATTTTGATGTGAATGAATTATCCAAGGGTACAGTAGATCAGTTATATATTTCACTTCGTTTTGCAGTAAGTGAGGTAATGAGTAATGAATTTAAATTACCGATAATTATGGATGACGCATTTATTCACTTTGACATGGAGCGAGCAGAAAGAATAACTGAAATTATAAAAAGGATTGGTAGTAAGCAGCAAGTACTTCTTTTTACATGTAAACATAATGTGAGGGAATTTTTTGAAAATGAAAACATTATCCGGTTGTAAAATACTATTCGCATAAATTCACAAATAATGATAAACTATTTGCAGATTATAATTGCAGGTGGAGGGACATCCATTGCCAGAGGAAAAAGACTTAAAAGAATGGGAAAAATATGACGAGACAATAGAAAAGTTTATTCAGGTGATAGCTAAAAATATGAATTTATATGGCATCACTTCTTCTGTTGGGAGACTATATGGTGTGCTGTATTTCTCAGACAATCCAATGACATTAGATGATATGAGAGATGCACTTGAAATGAGTAAAACAAGTATGTCAACAGGGGTTCGGACATTATCTGATATGAAAATGGTTGAATCCACATTTAAAAAAGGGATAAGGAAAGACTTATACCGTTCTGAGGAAGATTGGTATAAATCATTTACTTCCCTTTTTGGCAACCGGTGGCGGCAATATACAGA
The DNA here is from genome assembly GCF_000725285.1 of Virgibacillus sp. SK37. Classification (GTDB taxonomy): domain Bacteria; phylum Bacillota; class Bacilli; order Bacillales; family Amphibacillaceae; genus Virgibacillus_Q. Next base: position 959,480 of record NZ_CP007161.1, read on the forward strand.
AACGAATATAGAAGAAGCAGATGAAACTATTGCTGAATTGGAACAAATAATAAGTAAAACAGATAATGAAGAATTAATAGAGAAAGTCAAATCAGATATAGACCGACTTGAGTACGCTAAAAATTATTATGAATGGCTAATGACTTTTATCCAGGTAATAGAGTCGGGCAAAATATTTGATTATATACCTAAGAAATAAATAAACAACAAAGAACTGACATTGAAATATGGCTATGGTTAGCCTGTTTTAGAGTCAGTTTTCTTTTTAGCAGTAAAGGCGCTTGCGCTTTTTTAGTAGGGGAGGAAACGATATGATCAAAGGGATTGGCACTACAGCTATCGGGGAGTCTTTTGAAGGTTATATGTTAATTAAAGATGCAATAAAAGGGGTCACCAGTAACGGGAAACCATTCTTAACCCTTATGCTACGAGATAAAACAGGGGAGATAGAAGCTAAACTATGGGATACTACAAAGGAAGATGAAGCTGTATGTGTGCCTGAACAAATTATTAAGCTGGCTGGAGAAATAAATCAGTTTCGTGGAAAGGCACAATTAAAAATACTTTCTTTTCGCCCATCCCAGCCAACAGACGATGTTCATGTATCTGATTTTGTGGAAAAGGCACCGGTAGAGAAAGAAGAATTAACCGAGAAATTAACAGAGGCAATTTTTGAAATGCAAAATCCTGCGCTACAACGTCTTGTCAGAGCTTTTATAAGAAAGTATCAAGAAGATTTATTAGTATATCCTGCAGCAACCAAAAACCATCATGAGTATGTCTCTGGATTGGCACACCATATTGTCAGTATGCTTGCAATTGCCAGGGAATTGCATAAGCTTTATCCTGAGATGAATAAAGACTTGTTATATGCTGGGATTATTTTACACGATTTAGGTAAACTGAAAGAGCTCTCCGGTGTTGTAACGACCAGTTATACATTAGAAGGCAAGCTGCTTGGCCATATACCAATGATGGTAGAAGAAATAGGCTTGATGGCTAAAGAGTTGCAAATTGAAGGAGAAGAGGTAACAATCCTACAGCATTTAATCCTATCCCATCATGGAAAAGCGGAGTGGGGAAGTCCTAAGCCTCCATTAGTAAGAGAAGCGGAAGTCTTACACTTAATAGATTTAATGGATGCAAAATTAAATATGATGAATCGCGCATTGAGTAAAGTGAAACCCGGAGAGTTTACCGAGCGAATGTTTGCAATGGATAATCGGTCTTTTTATAAACCTATATTTGAAAAATAAGAAGCAGTTGGTATTTTATTGATAACTTGTTCATATACATGGAGTAGAGATATGGACAAGGGAGGCTAAAGAATGTTGCTGGGGATACCTTGGTGGGTTTTTATTATGATTGGTTTAATGTTTTTCTGCGGAATTATGGCATTTCGTGCCATGCAAGCGGAAAGAAGACTGGAGCAACAATTTATTGAAAAAGAAGGAAAAATATATATGGACCGGATGAAGGCTGAGATGGAAGCGAAACATGACAGCAAGCAACAAATGCATGGATGAATAAAAATATTCCGTGATGAGATTCTAACCATTTCTGGAGACGTATATGCTAAAGTTTTGTTTATGGCTATGATAAATTAAAAAACAGGAAACGGGCTGATACATTTTGTATCAGCCCGTTTTGTGTAATTATCCCTTTGCTTCTTCTTTTTCTTCACCTTTATCGAACATGCCTTCAAACTCATCGATTTTTACATCTACTTTAGCATCATCAATTAACTTATTAATTTTCTCTTGTGCTTTAGTCGGATCTACTTTCTCGTTAAGAATTTGACGACGGATATCATCTTTTACATCTTTGTATTCGCCAACGGAATCTTCTTTTTCACGTTTGTCATTTAGCTTAATGATATGGTAACCGTGTTCTGTCTTAACTGGGTCGCTTATTTCTCCTTTTTCCATGCTATATACAGCGTCTTCGAATTTAGGAACCATTTGACCGGTAGAGAACCATCCTAAATCGCCACCATTTTCAGCAGAACCATCTGTAGAGTATTCCTTTGCAAGTTTAGCAAAATCCCCACCATTATCAAGCTTTTTCTTTACTTCTTTGGCAGTTTCTTCATCTTCTACGAGAATATGCTGTGCTTTTAATTCTGTTTTCATTCGATCATATTTTTCTTTCATTTCCTTCTCACTGATATCTACTCCATCAGCAAGGGCCTTCTCTTGTAATAAAGAGACACGTAATACTTCTTTAAACTGGTCTTCATCTTTGAACCCTTGTTGCTGTAGAGCCATTTCAAACTGATCGCCCAGTTGGTCCTTCATTTTTTTCAGTTCTTTATCAACTTCTTTATCACTGACGTCATACTTGTCCTCCAGTACTTTAACAGTAACCATTTCCTGAAGTACATTTTCCCCATTTCGTTCTTTTAATTCTTGATAAAAATCTTCTTTGGATATATTTCCTGCACTAGTTTCTACGACTGTTTTTGAATCGGATCCATCAGAGCTGCACGCTGCTAATGAAAATACTCCTGCTGTTAATGTTACAGCGATTACTAATTTTTTCATCTAAACACTCCTAATCATATTGCATATGTAATATGCTATTGATAAATATACCATATTATGGTGTGAAAAACATAGTCCTATGTTACTTTTAAGCTCGTCTGATTTACGCTATATCATTGCGTTCAGAACACGAACATAAGAGCATACTAGAAGAATGACTACCATTACATTAATTACTCGAAAAACTTTATTCTGCTTTAATGTTTCCAGTTCCATTTTTACACAAAATTTATGAGTTAATGCATTAAATATAAATAAAATAATCATTGCATAGATAAGAAAAAGTATAAAAATAAGAAAACCCCCTTCTGCCCACATTATCCTTTTATAACTACACAGTATATTCATAACTTTATCAAAAGATTAGGATGATGAACAGTATTTGATAAAGATTTTCTGTTAAATAAGAAAAAGGATCTGGGCTAATGGGCCAGATCCTTATGGGTGAGGAGCTTTTATTAATATATCAAAACCGTCGGCACTGTTTTCAATGTAAGCTTCCCTTGGTGCCTTTAAAATATGAATCATATAGAGGTAATCAATAAAAGAAATTCCAATATGTGCTGCGGTAAATAACAAAATATATACGGAATAATCTTTAAATATATAGCTAGCCACAATGCCTGGCACAGTAACAAAGATGGTTGGTGCAAGTGCAACGAGTAAAGAGACTTTCTTTGTTAAGTGCAATTTCGTATAATAGTTAAAAACAGGTAAGAATGTTTTTTTTCGTTTATTTATTATTTTTAATCGCTTATTCATGAAAAATAATGGTAAAATATGCATAAATGAATGAATGGTTGGTAGTACGATCAACCCTACTAATAAGGGAAATAGACCTATGTCATTTACATGGGTACTGCCTTGAATGATCGAGATTGGTACATAGAGAAATATAAACGATAATAGACCGATCAAAAATGATACAATATTTATTCGGTTTGTTCCAAACTCTTTTGTAAGATTAATTGATTTCCAGCAGTTCATTTTTGACCCCTCCATTTCATTCTCTGATGTTTAATCCATATGAATGATAGTATGATTACATAAAAAAATCAATAGTTTTTTATAAACTTTTTTATAAAGATTTTTTAAAGCTTTGGAGATTGAAAATGAAGGGCTCATAAATAGAGAGAAAAAAGGGGGCGATCAATTGAGTGACAAGGGGTTGGCGGAATTCCATCTTAGCCTGATTTCAAGGATAATTGATATGAGAAGATATCCTTTTACCAGGTTAATTATGGAAAGAAATATAACGAATCCGGAATATAAGGAGTTAATGAAACTGTTAGAAGATTTAGATGATAAGTATCATACTCAGAGAAAAGAGGGGTTGCTTGATTTTAGTTCTTTACTCATTCAATTTGCAGGAATGTTAAATGAAAAATTAGAACCAACAGAGACTATTTACGCTCTTAACCAAGAGGAAATTCATAAGGAGTTAATGTCTGAATTTATGAAGATCATCCAGCAGGAAGAAAACAAAAATAAACGAAGGTGACCATTCTCATATTTATTGAAGAAGGTCATCTTCGTTTTTTTAGTTGATAAGAAAGAAATTTTTTAGGTACAAAAGCTTTTTTGCTGGAAAAACGTTTCCTCCCCCCTACTTTGCTCTTTATTGCCTCATATTGTAAAAAAGCTCCTCGATTTGAACATGAAAATGTATAATTTCATCTAGCTTTTTATTTAATTTTTCTTTTTCCTTACTGACGGCCTTTTTTTCCGGCGAATCCATCTCATGCCGAAGTTCCATAAGCGTATCTTTATGATGATTGGTTGAATCCAGCCACTTACTAATATAAATTGTTGAAAATGATTTGAATAGTTGAGCGTTTGCCTCATATAAGTCCTTCCTAACTCCTTTTTTCCATACCCGGGTAACTAAGTTTAAATCAAAAAGACTGCGTATACTTGTACTCATTGAGGTTTTGCTTTTACCAAGTGCCTCACTCATCTCATCCAAAGTGAGTGGGTCATCGGCAAGATATAAATAAACAAAAAGACGGGATTCAAGTGGGGTTAAACCAAATAATTCAAGTGTCTTTGAAAATTCTATTATCATCTTATTCATTACTTCTTCAAGCTGAGGTTCCTTCATATAATCCCCCTAAACGTTGATATTTCAAGGTTACACTAAAAGAATAACTTTTAAAAATAGGTAGATAGGTAGTATTTGGGAGTAAATAAGAGTTATTTGAAGTATTAACCTAATTTATTACGTACAGTATAAACTGTACGTAATTTATATACAAAATCAATAGAATTTAAAGTTTGTGCAGTTTGTATAAATCATTTATAGTTATATAGTACATTCTATGGATGTTCGCTTACATACCATCTATGAATCTACGAAATATATCCTGTCATTAACTTTTCCTGTGTTAATACTGATAGAAAAGTAGTAGGTCTATTCACATAGTACAAAAAAAGAGAGGTGAAGGTTTTGCCGGTTATTGAAGCAAAGAATTTATCTAAGGTGTTTGGGAAAAACCCAAAACAAGCATTAAAATTATTAGATAAAGGATATTCAAAGGAAGATATTTTAAAAGAGACAGGTAATACAGTTGGCGTTAATCGTGCCTCGTTTTCTGTAGAGGCAGGAGAAATTTTCGTTATTATGGGACTCTCCGGAAGTGGGAAATCCACGTTAGTCCGCTTATTAAATCGTCTTATTGAACCAACAGAGGGAAATATCCTAATAGATGAGCAAGATCTGTCTACAATGGATAAGAAATCCTTACGGAATGTGCGTAGAGAAAAGTTAAGTATGGTATTTCAGAAATTTGCACTATTTCCATACAGAACGATCTTACAAAATGCGGAGTTTGGTTTAGAAATCCAGAATGTAGCCAAAGAGGAACGAGAAAAAAAGGCCAAAGAGGCACTTGAAATGGTAGGTTTAGGTGAATACATTCATCAAACGCCAGGCCAGCTTTCAGGTGGAATGCAACAACGAGTCGGTTTAGCTCGGGCGCTAGCGAACGATCCGGAAGTACTGCTAATGGATGAAGCTTTCTCAGCATTAGATCCACTCATACGAAAAGAAATGCAAGATGAACTAATTGACTTGCAATCTACCATGAAAAAGACAATTGTCTTTATTACACATGATTTGGATGAAGCTCTACGCTTAGGTGATCGGATTGCTTTGATGAAGGATGGATCAATTGTACAGATTGGTACCCCAGAGGAAATCTTAGTGAATCCGGCAAATGATTATGTTGAAAAATTCGTTGAGGATGTAGACCGTTCCAAGGTATTAACTGCACAGCACATTATGAAAAGGCCTGAAACTGTGAATCTGGATAAACATGGGCCAAGAGTCGCTTTGGAGCGAATGAGAGAAGAAGGTTTGTCCAGTATGTATGTCATTGATAGCCAAAGAAATTTAAAAGGCTATATTACTGCAGATGATGCTTCAGAAGCTCGTAAGAAAGAAATCACCAGTTTAAAAGAGATTCTAAAGAATGACATACCCCGAGTAGAGAAGGATACATCCATGAATGATATCTTTAGTATTATTCACGATTCACCTATTCCTGTAGCAGTTGTAGAAAATGAAAAGTTAGTTGGGATTATTGTGCGTGGTGCTGTAATTGCAGCACTCTCTCAGGATGGCGAGGTGAATTTAGATGCTGAATAATATGTTGGACTTTATCCCAGAGATAGCTATTGCAGAGGGAACAGAAAAGCTTACAGATAGTATTACAGAAGCTTTTGCATTTTTATTTGAACCAATCAAGGAACATTTTGGGAGTTTTATGGAGTGGACCTCAGAAACGTTAAGTGTTATACCGCCAGTAATTATTATCATCATTGTTGCACTTTTAGCGTTTTTCCTAACTGGAAAGAAGTTTGGTCTAGCTGCATTTAGTGTGGTAGGTCTCTGGTTAATTTATAATCAGGGTCTATGGGAACAGCTAATGAGTACTTTTACGTTGGTATTATTATCAAGTATTTTATCAGTAATTATTGGTGTGCCTGTAGGTATTCTTATGTCGAAATCTAAAATAGCTGAATCAATTATCACACCTGTCTTAGATTTTATGCAGACAATGCCGGCGTTTGTTTATTTGATCCCAGCTGTAGCATTCTTCGGAATTGGTATGGTGCCAGGGGTGTTTGCATCACTCATTTTTGCCACACCACCGACTGTAAGGTTTACTAACCTGGGAATACGACAGGTATCCCGTGAATTGGTGGAAGCATCAGACGCATTTGGAAGCACAGGAGCACAAAAGTTATTTAAAGTTGAACTACCTATGGCAAAACAAACAATTATGGCCGGTATAAACCAAACAGTTATGCTAGCACTTTCTATGGTTGTTATTGCTTCCATGATTGGAGCTCCTGGTTTAGGGCGAGAAGTTCTTTCTGCCTTACAACGTGCTCAGGTAGGTTCAGGCTTTGTCGCTGGGATTGGGATAGTAATTCTAGCAATTATTATTGATCGATTTACACAAACGGCAAATTCGAAGAAAAATTAGTGAATAACTTTTAATTAAATGGTTGTAAAAAAGAGTGTGAAAGATTAGAAGAAAAACTTACACCTAATAATTAAAAGATTCTATAAAAACAATTGAAGGGGAGTAATTAGTAATGTTTAAATTTGACTGGAAAAAACTCGGAATAGCTGCTGGGTTGTCTTTATCACTAGTTGCAGCAGGATGTGGATCTGACGAAGAAGGATCAGGGGATTCTGCTGATAGTGGTTCTTCCGATGAGCAAAATAAAGAAATTGAACTAGCATACGTGGAATGGGATACAGAAGTAGCTTCCACCAACGTGGTAAAACAAGTACTGGAAGAACAAGGATTTGATGTAACTATCACCCCACTTGATAATGCGGTAATGTGGCAATCTGTAGCAAATAATGAAACAGATGGAATGGTTGCAGCATGGTTACCTGGTACTCATGGTGACTTATATGAACAACATAAGTCTGATTTAGAAGATCTGGGAGCAAACTTGGAAGGTGCCAAAATAGGTATGGTTGTGCCTGAGTACATGGATGTAAGTTCTATTGAAGATCTTAGTGATGAAGCTGGTAAAACGATTACGGGAATCGAGCCAGGAGCAGGGGTTGTAAAAGCAACGGAGAAAGCCACTGAAGAATATGACAATTTAGCTGACTGGGAAGTTAAAACTTCTTCTAGTGGCGCAATGGCAACTGCTTTAGGTGAAGCTGTTGAAAACGAGGAAGAGATTGTAATTACTGGATGGTCCCCACACTGGAAATTCCAAAAGTATGACCTTAAATACTTGGAAGATCCAAAAGGAGTTTATGGGGAAGCAGAAGAAATTAAAACAATGGTACGTAAAGACCTAAAAGAAGATATGCCGCAAGCCTATAAAATCTTGGATGCTTTCCATTGGGAGCAAGCTGATATTGAAAGTGTAATGCTAGATATTCAAAATGGAACAGATCCTGAAGAAGCTGCTGCAAATTGGATTAAAGATAATCAAGATAAAGTTGATGAGTGGGTAAAAGCAGCTGAATAATAAGCATGGTACAAAGTTTCAAGGCCGGATAATCGAATTTATCATTTATCCGGTCTTTTCTTAAATAAGGAAGAAGGAGTGGATTAGTTGATAAAAAATAGTTGGAAAATAACAATAATGACATTAAGCATTGCTTTTCTATTTGTTTTGTCTGCTTGTGGATCTGATGAAAAAGATAGTGAAAGCGATGATGTGGCTGAACCAAATGAAGAAACGAATTATAGTGAAGAAGTGAACTATACGATAACTGGAATTGAGCCAGGTGCTGGCATTAGTGTGACTACTGACAAAGCAATTGAAGAATACGATTCTTTAAAAGGATGGACTGCTAATTATTCTTCTACTGCAGCTATGGCTTCCGAGCTTGATAAAGCCATGAAAAGTGAAGAGCCGATTGTTATTACCGGCTGGAATCCACATTGGACATTTGCAAAGTATCCTGATATGAAATACTTAGAAGATCCAAAAGGTATTTATGGTGGGAAGGAAGTTATTAAGACACTAGCAAGAAACGGACTTAAAGAAGATATGCCAAATGCATATAAGCTACTCGATCAATTTAATTGGAAGGTAGAAGATATGGAAGGCATTATGTATGATGCAAAAGATAACGATGAGGAAGTAGCAGTTGCTGCGGAACGTTGGGTGGAAGAAAATCAGGACAGAGTTGATGAATGGAAAGAAGGGGTTGAAGAAGTAGACGGAAAGTCTATTGAGCTTGTATCTACACCATGGGATTCAGAAAGAGCTTCTTCCGGTGTGGTTAAGATTGCATTAGAGCAGCTTGGCTATGATGTAACTGTTACACCTGTAGACGTTGCAGTAGTATTTGAATCCATTGCAAATGGAGATGGAGATGCTACACTAGCAGCCTGGATGCCAATTACTCATAAGGATTTTTATGATAAATATAGTGATCAATTTGATGATCTAGGTGCAAATCTAGAAGGAGCAAAGATAGGACTTGTTGTTCCATCGTATATGGATATTGAATCTATAGAAGATCTGGAACCAGCAAACTAATATAAAAAAAGCTGCCGTTGAATTCGGCAGCTTTTTTTATAAGTTAATAAAGTATAAAGTTTTACCTTTATTATGTTTTATACATGAACAGTTATATCCAGTGTTTAAGCTTTTCTTCTTAAACGAGTTAATAACTTAGGCCTGTTGGCTTTTCACTTTTTCTTCAAGATCCTTAAGGCTTGTTTCAATTTGTTCTAAATACTGATGAATGTTCTCCTGATGTGGTTCTACTGTTTGCTTCCACTCTTCTACTGATTTTTTCATTTCCTGTGTCAATTCTTTAATTAACGCAGCGCCTTCTTTAGAGGTTTCTGTAAGTTGTTCTTTTAAACGTAACCCATCCTGTTTAAGGTTTGCTATCATGTCTTTCCATTCAAGTCCCTGATCTTTTACACGGCCGCGTAAATCTTTTCCTGAGGACGGCGCAGTAAGAAGAGTCGCAGCAGCGCTAATAGCACCTCCAACCATGAGTCCTAATAATAATGACTTTCCATTTGCCATTCCATCTCTCTCCTTTCTAACGCTTCGTAAATCTTTTTCACTTATTTTACTGTAATCAAACATGCAAACATGTATCTTTAAAAAATCCTCTGACATACCCATGCCAGAGGATTTAATTATAACAAATTCATGTAACTGTAATTGGCTGGGATCGCTTCATTATACTTTGGACAATCGGATGAACCACAAGCATAATAATCGTATTTAAAGCTGCTGCCGGTAGTACGACTGTTATAAATAAAGCCATAAACCCACCATCCATAAGGTTAACAATAAATAGAGCTACACTTAAAAACACTGCTCCACTAACCATTGTACCTATGGCGGTTAATACAGGTGCGCTAAAATTCACATTGACTTTATTCCTTACCAGTAAGAACAGTGTTAAAAATACAAATGCTGTTATTGGTTTATCAATCAAATTTGCAATTTGTCCTCCGGGCGCTGAGGTGGTTAATGCAGAAATTACGCCGGTTACAATTGCCAGTAGTGCAACATATTTTGGTTTAGGAAATAAAATAATCCCCAAAAACATCATCGACAAAAGCATATCTGGCTTTACCCCAAACAAGATTGGTGGAACAACTGCATGCAATACAGCACCTATCCCTACAAACAGTGACAAAATGACCATAATCCTCGTATTCATTTATACCTCTCCTCTTCTCAGCTCTTCTGTGCTATTTAGAATCCCAACTGTACACTGTTGTCAGCTGCGGAAACGTAGATATATTATAACAAATATTCTTCTAAATAAAAAGTACTAATTTTCAGATACATGTCTATTGTTCAATAGCCGAATGAATCTCCCCGGCAATTTTTTGTAACTCTTCGGAAGTGTAATCATCTGCGTGAACTGTCCAGTTAGATGAGTAACCGTCTCCTTCTCCGTATCTGGGGATGATGTGAATATGTAAGTGGAATACGGATTGGTCTGCTGGTGCCTCATTATTATTTAATAAATTCATTCCTATTGGGTTATACACTTTTTTGATCGCGTTTGCAATTCCAGGTATACGAGCAAAAAGTTCTTTAGCTACCTCTGGGGACGTTTCATAAATATTCTTCGTGTGCTGTTTAGGAATTACCAAAGTATGTCCCTTTGTTACTTGACTGATGTCTAAAAATGCGTACACGTATTCATCCTCATAGACTTTTGCAGAAGGAATATCACCATTTAATATCTTACAAAAAATACAATCTTCATGAGCCATCCATTCACCACTCCTTATATTATCGTTTGAAGTCTAATTATACTTATCTATATTGTATATAGGATGGTGGTGTAAAGTCAAAATAAACAGGACCAGTCCATTAGATGAACTGGCCTGTTTTAAGAAGAACAGGGGAATGATAATACTAACGCGGGGACTCGTAATACAATCGTTAAATCGCATTGGCCACTTAACTTTGATTACAAAAACCTTTTTGTCAGCATCCCTGACGGAGAGATGAGTTCTGGCAAAAGGGTTTTATTTCATTAGATTATCTTTCGGAAACACCTCATTTGTGTTGTTTTCACAAAATCTTATATTAGAGTACCGATCACTAACACCTCATTTTGTGTATTTATTTTACACGAAATTAATTACATTAGTTGCTCGATCGCTAACACCTCATTTGTGGTTAACACGAAATGTTCATCCCCTGATCTTCATTATCTAGTTTGTACTTGTAAAATGTATTTATACATATAAAAGAAAAAACTTTGTCAAAATTACTCACATAGTTTGTTTTGGCTTTATTCCTAAGTAATGATAAAATTATACGTAATAATGGAGGAGGAAGTATTGTGGAATCATTGTTACATATTAAGAATTTACATGGTGGATACACACATAAAAATGTACTGCATGGTATATCTTTTGAAGTGAAACCAAATGAAATAGTAGGCTTAATTGGATTGAATGGGGCCGGGAAGAGTACAACAATTAAACATATTATTGGGCTAATGCATGCAAAGAAAGGCTCTGTTTCGATAAAAGGTAAAACGTTTCCTGAGAACCCTTCAACTTATCGGAATCAGTTTGCCTATATTCCCGAAATGCCTATACTATATGATGAATTGACATTATACGAACATCTTCAGCTTACTGCTATGGCGTATGATATTCCTGAGGAGGTTTTCGAGCAAAGATTACAACCACTTCTAAAAGAATTCCGTATGGAAAAAAAGCTAAAATGGTTCCCGGTTCATTTCTCCAAGGGGATGCGTCAAAAGGTGATGATCATGTGTGCATTTTTAATTGAACCACCCTTGTATATTGTTGATGAACCTTTTGTCGGTCTTGATCCACTTGGAATTCAGTCCTACCTTCAGCTAATGGGGGAAATGAAAGATAAAGGGGCAGGCGTCTTAATGTCCACACATATATTAGCTACAGCGGAACGTTATTGTGACCGTTTTGTCATTCTTCATGATGGAGAAATCCGTGCAATGGGGACATTGCTGGAGCTTCAGGACAGCTTCAATATGCCTAAAGCAACGTTGGATGACATCTATGTACAATTAACGAAAGAAGAAGATTACCATGTTTGATTCTCATACATTTTTTATGAAACGTTTTTCAGCACATTTAAAAGAGACAAGCCGCTATTTAAGATATATTTTTAACGGTCATATCGCTTTTGCTATGCTTTTTTTCGTTTCAGCACTTGCCTATTACTATCAGCAAGCACTTACCCAGCTTCCCGCAAACTTTCCTACAGCAATTCTCATGGGTGTTGCTTTTGGAGGTATTGTAAGCTATAGTCCTGTCCGTACACTGCTTAAAGAGCCAGATCTTGTTTTCTTAATCGCTGCAGAGAACAAGATGCAAGCCTATTTTAGAAATGCGCTCATATACAGCTTTGTCATTCAACTCTATCTTCTTCTTCTCGTAACCGCGGCGTTTGGACCATTGTATTTTGCAACATATACTGACCGTGATATTACAGTTTACTTACTTGCTTTTGTTGTACTGCTTATTTTTAAAGTATGGAATTTACTTGCAAACTGGTGGGTGTTGAAAGTCAGAGAACCACAAATGAGACGAGTAGATTTATTTATTCGAGTATTATTAAATATGGCAGTTTTTTATTTCCTTGTAAATGGAGATATGCTTTTAGCGGGGATTGCAACGTTGCTGTTCATTATTGTGTTCCTTTATGATTATAGTGTATCAAGAAAACATGCAGGGATCGTGTGGGACCTTTTAGTACAGAAAGACCAAAACAGAATGCAGACCTTCTACCGCTTGGCCAATATGTTTGCAGATGTTCCACATATAAAAACACCAATCAAAAAAAGGCAATGGCTTGTGTCGTTGGTTAGCAAGGTTCCTTTTGCACAAAAGAACACATTTGATTATTTATATCGTATTACCTTTGTGCGAAGCGGAGACTATATGGGAATGTATTTCAGACTACTTGTTATAGGTGGTTTGTTTATTTACTATATACCAAATTTGTGGATGGAAATTCTTTTTGCAATATTATTTTTGTATTTAAGCAGTTTTCAGATGATGACATTGTATCAGCACCACAGAACAGTTATATGGCCTGAACTTTACCCTGTTGAAGAAAGCCTTCGGAAAAAAGCCATCGTAAAATTGTTATTCCAGCTAGGCTTTATTCAAACTGTTTTATTTTCTCTACTATTTTTAATTATGCAAGCTTATATAGGTTTTGCTGTGACATTGATAGGTGGGGCTCTGTTCAATTACTTATTTATTAATGGTTATGTCAGTGGGAAATTAGCAGTGAAGCACTAATCGTATAGTTGGGAAGAAGTTGAACGAAAACAATTCGTCGTAAGTATTCACACCAAGAGATCCTAATCATCTATTATTTGAACGGGCAAAGAGGTGAAAAGCCGAACTGATACCATTGATGCGATGTACAGTTCGGCTTTTTTTATATGTTTTACTTCGATCTCTCTATTCTTTATCCTATCTTATGCGATTGATATGCAAAATACGCTTCGATCAGCGTTTTGGCAGCGATAGGAAGAGCACGTTCGTCAATATCAAATTTCGGGTGATGATGAGGATACGGATTTCCTTCTTGATGAGCACCTGTAAAGAAATAAGCTCCTGGTTTTTTCATTGTATAGTATGCAAAATCTTCTCCACCCATTACTGGGATGACTTCTTCAGCTGTATGAATTTCCTTTACTTGTTTACTCGCTTCCAATACTACTTCTGCTTCCCTCGCATGATTAACTAAAGGAGGGTAGCCTTTTTCGTAGTTGAAGGTATAATCTGCTTCGTAGCCAAGACAGACACCTTTTATAATCTTTTCCATTTCACGAATAATTTCTTCCTGTATTTCTATATCAAGATATCGAACTGTTCCAATTAACCTAGCTTTATCTGCAATAACGTTAAATGTCTCTCCTGCTTCAAATACCCCTACAGTAACAACAGCAGTTTTCAAAGGATCCAGCCTTCTACTTACAATTTGTTGTAATTGGCTAACAAGCTGGGAACCAATAACAATAGCATCCTTTGTTTCATGAGGATAAGCGCCATGCCCACCTTGCCCTTGAATAGTTATTTCGAAACGATCTGCCCCAGCCATAAATACATCTTTGGATGTTTGCATCACACCTAGAGGGGTGGTTGCCCATAAATGGGTGCCGAATACTGCGTCTACATGATCAATAGCGCCTGAATCGACAATAGGCTTGGCACCACCTGGCGCATATTCTTCTGCATGTTGGTGAAGAAAGACAATAGTACCTGGTAAATTTTCTTGGAAACTTTTCATCACTTTTGCAAGTACAAGCAAGGTCGAAGTATGTCCGTCATGCCCACAAGCGTGCATCACACCTGGCACTTTTGATTTATAGGGTACATCCTTTTCATCTTGAATAGGTAAAGCATCAAAATCGGCACGTAATGCAATTGTCTTTCCAGGTTTACCACCTATCAATGTGGCAATAACACCATTACCGCCAACCTTTGTCTCGTATGGAATACCAAGCTTATCATAAAAGCTGGCAATATATTTCGCTGTTTCTGTTTCATGAAAGGAAAGTTCGGGATGTTGGTGTAAGTATCTGCGAATCTCCACCATTTCCTCATAGTGCTGATCTATCAGTGTATGTATTTCTTTTAACAAGAATAAAAACCTCCTCTGGACTTTACTTTCTAATTATTATAACATTTAAGAATATAAAATGATGCTATTTTATCGGATGTAATGTAGGAGGAAATAGAAGTATTGGCAGGAAATTGCTCAGTGGGAACAATCGGCACTATTCTTCTTAGAATGATATTTCTCATTAAAAGGACAACTTGTTTGTTTTAGGAAGAATGCCTAATGTTATTAAGCTATGTTTCAAGAAAGATTGACAGGGCCACAAATACAACTTGGAGAAGAAGTGTCTTAGTGTTATTTTTAAAACAAAAAAGATTCTAGTGCAAATGTTTGGGTAAAAACGTTATCTCGTACATTCACAGTAGGAACGAACTGCGAATTAGAGGATATTCTAATCATATGTATTAGAACAAAAAAAGGATGCTTTTAGGCACCCTTTATCGGTTTATTGAGAAAGTCTTGGATCTGCTAATAAGCGTTGAACTTCTTCTTTATGATGTGTTTCATCAGAAATTAGGTCTTCCAGCTTCACTACTAACTCTGTATACCCAAGATTTTCTGCTTGTTTTTTTCGTTTTTCATACCGATCAATGGTATCTGATTCAGCTTTTAATGTAGCTTCCAATAGATCTTTTACATCTGTAGGCTGTGGGACTTCAGCAGACTTGGTTGTTGGTGTACCACCAAGAGATTTAATTTTTTCAGATAAGTAAAGTGCGTGTCCCAATTCATCATTAATCTCAGCTTCAAAAAAAGGTTTTAGTGCAGAACGATATAGTCCTGAAACAACAGAAGCACTGTATGTGTACTGAATTGCTGCACCATACTCATGAGCAAGATCTTCATTTAAACCATCAATTAATTCCTGTAAGTCTTTATCCATTCTGTATCCCACCTTTAATTATTTTGTGTATATAATAATGTTTCCCTCTTTTGTTTTTTTGAAACATGAAGTCGGGTAATATATCAGATGGAGGGATTTAAATGGTGTCAAAGAGAAAATACATTTTGTTTATCTTTATGGTTCTGCTTCTCGCTATGATAGCAGTATGGGTAGTGAAAATATTAAATGGGTCTGTTCCTTATGTTGATCAATGGACAAGAGATCTTGTTGCACAAATGGATGAAACAGTGTTCTATACGATTGCGCGTTGGTTAACAGAATTGGGGTCCAGTACGTTCTTAATTCCATTTGTTATTATCATTGCTTTGTTTTTATGGTGGAAATATTATGATTGGCTTCCTCCTATTATTTTTGCTGGTGGCACACTTGGTACTCATTTATTAAATCAGTTGATTAAAGGGCTAGTTGAAAGAGAAAGGCCTAGCATTTTAATTGCAGCCAATGCGGAGGGGCACAGTTTCCCTTCTGGTCATGCTATGATTTCCATTGTGTGTTATGGCCTCTTAGCCTATTTTATTGCAGCACTGTTAAAAACAAAAAGAGGTAAAATAGTTGTTCATAGTTCGTTGGCAATATTGATTTTCCTTATAGGGATGAGTCGGTATGTGATAAACGTTCACTATCTGACAGATGTGGTTGCCGGTTTCATTATTGGCTACCTTTGTCTGATCGCTCTAATCTATATCTATGAGGGTATCGGAAGATGGAGGTCTCGGTCTTAGGGCGGAGGAAAAAGCATGCTTAAGGTGGTTCTTCTTATTCAAAAACCAAGGTAGACTGAATATAGAATAATATGAGGGGGCCATCTTATGGATGCAACGGTTAATGATATAACAAAAGGAAAATCGTCTCTATTTAAAAATCGTAATTTTTTATTTCTCTTTATTGGTGCGTTATTTTCTTCTCCAGGATATTATGTATATTTAATTGGGGCAGAGTGGTTGATGTTAACTTTAAATGATAATCGTTTTTATTTTGGTATGCTTTTTATTGCTGCCTCCATACCAAGGTTATTATTGCTAACTGTCGGGGGAGTTGTTGCTGATCGCTTTAATAAAAGGTTGATACTATTTTTATCCGATATGACTCGCGCACTACTTATATTAGTATTAGTAGTTCTTCTTTTTGCTGATATGGTTACGGCTTGGCATCTAATAATACTGGCAGCTTGTTTTGGGATTTCAGATGCTTTCAGTTATCCGGTTCTTAACTCCTTAACGCCAATGATTTTGGAAGAGGAACAGTTGCAGCGAGGTAATTCATTCATTCAAATGACAAGTCAAATTAGCCCAATTCTTGGTCCTGCTCTAGGAGGTACATTGATAGCGGTATTAGGGTTCAAAGGAGTATTTATCGCCGCATTCTTGTTTTTATTCCTAGCCTCTATTACAGTTCTGCTTATTCGATTGGAAAAGGATGATGATAAGGAAGAGGTTCATTCACCGTGGCAGGATTTAAAAGCAGGATTTGTGTACGCTCGCAATAATGAAATTATTATGTCCATTCTATTTTTGGGCTTTATTCTAAACTTTTTCTTTTCTGGTCCGTTGTCCATGGGAATACCAATTATCGTAAAGGACGTCTTTATGGGAAATGCAGTTAGCTTGGCAACGGTGGAAACTTCCCTAGGAATAGGAGCATTAATTGGAGCATTAGTTCTTGCTTCTATTACCTTAAAGAAGCCTGGATACGTGATGGTTAGTGGATTAATTGTATTAGGTATCCTCTTTACTTTTATTGGCTTCTCCAACTCTGTGCTGTTTACAGCTGGTCTAGTTGCCATGATGGCCTTTATTCTTCAATTGGTCAATATTCCTTTAATAACTATGCTGCAGAAAACGACCGATAAAAAAATGCTCGGTAGAATAATGAGCTTATTAATGACTGTTTCTACTGGATTAGTCCCCGTATCTTATGTAGCTACTTCTCTGTTAATATCAGCAGGAGTTGGAATTCAGTCAATCATTGTTTGCAGTGGTATAATTATTACCTTGATTGCTTTATATAATTTAAGAAATAAACAACTACTGAAAATAAGACAATAGAAGAGGATGAACAGGATGAAAAATATTCTTCGTTATTTTCTGGCAATCTTCCTAATTGGATTAGGTGTTATGCTTGTGCTTACTAATTTGGGAATGGTGAATTTTGATTTTTATACCGTGTGGGGCTATATATATCCAATCTTCTTTATCGTGTTGGGGGTAAAGTGGGTTATTGACTATTTTAATAGAGGTGGCGGAAGCTGGGTATTTGGCTCCTTTCTCATCGTTTTTGGCGGATTGCTTCTACTTGATCGCTTTGAGGTAATTGTCTTTTCGTTTGGTGATATTATAAATCTCTGGCCATTGCTGATTATCTATGCAGGTTTTTTATTAATTAAAAGACGCACCTTTGTACATGTCTCAGATAAAACCAAGAAAAAGACAAGAACACAACGGGATTCCTATTTCAGTTTTGGAAACCAGGAATTTAATCATCCAAATTGGAAAGTAGAGCCGATGAATCTCAGTCAAATGGCAGGTGATTTTTATTTTGATTTTACTAAAGCTTTTATTCCCGACAAGGAAATTCCCATTTCGATTCAGTCGTTAGCTGGCGATGTTAATATCGTCATGCCGGAAAATATCGACTTCCGTGTGAAAGCTTCCGTCAAGGCTGGTGAAGTTTATGTAGCAGGGCAGACGGTCGAAGGGATTAATCGTTCACTTCAGTATTCGACAAATAATTATGATACTGCAGTAAGAAAAATAGATTTTCAAATTCATTTAAAAGCTGGATCAATTCGAATCGATTATGTTTAGGGGGAAGAGCGATGATTAACCGTTTTTCAAGCATTCGTTATAGTTATATCCGTTCCCATTTATATGGCTTGTTTCTAACAAGCATAACGTTGCTCTCCCTTCTTTTATCAATCTATGTCATTTTTGAACCTGCATGGTTAACAGCGTCTGGCATTTTTCTATTTATCTCTCTATATATCGTTCTTGGAACTATTTTATCACTCTATGCAGGATTTAAATCAAGTGGTGATATGAAGGAGAGGCTGGAATATCTTTCAGTGTTAATTACCAGATTCGCAAACGGAAGCTATACTTCACGTGTGTATTTTAATGAAGAGGACGAACTTGCGAGGATCGGGAATGAAATGAATGAATTGGGTGAAAAGCTGCAAAATCAAGTTAAAGCCTTAAGACAGCGTGCGGATGAAAAAGCTGAATTTGCAAAATCTGCTCATAAAGCAGCTGTTATAGAAGAACGGCAGCGATTAGCCCGAGATTTGCATGATGCTGTAAGTCAGCAATTATTTGCATTAACAATGATGGCAGAAGCAGCGGTGAAACAGATGGATAGAGATCCTGACCTCGCAAAGGAACAAATGATAGAGGTGACTAAAGCAGCACAACAGTCCCAAGCAGAAATGCGAGCACTGTTACTCCATCTAAGACCTATTCACTTATCTGGAGATACATTATCTACGGGTATTCAAAAGCTTGTAAATGAACTGAAACAAAAAAGTACAATTACTTTTAAGTTGAATATTCCTTCTGATCTGCAATTGGCAGATACGGTAGAGGAGCATGTTTTCCGTATCGTTCAGGAATCTCTTTCGAACATATTGAGACATGCAAATGCTTCTGAAGTGGAAATTAGCCTTTCTAGGCCGACCAGCGAGTTATTTGTACATATTCGGGATGATGGGGAGGGGTTTGACTCAACTCAAGATATGGAAAGAAAAACTTCTTATGGCTTGAAAACGATGAAGGAACGTAGTGAAGAATTAGGTGGAACATTTACAATTAGATCTAACACTGGAGAAGGTACATACATTGATATTCGTATACCATGCTGATAGGGGGAAGTTAAATGGTTCGTGTTATTGTAGTTGATGATCATGAAATCGTTCGCAAGGGTATTATTGCATATTTAAATACGGATGAAGAAATTGAAGTGATTGGTCAGGCGGCAAGTGGTAATGATGGAGCGGCATTAATTTTGGAGAAAAAGCCAGATGTGGTGCTTATGGATCTAATGATGGAGAATGGGTCAGGAATTGACGCTACTGCGCAAGTTATGGAGCAATTTCCAGCGTGTAAGATTATAATTTTAACAAGCTACTATGATGATGAGCAACTATTCCCAGCACTTGAAGCAGGAGCATTTAGCTACATATTAAAAACATCTTCAGCAACTGAAATTGCGGATGCGATAAAAAAAGCAGCTCGTGGAGAAAACGTGATCGAACCTAAAGTAGCAGGGAAAGTGATGACAAGATTTCGCCGCGAAGAAAAGAAGTTGCATGAGGACCTCACAGACAGGGAATTGGAAGTCTTATTATGTATAGGGAATGGGATGACAAATCAAGAGATTAGTGAGAAGCTTTACATCGGAATTAAAACAGTGAAAACGCACGTGAGTAATATTCTATCAAAATTGGCTGTCAATGATCGAACTCAAGCTGCGGTGTATGTACATAAAAATAAGTTGTTTCGGGATAGCTGATATTTATATAGCTCAAAAAACACTACATATATAATGAATCTAAAAAAACATGGTCCATCTATTAGATGACCATGTTTTTTAGGCTCTACTTCAAATGTTTGGGTACACACGTATTTTTGTTCATTCGTAGTTGGAAGAAACTGCGACGTAACTAAGAATATAGAGACTGCGTAAATCACCGCTACGGGGAAATATTCCGCTTTCCGCGGGCGGCTGATGAGCCTCCTCACGCTACGCGTTCGGGGGTCTCATCGAGGCCTCTCCTCCCGCAGGACAAGGAAAGCTTCGTCAGCAAGGCATCGCACGAAGAAAATGTGTATTTTCATTTTCGAGGAGTCTCCATATTTCCCCTTCGCTACTAATTATTATTATATCTACGAAGAAAAACTGCGTTCGCATACACCCAGAATGTGCTGTGTACGAATTGATTGGAGTGGAGGGCGGCGACTCCTGCCGGAATAGCATGAGGCGAAGACCCTGGACGGAGCGTAGCGGAGGAAGCGGCTGAGGCCATGCCGGGCGGCAAAGAAGACACTGTGAGGCAACGAACAGATGTCGCACTTGTACCCGGAGGTGTGAAAGCGTCCGCCTGAAACGCAAATCAATGGGTGCTTCCTGTGTAAAATGAATTACTCCATTCTCAACAAGTTAAGTCGTAGTTTATCCATTTTCCGAATCAGTGAATAACCCTCACATATATATCAGCACCGCTTCTTCAAATGGTATGATTAGTCATCATTCTTATCTATCATATGGTAGTTTGTAAGAAAAGGGCGGTCAGCAAAATAAGCTGGTGGTTTTGTTTGTCCTTGATGTGTCTGCTTAAATTCCTTTGAATTTTTCCAGTTCTCAAAGTCTTGCTCTGAGCGCCATTGGGTAAACACAACATAGGTACGCCCTTTTTTCGGTTTTAATAAGCGGAAAGCTTGAAATCCAGGCATCATTTCAACTTCATTTTGGCGTTGTTTAAACCGATCCTCAAACACTGGTTGTCCTTCTTCTGTTACAGGGATGTTATTCATTACCACATACCCTTCATCCTGGATATTTCCTTTTTGAATTAAAATCTCATATTCTCTACCTGCTGAAAAAATATTCTTTTCCGCTTCATAATATGCGAGGCCGCCTGTGTTACTTGTCATGAAGTACAGATGAATATTCGGGTGCTTCTTCTCCAACTTCTCTAAAAAGTCTACTGTGCCATTTGTCATAAATGCCTTCATTCGAATTCCCCTTTCTGTAGTATCTATACAGTATATTACCCTTACAGTGAAATAAATAGTCCAACTTTACATTTTATAATTAATATTAAAAGATAATAAGTATTATCGGTTTCGCTAGGAGGAATTTTGTCGTATAATGTAAGTGGTGCGTACATAGGGGTGAATGGATGAAAGAAAAAGATCATGAGAAAAGGCGCTTTAGGATACCAAAGAAAATACGGGTTATCTTCTATAGTATAACAACAATTATTATTTTAGGTCTACTTGGCTATGCCGCCATTTTAATTGGTGGAAAATTAGTAGCCGATGAAGCTGATATGGTACTTGATGCAACAACAGTAATTGAAACAAAAGATGGTGAGAGACTAAGTAGTATATATAAGGAAGACCGTATCCCTGTCACAATTGAAAAAATACCTGAACATGTACAGCAGGCGTTTGTTGCAATTGAAGACAGAAGGTTTTATGAACATTCAGGTGTTGACTTTAGATCGATTATGAGAGCGATAATCAAAGATATTATAGCAATGGATAAAGTGGAAGGTGCTAGCACCATAACCCAGCAACTGGCTAAAAATCTATTCCTGCATAATGATAAAACCTGGATGCGAAAAACAAAAGAAGTAATGGCTGCTGTCTACTTGGAACGTAACCTGACAAAGGATGAAATATTGGAATTATATATGAATGAAATTTACTTTGGTCGTGGGGTTTATGGAATAGAGAGAGCTTCTAATTACTTTTTCTCCAAGAAGGCAAGTGACTTAACTGTTTCGGAAGCTGCCTTACTTGCTGGGCTAGCAAAAGGGCCCAATGGGTATTCACCAATTGACCATCCAGAGAAAGCGCTAGAGAGACGTAATGTCGTGTTAAAGTCAATGGAGGCCAATGGAGCGATCAATGCAGAGGAAAGATTAAAAGAGTCTAATAAATCTTTGGGTCTTGAGTTGGAGAAGGATAATAGTAAGCCATGGGTGGATAGTTATGTAGACCTTGTAATTAAAGAAGCTGCAGAAATGCATGATATGTCCATAGAGGAGTTAAAGCGAGGGGGCTATCGAATTGTAGTCAACATGAACGACACAATTCAGCAAATTGCCTATAATCATTTCAAAAACGACAATTATTTCCCGGGTAATACGAAGGGAACCCAGGGAGCATTCGTTATCATGGAACAGAGTGCTGGGAGAACTGTAGCGGCAATAGGTGGTAGAGAATATCAACTTGGAAATCTGAATCGTACCACTGTTTCCAGGCAACCTGGCTCGACAATAAAGCCCATCGCGGTTTATGGGCCTGCTATGATGAAAAAAGAAGCATATACACCTTATACACTTATTCCTGATATGAAATATGATTATGATAATAATTATAGTGTGGAAAATGCGGACCATCAATACGAGGGTGCTGTTTCCATTTATGATGCAATTAGGTATTCCAAGAATTCTTCTGCGGTTTGGCTGCTTGACCAGATTGGAGTACCTTATGCAAAAAAGTCCTTGGAAAAACAAGGGATTATGATTGAAGATGATGGTTTAGCAATCGCTTTAGGTGGTTTATCTAAAGGAATTACTCCAATTCAGGTTATGGAGAGCTATAGTTCTTTTGCTGGAATGGGAAAAATGAAAAAATCCCATACGATTGAACGTATATATGACCAGGAAAATAAATTAGCTTTTGAAGCAGAAACTAATTCAAAGCAAGTATATGATGCGCAGGTTGCGTGGAATATGACAGAGATTTTGCAGGAAACAGTAAAATCCGGAACAGCAACAGCTGGTGAATATACAAAAGCATTAGCAGGTAAAACAGGGACGACCCAGCACCCGTTTGTAGAAGGTAAAGTAAAGGATGCTTGGTTTGCCGGGTACACTCCAAAATATGTAATGACAACCTGGATGGGTTATGATCAATCGGATAAGGAGCATTATTTAAATGGAGGTAGTGAATATCCAACGAAATTAACAAAGGCAATTTTGTCTGAGTTGGATAAGCACGAAGAACTCGAAGAACATTTTTCAAAGCCAGAGAAAGTAACAGCTTTACCCAAACCAGTTACTCTGCCGCAAATAGAAAATTTACAGGCAAGCTATCGTTTTGGCAGCTTTTCGTTCGTGGAAGGAGAATTATCCTGGAAGGGCTCTTCAGATGACCGGGTAATATACCGTGTATATAGAGAAAAAGAAGGTATTGATGAAAGAATAGGCGAGACCGAAGGAACAACAATTTATACAATAAAGAATGCGTTATTTGGTGGTAATCGCTATTATGTAGTTCCTTTTGATCCGCTCACAAAAAGGGAAGGAGAAAGGTCGAATACAGTAAAATTAGAATGGTAACAAGAACCACTTACCGTTCGTTAACTCACTATTACGTTGTAGTTGCTTTATTGAAAAAAGGATACTGGAACATGTATATGGATGGTTAGCCACGGATTTGCACTCTGACAGGTACACAAATATCTTAAATTAAGACAAATTCATGACAATCAAGGTGCTTTGCTATACAGACAGATTATTAATGGATATAGTTGATTATGGGTTAGTACAAGTACGTAAAAAGGAATGGTACAGATGGCAAAAAAGATAAATGATACGATTATTAGAGCTTATAAAGGTGAAAAAACAGATTATACTCCTGCATGGTTTATGCGACAGGCTGGAAGGTCACAGCCAGAGTATCGTGAGTTAAAGAAAAAATATTCTCTATTTGAGATTACACATCAACCGGAGTTATGCGCCTATGTTACACGTCTTCCTGTTGAGCAATATGGAGTAGATGCAGCAATTTTATACAAAGATATTATGTCTCCTCTTCCTGCTTTAGGGGTAGATGTGGAGATTAAATCGGGGATTGGACCAGTTATCAATAATCCGATAACGAATATGCAAGATGTGGAGCGTCTTGGCTCAATCAATCCTAAAGCAGATGTTCCTTACGTTTTGGAAACGATCCGGATCCTTACTGAAGAACAACTTGAGGTTCCTTTGATTGGTTTTAGTGGAGCTCCTTTTACATTAGCAAGCTATATGATTGAAGGTGGTCCTTCTAAAAACTATAGTAAAACAAAGGCGTTTATGTACCGCGATTCAGCTGCATGGTTTGCATTAATGGATAAACTTGCCGATATGGTAATTACTTATGTTGAAGCACAAATTGAAGCAGGCGCTAAAGCGATCCAAATTTTCGACTCATGGGTCGGCACGTTGAATGCGGCAGATTACCGTATATTCATTAAACCCGTTATGACTAGGATCTTTTCCGAGCTAAGACAATATGATGTCCCACTAATCATATTTGGAGTAGGGGCACGACATTTGCTTATGGAATGGAATGATCTGCCTGTGGATGTGATCGGGTTGGATTGGCGTACGTCTATGAAAGAAGCGAGAGATATGGGGGTCACAAAGGTGCTGCAAGGTAACCTGGATCCAACCTTACTACTAACAGAATGGGAAACCATAGAAAAACGAACCAAAGCCATTCTGGATGAAGGAAAGGAACAAGGCAACCATGTATTTAATTTAGGCCATGGGGTAACGCCTGACATTAAACCGGAAACATTGAAGAAGCTAACAGAGTTGATTCATAGTTATTCACATAATTAAGCTAATGCAATAATTTTTAAAAGAGGTGCGGAAAATGGAAAAGAAAAAGCTAGGCCTATTGGTAATGGCTTACGGAACACCCTATAAAGAAGAAGATATTGAAAGATATTACACACATATTCGTCGTGGAAGAAAACCATCAGAAGAAGCGTTAGAAGACTTGAAAAGCAGATATGAAGCAATTGGCGGGATTTCTCCACTAGCGAAAATTACAGAGCAGCAGGCCGCTGCACTTGAAGAGGCTTTAAATGGAGAGCAGGATCAATATGAATTTAAAGCATATATTGGGTTAAAACATATTGAACCATTTATAGAAGATGCAGTTGAAGAAATGGCTAAGGACGGTATTAAAGAAGCTGTGTCCATAGTATTGGCACCACATTTTTCTACCTTTAGCGTAAAATCCTATAATAAACGAGCAAATGATGAAGCGGAAAAACATGGCATTAATATTAAATCAATCGAAAGCTGGTACGATGAGCCTGGTTTTATTGATTATTGGTCACAACAAATCAATAAAGAATATGAGAAGATGTCAGCAGAAGAGCGCGAAAAGGCTGTATTGATCGTGTCCGCCCATAGTTTACCTGAAAAAATTCTTCAAAATGGTGATCCATATCCTAAACAACTAGAAGAAACAGCGAGTCTTATTGCTGAACAGACTGGTATAAAACATATTGAGATAGGTTGGCAAAGTGAAGGGAATACTCCTGATCCGTGGCTAGGGCCAGATGTCCAAGATTTAACACGAGACCTCTTTGAACAAAAGGGTTACACTTCCTTTGTTTATGCTCCAGTAGGATTTATTGCTGATCACTTGGAAGTATTATATGACAATGATTATGAATGTAAAGTAGTTTGTGATGAAATAGGAGCGAACTATTACCGTCCAGAAATGCCGAATGTTCATCCATCATTTATTCATACACTAGCTCATGTTGTTTTAAAGAGTGTAAAGAGTGAAGTGAAATGAGCGATACCAAAACAATTGTAATCGTGGGCGGTGGAATCACAGGACTCTCAGCAGCTTATTATTTACAAAAAGAAATAAAGGAAAAAAACCTGCCATATAAGCTGAAACTGGTAGAAGCTAGTGATCGACTTGGTGGGAAAATAAAAACAACCCAGAAGAATGGTTTTACAATCGAACGGGGACCGGATTCATTCCTTTCAAGAAAGCAACCTGCGGTAAAACTAGCGGAAGAGCTAGGCCTAAGTGAAGAGTTGGTTAGAAATGGAACAGGTCAATCCTATATTTTGGTAGGGAAAAAACTTCATAAAATGCCCTCAGGTGCCTTTATGGGTATTCCTACACAGGTCAAACCGTTCCTGTTTTCCGGAATGTTTACAGTGAAAGGAAAGCTTCGTGCAGGAATGGATTTGGTTTTGCCTACAGGTAAAGATGTAAGTGATCAATCACTTGGCGGCTTTTTCCGTCATCGGTTTGGCGATGAGCTTGTTGAGAATCTAATCGAACCGTTGTTATCCGGTATTTATGCAGGTGACATCGATAAAATGAGTCTCATGGCCACATTCCCTAATTTTTACGAAACCCAGCAAAAGCATCGCAGTCTAATTAAAGGTCTCCAGAAGACAATGCCCAAGTCTAAAAAGTCTACTGGTAAAAAGCCTGGGATGTTCTTCTCTTTTAAGAATGGGCTTGGGACCTTTGTTAGAGCTATCGAACAAAAGTTAGATTCAGAAGTGGTTTCTTTAAATACGGCTGTTGACCATATTGAGAAAAAAGAACACGGCTATCACTTACTTTTAAGCAATGGAGAGGCAGTTAAAGCTGATGCAGTTATTATGGCTTCGCCGCATTATACATTGCCAAAAGTATTCAGCCAATATGATTTATTTAATGATTTTAATCAAATGCCATCAACTTCTGTAGCAAATGTAGCAATGGCATTTGATCAATCCGCGATAAAAAAGGATATTGACGGAACGGGTTTTGTCGTATCCCGAAACAGTGATTACCGAATTACTGCGTGTACGTGGACACATAAGAAATGGCCAATGACTACACCTGAGGGAAAAGCCTTGGTCCGTTGCTATGTGGGCAAACCGGGAGATCAGGAGGTTGTCGATCTTTCGGATGAGGAGATTACGGAGATTGTTCTGAAAGATTTAAACAAGACAATGAATATTACTGCAAAGCCCGAATTTAGTGTCATTAGTAGATGGAAAAATGCCATGCCGCAATATACGGTTGGTCATAAAGAGAGAGTGGCAAAGGTACGTAATGAAATGCATCATCTTTTGCCTGGTGTTTTTCTTGCAGGTAGTTCGTTTGAGGGTATTGGAGTGCCTGATTGTATTGAACAAGGTGAGAACGCAGTAGCTGAAGCCCTTGCATTCTTGAAGGAATAAAAGCACAAGTGCGTAGAAGTAAGTAAAAAAACCGGTTTAGACTAAAAATGTCTAAACCGGTTTTTTTACAGTTGTTTGGAAGAGTTCTAGCTTTTTTGCTACGCATTAACAATTTAATGCTGTGCTACTTCCAATTCATCAATTAACGAAGCGACATAATTAACAGCTTGATTAATGGCATCAGGCTTGGACATGTCTACCCCAGCCTGTTGAATTAGATGGAGAGGTTTTTCTGTTCCACCGGCTTTTAACACATCCAGCCAGCGGTCAACAGCTGGTTTTCCTTCTGACTTTATTTGCTGTGCTACAGCAGTTGAAACAGTTAACCCTGCAGAGTATGTATATGGATAAAGACCCATATAGTAATGTGGTTGACGCATCCAAGTCAAACCCGCGCCTTCGTCAAACTCGACAGCATCCCTCCAGAAATTTTCCAATGTTTGTAGTTTTTGCTCTGAGAGAATGTTAGCAGTTAAAGGCGTGCCTTCTTCTGCCAATTGGTATACTTTTCGTTGGAATTCTCCTTCCAAAAGATGGGTAACAAAGTTGTGATAATAGGTTCCTAATAGTTGTGTGATTATCCAGCTTCTCATACGTGCATCATTCGTTTTGGAAAGCAAGTGCTCTGCCAATAGCAATTCATTTAATGTAGAGGGTGCTTCTACAAAATAGGTTGAAGGGCGTGTGTTGATAAATGCTTGGTTTTTACCAGCAAGATAGAAATGCCCGGCATGGCCTAATTCATGTGCAAGGATGAAAGCACCTCTCATCATATCCGTCCAGGTAACTAAAATATAAGGATGGACACCATACGGACTAGAACAGAAGGCCCCACTCGCTTTACCATTATTATTAGCACGGTCCACCCATCGATTAGTTAAAGCATCCTCCATAATCTTACTATATTCTGGTCCCATTACTTGCAAAGCTTCTAAAATAGTTGTTTTTGCTTCATCATAGCTTGTTTCGGGATTAAAGGCAGGATCCAACGGAGCTTTTAAATCATAATAATGCAATTTATCCAACCCTAACTTTTCCTTCTTTAGCTTGGCATATCGTTGCATATGGGGAGCAAGCTTGTCTTGGATTACATTTAGCTGTTGATGATACATTTCTTTGGTTACTTGTTGTGGGTGTAACAGCATATCTGTGACAGATTCATAGGAACGTAAGCGAGACATAGTCACCTGTTTAGACACTTCAGTAGCATATGTTGCTGCATAGGTATTTTTATACTGCTCCAAGGTATGAATAAAAGATTGGTATGCTTTACGTCGGATAGATGGGTCTGCTGATAATTCATATTTGTCCTCATATAAAGCAGCTGACATAGGCAATTCACTACTATCATCTATGGTAATTGGAGAAAAGCGCATGTCAGCAGATTTGCTGCGTTGGTATATCATATAAGGTGCATCATGAACTACTCCAAGAGCAGCTAGTGTTTCTTCAACTTCTGGTGAAAGAATATGTTTTTTCTTTTCCAATATATCTTCAAGCATCTTTTTATATGGTAGGAGTGCAGGTAACTCACGTAAATAATTTTCCACCATAATAGGTTCGAGCTTCAATAATTCGGACTGAACAAAAGAGATTTTGGTACTGATAGCGGAAAGTGCTGCAGACACTTTTGCACTATCTCGTTGGTTAGTCGGATCTGTTCCATCTGCGCTTGCTTTTAAATTGGCGTATGTGGCTACAAGAACAAGTCTCTTTTGATATTCTTCAAAGTCAGTCAGGCAGCTAAGCAAAGTTGAAGCACTTTCCCCAACTTTTCCTTTATATTGTGTAACAGAGGTTATTTCCTTTTGGATTGTATCTAACTCTTTTTCCCAGGCGGCATGGTTAATAAATAAATCAGTTAAATCCCATGTCTCATCCACAGCCATGTCTGCACGATCTAAACTTTTTACTCCGGACTTCATAAGAAAACTCCTTCCACAAACTTATTTCGTCACTCTAATTAAGTATAATATAAAATAGGGCAGAAGGGTATGACTTTTCAAAATAATACTAATAGTGCTTGCGTAATCAGTATTGTATCTAAGATGAAAACAAGTTTATTGCAAAGACTGAGGTGAGCCGTAATATCCTATAATTTCACTGCATAGTTGGAGTAAAATGCGAACTAAAGTAGACTTATTTCTCTGTTAATGCAACAAGACTAAATAACACCGCTACGGAAAAATACTGCGCTTTCCGGGGTCTCACCTATGCCTCATCTCCCCCAGAAGTCTCCGTATTTTTCCTTCGCTACTATTTTCTATTATATCTACGAAGAAAATTTGCGTTCACATAGATTCAAAATATGCTGTGTACGAATTGATTGGAGTGGAGGGCGGCGACTCCTGCCGGAATAGCATGAGGCGAAGACCCTGGACGGAGCGTAGCGGAGGAAGCGGCTGAGGCCATGCCGGCGGAAAGCGTCCGCCTGAAACGCAAATCAATGGGTGCTTCCTCTGTAAATGAATTACTCCATTCTCAACAACGTCGTAGTATATATATTTTGCGAATTATTATTTAGAGCTAAATTGTAAGGATGTATAGATGCAAAAAAAATAACAGCTATGGGTATAGCTGTCAGTTAGGAAGATTGTGTTGTATTACAGTAGGCGTAAATCAGATAATTCATTTGTTGTTATACAGTTATCTTGCTGGATGATCACATTCGTCACATAAATTCCCATAACAGTCTGCTTTTTCATGCATATCATGACCGCATTGGCTACACTTCTTTTTAGGTAGGTTTCTAAAGAATTCAAGAACATTTAACATGTGGATCCTCCTCATATTTGAATTAAATACATTGTAATATAACAGTATGTTAAAAGTCAACCATGTGTTACAACATATTTTAAAATTTCTTTCTATCGGATATAATGAAGCTACAAATAGTCATGAAAGGTTGGAATGATTATGAAGTTAACTGTTATTGGTTATTGGGGAGGCTATCCTGCTGCGGATGGTGCTACGTCTGCATATCTCCTTGAAAAAGATGGGTTTACTCTCCTTGTGGACGCGGGAAGTGGTTCCTTGTCAAAATTACAAAAATACATATCACCAAATGAGCTTAATGCGGTAATCTTGTCTCATTACCATCATGACCATGTTGCAGATATTGGTGTACTACAATATGCGAGGCTTGTATCTTATTATATAACAGGGGTTCAAGAAGTATTACCTATTTATGCGCATACAGAAGATCAAAAATTTGCGAGTTTAACTCATGAATATACGAAAGGGATTGAATACAATCCAGAGAAGCCATTAGAAGTGGGACCATTTCGCATTACTTTTTTAAAAACGAAACATCCTGTACCATGTTATGGAATGCGTATAACAGATGGGAAGTCCTCAATTGTATATACTGCTGACACTGCATATACAGAGGAGTGGGTCCCGTTTGCGAGTAATGCTGATCTATTAATAGCGGACTGTAACTTTTATGCAGATCAGGATGGTTCAAATGCGGGTCATATGACTAGTAAGGAGTGTGGCACGATTGCAGACCAAGCGAACGTGAAACAACTGTTGTTAAGTCATTTACCACAATACAGAGAACGTAATCAATTGGTTACGGAAGCAAAACACTATTATCAAGGTTCTGTGAATCTTGCGGCAGAGGGGTTTATCTGGCGAAATACATAGCATTAGTTTTGCTTAAGGAGAACGATTCCATTAAACTAGAAAGTGGAATGGAAATTAAGGGAGGAATACTTATGAAATTCATTGATAATAAAGGAATTACAGATCCAAGTATTAACTTGGCATTAGAAGAATATGTTTTACAAAATTTCGGGGAAAACGATACATATTTACTTTTTTATGTGAATCAACCTTCCATTATTATTGGGCGTAATCAAAATACTATTGAAGAAATAAATACGGATTATGTGGACAAGCACGATATTAAAGTTGTTCGCAGGCTTTCAGGTGGGGGAGCAGTATATCATGATGAAGGTAATCTAAATTTCAGTTTCATCACGAAAGATGATGGAAACAGCTTCCAAAACTTTGCTAAATTTACTCAACCAGTGGTGGAGGCACTTAATAAACTAGGTGTTCCTGCAGAGCTGAAGGGTCGGAACGATCTTATTGTAAATGGGCGAAAGATTTCAGGAAACGCGATGTTTTCCACAAAAGGCCGTATGTTTAGCCATGGTACATTAATGTTAGATTCTGAAATTGAAAACGTAGTTTCTGCATTAAAAGTTAAGAAAGAAAAGATTCAATCAAAGGGTATAAAATCTATACGCAGTAGAGTTGCGAATATTTCTGAATTTCTTGATGAGAAGGTTTCCATGCAAGATTTTAAAGACATTATTTTGCGTTACATTTTTGAAGTAGATGATGTTAATAAGGTGCCACGCTATGAGCTGACTGAAAAAGACTGGGAAAACGTAAAACAAATTTCTAAAGAACGTTATCAAAACTGGGATTGGAATTATGGAAAATCCCCTACTTTTAATATACAAGAATCATATAAATTTGATGCAGGTCTAGTTGATGTTCGCTTAGATGTCAAAAAAGGTATTATTGAGAATTGTAAAATTTATGGGGACTTTTTTGGTGTTGGAGAAGTGAGCGTAATTGAGGAAAGGCTTTCTGGTGTTCGCCACAACCGCCAAGCAATTGAAGAAGCATTAGCAGACGTGGACGTGCCTCACTATCTGGGGAGAATATCCAAAGAAGACTTTATTAATCTTATCTATTAACTGGAGTCAGGCGTATGAATCTTTAGATTTGTACGCTTTTTTATATTTAAAGTTAAAGTCTATTGCGTTTCAATTGTTCTACTTTTTACTGTGGAAGAACACTTTATTTCCGACAGATAAAGTATCACGGCATCGCATTTTCCCCAACGTTTTTGATAATAAATGTTACCGCTTCCACTTGAAAAATAACTCTTTGTATTTTATACTTTAAATTGTACTAAAATTCATAAGGTTTTAAGTATGGCAATAAAATGAATGATTATTCATTCATAATATAAGGGGGTTTCATGGTGAATTTAAGTAAACAATTATCCATTACAGCAGAGAATAATCCACAAAAAGCAGCATTTATTTTTGAAAATCAAAAGACAAGTTATATGGAATTAGAGGGTGCGGTCCGAAAATTTGCTTCACAATTGGAGGGGCTTGGTTATAAGCAAGGTGACCATATTGCACTTGTTGTGGGAAACAGTCCTTACTTTGTAATTGGATTGTATGGCGCGCTGAGAATGGGGCTTACAGTGATCCCGATTAATCCATTATATACACCATACGAATTGACCTATATTCTAAAAAATGGAGACATTAAAGCAGTTATCACGATGGATGTACTGCTTGAAAAGTTTACAGCTATTGCTGAGCAATTACCTGAAATAAGCCATTACATAACTTGTGAAACAAGTGAAAAAATCGACATACAAGCACATCCTCTATCAGCTAAATTGCAATCGTTTTCAAAGTTGATCCATGATGGTGATGCCAAATATACGGGTCCAGAATTGGAGGAAGAGGATACTGCCATTATTTTATATACGTCCGGCACAACCGGGACACCTAAGGGTGCGATGCTTACACATAAAAATCTATATTCCAATGCCAGAGATGTAGCTGACTATTTAACAATAAGCGGAGAAGATCGGGTTGTTGCGGCGTTGCCAATGTTCCATGTGTTTTGTTTAACTGTATCGCTGAACGCTCCTTTAATGAATGGTGGAACCATTTTAATTTTGCCAAAGTTTTCTCCACAGGATGTTTTCAGAGTAACAAAGGAACATCATGCAACGATTTTTGCTGGTGTTCCGACAATGTATAACTACTTACTGCAAACTGCCAAAGGCCATGTAGAAGACTTTTCAGGTGTTCGCTTGTGTATTTCTGGAGGCGCATCTATGCCTGTTGCCTTGCTTAAGGAATTTGAAAAGACGTTTCATGTACAAATTTCTGAAGGATACGGTCTGTCTGAGGCGTCTCCAGTTACTTGCTTCAACCCATTGGATCGTCCACGAAAACCAGGCTCTATTGGTACTACTATAGTCAATGTGAAAAACAAAGTTGTTGATGAGTTCGGGGAAGAGGTACCTGTAGGAGAAGTAGGAGAATTAGTTGTCCATGGTCCTAATGTAATGAAGGGTTACTATAAAATGCCCGAAGAAACAGCAGTTACTTTAAAAGACAATTGGTTATATACAGGAGATATGGCCAGAATGGATGACGAGGGTTATTTCTACATTGTAGATAGAAAGAAGGATCTCATTCTTGTTGGGGGTTATAATGTTTATCCAAGAGAAGTAGAAGAAGTTCTATACTCCCATCCGAATGTATCCGAAGTAGCGGTTATCGGTGTTCCAGATCCAGAGACTGGTGAATCTGTTATGAGTTTTGTGGTTACAGATAATGCTGCATTAACGGAAAGAGAGTTAATAGCGTATTGCTCAGAACAATTGGCAAAGTATAAAGTTCCATCCAAAATTGAATTTTTGGAAGAGCTTCCGAAAAACACGACTGGAAAAATACTTAGAAAAAGCTTGCGAGAAAAAGTATCTAAGTAAAAGGTGTAGAATGATGCTTCCTCTTAACTTTACACGTAGAGTGAGAGGGAGTTTTTTACCAAATAATTATAAAATTCGTTATTTTAGTATCTTTTTTTCTTCGGTTTTGGTAAATTAGTATGGAAGCCGCTTTCTTTTCGTTTTAAACGAAAGGATGAATAATATGTTAAATGATTTATATACCCCATTACCTGAAATCACTCCAATGACATTAGCGCTAATTGCGTCGCGGGATAGGAAAGAAAACCGTACTACCCAAGTGGTTGAGGAAGATACGGAATATCTTGTACAAGCACATACAAGCAGACTTATAGACCAGTCTTGCAAGTACTTTGGAAGCAGTCTTAAAGGTCGCCAGGAAGGGACACGGGAGATTTGCGGAATTACCTACAAGGCCCCAATCACAATTAATCCCTCGAGCGGGATGTATTTCTTTCCAACTAATTCCCCCTCAAATTCAAATTGTTGCTGGATTGCCCATTCCCATATCGATCAGGTAAACCAAGTCCAAACCTCCGGTACAGAAATTATCTTCAAAAATGGTAAAAAGATCTTTATTAATACCTCCTATGGAATTATCCTTAATCAGATTCAACGGACTGCTCAATACCGGTACTTACTGGATAAGCGGCTGCAGTTTTTGCAGAGACATCATGCAGATCGTGTTGCTGAATCGCCTTTTCCATAAGCTCCTGTAAAATGACCTCAACTTTTTTTCGTATAGCAGGATTAAAGTAATTTCGCTTTTCTTCCTTTCCTCTGCAAACAAATAAAAACGATGAAAAGGAATCATTTTTAGTAAGGGTAAAAACTTTTAGTTGTTTTTTCTGCATTATTTTTCTCAGTTCCTTCCGTTCGCTCATACCAGCCGTTTCCATCTTCTCCAACGGTTTTAGGTACAATTCTTTAATTTTAAAAGGGCCTTTTTTAAAAAGTTGAATATCCTTTTGGATAACTACGAGGGCCATTGAAAGAAAAAGGAAACGAGAACCAATTTGCAACTCTTCATCACTAAGGTAACGCATAAACACTCCTCCAATTATAGAACGTTTGTTCCTATTACTTTAGTATATGCCATAAAGCACATAAAATACAATATAAATTTCTGGAAATGAAAAGAAAGTGGCGAGATTTTACTTTTCAGAAAGAAGGGTTTACATTAAACTAAAACTAGTTAGACTATGAGTAAAGAAGGGAATTAAACAAGTAATAGATTTTACATACAGAGGGGATTCAGGCACATGTATTTATTGGATATCCAGCTATCTAATTGGCGAATGATGTTGGAAAACGATCAATTAGATGAGTATATTATGCAGCTTTTAAATAATTATGAAAATCTGGGTCCCATCCCAGGTATTTTATTACCTTTTATTGAAGCGTTTCTCCCTTTTTTGCCTTTAGTAGTCTTCGTTTTTGCAAATGCGGCAGCCTACGGATTGCTGGAAGGCTTTCTTCTTTCTTGGGCAGGGTCAAGTCTTGGTGCCATTCTTGTCTTCTTTATCATCCGCCGACTTGGGGACAAGAAGGTGTTCAGGTCAATACGAAAGAATAGACAGGTACAGAAGGTTACCGCATGGCTTGAAAGACATGGGTTTGGTCCACTGTTTTTATTAATGTGTTTTCCTTTCTCTCCCTCAGCCGTGATCAATGTGGTAGCAGGGCTCTCTAAAATAAGTATGCAGCAGTTTATTCTCGCTGTAATATTGGGAAAGTCGGTAATGATATTTTCCTTGGCATATATTGGTTCAAGTATTTTAGAATTTGCGAAAAACCCAATGAAAACTATAATCGTTGGAATAGGTATTGTATTGTTCTGGGGAATAGGTAAGTTAATTGAGAAACATTTAGAGAAGAAAGCCCAATTGAAAGGGAGAAACGGTTAAACTTCATTAAACCAGGGTATTATAGTGATAGATAATAATCCTGGAGTGATTAAGATGAGGAAATTGAATTACCGTAAGTTTATCCCGGTAGTGATATTTGCAATAGCCATTGCAATAATATTCCGCACGGTGTTGTTCGCAAGTTATGTTGTGGATGGAGAGTCAATGGAGCCAACACTTTATGACGGAAATCTGTTAATGGTAAATAAAGTAGTATATAACCTGGAAAATGTAGATCGGTTTGACGTCATTGTGTTCCACGCCAATCAACAGGATGATTATGTGAAACGCGTAATCGGATTGCCAGGTGATAAGATTGAGTATAAAGAGGATAAATTATATATTAATGGCAAATATATAGAAGAAAAATTTTTAGAGCCATACAGGAATGTGAACGAAACGTTTACGGAAGACTTTACTTTGGAAGAGGTAACTGGAAAAGAAGAAGTACCTGAGGGTAAGTTATTTGTCATGGGAGATAACCGGGAAGACAGTCTTGACAGTAGATCGTTTGGATTTATATCCCAAAAGCAATTAGTAGGAAAAGTAGATGTGAAGTACTGGCCCCTCACGGAAGCAAGCTTAACTTTTGGTAAATAAAGGTCACTTACGCTTTTGTTCTCGAAAGCTTTCATCTTTGGTAAAATAAAGGATGAAAGCTTTTTTGTGATTTTAATATATATGCTATTGATTAATGTATGGGATAACCTATGTACCTAACATTTGCAATGTAATTTTTTTGTTTCGCTTTTTGTTTGAAGGTTTTAGTTAATAAAAGTTTGTTTAACGTGCAGCTTATTGAAAATCGTACCGATACAAGTTCAATTTATATAGAATATTTGCTACTGAATATATTTAAATAAGTGAGAGAATGGAGGAAGTGTTTATGGGACTCCGGTTTTTATTGGGGCGTGCCGGGACAGGAAAAAGCGGCAGAACAATGGATGAGATTAAAGAAAAATTGTTGGAAAACCCAAATGGAACACCTATTTTCTATATTGTTCCAGATCAAATGACATTTCAGCAGGAATACGCTCTTTTCCATGATAAGGATATTGTAGGGAGTATTCGCGCCCAAGTAGTAAGCTTCTCCAGATTGGCATGGAGAATTCTTCAAGAAACTGGTGGAGGAACGAAGCAGTTTATAAGCTCTGTTGGTGTGCAAATGATGCTACGTAAAATTATTGAGGAAAAAACGGAAGACTGGCGTGTTTTTCAAAAGGCGATGGAAAAACAGGGCTTTCTTAGTCAACTGGAAAAAATGATAACGGAATTTAAACGATACAACATCAGTCCGGAAGTACTACAAAGTCAAATGATAGAAATGGAGGGGTATGTCCACAAAGAATCAGGAGAGGAAGCATTAATTAATAAGCTTGATGATCTAGGATATATTTATGAAAAATTAATGGTTGCCTTACAAGATAAATACATTGATAGTGAAGACCAATTACAGTTATTAGCAGATAAAATAGGCCAATCAAGCGTACTGCAGGACGCCGAAATTTATTTGGATGGCTTTCATCGCTTTACTCCAAACGAGCTGGTAGTAGTAGAAGCGTTATTAAAAAAATGCAAATCTGTCACCATTGCTCTTACAGTAGATGGGTTAGAAACAGAGGCTTCAGAGCTGGATTTATTTTATCAAACGGTGGAAACGTATCATCAAATACAACAGATTGCTATAGAGAATCAGATCCCACTGGAAGAAACAGTACAGTTAGACCCGGCTTATGGTAGATTCAGTAATCGTCCTTACTTTGCCCATTTAGAGCAATATTTTGATGTAAGACCTGCTCCTCAATTTGATGGTGAAACACCAATTCGCATTGCGGAAGCCGTCCATCCTCGTGCAGAGGTAGAAGGTGTAGCACAGGAGATCATCCGTCTTGTTCGAGAAGAGAATTACCGTTTTCGTGATCTCGCTGTTTTTATTAGGCAAACAGATACATACCATGATCTGATTGCAACGATATTTGAAGACTACGATATACCTGTGTTTATAGACGAAAAACGAACGATGCTTAATCATTCCTTAATCGAGTTTATCCGGTCCGTACTGGATATTGTGGAAGGAAATTGGCGATATGATGCTATCTTCCGTGTGTTAAAAACAGGGTTTATTCCAATGACCGATAAGGAATATCCGTTAACTGCTGACGCAATTGACGAGTTGGAAAATTATGTTCTCGAGTATGGAATTCGCTCCAGAAATCGGTGGCTAAGTGAGGATGAGTGGGTATTTCAGCGTTTCCGAGGCTTTGATCAAGCGACACAAACAGATACAGAAAAGGAGATTCAAAAAAGAATCAATAGGTATCGTAAACAAGTAGTAAGGGCATTGGCTCCTTTTGACGAAGATATGCGGAAAGTCAGTACGGTTCGGGAGCTATGTGAACGTACATACTTACTTCTGGAGGAGCTAGGTGTGCCAAATTGTCTGGAGCAAATGCGTGAATTATTTGATGAGCAAGGTGAGATAGAAAAAGGAAGAGAGCAAGAACAGGTGTGGAACGCGGTTATCCAACTATTTGATGAAATGGTGGAAATGGCTGGAGAGGAAACCATGACACTGACAACATTTCGTGCAACATTGGATGCTGGGTTTGAAACATTAAAATTTGCTCACGTTCCCCCAAGCATGGATCATGTCATTGTTGGTACGATTGATCGCTCCCGTATAAGCGGAATCAAGTGCTCCTTCCTTCTTGGTGTTAATGAAGGTGTTTGGCCTATGAAACCATCGGGGGATGGAATGATTAATGAACAGGAAAGAGAGTTATTGGCTGGTCATGGACTACGTTTAGCTGAAACCAGTAAACGCCAATTGTTGGATGATTGGTTCTATATGTATATTGCATTTACTTCTGCAAAGGACAAGCTTTGGGTAAGTTATCCGCTAAGTGATGAAGAAGGAAAGTCTAAGATGCCCTCGCAACTGATTAAGCGGGTGGAGGATCTTTTCCCAGTTTGCTGTGAACATCTATTATTGCAGGATCCGGATGAATTAGTTGAGGCTGATCGGTTTATAACCACTCCCACGAAAACCAGATCAGCATTGACCGCTCAGTTAGCTCGTAATAGAAAAGGTTACCCAGTAAAGCCAATATGGTGGCATGTATTAAATTGGTATATTACCCATCATGAACGCTATAGTACAACCTATAATGTATTGCAAAGCTTATTTTATGAGAATAAACCAATCAACCTGGATACGGTGACAGTAGAGAAATTATATCCAAAGCAAGTAAAGGCAAGTGTATCCAGATTGGAAACCTACTATCGTTGTTCTTATCAGCATTTTGCTAAATATAGTTTGGGATTGGATGAAAGAAAAACGTATAAGCTGGATGCGCCGGATATTGGTCAACTGTTTCATGAAGCATTGAAAACAATAACAGAATGGGTGCAACAGGAAGGAAGAAACTTTGCCCAGCTAACAAAAAACGATACGGATGGCTATGCCCGTAAAGCTGTAACAAATTTGGCACCAATATTACAGCATCAGATTTTGCATAGCTCCAACAGATACAAGTATATTCAGCAAAAATTGCAGGAAGTCATTGCTAGAGCTGCCTATATTCTTAGTGAGCAAGCAAGACAGAGTAATTTCTCACCTGTTGGACTGGAACTTGGCTTTGGTACTAATCAAACACTTCCTCCGTTAACTCTGCCGCTTCCAAATGGGTATGAATTAATGCTTAGAGGGCGGATTGACCGTATTGATCAGGCGTTAAATAATGAGTCTTTATTCTTAAGAATTATAGATTATAAATCAAGCTCCAAGGGTTTGAATTTACTCGAAGTTTATTATGGACTAGCCTTACAGATGCTAACATATCTGGATGTGGTATTGACACATTCTGAGACATGGCTTGGAGTAAAGGCTACTCCAGCTGGTGTACTCTATTTCCATGTTCATAATCCGATGATTTCCGGTGATCAAAAATTACCTGAAGATAAAATAGAAGAAGAGATTTTTAAGAAGTATAAAATGCAAGGCCTTTTATTGTCAGATGAAGATATTGTTAAGATGATGGATACCAGTCTGGATTCGGGCACGAGCACAATTATTCCAGCTGGTGTGAAAAAGAATGGAGGATTTTATAGTTCCTCTAAAATAGCCGATGAAGATACATTTACTAGTCTGCAGTCACATATTCATCAACTGATGATGCAGGCAGGGATTGATATGACAGAAGGTGGCGTTCACTTAAATCCATATCAACACAAGCAGCAAATAGCATGTACCTACTGTCCATTCCATGCTGTATGTCAGTTTGATCCAATGCTTGAGGATAATAACTACCGGAAACTGACGGAAATGAAAGAAGAAACAATCCTGGAAAAGATTCGCGGAGAGGGAGAGGTGAAATAAGTGGTAAATTGGACAAAAGAACAAGAGGATGCGATTTACACAGCTGGTAAGGACGTACTTGTAGCAGCAGCTGCTGGATCTGGTAAAACAGCTGTCTTAGTTGAGAGGATTATCCAGAAACTATTAAACAAGGAAAAACCTGTCGATATTGATAGTTTACTTGTTGTTACATTTACAAATGCAGCCGCTCAAGAAATGCGGAACCGTGTTGGTGAAGCCCTTGAAAAAGCGCTGGCAGAGGATCCATCCTCTAGTCATCTGAAGAAGCAACTCTCTCTATTACAGCGTGCTTCGATTTCTACTCTACACTCTTTTTGTCTGGATGTTGTGAAGCAATATGCCTATTTGCTTGATATAGATCCAGGGTTTCGAATAGCTAATGACATGGAAGCAGATTTGATCAAACAAGAAGTAATGGAAGATTTGTTTGAGGAATGGTATGGAGCAGAAGGAGAAGAGCAGGAAGGCTTTTTCCAGGTTGTTGACCGGTTCTCCAGTGATCGAAGTGATGTAGAGGTAGAGGAGTTAATACTAGATCTTTATACATTTGCCGTCCAAAATCCATGGCCTGACCAATGGCTTGATGAATTAGCGTATACCTATCATGTGCCGGAAAATTGGCAGGAGTCTGATTTGGAATGGTTATCGATTATCAAACGAGAAGTAAAGGATCAACTTACAGCAATCCAGCAGGAAATGGAGCTTGCCCTGGATATTACAAGGGAAAATGATGGTCCTTACCAGTATGCGGATACGATTGAAAAAGATCTGGTCAATGTTCAAGAGGCCTTTGCCCATTTGGATACATGGGATGCTTTGCAAACATTTATGTCTGCTAGTAAATTTGCTACTCTTTCCAGAAAAAAGGCTGATTGTGATGAAGATAAAAAAGAAAAGGTGAAGACACTACGTAATAGTTACAAAGATCGTTGGACAAAAATGCAAAAGAGCTGGTTCAGCAGAAAGCTACAAAACCATGTAGAAGATATGCGGGAGCTAGCGCCTGTAATTAAACAGCTGACTGAATTGGTGAAGGAATTTAAAAAACGTTTCACGGTCCAGAAACAGGAAAAGGCTATTGTAGACTTTTCGGATTTGGAACACTATTGTTTGCAATTATTATTAGATGAAACCTCAACGAGCGATCAGCCAATTCCATCTGATGTAGCCATTCATTTTAAAAAACAGTTTAGTGAACTACTGGTGGATGAATATCAGGACACGAACATGGTACAGGAAACGTTGCTTACGTTAATTAGCGATCAGAGTGGACCTGGGAACATGTTTATGGTGGGGGACGTAAAGCAAAGTATATACCGCTTTCGTCATGCGGAACCATCGTTGTTTATTGATAAGTATAAGCGGTTTGCGAAAGAAGAACATCCGGCACAACGTATAGACCTTGCCAGTAACTTTCGAAGCAGAGAGCATGTGTTAGTAGGAGCAAACTATATATTTAGACAAATTCTTGATGAGCAAGTCGGTGAAATTAATTATGATGAAAATGCGGAACTGATTTATGGGAATAAAATGTATGAAGAACTTCCTTATCCTACTCCCAATCCCGAGCTGCTGATTATTGACAGGGAAGGAGAAGAAGATAAGGAAGAAGGAAACGGTGAGGAAGATTACCGCGATCTGGAGAAAGCACAGCTTGAAGCGAGAGCGTATGCAAATAAAATAAAGGAATGGATTGGCAGCAAAGAGGCCGCTCCTCTGCAGGTTGTAGATAAAGCTA
This sequence comes from Virgibacillus sp. SK37, assembly GCF_000725285.1. GTDB lineage: Bacteria > Bacillota > Bacilli > Bacillales > Amphibacillaceae > Virgibacillus_Q. The sequence continues at coordinate 1,001,291 of NZ_CP007161.1, forward strand.
CACAAACTCAACGAGACCTGCAATATCGGGATGTTGTTATTTTGATGCGTTCCATGACATGGGCACCAACGATTGTCGATGAATTAAAAAAACAAGGTATCCCTGTGTATGCGGAGTTATCCTCTGGTTATTTTGAAGCAATTGAAGTGAAAATTATGATCAGCTTCTTAAAAATTATAGATAACCCAAGACAGGATATCCCATTGGCCTCTGTGCTAAGGTCCCCCATTGTAGGATTAAATGAAGACGACCTTGCATCTATTCGATTGGCTGAGAAAAATGTAACTTTTTTTGAGGCTTTAAAAAAGTATAGTAAACAGGCGAAAGATGCTACAGCAAATAAAACTGCTAGATTACTTGAACAACTAGACCACTTTCGGAACGCATCAAGGCAAGGGGCTTTATCAGAGTTGATTTGGCAAATATACAGGGAAACCGGTTATTATGATTTTGTTGGTGGTATTCCAGGTGGTCGGCAACGTCAAGCTAATTTACGTGCATTATATGATCGCGCCCGTACATACGAAACGACCTCATTCCGAGGCTTGTTCCGTTTTCTGAGATTTATTGAACGAATGGAAGAACGTGGAGATGATCTAGGCTCCGCACGAGCATTAAGTGAGCAAGAAGATGTTGTACGAATTATGACGATCCATAAAAGTAAAGGCTTGGAGTTCCCAGTAGTTATTGTTGGAGCGATGGATAAGCAATTTAATATGATGGATTTAAATCAGAAATATTTACTTCATAAAGATCTCGGGTTTGCGACTAAGTATATTGATCCAATTAAGCGTATTACCTATCCTACCTTGTATTTTCACGCGTTAAGTAAGGAAAAGCGCCGTGAATTATTAGCTGAGGAAATGCGTGTGTTATATGTAGCTCTGACGCGTGCAAAGGAAAAGCTTGTGATGATTGGAAATGTAGCTTCCTTTGAAAAGAAACGGGAAAAATGGCAACGTATGGTTGACCACTCTGAATGGGTGTTGCCTGCACACTTCCGTATGGATGCGAAGACCTATCTTGACTGGGTAGGGCCTGCCCTCATAAGGCATCAAGAGAGCGATATTTTAAGGACAAGGGAGATTCATGATGCGGTATTGGAAGAAATAAGAGTAGATCCATCTAGATGGGATGTTACCATACTGCATGGAAGTCAACTGGCAAACTTAGAGGAGTCCATTGTAGAAAAGTCATTACACCTGAAAGAAAATATGACAGAATGGAAGCAGGTAGACGTCGCAGATGATGAATTGAAGGATATCGTAGAGATGCGTTTATCCTACCAATACCCCTATTCTAAAGCAACTGCTTCCAGAGCAAAGCAGACAGTTACGGAAATTAAGCGACAACGAGAAATAAAGGATGAATACAGTGCAGATCAATTGGTTACAGAATATAAAGCGCCAATTGTAAAGCGGCCCAATTTTATCCAGAAAGAAAAGAAAGTAACTGCAGCTGAGAAGGGTACTGCCATACACACGGTTATGCAGCATATTCCTCTTCAAAAATCGCTTTCCAGTGAAGAAATAGAGATATTCACCGAGGAGCTTGTGGAGAGAGAAATTCTCACAAGAGATGAAGCGAATATTATTGATTATCAGGCTATTGAGGAATTTTTCCATTCAGAAATTGCAAACTATATGATGGAAACTGGCCATTTGCATCGGGAGGTTCCCTTCAGCTTAGCTCTTCCCGCAAATGAGGTTTATGCTACATGGCAAGAAGACACAAAGGAAAAAGTGTTGATTCAAGGGGTTATCGATTGCCTGATCCCACATGCAGATGGCTGGATTATCCTCGACTATAAAACAGATGCATTAACGGATGCAGATACAGATGAGAAAAAGTTGAGGAAACGCTACGAAACCCAAATGCGTCTCTACAAAGAAGCAGTAGAGTCGATTTGGAAGCAACATGTAAAGAAAACATATCTTTATTTCTTTTCAAAGCAACTATTGGTGGATGTACCAATTGAAAAAGAATAACGAAAGTGAAAAGTCAGCTCCTTATTAATAGGAAGCTGGCTTTTTTAGTGACTCTATAATATATGGTGGAGTGCCCCAATAATTCGTAAATGGATAAACTTCGAACTAACTAAAAATATAGAGTCTGCGTAATCACCGCTACTGGGAAATATTCCGCTTTATCTGTATTGTTCACCAAATTGTCATGAAGCAAGTAAAGGGTGATTCGAATCACACGGTCATGTGATTTAGTTCACTTTGCCAGAACACGAACAAATTTAAAATAAAAGTAAGTTATAAATAAGGAGGAGATTTTCTATGGCAACTGGAAAAGTTAGCACTCCAGAGGAAAAAGTAGTTCACCATGATGACCAATCCTTAAAAGGAGCATTGTTCTCATCATTGGTATTTGTTGGAGGCGGCATTGTCTCATTTATTGTATTACTTTTCGTGATTTATATGATGAGAGTAGGAATATAGGGAGGGAAAAGCGATGAAAATGCATCGTGCGGAAGAGATTTGGCTAGTTATAAGTGTTGGGGTACTCATACTTTCGATGGTAATCACTGGTTATCAGGCATTTGCGATGGACATGGCCCCACCAAGTCATAAGGAAACAATTGACCCCCAAAAAGTAGATGAAACGGCACCATTTGATAATCCAGGGGTTTTCCAAACTGGAGAAGATAAATATGAAGTGGTCATGACCTTGCAAATCTTTAGTTTTAATCCAAATAAAATTGAAGTTCCTGCAGGCTCAGAAGTGACATTCACAATGACTTCAAAGGACGTTGTGCATGGTTTCCAAATTGCTGGGACAAACGTTAATGCAATGGTGATGCCTGGACATATTCAGAAAATAACTCAGACATTTGAGGAACCTGGAGAGTATTTAATTTTATGTAATGAATATTGTGGTGCTGGGCATCAAATGATGAGCACAACAATTACGGTGAAATAAAGAAAGGAGGAAAAGATCATGGCGTTAGCTTTAAAAGAAACATTTAGTGAAAAAACAAACAAAGCCTTAGGCGTTAATTCTGAAGATGCGAAGCTTACATTAACTTATCTGTCCCTTGCATTTATTATTTTATTTCTTGGAGGAACATTAGGCTTGCTTCAGGGTCTTAACCGTGCAGGACTATTGGAATTACCATCATGGCTTAACTATTATCAAGTGTTAACTGCTCACGGTATATTACTTGTGGTTGTATTTACTACACTGTTTATGGTTGGTTACTTCTACTCAGGAGTATCTCACACGTTGGGAGGACTATTACCAAAAGTAAGGAAAATTGCTTGGACAGCTTTAGGATCTATGCTTTTCGGTGTCGCATTAGTTGCTGCAACCGTATTTATGGGCGAAGCATCTGTTATGTATACATTCTATCCACCGATGCAAGCATCCCCATGGTTCTATATTGGTTTAGTCTTTGTTGTATTAGGTGTTTGGCTAGCTGCTTTTGGTGTATTCATCAGTGCTGCAAATTGGAAAAAGAAGAACCGTGGGCAGCATTTACCAATGTTTTCTTTCTTCGCAGTAGGTGGCTTCCTGCTTCTATTCCTAGGAAGTTTAGGAGTAACTGCAGAGGTACTTTTGCTAATCCCATGGGCTTTTGGCTGGACAGAAACTGTCAATGTCATGCTAAGCCGGACATTATTCTGGGCATTTGGTCACACAGCTGTAAACGTTTGGTATTTAGTAGCAGTTTCAGCATGGTATGTAGCTGTACCAAAGATTATTGGTGGAAGAACATTCAGTGACACACTTGCTCGTGTTGTTGTTATATTATCTGTAATATTAAACGTTCCTGGAGGCTTTCACCATCAAATTATTGACCCAGCAATCGGTGAAGGAATCAAATTCATGCATGTGTTTATGAGTCTATCCATATCCCTGCCTTCGTTACTAACCGCGTTTACGATGTTTGCTATATTCGAACGTGCAGGAAGAAAGAAAGGCGCTAAAGGGTTACTAGGATGGATTAAAAAGCTGCCTTGGGGCGACGTTCGCTTCCTTGCTCCAATGATTGCAATGATTACCTTTATTCCAGCAGGCGCTGGTGGAATTGCGCAAACAAATAACCAGCTAAATCAAGTTGTTCATAATTCTCTATGGATTGTCGGACATTTCCACTTAACTGTCGGAGTTACTGTAGCATTAACCTTCTTTGGAATCACTTATTGGTTAATCCCATATTTGTCTAAACGGGAGTTGACACCAAAATTAAATAAATTAGGTGTTATTCAAACCATAATGTGGACAGTTGGCATGTATTTAATGGCAGGTGCCATGCACTGGGTAGGATTGTTAGGTTCGCCAAGAAGGACTTCCTTCAGCACATATGGTGATCATGCTACTGCGCTTGGTTGGAATCCATATTTATTCTCATTGGCAATTGGCGGAACTTTGTTATTCTTAGCCGTGTTGCTTATGGTTTACATTGCTTTCCATTTAATGTTTAAAGCACCAAAGGGTAATACAGAATTTCCGATTGCAGAACCAGAAGACGGTGCTGCACCAACACCACAATGGACAGAACGCTGGGGATTATGGATTGTAGTAGCAATTGCTATTATTTCCATGGGTTATGTCATTCCTGTAGTTGACATGATTGTAAATGCACCTGCGGGGTCACCACCATTCCGTACGTGGTAAGACAACACATTTTATAAGTCGAAAGCTTTGAAGGGAATAGTTCTTGATTGCGCTACTCCCTTTCCATTCATATAAATGTAGGAAGTGATCGTTATGATCAAAAACAAACAAAATGTAATAGCGATTTTCCTTGTACTATTATTTGGCATTAGTTTATTTTACGTTGGGACGGATGGCTTTCAAGCCTATACAGCAGAAACAGCCAGAACAAATAAGCTGATGGAGGAAAAACCAAAATTACCAATAGTGACCTTGGAAGACAGTAATGAACGCACCTATTCTTTCTCAGAATTTGATGGGAAGTATGTTTTGATGACATTTATTTATACTTCCTGTACAGATGTATGTCTTCAACTGGAAGTAAATGCGGCAGAAGTCTATAATGCCATCCCAGAAAAATATATTGGAGAAGATATTGTGTTCTTAAGTATTAGTTTTGACCCAACAAGGGATACACCAGAACAGTTGGATAAATATAGAAGTTATTTTAAAAGTGATGGAGAAACATGGCGTATGGCTAGAATACCCAATCAAAAAGAGCTAGATACAGTGTTAAAAGAGCTTGGTGTCGTTGTAATCCCAGACGGCAACGGAAACTTTACACATAACTCTGCATTTTATCTTGCAGGTCCTGATGGGAAACTCCTTGAAGTTATGGATTATAAAAAAACAGAGGAAGCTGCTAAAAAAGTGACAAACATTCTGAAAAGCGATTTGGAGGGATAGGCTATGAAACAAGCAATCTACGGGTTGGTGTTATATGTTTTTTTAATGCTTCCACCAGTTGCTTCACTGGCAGAATCAATTATGACTGTCCACATGCATATGCAAATGCCTTTATTTGTTATCGCTGGCATGTTGATGGCTCCATACCTAAAGCAGCTGTTTCCCGGGTTCTTCTCCAAATGGAATCATAATGGTATCCCAGGAATTCTATTATTCTTTATTATTATGGTTTACTGGATGCTCCCAAGAGCGATGGACGAAGCATTGGCATATCAAACCGTAGAGGTTTTTAAATTTATTAGCTTACCGTTTTTGGCAGGTGTTCCACTACGGGACAGCTGGAATAAGCTCGGTAACATCGGCCAGAATGTTATTTTAGTAAGCTTCAGTATTATTTCCGGGTTAATGGCATGGCTTTATATTTTTTCTCCTACACAATTATGCAACTATTATCTAAAGGTAGAACAAATTACGTTAGGATGGGCATTTCTATTTCTGGGTTTAAGCATTACTATCTATTTCGTTCAGCAATTTTTTGTAGATCGATCACAATATGAATAAAGAAAAACAAATAGAGATAGCCTAGCTGTGGCTATCTCTATGCATTTGCAGTTACATTTTGATCATTTGCATCCGGATCAAATGGGTTTGTTGAACTAATTCCATTATTTGTACAAATGAAATCTCCCGTATTAAGAGCTCCAGATCCTGTATTTGTTTTTGAGGTGCTTTTTGGCGACAAGTAAAAAGAATCACCAAAATTCACTACACCTCCGCCAACACTATTTATTTTAATAGGTCCTACAATCGATGGCATAACAACACCCTCTAAATAGCTTGATAAAATAGGTTATGACAGAATTTATTTTTTGTGAGGGTTATCCTTTTAGTTTACGGAAATGTTTTATTCGGGATTCTGCCTGTATGTTTTTTATACTACCTGCCTGTATAATGGAAGAACTGCTTACACCAATAACAGAAATATGCTGAACTCGTATAGTAGGGTTATGCTGACTTGAATTCTGATTTACAGATACTTCATTCTCCATAAATTTTGCTTCGCGTTGAAAAATGGGGTAATCAGTGAACTTTTCCTCTTTTTGGGGAGTTAAATTTGCTGATTCCTTCTGAATAGCTATACCTCGAAATTTTTGATTTGTTTGCTGTGTGTCACCGATATTAAAAATGGAGCTGTTAGAAATTGAGTTAATATTCATTATGTCAATGATTGATGTTCGATTTTTCATGTCATTGCCTCCTTATTGGGAAAGCGGCACAATTGAGCCAATGGTGAAGGCTTCAGGCGGAGTGTCAAAAAAAGAAGAAAGATTTATTTCCTCATTATCTCCGATCAGAAAAACAGAGGAAGAAGACACGACCTCTATGTTGACATTCCCAACTTCCAGCCCCCAATTATGAACTTCAAAATTCATATTAATTTCTCCTTTCTATTCGTTTTTCATGTATTTGGTCAGTGATTGTTGTATTTCGTGTTTGATTTGATTGGAGATATAATGATACAGATGCTCATCAGATATATTTTGGTTTTCTTGAAGGGCCTTTTCTTCATAATAAGCAATTCTTTCAGGTAATTGCTTGGTTATATCCTGTATTAAAACTGTTTCATATTTATGGTCAATGGAACGGTTGTGTTGAGCCGCAAACTTGCGGATAAATTCAGCACCATTTTGTTGAAGGTAATGGCTTAATTCTGCATGCAATTTTTGATGTGGAGGGGGCACCTGAGATGGGGAAGAAGCCTGGTTCATTGGCAGCCCCAAATCTTCTATATTCGCTAGGTCATTTGGTGAAAGGCCGATATGCAATGTGCCATCAAGCCGTTCGATTTTTAATTGATCAAAATTATATTCGATTTTTTCAATTGTAGTGGAATTGGCTTGTTTGTTGGCCGCTTCCAAGTCATATAACCTTTTTTCTAAGTCCACAATCATTTGCTCTTGTTTTTTCATATATTGGTGCAATTCATTTAGATACGTATTCCAATCCCCATGCATAGAGATCCCCCTTCCATGAAATATGGGCATTCACCTATTGTAATGTATGCACATATCGATTTAATGTGCGAATACATCTAAGGTGCTAAAGGGACGATAGGCGCTATTTCACCTGTTGCTTCCGCTTCTTCCGCAGGCTTTGTGAACTCCCCTGTGTTGTAAATATCGGATTGAGCTTGGATACTACCGCTGCTGCCAATTTGCAAGACAGAAGAGTTGGTAATGGACCCAATTTTAATCATATAGATGTTAATGGATTGATGAACAGTAAAATGCATAGTAACCCTCCAAATCATCTCACTGGCTGATCAATTTTATCGGAATCATTTACATATGTCGTTGAATTTCCGAGGTTAATTCTGATTCCCGGTCCCGTGTTAAAAGAACCACCACCAGCAAATGTTTTGGCGGAGCTCTCCGGACTCATGTTATATACATCCCCAATATTAAATATGCTTGATGAGGCTACTGTAATTACTTTTACTGCCCCTACTTTTGCCGGCATGAAAAACTCCTCCCTCTTCCTATTTTATGCGAATGACCTGCTTTTGTTATGAAAATGAGGAATAAAATGCAGGAGGAAACCAGGACAATAGAGAATTACATAAGTAGATAAATAGAAAGGAATTTTGCTATGGGAATTAATCCTTCCCCAATAAAGGGAAGTAATCGTTTAGTATGGATTGACGCAGCAAGAGGGTTCGCTGTATTTGGCATTTTCATTGTTAATATTGGTGCATTCGGTGCCCCTTATTTTTTATATGGAGGGGAAGGAGAAGAATGGAATTCCGACATGAGTCAAGCTGTACTGGTGTTCATTGATATCTTTTTTCAAGCCAGTTTTTATACGCTGTTCTCTATGTTGTTTGGTTTTGGTTTCCAGCTTATGAAAGATCGTTTAACCATGAAAAAAGTGGAGGTTCGTTCCTTTTTATTTCGAAGAATGTCTATTCTATTTTTATTTGGTTGCATCCATGCATTTTTTATTTGGCATGGAGATATTTTATTAAGCTACAGTCTGACAGGGTTTGTTTTATTGCTATTTCTGCATGTGAAGAGAAAAACTCTATTGATATGGGGGTTAACGCTCCTAATGGTGGGGACTGTTTTAATAACACTTTCTTTGTGGAGTATGAGAGATTATTTAGGATGGATCGATGCCTCATCAATTGACCAGGCGATTACTAATTATCAGAGTAACGATTATGGTATTATATTGGGTCAAAACTATCAGGATTGGATGTATTCAAACGGAGGAATTGGTATTATCTTTTCTTTACTGTTTGTATTTTTACCATTATTTTTGATTGGAATGTATGGAGCGAAAACAGCTGTATTTCATCAACCAGAAAAATATAGGGGCATTCTACTACGTGTGTGGTGGATTTCTTTATTTGTCTTTTTAGGTTTGAAGCTTGGTCCATATTTATTTGGCAATCCTTTGTGGTTTTCCTATGCGCAAGATAATATCGGCGGGGCGGCTTCTGCGGTTTTCTATGTGTCAACCATTACATTGCTGGCAGGTTACTCCACAGGCTCAAGGTTGATTCAACCATTTGTATATGTCGGAAGAATGGCTTTAACCAACTATATCTTACAATCAATAGTTAGCTTTATTTTGTTTTACGGAATTGGCTTTGGACTTTACGGTAAGACAGTTCCGATTCTCCATATAGGAATGGTACTTTGTCTGTTCACATTGCAAATATTGGGGAGTAAATGGTGGCTAACCAAGTATAATTTTGGTCCTTTGGAATGGGTTTGGCGCAGTCTTACATACAAAAAAAGCCAACCCCTACGCCGGAGTCAGCAGCAAAGATAAAAAAATTATTTTAAGAATAAACCAAGACGGGCTCGGGTTTCATCTTGGTTTATTCTTATTCTTTTTATTGACTCATGACTTCTTTTATTTGATCGATTGCCCAATTTAAATCGTCTTTGCTTATGATTAAAGGTGGAGCAAATCGGATGACATTCTCATGTGTCTCTTTACATAATAATCCTTTTTCTTTCAATGCTTCACAATAGGAGCGAGCAGGCTTTGTGAGTTCCATTCCAATAAATAAGCCTTTTCCACGAACCTCTTTAATAACAGGGTTTTTCAACTTTTTCAGTTCACCCATCATATGATTACCTAACTCTAGGGATTTTTCTGCTAATTTTTCTTCCTCTAATACATCAAGTGAAGCAATTGACACAGCACATGCTAATGGATTTCCACCAAATGTAGAGCCATGGGATCCCGGGTTGAATACACCAAGAATATCTTTATTGGCTACAATACATGATATTGGAAATACACCTCCACCTAATGCTTTCCCTAGAATTAAAATATCTGGTGTCACATTTTCCCAATCACAGGCAAACATCTTTCCGGTACGGGCAAGTCCTGCTTGGATTTCATCTGCGATATATAGCACATTGTTTTCTTTACATACATCGTAGGCTTCCTTCAAGAATCCTTCAGGTGGCATAACGATTCCTGCTTCACCTTGAATAGGTTCGAATAGAAATCCGGCAGTATTTTCATTTATCGCTTCTTTCAATGCTTCAATATCACCATATGGAATGATTTTTATTCCTGGGAGCATTGGTCCAAATCCACGTTTGTATTCTGCTTCTGAAGAAAGGGAGACGGCGGTCATCGTTCTTCCGTGAAAATTACCTTCACAAGCTATAATCTCGGCTTTATTTTCTTCTACACCTTTAACATCATAAGCCCAACGCCTTGCTGCTTTTACAGCTGTTTCCACAGCTTCCGCACCTGTGTTCATCGGCAAAGCATTTTCTTTATTTGTTATTTTACAAATCTTTTCATACCATGGACCTAGCTGATCATTATGAAATGCACGGGAAGTTAGAGTAACAGCATCGGCTTGTTTTTTTAAAGCATCAATAATTCTAGGATGTCGGTGTCCTTGGTTCACAGCAGAATATGCACTCAGCATATCCATATAGCGGTTTCCTTCAGGGTCTTCTACCCATACCCCTTCGGCTTTAGCAGCTACTACAGGAAGTGGGTGATAGTTTTTCGCTCCATATTCCTGTGTTTGGTCAATAATTTCCTGGCTATCTCTTACCATACTATCCCTCCGTTAGAAAAATAAGGCTCCACCTTAGTATAACAGGTATTATAGTTATTTACTTCCCGTGGGCAGAGAATTGTAATCATATGATTTTTTATTCTGTCCATGATATGATAATTTTAGTAAATACTTGGGAGTAGGAGGAAAAACAAATGACACATATGCATATTACAGCATGGGTACTTGCCTTGATTTTATTTATTGTTGCGTACGTTATGTACAATCAGGGTAAAGGTAAACCTGGTAAGATTGTTCATATGATATTGAGATTGGACTATTTATTTATTTTGTATACAGGTGGTAGCTTGCTTGGACATTATTTCGGTGGAGGAAACCTATTGCCAGAAGCAATTGTCAAAGGATTGGCCGGTATTTGGGTGATCGCCGCACTAGAAATGATTCTTGTGAAAACATCGAAAAACAAGCCTGCTAAAAGCTTCTGGATACAATTAGTAATTGCCTTTATTATCACGCTGGTTCTTGGTTTCTGGCGTTTACCAATGTAAAGTTTTATATGAGGGATATCTAATTAGAGGTACAAATTACATGTGAATTTGTACCTCTAATTTTTTTTCGGCGGATTAGCTCGCAATGCTGCTGATTAATTTTTTCTCCGGCGGATTATCTCGCTCTGCTGCTGATTAATCTATTCTCCGGCGGATTATCTCGCTCTGCTGCTGATTAATCTATTCTCCGGCAGATTATTCCGTTGTGCTGCTGATTAATTTTTTCTCTGGCGGAATATCTCGCTCTGCTGCTAATTAATCTATTCTTCGGCGGATTATTCCGTTGTGCTGCTGATTAATTTTTTCTCTGGCGGAATATCTCGCTCTGCTGCTAATTAATCTATTCTCCGGCGGATTATTCCGTTGTGCTGCTGATTAATTTTTTCTCTGGCGGATTATCACGCTCTGTTGCCGATAGTTTTTGTCGGTAGTTCGCAATTTACTCCAACTGTGCAAAAGGTGAAACTGATAAGATTCTTTTTCAGCACTCTAACATTAGGAAATTAGAACTTGAACTACCCGCCACTTATTTAACCTCGCGGTCAAATTGAAGTGGGGGATTCCTAAGTACAGAAACCCAACGGTCTCTACTTGATTAGGCGATCTCCACAGTTCCTGCGGTTAAGAGGCGGAGTGCCTCGTCTTTCAGATTTTGTGCCGCGTTCAAGTCCCGGTCATGATGCGTTTGGCAAGAAGGACAGTCCCATTTACGCAAGGCAAGGTTTTTGACGTCCTTATGCTGATGACCACAGTTGGAGCATAATTGGCTGCTTGGGAATGTCTTTGAAACAACGACAACCTGCTTTCCGTACCATTCGGCCTTGTATTCCAGCATCGTACGAAAAGTCGACCAGCTTGCTTCACTGATTACCTTTGAAAGCTGTCTATTTTGCAGCATATCTTTCACCTGCAAATCCTCAATTCCGATGATGTCGTGGTTTTTGACAATTTCGGTGGAGAGTTTATGCAGGTAATCGTTGCGTTTATTCATGATTTGCTCGTGCAGGCGGGCGACTTTTCGGCGCTGTTTCTGGTAATTGTGAGCCTCTGCAAGTTTGCATTTGCGGCGGAGAGCACCTTTACGTCTTCTGGACAGGATCCGTTGCGCCTTGGCCAGCTTCTTCTCCAGTTTGCGTACATGCCGTGGATTTTCATGACGGGTTCCGTCTGAAAGAACGGCAAATTCCTTCAGACCAACATCGATGCCGACCGCAGATCCTGTTTTCGGCAGTTCCGACACATTCGTTTCCACCAGAATGGAGACAAAGTATTTACCGGAAGGGTTGCGGCGAACGGTCGCATTTAAGATACGGCCTTCAACTTCACGGCTTTTTGCAAAACGGACAAGTCCAAGTTTCGGGAGCTTCACATGGTTGCCAACAATCGCAATATTACCGTTTGTATGCCGGGTGACATAGGACTGGACTGGATTGTTTTTCGATTTAAAGCGTGGCCGGTCATTCTGTTTACGGAAGAAGCGATCATAAGCATCCGCTAGGTTCTTCAATGCGGATTGCAGGGAAATGGAATCCACTTCCTTCAGCCAGATGGATTCTTTCTTTAGGACGGTAAGTGCTTTGGAACAAAGGCTATAGGTAAGGCCTGTACCCGTTTTTTCATAGGTTGTGTTCCATTCCTCAAGGAAATGGTTGAACACAAATCGACTACAGCCAAGTGTTTTGGCAATCAGTATCTCCTGTTGATGATTCGGATAGATACGGAATTTATACGCTTTATGTACAGCGCCCACCTCCCTAATAAGAATATACGTTCCCATTATAACACACTATCTTATTGGTTGGTAGGAGATGTCGAACAATTGAGGCAGCATACGCTGCCCCTTGTCCGAAGGCGATTCATCTCCCACCTACTCACTGGGCTGCGCCCTTCACGTTCCTTGAGGATGGGAGTATTCTCGCCTATTTTCGGATAAAATTTGAAGGGAACTCTTCTTTTTAAACATTTCCAACACTATATCGCTTGTTATTTATGAAGGTTTTTCAACAATCATAGCGATTTCATTGACTATTCAGCTGAAACATTAATAATAGAAAGGAATGAGTTTACATATTGGAGGAGCTTTTATATGAAAAAAATAGCGACTGTGCTACTGACTATACTTATGCTGACAAGCATTTCAGTTCCGTCTTATGCTGCAGAACAAGGGAATAACCAGCTGGAAGAAGAGATCGTATATAATATTCTAGTTGACCGGTATCATAACTTAGATTTTGATCTTGATGAGCAGGTAGATACTGATGATCCCAAGGCCTACCATGGAGGAGACTTAAAGGGGGTTACCGAGAAGCTTGATTACCTTAAAGAAAATGGGTATTCCACTCTTGTGCTGTCTCCCATTATGGAAAATTCAGCTGATGGCTATCACGGTTATTGGATTGAGGATTTCTATAAGATCGAGGGACAATTTGGTACAATGAAAGACTTAAAGGAATTAATTAAGGAAGCACATGATAGAGAGATCAAAGTTGTATTGGAACTTGTGACAAATTTTGTTTCCACAGATCACCCTATTGTAACGGATCCATCAAAGAAAGATTGGATTCTCAAAGAAAAAAATATAGAAGCAGATTGGGCTAATCATGTAGCCTTTTTAAACCAAGATAACCCGAAAGTAAGGGATTTTCTATTTGATGTTGCTTCATACTGGATGGATGAAACAGATATAGATGGATTTAAATTACATGCTGCAGATTTGTCCTCTCTTGATTTCCTAGAAGGTTTTACGGAGCAAATCAGAAAAAAAAATGAGGCATTTTATTTGCTTGGGGATATCATGGATCCATCCACAAACACAGATGAAATTATGGATAGAACTAGCATCCAAGCAGTAGATAATCATCAGTTGTCTAAAAAGGTAAATGAGGTGTTCTCAAAGCTTGGAGAACCAGTATCTGACATATATGACACATGGGAAAAAAGTGAAGAAGAAACGGGTTTGATTTTTGTGGACGATGAATCAACCAAAAGATTCACACAGCAGCTTGCTGAAAATGGTAGAAGTGCCTTAACCACATGGACCTTAGCTCTAACCTATTTATATACGTCACCTGGAATTCCATCTGTTTTCCAAGGGTCAGACATCCCTATGTACGGCGGGAATGGGGAAGAAGCAAAACGCATTGTACAATTCAATAGTGGGGATCCTGATTTAAATGAGTTTCTTGACCGCATATCTGCATTAAAAGCACAGTTCCCTGTATTATCTCATGGTGATTTTGAATTGGTAGGTTCAGATGGGGCAATGAGTATATTTAAGCGAACCTATGAAGGAACTAGCATGTATATTGCTATTAATAATGATGATCAAACACGAGCAGTTTCTATTGGAGATGTAGGGGAAGGGCTTCAGCTGCGTGGGTATCTGAATGATGACACGATTCGTGCCAATGACAATGGAGAGTACAAAGTAGGACTTGCTCGTGAGAGTGTGGAAGTATATGGTGTGCAACCAGATACAGGATATAATTGGCTGTTTATTGGCTTTGTTATCGGGGTATTCGTATTATTTGCAGTAGCTATCTTTATCTTAAGCCGGAAACAGAAGAAAAGAGAAATGGCAGAAAATAAGCGGTAGACCATTTTATATAAATATTGGTAAAAAACAGGTTCTACTGCAAATGTTAGGGTACTAACGTATCTCGAACATTACTAATTGAAGGAAACAATCTCCGGGGACTAAAGTAATCAGCAGGAGAACAAAAGTATTCCCCGGAAAAAAATAATCAACCAATTAACAAAGCCTCAGCATTTATGCTGGGGCTTTTGTTAATTTACTTTCTTATGCACATACGTCCACACCTGAAGCTCTAAGCAATAACTCGGTATGGCAAAGTAAGCCATTACGAATCTATCCTTACTTCGAGGCGTTACCGCAATTCTTACTATCCTGCGACGATGATACCACCATTTACATGAATCATTTGACCACTTACATAGCTGGAATCGTTACTAGCTAGGTAGACATATGCGGGCGCTAATTCCTTAGGCTGCCCAGGCCGTTTCATTGGAGTGTTTCCACCAAATGATCCTACTTTCTCTTTACTGAAAGTGGATGGAATAAGTGGTGTCCAGATCGGTCCAGGTGCCACACCATTTACCCGGATTCCCTTTTCTGCCAGTTCTTCTGATAAAGATCTGGTGAATGAAGTGATTGCACCTTTGGTAGCAGAGTAATCAATAAGATCTTTACTTCCCTGATATGCTGTAATGGAGGAAGTGTTAATAATGGAGCTGCCTTCTTTCAAGTTTGGCAATACTGCTTTGGTAATATAAAACATGCTGAAGACATTTGTCCTGAACGTTTTTTCCAATTGTTCGCTGGTAATATCCAAGAATTTGCCTTGAGGATGTTGTTCAGCAGCATTATTTACTAGAACATCAATTTTTTTGTATTTATCCAATGTTTCCGTAACTGCTGATTCACAAAAGGATTGGTCACCGAGATCACCGCTTATTAATAAACATTGACGCCCCTCTAATTCGACCAGACGTTTCGTTTCCTCTGCATCTTCATGTTCGTTGAGATACACAATAGCAACATCTGCACCTTCTTTTGCAAAATGCACACTAACAGCACGTCCAATCCCACTGTCGCCTCCAGTTATCAAGGCAACTTTATTCTTTAATTTTTCACTTCCCTGATAATCCTCCCGAATATATTCAGGTTCTGGTTTCATCTTTGATTCAATACCCGGCTGTTGACTCTGTTGCTGAGCCGGAGGTGTATGCTTACCATTCTTCTCTTCCATTGTCCTATTTCCCTCCTGAAAAATGATATAGTTCTCATCTTCCCCAAAAAGGAAATTTCCAATCATTGATGTAGAAAGGGGCAAAAAAAAATAAAGCCCATTTTGGACTTTTAGTACGTATATTCAAAAGCAGATACAGCGCCTTTTTTAAATAAAAAGTAATAGGTTTCTCTATAATAAGCTATATCAATTTCTCCTGTAATGTATTTCCGTTGATAATAATCCAGCAGATCATTCATAGATGAAGGAAGTTGATCTTTTTCTTCTTTGTAAGCAGTAATTAGTTCATTGATTAACATGCAATTCCTCCTATAAGTAAATTTGGACATCCTTAATTAGATAATATGATCTGGATAGGGGAATTATTCTATTATATTAGATAGGAAAGTGGTTTGATTTCTGACTGTCTAAGGTAATAGGATAGAAGAGAAGGTGTGATTCAGGGCCAAGCCCTGAATCGGAAACTAATCAGCAGGTTTATCTAAAAAGAATAAGGCAATTGTCCCTGGACCAGCATGAGCCCCAATCACAGCACCAACCATTTCAATTAGAATGTCTTCAACGCCAAACTTCTCTTTGATCATTGCAGCAAGCTGTTCGGCTCTTTCCAGGTCATCGCCATGACTAATGCCAATTGTTTGATTTGTAAAATCAGTACCTCTTTCCTCCATTATTTCAAGCATACGGTGAAAGAGACGTTTGGAGCCCCTGATCTTTTCTAAGGGTACGAGTTTACCATTATCAACGTGAAGAATTGGTTTAATCTTTAGTAATGAGCCGACAAAAGCAGCTGTTTTACTCACACGACCACCACGATATAAATATTCAAGGTCATCTACGGTAAAGATGTGCTCCATATGTGTTGCATCGTAGGCAGAAGAGTTGATAATATCCTCTACAGAGGCACCATTCATTGCTTTTTTAGCAGCATTTAATACGACTAAACCATAGCCTATGGAAGCACATTTCGTATCAATAACATGGATAGGGGCATTTGGATAGGTTTCTTTTACTTCCTGCTCCATCATTTTTGCTGCTTGGTATGTACCAGACAACTCAGAGGAGAAGGCAAGATATATTATTGCTTGATTTGACTCGGCATAAGATGTAAAAATAGTTTTAAATGCTTGAGGAGATACTTGGGATGTTTTTGGACTCTTGCCATCTCTCATGGCCTCATAAACAGTTTTGGGCTGTATTTCTAACCCATCTGCATATTCCTTTTCATCTAAATGAACGGTTAATGGTACCATTTCAATGTTATATTCGTTATAATATGATTCTGATAAATCGCAAGCGGAATCAGCAAGTATTTTAACGTTCATTTTTTCACCTACATTCTTATGTATTATTACTTTTAGTTTAATGCTACTCTGCCAGATAGTCAAAGTATATTTTTAATACTATTTCCAAAAATTAAATAACAACAAGAAGGAAGAGGAGGTTGGATATTGTTTATTTTTGAAGCAAAACGGATTATTACAGTAATTGTTGGTGCATTTTTAAATGCTGCATCATTGAATTTCTTCTTAATTAAAGCGAATGTATACGCCAGCGGATTCACTGGGGCTGCTCAGTTAGTTTCCAGTGTTTTTAAGGATTTTATTGGTATCGGCGTCAGCACTGGGATTCTGTTACTCTTATTCAATATACCGGTAGCTTTACTTGGTTGGTATAAGGTAGGGAAAGGCTTTACATTTTATAGTATTCTTTCCGTTATTTTTACATCTATTTTTCTAGCTGTTTTACCTGTAACAGCCATGTCAGAGGATATTATTTTAAATGCCGTCTTTGGTGGTGTCATTGCAGGTACAGGTGTTGGGATGACATTAAAGGTCGGTGCGTCCACAGGAGGGATGGACATCGTAGCGATGGTTCTATCCCGGATGAAGGACAGACCAATTGGAACGTACTTTTTAACACTAAACGCGATTATTATCGCTATGGCTGGTATTCTTTATGAGCCGGAAAACGCCTTATATACATTGCTGACATTGTATGTGACAACCCGTGTTATTGATGCAATTCATACACGTCATGAGAAGGTTACAGCTATGATTATTACACATAAAGCGGATGAATTGCAGCAGGAAATTCACAAGACAATGGTCCGGGGGATTACTATTCTTCCAGCAAAAGGTGCATACACCAAATCTGATAAAAATATGCTTTACCTTGTTGTAACACGCTATGAGTTATACGATCTGGAACGGATTATAAATGAAATCGACCCTAATGCGTTCACAAATATTGTGCAAACGACTGGTATATTTGGATTTTTCCGAAGAGATTAGACAAGACATAAGGAGAACACAAGAGAATGAAACGACGGTTTATGTTAATTATTTTGATAGCACTGTTGATTGGTTGCAGTGAAAAGGGACCAGAGGTAAAAGATGACGAAGAGTCTGAAGAAAATACGGTGAGTTTTCGCAATGTTGATGTAAAAGTAGAGGATGGAAATGTTCGTATGACAGGGGAAGCAAATACCAATACGAATACCTTCTATTACAAATTGAAACAGAATGAGAAAACAATAGTTGATGAAAAAAGTAAAAAAGATGTGAACATGGAATGGCAGGAGTTTATGATTGAGTTTAAACTGCCGGAAACTATTGAGCAGGATGGAGAGCCACCGTTTTTACTTTTATATGGAAAAAATGAGGCTGGTGAAGCCATTAATCCAAATTACTTCCCTTTGGATATAGATAGCTAGGGACTGCTTTCCTTAATTAATCAGCCTTACTTTTCACAAAAAAATTATAAACAAAAAAAGGTCAGCTTTAAGGCTGACCTTTCGTATGTACCTAACTATTATTAGTAGCCGTGTTTTTCAAAAACTTCTTGTACTTTAGGGGTTAAGTTATCCCATTCGACATCAAATTGTTTATTCACTGTAATAAAATTCTGATAGCCAAAGACATTATCAACGCCTGCAACTTTCATTAGGTCATTCATAATCTCGTGCTCACTTTCATCGCCTGGCATAACAGAAATACTATTTGTACCTTCAAAGATTAATTTGTCTGTAGTAAATTTTAATGCATTCGGATTTGGTGTAGTTTCAACACGTACTCCCATTACGATTCCCTCCTACTTTAACTAAGTCATACTTACGTATTAGTTTAGCAGAAATAGATCAAGGAAGGAAGGAAAAGACCAAAAACAAACCACCTTTATCGAGAAAGGTGGTTTGTTCGCTTAAAGTAATCCCGTTTCATCATAACAATGAAGTGGAAATTACCATCACGTGCAGAGGTTTAGGTTATTGTAATTGGTCATTTTGCCTCAATTGATTTTCCAACTGCTGTAATTGCTGCTTCTCTTCCGGAGTTGCTTCATTATATGCAGCCTGTATCGCATTTTGTGCAGCCTGTTTGTCAGTTGCATTTGCTGCATTGTTCTGGTTGGTCATAAAGTTGTTTACAGCATTTTTAGCCTGTTGAAATAAATTGTTTTCCAATTAAAACCCTCCTAATGTGTGGTTATCTGCTTCTTCGGCCTTCCGTTCTGCTTCTGTAAACGTAGACCTGTAAGGAAACCGTTCGGCATGTTTTTTAACTGAATCCGCGCTTTGTTGACTAAAACGTCTAGATTTACTACCTTTTCCCACATAAATCCCTCCATAGAAGATATTTAAAGTGGTTCCTATCTAGTAGCTTTCACAATCGCTCTGGAAATTCAGCAAAAAAGTGAACGCATGATACGTTCACTTCTAGTATGGTTTGCATGATATTATTTTATTAAAGGAAATTATTGAGAAATACTTAGTTGGACGATGTTTGGAGTTTCAAGTAATTTTCTAAAAAGCTCCCAACTCCGTCTTGTTCATTTGTAGCTGTAATATGCTTGGCAACAGATTTCAAATCATCTATGGCATTACCCATAGCAACCCCTACACCTGCATAGTCAATCATTTCTAAATCATTATCTTCATCTCCAAAAGCGATGATTCTGTCTTTTGGGATATCAAAGTAATGAGCGATTTTCTGTAAGCCAACAGCCTTATTCATTCCCTTTTTTACAATCTCAATAATATTCCATGGTGCCCCCCATTTTCGATGTTCAATCAGTTCAGCATGATAATCATCCAAGTGTCCACGTAACTGCTTAATGTGGTTTTCTTTCGGATGTATAAGCAAGGAAGTGGGGTCTGTAGTTAACTTGCTTTTTAAATTACCTACTGAAAAGGGTGGGTCATTTTGTGTTGCATGGAAGATATCAATAATATCCTGGTCAAATTGGTCTAAATAAACCTCATCCATTACTTCAGCAAGGATGTTATTCACATCCAGCTCGTAACATGTATCTATAATTTTATGTGCAGTACGGACCGGCATCGGATTATGCAATGCATCCCATTTATTGTCTCGGGGATGATGAATTAGTGCCCCATTAAAATTCACCATTGGTGTGTCCAGGCTTAATTCATGATAATAATCAATGCTGGCCCTGTGCGGCCTACCTGTTGCAATGACTACTATATGGCCTGCTTCGATTGCTTGAAGTACAGTTTGCTTTGTTTTATTACTGATTACTTTCTTGTCGGTTAAGAGTGTTCCATCAAGATCCAATGCAATCAAATGTCGTTTATTTTCCATATCATTCACCTCATCTGAAATTAGTTTACCATCATTTACATCGCTTCTAAAGCAATAAATAAACATAATAGCGTAAATTTTCCTTTACATAATTTGCAATAAACGTATTACAGCCATTAAAATAGAACTAACTGACATAGTATACATGAGGAGACGTTGTAGATGATAGGAATAGAAAAACACATAATAGACGAGATACCTTGTTTAGTTGTTGGAGATACATCAAAGAAAAAAGAAGCTTTGCCTACGGTATTATATTTCCATGGTTTCACAAGTGCAAAGGAACATAATTTGCCTTTAGCTTATTTACTGGCTGAAAAAGGTTATAGAGTAATACTTCCGGATAGTGAATATCATGGAGAGCGTGAACAAGACGTTTCTTCTAGAAAAGTGCAAGTTTCATTTTGGGAAATTGTAATGAATAATGTGAAGGAACTGAAAGTAATCAAAGAAGCACTTGAGGAAAAAGGGTTGATTCTTAACGGTAGGTTTGGAATTGCAGGTACTAGCATGGGCGGAATTACAACATCTGCTGCACTAGCTCACTATCCATGGATTCGTACCGCAGCTATATTAATGGGGTCCCCGAAAATTACAACTTATGCAAAGACATTGGTGGATAGTTTTAAAAAAATGGGAGATCTCCCTGTTACAGATGAGATGATTAATTATTTATATGAACAACTGGAACAATATGATTTATCCAAGCAGCCTGAAAAGTTGAACCAACGAGCATTACTATTATGGCACGGAGAAAATGACCCTGTCGTCCCCTTTGACCATTCATATACATTTTATGAAGAAGCAAAAAAACAATACAAAAATCAAGCGGATATCAAATTTTTGAAGGAAGCAAACCGTGGGCATAAGGTGAGCAGATATGCTATTCTTGAAACGGTGAAATGGTTTGAAGACCATTTATAAATATTCACCTAAGTGATTCATATCATTTTAAAAAAATAGGAAATATGTTTAAATATAAATAGGATGAATAGGAGGTATGAAGTATGGATGAAGCTTTAAAAGAGAATTTAATGGGCGCACTGGAAAACGTAATTGATCCCGAGTTAGGTATAGATGTTGTTAATCTAGGTTTAATATATGATGTGGATTTAGACGAAGATGGGCTTTGTACAGTTACAATGACACTTACATCGATGGGCTGTCCACTCGCAGGGCATATTGAACAGGATATACGTCGTGCATTAGCTGATATTCCTGAAGCGAAGGAAGTAAAGGTTGATATCGTATGGAATCCGCCATGGGGTAAAGACAAAATGTCACGTTATGCTAAAATTGCATTAGGGATTCCAGATTGATAAAAAAGAAAGGTTGATTCATACACATGAATTAACCTTTTTGTGTAAAGTAGAAAAATATGATTTCTGATGCTATGATGTTCTTTGCAAAAAAACGGAGACCGGTTTTCGTGCAGAAAGCTCATCAGTGCGGTAATTTAGCTTTACTAATCGTCACTTCTACACGTATACAATTTATAGTATAGAGGATGGAAGAAGGGAATCGCATATAAGATGAACTATCAAAAAAGTGTGTTGCCAATTTGTCAGATCATTGGCTATAAAAACGCCGGAAAAACTACTTTAATGGAGCAGCTTATTGGTTATTTTACCTCTCGGCAATGGAAGGTAGGAGCAATAAAGCATCACGGGCATGGTGGTGAGCCTGATTATCAGCCTGGTACGGACAGTCAACGGCATTATGAAGCAGGCGCTACTATAAGTGGAGTACAGGGAGAAAGTCAATTGCAACTAACCTTAAGAGACGATGGCAGCTTGGAAAACGTATTGGATTTTTACCGTCTATTGGATCTTGATATGTTGTTCATGGAAGGGTATAAAAAGGAAGACTATCCAAAAATTGTTATTTTGAAGGATGAGAAGGATGTAGAGCTATTAAATCTTTCGAATGTAATAGCTGTTGGGTTATGGAATAATGAAATGAGGGCATTTACAAAATACCCAACTTTTTCGATGCATAAGATCGAACAGTCTTTATCGCAATTGGCAACTGTAATTACAACCCATCTTGACTTTAAATGCTAAAACTGTTTTTATGTGGAAAGGGATATTATGCAGAATTTTTGGATCACAGAAGAAGCAATAGAAATTAATGATGTCGTTAAAAAAGTAACAAGAGCAGAAGCAGGAGCTATAAGCACATTTATTGGCACAGTGCGCGAACTTACTAAAGGCAAGCGGACTTTATACCTTGAATATCAGGCTTATACTGCCATGGCAGAAAAAAAGCTCGAGGAAATCGGTAGGGAAATTGATGAACGATGGGAAAATACGCAAACAGCGATTGCTCATCGTGTCGGACGTCTGGAAATTTCCGATATTGCAGTAGTTATAGCAGTTTCCACGCCACATCGCAAAGATGCTTTTGAAGCGAGCCGCTATGCAATTGAGCGTATTAAAGAAATTGTCCCTATCTGGAAAAAAGAGCATTGGGAAAATGGGGAACTCTGGATTGGAGATCAAAAGGAGCAAGTTTCTTACGATGGTAATTTCCCTGCTAAGGAGGAAATGCAAAATGATTAAGGTATTATTTTTCGCCGAGCTTCAGGAAAAGGTAGGCAATGGGAAAGTTCCTATGGATGCAGCAGGAAAATCTGTGAAAGAATTAAAGCAGATGCTTGTAGCAGAATATCAATTAAAAACACTGGACAATGTGATGGTTGCAGTAAACGAAGAGTACACGACAGAGAGCACCATCCTTGCAGATGATGATGTGGTTGCATTTATTCCACCAGTAAGTGGTGGATAGATAAAGATGAAGAGACTGTTTCGCTCCTGTGCGGAACAGTCTCTTTTTTGATTTACAACTATTGGTGTGGTATTAGATTATTTACAAGAAGTAAAATGCCAAATGTTTCGATGAAAAGCAAGTCTCCTAAATAACCTGCTCTATAATTAGAATAATTCATCTTCCAGTGCTTCTATATTAATTTGTAGAAGCCCTGATTTATCTGTTTGTATGAAGTTTTTCTTTTTTAATTGAGTTAATGTCCTGCTGACGGTTTCCCGGCTCGAACCAATCATGTTGGCCATTTCTCTATTTGTAAATTGTGTGTCAATAACAGTATGCGTATCTGAGACTTCTCTTCCGTGATTTTTAGCCAATCGTAATAATAACAGGATTATTTGTTCGTACGTATTATGCAAAATCTTTTCTTGCAGCCGGTTTTGCAAATCGACGATTTTATCTCCAAGTACACGAAAAAGTTTAATACATATTTCCGGATGGGTAATAAGAAAGTTTTCAAAAGAATGTATCGGTATATAAATAAGTACCGCATCTTCAGTTACCTCTGCATGTGCCGGGTAATCATCTTGTCTAAAAAACCCTTGGTGTGGGAACATGTCACCAGGCTGCAGCATATTAACGATCTGTTCCTTTCCGTGTATGTCCGTTTTATATATTTTAACAAGACCCTTATGTATGAAGTACACATTAGTTAGCGGATCGCCTTGCATAAAAATATGGGTTCCTGAGCGGTATATTCGATTTTTTGCAAGATTAATAATTGGCTCCATTTCAAAGTCAGTTAAATCTTTAAACATAGGAAAACGTTGTAAAAGTTCCTGAATCGATTGCGTGTTCACCAAAAAACTCCTTTCAATTTCTGTCCCTATTCTATTCATCATTTTACCATGAGAATGGACTTCAACCTACGAAAAAAATGACTGGTTTGTAATAATGTGATAAATATCATATCCGATGGGTGTTTTATCTCACAACCTGCCCATCTTTTTCAGTTTATGATATACATGTAATTAATTGATTGGGAGGCGTGATCACATGAGTGAGTTGAAGTATGCAGCAAAAGTACATGCACCAGATATTGAACCGAGAATAAGACACCCACGGATATTTGAAGTTTTTGATGAATTAAAGGCGGGGGAGATCATGGAACTAACGAATGATCATGATCCAAAACCGCTTCAGTATCAATTTATGATGGAACGGAAAGATACCTTTGAATGGGAGTATCTAGAAGAAGGGCCAATGCTTTGGAGAGTAGCGATTGGAAAAAAATAAACTAAAAATAAAAAGGCCATGTTTTCGGGGCCTTTTTGTGTTACTAAAAGGAATATAAGCCGTAAGAGTAATTTTAGGTGAGTTATCGTATGGTACATTATTAATCACATTGTGTGATTGTGACGATATGATGAATTCTGTTTAAAAAGTGAAAAACATCACACCCACATTATAAATAGTAATTTACAATTTATGTAGATAGTTTGAGGAGGGGTACGATGTTTTCACGAGATTATAATAAAAATCCTTTTATTGTTATATGGGAATTGACCAGGGCTTGTCAGCTTAAGTGCCTTCACTGTCGGGCAGAAGCTCAGTATCATAGAAATCCGCTGGAACTTGATTTTGAAGAGGGTAAGAAGCTAATTGATGATATATATGAAATGGATAATCCAATGCTTGTGTTTACAGGTGGTGACCCTTTGGAAAGACCAGATGTTTTTGATATAGCAGCATATGCTGTAAAAAAAGGTGTGCGAGTATCCATGACGCCATCTGCAACACCAAACGTTACAAAAGAAGCCATGCAAAAAGCAAAAGATGTCGGCTTAGCAAGATGGGCCTTTAGTATTGATGGGCATTGTGCAGGTGTACATGATCATTTTCGTGGAACAGAGGGATCTTTTGATTTAACAATGAATGCAATAAAATATCTTCACGAATTGAACATGCCTTTGCAAATTAACACGGTAATATCAAGATATAATTATGAATATTTGGATGAGATGGCTGAAATGGTGGAAAAACTGGGCTGTGTATTATGGAGTGTGTTTTTCCTGGTTCCTACAGGAAGGGGAAAGGAATCGGATATGATTACACCCGCAGAGCATGAAAAAGTATTCCGGTGGCTTTATGACTTATCCAAACGTGTGCCGTTTGATATTAAAACAACAGCTGGTCAACACTACAGACGAGTGGTAATTCAAAATAAAATAAGAGAACAAAAAGGGATGAGTGATAAGGAGCATATTTTCTATGAGGATGCACTGATGAATGGTAAAACCGGACAGATCGACGGCTTAGGACGCGCTCCTAAAGGTGTAAATGATGGAAATGGCTTCGTGTTTATTTCTCATACTGGAGATGTATACCCAAGCGGGTTGCTTCCTATAAAAGCTGGTAATGTAAGAAGAACACCGCTCGCGGAAATTTACCGAGAGTCCGAAGTATTTAAGAACTTGCGTAACCCTGATAAATATAAAGGGAAATGTGGTGTTTGCGAATTTCGCCATGTTTGTGGAGGATCAAGATCCCGCGCCTATAATGTGACAGGTGATTACATGGAAAGTGAACCATATTGTGTTTATATTCCAAGGGCGATGCGTAAAAAGAAGAAGTCGAAAGTATAGCAACAGAATCCAAAGCGCTCACTAATATTTTTTGATTTAATATATTTTGAGGGGGCAAATGATTCGCAAAGTAGATATACTCCGAACTAATTTGGTTGTTTGTAAATGACCGTTTCGGAAAACACACTTCGCTTTCCGTGGGCAACGCTTCAGCTTCCTCGGAAGAAAACCACTTCCTGCGGGATCTTCAGCTGTTGCTTTTCCCAAAGGAGTCTTCGTGTTTTTCCTACACTGGTAAAGTTGTTAGATATAACGCGCTATTTATAGTTTAAAGCAGATACGAATTGATTGGAGCGGAAGGGGGCGACTCCTACTGGAATAGCATGAGCTGAAGACCCTGGACGTAGCGTAGCGGAGGAAGCGGCTGAAGCCATGCCGGTGGAAAGCGTCCCCCTGCAGTGGAAATCAATGGGTCCCTCCGCTTCCTTAAAATGAGATATACTTTTGTTCGCATTTTTTCTCCTGCTACGAATTATTGAGATGTAACTTTTGTACCCCAGAATTTGCAATAGAACCATATTCTATAGTAAAAAAAGGAGTCAGCTTGTGCAAGCCGACTCCTTTTTTTACTAATGTATAGTGCATAGGACAACAGGACAATCTTCACAATTAATTTGCGATTTTAAGAAATTCAAATCATGAATAGTGATATGTCCTTTGTCCATAGAAATAATAGAATTTCGTTTTAACTCATTTAACAAACGGTTGACACTTTCTCTTGTTGTACCACAAAAGTTAGCCAATTGCTGGTTTGTCAGTGATATATCGATGAAAATATCTTGTTTTCTTTTTATTCCGTAACTATTAGAAAGACGAATTAACGTGGAGTATAGAGCACCTTTTTTTCCAAAAAGTACAAGATCACGAAATCTCGTTTGGTCCCTGCGATAAGAGTCATTCATTAACTGCATAAATTCGATGGTAAGTTCTTTTTCCAGTAGCAAGCTTTCTTCCAGCTTTGCTTTGTCTAGTACAAGAACTTCCCCATCTTCCAGCACTTTTGCATGAAGAATATATTTTACTTCTTCAGAATATAAATTAATTTCTCCAATAATATCACCAGCATGACAGATTCTTAAAGCAAGTTCTTTTCCATCAGGAGAAAGTTTCCCAATTTGTACCTTTCCTGAGGTTACCATAAATATTCTGGAGGCAGGCTCTCCTTCATTAAATAGAAATGTATCTTTTTTTATTGGTAGTGGGTTTCCTTCCTTATGAAGGAGCTTCTGAAGATCTGTGGAAACTTCAGATGTTTTTAATCTACTTTTCATACGGAGCAACCACCTTTATAAAACACTGCAACAGCATACTCTTTATCGAACATATACCTTATATGTTTGCTTATTATAAGAATAGGATAACAAGGATACCTACAATAAAGCAATAGAAAGAGAAGTACTTCAAATTCCCTTTTGCCATAATATTTATAAACCACTTCAGTGCATAGAAAGAAGCTACAATTGATGCCATAAATGCAATCAGGTATGGAATCATTAAGGCATCAAAGTTAGGGTCACTAATGATATCTGTAACCGAAAGGACAGTGATACCAAGACTGACAGGGATGTATAATAGGAAAGAAAATCGCAATGCGGTTTCCTGTTTCATTCCTACAAGCATTGCAGCTACAATGGTAGCTCCTGAGCGGCTGATACCTGGAATTAAGGCAACTGCTTGGGCGAAACCTACAACTAGCGCATCTCGCACTGTTAAATCTCCGTCATTTTTATTTCCACGCATATTACGAATGATCCATAAAGCTGCACCTGTAATCAGTAGTGTGAAACCAACAACAGTGACACCACTTAATTTATCTTCAATATAATCTTCCAGAAGTAGTCCGAGAACCCCTGTTGGAATAGTGGCAACGATAAGGAAAACGATAAATTGGAAATCACCTTTGGCTGATTCTTCCTTTTTCGTAACATAGTGAAGTGTATTTTGGATCAGACGGATAATGTCTTTTCGAAAAACAAGTAATACTGCAATAAGGGACCCAAAATTAACTAATATTTCAAATGAGAGTCCTTTTATATTAATAGAAAAAAGCTCTCTTAAAATAACCAAGTGTCCACTTGAAGAAATGGGGATTGGTTCTGTAAAACCTTGAAATAATCCTAAAATTAAATACTTTATTAATGTCCCTAATTCTGTCATTGTCTCCATGAGATATCTCCTTTATTCAATCGTTCTTTTATACATATTCGATAAGATAGTAAGTTTATTGACTCAGTAATGTTTCTTTTTAATTTAATGGGATGACAAGTCACCAAGTAATTACTAGTTGAATAGTCTAGATGGTGAGGAGGCGGTTAAGATGAAAATGAATAATGACTATCATCATATATACGATTTATGTAAAAAACATATGCATTCTTATGTGCTTGCTGAAACAACAGATGGCTCGCAACTTGATGGTATTATCACCGGTTTGGATGATGAATACGTTTATTTTGCAGTGCCAATTGGTCCGGATGAGCATCAAAACATGCCATCTCTGGAAGACTACCGGCAATTTGGCTATGGGTACCCGGGTTACGGTTATCCTGGGTACGGCTACCCTGGATACGGGTATGGTGGGTATCCGGGATATTACAGACCAAGAAGATTTCGCAGACTTGTGCTCCCACTTGCAGCACTTACAGCATTAAGTATCCTGCCATGGTATTAAAAAAATAATGTAATAGGAAAACCCTTGCCCAACTATTGCTTAAAGGCAAGGGTTCTCTCTAACTTTTTTCAATTAATTACTGTGATCTTCTTTCAAAGCGCCATCACCTAATATAGCAATAGCGACTACAAGAATGCCGGCGAAAACGATAGTGCTAAGAAAGCTGAATGGTTCGCCACCCATACTTGATAATACATAGGAAAGAACGGAACTTATTAATAATGCCCAAATTATTGTCCATATGTAACGCAATGTGAACACCTCATTTTTTCTTTAACTGTCTAAATGAATTCAAACTTCCTTTCCTAGTTTATCAAATCCTTACATAAAATAAAAGTATTATTTCAATAGGGAGGTAGTAGGATGACGCAATTAGTAGCATCTTGCAATGATTGGATTGGTTTTCATCTTGTTGATGATATGTTGGACCATGGATATAAAGTGAATGGAATAGAGGATAGTGCAAAGGAAGATATGTTAACAATGTTTTTTGGTCGAAATAGTTCTTTTCAAATTGTGAATTCAGAGACAAAGGAATATTATGAACATGCCATTCTTACTAATGGAAATAAGAAACTGAGTGAAGTTAACGCAGAACATATATTGGTTATTAACCCGGGTGAAAATAGATCACGAGGTTCAAAAGAAACTTTTATATTCGCGCCCTTGCTTTATGGAGAATGGATGCCAATGAATAAACAAGGTATCATTCACGGTAAAGAGGTTATTCCATTCGATTCGAAACGATTTCAACAGGATGCTATTTATATAAAAGAATTCACTAAATTACTTATCCAATGTATGAAGGTAAAAGAACTTTCTCCTAATTTGTATGTAAAAACAAAGGAAATGACGAAGAGAGAAAAAGAAAAGCTTGAAAATTCCATTTATATTCGTGACAATATACCTAAGAAGAAACGAATAGAGCAGGTTATGAAGCATTATGAACAATTTAAATCGATGTACAATAGTAAGGATTAATTGAATTTGAATGGAGTGCCGAAATGAAAAGAGTTTTTTTCGTCTGTATAATTGGAGTTTCTTTGTTTTTACAAGCTGGGTGCAATTTATTTAGTAAAGGCGAGCTGCAGGCTGTTGGGATGCTCTTTGATAGTCCAATGGAGGAGCAAGCCTGGGGAAAGAAAGGCTATAAAGGCTTAATGGCAATTAAGGAAACACAGGATGTGGATGTATATTATAAAGAAAATATTTATACAGAAAACGATGTTACCCTCGCCGTAAATGAATTTGTGGAAAATGGGGTAAATCTGATTTTTGGTCATAGTAATAGTTTCGGTAAATATTTCAAAGAGATTGCAAACGATTATCCTGATGTCCACTTTGTTTATTTTAATGGGAACATTCATTCCAAAAATTTAACAAGCTTAAAGTTTAATGGAGAAGCCATGGGTTTTTTTGGTGGAATGGTAGCAAGTAAAATGACAGAAACTAATCAGCTGGGGATTATTGGGGCATATGAATGGCAGCCAGAAATTGAAGGGTTCTACGAAGGTGCGAAATATCAAAATCCCTCTGTAGATATTTATGTAAAAATATTAAACACATGGGTTAATAAAGACTTAGCTATAAATATTTATACGAAGATGCTCGCAAATGACATAGATGTGTTTTATCCAACAGGTGATTCGTTTAGTAATGAAGTTATTGAAAGGGCGAAGAAGGCCGATGCGCATACGATAGGGTATGTAGATGATCAATTAAAGTTAGGCAAGCATACTGTTTTAACAAGCACTGTACAGCATGTGGACAGGCTATATGAAATTGCTGCAGAGAGATTTGATAAGGGAAACCTTGATGGTGGGATACTTACATTTGACTTTGGCGATGATGCAATATCGCTCGGTGAATTTAGTCCAATTGTTCCTGAAAGCTTTCAACAAAAAATCAAAGAATCCATTCAGGAATACAAGGAAACAGGAAAGCTGCCAAACGCCCGCTAAAAACTGGACCTCATGTTCAATGATGTTACAGAGCCTGCTATGGGAAGGGTTAGTTACTTTTACTCTTGCAAGTTGCCCATTTATACATTAAAATTAGTACCAAGTCATAATATTTGATAATAAACTTTTTATATATAAGGAGATGGAAATATGAACGTTGGTGTATTAGGTACAGGTCATTACCTTCCAACAAGAGTTTTAACAAACAAGGACATGGAAAAGATTGTCGATACAAATGATGAATGGATCCGGACGCGTACAGGAATTGAAGAACGGAGACTTGCAGAAGATAATGTAGATTCATCTGACATGGCATACCATGCCGCAAAAGGGGCTTTAGAGGAATCTGGTATCACAGCAGAAGATATTGATATGATTCTTGTTGCAACCGTAACACCTGACACGCCATTTCCATCTGTTGCCTGTATGATACAAGATAAATTAGGTGCGAAGAATGCTGCAGCTATGGATATCAGTGCAGCTTGTTCAGGATTTATGTATGGGATGATTACTGCAAAGCAATTTATTGAAACAAAGGCATATAAGCATATTCTCGTTGTTGGTGTAGATAAGTTATCCAAAATTACCAATTGGGAAGACCGTGGAACATGTGTCTTGCTAGGTGATGGTGCAGGAGCCGCTGTTATAGGGGAAGTTGCAGAAGGAAAAGGTATTCTATCCTTTGAGCTTGGTGCAAATGGCGCTGGAGGCAAGGAATTATATCAAAATGAAGATGATCATTTAGTGATGAATGGCCGTGAAGTATATAAATTTGCAGTTAGGCAAATGCCGGAGTCTACTGTAAATGTTATTGAAGAAATTGGTCTAAACAAAGAAGATGTAGACTACTTGATCCCACACCAGGCAAATATCCGGATCATGGACGCCGCGCGTGAACGCTTGGGTATTTCAGAAGACAAAATGGCAAAAACGATTAAGAAATACGGAAATAACTCTTCAGCATCAATCCCAATGGCATTATCAGAAGCAGTTAAAGATGGTAAAATAAAAGATAATGATCTAGTAGTAATGGTTGGCTTTGGTGGCGGTTTGACATGGGGAGCCGTTGCTTTACGCTGGGGAAAGTAAACGAAAATAGAACGGAATGATATAGGAGGTTACCTTATGGATAATAAAAGAGTAGTTGTTACAGGACTTGGAGCAATCACACCTTTAGGCAACAATGTGGAAACCATGTGGGAAAATGTTCTTGCAGGTAAATCCGGAGTTGATTTTGTAACCAGAGTAAACAAAGATGATTTCCCTGCAAAAGTAGCAGCAGAAGTAAAGGATTTTGACCCTACAGTATATATGGACAAAAAAGATGCAAGAAAAATGGATCCATTTACTCAATATGCAGTCGCAGCAGCCAAAATGGCGGTGGAAGATGCCAAATTGACAATTGATGATTCCAATGCACATCGTGTCGGCGTGTGGATCGGCTCTGGAATCGGTGGTATGCAAACATGGGAAGACCAGCATACGAAATTTTTGGAAAAGGGACCGAAGCGTGTTAGTCCATTCTTTGTTCCAATGATGATTCCCGATATGGCAGCAGGCCAGGTATCTATTCAACTAGGAGCAAAGGGAATTAATTCTTGTAGTGTGACCGCATGTGCTTCTGGTGCTAATTCGATCGGTGATGCTTTTAAAGCAGTTCAGCGTGGAGATGTTGATTATATTATAGCAGGGGGCACAGAGGCTCCAATCTCAAATATGGCCTTTGCTGGTTTTTCCTCTGCTAAAGCATTGTCATTAAACGAAGACCCTTCTAAAGCAAGCCGTCCATTTGATAAAAACCGCGATGGTTTTGTTATGGGTGAAGGCTCAGGTATCTTGATCCTGGAAACATTGGAGACTGCTTTGGAGCGTGGGGCTCATATTTATGGGGAAATCGTCGGCTATGGTGCTACCGGAGATGCTTATCACATCACTGCTCCAGCTGAGCATGGTGAAGGTGCAGCCCGGGCAATGCAGATGGCAATTGAAGATGCTGGCTTGCAGCCGGAAAACGTCGACTACGTTAACGCACATGGGACAAGTACCGCATTAAATGATAAATTTGAAACAGAAGCAATTAAAACGGTATTTGGTGAACATGCATATAAGATTGCAGTTTCCTCTACAAAATCAATGACAGGGCATTTACTTGGAGCAGCTGGTGGGATAGAATCAGTTATTTCTTTAAAAACAATTGAGGATAGCGTGATTCCAGCCACTATAAACTATGAAACACCAGATGAAGACTGTGATCTGGATTATGTTCCAAATGAAGCCAGAAAACAAGATGTAGACGTAGTAGTCAGCAATTCTCTAGGGTTTGGTGGACACAACGTGGCATTAGTATTCAAAAAGTATAATTAATATGAGAAAGTAATAAGGAAGGCTGATCAGCATAAGTTGCTGGTCGGTCTTTTTTATTGCTCTGTATCTATTATTGCTCTTGGCAGGCAAAGAGCTTATTAGCTTTAGTGGCAAAGTTTGTTAGATTTTGTAAATTTCATTAATTATCACTTATCTAGGCTATTACGGAGTGTATGACGGACATTGCGGCCAAGAAAACGTGATTGAATGCCCGCCACTCGGGGGGATACAGGGATGAACGTTTAGACATTCTTCATTTTTTACAGGTTAGGCGCATAAAATAGTATTAATTACAGTGTACAAGCATGGGGTGGGGATGGAATGGGGTATATTTTTTTATTTTTAATTGGATTTGGACTTGCTGTAACAGGCGGGGTTACAATTATCGCTTATACAAACTTTCTTCCTGCAGGGGTAACCTGGTTGGAATATTTCAGCTTTATCTTAACAAGACCGGAATGTTATTTTCTTCCGGCAGGGCTAATTTTAATTGCTTTTGTAATTTACCGATTTCCACATAGTCCATAAACTTTACAGATTTAGAATATTTTTCTAGGAGGATGGTCATAATGAATGGTAAATTCACATTTTAAAGTGAGGGTTGTTTTATGTTATATCTGCATGATGTATGGGTAAATTGGTTTGAAGGAGAAGAGAATGGGTATAACGTATGTTATTTTCATGAATGGCGAAAAGAGGATAAAATCGAGTTGTTAGATCAGGTTCCCCTCTTGTACATAACGGAAAATCTATATAACTACATTGAAAATGACATGCATGAACTTCCTAAACCCATGCTGGACGTAATTTATAAACGAGCTTACTCTCGTAAAGGACAAGAAAGAACCGTTATGGAATATGCTGCTATTATTACTGATGGAAATGATATTATGGTAATTGACACGATAGGCTATCAAATTCCTGTTCGGAAAAGCAGATTAATTCCAAGGCAAGAACAACTAGTATATGATATGATCCAAAATACGAAGGCACAATCATTTAAGTTTGACGATAGACATTATAAAAAAGAGTATCATATGCTTTCACTAGAGCCTGAGCTCGTTTTCGGTTTAACTAGAAAAGAACGGCAATTGAAACAGTTATTAATGATGGGGCTTGATCAGCTACGTACAGCGAACAATCTTGGAGAATTACGCTATTGGCTTACGGAATGGGATCCGAAAAACTATCCTTACATTCGCGATTTGAATGAAGACCAAGTTTGGGAAGCATTGTACAATGGTGTGAAGAGAGGTTGGACAAGCTCTCATGAGGATTTGTGTGCAAAACTAATTAAAGGACAGCCTTTCCTTGAAAAATTGTATGAAATGGAAAATGGAAAAGAGGAGAATGCTTCAAAGCTACAATAAGCATGAAGGGTGAGCGTATATTACGTTCACCCTTTGTGTTTACTTCTTCTTTTTAACTCTGCCAAGTCCCATTGCCTTTTTAGCTTTTGCTAAATTTTTATTAGCTGTTAAGGAAGCTTTTTCTGCTCCATGGTCTAATATGGTATCTAATTCTTCTGAATCGAGAAGAGCGTAGTATTTTTCCTGTATTGGTTGCAGTACATCTATAACTGCATTTGCTACGCCTTGTTTAAAATCTCCATAACCTTTGCCTTCGTATTTTGCTTCCAATGCTTCAATGGTTTCTCCTGTGCAACTGGATTCAATTGTTAATAAATTGGATACACCCGGCTTATTCTCTTTATCAAATCGCACTATACCCTCTGAATCTGTAACGGCGCTTTTAATTTTCTTCTCAATTTTCTTTGGTTCGTCGAGCATAGAAATAAAACCTTTTTCGTTGGTATCTGATTTGCTCATTTTCTTCGTTGGCTCCTGTAATGACATGATTCGTGCGCCCACCTTAGGGATTTTCACTTCTGGAACAGTGAAGATATCATTAAAACGGTTATTAAAACGCTGAGCAAGATTACGTGTAAGCTCTAAATGCTGCTTCTGATCCTCACCAACTGGAACGATGTCTGTATTATAAAGTAAGATATCGGAAGCCATTAAAGATGGATAGGTAAATAAAGCGGAAGAAACAGCTTCTTTGCCTTCCGATTTATCTTTAAACTGTGTCATTCTCTCCAACTCACCCATATAACTGATGGATTGTAACATCCATCCAAGCTGTGTATGTGCACTAACTTCGGATTGGATAAATAGTGTAGAGGTTTCCGGGTTAATACCTGAAGCTAGGTAAATCGCTGCGAGTGAACGAATATTTTGTCGTAGTTTCAAACGATCTTGAGGTACAGTAATCGCATGTTCATCTACAATACAAAAATAACAATCATGATCCTCTTGTAACTGCACAAACTGCTGTATTGCTCCCAAATAATTACCAATGGTTAATGTACCACTTGGCTGAATACCTGAAAATATTGTTTTCATCTTGTTCACTCCAATTTTATTTTTTCCCATTAAAAAAAGCCCATTAATCCCTAAAAACAGGGACGAATGAACCGCGGTGCCACCCTAATTATCTTACATTCTTTGTAAGATCGCTTTAATAAATTTCCCAGCTCCAAAGCCCAATTCCAATTTGCCCCGGTACTTGTTTTCACCAACCACAAGTTCTCTAAAAACCTAAGAGTAATTGTACTATATCTTTATCATCGCTGTAAAATATAAATTTTAATTTATTATATACGAATTCCAAACCATAAAGCAAGGATTTGAAGTTTGGAAAAAGAGATTTTTGTTGAAAACACTAAAGAGCTAGTGGGGAAGGGCAGCCCGTCACCACTGTCCCAAAATGGTGTATAAAAGTCCATTGACTTCCATCATTATCAATGGTAAATTATATGAAAATAAAATAAATTATTAATGATCCACTTGGGGTGCCTTTATAAGGGCTGAGATTAAAGTGACTAACTTTGAAACTCAATGAACTTGAGACGGGTAATACCGTCGTAAGGAAGTGGCAGTAATTGATATACGCTAATTTGTATTGATTACTATATATATATTCAAACCACTTTCTTTATGCTTGAAGGAAAGTGGTTTTTTATGTCTACGTAAGTTCACCATTACTTAGAAATTTGATTACAAAATCACAAAACTAGCACTTTGTTCAATCCTTACGGCAGGTGTACTCCATCAAGGCAACATCAATGGTGCGATGAGCAAGAAGGATGATTATGATTTCGTTGTATCGACAACCATTGTTCCAGAAAAGGTGAAAGAAAGGGTCAATAATGGTGTACCGTTATTGACGGGGGAGGGGGTGAAGAAGTTTATAGGATGATAAAGAAAAGGATTTAACATCTTGATACTATCATGAAGTAACTTAATATAGTCAATCACTAGGGGAGCACATTGGTGCTGAGAGAATAAATTCGACCCTTTGAACCTGAACTGGTTAATACTAGCGTAGGGAAGTGCAGGAGAAAGTTCAATTTATTGAATTACTGCAAATCCATTCCTATGTATTAGTGAATGGTTTTTTTATTAAAAAAGGAAGGGGATTTTATAATGAGTAGTTTATTTACAGATCGCTTATGGGAAAAGGTTGGACCAATTTGGAATTCTTATTTGGAGCATCCATTTGTTAAAGGTCTTGGAGAGGGGTGGCTAGATCAAGAGAAATTTAAACATTGGATGAAACAAGATTATGTATATTTAATCGAGTATTCACGGCTCTTCGGTTTAGGGAGTGCAAAATCACAGGACCTAAAGACGATGACACTGTTTGCGGGTCTATTGCACGGTACATTGGACATGGAAATGGATCTTCATCGTGAATATGCCAAGAAATTTAACATATCAAACGAGGAACTAGAAGCTACAGAAGCGGGAGCAACTACGACAGCGTACACGAGTTACATGCTAAATGTATCGCAACAAGGTGGCGTTGAAAATGTTATCGCTTCCGTACTTGCATGCGCTTGGAGCTATAACTTTATTGGAAAAAACCTAGCTAAATGGGAAGGGGCATTAGAACATGAATTTTATGGTCAATGGGTGGAAATGTACGCCTCTCCTGAATTTACGGAGTTAGCTAATACATGTAAAGACTTGATGAATGAAATAACAAGCGGGAAACCTGAACATGAACTAGCTTCCCTGGAGGATATTGTTGTCAAAACAAGCTACTTTGAGTATATGTTTTGGGATATGGCTGAGAGAAAGGAAACGTGGCCAATTAAGTTATTAAAACCTTCCACTCTATAGGCAAAACTAGCAGGAAGTAAGGTGGACAATTTTTTGGTAGATAAGGAGTGGTTTGTATGGATGAAAGAATAGTGCAAATTATTGACCAAGTGGATGAGCGGCAAACAGAGCTCATTGAATTACTAAAGAAATTAATTTCGTTTGAAACACCAGCACCCCCTGCACGAAATACAACGGCGGCCCAAGAGTTTATTGCTGACTATTTGGAAAAGCAAGGATTCGAAATTGACATGTGGGATGTATATCCGGGGGACCCAAACGTTGTTGGGGTATTAAGTGGTGAGGAGTCGGGTGAATATCAAAGTTTAATTATTAATGGGCATGTTGATGTGGCAGAGGTTGGAAATGTGGATCAATGGGAATCAGATCCATTCATGCCAATTGTTAAGGACGATAAAATGATTGGTCGTGGTGCGGCAGATATGAAAGGTGGCCTTGCAGGTGCTTTGTTTGCCATTCAGTTATTAAAGGAAAATGACATTAAATTGCCGGGATCCCTCACATTCCAATCGGTAATCGGTGAAGAGGTAGGAGAAGCAGGGACATTACAGTGCTGTCAGCGTGGTTATCAAGCTGATTTTGCAGTGGTAGTTGATACAAGCGATTTACATATCCAAGGACAGGGTGGCGTAATAACTGGATGGATTACAATCAAGAGTGATAAAACATACCATGATGCGACAAGAAGGAATATGATCCATGCTGGTGGAGGGCTACATGCAGCCAGTGCTATTAACAAGATGACAAAAATCATTAACGGACTGGAGGAATTGGAACGTCACTGGGCTGTTACCAAAAGTTATCCGGGCTTCCTACCTGGAACGAATACCATAAATCCCGCAGTGATTGAAGGTGGGCGCCATGCGGCTTTTATTGCCGACGAATGTCGCTTATGGATTACAGTTCATTATTATCCTGATGAAACATACGAAGAAATTATTAAAGAGGTGGAAACCCATGTATTGAATGTTGCAAATGCCGATCCTTGGTTAAAAGAGAATCTTCCGACATTTAAGTGGGGCGGGGCTTCGATGATTGAAGACCGTGGTGAAATTTTTCCGTCGCTTGAGGTGGATCAAACACATCAAGCAGTTCAATTACTTTCCGCTGCACATAATCATGTTTGTGCTGAAGAGGTAATTTTCAATGTTTCTCAATCTGTTACCGATGGTGGTTGGCTTGGCGATGCAGGTATTCCGACTGCTATTTACGGACCGGGTGATTATCTAAATGCACATAGCGTGAATGAACAGCTATCCATTAGCCAGCTGCTTGATTTTACCAAAGTAATGATGAAGTTTATCTATGAATGGACAACTAGTAAGAGGGTGTTAGGTAATGGAGAAACAACAGCGAAGTGAAACATGTTCAGTAGGGGCAATTCTCTCTAACAAACAGGAGAAAGTGATGGATCATATCGCTTTAGAACTGAAACAGGTTAGTTTTCGTTATTTGGAAGCGGATAAACAGGAACCATTGCTAGATTTGCTTGATCTTAAGGTGAAGGATGGAGAATTTATCAGTATTATTGGGACAAGCGGGTCAGGGAAAACGACATTGTTTCGTTTAATTACTGGATTAGAGGAGCCGGTAAATGGGGGTATTTACATTAACGGAGAATGTCATAGTAATCGACTTGGAAGCGTTGGTTACATGCCACAGCAGGATTTACTAATGCCATGGCGAACCATCTTAAAAAACGCTGTCCTGCCACTTGAATTAAAAGGGATTAATAGCAAAACGGCAGATAAACAGGTACGTGAACTATTAAAGGAATTTGGACTAGGTGGATACGAAAATGAATACCCTAGTGAACTATCAGGCGGGATGAAACAGCGGTTATCGTTTCTTAGGGCCGTGTTAAGTGGATCCAATATCCTCCTTCTAGATGAGCCCTTTAGTGCACTTGATGCGATGACAAAGCAATCGATGCAGGAATGGCTTTTAGGGCAGTGGGAAAAACGTAAACAGACGATTCTTTTTATTACACATGATATAAATGAGGCTTTATTTTTATCTGATCGTATATTTATTTTGACAGAGAAACCAGTTCGAACGTTAAAGGAATTTATTGTGCCGCTTGACCGCCCAAGAAAATTAAGTGATTTAAATAAACATGCTGTCATTAAGACAAAAGAAGAAATAATGGCGCAATTTCAAGTAGAGGCTACGATATGAAAAAATATATTCCCTCTACGCTATTAATCTTTTTGTTTATTATTCTCTGGGAAGTTGTAGCAAGAATGGTAGATCTAGACTTTCTTTTTCCAACACCATCTGCGGTAATAATGGAACTATGGGAATTACGAACAATATTAATCACGGAACATCTACCATCGACATTGTTGATAATTATAATAGGTTTAGCCATTTCCATTTTGTTTGGTGTAGGTTTAGCCATTGCTATGAATCAAAGTAAAGCAGTGGAGCAAACATTTTATCCAATTATTATAATCTCACAGACAATCCCAATTATTGCACTTGCACCAATCTTTGTTTTGTGGTTTGGCTATTCCATTTGGAGCAAAGTGGCGGTTACGATATTAATATCATTCTTTCCGATAACCATTAGTACATTCGATGGATTTCG
Source organism: Virgibacillus sp. SK37 (assembly GCF_000725285.1). Lineage (GTDB taxonomy): Bacteria > Bacillota > Bacilli > Bacillales > Amphibacillaceae > Virgibacillus_Q. The sequence continues at coordinate 1,040,804 of NZ_CP007161.1, forward strand.
CTCAAAAAGTAAGGAAATACAGGAATTATTATTAACAATGGGAGCCAGTAGAAAGGATATTTTTCTAAAACTAGATATTCCTTCAGCCATACCTTATTTTTATTCAGGGTTAAAAGTTGCTGTTCCACTGAGTGTGATAGGTGCAGCTATAGGCGAATGGCTCGGCGCACAAGTAGGTCTCGGGTATTTTAGCAGAAGAATGATGACACAATTTGATGGAGCGGGAGTGTTCGCCCCGGTTGTTTTGTTGTCGATGCTGGGAATCCTATTGTTTTTAATTGTTGTCTGGATGGAAGAGCATGTATTGAAATGGAGGAAGTAAAATGAAAAAGTATTTTATCATTAGTATAGGATTACTTGTAGCAATAATACTTGCCGGGTGTGAAGGGGATAACGGGACGAGTGGTGCATCTAATGAAAAGGACTTAGGGAATGTTGATGTCATGTTAGATTGGTATCCAAACGCAGTACATAGTTTCTTGTATGTTGCGCTGGAAAAGGGGTATTTTGAAGAGGAAGGGATAAAGGTTACGATTAAATTTCCTGCAAACCCAACTGACCCACTCAATTTAGCAGCAGCATCGAAGGTTACATTAGGCCTTTATTATCAGCCGGATGTGATCATGGCACGAGCAAATGAGGGTATCCCAGTTAAGTCAACGGGTGCAATCGTTCGTTCACCATTAAATCATTTGGTCTTTAAGGAGAACAGTCCAATTAAAACACCAAAAGATTTGGAAGGTAAAAAAGTTGGCTACCCAGGTATTCCAATTAATGAGGCAATAGTGAGGACAATGGTCGAACATGATGGCGGTAATATCGATGATGTTGAGATGAAAGATGTGGGTTTTGAATTAGGCACAGCTTTGATAGCAGATAAGGTGGATGCTGTTGCCGGGGCCTACGTGAATCATGAAGTTCCAGTATTAGAAAGTAAAGGTTACGATGTCGAATATACAAACCCAACTGATTATGGTGTACCAAGTTATTATGAATTGGTTGCCGTGACAAGTGACAAGACCTGGAATGAGCAACAAGATGAAATTGAAGCCTTTTGGAGGGGGGCGGCGAAAGGTTATGAATATATGAAGGAAAACCCTGAAGATGCACTACAAATTTTACTAGATAATCAGGATGAAGCTAACTTCCCACTTGATAAGGAGGTAGAGGCAAAAAGTATGGAAATACTAATTCCAAAAATGGAATCAGATGAGGGATTTGGGTCGCAGGAAGAACAGTCCTGGCAAGAAACGGCTGAATGGCTAAAAGAAGTGGGAATAATCGAGGAAATTCCTGATATGGATGATATTTTTGTAAATAAATAAACGTGATAAAAAATAACTGGGTTCTGTTAGGATCCCAGTTATTTTATGGTACGGGCACATAAATTATAAATTATCCGCTTCACATCATAAACTCTAAAATAATGTATTCAAGATTGTCTTATTTAATTGTAAAAGTTTTGGGGTTTCATGACACAAAGTCCGCGGTGCCACCCTAATTATTCTGCTTATGCAGAATCGCTTTAATCGTTAGTTAGCTCAAAAGTCCAATTCCAATATACCTTGATACTTGTTTGCACCAACCACAAGCTCTCTAGAAATCATTGGGTAATTTTACTACGCCTTTATCATCGCTAATGATATTGATTTTAGTTTATTATATAAGGCTCTCAATTGAAAAGCAAGAATAAAATATAACCCGTTTTTGGATGAATGTAGTAATCCATGCAAACAGCAGTCTAAGCAAATACTTGCTGCTGTTTGCAGTCCAGTCTTATTGAATTGGTGCTAATTCACTTTCTGTTACCCATTTGTGGTTTGTTACCTTTTCGCCACCGGTTGTTGGGACATAATCTACCATGTATACAGTAGTCTCTTGCGCAGAGTCAATTTTAGCAGTAGCACCGTCCATTCCTTTCATATGAGAGGCATTAATAGTAACCTCAGCTCCAGGTTCCAGTGGTTCTTCTTCCGCGTTTGCAATTTCCTCATGAATGACCCATTTGTGATTTTCTACTCTCTCACCACCTGTTGTTGGGGTGTAAGAAATAGTGTAAACCGTTGTTGTATATGCCCCAGCAATCGTTGCTTCTGCACCTTCCATTCCTGGCATATGGTCTGTAGTAATTTTCGCTTTACTTCCAACTTCATAGGTCGGATTTTTGGTACTATTCAGATCTTCAGGAACTTCACCCGAACTTGAGTGATTCATCTCCCCATGTGAGTCGGAATTATTTTCTTCCGTGGTCTCTGAATTCATCTCCGTATCGGATGATTCTTTTGAGGGAGATTCATCATTACCTTGTCCGCAAGCAGTAAGCGCTATAAGGGAAAATGGCAACAAAAGACTCATTAAAACTTTTTTTAATCTCATTGTATTTACCTCCTAAATAACAATTCTTCCCTACTATACCCATAAAAAATGCAGATTATATGCAGACTTGTTTACATTCTTGAAGAATGTTTTGTAGGGGAAGATAAACAAACAGTCCTTAGACAATAACAAAAACTGACAAAATCTATTATTTTTTATTCAAAAAATGATTATTTTCCTTTATACTGGAAATATAACAGAATGGGAGATTGATAGTTTATGCGATTAGGAAAACACCTAACCTTTGTCAGCGCTATCTTCGTGTGCTTAATGATACCAATCGTTATTAGCGCAGATGAGGCAGAAGTAGCAAACTTACATAAGGAAAGACAGACGAGCATTAAGCCAATTGATGTCGATAAAAAAATGAAGCGATTTACATATGATTCAGGCTATGAATTTGAGTATCCAGACGCAGTCAGAGGAATATATGTAACAGGAAACTCGGCTGGGGGCAGTCGGTTTGAGAAGCTTGTTGATTTAATAGAAAATACAGATTTGAATTCAATGGTTATTGATATTAAAGAAGATCACGGAAACCTTACTTTCAAGCCAGAAGAAGGCTCTCCGTATGAAGATATTGCGAAAAATTTTATTGATGATCCCAAAAAATTAATGAAAACCCTAGAGGAAAAAGAAATTTACCCAATCGCTCGAATTGTTGTATTTAAGGATACAGTATTGGCTAAAAAGCGACCTGATTTATCTTTTACCAAGAATGGTGAAGTATGGACGAATGGAAATGGAGATGCCTTCGTTAGCCCGTTTCAAAAAGAAGTTTGGGAGTATAACATAGAGATTGCAAAGAAAGCAGCAGAAATGGGCTTTCAAGAAATCCAGTTTGATTATGTCCGCTTCCCGGAAGGTTTCGAGCATAGAGACGAAGAGTTAAATTATTCTCTTGGCGACTATAAGGATGCAGATATGAACAACATAAAGAAACGAGTAGAAGCAGTTACTGACTTTGTAGCATATGCGAGGGAAGAGCTCTCTTATTATGATGTAGACGTAGCAGTAGATATTTTTGGATATGCAGCAACCTTAGAAGAGACACCTGGGATTGGTCAAAACTTCTCACGTATATCTAAAAATGTAGATGTTATTTCTTCCATGATTTATCCAAGTCATTGGACATCCTATTTTGGTATTGAGAAACCGGACACGGAGCCATATAAATTGGTGTCTGAGTATGCGAAGGTGGAAAATGAAGTTTTAGGTAAATTGGAAGACCCACCTGTTTCCCGTCCATGGATTCAAGATTTTGAAGCACCTTGGTTGTATAGTGGGACTACCAAACAATATGGAAAAGCAGAGGTTGAGGCTCAGATCAAGGCACTATATGAAAATGACATACACGAGTTTTTATTATGGAATGCAGGAAACTCATACACCGAAAATGTAGACTATAAAGTTGGATTATCAAAATAAAGTTAAACGGAGCAGACCACTAATTATTTAGGGGTCTGTTTTCATATTAAAGAATATAGGTGCACAACCCAACTTCTTTCAAACTTGCGGCAATTTGATTAAAATTCGCTATAAGATCGAGTAATTTGGAATAATATGGGTTGTTCTAAAGAAAAGCTGATGTAAATTGCTCTATTTGGATATCCTACCCTATGAGATGAATTTAACAAATGGATTTAGTTTCGTTATAATAAAGCAGACTACTAAAAAATAAGGAGTAGATCAATGAATTGGTATGAGAAATTGAACGAGTACTTTCCAGTGGAAGAAATGAAATCAAAAGAGCATATGGAGATGCTTTTAGATGAAAAGGGGGATGTATATTACAAAGACGAAAGTCCCCTGCATGTAATGATGTACGCTGAATTCGAAACATTTATTTTTATAGATTATGTATGGGTTTCTTCAAAAGCTCGTGGTCAAGGAACAGGTCATAAACTAATTGAAAAGCTTAAAAAGAAGAATAAGCCAATTATTTTGGAAGTGGAGCCGGTGGATTACGAGGATTCAGATACAGAAAAAAGATTACATTTTTATAATAGAGAAGGCTTTACCCACGCCCAATCAATTGGCTATAATCGACGCTCACTAGCGACGAATGAAGAAACCCCTATGGAAATTCTATATTGGTCACCAAATGATGACTCTGAAGAGGTTATCTTTAAGCAAATGAAGCGAATGTATGAAGATATTCATACGTATAAGGATAAAGAGCTGTACGGAAAGGCATATCAATCCGTAGACGAGGTACTTGTTTATGATGAGGATCGCGATACAGCGGATATTTTAGGAAGTTTAACCTCAAAAGAAAAAGTATAAAACTATTTTTAAAAACCCATCAGTAAGATAGCTGATGGGCTTTTAAATTCTCCTATTCAACTGCCATCCAATTTACGCTCTTTTTCAACAATATAATTTTCAGTGGGTTTAGCTACTGTAGTAAACATATCCAACATAGTTATACGTACGAATTACATTCTCAAGAAATACCCATTTAGGAAAAAACTTTAGATTATTTTCAATTAGAGGGTTTAATTAAAAATGATTAGGGGTAACTTAACATTAGCGGCAGAAATCCATTTCAACAAACATAAAAAAACCCTAATTTTCTTGAATATCCTCTACCTTTCACTAGACAAATGTAGTATACTTTACATAGGGGTTAATTAAACTTATTTTAATTTAATAATCGAATAAGTTAATCCGTGTTTTCGAAATGAAAAAACCCATATCAGAATGAGGAGTGAAGTTTTAATGGTAACACTTTATACCTCACCAAGTTGTACATCTTGCAGAAAAGCAAAAGCATGGTTAGAAGAGCATGATATACCGTTCACTGAACGCAATATATTCTCTGAGCCATTATCACTGGATGAGATCAAAGAAATATTACGTATGACAGAAGATGGTACGGATGAGATCATATCCACACGCTCAAAGGTTTTTCAAAAATTGGATGTTAACATTGAGCAATTGCCAATGAAGGATCTATTCAATTTGATCCAAAAAAATCCTGGTCTGTTACGCAGACCAATCATACTAGATGAAAAACGTCTGCAAGTGGGCTATAACGAAGATGAGATTCGTCGATTTTTACCTAGAACGGTTCGTACGTTTCAATTACGTGAAGCACAACGTATGGTTAACTAATCAGATTCATTAAATAAATTAAAACGCAGATCAGTTGGTGATGATCTGCGTTTTTAATTTTAAATAGCCAATACAAAAGCTGACCGTGTAACCAGTCTGGAAGTCTTACACTTCCAGTGAGTAAGCTTACTCTTTTGTCCATATTAATTTTATGGTGACAAAATGATGGAAATGGTCTACAATATATTATTAACTATTCTATGATTTATGGGCTTTTTAATTTCCAATATGATGGAAGTTGTCATACAATAGGACTAAGAAGGATTATATACTCAAGTCATATAGTTTTATATATAGATTTTAATGAATAAATGGTTAATTGAGGGGACAATGAACCGATTATTATGGTTAACGCTTAGAAAATTAGGGTATAGTTTACTGTAATCTGTTTCATCAAAGGTGAAGTTGTCTCTTCCACCTAACTATTATCAGAAGGGAGAGAATAGATGATGGAAATAGAAAGAATAAATGAAAACACGGTAAAATTTTATATTTCATATATCGATATTGAAGATCGTGGTTTTGAGCGAGAAGAAATCTGGTATAACAGAGAACGTAGTGAACAATTATTCTGGCAAATGATGGATGAAGTTAATTATAAAGAAGAATTTAATGTAGAAGGACCGTTATGGATCCAAGTTCAAGCATTGGAGAAGGGTCTGGAAATTATAGTAACAAAGGCACAGGTTTCTAAAAATGGAGAAAATATTGAGCTTCATACAGAGGACGGCCATACGGTAGATCTTCCTGTTGATAAGAAAATTGAAAACATGTTGGAAGATAAATTCGGTGCGAAGCAGGAAGAAGATACGGAAGAAATGGAAGATGATCACATGGAGGATAACCTCTGGATTATCGTTAATTTTGATGATTTTGAAGATGTTATTCAGTTAAGTCATTATTTCCAGGATATGACTGGCATTACTGAGGAAATCTTGTATTTCTATAAAAATAAATATTATTTATATCTGGAATTCTCTCAAGACGTACTGGATGATAATATACAAGAAGACTTGATTAGCCAAGTATTTGAGTTTGCGAATGATGCGGACATTACAATTCACATGTTAGAAGAGTATGGTAAGAGAATTTTATCTGAAAACACATTTGAGGAAATCAGAGAACATTTCCCTGCTAATATCTAGGCACACTCAATAAAAGAGGGTGTCTTTTTTTTGGGCCTAAAAAAATGTGTTAGGGTGTTAAACTAATTCATAATTTAGATAAAATGCGAAGTAACTTGTGTTGGATGGAGTAATTAATCTTACAGAGGAAGCACCCATTGATTTGCGTTTCAGGCGGACGCTTTCCGCCAGCATGGCCTCAGCCGCTTCCTCCGCTACGCTCCGTCCAGGGTCTTCGCCTCATGCTATTCCGGCAGCCAATCAATTCGTACACAGCATATTCTGGATCTATGTGAACTTAATTTTTCTCCGTAGATATAATAGGAAATAGTAGCGAAGGGGAAATGTGGAGACTCCTGCGGGAGGAGAGGCCTCGATGAGACCCCCGAACGCGCTATAGGGATTGGAAGGCTAAAGTCGCGACGTCGTGTCGCAACGCCTTCATGACCAACATCCTGTTGGCCCGAGGCTCATCAGCCGCCCGCGGAAAGCGGAATATTTCCCCGTAGCGGTGATTTACGCAGCCTCTATATTCTTAGCTAGTTCGTATTTTCCTCCTACTACGAAGAAAAAAACTGCATGTAGTATTGTTTGAACACCTTTTTTACTGCCAAAGAAGGGTTTTTATAATCTTTGTTGAATTATAAACAATGGAGGTGAGCTATTTTATGCTGCAAGCAATGACAAAAAAAGGTGTGTTAGTCACTCTTCCACATGCTACCAGAAATGAAATAATGGAATGGAAGAAAGCACAAATGGAATTTTATTGCCCAGTCTGTAAGGAAAGGGTGATGATGAAGGCAGGAATAAAGAATATTGCTCATTTTGCGCATTATCAAGAAGGTGAGTGTACTGCAAATGAAGGAGGGGAAGGCGCGTATCATGAAAAAGGGAAGCTGGCTCTATATAACTGGGTAGCAGGACAGCAAATAAATGTGCAGCTGGAAGAGTATCTTCCACAAATACAGCAACGTCCCGATATGCTTGTGAACTTGAAAGGAAGAAAAATAGCAATTGAATATCAATGTGTAAGAATCCCTACACATATTATTCAACAAAGAAATAAAGGCTATATGCTTGCCGGTATTACACCAATTTGGATTCTGGGCATGACTCTATTTCAGCGGAAGGTTGCCACTCAATTTAAAATAAACGATTTCTTAACCCAATTTATCCATCAATTTTCTCCTGATTATCCACTATGTATTTACTTTTTCTGTGCAGAAACATTTCAATTTTTATCTATCCATGACATTTATATTCTCCGTACAGGAACAGCTACTGGAAAATTTCATATTCAATCACTTCCTACTATTGGTTTTCTTGATCTTTTTACATCCAAAAAAATAAAACCAAAAGAACTATATACCTTATGGATGAAAGAAAAGCATCGGTTTAGGCTCTATCAACCAACTCGGCTTTTCGGAAAAAGTAAGAAATGGTATCAATGGCTTTATTTAAAAGGGTTACACCGTGAAACACTTCCATCCCTCATACATTTACCTGTAGTCTTTCAGATGAGAATGAAATCTCCCCTATACGAATGGCAGAGTCGACTGCTGTTGGATTATCTTTCCCCTATCCCAATAGGAGCAAGTTTTACGCTTTCCTCCTGTCATACCTTTCTCAGTCGCCATCATCAACTTACTGAGCAATTCCCACTGTTGCATTCACCAGCTAATCCTATTCAGGAATATCTGGAACATTTGGTAGTTCTAAAAATCCTCGATAGACTGAATGGCAACTATGTGAAACGGAGAGAAGTTAAAAAGCCCACTTCATTAGAGAACGCGCTCGCTGCTGACAGAGTTGTTTTGGAAAAGCTTCTTAAACAAAATCCAAGCATGATTCCCCGTTAATTCGTTATACTAAGTTATAAGGATTCCTATTTGCAGGAATTTTCTCATGTGTTCACGAATTACTATATAAAGAGAGAATTTTTTAATTGAATAGAAGGAGGATCTTTTATGGCGAACTCAAAAACCAAAGCATTGCCAAAGCGTGAGGAATTACCAAAAGAACGCACATGGAAATTAGAGGCTATTTTTGATACAGATGAATTATGGGAGAAAGAATTAAAACAACTACAAACCGATATTCCCAAAATAGAAAAGTATCAAGGAAAATTGGCTGAGTCCTCTGATCAGCTGCTTGGTGTATTAAAGTTACAGGATGAATTATCCGAACGATTAGGTAAGCTGTATACATATGCGCATATGCGCTATGACCAGGATACAACCAATTCATGGTATCAAGGACTAAATGCACAGGCTGAAAATGTGTTAACAACTGCTTCAAGTGCAATGAGTTTCATCGTGCCGGAGATTTTAACGATGGATGAAACGAAGCTAAAGGACTTTTTAGAAGAGAACAAAGAGCTACAGGCATATCAGAAGACATTGGACGAAATAAATCGACAGCGACCACATATCTTGAGCGAAAAAGAAGAGGCCTTACTGGCAGAAGCATCTGATCCCATGTCAAGTGCGTCTCAGACATTTGGCATGTTGAATAATGCGGATTTAACATTCCCAACGATCAAAAATGAAGACGGGGAAGAAGTTGACTTAACACATGGCAGATATATTGGTTTTCTTGAATCAAAGGATCGAAGTGTAAGAGAAGCTGCTTTTAAAGGAATGTACGATACCTATGGAAAATTTAAAAACACTTTTTCTTCCACGCTAAGTGGTAATATTAAGAAAGACAATTTTTATGCTAAGGTACGGAATTATGAATCTGCCAGGCAATCTGCTTTAGATGATAATAATATTCCTGAAAAAGTGTACGACAATTTAGTCGAAGCGGTAAATGAAAAACTTCCATTACTTCATCGTTATGCGGAACTAAGAAAGAAAGTATTGAAGCTGGATGAATTGCATATGTATGATCTTTTCACACCTCTAGTACAGGATATAGATATGAAGATTCCATACGAAGAAGCTCAAAAAAATGTGTTAGAAGCACTCGCTCCACTTGGTGAAGAATATGTGGATATTGTGAAAGAAGGGTATGAGAATCGCTGGATTGACGTGGAAGAAAATAAAGGAAAACGCAGTGGTGCTTATTCTTCAGGTGCATATGGTACGAATCCATATATCTTATTAAATTGGCAGGATAACGTAAACGATATGTTTACACTTGCCCACGAGCTCGGCCATTCCGTGCATAGTTACTATACGCGTAAGTTTCAGCCTTTCCGCTATGGAAACTATTCTATTTTTGTGGCAGAGGTTGCATCGACAACGAATGAAGCTTTGTTAAATGATTATATGTTGAAAAATGTAGAGGATGAAAAGCAAAAACTCTATTTATTAAACCACTTTTTGGAAGGGTTCCGTGGCACTGTATTTCGCCAGACGATGTTTGCAGAGTTTGAGCATGATATCCATGTAAGAGCACAAAATGGGGAAGCTTTAACTGCAGATAAGTTAACAGAGTTATATTATGATCTAAACAAAAAATACTTCGGTGATGCAGTAGTCTCTGATGAAGAAATCGGCTTGGAATGGGCGAGAATCCCACATTTTTATTACAATTATTATGTGTATCAATATGCAACAGGTTATTCTGCTGCAATGGCTCTATCGAATAATATTTTGCATGAGAAGGAAGGCGCTGTAACTCGTTACCTTGATTTTCTGAAGGCGGGAAGTAGTGACTATCCTATTGAGGTACTTAAAAAAGCAGGTGTTGATATGACATCCAAACAACCAATCCTTGATGCATTAGATGTATTTGAAGAAAAGCTAAATGAAATGGAAAAACTACTATTAAAATAAAGAAAAAAGCAGGATGCACCTAACTTGGTCGCATCCTGTTTTTTACTTAGCAAATGTGAATTTAACGCATGCCACGGTAAACGCGCCTGGTTGGTCTGTTAGTAAATGAGTACACTGTAAGATAAATAGAAATGAATAATAATGGCAGTGTAATATAGAGCGGGATGACTGACATTAACCCAAGAATATTAATGAAAAAAGCGAACAATGTTAATAGGATAAATAAAAAAGGAAGCACATTTTGCATGAACCATCACTCCTGTCAACTATTTAATCCTTCTATTTGATAATATGAACAGCTTGAAATAATTAGAAGTGACACTTTTGTGAAATTATGAACATACTTATTGATAGGAAGATAATTTGCTGTTATAGTATTATTTGTAAGATGACAAACAAAACCCCTTTGTTTGAATCATGAAACTTTCTCCCATCCCCCTTTGTATAAATACAAAGAGAGATAATAAGGATATACGCTGCCCCGTATATCCTTATTTTATTTCCAAAAGTATGTGATAATCTGAACGAATACTTCTATTTAAATTTTCTCCTCAATTACATCTGTACACTGGCCAAATATGGATTATCTAATTTCCATCTTTTTTAGAATCAAAATAGCCCAACATACGCGGGAAGTAGCTCTTATTGACAAAAATGCAGTAAAGCTAAACGCTTTCCTTATAAATAAAAAATGAGCCTTACATCGGCTCACTTTACAATAAATAGTTCCAAAAATTCCCGTATTTTGCTGGAAGCTTGCTAACCTTCCTTTTTAACTGCAGCTTTTTCATTTCTTTTTCGGCCTTTGCTACCGTCCAATCATAGACAACTGCTACTTCTTTTGTAGCAATACTGCCATACATGGCTACAAAATCTTCCAAAGGCGGCTTCTCAGATGGAATAGGCGATTTTTGCAGTATCTCTTTTAATACCCTTACATAGATATCATATGGATATAAGCCGGATATTTTAATCCCTTGGTCGTCACTCATCTGATTAAAAAATACAATTGTAGGAATATAATCGACTTCCATCTCTTGGGTTAATTTTAAGTCACATTGGAAGGCTTTTTTTGCAGATGCAGAATATAAGTCGTTTTCAAATTCATTAACATCCAGATTTGCTTCCTGCGCACATTGTAGCAGAACATCTTTTTCAGAGATATTCAGTTTATTTAAAAAGGCATTTTCTTGAATTCTGCGCAAAAATACCTTACCTGCTTTTTTACCTTGAAGCTCAGCAGCTTTAACTGCCAAGGACGCGATCCAAGGAGAGGAAATAGGATTATCAATCCAAATATCGCCATCACAACTCATTCCGGTTCGCTTTGCCGTTTTTTCCCATATATCCCGGAGCTTAATTGGTTTATCGAACTGATCTTTGTTTAGATGATTTAAATGCCCACTGACAATGGGTTGTATGGTGAAAAATCGTCCATATTCAATCGTCAGCTTTTTGATATAGGGTTCCAGCGACCAGCATTCCGGGCAAAGAGGGTCAACAAAAACATACATTTCAATTGGCTTCTGGACTAAATCGATATAGCTATATTTCAGCGATGTGTTTGTACAGGTTGAGCCTTGAAGCTCACTTGAATTCCCACTCACATCGATTCTCCTTTCTCCTATTCTGGTGTGTTCATCATGTGATTTGCTGTTAGGGTCAATTTTTCAAATATAGCTGTACGGTACGGTTCTTCAATTTCAGCTTCTTCAAGCGCTTCGTTCATACATTCAAGCCAAGCATCACGGCGTGTTGGAGTTATTTCAAATGGTAGGTGTCTTCTTCGCATCATTGGATGACCACGTTCCTCGGAAAAAAGAGGGGGCCCACCAAAGAATTGAGTGAGAAATAACGTTTGTTTTCGTGCAGTCTCAGTTAAGTCCTCTGGAAATATAGGTATAAGTTTGGGATGGACTCCCACTCGTTTATAAAATGCTTGCACAATCCGGTGAATGGCCTCCGCACCACCAATGGCCTCATATATAGAACCAGGTCTATTCATCAACATTACTCCTAGTATAAATTATAAATGTAGTTAAAAATAATCAAGCGCTTCGTTCTCCATAGGACAACAAGCCTTAATTGTATATATTGTAGCAACGTAAATGGACCTGGGCAACTAATCTGATTTAAAGTTACTTTTTAACGTCTTATAGTGTTTTGAAAAAACGTTGTATTTTATTTGGTGTAGGTCTTTTAGGAATTTGAAAGTCCTTGAGAATTTGATTGAATCTCATTTCTCCCAATGTTTCTGAACTGGCTTCGAGTTCCAGCTCGTAGTCAGTTACTCCATTATATGTGCTGTAGTCAAGGACAAGTACAATGTCTTGATATTCTATTTCGTTTCGCTCCGTTATAAGACTTCCAAAGTAATGGAGTTCCTCAACAGCTATTCCTTTTTTCATTAATTGTGCCATTGTGTGAGGTTTGGGGATTGGTGCGTCTTCCATCCATTGTTTTGCTTCATCGTGTATTAAATTATCATGTGTTTCCAGCAGACCTGTCGAATGTGGCTCTTTTAATGTAAGTTTATACTGTCCGTTTTTTTCTCTGATTCGTAATGCACATCCGTTTTTCTTTAAGGCAAAATCCTTTGTTTCAAAATAATGATTGGTCTGTGTTTGAATAGGATTCGTAAAAGGTAAATGAGTTAACAGATGATTATATTCATCTTCTGTAAGTAGATTTTTATATTCGATTTCAATTTCTTGTGCCACTAGTATTCCCCCATCTAAAAAAGGTTACTATTGATTATGGCTAATTTAAAATAAATATGCAATGATTAGCCATTGTGGAAGATTATGATACAATAATGGGGATGAAACAGACAGGTGTTTAGTCAAACTTTTTAATGTAAGAATATATGCTGTTAAGCTCGTTGTCAGCATCAAAATTAAGCCTAACTATACGTAGCTGATAGCGTCACTTTATTTCCAAGTATTTCCTTTATTAGAGTCGATGATGACACATATGCTTTTCTTACAACTGAAGACCTGAAAAACAGGTGGTGTAGATAATGAATTGGGGAGCAAAATTAGCGCCTTATGCACAGGTGGTTGAAGAACTGAAAATAAAATTAAAAGGTATTCGCAAACAATTTGAATATGAATCAAGACACTCGCCGATTGAGTTTATAACCGGTAGAGTAAAACCAATTCCAAGCATTTTGGAAAAAGCGGAAGCAAGAGGGATTTGTCTTGAAAATATTGACCGGGATATGCAGGATATAGCTGGTGTACGAGTCGTATGTCAATTTGTGGACGATATCTATACAGTTGTTAAAATGATTCGTTCCCGACAAGATTTTAACATTATCGAGGAAAAGGATTATATATCAGAAAAGAAAGACAGTGGTTATCGGTCCTATCACATCATAATTGATTATCCGGTGGAAACAATTGATGGAATGAAAAAAATAATTGCAGAAATACAAATTCGAACATTGGCAATGAATTTCTGGGCTACAAATGAACATTCCCTTAATTATAAGTATAAAGGAAGAATTCCAACAGAAATTAAGGAAAGATTACAGCGAGCTGCAGAAGCAGCATTCAAACTAGATGAAGAAATGTCTGCAATAAAACATGAAGTCCAAGAAGCACAACGAATATTCCATAGAAAATAATAGTGGCAAACGCTCATAAAGGGGGATGATTAGAAAATGAAATTTAAAATTGTATCAAAAGGCGATGAGCGCTCCAATAGGATAAAAGCAACGATGAAGCAGTATTTAATTGAATTTGATTTGGAATATGATCGAAAAGAGCCGGACCTTGTTATTTCAGTTGGTGGAGATGGTACGCTCTTGGAAGCTTTCCATCGCTATGTCCACCGCCTAGACTCCACCGCCTTTATTGGAGTACATACAGGGCATTTAGGTTTTTATGCGGATTGGGTTCCAGATGAAGTTGAAAAGCTCATCATTGAAATAGCCAAAACACCTTTTCAAGTGGTGGAATACCCATTATTAGAGGTAACTATCCGTTCCAAAACAGGAGGAACAGAGGACCGTTTTCTAGCTTTAAACGAAGCTACGATAAAAACTGCTGACGGATCGGTCGTGTTCGATGTGGAAATTAAGGGAGAACATTTTGAGACCTTCCGCGGAGACGGTTTGTGTGTTTCTACACCTTCAGGAAGTACAGCGTATAACAAAGCATTAGGGGGAGGGATTATCCATCCTTCCTTAGATGCTATCCAACTAACAGAAATGGCATCAATTAATAATCGGGTATTCCGGACGATCGGATCGCCATTAATTTTGCCGAAACACCATACCGCGCTTTTAAAGCCAATGGTTGACCGCAGCTTTTTAATTGCAATTGATCACTTTACAACAAACTATGTGAATGTGAAATCCATTCAATGTCGAGTTGCAGAGGAAAGAGTCCGCTTTGCAAGATTCCGGCCATTTCCATTCTGGAATCGTGTACGGGATTCCTTTGTGGCAGAAGAAGATGACTAATAATAGAGAAAGCGAATGAGTATACATGGAATGGAAGATCGAACCTTTCTATGATGGAAAGCTAATTCGGGACTATTTACAAGAGGTCCAAGGCTTTTCCAAAAGAATTATGAAGGCTTTGAAATATGACGGTGGAGAGTTACTCGTTAATGGGAATCCGGAAACTGTTACATTTAAATTATCTGCAGGAGATACGTTGTCGATCTTATTTCCTCCTGAGCAAAAGGGGAGCTATATGAAGGCGGAAGAAATTCCGGTGGATATTGTGTATGAGGATGACGGACTTCTCGTATTGAATAAATCTGCCGGAATGCCAGTTAGTCCCTCCTATCAACATACTTCCGGAACGGTTGCCAATGCACTGCTTGGTTACTATGAAAAAATGGACATTCCTTATACTATTCATATTGTTACCCGTCTGGACAGGGATACTTCCGGATTGATGCTTGTTGCAAAGCACCGTTACAGTCATTCTTTATTGTCAGTCCAACAACAAACAGGAGCAGTGAAAAGGAAATATAAAGCAATTTTACAAGGGCACTTGCCTGAGAAAAATGGGATTATAGATTATCCTATCGGAAGAAAAGAAGGCTCGATTATTGAAAGAACGGTCGTAGAAGATGGTAAACATGCAATCACGCATTATCGAATTACCAAGGAATGGATAGAGCATTCTCTTGCTGATGTTCAGCTAGAAACAGGAAGGACACATCAGATTAGGGTCCACTTTTCTTATATGGGGTATCCACTGGCGGGAGATGATCTCTATGGGGGGTCGAAACAATGGATGAACAGGCAGGCTCTCCATTGCGATGAGCTATCCTTTGTACACCCTTTTACAAAAAAGCAAATGCAGTTCTGTGCACCACTACCGGCAGATATGCAGGCAATGGTGCACAGAACTAATCAAAAGAGTTAAATTTCTCTTCAATAAAAGGCTGTTTTGAGGGAATTGTAATGGTTGTTTCTTCTGGCAGACGAAAAGCTGTCAATGCATTCCCAAAAACACAGCCAGTGTCAATGTTAATGGTTTTATTAACAATTCGTGGTTTTTTGACTGGTGTATGCCCATATACAATCCAGTCATCACCATGATAAAGTTGTGCCCAATCCCGTCTTACAGGTCGGCCATCCTCATGTTTTTCACCAGTAATATCTCCATACAGGACAAAGGTTTTAACTTTTTTATCCGTTCTCCCAATATAGGAAGCCTTAATCCCTGCATGTGCGATTACAGCATGGACTTCTGGAAGCTGCAGATAGAGCTCAGCTGCTTCGTACAACTGCATGAACTGATTTCGAATTTCCTTTTGCTTGTCATCTGAAAGTGATTTGAATTCAGCTACAGTCGTTTCTAACCCGTTGTTTTGCTTCACTTTATTCCCAAGGAAATAGCGGTATAGCTTGTTGCAATGATTTCCTGGAACATAATAAGCTTTTTTCGTTGCAATTACCATTTCGTAAACAAGCTGTATCACCTTAATGGAGGCGGGCCCACGATCTGTAATGTCACCAAGAAAGACAGGTATTCTTCCTTCGGGATGCGTGTATGTTGTGTCAGTTTTACGATATCCTAGCTTTTGAAGTAATTCTTGTAATTCCTCCAGGCAACCATGAACGTCGCCAATAACATCAATTTTCATTATCCTGACCACCTTTATAGGATGTATATTTCTGTAATTATAGTTGATTTCATAATAAAATTGAATTATTATTATCGAGGCGAATATACAGCCACGGGAATAGTATGGACTGTTTCAGTAACAATTAATTAGGGAATTTGAATACGTAGGCTTTCTGTTTGACGAAAGGGTGTATAAAATGGAATCCGCAAACCGATATGACGAAAACTATGAATCACAATATGAAGTTCATTGGGAAAAATTACAACAAGAGTTAGCGAATGAAAATCTGGAAGAATTTCGAACTGAATTTATGGACATGCACCCATATGACCAAGCAATGTTTTTTATGGAACAAGAGAAAAACATCCGCCTGCAAATTTATTCCTATTTATCTCCAGATGAAATAGCTGAAATTATGGAAAGTATCGAGCTGGAGGATACAACCTCCTACATCACAGAAATGGATCCGCGTTTCGCCTCCATGGTTTTAGAAAAAATGGCAGCAGATAACGCGGTAGATATATTAAATGAATTGGAAAAGGATCAGGTAGCAAGCTTCCTGACCATCATGGATAAAGATGCTGCAGACGAAATTAAACAACTCCTGCATTATGAAGAAAAAACGGCAGGAAGTATTATGACAACAGAGTTTGTGGCTATTTATAAAACAAACTCCGCTAGACAAGCGATGCAGCTTCTCAAGGAAGAAGCACCTGATGCGGAGACCATTTATTATCTATATGTACTTGATGAAGAAAAACGACTTGTTGGTGTGCTTTCCTTAAGAGACTTAATTATTGCAGATGAAGAGACTCGGATTGAAGAGATTATGAGTGAGAAGATTGTAGCTGTATCTGTTGGGAAAGACCAAGAGGATGTTGCACAGATGATCAGGGACTACGATTTTCTTGCATTACCTGTTGTTGACTTTCAAGAGCACCTATTAGGAATTATCACTGTCGATGATATCTTGGACGTCATGGATGAAGAAGCAAGTGATGACTATTCCAAGCTTGCTGGGGTATCTGAGATTGATCGCCCCGACGATAGTGCGTTTCTCTCAGCTAAAAAAAGATTGCCTTGGCTAATTATACTATCATTTTTAGGTATGCTTACAGCAAGCTTGATTGGCCGATTTGAAGAAACACTTGACCAAGTCGCTGTTCTGGCAATCTTTATCCCGCTTATTGCAGGAATGGCGGGTAATACAGGTACCCAAGCTCTTGCTGTTGCTGTAAGAGGTTTGGCAACAGGGGATTATGGAAAGCAAGGGAAGATTAAACTGATTATTCGAGAGGCTGGTACGGGCGTAATTACTGGTACTGTCTGTGGAATAGTAATCACAGGTATTGTCTACCTATGGAAAGGGGATATTTACCTAGGGCTACTAGTTGGATTTTCCATCACAGCTTCTCTTGTGGTCGCAACTATTGCAGGTTCTTTTGTACCTGTTTTGATGGATAAAATGAATATTGACCCTGCCGTAGCATCTGGCCCATTTATCACTACAATTAATGATATTATCTCTGTATTGATTTATTTTGGAATGGCCACTGCATTTATGGGTTTTCTTGTTTGAAAAAGTTGCAGGATAGAAGAAAAAACCGAGTTCCGAGGAATGTTTAGATATATTTCTCATGAACTCGGTTTTTTAGTCGTTCGGAAATATGGTTTTTTAATATATACGTTTAGGGTTACCCATTGATTCGCAAAATGAATAAAATGCGAACTAACTGTTTATGTTTAGAGTATGAAAAGTGACTTTGTTGATGGAAAGCTCGCAGAATTATTGAATCTGGCTATTCCCCCCGCTACGGAAAACACTGCGCTTTTCGGGGGCGGCTGATGAGCCTCCTCATGCTAACGCATTCCGGGGTCTCACCTATGCCTCATCTCCCCCAGAAGTCTCCGTATTTTCCTCCGCTCAGAGTAACTTCTCTAAAAGTATTAGGTTATTATTAGAAGCTGAAATGTATTTCGCGTACAAGTTTGTTGGTCTAAGCCTATCTGGTTCTTAGGGGGGCACTACGCTGTATTCTGCAGTTTAAACCTCATACAAATTGATTGGAATGGAAGATGGCGACTCCAGCCGGAATAGCATGAGGTGAAGACCCTGGACGGAGCGTAGCGGAGGAAGCGGCTGAAGCCATGCCGGCGGAAAGCGTCCATCTGTAATGGAAATCAATGGGTTTATCCGCTTTCTACAGTGGCTTATTAATTATAAAAGTTTCCTCTAGTTGCAGTTTACTCCACCTGCGTAGACGGGAAAAGTTTGTTCCCCACATTTGCAATAGAACTAAAAATTTAATGTTATTTATGGCCAACCCTCTCTATAGGCCAATACACATTTCAATTATTTGGTTCATATAATATGCTGAGGAATGATATGTAAGGGAGAGATACATGATGGCAAGAAAGAAATTTGCGAAGGACCCGATGTTATATATTCATCAGCCACAGGTAGAAAGACCACAAGCACCGATGCAACACCAATATATTTCACCCAGTGAAAGAAAAGAGTCAGCCTCTGCAGATGTACCTGGAACGACTAAAATTAATCCGAATCCAGTAAGAAAGAAAAGAAACTTTTTCACAGAAGAATTTAAGCAGGATATGAACGTTGTCGCTAAAGAAGAAGATGTCCAATCTAAAGTAATTACTGAAGATGAAGCAATCTCCAAAAAGAAAGAAACCGAGATAAAAGAAACAGACCAATCTGTAAGAGAAAAGACAAAGTTCAAAGATATGACAATAGAAGAGAAAATTAATTATCTAGTAAACTCCCCTGTTCATGCACCTGATCTTCGTTGTGAAGTGAGAACGGAAAAACGTAACTATCGTGGGGTGATTAAAGATAGTAAGGATGACATCGTTTTAATGCGGGTTGGTAAGCGAAACAGTGATACAGAAATTCCGATAACTGATATTCTTGCAATCCGGATGATTGGTTTTTAGTTAGGAAAAAGAAACACCATGGGTAATTCCCATGGTGTTTTATAATGTTAATCTCTAATTAAAATGCGCTAACTGCTGGCAGGCAAGTGACATGGCAGAAGCAATTCAAATCTACTGTAATGCAAATACCAGTTGCACGTAGAGGCTTTGTATCCTGTTCTACAGGATCACATGGATTCGGATTATTATCATGTGGATCTCTTAGTAATTCAAGTACCGCACAGCAATCATCATCTACTCTTTTAACACGGAAGAAGAAGCTTGCCATCATATCCCCGATATCGTCTGGATCAGCACCAAATCCTTTGAATGGTTTACACCCATCTTTACAGTATAAAATAACAGGTACTGTATCTAACCCATTCCCATTATCTGATTCCCCTAATAAATCACTAATAGACCTTTCGCAGCTCGTTATACAGCAATTTTCTACTACATCCTGTTGCGCTTCTACAATATCCTTTAGGATATCACATACACAGTTTCCTGTTGAGAATTCTTTTCCACAACCCATAAATTAAAACTCCTTTCAATATTTATTGACTCAGTTGTCTTTAATAGAATATGTGTTTACATTTATAGTGTGTGGGCGTTTGTAGGGAATTACCAAAGACATATATCTTGTTGATCTCGTTTATATTCGGGCGAATGACTATACCATTTCATAATGTCTACATAGACTAATATCGACCATAAATTTGTAAGGAGGAACATAAATGTCTGAGAAAAAACAAGTTATCCATGTGAAAGATTTGATTATTAAGGCAGACAATGTATATATAGAACCTACTCATCAAAGAAGGCCTCGTGAAGTGGATCCATTCTTCGGTAGGGCGCCACGAAGCGATCGGGAAGAAAGAGACAATGAATCCTCTGAAGAGAGATTCCATCATGATGAAAGTGAAGAGGCCTCTGAGCATAAGGAAGAGCGAAGAAGGCCATTTTGGTTTTAAAAGAAGCAACCACACGTTGGTTGCTTTTTTTAGGAGGTGTCATATATGAGTAAGCGAGCAATTCCATGGACGAAGCACTTCCAAGCTATTGAAAAGCACTTAGATAAGAACGAAAAGTACTTTCGGTTACCTGAGAAAAAGATGGCAGAATGGGATGCGGAAAAGGCTGCTCTAGAGAAAGAAATGGATATATGGAATAAAGGTTTTTTGAATAAGATTTCTGCCTTTGAAAAGTTGATCCACGAATTGGAGAAAAAAATGGAGAAATAATTTTTAAAAATAGGATTAATTTTTTGTGAAAAGGGTATATATAAATGATGAATGATACGAATAATATAATAATTCAAGTAATAATATAAGGGAGGGAGAATAATGGGATATATTTTACCAGTAAATAACTATCAGTACAGTGATTATCATGCACGTATGACGGAAAGAAAACGAAAGCCGTTTTATATTGAGAAACCATTTAAAGTAGTTTTGGAAAAGGAGCATCAGGAAATTTCTAAAGAACACGAGCGATTGACTCCCGGTTATTATCAACATACCCCATATTCCTCCCAGCAACATTCTCCGCCAAATGTAACAGGAAAAGGTATGTTTTTTAACGAAATGGCATAAAAAAATCAAGGTTAATATTAACCTTGATTTTTTTATACTCCCCTAATCAAATTTAACGTGTTCTCTGTTAATGAAAGGGAGGACAAGTAAATCCTTGCCTTTCATATACTCTGCATAGAAAATATCCTCCGTTTTCTCGTACCCTTGCTTTTTGATTTCTTCCATGAGCCATTTTTCAGAGAGGTTATGCTCTTTTAAGTTATCATAAATGATCTCTCCATCATTAATTAGAGTAATGGACAAATGTACTTCCGGTTGAGAAACATTCATATCATGCTTGGTAGGTATTTGGTAAGCCGGTTTCTTTAAGACAGATACTGTCCCATCCGTTTCCAATAATGCATACTCCACTTCCCGAATCGAAAATGTATCCTTGGAACGCAGCATGTTTTGGAGTTGATTAACATCCAAATTATTCTTCTTCATTGTATCCCGAATTAATTTGCCCTGATAGATAATGATTTCCGGATTCCCTTCAAGTAAATAGCGTGTACGCTTGAATTTTTGAGTTGTTACTTCGGTTATATATAAGAGAATGCCCCAAAGAGCAATTACAAATGCTATTTCCGGAATTCCAGCTTCATCATCAAAAAGTGCATTACCTACAAGCTCTCCAAGGATTAATGCGGAGATAAAGTCGAATGGAGTAAGCTGTGAGATTTGGGTTTTTCCTAATATTTTAGCTAAAATGAACAAGGCAAAAAAACCGAATAAAGTTTCATAAAACATGGAAAAATATTCCTGCATTAATAGATCCCCCTGTAAGCCGATTTATGCTTAGCTTAACCGAGAGCCATTCTTTTCATTCGCTGGATAAAAAATTAGCAAAAAAACTCTGAGATGCGTGGATAATATCATTAGGTTTTTGATATAGCAGGTGACTGCTGTAGAAGTGGCCAATCGGGAGTAGGAGGAAATAATTCGCCTTAAGAAGGCTACTCGGCAGTAGGACAATTTAATTATTGTGCTATAAAAGAGGAGGGGACAAAAGAATTTCTATACATTGAAAATCCGAACCGATTCGTACTACTAATGAATCATGGTTCGGATTTATTTTTGTAATTAGCGGAGGAAAAATGCGCAGACTCCTGTGGGAGAAAAAGCCTAGGTAAGACCCCGGAGTGCGTAGCACGAGGAGGCTTAGCAGCGCCCACGGAAAGCGAAGCGTTGTTATCCCACACTTTAGAATGTTCCTTTTAAGAATAGCATTATTTAGTTATGTCCCAGCAGCTTTTTATAATTCCTTTACCATGGTTACATGTGGAATCCCTGCATCCATGAATACATCGGATACGGTTTGATATCCTAATTTTTTGTAAAAATTCTCTGCTTGTATTTGCCCATTAAGTTTTGCTTTCTGATAGCCTTGGGCTGCAATTTCTCTTTCCATTGCTTCGATCATTTGCCGGCCAAAGGATTTCCCTCGATGTTCTTTCAAGATACAGATCCGTTCTAATTTCCCATATGTATCAACAAAACGAAGGCGACTGGCAGCAATTGGCTCAGCCCCTTCGTAGCCTACAAAATGAATGGAATGTGCATCATTTTCATCCATTTCCTCTTCAGGAGAAACTTGTTGCTCATCCACAAATACAACCATGCGAACATTATATGCTTGCTCTAACTCTTGTTGATTTTCTACTTTTTTTATTTTCACAGGCTTTCCTTTCCAAACACAAATGATTCATATACAGTCCAAGAACCATTATCCAATTGATACATTAATTGAAAACGATCGATGGTGTCTTCCATTTCAAATTTCTTCATATTTAAACTGCCAAATACATCTGAATATTCGTCATCAAGAAGTTTTTGTGCAATTGTAATATGTGGAACAAAGGCATATTCTTGATTTTTTGGGAATTTTCCTTCATGCATTTTATCGTATAAATCAATTAATTCCTGTTTTGGTTCTACTTTTAGGTAGATGGTGTTCGTTACTGGTGAAAATGTGCTTACCTTATTAATATTAATAGTAAAAGGATCTGACTCATTCGCGATTTTCTTTAATTCCACAACTAATTCATCTAATGTCTTTTCATCAGCTGTAAAGGCTTCTTTTAAAGTAATGTGTGGTGGAATTAAAGCATAATGTGGGTCATAACGCTTCCTGTAAGAATTTGCTTCATCTTGAATGGTTTTAGACGGAAAAATAACGATACCATATTTCATAATGAAAAACCTCCTATTGTAGTTTTACTTACTTCATGGTAGTCAGTGCTCGTTGTTTTAATTTCTTCTTTTAACGGTATTATTGATTGAAGTTATTTCCTATTATAACAAAAAACTTAAAAATAAGAGATTTTTTTGTGTTTATTCAAATAAATTTATCCATCAAACATGGTTGTTAATAATCGCTTCATATCCTTTTGCCAATATTTCCACGTATGTTGACCGTCCTCGAGTTCATAATACGTATACGTTAAACCTTTCTCTTTTAATGCTTCATTTAGTTCGCGATTCGGCTTAACAAAATCCATTTGCTTTCCATCTGTCGTGTCCACATCTGTTTCGTCTGTGCCAATCGTATGGTAAATGTCGATGCCATGGATGTCTTTGGCATATTCCAGTGCATCCAACACAGTTTCATCTACATAAGGAGATTGCATAATTACTTTTCCAAATGTGTTCGGGTATTTTAAAGCCGTCATAAAGGCAAGTGTACCAGCAAGAGAATCTCCCATTAATGCTCTTGACTGCCCCATGTGATAGGTTGGAAGAATGTCATCCAACAGTGGCACCACCTCATTTACAAGAAATTTGGTGTAAGCCTGATTTTGTTTTCCACTTGGATGATATTTCTCCCTGCGATCAAATTTATCCTTATAATGAATGCCTACAAAGACAGTGTTGGTGATTTCCTCCGCCTCATGAAGTCTGTCACTAAGTGTGGCTATCCTCCCCATTTGAAAGTAATCATTTCCATCTTGCATGATGCA
This sequence comes from Virgibacillus sp. SK37, assembly GCF_000725285.1. Classification (GTDB taxonomy): domain Bacteria; phylum Bacillota; class Bacilli; order Bacillales; family Amphibacillaceae; genus Virgibacillus_Q. The sequence goes on from NZ_CP007161.1 coordinate 1,064,764, forward strand.
AATATTGTACTTATACAATGGAGAGAATGTTTCCGGCTGATACATTTTTAATGTCATTGTTTCATTTAAATACTTGCTGTCAATGGTTTCTTCAATCATTTTTCCTTTTCTGCCCATGTATAACACCTCTAAACTTTCTCTTGTTAGTTCCCTAATCATTTCCATTCTAAACCTGTAGAGGATCCTAGTTTGCTTTTTCCAATAATTGCCCCTGATAAAGTTGGTAGTAGTTGCCTTCTTGTGCGAGTAGTTCATCATGGCTGCCTGCTTCAATAATCTTTCCGTGCTCCAGCATGATAATTTTATCCGCTTCTTGGATGGTATTCAAGCGGTGTGCTACAACAAAACTGGTTCTCCCCTCCATGAGGTATGTTAGTGCTTCTTGAATTTTTAATTCGGTAATGGTATCAATATTACTTGTTGCTTCATCAAGAACTAATATGGCAGGCTCTGCTAATAAAGCACGAGCAATGGTTAACAGCTGCTTCTGTCCCTGGCTGATCCCGCTACCAGTTTGATCCAGAACAGTATCGTAGCCATCAGGAAGTTTTTCAATAAAATCATGTGCATTGGCATCCTTTGCAGCTTGAATTACCTCCTGATCGGTTGCTTCCAAGCGGCCATAACGGATATTTTCCATTATTGTAGCATGGAAAAGAAAGGAGTCCTGCAGTACAAAAGCCATGTGTTTCCGGAGATTGGAACGTTTAATATCTTTTAAGTCATGTCCATCAAGTTTTATATTACCTTCATCATAATTGTAAAAACGGGAAATTAAATTTATTATCGTGGTTTTTCCCGCCCCTGTATGGCCGACAAAAGCAACGGTTTCACCAGGTTTCGCCTCAAAGCTAATATCCTTTAAAATGGCATCTTCCTCGTAACCGAAGGAAACATGATCAAAAACAATATGTCCATTGGTTGTATTTAATTCAATAGCACTATCTTCATCTGCTTCTTCTTGAGGTTCATCAATGACTTGGAAAACCCGTTCCGCACCAGCAATGGCTGAAAGAAGGATATTGAACTGGTTGGACAACTCATTCAATGGCCTGGTAAACTGACGTGCGTATTCGGTGAAAATGACAATGACACCAACAGTAATGAACCCCTTAATGGCCAAAATACCACCCACAAGAGCAATTAATCCAAAGCTAAGGAAGTTCAGCATGTTCATTACTTTCGGAATAAACCCGGAAATAGTCAAAGCCCAAAACCCAGATCGGTTTAAATTTGAATTTCGCTCTTCAAATTCTCCAATTACTCGTTCTTCCTGAGAAAAAGCTTTTACTATTAACTGTCCGGATACAATTTCCTCTACATAGCCATTTACTTCACCAAGATCTTTTTGCTGTAATTTATATAAAGGACCTGTACGCTTGGTGATCCAGCGCATGCCAAGAAACATTAATGGAATAATGGACATGGTCACAACGGTCAAAATTGGACTTAGATATAGCATTACTCCAATTGTACCAACCAAAGTTAGTACACTGGAAAAAATCTGAATCACCGATTGGTTTAGCGTGTTATTTACGTTATCAATATCATTGGTAATCCGACTCATTAGTTCCCCATGCTGCCTCTTGTCAAAATAAGAAATGGGCAAGCGGTGAAACTGGTAGAATAAATCCTTTCTTAATGAATAAACCGTATTTTGTGCAATCCCTACCATCCAATAATTCTGCAAAAAGATGGATAGGGAATGGAAAAGATAGATGACAATAAGCCATACTAAGAGAATGCCTAAGCCGGCCGTTTGTTTTGTAACGATGAAATCATCGATGGCCATCCCAATCATGAATGGACCAAGTAAACTAAGCCCAGAGCTAAGAACGACCATGAAAATAACTAGTGCCAGTTTTGTTTTTTCCCGCATCAAATAGGAAGTAATTCGCTTAATGGTTCCTTTGGCATCATTTGCTTTCCGTTTTTTCTCCTTGGAAAGTTTTTCTAAGGGAATTCGCTTATATTGAAAAGGCTCTGTGAATGAATTATTCCGCATATGCATACTCCTTTCCAAACTGAGATTCTACGATGCGTCTATAAAGCTCTGACTGTTTTAATAGTTCTTGATGTGTTCCAAGTGCCAATACATTTCCTTCATCCATTAGTAAAATGCGATCCGCACTTGTTGCAGTTGATATCTTTTGAGTAATAATCAGGATAGTGCAATCATAGTCATCTACTGCTTCCAGTAAGCGAGATTCTGTTGCGAGGTCGAGTGCACTTGTACTATCATCCAGCATAAGAATTTTTGGTTCGCGAATTAATGCACGTGCAATGGAAATACGCTGCTTTTGCCCACCTGAAAGATTGACCCCTTTTTGACCGATTTTGGTATCATACTGATTAGGTAAGTCCATGATCGTATCATGGATTTGAGCATCCTTCGCTGCTTGGATAATTTCATTTTTTGTAGCATCCTGCTTTCCCCATGCAATATTCTCGGTAATGGAACCAGTAAAAAGCAAAGGACTTTGCGGCACAAAACCAATACTTCCACGAAGATGATCTAATGTGTAAGTATCCACGAGCTGATCATCAATATGAACTTCTCCTTTTGTTGTATCAAACAAGCGTGGAATCAACTGGAATAGCGAAGTTTTTCCAGCACCGGTGGCCCCGATAATTGCGAGCTTCTCGCCTGGATTTACTGTAAAGGAAATATTTTTAAGTACTATTTCCTTTGCGGTAGGATACGCGAAAGATACTTCATTGAAGGAAATTTTCCCTTCTGTAACTGTTACTTCCTTGTTGGCATTTTCATTCGTTTCTGAAGCAACCTCCTCGGCAAGCACAGCTTCCAATCGATTGGCAGATGCACGCATGCGGGAAAAAGCCATAATGATAAATGTAAACATGGAAATGGACATAGCTACACGCATAGCATAGTTGACGATCGTCACAACATCACCAACAGATGTTTGACCTGCAATTGCCTGGGCGTTTCCATACCAGATTATAAAAATCAGGCTTAAATTCATTACGAATAACAAGACAGGCATGGATGCTTCCACAAAACGGAAGGTCCGTCGTGTCTCTGTCGCCAGTTCTTCATTTGAAGTAGTAAAACGGGATTCTTCATGTTCACGACGAAAGAATGCCTTAATTAAACGCATGCCGGCCAAATTTTCCTGCATAACACGGTTCACTTGATCGACTTTTGTCTGTACCTGGTCAAACATTTTACTGGCGACTTTCAACACCCATAAAATAAATCCAACAAGCAATGGTACTGTAATAAGGAAAATAAATGCTAACCGTGCATCCACGACAAATGCCATGATGACCCCACCAATTACGATGAGTGGCGCCTTAGCCATAATCCTTAGTGCCATGAATATAGTGTTTTGTACCTGACGAACATCATTAGTAAATCGAGTGACCAGCCCAGATGTCGGAAACTTATTCAAGCTTGCAAAGGAAAAAGCCTGGATTTTAGCAAATAGCTTTTCCCTTATATCATGGGCAAATCCCCAAGCAGCATGTGATGCATAAAAGGAGTTAATGATACCTGCGATAAATGCAGTGAAGGCAAGACCTATCATAATGCTGCCCCACATCACAATATTGGACATGTCCTTCGTAACAACACCATCATTAATCATTTTACCTAGGAAAAACGGGAGTAATAACTCAACCGCCAGCTCAATAAGCATTAAAAGAAATGCAAAAATAGCAGCAAATTTATATGGTTTAATATAGGAAAGAACTGTTCTCATGCTGAACCTCCATATTTGAATGCAAAATTTCTAACTATTATAACAGTATAATAGTATTGTTTAATTTTATCCAACATTCCATTTCGGGTGACGAAGGAATTTAAGGAGGGATTGGTTGCCGTGGTACGATGGATGGGAGTCTCGGGTATGGGGTGAGTTGTCGCGATAGATCAGGAGGTAGTCGGGTAAGAACTGATTTGTTGCTGCAGCTGGAAGATCTGTCTAGAGTGAAAGGAGGCATGTCGCGGATAGCCGGATGATTGTCTCCGTAGAGTCCCAGATTGTCTTGGTAAAGGGATATTGTTCTCGACGGATGAAGTAATTCGTGTTTTTCAAGATATTGAGTTGTAGTGCTGCTTTAACTATCTTTTACTAAAGAACCCTGCTTATACTTATTGTCAGGCGACCGTTTGCCAAAAATGTGTTGCAAAAACATATTGACAAGTTGATGTAAATTTTATATAGTTATATTATTGTCTATTACATACGATTCCGTAGCTCAGCTGGGAGAGCGCATGCTTGACAGGCATGAGGTCGTTGGTTCGAGCCCAATCGGAATCATAACTAGAAAAAGCTGCACCTTATCATATTGAAGGGTGCAGTTTTTTTATTGTTCTTTTGAAAGTGGCATATCTATTTCTAAATCCTCCTAAAAGCTCTGTAGTATTAATTCATACTTCAACTGTACACTCATTTTTTAACCATTCACCCAAAAAAGTTCTATATTCAAAAAGTAGGCATATAAATATAAATAGTGTAAAACAACTTGAATGATAGGATAGGTGATTGCATGGATAAAGATAAATCATCAAGACATCACAACCCGGCTGACAACCTAAAAAATGAGCAGCTGGATCGGTACCGCGTGCAAAATACCGGGAAGCCAATGACGACAAATCAAGGAAGAAAAATATCAAATGACTCGGAGACATTAAAAGCTGGCGAGCGAGGACCTTCATTACATGAAGACTGGCATTATTTTGAGAAAATGTCTCATTTTGTTCAGGAAGAGCAACCGGAAAGAGTTGTTCATGCAAGAGGGTATAGTGCGCATGGAGAGTTTGAGTGTTATCAATCGATGAGGCATGTAACAAAAGCAGGATTTTTACAGGAACCAGGTAAGAAAACTCCTTTAACTGTGCGTTTTTCTACCGTTCAAGGGCCTAGAGGTTCTTATGATACGGCAAGGGATTTGCGGTGTAAGGGTGTTAAGTTTTATACAGAAGAAGGAAATTACGATTTGACAACAATTGCAATGCCTGTACTAATTAACCAAGACCCAATGAAGTTTCCGGATGCGTTACACGCATACCAAGCAAAGCCAGATGATGATATACCAACAGCTTCAGGTGCACATGACTACTTCTGGGATTATGTAGCAAACAATCCGGAGGCACTTCATATGGTTGAATGGATCATGTCGGACAGGGGAATTGTGAGAAGTTACCGCATGATGGAAACTTGGTCTATTAATACGTATTTATTTGTGAATGATAAGGATGTTGCAACATTTGTGCGATTTGTCTGGAAACCTGTGCTTGGTACGCATTCCCTGCTTCAGGATGAGGCTTTAAAAATCGGTGGACTTGATCCGGATTTCCACCGTAGAGACTTACGAGAAGCGATTGATAAGGGAGCATATCCGGAGTATGAATTAGGTGTACAGTTAATTCCTTTAGAAGATGAGTTTAAATATGATTTTGATATTCTTGATCCTGCGAAGTTCTGGCCGGAAGAACTTATTCCTGTTCAACTTATCGGAAAAATGACATTAAATATTAATATTGATAATTACCATACAGAATCTGAACAAGTGGCCTTTAACCCTGCAAATGTGGTGCCTGGAATAGGCTTCTCCAACGATCCTGTGTTACAGGGGAGATTGATTGCATATCATATGGCACAAGTACACCGAATGGGTCCGAACTTCCAAGAGTTACCGATAAACAAACCAATTTGCCCATTTCATAATAATCAGCGCCGAGGACCTATGAGGTATCGAATTGACGTAGACCAGGTAAACTATCATGAAAATTCGTTAGCAAATAACACGCCTTATACAACACCTCCAGAGGCAGGAGGGTATGAGCATTATCCAAAGAAAGTGGAAGGGCATGTTGTGCGTGGACGGAGTGAATCATTCAATGATTTCTTTTCACAACCGAGGATCTTTTGGAACAGCTTAACCTCGGTTGAAAAGCAGCATACGATTCAAGGATTCAGTTATCAGCTTGGAAAGGTAGAAAGTAAATCTGTCCGCCAGCAAAACGTTGATCTTTTGGCAAATGTAGACAATGATTTGGCATGTATTGTAGCTGATAATATTGGTGTGGAACGTCCAACCGGCTCACAGGTTCCTGTTTCAACAAGCTATCCTTCTCTTAGTCAAGCAAAAACTTCTCCTTATTATGCATACACGCAAAAGGTAGGTGTGTTGATTGGAGATGGATTCAACGGTCCCGAGGTAGCAAACGTGCTTCAATTCTTACAGCAGAACGGTGTATTCATTAAAATAATCAGTGACAATCTTGGGACAGTTACTGGAAGTGATGGAACGAAGCTGAAGGTGGATGACACGTTTCTTACTTCAAGCCCTTATTTGGTTGACTCTCTTTATGTTGTTGGCGGAAATGTGAAGCAACAGGAGAAATTTATGCAGGAAGTATTGGATTACGTCCATCATGCTTATAAACATTATAAACCTATTGGGGTTGCGACGAGCGGGCAGTCTTATATTCACACATCAAAAAGTAATAATTTAGCTGGAGTAGTTTTTGCTGCCAACAATCCAGACTTTGGAAAAGATTTTGTGGCAGCTATTGCTCAACAACGTTTTTGGAATAGAACATAAGAAGTTTTTTGTTAAAAGCTTCTAAGAGTGAATAGAGTAACAAACATCATGTTTAAAAGATAGATCAGATGACATATCTTAAAAATTATCTGTTCAGTGGCAAGAATTTCTTAAAAGTCTGTATTCTATTTCAAAAAGGATATAGGCTTTTTTATTTGAACGAGCATAAAAACTTTATTGTAAGACTTTTAAACTTTAGGAGTGTTCTAAGAGGAAAAGATTTTCTAATTCGTAATGATTACTGTTTACAAACGGATGCTTTTTCTTTATACTATTTTTAAATCGTAAACATTTCGTTTTAGATTAATAATTAAGGTGTATTGACTGAACAAACGAATTTAAGTGAAGGAAATTCCGAATTAAATTATGCCGCGCTGAGTCCATTTCGATTTATTGGATTACAGCTGGCATTACATAGGTACATTTGCTTTTGTGATAGGCTTATTCTGTTATGTTCAGTCTTTATTTCTGAGATATAACCGTAATGATTACGATTTATATAATTATTTAAAGGAAGGAAGAGGATGAATTGAAAAGTTTATTGGTTTTACAATGCTGGTCGTATTTCTTATTTCTGTATTGAGTGGATGTAGTAATCCGACATCTAGTTCGACTGGTTCTACAGATGGGGAAGCTACAAAAGAAAATAAGTCGTTGTTAAAGGTATATACGACATTATATCCATTAGAATTTTTTACAAAGCAGATTGGTGGTAACAAGGTGGAGGTTGAATCAATACTACCTCCAGGAGCAGATGCACACACATTTGAACCAGATTCTAAACAAATGGTTGAAATTGCTAAAGCAGATCTGTTTATATATAACAATAAACAAATGGAAGGTTATGCCAAAAGCATAGGTGAAGCCTTGCAAACAGAGGATGTGGAGACATTAGAAGCGAGTGCTGGTATAGAACTGCTCAGTTATACGGATGAACATATTCTTGAAGAGGCAGTTCATGGTGATGAACATGAGCATGGGGAAGATGAGCATCATCATGATGGGGATCATTCAGCAGAAGAACATGGGCAAGAACAACAACACGACGAAACAGCGGATCACAGTCACCATCATGGGGATGAGGATCCACATGTTTGGCTGGATCCAATTCGTTCTATAGAACTAGCACGCCATATAAAAGATAAATTAATTGAAATAGATCCAGAATCTAAAGAAGCATTTGAAGCTAATTTTGCAGCATTAAAAACAAAACTGGAAGAGCTGGATACTGATTACAAAAAGCAACTTAACTCCATGGAGGAAAATGAGATATTAGTTACTCATGCTGCGTATGGATACTGGGAGGATACATATGGATTAAGACAAATAGCAATTTCAGGGCTTTCACCATCCAATGAACCTTCTCAAAAACAACTGAAGAAAGTGATCGATATAGTTAAAGATCATCAAATCAACTACTTGCTATTCGAACAGAATGTAGAGCCGCGTGTTGCTAAAATAATTCAAAAGGAGACAAATGTCCGTTCATTGTATATTCATAACTTGTCTGTATTAACTGAGTCTGATATTGAAAATACCGAAGACTATTTTACACTTATGCAACAAAATCTGGAAACATTAGTGAAGGCATTACAGTAAGGGGAGGGAGCTCAATATAGCTCCCTTATTTATTTTTGTTTAAAAACTTCCAAATTTAGGATCCACCCGCTAAAACTATTCATTGCAAAGTCAGCTCTGTTAGGTAAATTATGGTATGATAAGGAAAAATAAAACTACTATTGTAAACATTCAAGAAAGGACCACTAGGTTTTAAATGTAATAATAATGCCCGGCTTTCCAATACACCTGCTAGAAATAACGGCATGAGGGACGAAGTATCTTTGTGCAAAAAAGGGGAAACGAGATGAAAAAATTAATATGTATTTCAGGCATTTTTTTAGTATTTAGTTACTTGGCTGGTTGCTCGGATGAACAAACTTCGACCTCCATAAAAGTAAAAGAGTCGGAATTATCAGAGAGGGAGGAAGCTATTCTTTTATCAACTACAGAACAGTCATTTATCTTTGATTTCAAAGTCGATTCCTCCTACAAAGAAGTTGAGTTATGGATGGATAAATATGAATTTGGAAAAAAAGCGGGGAAGGTCAATCATCTTATTTCTGATGTTAATGAGAAGGGGTATCTTATGTTTACAATCTCTAAGGAGGCAGGGGAGCAGGATATGTCTGTCTTTAATGTCGGGGTATTTAGCGATGGGGGAACTGGCGCTTTAACGAATGCAGAGCGAATTGGAGAAAAGGGATTGAAGAATATGTCTAGTGTGTGGGCTACAAATCCATTGCTTGCTGAAGATGGAGCGGAAGAAAAAATATTGTCTTCCATTTGCTATAAAAGTGGAGATGGTTCCATGCAGAGCCTTTCAGATGACTTTTACCACGATGTAGAGGGGAATCTCGACAGAATTAAGGAATACGACACCGTGTATCTTTTAAAAGCGAAATTTATTAAAACAGAAATTCAATAGCCTGTTGCAATAGAAAGAGCAAGAATAGTTGTTAGCAGACCTCGCAAATAATTTTCGGAATATATTGAAACCTATATCCGGCGCTACTCGTAATAGGCTTAGGGGTGATGTGAATGCGTGCAGATGTGGCATATGTGAAAGCATGCGTGTTAACTGATCGAGAATCAATACAAGTCAGTATGCGCTGTGCGATGAAAATATTTATTTACAGGCAGGTGTATAGGCCTGGAATGCTTGTTGCCACAGAACAGCGATTAATTTTTCTAGCTGATTCTACTAGAGGCAATGAACTAATGGAGTCATTTGAATATAAGGATATAAAAGAGATACGTAAAAAACGAGGATTGATTAACTCGCAGATTGTCCTAAGGCATAAAAATGATATAGTGAAATTTTCTCGGATTTTAACTGATAATGATGAACGATTGGTTAAAGTGGTTAGAGAAATGATGTTAAAAATCTGTTAAAAGGAAGACCATGGTATCTAAGGATAGAGGAGGGTTCGCTCATGCCAACATTACTGCATCAAAAGATCGCGGCTAAATTAAAATTTGTAGAGGGAGCAAATTTTGTAACGGTTGAAGATACGAAGAATGTGTCTGAAGATGAATTAGTTTATATTATTCAGCATCTTGATTTGTTCTCAAATATAAGAAATGCTGAGAATGTTAGTATTCTGGTAGATGAAAAGTTCACGGAAACGGTTGGGGGCCTTCTGAACAAGAGAAACTTCCAACTAGATGACGAGGTTTTATTTGTGTATAAAGATTTAATGAAATTACCAGAAACAGACCAATTTTATTCTATTAAAACGTTACATAAGATGGACCGTAACTTTTTTATAAGCGTGTGGGCTGATGTGATGAAGCATTCGTGTAATGCCCCCTCCTTATTAAATGTGGAAGATCAGCTCCGCAGTGCTGAAATCGAACTCGGATCGACATATAAAGATTCATGTATATTGGCCTATGAAAATGCTAAGCCACTAGGCGTTATCATGCCACATTTGGAGCCGGGAACCACAGATGAGGGAAGGTTATTTTATTTTGGCCTCGTTCCAAAAGAGCGTGGAAAAGGAAAAAGCGTTATTCTTCATCAACAAGCTTTACAACTGCTGCGCTACCAATTTCATGCATCTCATTACATAGGTTCTACCAGTTTAGACAATTTGCCAATGATTCAAACTTTTGTACATAATGACTGTAAAAAGATAGCAAAAATCAAAGTCTTTAAACGGACGGCAGGTTAAGTGTGTAATCTGAAAGTGTACAGAAGATATCGCTATTTAACCAAAAGGAGTTTTTCAAATGCTGTGGTTTAGACCGATAAATGTAGATAGGGATAGGGACCTTGTGCTTGCATTTCGAAAGGATTCATTTGTAGTAAGCTTTGGAAATGAGAACGATTTTCATGAAGAGGAATATCTGGAATGGCTGAAAGATAAACAGATGGACGAATCAACTGACTTTGTACTGGTACAAGAAGGGGACGCTTATATTGGGCAATTGGAGCTATCCATTCGGCAGTATGAAGGGAAGCGTGTAGGTTATGTTCATCTGTATTACTTGATCCCCGATAAAAGAGGGAAAGGATTGGGTGCGAAATTGCACACCTATGCGGAGAATTTTTTCAGGAGTCAAGGGGTTAGCGAATACCACTTACGCGTTTCACCGACGAATACATCAGCTTTATCTTTTTACCGAAAATTAGGGTTAACTGTAATTGGTGAAGAATTGGATGGAAAAGTGACTCGAATGAGAGGACAAGTAAGTGGGGGAAATGTTAATGGAAGAACAGCTTTTCATAAATGAATTTACTTCCTATTGTACGCGTTATTTGCAATGTGATTTGGTGGGTGTTTATTTACATGGTTCACTGGCTATGGGATGTTACAACCCTCAAAAAAGCGATGTAGATTTATTGGTTGTGGTAAAAAAACAACTTACAGAGGATACAAAGAAGAAACTTATAAGAGAAATACTTCTATTGGAAGAAAAATATCCTTCCTGTCGCTTGGAAATGAGTGTGATTTTGGAGAATGAAGCAAAACATCCGTCTTATCCTACCCCCTTTGAGTTGCATTACTCAAAAGAGCATAAACGGAACTATGAGGAAGATCCCAATTATAGCTGTTCTAACGAATTTGATCCTGATTTAATAGCCCATATGATGATGACGCATTACAGGGGTAAGTTGCTTTACGGAAAAGAAATTCAGCAGACTTTTTCTGCGATTAATAAAGAGGACTATATAGCCGCATGCTTGCAAGACGTGAAAGATTCGCGTTGGAAGATTAGGGAGGACCTTGTATATTATACATTAAATTTATGCAGATTATTGTATTTCTTAGGAGAAGGAATAATAGCATCAAAACGGGAAGGCGGGGAATGGGCGCTGAAGGTACTGCCAAGTAAGTATCATAATTTGGTTGGTACATGTTTAACAGTGTATAACGGTCAACGAACAGAAATGGAGATAGATAAGATCGAAGCAACCAACTTTTCTGATTATATGCTGAAGCAAATAGATAATAGGGGGAAATTAAATTGAATATGACGAAGCTCTCCGCTCGCTTCCAAACCTTTGCTGAAGAGTGTAAAGGTTCAAGCAAACTGTATGAAGTATTAGCTAAAGAGATTGCAAAAGATCAGGATCTGCTCACAATTGCGGCCGGTACGCGAGATGGGCAGCCAGTTCCTAATATGTTATTTGGAGCTGTGCAATACATGCTGCTGAAAAATGCAGAACATGAATTAAGGGGATTTTATAAGAGTATGGTCGTAAATCCGAGAACTGAAACAGAAGCCTTTCCTTTTTTTAGAGACTTTTGCTTAAATTATAAAAACGAAATTAGGAATCTATTAAAAAGCAGACTCGTTCAAACAAATGAAGTGCGTCGCTGTGCATATCTCTATCCCTCCTTTTGCTATGTGTATGAAAAAGTAAAGAAACCATTAGCCCTTATTGAAATTGGCACAAGTGCAGGCTTTCAACTGTTATGGGATACGTACGCTTATTCGTATGGATCAGCTGCCATATATGGGAATACACAGGCAGACATTGTGCTGGAAGCAGAAGTGAGAGAAGGGGAGCTTCCAGATTTTATGCAGGAGCTTCCGCCTGTCAGCAAGCGAATTGGTCTTGATTTACATGTAAATAATGTTCAAGATGTAGAAGATCATCTTTGGCTCAAAGCCCTTATCTGGCCAGAACACGTTGATAGGAGGGAATTATTTGATAAGGTGGCCAGTCAGGTACAGGCTGCAAATCTTCAATTAATAGAGGGAGATGGGGTCGCACTGCTGCCAGAACTTGTTAATCAAATTCCAAAAGATATGGTCGTAGTAGTCTTTCACACACATGTTGCTAATCAGTTCTCGGATCAATTGAAGGAAGACCTCCTCCAAGAAATTCATTCTATTGGCAGTAAGAGGGAGATTTTTCATTTGTATAACAACATATATGACCGTTATTTGCATTTAGAATATTATTTGCAAGGGGAGAAGGTCTCGCATATTGTTGGGGAAACGGAGGGACATGGCAAGTGGTTTACTTGGAATCTAGCAGGTAAATAATGCAGTTGTGTTCCTGTCTCTTAAATCAGCCGACCTCTCTCTCAAATTTCTGAGAAGTCTCTCATACCTGGTCGTTTTTTCTCATTTGAGGGTAGGAGTCTCTCAAACTAGTGGGATGCGGCTCATATAACCAGGTGAGTGTCTTAAATTTGTAGTTTTTCTCTCATTTAAATACATAAAAATATACTTTACAATTAACGATATCTTCTATAGTATAAATAGTTAGAATTTTATTACTTCAGGAGTGTGAGAATGGTGCAAACCTTTGAGTTTTCTGAGACATTAAAAAGACTCCCAGAACAGTTTTTTGCCAGTCTTGTTATGAAAGCAAAAAAGCTGATGGATGCTGGGCATGACGTTATAAACCTTGGTCAGGGAAACCCTGATTTACCGACACCACAACATATTGTGGATGAGTTAAAAGCTGCTGCTGATAATCCAACCTACCATAAGTACTCTCCGTTTACTGGCCAACCTTTTTTGAAACAGGCAATCGCCACTTTTTATAAGCGGGAATATGGAGTAGATATTGATCCAGATACAGAGGTTGCCATTTTGTTTGGTGCCAAAACAGGTTTAGTGGAAATCAGTCAATGTCTGTTAAATCCAGGTGATGTAGCATTAGTGCCAGATCCAGGTTACCCGGATTATATGTCAGGTATCGCTCTGTCAGATGCTATACCAGCTTTTATGCCATTACTTAAGAAAAATGACTTTCTGCCGGACTACAGCAAGATAGATGAAAAGACGTTGGAAAAGGCAAAGCTGTTGTTCTTAAACTATCCCAACAATCCTACTGCAGCAACGGCAAATAAGGAATTATTTGATGAAACAATCGCTTTGGCCAATAAACATAGCATTTGTGTTGTACATGACTTTGCTTATGGTGCGATCGGTTTTGATGGTGAAAAACCTCAAAGCTTTCTACAGTCTGATGGGGCAAAAGACGTTGGGGTAGAAATGTATACGTTATCGAAAACATATAATATGGCTGGCTGGCGAGTTGGTTTCGCGGTTGGAAATCCTTCTGTTATTAAAAGCTTAAATTTAATTCAGGATCATTTATATGTAAGTCTTTTTGGGGCGGTTCAGCAGGCTGCTGAGAAAGCATTGCTTGGTGACCAGACAGCTGTGGAGCGTTTAGTACATACATATGAAAAAAGACGGAATGTATTTGTGGAGAAGCTTCATGAGATTGGCTGGCATGTACCGAAATCAAAAGGAACGTTCTTCACTTGGCTGCCTGTGCCAGATGGCTATACCTCTGAATCATTTTCAGATCTCCTGCTGAACGAAGCGCATGTCGTAGTGGCTCCAGGGAATGGCTTTGGTGAAACAGGGGAAGGTTATGTCCGTGTAGGGCTGCTGGCGAACGAAGAACGATTAATGGAAGCTGCGGAGAGGATCGGGAAATTGAGGATATTTTAAAATAGTAACGAATGAAGGAAGAAAACAATACATTGTTAACTCTCTGTCAAAAGAAATAAAATCCCCTTAATTGCTTTTTTATAAAAGTGATTAGGGGGATTTTTTTGTGGACATGAAAAAACAAGATTCTCTCTAGGTACATATGTATGAATTAGTCACTTGTCTCGGTAGGTTACTTGTTTGTCGCGGTTGGATAGCCTTCTGTCTCGGATAAGAGCATGCTTGTCTCGGTGGGATAGCCTTCTGTCTCGGATAAGAGCATGCTTGTCTCGGTGGGATAGCCTCCTGTCTCGGATGAGAGCATGCTTGTCTCGGTACGTTAGGTGAGAGTCTCGGACAGGTATCGAGTAGTCTCGGTATGGGGAATTTTGTCTCAGTTAGGAGGATTCCCATTTTGTAAAGACTACACGGAAGATTAAAATTCGTATTCTTCCCATTCAAATAGGGAAACGTAAGCTTGGGAGGAATGTTAAAATGGGATATAGGATTTTAATTGTAATTGTATTCATCTGTATATGTTTTCCAATACATTCTGCTGCTGAAAAGACAGCACTGAAAGCTGCTTTCATCCGTGAGCGACAGTTGTGGATAAAAGAGGACGATAAAGAGATACAACTTACCAAAGATCGTTATGTTTCCTCTCCAGAATGGTCAAAGGATGGGCGCTTTATTGCCTTTTTGGATAGAGATATATCAACCGAAAAGGCTCAATTATACATCTATGATTCAAAGGAAGAAGAAATTTATCAACCCTATCCAACGATTGAAACGGAAGAGTTCCATTGGTCGCCAGTATCTAATCAACTGGCTTATTTATCTGGTGGTTTATTAAATGTAACAAAAACAAAGAACGGACGACCGGAAGGCTTTAAAAATGTAAGTTTGGGTGTAAGTAATTTTAATTGGTTCCCAGATGGAAAGGCGTTTATTGTTTCATCACAATCCAACCTGCTTCCGACTGGCTGGGAACCAGTGCATTTATTTAAAGTGCCAGTGGATACGGAACTTCATACAGAAAAAGTAACACCATTTTACACAATGCAGTCGCACAAAGATGACTTGTTTTCTGTTGATGCGACGTTCTTTAAATGGAGTCAGGATGGGAAATGGGTTAGTTTTCTGGCAACACCAACTGCATCATGGGCAATGGACAGCAATACACTTTGTGTAGTTTCGTCAACTGGACAGAATTTTCAAGCAGTAGGAAAAATGCTTTGGTATAAAGATTGGATCCAGTGGTCCCCGTTTGAAAATAGATTAGCATTCATTTCTGGAGAGGGTAGATTTTTCGTTGAGAATAAAAGTACAACTATTTTGGACCTACCTGCATGGAACGAGCAAATGAATTATACTCCTCAAGGATTTGTTGATTTGGATTTGGCTTGGTTAACAGAGAACAAGGTCCTTGTCGCTCGTGCCGAAGAAAATAAGGAGTGGGAAGAAGGGCCGGCCCCAACGATGTTTACCAGCCTTTACGAAATCAATATTAATTCTGGCGAACAGAAGCAAATCTCTTTTCCGAAAGAGAACGAACTGGATATCTCTCCTCAAGTTGTCGGAGCCTATATTACATGGTACAGAACTTCAGAAGATAAAGAACAAGGAGATGTATGGGTGAAAAAAAGTATGGACAAATCACCTTATCGATGGTTACTGAATGTGGATCATGCTCCTGTTTTTTATCAAAAGTAAGAAATTTTCTGACCTTATTAATTTCTTATGCCACAACAGCCATGTCCAGCTATAACGCTCCCCCCTCAAGGTCTGAAAAGCTTTCTTATGAAAATGTAAAAGAATGAAACTTTTCAGCCGCCTCTTTCGTCTTATATAGTACAAGGAGGGCCCGTGATGAAAAAATTATTTGGTCTGGCTATCATTATCTTTAGTATACTTGTTTTTCCAATTGAATCCTTGGCGGTCGATTATTCTATTGATAACTCTCGGATCGATGCTTTTTTACAGTCTGATGGAAGTGTAAAGGTTACTGAAAAGCATACATATCAGTTTGATGGAGAGTTTAATGGGATTACCCGCACGCTAATACCGAAGAATAACACAGAAATTAATGACGTAACTGCAGAAGAAAAGGGTAAAAAACTTAATATTGAACGAGAGGACAACCTATACAAGGTTCATCGTAAAGGTGAAGATGAAAACATTACCATTGAAATTTTTTATACGATTGAAAATGGAGTGGAGGTATTCTCAGATGTCGCCCAATTTTATTGGCCATTCTTTGATGAAAGCAATGAATCTGATTATGGCAACATGAACGTGTTTGTACATCCGCCTGAAACGACAGGGAACGTAATTGCATATGGAGAGGATGCCGCAGCAGACTCAGCAGATATCCAGCGTAATGGTACGGTTCATTTTTCTATGGGCAGTGTGGATAGTGGGGAAAACGGGGATATTCGGGTTGCTTATGATGTTTCACTATTTCCTGGCGCTACAATAACAAAGGATCAGCCGATGAAGCAGGAAATTCTTGCAGATAAAGAGAGTTTGGAAAAAGAGCAGGCAGCATTTGCACATCGGCAAGATTTACTGTCAGGGCTTGCTCCATATATTGTTGGAATTTTTGTAATCTATTTGCTAGTACTTGTCGTTTATGCTGCTAACCAGCGCCGTGCCGTTCAAATGGAAGTAGCACACCAATATGTTTCCGCACATTTCGTGCCAGATTTGATGATGAGCCTTCCTGCGACACTATCCTTTATGAAGTCTGGTTTACTTGATGCTAATGTATTAACTGCCGCTTTACTTGATTTAGTTCGAAAAGGATATGTGAAGAAAGAGAGTGAAGACACGTTCTCTGTTATTCATAAACAAACAGATTATCAGCATGAAAAAATCTTAATCGATTGGTTATTTTATAAAATTGGAGATAATGGGACATTTCATCTTGGTGATTTAAAAAAATATACAGATGAAGAATCCAATCATGAAACATATTGGAAGGACTTCGAAGCATGGAAGCAAGCTGTAAAAGAAGAGGTAAAAGAACATCATTTAGTAGATAAAAAGCCGAAGCTTCGTACGATTATCGGCTTATCCAGTATTATAGTAGCTCCTTTTGCCGTTTTGTTTGGTGTCCATGAATTATTCTTGCCTATGTTTTTGGCTATTATGCTGTTCGGAGCATTGCTGATTTTCGCTGCCTCTTTCCGTGTTAAAACAGTAAAAGGAGCTATCCTATACAAACAGTGGAAGGAATTCCAAGAGAGATACCCTACGATTAGTGACAAAGACTGGCAGGACTTACAGAGTGAGGAGCAACAACGAGCCTTTATCTACAGTTTTGGCTTAAATGATAAACAACTGCATAAAAAGAATGAACAGATAAAAGAAGTGTTACCGCAAAATGATAGATCTAATTCAGATATTTTTGCCTTCTTATTCATAGCCAGCCTGGTTCACAATCAATTCGAAGATTCGCATACCGTAGCTGCTGCAACTACTTCCACGGGAGGGACTCCGGGCGGAGGAGCTGGTGTTGGTGGAGGCGGTGGCGGTTCAGGAGCATTTTAACATAAATGGTGTTAAGTTTATGTGCTTGTAAACAAGTATCTTCTTCGATATGCTGAGGGCAATGATTGGTAAAAGGAGCGTTTCCATGACAGAGAAGGAAGATAAAAAAGAAGAAATGCTTATTCAAGCAGTTAAAACACAGTATTCCATTTTACAACTGCTTGATCGTACATTACTTGATGTATATCAATATGAAAAAGGACAAAAAGCTGAAGAGCAGAATGGTGACCTTTTAAACCTTGCCTACCAAGCAAGAAGCATTATTGCAAAGAAACCAAAGCTAAAAGAAACCTACCGCAAGCTGGAAGAAGAGTATGGTATTCAAATCACCAACCATAACCAGTAAGGAAAGTCGCTTATTTTTACATAAGCGACTTTTTCTAGGTTCTAATAATGTACATGTTTAGGATTATTCAATGACTCGCAAAATAGATAAACGCGAAGTAACTTGATAGTAATGTAAACTTGTTTCGCAAAATAATGTATGGTAAGCAAATACAGCTAGTCCCTGAATATCTGCAGCCGATAGTTTTGCTCTGCAGCCGATAGTTTTTGTTGTTAGTTCGCATTTTCTCCAAATATGAGTGAACAAAATCCATTTGTAACCCATCGCAATAGACCTTTACCTATACAGTGTCTTCCTTGTATGTAATCCAAACAACGTACGTTAACACACCTATTTTTAAAACATACTTCTTTACGCCAACTTGGTTGTCAATTAAGCTAGAGTTTGATGAATGTATTTTAAGGGAAAAGGAATATGCTCAAATATGGAAAGGCTGATTATATGCTCACGCTCTTAAAAAACAGTTGGTCGGACTTTAAGGAGTCCTATCTGCAATATATAACCTTTGAATTTATTTATTCCTTACTCGCAAGCATTTTATTTGCTCCCTTTCTATCGTACATGTTTAATCGTATGTTAACAGTAATTGATGATGGATCATTACTAAATAATGAAGTATTTTCGCTTGGATTAAGTATAAGTGGGATTATGGGGACATTATTTGTTAGCTTTTTCGCTGTTGCTTTTTTATTTGTAGAGTTTGGTGTGCTCATCATTCTTGCAGAAAAAAGTTATTTTAATCAGTCGGTATATATATCGGAAGCTTTTCTGACAGCAGTAAAAAAATTACCAAGATTGCTTGGTTTTGGTTTTATTCCATTAGTTTTTTTGCTGCTTTTATTTATTCCGTTTATTGATGCATCTACATTACCCCCGCTGTTTGATGTGAATATTACGATCTTTCTTACAGACCTGCTGTATGATTCGCTTATTGCCAAGCTTGTTTATCTTTCCTTATTTGTAGGAATGGGATATTTATTTGTTCGTTGGATTTTCGCACTTCATTATATCTTTATTGAGGATAAGTCGATTTGGCAATCATTACGAAGCAGCTGGAATTGTACAAGGAAAAATAAAATCAGGGTAGTATGGTATCTTTTACTCGTTAATATTTTTATTTTTCTAGCAGGATTTGTTTTAATGAACGCAATATCCGAACTTGCTACCATCATAGACTCAAAGGCAATCGGAGATTTTATCGGAAATTATTTACTAACCTTTGCCAGCTATTTCACAATGCTGATGTCTTTAATTTTTATACCGGTTAACATGCTTGTATTGACAAGGTTGTTCTATCAGTTTCAGGAAAGAAAAGGGATACCAATTAAAGATAAGTTGACATTGGGGAAAAGCAATTACTTCCTTCAATTAGAAAAGAAGATTGGACGCTTTTTATCCAGACGAAAATCTTTCTTTATAACTACAACGGTTGTCGTACTTAGCCTTCTGTTTGCAATTAATTATGTGGTGAATGACTCACTTGTCTATTTGAAATGGGATGTGGAAATTGCAAGTCACCGTGGAGATCTCAAACACGCGCCAGAAAATTCGATGAGTAGTATTCGTTCAGCTATCCGTAAAGGTGTTGATGCGGTCGAGGTGGATGTTGCTATGACAAAAGATGGAGTAATCGTTCTAAGTCATGATCTTGATCTGAAGCGTGTAGCTGGGGTATCAGATAAAATAAGTGATCTTACGTTTGAAGAAATAAAGCAAATAGATATCGGTAGACTTTATGGTGAGGAATTTATCGGAGAACGAATTCCTACATTAGATGAAGTACTAAAAGTCATGAAAGAAAATGATACAAAACTGATTATTGACCTGAAATCAGCCGAGCCGGGTAGAGGTTTCGCTGAAAAAATTGTGGAGCTTGTAGAGAAGAATGATTCGGATCATCTGGCATATGTTCAATCCTTCAGTTATGAGTTGTTACAGGATATTCGTAAACGAAATGAAACAATAAAAATTGGCCAAATTCTCTTTTTATCTGCCGGAAACTTATCTAAGCTGGATGTGGATTTTTACACAATACGAGAGAGCATGCTAACAGAACGTTTTATAGAACGAGCCAAAAAGCAAAATCGCGAAGTGTGGGTCTGGACGGTAAACATAAAGAGAAACATGAAAGAAGTACTCAAATACGATATCGATGGAATTATTACGGACTATCCAGAAAGAGCTCAACGTGTATTGGAAATTGGTCTGGAAGGGCAGCGACGTAACTGAAGGCGTGCTGTCCTTTTTTATAAGCAGGTTTTTATGGAGAGCAGATTCATGGCAATTTTATCTAAAAAAGTTGTTTTACTTTGCATGAATTAGGTAATAAAAATAGTATGTCTTGAGTTGTCGCATTAATATGGAAAGAATTATTACGAAATTAACACATCGATAAAGAAGGAGACTTGTGTTTAAATGAATATAAAAAAAGCGATGGAGGAGATGTCGGAAGAAACAGCTAAGCTAACTGGTGTTGTAGCTATTACCATGAGCGGCCCAAGAGCAAACGGAGCTACCCACTTATCTACAGATATGGATTTAGCAATATATTATGATGAAACAAAAGGGTTTAACATAGAGGATGTAAACAATTTAGTTAAAAACTTAGATGATGATAAAAGTGCGGTGTGTACCTCGTTGAATGAATGGGGTACCTTAATGAATGGAGGAGCCAGCCTCACCATCCATGGAGTCCATATAGCTATAATTTTTCGGGATATGCATAAAGTAGTGGATGGGATCACAGCTAATTTACAAGGGAAAAAGAATAAAGATAGATATGCAAGACCATCCTATGTTTATTTAGATGTACTCTATTTGGGTGAACTAGCAATCTGTGAAATTCTTTATGATCCTTATCAATATATTTATCAATTAAAACAAAAAATTACCCATTATCCTGAGCAATTGCATCAAGCACTAATTGAGTTTTATACCTTTGAAGCTTCTTATTCCTTTATGATCATTTCTCATCGTATTGATAACGAGGATGATTGTTTTGTAGCTAGTCATGTTTTGCGAACAATTAGATGTATGAATCAATTATTGTTTACCATAAATCGAGCATGTTGTATCCATAAATACAAAGCTGTACAGTCTATAGAGGTATATTCAACAAGACCTGACAACTACGGTGAGAAAGTAAATGATATTCTACAATCACTAGTCACTACGAAGAAGAGCCGTGCAAAAGGTATGCAAGCACTGCATGATCTTCTTTCTTCCACAGAGGAGTTAGCAGCAATTTGAGCCAGAAGGAATTTCCTTCTGGTTTTTTAGTAGGTATAAAAAAATATATACATATAACAAAGTATTTGAAAAAAGGAGAGGTTATAATTTGGATAGAAAAAAATGGGCAATTGCCTCATTTATCGTCATTATGCTAACCGTTTTTATAAATTTTTTTGGTTATGATTTATTCCATATTCCATCAAGGGAAGGAATATTAATTGTATTAATAATGACCGCAATAGCTTTTATACTCGCATGGATAGGTAAGGGAATATGGCGCCTTCTTACATTTATTGTCATCGTGATGCTTATAGGGACAGCATTGTTTTCATTTTGGTTTGTAGGACAATCGTTGTTTTAAAGCAGTCTTGAAGAAGTGATCGGCGGTTCAGTTTGTTGAATCGACATGTAATAAAAGCACGGTTTTAAACTAGTTCCTCAGAGTTTCTAGCCCTCTTCATTTACTTTCTATATACTGGAGCTAAATATAATAATTGGATTAAGTAAAAGGAATAAGAAGGGGGAGAGGTAAATGAAATATTGGCCTGCAATGTTTTTACTATTTTTAGTCGTGTTACTGGGAGGATGTCAGGGAGATAAAGAACATCGTGTGAAACCATCCGAAATGAATGTGGAGGATTTACCAGATGTAAGAGCCTTCCAGGATGAATTCACAAGAGAATTCCTACAATCAACAGAGGAAACAAGTGAAGGATATTATCCTTTTATGTCAGGGACCGGGGCGTATAAGATGGATTTTCCGGCAGACGGGATTGTTGGGGAAAAAGGGTACGCGATTGAAGGGGAGAGATTTGAAAGTTTTAGAATTGGTGTTAAAGAAAAACAAATCGCCTCTTCAATAAACTTTAAATATAAAAATGAAAAAAGAAATAACGTTGAAGTAAACTTAGACATGCTGAAGACTTCAATGAATAAAAGCCTTCAATTTGAAGAGTTTTCTTTAAAAGACAGAGATATGTATCTTGCTCGATTTGAGAATGAGAGTGGTTCATATGGCATGGTAGGATATATACAAAACAAATTATCAACAGGAGGAGTATCGGCCATATATACTTCTGAATGCACGGAGAGTCCGCAACCCTGTGAAGAGGTAAATGAAATTAATAATAAAAAAATGCTAAATTGGTTAAAATCAATAAAATTTGTAAAAGAGTAAATCAAGTATAGAAAGTATTTGTGGAGGGAAGACACGTGAAATATTGGTTTGCAATGTTTTTACTATTTTTAGTCGTGTTGCTAGGAGGTTGTCAGGAAGATAAAAAACAACGTGTTAAACCATCTGAAATGCATGTGGAGGATTTACCAGATGTGAGAGCATTCGAGGATGAATTTACAAGAGAATTCCTCCAATCAACAGAGGAAACAAGGGAAGGATATTATTCTTTTTTGTCAGGGGCTGGGGCATATAAGATGGATTTTCCCGCTAGTGGAATTGTTAGCGAGAAATCATACTCCATAAAAAAAGATGGATTTGAAAGTTTTTTTATAGGTGTAAACCAACTCGAAAGTGAAGCATTGATTAGCGTTAATTATAATTCTATGTATGTAAATATAGAGTCAATGCAAGATATATTAAGAAAGCAGTTAGATGAAGATCTAAAATTCAATAAATATGATAGTGATGACCTGGAAATCCATGCTGCCACTTTCACAGTACATAAAGGCTATGGCATGGCTGGAATGATTCTTAATAAAAAGTGGGATGGTGGAGGAGTATTAGTAACTTATGAAACTAATTTAATTAACAAAAATAAACAGAGAAAACAAAAAGAAATAATAATTAAATGGATGAAATCATTTAAATTTAATAATATGAAAAACGATTGATGCTGTTTATCTTGGCAGGTTGAAGGGGATGGAGGTGAAAAGACTGTGAAATATTGGATTACAATATTTTTACTGTTTTTTGTAATGTTACTAATAGGATGTCAGGAAGATAAAGAACAACGTGTGAAACCATCCGAAATGCATGTGGAGGATTTACCAGATGTGAGAGCATTCGAGGATGAATTTACAAGAGAATTTCTACAATCAACAGAGGAAACAAGGGAAGGATATTATTCTTTTATGTCAGGGACTAAGGCTTATAAGATGGATTTTCCTGCTGGTGGGATTGTTGGAAAAAAAGGTTATTCTAAGAAGGAGCAAGAGTTTGAATCATATCTTGTAGGTGTAGATGAAGGTAATGGCTTTGAAGCATCAATAAAAATAGATTACTACTCGAAAAAAGGGACAACTTCTGCTGAGTTGGGAATGCTCTCAAAGCAATTTAAACAAAAGCTTAATTTTAAATCGTATGACAAAAATGACAACACTATTTCTCTAGCTAATTTTAAGGAAGACAAGAATAATTTTGGCACTGTGGCATTATTAGATGATAAAAACACAAAGAGAGGGTTGTCACTTATATACGAGACTGAGTGTGTAGGTTCAGATGAAGACTGTGAAATAAAGAAAAAAGCGATGCAGAGTAAAATAGAGAAATGGATAAACTCAATAAAATTTGTGAAATACGACAAAAATATTGAAGCACAATGATCGATTATTAATGTAACACATAACAACAAAACTTATAACTCCCATCCTCAAATATTTTTTCAATATTAATTTTTAGTCTATATTAATAGTATTACCTTGATCATAATTCACATATTAAAACTTTTGACCTACATAACTTATGTGATAAAAGTAGGGTTTTGTAAATTTTTCCACGAAAGACTACCTTTATTATTTTACTCTCTATATACTGAAGTTAGATAAAAATCGGAATACAGAAATAGACGTGCAGCATGGGAGGAATGGTCTGTGAGATATTGGCTTACAGCGTTGTTAGCAATTTTTATTTTTATGTTAGGAGGTTGTCAAATGGATCAAGAAAAAAGCACAAAGCCAGCAGAGATGAGCAAGGAGGATTTACCAGATGTGAGAGCGTTTCAAGATGATTTCACAAGAGAATTCCTTCAATCGACAGAGGAAACAAAGGAAGGATATTATCCTTTTTTGTCCGGAACTGGAGCTTATAAGATGGATTTTCCTGCCGGTGGTATTGTTGGGGAAAAAGGGTACGGTAAAGTGAAAGAAAAAAAAGAGGGTTTCGGTGTAGGTGTATTGAGTAAAAATGGACTGCAATCATCAATAGATTTCAACTATGATTCATACAAAGAATCAGGTAATGTAAATAGCTATATAGATAACCTTAAACAGAGGCTTCAAATGGAGGTTGAATTTAAAGAAGTAAATACGCAAAAAAATCAACAATCATTTTATTATAGTTCGTTTGAAAGAAACGATTTTCAAACTTATGCTGGTTATGTTCAAAACAATGTTGGCAATGGTGGGATACAAGTCGTTTATCAAATAGATTGTAAAAAAACAACTCAATTATGTGAGGAAAATAAACAGGAAAACTTAGACCGGTTTATAAATTGGCTACAATCTATTGAATTTGTCAATGAAAATGGGAAGTGAATATGTAATGAATGAAAATCTTATTAATTCAATAGAATTGAAATTAAGATTAATAGATTTAGAATATGAAAATATTTCTAAGAATGATTTTACAGAAGAAATTAAAAGAATCTATTTAGAGGAGACTGGCGAATTAATCAAAGCTGACATTGAAATACGTAATGCAAAGGATCTTGGTATAGGTAATGAATCTGGATATGATGGGACAGCTATTTACTTTAATTCCGATGAATATGATATAAATGAAGTTTACATCATATCTCAAGGTAGTCAAGGCACAAAAGATTGGAAATATAACCTACAAGCAATGTTAGCTGGTCAAAATATTAGTCAAGCTGAGGACACAAATGAATTTGTGAAAAATGTAATGCGAGAATTTAAGTTGGAAAACGAGCAAACTAAAATGATTGGGTTATCACATTCCCTTGCACATAATAATAACACTACAGCTCATTTATTATATGATAGGTTTGACGAAATCTATAGTATTAATGGAGCACAAACAAATTACTACCAGTTATTGTACGCCGATACAAATTTTAAGGAAGAAGTCATAAGGAAGTTTTCAATTTCTATTGCCAATAGAGACGCCATCTACAACTTAGACCCCAAACAACTGGAAACCTTCGCAAAGGAATACTACAAAGACAAGGCAACGAATGTGCATCAACTTATTTCCAAAGACGATCCTCTTTATGCAGTGAGCGGAGCAAGAGGTTTTTTTACGATTGGTGATGTGAAATATGTGGATACAAACCCTGATTTGCCAGGGTTAAGAAATCTTATGGATGAAATTCCGGATGAAGTTATTAAAGACTTTCAGGAATTAGCTATTGACTATACGGTAGCATCCAAAAAAGGCGGCACTAATGCTGCGATCCAAGAGATAATAGGCGTAAATATGGACTTGGTTAACGAAATTGATGATATTGGCAGTGCAGTCAAAGTATATTTTACTAAACAAGGTGAGATCGATGCCATGGTTCATGGACTGAATGATAAGTTACCTGGAGTTCTTTCCAGAATAAAAACAGTCACTGGAAATGCAGATGTTATTTTTGGAAGGTTAGTAAATGCTGGCTACATTACCGAGGAACAGAAGAATTCATTAGTAACAGAACTAACAGCTATAGAGGTAGAGCTGGATGGTATTCAGGAAACCGTATCCCGATTGACAAGTATAAGGGATATGGGAGATTTTTATGCCCAGCTTGGTGGAGATGCTGCAGCGATCATTAAATTGAAAAGGCATTATAATTCTATTATGGAAAGCTTCGAAGAATTAAATAATGATGATCTGCTGGCTGCTATGGAGGCGATTGGTCAAAGCCATAGTATATCTGAGATGCTTGAAGGCTTGTCTGATAAGAAGAAGTCTTATATGGGTACAGATATGGTCTATACAACTGGCAGTGGCGGAAAGGAAATTCGAGTAAATATATCCGCATCCCTCCGCATGTATACAGATGGAAAAAGTCTGCTTGAAGAAAAGAAAGATGAAATCGGCAAGCTGGATCTTGCCTGGAATACAGAAATTCTCCAGTGCTTTGAAGATGAAAAACGAAAAGTAGTTCATAAAATAAGTGAAATAGAAGGAAGCCCTGGTAGTTATAGAAGCTTGCTTCGTAAACATGTGTATTTTTCCAGACTAGATAAGACTGTGAGAGGAATACAAGTCCATGATGTATTTTATCCACTGAATAATGCGGATTTAGATACAGAGATTACCAGTTTAAGAGAATCAGTTGAAGAAGGTTTTACGTATATTGAAAACTACCGAAAAGCTATTGAAGCATTATTTGATAAAGATGATCATATTGCTACACTTTTTGATTTAGCAGGGAGGTTATAAAATGGGGGAAGAACACTCCATTACAGTAAGAGAGCGCATTCTTGCAAGTGAAGATTTTTCTCATAAAAAAGATACGCTTATGCTGTATAAGAATAACTTGGAAACCTTGGATAAAGACTTCTTTACACTGGTAAATGGGATAATCATTAATGAGGAACAAAAAGGTGAAGTTGTTGAGGCAATGCAGCAAAAGACAAAAACGTTTAGAGATAAGAATGAGAATTTGCTGAGTCAATTAGAGAAAGAGATTACTAGAATTTCTAATACCTTAGATGATCAGATTGATGATATGAAGACACAGCGGATGACAATTACTTATGAGGACACACCTTCCGCATAATGAAGTGTTACTAGCAGAAAGGAGGTTATGATGGTGAAAAAGCTTATTTTGTTCTTACTTCTGTTTATCTGGATGACTGGCTGTGGTGGGGAAGATCTTGTAAAAGATGAAGACACAGAAACAGCGCAATCGAAAGAAATGAAGAAGGACATGGATGAAAAAACAGAGGAGGCATCGGAAGCAGAGAACGTAGATGATGAAGATGGGGCTGGAAAAAACGATCTTGGAGAAATGAAAGTGGAGCTGTCTGGTAAAGCAAGCATTAAAGAAGAGAGTGTTACCATCGATGGAGAAAGTAATCTTCTTCCAGGAACGTTCATTTATTCGAGTGGTGTGACTGATAGTGGATTTGCTTCATCCAATTTTATTAGTAAGGCAGAAGTCCAGCAAGATGGAAGCTTTACCTTTGAGTTTGATGGAATAAGTAAAAGTACCACAGTGAAATTGAAATTATATAATACAAAAGATGAAACAAAGAAGCATTATGGGGAGAATTTGGAAAAAATTACTGGACCTCAAAAATATAAAACGGAAAATCATGGAGAGTTCGAAGTAAAAACAGAGTTTTATATTAATACAGACTTGCCAATGCCGTACACCATTCCAATCGAAATTCCAGAATGGGAGGAAAAACCGGACGATTATGGGGACCCAGGTGTCTGGATGAAAGCAGAAGTAGACAGCGATCATCGCTACTTATATTTTCATGGGGAAAGCAATTTAGTAGAAGGTACGCAGGTTGGGGGAAATTTGCGGAAAGCATCAGGAATTATCGATGCATTTTCATTTGGACATACGCGAGTGAATCCAGACGGTACCTTTGAATTACGCGTACCATATCACCAGCTCAAACAGGGTATGTATATGCCAATCCAGGTCGAACCGGACAGAAACAGCTGGGATAATTTTGTGTCAGCATATGGAGAACAAGGAGAAAAGTGGAAAGGTAACCTCGTTAAGAACGATAAAGATGTAAATTATTTGGAATACATAGTAGAGATTGATGCACCTGATTTTGATCCAGCAGAGGATGTAGGATTAACTGTCGATGAAGAGGAAATTAAAATGCAGATGCCAGATCATTTATTATTTGATTTTGATAAAAGTGAATTAAAAGAAGAAGCAAAGAAAACCTTGGATAAAGTCATTCAGGATTTACAGGAGTTAGAGGAAGGAACAAACATTCAGATTAATGGACATACCGATAATGTAGGCGATGCAGATTATAATCAAGAGCTGTCGAAAGAGCGGGCAGATGCTGTGTGGATCTATTTGAAAAAGAATGGGAAGCTGGATGGACTTCGTGTTGAAAAACAAGGGTATGGGGATACTCAGCCAATTGCTTCCAACAAAGATGAAGACGGCCAGAAGAAGAACCGCCGTGTAGAAATTGTAATAAATCCAAAGGAAACCGACTCTTAAGGGAGTTGGTTTTTCTTTTTAGGAAATGATTCTGGTAAATATAAACTTTATGAAGGAAAAAGGTGTTTAATCTTTTGAAGAAGCGGATACATACTCACTAGAATGACATCATCTTTCAAAATAAATTTTTACGGAGGTGGATGAAAATGGCAGACACAAAGTTCAAAACAGGTGAAAATGCACCGGAAAGCGGTAAGTATAAAGTGGATAGCTTGGTGAATGGAGGCTCCTCAAGCAATGACAACACAACCATTGATATGGAACAGGGAGAGCAATTTCCTCCATCACCTTCTTCAAATGAAGCTGCATATTGGGTAAAAGCTTAACATGTTTTAAGAAATTTGTATGTTTTGTAGATAAATCACCGTGGAATTAAGATAGTATAAGCCACACATAAACTAGAAAGGAGCTGCTTAGAATGGCTAATAACAACAAGAAGAATAACAAAATGAGTGTAGAAGAAGCAGGTAAAAAAGGTGGACAGACTACAGCACGTAATCATGACCAGGAATTTTATGAGGAAATCGGCCAAAAAGGCGGAAATACAACTTCTCAGAAACATGATAAAGAATTTTACAAGGATATAGGTAAAAAAGGCGGAGAGACTACTTCCAAGAATCATGATCAGGAATTTTATGAAGAGATTGGTCAAAAAGGTGGAGAGACCACTTCACAGAACCATGATCAAGAGTTTTATGAAGAGATTGGCCAAAAAGGCGGAGAAACAACCTCAAAGAACCATGATCAGGAATTCTATGAAGAGATCGGTCAAAAAGGTGGCAACGTGCGAGGTCGCCAACAACAAAAGAATAACAAAAATAATTAATTCTTTCAACCATTAAACATGAAAAAAGGAAAAGGTGCTGCTCCTTTTCCTTTTTTGTGTTTAAATGAGAGAACCAAGTTTTAAGTGAGAGACATGCAATCTCATTTGAGAGAGAAGTGTGGAAGATGAGAGAGCCATGCCTCAAAATGAGAGAGCACGCTCCAAGATGAGAGAGCCATGCCTCAAAATGAGAGAGCAGGTCCTCGAGTTAGGAGCCCCCATCCCTAGCCAAAGGATAGCCAAATTTTCCATGGGTCAGGAGAACCGTCCCCTAGTCCCAGTTAAAATACTTTCGTTGTCCAATTTTCCCCGTTCCATACTTCTGTTACGATATCTTCATAAAAATGCGGTTCGTGGGAGATTAAGAGCACACTGCCTTTGTACTCCTTTAGTGCCCGTTTTAGTTCTTCTTTCGCATCCTGGTCTAAATGGTTGGTCGGTTCGTCTAATACGAGTAAATTGGTTTCCATGTTAATCAGTTTACAGAGACGAACCTTTGCTTTTTCGCCACCACTTAACACTTTCACCTTACTTTCAATATGCTTCGTAGTCAGTCCACAACGAGCTAAAGCTGCTCGGACTTCATACTGATTCATATGAGGAAATTCGTCCCAAATCTCTTCTAGACAGGATTTGTTGCTGTCTGTTTTCATTTCCTGTTCAAAATAACCAATAGACAGATGTTCCCCCAGCTCTACAGTTCCACTGAGTGCAGGAATTTCACCCAAAATACTTTTTAGAAGCGTTGTTTTTCCAATTCCATTGGCGCCAGAAAGGGCTACTTTCTGTCCACGTTCCATGCTAAGGTTTAATTTATTCGAAAGTGGTTCATCATATCCGATGACCAAATCCTTCGTCTCAAATAAATACTTGCCTGGTGTGCGTGCCTGTTTAAACTCAAATTTCGGTTTCGGCTTTTCTGCATCTAATTCGATGACATCCATTTTATCGAGTTTTTTCTGGCGGGACATGGCCATTTTGCTTGTAGCTGCATTTGCTTTATTTCTGGCAACAAAATCCTTCAGATTGGCAATTTCCTTCTGTTGCTTTTTGTATGCTGCTTCCATTTGTTGCTTTTTCATTTCATAAACACGTAAGAATTCATCATAATCGCCTGGGTACCTGGTGATTTGCTGGTTTTCCATATGATAAATTAAATTAATAACACTATTTAAAAAAGGAATATCATGGGAAATAAGAATGAAAGCATGCTCGTATGCTATGAGATAATTTCGTAGCCATTCAATATGCTCAACATCCAGGTAGTTAGTTGGTTCATCAAGTAGAAGAATATCTGGCTTTTCCAAAAGAAGCTTAGCAAGCAATACTTTGGTTCGTTGCCCTCCACTTAAATCGTGCACATCACGTTCCAAGCCGAAATCGTCAAGCCCTAGTCCGTTGGCAACTTCCTCGACCTTTGCATCAATGATATAAAAATCATTGTTCGTAAGTGCATCCTGGATTCTGCCTGTCTCTTCTAATATCTCTTCCAATTTCTCAGGTTCAACTTCTGCCATTTTTCCGAAAAGCGTATTCATCTCTGTTTCCATATCATACAAATACTGAAATGCAGTTCGCAAAACATCACGTATGGTCATGCCTTGTTTCAAAGCAGCATGCTGATCCAAATAACCAACCCGGACATGCTTTGCCCAGCTAACGGTTCCGGCATCTGGCTCCAATTTTTTAGTAATAATGTTCATAAAAGTGGATTTACCTTCGCCATTGGCACCGATTAATCCAATATGTTCTCCTTGCAATAAACGAAAAGACACATCATCGAAAATTGCTCGATCTCCGAATCCATGGCTTAAATTATTCACTGTTAATAAACTCATCGTTCAAACACCTTTTCTTTTTAAATTCATCTTATCTATTATAAAGGTCATCGCATAAAAAGGATAGGGAAGAATCTGAAGTAAATATAGGTTGTAACTTTTGTGATTTTAGAATTTGCTGTTTTAGAGCTAGATTACGGATGACAAACTTGGAAATATAATACAGAACAACTGTATAGTGTAAGTTACTATGGCTATGGTAATTATTAGGATCGGAGAAACTCCCTTTTTAACATTCCCATTAGGATGATATCATGCCATTCTCCGTTTCGATATAATGCTTCGCGAGATTTGCCTTCTTCGACAAAACCAAGTTTTGTGTACAATTGAACTGCTCTTGTGTTGAAAGAAAAAACTTGTAAGGAAACCCGATGCAGATTTAATTCTTGGAAAGCATAGGTGAGTAGTAATTGTAGAGCCTCTTTTCCATAGCCTTTCCCCCAATAATTCTTTTCACCGATATCAATAATACATTCCGCATCTCGATTTTTTAAATCAAGGTTAATGAGCGAAGTGACGCCGATTGGAGTTTGTTGCGTTCTTTCCATAATAATATAGCTCTTGGAGGAACTGGAATCGAGCATGCGAATCTCTACAAAGTCACTTGTCTCCTTGAATGAATATGTATCCAAAAATAAACTCGTGGAGTTCATCACATCCATATCCATTCTCCATGTATGGTACTGTTCCGTATCACTTTTTTCCATTTTGCGCAGATACACTCTTTCTGAAGAAAACATAGGTTTGCCTCCTTAAATGGCTTTTATAGTTTGGAATTTATCTGGTCGGGGGATTGGCAGTCTCGGGCGGCGGGTAGCCTGTCGCGGCTGGGATGTTTCTAGTCTCGGTAAGGCTGCATGCTGTCGCGGCTGGGATGTTTCTAGTCTCGGTAAGGCTGTCTGCTGTCGCGGCTGGGATGTTTCTAGTCTCGGTAAGGCTGTCTGCTGTCGCGGTTGAGAAGCCAGCTGTCTCGGTAGGTGAGTTACTAGTCTCGCATAGATCATGACATGTCGCGGATCATCTGATTCCAGTCTCGGTAGGTGGGTTTTCTGTTGAGACTTTTGTTTGGTAAGAGTGAACGACTACTTTCATAATGAAAATTGGGATAATCCGGCATCTTTTTATTTAAGAATAAAGGATTACATATAGGCTTGTAATCCTTTATTTTTTAATGAGGTAAACCATTAATCTTTTTTAGTAAAACCCTCTTGTTGCAGATAGTCTGCAGCACCATTGTAAGTTGGATAGGTTGCATCCAGCATATCACCTGCATAGATATCCCATGTTTCATATTCGTGTATCAAGGTAAGTGTATTCCCTTCTTTATCCGCCCAATTTTCGGTTAATGGTTCCTGTTCAGAAAGAGAAGAGATGGACTGTTGGATAATTTGGCGAAGTTCCTTTTCGCTAAAGTCGCGAATGTTTACCATTCCTTTCGTATCAGTGGGATAGATGTCGGTCATCTCTCCAGCATAAACAAATCCATTCCCATTTGGGTGTAATCGATAGACGACAATTTTTTTCTCCAATACACTTTCTTCATAATGAAAATTCACACGACCAAGCGACACATCATGCCGGATCAAGTCAGGAAATGATTCAATAATAGCTAGTTTTTCTTCAAATGTTAGCATGTTACCTCCAGATGTTAGTTATTTTTGTCCATTATAGCATTGGCTGATTAAAAATTACCAATGAAGAAGGGAAAGTATAATAATAACGGGTAATGTCAATAATTATGTGTAAGCTACTAAACAGGGGATTTATCCTCCATATATAGTTATTGATCTAAATAAGATTTAATATGATTCGCTTAGGTTCTCCTTCGCTTGCCTTGCCGGCAAATATATCTTGGATGGTGGTTAGGTTGTCAAGCGGTTTTCTTTACTACTTAGCCACCATCCGAGACAATAGATTAGGCAGGCGAAGGGTGCTACTCATTTAGTTGATATCTTTCTTTAAACATCTTTTGTAATTCTGTATAGGCAGATCTAAAAGTAGTATTTTTCCTGTTTTTCCAAGTTTCATTATAGTCAATAGAAACCAAATAGATGATCTTTTCGACAGCTTTTTCACTAGGTAGACTATTCATCGGTTTAAGCCTCTTTTTAATTTCTTTTATAGCTCTTTCGATTGTATTTGTTGTATATATTTGAGGTCGAATGATTGGTGGATAATCGTAAAACCGTAATAAGTCTGACAAGTCTTCTTCCCATGACTGAATTACCTTTGGATATATTTTTTTCCAATTCTGTTTAAATTTCTCGAAGTTTTCTAATGCTTGTTCTTTATCTTCCGCACGGTAAACTGGTTTTAAATCTTCAAATAAATGTTCTTTATCTTTTACACGTACCATGGATTGAGTATTCCGTAATTTATGAACAACACAGCGCTGTACGTCAGCTTTAGGAAATACTTCTTTTAGCGCTGCGTCTAGTCCTGTTAGACCATCGAAAACGCCTAATAGAACTTCTTCTACACCACGATCGCGTAGTTTATATAACTGTTCTTTCCACACATTAGCACTTTCTTTACCGCCCACACGGAAATCAAGAATTTCCTTTTGTCCATCTTCATTCATCCCAATAATCATATAAATGACCTCGTTATCTACATCCTGCCGGCGCAATTTAAAATAGGTCCCATCTAAATAAAGAACCGAATATCGTCTGGATAATGAACGTTTCTTCCAGCTTTCAATATCGTCTACTACTACATCTGTAATATTACTTATGGTGGCTGCAGAATATTGGTCGCCTAATATTCTTTCAATAAATTGCCCCACTTCTCTCGTGCTGAAACCATGTTGGTACATATTGATAATAGTTTCTCCTAACCATTTTTCACGTCTTTCATAAGGACCAAAAACATGGGTTGTGTAATATCCCTCTCGATCTCTAGGGACAGATAGGTTTATTCTTCCATACTTTGTATCTAAATTGCGTTGATAATAACCATTTTTACTACTATCTAATTCCGGATTTTCTACTTTAAAAAAGTTTTCTCTTTCCTCTTCCATAATTAATTCCAATTTTTCTTTTACAAAGCTTTGTACAAGGTTTTCTAAGTGATTAGAAAATAGATTTTCGGGTAGACTATTAGACATCGGTAGGTCATCCTTTCAATTAGTTATTGGACTAGCTATAAAGAGGATGTCCTACCTATTTTTATTTAAACTTCTTTCTTACACAAAATATTGTACATCATCTAATAACGACAGGGAGAGGGTTAAGTGCCTGATAAATGAGAGAACCACCCATGCAAATGAGAGAGCCGCCCAAAATATGAGAGACCTACCAGCTCAAATGAGAGAGCCGCCCAAAATATGAGAGACCCACCAACTCAAATGAGAGAAACACACAAAATATAAAAACCCCCACTAAGCCAATATGATTAACTTTTTTCACTTCAGGGTACATTCTTTACGTAATATGTTAGGCTGAAAGTAAATACTTTAGGAGGTTATATAAATGAAACAAGAACAGTTAATTTTACATGAACGTCCAAATGGATTGCCTGATGAAAATACCTTTCAATTTAAAGAGGTAGAAGTCGGTGAAGCAAAGGACGGACAAGTATTATTAAAAACACTGTATGTTTCTGTTGATCCATACATGCGTGGCAGAATGTCAGATAGGGATTCCTACGTTGAACCATTTCAGGTTGGAGAGCCACTTGCTGGCGGCGTCGTTGCACAAGTGGTTGAGTCAAAAACGGACGAACTTGAAAAAGGGGATATCGTGCGAGGGAATCTGCCATTTCAGGAGTATCATGTGGTAAAATCGGACACAGTCAGCAAGGTTAACACAAATGGCCTTAATCCGAGTGTGGCATTAGGAGCTCTTGGTATGCCTGGGTTAACAGCTTATTTTGGCATGATGCATATTGGGGAACCAAAACAAGGTGACACGGTCGTTGTTTCTGGTGCTGCGGGAGCAGTTGGGCAAATTGCTGGTCAGCTTGCCAAAAAAGCAGGGGCGCGTGTTGTTGGAATTGTTGGCTCAGAGAAAAAAGCTGCATATATAACCGAAGAGCTTGGCTATGATGCAGCTGTGGAATATAAGAAAGGGGATGTGCATCAGCAATTAAAAGAGGCATGTCCAAACGGTATTGACGTTTATTATGAAAATGTTGGAGGGGAAATTGGCGATGCGGTTTGGCCATTGTTAAATGACTTTGCTCGTGTCCCTGTATGTGGTGCCATTTCTTCCTATAATTTGAAGGAAGGCGAACAGGATATTGGTCTCCGAATCCAACCATTTTTAATTAAATCCCGTACCAAAATGCAAGGCTTTATTGTTGGCGATTTCGCCGATCGATTTAGTGAGGCATATAAATTTCTCGCTGAGGGCGTATCAAATGGCGAACTAAAGTTTGAGGAAACAATTAAAGAAGGATTTAAAACAATACCAGAAGCATTTCTTGGATTGTTCTCTGGAGAAAATATTGGGAAACAACTGGTAAAAGTTGCAGATGAGGAATAATGTAGCAGACTGGTAGATCACCAGTCGGTTGGAATTGACTTTTGGTAGTCTCTGCGTGAATTGAAAACTGAAAAAAAACAAACTAAAAACAGAAGCGGCCAATGGAGGTGCTTCTGTTTTTTAAAAAATTAAGACTGCTTTCAACTAACAATTGCAAATCATGATGACATTGCCATCCGGGTCTTTAATATTAAACCATGCTGTCTGTCCCACCCATTCTATTTCCCTAACGATATCCACTTCTTTCATTGAGATAGATTTATAGGCTGCTTCGATATCCGGTGCAAAGAAGTTGAAAAGCGGGCTTGGACTGATGATATGCTCAAATGTTGGGTCAAAGGTGTGGTCATCAAGCGTAAGGGAAGTTGTTCCATTAACAGGAATATTGTAAACAGGCGATGCTACTTTCTCTAAATCAACATCAAGTCCTAGTATGTCTGCATACCATTGGACTGACTTTTTCAAATTGCTAACATGTACAAAAATACCATTCATTTGATTCTTAATGGGCTGTGCTTGCAAAGTAATCCCCCCTGAACGTGTTGCTTAATGAATAGTTTCTACACTGGCAGGAAAAGTCCTTCCGTTATTTTATTAATTCTTGTTTATGTAGACAATAAATGAATTGCTCTTTACCAAAACGAAATACTGTTTCCTTCATTTGCATGCCAACACTTTCCAGTAGTGCACATGACCTTTGATTCGCTGTTTGCGTCTCTGCAACAAGTTGAGTAACTTGCATTTCATCAAATGCATAGTCAATTAATTTTGCTACGACCTCTCTGGCAATGCCTTTTCCCCACCAAAAAGGAAGTAATTGATAGGATATCTCGGTAGATATACCATCATGGTGCATATCTAAAGAAATGAGTCCGATAAATTGATCTGTGTTTTTTTCTTTAACGGTAAGGTGCACATCTGAAGCACTAGAGGTGAGCATTTTTGCAAAGCTATTTTTAATAGAAGCTTCTTGTACCGGCCCACCTAAAAATTTCCGCACATCTTTATTGCTATACAATTTTTTCACACTTTCATAGTCTTGTTCTGAAATGTCTATTAATCTACAACGAGCGGTTTCCAACATATGAAATCTCCCAGGATCTGAAAGCAAAATTACTTCCATTCCTTTGCCAGCATACTGTATAAAACACAGTCATGAAAATGATCATACAAATACTCTGCATCTCGAAGGATACCATCTTGTCTAAAACCGAGTCGCTCTGGAATACTTCTACTTTTGATATTATCAACACCACATTGGATTTCCACACGGTTTAGTCCATATTCATTAAAGGCCTGTTCGATAAGGGCTTTTACTGCAATTGTCATAATTCCATTTCCTTGGTAGCTGTTGGCTAACCAGTACCCGATGCTTGTTTTTTTGTTGGCTTGATCAATACCATGGAAGCCGACCATACCTGCCAGCTTACCCTTATATAAAATTCCAGCTTGAAAGCCATTGTGGGAAGAAAACTGATTTAGCCACATGTCAATAATCGGCTCATAATCTTCTACCTGCTTCATGCTATCTACCCAGGGGAGCCACTCTCGTAAGTAGCTTCGATCTTTATCTACTAGTGCAAATAACTCCTTCGCATCCTGCCTCTCAAGTAACTTTAAAGAGATTTCTTCATTAATATACTGTATGAACATGTAAACTTCCCCCATTTTAAAAGATTGACCGTAGTATACCAAATTATCAGGAAATAATATACAACTAATTGGTAAAAAGGAAGGGCAAAATTTACTTCCCCATGACAGGTCAGCGCCGTATCCGCGACAAGCAGCACACTCCCCGCGACAACAAGCGCCGCATCCGAGACAAGCAGCACACTCCCCGCGACAGCAAGCACTGTATCCGAGACAAGCATCGCGCTCCCCGCGACAACAAGAGCCGCATCCGAGACAAGCAGCACATTCCCCGCGACAACAAGAGCCGCACCCGAGACAAGCCCCGCGCTCCCCGCGACAACAAGAGCCGCACCCGAGACAAGCAGCACACTCTCCGCGACAGCAAGAGCCGCACCCGAGACGAGCAGCTCACCCACCGCGACAGCAAGTGCCGCATCCGATACTCTCAGCTAGCTCGCCACCTTAGCACACCCCTCGTCATCTTAATTAAAATAACCTCTCAAAGCTGTTTTTACAGCCTCTACATTCCGTATAGATGTATGAACAAGTGTATGTGCATCAGGTCGAATGATGATGACATCATACAATTGCAAACCTAATTTTTCTCTTGCTTCATCGTATAAATCAATGAAACAGTCATCGGTCTCACCTAAAGCCTCTCTTGGCTCATTATCCAATAAGAATACAGGCTTCAATATGTTGCCACACTTTTCATTAAAGATCTCCATTGCTTTCTGTAAAACTGTTTGTTTCACCTGGAAAAAATGTTCATTCCCATAAAAAAGTAAGAGACATTTTCCACTGCGAAGTAGCTCGTAAATGTTTTTATTTTCCCAAGTGGCTGTAACAACGTGAAGTGGTGGGACGCGCACTCCAGCAGGATTTCCTGTTAGCTGTAAAATACGTCTGCTGTATTCTGTATTGGTATAATCATGTGTTAACTGGGAAAGATTTTTCATCACCTTTTTTTGCAGAAAAGGCCGTTGCAGTAATAATTTCATTATGCTGTTTCTCGTTTGTATTGCCCATGGCTGAGCAATGGAGATTACGTTAATCATCCGACTTGTTTTATTAATAATGTCCGCTGCAATTGGTTTTCTTTCTATCTGGTAAGAATCAAGTAGTGTAGGCTGGAAATTGTTTTTAATTACATAAGCCAGTTTCCATGCGACATTTACGGCATCCTGGAAGCCGATATTCATTCCTTGGCCACCGACTGGATTGTGAACATGGGCTGCATCTCCTGCCAGGATCACATTTCTATCCCGATAATAAGCAGCATGTCGATGGGAGGTTGTTAGACTGGATAGCCAGTAAGGATCTTCGATGGACAACGACTTGCCATACACCTGCTCAATGGAAGCACGAAAGGTATCCATGGTCACATTGCTTGGAAAATGATGACCTTGTTTGTTTAGATCAATGACAATAATTCTCGTATAGGCGCCTTTAAACGGAGCGACAAACAAGAGCCCATTTTTGTTGCTTATCAAGTTCAAATACTCTTTGAATGGCGACTGCTTAAGTTTAACATCACCAAGCATCACACTAACTTCCTCCGATTTCCCTTCAAATGGCATGTTTAACAATTTTCGTGTCGCACTATGGGCACCATCACAACCGATCAAATAACGAGCGCTAATTTCTTCTTCTTCATTTGGACCTTTAATTAATGCCTTTACTCCGTTGTGCTCCTGGGTAAGATCTACAAGTCTTTTCGCTCTTTCTACCTTTCTTTGTGGCAAATGATCTTCCAATAAAAACTCTGTTTCCCGTTGAGGAATAATAGTTAAAAAGGAGTAGCTGGTATCCTTATTTAAAAGAGAAAAATTAATACGGAAAAGTGGCTGATTATTTGAATAGAGTTGAGCATGCTTCGCCAAAAATCCTTCTTGTAAAAAAGATGGATAAAGCCCCGCCAACTCCATCATTTCCATAGCGCGCGGATGGACACCAAGCGCCTTTGAATAACGAGAGGGGCCTTGTTTTTTATCAATGATTCTAAAATTAATTCCGTATGTATGGAGCATATTAGCCAGCATCAATCCAGTAGGGCCTGCCCCAATAATCAGTACCTCTGTACGCGTCTGCTTCATTATCAATTCCTCCCTTGCTTAGTACTAATTTACCCTACTCCAAAAAAGTAAAAACAATGGAGAAGTGGTGGAAGCAGGAATAGACATGTTTTACCATAAAAAAGGATATAGTAGATAAGAGATAAGCCTCTGTTGAATTTATGTAAATTTTTTTTCACCTAAGGGTGTTTAAATTGACTTAAACTATTCTCTATCTCAGTATAGAAGGTAGATATTTATTATTAGTTATGCAAAGATCTCCATGCTAAAAGGAGTTGAATTTATGAAATTACTCAAGGTTTTACTAATCATATTAATTATTATTATCGTGTTTTTTCTATTCACCGGAAAAGAGGATGGAAAAAACGAAGGGCAAAAAAGCATGGATCAAGTTGAAGAAAAGGCGGAAGTTGAAGTAACTCTCCCGGCATTTTTCTTTGAGGAGGAAAGGTTACTTGATGATGCGTTTATGGAAGCAGAAAAAAATAATGTGGAAAATGTAAAGCAAAACAAGGATGGTTCTGTAACCTTTGCAATGACCTCCGAACAACACAGAAATTTATTGAAAGACCTGAAAAAAGATTTAAAAGAAAAGATCGATAAAATAATACAAAGTGAAAGTACTCCATCCGTCAAGGAGATTCATCATAATGAGCGTTTTTCCGAATTCACTATAATCGTTGATGAAGAAAAGTATAAAGAAGGTTTCGATGGATTTGCGACATTATCCCTTGGCACTGCTGGCATGTATTACCAAATGTTTAGTGGAGAGGACATGGATGATAGTGAAGTAACAATAAAGCTTGAAAATGTGGACACAGGAGAAGTGTTTGATAAGATGGTATATCCAGATGCATTAAATGGGTCGGAAATAAAGAAGTAACTAAGTTAATATGTTGTTTCGGAGAGAATCGCATGATCATGCATACTGGTGGTAATCTGTGTTGTGGAAATTTGAAGTATGTTCACTAAACTGTATTCGATTATTCAACTAAGCTGAGTTTAGTTTAAAACAAGTTGCAGCTCCACTTGAATGGAATCTATCCCCCAGTGGTGATCATCGATTCTTACACAAAATCCCCTCTTCTTCATACAATATAGGGACGAAGCTGCTACCTGCAAGGTGAGCTTTTTCAACTATAATGTAATCGCTTAAAAAAAGGTTCCAGGTTTAAAAAAAATAGGGAATGTTAACAATGGAGATAAATCATTTTCTTGGGAGGGGTTTCGACGTGGATAGGTTAAGAGCACTGGAAATGCTTGATCGTATGCGACTGCCAAATGGCGCTTATACTGCAAGTCTTTCATCTGATTATAGTTACGTCTGGATCAGAGATGTTTGCTATACGGTTCTGCCATTTCTCCATCAACGATCCGAGCGCTTTGAAAAAGCATATCAAGCCTTGTTTGATATTTTTAAAACCTATGAATGGAAAATTGATATCCATCGGAAGCAAAAGCCTGTACAGCTATATGAGTATATTCATGCAAGGTATTCCAAGGAGCTAAAAGAGATGGATGTCGAGTGGGGGCACGCACAGAATGATGCCATCGGTGCCTTTCTATGGGGCGTTGGAGAAGGGCATAAACACGGCCAACAGGTGATACGTGATGAGAGTGACTTAAGGATCATTCAAAAGCTTGTGGACTATTTGGAATGCGTGGAATACTGGCATGCAGAAGACAATGGCATGTGGGAAGAAAATATGGAGGTACATGCCTCCAGTGTCGGTGCAGCGGTTGCTGGCCTTCAGGCTGTGAAA
This sequence comes from Virgibacillus sp. SK37, assembly GCF_000725285.1. Classification (GTDB taxonomy): domain Bacteria; phylum Bacillota; class Bacilli; order Bacillales; family Amphibacillaceae; genus Virgibacillus_Q. Next base: position 1,105,657 of record NZ_CP007161.1, read on the forward strand.
CTGTTAGTCGATGTAAAAGAAGAACTGATTCAAAAAGGTGAGCAGGCATTAAAACAGCTCTTGCCGAATGAAAGTAAGACAAAGGAAACGGATCTTGCCTTGCTCTCTTTGATCTATCCATACAGAATTTTGGACAGAGAGATGGCACAGGAAATACTCGGCAGGCTCACAAATCGGTTGGAACGTTCCCATGGTGTTATACGCTATGAAAATGACCATTATTATAATGAAGGAAGCGAAGCAGAGTGGACATTCGGTTTTCCATGGCTCGGATTATGTTATATGGAGTTAGGCATGATGGACCGTGCAAAGGAGTATGTTGATAAAACAACTAGCAACATACCAGATAATTGGGAAATCCCTGAGCTATTTATCGGTGGAATCAATGTACCGAATGGCAACACACCACTTGCCTGGTCTGTAGCATTATCTTATTTATTTTTGGAAAAGATCGAAGTATTGAATATACAGGAACAATACGTGTAAGAAAAAAACAGATGCACCCTTTTGGGCAGCATCTGTTTTTTTATGGTTCTGATGTGAATGATGATGGGAGATATCCAATGATTGGGAAAATGGACAAACTACGAAGTAACTTGGGGTTCCGGCAGATTATCTCGCTCTGCTGCTGATTAATTAGTTCTCCGGCGGATTATCTCGCTCTACTGCTGATTAATTAGTATCTTACCTTCCCGGTAGCCAGTGATTTCCTCTAGTTCGCATTTTCCTCCTACTATGAATGTATTCGATGAAGTTTGTACCTCAACCTTTCCAATGGAACCTTTTTTAATTACGAATTCCTGTTTAATCTCATTGCTACTTTGTAAGATCACTAAAATTTTTTTCGACAATGCTTCTGAAAACTAGTCAATTATCATCGAAGGAACCGCAATTTTCGCATGGAATATAGAGAGAAAGAGATTAGTTGGAGGGGAATCAGCTTGTGAAGACAGAGAAATCGAATTTAATGGAAGAAACAGACCTGGTGATGCCAGGTGAATTTGATCGCTATTTATTTCATGAAGGTACACTATATGAGAGTTACCGAATGCTTGGTGCACATGTAACCACAAGTCAAAAGCAAAAGGGAGTTCGTTTTGCTGTATGGGCACCAAATGCACTTCAGGTAAACGTGGTGGGGGATTTCAATAACTGGCAAGGGACGAATGATCCGCTTGAACGGATAGAGGCTTCCGGGATTTGGTTTGGTTTTATTCCGGGGTTAGGGGAAGGCGATTTATATAAATACGAAATCCATACTCCTAAGGGAAATGTAATGCAAAAAGCTGATCCGTATGCGTTCGCATCAGAAAAACGACCAAATACAGCATCCATCGTTCACCAGCTGGGCCGCTATGAATGGCTGGATGGAAAGTGGCAAACCAATCGAAAAAGGCGAGATCACTTCCATGAGCCGATGGTGATTTATGAAATGCATGCAGGATCATGGAAGAAAAAGGAGAACGAAGAATTTTATACATACAGGGAGTTAGCGGATGAATTGATTCCTTATGTGGCATCCATTGGTTATACACATATCCAATTTATGCCACTGATGGAGCACCCATATGACAGGTCATGGGGCTATCAGATTACTGGTTTTTATTCGGTGACAAGTCGTTATGGATCCCCAGAGGATTTTAAATACTTGGTAGATCGATGTCATCAGGCGGGACTTGGTGTCATCATGGACTGGGTTCCTTTACATTTTTGTAAAGACGATCATGGTCTTCGGCAATTTGATGGTACACCGTTGTTTGAACCAAGGGAATTGGAAAAAGCCGAGCGACCAAATTGGGGAACCAACAATTTTGATTTTAGTAAGCCAGAGGTAATCAGTTTTCTCATTTCTAATGCGATGTTTTGGCTGGAGGAATATCATATTGATGGTTTTCGTGTTGATGCAGCCTCCTCGATGATCTATTTGAATCATGATAATACACTGGCTGTTCCTGTCACCAATGCTTATGGCGGACCGGAAAACTTGGAAGCAATTTCCTTTATAAAAAAATTAAATGAAGTCATTTTTGCTAAATATCCGCATATACTCATGATTGCGGAAGAAGCGACTGATTATCCACTTGTTACGTCCCCGACCTCCTCAGGTGGGCTTGGGTTTAATTATAAGTGGAACATGGGCTGGGCGAATGATGTGCTTCGCTATATGCAAATGGAAGAAGCGGAACGGAGTCACCATCATCAGTTACTTACATTTTCATTTATGTATGCCTTCTCGGAGAATTTCGTATTGCCATTTTCCCATGATGAGCTTGTTTACGGAAAGCGATCGCTTGTGAACAAGATGTCGGGCGATTATTGGCAGAAGTTTGCTAATTTACGACTGCTATGCGGTTATTTAATGACACACCCGGGGAAAAAGCTGTTGTTTATGGGAAGTGAATTTGCCCAATTTGATGAATGGAAGGATCTAGAGCAGCTTGACTGGAATCTATTGGACTATGATTCACATACAACCTTTCTTCACTATTTTAAGCAACTTACTTCTTTCTACAAAAACAATCGTGCGTTGTGGAGACTGGACCATGAACAAGAGGGGTTTGAGTGGATTGATCCGCATAATTCCGCAGGTCGTGTCATAAGTTTTATACGTAAGGGGAAGCGAAGGGGAGATTATTGTATTGTTGTCTGTAATTTCAGTTCGGCAGTTTATGAGAATTACCGAATCGGAGTGCCTGCTGCAGGCATTTTCCAAGAGAGCTTCAATAGTGACGCAAAGGAGTTCGGTGGCTCGGGTCAGCTAAATACAGATAGATTACATGTTGAAAAAAAGCCATACCATAACCAGCCTTACAGCATGGAGGTTACCGTACCCCCGCTAGGAATGGCGATTTTTACGAAGAAACCAACACAACGAAAGCAGAAAGTACAGAAAAGATTAGGGGTGTTACACAATGAGTAAAAAATGGCTTGCAATGCTTCTTGCCGGTGGACAGGGGACACGGCTCGGCCAGTTGACAAATGCACTGGCAAAACCAGCTGTTCCCTTCGGAGGAAAATATCGTATTATTGATTTCACTTTAAGCAACTGTACCCATTCGGGGATCGATACGGTGGGGGTGCTTACACAGTACCAGCCACATCTGTTAAATGATTATGTCGGTAACGGGAAAGCATGGGATCTGGACCGGAATATTGGAGGAGTTTCCGTACTGCCACCATACCAGGCAAAGGACGGCGGACATTGGTTTGAGGGGACAGCGGACGCTGTTTATCAAAACATTCGCTTCATCGACCAGCATGATCCAGAATATGTCCTCGTTATTTCTGGCGACCATATTTATAAAATGGATTACACAAAGCTGCTTGATACCCATACAAAAAAACATGCCGACGCAACGATTGCCGTTATTGAAGTGCCATGGGAGGAAGCAAGCCGTTTTGGCATTATGAATATAGATGAACAAGGGAAAATTACGGAATTTGCAGAAAAGCCTAATGCGCCTGAAAGCAACCTTGCTTCTATGGGCGTATATCTTTTTAATTGGAAGCTACTGAAACGCTACCTGGAAGAAGATGCTGTCAATGACCTGTCTTCACATGACTTTGGAAAGGATATTATTCCAAGGTTGCTCGGTGATAAAAAAAGTCTGTATACGCACCATTTCGATGGTTACTGGAAAGATGTGGGGACAATTCGGAGTCTATGGGAAGCAAATATGGATCTATTGAATAAGACAGATGGTTTTACGCTTGACGATCCGGATTGGCGAATTTATGCAGGGAATGCGAATAACCCGCCACAATATATTTCTCCTTGGGCGAAGATTGAGCGCTCGCTCATAAATGAAGGAACAATGATTTTTGGCAAGGTGGAAGGTTCGGTTGTTTCCTATAATGTCTCTGTCGGCAAGGGTAGTTTAATAAGGAATTCAGTCATTATGCCAAACGTATCAATCGGTAATAATGTGCGAATTGAAAATGCAATTATTGCCCCTAATTCTGTGATTGCTGATCGGTCTGTGATCGGTTCCGAAAATTCACCTAAAGAAATTACATTATATGGAGAGCAACAGCTCATGCTTTCCAAGCTGGAAAACACGCTGCCATGATAGGAAGGGATGACGTTTAAATGAACAATGTACTTGGGGTAATTAATCTCGTAAACGATAAGCCTTTTTTAAAAGAACTGACAAAGCATCGCTGTCTTGCTTCCGTCCCATTCGGAGGCAGATATCGTTTGATCGATTTCACGCTATCTAACTTTATTCACTCAGAGATAACGGATGTCGTCGTCTTTACCAAAGCAAAACATCGCTCCATCATGGACCATCTTGGCTCTGGTAGAGAGTGGGATCTTGACAGAAGAAATGGGGGACTGCACATTCTTCCACCAGTAAGTCCAGATAAAAAAGTAAAAGGTGATTTGCAGCAATTCCATGAGCATTTGCAAATGTTTAAACAAACAAAAGCAGATTTGATTGTTATTTCTCCAGGTCATCATGTAGGGAAAATAGATTATAGTGATGCAGTCCATGCACATCGAGAAAAACAGGCGGACATTACCATTTTATATAAGGAGTATGATGGGACACCAGTGGAGAAGCCTATCTACCATCAATGCCGCATGCTTCGTGATGGCAGTCTTTTGGATATCGATCTTTTTACAACACCACTTCCTGGTGCGCATGTTTGCTTGGAAACATATATTATAGATAAAGCATTGTTTATCCAACTCATTGAGCGCTGTATAGAACAAGAGGAATATGATTTTCTAAAAGACGTGGTGAAGGCAAATCAGCATAGGCTGAATATCCAAGGATACGAATTTGCAGGTCATTTGCCATTTATCCATTCTAACCAAAGCTATCATAAAAGCAATATGGATTTTTTAAACCCGGAAATCATCTATGATTATTTTTACAAACATGGCGATATCTTTACAAAAGTGAAGCATGAAGCACCGGCAACCTATACTGCTACATCAAATGTGAGCAATTCACTCGTTGCTAACGGTTGTGAAATCGAAGGAAAAGTGGAAAACAGCATCTTATTTCGTGGAGTGAAAGTACATAAGGATGCTGTCGTAAAGAATAGTATTATTATGCAAAGAGGAGAAATTGGAGCAGGTGTGGAAATTGATGGTGTCATCGCAGATAAGCATGTAAAGTTGATCAACGGTCAAATGACTAGGACAGCTGGACAAATTCAGGTGATTGAAAAATCGGCTTTACGATAGTGGGGGATAGGAATGAATATAGTCTTTGCAGCATCTGAATGTGCACCATTTATTAAGACAGGTGGGCTTGGCGATGTGATTGGATCATTGCCAAAAGCGCTTTTAGATCAAGGTGTCGAGGTAAGTGTCATGCTGCCCAAATACGAAGATTTGCCATTTTTCTTAAAACAGGAGATGGAAAATGTAGCTCAAATGGAAGTCCCTGTCGGATGGCGAACACAATATTGTGGTATTGAAAAAGTCGAACGGGATAGTATCTGCTATTATTTTCTTGATAATGAATATTATTTCAAGCGTCACGGAAGCTATGGCTTTTTTGATGATGGGGAACGATTCGCCTTTTTCTCTCGTGCCGTTCTGGAAGCTTTACCCTACCTGAATAGAAAGCCTGATATTATTCACTGTCATGATTGGCAAACAGGTCTAATTAGTGTGTTGTTGAAAGCCCGTTATAGTAATCATCCATTCTATTCAGGGATAAAGACCGTTTTTACTATCCATAATTTACGTTACCAAGGCGTTTACCCAAAGGAAGTACTATCCGATTTGTTGGATTTAAGTGAATTGTATTTTCATATGAATGGCCTGGAGTTCCACGGGAATGTTAGTTATTTGAAAGCAGGTCTGGCATATGCTGATCAGATCACTACCGTAAGTCCAACGTATGCAGAGGAAATACAACTACCACATTATGGAGAGCAGTTAGACGGCTTTTTGCGGGAACGAGATGGTTTCCTGCAAGGGATTGTGAATGGAATTGATACAGAGGAGTATAATCCGGAGTTAGATCGTTTTATTTTCCAATCGTATGATGATGTCGAGGGAAAACAAGCAAATAAGCTGCAATTACAAGAAAAGCTGGATCTCCCTGTTGATCGTACTATTCCTGTTGTTTCCATGGTAACAAGACTTGTTGAACAAAAAGGCATCGATCTGGTGCTCCATGTATTTCGTGAAATACTCGGGCAAGGTGTCCAGTTTATTCTACTTGGGACGGGAGATGGGCACTATGAACAGAGATTTCGGGAGCTAGCTAAGGAATACCCGGAGCAGGTAAGGGTGCAATTATTTTTTGATGAAGGATTGGCAAGACAGATCTATGCAGGCTCCGACCTGTTTCTCATGCCATCTCAATTTGAACCATGTGGCATCGGGCAACTACTGGCAATGCGCTATGGGACAATTCCAATTGTCAGAGAAACCGGTGGCTTGAAGGATACCGTTGCCCCATATGATGTTTTACGAGATACAGGCTACGGGTTTACGTTCACCAACTATAATGCCCATGACATGTTGTATGTACTGGAGCAGGCAGTGGGTCTATTCCGTTATCAGCCTGGCAAATGGAAGCAGCTGGTAGAACGAGCCATGCGCCAAGACTTCAGCTGGAATGCATCAGCACAAGCATACCTAAAACTATATGTGTCACTATTGAAAGAAAAAACAGCCATTTAAGGATGGCTGTTTTTTTTGGTGGAATGAGAGAAAAGATGTAGATATGAGAGGGAAAACTATTATATGAGAGAGTGCCCTTCCCAAATGAGAGAGGAAGCCTGTATATGAGAGACCACCGCACTCAAATGAGAGAGCAAGCTATTGTATGAGAGAGTGCCCTTCTCAAATGAGAGAGCAAGCTATTGTATGAGAGAGTGCCCTTCTCAAATGAGAGAGCAAGCTATTTATAAGAGACCTCCGTTCCAAAATGAACCCGCTCCTCATTTGATACATCCCAACTATAGATCAGAAAACTGCATCTATAGTTGAATATTAATTTCCACCATGGAGCATGCTGAAGATAAAGGTTATTTGGAAAGGAAATTAATATGTTTAATATCTTTTCAAAAAAAAATAAAGAAAAACATACATTTAAGAATGAAACGCGTCCATATCAATCTAATTCTGTATCTGATGAGACATTATCAAATGATTTACATAAAAATATTACAAAGGTAAAAGTATCGTTTGCAGATACTGCTGATTTGGTATGCAAAACAATTAATTGGGACGGTAAAAATGGCTCCCTTTTGTATTTAGAAACTTTGGTAAATAACGAATCAATTGAAAATCATGTCATTAAACCGATTAAACAAGCAAATGGCCAACCAATTAAAGAAGTTGTTACAGCACTTGATGTAAATGAATCAATCAAACTGTCAGAGGTCGTAGAAGCCCTAACAAGCGGCTTTTGTGCTTTCCTCCAACCAAAGTCAAATAAGGTAATCCTTATAAAGGTAAGTAAGCAAAATAATCGCCCACCAGAGGAACCATTTAACGAACAGGTTATCAGGGGAGCGCATATTGGATTCATTGAAGATTTAAACACCAATATCAACTTAATAAGAAACCAGGTGCAAAATCCAAAGCTTAAGGTAGAATATATTAAGCTTGGAAAAACGGTATCCACAAACGTAGCAATTATGTATTTTGACGACCTTGCAAATAAAGAGCTAATCAGTAAAATAAAAGAACGTCTTCAATCCATATCGGCGGATTTCATCCAAATACCCGGTTATATACAGGAATATATAGAAGAACGGACCTATTCACCATTTCCACAAACATTAAACACAGAAAGACCAGATCGACTTATTGCTAATCTAATGGATGGGAGGGTGGGCATTATGATGAGTGGGACTCCCACCTGTCTGGTAGCACCTTCTTCTTTAATTGCTTTTTTCCAATCTCCTGATGACTACAACGGCAGAGTAATGATTGGATCATTTTACAGGTTTATTCGTGTGTTTAGTTTTTTTGTCACGGTCGGTTTGCCTGCCCTTTATATTGCCGTAGTTTCTTTTCACTATGAATCCGTGCCTGTTGAATTATTATTTGCAATTAAATCTTCCTTGGAACCTATACCTGTGCCGCCTCTGTTAGAAGCGATGTTTATGGCAATAACATTAGAACTAATTAGAGAGGCGACGATACGACTGCCAAATCCAGTTGCACAAACGATTGGAGTTGTAGGTGGATTGGTAATCGGGAATGCGGTAGTTGATGCAAATCTTGTTTCAAATATGATGATTATTGTTATAGCAATTACAGCTATTTCATCCTTTATTATGCCTTCAACTGAAATGAGCACAACCATTCGATTACTAAGTTTTCCATTAATGATCGCGGCTGCTCTGTTTGGATTAATAGGAATTGTAATTGGATTTTTGATCATTGTCATTCATTTATGCAAGCTAGAGTCGTTTGGTTCTCCTTACTTTGCACCGTTTGGCCCGTTACGGTGGAAAGAATTAAAAGATACTATAATCCGCTTTCCAACCTGGATGCTTCATAACAGACCAAAGGATTCTCAGGCTGCTTACCGGACTAATCAGGCGGAAAACCCAAGAGATTGGGATGAAAAAAATGAATAACAAAGGCATTTTGACATGGTGGGCCGCCTTTTCAATCTTGGTACAGGTACAAATTGGTATAGGGATTTTATCTCTACCACGAAATGTTCACCAGATTGCAAAAGGAGATGGGTGGATATCTGTTCTTCTTGCCGGATTAACTATCCAATTACTTGTTACAATTATCTGGTTGCTGGCAACACGCTTTAAAGCACAAACTCTATATGAATTTGCGCCTAAACTCGTTGGTAAATATCTAGGTAGTTTAATTAACTTAGCATACAGTGTTTATTTCTTAAGTATGGTGTTTTTAACTACCTTACTATTTACTGATATCTTAAAACGCTGGGTATTATTCAAGACCCCGCATCTTGTTATATACGTATTAGTCCTTGGTGTAACTTATTATCTTGCGAAGGATAATATGAAGGTGATTGCCCGATTTTATACGTTTACATCCGCATTTGTTATCGTACTAATCCTTATTCTAGTCCCTGCAATAGTCTATTTTGATATCCGTTTTGTACTACCTGTAGGCCAAGCAGGTATGATGAATATTTTGAAGGGCATAGAAGAAGTTACAAATTCGATGCTGGGATTTGAATTATTGTTGGTGCTTTTTCCATTTATCGATGAAAGATTTAGACGTTATAGCATCGTCGTGGCTGCAAATGCATTTGTTACTATACTGTATACACTTATCGTATTTATTACGATAACGGTTTTTAGTCCGGCAGAAATTAAGTTAATTCCTGAACCAGTTCTCTACATGCTCAAGTCCTTCAAATTTGATTTAGTAGAGAGAATTGATCTTTTATTTATATCCGTGTGGTTTGTAAGTATCGTCACAACTTTGGTTATGTACCTATATGTGGCTTCATTGGGAGTAACAACAATATTTAAGAGGAAATCACATGCACCAATGGTTGGATGGTGCGTTCTTTTAATCATTACAGTACTATTTTTTTCAGATAAAGATATTTATGGGATTGTAAACTATGTCCGGGTGATATCTAACGCGAGCTACCTATTTATCTTTGTTCTTCCACTTTTGTTACTATTTCTCTCTTTTATTAGGAAGGAGCGGAGCAAATGAAGAGGCTGCAGCGCGCATTGTTGATACTTATGCCAATTATATTACTTAGCTTAACAGGCTGTTGGGATCAGCAAATGCTAAAGGAAAATCGTCTGATTTACGGAATCGGGTATGATCCAGGTGAGGATGAAAAGCTCAGGGAAACAGTAGTAATTCGTTCTGTTCCCAAAGATCCGAAGGCTGGAATTGCTAACGAAATCGTTAGCGTTAATGGTACAACGATTCGAGAACTCCGTAGCCTATTGAATAAGCGTATTTCTGGTGATTTTGCAGAAGGAAAAGCAAGAATGATTTTACTTAATGAAGACTTAGCTAAAATAGATATTTATCCCTTTCTTGATTCCTTTTATCGGGATCCACGAAGTCCGCTTGGTGCCAAGCTTGCAGTAGTAAAAGGAAGCGTAGAGAAAATATACCGCATTCAACAAAAAGAGCAAACTTTAATTATAGAGTATATTGAAGAGTTATTAGACAATGAAGAACGCAATGGAACGATACCGAAGCAATCAATTCAAATGATTGGTACTCAATTATTCGATGAGGGTAGAGATTTTGGTCTGCCTTTACTTCATTACGATGAAGAGAACGAGGGGGTAGAATTAGATGGACTCGCTTTATTCAATAAACGCAGCTATACTGGTGAAAATCTCACTGGACACCAATCAAAGATGATGATGATTTTGGCTGAAGAACGTGGAAAAAATATTGAACTCACGTTTAAAGTAGACAACCAAGAGAAAGAGAATTGGTTATACAATTATGTTTCTTTCATTATTTCTGATGCAGATACGAAAAAAGATATAATGTATGATGCTTCATCAGGTCAGTTTATTGTTAAATTGTATATTCAAGTGGAAGTACAAATACAGGAATATGCCTCGGATCACCTATACAAGAAGGAGAAGGCAGATGAGTTAGAAAAGGTAATAAAAGAAAGACTCTATGAAGACGCTATAGAAGTAATCACTAAATTACAAGAGGTTAATTCAGATGTGTTTGGTTACGGCAGAGACCTGTTAGCTTATCATGCAAAAAAATTACATGAGAAGCGATTACCAGAGAATTATTTTAAAGATATACAGATCAAACCAATCTTTCAAGTGACGATTACGGAGACAGGAGGTACTTATTAAAGGTTTTTAAAGAAGCTATTTAAAAAGGACAAAAGCAGTTAAACTCCGACTTCTGATAACTAAGATAAACATTAGCAGAAGTTTTAATTGAAAAATTTAAAATATCACCCTTTTTTAAGTTTTAGAACATTTCGCTACTGTATTTACTTTTGCACATCTTGCGTATAGACTACTTAATGTATTGATTAAAAGGGGGTACAATTCCATGAAGAAAATTTTCATACTATTCGCTATGCTATTGGCGCTTGTGTTAACAGCATGTGGCCAAACACAAAATAACACAGATAGCTCAAATGGTGAAGATACAAATGCAGAAGAAACTGCAGAAAAGAAAGATGATGGAGAAAAGGACGAAGCAGCAGTTAAAAAGGCGCTTTTAGGTAATTACTTAGATGTTGCTAAAACAGTTCGTCCATATCAAACAAAGATTAACATGTATGTAGAATCCGTAAACAATCCAGAGGCTGAAGCTACAATTGAAACAACAAAAGAAGATGCCATAACTGCAGCAGAAGAAGCTGCTACAGCAATTGAAGGTATCAAAGTAGAAGATCTGGATGAAGATAAAACAGCTACATTTAATGATGCTTTGACAGAATTAAAAGGTGCTTACGAAGCATACGCAAAAGCACTTGACGAAGAAGAAATTGACGCTGCAGCCGCAGAAGAAAAAATTAATGCAACAAATGAAAAATTGACTCCGTTATTTGAAGATGCTGGATTACACGCTCCGAATTTAGCGAAGGAAATTAACTAAGGAAAAAATTGCACCTCCAATTAATATGGAGGTGTTTTTGTATGGGGAAAATTATCGTTTTAAATGCACACTCTGGCATTTATATATGGTTTTCTTTCTAAGGTTATATAACCACTGACAAAAATAAGTGCAAACCTCCCCTATATCAATTAGAATATAATCACAAGTTTAAAAAACGGAGGTGCTCACCTTTGCACAAAGAAGATAAAAACTATATCGAAATATGGGGAGATAACGTTAAGTTACGAGACTTACTGTTATCCATGGTCTTATGTATTGTTTTTGCGCTCGGTGGATACATCTTGGCGCCTGGAGATGCGCCTCAGCCACTCATACTTGGGCTAATCGGTGGTGTGGTGGGCTTTATTATTAGCAGTATCCTAATTAAGCCTAAACGCCGAATTACCGTTCTCGGAGAGGAGGAAAAATGATGGATACAGCTATTATTATTCAAATGATTCTAGCCAGTATGGGTGGAGCGCTTTTATATACACTGATTGGTATTGCACCAGGTACGGATGAAACAGCAGTGCTCGCACCAGTGACTATTGCACTTGCTTTAGTAGGAGTTAGTCCATATGTTATTTTGGCATTCTTTATTGCAGCGATAGTTGCAAAAAAGCTTACGGACTCCATTCCGGTAGCGGTTGCAGGTATCCCTGGAGGTGTCATGGCAGCACCGATGGTGGAACATGCAATGATTTTGAAACAGCATGGGATGCCTGATGTAAGTATTAAGAAAATGTCCTCCGGTTCTGTCATTGGTACGATCGTGTCCATACCAGCAAGCTTTTTGATTGCTAAACTGATCCTTCCTTATGCAGATACAATAAGCAGCTATGCAGGATTAATTTTTTTCCTTGGTGCTGTATTTCTTGCGTTGATGGCCAAAAATAAATTGGTGTCATTACTCATCATTCTGCCATTCGCCTTGCTAATACAAGGTTTGCGCCACTTATACTGGGGACTGGATATCATTCCGGAGGATTCCACTGTGTTTGTTTCCTTCTTCCTTGGTATTACGATCGGACCAATTGCATTTAGCTTATTTTCGTTATTATGTAAGAAATATCGAAACAGCCTCCCCAGCTTAGGTAACAAGGAAATTACGTTAAAAAAATCAGAAGAAGAAAAAGGGTTCCCTAACCCATTTAAAATACTTACAAATAAAGAATCAGCGACATCTGCACTCGGGAGTTTAATTGGTACAGTAACATTTTTCCTTTCTCCTGTTGGGATGACTGTATTTTTAGGTGAATTTTTGACACGCCATATAAAGGATCCCGTTCAACGAGCATCTAGGGCAATTTCCACAATGGATGGTTTGACAAATGCTTCCTACATCTCGGGTACATTGGTTCCGCTCATTGCAATTGGATTACCGCTCTCCCCAATGGCGATCGGACCGGCGGCTGGATTATTTAATGCTCCACCGGTATTTACACCGGAACATAATATCCATCACATTTTATCCATGGGAGAAATTATGACTGCAACAATAATTGGTGCAGTGATTGCGATTGTCATCACTTTCTACATTACAATAAAGTATGCCAGCCAAATTTGTGCTTTTGTGTTCAGATACATACCACATGAAGCGTTAATTGGACTTTTCGCAGGACTTGTCGTCATGCTCGCATATATGGATGCTGGTTGGATTAATATTTTAGGTACGCTTGTAGTTGCACTAGTATCCGGACTGCTATATAAAAATGGAGTGAATTATGGAGTTATGTTTATGGTTCTTTATGCAGCACCATGGCTCCTTGGATTGTTTATGTAACCAACTACAGATGATAATAGCCGTTGATCTAGGATTGACGGCTTTAGTTATGAGCATTTAATAAATATTACTACATATCTTTTAAAAAAGGAGCGGAAATTATGGATATACACACGTTTATGTTTAGTCTTTGGATATCGATGCCCAGTTGGATAGTGGTTTTGATTTTTATCATTATAAAATCAATTCAAGATAAATCTAAGGGTAACTCGAATGAAAAATGGAAACGGATTATTATAGGTTCTTTAGCAACTGTCCCTTTAACTATTGTAATAATACTCTTTTATACTCTTAAGATACTCTATCCTGATGGAAATACCGTAGCCTTTTCACTCATATTTTATTTTATCAATGTCATTCCCTTAACTTTAATTTATGTAGTAATTCTCTGGTTTATTGAGAAATGTATTGATCAAGTAAAAAAATTAAAAGTTTTAAACTAAACTTTTCTATTATTTTTTAATTATTCTATTAAAAAAACTTTTTAATACTAGAAGTAGACCAGAATCTTAATAATTATATTAACGATCTAATTTATCACCATTTATTAGGTTAATTATGGTAATGAAAATAAAGAAATGCAAAGTTGATGAATCCCTAACGGTAATTGATTTTCTACGGTCAGAGAGCTGAACTAAAATAACCATTGAAACATGCTAAGTATTATTTTCCAAAATAGTTCTGAATCTTCACTCACACTAGTGGAATAATATGTTAATATTAAGCTATGAATTTGATAAATTATTTCGTTGTTTTTGCAGACCTAATTACTTAAAACAAAGAAATCATAGGAATTTAAATGAGTAAAGTTAATATAAATGGAAGGATGTGTATAATGAAGAAATTAATAAAAATGAGTCTATTATTTAGTTTATTAATTATTCTTATCCCCCTTACTGCCTGTACCCAGCAAGAAGCCGAGACGAATTTTCATTTGCTTTTAAAAGGAAATAGTGCGAAATGGGATGTGAATGAGTATGAAGTGAAAATATCACCTAATTACTTTGAAGCGGGTCATGGTGTGTTAAGTATGAAGGGGGAAAAAGAATATTATACAGATTTCTTTCATTTTGATACACATGCGGTAATCAATGAGAAGGATATTACGGTACATACTGGCTCGGTTTCTGGCAAAGAGATAAATATAGCAGAAAAAACAACAGGAATGGTGGAAGGTGGCACCTATCTAAATGAAAAAGGTGAACCAATTACGCTAGAGGATGTTAACAGAATTTATATCGTTGTAAAATGGTGGGATAAGCAAAAAAAGAAAGACGCAGAGGAAACAATTACTTTATATAGTAAAACAAAAGAAGGCAATACAACAACATCATAAAATAGGATAGAAGAAACTAGAATAAGAGTTGGCTAATAAGGAGGGATTTTATGACTACTCCAAAACATATTGTTTCTGCTGCAACCATCGTCTTAAATGAGCATAATGAAATTTTGCTGATTAAAGGGCCGAGACGTGGATGGGAAATGCCTGGCGGACAGGTGGAAGAGGGAGAATCTTTAGAAGAAGCGGCTATCCGAGAGACAAAAGAGGAATCGGGAATTGACGTAGAAATTACAAAATTTTGTGGCATTTATCAAAATGTCAGTAATTCTATATGCAATACCTTATTCCTGGGAAAACCGGTTGGTGGAGTGCCAACAACAAGCCCGGAAAGCTTGGAAGTAGGGTATTTTCCTATAAAAGATGGATTAGAAATGGTAACATGGAAGAATTTCAGGCAGCGTATAGAGAATTGCCTTGATCAGGAGTGCCAGCCTTTTAACATATCATTTTAAGGAGTAAAAAGCAGATATAAAAAGTAGTATGCCGAAATAAGAAGATTTGTAGGTTTTCAATTCGAAACAAAAAGCATATAATAGGATATGGTGAAACTATTACTTATTATATAACACTATGATATGCTTTTAGAGGTAAGAATTTATGTTAAAAGGGAGATGGGGGAGGTTGGACGCGTGAGCATTATAGCAACGTGTTTAAACCTACATACTTTCTGCAAATTTTAGGGGAAAAGGTTGATAAAAATGAGCAACAGAGTAACTGAGACAGAAGTCATTTTAATTGGCGCAGGCATCATGAGTGCTACATTGGGAACCCTTCTGAAAGAGTTAGTACCTGAATGGGAAATCACCGTTTTTGAAAAACTGGATAAAGCGGGCGAAGAGAGCTCCAATGTATGGAATAATGCAGGAACAGGGCACTCTGCATTATGTGAGCTTAACTATACATCCGAAAAACCGGATGGATCAATGGATATTAGTAAAGCGATTAAAGTGAATGAGCAATTTCAGGTTTCAAAACAGTTTTGGGCTTATCTCGTCAACAATAATCTGATTGGTGATCCACAGCAATTTATTATGTCTTTACCACACATGAGTTTAGTGCAGGGAGAAGACAATGTAACTTTTTTAAAGAAACGATTTAAAGCACTATCAAATAATCCTCTATTTGAGGGAATGGAATATTCCGATGATCCAAAGACATTGGTAGAATGGTTACCGCTTATTATGCAGGACCGTCCATCAGACGAGGCAATTGCAGCTACAAAAATGGATACAGGAACAGATGTAAACTTTGGGGCTTTGACGCGGATGTTGTTTGACCATTTACGTAGCAAAAATGTGGAGATCAACTATAAGCATAGTGTAGAAGACGTTAAGCGGACCAGTGACGGTAAATGGGAAGTAAGAGTACACGATATGGAAAATGATAAATTGGAGTTCCATACATCCAAGTTCGTCTTTGTTGGCGGTGGCGGAGGCAGTCTCCATTTATTACAAAAAAGCGGCATACCAGAAGGAAAGCATATTGGTGGCTTCCCGGTAAGTGGTTTATTCATGGTGTGTAATAATCCCGATATTATTGAACAACACAATGCAAAAGTATATGGAAAAGCCAAAGTTGGCGCACCACCAATGTCTGTACCACATTTGGATACGCGTTATATTGATGGTAAGCGTTCATTATTGTTTGGGCCATATGCAGGCTTCTCACCGAAATTCTTAAAAACAGGATCTATGTTTGATTTAGTTACATCTGTAAAACCAAACAACGTTTTCACCATGCTCGCAGCGGGTGCGAAACAGATGCCACTAACCAAATATTTGATTACACAAGTCATGCAATCCAAGGAAAAACGGATGGAAGAGTTACGTGAATTTATCCCTGACGCGCAGAGTAAGGATTGGGATTTAGTCGTTGCAGGTCAGCGTGTCCAAGTAATTAAGGACACTGAAGCGGGCGGCAAAGGGACATTGCAATTTGGTACAGAAGTAATTACTTCAGAAGATGGATCTATTGCAGCATTATTAGGCGCTTCTCCAGGAGCATCTACTGCTGTGCATGTCATGCTGGATGTGCTGAAACGTTGCTATCCACAGCATATAGAGGCATGGGAGCCAAAAATTAAGGAAATGGTTCCTTCTTATGGATTATCATTAATGGATCATCCAGAGCTTCTGAAGGAAATTCACCAAACAACAGCAAAAGCACTTGGCTTAACGGAAAAAGAGGGAAAACAAGCCGTATTGAGCTGATTTGGCACGTCAAAGAAATAGTAAAGAACCTTTCTTCTGTTTGTAGGAGGAAGGTTCTTTTAGATTTTTGATAAAGCTTTTCTGCAGCGGAATCACTGTATTTATTGCTGATAACTGTAGTCTGTGGAGGATATACTTTATTTACTGCTGATTCCTGCAATCTATTGCTGATAGATCTTCTTTACTACTGATTAAGTTTGTCTACGGCGGATAGATCTCTTTTACTGCTGATTAAATTGATCTACGGCGGATTAATTTTTTCTCCTGCCGATTATTTTTACCTGCGGAGGATTAATCTCCTCTACGGCTGAAACACTCAGTTTACTGCGGATAACCTTCACTTACTGCCGATAAACTACTTCAGTTTTTAACCTGGTAAAACTGGTTTTTTTCCATAACATCAACTAATTTTTCCAAGCAAGGGGATGGCTCATGAAAACACTAATTATAGGTTTAGCAAGTATCATACTGGTTGGTTTGATTACAGGAATGTTTGTATATGAAAACAGAGACGAGGTCAAACTCCCTCAATATCAGATAGACACGGAAGAACCTGAAAATAACCCCAACGCAACTACACAAACAGAACCACAACAAGAAGATTTGTGGCCAGTAGATGGAGAGGAGATAAGTTATTCCTTGCAAAATGAAGAGCTACATATTACCTACGACAAGGGAAAAAGCTGGGTTACTGTCCCAGTGGAAAAAGATAAACTGTTTGCAGGAGAATACAATGGAAACAAGCAATCTCTCATTGACACCAGCTATATACTCACAGAGAAGCGGGCTGCTTTTCTTTATGCAGAAGGCGCAAACTGGGAATCCCAAACGGTTGGCATCGTTTATTCTGAGGATCAAGGGAAGACCTGGGAGGAAACCATTGTTACTGACTCCTTTCCAGCTTTAAGATATAGAAAAGTAGACTTTTTAAACGATCAATTTGCTTACGTCATTTTGTCTGGTGGAAGAACCATGTCACAGGAGGGCACACAGCCATACCTTTCCAATGATGGGGGGAAGACCTGGACTCAAACAAATACACCAGAAACAACAAGGCTAGTATCTGACGGAGCGTTTATAAATGAAAAAACCGGATTTCTATCCTATGGAACAATCAATCCCGAACAGCCGGACCTTTATATTACAGAGGATGCGGGGGAATCGTGGGAAATGGCAAGCTTTCAAATGCCAAAAAAATATGAAGCTGTTTTTGTTACAGCAGAAATGCCTGTTAAGGAAGAAGATCATTTAGCCGTATTAGTGAATCAGGGGCCGAATGGAGATTATCTGGGGGGAAAAGTCAAAGGTAAATTTATTTCCAAGGACAATGGAAAGACATGGGAATTTTCTGAGGAGGTGCAGCCAAGTGAAGAACAATAAAGGCAGGAAGGTGTTTGGCTGGTCACTTCTACTTATCGCACTGGGATTTTTTTGTCTGCAAATGGGGAGCTTGTTTGTCCAGGCACGCTTTGATGCTTCCTATATAGATGATCGATTGTTTTATATTTTAAATATGATTATAGTTATTTGTCTTGTGCTTTCCATTTGGCTTTTACTAAAACCAGCGAAAAAAATTACGATCAGTTTAACTATTATTTTTGCGTTGTTTGTAATTGCTAATGGAGTATTGCTTGTGAACAGAATGGAAGACACGAAAAATATTTTAAGCGTTTCACCAAATTGGCAGCACGTGCTCTCCATTAAGCAAGATGTGCAAACAAAGGAAGCTGTATATTATCGTTCGTATTACGGAATTTTAGCGAGGCCAAAGGAACGATTACCTTATGAAATGGACGGAGAATACCAGGTGGAATGGTTAGCCAAGGATGTGGCGGCGTTTACGTACAAAGCAACAGATCAATCCATTCAACAATTTATTGCAACTTATGGAGATCGAGGCAGTGGGACGTCTTACTATTATGTAGGAGGACAAACGCACGGAGTCTGGCAAGCAAAGGATACAAAAGTGATAAATGATCAAGAAGGTATTTCAATCACACATAATGGTGAAACGGAAGTATTTGATTGGGATCATATCGAACAATTCGGAACCCTCGCTATTGTTTTAAAAAGGAATAATGAAGCTACGTGGACAATCGCATTAAAGGAAAATTTTGAGGTGCATTCTGATGCTTCCAGGGAAACGGTAGGCAATATCGCGCTATATAAGGCATCGTTAAAAGAAAGTGAACCAATTTTGCTGAATTATCAAGGTGAAAAAGAATAAGAGTGAAAGATCATCCCTCGAGATGATCTTTTTTTATAGAAATTTAAAGTTATTAATGGAATATTATGTTAATATGAAGGAGTAAATTATACTTTATTTCGAAGTTAGTAATCATATTATTAAGTTTGCCTTTAGGAGAGAGAATGGTTGATATAGTGTATAAAGGCCAGAATCTTACTGGTGAATATGCATCTATCCTTAATGGGTTTATCCATTCCTTTATGATGATTTGTACACTTGTATTCAGTGTTGGTCTTATTGATTTAAGAAAAAATACAAAAAAATAGGAGGTGCCTACATGCCAGCCTGTCAAAACTGTGGAAAAGCATGGACGTGGGTACAAACGGTGAAAACGTTATTTAAATTAACATGCCCCTATTGTGGTGAAAAACAATATGAATCTGCAGCATCTAGAACAAAGAGCAGTGTGTTTATGCTTATACCATTACTTATATTAATAATCAATGTATGGCTACAGCTTTCTTTTGCGATGGTGATACTAACGGCTTTACTATTAGTACTCATCATACTTGCTTGTTATCCATTTATTCTGGAATTATCGAATGAGAAAGAACCCTATTGGTAAGTGCAAGGAAAGATTAAGGTGTTACATTATTCATCCTGATGACCATATGCTAGTCTGCTTCGCGCTTCATTTATCATTCTATTTATAAACAAAGTAGAAAGAAGGAGACGTATGTTGAAGAGGGGAAAAAGAAAATATCATCTGCCTTTTTGCACAATTTTTTATCTGATAATTTTTATTTTTACATTATTTCAACTACCCGGTATTAGCCATGCTTGCTCGTGTCTGGAACCCGGTGCCCCTAAAGAAGAATTTAAGCACAGTTCCGCAGTTTTCACTGGGAAAGTAATAGAACGAATAGATAAAAACGAAAATAATCTAATTCAATCCTCAGCAGATCAAATTGCTGTAGTTTTTAAAGTGGATAAGACGTGGAAAGGAATAAATGAAACGGAAGTTATTGTTTATACAGAGAGAGATTCGGCAAGTTGTGGATTTGAATTTAAACTAAACAATTCGTATCTAGTATATGCAACGAAAAAGGATAATAAGCTTCATGTCAGCTTATGTTCCAGAACTACCACCTTAACAGAAGCCGCACAGGATTTTACAGAACTAGGAGATGGAAAGAAGCCAACCAACCAAGTATCTGTCAATGGGAACGATGAATCTAATGAGAGTACTAATCTAGGGTTTTTTATTTATTTGGCAATAATGTTCTTGTTGCTGGGTGGCGGGTACAGGATGGTATTAAAATATAGGAGAAATTATTATAGCTGAAAAAGGAAGGGATAAGTTGTACAAAAGATTAAGAACATTTTTGTTTGGAATGTTAGGCGTATTTGTAGGTATGATCGCTTCGGATATAATTCAAACTGGTGAAATAAATTGGAATAACATTGGCTTATTTATTACGCTTATATTTCTTATATTGCTTTTTATATTGGGAATAAGTTTGTATAAGAAAAAGGATGAAAATTAGTGGTGGACTTCTATGCCATATCATGAATTAAGTAATTGCGGGAACTGAAAAGGAGGATTAATTATCCATAAACTATGTAAGGTAATAATGCTACTAGCTGCAATTTTTCTGGTGTCTTGTCAAACACATGCTAAAAACATAGAAGAACCTTATGAGGGAGCATCATTAGAATTGGCAGTGGTCGGCGAAGAACCTGATGTGAGAGAAAAACAGATAAAATTTAGTGAATTATCGTTAGAAGAACTCTATAACACTCCATCTGGTAAATACGATGCAGTGTTTATTATGAAGGATCATTTAACAGAAGCGTCCAAAGAAAAATATATTGAAATGTACAGAGATAAAGAAATGCCATTCTTTTTTGTAGAATCAAAAGCAAGTCATGTTCCTTTTATAAAAATGGAGAATCCGGAATCTTACGAGCAAACAGCTGAAAAAATTGACGATACACAAAATTTTATCTCTGGAATTTTGTATGTAGGCGGAGAGAAAGAATACCGTAGTTGGAAATTTTCCTACCCTATCCAGGATAGTGAAATTATACGAGATAATGTTCAAGGAATATATAGTGCTGCATTCAAAGTTATTGATGGTTTGAAGTAGGAATCTATAATAACTGCTAAATTTATTGTGAAAATAGCTATGAATTATGGTAGGTTTTTTAAGTCCTACTGTGCCGCAAACGGGCCAGATTGTTGAATTTTAATTTAGTTAAAAGGGAGAGGTTATCAGGGTGGAAATAGACTTTTTTTGGATAGGAATAGGGTTAATTGGAGGGTTAGTGGGATTAGGATAATTTTAGGAGATGGATTAAAAAACTTCCAAAATCCAAAAGCCAGTTCTTCAGGTTATCCTACATTAATTAAAGAAAAAGATATGCATATTTATTTAGGTCTAAGTAAAGAAGAATTAAATGAATTGTTAAACAAATATACAAATGCGCCGAAGATTGAACTTAAAGGTACTACCTACTATCCGTACCAACAATTTATAGAGTGGGGATCTTCTAATGATATTTATGAAAATTAACTTTTTCAAAAAAGCGCAATTCTGAATTAAGAGTGATACCGTTAAAGGGCCAGATCGTATGGTAAATATTTTGCTAATCAGAAGAAAAAGGGAGTGGATTTGATAAATCCTTCTATCTTGGCTGCATTACTTGTAATCTTTATAGGTGCTTTTAGTTATAAATCTAAAAAGAAAAAAGATTAAGCAGGCGCTAGTTGTCGCATAAGGTTTGTGCTAGAATTGGCCATTATGTTAGGGAATGACACATCAAATCCTAAATGTGTATTAGATTTAGTGGCAAAAGACTTAAGACAAGGAGAGGATACTATGGCGAAAAAGATACATATTTACAACATCACAGTATCAACTGGAGAGCAGTTTAAAAATGTACGAATTGAGGGAGAAATTAGCAGAAAATACTCAGGTATTGCAACGGATTTTATTCCTGTAGAAAACGAAAATGGTCAAACAGTAGAATTAACGAAATATCAAATTGTTAAAGCTGAATTGGTTGATGTTGAAGAATAAAAGTTCTGCTTCAATCGGGCGCGATAATCTAATAAGGTTTGGAACATTAACACAATATAAAGGCCGTTTAATTCAATTACAATTGGAGTTGAAAAGTATATTTGGTATATCTATATTATAAAGAAAGAGGTGTAAAAAAGTGTCAGAAAAACCAAAGTAGTTCCAACTGAAAAGATGAAAGAAATGAGTATAGAAGTAGGAAAAGCACTTGGAGATGCAATAAGAAAGCACCCTAAAGAATCATTAGGTATTGGTTTGGCTTTAGGTGGTCTTTATATCCTAAAAGATAAAAAAATTAAACTCAAGATTAAGAGACGGGATTTAGATATTGAATTTGAGACGGAATAACGTGTTTTAAAGACATTGACCTGGAGCATGATAGTACTCCGCAATTGGGCGCACTTGCGGAGTAAAGGACAGCAATGTGTTTCCCATATTAGGGAATATATTGTTTAGAAGACTGAAATTATCGGAAGGTGATGCACTATCGAAGAAGAAAAGAATGGAAGCGTAATACTTTTAACAATTGGTTGGCTATCAGCATTGTTATCATTCGGCTTTTTTCCTGTTTTTCTTGGACCTTTCGCTATTTGTATAGGCGTTGTCTTAAGGAAAGATTATGAGTTAGATAGAAAAGGTTTAACCTTGATTGTGATGGGAATTTTTGGTCTGATTGTGGGTATGATGATAGGTTTTTTATTGCCCGTATAATTTATAAGCATCTATTGTTGTAGTGACGATATACCATAAAAGGGCGCACTTCCGGAATAAAGTGTTGTGTCCAAATTGCCTTTGTAGGGCCATATTCTATAAGAAACAATTCAACTTAATAATTTAAAGGTGCAGATAATGCGGTTATATCTGTAAACGATGCTGTTTACAAAAGAATAAGTATAATAGAGATAAATGATAAAATAACAATTGGTTATGAATTTTTCGATTTAATACTTTAGGGGGAAGCAGATAATGCGGTTTATTGTAAATAAATTATTATTAATTGGGTCATTAGGAATAATGATAGGTGCTTGTTCTACAGCAACTGATACAGAAGGAAGGTCAGAAAACACACCAGAAGAGTCCACAGTAGAAGCTGTAAATGAAACTAAAGAACCTGAAGAAAGGAGTATTGTTGCCAATGAAATTACAAAAATCTTCTATCCAGAAGTAACTAAATTAAGAAGTCTTACCGAAAAGGATCTTGAGTGGTACGATATTATTATGACAAGATTAAATGCTATAGATGATTACTCTGGTGATCGGGAGACTGTGTATGAGATAGCTGAAGAACATAACGAAGATCCTGAAGATCTGTGGTTTAGATGGTTAGAGATAGTTGACGCAAAATGGCACGGAGAAATAGGGGATTATGCTGTTTTGGGGGAGGATCTTGACAAATTATTCAGCGAAATTATTGAGAAAAACATCGTTGGAGAAAACGTAGAACGGATTGGCGGTCAGTATAAATTACCCGACGATGAAGAAAATTTAACTACCTCTGGAAATTGGAACTTAGACGTAGATGGGGAATCTTATGAAATTGGTTTCGTAATTGAACATAAAGATGATTTTAATATTGCTGAGTTAATTGAATTAAGTATTGACGGGGAAAATATAGATTTTTAGTTTAGTTATGTTCCTGGTAACTATTTCGATGCTTTAAAAACTAATTCCTTCTATCGCTTAATTAATAAAAATCTCTCAACAAACGGGTGCGATTATAGAAAACGAATATCTAAAGCATATCCCTTACCGTATCGATATTTCACATCATATGTTGTATAATAAGCATAAGATTTATTTAAAATATTTCCTCGGGGGAGGAATTTATAATGAAGAAGATTGAAGGTCAAATGGCAGAAGTAATGAAGGAAATTATCTCCGATGATAACTCAGTTGTAGAAATTGAAGGGAAGAAATATTACCTTTCTTTAATTGAAAAACCTGAATCAACGGTCGCTGAAGATGTAGAGCTGACCCAGAATTAAAACAAAAATTGCTTCAAGCCAAAATGGATATTTTGCACGGAAAAAGTTACACAACTGAGGAAGTAGTTGAAATGATTAATCAGGGAGAACTATAAATGGAATTGAAATGGACTGAGCAAGCGTTAGAAGGTTTTCGCAATATACGCAGCCAACATTATATAATAAGAGCAAAGCTTAATGGAGGCTGGGATACTTATACCAAGTAAAAGACTTTTTCTTGAATATTTTTGAGCAAACATTTTTTCAGTTGTTCCGAGAATGAATAGTAGACAACGAATTTATACAAGCTTATTTTCTACCTTCTGTACACATTTAAGGAAAATAATCCCTCAAAGGCCAGACAAACCACATGAGGGATTATTTTTTATTTTTATCGGACATGATAAACGCTATCAACAGTTATATCCATAGGCGCCACCTCCCTCCTTCCAAAGTTCCGGAGAAGGTTATTGCTGCACCACCCCTCATGCGAAGTCAGTCTATTTAAGCCTATTATAACATATCGTTAACATACTATTGCGAATTTAATTAAATAGACAAAATAAAATCCTGGGTTGTTATCTTAGCAATAATTATACTGTAATCGAGGTCCATTCTTGAACAAGAGAGGCTGCGTTATGCTGAAAAACGTATGACATTAATACTTTTATCTGGGTTATCTATGTCGGTATTTTATTTGTTAATGGAGTCTTTTCCATTCAGCTTTCCGTTTGATGCATTCTCTTTTTTGGACTAGTGTGTGGAATGTCATATGGTTTATTTGCTTTACCAATCCAATTATTTTTGAATAAATACCTCGATTCCCTTAAGCTCAGTTCTATGTCATAGAAAATCATGTTAAAATAACGACTATTAAAGCTTTTATTTGATCAGTAAAAGGAGTGCACAATGGGTATTAATTTTATAAAGTTAACACATCCATCTTCAGAAATTGTAGATGTTTTTAATCGTTGGGAAAATGATCCTGATTTAGTTTACTTAACTCGGCCAAACCAAGATCAATCAGAATTAGACCGTCAAGAACTCCTTACGTTAAAAGCTTTGGAAAATCGTTTACAACATCAATATATTTATCTTATATACAATAATGACTATTTGATTGGCGAAATGAATTATATGATTGATCCAAGCCATCTTTATAAGAAGGTTCCTGGAACTGCATGGTTAGGAATAACGATAGGTGAGTCGGATGGTCGGGGGAAGGGCATCGGCTATACAGCGATTCAATATTTGGAAAAACAGATGAAGGCACAAGGGCTTAAACGTATTGAATTAGGTGTGTTTGAATTTAACACAGCAGGTCAGAAATTGTATCGGAGGCTTGGTTATAAGGAAATTGGGGTTCTAAAAGATTTTACCTATTATCAAGGGCGTATGTGGTCAGATATCCGAATGGAAAAATATTTATAATAAACATTTTCCACCATTGGTCGCAGTTGTTGAATACGGATTGTTCCTCAATAGGGCCTTTTTGTGGGAATTCTAATGAAGATAAAAGTACGGAGGGGTAGCTTTGTTACAGGAATTCTTTTTTAGTTTAATTATTACTTTTTTTATAGTTTTAATTTTAAGTTACATAGGTCAAAGATTAATTGTAAATAGAACTAGACTCGATAAAAAAACTTTTCTTGTGGTGGTAATACAAAGTTTAGTTATCACTTTATTATTAACTTACATTGTTTAAAACAATGAACATGATATAGAGCGGGTAAGTGCAAAAAGTTATTTTAATAATACGATTTTAGGTCAGATGGCTTGTAAGCAGTAAAAAGTAAGGAGCTATGTGTGATGATTAAAGGAATATATGAGCTTGTTAGTGAAGAACAGTTAAAAAAATATGCAGAGCTAGCTGTACATGCTGGTGTAAATGTGCAGAAGAATCAATTAGTCATTATTCATAGTGACATAAAAAATGCCCCTTTTGTACATCTTATTCAAAAGGCAGCCTATAAGGCAGGGGCTTCGAATGTAGTGGTGGATTGGTCAGATGAACAGTCTGCCAAAGAATTTTATCTACATGCAGCAGACGATGCCATCGACCATATTCCTGAATGGCAGGCTGCTCGCTATAAGGAATGGGACGATGCTGGGGCTGCTTACATCCATATTATTTCTGAAAGCCTAGATGTCTTTAAGGATGCCTCCACAGAAAGAATAAGTCGCTTCCAAAAGTCCTCACGTTCGAAGCTGAAAGACCATCACGCAAAGATTAGATCTCACAAGGTACGCTGGTGTCTTCTTACCGTGCCTTATCTCCAATGGGCAACGAAAGTATTTCCTGACTTACGTAAAGAAGAAGCTCTGCAATCCTTATGGCAAGTCATCTTGCAGGGAGCTCGTACAGACGGAGAAAATCCAATAAAAGACTGGACAAATCATGACGAAGCTTTTGAGTCCCGGAAAAAGTTTCTAAATGATAAGCAGTTTGAAGCCTTGCATTTCAAAAATAGTCTAGGAACTGATTTATTAATCGGCATGCCTAAAAATCATTGCTTTATCGGTGGGGCTGTTATAGATGAAAAAGGGACCCCTTTCTTTCCAAACATACCTACGGAAGAAATATTTTCTGCACCCCATAAAAATAAGGTGAATGGCAAGCTAGTAGGCACGAAACCACTTATCTATGAGGGAACAGTGATTGATGATTTTTACCTGATTTTTAAAGATGGAAGGATTACCGACTATAATGCCACAAAGGGACAAGAGGTGTTACAGAATCTCATTGAAACAGACGAAGGTTCACATTATCTAGGTGAAATTGCTTTAGTCTCTAATAAATCTCCACTTGGCAAGGCAGATACTCTTTTCTACAATACCTTGTTCGATGAAAATACAGCCTGCCATATAGGAATTGGCAACGCCTCCCCATCCAATCTTCAAAATGGCAATAACCTATCAGTGAAAGAGTTGAAGGAAGCAGGACTTAATACTTCACTCCTGTTAGTCAATGTGACCTTTGGCAGCGAAGATATGATAGTAACGGGGATTCAAGAAGATGGGACTGAAATCCTGCTAATGCAAGATGGTGATTTTCAAATAGCATCTAGCAAAAGAGCGGCCGATGAAGGTGGCAATGGAATGAAAAATCAAAAATAGGGAATAGATTAACTACACTCATATTTTAACAGCAACGAAGGTTTGTAGGAATTTATTTTATAAAGGAGATGCACTAGATGGCAGAACAAACTCTTGCAGAAGCTGCTACCCATGAGCAGCTAGCCGATATAAAAAATAAAATTATGGAACAGAAAGAGAAGTTTACAGAGAACCTTCGACTCGAAGAAAATAATGAATTTCCTTATCATGATAAAAACAGTTCGGAAAAAATGAAAGAATGGAGAAAAGGTTTAGTGCAAGTTTATGCGGATTCTCTCGTCTTGAAGGAGGAGAAGGCTTTTTCTCATGTGTCCGAATGGGGAAATGAAATGGCTGCATATTTAATCTCCATCGATATGCCACTGGATTTTGCGGTTAGAGAGATTCGTTATTATCGTAATTTAATAGGAGAAGTCATAAAACAAGAAAGTAAGCGAAAGCATTTTTCACTTGATCTGTTTTTTTATGTCCTATCTTCCTTTGGTTCTGTTGTAGACCAAGTAGTTCATATC
The DNA here is from genome assembly GCF_000725285.1 of Virgibacillus sp. SK37. Taxonomy (GTDB): domain Bacteria; phylum Bacillota; class Bacilli; order Bacillales; family Amphibacillaceae; genus Virgibacillus_Q. The sequence goes on from NZ_CP007161.1 coordinate 1,133,386, forward strand.
ATAACACTAGCTTACATTAAAATAGAGAATGAACGAAAACAAGCCAATGAAATCGTATTAGATGAATTAACCATACCTGTTATAAAGATTAAGAAGGGAATTGGTGTCCTCCCTTTAATTGGAGAGGTGGACACAAGAAGAGCACAAATACTAATGGAGAGATCATTATCAGAAAGCTCTTCGTTAGCGCTTGATTATTTGATTATTGATATATCTGGGGTCCCTGTAGTGGATACAATGGTTGCAGATAAAATATTAAAAGTTATAAAAGCACTGGAATTAGCGGGAGTAGAGGTTAAAATAAGTGGCGTCCGACCAGAAGTAGCTCAAACAATGACAGACCTGGGTGTAGATTTTAAAGGATTCCCAACCTTCTCCACTTTAGACCGTGCGTTTAAAAATATTGAGTTTTCATAGAAGTTACCGATAGTAAAATGCTGTAGTTATAAGTAAAAATGAATGTTCATACTAAGTATTTTTATTTGAAAGGTAAGTAGTAGTGTTACGCTATGCTTGCCTTTTTTACTTTTTTATTATGCAACAGTGCCCACTTATCTAAAAAATAGTGCTACTTTTTAAAAAAAGGATTGAGTTAGTTCGATTAATTTGAAATAATTGGTAATAGGATAAGGGAATCATTCTTATTGAGGGAGTAAGTAATCGTGAAAAAAACATATAATGGTATTATTATTTTAATTTTAATCGTAAATGTAGTTATGGGAATTGTCCTGTTTCAGCAAAGTGTTAAATTAACTAAGTTTGAACTAATTCTTACCACTATTGACGCAAAAATGGAGGACTTAGATGACGCTCATGAAGAAGATATAGTTGCACGCTTGGAAGAGATTTTAAACGAAAAATGAGCTGTGTATGGTTAAGGAAAAGGATCTTACAAAGAATAGATTAGGACAGATAAGGGGTTGTTTAAATGTTTAGCTTCCCAGCAATTTCAGAAATCAGATTTACTAAATTAATCATTCATTCTATTTTTACTAGCGTTGCTTTGACGCTTTTAACGCTTCTTATCAAGGACTTAATCGGCTTGGTACTAGGACATCCAATTGAAAAGGATGTCAGCTATATATCCACCATACTTTTTGTTGTTTGGTTCGTGTTTGCTATACACAATGAGAGATATCAGAAGCAGAGATAAAATAATAGAAATAAAAAGGTAGGTATTAAGTGAACATTGCAGTAGCATTTTTTAGGTTTATTTTTTTAGTTTTTCCTACATAAATTTATCTAGATTGTCTCTTAAAGACCGCAAAAGAAAATTCTCTGAAGCTACCGGGAAGTATAGTAAAGGACTATTTAGAAGCTAAAGCCGATACGATATAAACCTAACATCTCCCAACCAGCTTGTTAATTACCGGTAAAATGGTACGATAAGAAAAACAAACTTTCGATTTGGAGGTGTGCAAGCAATTACAAGATAATATAGTGAGAGAGTTAAAGGATTTTTCGATTGGTTTGCCGAAAGTAATGAAGTACGACAACGATAAAGAAATAAAGACTGGAATTTGTAAGCAAGCAACGGATGAAGCATTCTTACAAAAGGGGGGCTTCCATGGGGATGATGTTGCAGACTTGCGGTATCATGGCGGACCTGATCGCGCTGTGTGTGTATACCCCTTTGAACACTATGCGCGTTGGGAAAAGGAATTTGGAAAGTCCTTGCCTCAAGCAAATTTTGGTGAAAATGTCACTGCTACAAATATGCTTGAAAAAGATGTACATTTAGGGGATGTTTTTCGTATTGGAGAGGCAGTCATACAAATTACTCAAAGCAGAATTCCATGCAGTACAATTACGAAAAGAACGAATAATCCTTCACTACTAAAGAGAATGATACAAACAGGTTTTACCGGCTATTTATGCCGGGTTTTAGAAGAAGGCATTGTGCGTCAGGATTCTCGAATTACTTTATTGGAGTCTCATCCAAAACAGGTATCTGTTCTTTATGAGAATGAGATTTACTTCCGGGCCAAAAGAATGTGGAAGGAATGAGAAAGGTTTTAGCCGTAGAGGAGTTGGCGACAGAGTTAAAAGAAACCTTAGAAAGCCGATTAAGTAAGCTTGTCCATCTCTAAGAATATACGAATGGTTTAATTTACATACCGGGAAGGACTCACCGGGCCTACATTTGAATAAAAAGAGCTCTTGATTTTGTATTGTATGATATTTAACTGACCAAAGAGGCGACTAAGAATAAATATTTCTCATTCAAAGGAGGAGTTTCTTTGAAGATTTGCACTGAAAGATTAATAATTAGGCCATTTGAAAGTAATGATATAGATGATGTATTTAATATTTACAATAACAATAATACATGTAAATACCTTTTGCATGATAAGTGGACAGACGAAAATCTTGAGAAAGAGTTTAATAAGAAGTTAGAACTAAAGTAATTGGTGATCTATCAGTATGGTACACCGATATGAAGGATACTGTTGAAATTGGTTTCAGTTTTTTAAATACAGTGTCAGGTAAAGGCTATGCAACTGAAGCCACAAGAAGTTTAGTCGAAAATCTATTCAATGAAATTAATGTTCATCGCATACAAGCTAACCTTGATGCTAGAAACGAAGCGTCAAAAAAATTATGTGAGCGTATAGGTATGAGAAAAGAAGCTCATTTTATACAAGATTTTTGGAATAAAGGGGAATGGACAGATAGCATTGTGTATGGGATGTTGCTTTCAGATTTAAATAAATGATATGTTAAATAACGTCAATAATAACAATTGCCCAAAAATTGGACACACTTTTTAATTAAATAAGTTCACGAGGATCAGACAATTTGGTAGATATTATTGAGATAAGAAGGGATACATATGCCTGTATGTGAGGACTGTAACTATAAATGGACGTATGGTCAAACAACCATAGAACATCTTAGGCTTAGGAAAGGGATGAGATGTCCCAATTGTCATGAAAAACAATACTCTACTAAAAAGAGCCAGGCAATAGACGTGATCATAAGTTTAGTTCTTATTTTTACATTAGTGACTGTTAAAAATATGGATCAGCCATCACTCGTTAACATTTTTTATATGCAGTGGGAATCTTTACGGTACAGCAACTCGTTCGCCCTTTCATCACTTCTCTTTCTAATACAAAAACCACGTTGTAAGAGTGGGCATGGCAGGATAGAGGAGTCCTGCTATTTCGTTGCAGTGCTTCAAAAAGGTGTTTATTATATGTTAAGTCTGGTTTTTCTGACCATATGTTTCATTATTGGGATCCAGCTTCTTTCTTTGATTTTTAAAGAAATCGGGAAGAAAATTCTGTTGGCACTCTTAGTTATTCTTATTAATATTGGCTTGTTTTTCTATAGCTTCATTGTTGGAGGTTTTGGCGGAATGGGGTTCTTCGCAGTGAGTGTCTCGTTATTTATTGCTTCGATGATTGTTACAATAGCTATGGTAGTTTTATATAAAATTAGAACCGGAGATTCTTAGCATAAAACTGGAGCGTTCACATGAATTGGTATTATATAATCAACAATAATTCAGATAGAAGTGAGGAAGAAAGTGGAAAAGTTCATAAAGGTTATTTTAAAAATTAGCTTTATATTTTATTTAATTGCATTGGTCATACTGTTGTTTATAGGTAACAGAGGTTATTTGTATACAGACCTAACGCTTTTGGAATATATGAAAACCTCTTCAAATTTTGTTCCGTTTAAAACGATTAATACATATCTTACGGCGATTGTTGATAACAGTATGAATAGGAATATACCGATTAAAAATCTTGTTGGTAACTTATTTATGTTTTTGCCAATGGGTATTTACCTGCCATTTTTTATTAGAAAAATAACAGGATTAGGTAGATTTATACTTTCCATGATTGTTTTGTTATTTTTTATTGAAGTGATTCAACTAGTAACAAGAAGAGGAAGCTTTGATATTGATGATTTTATCCTTAATATCATTGGAGCTTTAATTGGCTTTGCAATTTGGAGGACGAAATATATTCAAAAACTACTAAACTAGCATTGGATTAATCTAAATAATCGGATTTAAGAGGCAAAATGTAAAGGGGAAGCGTATGGAGAATTGGTTAACAGATATTATGAGCGAATTTGGTTATATGGGGATTATGTTTCTAATCGCCCTTGAAAATATTTTCCCGCCAATTCCGTCTGAGGTAATATTGACGTTTGGTGGCTTTATGACAATCGCATCTAAATTGAGTGTGATTGGTGTAATTATCTCAGCAACAGCGGGTTCAGTTGTAGGAGCTATTGTACTATACATTATTGGTTTACAACTTGATGTCGCAAAGCTTGAAAAGATTGTCGACAGATGGGGGCATGTGCTGCGATTAACAAAAAAGGATATCCATAAGGCTGATGGCTGGTTTGATACATATGGCCCCTGGACAGTCTTTTTCTGTCGATTCGTTCCTTTAATACGAAGTTTGATTTCCATTCCTGCTGGGATGTCAAACATGAATGTTGGCCTGTTTCTTTTATTTACAACGCTAGGCACCTTGATTTGGAATATTGTTCTTGTGAATTTAGGTGCGTCGCTAGGTAATTCTTGGGAAGTGGTCGTAGAGTATATGGAAATCTACTCAAAAGTGATTTACGTTACATTACTTTTACTCGTTGCTGTTTTATTGTACCTATTTATAAAAAGAAGAAGGTAAGGCTAGTTAGTGAAACTTTTTCTGGGGAATTTCGTAAGTATTTTTAAAGGGCTATATTTGGTGATGAACAATTGCTAAAATAGCCCTACTTTATATATCTGGCTGAATCTTTGCTATGTACATAAGACAAAGCAAGCTATACACAAGCTAAATTATCTGATTGTTTAAAATGTTAAATGTTAAACGGTATCTGAATGTGAGGATTTAAAAGAACACTTTAATATCTAATCAACCTGAAGGGGGAAGGTTTGTATATGGGTGGAAAATTAATTTCAACTTTTGTATTACTAATCCTGTTATTCTCCGTTGGCTGCTCTGGTCAGAAGGTGATAAATGTTCAGGGAGAAAGCCAAAATTGGAGCTCCAGAATAGCGTATGAAATAGGTGAACACGAACAAATAGGAAAGGGGAAAATGGAATACACTGGCAGTGAGCAACTGAAGAGTCTATCTTATGAAATCAATTATCCCGAAACATTTAGTGTTGGAGGATCTGGAGATAGAAGTAATATAAAAGAAGATGAGACCACTTTCCAATTAACAATTAGTCTGCCTGATGACAATGTTGATATGTTACCTGATAAAGTCGGGGATATATTAATTACAGTGATGTGGGAAACTATTGCAGGTGAGAGTTTTGAAGAAACCATTGAATTTTCTAGTGAGTAATCAGTTCAGTTTCATTAAGTAATGTTTGTAAGTAACAAGCTTTGAGTTGTAAGCGACTGCCAATTCCTTTTTATAGGGAATGAAAGGAGGACGATATAAATATGACTATTACTAATCCAGCAGGCTTTCAAAACAGATTTTTAGCAAGAGTTTTAGATTTAATGATTATTTTTATTGGTGTTGGAATTATTTCGTATTTCATCTATGGGAAATTCTATGATCCTGACACCATGAAGCCAATTGATTATACGGGACTGATTTATGGTATTTTATTACCGGTGGTTTGGTATGGATACACTCTAGGTAGAAGAATGGCAGGCAATCGTATTGTAAGGGTGGACGGAAAAAGCGTGGGCATTGGTACAATGCTATTAAGGGATGTTTTGGGTGGTGTCATTTACACATTGACATTGGGAATAGGATTAATTATAAGTGCGTTTATGATCGGTATTAGAGAGGATAAGCGTACAATTCATGATTTAATTGCACAGACTTATGTAACAACAGAGCCACCTAAAAAGCGCCAATAATAAAAGCCTCAGAAAAGAATAGCCAGAGGAGGGATACATTGGAAGACCAATATTTTGTGGGTTGGGGAACGCTTATGCTTATTAATGCTGGGTTGGCACAAGGTAAAAATAGATCGGGTTTGAATTGGTTTTTCATTTCTTTATTGCTAGGTCCATTAGCGACACTTATATTAGTGACCTTGGAAAAGTTGCCAGAAGAAGAGTAATAGATAGGAAGAAGTTTACTATTGAAACGCATGTATACATAACGATTCGCACATAGAGAGGTTTTTACATGGAGCGGAGAAATAAACAGCCGACGGTGCTGAAAAAGTTAGCAATAATTGTAGCTTTGTTTATTATCGTCTATTCAGGAGTCATGCTTCTAAAATATCTGACGGGTGACAAGTTAACTTGGTTAAGCACCTTTGTGATGATGTTTTCTATTACAACTATATACTTTATTTTAAGAAGCACGAAAAGGAGGTAGGAGAATAACACGCAAGTTATTTTATAGTTTCACTGAATATAATTTCAGAGAAATTCACACTAGGGAGATGTCTTATTGAAAATAGAAATAAGCAATATTAAATCAGAAACAGAGAGATTGATAATACGGCCACTTCAAAACCAGGATTATGAACGCTGGATGGAAGGTTTTCGAAAAAGACTACCTTCCCAGCATAAATACGATGGAAATAAAATGGACATGCGTGGTTGGACGCCGCGAAAGTTTAGTGAAGATGTAGTCGCCAAGCTTCAACGATTAGCTGATCGAGATGAGGCATATGTGTTTGGTGTCTTTCGAAAAACTGATCAGAAGCATATTGGTAAGGTTGAGTTAAGTACCATTATGAGAGACGAATTCCAATGGGGACTTCTTGGTTACACCATTCATAACCAATATTGGAGAAACGGCTATGGTAAGGAAGCAGTTAAAGAAGCATTGAGTCTTGCATTTAAAGATCTCCATTTTCACCGCATAGAAGCACATATAAATATTGATAACAAACCGTCCATTAAATTAGCGGAATGTGCAGGAATGAAATTTGAATGTGTTAGAAAAGGATTTATCTATGAATTCGAGGAGTGGACAGACAACCTGGTTTATTTTATGAATGCACAGTAAGCAGGGTCTTGTAGATGGTGTTTTATGGATTAAGGAGGTTATACATATGAAATTAATAGTGTCTATTTTAGTAAGCACACTTCTGGGCCTTATTTTATTTATGCTGGGATTACCGGGCGGGATTATTGCATTTGGAATTATCGCCGGTTGTCTATTTTATTTGATTTATTTACTGCTCAGCTTGAAGGAGCAATTGGATAGTATAGCCAATCATTTTCATATAAAAGAAGAGGAGGAAGGAGATAATATTAGTAACGAAGAAATTGAGAGAGAATTAGAGAGTAAGTGGGAGTAATAATTTTGGGGCAATCCGAATGGGAATGTTCTGTTTTACAGGGAGTTCTTATATTTTGTAGAAAAAGGTGAATGATATGAGTGATAAATGGTTGGAATGGGCGAAACGGATTCAGTCCCTCTCTCAAGCTGGATTAACTTTTTCAAAGGATGTATATGATATCGAGAGGTATGAAGAATTAAGAGAGATCAGTGCCGAAATTATGGAAGAGTATACAGACCTGAAAATGGAAAAGATTAAAGAACTATTTACAAATGAAACAGGCTACCAAACTCCTAAAGTGGATATTCGCGGGGCTGTTTTTAAGGATAATAAAATTTTGCTAGTAAAGGAAAAAGTAGATAATAAATGGTCATTGCCTGGTGGATTTTGTGATGTAGGTATTTCACCAGCTGAAAATGTAGTGAAAGAAATAAAGGAAGAGTCAGGCTATGAAACACGAGCGAGGAAATTAGTTGCTTTACTGGATATGAATAAACATGCCCACCCGGCTCAACCTTATCATTATTACAAAATTTTTATGCAGTGTGAATTAGCTGGAGGTAAAGCAGAAACAGGAATAGAAACAAAAGATGTAAGATTCTTTGCCGAAGACGACCTGCCAACTCTTTCAACAGGTAGAAATACAGAAAAGCAGATTAAGATGCTGTTTGAATTTGCGAAGGACCCAAACAAAGCAGCTGTGTTTGATTAGGAAGAGAGATGAGTCTGTGCTTTGCTTTTTTTTAATAAAGAAGTATTGGGGGGATGATTATGCAACAAAAACCAAACCAGTTATGGCGCATCTTTTATTTTTATGGGGGATTCTACCTTTTTCTACAGGTTGGATATATACTTTTTATCCATCTTATGCATTCAACGTACAATGTAGTTAGTATAAGTTTTATTATGCTCCCATTTATTGCTTTCCTTTTATTTCAGTGGTCTTTATGGAAGAAAACAGAGCCCAACAGAAGATGGAAGCAAAAAAGTATCTTTGCGGGAATTACACTCATTGGAAGTGCTCCAGTTCTAATCTGTATGATCATGCTCGGTGTTAATGAAGGTGAGACGCACTTCACCTCTAAAAAATGGATGCAGAACGACACGGGAAAAAGAGTATACATGGTGGACGATTTATTAACTGATCATGAGATCGATGGAAAAACAAGGGAAGAAGTTGTCGCTCTTCTAGGGAAACCAACTATTACAGAGTACTTTAAAAATGATAATAATATCGTTTATCATCTTGGAAACGAGCGAGGGCTCATTTCTATTGATAGTGAATGGTTAGTCATTGATTTTGATAAAGAAGATAAAGTGAAAAAATATGCTGTAGTAACGGATTAATTAAGATGAAAGCTAATGATGTTTAAGTCTGTTAAAAAGGAGGGATTTTCAAGTGCCAATCATTTTGTCTGTTATTTTAGTTATTGCTCTATTAATTTCTTTTAATTATCTGATTCACAAGAGAAAGAAAAATGGTATTACCGGTTGGAAGACGCTGCTCACACCTATAAGCTTCTATCTTATTGCAATTACAAATTTGCTCGCTTATTGGTTCAATTTTATGGGGATAGTGAATTGGACGCTCACCGTTATCTTCCTCATGCTAGGTGCTTATTTCACAAAATATATGCCTGTGGCTGCCGAAAGATAGGGAAGTTGCTGGGAGGCTGACTCGGATGGGGGAGTCGGTGTCTCGGTTGGAGCTCACTGTGTCGCGGATAGAGGGGCCGGTGTCTCGAATAGGATAGCCTGAGTCTCGGTTAGAACCTATTTTGTCGCGGTTGGTAAAGTCGTTGTCTCGGGTGGGGTTCGCCATGTCTCGGTTAGCCGTTATTTTGTCGCGGTTGCTGGATAGACTGTCTCGTTTGGGGGATATGTCGAGGTATGAGCTTCGCATGTCTCGGTTCACTATTAATCTATGAAGAGAGTGAGAAAATAATGGAATATGTTGAATTTGATTGGTGGAAGTTTATTCTATTCATGATTTTAATCGGGTTATTCCTCGCTGGTATTGATAGACTCATGCGGAAAGTCTTTAAAGTAGAGAAGCGAAAGAGTTTTTCTCATAATCATTTAAATGAACAACATAAAAAATGGGATTGGACTCTCCGTATTGTTTTTTTTAGTCTAATGAGCGTCTCATTTTTTATATATGTGAACCGTGACATGAGTGAGTTCTGGTATTTGGCGCCATGGACGTTTATATTTTTACTAATTTTTCTCTCTGAGGGTCTGCGGGCATTTATGGAGTGGAAGTATGCAAGTAACCGAAAGCAATATATGTACACAATCAGCATGATAGGGGTTTATATTATCTTCTTGGTTGCGGTACTAATAATAATAAATAGTAAAGGCTTTGAGGTATGGCTTTATTAGTCAGTTTAGGAAAAGGGGAAGCAAATGCTTAAATCCAAAGAGGATATTGTACATTTATTGAATTCAGATAGAGAAGTGATGGAAATACTGCAGGTGGTAAAGACATTAAATTTACCGGATTGGTGGGTTTGTGCTGGCTACATTCGAGCAAAAATTTGGGATGCATTAAGTGGGTATGATGAACCAACACGTACCGCGGATGTAGATGTTATTTATTTTAATCCAAACCAGTTGGATGAGCAGATAGAAAAGCAGCTGGAGGAAAAATTAATTAGTTTGATGCCCCATATTCCTTGGTCGGTTAAAAATGAAGCAAGAATGCATGTGGTGAATCAAATCCCAGCCTATACTTCTGCTGAGGATGCTATTTCTAAATTTCCTGAAACAGTAACGGCACTGGGACTGAAGCTGGATCAGGAAAATGAGGTTGTCTTGGCTGCCCCCTGGGGCTCACTGACTTACTGAAGATGGAAGTAAACCCAACTCCATATTTTCTAGAGACAAAAGAGCGTATGGCTATTTATGAGAAAAGAGTACAAGAAAAGGACTGGAAAGCTATTTGGCCGGGAGTTAGAGTACACTTATCTCGGTAAGGTGGCTTTTTTTATGTTCTTTTAAAAATAGACTGCCTATTTCTGTTTATTTATTTTGGGACTCTTTTTCTTTTCTAATTATTAGCTTTCTCTCATGTGTTAGATTCTGGTAAACTAATAGGATACGACACTCCAATTTCATCATAGAGCTATTATATTTTCATAATTCAGGAGGACATAACGTGAAGAATTTTATAAAACAGGTGCCGGGATTTCGGTCTGATACGACATGGAGGAAAGTGCTTGCAAGCATTGGATATATTTTTTTACTGTTGGGCGTATTGCCTGTAGTGTTCCAAGGGACATTTGTTGATACATTATGGAATGGTGCACAGGTTATTACGATGATTGCTTTTTTAGGAGCAGTGATCGCGTTATTTAAAGGTAATGTAAAGTTTCTACATATCGTAAATCGCAAGGTAGCAATTCTGGTGCTCGTCGTTTCTCTTATTACCGCAGGAGCAATGCCTTTTCCTGCTGGTAGTGAACAGGCTGAGGTTCAGGAGCAGGAGACTGATCAAGCAGAAAATAACGAACTGGAAGCGGAAAAAGCTGCTGAGAAAGAAATAGCAAACCTAGAACAGAAAGAAAAACCTACATCCGAGCAAGATACAGCACAGCACCAGGAGAAGGAAGCATCTAAAGAAAAGCAGTCAGTGAAGCAAGAAAACAAATCTGCAGCAGAGGAGAAAGAACAGTCAGCTAAGAAGACGGCAACACCACAGGAACAAGCAGATCACGGGCCAGACGCTCAGGTGACGAGAGTGGTTGATGGGGATACGGTTAAAATAAATTTGAATGGACACGAAGAAACAGTGCGTCTTTTACTAGTAGATACACCGGAAACCAAACATCCATCCAAGCCAGTACAACCATTTGGCCCCGAGGCGAGCAGCTTTGCCAAGCAAGAGCTTTCTGGTAAGCAAATCGAAGTAGAGTACGATGGGCCGAAGCGGGATAAATATGGTCGGTCTTTAGCTTACATTTGGGTGGACGGGAAAATGTTCAATCAAATGCTGCTGGAGGAAGGTCTGGCAAGGCTTGCTTATGTATATGACCCACCATATACACATTATCAAGAATATATGAAGGCACAAAACAGAGCTAAAAATAAAGAAAAAGGGATATGGTCGCGTGATGGCTATGTCCGTGATGATGGCTTTTATTATGGAAGAGGCACAGAAAAAGATTCTTCTGGGAATAATAATAGCAGTTCTACAGAGGAAAAAGCGTCTGAAAATGAAGCCAATGAGGGAGAAAAAGGTTCTTCTTCAAGTACTTTGAAATATGATCCAAACGGACCAGACCGAGATTGTGGAGATTTTGATACACAGCAACAAGCGCAAGATTTCTTTGAAGCAGCAGGCGGACCAGCAAAAGATCCGCATCGCTTAGATGGTCGAGATGGGGATGGAATGGTGTGTGAAAGCTTACCGTAAGCCTTTTTAATGTGGTAGCTTTAATGAAACAGCAGATGGAATGGGTTGCTTTTCGGGGCACAATAGGCATAGACGATTAAGCCACGTGCCTTCGTATACCGACACCCTTTATCAAATCCCAATAAAATAGGCCAAACCAAACGGAAGTAAAAATAGAATTCCTGCACATGCTGCTAAAATGCCAGTAGCAGTTCTCGAAAGCTTTTCCCGGCCTTTTCCTTTATACCATCCGGAGAATTGCAGTTTATTTCTGTACAATATAAATAGAAGCACATAAATAGCCAAACCAGCCATCCACCCGTATAATTCGGTCGCTTCATTTATGGAGTAAACGTTTTTAATTATTTCCCAGCTTAATCCACCAAGCAAGCCAAAAATAAGGATAATACGTAAAAGTTCCAACAAAACGCGCATATAAATCCTCCCCTTTAGAACAGTTATTAACACAGTAAAGGATGTATCAAATACTATTCCTTAATATGTTATATTTTACCACAAGGTGAAGGGGGGAAGAGGTTGGGACATAACTAAATAACGCTTTTTTAAGATTGAACATTCTAAAGTGTGGGCCTCCCGCTCCGGAAAAACGCTTCGCTTTCCGTGGGCGCTGCTAAGCCTCCTCATGCTACGCACTCCGGGGTCTTACCTAGGCTTTTCTCCCACAGGAGTCTGCGCGTTTTTCCTCCGCTAATATGTTAAAAAAATCCGAACCATGATTCAGTAGTAGTACGAATCGGTTCGGATTTTCAATGTATAATAGTTTCTTGTCACGACCTCTTTTTACATCAGATGATTAGTAGTTTTCCCCTCTCATCGACTCTTCTTGTGTACGATGGATTGTGCCGAATGGATGCTCAGGTGGGGCGTATATTGTATACAGCTTTAGTGGTATGTTTCCTGTATTTATTAGATTATGCCATTTCCCGGCAGGCACCATAATAGCATAATCCTCAGTAACCTGTCGTTGAAAATTCAAGTTGCTTTCTGTGTTGCCCATTTGAACAACGCCTTGCCCTTCCTCAATTCGTAAAAACTGATCTACATCTGGATGGACTTCTAATCCTACATCGCCGCCCACAGGAATACTCATCACAGTTACCTGTAAGTTATCTCCAGTCCAAATTGCAGTGCGGAAGTTATTATTCCTCTTTGCTGCCTCCTCAATATTAATTACATACGGTTGTTTTCCATAATCCTTTAAGCGTGTTTCCTCTAATGGTAAGTGGTCATTTGGTACGAATGGTGCATAACCGTGTGGATAGGCAGGATAGCCGTATTGTCTGGTGTAATCAATTGGTAGATTAGTATAGTTCATATATGGACATGTGTAATAATAATGATGCATATTATCATCCCTTCACAATTTTCATCACCCTATTTTATGCAGAAGGGAGGGCAAATGTACCAAGCATCACTTTCATATTAGCCGATGCCTAAAAAACTTAGACCAATACCGAGACCCAGTGCTGTCAGAAGAAAGCATGGGATCGAAAGGATTATTTTTACTTTTGTTGATAGGGACTGCATTTTCTGAAATAAAAGTATTAATAGATAGAATAATACCCCCAAGAGAAAAAAGGTCATAATGCCAGCAATGATATCGATTACTGAAAATGGTGCACCGATATATGCTCCTAGAAAGAACTGAACAAGAATAATACCACTAAAAATGACGGCTTCAAAAAATAAAAAGGTGATATAGCGCATCTTCCAACCTCCGATCTAAACTACTATATTATACAATGAAAACGGATGCGGAAGAGAAACGGAATAATTTATACTAGACCAAAAGCAGAAAAAAAGAGACAAAATATAAAAGGAGTAACTAGAATGAGAAAAGTACAAGTATGTTCATATAACCCAGCATGGGCAGACAGGTTTAATGAAGAAGCAGTTAAACTTCAACAAATTTTCGGAGATCTGCTACAGCATATCTATCATATCGGCAGTACTTCAGTACCTGGTTTAAAAGCCAAGCCTATTATCGATATCATGCCTGTAGTAAAAGATATTGAAAAGGTAGATTCATATAATGAGGGAATGCAGCGTATTGGATATGAGCCGATGGGAGAATACGGCATACCGAGGCGCCGGTTTTTTCGTAAAGGAGGAGAAGACCGAACTCATCATGTTCACATTTTTGAAATCGATAGCCCCGAAGCGATAAGGCATCTGGCATTCAGAGATTACTTGCGAGTAAATCCGGCTATAAGCGAAAGCTATGGAAATCTTAAGCAGCACTTGGCAACACAATTTCCCACTGATATGGAAAGGTATATAGAGGGGAAAAATGATTTTGTAAAAGAAATAGAAGCAAAAGCAGTAAAATGGTACAAAGAATCCAATTAGAATTATTAGGACTTTCTTACTAAATGCACTTCTAGAATTACATTTTTTCTCTAAAAAGAGGTACTTTTTCACCTTAGAAAAATTTCCCATTTTACGTATAATAATAGTATCTGAGAAAAAATGTATGCATATTTATACCTAATTGCACGGATGGGGGCAGAAATAAATGAGTATTCTTTTATGGATTAGCAGCCAAATTTTAAGTTTGCAGGGTTCCGTCCATTTGCTTGAACAGCGAATAGAGGAAAGAAAAAAGGATCTTGCTCGGCTACAGCAAACAGCAACAAAGTTAGCGGCTTGTAAAAGTGATTTTGTGGATAAGAAGAGCTTGTGCATGCAACCCGAGCTGGGTACAACCACATGGCACGGGGAATTGGCGACAGCTTTTGATAACTTTCGTAAAGAGCAGCTCCATGTCAGCTATATGGCTATACCGAATGAACAGATGAGCGCAACAATGGGAGAACTACAGCGTGAAATGAAGGCCATTGAGGAGGAAATCGCCGGATGGGAGCGGACAGTTTCTTCTTTGCAGACAAATATTGATGCTTTATTTGAGCAGAAGAGAGAGGAGTTAACGAAGGAATGAGCACAGAAATAAAGTTAGCCAGCGCTCCCGTTGAAAAAGCGCTTGAGGAATTAAAAACATCTATTCAAGGATTTGAAGTATCGTTTGCGGAAATGAAAGGCGACAATTCACTTGAAATGGTAGATAAATTAGAAGAGATGAAGAAAACATTTGGAGAACTTGTCACATCCTATCAAACACTCTTACTCGATAATGCTCAAGCAACTGTTCAAGCTGTGGAAAACCTGAAGGAAACGGATGAATCTGTAGCTACATCCATTCACCAAAAGTAGTGTAGGGCAAAGGGGGGAGCTTACTTGAAAGTATTGGATGTGGAAAGTCTCAAGAATAATATTACAACATCAACTAAACAAATAGATGCCTTTCAGGACAAGATCACAGGGCTACAAAAAGCAGTTCGTGGCATTGTATCCCTGGAGGATTCTCTAAAAGGTACGGGTGGGGAAGCAATTCGAGGGTTTTATGATGACTGTCATCACTTTTATAGCAAGAGCTACGTCCAGCTCCAGTGCCCAGCGACTAGCGCAACTTCCTTCCTCTTCGTACGATAAGGCAACATCGATTCACTCCGTTCATCGTGTTTTCTTTATCTCCTCCGAGTCAGTCCAGTTCGTACGTCGCTAATCAGGGCACTTCCACTTTTGATGATATGTACCAATTTTTAGCTGATCTCGAAAAAACGATGGAACAAATGCAGCAAAGTGTACAAACATTTGAATCATCTTCCGAAGGCTATATAAAGCAAGAATACCTGGAAAATGATGTGGAAGAGGGATTGGGTAAGGTGAAGCGGGTAGCTGAAGGTCTTAGTGACGAGGCAAATACAGCACTGGTCGCGGTCATTCAGTTAGTAAGACCCCCATGAATTTTGATAGGATAGAGGGATCAGTAGAGTATCAGCAGCTAGCTGAACAAAATAAGCTCTCTGTCCAAGAGGAAGAAGCCATATCTAAGTATTTAAAGAATTTGGATGAAAAAGATGTCATCTTCAACGCTGACGATGTTAAACAACCTGATTACGGACCAATTACGTTTTGGGACAAACGTAAAGTAGTTGGAGTAGGAAGTGAGGGTTTATATATGGTATATATGGCTATTGTTAAAAGGTTAGACCCGCATATTGAGGAAGAAGTGACGATTGAGATCGATGGTGTTGAATTTACAGGATTCTCTTTTATTTGTCCGTATAAAATTGAAGTAGGAAAAAGTTATCCTGTATCAATAGGGTTTACTATCTTAAATGAGTTAATGATAAGTGAAATCCAAGGAGAAAAGAAAGAAATAGAACGTATTGGTTGGGGTTATGAATATTATATAAGGGGTTTATTACAAGAGGATACAATTGATGCAGGAATAATTTTTAATGACGAAGATGAGTATTTCTCTGATTACCCTGAATTGATGGATAAGCATGTTGAAATAAAAGTTGACAGAATAAGTATCGAGTTTATAAAGACAACTACTGAGAAAAGGTGAACAAGGTTTAACTTATTAATTATTAATACTCAGAATAGTTATATAGCTAACTGTAAGACACTTGATTGCCATTATGGGAATCAAGTGTTTTTTATGAGTTTTAGAGAATATAAAAATGCTCTTGATTGCCTTTATGCCTTACAAGGTTTTTGTTTTAATAAAGAAAATTAAATCAACATAAATTTGGTAGACAGATCAATTAAAATTGTTAAAATAAGTCAAGGAATTAAATACAGAAAATATTAAAATGTTTGTTTTTGGACGTAGATATAAGGAATCAACAAAACCGTTGCTAATCAGTTTAAGTAACGTATTATAAAAAGAAAATCGTTGAAGGGAATGCACAAATGAGAATTGATCAAAAACTAAGCAGAAAACAATTACCCCTACAATTTAGAAAGCAACTGTTAGTTCAAGAGGAAGATATAGAGAATGAAACAGATGATTTAAACATGTATGATTACCTTGGTGTGCTTTATCCCGAGGGATATATTGATCAGGAACATTCCTATGTGTTCAACCATGCAGACATTTCGGAAGTAATATTCGAAGGTTACAAAAATGAAGAGGAAGAAGCGTTTCAGGAAGTTTTAAAGCAAGCCTAGGAATGAAAGCCGGAAGTGATTCTTCATCCAGGCTGCATTTAGACTGAGTATCAATCGTTTATATAGTAGGACTTTTATTCTATTTATAAATGATTTTACCGTTTTTACAGAAAAATTCCTTCATTTGTCGTAAAATAAAGATGGAAGGAGTTTTTGAATTGGAATTAATATACATACCCATCATTATTTTATTAATTGGACTTAGTCTGTTCTTGTTTTTTAGGCAGAAAAAACAATATAAAATATTTAAAGAAGAAATTGAAAGAAACCACTCAGAAACTGCTGCAACAATTCAAGAGGCGAATGAATCCCATAAGACAGAATATGAGAAATTAGAAAGTAGCTTATATCAGCATTACAATGATGAAATTAAAAGAATAAATGATAATTTTGTTCAGAAATTAAATGATAAAGATAGATATATAGAAACACTCCAGGAATTTTCGATTACTCGAGGCGAAGTAGAAACACACAATCTTTTACAGGAATTAAAGTATGAGTTGGTTGGAGAAGGAGTAATCACGTACAATGAAATGATTATCGGAGGCAATTTGTTTGTGCCGATATGGGAAGACGGAAATTTATATACAAGGCAAATTGATCACTTGGTAATCCTGCCGACGGGTGTTTACGTAATCGAAACGAAGCACTGGGCGGG
Source organism: Virgibacillus sp. SK37 (assembly GCF_000725285.1). Taxonomy (GTDB): domain Bacteria; phylum Bacillota; class Bacilli; order Bacillales; family Amphibacillaceae; genus Virgibacillus_Q. The sequence goes on from NZ_CP007161.1 coordinate 1,150,715, forward strand.
GACAGTATTACATGGTGTAACTAAAAATAACCAAAACGATGAAACTCTTTCTATTTTATTGGATAACATGTTTTCAAGCTATGAACTAAAGAAAGAACAAACCGTTATCATTAAAAAGATGTTAAACAAAAATAGAAAGGTCGATGGAAGAAGCCAGCTTGAATTAAGGCTATTGTCATATGGTAATCCAGCTGCTCAAGTGATGAGAACCGCATTGGAATTAAGGAAGCTTCTTCTGAAGGAAAATAAGAAATACAATTTTGTGACGCCGATTGTATATTATAGTTATTCATCTGACGAGGAAAATAAAGTAATTAATTACTCGGAAAATCAAAATGTAAATGTGTGTATTGAAAAAGAAGAATTAGCTGCATATTTCAAGAATCAACTAGCTGAGGAGAACACGCTTCTCACAGCATCTGATTTAGAAAATATTTATCGGATTTTGAAAGCAAAAAATAATATTGATAGATAGGCCATTAAGGTATGGATAACTTTAATGGCTTATTTTTTGTCCTGGCATCGAGTTAGAGAGCCCGCATCCAAATGAGAGACCCACGCCTGATATGAGAGACCCACCCGGCCAAATGAGAGAGTCGAGCCCCAGATGAGAGAGCCACGCATTCAAATGAGAGAGTCACGCACCCAAATGAGAGAGCCACGCACCCAAATGAGAGAACCGCCCATCCAAATGAGAGAGCCACGTACACCCAGCAGCTCCTCCAATCTTCCACTATAAAATGACATACTCCACAAAAAAATGTATAATGAAGGCAGTTACAATTTTATTCATAGGGTGCAGGTGATTTCTGTTTAGAAATCGTAAAAGGGAAGTTGATGAGAAGCCAACGCGGTCCCGCCACTGTATTTGCGAGCTAGCTGTGTGTTACCACTGTACGTTAGTATGGGAAGGGGCACAGCGAGTGTTGACCATAAGCCAGGAGACCTGCCTGCAACCCCGATGCACCACAGCCTACGAGGAATAGGAGGGTGTAAAGGAACAGGTATGCATGTTATTAAAATCCTTTTCTTTTACCATTCATCTTCATTTCCTGGAGATGTTTTTTTCATTTCCTAGGAAATAATGACTGGGTAGATAAGCCGTTTATGGGGGGTCCCCCGGTAGAAAAGATAGTTTGCACGTTCACATCCTTTACATAATCATTTTTCTCTCAGGCATATAACTTAAAGGAGGAGAACAGATTGAAAAAGCTTTTATCATTTTTATTTGTATTCATCTTAACACTCGGTCTTTTGGTCGGTTGCGGGTCAGGTGATTCTGGCGACAATGATGCGGCAAACAAAGCAAAAGACGAGGAAACAAACACAGAACAAACAGAAGAAACCGGGCAAAGTGATTTTCCAGTTACCTTAACAGATGCCATTGACAAAGAAGTAACACTGGAAGAAAAGCCGGAACGCATTGTATCATTAATTCCAAGTAATACGGAAATTGCTTTTGCGCTAGGATTAGATGAAGAGGTTGTTGGCGTATCTGATCATGATAATTATCCGGAAGCCGTACAGGAAAAGGAAAAAATCGGCGGAATGGAATTAAATATTGAGAAAATCATTGGTTTAAAGCCAGACCTTGTGCTTGCACATGCTTCCAGTGCACATAATGCTGAGGCTGGATTGCAACAGTTACGAGATGCGGGTATTAATGTATTTATTGTTGCCGATGCGCAGAATGTTGATCAGACATATGCATCCATTCAACAAATTGGTGACATAACAGGTACAACGGAAAAGGCAGAGGAAATTGTCGGTAACATGAAAGACGAGTTTGCAAAACTGGAAGAGAAGGCAGAAACGGTTAGTGAGGAAGATCGTAAATCTGTTTTCTTTGAAGTATCTCCTGCCCCAGAAATTTTCACTGCTGGGAAGAATACCTTTTTCGATAATTTATTGCAGATCATCCATGCAGAAAATGCAGCAAAGGAACAAGACGGATGGGTGCAAATCGATCCAGAGTCGATTGTAAAGCTTAATCCGGATGTGATTGTAACTACATATGGTCATTACGAGGAAAATGCCGAGGAGTCCGTATTGAGTCGTGATGGATGGGATAGTGTTACTGCAATAAAAAACGAATCTGTATATGATATTCATTCAGACTTGATTAGCCGCCCAGGTCCACGTTTAGTTGAGGGTGCAAAGGAGCTTGCGAAGGTTGTCTATCCGGACGTTTTTGCAGAGTAAATATATAATAGCATATGCCGTATCCATATTATTCCTTATCGCTGCCGCCATTACTGCCATATCTGTTGGTAGTGTGACAGTGCCGGTGGGGGATATTGTGCATGTGATAGCAGCCCATCTGTTCCATTTCCCGGTTTCCGATCAGGTGGATCCGATGTATGAAAATATCATTTTTCAAATTCGCTTACCTCGGGTGCTATTAGCAGGTCTAGTAGGAGCCTCTCTTGCAATTGCAGGAGCGGCTTTTCAAGGCTTGCTGCGAAATCCATTAGCAGATCCATACATTCTCGGGGTATCTTCAGGAGCATCTGTTGGTGCGGTTATTACTATATTTTTTAACATTAGTCTTCCATTCTTAGGACTCTATACCTTACCAGTTTTCAGTATTACAACAGCATTGGTTACCATTTTGATTGTGCTGTTCTTTGCTCGTAAAGTGGAAAAAACAATGCGGGTGGAGACAATTATTTTAACGGGGATTATATTCAGTTCTTTTTTAGGGTCATTTATTTCCTTGATGATTGCGCTTACAGGTGATCAGTTGGAAGCAATTATCGGCTGGCTGCTTGGCAGTGTATCCATGAGGGGATGGGACTATGTCGGGATTATTATTCCGTTCTTTATTGTGGGAGCCCTTTTGCTTATGATCAACAGTAAAGAGTTGAATGCCATGTCGTTTGGGGAAGAACGGGCACAGCATTTAGGTGTCGATGTGCAAAAAAGGAAACTGGTCATTTTAGCAGCTGGTTCGATATTAACAGGTGCTGCTGTTGCTGTTTCTGGAGCCATTGGATTTGTCGGACTGGTAATCCCACACTTAACACGGCTTTTATGGGGACCTGACCATGTTCACTTGCTTCCCTTATCCATTATTACGGGGTCCGGTTTTTTAATTTTAACCGATTTAGTATCCCGAACGATCATATCCCCACGTCTATTGCCGATTGGTGTAATTACCGCATTAATTGGTGCACCGGTATTTGCGATGATATTAATTAAACAACGAAAAGGAAGTAGAGGCGGTTTGTAATGTTGCATCTTGATCACGTTTCCGGAGGGTATGATGCGGAACCGATTGTCCAGGACATTCATTTTTCTGTAGACAAGGGAGAGTTCTTCGGTATATTGGGACCGAATGGAAGTGGCAAAACAACACTATTAAAAATGATTAGTGGGTTGCTGCCTTGTATAGAGGGCTCCATCTCGATTGGCGAGCAGCATATAGGTGATTTTTCACGAAAGGAGCTTGCCAAAAAAATGGCTGTCCTGCCACAGCTTACATCACATGCCTTCCCATATACGGTAAAGGAAACAGTAGCATTGGGAAGGTATGCACATCATAAAGGGCTTTTCCAGACATGGACAGCAGCTGATGAACAGGTTGTTCAGGAAGTGATGCAGCAAACAAAAATTATCTCCTTCCAGGATCAGTCTGTGCAGGAGCTATCTGGTGGGGAGCAGCAACGGGTGTTTTTGGCTCAGGCATTGGCCCAGGAACCGGAGATTTTGTTGCTTGATGAACCGACGAACCATTTGGATTTGGCCTATCAGAAAGAATTATTGGATTTATTGAAGCAAAGGGCAATCGAGCAAAAGCTAACTGTCATTTCTATTTTCCATGATGTAAATCTTGCGAGCCTGTATTGTGACCGGCTGCTATTATTATCACAAGGAAAGACAATGGCCTTACATGCACCGGATGGCGTCGTGACCGAGGCGATGTTAAAGGATGTATACCGAACAGATATTAAAAAGCATGCCCATCCGACGATAGCGAAGCCACAAATGCATCTTGTGCCTAAATATGAGGATGAGACGAATCATCAAGTTATCATCAATGCTTCTATGCTTGAATGCAGGGACGATCACATTGCTTTGCGTTCTCCGAAACCGCTTCGTACGCTCTCTTCCGGTGTATGTGGAGCAGGAATTGGTTGGTATCAGCATTTTGTGAATCGTCATGTTTCCAAGGACTATGATTGTTCAGATCATTATGAGGATATGCATGCATACTTGGAAAAGCATAGATTTGATACATCACAAACGGTTGGTATGATGACAGCTGTTCAACTAAAGGACGCAGCTTATGGAAGCTGGGAAAAAGAGAACTTTTCGTTATTAACGGTTGTAACAGCGGGTGTCGGTAACGCTACGGATAGTACAGAAGTAAAGGCAGCTGCCGGTTCCACTCCTCAGGGTACGATTAACACTTGGATTTTTATAAATGGAAAGCTATCTGAAGAAGCATTTATTCAGGCTGTGATTACAGCAACTGAGGCAAAGGCAAAAGTGCTTCAAGAGTTGGATATTCGGGATAAACGTACAAATACAGTTGCTACTGGAACCTCAACAGACAGTATATTAATTGCTGCAACACAATCAGGTGCAGATTTGCCCTATGCGGGAACAGCAACCGAGCTGGGAGAATTGATCGGAAAGAGTGTTTATACAGAAACAAAAAAAGCACTCAAAAATTATAAAAAGAGGGGAAATTATGATTCTGCATCATTTACTTAGCATCACATTTGCCCTGATTATTGACCGGCTCATTGGCGATCCACCAACATGGCCACATCCGGTGAAAATGATTGGCTCGCTTATTTTGCGGCTGGAGCGATTTCTTAACAAAGGAAAACATCGTAAAGCAAAAGGAACCGTCCTGCTTGTACTTATTTTAGTAAGCGTATTTCTTGTTACATGGGGAATTGTCCTGGCTGCTTATCAGATACATAGTATTTTAGGGATTGTGGTAGAAGCAATGCTTATTGCCACAACGATTGCTCAAAAAGGTTTGAAGGAAGCTGCGCTTGGTGTTTATCAACCACTGAAGGATGGCGACATGGAGAAGGCGAAGCAGCGTGTGTCTATGATTGTTGGCAGAGACACAGCGAATCTTGATGAAAGTGAAATTACGAGAGCTACAGTGGAAACAGTGGCAGAAAATTGTAGTGATGGCATTACTGCACCACTGTTTTGGGCATGTATTGGTGGTGCTCCGCTGGCCATGGCATATCGTGCAGTGAATACGTGTGATTCCATGGTTGGTTATAAAAATGAGCAGTATCTTTATTTTGGCTGGGCTTCGGCCCGTTTTGATGATGTTGTAAATTGGATTCCCAGCAGATTAACTGGCTTTTGCATGATGATGGCTAATCGCTCCGCAGTACTATCAAAAGGACAGGCATTATCGCAGCTTAGACAGGAAGCGAAGAAGCATCCAAGCCCAAATAGTGGCTGGGGAGAAGCAGCTGCAGCAATCCTTCTCGGTGTTCAGCTTGGTGGTGTGAATTATTATAAAGGAATAAAATCGGAGCGTGAACGGATGGGACAAGCTATTCACCAGCTGCAAAAAGAACATATTATACAGACGAATCGTATCATGGCGCATACGGTTTGGCTGTTTTTTATCTTGTTATGGATAGGAGGGGGCTGCATTGCACTTACCAGCACATGGAGCTAACACCCAGCATGTATATGAGGCGCTAGGGATGGAAGCACCAGACACCGTTATTGATTTCAGTGTAAACACCAATCCATTAGGTACACCAGCTTCCGTTCAAGACTGTTGGCAGGACTGGCTGCCCGCTGTATATGATTATCCAGATCCGCATTTTACCGAATTGAAGCAACAAATAGCCACGAAGGAAAAGGTAGAGCCTGCGAGTCTATTGCCGGGAAACGGTGCTGCAGAGCTGATTACATTAATTGCTCGTTTTCTTCAAGGTAAAAACGTTCTAATTGTCCAGCCAGCTTTTTCGGAATACGAAACCGCATGCCGGGCTGAGGATTGTCATATTTCTTATTTTCAGTTAGAGGCACCCGCGTTTACCGTGGATAAAGAAGCACTACATAAGAAGCTACAAGCTGCAGATGCAGTGTTTTTTTGTAACCCGAATAATCCGACCGGAATCGCATTTGACCAAAGCATAATGAATTGGCTAATAGAAACATGTGTGGAAGTGAAAACATTACTCATCCTAGATGAAGCCTTTTATGATTTTGCTCATCCACCTGTCACATCTATTCAGAAAGCGAGTAATTCCCCGTATCTACTTGTTCTTCGTTCGCTTACAAAGATGTACCATATTGCCGGATTACGTCTCGGCTACCTTGTTGGTGAGCCGGGCTTAGTGGAGCAAATCGGTAAACGGCAGTCCCACTGGGCGCTCAATGGCATCGCATTAAAAGCAGGAGTTGCTTGCCTTCAGGAGGTAGAGCATGTGAAGGATACAACCAATTTTATTGCAAATGAAAGAGACAGAGTGTTTCGTTTTCTTCAACGATCTGATTATATCCATAGCGCTTCTGGTGTGAATTTTTACTTGCTGAAGGATCCAGCAATGGCTTCACAAGAAAATTTATATCATTTTTTATTAGAAGAAGGTCTTGTATTAAGACATACATATAATTTTCCTGGCTTGGAAGGGGAATGGCTTCGTGCAGCAGTGAAAAAGGAAGCAGAAAACAATCAATTGATGGAGGCACTTGTGAAATGGAAGAGGGAAGGATGATTTTCATATCTGGCGGTGTACGCAGCGGGAAAAGTTCATTTGCAGAAAGAATGGCGACAGAGCTACATCTACAGCTACCAAACACAAAGCTCCATTATATTGCTTGTGGTGTGGCATCAGATAAGGAAATGACGGAGCGTATTGCTCGCCACCAAAAAGACAGACAAGCTTCCAATGCAAATTGGGAGACATGGGAATGTGCCTATGATGTGTATAAAATTGCTTCTGCATTTGGGAAGTCAGATATTTTGGTGCTAGATTGTGTGACCACACTACTTAATAATTACTTATTTGGCAGGGAAATGGAAGATACAGAGCAAGTCATGCAGCACATGTGGAAAGACATTAGCAGTCTAAGCAAGACGGGGGCTGAAGTTGTGCTTGTATCTAATGAAGTGGTACAAGGCGTTCCATATTCCTCCGAGCTTGTCCAACGGTATCAATATATTCTAGGTACGCTGCATCAACGAATTGTCAAGGAGGCGGACACTGCTTATCTCGTAGAAGCGGGCATCCCTGTCTGCATGAAAGGAGAAAAAGGATGAAAGGAATCATGATCCAAGGAACAGCATCCAATGTAGGGAAAAGCTTGCTTGCAACAGCGTTGTGCAGATTATATGTAAATAAGGGCTATGCGGTTGCTCCATTCAAGGCCCAGAACATGTCCAGTTTTACGATCCTGTTGGGAGAGGATGTAGAAATGAGTATTGCTCAATTTCAGCAGGCGCAAGCGGCTAGGATTGAGCCTTCTGTGTACATGAATCCAATTGTACTAAAACCGCATCCTCAGCAAGAAACAGAAGTCCTATTATTGGGGAAAGCTCAAGGAAAGCTTCAAGGAAGTACGTATAAGTCGGTATATTATGATCGTGCAAAACAAGTCATTCAAACAGGCCTATCCGAACTGGAGAAGAAGTATGACCTGCTGGTGATCGAAGGGGCAGGCAGTCCTGTAGAAATGAATTTAAAGGGACGGGATCTTGCGAATATGGCGATTGCTGAGCTCGCTGATGTTCCTGTTATTTTGGTTGCGGATATTGACAGAGGTGGTGCGTTTGCAAGCATTGTGGGTACACTGGAGCTGCTGGCACCGGAAGAACGAAAGCGAGTGAAGGGATTAATTATTAATAAATTTCATGGTTATATTACATCCTTTTCTTCTGGCAAAGAGTGGATCGAACAGTATACGGGGATCCCTGTACTTGGAGTGATCCCTGGGTTAAAGCATCACATCAAGGAGGAAGATGAGCTTGATGCCAATGACGGTCGGGAACTAGGCCTACCTACAGATGAGGATTATGACCAACTAGCAACACATGTGGAAAAATATATAGATTGGAAAAGACTACTAGCAATCAGTCTGGGTGAAACTCATGCTTCGTAGACTGAAGGATATCTTTATTGGCATCGGCATTAATTTGCAATTTTTTACGACCATCCCCTTACGCAGGGAACTACCAATGGAGCAGAAGCATGTATCGTATGCATTGTATAGTTTTCCGGTGTTAGGACTGATCCAGGGAGGTATTTATGCAATATTTTTATTCATTGCACAATCTCTCCCTTTATCGGGCTTATTGGTGGCGCTTGTTTTATGGCTTGTCCTCATTGCTTTATCTGGGGGAATCCATTTGGATGGTTGGATCGATACAAGTGATGCCTACTTTTCTTTTCGAGAAAAAGATAAGCGCTTAGAGATTATGAAGGATCCACGCGTTGGCGCCTTTGGTGTCCTTTCTGTTATTGTGTTTCTATTCGTACGATTTATTGTTTTATATGAATTAATTGGCTTTAACGAAGAAATGTATGTATGGGTCATACTCGTTCCTTTTCTTGGTAAAATGTTATTAGGTGCATATCTTCAAACATTGCCTGCAGCAAGAGAATCAGGGATGGCTTCCTTTTTTAAACAGGGAGCGAGGAAAGGCATTTGGGTTGTTTACGTTCTCTTTCTTTTATTAATGGGTCTGTTTCTTCTGTTTTATGCTAAAGAATTGCTTTTAGGATATGGCATTTTGGTTCTTACGCTTGTCCTGTTCGGCTATGGCATTGCTGGAAAAATAGTGAAGAATTTCGGGGGCATCACTGGTGATACGTTGGGGGCAAGCTCAGAAGGGATGGAATTGGCTTTATGGATAACGGTGTTGCTATTACACTCTTTCGCCATGGTGTGACACATGCAAATCTGGAAAAAAGATATGTGGGCTGGAGTGATCCACCAATTACAATGGAAGCAAAACAAGTGCTTATGGACATAGCCAATGCCTTGCCGAGGTTTGAATTCTGCATGACGAGTGATCTGAAACGTTGCACGGAAACTGCAGCCTGCCTTGCTCCATATGTATCTAGCATAGAAAGCAAAGCATTTAGGGAGCTACATTTTGGTAAATGGGAAATGCAAACATATGAAACGCTTTGCCAGGAAACAGCATATCGTGAGTGGCTGGATCATCCTTTTGAGGGGAAACCACCTGGGGGAGAACGTTTTACGGAAATGGAAGCACGCGTTGTGGCAGGCTGGGCTGTTATGAAGAAGCAGATCGATCAGGGGCAGTATTCCGAAAATCTGTTAGTAACACATGGCGGGGTAATCCGTCTGTTATTATCAACATTTACACGAGAAAAGAAACGTTTTTGGGATTGGCATGTACCACATCAACGTGGCATAAGATTATATTGGACTTTGGCGGATTGGAAGGAGGGGGATCAATGCACTTCGTTACAGGTGGTGCCTATAACGGAAAGCGAAAATGGGTGAAAAAGCATTATCCTACTGCATCCTATTGGTGCTCTGCGTATGATGGTGCCAAGATGGAACCTCCCGTTGAAGGAGAGGATCACTATGTGGTGGTAGTAGAAGGAGTGGAGCACTGGGTAGGGGCGCTTCTGGAGGAAGAGACAACGCTTTCAGCGGTTCGTGAAAAGATGGCAAAAGGGGTTCAAGCATGGCTGGAGTGGGAAAAGGAAAATGACAAACGAAAGCTTATTATCATCGGCACAGACATTTCTAAAGGCATTGTCCCGATAGAAAAACATGACAGAATGTGGCGAGATGGAGTAGGCTGGGTGTATCAGGACATAGCTGAACAAGCAGAAAAGATGGATGTAATTTGGTATGGCGTGGCACAGCAGCTGAAGTAAGATTTTATACTACTAACTAAAGGAGTGTTATCTATGCGATTATATACAAAATCAGGGGATAAGGGTCAGACAAGTGTTATCGGAGGCAGACTGGACAAGGATGATATCCGTGTGGAAGCATATGGGACGATTGACGAACTGAATTCTTTTGTTGGCAAAGCAATCTGTGAATTAGATCAGAAATTGTTTAAGGATATTATTGATGATTTGGAGAAGATCCAACACGAACTGTTTGATTGCGGTTCCGAGCTGTCCAATATTAAAAAGGAAAGAGAGCATAAATTAACCGAAGACCCTATCACATATATGGAAAATAAAATCGATGACTTTATTGAAGAAGCACCAGCATTAGAGCGCTTCATTTTACCAGGAGGCTCAGATGCAGCCAGCACCATTCATATTTGCCGCACTGTTGCAAGAAGAGCGGAACGAAAGATTGTTACCTTAATGAAAACAGAAGAAGAAGTTTCTCCAATTCCTTTAAAATATGTCAACAGACTGTCAGATTACTTTTTTGCTGTCGCACGAGTGATCAATGCTCGTCTGGAAATTCCGGATGTGGAATATATCCGTAGTGCTAAGGTTTTCCGTGGCAGTAATAAGAAGAAAAAAGAAGAATAGGAGCAGTTCTCAACATGAGTAATGCGATTATTTTGCCTTTAACAGCAACACAGGAAATGGTGATTGCTTCCGATAATAGTGGAGCCATCGGGGAAAAAGAACACGATGAAGTTCACGTTCCAAATACGGTTGTTGCCCATTATGCTTGCCGTGTCGCCATGATGGAGTGTATGGCAGTGAGAGGCGAACCGAGTGCGGTGGTCATGCAAAACTTTACAGATGAAATCGCCTGGGATGCTTATCAACATGGAGTTAGACAGGTGATGGAGGAGATTGATTATGGGAATTTGCCAATTACAGGAAGCACAGAAAGTAATTTTCCTGGACTGCAATCCGGCCTGGGATTAACGATAATTGGGAAGCGACCTGTTGAGGCAGCACCGGTTGCACTGTCTGGGGATGTGAAATTTGCTGTAATTGGAGTGCCGCTGGTAGGAAATGAAGTGGTCGAACAAGCTGATAAGATTGCTCCACTTCGCTTATTTAAAAAGCTTTGTGATATGGCTTTTGTTAGAGGTGTTGCACCGGTTGGTTCTAAAGGCATTGCAGCTACTTGGCAAAAGTGGACAAACAGAACCGCCGGGCATCTTAGTTGCAGTGAAGATATCTTGAAATCAGCCGGCCCGGCAACCTGTTTTATCATTGCCTTTGAAGCAGAAGATGCTGAGCTTATTGAGAGTGTTGCAGGGATACATTATCATGAATTGATTGTTGGGTAGGAGCAGGAAATCGTCCGGAGGTAGGGTTAATCCGCCGCAGAGGAAAGAAATCATCCGGAGGTAGGGTTAATCCGCCGCAGAGGAAAAAAATCATCCGCAGGTAAAATTAATCCTCCGCAATAGGAATAAACATATTTTAATACCCATAAATCAAGGGCAACAATGATAAATTGTATGCCCTTGATTTTCATTTATTTACTTAGCTTTTCCACGATTTCTTTATCCATTTCAATTGGATCAATCGCAAACTGATTTGCAGTGTTTAAGTTTATATGACAGTAGCCATTTGGATTTTTTTCTAAATAATCCTGATGAAATTCTTCTGCCTTATAAAAGTTTTCCAGTGGTTGCGCTTCAGTTACAATGGCATCCTTATAATATTCCTGCTCGCGCTCGATTGCTGATTTCACGACTTCTTCTTCAGCCGGGGTGGTAAAGTAGATGCCTGTTCGATATTGTACCCCGACATCATTTCCCTGCTTGTTTTTAGAGGTTGGATCAATGACCTGGAACAATCTGTCAATCAACGTATCCAAGGAAACACGCTCTGGATCATACGTAACCTCTACCGTTTCAGCAAAATTCTGATCGCCTTTAATGACATCCTCGTAGCTTGGATTTTTACCCTTACCATTGGCATAACCAGAAACAACTTGAGACACCCCGTAAATGCGATTCATATATGCTTCCACGCCCCAGAAGCAACCACCAGCAAAATAAATCTTTTTCAGGTCGCGTCCTTCATATTCTAAGTGATCATTAATATTTTTTACATCTGGTTTCAACATGTAACCATCTCCTTTTTCTGCAGGTTTGGGATCTGGATGATTATTCGTAGAACTACCGAGAGACATTTCCGAGCATGCCGCAAGAAAAATACAGCAAAATACAATGAAAAGCAATCTATAGGTAACATGCATATGAGGCACCTCTTTTCTTAGAATGGTAGAGAGCAAGTGGAGGAGCAATGTACGAAATTTTGGATGAGGGTCTTTATTTCCTTTATAACACAGAAAAGACCGTAGTGATACCATTTTGCTTTAAAAGGAGTGTCGTGGAATATTCTCTTCTTTAATAAAATATTGTATGATGGAAAGGGATACATACTATTTTGAATGTACAAATTATTTTCTGAGAGGCAGGTTAGAAAGTGAACTTGGTAGCATGGCTGATTGTTGTTTGTGAAATTAGTTTCTGGGTTTTTATCATTGCAGGATTAGTAACAAGATATATTTTTAATCAGAAAAAAGCAGGTCTCCTGTTGCTAGCTATGACACCATTGGTTGATGTGGTGCTGTTTATCGTAACCGGGATTGATATATATCGGGGCGCTGTACCTACCATCGCGCATAGTATCGCACCGCTTTATATTGCTATTTCCGTCGTTTACGGAAAAAGTATGATTCGCTGGGCTGACGAACGATTTCTTTACTATGTGAAGCGAGAAGGGCCGAAGCCAAAAAGAAGAATTGGTATGGATTATGCCAAGCTCAGCATGAAAGGGTCATTGCAGCATGTGCTGGCATACATGATTGGAGGAGCAATGCTGCTGTTCATGATCTATTATATTGGTACTGATGTTGATACAACAGAGCTTTGGGCAACCCTTAAAGTTTGGGGAATTATCGTAATTATAGATAATGTCATTTCCATGAGCTATTTCATTTGGCCACGGAAGGCATAAAAAGTAGTTATTATTTTTAAAAATAAAAAACTAATTATAAACAGTATAGGATTTCCTACTGAAAACAGTAATGTACTGTGATTATTAAACTTTATTTAAACAGGAACTTGGCCGGATAATGTTCGTTATCAGAAATCATTTTCCTTTTCCTCATTAATTAAAAAAGTCTTATCTTCGTTTGTTATTGGCTGATGGTTAATCTGTAGTTTCGAGTTCAGCAAAACTTTCCCGTTAGCCATTACTGACTCAGGTAAAACACATGGAATATTCCGGTCGATTACCTTTCCTTCTAAATCATAAAATAAATAACCTTCTTTTTGATCATAAATAAATGAGTTGATTTTCATATTTGGTGTAATGAGTAAAGTAATTTTCTCCTCATGATTCCACATGACCTTGATCAGGGTTTTCTTTTTCATTTTTTTTTCAACTAAAACTTTTAATGAACTAAGTGATACTGCTTCTTCCATTGGTATACCTCCAAGCATCTTGGTGCTATTTCTAGTTTAATAATCTTATTATATCCATAATTGGTCCGCCCACTCAAACGAGAGAGCCACATGCCGATATGAGACACGGCGGCTCCAAATGAGAGAGCCTCACGTCGATATGAGAGAGCCGCACACTCAAATGAGAGACTCACTCGCTCAAATGAGAGAGCGACGGCTCAAATGAGAGAGCCCCGCGCCGATATGAGAGAGCCGCCCACTCAAATGAGAGAGCCAAGCACCAATATGAGAGGCCCAGCACTAATATGAGAACCTCACCCACCTAAACCCCATAAACTTCCTTTACAGCTGCATACAAAATAGCTACACCGTTCATTAGTGCATTCTCATCAAATGTCATGTTGGGGTGATGAAGACCTGGCTTTAGGTCACATCCCAGGCCGAGCATGGTTGCTTTTAAGTCCGGGCGTTTAATGGTATAAAAATGAAAGTCATCGCCACCTGGTGTAACAAGTGGGGGGTCCACATACTCTCTTCCTAATACAGAAGCAGCAGCTTTTTCCATAATCTGAATGGCTTCCTCATTTGTTTCAGCTGCAGGGATTTTTTCCTTATGTGTAATAGCTACCTTTACATTATAAAGCCGATTCATTGCCTCAAGTATTTCTTCGACTTTCTTCTCCAGTTCATCCATGACCTGATTATCCTGTGCTCGCATGTCAATCGCAAAAGTGGCGCGCCCTGGGATAATGTTTGTACTCTTACCTCCAGCGCGAACATTTGTCATTTTTACCGAATGGGGAATACGCGGGTTTAGATGGATGTTACTAAGTAAGTTGACAATTTCTGCAATCACTTCAATGGCGTTAACATTTAAATGAGGCCTTGCTGCGTGAGCGTCATGTCCGCAAATTTCTTCCTTATATACAGTTGTGGCTCCATGGATAATGACAGGGGTTGCGTGTCCCATCGCAGTTTCTTCATATGGCCGAAGATGAATCCCGAATAAGTAATCCACCCGGTCGAGTCCACCTTTTTCCACCATTTTTAGTGCTCCGGCACCCTTTTCTTCCGCAGGTTGAAAAATAAACTTGATGGCGATGTTACTTTTTAGTGATGGATTTTCCTCCAACTTCCACAATAAGCCAAGCACCATCGCCATATGTGCATCATGTCCGCACGAATGGTTTGCCTGGAATTTACCGTTCACTTCTTGCCATAATGCATCCATATCGGCGCGGATGGCGACAACGGGGAGATTAGTATTAAAATTTCCATATTCACCAATAACACCTGTACAATCATCAAAGGTCGTTACATTACACCCATGATCCCTTAAAATGGAGGCAATATACTTCGTAGTTTCCGTCTCTTCCCAGCTTATCTCCGCATGCTCATGCAAGTAATGAAACGTGTTTGTCACACGCTCTTGAAGCTTACTCATTCTGATCCACGCCTTCCTCTGTATGTTAATATTTTATTCTATGAAAAATTTCCTCCAAAGCGCTCTATTTCGAATAGGTCACTTCAACTTTTTCATCGGTGGATTGAATGGAAATACCGCGGTATCCTTCACGGAGTAATTGCTGTTGTACTTCTGTTTGGTCCATGCCAACGGTTTTTGTTTGCATGGCTGGTGTGCTTCTTTTTGCCTCAAAATCCCGGAAAAGCACATATCGCAGCTTTCCATTATATTTTTCCTTTAAAGCAATGATGTCCATTCCCAAAGCGAGCTTGTCCTTTAAACTCGGGATGTTGAATGGGGCGACGGTTGTCGCAACATACCGAAAACGAGTCTTATCCACTTTTTCCAAAACGATCTTCCCCATATGCGTCTGCAGGCCATTTCCGCGAAAATCTGGATGAACCACAGTGATTTCCGAGTACATCATCGAACGTTTTGCCTCATCTGTAAGACCAGCATCTGCACCAAGATGCTCGGGATCGTCCAATGGCGGCACAAGCATAGCACGGAAGGCAATCAAGGTCTCGTTTACATAGGTACCAATCATAAAACCATTTCCAGTCAAAATATTTTCAAATTCCTCACTGGTTAAAGGTTGAAGGGAATCTGACTCTGATTGTGCTACAGCTTGTCTAACTACTTCCTGAAGCTGCAAAATTTCCTCCAGGTTATTCATTTCTAGAGAACGGATTTCAAATGGTTCCATGCTTAATCGCAGCATTCCTTTTTCAATATTCGGTTGTTCCACAATTATCTTACCTCCTTGGAATAGATAGTTAATGCATGTAAAACATCCTCGTTCACATCAATACCAAGGCCGGCTTTTTCGTTTAATTGGATAAAAGGTACATCGTAATGCAGGTTACCAATATCTTTGGAAAATTTTAATGGTCCAGTCAGCTCAACACTGCTAATTGATTTTTTGGAAAAGGCTACATGAAAACCTGCAGCAGAACCAACAGAGGATTCTACCATGGAACCAACCTGGCAATCAATACCAGCCATTTCTGCCATGGCGGCAAGCTTAGCAGCAGGGTACATGCCACCACATTTCATCAGCTTAATATTCACTTTATCAGCTGCTCGTTTTGCAATAATTTCCCGCATCTGTTTAAAACCGACAAGGGCTTCATCTGCCATGATCGGAGTGGAGGATTTTGCTTTTACTTCTGCGAGTGCATCGATGTCAACAGCAACTACCGGCTGCTCGAGCCAATCCAATGCTACATTTTTCAAGGCATCAAGTGCTTGTAGGGTCTTAGCTGCCGATTGCCACCCTTGGTTCACATCTACTCGAATCGCAGCCTTGTTACCAACACGGGCGCTCACCGCCTGGATGCGGGCAACATCGTCTGCAACGTCATAGCCGACCTTCATTTTAAAAGAAGTGTATCCTTTGGCGACACGGTCTTCTGCACTGGCTGCCATTTTTTCTGGTGTATCAATGCTTAACACATGTGTGACAGGAAATTTTTCATGATAACGGCCACCAAGCAACACATATGCAGGCACATGTAGTGCTTTTCCCACAACATCATAGCAGGCAATATCAATTGCAGCCTTCGCGGTTGGAGCACCTAAAATAGCTTTGTTCATCACATCATGTATTTTTTCCAAATTCATCGGGTTCTGCCCAATTAGTTGTGGAGCAAGTGTCTTTGTTATAATCTGAAATACACTTTCCACTGATTCTCCTGTTACATGTTCATCAGCAACCCCTTCCCCATAACCTACCCAACCATCCTCTGTCGTTAGCTTAACAATTACAGAGGGCATACTGTCATAAGAGGCATAGCTGATAACAAAAGGTTCAATTAATGGGAATTCAACTACAAAAACTTCTATGCTATGTATTTTCATATAAATCACCTTCATTTCTACCCAGCATCACCCTGAAGCTGGAGCGTATTCTTATAGGTTAAATATGAATGAATAAATTAGCAAGTGTCAATGGAAAGGAATGAAAACTAGTATAATTTTTAAGGGGGGATTTGATAGAGGTGGAGGAATGGGGGAAAGGTGGTAGGAGCGAGTGCAGCAATGAGAGAGCGCGCGCTCAAATGAGAGGGGCACCTGCTCAGATGAGAGAAAGGCGCACTCAAATGAGAGAACCGCACGTCCAGATGAGAGCGCCGCGCATCCAAATGAGAGAGTCACACACTCAAACGAAAGCGCATCCCTCTCAAGCAACTATTAGTCTCTCTTTCTAGCTCGATTCGACTCTTTCAATTCAGCTTTCTTCTCTTCTGATAGTTCAAATTTCACGACAGCAAATCCGATCATCACAATAATCATCAGCATCACACCAACACCGACAACAAGGTAGATCATCGTAAACCATTTACTAATGGTAGCTTCTGGGATCAACCCGGTCGTTACACTTGTTGGAATCAAGCTGACAAATGCATAATAGAAGGCGTCTAAGAAAGACCAGCCTTCGATTCGACTGTAGAACAGCGTCCCTGATAATAATATGATCGCTAAGGTAGCTAATAATAAACGCTTTAAGGTTATAAAGAAGGAAATCAATCAAAAACCCCCTTGTATTTTTATCTTATGTTCCCATAAACGGACTTTGAAATAGCTTCGTACCTAGCTATCCACACACGCCCTAACTGTAAAATATCAACTAATTCATGTATAATAACAGGTAGATCAGTAATTGAGGTGGTAGTTATGAACGGAAATAAGCAGTGGAAAGAAATAAGTATTAAACAAACATTAAGGGATATACTTGTTACATATTCGAAAGATGAACTTACAGAAATAAGAAAGTTTTTGGATATAAAAAATGCAAGCAGCTTAAAGAAGGCTGAGCTTATAGACTTGTTGGAAGAAACAATTCCAGAAAGGATAGAGAAGGTTTGTCTGATTTGGGATGAGGACCGATTTCAGCTATTACAAAAAATAGCCAAAAATGGTGGTTTCATTCCCGCTCCTGAACTGGAACCTGAGCAGTATAGTTATTTGCGCTCTACTGGATTTATCTTTACCGGAAAGAATAATGGTAAAAAGATACTCGCTGTGCCAACAGAAATAGTTGAGCAAATAAAATCATTACAAACAAACTTGCAAATAAAAGCAGCTATAAAAAGAAATACAGAATGGATCCAGCTTACCCAGGGGCTACTCTATTTTTATGGGACAATGAAAATTGATCATCTTGCTGAAAAGCTAACAGAGTATACAGGTGAATCAATTAATATCCAGGACTACCTTGAGGTTATTTTTGATGCTAACAAATATCATGATGAGATTTCGTTTAGTGCAGCCGGATTCTCCTATTGGAGAGTAGAGGACCCGGAAAGTGTAATACGAGAGCACAAAAAGAGAAAAGACGTCCCCTATTATCCATTTACAAAAAAGCAGGTTTTGCAAGCAGCAGAGCCAGGATATGTAGAAAAAAACGAAATGTACAAGCAGTTGGTAACATTTATTTTAAAAAATTACGAAGTGGATAGAGAAGAAGCTGAATCGATTGTTGCAGATGGAGTAGATTTTATTCAGGAAGGCATAGGCCCTAATGAGGTTATACACTATTTCAACGATATTTTCGAAGCTGATAGCAAAAAACAATTGCAAGCAATGATTGACAAAGTATCTCGGCTCATGAATCACACAAGGCAATGGGATTTGAAGGGGCACATGCCAATTGAATTGTCACATGTTGACAGATCAATTCTACGCCAATTACCTAATTATGAAGGTACTTCAAATCCAGCGGAAGCTAAGGTGAAAGTAGGTAGAAATGATCCATGCCCTTGTGGAAGTGGAAAAAAATATAAAAAATGTTGTTTGAATTAAGGGAGTGGACAGGCTTGGACTGTCCGTTCTTTTTTTTGTGGAGTAGATGGTTGTGCGGCGGGGTAGCTATCTAATGGACAAAACAGCGCTGTTCGGTATCAAAACTGTCCAATAGAAGCGGTCTAATGGACAGAATAGCGCTGATCCGTATGAAAACTGTCTAATAGAAGCGGTCTAATGGACAGAATAACACTGATTCGTATGAAAACTGTCTAATAGAAGCGGTCTAATGGACAGACTAGCGCTGATCCGTATGAAAACTGTCTAATAGAAGCGGTCTAATGGACAGACTAGCGCTGATCCGTATGAAAACTGTCTAATAGAAGCGGTCTAATGGACAGACTAGCGCTGATCCGTATGAAAACTGTCTAATAGAAGCGGTCTAATAGACAAAATAGCGCTGTTCGGTATGAAAACTGTCTAATAAAAATTCAGGCACAGTCAAGTTTCTATTAAATTCGATAAGCGAGCCTTAATAAAACTAGATTATCACCCAGCTTCACTCATACTCTTCCTTCTTCTCAGAAGGTTTCATATCCATTAACCACCATAAGCCTGTAGCGATCAACGATGCAATAAGTATTTCTGCGATTAAATCAACTGTAGGTTGATGTTGGTATAGTAAGTGAACGAGGCTTTGGCCAGCAGTAGAATAAATAAATATCTTTATATATTTCTGAAACTTTTTCTGTGGTAATTCGTAAAGAAAATACAACTAGTTTACTAAATTTTAAAATACTGAACTAAGATTGAATGCTTAAAAGGATGATTATAATGCCCATTGTACAGACGTTATTTATTCTATACACAGTAACCTTTTTGTTAATGTTTATCTTCATTTACCGTAGCAACAAAAATGAAACAGGGGAAGAGCATATGGGGCTAGTCATGGTTACTGTTGTTTCCGCATTACTTGCATTGGCACCAACAGCCCTATTTGCGATTATCTTATTTGCTCTCGTGGGTTCTGCGAATGTGGTGGATAGGGTGTTTAGCCTTCATGTAAACATCACTGATATCATTTTCTTTTCTATTGGAGTGCTTGTCTACCTATTTACAATTGATAGTATCATAGAAGCGATTGTAAAATATCTTGTTGGAAAAAATGGTTTCGATCACGCCATCGTATTGCTGACTCGAGTAGGGGCTTTTTACTTCATTGGCTTGTTTATTGGTTTAGATCAGACAAGCAGCTTTGTCATTGGGGGAGGAGTAGCGACCATTATTCTTGTGTTGGAGCTTTTATTTAAGCTGAGAAAAAATAAACAGAAGGAAAATTAACATTGCTTAATGATATCGAATAAAAAAGACCCACCCATGTCATGCATAGGGGGGCTTTTTTAGCTGTAACCTTCTCATGAAAACCAGTTAACCTTCTTCTTGCAGCTCTTCCTCTTGCTTAGGCGGGACGGCCCGATATACGACAAATGCCAGAATGACAGCAAGAATTGAAATGGCAAACGCGATGAAGTAGACCAACTCGACACCAGCAACCATCGCCTGATTAATGGTTGCAGGATCTTGCGGATTACTTGCTTGCCCCAAGAAGTGCAGCTGCCTTGCGTTCATGATGCTTATAAATACAGAAACACCAATGGCGCCTGCGACTGGCTGCAATGTTGTCATTACCGCAGTTCCGTGTGGATACAGATGCTTTGGCAATTGGTTTAATCCATTCGTTTCCGCAGGCATCATGATGGCGGAAACAGAAAGCATCAACAGAATATACCCGGTAATGACCACCCATATCGGTGTATCCACATCTAACCGGCTAAACATAAACACGGTACCGCTCAATACGAAAGTTGCTGGAATCATCAACCATCGCGGTCCGAACTTATCAAATAAATGCCCCATAAATGGTGACATGATCCCATTCAATATACTACCTGGCAACAAGATCAAGCCAGCAGTAGCAGCAGTTAACGCAAGCGGTCCCTGCATATAGATTGGCAAAATAATTTCAGAAGCGAACATGGACATGATAATAATCAAAAACATAATAACCGCATGGGCATACATTGGATATTTGAACACCCTTAAATCCATCACAGGCTCTTTCAATTTAAGTTGTCTTATCGAAAATAAAACAATACCCAGAATTCCTAAGATAATCGGGATTAGCACCCCAGGGCTAAGAAATCCTGCATCACTTTCTCCGGCAGCACTAAAGCCATAAATAATTGAACCGAAACCGATCGTAGAAAATACTAAAGAAAGAACATCTATTTTCGGCTTAGTCACTTCAGAGACATTAATTAAGAACTTGTAAGCAAATGCAATTGAAAAAACTGCGAATGGCAGCACGGTAATAAATAAGAAACGCCAGCCTAAGTATTCCACAATCACCCCAGATAAAGTCGGACCAATCGCAGGAGCAAACATGATCACAAGGCCAACGATTCCCATGATTTTTCCCCGTTTATGTGGAGGATAGATTAATAAGAATACATTAAAAATAATTGGCATGAGTAAACCTGTTCCTAAAGCTTGGATTAACCGACCAACCAAAAGAATGGAAAAGCTGGGCGCCATGGCACTAATCGCTGTCCCGATAGAAAAAACAGTCATCGTCCCCAGGAAAAGCTGGCGGGTGGTGAACCACTGTAGCAACAAGGCAGACACTGGTATAACAATTCCCATTACCAACATAAAACCAGTCGCCATCCATTGCACGGTAGGTAATGAAATATGGAATTCCTCCATTAATGTTGTTAGCGCAATATTTAACAACGTCTCATTTAGTATTGCAAAAAAAGCACCAATAATTAACGAAAGCATAATCGGCAATGTTTTTACATTGGGATCTTCTGATAAATATTCGTACTTTTTCGGTGTATGATCATCCTTCATCCAAAAACCCTCTCCATATATATTAAAAACCGCTCTCCGAAAGGCTAAAACAGATACTAAAGGAGAGGTGCAAATACCACGTGCTCCTCTCCTCTAATTATTGCAGAGAACAAATTATTTTATCCAGATAATTATAAAGGATTTTATCCACGAAGGGAATGAAAAGGTATTGTGAAAAGCAACCATTTATTTTTGCTGATAAGAGAGAATGTGGATTCACGGAGTTAAAAAGCTGGAGTGAATTATTTACATCTTCCTTTTTAATCGTGTAATCACAACACCTTGAATAATAAAAGTAATCTGCAGAAACAGTTCAGGGACGTATAACAACAGAATTCAGAACAAGTGACGATACGATCGACAACCCAATGGAAATAGTTGATGTTCATGTCCGATTTAAATTAAATAAAAAAGTTAACGATAATATCTTATTCAATAATGAAAAACATCTACATCTCAAGACAAATACTGGAGAACTGATTAGTCAACCAAACCAGTTTATGAGTAGTGTCATTAACATTTCTACATTAAAGAACACACAAGAAACTGGCATGGATAGTCATCTTCGTCAATTTACTTTTCTGTTAAAAAAAACGACTGCAAAAGAATTGAAAAACGCAACGTTACTTATTGATGCACCTGTTAATAGAAGTGGTGACTCACTTGGAAAGGATCTGGAAATTGAAATAGATTTTCACAAGGGGAATAGTTAATGCTTAGTTGCCCTTTCTAACGTAAATCATCCATTCATTTACAGAATAGTATGATACAATAAGTCTGAAATTGGAATTATTAGGTATTTAATTGAAACCTACCATAGAACGAAACGTATGAAAAGACGAGGAGAACATGATTTAGAAACATTGGAGGGGAAGTATGTGGTTTGAACGTCTCGATTGGGCATTGTTTACGGGGGTTTTTGTGGGAATAGTGATGTTTGTAATGGAAAGTTTGGTTAAAAACCCTCCTTGCCTAATAACGATTTTCGTTGCGGGAGGAGCGGCTTTTATTGGCGGATTGCTAGGTAATAAGCTTTTCCCGCAGAAGTGATTACATAAGGGAGAGGAGGGAGGCAAATGGAGTATAAATTAGATCATCAAAGGCTTCGTATGTTAATAATCGTTTTTCTTGTAATAAGCTGGAATGTTGTTACAGACTATTACGATTTTTCCTATTTGTTGCTATTCGTATTTTTATTGTCAGCCGTTATTCTGGGATCGTTTCACTTCCATTTCAAAATTAATGAAGATCAATTAATCTACAAAATTAGCTTTATGAAAATAAGGGTGTGGGAGAAGCACATCTATCCCAATCAAATCGAGCGATTGAAATTTATTCGTGTAAGCTGGGCAACAAAAGCAGCCATCATAAAAATAAATAATGGGTTAAACATACGATTAGCCGTTCTAGAGCCAAAAACGGGATATGATCACTTACTTGCATTTGCTGAAGAAAACCAGGTAGCTGTAGAAAAAACAAAGGATTATAGCATTCTGGAAAGATAATAAATTGAGCATGATGACTATAACGCTATGCTGAAAAATAGGAGATAGGAGAAAAATACATGATGGGATTATTGAATGTCGGGAGCCTGATACTAGGAATCGTTGCATGGGTTCTCCCAGTAATTAGCTTGTTAAGCTACGACAAAACGAAAGTGAAAAAGAGGCTGGTATTTTCAATCCTCAGCATTACCGCCTGTGCTTTAGCTCTTTGTTTTCAACTTATTTATAACTACCATCTAGTAAAAATACAAGACTGGGCTGCACTTTTGGATACTACAGGAGCCGTTGTTTTCGCCTCAGTCGTGTTGCTGAGTATTACTGTTTTACTAAACGCTATCGTCTACATCAAAACAGCAAAGTAAGTACATAACGAAACCGCACCCGAAAGAATGGGAGGAATTGTTTGGTTAAGGAAAACTCAAAGCCAGAAGTAATGATTTTAGGAACGTTTCATATGCGACAAACACCCGATTTAGAGGGTGTTGATCTTTCCACCATCTCAAATGAGGAAAGAGAGAATGAAATAAAAGAAGTTCTAAAGGCTATTCAAAAATTCAATCCAACAAAAATTGCGGTGGAAGTAGTAAAGGAAAAACAAGATGCTTTAAGTAAGGAGTATCACCAATTTTTACAAGGGGAATTGGCTCTGGAAGTAAATGAAGTGCATCAATTTGGGTTTAGAGCAGCGGCTGAATTACATCATAAGAACGTCTACGCAGTCGATTGGATGGGGAGTGGTAGTAATCTTGATTTAGGATCCGTTTTTGAATGGGGCCAAACCGAAAATCCTGAACTTTATCAGCAATTGAATGAATACTATCGCCCAAAATTAGAATTTCCAGCTGAAGCGAATATATTAAAATTGATTCAACTGTGTAATGATCCTGCAAGAATCAAACTCGATCATGAAATGTATTTGGCGATTGGTCGATTGCAGAAGCATACGGAATATATAGGAATGGACTGGTTAAGCTGGTGGTATCAACGAAATCTGACCATCTATTCCAATATAGCAGAGCTTACAAAAGAATCATCTGAGCGTACCCTATTAATCATAGGGTCAGCACATGTTCATCTCCTATCCCAATTTCTTAAAGAAAGCGGTTTATATGAGGTGGTGCCAGCAAATGAGTATATTTAGTAATGAAGCGGTCTATTTTCGTGTATGGATAAAGGTTAAGAAGAGACTGCTGACAACAATTCTAGCAATTATTGTTTTTGCCACATTGTTTTCTGCAATATCATATGTACCAAGTTCCCAACGTGAACCAAATGTTTACTATTTTGGCTTTTTAGAAACATTTCTATTTGTCGTTATCTATTCGGGACCTGTGTACTTTCTAGTAGGGTTACCTGCATCCATTATTATTGATAGGCTAGTACGTCGGCTCGTGAAGCGTTATGTTTGGAAGAAGTACTTTATCCAGTTGGGTTTATATTCCTTGGCAGGCGTTCTTGCTGGCTTTGTACTTAGTTTGTTTTCGGGAGGCACTCTCAGCAAAGAAGAAGTTTTACCACTTGCTATATTGGGATTAGCAGCAGCAATTATCTATTTTCATGTATCTTTATTGGTTTCGAAAATTAGAGTAAAAGAGAAACAGCAAGCCAGTGGAACAGAAAAAAAGAAGGAGGACTAATAATGACAAAACATAAAATTTATACGATGCCAGTAGCTAACGTATATCCACATTATATTAACAAGGCAGAAAGAAAAGGAAGAACTAAATCAGAAGTCGATGAAATTATACAATGGCTGACAGGTTACAGTCAGGAACAATTGAAGATCTTGTTAGAAAACGAGACGGACTTTGAGACCTTTTTTGCTGAAGCTCCTGCCTTAAACCCTTCCCGAGAAGCAATCAAAGGTGTAATTTGTGGTGTGCGTGTGGAGGATATCGAAGAACCAACCATGCAGGAGATCCGCTATTTGGATAAGTTGGTCGATGAATTAGCAAAAGGCAAATCAATGGATAAAATATTACGAAAGTAAAAACCAGTAGAACATTGGAAATTACAATGAATTAGTAAGACGTAAAAATGCGTTAGCCAACCTTAGGAGGCATTTTAATGGGAATATTAATTGCATTTCTTCCAACAATCTCTGTTTTAGTTACTGTTATGCTTGGTTTGATTTTTATTTCACTAGGTCTTTGGGAATTGAGAAAAGGAGAAAATCGAAATCAATATGTAAAATTTATGCTTACAGGCTTCTTAATCATATTTATCATTTCCCCATTAATATGGGTAACTATCTTGCAACTAACTTTTAGATTTTGATTATAGGAAGTACAGCGCAACGCTTGTAGTTTAACAGCAACGGAAAAGTAGATTTGTACATTTTTATTAAAAGGAGGCCCGGTATTGGATTTTTTAATCACGGTAGCGACCGTTATGGGTATCACTTTCCTAATCCTTTTTTTGGCCTATGTAAAAACACTTAGAGAGAAAGATCAGGATGATGAAGCAAAGTAATTTTGATTGTATTTAAGGAGATTAAACATGGACAATTGTGTATTCTGCAAGCCGGAATTAGAACCAAGTCAAAACATCGTTTTTAGCAATGATCACTGCCTGTTTTTACAGCTGGAAAGCTCACAGATAAAAGGAATTAACTTAGAAGGAGCAGGAATAATTGTACCCAAAAAACATCGGGTAACTGCATTTGATTTAACAGAGGAAGAATGGAATGCCACATACCGCTTACTTCAAGAAGTTAAACAATACATTGATAAGAAGCATCACCCTGATGGATACAATCTTGGCTGGAATTGTGGGGAAGTCGGTGGCCAACATATTTTCCATGCCCATTTTCATGTTTTACCACGATACAAAGATGAGCCGCTTGCCGGAAAAGGAATCCGGTATATGTTTAAAGGAGAAGCAAATCAGAGAAAAACTGGGAAGTAGCTTGTTTATCGAGTTCGAAAAGTATGGCCAGCCACTAACTAAATAAAGAAGTACCGTTCTATTTAGAAGTGTTTAAACAAATTAATAGATTTTGGGGGCTTTCTAATGAATGAAATCGTATGGGGAGATGTACTAATTCAGTTTGGATTTCTAGTGATACTGGTAGTAATTACTGCATTTATCATATATGCCATTCGTACATGGTTAAAACGAGCAAACCAGATGAATCGAATCGAAAAGAAATTAGATGGGCTAAGTGAAGGTAAGAAGGATCATTGATTTTCTTGATATATGAAACTTTTTGGTAGTTATTTATCATGGAAATTTTAAAAAGGTTTCTCTGATTCAGTAATTCTGGAGATTACCAAAAACGAATGGAGTGAAGAAGAAAATAGGTGAGAAATGAATACATATAGACTTTTAAATATAATTGGCTTTGGATCAATACTGTTAGTAATCGTATATTTTGTAGCTTATGCTCGCGATTACAGTAAAGAGAAGATTATTTCTGGTTTGGTATTCTATTTTGCAGCAACCGTTATATATTTTTTATTCGTATTTCTTTATCACAAAAGTAATTTAGGGCAAAAAATCACTTTGTATGGGTTAAGTGCAATTGCTCTGGTTTTAATTTATCTTCTATTAGGGTGAGAGGAATAAGTTAAATGCGTATATTGCTTTTCAAACTATAGCTTGATGATTCAACGACAAAACAGAGAATTTGATTTGGATGCTACTTAGAATCACTAGGCCACTGAATCAAAAATTAAAGTTATGAACTTAATTAGTTTTAAAGTCAGATAATGAAAGTTTTACCTCAATACCAGCTAAAAGCAGAAAGTGACTGTTCCAGGAAAGTGCGCGATCACTAATAAGAATTCGCGCCAGCGTCGCATATAAGGACATATAACAGAAAAAAGAGGAACTAATGCTTAAATTATTTTAAGGGGATCCGATCATAAATGCTTATTATAGGCGCATTGATAATTCCATTTTTTATATATGCACTTGCTATGCATATCAAATTTTCTAAAAGCGATAATTCCACAAATGAAAAAGGGAAAATAATATTAGCCAAATCAGCTAAATATGCCTTCCTGTATTTCCTGTTGGCTGGCTTGTCTTGGAACTTTATCACCGTATTATAGCGAAAATACCATATGAAACGTATAGAGACGCTATATGGGTATTGGTATTGCTGTTATTTACGATCTATGGTTTTTCGATTCGACATTATACAAGAAGACAGGTATTTGAAAATCAAGAAGTATTTGTTAAGTAGTATTCAAGAATCGGGCGCAGTTGCGGAATAAGGGCTGTGCCTCAAATGGGCCATTTTCTTGATTAACTTATTGTGGAAATAATGGAAATTTGAAATGATTATTATTAGTCTGCTTCCACTCATAGATTTTTTTTGATTTCAAAGGGAGGTGATTTATTGCAAGAAAACATAATGACTTTATCTGACGGTAGAAAATTAGGTTTTTCGGTCTATGGGGATAAAAAAGGTATTCCACTTTTCTTATTTCACGGCACTCCAGGTTCGAGAATTTGGTTTTTAGAAGATGATTACATAGCACAAAGACTAGGGGTGTTATTAATTGCTACTGACCGACCTGGTTATGGTTTATCAGATAAAAAAGTTAATCGTAAAATTCTAGAATATTCATCAGATATAGAAGAACTTGCCGATTATTTGGAATTAGATAAATTTTCGGTTTTAGGTGTTTCAGGAGGAGGTGCTTATGCATCTGCTGTTTCGCATTGCTTAACTCACAAAGTTAAGTTATGTATTCTTGTTTCAACAGCTACTCCATTTGTAGATGGCAAACCTTCAAAAGCAATGTCAAAGGAAAATCGTTTAGCTTTTTTCCTTACTAATTACTTCCCCTGGTTATTAAAGTTAGTAAACAAAACTCAAAAAAGGTTAATTGATAAAAATCCAGAAAAATATAAAGCAACATTAAAAAAAGGTGGGAGCCATTTATCAGAGTGGGATAATGAAATCTTATTAGACGAAGAAGTATTAGAAAATGGAGTTGTTCACTCTAAAGAAGCATATCGCCAAGGAGTTAATGAAGTTATATATGAATCTAAATTACTAGCAAGAGACTGGGAATTTAAATTAGAAGAGATTAAAACTCCTATAAAAATATGGCACGGTGAAAATGATACTTTATCTCCTGTAAGTGAAGTGAAGACTATGGAGCAAAGGTTATTAAATGTTGAAACGCATTATATTGAACATGGTGGGCATTTTCTAACTGAAAAAGATGATGTATGGGAGTCGATAATCACAAATAAACCACAAATATTAGAGAACACTTTAATTCCATTGCTTTGACTAAATAATACGGTTTTATTTATCAACCGGGAGTAAAAACATAGGATCGGTTATGTTGTGCCTTTAATATTATCTCGATATCGAGTCTTCCACAAAAAAGCGCCTATCTAGAATAAGTTAGGTGTCGAATACTATAAAACTTATATCGCTAGGTTACATATTTTGGAATAATAGGTGCTATGAATAGGGTGGTATTGGAAAGGATGGGGAGTGGATTACTTGCAGTATTTCATTGGAATTGTACCTACTGAAGAATACAAAATGAAGTTGATAGGCTTCCGTAATAAATGGGAAAATAATTCTATTGGTGAAGTTGTAGAACCGCATATGACCATAGCAAGACTGGCGAATCTGCATATAAACTTGAAGGGCAACTCGCCATAAGGACTGAAAAATAGTGAGCATTGTTCCGCGAAGGGCGTACATCCCCATATTTCCATGCTAGGGCCATTATATTGAATAAATAGGAGTTTATTAATATACACTTGGCAGAACAATAAGGGGGAATAAGATGGTTGAACTTCGAAAGTTAACTACAAATGATGGTACAGATGTATTTGAAATGGTCCAAGAGATCGGAAAAGGGGAAAATGGTTTTACTAATAGCTTGTATTCAGAGGACTTTTCTATATTTCAAGAAAAATTGGTTAGAAACTATGAAATGTCAGAGGGTATTAATTTAAAACCACAATTTGTTCCTCAAACAATTTATTGGTTATATGTGGATGGAAAACCAGTAGGCTATGGAAAACTGAGACACTATTTAAATCAACATTTATTACAACACGGTGGGAATATTGGATATGCCATCCGTCCAATGGACAGAGGGAAAGGATATGCAAGGATTTTATTGAAAAAATTAGTTCAAGAATCCAAGGAGAAACGGATTGATCAAGTATTACTGACTTGTTATGAAAGTAATAAAGCTTCTATAAAAGTAATAGAGTCCAATGGTGGAGAGTTAAGGGATAAAAAAGATGGTGATTGTTTTTACTGGATTAATACTAATTAAAAATATAGGCTTCATTTTATTGGGCAACCCAATTGAAAGTTTTGCTCTAGAGAGGTGCATTCGCTCAAAAATGTGACCAATGTTGCTTGACCTGACCAGTTTACTAGAATAAATAAATTGAAAATGATGAGGTGAAAAGTTGATTCCATTTGATATTCCAAGTATACATAACATGAAACGTGCATTATTTATTCAACCACATCCTGATGATAATGAAATTGGTGCAGGTGCTGTAGTGGCGAAACTTACATCTGAAGGAAAAGAGGTACACTACCTTACTATCACCGATGGAGGGGCGGGGTCTATTGATCCTAGTTTATCAACAGAGGAAGTTATTGAAACAAGAAAGAGAGAGCAGAAGGAAGCAGGTAGATTACTTGGTGTAACCGACTTTCATTGGTTGGGCTTCCCTGATGGGCATTTGTATGATAGCGAAGAACTACGGAAAAGCCTAGTTAGTGTTATTCGAAAAGTTCGTCCAGATATTATTGTTACTGATGATCCTTGGCTTTACTATGAAACGCATATGGACCATATTGTAACTGGAAAAGTTGCATCCTTTGCCGCCAGGATGAGTCGAAATCCGCGTTTTTATCCTGAGCAACTGCAGGAAGTAATGAAACCTCATCGAATTCAAGCAATGGCCTATTATACTACGAAACATCCAAATACGTTTATCAATGTGGATAAATTTTGGGAAGATAAAATCCGAGCAATTCAGGTACATAAGAGCCAGTTTTCTGGAGAACATCTTAGATTTATTACTGATTACCTTACAAAGAAAGCTGAGCAAAACGCCAAGCAAGCTAATGAAGGCTACCGTTATGCTGAATGCCTTAAGATATTGCCACCTCTGTTACTGTATAGTAATGTAGATGCTATCAATATGTAATAAGAAGGACATTTTAGTGGAACTGGGGAATTGCAATAATGGACACAAGTCTGGAAAAAGACAGAATCTGGCTATTCTGTTTAATCCTCCCTTGGCATAGTCTCAGAATATAGAGGAAAGAAAGGAGAATGGAAAAAATGATGCTAGAACGTAAAAAAAGAACGTCCAAATATAATAAAATGATGGATTACTACCATTAGCATATTTTTTATTACGCAATTTATTTTTTTCATTGTCGACGGAACATCTTTAGAGCCAAGATTGATTTGGCAGGTATGCGGATTGGTTAATGGAATCAAAGATTTTTAACGAATGGGTTGCCTTATATAGTTTCCCATGGTTTAACTTGGCTACAACTCTTTTTGTTATCTTTTTACTTGTAAATGCAGTAACAGATATTTTTTTGGTAAGAAACCTTAAACATCACCAAAGGTAACTCGGAATCTGGTTTAAGTAGAGGTGTCATGCTACGAGAAACTATACTGTAACCGGGCGCGTTTACTTAAGATTAATTTTTATTCAAAGAGCATGCAGCCACCTTTATTTGTTAAAACAACAATGTAAATAAATCTTATGTATTTGTTGCAGTTGCTGAGTAAAGCAACACCTCAATTCCGAACATTCTACAGGAGGAGGATAACTTGGGCATTTGGTGGAGAATGATTCGTTTGTTAATTCTTGCTGCTGGTATAGGTATAGCTTTCTACTTCTTTGATGGGTGGCTAGAATATTTAAGTGTGGTGGTATTTGCAACCATTATTACAATTGTTTTAGACAAATTTGAAGACCGCAAAAAGATAGATGAACAGTAAAGTTACATAAAAACTACCCATAAAGGGGCTCACCTCTTGAATAAGTTTGAGAGTATAAGAGATGCAGGAGCTTTATGTTAGAAAAAAGTAGATAAAGGTATTAAAGAGTTAGATGCTGAAAAATTTGTTTCCCATGAGGTAGTTAAAGAGAAATTAGGTGAATGGCTGGATTAATGTGAGCAGTAGCAGTATCTGTTGTAAATCATTCACATGCTAGAAACTTTAAAGATATCAACCAATAACATCATGGCTTTAAATTAGCGCTATGATGTATTTTTGTAAGAAATAATAGATTTTCTAATTGATCCCAGAAGGTAGAACAAAAGGGTATATCCGTTTTCAAAAAGTGATTCGGCAAGGGGGTTAGTATGAAATATAGATTCTTCGTATTTTTCATAGCAACATTTCTTTTGGCTCTTTCAGTAAATTTAATGCCAGCCATAATGCATCCAGATTTGAATGTGAATGTTTTCAATTTACTGGTAACATTATTGTATATGTTCTTATTACTCTTGTATTCTAGAAAAGGAAGTAAGAAGCTGAAGATGTTTGCAGTAGTAGGAGTCATTTCTGGTATTCTTGTATTCTTTATTTCAACATTTGAACACGCTATGTTTGATAATATTATTTTAGATTCAATAGCCTCTTTACAGTATCCTTTTTACTTGATTTTTACCATGCCATTATTTGGTGGGAATATACTATTCGATCTAAGTTACGGGTCGTACTCATTGTTGATGTCACTGTTTTATGGAATTATTTTCGGTTTAACAAATTATTTTAAGAAGAATGATAAGACAACCGTATAATTTTATATATTCTAGAATCAGGCTATTTGCGGAATAAGGCTTATTGAACTAACGGGCAGCTTACTTGAATACGATTATGTGATTTTATTATAACAAAGGAGAGATTTGGTGGAGAAGGTTATTCAGCAGAACAATGACGATATTAGACTGAAATACATTGTTGTCATACTTTTCTCGATGCTGACTTTAAGAAAGTTAAAAAGAGTGGAGAAACTTAAAAAAGAATTAAAAGAACAGCAAGAACAAGAAAATGATTTTTACAAACTTTAAGGAATTTTCGTTACTATATTAACGGACACGATTCATTGTTAAGGATTCGTGGCAAGGACCATTTAATTGTACAAATTTATACTTGAAAGGAATGAAATTTCAGTGGATAACAGTAAGGGATATAGAAAATTTGAGTTAATTTTTCATTCATTTATATTCATCTTTGCTGTAGGTTTAATTATTGCTTCTATTACAGGATGGGGTGAGATGAACCGAGCTTTGTTATACCTAATATTAGGAATTATATTTGCTGGCGAAAGTATATTTGGATTGTATAAGAATTTTGGACACAGAACGGCACAATAACGTGTTCCATCATCGCACACGATTTACTGACAAAAATTCGTGCCAATATCGAATACGCATATAAGTGCCATTTTGTTTAAGAAAAGCAGTATTGAAAGGGGATTATTAAATATGGATGTTTGTGTTAGCACTAATTATTTCTTTTGGCGTCGCCTTTGGCTTTTTTAATGATAAGAAAAAGAAAAAGTAATATGATCAGCGCTCGTTTAATGAGGTGAAATAATATTGCACTCGGGCTCAGTTATGGTGCGTAAGAGGTGCCTGAACGCCATTAGCGGGATAAATAAGGGAGGGAAAAAATGAGTAGCCTTGAAGTTTCAAAGAGAAGTATGACAAATAGTAAAGCTACTGCTTCTTTAATTCTTGGAGTTATTTCAATCGTATTGTTGATCATACCTTTTGCAGGGTTAATACTTGCTGTAGTTGGTTTGACATTAGGTATTATTGGGTGGCGGGAAATAAAACGTCTAAAGCAAGAAGGGAAAAAGATTGCAATATCAGGGATAGTTTGTAGCAGTTTAGGTATTTTACTACCAATGATCTCATCTATTATTGCAAGTGTTGCCCTTTTTAATTAAAGTTTAAATTCACTATTTCTTAAACAAAAAGGCGCCTACCTGCAATAAGATGAAGCGCCTTTATTGCTTGTGCTTATAGGTTCAAATTGGTGCATAAATGCTCAGGGAGGTAAGAATATGAAAAGGGTAGATGTTGTATACGCATTAATCTGTAAAGAAACTAAAGTTCTTGTTGTTAATAATCAAGGCGGCACTTGGTCACTACCTGGTGGAGCAGTTGAAAAAGGTGAAACACTAAAGCAGGCAGCAATTCGTGAGGTTACAGAGGAAACAGGACTGAAGGTGAAAATTGGTGAAATTGTTTCAGTTAATGAAGCTTTTTTTAAAGAAAAAGATCACCACGCATTATTTATAACATTTAAAGCGGAAATAGTTGATGGAAAGCCTTTAGTGCAAGACAAAGCTGAGATATCAGAAATAAAATGGGTGGATTTTCAAACAGCGAATAAGCTAATGCCCTATCACCCCGGTGGAATAGAGAGTTTATTGGAGTCCTCGTCGCCCTACATCTTTCAAGGGTAGCTATCGACATTTACTTCACCAATCGGGCGCACTTTTTTGAAATAAGAATTTGTGCCTGTGAAGTACATGAGCCATGTTATAGCATTGCAAGGGGGCTAAGTTATTGAAAGATAAAGACCTTGTACAAGTACAAGCTGGTGATGCTTTCTATGCTTTTGCCATAGAAGTTCAATAACGAAGTGTGATTACCAAACAAATGAGAAATGGCTTACAGAGGAGGGACATTCAAGATGGTAGCCCTTATTATCATTCTACTTGTTATTTTTGTTTTAGATCAATTTATCAATCGAAAGCTAATAAAAAACTTGAATATAGAGGAGTCTGACTTAGGTAAAAAATACGTAAATAAACTACATAAATATGGTGAAGGAATACTTTATTGGACTAGTTTTCTTGTTATGATTTTAACAATAAATGAATTCCTGCATTTCAGAATACTTATCTTTATTGGTATGACTATTTTGTTCGCTTTTCGGACCATCATGAAATGGGTTTATGAAAAAGAAAGGAAAACATACCTTTTAAGCGCTATAACTTGTGTTCTATTCATTTTAGGATCGGTTACATATGGAATGATAAATTATTTTAATTTTTAACATACATGCGACATGCGGCGCTTTTTCTAGAAAGAATAGCGCCAAAATACATAGAATTATTATGCGGAATAGCACATTAGGGGGAAAGTGAATGTGTACGGAGTTTTTTACAGTCTTACCAATGCGAAGATCTTCAGAAAAACAGATCATAATTAATGATTCAGATAGTGTGCAGGTTGGTTTTATTCAGAGAAAGTATAAAAATTTCTGGGAAAAGCTTATAAATTATTTGCCATTACCTTTTCTGGAAACAAGAAATATTGATGGCGAAACTAGTAAATATAATATAGAGATCAGGGAGCAGTCGTTTAGATCGAATTTATTTAAATTAAAGTGGGATACATTCCTAAGAGACAGTAATGAAGAAAATAAGTTCTTATTAGAAGATAGAACTAAGATTAGTTCGAATCCCAGAATGGTGTATCACAAAAATAACAAAGAATATGTTTTCAAAAAAGACGTATTTAGCAGCACTTGTGAAATTAGTTTAAACAATGCTGTCTGTGCAACTGTTAGCAAAGATAAAAAGATTTCACCAAATGTAAAACTTTTAACTGAAACTAATGACCTCACAAACATTGAACTACTAGGCATATATTATATTATAAATTTGGTTTATTAGTACTTTCCACCTGGCTATCACAAAGTGAAAGGGGATACGAGCTTTTCTATAGCTTCTGAAGGAGAATTGGAACAGAAGAAATATAATATGGAAGCAGCAATAGATTTTAAAGTTGTTGAGTAGAATGATATGCCATGAAGTGCAGGTTAGAACACACCAAAAATGGGGGGTTACTGTGACATTCAATGACCTTTTAAAATTGAATAATTGTTATATTTCCTTTGAGAGTATCTCAGAGCCCAGAACAGAGAAAGTGAAACTTAGAATAATAATTAACAAAAGTGATAATCCGACAGATTTACTTATTTTCCCTCATGCTGACAGCAGTGTGGAGACACTGCAAATTGATTTTAAAAATTATGTGACCTACTCCGTTATCTATGATGACTTTACAGTACTAGATGATAGTGAAGTATTTCGAGGTGAAGCGTTTCGAGTCTATGATAAATCAAATTACTTTAATTTCATAAAAAGCGTATCGTCTCTGCAAAATGAAAAATTAACTCATTATTCATTAGCTTGTTTTGAGCATAAGGTGGATATTATTTCAAAGTATGAACCAATAATTACAATTACTAGCCAGGAGAGAACGGAATAGATTGCGCTCAATACTTTGTGGGGAGTGGGTTGAATGTGGAGCGATTATATTCATCATTGAAAAAAGCAGGTCTGATTTTCACAAGCAATATTTTTAATGAAGAAGAAGTATATATTCTACTTGAAACAAGGAAAAATGGTTCATCAGAAGTATACCTACTTTTGAACACCTATTCGTAGATACAAAGGGAAATCCAAAATATGAAGCTTTGTCTGGCTCTCATACATTTTTAATTGATGTGGTGAAATATAATATGACGGCTGAAAAAATGGGCTATCAAAAGTATTTTGATCAATGGAAAGAGCAAGGTTTATATAATTTCGAATAATAAATCTGGTGCTGCATGGTGATTTTTGAGAACCAGTCTCTGTTATTAAGCAAGTTAGAAAAGCAATGTGGATAATAATTAGTCTAATCCTATTAACTATTTTAGCATCTCCTTTTGGAATTATTTATTTGCTCAACAATGGTAACCCTTACACGAAATATATAGCAAATAAAAATGTACCGCAATATCTACATGAAATGGGTTACTTGGAGACTGATATAGAAATTCGCATTATGTAGAGCCTAAACACGGTATTAATAATGAATTTTTACCATTGTCATGACGGGGTTACTGAATCTATTGAAGGTAAAACCAAATATAGCGAAGAAAAATGCGCTGAAATGTTTTGATTAGGTGCTTGCTCAGCGCCAGCAAGGAAAAAATCATTAAAGTAAAGTGTCTATAACTAAAAGGGAGGCAAAAAAATGGGTGATTTTCACATAGGAGATGCTCTATTTCAATTATTTTTTCTTGCATTTATAGTACTAATTATCTTCTTAATAGTCTCATTGTTTCGTGCAAATAGTAGCCGAACCAACCAACTTAATAGAATTGAGAAGAAAATTGATGAGGTAAGTCATAGGATGAAAAATGATAATGATTAGGTTGTCTTATGTATGATTATGATAAAATTATTGATTAAGGAATACATCTTACTATGTTCAGACTCTCCAAGAGAAAAAGTATTCACCAACCGGGCAATTTGGATTAATATACTTGCCTAAATTCAGCACAGAGGAAACAAGCATTTACTAGTCAAATAAGTCGTAAGGAATATTGAAATTATTCTTTAAACTTATTAGGTAAGTGATATAATGAAAATATGCAATAATTGCATTTTCTTTAAGGGAGGTCGGCGCATTCCTGTCGGTTATAGTGTCTTACGATACGTTATAACGGAAGGGGGTGCTGCCCTTGTCTGTTTTTGAGACACTGGTTTTAATGATCGCTTTCGCAACACTTGTTGTAACGATTACAGACCAGAAAAAATAGACCTCCCTGAGTTTAGCAGCCGGGTGAGGTCTATTCCTTGTTCGCGCTGACCCCTCTTGAAGGGGAGCGATTCATTGCTGACCGGAGATATTAGCGTATCTTCGCTCTTTATTAGCTTATGCTTTTTTCTTCTCTCTATGTTTATTATAACACGAAAAAGGGATTTGCAAACAAGACTCGGGTTAAAAATTGCGTGTGCATGGCAAATTTTTGAGAGCGCTTTAATTTAACTTCCATACTTTCAGCTTTTCTGAATAAGCTTTTGTAGCCTTCTGACATCTATCTGCAATAAGGGTAAGCTTATTTTTATAGGAAGGGAGGAGGGATTTATTTGAAACTGCTTAATATTGATGGGTTTCCTAATGAAGAGTTACTTAATCAAGTTTTGAATTTACATGATAGAATTTTCGACGACGCTGCCACACTTATTAGCAAAGCTGAAAATAAAACAAAAATAGTCTTTACATTAGCTTTGGAAAATGAAAAAATTATTGGATACAAAATTGGTTACGAATTAGATTCGAACAAGTTCTATAGTTGGCTTGGTGGTGTTGACGAAAATCATAGAAACAAAGGTGTTGCTTCCAACTAATGGATCAACAACATTTGTATTTAATAGAAAAAGGTTATGAAATCGTTCAAACAAAAACTAAAAATAAATGGCGTGGTATGCTCCTTTTAAATATAAAAAGTGGGTTTGATGTAATCGGAACATATACAGATAAGGTAGGTGAACCGAAGATAATTCTTGAAAAAAGGTTATAAAATTTTACGGCAGTCGATCACAACAATGGAACAAAAAAGTGGGGCTAATCTTGTATAAACTGGTCAGCTTGTTTAACAAGAAAGGAAAATGTCAGTGGGAAATTGGGAAAGAAAGTTACTGAATACAACTCGTGGTGTTTTTGAAATATTTATAAAAGGTGAAGGAAGACCAGTATGTGTTGCTCATCATTACTCTGTTTTTAACCAAACAGGTGATTATTTTGCGGAATCACTCACAAATGCGAATAGAGTATTTTTAGTTAATTTAAGAGAAACAGGTAATTCAGAGGAAGCAAAAGAGCCTTATCAATTAAGCATGCTGGAAACCATATTTGATTTAGAAGCTATTCGTGAAGAACTTGAATTTGATGAATGGGGATTTGCAGGGCATTCGACTGGTGGAATGTTAGGGGTCATTTACGGAATATATTTTTCAAATAGGTTAAGTTTTAACGTCATTGTAGGAGCAGCAGCAAGAGAATATATGACCTTCTCAGTAGATTGCATTTATAATCCTAATCATCCTAAGTTTTCCAGAATGCAAGAACTGAACGAAACCTTAAAATGTTCAGATCTAACATTAGACAAAAGAAATGCATTAAAAACTGAGAGGACAAAGTTATCGTTATATGAACCTAATAGCTATGATGCACTTTTCTCACGAGACATTATTAAGGGAATATCTGCAATTCGTATGAATTTCTTTAATAGAGAAGTGCAGGTATATGATGTAACGAAAAAGTTGGAATTAATATCATGTCCCACTTTAATAATTTGTGGAAGATATGATGTCCAGTGTCCGGTTAAATACTCAATTGAAATGCATGAGGGGATACCAAATTCAAAATTAATTATTTTTGAGAAAAGCAATCATTACCCTTTTCTTGAAGAAGCTGAACGATTTAAGAAAGAATATAAATTATTTATAAAGGAATATCTCCTGTAATGCTCACAGCTATTTTTTGATTATCTAGACAAAAAACTGGAAAGTAGGTGTTTAATTGATTTTACATACTGAAGTTTTTGGGGATGGAGAGCCCATCGTATTCCTTCATACGGGGTTGCAAACGGGTATGACAGATTTTGAATATCAACGGGAATATTTTAAAGAAAAATACAAAGTGATCCTTCCAGATTTACGTGGTCATGGGAAATCGGGAGAAAAAGACCTTTCCAATTTTTTTGAGGATTCAGCAGAAGACATAGCTACAACGCTCTCCCATTTGGAAATTGAGTCAGCGCATATCGTCGGGTGTTCTTTAGGAGCCTTGGTCGGATTGTTTCTTGGGAAAAGATTTCCGCATAAATTAAAAAGTTTAGTACTTTCGGGGATTCTTCCTGAAAGGCCAAGTAACTGGTCAGAACTTCATAGGAAAGATGTCAAACGTCAATCTGAAATTTTACAAAGTGAAGAACTGTCAAGGCACTTTGATAATTTACATAAGTCTAATTGGAGACACTTGCTTGAAATTGTTAAGGATGAAAATTGGTATCCATTTGAAGAAACAAAGGACCTGGAAGGAATAGCTGCTCCTGTTTTGTATATTGTAGGTGAAGAAAAAGACATGGAAACAAAAGGCGCTTTGCTCTATCCTTCCTTACAAGATAATGTTCATGTATCCATTATTCCTTTTGCTTCCCACCTGGTTCATTTAGAACAACCAAAAATTTATACCCAAATATTAGAGGAATTTATAGACAATGTTAAATAAATATATACAGACATAGATTTTGATCAACTAAGCAATACTTTGAGAACTGCACGGAACAGTTAGGTTTGGAGGTGATAACGATGGAAAAAGAATTAGAGCGGGCTATTGCCATACGAAAAAGTGGCAATCATAAAGAGTCGAACGAGCTGCTAATGAGATTGGTGCTGGACTTTCCCGACAATGCATCGATTAATTATCATTGTGCTTGGAGCTTTGATTTATTAGGAGAAGAGTCTAAGGCAGTTCCTTTTTACGAAAAATCGATCAGATTAGGGTTGGCTTTAAATGAACTGGAGGGAGCGCTGTTAGGATTAGGCAGTACATATAGAGCATTAGGAGAATACGAAAAGTCAAAAGAAACCTTTCAAAAAGGAATTGAATCGTTTCCAAATAATAAAGCTATTCAAACGTTCTATGCGATGACCTTATACAACTTGAAGGAGCATAGTAAAGCAATGGAGCTGTTGCTCAAATGTTTGATAGATACAACTTCTGATGATGAAATTATTAGTTATAAAAAGGCTATTAAGTTCTATTCTGATAAATTAGATGAAATTTGGAAGTGATTGTGTTTAATGAATATTATGAAACTTGATTTTTGTGCAGTGTAATCGTTTATATGAAAAACAAAAATCACAATGATAAATTACTTAATCAAGAAAATGAATGAACTTTTAAAAGTTTAAGAAGCAAAATGAGTAGGTCAGTGAAAACTGTATCAGAGGCGTGAAAATTATACCAAATTATAAGGGGAGAATTTTATTGAAACAAGCTTTGCTAATTATTGATGCACAGCAAGAACTTATTGATGGTAATGCGAACGAAAAGAGTGTATGCAATAAAGATAATTTGTTGGATAATATTAATAAAGTGGTAAATAAAGCAGTAATCTCGTGTAGCTTAGTTGTTTTTATAAGAGATAAAGATGTCGCGGAAGGCCGAGGGAAAGGATTTGAAATTCATTCCGAAATTGATATACCCAAAGAAGCGAAGATATTTGATAAAGAAGCAACAAATTCGTTTTATGGAACGAAACTATTAGAGTTTTTACGTGATAACATGGTCGAACACCTTGTTGTTATGGGGTGCAAGACAGAGCATTGTATTGATACTACCGTAAGAACGGCAACGGTAAATGGACTCGACGTGACCTTAGTAGGAGATGGCCATTCCACAACAGATTCACAATCCTTAACTGCCGAGCAGATTATCGCCCACCACAATGAAGTACTTCATGGACACTATAATGTTGATAATTTTTCTGTGGTCAGAAATGCAGATGACAACTTATTTACACCTAATCACGATGAATATCGATAATTAATATTTATTATTATAAAGGGAGAGTGATTTTGAATGTGTGGGATTTGTAAGTAATCATCAGGCAAGAGATTCAGAGTTACCAAATTATCGCAAAAAGATATTAAGTTCAATAGAGACAGATCTATTAAATGACGACAATGTAATGGCTCTCTTCTATGGTGGTTCCATCGGAAATGAAAATACAGATGAATATTCTGATATTGATCTAAGAGTAGTTGTAAAGCCTGAAAAAATAAAGGAATACGTTGTTAATAAAAGGAATCGAGCTCAAGAATGGGGGAACGTCCTTTATTTTGAAGAAGTAAACCCCTTATCAGTTTACACTGTTGCTCATTATGATTGCTTTATTAAAGTTGATACTTTTTATTATATCCCTAGTGATATCCACCCCTCTTTATGGTTGCAAAATATTAAAATTATAAAAGATACGGATAAAATGATGGCTAAGATTTTAGACAACTCAATGTTACTTACTTATGAGCTATCCCTAGACGGATTAGAGTTATGG
Source organism: Virgibacillus sp. SK37 (assembly GCF_000725285.1). Classification (GTDB taxonomy): domain Bacteria; phylum Bacillota; class Bacilli; order Bacillales; family Amphibacillaceae; genus Virgibacillus_Q. The sequence continues at coordinate 1,191,566 of NZ_CP007161.1, forward strand.
AGAACGAAATTTTTTGCGCATTTTCATGAGGCATATAGAAGAGTTATGAGAAAAGAGTATTTTTATGCTATGAAATGTATAGATAATTTAAGGTTATTAATTATCGCTGGATGGTATATGGAAATCGGACTTCAACCAAATACGTTTGGTGATTGGGCCAGATATGAAGGTGAAAGAAGTAATTTAGAAGAATGGCAGCAGTCGCTTCTCAAAAGTTGGGATTGTCGACGGGATCCAGGAGAGATTTTAAATGTCATGAAATGTATAGCTCATGAATTTAAAAAAGTACATCATTCTCTTTGTTATAAATTAAATATTGATGAGAACCCTGAGTGGTTAGCTAAAATTATAAACATGGTTATATGAATTTAACACACTGCTCTTCAAAAGTGTACTTATTTTTAATTGGCATGTTTCCTCCACCTTCCGCTTGGAAGACTAAGAATTAGAAAAGATATTAAAATTCAATGAAATTACTGAGGTGATTTTATGAAGAAAATTGTTCTAATATTAATTTTATTCGGCATACCTTTTGTTGTGGCTGCTTGTACATCAGATGAAGCAGTTCAAAAAGAGATTACTCTCCCCAAAGATGTTCCTGAATTTGTAACGAAAGCTGGTTTTGACAACATTGATTGGGAAAAGGAAGCAGTGGAATTCGGTGATAAAAATATTATTGGAAATGAAAACAAATCTGGTGTTATTGGTGTAGATATGCCCAGTTTAGATGGCCAAAAGTGGATGTGGCATCTTTGGGGAATTGAAAATCCGGAAAACACGGAGTTCACAGTTGTAGGGTTTCATAAAGAAACAGGAACCGTTCATCATATTCTGAAAGAAGGATGGTCCACATCGCTTAGTGGAGCAAACAATGGTGCAGATGCACATACACCATCTTCAGTAAAAATACCAGATCCAGGAAAATGGGCTGTGCTACTCTATACGGATGATGAATTATTTGACATATTAATATATGAAATAGATGAATAGTTTCTTATCATACCAATATCATGCCCAATTGCAACACAATCTTATAAGAGACTCAATTTGGAATCCGATGAAAAGGATGATAAATAATGATGACAAACTTCAGTGTAGTTGGTTCTATAATCTCTCTTGCTGTTTTCTTTTTTGTACTTTATCTTTTGCGTAAATTTATACAGTCTCTTAGAAAGTGAACAAATATTAATTAAAACAGAATTTTACCAGTAAGTTTTTATAAAAAGATATTCTGGAGGTTTTTATGTTAAAGGAAGCAACGTTACAGGAGGTCAAAAAGGTTGCAGATCTTGCTTTGCGCCTTTGGTCGAATCACACATTGGAGGAATTAAATCAAGAAATTACACATGTTATTTCTCAACCTGATTCAAAGATTATTTTATCTTATCATGCCAACGAAGTAATTGGGTTTGCACAGTGCCAGCTGAGATATGATTATGTGGAAGGGACTAGTTCAAGTCCAGTAGGATATTTAGAAGGGCTTTTTGTAAAAGAGGAGTTTCGTAAACAGGACGTTGCTAGAAGTTTAGTGAGTACTTGTGAAGAATGGGCAAAGGAAAAAGGTTGTCGTGAATTTGCAAGTGACTGTGAATTGGAAAATGTAGAGAGCCTGGTAATGCATCAAAAATTAGGATTTGGCGAGGCAAATCGTATTATTTGTTTTAAAAAGGATTTATAAATCTGGAATTAAAAACTCGATGCTTATTTTTAAAGAAATAATAATGTATAGCGCGAGGTGACTTTATGAGTCTAAGGGACAAAGAAATAAAATTAGTAATAGGGTCAGGAGAATATAATAACAATCCGGGTTGGTTGCACACTCAAGAAAATGAACTTAGTTTACTAGACGAGAAAACCTGGGGGAAAACGTTTGATAATAATTCGATTGCTGTAATCTTGGCTGAACATGTATGGGAGCATCTAACTTACAATGAAGGAGTTCAAGCTGCAAAGGTGTGCCATGAATTTCTGAAGCCTGATGGATACATAAGATGTGCTGTTCCTGATGCCTTTTTCCAAGATGAAGAATATCAGAATACAGTTAAAATAGGAGGTCCCGGACCAAAAGATCATCCAGCAGCAGATCATAAGATCGTTTATAATTATAAAACTATCACGGATATGTTTCATACTGCCGGATTTGAAACACAATTACTCGAGTATTTTGATGAAAAAGGTGCATTTCACCAAAATTTTTGGGATGGAAAAGATGGAGTGATTTTTAGATCAAAAAAGTATGACCCAAGAAATCAAGGGCAGCAGATTATATTTCCATCCTTGATAGTTGACGCTGTAAAGATATAAACGAAGATTAGCAGCATTTGGTTCTGCGTATATGGTGAATCGTAATATGAAATGCTATAATAAATTAAAATATTCATGGAAGAGGTGATCATTACATGGATACAGCTAAGGATCGTTTACTTAAAATTATTAATGAAATACCTGAACAAGAAGTGGATAAAATTTTGGATTTTGCAGAGTATTTAAAGGCTAAAAGAGATAAAAGGATGTCTGAAGATTTAACAAAAGCTAGTGAGAGTAGCTTAGATTTTTGGGATAATGACATCGATGACGAGGTTTGGAACAATGTATAAACAAGGTGATATTGTTTTAATCCCAGTTCCGTTCAGTGATTTAAAATCCCACAAGCAACGTCCAGTACTTATTATTTCAAGTAATAGTTATAACGAATTGACCGAAGATATCGTCGTTTTAGCCATTACTTCAAAAATAAAAGACCTTGCGTATTCAGTAGTGATTGAATCTAAAGATTTAACAGAGGGTGAACTTAAAGTAACATCTGAAATTAGAGCAGACAAAGTCTATACGCTTTCTAAAAATATTGTTAAAAAGAAATTTGGACAGGTGAAAACTGGAATTTTGGAGTCTGTTCGAGTTAAAATCACCGAACTTATAAAATAACTGTGTAGTAGGGAGCCATGTTACAGCTCCCTTTTTTTCTAATAGAAGTTTTTGTGACCCGCAAAATTAAAAGTAAAAGCAATTTATGATGCAGCAGGATGTTAAAGAGAAATTTAAATTGCTCAAAAATGAATAGTGGGTGGTTTTATGGATTGAATTATTCCAACATTTATATTATTCAATATAAAATTGTTGTGGAAACTTGCACGTCAGATGAAATGTAGCAAAAAAGTTTTTTTCCCTCAAAAAAATTTCTTACAAAATCTGTTGTCGTGAATTTGCAAGTAGCTGGGAATTGTTAAAGAGCTTGATAATGTACCTAAGAATAGGGTTGTAACCGTATTAAAATAAATGTATATGACAAAATACGTATTTAGGGTGAGAAGCGGATGATTGGGATAAGTATTGCGACGAAATGGGAGTATGAAGCCACGTTAGAGTACTTTGGCATAAAGGATAATGAACGCCTCAGTTATCCCTATGGCGAATATTTTTTAAGAACTATTAATAACTCTGAACTTATTTTTTACAGCACTGGTGTAAGAAAAGTAAATGGTGTTGGTGGCAATCAGTATATGATTTCAAAATTCAACTTATCTAAAGTGATCGTTGCTGGTACGTGTGCAGGTATAGATGACAGATATAATAATCTAGATATTTTTGTACCTAATAAAGCCGTCCAATATGATTGCACAGTAAAAGAAGTTGAGCCTTTAATCAAACAATCCTTCACAGTCGATATTGATCTATCAAAATACGGTAGTGATTTTCATACTGGAGTAATTGGTACAGCTGATAAAGCAGTAGTAATGTGGAAGGACTATTTGGAACTGAAAGAAAACGAAATAACAATTGCAGATACGGAAGCTGGCGCAATTGCTTACATATGTAAGAAGAATGGTGTTGAATGCATTATTATAAAAGGGATCTCCGATTTCTCGACGGATGAAAGCAGTTCCGATAAATATGAATCGAACATGGCACAAATTAATATTTATGTAGAGAATACCCCTAAAGTTATGAATAAAATATTAAAAGATTATTTAAAGAGATTTATATAACTAATGTTAAAGTTAATTGTTAATGAAGAACATCCTAAATGCTACCTTATTTCATATAAAACGGCATTTTAGTTGCTTGGTAATGTATTGGAATCCGGGCAGATTGGGATAAGAGATTTTAAAATTATCATTGTGGGAGAGGGAAATATGGGCAAACGACAGATAATTTCAATAGTGAGCCTTATAATAAGTGGTATTCTAGCTTTATTTGCATCTTTGTTTTTAGCATCAGGAACTATTGCAGAAAACTATACCGATAAAACCTTCGTTGCACCAGAATTTTTTATAATCCTTGCTATTTGGGGAATAGGTGTTGTTTTCTTTTTCGTCCAGCAATTCAAAGCTCATACGGTTTTTTTCGTCTTATCACTTGTATTTATGTGGTTATCCGTTCCAATAGGATTTCGTATAGGTATATACTGTGCTTTAAAAGCCAAAGGGGAGATTTGAAAGTTCCGTAATTGAACGTGATTCTATAATAAGTAAATGCACTTGTCTTGAAAAAAGGTACATACGATGTATTTGAGATACAATATGAAATTAAGGAGAAAACTATGAGTAAACCATTTATTGAACAAGTACATTATATTCGTATTCCTGTAAGAAATTTAGAACAGTCTGCGCATTGGTACAGAGATGTACTAGGCCTTCAGTTATTAAACATTACAGAGGAACCATTGGCGATTATCAAAGTAAATAAAGGTCCTTTTTTACTTATCTTGGTTCCTACGGATGATGATACCTTTGCACATTTTACAATTGATAATGAAAAAGCATTTAGTATCGGTTTTACTAGTCCAAGATTAACTGAATTTCATCAACACTTAGTTGATAATCAAGTTACAGTCGAGGATATTGAAGAAGATAACGATCATGCCTATTTCCACTTTTATGATCCAAACGGTAATAAGCTTCAAGTACATTGGTGAGATAAAATAAATTACCTTATTTCGTTTTAATACTTTTTAAACTGAGGTGTGTTATGGAGATTAGAAAAGCTAATTTAAACGACGCTTTAGGTGTTGCAAAAGTGCAGGTGGATAGTTGGAAAACTACATATAAAGATATTGTTCCAAATGAGTATTTAGAACAGATGACTTATGAAAACAGAGCGAAAAAGTGGAAGGATATTCTTTCTGGGCAGGATGTATTTGTTGCGGAACATAAGGGTGAAATAATTGGCTTCTCCAATGCCGGTGAGGAAAGAACAGGTAAATATCCTGATTATAAGGGTGAGTTATATGCAATATATATCCTTAAGGAACACCAAGGAAAGGGTATAGGGAAATTATTGCTTAACCCTGTCGTTGATAGATTAAAAGATAAAAATATTTTTTCAATGGCCGTATCCGTATTAGAAGAAAATAAATCAAGACTATTTTATGAGCACCTTGGAGCAAAGAAAATAGATAGGAAAAGGATAGAGGTTTCAGGTAAGTGGTTATATGAGCTTGTTTATGGTTGGAAAGATATAAAAGAAATAAAATAATAATCCTTTCATTCTCGCTGCCACAAGTATATATCTGCGATTCTTGCGTATTAACAGCATTTTATTATATTTGATCAAAAATAAACAAAAGAAGGTACTATAGTGGAAGTTATTACAGAGAAATTAATATACATAGCCTTATTTATCTTTATTATTCATTCTATTGAAACGCTTGCCTATGCAGTAAGATTATCGGGTGCAAGAGTAAAAATGATTGCTTCGGCATTATCTCTTTTCAATATAATGGTAATGGTTTCGAGATTGGCAAATATGATGCAGCAACCCTTTACTGGTAGCTTAATAGATACTGCGCCAACTAGTAATGCACAGGAATTTGTAGCGACGCAATTTCGTTTTCTTATAGGAGCTTCAACGATTGGAACTATATGTGGAATACTATTGCTACCCACCTTTATAGCCCTGTTTTCAAGGGCAATAATACATTTATCGGAAGAGAAGGGTTCTGTACCATCCTTATTTAAAAGAATTTTTTCCCTACAGTATATTAGGCGTGGAGTGACCCATCTTAACTTACCTAAATTTTCATATCTAAGAGATACGAAGATAAAGGATATTCCAATAAGATTATTTCTAATAAATATGATAATAACAGCAATATACACAATTGGCGTACTGTCAGCATTATATGCTGCTTTATTAGCACCAGAGCGAGCATCCACGGCTATCATGGCTTCAGGTTTAATAAATGGGATGGCAACAATCTTGTTGGTTATTTTCGTTGACCCAAAAGTCTCTGTGGTTGCCGATAACGTTGTTAATCAGAGAGGAAGCTACCAAACATTAAAAAATATTTCCTTAATGATGGTGACATCAAGATTGTTAGGCACATTGTTGGCTCAACTGTTCTTTATCCCTGGAGCAAAATATATTGCTTGGTTTACGCAGTTTATCGTTTAATGCTGGGATATTGAGGGGTCATTGAAAGGATTCTATCTACGAGAGAGTAAAATGGTTATGATTTTCGGGCAAGTGATTATTCTTTTCGTAACAGTTTTTAAAAGAGGAGAAAAAGAATATGAAATTTAAAACAAACGACGGTCTGGACTTATATTTTGATATAGGCGGAAAAGGAATTCCTTGCATTTACCTTCATGGGGGGCCAGGGTATTGGAGTAAATCATTTCAACACTATTCTAAAATTCTCTTGGAAGATAAACTGAATATGATTTACTTGGATCAAAGGGGTTGCGGCCGTTCAGAACATAGCGTTCGCAAGAATTACTCTTTAAATAAATTAGTAAATGATATTGAGGAACTGAGAGTTTTTTTGGGAATAAATGAGTGGATAGTCATGGCACACTCATTTGGCGGGATACTTGCAGTAAGCTATGCGAACCAATATCCTGAACGAACGAAAGGATTAATCCTATCTAATGTAACACTTAATATGTACGATTCCTTTGATCACCAAATGAAAAAAGGATCTAAAATATTGAGAACAAAAATAAAGGAATTATCAACAAAAAGTATAAGTACATTTATAGAGGATTACTTTTCAATTGTTGGAAAACTAATGGAGGTTAATGAGTACTTTAAATTTCAATATGTTGATCTAGCAAATAAGAGGGAAACAGACATACTTGATGGGGGAGGTTTAAATAGTGATCCTGGTTTTCAAGAACATATTTTTTCATCGGAGGAGTTTTTTCAGGATTTTACTACATTAACAAACAAGATTACCAGTCCTACGTTAGTTATAGCAGGAGCATATGATGATGCAGTTGGACCTTCACATCATAAATTATTCGAATTTAAAAACTCTACTGAAGTCATGCTAGCAAGTGCTCACCATCCCTATATTGAAAACCAGTCAGAGTTTAAAAATAGCATTATGAATTTTGTAGACAATAAGTTTAGTAAATAGACATCTTAACATTCGCTTGTATTGGAAAATTTGATTAGGAGGGAAATCATTGAAGAAAATTATTTTATCACTTACGTTGTCTCTTTGCGGATTACTTCTATTTGCTTGCCAATCTCAAGACAAGCCAATGACGATATTAGGTGATATTTCATTGATTTCCATTTCAGAATCTAATGGCTATGGTGGAATAAATGAAAACTATGTTTCAACAATTGAGAAAGACAAAATTATATCAAGGTTTGAAGCGGTTTTAAAAAATGCAGAGGGCAGGAAACAGCAAATTGATATCGATACGGAAGTTCCTGATTATGATATTTTAATTCTTTACGAAAGTGGGGAAACTCACGGATTACATCTTGTACTTGGAAATTTAGGAGAAAAAAGCAGAGTAATATATGCAGGGAAAGAAAACAACGGTTTTGATATATCACCTGAAGGTACAAGGGAATTAATAGGCTTATTGGGTAATCAATAAACCTATACCGCAGATAAGCGCAGTAGTTGAACAAGAGCTGCGATTGAATTAGGTTAACAAAAAGAAAATTCAATCCTATATACAATTGTGTACACTACATAACATAGGTGCAACTGTAAATTGACATAATGTAACTCCCACATGGTAGAACTTAAAGCGAAACTTTCTTATGATATGGGTAGTCATTGGAAAGTGCAATATTCAAATCTACACAGGGAGGAAAAAGTAATGAAATAAGTATCAATCATTGGAATTATATTTACTGTAGGGGTATTAGTTCTTTTAAAAGTTTTTCAGGATTCTATACCAAGAATTGATGAGCCAATAACAAATATACTCATTTTTCTGGGCTTTGTCACTTTTGCCATTATATATGGTATATCTCAAATTAAAAAAAGGAAATGAAAAGTAAATATAAATGGAGGGAGTTCAAAGCAAGTGACGTTTGGAGAAAAACTTTTTAAATTGAGAAAGGAAAGAGGGTTTTCCCAAGAGGCCTTAGCAGAGAAATTGAACACAACGAGGCAAGCCATTAGTAAATGGGAAAATGGTCAAGGTTATCCCGAAACTGAAAAACTTCTTATGATTGGAAATGTTTTTGGGGTTTCAATGGACTATTTGTTAAAGGATTCCTCCTCACCTAGCAATGATAAGGAAGACGGATATTATGTTAGTAAAGAAATGGCAGAGGGTTATTTATTGTCTGCGCATAAAATTTCTAAATATATGGCATTAGGTTTTTTTCTAATTGTCTTATCTTTTCTACCTTACTTTATCTTTAAGCAAGACCCAGCAATATATATATGATCCCAACTATCATTCTAGCTACTTTTGGGATAGGAATGTTTGTCACAGTATCATTCTTGGAAGAAAATCAATATAAGGTACTTAAAACAGAGCCTCTGTTATTTGACGAAAAACACCTGGAAGAATTAATTCAAAGATATGAAAACATGAAAAAAAGTTATGTCATTATTAATTTGGTAGGTATGTGTTTATTCGTTGCAGGCCTTTTAGCATCTGGCATTGAAAGAAAATATATTGATTCCGATTTTTTAGTTCCTTATTATCCGGTTTGTATTGGGATGATTGCGGTTGGTATCTATATTATAATGCGAACTTCAATCCTACTTGAGGCATATAAACTTTTGGCGGAAAATAAAGTATATTCCAATAGTTTTAGCTTTAAATTTCGCAGAAAGATAAGAAAAAAGGTTGATGATTTTTAACTCATTTATATTATAAGTGAATGATTATTCTATAAAAGAGAGTAATTCACGAATAAGGTCTGGGCGTCTATCGGGTCAGTTTGCAAAAAGGAGATATAATTATGTGGATAATATTAGGAGTTATTGCTATAGTAGCAACTCTTATAAATCTTTTTATGTATGGAACAGGGAAAGATTATAAATTGGCAATGGCAGCGGGACTATCATTTACAGCACTAACACCTGTCTCAACATACAGTATGGTATCCGATTGGGTAAAAGCGGAGGATTGGGCTGCTTTGTTAGATGTAGTGCCTACAATGGAAACAGCATTATGGGTTTTGACGATTATATCAATTTTATTAAATATAACTCCTATACTTTTAGAGTTAAAAAGTAAAAATAAATGATTTGTCTCGCAATTTAACAATAGGGCGCACTAGTTGATTAAATGTGTCCCTCATAAATGATATAACCTATAAGTTACAACTCTAGGTAAGAAGAGATTAATATGCCTGTATGCGAAAACTGTAAATATAAGTGGACTTATGCACTAACCACTAGGGAGCAACTCAGATTATTAGGAGGGATGAGATGCTCCAATTAACTTTAATAAGGGATTTTACAAGGAGTCTGAATCCATAAATTCTAGGCAAGATCCTGTCGATGCATTAAAAATAATGGAAGATGTTCTGCGTAGCAAAAAATATATGGGTGGCCATTATATTAATAAATAGTATTAAATTATTGGACGCAGTTGTTAAATAAGGCTGCCTCAAACGGGCCTTTTTATTGCAAAAAATAAATGCTTAGGGGGGATCATTTTTGAAGATTATCGAGACGGAACGATTATATTTGAGGGAGTTAGAAATGGACGATATTAATGAATTATCGAAAGTGCTTTCCGACCCAGAATCCATGCAATATTACCCCCGCCCTTTTAACCAAGAAGAGGTAGAAAATTGGATTGAATGGAATATGAAAAACTATAAACAAGATAAACATGGACTATGGGCAATTGTATTAAAAGATGGGGATACGTTTATCGGTGATTGTGGGATAACAATGCAGAACATTGATGGGGAAAGGTTACCAGAAATCGGATTTCACATTATTAAAGCGTATTGGAATAGAGGGTATGCCACAGAGGCAGCATTTGCTTGTAAGGAATACGCGTTTGATATTTTAGACTATCCAAAAATATTTTCGTATACGACTTTAAAAAATATTCACTCACAAAAAGTGGCAGAAAAAATTGGTATGAAAACCTATAAGTTTTTTGAGAAGAATGATGAAAAACAAATTGCTCACGTTGCATACAAAGATAAGCCATGTTGAGTAACTAAAAATCCCCCCATTATTCCAAAATAATGGGGCTGATAATATCGGTTTGTTCACACCTTATTTTACCACATTGGATGTAAATGAACTCATTATCACGCTGCTTGTCTTTATCGTACTTATTTTTGTACTTGTATATTCTGCCAGACAACTTTCGAATATTTCAGGTGGTGCAAGTTAGATTGAAAGGTTCAGCAGATGGGTTGTGGCAACGGTTTATATAGCGTTAGGTGTCTTTATCGTTTACGAAAACGACACCATACCCGACACTGATATCTATCCTGAATTAACTTGAAGAAACTTTTCAAGCTTTCGAGAGAGTTCTCTCTCTTAGGAGGGTAATGATACCACATTAATTCGACAATAAAAGTAGAATGGTAAAACGAAAAAGTAATGGAATTGGGGCTTGATACTACTATCAATTAAGTGATGAAAAAAAACTATAATGAAATTGGAGAAGAGCATCAATATGTATTAAAAAAACTGAAGTAAAGAGCAATTGCTTACAGACTTAAGCGATAGTACAGGAAGAAGCATTTTACATGAACTAAACGATAAAGAATTGAAGCTAGTAACAGATCATATTGATGATTTAATAACAACAGATCACAGCATAGTGGAAAAAGATAGATGGACAATTTGGAAGGCAGTGAAATAGTTAATTGGATAGAGGTATGACCACACTTGGCGGAATACTTGCAAAACATTATATGGGGTGAATAAGAATGTGCATTCGGATTAATAAACAAATCAATATTTAAATGCACATTAAGTTAAAAAAAGATCCGTTTTTAAATAAACGGGTCTTTTTTTGTGTAATAATATTTAGCATTTTTAAAGTAAATATTAAATAATGTTAAATAAATGTTTTACATAGTCAATATTTATGTTAAAGTAAAATTACATATTAGATGAGATGGGGTGACTAAATGGATATAAAAGATGTTCCGAATTGGATTTTATCATTAGACGGGGAAGACGTGGAATTCATTAAAAAATTTGTTATGAATTCAGGGTCTTTAAAAGAAATCGCAAAAATTTATGAGGTTTCTTATCCGACAGTAAGGATTAAGTTAGATAGGTTAATTGAAAAAATAAAATTAAACGATGCTGCGGATAATGAGGAGTTTATAACTTTCATTAAACAACTTTCAATTGATGATCGTATTAACTTGGAAGAGGCAAAGCTAATTATAGATAAATATAAAAAAGAAAAGAGTGATAAATAATGTTAGGTTATGTAATTGCTATACCAATTACAATATTAGTACTTACTCTGCACCATGAATTATCTACAAGGGAACGTGCTTGGCCAGGGGGAATATTCCCTGCAATTTACTTTATTGTTTTCGGATACCTATTAATTACAAAAGATCTGGATATAAATTCATCACGAGATATTTTTTTCTATATATTGGGGTTCGGAGTCTTTGTGGGGATATGGATTGATGGCAGGAACTCCCTGAAGAGAAAGATAAAGAAAGAATTAGATAAAATGAAGTCTTATGATATGAAATAGATTAGCATTTAACGATATTTTTCAATACAAACAATAATGATTGGAGAGGACAGACGATATGGGATGGTTACTTAATTTACTAATAACAATTTTGATACTGGTTCTTCAGCACTTTCTCTCAACGAGGAGAAAACCATTATGGGGAGGTCTACTACCGGTATTTTATATCATATTCTTAATATGTGTTAAGCTTTTAGGATTATTTGATTCCAATGAAACAAAAGATTTTTGGTTTATCGCCATTTTAGGAACAACAATATTACTTTCAATTTGGGCTTCAGGAAGAGAGTCTCTCGCCAAAAAAAGGAAAAAAGAATTGGAAAAAATGGAATCTCATGATTTGAGATGATTTATAAAACTGAAAAGGGGAGATAAAAATGTTCCATGTGTTAAAACATGAGTTTACTGATTCATTTAAAAGTGTGCGATCCATTTTAATTATTTTATTTATTACGTATGTTTCTTACCAATCAGCCACATTTATTGATAGCAATCCAGGTTTAATCGATGAGATTATGAAAAGTGGTGGAGAAGAGGGTTCTGCATATACAGCCGCGATTGCGTTAATTGTGTTAGTATTTGGGTTTTTATTTGTATTTGCAACTTCTCACGATTTGATCAACAAGGAAATTGAATTAAGAACGATGCGTTTACTTGTGACAAAAGTGTCAAGAGCGCAGATCGTGGTAGGTAAATTTTTAGGCATAATGTTATTTTGGGTGATAACGGTATCGATATCATTTATCGTACTATCCATCATGGCTGGTTCGTGGTTTCCGAAAGATTATTTTCAATCCTTAATATTTTTATTTTATATTGTTAGCTTTGTGGTTTTAATTTCCACAGTATTTACAAAGTCAAAATTAACGATGTTCTTGGGTATTTTGCTCGGTATTGCCTTGCCAATTATAGGACTTGTTGCAATATTCTCTGATAAATGGTATTTAGCACCATTCAAATATTTATTGCCTTACAAATACCTAGAAGGTTCAATTGGTTTGATGTTCATTCCGATAGTTATTGGAGTCATCTACTTGTTAATAGCTGTTTTTATTATGCAAAGAAAGGATTTATAAATGATGAACATAATTGAAGTTAATCATCTAACGAAAAAGTATGGAAGCACAGAAGTGTTAAAGAATATTAACTTAGAAATCCACCAAGGCGAAGTTTTTGGATTCGTAGGTCATAACGGGGCTGGTAAATCCACCTTCATTCACACTATTACAGGTATAACCAATAAAAGCGCTGGCTCATTCAAGATAATGGGAGTTTCAGATAACAAGTTAAATAAGGTGAAAAATAGAGTTGGTGTAATGCCAGACGTATCTAATTTATATGGGAACATGAAAGGATTGCAATTTTTGAATTATATGGGAAAATTGACGGGAGATAAGCGTAGTAAGAAAGACTATGAAACTCTAATAAGAGATGTCGGGCTAGAAGGGGCGGAAAAGAAAAGAATCAACTCATATTCCTTTGGTATGAAAAAGAAAATTTGTATAGCTCAAGCTTTACTGGGAAATCCTAAGTTAATTATTCTGGATGAGCCAACATCGGGTCTTGATCCAGAATCAGCAATTAACATACGAAATTTAGTGACAAGACTACAGAACCAAGGAAAAACGATTCTTCTTACCTCACACAATTTAGATGAAATCGATAAAGTAAGTGATAGGGTTGGCATTCTAAGCGATGGTGTTATTAAAAAGCTAGGTACACCTCGCCAATTAAAAGAGGAAACAGGTGCAGGGGTTACCATTTCCGTTAGAACAAAACCTGCATTGCAAGAAGAAGACTTACAAAAATTGTCTGAGAAACTCAAATTGGATATAATCTTAGTTGAAACAAGGAGAGGATACACATTCTTACAAGTCACTTCAGAAGAAGACATGCCAAAACTGTCAAAAGAGATAATTAAATCTGGTGTTTTTTTGTATGAAATGAAAGTTGAACAGCGTTCATTAGAGGACGTCTTTATGAATACTTAAATTGAAGATGGATGTCACATGCGTCTTCAATAAAAATGAAATTTCAAAGTTCCGCTTGAAAGCTATAATCGCACAAGGCTGTGTCAGAGTCGGACCATGGGGTTCCAAATGATTTTGAGTAAAGAGGTGTTGTATGATGGATATTATTTTTATAGAAATGCTGCTCTTGGTTATTGGCTTTTATTTAGTTTTTTATGTTGTTAAACTAAATGAACGCGTCAAAGGTATTAGGTACACTCTAGACCTTATCTCTAAATAGATATTCCTGAAAATCCAATCAATGATGAGTTACGTGAATTAATTAACCATGGTGACGATGTAAAAGCAGTAAAAAAGTACGCGAAACATTAGGTTCATCATTGGTCGAGGGGAAACAATATGTGGATGCTTTAAAACTTGAAATGAAATAATCATTAACAGCACTCGGGCGAAAATATTAAAAAGGCTATGCCATTATTTGGCCATTTTGCGGAATAAAATGATAAGTTAACTTTATTAAAGGGGGTTAGATACTTGTGACTCAATATGTATATATTGCTTCACCAAATAGGTTGCCCCAAGGCACGTTCGGTTTAAATCCCATATCTACTAAACAACCTAACATTTTTGACAGTGAACTAGACTTTGTGTATCTCTATTTCGAAAATAACTACGATGAGAAGCTAAAACAAAAGTTTTCATATAGTCCTTATTTCTCATTCAATTACCAAGTAGCAACATACTCGAATTATATGCCATTAAAACTTGAATTAAAGGGGACTGCTGAGGAAGGAAAAGTTTTGGATATATTATATTCTTATTTAGAAAAGGCTGTTCAATCCAGTGGAATTGTTGAGTATTTCACTTCACTTAATGGCAAAGAGGATTTGGGTGTTTCATTGCGGAGAGAAGTTCGTTGGATAGAGATAAAAACATCTTATGATTTAGTGTTGAAAGATCGTGAATTTTGGGTAATCACGCAATAAAATTTCGTACAGCAATTGAAGAATTAGTTCAACAAAAGGGCGCGGTTGTGGAAAAGCATTGTGCCAGAATTAGGTCATTTTCTTAAAATTGAATAAAATCTTATAAGACTACATTCTTCATAGGATGTAGTTTTTATACGTTTAAAATGTAAAGAAATATTTACAAAAGGTGAAAATACGTTATAATATAAGTAAAGATTTCTTTACAAAAAAGGCGGTGAATACTGTGCCTGTCAAAAATAATATTAAACAGATTAGAAAAGAACGAGGTATTAAACAATTAAAGATGGCGGAGGATTTACAGGTAACACGGCAAACCTTTACCGCAATCGAAAATAATAAATATAACCCAAGTCTGGAGCTTGCTCTTAAAATTGTGAAATACTTTGATGTTCCATTGCAAGATGTATTTATATTAGAAGAGGAGGAGAAAAAATGAAGAAGGAATTACAAAAGTGGAATTTGGCTTTTATGGCTGTTTGCATAATGTTTGGTGCAATAATTGGATTAATAATTATTTATGCTATTACTGGAGAGTTTAATTTTAGTTCCTTACTTGGATTTATAACTGGTGCTACTATCTTATTCATCATTAATGTTATAAAGGTCCTTGTGAAAAATGATAATACACCCGAAACAGATGAACGAACAAGAAAAAATATGCTAAAATTCCTGTTGTATGCATCAAATATTTTTATAGGAGTGCTTTTTATAACATTAGGGATAATTACGATTTTAGGAATGGAAAGTATTTCAATCACCTATTTATGGATAATTATCATTGCTTATTTATGGTTTAGTGGAATAGGCGGATTTATTGTAAGTCGAAAATAAATTGATAGAAGATTTTCTTCATCAATCGGGCGCACATCTGGAATAAAGGATAGCGCCCAATTTGCCATTGTAGGGCCATTTAATTGGATTAGTTGCACATTAGATCTTATTAGAAAAACATTTAGGGAAGCTAATGATGAACGTGTTATATACTTAAAATAAGAATGGGGTTGGGGGTATTATGAAGATTGAAGTAAAGGAACATAACGAGAAATGGGAGCGAATGTTCAAAGAAGAAGCCCAACGTATTAAAGTTATTTTTGGTGATGAATTAATTGACATTCACCATATTGGCAGCACCTCTGTTAATGGGCTAAAGGCTAAACCCATTATTGATATTATGCCAGTAGTTAAACATATTGGAAAAATCGATTTGCTAAATGGGCAAATGGCGGGAATTGGCTACGAATCATTGGGCGAAAACGGTATAAAAGGAAGAAGGTTTTTCAGAAAGGGTGGAGATAATAGAACACATCACATACATGTATTTCAGGTAGACAACGAGGGAGACATTGATCGTCACTTAGCGGTTAGAGACTATCTACGAACACACTGCGAAGATGCTAAAAGGTATGGACACTTAAAAGAAAACCTGGCTAAACAGTTCCCGAGTGACATTGATTCTTATGCAGTCGGTAAAGATGCATTTGTTAAGGAGTTGGAAGAAAAGGCAGTCCATTGGTACAAAGACAGATAAAGTCGTCTTCCTCACTCAGGCGCAATTGCAGCATAGAGCTATACGCCCTTTATACCGTATAAGTGCCAGATTATTTAAAAATTCAATTTCGTTAATAAGTTAAGATTACTACATAATCTAATTGAAGGTTGTGATGTCTTCTATAATGTATCGTTGCTATGATTTTTTACCTTTATTTGTGGCTAATAGTGTAATTCGATTTTTTGCATAAAAAGACATAAGGAAGATTAGCAATTGTGCGTCATTGTTGAATAGTTAGTTACTCAAAATAAGAGTAGGATACAGTGAATTGTATCCTGCTCTTTTATGATTTTTCCTATTTAAGCATGTAGTGATTATCTAAACATTAGGATGAGTGGCAGGGGGCCTATTCTAAAAATTACGATTCACTTTTTATAAGTTATATTTAAGTTTATACGCTTTTGCGTACTGATCAGTTGCAAATATAGCATCAACCACTTCGTCCACTGTAACGTTAAATCCATTATGAATCGTTTCTTCCTTAACATTAGCTGCTTCTGCAACTTTCCAAATGTCTTCCCGTTTCGCATCCTTTAATTTAATATCTTCAAGTGTCACTGGTAAATCCAAGCTAATGTAAAAACCAATGTAACGTTCAATTTCCTCGAGGGAACTATCTTCAAGTGTTAACTGCACCAATGTACCAAAGGCAACTTTTTCACCGTGGGTTAAGTGATGAATTTCACCATCTAAGGCAGTAAATCCATTATGGATAGCATGTGCTGCAGCTAATCCACCACTTTCAAATCCTAATCCACTGAGCAGTGTGTTTGCTTCAACAACATGTTCAAGTGCCGGCGTTGCTGCTTTGATTTTAGCTGATTCATAAGCTAAATGTCCATATTCAAACAAGACTTCTTCACATCTTTTAGCAATGGCTTCTGCAGCTAGTGTCGTTTTTCCACCAACTTGGTTTTTTCCACCATTCCGAATGACTGCGCGTGCTTCCACCCATGTAGCCATAGCGTCTGCTATACCTGAAGTTAATAAACGAGGTGGAGCTGCTGCAATAATTTTAGTGTCAAGTATAATTAAATCTGGATTACGCTTATAGAAACGGTAACCTTCGAAAGCCCCTTCGTTCGAATAAACAACGGATAACGCACTTGTTGGTGCATCAGCTGAAGCTGCTGTTGGAACAATAACCGTATATGCATTTAGTGCATCCGCAATTGCTTTGGATGTGTCTAATGTTTTACCTCCTCCAACACCGATTACTATCGTAGCTCCCGCATCTTTAGCTTCCTGAGTAATTCGTTCAATTTCTTCTTCTGAAGATTCTCCATTAAATAGAATTTCTCTGGACTCTATATTTTTTTCTTTTAAAGCATCCACGACTTGATGCCCTGCAATATCCCATACGATATCATCAGCGATAACTGCAGCCTGGCTACCAATTTCTTTCAAATAAGATCCAATATTTTTTATTGTATTCTTCCCTTGTATATATTTTGCTGGACTTGTAAAAATTCTTTCAGACATCAAAATCATCTCTCTTTTCTATAAAATAATGTATTTTTCTAACTTAATCAGTGATGTATCCCCTAAATGTTGAGTGGCGCTTCTTCCCCATTTTGGTCAGTTGTAGGCCTAGGAAATCCTCACTTACTGTTTTAGGCCATCATATCGCCATTATAATAATTCAACTTAATAAATACTATTTTAGTTCACCAACACGTTGTGACGAATCGCGTATTCAACAAGTAACTTTCCTCTCTAACTGACTTCTTATTCATTTGTGTATCATCTCTCTATATACATATAATATACAAGGTACATACAAATACGGGTTAACCTTTGCAACTTAGAATCTTGTTTTTATCGAGTTGAGGCTCATATAAACCAAAATATTGTTCGTACGTTGTGCCTGAAAATTATGAGTGTTTATTCAATCACTATTCTAAAACTTATTAATTTGTAGTTAAATAACTTTAAATTAAAAAGCGATGAAGAGAAGAGTATATGTGCTTAAGCATACAGAGAACTCCGGTAGCTGCGATGGAGGATGTAAAAGTACATGGAAACAAGCCATTGCGAGTTCTATTTTTGAGCCTACATCTATGGTTTATATGACAGACGATAAGGTTCATGGTCAATCGCAATTACCCGTTTTGCCCCTTTTTGCCATGCGAACTTTTGGGTGAGAAGGCCAACTGGTCCGCAGCCTAGTATGATTACAGTATCGCCTTTTTTCACTCCAGCATGCTCTACGCTCCAATAAGCAGTTGGCAGTATGTCAGATAAAAATAATAGTGATTCATCAGGCAACTCACAGCTTTCTGGAACGACGAAAGGGATAAAGTTACCAAACGGCACACGTAAATATTCTGCTTGTCCACCTGGGTAATTACCATACCGTTCTGTAAACCCGATAAAACCTCCTGTATCTACGTGAGGATTTGGATTGGAGTTATCGCATTGGCTTTCCATATCATGCTGGCAAAAGAAACATTCGCCACACGACAAGTTGAAAGGAATGATCACTCGATCTCCTTTTTTAACTTTTACGACCTCAGGTCCAACTTCTTCTACGATTCCCATGGGTTCATGGCCAATCACATAATCCTTATGTGTCGGCAATGACCCAAGATAGATATGCAAATCAGATCCGCAAATTGCTGTAGAAGTAATTCGCACAATAATATCATCTGGTTTTTCAATTGTAGGAGCGTCAACTTTTTTCACTTTAATGTCTTTAGCCCCTTGATATGTCACTGCTTTCATACCATCCCATCCATATATTGTATAATCTCCTTTCACTTAAAATATATGCGTTTTAGCAGGAGCCTGTTTTCTTGATGGGGATAATGACTCGTATTATGGGGTTACTTAATTTTAACTAACTGTTTTTATGTGAGAATTTATATTTATAAAACGGACATTTTATTGAAGATGAAACGATTGCACGTTGCCCAGGGTAATAAGCAGCATTAAGTGTGACTTAGTTATTTAATTATCTGAATTTACTTAACGATCTATTGATAATGGGGTAATGGCAAACAGTTAATGGGCATACCTTTTATATTAAAACCTATGGTCTAAAATATGAACAAATTATTCCGTATAAGGCGCTGTGACTGGCAACGATGCTGAGAGTTTGCTAAACTGCAGCCTGAAATTAGTTGGTGTATTTAAGACCGTACATTTATAGGGAGCTTTATTGTTTAAAAATTGTGGGGGTGTTGTATGGAAATTAAACAACAAAAAATCCAGAAGGTTTTCGAACGATTCGTTAAAAACAAACAGATACATGAGACCGTTCTTTTTGTGGAAAACACGAATGGAGATTTTTCATACAGTAATGGATATGAGGGCAAGGGTCGAGATACACCATTCCTTATGGCAAGCATTACAAAGCTGTTTACAACCACCTGTATTTTCATTTTAAAAGAACAGGGTAAGTTATCATTAGACGATAAAATAACAAAATATTTTCAAGGAGATACCCTGAATAAACTACATATTTACAAGGGAAAAGAATATTCTATGAAGCTTACGGTTTCTAATTTATTATTTCAAACGAGTGGGCTACCGGATGACTTTGAAGAAGGAAATAATAATACAAAAAAACGAGTGATCCATCAGGATAAGCAATATAATTTTGATGATATTATAATGCTGACGAAAAAACATAAACCACACTTTGCACCCAACCTGGACAATAGAGCGCATTACGCGAGCGTAAACTTTGATCTCCTTGGTAAAATCATTGAAATCATCACTAATTCAAACTTAGCTGATGTATATGAACAATTCATCTTTGCTCCCCTAGAGCTCAAAAACACCTATCTCCCGAAGAGTGGTGAGAGTTTTGTGCCAACTATTTATTATAAGAACAGTATACTTCACCGCCCTAAATTCGTAGAGAGTTGCGGTGCCAGTGGCGGTGCTATTTCTACAACGTCTGAACTAATGATATTTATCAAAGCTTTCTTTGGTGGGAAACTATTTAACAAAACTGTTTTTCATGAATTGGAAGTAAATAATAAGTTGCAATTTGCCATGTTTCCCATTCACTATGGTGCTGGATTTATGAGAGTTCCACTAAGTGGCTTTTCCACACTCTTTATGGGTAAAGGTGAGTTAATTGGTCATTCCGGTTCAACAGGTTCATTTGCATTTTATTATCCTAGAGAGGATTTATTTTTTGTGGGAGATGTGAACCAAATAGCAAATTCTTCACTTCCCGTACGCTTCGCTATGCGGCTTGCTATGGCTTGATAGTGAAAAAGCTATATTTAAAGGTGGTCTATTACTTACTGATTTGCAAAAAAATATATAAAGGGAAATTGCTTTACTTACAACGTGCTGTAGTGGAGACTCGCTCGGGAAGTACTGTTGTATCAATAGGCTTAGCAGAATTGATAGGGATAATACCAGAAAAAATAGAACTCCCTATGTTTACCAGCCGAGTGAGGTCTATTCCTTGTTTGTACTGTCCCCCTCTTGAATGGGGGCGAATCATTGCTGACCGAAGATATCAGCGTTCTTCGGTCTTTTAGTTAATGCTTTTTTTGTCTCTATGCTTACCATAACACGAAAATCAGACCTTACACATGCGTATGTTTTCTTATTTTTTACCACCCTAAAAAGTTTTACAATTTAACTTCTACAATATCAGAAAAGTTCATTCTATTAATAGACACATTTATAAAAGTAAAAATTTTTATTTAATATAAAAATTATGGAAATAATTTGAAACATTTTCTTATTATAATCGTACTTCTACAAAAAAGGGAGAGATACATTTATTTTATATAAACTCGTCCGTCTAAATTAGTACCGGAACAATAATAAACAAAGGTGGTAGCATATGTTGAAGAAATTCATAATTGGTGTAATTACAGTTTTGTTTTTAGTAATTATTAACATTATCTTAAACGATTTGACCGACACTCATTTCATAGATGTTATGTTATTTGTAGGTATAGTAATTTCTCTTATTATCTTGTTTTTTTCTTCTTCAGGCGGTTTTACTACGAAGTATACAGACCTAGCCATGGGAAATCCAGCAAATGATAAAAGTGACAAAAGTTTTAAGTTTTCTCCTAATGTTCCCTTTGTCGTTTCTGTAGCTTATGCGGTGATCGGATTACTTGCTAGCTTATTTATTTATGTAGACTATTTCTTTTAAGTTGCCGGTATTTATAGATCAGGGGAGCTGTATTAAAACCCCCCCTGATCCAGGCAGTCACAACTTCTTATACGGCACTCTGCCGAACCATTCATAACGGCGAGTCGAAATAAAACGATACACAGGATCTCCAATATTTTTCACAAACGGAAGGTAGAGTAAGAAAGCTAAAGGAATCGTGGCGGGCAGTACAGATAGGATCTTACGTACGGTATTAAATCCTGTTAGCACCCGTTTATCTTTCGTATACATATAAATTTCGTCATACATATTTTTATAGTTATTGACTCTTTCTTTTATTGAATCACTTACTTCCTGAACAGGGTACCAGGTAATGCTGTCATTCCAATCCAGTCTTTTCAGCACTGCTTTCACTGTGCGACATAAAGGACATTCGGCATCGAAAAATACGATATGTTTATTCATATGTTCTTTCTCCCTTCTGTGCCATATTTTTTCTAGCTTAATTGAATGAGTTCATCTTCCATTTTCCCTTCAGTGACTATTGCAAATCATCATTTTCTTATACGTAGAGAACTAGCAGCATAGTTTAGCTAGCAATATTATTTTAAAAAAAAGAGAAGCCCCTATTTATTAAGGACTTCTCCACCAGCACTAACCGTTCTGTTTTGCAAACCGTTTTGAAAGTTGTGCCAGCAATTCAGGTTTGTCATCACGATGCATGACAACTTCAATAAACGTTAGTGAGTCATGATTGTTTTCTGCTGCTTTTAATGCTTCTTCCAGTTCAGTTTCCGTCTGCACTTTGTATGTCAGGCTTTTTCCTTCGGGGCTGAATACTTCAGGCAGCTTTTTGTAATCCCACATCGGAATATCATTATAAGGTTGATTCTCGCCATGGATTGCACGTTCAACGGTGTAGCCGTCATTATTAATTAAGAAAATAATCGGTTTGATTTTCTGATCGAGCATGGTTGAAAGCTCTTGTGCTGTTAATTGGAACGAACCATCTCCAATTAGAAGGATATTACGTCGGTTCATATCGGCAAGCTGTGAACCTAATAATGCCGGAAAAGTAAAACCGATGGATCCCCAAAGCGGCTGCCCAATAAACATGGTATCTTTCGGTATTGGCATCGTTGCGGCACCATAGTAAGAAGTTCCTTGTTCTGCCAACAACACATCTTTTTCTTTCATAAAATGAGATAGACGCTCAAAGAATCGATTTTGTTTTATGTTTTTTTCTTTTACTTCAAAAGTATTCTGATCTAATTGCGACTGAAGTGGAATGATGTTTAAATCCGCTGTGTTCTTTTGTGCAACCTTATCACTTAGTGCTACTAACGCATCTTTCATTGTAATTGGCGCATATTTTTGGTTAGCAGTAATCACAGAAAATGGGGTTATCTGAATCACATCTTTATTTGAAAAGTTATAGGAAAAACCACCTGTCGTTGAATCCGTCGGTTTAGCACCAATTTGAATAATACAGTCCGCTTCATCTACGCGCTTTTGTAAATAGGGAGCACTTAGTTCTCCATTGTAGACCCCAATAAATTGTTGGTGTTCTTCGTTAAACGCACCTTTCCCTCCACTTAAAATAGTAACAGGGATTCCTGTTTTGTCAGCAAATGCCATCAATTCTTCCCGGTTTTCATAACGGTTTACCTCGTAACCAGCTAAGATGACTGGCTGCTTTGCCTTCTCAATCATAGGGGTTAGCTCAGAAAGCATTTGGTTAAGTGCTTCGTGATTACTTGTTGCTACCTCTTCATGCAACGGACTCTCTGGCTTGTTCGCAGGTTTATCATATACATCTATTGGCAACGTGATGTGAACAGGGCGCTTTTCTGTCATACAGGCAAGCAGCACCCGATCAATTTCTTGTGCCGCATTTTCTTGTGTTAAAAAGGTTTGGGCTACAGTTACCTCTTGAAACATTCTGGAAAAATGATCAAAATTCCCATCTCCTAAGGTGTGATGAACATATAAACCATTGTCCATCACCTTTGTTGTAGGCGCACCTGTAATCTTTACAACAGGTACATGTTCCGCATAGGAGCCAGCAATTCCATTGATCGCACTTAATTCACCAACACCGAATGTTGTGATTAAGGCAGCAAATCCGTTAATACGTGCATAGCCATCAGCGGCATAAGCGGCGTTTAACTCATTCCGATTTCCAACCCATTCCATTTCTTCATGATCGATCACATTATCTAAAAAGGCTAAGTTATAATCACCAGGTACGCCAAACATATGACGGATCCCTAGTTCTGATAAACGATCCAATAAATAATTCCCGACTGTATATTCCTGTTTCATCAATAGCACCTCAAATCAGTATTTTCTGTTGTTAGATTTTACATCTATCCATTTTCTATACGATGGCTCGTGAGACATCCTTAGTAAAGATAAGTAACCTGAGCTTCACCCAGTTTACATTAGGTCAACTAACTTGACCTTAAATAAAATGGTAACATCATAAGGAAGTTAGGTCAACACTATTGACCTATATATAAGGCGCAACATGTTTCTCCCTGTCTCTAAAAGGGATGCTAATATAAAAGATGCTGAAATTTTGTTATTCTTTTAGAAGGAGGTACGAACTAAATGAATAAAAAACGTGAAGAACAATTAAATGAGACACTAATGCTTTTTTATTTCGCCTACCGTACATTTACAAAGGAACCTGACCGCATACTTGAAGAACATGGGATTCAACGCCTTCATCACCGGGTTTTATTTTTTGTAGCTCGAACTCCAAACATAAGTGTGCACGAGCTTTTGAAAACATTAGAAGTAAGCAAACAAGCATTGCATGCTCCAATGCGTCAACTCATTGAAATGGGGTATATAAAAAGTGAACCGGCGGAATACGATCGTCGTGTACGGGAGTTATGTCTAACAGAAAAAGGTCAACACCTAGAGATGCAATTGAGCAATGTTCAACGGGGCAAAATGAATGAAATCTTTGAATCGATGGGACCGGATAGCGAGGAAACGTGGAAGCAGGTGATGAAAAAAATTATTGATAATGATAGGGATGACTAAGATTTGAGGACGAATCGTAGGGAGTTTTTTTACTATGCTTCTTCAATGCAGCAAGTTCGCTCAGATCTAAGAAATAGGAGGAAGTTCAGTGAAATCTAAACATATCTTTAAATATATAACACTTTCAATAATAGTAATTGTGTTGTTAATTGTGTATGGTTCTTATTCTTTAAGCCATACGGGAACTGCTAACAATGTACAAGTTAAGAAAGTAGATTGTACAGAAAAAGAGCATGTGAATATCAATGATGAAAAAATAGTGTGTGAGGAAGATTATTATATAGTAGTTGATGATGAAAAATTAGTAGTTGAAAATAAAAATACATGGAACTTAATAAAAGAAGACAGAAATTATGATCTAGAGTTTGAATGGTATGGTTTCCATACACCTAAAGTAAAATCGATAAATATAGCTGGCGAAGGGGAAAAAACGCATTAAATGAAATAACATTCGAGCGGCTATGGATTGAATTTGTGTTGGGAGCTGGACGTTTAAGGAAGGGAAGATAAAGTCTATGTCATATCAAGTGCTAACAGATACGGATGTTTTACGATTAACCGAAATGAAAACCATCATTGGTGCGATTGAACGGGTTTTTCAGGAAAAAGCAAATGATACACTTGTGTCGCCTCCACGTTTCCAATTGGAGGCACCTAATGGAAATCTGGTTTTCACTGCCGGTGCAGCAACCGGCAGTGAAAAAGTGACAGGTTTTCGGGTTTATGATACCTACCCCAATGAGGATCCAGGTCATGAACAGTTGGTATCCGTATTTGATTCAGATACAGGTGTTTTCAAAGGTATAATTATTGGCAATTCACTTGGTACAATTCGCACAGGGTACGCGATGTAAAGCAAATTTTAGTTTATAGTCGCAATGAACAAAATCGCACCAAATTTGCTGAAGAAATGTCTGAGAAATTAGGGATAAAGGTTTCGTCTGTACATTCCGCAAAAGCCTGTGTTGAAAATGCTGATATAGTTATTTGTGCAACAAATAGTTCCTCACCTGTTATTGAATTGGATTGGCTCAAACAAGGTGTTCATATCAATACGATTGGTCCGAAGTCAGAAAACAGGCATGAGTTACCGCTAGAAGTAGCAAGTCAGAGCTCTATAATCACGACAGATTCGCTGGAGCAGTTAAACGACTATTCAACACCACATTTTCTTGCAAATACACCTTATGAAAATAATATTATCCAATTATCCGATATTGTGGCAGGAAAAAGAGCTGCTAGAAACTCAGATAATGATATGACTTTGTTTTGCTCCGTGGGACTCTCTGGCACAGAAGTAGTTGTTGCCAATGAAATTATGAAATTAGCTGAAAAATAAGTAGGGAAAGGGAGAGATCATTTGTCAAAAGGGGTGCTTCACCATATCGAAATATATGTTTCTGATTTGAAGAAATCTGTTGAGTTTTGGGGGTGGCTACTCAAAGAATTAGGGTACAGCTCCTATCAAAAATGGGAGGCTGGACAAAGCTGGAAGATTGAAGATACCTATATTGTTTTTGTACAAACAGAGGAAAGCTTTCTGGATGTCCCCTATCATAGAAAGCGGGTAGGATTAAATCATGTAGCATTTCACGCTGATTCCCGACAACACATAGATGAGATGACTGAAAAACTAAAAGATAGAGGAGTCTCCATACTATATCCGGACAAGCACCCATTTGCTGGCGGAGATGACTATTATGCTGTTTACTTTGAAGACCCGGATAGAATAAAAGTAGAGCTTGTAGCACCTTAACTCAATCGATAAACCAGGATCTAATCAGAACAAATTTCAGATTATTAAAACATATAGCTTTTTGCAATGTTAATTATGCCAAAGTTATATCAAGTCAAAAATCTACAGGTAACGAGAATTAGATGAATTACAAACTATATAGGGCCACATATTAAATAATTTAGAAGGATACAATTTCATTTGGGAAAAATTGGAGTGTATTGCGTTTTATACAGATGACATTGAGGAATCAATAAGCTTCTATCAATTACAGGAAAGGACAACCAACAGTGGACGCTTTATAAGTAGTACAAGGGTATAGTATAATTATTATATGAATGCATAGTAATAAGATTAATAAAATAGGCATTCAGGGAGGCATCTTGCATGGGAAAGCTATCGAAATTAATAAAGCTTGCGAATGATCCAAAGGTAAAAAAGTTAATTAGACAGGGAAAAGAAAAAGGTATTCCAATGGTCAAAAAGGAAATGGAAAAAAGAAAAAGCAAATCCAAGTAGGTTTTCCGGTAGCATTAGACACCAAATTCTTGTATCTGTCTATAATTATTATAGTAGTAAGATATAGCTTCATATCGCGCCCACAGTCTATCATTGATCTCACGTACTGCATGTGGTTTGATGGATGGTAACGTGCATTTTTCATTGTTGTGATGTTAGGCAATACAAATAGGGACAGTCGCTTGTACTAAAAAAAGCGGCTGTCCTATTTATTTAGTTATGACTAGAGTCCAGTGTTTATCGGACCATACAAAAGCTCTAATTGTTCCCGTGCGATCTTTTCGTCGTTATAAGGGATCCATTCCGTGTCGATCAATAAAGTTGTTTCATGCCCCTTGTCCGTCAAAAGGATAGTATCCCTTGACTCTGCAATTTGGATGGCATGCCGGACAGCTTCAGTTCGATCTGGAATAGTGATGTAATTCGTATGCTGCATTCCTTTTTCAAAATCAGAAACAATCTTGCTCGGGATTTCTGTGCCTGGATTATTGACGGTGATAATGACATAATCAGCCACTGAGGCTTTGGCGGCCATAATTGGGCGTTTTGACGTATCTCGATGGCTTCCTCCTGCAATCAATACAATTAATCGACCTTTTTTGTAAGGTATAACACTATGAATAGCTTTTTCAATCGCGTCCGGCGTATGGGCATAATCGATATAGACAGTTGGCCCCGCTGGATAATCCAGTTTTTCCATACGTCCTTTCACAGGAAAGACGAAGGATAGCTTTTTAATAATCGTGTCGATCTCATGTCCGCTGGCATAAAGAGTAGCGACAGCCGCTAATACATTATAGACATTGAATTCTCCGATGAAGTTCGTTTTGACTGGGAAAATGCCTTCAGGTGAATGGAGAGAAAATTCAGTTCCATGTTCGCTACAGCGGATATGGGCAGCATAAAAATCTGCTTCCTGAAAAATACCATAACTGATGACTTCAAAAGGCGTCATCTGTGAAAACCGCCGGTACCATGGATCATCTGCGTTTAATACCACATATTTGGCTGTTCGTAAGTTCTGGCCAAGCTGGGCAAAAAGCAGACCTTTTGCATGTCCATAGCGTTCCATTGTTCCATGGTAATCGAGATGGTCTTGGCTGAGATTGGTAAAAACGGCAATGTCCATATCAATTCCCCATACCCGCCCATGGACCAGACCATGTGAGGAAATTTCAAACGTCATTGTTTCACAGCCATGATCCAAAGCCTGCTGAGCCATTTCCAAATTTGACAGGATATCACTTGTCGTATTTTGTGTTGGAATAAATTTCTCATCTATATAAAAGCCAAGTGATCCACAAGCGGCCGATTTATAATTGGAAAGCAACAATAGATCATGCACTAAATGGGATACGGACGTTTTGCCGTTCGTTCCGGTGATTCCAATGGACAAAAGGCGGGAAACGGGGTAATCAAAAAAATGATTAGCCAAACGGGCCATGACTTTTGCCGAGTCTTTTACAATAACTAGAGCCACTTTTGAAAAGTCGATGGTGATAGCTTTTTCAGCAATAATGATTTTAGCTCCCCGACGGATCGCTTCATCAACGAAATCGTGACCATCCACGGTATGGCCGGTGATGCAAATGAATAGATTACCAGGTTCCACCCTTTTTGAATTCATCTGTATACCTGTAACTGTAAGAGGGAGCTCGCCTTTTATGGTTTTAATTTTTATAAGTTCTATTAATTCTTCTGTATTCAATGCCAACCATCCTCTTTATTGCGACTTAAGCAAAACCTTACGTTTATATAGGGAATTATAGCATTATTCAGAAGGCTATCCAATTTCCAATCAATTAAGATTAGTTTACATCAGAAGTATAATTCTGAAACTTATTCGGCCAAACATGACAGTGGGACCGGATAGCGAGGAAACCTGGAAGCAGGGCCAAAATTATTGATAATGATAAGAATGGTTAACTCCTTGGGGAATGAAAATATGTGTCCAACCGAGGTAGGCTCTCGCTTTTATATTGGGAGTTTGTAATCCAATTCAATTGTCTTGTATAGCAATGTTAGGATTGGTTAGTACTGTAATTATTTCGGATTTCCTTGCCTTTAAAAGAATCTAAATAAATTTGACACAGGAACAATGTTAGGGGTCTTTGTTCTTTTAAATAGGTACGGCTTCATTTTGAAATGAACCGAAATTATTCTTATTTAATTGAAACTTTAACATTTTTGGGACGTATTTTATATAGATTAATCCTGAATAGAGGCATTTAGGAAAACGAATAGTTGAATTAAAAAGTCAAAGTTTCTATGTGATATTTGTATTAGAGGAGGGCTTTTTTGAAAAGGTTAGTAATTATTACAGTAGGTAAGACCCATAGCGGAAAAAGCACATTTGCTAGAGATTTAGAAAAAAAGTTGGATAATTCTTTTGTTATGGACCAAGATAACCATGCTGAATTTATAAATGCCTATTACAAAAAGCTGCAACCTAAATCAGGAACTAATACTCTTAAACATTCTATTTCAAATTTAATTGTTGATTATGCTAAAACGCACACTGATTTTCATATTATTGTTAGTAATTCAAATCTCTCTAAAAAAGGAAGAGAGTATTTACTTGAAAAAATTTATCCCAAAATCGAGTTCGTACGTGTTTTGGTTCATTTTGATATCCCAGATAAAGTTCTATTTAAGCGTGTCATAAATACTCAACGCAGTACATCTATTTTAAGGTTTGCTTCTAGTTTTGAAGAAGTGCTATTAAGGCAACAAGCTGACTCTCAATTAAAAGATGTTGTTGACCCAACAGAAGGGGAAGCAGAGTATTTATTCAAAATTAAAGATAACAATGAAGTTAATTCTGTAATAAGAGAAATTACTAATATTTCAAAATGTCTATAACAGGTTCCAATTTCGGTCTTAGCTAGAGTGAACTTTTCATCAAAATGTTGTTCCCCAATCGAATGCGATAGTAGCACTTAACATTGAAAAAGACCAAATGTTAGCACAAAAAATTACGAAGGAGCGATTGTTCATGCCAATTCAAGTATTTTTTGTTTGGTTAATTGGATTGGTCTTTATATATTTTGGATATTTAGTTTTTTCTAAAAGGCATCTGGTTTACTTGATTATTTTTCAAAGTTAGGTATAACAGCAGAAGATAAAAGGTCAGCCAAGTTCTTTGGAACATTTATCGCTATTATAGGTATTATCTTTATGATATTACCCTTTATCTTAGGTATTGAGAATATGAATCTGTAAACAATTAGGAGTAATATAGAGATAAAATGAGTCGAGAGAATAAATTCTGAGGATGTTTTAGGGAGTGATTTCTTGAAGGGAATTATCGATAACAGAGGGGAAGAGCATGAGCTGCTACTTATAATCGTTACTATTTGTTCTTTAATCACTTTAAAGAAAATTAAAAGACTAGAACGGTATAAGAAAAAGTTGGAAGGTACCTATAAGCACTTTTAACATATATAATTATAGAAACGACCGCGTTATCTACCAATGATATGTTGGTATTGGGCCAGTCTTGTGAGATAATTGACGAAATTAGCATAGAATAAAATTAACACATTAATTTAATGAAGGGGTGGTAGTATGTTACAAAAATATTTTTATGGCACATTAGCAATATTGGGTTTTATCACTTTGTTTGTAGTTGATATTACAATGATTGTTCCACTAACCACAAACCCGATAATTGTTTCAGCAGTCGTATTTGTGTTCTACCTGTATCTTTCATATCTCATTATATTCCGTAAAATAGTTTAAATCAACCAGGCACTTACAGCGAATTAGTAAGTGCCGTTTAGTCTCAAGAGCCAGATTAAAAATGAGAACTAACAATATACATAAAATCACAGTTGCCAGTGTGTCAACCTTCTTATCCACCCGAAAAATTAATATGCAAGGAAGGGGGGAGTAAAAATGCCTGCTTGTCAGAACTGCAAAAACAAATGGAGTTGGAAACAAACGATCAAAAAAACTACTACCTTAGACCCCGCAATGATCTGCCCTTACTGTGGAAAAAAGCAATACCAAACCCAAAGGTCAAGAACAAAATGTGCGTTATTAACTCCTATCATTCTATCACCTTTGCTAATCAACATCTTCTACGAACCAGGCATCTATGTTTTGATAATGCTATTTATTTTCTTCCTTTTAGCTATGTCGCTATTCCCGTTTTTAGTTGAGCTAAGCAGTGAAGAGAAATATATTAATTTCTTTGAGAAGTGAAGATGGCTAATAACAGATAGTATGGGGGGGTAAATGATGAACAAGTTACTCGTAGTTCTTTTATTTATATTTTTGGTAGCGCTTACTGCTTGTAGTCATGATTCGGACAAAACAAGCTCTCCACATGAAAAAGCTTTAGAAGAAACAGACGATAGTGCAACCAAGGAAGAAGATACAACAAAACAAGAAGTTCCAAGCTCCTTTTCATTTACATACAAGGATCAACAATTTGAAGTTGTTTATTATTACAAGAACTTTCTAGAGTATATCGAAAAGGCAGAGAAGCAACCGTACAATTTAAATGGGTTATATATAGAAACAATTATTAATCCAATAGCAGAGGAGAAGGGGGTGCGCCTGTCAAAAGGGTGGG
The DNA here is from genome assembly GCF_000725285.1 of Virgibacillus sp. SK37. Classification (GTDB taxonomy): domain Bacteria; phylum Bacillota; class Bacilli; order Bacillales; family Amphibacillaceae; genus Virgibacillus_Q. Next base: position 1,222,959 of record NZ_CP007161.1, read on the forward strand.
GTTTCGGTACACCTACACAACCGGATCTTTTAGCACAATACCTGCAATCATTAATTGAAAACCAAGATACTGTCCATGAAATAATTATTGATTCCTTAAAAAAGTCAGCGGATAAGCTCCAGCCAGGGGCGGATAAATATGTATATGTATTCCCTGCAAATCCGGATGACAACGATGGTATGAAAAGAATGGAGGGGGTAGCAGCTTCGGCATGGAATGAGAACTTTTTTGCCATTCAAATCGCTCCTCCTTACTTTGAAGAAAGGAGTTTAAAACAGGCAGTTGCACACGAGTATCATCATACCGTCTTTTTTGAGAATAATGAATTGGGTTATACCTTATTAGAATCCATCCTGATTGAAGGGAAGGCAGACACGTTTGCAAAAATAATATATCCAGATATTCATATGCCATGGAGTAATTTTTCTTCGGAGAAAAATGAAAGTCAAACATGGAAAGTGCTTAAGGAAAATATGACCTCCACTATGCCTTCCACTCAAGACGAATTTTTCCTTGGGGAGCCAAGTAAAGGGATACCTGAATGGGCGAATTATAAAATGGGGAACAAAATAATGGAGAGCTTTATCGAGAAAAAACCGAATGTTTCGATTGAAGACTGGACCAATATGCCAGCAGCTGAAATTCTTGAGAAAAGTAAGTATGCAGAAAAGCATTGATTGATAGAGGGGGCATTTTTTTGAAAAAGACTATACAGTTTTCTATTTTGATATGTCTTATTCTTCTGGCAGGGTGTAGCAGTATGTCAAAATATGATGATAATGAAGTAGCAGCCATTATAAAAGAACAGGAGATTACAGTGGGTGAGCTGCGTTTTTTATACCCTGACGATAAAGCACTAGATTATCTGGATTGGGCTATAAAAGTTGAATTGGTAAAGCAAGAAATAGAGGAAATGAACGTTGATATTTCTGACAAGTTAAGTGTTGGTGAGGACGATGACTGGTTTGGTCAACTTCCACCTGAAAACACAGAAGATCAAGGCGGAAAGCAAATTCGTAAGTTTGCTGAGTCACAAGCAAAAAAGCTAAATATGAAGCCTGAAGAATTTCAAAAACAATATGCCAAGATAATCAATGAACAAAATGCCTATATGGTTACTTATTTAGAAGAAAAGACAGGAATTGAAAACGTTGAGGATGAAACAGCAATGGAGGAATTAAATGAAAAAGGTGATGCTTTACTGGAGGAGTTGGTGAAAGAAAATAAAGATGAAATAGAAGTGTTAATCCAGTGATCTTTCTAACGGTTGGGTGCACTTCCGTAAGCCAATATCGTATAGGGAAAATGTAGGTAAGCAGAAGCCGATTTCTTTTATAAGAAGTTGGCTTTTTTATATTTCATGTAATATTTATCTTGTATTTTAGCAAGTTTAAATGTAAGATTAATATAACAATATGTTAGATATATATTCCATTGTGTAGGTGAGTATATGGTAAGTAAAATGAAACTGGCTAGAGTAGAAGCAGGCCTAACCCAGGCACAACTTGCAAAGCAAGTAAATGCGACAAGGCAAACAATTGGATTAATTGAAAAAAGAGAATACAACCCCAGTTTGAATTTGTGTATTGCAATAGCCAAAGCATTAAATAAAACATTAGATGATTTATTTTGGGAAGGTGATTAAATGATACATTCATTTTTAAATGTTTTTTTACCAGAAGATGAATATAAACGTTTACGGGTTTTGTATTTTATGGCTGAAGCAGCATTTCTAATTGGTGCACTATTGACGTTGGGATCTGCTTTAAACAATTACTGGTTAGAGTGGAATTTTGGAGCAACTGAAGTAACTTTTATTCTCATGTTGGTTCCAATGTTTATGGCGGGATATACATATTTTCGATACATCTTCTCAGGAATAGAACATACAGAAGTATCGAATAGCCAAAGCTATAAAAAGGAACGGCGTGTTGCTATCAAGCATGCTTTATCAGTTGGAGTTATATTTTTTATCCTTCTCCTCATCGTTAAAGGGATTCCGAGCAACTATGGTGAGGGAATCGATCTGATTGCTCTTCCGATAGTTTTCACGCTTTTATATTTCCTTTTCGATTTAATTTCCCTAAAGCGTTCTGCCAAGAAAAATACTGATTTAGAGGATTAGGTCATCAAGCATAAAAATAGAGAAATGGATGGTATATACCCATCCATTTCTCTATTTTTATAGGACAGGCGAAAAGAACTGCCGTGTGAAGCACCACTAATAGTCCTGATCTTCGTTTGATGCATAAGCAATACAACGTTCCACAAACTCAAGTACATCTTCCTCTATTGGAAATAGTCCTGTTTCCTCAGCAGGTAGCTTTCTAACCTCCCAGAACTTATCTGCTAACGCTGTATCCCCTGCAAAGGAATTATTTGAGACTTCTATTAACTTTAAAGCAATTTGGACGCCTTCTTCTGATTCCGGTTTAATATTGTGTTTTATACACCATTCTATTTGTCGCAACAGGGATATATATTGATGTGTCGTTTTATCATTATTACTCAGATTCGGTAGGGTGTTTTGTAAAATGACTTGTTCATGCTCCTGAAAATAATTGAGCCATTTTTTATGGTTCTTTCATGAATTTTGTACAAGCTCGGAAACACGTTCCCAAGACAAAGATTCTTCTAAATCTATTAAGTTGATTAATGTGGTTGTATTGGAAATACTTGTTTGTATTTCTGATAGTTGTTCTTGTAAGTAATTGTAGTGAGAGATTAGGATTTGTTTATAGGAAAGCTTATCCAACATCCCGCGAATATCTTCTAATGGAAGGGAAAGGGATTTAAGAATCAATATCTTTTCTAATTGAAATAAGTCATCTTCAGAATAATATCGCTTTCCGTTAGCATCTTTAAAACTAGGTGTAAGGAGTTTAATCTGATCATAATATCGGAGTGTACGGACAGATATATTTCGCTGTTTAGATAACTCCCCAGTGGTCCATCGCTCCATTTCCTTCCCTCCTCAAAATAAAAACTTGCTGGTAACGTTACGTAACCTATTATAGTTGGATTATACCATAGGGGAAGAGGGGTAACGAATGGAAAGTAATCAAATGAACTGGAAAGAGAAAGACCAATGGGGTTTGAAAGAATTTATAATTTTAATGTTGCTGGAATTTGTATTTGTAATTGGTGGTATTAAATTCATTGTTCACCCAATTTATTTAAGCTGGTTTGAGAATGATTTATATGCTGGAACTTTCCTAGGGTTAACCATGGCGGTAATTCTGGTTCTAGGCGTTTATTTTATTGCCATCCGTCCAAAAAAACTCTCATGGAGTGAAGTAGGAATCAAACCATTCGCCAAAAAGGACTGGAAAATCATTATAATATATTCTGTAATTTTAATGGTTGGTGCTGTGTTAATTGTAGTTCTTACGAGTTTGATAGGTAATACTTATGAGAACAGTAAAACGGAAGCAATGCAGCAAAACGTAACTTTCTTTTCGTTGCTAATTGCTTTTATTTCTGCTGCAGTCATCTCACCCTTATATGAAGAAATTTTTTATCGCGGGTTTTTATATCGTTGGCTACGAACACGCATAGGGTTGAATGGAGCAATTTTGCTTAGTTCACTAATATTTACAGTTATTCATATACCCACATATAATGCGATGCCTGTAAACTTCTTTAGTGGAATTATCTTTGCATTGGCGTATGAACGAACAGACTCAATATGGCCATCAGTTATTATTCATGGTTTAACGAATGGGATTATGGTTCTATTGACAGGTTTAGCATGAAGCCATTGCTTAAAAATAGCGTAAACTCTAACAGTGCATGACGAACTCTTACATTATAAATAAATGCCATGTAGGCTTAGAAAAGGATAAGGAAGTGACAATTTGGATTTTATTGCTTGGATGATTGTTATAAGTGAAATTGGATTTTGGGTTTTAATTTTGGCAGGGTTTATTACACGTTATATTTTTAAATTAAAGAGACTTGGTCTTTTCCTATTGGCCTTTACCCCAGTTATTGATTTACTATTACTGATTGCTACGAGTGTTGACTTATATCGTGGTGCCACCGCAACTAAAGTTCACGGTATTGCCGCTATTTATATTGGAGTTTCTATTGCATTTGGTAAGAGTATGATCTCTTGGGCTGATATACGATTTCAGTATTATGTGATGAAACAGGGAACAAAGCCTGTTAAAAGACACGGTCTCGAATATGCAAAACATTACTTTAAAAGCTGGGGACAACATGTACTCGCATATCTAATAGGTGGTGGAATATTATTCGGTCTAATTTACCTCATTAATGATCCCTCTCGAACGGAAGTATTGGCTGGATTTCTAAAAATATGGACGCTTGTATTAGGTATCGATTTTCTAGTTGCTATCAGTAATTGTATATGGCCGAAAAAAGCTTAGAGGAGAAGGTTAATTCTTTTATTTGCCTTCAGTTTACAGAAAGATAGGTTTCAACAAACGGCGTATATGAATGAAATGCGAGTTTATAAATGGAGATAATAATTCATGGAAATCTTCAGTAAAGGTTCTCTAATACCATAATCGGGCAAGGAAAGTTGAAAATGGTAATTTTTTTTCGTTTACAATAAAGGTTAGGATAATTTATATAAAAATTATTATTAATTTTAATTTTTAATTGTTCAGAATACGTGCTAATAAGATACAATATAACAGAATGAATAATTAAGAAAACAATTATACTTTGGTACGGGGGTACTTATGAGAATTCACTATTACTTAGGTTGGTTTAACGATTATTTTCCAGAAAATTTGGTCAGGTTGTTACAGGAGGATATAACTGATCGAAAATCGCTTGTTATGATTAGCTCAAATCCACTTTCTTATGAATATGATGGTTCTACTGAACGCGCTTGGCTTGACCAAGCTGGCATTATGTTTGATGAATATCATTTAATTAATTATCGCGTAAAGAAAGAAGATGCTCACACGTTAGTTCAACATGCTTCAGTCATTTTCTTGCTGGGTGGAGATGCCCTTAAACAAAATTACTTTTTAAAGGAGTATGAACTGTCGAATGGAATAAAAAGTAGCAGTGCAATTGTGATGGGTGCAAGTGCTGGTGCGATTAACATGTCTGCTAAATGGTTATGCTCAAAAAGATTTGGGTTTAACGTTGAAACAAGCGCAGTTTTAGATGGAATCGGCCTTGGAGATTTTTCAGTTTTGTCTCATTTTGATCTTGAAAATAACTTTACGCTGGTTCAGACCGAGCTGTCTGCTTTATCGGAAGAAATGGATATATATGCTTCGAACAAGAATTGCGCTATACGTATAAAGGGTGACAAAACTGACGTCCTTGGCAATGTATATCTAATTTCCCACTCCAAGGTACAAAAATTAAAGGAAACGCTTTAGTTATTTTAATAATTTTATGGGGCTTGATAAAAAGAAACGCTAAAACAACAGGTTAATTTCTATACTAGGGGGAGCAAGATAATGGATGTAACAAAACATAATAGTGATGCCTGGGATAAAAAGGTAGATGAGGGGTCTAGATATACGCAACAAGTGAGCAGTGAAACGATTAAAAGGAGCAAAGCTGGTCAATGGGAAATCTCCGTTACAACAGAAAAATCAGTTCCGAGAGATTGGTTCCCTGAAGTCCTAGAAGGATTAAAAGTATTATGTTTGGCATCTGGTGGTGGACAGCAAGCGCCAGTTTTAGCTGCTGCTGGAGCAAATGTAACAGTTACTGATATTTCTAAAAAGCAATTAGAGAAAGATGAAATGGTAGCTAGACGAGATGGGCTAAGCTTAAGAACGGTCCAGGGCGATATGTCGGACCTAAGTGGTTTTGAGGATGAGTATTTTGATATTGTTGTTAATCCAGTTTCAAACTTGTTTGTTAAGGATGTAAAACCTGTGTGGAAGGAAGTATCAAGGGTTTTAAAAAATAAAGGTATTTTAATTGCTGGGTTTACGAATCCTTTGCTATGGATTTTTGATGATAACCAAGAAAGAAAAGGGATCCTTGATGTGAAACACTCCATACCTTCTTCGACATTAGATTATTTGCCAAAGGATGAAATACAAGACTATATTAAATCAAATAACACCATAGAGTATGCGCATACGTTGGAAGATCAAATACAAGGACAGATTGAGGCTGGATTTGTTATTGCTGGTTTTTTTGAAGATGATTTTGGTGGTACAAGAATGATAGACAATTACATAAGGACCTTCATTGCTACAAAGGCAATAAAATTAAATTTTTAATACATGGGAAGGAGACTACTAGGATATCTTGGGGTGCAATGAATGCGTTTTCCCGCATGTTGATGAACAACCTTTTAAGTATAATACCGTTCAAGGATTGGATCAGATTGTGAAACATATAGCTTTGCCATCCGCATAAGAAAATAAATAATTAACGTTGCAATGGAGAAAAAAATGAGGATGGATATCTAACAACCTTAATTAGGACACGGGAGGGGAGGTGGGAGAGGGATGAAAAAGAGATTATTGTTGATTTCAGTAGGTGTTATAGGGGTGCTTCTAATTGGTGCTGGGATTTATTTTTTTCAAGATACAGAGACCAGTTCTGCCGGAACAAGCACCAATGGTCAATTACTTAGCAAAGCAAAGGAATGGTCCGAAAATTTGGATCCCGATATACTAAACCTTACATCCTTTGATGGATTAAATTTAAAAGCATCGTTTATTAAGAATGAAGCAGATACACATAATGTAGCTATCCTTGCACACGGATTCGATGGTACAAAAAAAAGCATGGAACTTCAAGCTAAATTTTACTATGACCAGGGATTCGATATTCTTATGCCCGATTCCCGTGGTAACGGAAACAGTGAAGGAAATGGAATAGAGTATGGTTGGCATGATCATCTTGTTGCAGATATGGTGAGCTGGGTTCATAAGATGATTAATGATTACGGGGCGGAAAATATCATTTTACATGGGCGATCCATGGGGGCGGCAGTTGCGCTTGGAGCAAGCGGTGAAAATCTGCCACCGGAAGTGAAAGGTATTGTTGCAGTTAGTGGATATACATCGGTAAAAGAGCAATTGACCCACCTTGGCGAAACAAATCTACTATCAAAAATGGAGTCGGGCTTTAGACTTGAGGAAACAGGTGCTATTGATCAAGTAAAACAAAATACGCGACCATTATTTATAATCCATGGTAAAGCTGATGACAGCGTTCCGCCAGAAATGGGGAAACGTATTTATGATGCTGCCGGTGGTGATAAAAAATTATGGCTAGTACCCAAGGTTGGCCATTTAGAGATCTTCGAAACTGTAACAAAAGAGTTTTATGAACGTGTGGAAGCATTTATCGATAATGCGCTTGATTAGGTTTTTGAAGGGATTGAATAATAATGAAATCTTGGTTGTCGTTTTTTTTGCCTGATGATGAATATAGAGAGAAAATGATGCTATATTTTTTTGGTGAAAGTGCGATAATTCTCCTACTCTTCCTGGTTGGATTGATTATATACAGTAATTATTTTGATATATCAGTCGTTAACGCCCTATTAATATCCATAGTAATTTTCCTTCTATATATCACAGGAAGATATGTAGCTTCTGGAATAGAATACACTGAAGTTACAACAGATAAGGCATATAAAAAAGTATTAAAAATTCTAGTCATAAGAGTAATTGGTTTTTTTGTGATTCTCATATCAGTGTACTTATTATTGGAGGGACCTGATAAATGGTTAAGGCTTATATTATTAACACTAAGTGCTAGTATAATTTGGTTCTTTATCAGCCTTATTTCCTTAAAGCGATCATATAACAAAAATAAGAATTTATTGTAATTAGGGATTGGAAAGAGGAAAAGAAGATAATTCAATTAACGGGCGTAGTTGTGGAAGAAGCATTGTGCCTAAATAGGGCCAGATTATTTAACAGAGTCATAAATCTTAGGGGGTGTGAAATAGTGTGTTTTTATGATTGGAAAATTGAAATGCCAGATGATTTAAAGCCGTATATAGATACTGAAAATAAAAGAATGGCAATTCTTACAGTTGAAGATGATGAAATTCATATGGCTTTGGAATTTGATGAAAACAACAATTTAGTTATGCATCCACGTTGGAATATAAACATTGTTATCTTAGGAGATAAACATCTGAAATTTACTACAAACTCTTAAAGGGACGTGTTTTTTTTATGCCAAAACGTTATATTGCGATTACGTATGATGTTTGTGAACATAATGATTTATATGAGGATATGAATGAATATATTTTAGATTCTTCTACTGAAATGGATAAGCAAGTGAAGGAATTTGCTAAAAAAGATGTTGCTCCTCTAATTAAAGTTTATGAATCATTTAAAGATGATTTTAAAGATATTACGCTATACAAACAGTATAAATTTAAAGAATATGAATGCGATTGTGAACAGTAGTGTTCGAGAATCGGGCCAGATTGCAGAGTAAGTTTTCTTTATAGTACTAGTTATTATAAATGCTGCTTTTATGATGTTAATGTTTACCGTTAACATTCCATAAATAATTTCTATTTATAATAAAGATTACGATGAATAATATCAATGAGTATATAAAGTTAATTCCCTTCAGAATTACTCTGAGGGGTTATTTTTTTATAAATTCCAATCCTAAAATTTCTGTTTAAATCGATAATTACTTTGACAGATAGGGTAATTTTGGTTATTATTACTCTGTTAGGTAGAGTAGTTTACGTACAAGGAAGTGTTTATTTGATAAGAAGTGATATAATTCGTGGTCATTTGGATTCGATTATTCTTTGCTTGGTCTTGGAAAAGGATAGATACGGGTATGAAATATCAAAAGAGATTAGTTTGCGTACTGATAATAAATTTCAAATAAAGGAAGCAACACTGTATGCCGTGTTTCAGAGACTTGAGAAGAAGGATCTAATTGAATCTTACTATGGTAGTGTTTCAAAAGGGGGAAAAAGAAAGTATTACAGAATAACAACGCTTGGAAAAGCATATTTAAAAGAAACTGCAGAAGAATGGAAGGTCACGAAGGAAATTATTGATTTATTTATGGAGGGATTAAATTGAATCAATTAAGAAAACATGTTGATGAGTTATTTAAAGAAATTCCAGACAGTGGGAAAAAGGCTACAATCATGCAAGAAGTCATGCAAAATCTTGAAGAAAAAGTTTTGGATTTAATGGAGCAAGGCAAAGCAGAGGATGACGCCATAAATAAAACTATCGTTGAGTTTGGTGATATTGAAGATTTAAAAAAAGAGCTTGATGTAAAACTACCAGCTAAAAACAACTTAAGAAAACTAAATTTAGGTTATTCTATTTGGGGAAGTTTTCTAATCATTTCATTGTTTATATTTATTAATCTCTATTATACACCTAATGTGATATGGTTCGTGTATCCCACATTTGCTGTTTTATGGTGGCCTTTAACTATGTATTTCAGCTGGAAGAAAGCGAAAAAGGGGTGAGTTACTTGAGAAAATTAGAGCTTGGTTTTGTAGTAACAGGTAGTATACTGACTATTATATTTTTAATAGTAGTAAACTTTATAACAGGTTCTCACCCTATTTGGTTTATTTATCCTGCATTAGCATTATTACTTGGCTCAATTGGCATATACTGTCGGCAAAAAAAGAATTACACTTTATTTTCCATATTAACCAGCCTATTGCTTATATTGTTTCTTATCGTGGAGAACTATAGGAGTACACCTGAATATCCGTGGTTTTTATTTTCAGTGGCTCCATTAATAGCGTGGCCAACTTTGGTGTATCTAGGTAATCAATCAAAAAAAATGACAGTCGCAGTTATAGGTAGTGCGATTATTATCTTATATTATTTGATTTTAAATGTGCTTTTATCACCTGGATATCCATGGGTGATGTTTCCGGCGTTTGCTGTGTTATGGTGGCCGCTTACATTATATCATGTAAAGAGAAAGTCATATTTTAAATTCTCAATATACGCAAGTTTATTAATTAGTATATTTTTTATTAGTGTAAATGTTATTTCTTCACCGCATGTAATTTGGGCAGTTTATCCAATTTTTGTTGTGCTTTGGTGGCCATTGAGTATGTATTATTTCGTTTATAAAAGAAAACTTGAATTATGAATTAAGGGATTCAAAAGACAAATTAAACATATTTAGGTAGGGAGGGATTTTGGTGCAGAAAAAAATAAGAGACATTGATTTAGGGTTAAAAAATATTTGTGGAAAATACAATATTCCGGGAATATCAGTATGTTTGACAGATGCAAACCGTGCTGAGTGGAAAAATGTGTACGGAGTCCGAAGTGTGGAAACAGGTGAACCGTTACAGGTTGATGACCAGTTTCGAGCTGGAAGCATCACGAAAACCTTGATTGCAGTTATTATCATGCAATTAAAAGAAGAGGGAAAACTATCAATAAATCAAACGATTAATGCCATTCTGGATGGTGTGCTGCAACAAGAATCTACACTAACTATAAAACATTTACTTAATCATACGAGCGGATTGGAGGATTACCTTTGGGTTGAAAATGAGGGGCAACCAATGATATCCAAATTTGATACGGCACCGGAAATACAATTTTCCCCCGATTTTTTAGTTAAAGAAGCATTGCTGGCTGCTGGTCGCTTTGCACCTGGTGAAGGTTTTTATTACAGCAACACAAATTACATATTATTAGGGCTAATTATTGAAAAAATAACAGGTGCAACAATATCAGAAATTATAAATAAAAGAATTTTAGAACCTTTATTGATGAAACAGACATATTTTCCTAAGACATTTTATATTAATACTTCTTATGCCAACGGACATTCCAAATTTACACAAGATTTCCAGCCATCGGATCAAATTGTCTATGAATATAAAGATTTAAATATTTCCCTTGCATGGACAGCAGGTGCCCTTGTTTCTACACCTGCCGATTTAAATAGATTTATGATTGGACTCTTTAACAATAAAATCATCTCTGAAGAATCATTAGAAGAGATGATGACATTTAAAGAGACAGGCGATAATGGGCAAAGTTATGGGTTGGGCCTTTATCAATTTAAAGATCAACAAAAAACAGCAATCGGACATCCTGGTGGTATTTCGGGCTATGAAACAGTCATGCTTCACTACCCAGATGACGATATTTATATGACTGTCATGATTAATCAAATGCCAGCTGGAGCAACTTCAATTGCTGCCGAATTGTATGATAGTTTTAAAGTACTAGAATAATGATGATTTTTAGAAGAGAAATAAACTAATTGTAGTTCTTACTTTATGAATAGATTGATGCTTTTTTAAGGCACTGTGTTTTTATAAATGAATTGAGCAAATATTAAATTGTATAGTTTTCTCCAGTATTTATAATATCTATTATTGAAGTAACTGGTGCATTACCCCAACAACGGTAATGCTTCTTTTATAGGTATTTGGCAGTTTAATGGAATAATTCTAAATTAAATAAGTGGGGTTCCGGTCGGAACGACACTATTCGCTGTATTTATAATGGGAATTTTAATAGGTATTTAATTCTTGGTGTAGCGGGAATTTTTGAAATCCTTGGTGTTCAGTATCAATCAATCTGGTCATTAATTATTTTTGTAATAAGTATCTTTATCCTGGGATTACCAGTTGATTTAGTTTTAGGGTGCTATGGCTGATTTATCTGTTGAAAAAATACGAGGTAAGATACCAGCATTTGTTATCCGATTTCTTTTTGGTTTTGTGACAAACTGGGGTGTTATTTTTATAGTGGTGCATTTATGAGTGGTATTAATCTTTCACTTTGAGCAAAGTTGGTTATTTCAATGATATTAACTTTTTTTGAGTCGATATTTGGAAATGAAAAAACAAACACAAAGAGGCAACAGTTTAATATTTTGTTTGACAAGTTTGTTCCGTTAAAGGACGCTATTCTGGAGGAAAGATACTCTGACCTACTTTAAAAATAAGAACCATCTAATTGATATAGCGCTAATAAGACTGCACTTTTTATAGGGTGCAGTTTTTTATATTTGTAAAGTAAATAACTGAATCATACGTTGTAAATGGTATAGATATATTTATAGACAAGGCAGTGAATGCTACGCCTGTCTGATAAGAAAACAGATAGGTATTAAACAATTCAGGATGACAGTGAATTTTTAGATAACATGTCAATCCTTTACAGCAATTGAAAATTAATAAGAAAAATTTATGAAACATATAAATTCATATTTATAAAATAAAAAAACTTGCTATTTTATTTTATAATCTGCTATCCTATTAATTGTTAACCGGATACATTAGGGGTTGACGATAAAAGTGAAGAATCTAACTATGTGAAAAATATGTAAGCAGGCATCTTTAAATCTATCAACTGGAAGCTATTTATGGCATTACTGCTATCAGGGGGGAATTTTAATACGTTAGCCCTCTTTTTAGTAGGTGAGTGCCTAAAACAAGGAGGATTTAAATGTTGAATTTTAAAGCATTAGCAAACGACGTCATAAAAGGTTATGAGATTACAGAGGAAGAAGCTATGGAAATTTTAGAATGTCCAGACGGGGAAATTCTTGAGTTGCTTAATAGTGCCTACCTAATTCGAAAACAGTATTTTGGAAATAAAGTTAAATTAAATATGATTATTAATACAAAGTCTGGAGCCTGTCCAGAGAATTGTGGGTATTGCGCACAGTCAAGGGACTCTACTAATCCAATTGAAAAATACCGGATGATGGAAAAAGAAACAATTGTAAGTGGGGCAGAAAGAGCACACCAACTAAATTCAGGTACTTATTGCATCGTTGCTAGCGGACGTGGACCAACCACCCGTGAATTAAATCAAGTCACCAGTGCCGTCAAAGAAATAAAAGAAAAATATGATTTAAAAATATGTGCTTGCTTAGGAATTCTTAAACCTGGACAAGCAGACCAACTAAAGGAAGCCGGTGTTGATCGGTATAATCATAATATCAACACATCAGAAAAGCATCATGATACTATTACAACCAGTCACAGCTATCAAGACCGCGTTGAAACAGTTAATAAGGCGAAGGATGCTGGTATTTCACCATGTTCGGGTGTCATTGTTGGAATGAAAGAAACAAAAGAAGACGTCATACATATGGCTATAGCACTGAAAGAATTAGATGCTGATTCCATCCCTGTTAACTTTCTTCATGCAATGGAAGGAACGTTATTAGAGGGAACTGATGAATTAAACCCATTATATTGTTTAAAAGTATTGAGTCTTTTTCGCTTTATTAATCCATCTAAAGAAATCCGTATTTCTGGGGGGCGTGAAGTGAACTTGCGTAGTTTACAGCCACTTGGTTTGTATGCAGCAAACTCTATTTTTATAGGAGACTATTTAACAACTGCTGGACAAGAAGGGACGAAGGATCACCAAATGTTAAAGGATTTAGGATTTGAGGTTGACTATGAAGGGAGCGAAATGCCTGTTTAAAGCTTGAATTCGTTTTCGTCTACTTCAACCTGAAGAAGCAATAGTACTTACTTCTATTTAGTTGCTAGTTGCTTTAGATTAGATCAGTTGGTTAATAAATACAGTGTATGGAGGAATAGTATTGTCTAAGCACAATGAATTAATAAAGAAAAGTAAAAAACATCTTTGGTTACCGTTTACACAAATGAAAGATTACGATAAAGATCCCTTAATAATTGAAAGTGGGACCGGGGTTAGGGTGACAGATACAGAAGGAAAATCATACTATGATGGATTTTCCTCTGTATGGTTAAATGTACATGGTCATCGAAAAAAAGAACTAGATGAAGCTATTCAGGAACAATTAATGAAAATTTCACATTCCACGCTACTTGGGATGACTAATCAACCGGCTACGGAATTAGCTGAACGGTTATCTCGTATAACACCAGATGGCATGGACCGTATTTTTTATTCTGATAGTGGTGCGGAAGCAGTTGAGATTGCACTCAAAATGGCCTATCAGTATTGGAAAAACATAGGAGTTGAAGGTAAAAATAAATTTATCACTATGAAGAATGGGTATCATGGAGATACAATCGGTGCTGTTAGCGTTGGTGCAGTCGAAATTTTTCATCGAATCTTTGAACCGTTGATGTTTGATAGTTTCCATGTTCCGTTTCCATATGTATATAGGCATCCAAGTGGTGACTCAGAAATATGTAAGGAAGAATGTTTACTAGAATTAAAGAAGACTTTGGAAAAGCATCATAATGAAATTGCAGCTCTTACGATGGAATCAATGATGCAAGGAGCTGGGGGAATGGTTTTAATGCCACCTGGTTTCTTATCCGGTGTCAAAGCACTTTGTGTGGAGTATGATGTTCTATTAATTATTGATGAAGTAGCTACTGGTTTTGGTCGAACTGGAAAGATGTTTGCTTGTGAGCATGAAGAAGTCGTGCCGGACATAATGACAGTCGGAAAGGGGATAACAGGAGGATATTTACCGATAGCTGCTACAATCTCAACTGAACGAATATATGAAGCTTTTTACGATGATTATAAGAATATGAAGACATTGTTCCACGGGCATTCTTACACAGGAAATCAACTAGGATGTGCGGTGGCTCTTGCAAACCTTGATTTATTTGAAAAAGAAAATGTTGTTGAAAATGTACAAACAAAAGCAAACATAGTGCAAAGTGAATTAGAATCATTCTATCAACTTGATCATGTTGGAGATATTAGGCAAATCGGATTTATGGTAGGAATTGAATTAGTCCTAAATAAACAAACTAAAGAACCTTTTCCTTTTGAGGAAAGAATCGGTTATGAGGTCTCTCTGAAAATGCGTGAACTGGGAATGCTGACTAGGCCGGTAGGGGATACACTTGTATTTATGCCACCACTCTCTAGTTCTCAACAAGAACTACGTGAAATGATCAGTATCATGCGTGAAGCGATCCAAATAGTAACTAAAATCAAGGGTTCCCATGTGACATCTCTCAGAGAAAATAGATGTAGTAGAGGGTGACAATATTTTTCATATCCTGAGAAAAGAGTATAAGGTGAGTGTTACGAGAACGTCATTTGAAGAACGGGGGCCATTTGTACTAATTATTTTCTGTTGTAAAAGATGCACGATAAGGACTATAGAGAAAAAAGAACAGAGAATGGTGGATCTCGTTTAATAACATGCACTCTAAAAGTATATAAACAACTAGAAAAGACAATAGCCGCATTTGCCAATTAAAGAAGCGATTGTTTTAACGAGGGCGTGCTCTCTTGTTGCGATTATAGCTTTACGTCGCGTCACAAGTGACAATGGTTAACTTTGCACAGTTAAAATGATCGTTTACATATGTACTATTGTTTTCCAAAAATCAGTAATAAATGGGGAGTATAAAATGAAAACAAAAGGTTTATTTGTAACTGGAACGGATACCGGTATCGGCAAAACTTTTGTAGGTGGGGGTATAGCAGGAGCGTTAAGAAAACAAGGGATAAATGTTGGTGTTTTTAAGCCTATGTTGAGTGGAGAAAAACGAGACGAACCCATGAGTGATACTGCTATACTTAAAAAAATATCTGGTGATAATAATTCATACGAACAAATTACACCCTTTCAATTTAATGAACCGTTAGCGCCATATATTGCAGCAAAAAGAGAAGGTAAAACTATATCACTGGAAGCTATCATGGACTCCTGGAATGCAATTAAAGAAACACATGAATTTTTCATCGTTGAAGGAGCAGGGGGGCTTGGTGTTCCATTCGGAAAAAACTATCTCGCTGCTGATGTGGCTAAAGCAATCGGATTTCCGCTTCTGATTATAGCAAGGGTTGATCTTGGGACGGTCAATCATACTTGGTTAACGGTTCAAATAGCAAAAAGTATGGGACTTGAAATTGCTGGTATCGTACTGAACGGTTTGGAAGAAGGAAACCAAGGAATAGCAGAAGAAACCAATCCAGATCTTATTGAAGAGATGACAGGAATTCCTGTGTTAGCTGTCCTTCCAAAATTAACAACGTTCAATCATGAGTATTTAATTGAAAAAATTCATGATTTAATACCGCTCCATTATTTTTATGAAAATATAAGATGAATATTGAAACCAAAGACTTGATGATTTCAGGGAGGTTAAAGGAGGAAATTTTTTGGGGCCACATAGGCTTTTTCGTACAATAGATCTTACATTGATAGGGATGTTTGTAGCATTAATGGGTATTGGAGCAAATATAACAGCCTGGGCTCCATTTTTACAAGTTGGTGGTGTACCAATTACATTACAAACATTTTTTTGTTTTTTATCAGGAGTCCTTCTCGGTAGTCGGCGTGGGGCAATAGCAATGATTGTGTACGTTTTCGTTGGGCTTGCAGGGGTTCCTGTTTTTGCTGGTTTTAAAGGAGGATTAGGTACACTGCTTAGTCCAACTTTTGGGTTTATTTTGTCTTTTATTTTCACAGCTTATATTATTGGCAAAGTGATTGAATATAAAAAAAGGCCCACATGTAAGACCTTTATAATTGCTTCTTTAGTAGGTCTTGTATTTAATTACATAATCGGAACTAATTATATGTATCTTGCATTAACATTTTTTGTAAATGCTTCTGAGAGTTTTACTTATACTGGGACATGGTTGGTTATGCTCGCGTACTTACCAATAGACTTGGTAACAATTGTGGCCGCTGCCTATATTGCACCACGGATCTTTCACGTTTTTCATAAAATGGCTGGCATGCAAATACCAAAAAATGTAGATTAAATTTTTTAAAGATCAATTAGTATTAGCAGAATGCTTACTTAGTAATTAGTAATAGTCTGATATTTTAATTAGTAAATAATTATACAACAAAAGGGAGCGATTTTGAAATATAGATTGCATCAATCTACAAAGAGTTATCCTTGAAAAATAGAATAATGCCTTAAAGGCAACCCCCCGTTCTTTTGATAGTAGGAATGAAGTTATTCAATTTTGAATAATTATCTATAGAATAGGGGGGGCTTTTATGATATCGAATTTATTATTTAAGAAACGCTGGAAGAAGTCGGAACAACTTTATAAGCAGTATGGTGTTTACGAACTATATGATATTGGTGCAATGTGGGTTGATACGGCAGATATCATTGGTCTATCATTGCGCCCAAAAGATATTAAAGGTGATGAAGATATGCGCTATTTAAAAAAGTCAGTTAAGGAAAGGGGCTGGGAAAATACCCATTGCATGACACTACATTTGGTTCGACTACCTAACGGGAAATTCACAGTTGGGTCAGGCGGAAATCATCGAACATACCTATCAAGAGAAATCGGTCTCGAACGACTAAAAGCACTCGTTTCTGTGCTAGTACCTACAAAGTACCTGATGGACGAGGATTACGCTAAAATTGAGTATTTTACTTTGAAGTTTCATGAGTATAATGATTTTGCGGCCAAAAAGAATGCATTCCTAAACTCTAAGGGTGTATTTCGACTATATTATCCCCTTGAAGAGGCTGAATTTGACCGATTATGTAATCTTGCTGATAAAATGTTAGACAAACGAGCTGAGGTAATTCGGAATGTAGCAATTCGAAATGGTATAATGAAAGATAATGATGCTGAATTAAAGGTGCAGGATTAGCTTCTAAAGGATTACCAAGTATTAAACTCCGAGTTAAAACCATGACTGGAAAGTCCTCACTAAATGAGAATTTCGATAAATTAAATGACGTTAACATGCCAATGATTTTAAACCGACACTATAAATTGGGTTTATAGTAATTTTATTCTGAGCAATAGAGCATAAAGCTTATTCCATAAAAGGGCGCAAATCAGGAATAAGAATTGTACTCATTATGGGCTTAATCAATAAAATTTTAACAACGTTATTATTGTCTGAAAGGTAGATTCTATTGTTTTTATACATATTCATTTCCATTGGTATCGTCGTTCTTTTGTTAGTCATGGGATTCTTTTGGTTAAGCCATTGGACGAAAAAACCTGATGCAGATTATGTTTTAAAGTTTATTGCTAAAAATCCAGAAAGAGCTTCGTTGTCTGTTATAAAAAACGGAAAAAGTCTAGTCAATGTTCAATCCAATCGATTGTTATCATTGGCAAGCACAGTGAAAATTATTATAGCCATTGAATATGCTCAACAAGCAGCGCATACTGAAATTGATCCAGCCGAAAGAATTAAAACAGATGATCTAGCGTGTTTTTATATACCCGGGACAGATGGCGGCGCTCATGAGGCATGGTTGAAAACAATGGAGGAGCAAGGACGTTTGCAAAACGGAACTGTCTCACTGGTGGATATTGCAAAAGGAATGATATCTCATAGCTCAAATGCTAACACAGAATTCTTGATGATGTGGCTTGGACTCGACAAAATAAATGCTAATCTTGAAAAGCTGCAGTTGTCGATTCACGAGCAAATTTATCCTTTTGTATCAGCCCTTTTTATTCCATATGAAATTGCACATCAAAAGAAGCTTGATATACATGATAAAAAGGATGCAAAAAAGATAGCGGCATATATCGAGGATATATCACAAACAGCGTATATTGAAGAGTCCATTAGAATTCACGATAAACTAATTCAAGATATAAAGGGTGATTATAAAAATAAGGTAAACATAAAGGCGTGGCACAATATCGCATTTGATAGATTAGTGTCCAAACGCTTTGTTTGTTCCACGGCTTCAGAATATGTTTCAATTGTACGGAGAATGAACGAAGGGATGTATTTTTCATCGCGTATTTGGGAGCACTTACAGCCAATTATGGAGTGGCCAATGAATGGAAAAAGGAACCAAAGACGATTTAAAAGTTTAGGTGGTAAGGGAGGCTCAACAGCTTACATTCTCACATATGCTTTCTATGCAGAAGATAAGCAAGGAAATAAAACGGAATTGGCGGTCTTTTTCAACGACATCTATGGCTATGAAACAGTTAAGCTTTCAAATAGTTCTTCTGTTTTTCAGTCAGCCGTGCTTACAGATAGTCCTGACTGGGACAATAAATTAAAAACTTTTCTTGAGCGTTGAGCTTGTTCAAGGTTGTTCAATATAAGGGCGCGCTAATGGGATAAAAAGCGTGTAAGTTTACCATTTTAGGGTCTTTTAATTGATTAAGGGTTTGAGTTACATTTGGGTTATGTAGATAACTTTTCATAAGGGAGGGAGAGCAATGGCAGAAAAACTTCCTTATATAACCTTTTGGAGTTTTATCATCTTTGGTTTGCTTTCATATTGGTGGTTTTTTTTCGAGGAATATGGAGCGATTGTCACTGTGGGTATTACGTTTCTTTGTGGCTTATTTGCTGGATTTATAGCCATTTTACAGAGAAACCGTAAATTAATAGTTTTAAGTATTCTGCTCATGCTTAGTCCTTGGATTATGTTTTTGGTTATAAATTTTTTTAATAATTATTATCTTTAAACAATAGGGCGTAGTTGTCGCATAAAGTTTGTGCTAGAATTGGGACAGATTGTTGCACAACCCAAATAATAATCAACAAGGGGAATAAATAAAATATGTCTCAACCAAGTGTGAAAATGCAAAAGATATGGCTTGATGATAACGATAGTTTCTTTGAACTAAGTTTAGATTTCTGTACAGGTTGTTGCAACATGAACCTCAATATATTTACAGATGATGAAGAACTAGAAAAGTTAAATGAAGGAGTAACGGATTTTGCCAGCTTTAGACAAAAGGAATTTCTGTGGATTACTGGGGAAGATATAGAAAATATGAGTCATTTTCTATCTATGCGATTCTTTTTGTATGGGAATCGAGGATATGTAGGTGTTGAGGTAACTGCCGATAATAAACTTGAAAGCCCTTATAGTGTTCGTGCGACTTTTTTTCTTGTAACTGTCCTAAGTCAAATAGATGATTTTACAAGAAAATTGGGAAGTTTTATTAAAGGCGAAATTTGTGAGCTGGAAAGCCTAATCCAGTCATTTGAACAATGAGATTAAGAGTGAAAACATACATTTCTTATTCTAGAAAAGGGCGCGTTCACGGAAGAACGATCTAGACTTTTTTAAACGATCGGGCCAGCCGAACAGTGGGATGGGGAGTATATGGGAACATTGCAGATTTTATTTTTAATTGTAATTTGGGTTTTACCAGCAATTCTTTTTAATTGTAAAATGGACAAAAAAGAACAGCAAGAATTAAAAAATGAGTTTAAAAACCCTTTTGCTCTGTTTGGAGTTGGGTTTGTTGTTATAGGTTTATTATTATTCTCTTCTGGTTACATTTCGTCTCTGAAATTGCCTCAGCATATAGGTGCAATTATGGTAGTGACTAGTTGGTTTACTACAAGTATCGTAGGTAGGAAAAGGAAAAAAGTAAGTTTTGTAACCAGTATTGCATTGATGTTATTGGGAGTAATAGGTATAGCAGTTTATAGTTGTTTGATTTAAACAATCGGGCGCAGTTACGGAGGAAGCAATGTGCCTGAATTGGGCCATTTTATTGAAGAAGGGGGTAAATTAATGACAAAACAAATAAAGCGTTTTGAAAATAAGGTGGCACTAGTAACAGGTGGGCGTTCTGGGATTGGACGAGCCATCGCCCGCAGGTTGCATGACGAAGGAGCGACTGTAATTACCGCACAGCGCGGCAAGGATGAAGAGTTTGACTGGATTGAGGCAGATTTCTCGGATCCAGATTCACCAGAGCGAATCGTTAAAGAAGTCATCGCTCGAACAGGCCAACTCGATGTAGTGATCAACAATGCCGGCATGATGCAGGAGTTATCGATTGAAGAGATGAGCGTTGAGGATTGGCAGCGTAATCTCAGCGTTAATCTGACAGCTCCTTTCCTGATGATTCGAGCAGCGTTGCCTTACCTGCGCCAAACGAAAGGTAGTATAGTCAATACTGGATCGACAGAGGGGCTAGCTGCCAACCCACAGCATGCAGCTTATTGTGCGTCTAAAGCTGGTCTTCATGGACTGACCCGTTCAGTGGCAGTAGACCATGGTCATGAAGGCATTCGTTGCAATGCAGTGGCACCTGGTTGGATCGACACGGAATTAAACAATGATATGATTGAAAACCACTCAGATGTAGAGGCTTTCCGACGCGATATCGCACGCATTCATCCTATAGGCCGAACAGGTTTACCCGAAGAAGTAGCAGCGCTCGTGGCATTTCTTGCAGCCGATGAAGCTGGGTTTATCACAGGTCAGGTATATACTGTGGATGGCGGAAGAATGACTAAGTTGAGTCTCCCTTGAACAAGGGTTTTATATTGTCCCTGCCCATTGCTCTATAAATTTTAATTTAATGTAAACATAAAACACAATCGGGCGCAAGAATTGAATAAAGATAGACCGTTTTTAGCATTCTTTTTCCTAGTATTTCTAAGTTATAGATGGGGAAGGTGTGAACATGTTAGTTCGAAAAGCTTTAGCCTAGTTATTTACTACAATTTTATGCATTATCGTATACTCACTTACTATTCCAACGCTTGGATTTTTTACTTTCCTTAGTGTATTGCCCTATGCCACAGCAATTGGGGCTTTATTATCAATCGTTATAGAGTTGGTAACCAATAATTTGAATCGAAGAAAACTCATTTCGTTTTTATTACATTTAATAGTAGCTTACTTAGTTTACAAAGTTATGGTGGTGCCAATGTGGTCAATCTTTGTTTATGTTTTTGCTTTACCTATATCGATTATATATTGGTTTACAGATGAAACAATAAGAGTGAAAAATAAACCGAAGAAAATAGTTTCAAACTAAAATAATACCTCAGATGCGATTATGCCCTAATTGGGCCAGATTGTTTAAAAGGAATATATAAAAAATAATTTTAAGGGTGGTATTTATGGAGCTAAAAGTTATAAAGGAAATCAGGACTAATAATTTTAATGACGAAGATGTGATGAAAAAGATTACGGATATGTGGAAGGCTGCATCATCTGAACTGTCAAATCACAAAGGCAAT
Source organism: Virgibacillus sp. SK37 (assembly GCF_000725285.1). Classification (GTDB taxonomy): domain Bacteria; phylum Bacillota; class Bacilli; order Bacillales; family Amphibacillaceae; genus Virgibacillus_Q. Next base: position 1,244,793 of record NZ_CP007161.1, read on the forward strand.
ACATATGGCTTATACCATGAATATGGGTCGGACTACAAAGGGGATTATACGTTATGTGTTGCTATTGAAGGCGACAATGAATCTTCAATAGTTATCCCAGACGACGCAAAATACGAGGTGTTCAATGTTAATACAGATGATAAGCAAGGCATCTTTAAAACATGGAATGAGATATGGAAAAAGGAAGAAGAAGGACAGTTAAAAAGAGCCTATACCTATGATATTGAAAAATATTATCCAGAAGGTAGTATCGATATTTATATTGCTGTTAAGGAGAAATAGTTTATTCCCCAATCGGGCGCGGTTGTGGAAAAGCATTGTGCCAGAATTAGGTCATTTTTTTAAAATTGAATAAAATCTTATAAGACTACATTCTTCATAGGATGTAGTTTTTTTACGTTTAAAATGTAAAGAAATGTTTACAAAAGGTGAAAATACGTTATAATATAAGTAAAGATTTCTTTACAAAAAAGGCGGTGAATACTGTGCCTGTCAAAAATAATATTAAACAGATAAGAAAAGAACGAGGTATTAAACAATTAAAGATGGCGGAGGATTTACAGGTAACACGGCAAACCTTTACAGCAATCGAAAATAATAAATATAACCCAAGTCTGGAGCTTGCTCTTAAAATTGTGAAATACTTTGATGTTCCATTGCAAGATGTATTTATATTAGAAGAGGAGGAGAAAAAATGAAGAAGGAATTACAAAAGTGGAATTTGGCTTTTATGGCTGTTTGCATAATGTTTGGTGCAATAATTGGATTAATAATTATTTATGTTATTACTGGAGAGTTTAATTTTAGTTCCTTACTTGGATTTATAACTGGTGCTACTATCTTATTCATCATTAATGTTATAAAGGTCCTTGTGAAAAATGATAATACACCCGAAACAGATGAACGAACAAGAAAAAATATGCTAAAATTCCTGTTGTATGCATCAAATATTTTTATAGGAGTGCTTTTTATAACATTAGGGATAATTACGATTTTAGGAATGGAAAGTATTTCAATCACCTATTTATGGATAATTATCATTGCTTATTTATGGTTTAGTGGAATAGGCGGATTTATTGTAAGTCGAAAATAAATTGATAGAAGATTTTCTTCATCAATCGGGCGCTGTTCTGGAATAAGAATTTGCGATCGTATTGTAAAATTGGATCAGATTACTGTATAAAGGTTATTAGTACGCTTTGCTGAAAAGTTTTTGAAAATTTATTTATTAACTATTCTAAAACACATTGAATTGTAGTAAAATATCTTTAAACTGAAAGGCGATGAAGAGAAGAGTATATGTACTTAAGCATACAGAGAACTCCGGTAGCTGGGATGGGGGATGTAGGAGTGCATGGAAACAAGTCTTGGAGCTGCACATAGGATATTGCTTTTCTGAGATTGATGATGTGTCGGGGTCTCCCGTTATAGAGATAGAGTATATTCTATACAGAAGTACTCGAAAAGGTTTTTGTGGCAACACAAGAACAAACTGGGGTGGCACCACGAACTTCTAAATTCTAGGAGTCTCGTCCTCAAGTCTAACGACCTGGGGGTGGGATTCCTTTTTGATGTCTGCACAAATTGAATTTAGGAGTGAATATGGTGCCGAAATTAATTAATTGGAAAAATCCCTTATTACTTTTATTAGGTATAGGCGTGTCAAATTTAGGTGCTTGGATTTATTTAATTGCGCTTAACTTGATTGTTTTGGATATGACAGAATCACCATTAGCTGTATCAGTTCTTTATATCCTTATACCAGTTGCCACTTTATGTACTAATTTTTGGTCAGGGAGTTTTATTGACAGGTTAAATAAAAGAAATTTAATGATTTTCTTAGACCTGATCAGAGCATTATCCATATTTTTGCTCCCATTTTTGGATTCATTGATGTTAATTTATATATGGGTTTTTGTCATCAATATTGCTAGCTCAATTTTTGAGCCCACAGCTATGGTTTATATGACAAAACTTATACCTAAGACGGATCGACAAAGATTTAACGCGTTTAGAAATTTTATTAATTCAAGTGGATTCATTCTAGGTCCATCGGTTGCAGGTTTTTTGTTTATGGTAGGTTCTCCCTATTTCGCTATTCAGCTGAATGCTTTCGCCTTATGTATATCAGCCATAATAATCTTTTTACTTCCTAATTTGGAGTTAAGAGGGGAAACTGTTATAACTGAAAAAGTGAGTATTAGAGTAATCAGAAATGATTGGAGAGAAATTCTTAGCTTTGGCAAATTAAACATGCATATTACATTAGTTTATATTCTCTTTAGTGGGATTACAGTATTCATGACTGCATTGGATTCTTTAGAAGTTGCATTTGCAACAAAAGTTCTTTCGTTATCTGAAAGTGCTTATGGATTTCTTGTAAGTATTGCAGGAATAGGGATTATATTTGGTTCATTAACAAATGTTTTATTCGCTAGTCGTTTAAAGACTAACATCCTTATCGGTTTTGGTGCGATTTTTACACCGGTTGGTTATTTGATCTTTGCATTCTCACAAAGTTTTCTTTGGGCATCTTTTGGGTTTTTTACGTTAACATTTGCCTTGTCATTTGGAAACATTGGCTTTTTAACATTTTATCAAAACAATGTACCAGTAAATATCATGGGGAGATTTTCAAGTGTCCTCGGCATATTGGAGGCAGTATTTATAATATTATTTACGGCTTTAATTGGTATTTTTGCTGAGTTATATGATATTCGGTTCATATATATTATAGGATCCTTTGCCTTTTTAGTCTTGGGATTTATTATGAATGCAGTGGTTTTGGATAAAACGAAAAAAGACTATTACTATCAAGAAAATAATTTGGAAAAAGAATCTGAACCCATTTGACGTATTCAGTTCTTTCATAAAAAGGTTCTTCCGCAAAAGGGCGCATATCAGGAACACTTAAGGAGCGATATAATTGAAGGGTTTTAAAGAAACGGTAGATGACTATACTTTTCGCGGATACGAATTTGGTGATAATAGTCTTCCTTCACTTGTTTGTCTTCATGGATTGACAGTTGATTCTAAGAGTTTTTTTGGTCTTATTGAATATTTAATAGATGACTTCCACCTCATTCTCTTAGATAATCCAGGTCACGGAGAAACTCAATTACTTAATCTAGAACAGGATTATAGATTTTCTTCTTTAGCAAAGCGTATTTATAAAGTTTTACAGAAGATTACTAATGAACTTTTTTATATATTGGGACATTCATGGGGTGCCGACCTTGCTCTAAATTTTACAAAAATATTTCCAAACAAGATAAAGGGTGTCATTCTAGTGGACGGGGGATATGTGTTTCCTGAACAAGTTGATGGGATGACCGAAGAGATGGCCTTAGCAGGTTGGCGGGAATATATTAAGTCAAGTAAATATTGTTCATGGGATGAAGTAGTAAAAAAGTACCAAAATTACACAACGAAGCAATGGGATACATGGCTTGATTCGTTAATAACCTCTAACTTTAAAAAGGTTAAAGATAACTATGTATTAAAGGCTAATGAATTTAGTGTTTTAGCAGCTATTAAAGCGTTTTATATAGAACCTTGTTCAACTACTTATGATAGTATTAAATGCCCTGTCCTATTGTTTCACGCAACAATCCCAAAGACAGATTCTTCTAGAAATAAAGGAATACAAAGAATTAAAAAAGATATCAATGAAATAAAGGTAATAGGTATTGATAACACCAAGCATAACATTCACTGGGACTGCCCTGATATTGTTGCTAATGAAATTTTGCTATGGAAACGGGAACATAATCAATAAGTTTCTTAACAATACCAATATCTTTCAACAAAAGGGCGCTATTCTTTAGTAATGCTGATTAAGGTTTGGTCAAAGTTAGGAGTAGTTAATTATGAAAGCAAATTTTGCTGCTATAAATAAAAGAAAGGGGCTTATTGAGAAGGAGTGGTGTAAGACATACTTCGAAATACATACATCTGACTCTCAGGTAAATGATTCAACACCCATTATACTTCTAGCAGGAGGTCCAGGGCTTTCTTTTACTACTTTAACACCACTTTTACGGTTAGCTCGAACACGAACCGTTGTTGTTTACGATCAACTAGGTAGTGGGAAATCAACAAGGTCAGACCAGCTCAGCTCATTAAGTATTAGTGATTTTATAGAACAATTTAACGATGTTATAACAGAATTAGGAATTAAAAATTTCCACATACTTGGTCATTCTTGGGGAGCTATTTTAGCAGTTAATGTTGCGCTACAGTTTCCCAAGAATGTGCAAAGTTTAATATTACATAGTGGTATAGCAGATTGGAAGGATTGCCTTAAACATAGAAAAAAATTTGAATCAGATTTTTTCCCAAAGAATTTAAAAGAAACTATTTATAAATTAAAACAAAATGAAAAGATTTCTTCTGAAGAAATAGAATCTGCTAATATATTATTTAACCAATTATTTTATTGTAGGACTACATATCCAATATATTTAGATAAAGCATTAGAAGATAAAGATTCAGGAACAAACCAGTTAATTTGGAACACAGATAAAAATGAAGAAATGGCGAATTATAATATTTGTCCAAGATTAAAGGAAATCAAGTGTCCAACATTAATTATCAGTGGAAAATATGATGGAATCTCTGTTGGACAAGGAGAATTATTTAATTCTTTGATACAAAACAGTAAGCACATAGTTTTCAACAATTCGTCCCATTATGCACATATTGAAGAAGAACAAGAATTCATAAGACAAGTTTCAAATTTCTTGAATACTAGTAGTTGATTGATGTTCCGCAAAAGGGCGCTAATCAGGAATAAGACTAGCGCCCAACTTGCCATTGTCGGGCCAGATTGTGGCGTGATTCGCACTCCAAATGTAAAAACCTTTTGACACAGACGAAACTTTCCTTTAAGGTTAAATGGAAAGAACTTTTGACATTATTAAGAGGTGATTACTTTGGATTTAATTAGAGCAGTCGTGCCACTTTTAGTGGGCTTAATTATTTTCTTTATTATCGGTTGGGTTACTGGTACAGATGAATATGGTGGGGTAAAAACAAAGGATGATGAGCGTTCACAATTGATTAAACAAAAAGCGATTGTAAGCAGTTGGTTATTACTCCTTATGTTTTTCGTTATTAACTTTGTCTTTGATTTATTTAAACTAAATGATGAGCGGTTAGCATTGATTCCGTTTGTCTATCCAGAATTACTTTATTTGTTGATTGCGGTTATTAGCTATTTTGTATATTACTGGATTTATAGCCGTCGGATGAGCAGCAATGAGAAATAAAATTTTAGAACTTCGCAAGCATAAAGGGTTGACACAAGATCAACTGGCAAAGAAATGCAATGTATCAAGGCAAACAATTAATGCTATTGAAAATGACCGATATGACCCTACTCTACAACTGGCATTTAAAATAGCGAGAGTACTCAATACCACAGTTGATGACGTTTTCAATCCATAGCTTGTTTCTTCCAGAATAGGGCGCGAAAACGGAATAAGCCTTGCGCTTATTGTTGATTCACCGGGCCAAATTGTATTAGAAGGTTAGTGGTTTAAAGGGGGTATTTAATTTGAATTACGGGAAATGGTCTGCGATTCTGGGCGTTATTTGTGCGTTAACCATTCTTGCTTCTTATGCAATTGCTCCAAAACAACCCGAAGGTATGATGGTTGTTCTTATACAGGTACTATTTTTTACCTCTATTATCACGGGTTTACTTGGTTTGATTTTCAGTTTTCTGGGTTTTAGAAATAAAGAAAAGGGATTTTTGAAGATGGTGGCTCCAATAATGGTGCTTTTGGTTCTATTGGTGTTCGCTTTTTCATTTAGTGCTATGATAATTAGTTTTTTATAAAATGAATATTTAATTACCGCAAACGGGCGCAGTTGTTGAGGAAGCTCTGTGCGTGAGTTGGGCCATTATGTTTAACAGCTAATTTTATTTATTGCAGCAGGGGAGTGATTTAATTGCCAACTTGTAAAAAATGCCATCGTAAGTGGAGTTGGTGGAAAACTTTGAAAAAGACCTTTTCTTTTCGCATTGGAATAGCTTGTCCATTTTGTAATGAAAAGCAATACTTTTCAGCCCGTTATAGGTTGAGGGGTACTATTATTCCTTTTTTTATTAGTCCTCTAATTATGTTTACTGGGATATATTTTGGCTACTCTTACATTACCTTGCTCATCGCATTAAGTATTTTGCTGGTCTTTTTTGTTGTCAATCCGTTTTTTGTAGAGTTATCCGATAAAGAAGAACCATTATTTTAGTGATTTGTTCTATAAATGGGCGCGATTCTCAAACAAGCATTGGCGCCCAATGTTGAAGAAAAGGACCAGATTGTTAGATACGTTAAGGTGGTGAAATGATGAGTAAAGATGAAGGTATTTTTGACAAATTTATCAGAGATGAAATGATGGATATCGAAACATTTCATCTCATTTATGATTTTGTTGCATTGGATAACTTCCGTCAAGGTGAGTATGAAGGCAATATGTTTGTTGTTAGAAAGATAAATGCAAATCATATACAGTTAGAAGATGAAGTAGCAACAGAAAACACCTCCATTCCAGCGGTATATACATATGCTAAAAAGAAGTTTTTATCGCTTTTACAATCACATAAGCCAAGTTTGTAAAGTATGCCAGAATAGGGCGCAGTTACCGAATAATAATATCCCTTCTGAATCAAGTTAGAATATTAAGGTAAGGTGAGTCATTATGAACATAAGAAATATTGATAGGGCTTTATTTACAGGTTTGTTTGTAGGCATAATCATTTTTATTAAAGAAATCCTTTTTTCGGGTATAAATGCTTTCATATCAATCCTTATTGGTGCAATAGCTGCATTAATCGGTTACTTGATTGGGGATAAGATACTCCCTAGAAAAAGTGATAATAATTAACGCAAAATAAATATTATGGAATCGGGCGCTATTCACTAATAAAGAAATGGCGTCAATGTCGCATATAAGGGCCAATTAATTGAAAAGCACTTGGGGGAATTAGTGTGAATTTAAAGCGGTTTTTGTCAGCTATTTTAACAGGATATCTCTTAATGGCTTTGATAGTGTATCTCTTTTTTGATTACTTTTCTTTAGGGCTCACTGTTGGTTTTATCTTTGGAGTTATTTTATTAGCACTTATCACAACAGTACTAAGAAAACGTATTAAATAAAGCCACAATCGGGCGCAATTCTCTAACAAGGATTAGCGCCCAATGTTGAAGAATCGGAGCCTTTTGTTGGAAAAGGGGGAAGGTAAATTGAACAGACAGACTTTTAACATAATAGGATGGATTTTACTTTTAGTAATGGGAGTATCCTGGATTGTGTTTGGTTATTCGAGCTGGTATCTGTTGTTACTCCCATTATCTTATATCAGTTTTTCAATCAGTGATGGTAGCATAAAAAAATTAGGGAAACTGTCTATATCACAAGCTACTTTAATCTTGTTTGCGTTAGCGGTATCGGTGGGTATTGTGTTTGGTCTAATTCAATTAGCAAATTACGTCATTAACGAAAAATTACATCTTACAGGAGTAATCAAAACAGTCAGCCAGATAATTGCTATTATTATCTCGTTATACCCTGTTAAGTTTACGTTTGGCAGCATTGTTTATAAGATATACGGTGATTCAAATGCTAATAAAACGTAAGTATTGTTATACAATATTGTGCCAGAATAGGGCGCACATCTGTAATAAGGGATAGCGCCGCATTTGCCATTGTAGAACCATTTAACGGAAGAAAGGATGAGGTTTAAGTATGGAAGTTATTATAATATTTATAGCAGGATTCATTGTGTTTATTATAGCTATATTTTCGGTTATTAGGATGGCAACAACCAGAGTTACAGCGCCAACAGAGGATTTAAAAGAAGAAGTCACAAATCTTAAAGACAGAATTGACGAACTTGAAAATAATAAGAAAAATAACACCTGATATTTTCTTCTGGAATAGGACGCTTTTCTGGCACAAGGGATAGCGTCCATTCCTTAAGACAAGGGCTAGTTTAGTTCAATAAGGTACAATTACTAGGCCTATCATTCGATTGAATATGCGGAAGGGAAAGTTAGAAATGATACTTTTAAATGGAGTAAGCGGATTTAATGGACCTGATCAAGTAACCGATGGAGATTACTTCAAAAAAATATGTTACTCGTTAATTCACACACTAAATGGGAATGTATTATCTTTTAGCGAACCAAAAGTTGCTCGACATTATTATGAAGTGAAAGTGAATGTTCTTGAGGAGAATTTGTCTATCCTACTCAATAATGTATATCCATTTATCGCTTTTGCTTCATCAGTTGACTATGGCTATATTGAGTTTGTTGATAACGAGCTGTTGTTAAATGGATTTAGTCCTTACTATCGCGTTCTATGTTCAAATGAGTTAAATGAACCACTAGTGATAAAGGAGAGTAAGGGAAGAATTACTGTAGAAAACGAGAATGAACTTAATGATGCTGAAGTATATAACATTAAATATTGGAAATCTAAAACCGTAGGAGATATTGTCTTCAACTATTGGGATTGAATACAAATTAAAGTTTGTAAAGTAATGCACTTAAACAATCGGGCGCTAATCTGGAATAAAGGATAGCGCCCAATTTGTCATTGTGTGGCCAAATTGTTAAACAAACTCGCAAGAGAAATAAGAAAGATAGGAATAGATTTTTAAAGTTTGGAGTTCTTTAAAATAAATTATGTTAAAATTAAGTTAAATACCAATATTTAGTGTATTCGAGATAACACGGGATATTAAGGCTCTAAATAATTGCGGTACAACTGTTTTTTCAGAAATCAAGTAACAGGGAGAGGATTACTTGGCCATTTGGTGGAGAATAGTTCGTTTGTTAATTCTTGCTGCTGGTATAGGAATAGCTTTTTACTTTTTTGATGGGTGGATGGAATATATAGGATTTATTGTATTTGCAACAATTATCACTATTTTGTTAGATAAATTTGAAGACCGCAACAAAATGATAGCTGATAAGTAAAGTTATATAATAATTGTTCATTAATTGGCGCGATTACCGCAAAGCGTTGTTCCAAAATAGAGCCATTTTGTTGAAGAATTAGTTATTAGCTTTTTGTGTTAATACACTAACTAAAACTAGCAGGAAAGGAGTGCTAAATATGGCTGTTGGTCTTATTGGATTAGCGTCTTTAGTAATATGGATTACAGTAAGCAGAGAATTAAGTAAACCATCGAAAAAGCAAAGCAAACAGAAAATAATAACTTTAATGTCCGCAGGTAGTTTATCAACGTTAATAATTACCGTTTCACTTTTTCGAGATTTGCCTTTCTTCCGCTAAAGGGTGTTTTAACCGAATAACGTATTCGTTTATTAGGCCATTAAAAAGGTTAAATCGGTCTAGAAACGGCATAAATTAGAGAGGGTTAACTATGACATTTGGTGTTCCAAGATTTTAGTAACTTTACTCGATTAGGACAGTATAGGAGGAAGTTAGGGAGGATTAAATGAAGAATAAAGCTAACTTGAAAACTATAAACTGGAGTATTTTCATATCAATAACAAAAGATGAGCAATATTTTTTAACTATACTGTATGTATATTAACTGAAAATGAAGGCGTTGAGTTGGGGATGAAACCAAACTAGTTCGAAGGGGGCGGAAGGGCCTGTATTTCCTTATAGCCGCTAAGATAAGTGAGGGGAAAGATTTGCGAAGAAAAGGTTTTATTTTAGTATTTATTTTAATACTTGTGAGTACGTGTTTATTAAAAAAGAGACCTTATAAATCGAATGTAGGTGACACGATCTTTAGACCAATTGGAGAGCAGAATAGGATATAGGTAGTGATGTCTTTTTTTATATCATTAGTGAAGAAGATTCATAGAATAAGAAAGACCGCGCATGCTGTTACTTGACGCGGCCAGTAAACATTCTTTTCAAGAGAAGGATAGGAAACATAAGACTTCAACGTATGACATGAGACACATAGGAGTGATTATTTCTGCTCATTTCTACTTCTTTAATGCCCCCTTGCCAACTCTTTTCTATTTTTCTTTTTGAATTGATTGGATACCATACCTTCTTTCCCAGACACGATACCTGCTATTAGAATCATAACAGAAATGAGAAGTAAGAATAAAATAGGCATGGTCCATCCATGGCTGATGTCATGCAAGGTACCGGCAAGCACAGGACCTACAGCAGCTAAAAGATAGCCAAATGATTGAGCCATGCCAGACAGTTCTGCAGCTTCTTTTCCATCTTTTGTTCGTATTGTAAAGAACATCATCGAGAGACTGAAACCACTTCCTCCGGCAATACCAAGCAGAATTGCCGATAAGGGTACAAGCATCACACTACCCAGCAGTAATCCGCAAAATCCAATCATAAACAATACAGCAGTTCCAACAGCTAAACCAATTTGATTCTTTAGTCTTTCAGCGATTACCGGAACAACAAAAGTAGTTGGAATTAATGCTGCTTGCAAGAGGAAGACCATCCAACCGGCAGTGCCTGGATTATAACCGATCGAGTTTAACATATCCGGCATCCAGGTGATTAACGTATAAAAGGCTAACGACTGTCCGCCCATAAACAGGGTCACACCCCAGGCGAGCGGGGAACGCCATAAATTCGTTTTTGGTTCTGTTGCTACACCAGCTTCAGGTTCACGCTTTTTCCGTAGCTGTGGGAGCCAGATGAGTAAAGATATAACTGCAAGAAATCCCCAGATACCGAGCGCTCCTTGCCACCCCATATTGCCAATAGAAGAAATTGGTACACTCAAGCCAGAGCCCAGAGCACCAAATATATTCATGAAAACAGCATATATACCTGTCATGATGCCTATTTTCAAAGGAAAACTCATTTTAATAATTGCTGGAATTAAAACATTCCCAATGGCGATAGCCAGACCAATAAAAAGTGTTCCAATAAATAAGAAAGTGATTCCTGTTATGGATCGAATGATAATACCAGTAATCAGCACGGCTAATGACAGTGCTATTGTCCATTCCATTCCTATCCGGTTCGCTATTTTCGGGGCAAAAGGCGAAAGAATTGCAAATGCAAGCAAAGGCAATGTTGTTATTAACCCTGCTACAGAGTTGCTGATGCCAAGATCGTCCCGGATAAAAGTAATAAGTGCCCCGACGGAAGTGATGGGCACCCTTAAGTTCGTCCCGACTAACAGAACTCCTATTAGTAATAACCAGCTGGCTTTCGTAGTGTTGTTGTTTGTGTATACTCCTGGTAGTTTCTCCATACTACTCCTCCATCATTGTAATTATATTTTCCTTTAATACCTCCATATCATGCTCAACATAAGAAGCGGCAGAATTTTTATCCTGCTTCTGAATGGCTTCAAAAAGTCCGAGATGAACCTCCTGTTCTAGTGGAAAGGATGGCTTCATAACCATGAAATCATGAACAAAAGAATACAGTATATCAGTCATATGTTCATATAAATCAACCAGTAACTGATTGCCGGAGGCCTGCACAATCGTTTTATGAAACTGAATATCGGAAGCAATAAACTGGTCCAAGTCTTGGTTTACAGATGCATTCTTAGAACGATCTATATATGTTTTAATCATTGCCAAATCAGCTTCTGTTCTTTGTTCAGCAGCCATCTGAGCTGCTTGTTTTTCCAAAGCTAATCGTACTTCAAGTGTTTCGAGCATGGTGGATTTTTTTATATGACGCTCCAATGCGGCGCCGAGAACACTTGTGGATCGTACAATGGTTCCACTACCTTGTTTTGTTTCCAATAAACCGGCGTGTACTAAAGCTCGAATTGCTTCCCTTAATGTATTACGGCTAACGTCAAATTCCTCCATTAGTTCCATTTCAGGCGGAAGTTTTTCTCCTACCTTCCATTCTCTTTGTTCAATTAAATGTTCCATCTGTTCTGCAACCTGTTCTACTAGTGACTTGCGATTTGTTTTACGGATCATTGTGTCCCTCCATAAAATTTGTAGGATGATTGGGATATAGGATATTGTAATCCAGTGGAACTCCTTTGTAAATGTTTTAAGCTTTTGTAACAAAAATAGATAGATAATGGCGTTGATCAGAGTTCTGGTAATAGTAAAAAGCTGTGAAACAATTATGTGATTAAAAAAATAACGTTTGAAGAGACTTGGCTTTTTACTCCAAACAGAATAGTAGGTTTTATTTGAAAATTATTAAGCTAGCAATTTAAAGCTGTTATAATGAGGCTAGTTATTTGATGGCTTTTAGATTGGGTATGGCATGAATAGAGCAACATTAATAAAAAATATTTTATACGATATGTAAAATGGCTTAAGGCAGGTGGAAACGATGGAAGAGAGGTTCCGTAAGCTCAGAAGTGTTTCATAATAAATAGCTAATGGACAAAAACATCTCCGCAAATGCCGAAAGTGTCCAATAGAGCATGGCTAATGGACAAAATCAGGTCCGCAAATGCCGAAAGTGTCCAATAGAGCATGGCTAATGGACAAAATCAGGTTCGCAAATGCCGAAAGTGTCCAATAGAGCATGGCTAATGGACAAAATCAGGTTCGCAAATGCCGAAAGTGTCCAATAGAGCGTCGCTAATGGACAAAATCAGGTTCGCAAATGCCGAAAGTGTCCAATAGAGCGTTGGCTAATGGACAAAAACATCTCCGCAAATGCCGAAAGTGTCCATGAAATATAGTTAATGGAGAAAACAGGGAGCTCAAATATGGGGTAGGGGGGAAAGTGATGGGAAAGCAGATATTCAAGGGTCGTTATACAACGGAAAACGATAACGACATGGTAGTTTTCATTATTGGCATGCGAATCAACAGAAGACTTGCCATTCATAAGTGGTTGCCGGTTTTTTTAGCAATGCCTTCTATGATAAAGGAGTTATACACTCATCAGGAGCAACTTGGATTTTTGTCTATGGAAAGTTTCTTTGGTCTAAGGACTACTGTCATGATTCAGTATTGGAATTCAACGGAAGACCTTTTAACGTATGCGAGGGGAGAGAAACATTTAAAAGCCTGGAAAGCTTTTAATCAAAAGGTAGGCAACAATAATGCGGTTGGTATTTATCACGAATCCTACCAAATAAAAAAAGGAACCTATGAATCTGTCTATGGTAACATGCCATTATACGGATTAAGCAAGGCTCTTCCACACCTCCCAATTGGCAGAGACATAAATAATGCCAGAAAAAGACTGGAATTTGATAAAAAATAAACTAAATAATTTTTTGTGGGCGATCTTCGAAAAAGAATACATTCTGATAAAATTTTACTATTCAGATATTCATCAAATATACAATGAAGGGGAGAAAAGCAAATGAAGATTAGCTTAGAAGAAATGAATGCAATTGAGTTTCAACAATATTTAAATTATGCAATTAGAAACTATGCAGATGAACATATTAAAGCAGGTGATTGGGAAGAAGAAGATGCTATCAGGAAGGCAACAAGTGAGTTTGAGAAGTTATTGCCTGAAAACGAGAAAACCGAAAACAATTATTTATTTACAATACGGAGTAATAATCAAGAAGTTGGTATGATTTGGCTTGCTCAAAGAACAAGTGATGAGGGTTTTATCTATGACATTAATATTTGGGATGGTAACCAAGGGAAAGGCTACGGGAAACAAGCAATGATAGAGCTGGAAACCGTTGCGAAAAAAATAGGATTAAAAAGTATAGGCCTGCACGTCTTTGGACACAACAAAGTAGCACGAGATTTATACAAAAAGATAGGTTATATAGAAACAAATATTAAAATGAAAAAGATATTATAGTTACGAAGGTTACTTCTATTAGAAGCATATTCTATCAGGCTATTATAGCCAATATTATAAACGTAGGTGAAAGCTTTGCAACGAAAAAGTTTTATTTTAGTATATATTCTATTACTTGTCACTTTCTGTTTCATAAAGAAATCGAATGTTGGATACACCATCTATAAGCCAATTGGAGTCAAACAGGAGTAACCACTTGTAGATGTAGATTGAGCCAAAAACAATTAGGCGAATTAATTTAAAGGCAGGTGGAAACGATGGAAGAGAGGTTCCGTATATTAATAATTGAAGATGATCAGGAAATTAGTAGATTATTATGTATGATTATTGAAAAGGCTGATATGGTTGCAGTTCCGGCATATTCCGGAACAGAAGGTTTATTACAACTACAGCAAAACCAATACGATTTAGTCCTGCTGGATTTGATGTTACCGGGACTGAGTGGAGAAGCGTTTATCATGCAGGTGAGAGAAGAGAATACCCTGCCAATTATTGTGATCTCAGCAAAAATAGGTATTGAGGATAAAGTCAACGTATTGAAAATAGGGGCAGATGATTACATAACGAAGCCATTTAATAAACAAGAAGTGATGGCAAGGGTCGAGGTGCAATTACGTAAGTCTAATGATCAATTACCGAGCCCGTCAAAAACGGAAAGAGTTTGGCGGGATCTAAGAATTCACCCAGACAAACGATCCGCCACCTTAGAAAATCAGGAGCTGCAATTAACAAATGCTGAGTTTGATATTCTATTATTTTTGGTAAGCGCTCCAGAACGTGCTTTTTCAAAAAGGCAAATCTATGAAGGTATTTGGACTGGCCCCTATCTAGGCGATGATAATACAATTAGTGTACATGTTTCTAATATACGTAAAAAAATGGCTGGAATTACCTCTGTTGCATACATAAAGACCATTTGGGGAGTAGGCTTTATGCTGATTTGAAAAATGAGAATTGCCCTGGATCGTTCGAATTTAGCCTGTCCTCCTTCGAGCGCTTTCGCTTTTCCTCATTCTTTATGATTTCTTTATGTTTTGTTTAATGGAATTTAAAGGCACCTAAGCTACACTAAATGTATACAGAAAAATAGCGAAGGAGCCAAAAACATGAATAGTGTTATTCAAACGTATAGATTGACAAAAATGTTCAAACAGGATGAAGTCATCAAACCCTTGGATTTCACCTTGGAAAAAGGAGAAATTTGCGCATTAATCGGTAAGAACGGTGCAGGGAAGTCAACATTTTTTAAAATGCTTGCTGGACAATTAATCCCGACTTCCGGAGATATTCAACTATGTGGGAAGTCAGGGAAGGAAATGGAGCAAGCAAAAAAGCGGATGGGTTTTATGATTGAGACACCTGCTTTTTTTCCGGATTTCAATGCATTTCAAAACCTGGAATATTTCCGCATCCAACGGGGAGTTGCCGAGAAGGAACGGATTTATGAAGTATTACAAATCGTCGGTTTAGCGAATCAAAAAAAGAAACGATTTAAAGATTATTCCATGGGGATGAAGCAAAGATTAGGAATAGCTCTTTGTCTGCTCGGCAGTCCGGATTGTTTAATACTGGATGAACCCATTAATGGACTGGATGCAGAAGGGATCATGGAGATTCGTAATCTGCTATTGAAGCTGAATCAGGAAAAGCAAATTACGATCCTAGTCTCTAGCCATATTTTAACTGAACTTCAATTGTTGGCAAGACGTTTTGTATTTATTAAAAACGGTGTAATTACTGAGGATTTAAGTAGAGAAGCTTTAGATGAAAAAAGCAGGAAACAAATAAGAATGAAAGTAGACAACCCAACAAAAGCAGCTCAATTACTTGAAAGAACATATCCGGATGTTCAATTCAAAGTACTACAAGATCAGGTCATAAGCCTCCGAAATCATGTGGAGAAAGGTGCTGAAATAAATCGTCTGTTCATCGACAATGGCGTGTCCGTGATGGAATTTCGTATGGAAGCACTGAATCTGGAAGAGTATTTTTTTGGATTAGTGGAGGGGAATGCAAATGATTAATTATATAAAAAGTGAAAATTACCGATTGCTTCGTAAAAAAGGTCTCTATATAACAAGTCTGACTAGTTTAGTATTAATAACTGCAGCAGCGTATGTTTTACACTTTTTGGGAGAAAACGAAGCCAATTTCCCATATGCAACAAGCATCTTTTTTTATTCAAATGTTATTGCTGGAAGCCTGCTGATTATAATTGTAGCATTTGTTTTCAATCAGGCACTCACTGGCAGAGATACTTCTATAATTAAACAATCCGTTTCCTTTGGCGTGTCCCGTAATACGATTTTTTGGTCAAAGCTTCTTCTGACATTAGGTTACTTTTTGTTTCTCTGTGCCATTGGTCTTGTCTTAATGATCATATTAGGTGAAAACCTGTTATTTAGTGAAGGGGAATCAATAGGAAACTTCCTTCTAGCCAGCTTGAATATGTTGCCATTAATACTAGCTGCTTTTTCTATGATTCATATGTTGAAAATGTTAAAGGTTGGGGATCTCTATACACTTATTTTATTGCTATTTGTCTTTATGTTTTCTGGAGACTTTTTACGATTACTGTTCAGGCCTGTATCTGGTTTACAGGAGGTTTATAAATATGCTCCAAGCTCATTGTTTAATAAAAACTTAATGGAATTTATTGACCATGGAGCAGCATTGGATTATCGTTATTGGATTCTCGGTATGGTAATATCAACGGCTTCACTAACTATAGGTGCAAGAAGATTCGCTAAACAAAATATCGACTAAAGCTTGAAGGGAAGAATGGATATGTATTGCTGGTTGATCATCGCTGTGTTGACGTTCTTATTACTCATAAGTATCGGTGCACTTTTGCTTTTACATTGGGATATAAGAAAAATGACGAATCAATTGGAAGGCATTATTGAAAACTTTGGCACAAATGAATTGGTCCGCACTAATACGCAAAGCAAAAGCCTGAAACATTTTATTAAAAAAATCAACCAGCTTATTTATTCCTATAAGCAAGATCAGCAATATAAAGAAAAAAGAGAGCAAGATCTAAAGCAAGAAATCACTAATATCTCTCACGATTTGCGAACCCCATTAACCTCTATGAAAGGTTTTTCGGAATTGTTAACAGATCCCTCTTTAAATGAGGAGCAAAGGAAAGAATTTTTAGCTATTGTGCAAAAGAAGATCGATAATCTTACTATGATGGTCGATGTATTTTATGAGCTCTCACAGATCGGTTTGATGGATCATCCACTGGTTATGGAACGCCAGCTAGTTGATCAAAGCGTAGCTGAAACGCTACTGATGTTCTACGATGATTTTGAACAGAAGCAATTAAAGGTCCATGTAGAAGAAGTTTCCGTATCTCCAATTATGGCCGACAGAAAAGCTACAAATCGTATTATAATTAACATCATTCAAAATGCCCTGCGCTATGCCAAAAGCTATTTCACTATCAACCTGGTTGAAGAAGAAAATTATATCCGATTAAAAGCAATAAACGATGTGGAAGCATTTAATCGTACGGAACTTTCTCACATTTTCGATCGGACATTCACCATGGATACCAGTCGAACTGGCGGCCAACTTGGATTAGGGCTGCACATTGTTCAACAGCTTATGAATAAGCAGGGAGGAACAGTAACAGCAGATGTGGTTAATGATGAATTCATAATAGAGGTATGTTTTAAGAAATGGAATTGTAATAAAATGACTGATTTTTAGTTTGCAGTGACTGGTAGAATTAGATTCTAGCCATTTATTGTAGGTAAAACAATGTTGGACATCTATTAAATAAAATAGGTGTCTTAATTTTTATAATAAGCATTGAATTTTATTACTATTATTGGAATAATTGGAAGAGGGCGACAGAAGGGTAGGGCAGGATATGGCTGATAAAGAGAAACAACCTCATTTAGTAATAACAGTTGGATATCTCGGTTTTATCTTCTTTCTGTTGGCTGGATTAAGATATATTCTGATCATCGAAGATCAGATGGGACGTTTGTTAATGGCCTTCAGCTCTGGTTTTCTATGGTATTACTTTCAATATTCAGCATCCCATTTGCTTACAAATCGCAAAGAAAGAAAATTTTTCAAGTATATTTCTATTGCTGGTATATTGATTGTTTTTGTATACGGTTCTTATTTAGTTCTTTCATAAAATATACTATGTTGATAGGCAAGGTGGCGGCAGAGTATCCATTTATGGACGTTTTAGTTTAAAGAATTTTATGGAAAGCTGGTGTTTACAATTCAAAATAAATTTAGAAAGTCCTCAACAGATAGCTCCATAGCTGGCGTTTGTGGTGGTATTGCAGAGTTTTTCGGTATTTCCTCTTTTGGAGTAAGAATACTTTTCATCATTTTACCTGCTAATTTACTAATTTATATTATTCTCGCAAATACAATTCCTGACAGCCCACCGTCTTTGTAGGGTTTTTAACTTGTTGAATATTTTAAGTCTATAGCTATATTTGGCGTTAACTTTGGTTTTTTAATTATTATAGAAAGGGTTTTTCAAAGTGGATTTAATAAGTGTTTTAAATATAATAATTGTAATAGTGATTGTCTTAGCAATCGTGGTCACCTTTTTATCAGTTTTTGCCTCCCAGTTTGCTAAAGCACAAAAGAAAAGAGCTGATGAATTAATGGCTATGCGAAAAGAGAACCTTGACGTACAAAAAGAGATTTTGAGTGAGTTAAAAAAGCTGACAAATGGTTCGACGTTTAAAAATTAAATTTCCGCTTATTATATAAGCGTTTACTAACTTTTAGCCAAAAAAAGAGAGTGCTCTACGTTAGAACACTCTCTGGATAGTAATTAATTTAGTTCACTTTCTCTAAACTTTCTTCGACAAAAATTAACCTGAGTTCCTCATCGCCTTGGATTTTTTGACCTTGATACACAGCTTCGTATTGGACACGAGAACCTAAAGATGTTGTTAATTCGTCAATCTTAAACACTTCATCTCGAGTGTTTGCTTCTTCATTTAATCGTTTATCAAAGGCATTTATTTCTTCACCTGCTTGATTTTTCACTTGGAAACCAGTGATTGTTTTGGCATCCAGTAACGTAATAATAAGCGAGAGGGAGCCAGCTTGATTTTCAATAATAGCTGATTCAGAAAGAAAACTAGCCATTGCTGAAGGTTCATCTTCATTCTTTTTCATTGCTTGAATTTTAATTGCATACGTACCTTCATCTACATTGATTATTGTCATTTTGTTTCCTCCTCTAAGCTATGAATGAGTATTTTATCTTACTATACTACAATATTAATGCCAACATAAATGCTCTCATAGAAGAATAACCGTGTCCAGAAGTATACTTCTTCATGGACTATCCTTAATAATCATAAAAAATTTTAAGCTCTAAAAAAAACCTTCCTGTTACGTTTAATCCTCTAACAGGAAGGGGGGATATCATCCGTGTAAAAAACTTGTTTATTTTATAGCCTTATTAATCTTGTTTACGTAATTGGATTTCGAGATTAATTTTTACTTCGTCACTTACAACGAAACCGCCTGTTTCAACTGCAGCATTCCATGTTAAACCAAATTCTTTACGGCTTATCTTTGTATTACCTGTAAATCCAGCAGCTTCATCTCCACTCATTGGATCCTTGGCAACACCTTCAAAAGTAACATCAAAAGTTACTGGTTTTGTTGTGCCTCTAAGTGTAAAGTCACCAGTTACATCATAACGGTCTTCAGATTTCTTCTTAATGTCTGTTGCTTTAAATAGTAGATGTGGATGGTTTTCTACATCAAAAAAGTCAGCTGAGCGTAAATGACCATCTCTGTCCGGCATACGTGTATCCACACTACTTGCATCAATTTTAAATTCAATGGAAGCATCTGTTAAGTCTTTTGGATCTGCTTCAACCGTACCCTCAAAATCGTTAAAAGTACCTTTCACATTCGAAATCATCATATGCTTTACTGTAAATCCTACCACACTGTGTACCTTATCAACGTTCCATATTGCTTTTGTCATATAAATCTCCTCCAATAATAGTTTGAATTTTATTCTTTCAACATGTTATATTTGGTTCATTTATTTTATTTTTTACTATAATTCAACCCTTTAAGCTTTGGGGGAGCTGTAGATAACTGAAGCCCACTCCCATTAGCTGTTTACTAGTTCAACCAGTTTTTCGCTTCGATAGCAACTTCCTGTGTAAGGCTATGGCCGTTAACCCAAGCAGTTGTAACATCTGCACCTCTTTCATTAAATAGGCGGATGACTCTATTACTTTCGGATTCTGGTACGATAGGATCTCCTTTACCAAGCGATAAGAATACCTCCACATCGCTAAAGTCCTGTTTGTTTTCCACATCTGCCGGATACAAAGGGGCGAATAAAGCCGCTTTTTTAAACGTGTCAGGTTGCTGTAGCATCATTTGTATAGCGATGTTTGAACCGTTGGAGAACCCGACAAGCACTGCATCCTCCAGTTTGAAGTCATGTTCCTTTGATTTTTCCAAGATGAACTCATAAAGCTCATTCCCACGGAATTCAAGGTCTTCCCAGTCGTACTGTCCTTCTCCATGCCGTTTGAAGTATCTGTTCATCCCATTTTCCTGCACATTTCCTCTGATACCTAAAACGTTATACTCGGGATGGAGCAGTTCTGCAAGAGAGAGGAGGTCTGTTTCTGTACCACCTGTACCGTGAAGCAGTATAAATACTGGAGCCCCTTTTTTCTTTTCTTGATAAATATGTTTCATATATTTTCACTCCCAATCTTATGATTCAGGTCGTTCGATTGTAAATCGCTTGCCTACCTCAGGATAATCATTACCAGCAAGTCTGCTTACAGGACAAACACTAAATGTCCAATTTCGGCAACGATTTTTCATATTCCTGCCTTTTGTATTCATATTGTTCCGGTAACTTTAGTGCTGTGCCAAGTGATGACATATCTTCATCTATATCGAAACCTGGGCCGTCGGTGGCGTATTCGAATACGACATTTCCCTTTTCTCCGGTATAGATGGAGTTAAAGTAACTTCTGTCTTTTACTACGGTGACACCGAATCCTTTACTTCGAAGTGCGGATTGCCATTCTTTCAATACATCCATATCAGGCACAGACCATGCGATATGGTGTACCGTCCCGATACCAAATCTGCCGGCCTGCTGTGGAGGAGTTGAAATAATGATGTGATGTTTTTCCTCGCCTACTGTTTCAAAATGAAGATTTCCATCATGGATATCCAGTTCGTTCAATCCCATAAGACCTGTAAGCAGTTGTTCTGTACCCGCCGGATTTGCGGACAATAATACCGCCCCATGAAAACCAAGTATATCGTTGTGAGCTGCAGTTGTTTCCCCTTCGACAATTGCCAGCTCAAGTCCATGAATATCATCAAACTCAAGTGTATCTTTACCAAATAGTTGAGTCACTTCCACATCTAGTTCTTGGGCTGTGAGATGTTCTTTCCAGTAGTCAAGACTGCCTTTAGATACCCGGAAGGCAATCCTTCCTACTTGGCCACTGCCTTTTCTTCCATAATTATTGTTTGACCAAGGGAAGAAGGTGATGACTGTGCCGGGCGTCCCACAGTGATCAGCAAAATACAGGTGGTAGACACCAGGATCATCAAAGTTTACTGTTTGTTTAACTAGACGAAGTCCTAAAACATCCCTATAAAATTTCACATTTTCATTGGGATCTCCTACAATGGCTGAGATATGATGAATTCGCTTAATTGCTTCCATAAAACGATCTCCTTTTTTAACTACTTAGAACGCTTCGTATCAAACGGGCGGATCTGTCCTTCAATATATTCCCGTTTTGGCTCCAGGAATGGTGGGAGTGCCAGACTTTCACCCAATGTTTCATATGGTTCGTCATCCATGAAACCTGGACCGTCTGTTGAAAGCTCAATGAGAATATCACCAACACGGGTATAAAGTGCTTCAAAATAAAAGCGATCTACATTACCTGAATGGCCCATTCCGAGCTCGTTGTATTTCGCTTCCCATTGTTTAAGGGTATCGTGATCTTTCACCCTGAACGATACATGGTGAACCTGCCCATAACCTTGACGGCTAGGCGTTGTCTCATCCTTTCTTAAAATGACTTGGCCACCGTTGCCACCTTCTCCTACATCAAATAGGGTTACGTTCGCTTCTTCAAGAATTGGTTTCATATCATAAACTTCAGAGAGCACCTTTTTGAAGTCTTCGAAATAGCTTACTGTAATTTCAATCGGCCCCAATCCATAAATTGCCTTATCTTCTGGAACTGGTCCATTTTTCCAAGGCTTGCCTGGTGCCACACCGTGATTGTTTTCGTCAGAGAACAGTTGATATTTCTGTCCATCAGCTTCTTCAAATGGTAACACTTTTTTACCGAAAAGCTCTTGAATACCTTCATTTTTCACTTCAAACGTTTTGAAACGTTCCAAGTAATATTCAAGTGCTGCATCGTTCGGCACTCTTAACCCTACTCTGGAAATCGAGTTCGTACCCGAAGCACCTTTTGGTACATCCGGGAAGTCGAAGAAGGTCATGTCTGTCCCCGGTGAGCCCACATCATCTGCATAAAAAGTATGATATGTGTGGATATCATCCTGATTCACCGTTTTCTTCACTAATCTCATTCCAAGTACCTCTGTAAAAAATTGATAGTTCCTCATTGCATCATCCGTCATTGCCGTAACATGGTGAATTCCAAGTAGTCCGTCTGTCATGTAGAAAAACTCCTTTGTATTTGTCTTAACTCTTTATTATTTTAAAGCGCGTGCTGTTAAGCAACACAAGCCATTTGTTATTTAACATTAATTCATATATTCCTAATTCGAGATATTTAATTTAAAAAAACTACATATGTTGCGCATGGAGACCTAGTTTTTTTACCTGTTCAATTAGTTCTTTTTTTTCATTTATGTCCAGCCCGCCAAAAATTTCTTTTATAGCATTACTATGCTTCGGAAAAATCTGATTCATCAATTTTGTGCCACTAGGTGTAATCGTAGCATGTGTTACACGTCGATCTTTCGGACAAGGCTTTCTCTTTATTAAGTCTTTCTTCTCTAATTTGTCTACAACATAGGTGATACTGCTACTTGCAATTAATACTTTTTCACCAATTTTTTGAATCGGCTGGTCGCCTTTATTATAGACTAGTTCTAGAACAGCAAACTCAGTTGGATTTAAATTAAATGATTTTATATCTTCTTCGGCACGTGCCCTAATTGATTGTAATGCTCGAGTTAGTACAACAAATGCCTTTAAAGACAACTCCTCATCATATAAATCTGGGTTCTCGATATTCATGACTCGCTCCTTTTATCTCGAATTCAAGATAAATTAATCATAGTACACTGTTTGAGATGTGTCAACACATTGCTTATTGAAACTTTTATAATTGCAAGTACACGAAGGCTAGCGTGTTAATATAGTTATCTTATTCCTTCTTTTCTAATGTTTTAAATGCAGTGTTATGTATGTAATATCAGAAAAGTGCGAATCACATTAAGTATTCCTAATATGTATCGCGAAAGATAGGGGTTCATGGTAAAATAATAGTCTATTAAACTATTAAACAAAAGGATATGAGCTATCATGATTAAACGTATAAAGTTACCCGGATGGATTGTCATTATTTCGCTATTTCTGTTACTTATTGTGGGAGTAGTTTCGATGATGCAGGGATCATCTGAAGCAAAAGAGAAAACAGAAGACTATAGTGTATATCCAGGATTGAACATAAAGACGAAGACGAAAGAAACAGATTTATATACCTTTTCGGTCAGTCAACCGTATACAGAACATAAACAAATTAATAAAGTTATTGATGAATGGGTTGATCAACAAAAAACTGATTTTACATCTGAGATAAACATAATGGAAGACTTCCTTAAGAAAAATGAATTCCGTGCACACTTAAATATCCAAGTGGAAACGGAAAAAATAGCTGATCAAATCTATACGCTTGAATTCGAGGCATATCAAATAACAGGTGGGGCTAACGGGATGACAAAGGTAAAACCGTTTATCCTTGATTTGAATCAAAATAAAATGTTACAGCTTGGTGATGTGTTGCAAGTGAAGGAAGCTTCGATAAAGGAAATCCAAAAGCTCATTATGAAAGAATTGAATAGTAACAAAGAAATCAATGATTATATCTTTGAGGAATTGGCCAAAGAGGCAATAAAGAATCCTGATAACTGGAAGTGGTCTATCAGCCGGGATAAGATGGGCGTTTACTTTGATGAATATGAAATAGCCGCAGGTGCAGCAGGTAGGATAAAAGTTGAAATTCCTATGAAAAAAATCAAGCCATATCTAAATAAAGATTTTGTGGAAAAGATCGATATAACGTTCCCTGAGGAAAAAAACAATAAAGAAGAAGAAAAGCATTCAGAGGACATGGTAGAGCTTGATCCAAATGGAAAGTATGTAGCGCTAACCTTTGATGATGGTCCACATCCAAAAGTGACACCTCAAATTCTCGCTACGCTGAAAAAGCATGATGCCAAAGCAACCTTTTTTATGCTTGGCAGTCAGGTGGACTATTATCCAACTCTGGCGAATGAGGTAGCAGAAGCAGGTCATGAAATCGGTGATCATACGATGAATCACCAGGATCTAACTATTTTAGGAATAGATCAAATCCAGGCTGAGGTGCAACAGTCCAACAGTGTTATTAAAAAGGCCGCAGGAAGGACTCCGAATTTATTGCGTCCACCGTATGGTGCGTTAAACGATAATGTGAAACAGATTGCAGCAAATATGGAACTTCCTATTATTATGTGGTCCGTGGATTCACTGGATTGGAAGAGTCGTAATGCAACAGCGGTAAATGAGGAAGTGATGGCTAATGTTGCGCCAGGTTCCATTGTATTATTGCACGACATTCACCCATCTACTGCAGAAGCATTACCGGAATTGTTGACTACGCTGGAGAAACAAGGGTATCAGATGGTCACTGTTTCACAGCTGCTAGAACTGTGGGAGGACAAAGGGGTCGGACCGCATTACGGTAATATAAAATAGAACAGGGCGTTAAACAGAAATGGACATCATCACCGTGTTTCTCGCTTTATTAAGAAGTAATTAATGACTATTATTCGCATTGTGATGAAAATGATTTTTATGTTAAAGGACGCATTTCCTAAATAAGGATGTGCGTCCTTTTTTTGGTTTGAAAATATAAGTAGGGGTTGTTTTCTATAAAATATGTACTTTGAACCTTAAAGCATTATTTTTTACTATCATTGTAAAAACTGCTTCAAAGGATACTAATTGTCCATTAGTCTCTCATTAGTGAACAAAAACTTCTCTATTCACTGTCATCATATATATAGCAATAGGTCTTTTTCTCCGTGAACAAGTATAGTAGACTTGTAGAATAAGCTTTTTCTGAAAATGAAACAAGGATGTGAGGCGCTATCGAAGTAGTATATTTTGCCGGTGGATGTTTATGGGGAGTGCAAGCTTTTATAAAAACATTACCAGGAGTAACTTTTACAGAAGCCGGAAGAGCGAATGGCACAAGTCAGACACTTGATGGAGATTATGATGGCTATGCTGAATGTGTGAAAACTGAATTTGATCCAGAAGTTGTAACAATCAGGGAATTAATGGGTTATTTTTTTGAGATTATTGATCCATACAGTGTGAATAAACAAGGTCAGGATGTCGGTGAGAAGTACAGAACAGGAGTATACAGTGAAAATCCTGAGCACTTAAAAGAAGCTGAGGCCTTCCTTCGTGAGCGAGACGATTATGACCGTATCGTTGTGGAAGTGCTCCCCCTTACAAACTACGTGAAAAGTGCCGAGGAACATCAAGATCGATTAGCCAAATGTCCGAATGATTATTGTCATATTCCAGAAGAATTGTTAAGTAAGTATAAGTAGGCAGAACGGAAAACACATCAATAAAATCTTTATATGTTTTACTAGTAAAAGCTAAATTCTCAGGGTAGAACTTGATAACCATACTTCAATTAGATGGCATGTATCTTCCATCCCCACCTGCAAAAAACTTATTCAGGATGTGAGTGTAATGAGAATGACTTACAAAGGATTACTGGGCATATTACTTGGTTTACCCCTTGGTTACACCGCTCTATTTTTAATCATTCGTTTTTGGAATGAGCAATTCAATTGGTCACAATGGTTATATGGTATGACAGGTGGCATGGCAGGTATTTGTATTCTGTTATTGTATGTGAGAGTGAGAAGCATAAACGATAAATATAAGAAAAGGTATAAACTTTTCTTAGCACTGGATATTTTGTTAAGTGGTGTAGCAGCTTATTTCATTTTACGAGTACCATTCGTAGTTTCAAGTGAATTGCTGAGTATAAATCCTTCATTTCAAGCAATGAGCAAATCGCTTTTGGGCTTGACAACTTCTTTAGGATTACTGTTTATGGTGCGAAACATTGAAATGGTAGTTACTAATCAAAAAGAACATATGACATTATTATTTTTTACAACCATCCTTCTCCTTAGCGTGTCTGTGTATATCGTGATAACTGGAATTATATAGTAGGCTCGTCTATAAACTTAAAAATTCTAAGGCAATAAACTTTTTTACAAAGGATATGAAAATGATGTGCAGCATTTCTATAAGAAATATTAATAACAGCAATGAAAGTGCAGTTAGAAAAATAACCTTGAAAGAAGATCAGAAAATTTTCATTGAATCTGTGGATGAATGCCTGGCCGAAGCAAACACAGTAGCTCAATGGCGGCCAGTAGCCATTTATAATGAAGAAGTAGTAATTGGTTTTGCCATGTATGGATCATTTGGTCCAAATAAAGACACATGGATTGATCGGATTATCATTGATAAAAAATACCAAGGGAATGGCTTCGGCAAAAAAGCAATGCTCAGGCTAATTGAAATCGTGTCTAAGGAATATGGAGTTAAAGACATACACTTAAGTATTGTAGAAGAAAATAAAGTAGCCCGGCACCTATATGAGAGCATTGGTTTTAAGTATATAAATGAGAAAGACCCGAATGGAGAACTTATATTTAAATATACAGTGAAGCAGTAGCAAGCAGTTGAAGGGAGAGAGAAGTTTGACTGAAAATAATGAAGAACAAAACAAACCCTTTAATGATGCAATGGAACACCAGCAAAATGTGGAAGGAGATCCCATCCCACATAGCGGAGAACTTCCACTCCCCATCAAAATTATTGGCTATTTTCTAATTGGAGGAATTATTTTGATTCTAGTGTTTGGTTTAGTTGGGAACTTTTTGTTTAACTAAATTTTTGTACTGATAAGTTGCTACACGAGACTGTGAATGAAGCATAGCAAGTCAATCGTATTTTTTGTATAATTAAGAAAAATGTGATTGACTTGTTTAGATTTGCCACCAATTTCACCCTTTTTGGAGGTGAGTGAATGAGTGAAAATAAGAGGACACCTGAAGAACAAAGAGAAAAATTGAGACAGGAGGAATTAAAGCAACCTTCCAGCAGTATTCACGGAAGTAATCTGTCTGATTTAGTGGGTGGGTTGAGCTGGAAAGGAACTGGCGTTATTATTCTTATATTAATTATTATTTTGGTTGGGTATGTTTTATTTCGGTGAATATCTCTAGAAACGAATACATGGCTATTTTACAAATAATCGCAGGTGATAGAATGGGTCTCTACTATGAAAGTACTTTAAACGTACTCAAAAAAAATTTCATGCTAGTAATAATGGCAATCGTCTTGTTGATTCCTACCTTTTTCTTATGGGCGGGCGTGCCTTTCTTTATCATTGGAGGTTTAGTTGAAAATTTGATTTCTAGTCAAGTACTTGTTTTTATAAGTATTTCTCTCTCAGGTGGATTTTTCTTTTCCTTATACTTTTTGCCATTCCTTTATAAAATTGCAAAACAACTAGCGAACATTACTCAAATTGGTGTAGGGAACTTTCTTCTCCGCATACACACAACCTTTATCTTTATCTGTTCTGTCGTGTATGGCATTACTATATTTGTGATTTTTCAATATTAAAGAGTTTGAGAATGAAATCTAGAATAACAATTCATGGAGAGAGGAGAGGATTCCGTGACTGAATTTTCCGTGAAAATAATCCAGCTTAGGGATACTTCGTTTAACATTGGAAGAAAACTTGGAAACAATTTGCAAGGAAATGCGTTAGTTGATATTTTTGAATCTGTTACGAAACCAGCGATAGACTATAAAAATATGACATCCATTTTTTCTGCATTAGCTCCTCATTTATTGGATGAGTTAGAAGGATTGGCAGAAGGACTAGGAATTTCAAGTGAAAAAGCTGCTGCTTTATTTAGTGGCTATGATGTACCGAAGACAGATGCGATGGGCTGCTCTGCGATTATGACAAAGGATTATTATGTTAGGAATTATGATTTTTCCCCTGCTCTCTATGACGGATTGTTCAGCCTTATTCAAAGTGATGCCGCGTTTGCAACGGCAGGATATAACCTTCAATTATTAGGTAGACATGATGGGATCAATCAGCATGGATTAGTGGCAGGCCTCCATTTTGTAAGTAATCATGGCTACATGACAGGGATCTCTGCCTGGACGGCAATACGAATGATTTTGGATATGTGTTCCACTGTGGACGATGCCGTTCAACTGTTGAAGGAAATCCCACACGCAGCTTGCTATAATTTTTCTCTCGGTGATAAACATGGCAAGATGGCTGTAGTAGAAGCTAGCCCGGAGAATATTGCAGTCAGATCTGACGAGCCGACACTAGCTTGTTTGAACCATTTCCAGGTGGGACAGCTAGAAGAAAAGAATAGAGAAAGCATTGACGGATCGGTCACACGCAATAATTATATGAAACAATTGTCTACGAAGAAAATGACCCACGAAAACATGTTTGATGAGTTTAGAAATATACGCTCTCCTTTATTTTTTACTGACTATGAAAATATGTTTGGGACGCTTCATACCATTTCATACGCTTATTACAATACTCAAATAAAGACGACCATTGCACAGAGTGATCAAATATTGGAAATAAACTTCCAGGACTGGGTGGAGGGAAAAGATGTAACTGAAAAGAAGCTAATTGGGATGATCGATTAATTTCTTTGTGTTTTGTGTTTCTTTGAATGCACATATAGCGTCAGTTAAAGAGGGGAGATAAACATGCTCAAAAAAAGACGGATTAAAATTACGATAAAGGATATTACAACAGAGGATACGATTAATTGTGCCACATTTTATTATCATTTTAAGGATATATATGACTTATTGGATAAAGCATTACCCGAAGTATTACTAGTAAATTTGAATTATGATTATTATCAAAATAACGAACTAAATGAAGCAACGTAGGTCAGCATCCTTATAGCTGTCACCAATTTTTAAACGTCGTTATCTAATCGTTGCCATAGAGGCCACGAAGATACCATTGCACGTATTATTAGAGAACAGCTTGAATTCATCTTTCGTAATCTGTTGTTAAAACAGTTTCCAACTGAAGTTGAAGACGACTTAAAAGTTACTGCGGTCATGTTAAGTTGGGGTATTTACAGTACTTCTGTAGAACGGAGAAGAAATAAAGAGAATTTGCCGCCGGAAATGTTTATTAAATCAGCCATCCCCTATATAATGTCTGGAATTAATAGTGTGTCTAATCAGCAATAGAGGGCAATTGCTGGATATCATGAAAGCTCACCCAAGGCCATTTGCAAAAAGAGGAGGTAGCTACTGATGACTGTTGAACATGAATATTTAAAGGTTGTGAAGGAACGATTTGAAAACGTCAAAGATTTAGGTGATAAAACAATAAGTCAATTATCAGAGGAAGATCTGCGCTGGAAGCTAAACAAATCTTCAAATAGTATCGCGACTATTGCAAAACATGTAAGCGGAAATATGATTTCCAGATGGACGGACTTTTTAACTACAGATGGGGAAAATCTTCGAGAAATCGTGATAAGGAATTTGTAGATAATATATCTTCAAAAGAAGAAATGATCACGATCTGGGAAAAAGGGTGGACCACACTTTTTCATACATTGAACGGATTAGAAGACCAAGATTTATTAAAAGATATAACTATTCGTGGGGAGAACCACACTGTTTTAGAAGCAATCGAGAGACAAATGGCTCATTACGCTTATCATGTAGGTCAGATTGTTTATATTGGGAAGCAATTAAAAGAGGAAAAATGGGAAACCCTTAGCATCCCAATAGGAGAATCTGAAGCGTACGTGCAGCAAGCATTAAAAAAGCACTCATATTAACGATTTACCTCTCCCTTATAAGCTTCATTTCTTTCTTTTGCAAAGGCAGATCGTATCATTAGTTATCGGAATTTTGGTACTATATCCCTTCTGTAAAACAGAGAATAGGCATATTTATTCGTTTTCAGAAAAATTAAACTAAAACCTATTAAACTATTATTAAATATGCTAAAGTACGTATATGCGATCGCATAGTAAGCGCTTACGGAAATTTAGTAATAGAAAGGTGTTAGTACAATAATGAAGGGGAAAATAAAAAAGATTGTAGCTGGAACAGCACTAACAGTAAGCTTAACCATACCAAATTTTGCATATTCTACAGATGCAGCAGAAATGAGCAATAAAGATCTTCAGGAAATGAAAGAAATGACAAAATCACATTTCAATCTTGTATGGAATAAAGATAGTAATGGCACAACAGCACCAACATTTGTCTCCGGGAAATTATCAGGGGAACCAGTAAAAGGTGTCCGTGATATAAAACAATATATAAATAGTAAAAAAGATCTTTATCAACTAAATCCGGAGACAGAGCTTTCTTTTGTTAAAAAGTCGAAAGATGAGCTTGGGATGACACATTACGAATTTATACAATCTGTTCATGGTATTCCTGTATACGGTGCAAAATTCAACGTTCATACAAATAATCAAGACATTGTTACCGCGGTTACGGGGAAAGTTCATCCGTCGGCCGGAAAGAATATAAGCAAAAAACAAAAAGCAGATTTATCAAAAAAAGATGCAATCGATCAAGCATGGCAATCAATTAATAGGACGAAAGAGGATACAAAAGCAAAGAAAGCCGATAAGAAGGCATTAAAAGAGGCTGGTAATCTAGCAGATTCACATGTCAAAAATACTGCAGAAAATGCAGAACTAGTTGTTTATGCGCAAGATGGTCTGAGTAAATTGGCCTATCATGTCGAACTCCAATTCATTTATCCGGAACCAGGGAACTGGCAAATTTTTATTGACGCAAAAGACGGTTCTGTGATTGATTCATACAATGCTGTAACAGATGCCCGAGCGGCAAATGGGTATGGATATGGGGTGCTCGGGAATTACCAAGAACTGAATACGTATTTATCCAATGGAACATATTACCTGTATGATGTGACTAAACCAATGAACGGTGTTATAGAAACGTTTACTTCACAAAACGGGACAAGCCTGCCAGGATATCGCTCGTCTGATAGTGATAATGCATTTACTGCAAAAAGCCAAAGGGCTGCTGTTGATGCTCATGCTTATGCTGATAGAGTATATGACTACTACTATAATACATTCAACCGAAATAGCTTTGATAATAATGGTTCAAGTATCCGATCGACCGTAAATTATGGTTCCAACTATAACAATGCGTTTTGGAATGGACAACAAATGGTCTATGGTGATGGGGATGGATCAACATTTGCGCCTCTTTCCGGCGCGCTTGATGTGGTAGCACATGAGTTAACACATGCGGTCACTGAGCATACAGCAGGACTCGTTTATCAAGATCAACCTGGGGCATTGAATGAGTCGATGTCAGACGTATTTGCTGTGTTTGTAGAAGGGGATAATTATGATATTGGGGAAGATGTTTATACACTTGGCCGATCAGGTGATGCACTAAGAAGTCTATCTGATCCAACAAAATATGGCCAACCAGACCATATGAGAGATTATGTTAATACAAGCTCTGATAATGGAGGCGTACACACAAACAGCGGGATTCCAAATAAAGCCGGTTACTTAACGATTAACAGCATAGGTGCTGAAAAAGCAGAAAAAATCTACTACCGTGCGTTAACTGTATACATGGGACCTTATAGTGACTTTAGCGACACACGTGCAGCCTTGCTTCAAGCTGCAGCTGATTACTATGGCCATGGTTCAGAATACCAAGCTGTAGCGAATGCTTGGACTAATGTTGGGGTGAACTAAATTTATAAAGATAATACCGGCTCATTGCCGGTATTATCTCTCACTAAACTGGAGGTGAGGGAATGATACTACTTAGGCTATCCTTGTTTTTGATATTATTACTTGTGTTCGCTGGATGTGGTCAACAGGCTGATGAAAATGAAAGAAATGACGATAAAGATCACCAACATGCTGATGAAGCCATACGATCTGGAGGTATTGTTGCAGGTGAATTAGAAACGACCCTTGAGGTTAAAGAAAGTCAAGCAATTTTAAAAATTAAGAACCAAACAGAACAGGTGAAGGAACTTATCTTTTCAGAAGAAACGGCGTATGAATATTTTATCTTGGACGAAAAAGGGAAAACAGTCTTCCAGAAATCTGAGAAAGATATCCCATATGATCAGGAACATCCACTAATATTAAAACAAGCAGAAGAGGCAGACTTTAAACTTGCCATACCAAATGATTTAGAACAAGGTACGCATACGATAACGACTGTTTTACATACGGATCCTGTAATAGAAACACAGACAACATTTACGGTTGAAAAGAAATAAACTCATTTCTTGCTAAGGGAATTGAGTTTATTTAGTGATTCTAGTTTTATTGGGTACATTGCTAATTGTACGCTTTGAATAGTACAATAGTAAACTTTGATAGAGAAGAGACTAATAGGGGGAGCTTATTTGTTAATTAGAGAAATAACCATAGAAGATGCAACAGAATTTACACATCTTATCGCAGAAGTGGAAGAGCAATCTACATACATGCTGATGGAGCCTGGGAAAAGAAAGATGTCCGCTGAACAACAGCGAGAGAAACTAAAGCAATTACAACAACAGAGCAATTCAACGATTTTGGTTGCTGAAATGGATAATAAATTAGTTGGATATGTGATTGCAATTGGTGGGAGCACCCGCCGGACAGAGCATACTGCTTATCTTGTTGTAGGAATTTTAAAAGCATATAGAGGCAAAGGGATTGGCAGTGCATTGTTTACGAATATGACGGAATGGGCAGAAAAAAACAAACTCCTCCGCCTGGAATTAACTGTCGTAACGGAAAATAAGGCTGGTATAGCTCTATACAAGAAAAGCGGGTTTGCCATAGAAGGGACAAAAAGGATGTCGCTTATAATAAACGGCGAAGGCTATGATGAATATTACATGGCTAAACTTTTATAGAGGTTTTATGTTTCATTAGTTTACCAATCTATTTAATTGATATGGGATTCTATAAATTTAATTTGACAACGGTTACAAAAACATTTATACTTGGGAACAAGTTAATTAAGTGGCGGAGATATGGAGACCCACATTTCAATAACACCCTTCCACCAAAGGTAGGTTGATTGAAATGTGGGTTTTTCTGCGTTTTAATTAACTGAATTTTCGTTTATTTGGTGAGTTACTATTATACTAGAGGGGTGTTTAGCATGTCAGAGTTTTTAGCTGAGTTAGTTGGCACAATGATCCTGATTATATTTGGGGCAGGGGTTGTTGGTGGAGTTGTACTTAAGAAGTCGAAAGCAGAGGGAGCTGATTGGGTAGTTATCACAATTGGATGGGGACTTGCCGTAACCATGGGCGTATATGCTGTTGGTAGCTTCACTGGGGCACATATTAATCCTGCAGTAACATTAGGCTTCGCAGCTGTTGGGGAATTTCCTTGGGCAAAGGTTCCTATGTATATCAGTGCACAATTAATCGGGGCCATTATTGGTGCAAGTATTGTCTTTTTAGCTTACTTGCCACATTGGAGTGCAACGAAAGACAAAGCAGCAAAATTAGGAGTGTTTGCAACTGGCCCTGCGATTCGCAGTCCGTTTTCCAACATAGTTACAGAGATTATTGGCACAGCCGTTTTATTAATGGGATTAATGTTTATTGGTGCAAATGAATTTACGGAAGGATTAAACCCAATCATCGTAGGATTACTCATTGTTGCCATAGGCATGTCATTAGGTGGTCCAACAGGGTATGCCATTAATCCGGCACGTGACCTTGGACCAAGAATTGCACACGCCATTCTCCCAATACCAGGAAAAGGTGCTTCTGATTGGAAATATGCTTGGATTCCTGTTGTGGGCCCTGTGATTGGAGGTATATATGGAGCCTTGTTATATCAGGCACTATTCTTAGGTAATCTTTCCATTGCCTTTTGGATATCAAGTGTTGTTATTGCTGTTATTTTAGTTGCTGCAACAAGAAGCGAACTGCAGAAGGACCATGCACCAGCAGAAATTAAAGAACCAATAAAAAATTAATAAAAGAGGAGAGGATAGGAATGAATAACAAATTTATTTTAGCTTTGGACCAGGGGACAACAAGTTCCCGGGCAATTATTTTCAATCAAAAAGGTGAGATTGTAGAAACAGCTCAAAAAGAATTTGAACAGTTTTTTCAGCATCCGGGTTGGGTGGAGCATGATGCGAATGAAATATGGAACTCCGTATTAGCTTGTATTGCAGAAGCATTAAGAAAAGCGGATATAGGTCCAGAACAAATTGCCGGTATCGGAATTACCAATCAACGAGAGACAACGGTAGTATGGGATAAAGACACAGGTAAACCAGTCTATAAAGCAATTGTTTGGCAATCCCGCCAGACAGAAGAGATTTGCAAGGAACTTCGTGGAAAAGGGCTTAATGATTTAGTAAGAGATAAAACAGGGCTGCTCATTGATCCTTATTTCTCCGGGACAAAGGTGAAATGGATCCTTGATCATGTAGATGGAGCAAGAGAAAAAGCAGATAAAGGTAAATTATTGTTTGGAACGATGGATACCTGGCTTGTGTATAAGCTTTCCGGCGGCAAAGTCCATATTACAGACTATTCCAATGCCTCCAGAACACTCATGTTTAATATCCATGATTTAAAATGGGATGATGAATTATTGGAAATACTATCTGTTCCAAAAAGTATGCTTCCTGAAGTACGTCAATCCTCAGAGGTATATGCAAATACTGTAGATTATCACTTCTTTGGACATGAAATTCCGATCGCTGGAATTGCTGGTGACCAGCAATCAGCTTTATTTGGTCAGGCTTGTTTTGAAAAAGGGATGGCCAAGAACACATATGGAACGGGAGGCTTCATGTTAATGAACACGGGTGATAAAGCAGTAAAATCCGAGAATGGTTTACTAACTACATTGGCATGGGGGGTTGATGGAAAAGTAGAATATGCGCTTGAAGGAAGTATTTTTGTTTCAGGATCAGCCATTCAATGGCTTCGTGATGGCTTGAAAATTATAGATAGTGCTCCAGAAAGTGAAGCTTATGCTACTCGTGTCGATTCTACAGATGGCGTCTATATGGTACCAGCATTTGTCGGTTTAGGTACACCTTATTGGGATAGTGATGCACGCGGTTCTTTCTTCGGTATAACAAGAGGAACAAAGCGAGAACACATGGTTCGTGCAACACTGGAGTCTCTTGCTTATCAGTCAAAAGATGTGCTTGATGCAATGATTGCTGATTCCAATATTGATTTGAAAACATTGCGTGTAGATGGTGGTGCGGTGAAGAATAATTTTTTAATGCAATTCCAGAGTGATATTCTAAATGTCCCTGTAGAAGTTCCTGAAATTCAGGAAACCACTGCACTTGGTGCAGCATATCTTGCAGGATTGGCTGTAGGTTATTGGAAAGACAAAGAAGAAATTGCTAAACAATGGCAAAATGATAAAACGTTTACAAGTGAGCTAGAAGAGGATAAGCGTAGTGAGTTATATGAAGGTTGGAAAAAGGCTGTCGAAGCAACAAAAGCATTTAAGATATAGGAATCCAATAGAGATCAACTATCCATAGTTGGTCTCTATTTGAAATGAAACAGTGGAGGAAACGAATGATATTAAAAGTGGGAGTGGATATGGATGAAGAAAATTATTAATGACTCGGAGCAGGTTGTTCAGGACATGATTAAAGGCCTTGTTGCTGCTTATCCTAAACAATTAAAGCAAGTTAAAGGTACAAACGTAATTATTTGCAAAGAGGCACCAGTAGCTAACAAGGTTGGCCTTGTTAGTGGTGGGGGGAGTGGTCACGAACCTGCCCATGCTGGATATATAGGTAAAGGAATGTTAGATGCCGCTGTAGTTGGAGAAGTCTTTACCTCCCCAACACCGGACCAAGTGTTAGAGGCAATAAAAGCAGTCAATAGCAATGCTGGTGTGCTTTTAATTATTAAAAATTATACAGGGGATGTCATGAATTTTGAAATGGCTGCTGAAATGGCGGAAGCGGAAGGCATACCTGTGGACAAAGTTATTGTCAATGATGACGTCGCTGTAGAAAATAGCACAGCAACTACTGGCCGTCGTGGGATTGCGGGTACAGTTTTCGTTCACAAAATTGCTGGAGCCATGGCAGAACAAGGGGCCTCCTTGAAGGAAGTAAAGGACGTTGCCGAGAAAGTAATCGCTGGCGTACGGTCCATGGGGGTAGCAACAGCTGCATGCACAGTTCCTGCAGCTGGAAAACCGAGTTTTGAATTGGCAGAGGACGAAATGGAGATAGGTATTGGGATCCATGGAGAACCGGGAATTGAACGAAAAAAGTTAACATCGGCTGCTGAAATTGCGAAAGAATTAACAGATAAAGTATTAGCAGATATCGACTATAAAGACAGTGAAGTTGCTGTAATGATAAATGGATTAGGTTCCACACCAGAAATGGAGCTTTATATTGTAAATCAGACCGTACAAGAAATTTTGGCAGAGCGGGAAATAAAGGTGTCACATACATTTGTTGGTGAATATATGTCAGCATTAGAGATGGCAGGCTGTTCAGTGACATTATTAAAAGTAGATAAGGAGCTGAAAGGATTGCTTGATGCGCCTTCAACAGCACTCGCATTTAAAATGTAACAAAGAAGGAGAGATGCAGGCATGGATCATTTGCAAGTAAATCATGTATATCAATGGATGGAAATTACCAATGATAAAATCCGAAAAAATAAAGAAAATCTAACCACATTGGATCAGGCAATTGGAGATGGTGATCACGGAATTAATATGGCACGGGGATTTCAGGAGGTTATGAATAAATTAGATAAGGAGAATTATGAGCATGTGGCAGATATGCTGAAAGATATTGCCATGACACTAATGTCGAAGGTGGGTGGAGCAGCAGGCCCGTTGTATGGAACGGCATTTCTAAAAATGTCTATGAGCCTTAAAGGTCAGGATGCTACTTATGCCAACTTTTCTCAAGCAATAACAGAAGCGGTAAATGGTGTAAAGCAACGTGGTAAGGCAGAGGTCGGTGAAAAAACGCTGGTTGATGTTTGGTCTGCGGTAGCAGATCAATTGCCAAAAGAAAGTCAATTCTCTGCAGAGCTTATTGTAAATACGGCACAAGAAGCAATGGAGACCACCAAGAAAATGATGGCAACAAAAGGTCGTGCAGCATATTTGAAGGAAAGGTCTGTCGGGCACTTGGACCCAGGATCGGTTTCCTCCTTCTATTTATTTGAAGCATTAACGGATGTAATCAGAGAAGAGGAGTGATTAGAGATGGCATATGCTGGAATTGTACTCATTTCCCACAGCTCAAAGGTGGTAGAAGGAATAAAGGATATCATCAGACAAGTCAATCAGGACGTCGTCATTGAGCTTGCAGGCGGAACAGATGACGGAGAGATTGGTACGAGTATAGATAAAATTCTTGAAGCTATTAATAATGCAGACACTGGCAATGGCGTCCTGTTGCTCTACGACCTTGGCAGCGCAAAAATGAATGCAGAAATGGCAATTGAAATGGCAGAAGGAAAAGATATAAAAATGACTGAAGCCCCATTAGTGGAGGGTGCATATGTAGCATCTGTGGAAGCAGGTATGGGTAAATCTGTAGAGGAAATAACAGCGACTCTTGAGAAAAATTTTAATTTAAATTAGTATCTTCTGAAAAAGTCTTAGTGGCACCATTTTCATGGAAATGGTGCTTTTTTTGTTTTACGTAACAACTTCAAGAGAAAAGGGGAGTAATTGATTCATACAGAAAGAGAACATTCCAAAAGTTTACTTTAGGTATGGTAAACTATTCTTAACAAAGGGGTTTACTAACTAAATTCTGTAGCTATACTCCTACATAAAGGTTACATAATTCAAAAGGGAGGAAAAAATAATGACAAGCAGCAAAAAAGAGTTATCACCTGACCAAAAGAATGAACTTCTAGAAACACTACAAGCTCGTTTTGAAAAGAATATGGACCGACACCAAGACCTTCAATGGGAAGAAATTCAAACAAAATTGGAAACCAATCCTGATAAATTATGGTCACTTCATGAAATGGAACGGACTGGCGGAGAGCCGGATGTTGTTGGACAGGATACGAATACGGGAGAGTATGTATTCTTTGATTGTTCACCGGAAAGTCCCAAAGGCCGTAGAAGTGTTTGTTATGATAGAGCAGCATTGGAAGCTAGAAAAAAACACAAGCCCGAAAATAGCGCAATCGATATGGCGACTGAGATGGGAATCGAAATGTTAACAGAAGAAGCCTATCGAAAATTACAGACATTAGGCGAATTCGATAAGAAGACCTCCAGTTGGGTCCAAACCCCTGCTGCTATTAGGGAAAAAGGCGGCGCAATTTTTTGCGACTATCGTTACGGAACTGTTTTCGTTTACCACAACGGCGCTGATTCCTATTATGGTGCAAGAGGTTTCCGCGGCTCGTTAAAGGTATAAAGACAGAGTGGGGAATTTTTTAACTTGCCTAAATTGGATTTCTCATCATAAGGCACTTATCTATAAGGGTAAGTGTCTTTTGCAATGACAGGTATAGTAAAAAGTAAAAATATAGAAAATTTGGAACCGATTGCTTTCTTGTTACGTAGTAGAAGAAAGGAGGCTGATAGTATGAAGGCTGGAAAACTGCTTACATCCGTCATGTTGCTTGGGTTTATTCTATTTGTAGCGGGCTGCTCATCAAATCAGGCTTCAGAAGAGAGTAAGGCAGATGAAAATGAGGAAGCAATACAAGCCGTGTTAGAAAATGCACTAAATGGACCAAATGAGGATTTACAAAAATTGTTTAATGAAGGCACTGTGGAAGATACCATCCAATACGATAAAGACCATTTTGACGGTTACTTTGCAAATGAAACAGCCTATATGGACTTCGTTAATAGCTATGGAGCGGTTTTGATGACTACACCGATGCGGGAAGGATACACATTTAAAGTAGAAGATATAACGATTGATAAGACAGATTCCGATGAACTAATTTATGATTTTACGGTTGAGCTAGCCTACCAAAAAGAGGGCAATGATGCTTGGGAAACAGAAACAGTAACAGGGCAAGCCAACGTAAATGAAAACCATAAAATTGAAGATATGTTAATTCGTATTGATGATTTCTTAGGAGAGTTAAGTAAATAAAGAAAGATATTAGATGCTCTTGGTTTAATGTAAAAACTATGAGGAGAGGGTACTTATGCTCAAAACAGTGCTTGTCGGATTGATATCATTTTTTCTTATAAGCGGTTTGTTGATTGGAATTGGCCATTTGTTCGACATTGAATTACTAACTTTTACCTTCCAAGAAAATCCGTCATCCGGTTTTTGGGCAGAAGGCTCTGTCATCCCATTTATCATCGGCTTAATATCATGCTATTTTATCGGGAATTATTATGAAAAAAGAAGGCAGGGCTCAACCAAACGATAATTCCAGGTCTAGAGTGAATCAGGAGGTGCCATAAGTGAATTGGCCTGTATTAAAAGATAAAACGTGGTGGCTATCTTTCTTATTTACTTTGTTGTTATCCATTACAGCAATTCTGTTAGCTGCTTTTGAAAATGAATACTGGGTTCTCGCGCTCATTCTTTCTATTAGTATATCCGCGGCAGGAGTAAAAAGAGCCACATCTTTAACGTATACAACAAGGGAGTAAGCATGCGATAGAAGTAGAGTTATAAAGAGGTGGTAGGTATCGGTATATTTTTCCAAGAACAACAACTAAAAAGTTCAAAACCAGTGATCTTTCTTCAACTAATTATAGCAATAGTAACGGCCGTCCTAATGGTTATATGTATCATCAATGATTTTGCATTCATTTATATGAAATGGATTTTTCTGTTGTTAGGAATTAGCTCCGCTATTGAAGGGGTAGAAAAATATAAAATGAAAATGCCGAAAAAGGCGTTTCTGACAGACCTTGGCATAGCATGTGTTTGGTTTGTTATAGCATATAGTGTGATGGATTAGGTCATGAGGAAAAAACAGCAGCTGTCTTCTCTCTGGAAGGCAGCTGCTTTCTTTTAGTTAATCATCTGTTGTTGTCTTCTTGAAGCAAGTATATGCAAATACTGCTGCACCAATACTCCAAATAGCGATAATACCTAAAGATACCCAGGAATTATCCTCGTGTACCTGAATGGCCTGCATTAATGGGAACACACTTGCCACTTGCGAGATAATACTCTCTTTATCAATACCAAGAGCTTCAATCATTGGAGTGAATCCGAATAAAAACATGACAGGCATAATATAAGCAGAAGTCGAGGCAACCGACTTGGAGAATAATCCTATTCCTATGCCAAGCAATAAAAAGAAGATGAACAATAACAACAATGAAATCATGTCCTTAAGGTTAAGAAATGGATCTATTCCCACAATCAGAAGGGATATAATTAGCGAAGTGAAGCTAATTAACGCCACGACAAGACTCTTACCGACAAGAATATCTACATACGATGCTGGGGATTGAACCAGTCCACGTAATGTCTTTTTTTCATTCTCCTCAGCCATCATCGTCATCATAATACTGGAAGTAACAGCTGAATACGTTGCTCCAACAATGATGTATAACATGGAAATGGGCAATGATTCT
The DNA here is from genome assembly GCF_000725285.1 of Virgibacillus sp. SK37. GTDB lineage: Bacteria > Bacillota > Bacilli > Bacillales > Amphibacillaceae > Virgibacillus_Q. The sequence goes on from NZ_CP007161.1 coordinate 1,285,491, forward strand.
CCGTCACTAAATCGTGTATACATGAGAGACAATACAATGGGAATTAAAGGCATAGTGATTAACATCATATTTTTCATGAAATCTTTTATATCTTTTTCAAAAATGGCATGAATCCGTTGAACATTCATGAAACGAGCTCCTCTCCAGTTACTTTTAGAAAAACCTGCCCTAGTGTAGGATGGTCTGTATTTATAGCTTTCACATGGCCGCTTCCAATTAATTCTTTTATTCGGTTGGCGTTTTCAGGCACATTTTCAATGACAAGACGATCGCCCTGTACTGTTTCCACATGAAAAGCATGTGTAGAATACTTATATCGAAGCGCGGACGGGCTATCTAACTCTTGAAGCTCTCCTTTGTGCAAAAAGGCGACACGATCACATAATGCGGTTGCTTCCTCCATATTATGGGTGGTCAGAAAAATAGTCGTTCCTGCCTCGTTCAGCTTCTGCAAGCCACGATGAATATGTGCCATATTGCCAGGGTCCAACGCAGAGGTCGGTTCATCCAAAAATACCAGTTCAGGCTTGTGGATGAGTGCCTTCGCAAGCATCACACGCTGCTTCATTCCCTTCGATAACTTCGAAACAGTTGTTGTGCGCTCCTCATATAAATTAACCTCTTGCAGCATCCCATCAATTTGACTAACTGATACACCATACAATTTACAAAATAATTTCAGATTATCATAGATAGATAGTCGCTCATATAAGGCACTATTATCTGACAGAATGCCAATCTTGGATTTATATACAGCACTTGAAAAGTCGCTCGCATCCATCCCGAGCGCAGTTACTTTCCCATCCGTTTGCTTGAGTTCCCCTGTTAGAATTTTGATCATTGTTGTTTTTCCTGAACCACTAGGCCCAAGTAAACCAAAAATTTCTCCTTTTTCCACATGAAAACTGACATCCTTGATCGCGGTTTTCTGTCCGTATTGTTTTTGCAACCTTTTTACTTCCATACTATTTTCCAAATGAAACCCTCCCTTACGTAACTACCTCTATCGTAAGGGATGTTTCTGAGCTATACAGTAAAAATAAGGCGGGATGTACTGTCAGCAGGATGAAATGTACCTTTATTTCATTGAAAAATGAAGCAAAAAACATAAAGTGTACGGAATCGAGGTGTGTATTGTACTATTTCAGACTGAATTTTTCCTGAATGTCCTGTATTTTCGTTCGTGATAAAGGGATCGTTGACTGTGATCTATTATCCATTCGGAGGGAATACGTATTTTTGGACCATGTAATAATTTCTCGGACCTTTTGTAAGTTAACGATATAGGATCGGTGGCAGCGATAAAATCCGTAAACCTCTAATTTTTTCTCGATTTCTGAAAGTGTACTTTCCATTGGATAAGAAGCATCATTAATCACCATCATCGCTTTTCCATCCTGACTTTCAATGTAGTCAATTTCCAAAGGATCAAACAAAATCATCTTATCATCCACTTTTGCCGGGACCTTAAACAAATTGGCACTCGCTGGTGCTTGGAAGGAAGTCTTATCTTGTTGAACTTCATCTTCCTCAAGCTCAATTGGTTGCAAACCGCTTTGCTGCAGCTTATAAGCAATATCGCCAAGCAGGAGAGCATGTTCCATATTCGAAACAAGGATGAGGACAGGGATGTGCTGCTCCTTGAACTTTTCCAGCATAGTGATAAAGGTTTGCGTCGTTTTAATGTCCACCCCATGTAATGGCTCGCGAAAGACAGTTGGTACTGCGCCGCTCATTAGGTATTTCGCATAGTATACTCTCCGGACTTCTGAATCGGTGCATGTATGTATAGGCTTCTTCATGCAGTTTTGTAATTCAAATAGTACGAAAACCTCTGGCAAAGGAACTTTGTAGTTAAACCATTTATGAAAAAAAGCAATATTGTCTTCAACAGTTAGCCGATGATACAAGCCCTCCTGCTGGTCAAAAACAGAGGCTTTTCCTTTTTTCTGTAAGGCATTTACAAACTCTGTCTGCATTTCAGTGTCGCAATATACCGTGGTAACAGTTGTACCTTCGAGTTTGAGGTCAAAAGAGGGGAGTGATTCACTGTCAGTCATTTCTTGATTAATTGTAAATTGTGTCATAGTAATCTCCTGTTCAAAAATAGTGATCTATTAACCTAAATTTAGCATACCGTTACCTACTTTGAAAGAAGATTTAGAAAATGTGCTGGGTATGTGAGCCTCTATTTAGGTACATGCAGATGTTAAAAGAAAGTAAAGTTTTTCTAAAGTGGTTGATACAAGTAAAAGAAAAAGATAGAATGTAAGCGTAAATCGATATCGAAATTCGAAATCAGCAACAAACCAGGAAAGGAGCATCGTAGTGGATAATAAAGTATTACGTAAGCTTTTTTTAGGTTTCATACAGATACATATTTTACATCATGCCAAGGAAGAACCCATTTATGGCTCCTGGATGCTTGAAGAATTGCATGAACATGGATATGAAATGAGTGCAGGAACCCTTTATCCTATCCTTCATGGTATGGAAAAGGACGGGCTCCTGACTAAAAGTGAAAAAAATGTACATGGAAAGATTAGAAAGTATTATCGTGCCACGAATAAAGGGGAAGAGGTACTTGAAGAAGCAAGAGCCAAGGCATTTGAATTATTTAAAGAAATAAAATAACAGGAGGGAAAGCCAATGCAAAAAGGTAGTCTCCGTACACTATGGGAGATTTTACTAGCATCAACCAAACTGGGTTTAACATCCTTTGGAGGGCCAGTCGCTCATTTAGCATACTTCAAGGAAGAATATATTGATCGCCGTAAATGGCTAGATGACCGAACCTATGCAGACATCATAGCCATTTGTCAGTTTCTCCCTGGGCCTGCGAGTAGTCAGGTTGGCATATCTATTGGCATGCTCCGTGGCGGACTGCTTGGAGGGCTTGTGTCATGGTTTGGATTCACGATCCCATCAGTCATTGTCTTAATATTATTCGCTCTAATGTACCAAACCTTCACGTTAGAGGATGCCAGCTTCATCCATAGCTTAAAAATTGTCGCAGCAGCTGTTGTGCTTCACGCGCTGATTGGGTTAGGGAAGAAATTAACACCAGATAAAACACGGCTGGCAATAGCGATCATAGCTGCAAGTATCATGCTATTATTTCCTACCGCATGGATGCAGATTTTAATTATTTTAGGAGCAGGGCTTGTCGGTCTGAAATTATTTTCCCATAATGCTGCAACAAATGTGCAGCCGTTCCAAATAAATATTTCTAAGAAACTCGGGTTGACTTCTTTAGGTATTCTAATAAGTCTACTTATATTGTTGCCAATCCTAAATAGATTTACAGACAATCCACTCGTTACGATATTTGACACTTTCTTTCGAGTAGGCTCACTCGTATTTGGCGGTGGGCATGTTGTGTTGCCAATGATTGAACGCGAGCTAGTACCAACAGGCTTTCTAACAGCGAATGAATTTTTAGCCGGATATGGTATGGCCCAAGCTGTTCCAGGTCCCCTTTTTACCTTTTCCAGTTATCTCGGAACAATGATGGAAGGTGTGCTAGGGGCTGTAGTAGCAACAGTAGGAATATTTCTTCCATCCTTTTTGCTTATCATCGCAGCATTACCTTTTCTTAATGAATTGCGGAAACGTGCTAGCTTCCAAGGGATTCTTATGGGAGTCAATGCGAGTGTTGTAGGTATTTTACTAGCTGCATTCTATGATCCGGTAATCAAAAGCTCTATTTTATCTGCATCTGATTTCGCTCTTGCTGTTATCTTATTCGGTTTATTAAATATCTGGAAAGTGCCAGCATGGCTGATTGTAATTATCGGGGTAGTGGTTGGATATGTTTTACAGGTCCTAACGATATAAAAATCTTCCGCGTGCGCTTCACATTGAATCTGATTTTCAATGTTAAATTCACAGGCAAATGCAATAATTCTTGCTTTAGACGTTCTATTCAATAAGTCTGCTACAATATAATTTGAAGTGAATATTTAACGGACCAGGAAGGAAATGCATATGCAAACAAAAGAACAACTGAAAAAAATTACGCCAAGCTATGATCCGTGGGAAGCGTACATGGATGTAGAGGATTACGGGAAAATGACGCTGACCAATGTGGAATTTACTACAACAACACTGTGTAACATGCGTTGTGCTCACTGTGCTGTTGGTTATACACTAAGTCAAAAGGATCCAGATGCACTGCCAATGGAGCTATTGGTCAAACGGTTGGATGAAGTCCCACACCTACGTACCCTCTCGATTACGGGTGGTGAACCGATGATGTCTAAGAAATCGGTGCGTGACTATGTTGTTCCATTATTGCGCTATGCCCATGAACGTGGGATTCGCACACAAATAAACTCAAATTTAACCCTGCCTTATAGCAGGTATGAAGAAATTATTCCATATCTTGATGTACTACATATCTCTCACAACTGGGGGACAGAGGAAGAATTTGCCGAAGTTGGATTTGCTCGAATGGAGCGTAAACCAACAGAGGAGAATAGAAAGAAATACTTTGCACGTATGGTGGAAAATTCGCAACGGCTTGCCGCAGAAGGTGTCATGGTATCAGCAGAAACAATGCTGAATAAGTCCACCTTTCCCTATCTGGAAAAGATTCATAATCATGTATTGGAAATGGGCTGTGCCCGGCACGAAATTCATCCAATGTACCCTGTAGATTTCGGTAGTGCTTTAGAAACATTAAGCTTAGAAGAGATGCGTACAGCTATCAAGCGACTGTTGGATGTGAGAGACCCATCCACATGGATGTTATTCGGTACGCTTCCTTTTTATCCGTGTAGCAGTGAACAAGAGGACTTGGAGCTATTAAAGCAATTGTACAAAACCAACAATGTAACAATACGTAATGATCCAGATGGCCGTTCTCGTTTGAATGTCAACATTTTCAATGGCGATATTATTGTGACAGACTTTGGTGATGATGACCCGGCACTAGGAAATATACAAGATACGAAACTGGAAACTGCTTATGAAAAATGGATGGACTCCAGTACTGCAAAATCAATCAATTGCCATTGCCCAGCAGTTAAATGCCTAGGACCAAATATTTTAGTGAAGAACACCTATTACCAAGAGACCGATTTTACAAAGAGAAAAGCAAATATTTCTATGTAAATGGTGGTAAAAAATAATACACATTATTTCTTCGAGTGTTTTGCTGCTGAATAAAAATAAAATGCCCAACCAATCCATAAGTGATTGGTTGGGCATTTTTGACAAGAAAAAAGTGTTTAAAGAGAATAATCTTCATGGCAAACGCTTTGTGCCATCTTAATAAACTCGTGTGTTGCGGGACTACGCTTAATATCTCGAGCAAAGCTTATTACAATATGGCTTTTAAATGCAGGGTCAGTTAGTGGGTATAAATTATCCTTTTGACTTAATGAAACATTTTCCACGACAGATTGCGGTACAATGGTTATTCCTATGCCACTATTTGCTAGTTGCAGCGCATTTCCCAGCCTCGTTTTTTTAAGCTTATCAATATGTCACCTGCAAATTTAGACTCCCCAAAACTCAAAACCATGAAAGATAAATCTCCACATAAAATCACCCTTCTGATACTACCCAATGTGACTCAATCCCTTACGCTTCTAGTTTAATTTCCTCCTTGAATTAGAAAGCAAAAATGGAAAGGAGTGAGGACATGAAAACTGCTATGGTAGAAAGAGAAAGGGAGGGAAGAGGTTATGGATCAACGTACTATTGGTTTACAAGAAGGAGTCGCACTATATATTGCTACAATATTGGGATCGGGTGTTTTATTTTTGACAGGTGTGACGGCTTCTCTTGCAGGACCAGCATCGTTACTGTCATGGACAATTGTGATTTTACTTAGTTTTCCTCTGGCTTATTCATTTGCATGTCTAGCCAGGAAATACCCTGATGCTGGAGGTGCAGCAACATTTGTAAGAAAATCATTCGGATTTCATTCTGGAAATATGGTTGGCTGGTTCTATTTTGTAACTGCTGCTGTCGGACAAACGATTGTATCTTTGACAGGTGCATTTTATTTTAGTCAGGCATTTGATCTTTCTGATTTTTCGAGGGTATGGATCGCCATTTTGATCTTGGTAATTGCTGGTCTTGCCAACTATAATGGAATGAAAGTAAGCGGAAAAGTTGCATTTATATTCAGTACAGCTTTATTTCTACTACTTATTCTAACTGTTGTCGCTTCTCTTCCCTATATAGATTTAGCCCATTTTCAGCCGATTGCTCCAAATGGATGGTATTCGGTGGGAACTGCAATAACAGTCATTTTTTGGGCGTTTTTCGGATGGGAGGCTATTTGCAATCTTGCTCCTTATTTTAAACGTCCGGATAAAATCATTGTGAGAAGTACGATGATAAGTGCCGTTATTGTAGGCATTCTCTATTTGGCATTAAGTTTTGTTACTATCGCTACACATACGTATGGAAGTCTTCAACATAATCTTTCGCCAATTGGCGTGTTGATGGGTGAAACTATCGGAGTGGAGGCACAGCTTATTACAGCTGTGGTGGCAGTCCTCATTTGTATTGGAACCTCTAATGCATTTGTAGCAAGTTTGACTCAATTGGGGTATTCGTTAAGCAGAGATGGTGCGTTTCCAAAGATATTATCTGTCGTGCATGCTCGTGCCCAAGTGCCGAGAAGAATGGTAGCCTTTGTGATATTATTTGCTATAGGAGGCGTGTTGATCACGGAGATTTTGAACATAACGTTTCAGGACCTGCTCTTTATTCCTACTTCACTTGGAATCTTTGTTTATATTTTTTCTATGGCAGCTGGTGTAAAACTCCTTACAAATCGCAGCCTTGCTTGGTGGTCTTCTTTATTATCACTACTTCTATGTATAGGTGTGCTGCCGTTCTTTGAGTTGTTCATTTTTGTCCCAGTGATTGTTATTGTTATTTATGCAATGTATATGACTTATAGGAAAGCAACAAATAGAAGCTAAAAAGTGTGTGAATCGCTACCGTTTTGCAAGACCAAAATTGCACAATTCAGAGGAGGGGATCTGCACATGAAAGCTGCACTGACGAAAGCTCATATGTGGAAAGCAGCAGTGGATTGTGATCATAAATATGACGGTGAATTTTTCTATGCAGTAAAAACAACTGGTATCTTTTGTCGGCCATCATGCAAATCAAAGACTCCAAATTATGAAAATATATGCTTCTTTCCCAATGCGGAAGAAGCTAGAAAAGAAGGCTTCCGTCCATGTAAAAGGTGTCGGCCTGATTTGCTGGAGCATACATATGATCCACATCTGGAATTTATAGAAGATACGAAGAAGTATTTACAAGAGAACTATGCCAGTAACATAACGATAGCCCAGCTAGCAATGCATGTTGGTGTTAGTCAATATTATTTAAGTCGGACGTTTAAAGAAAAGACAGGCTACACACCACAGATGTACCTCTCCACCCTCAGAATTCAAAAAGCCCAGGAATTATTAGTAACTACGAAAGAAAATAGCACCGAAATTTGTTTTCAAGTCGGATATCAGAATTTTTCCAGCTTTTATAAGCAATTTAAAAAGATATGTGGCTGTTCCCCACGATGTTTTAGAACGGAAAAAGGGAGGAAGGGCAATTGAAAAGAATTTATTGGAGCAATAGGACATATGAAAGCTGGACCTTGTATCTTGCAGCTACTGAAAATGGCCTTTGCTATGTTGGCTTTAATGTTCAAGGATTAATGGATTGGGTGAAAGCAAAATTGTCAGCATATCAAATCGAACAAAGAGATGAGGAAATTCAACCATATGCCAAAGAGCTTGAATTATATCTTAAAGGAGAAAGGACCTTTTTTACATTTGCTTCCGATATGCATGGAACCAAATTCCAATTAGCTGTTTGGAGGGAAATAAGAAACATCCCCTATGGACAAACAAAAACCTATTCCGAAATTGCAAATCAGCTCCAAAAGCCAACAGCTATTCGTGCAACTGCAGCTGCGATAGGTGCAAACCCGCTACTATTTGTTGTTCCTTGTCATCGGGTTATTGGTAAAAACGGACAATTGACTGGATATAGAGGAGGACTAGAACGAAAGAGGCAATTAGTACTAATGGAGAGTATGCAGGACTAGGATAGCAGGCAGCCGTAATCTTTAACCATGGTCTTATATATCTTTTGTACCTTTACTTCATCCATTGACTCTATTATAATTTGAACTAATAGAATAGTGAATGAGAGCAGTAGGTGCCCATATGGGAGAATAGGGAATGAAGTGAGAATCTTCAGCGGACCCGCCACTGTGAAGGGGGTTCTATTAGAAATACCACTGGAAGTTATTCTGGGAAGGTTAATAGAACGACACCCCTGAGCCAGGAGACCTGCCTTTTGCTTCTAGTTATAGATGATGGAAAAGTCTGTAGTTTATTTGTACATGGAATAAACTGCAGGCTTTTTTATTTTTGAATATAAACCAAAAAGGAGAATTGAAAATGCAATTATTACAGAAAACAATTGATAGAATTGAGAGCTTGGATAAGGAATTGATGGCTAAGGCAAGAGAGAGAGTGGATAACTTGATAAAGCCAATAAACAGTCTTGGGAAGCTGGAAGAACTAGCTGTACAATTAGTTGGGATTACAAGAAATTTAAATCCTGTGTTGGATCAAAAAGCAATCATCGTGATGGCCGCAGATCATGGGATTTACGAAGAAGGAATTTCCAGCAATCCACAAGAAGTAACCTTAGCCCAAACCTTACTATTTCCGAAAAGTGTAACAGGTGTGTGTGCTATAGGAATGCCTGCTGGAGCAAAAATAGTTCCAGTGGATATTGGTGTGAACGGAGTAATTCCAGATGATGCTGGGATAATGAAAAGAAAAATAAAGAATGGGACGTCTAATATGACAAAAAGGCCTGCTATGACGAGGGAAGAAGCCATTAAGTCAATAGAGGTAGGAATTGAGATAGTTAACAAGGAAGTTGAAAAAGGAATAACAGTGATCGGAACTGGCGAGATGGGCATTGGTAATACTACTCCCAGTACCGCAATATTATCTGTTTTAGGAAATTATGCCCCACAAGCTATAACTGGTAGAGGAGCTGGCGTTGGTGAGGGTGGTATCGCACACAAAGTGGAGACAATCGAAAAAGCGATTGCAGTAAACCAGCCAAACCCGCAAGATTCCTTGGATGTACTAGCAAAGGTAGGCGGACTGGAGATTGGCGGCATGGCAGGCGTGATGCTTGGAGCAGCCGCAAATCAGATCCCAGTAGTCGTGGACGGCTATATCTCAACAGTTGCTGCTATCCTTGCAGCTTCTATAGAGCCTAAAGCAAAGGAATACTTTATCGCCTCACATGCTTCTGCAGAAACAGGTGGACAGATGGCAAGCGAGTTTTTGGGGCTTAAACCCATGTTGCACATGGATATGTGTCTTGGAGAAGGTTCTGGGGCAGCTTTAGCATTCCCTATTTTAGATGCCGCAGTCAGTATGCTGAAAAATATGGCAACATTTGCTGACGTCGGAATGGAGATATAAATCACATTGAAATAAGTATGTCACCATTAGTTTAGTTTACAATAATCAGGCATGTGGTATAATAAATATAGAAAAGCATAACATAGTAAAAACCGCTCCATGCTGTCACATGGAACGGTTCCAATAGACCAACCCCGACAAGAGGGGAAGGTGCATTAGGGTCGGTAACCCCTCCGCAATGGGCTTGCACATTGAGGGGTTATTTTTTATTGTCGGACATGATAAATTCAATCAAAACCCCAGCTCTCTCTTCGAGTGCTGGGGTTTTTTTGCTTTCTTCCGTTTGCATTTCTCTCCTTTACTACTAATAAAATGTAAGCGTTTTAAGAAAAAGTTAAATATTTACTTTTGAATGAATTGTTAAAAAACTCGTTGACAAACGAAAAATACACCACTATAATCTACCTAACACTTGTTAGGTGGTGATGTTTTGAAGCAAAAATTAATTGAAGCTGCGATACGGCAGTATGCTCTATATGGCTACGATGGGGCAACCATGAGGAGGATTGCAGATGATGTGGGAATCAAACCGGCATCTATCTATTTCTTCTATAACAATAAAGAAGCGCTGTTCATTGCTGCTTTTCAACAGCTACTCCAGAACCACTTTCAGGAAATGCAACGAATCCTGCTGGAGAATAAAGATCGTTCCGTGGAAGAGATATTTTCAGCGATGCTACATGGCCTTGTAAGTCACCATACCGGAGATAAACAAGGAACGATTGCCTATATATCACTCGTCACTTCACCGGTACCGGAAATCAAGAAATATCTTCAACAGCATTTAAGGCATCATAATGATTGGTTGATGAATTCGCTTGGAGATGCTATGAAGGCGAGTTATCCCGCAATTACGGACAAGGAGGTAGACAAGACAATTAAGCAATACGTCCTGATAGCAAACGGAGTGTTCTGGGGTATTAACTTATACGATGGGGGAGACTTTACAGAACAAGTCGTACTGGCTGATGAAATGATTCATACCCTATTTTTGGAATTGGAAAATAAATGATAACAAAATAAAAGGAGTGAAACGAAATGGAAAATAGATTTGATTTGACGGAAGACTATGAATTGGAGCCTGTTCCCCAACATAAGCGAAAGGGATGGATAAAATTATCCATTGTTTGGACAGGAGGAATCGTTGCATTATCAGCAGTTGTGTTAGGTGGAACCCTAGGTGCAGGGATGCCATTTACACAAGCAATACTAGCTTCATTTTTAGGATCTTTCATTTTGGCTGTTTTAAGTGCTTTATGCTGTGTAGTCGGTGCCAAGACAGGCTTATCGACAGCACTAGTTTCTAAGTTTGCCTTAGGTAAATATGGAGCATACGCAGTTTCCATCATACTCGCAATTGCTTTATTTGGTTGGTTTGGTGTACAGCTTGCCTTATTTGGGTCCAGCTTGCGCAACGTATTGTTAGACGGCCTTTCTCTTGATTTGCCTGTTCTGGCATTGGTAATCATAGGTGGAATTCTAATGACTGTCACAGCTTTTATTGGCTATAAAGCTATTGAAAAACTTAGTCTGGTTGCTGTACCACTGCTTGGGATCCTGCTGATCAGTTCATTGGTCAAGGTAATGACAGGTAAATCGGTAGAATCGATTTCTCAAGCACCAATCATTGGCGATCCATTAACATTTGGTTCTGCTGTATCATTAATTATTGGCTCTCTGGCAATAGGAGCTATTATTGGACCAGATATTTCCCGCTATGCCCGTTCTACAAAAGATGCCGTCATCTCTTCTTTTGTTGGCTACTTCCTAGGATTTAGTATTGTATTAATTATCTCTATCATTCTGGCAAAAGCCACAACACAGGTTGATATTGTTGAGATTATGCTTGGCTTGGGATGGGGAACTGCAGCATTATTAATTTTAATTCTTGCACAATGGACAACAAATGATAATAATTTATATTCCTCTGCGCTAGGGTTTGCCGTCATTTTTCAGAAGGTTCCTAAATCAATTATTACTATTGCAGCAGGAGCAATTGGTACAGGAATGGCAGTATCAGGTATTTACGAAAACTTTATCCCGTTTCTAAATTTCCTAAGTGCGCTGATTCCGCCAATTGGAGGTATTTATGTAGCTGATTTTCTAGTAAACCGGCAGAAGTACCAATTTGAAAAAATAGACCACACAAAAAATGTAGAACCATTATCTGTAACTATCTGGATTATAGCTGCACTCGTAGCATTTATGACAACTGCAGCCCCAAGTGGTTTTGGTTTATTTACACTCACAGGAGCGTCTGGCTTTGATGCATTCATTGTAGCCTTTATTTTACAATTAATTGTCGGAAAAGTGATAAAAAACAAAACAGCAACAAGTGATTTAGAACAACATGTAAAGGGAGGAAAAATCTCATGAGATTAATAGGTAAACAGGAAATTGAAGATATTGCTATTGGTGCAGCTCTTTTAGGAACAGGTGGTGGCGGTGATCCGTACATTGGTAAATTAATGGCATTACAAGCAATTGAGGAAAATGGACCAGTAGAATTATTAGATGTGGATGAGTTGCCTGATGACGCACTTGTCGTACCATCTGCCATGATGGGAGCTCCCACTGTAATGGTAGAAAAAATTCCAAGTGGGGAAGAGGCTGTAGGCGCTTTTGAATCATTACAAAAATACTTGGGCAAAGACGTTTACGCAACCATGCCTATAGAAGCAGGTGGTGTGAACTCCTTATTACCATTTGCCTTAGCAGCCCAATTGGGTTTACCCGTCGTGGACGCAGATGGAATGGGCCGAGCATTTCCCGAATTGCAGATGGTAACATTTTATTTGGAAGGTGTCCCGGCAACTCCGATGGTTCTTGCAGATGAAAAGGGAAATAACTCTTTGTTGAATACAGTAAACAACGTTTGGGCAGAACGAATTGCACGTTCTGCTACAGTTGAAATGGGTGGCTCTGTTATGCTCTCCATTTATCCTATGGATGGGAAAACAGTCAAACGCAGCTCTATCCATCATATTTTAAAACTGGAAGAACAAATTGGCAGAACAATTAGAGAGGCCAAGACGCATAACTACAATCCAATTACGGAAGTGTTAAAACTAACTGATGGCTACAAGCTGTTTCAAGGCAAGGTCGTTGATGTTGATCGGAAGACAGAAACAGGGTTCGCCCGTGGTACGGCAACAATTGAAGGGGTGGAGGAGTACCAACAGGACGAGCTGTATCTCCGCTTTCAAAATGAACATCTACTTGCTGAAACAAAAGACAAAACATTGTGCATGACTCCTGATTTAATTGCAGTACTGGATTCAGATACAGGAATGCCCATTACTACGGAGGGGTTACGCTACGGTGCCCGGTGTACGGTGATCGGGATGCCAGCAAATAGCAAATGGCGTACAGATAAAGGAATTGAGACAACAGGTCCACGTTACTTCGGGTATGACCTGGATTATGTACCAGTCGAACAATTAGTAGAAAAGGAGGAAGCTTAATATGTCAAACTATCGAATTGGAATTGATGTTGGCGGAACACATACAGATGCTGTTATTTTGGATGATTCTTACAATGTCATCGCCCAAACCAAATCACCGACCACCACAGATGTCAGCAGTGGAATCTACCAGGCTTTACATGAAGTAGTAAAAGCATCGAAGGTCGAAGTTCGTAATATAAACTATGCCATGCTCGGTACAACACATTGTACCAACGCCATCGTAGAACGGAAAAGGCTGAATGATATTGCCATTATACGTATTGGCGCACCAGCCACGCTCGCTATTAAACCATTGCTTAGTGTGCCAGACGACTTAAAAGCAATTCTTGGAAAACATTCCTACATTGTAAAAGGTGGGCATGAATTTGATGGCAGGGAAATAGCCGAATTGGATGAGGAAGATCTCTATCGAATCGCAAATGAAATAAAAGGAAAGGTAGACTCTGTTGCCATCACCTCCGTCTTCTCTCCAGTTACAAAAAAACATGAGGAGCGAGCAGCAGAAATCATCACTGAGATTTTGGGAGAGGATGTAGCCGTATCTCTATCAAGTGAAATTGGAAATGTTGGTCTACTGGAAAGAGAAAATGCAACCATACTAAATGCTGCTGTCGTGAATGTTGCTAAATCCACAGCAGATGGGTTTATCCAAGCATTGAAACAAGAAGGAATTGAGGCAGATGTTTTCTTCGGCCAAAATGACGGTACACTAATGTCGGTAGAATACACCGTCCGTTACCCGATATTGACCATCGCATGTGGACCAACAAATAGCTTGCGAGGAGCTGCTTATTTAAGCAATAAATCCAATACTTTGGTGATTGATGTAGGAGGAACGACGACAGATATTGGCGTACTTGTAAATGGATTTCCGCGTCAATCCTCTTTAGCAGTAGAAATTGGTGGTGTCAGAACGAACTTCCGTATGCCTGATATTATGTCTGTCGGACTAGGTGGTGGCACGATTGTCCAGGTGCATGGCGATCAAACTTTCCAAATTGGCCCACATAGTGTCGGATACCAACTGCAAGAAAAAGCACTGATATTTGGTGGCGATACATTAACAACCACAGATGTTATTGTTGGACTTGGAAAAGCAGAGCTTGGAGACCCAGCAAAAGTGGCTCACTTTGATAAAACCTTGCTCGAAAATATCTATGCTAAGATGGTAAGCATGGTAGAGGAAGCATTGGATAAAATGAAAACAAGCGCCGAGGATATGCCTGTCATTCTCGTTGGTGGTGGAAGCATCCTACTGCCAGAAGAATTACAGGGAGCCTCCGAAGTCATCCGACCAGAAAACTTTGGTGTAGCCAATGCGATTGGTTCCGCCATCTCACAGGTTAGTGGAGAAGTAGAAAAAATATTCGCCATGGATGACCTTGGACGCGAGCAAACAATAGAAGTTGCTAAAAATATGGCAAAAGAAGAAGCAATTAATGCAGGAGCAGATCCAGATCAGCTAGTTATAGTTGATTTAGAATATGTCCCATTGGCCTATCTGCCTGGTAATGCAACGAGAATCCGGGCAAAAGCGGCAGGCGCATTGAAAAATACAGTAGGTGTCTAGGTAACAGGTCGTTCTGGATGGCGAGAATGAATCTCTTACCACTGCCATCGGGTTGGTTTAGATTCATCCGGCCTGTGGTATAATAAGTTTAAATATAAACCGTTCCATGTTGTAACATGGAACGGTTCCAATAGACCAACCCCGACAAGAGGGGAAGGTGCAATAGGGTCAAATAACCCCTCAGCAATGGGCTGCACAGTGAGGGATTATTTTTTTATTCTCAGACATAATCAATACACCGAGAGAAATTCGTTACCTTAATTCTCTTTTTACCTCACGCGTTAAATCCAGAAATGGTTGAATATCTTGAACATATTCTAATATCCCTATGTATTCTCCGTTTTCATCGAACACACCTTTATACGTAACATGGACGTACTCTTCTTTCTTTTTGAACCACATTGTTTCTGACTGACGTTTCTTTGACTTTAAGTCTTGGATGAGCTGCATGACCTTTTTCATACTTTTTGGGGGATGGCACATGGCTACATGACGTCCAATGGAAGTTGGTGTACGGATAAACATCATCTCAGATGACTCTACTATTTCATTAAAGTATTTAAATATGCCATTCTTGTCAACGAACGTTATTTCCAGGGGCAAATTATTCAAAATATGGTTGGCTTCTTTAATCGTTAAGTAACCTCCGCCAAATCGTAAATGTTCCTCGTTAGGCGTGTTGGATTGCTTTTCTGTGTTTTTATTACCCAACGCTTCATCTGGAATCCAGGTTTCTTCCGGTTCATCTACTGCATAACCAAATGCTTTACTTTCCCTCGCAATGGCAAACCAATCTGCTTTCTTAAAAAAAGACTTTGTGATAGGTAAGAGCATGTATTCTTCTTCCAGGAGCATCTCTCTACATGCATTTTCCAAGTCGTAATAAGCTTGCTTGACGTACTGGAAATCGATGTCTGGCATTTTCTCCATCATTCTTTTGGTACCTTTATATAATGTGCGGATGCGGTCATCCTCTGCCCACATAATTCGGGAAATGGAATAAATACGATAACGCTCCAATATTGGGAAAAAGAGTTTTTCTTTACGGTTGTAATGGCTATATATTTTTCCCAACTGAATTATTTCATTCATTAGTTGATCTGTGGGATGTCCTGCATCATTAGCAATCGCTTCTACAAGGCTATTTACCCGATCTAATAAAGAGGCAAATGCCTGATTTTCCTTTTTGAAAATTTGAATAGGATGACTTGGATGTTTCTCATTTGGAATATGAATACTCTGAAGCGAATGATCGTACAGCTCAAGATAGATATCAAAGAATTTCCTGATATCGTCCATAGTAAAATCATTTGTAGTGCTATTTTTTAGTTCCTGCAAGATCAGTAATATATCAGTCTTGTTTAATGGTTGAACATGCTCATCAAAAGCATCCTGAATCAATTGTTCTGATTCTCCAAGCTTCAATGTAAGCAGTATTTCTTTTATCGTATTTATTCGTCTTATATCCAAATGTGTCTCCATTATTTTTCACCTCATTATGTTGTAGAGAAATGCAATTTGAGTATCGGTTTGAAAAGAGAAGTCAGTTCCTCAACCTCCAACATGTTAGGACAGGGGAATCGTTGTCCATTCTTACGGCTTTTCTGTTATTATAGCCGATTCGTATTAGTTACTATATGACATAGATCACATTATTCCAGAAAACCAGCTACTATTTCGCGTCTTTGTGGTTACGCCAGCGACACTGAACGCATAATGGGAAAATTGTTTAGAGTCAGATATATGAGAAGTTTATCGGAAAATTAATGTGTGCAAGAGACAACCCTCTTGTGTAGCATTGAAATAAGCAGGTATGGTTTGACCTGAACTGCATATATTACTGAAGTGTTTACACCTGGATCCAATGTGGTATAATAACCGTGGATAAGCATAACATAGTAAAAACCATTCCATGCTGTAACATGGAACGGTTCCAATAGACCAACCCCAACAAGAGGGGAAGGCACAAAGGTCTAATAACCCCTTAGCACATGGCGTAGTGACATGAGGGGTTATTTTTTGTTCTCGGACATCATCAATACAATCAAAAACGCCAAAAGAAATCATAAGCGTTAACGTATCTGCTATATCCATAGGCAACACCTCCCTTCCACGGGAAGTCCCCCGGAAAGTAAAAGTGCGCCACCCCTCATGTGAAGCCAGTCTATTGATCTTTGTATAACATAGTAGATCATCAGTTCCTATCGAAAATAAATTAAATACCGCATAACGTTTCTCTCAAAAGTTGTTCATTTCTACTACTTGAAGTCTACTAAAGCGGATCACTAGTCAGCGTTTTACTCCACATAGGGAAGGGTAAAGCTTCTTTGAGTAATCTTATTTTACTGTTAAGAGGTGACCTTGTGAGAAAACGGATTGAAATACCGACAATCTCTGTCGTTGGTCTATTGGCTTTAACTATCATCTTCGGCTGGTTCAGATATGGGTATGGTTTATTATTACCTGAATTTGAGAAAGATTTTAACCTGTCAGCATCCGTGCTAGGGGTTATCTCCAGTTTAACGTTCTTCACTTTTTTGGTAGGAGCACTTACTGTAATTCTGGTTGTATCACGGAAGGGCGCACGTCCCGTGATTCTTGCAGGTATTTTTGCCGTATCTACAGGTTTATTACTTGCAGCTATTACGACGAACAGTATTATATTTGCAATAGGATGTGCGATTGCAGGGTTGAGCCCTGGTCTAACATGGTCTTCTTTTTCAGAGAGTGTGAGCCAGCACGTAAAAGAGGGCGTTCAAAATAGAGCTCTAGCTATTATTAGTACTGGCTCAACTCTGGGACTAGTGGTTATTGCGGCATTATACGTATTAATGAGTGCGGAATGGAGGGTACTCTGGGTGGGTGGAGCGATCATAGGTTATGTGGTCTTTCTGTGGGCTCTCAAATCTGTTCCTTCTTCCAACAAGAAGCAAGGTGCCTCTAAAGATACAAAGGTAAATCGTAGACTAATCTTCATTAAAAAGGCTCTGCCGCTCTATTTGGCTTCCCTATTATTTGGAATTACGGAAGCCACCTATTGGACCTACTCAGCCGATTTTGTGCAAGAGAGCTTTTCTATTCATCATGCTAACGCTATTTTCTTTTTAATTATTGGTTTAGGAGGACTGGCTGGCTTATGGGCCGGCGACATCGTAAATAAACTGGGATTTAAAGTTAGTTTTATTATAACGATACTGCTTTATTCTGTTAGTATAGCGATTTTATTTTTAACCCCAGGTTGGCTACTTGTTTGTTTTTCAGGGTTATTATTTGGTAGCTCCTTTATGCTCTATGCTGCATATTTACCAATCTGGAGTGCACACGTTTTCCCGCAAATTCCTGCACAAGGATTCAGTATTACGATAGTCCTTTTGAACATTGGAGCAATCATTGGGCCTGCCGTATTTGGAGGGATTTTAACTTATGTAGCTTACAAATGGATTTTTTTACTTTTAGGGATCATTGCTTGTCTAAAATTGTTCGTATTGCCTGTAACTAAAAATGCCGAATGGGGACAATCTTGGTAGATGGGAGACAGCTTTGCTTTGAATGGAGAAAGATTTATCATTAAGGTAGACGTACTTTGGATCTTATGCGTATAAGTAATGTGGGACAACCTACTCTTGTGTACAATAATCAAGCATGTGGTATAAAGCATTTGCGATACGCCCAAAAGCGTTTACTTAATAGGATAAGTTTCCGAACGACGTAAAATTGTCAATCTATTGAAAAAAGAATACCCATCATGTTATAGTTTAGTTGGAAGCTGATAAAAATTATGCATAAATTATTAAAAAACTAGTACCTGATGCAGGGGCAGTTTACCTTACGATGTCTCTGAAGCGGCTAACCAGTAAAATATAATAATATCTTTAACCTACGTGTTACTGATACGATCAGGCATGAGTAGATAATATGATGAAATACAGATATAGGAAATCCTAACTTTATCTGTGCTTTTCGTCATTTCTACTCATGTCTTTTTTGTTGCATAAAAAGGCTTCAATAAGAATAAAAATAGGAGGTTTTCTATAGCTAAAATGAAATTATTCAATAAATAACATTATTGCATCTACAGATTGCTTAGACTGGAAAATGTTTTCAACAGATAAGCATGCTAAACAATGAAAGAAGAGTTAGTACATACAATTCAAGGAGGATTATCTATGAAAAAAAGAAACTTTATCGTAGGTCTATGTATCATAGCTATGTCCATTATATTTATGGGATGCCAGAATAAAGAAAATAGTACAAGCAATGATTCGCACGTTGATTCAGAAGCTGATACCGGTAACGACCCCAGCATAGCTCGAAAAAGAGTTGATCAGTTTGCGAACTTATTGGATTTATCAGCGAACCCAACTAATGAAGCTCATGGGGTATATGAAACAAATAAGTTTAATCATTTTTCCGATCTTGGTGCTTGGCATGGATACTATCAGCCTGCGAAAGATAATAAAAAATTATTAGGCGGTTTTGCTGGTCCATTAATTGTTGGGGAAGAATACCCGGTTAACCTTTCTGATTCTATTAATCGTATTCAAATTACAAATAAAAAAACGAATGAACAGTATGATTTGAGTAAAAGTAACTATATTGATTTGTCTTCCTATCCTGGTAGATTAGAACAAAAATATGAGTTAAGTGATTTCACCTTAAACTTATCCTTAATTTTTGTTAGTAATCGTTCTGCATTGATACGTACAGATATTGAAAACACTAGTGAAGAACCTTTGGAATTAAATATTTCTTGGAAAGGATCCGTTTTCGATGAGGTTATAGATGGGGATAAAACAATCGACATTGGGACAAGCGTTCAAAAAGATGAAAACGCTATACAAGTCAATTTTAGTGAAGTTCGGGAACAGTGGAATTATTTCGCTACAGATGAAGTGAAGTATTATATTTCTCATGATCAAAAGGTCAGTACCGATATAAACGGATTAACTTATACGTCTACGTTAGAAAATCCGGTAAGTATAAAGCCGGGTGAAAAGTTTGAAACCTACACGACGGAATCGTATACGTTTACAGAAAATGAGTTTTCTGAAGAAAAGAAGAAATTATCTAATTATATGAATGAACAAGAAGATTACTTTAAAGAAAATAATCAAAGGTGGCAAGGTTATCTGGATAAAACCTTTACTGGAGACAAAGTAAAAGATTTCCCGGAATATCAAAATGCAGCAGTGAAATCAATTGAAACCTTAATGACTAATTGGCAGAGCCCTGCTGGAGCTATTAAACATGATGGGATAGTTCCTTCGATGTCTTATAAATGGTTTATGGGTATGTGGAGCTGGGACTCATGGAAAGCGGATGTTGCTTTAGCAGAATTTAACCCTGAACTGGCAAAGAACAATATGCGGGCATTGTTCGACTACCGGATTAAGGCTAATGATGATGTTCGGCCACAGGATGAAGGTGCGATTATTGATGCTATCTTCTATAATCAAGATCAATCACGCGGCGGAGAAGGAGGAAACTGGAACGAACGGAATTCCAAGCCACCATTGGCAGCCTGGGCAGTTTGGAATATTTATGAAGCAACAGGTGATAAAGAGTGGTTAGAAGAAATGTATCCTAAATTAATGGATTACCACAATTGGTGGTATACAAACCGTGATCATAACAATAATGGTGTTGCTGAATATGGAAGTATGGTAAGCGAGACCAATTGGAAAACGAATGAAGACGGGGAAATTATAAAAGATGAAAATGGAAAACCTGTACTTAATGACGAGGCTGTAATTGAAGCTGCTGCATGGGAAAGTGGCATGGACAATGCTACTCGCTTTGACAAAGAAGGTAGCGGTAAAGAGGATGTGGGCGTAAAAGTCTTTGAAAACAAACAAGATGGCGAAGTAGTCGGCTATTCAATTAACCAGGAATCTGTTGATTTAAATTCGTACCTATATGCTGAAAAAGGTTTCTTGAAACTAATGGCAGCTAAACTGGGTATAGACAAAGATGAGAAAACATTAACGGAAGATGCAGAGAAATTAAAGAAGTACATCCAAGAAAACATGTACGATGAAGAAACAGGATTCTTTTATGACCTGCAAATGAATGAGGATGGATCTGAATCAAAGTTATTAGTTAACAGGGGGAAGGGAACTGAAGGATGGCTTCCGCTTTGGGCAAACCTAGCTACAGATAAGCAAGCAGAAACGGTCAAAGACAATATGATGGATGAAGATAAATTCAATACGTATATGCCTTTTCCAACGGCATCAAAAGATAATGAGAAATTTAGCCCGGATGCATATTGGCGCGGTCCAGTCTGGTTAGACCAAGCTTTATTTGGAATAGAAGCATTACAAAATTATGGATTTGATAAGGAAGCAATGGAGCAAACTAAGAAATTATTTAATCATGCAGAAGGATTAATGGGTAATGCCCCAATACATGAAAATTACAATCCGTTAAATGGTAAAGGAATTAGTACGAAAAACTTCAGCTGGTCAGCAGCAACCTATTATTTGTTGTATAAGAATAGTATTTTAAGTAATGATCCAACTACTCAGGATGCTTTCAAATAAAATGAGTTTAGCTAAGTTGGAAGCAATGAATAATTAAAAAAGCCGCTAGAAGGTGCAGCTTAAGAGGAAAAACTTTCATATGCTTTACTAATCAATCAGAGATCACTCGCATACACTTGGTTTGCATACCGGGTGATGGCTCAGCTTTAATCACAAAAGCACTAAAACACCAGCATCTTTCTAGCGGATGCTGGTGTTTTATATATCATGATATACATTTATTCTTATACCCTTTTTGAACTAGAAGGAGTATGATAGGCATGAGAGAAACAAACCAATATTATCTAAAAGGGGGAAGTGAAGGATGGGAAAGTATCGAGATAAATGGTGGTATTCTAGTCCAGTAATATTAATTATAGCGGCCTTTAGTTTCTATACAATACCAGCCATTATAGCCATTATTTTATTGATTGTACAAGTGAAGAAACGTAGGAATTTTTACAAAGCTCTTAGTGAAGATGAACTACATAACTTACCGATAAGGGAAAAAGAAGATAAGCTTGAGTCCCTCCAACTAGAAATTCAAAAATTGGAAGATCAAATGGAAAAAAATAAGAAAGTACTTGCTGACCAGGATAGTTTTATTGCTGAATTACGGAATGAGTTTGAATCTAAAACAGCAGTAGAACGTGAAAATATCTTGAAAGAAGCTGAGCAGGAAGCAGAAAGAATTGTGAAGGAAGCAAATGAGAGTTTAGCAGAAGTTGTGGCAAAAACCACGGAATATCAGTCTAATATGGAAAATCTAGAGGAAGAACATACACAGCTAGAAAAAGAGGTAAACAGGTACAAAAACCAAGCTAGAAAATTCAAAGCTGATGTTGTAGGGCTTAAAAACTTCAATGACAGATTCCCGCATACCATAAATTTTGATAATGTGGATCATCAACTAGAGAAATTAAATAAAGAACTTGATGAAGAGACATTGCTTGGAACTATTATAAGACTGCATTTACATTCAGATCATTCCAAAGAATTAAGAAAATTATCTAATGCTACTAAAAAAGAAATAAAAAATGTTTTAAACAAGTATGAAGGTAGGTATACAACAAAAGGCAATAAAACAATTTATAATCTTATGGTTATCGGTTTACAGGCCGAAGTACAGATTTTATTATTGCAATTAAAATACAATAAGCTTGATGAATCCGAACAATCCGTGAAAGATATTATAACTAAGTATTTAGCTATTTGTGCAAATGGCAACAAATCCATACTGCCAACAATCACAAAATTTTTAACAGAGATGGAGCCCTTATATTTGGAACTTATTCAGATCGAGTATAAATACTATGTTTACCGTGAACAGGAAAAAGAAGAACAAAGAATGATAAAAGAACAAATGAGACAGGAAGCAGAGGAAAGAAAAAAACTCGCTGAAGAAAAGAAAAAACTAGATAAAGAAGAGCAAAAGTTTACTGTTGAGATGGAAAGAAATAAAAGATTATTGGAAGAAGAGAAAGATGAAGATAAAATTCAGCAATTACATGAAAGGTTAAAGGAACTTGAATTGCAGGTGAAAGAAATAGATGTCAAAAAAGAAGAAATTGCAAGTCTTACTCTCGGAAAAGCTGGGTATGTCTACATCATTTCTAATTTAGGTTCGTTTGGAGAAACAATGTTTAAAATCGGAATGACCAGAAGAATGGAGCCACAAGATAGGGTTGATGAATTAGGAAGTGCATCTGTTCCATTTAAATTTGATGTGCATGCTTTGATTTTTAGTGATGATGCAGTGGGACTGGAAAACAAGCTTCATAAAATGCTAAGTGAACAAAGGGTTAATAAAGTTAATTACAGAAAAGAGTTCTTCAAAACAGATGTTGACACGCTAAAAGAAATGGTGGAAGAAATCGACCCAACCGTTGAATTTGTAACTACCATGTTGGCTGAAGAATACAATCAGACAAAGGCAATGGAAGAATCTGCATTGGTGTCTTGATATTGCGTTATAAGCAAAAAGGTAAGAAGGGATTTAATCTAGTAAATATCTTCGCTAAAATCGGAAAGCGATAGCTGTGGATGTGTTTACAACCATCCGACCTGTGGTATAATTAGTATAGATAAACATAAATAGTAAAAACCGCTCCATGCTTTAACATGGAACGGTTCCAATAGACCAACCCCAACAAGAGGGGAAGGTGCAATCAGGTCTAAATAACCCCTTAGCACATGGCGTAGTGACATGAGGGGTTATTTTTTATTCTCGGACATAATTAATCTCGTTATAAGTACAACCGAATGGAAAGTGCTAGGGCCTAAGATTGGTTTACAATAACCCCACATGTGGTATAATAAGTATAGAAAAGCATAACATAGTAAAAACCGCTCCATGCTGCTAACATGGAACGGTTCCAATAGACCAACCCCAACAAGAGGGGGAAGGCGCTTATAGGTAAAAATAACCCCTTAGCACTGGGCTTAGTTGCATGAGGGGTTATTTTTTATTCTCGGACATGATTAATACAATCAAAACGCCAAAAGAAATCATAAGCGTTAACGTATCTGTTATATCCATGGGCAACACCTCCCTCCGTGGAAGATTCCCGGAAGAGAAAAAGTGCGCCTTAACCCCTCATGTGAAGCCAGTCTATTGTAATAACAGTATATCATATTAGATCGTATGTTCCTATTTAAATCATGAACTAAAATAATTGCTAATTTAATATTCAACATACATAATTAATCATTGTCTTAAGTACAACCGAATGAAAAAGGTTAGGTGCTAAGATTGGTTTACAACTATGCTACCTGTGGTATAATAAGTATAGAAAAACATAACATAGTAAAAACCGCTCCATGCTGCTAACATGGAGCGGTTCCAATAGACCAACCCCAGTAAGAGGGGAAGGCGCTTTTAGGCAGAGAAATAACCCCTAAGCACTTGGCCTAGTGACATGAGGGGTTATTTTTTATTCTCGGACATGATGAAAGCAATTAACATGCCGAATGAAATCATAAGCGTTAACGTATCTGTTATATCCATGGGCAACACCTCCCTCCGTGAAAAGATTCCCGGAAGAAAAAGTGCGCCTTAACCCCTCATGCGAAGCCAGTCTATTGTTAAAATAAGTATACCATACAAGAACATTTGTTCCTATTATAAACAAAAAATCGACTTTCATGAACTGCTATTACCACATTTACTTGATAAATAGCTAAATACATAATACTGGAGGTTTCTCTATTAAACCAACAAATGAGACAAATAAGTTCTTCGCCATCAGTAACCGCGTGTTGATAACAATAGGGGTTATTAGTATCCTGCTGCAATTGATTGATCGAGAACATTATATGATCTACGGAGAGATCGTTTTCTTTGTTGCACTGATCTTCTTCTTATTAAGAGGAATTTTCTTCATCAAGGAAAAAGCCTATACGTCTGCCATCATGTGTTTGTTTGTAGTGCTGATATTTCTAGCCTTAGCAATTCTAAAATATTTTATCTTTCCTTACTAAAAAATCTCCGGCAGTGTACAAGCTGCCGGAGATTTTTATTAAAAGAACAATAGTCCAATGGAAATCGGTATGAAGCTGTAAATGAGAATCATGACACAGAAACCCATGATGTCCCTGACCTTCAAACCTGCAATGGCAAGCAGCGGCAATGCCCAGAACGGCTGAATCATGTTCGTCCACGCATCGCCCCAAGCAACAGCCATTGCTGTTTTGGCTGTATCCACACCAAGCTCGAGTGCTGCTGGAATCATGATTGGTCCCTGTACTGCCCATTGACCTCCACCAGATGGTACAAAGAAATTGACAAGCCCAGCACTTAAAAAAGTGAACAATGGGAAGGTGAAATCACTGGATATACTGACAAACCATAGCGACATTTGTTGGGAAAGCCCGGATGCAACCATCATCCCCATGATCCCTGCATAAAATGGGAACTGAATAATAATTCCGCCAACATTCTTAACAGCATCTGCCACACTGTTAAGGAAACGTCTCGGTGTCTCATGAAAAATAATCCCGAGAAACAGCATCGTAAAGTTAACGATATTAATATTTAAATCAAACCCATTCTCCCTAAAAAAGAAGACGACAAATAGCAGGCCAAATGCACCGATCAAAATGGAAAGGATTCTACTATTCTCTAATTTTTCCGCAGGAGTCATCTCCGCATTTGCTGAAATAGCATCATCATCTTCCTTTTCTTCCTCTTGCCCAAGATTTACCTCAGGCTGATGCAACTGATCTCTTGTTTTCATCAAGTATCGATTTAATAAAGGTAATGTAAATAATAGAACAAAGACAATAAATAAGTTAAAACTGCTGAATAACGTTTCCGATACAGGAATGACTCCCATGGTGTCCTGCAGAAAATGATCCGGTGTTGCAATGAGTAACGGTATCGATGCAGACAGACCGCCATGCCATAGAAGAAACCCACTATATGCACTCGCCATGAGTACACGGTAATCCACTGTTGGTACCCGTTTGGCAATATGAATAGCAAAAAGAGCTCCTACAACAAGTCCAAATCCATAATTAATCAGACAGGCTATCGAAGCAACAAAGGTAACTAGCAAAATAGCCTGACCAGGAGTATTTGCCAGTTTGCTAATCTTTGTAAGCACTCCTTTAACAATTTTTGTGCTGGCAAGTATGTATCCAGTAACTACAATAAGTGACATCTGCATCCCGAACGCCAACAGATCCCAGAATCCATTTCCCCAATACTCAACCATTTGAAAGGCTGAGCTGTCTGTAAATAATATTCCCAGAATAAATACGATAAACGTAATAATAACAGCGAACAAATAGGCATCAGGTAAGAAACGCTGCACCATTCGTTCAAAAAAAGAACTAACTGCTCTCAATAGAATCCCCCCCCTTATTTTAAAATGCTTTCAAAATAATACCAAAATAATTTTGCAAAGGAAAATATAATGCATTGTATGCTTGGGGGAGGGGGAAAAGAAGTAGTTGTGGTCAAGTGTTGTTTCTGGGAAAAATATAAGTTATAAATGTTTTTAAATTCGTGTAACTACCTCAAGCAATGTCTGTCTAAAAAATAGGTAGCAGTCATATATTATCTGCATGTTAACTTGCTGGTTTTTCTAATGCAAGGATAAACACCTACAAAAATTTATATATCCATTCCGCTAATCTCACGTTACAATGAACCTAATATTTCATCCACTGGTTACAAAATTAGAAATTTCCAATATAAAAGGGGAAGAATTCCAAAATCGGGTCTGTACACTCTCCTAACATCTGGTAAAATAGGTATATCGACACTTTTCGTGCAAATTTCCCGATTTTTATAATAACGAACTGCAGATGGAGGGGGCTCATATGTTAGTTTACGAAGCTACCAAGGCAGAGTTTCTGGAAGATGTTTTTCATGACGAATTAACAAATAACATTATTAATAACTTCCAATCAAAAGTTGGATCCGTGAACAAGGCAGAGGT
Organism: Virgibacillus sp. SK37; assembly: GCF_000725285.1. Lineage (GTDB taxonomy): Bacteria > Bacillota > Bacilli > Bacillales > Amphibacillaceae > Virgibacillus_Q. Next base: position 1,311,981 of record NZ_CP007161.1, read on the forward strand.
CCGTTCCTGGGATAACTCCATGCAGTATATGTATCGTGTGCTCATGGATCCGGATATACCTAAGAACTCTGGAGTAGCGATTGAATATCGAATACCTTATTCCTCCAAGCGTGTGGACTTTCTGATCACTGGAAAAAGTAAGGAGCAGGAGACCGTTGTAGTAGTTGAACTTAAACAATGGGATAAAGTAGAGAAGATAGATGGAAAAGAAGCGATTGTAAAAACTGCATTCCGTCACGGGTTGGTGGAAACCACGCATTCCTCATACCAGGCATGGTCCTATGCTTCCTTGATTAAAGACTACAACGCAACGGTACAGCAGGATAATATTGATCTTTATCCCTGCGCTTATTTACATAACTACATTGTAAACACACCCACAGATCCGTTAACAGATACTGTTTATCAATACTACATAGACCAAGCGCCTGTATTCACAAAGGGCGATGCTAAAAAATTGCGTGATTTTATCAAGACATATATTAAGCATGGAGATAATAAAGAAACACTCTATAAGATTGAAAAAGGTAAAATTCGACCATCCAAGTCGTTGCAAGATTCACTGAGTTCCATGTTAAAAGGCAATGATGAGTTTATAATGATTGACGAGCAAAAAGTAGTTTACGAAGAAGCACTAAGGCTGGCAGATGAAGCGCAACGAACGAACACGAAGCAGGTGCTTGTGGTGGAAGGCGGCCCAGGAACAGGAAAGTCGGTTCTGGCTATTAATTTATTAGTAGAGTTGACCAAGAAGAGTTTAGTTGCACAATATGTAACCAAAAATTCTGCACCACGTAATATTTATGCGACTAAGTTAAAACAGGATTTCAAAAAGACTCATATCGATAATCTATTTAAAGGTTCAGGAAGCTATGTGGACGCACCAACAGATGAGTTTGATGTGCTGATTGTTGATGAAGCCCATCGATTAAATGAAAAATCAGGAATGTTTCAGAACTTGGGAGAAAACCAGGTAAAAGAATTAATTAATGCTGCTAAACTAACAATCTTCTTTATTGATGAACACCAGCGAGTAACACTAAAAGATATAGGTAGTATTGACCTCATTGAGAAATTTACCGAAGAACACAGTGGGGCAATTCACAAGTTAGAACTTCTTTCTCAATTCAGATGCAATGGTTCTGACGGTTATCTGGCATGGATTGATGATGTATTACAAATCAGGGAAACAGCTAATGCAGAATCAATTGGAAAAGACTATGATTTCCGCGTGTTTGATGACCCAAACGAACTGTTAAGCGAGATCCGGCAGCTTAATGAGGACAAAAATAAAGCACGAATGCTGGCAGGATACTGTTGGGAGTGGCCGAAAGAAACCCGTACAAAAACAGATATCCAGGATATCGTGATTCCAGATAAGAACTTCGGTATCAGTTGGAATTTGGATAATACACAGACTTGGGCCATTGACGATCAATCTGTGAACGAAGCAGGCTGTATTCACACCTCCCAAGGGCTCGAATTTGATTATGCGGGAGTCATCATAGGTGATGATCTAATATATCGTGATGGCAAGGTCCAAACAGACTATACCAAACGAGCCAAGTCAGACCGCTCACTTTTTGGGATTAAGAAGATGATGAAAGAAAATCCCGAAGAAGCAGCAAAGACAGCCGATGATATTATACGCAATACATATCGGACACTTCTGACACGTGGGCAGAAAGGCTGTTATGTTTATTGTACAGATGAGGAACTGGCGGATTACTTGAGGAGTAGGATGGAGAGAGTTGTGGAGTATGAAGCTGGGGAGTTTTTTGGTGGGAATGTGAGGGTTGCTGAGGAAGGAGGGAAGTATAAAGGCTAAGATTAATCCTTTATATCTTCTTGAGGAGACGGCCTTTAATGAATTTTTCTGTGTGAGTTTAGCACGTGAGATCTAAAGGCATTGGAAACTCAAAGGGATTTATAAATATGAAGAGACCTTAAAGAAAATATCTCAGTATAATATATTTATAAAAGTAAGCGCAAGTGTAAAGATAAATCCAGTTTTAATTACATCAAGGAGGGGTTTTTTGTCTAACTATAATGTAAATAATACAACTGTAAATATCTTGTTGGGATGGATCGAAGAAGACATTATTGCTATTCCCGAAATCCAACGTCCATTTGTTTGGAAGCCTTCTAAAGTAAGGGATTTACTAGACTCTTTATATAAAGATTATCCTGTAGGATACATCATTACATGGCAAAACCCGGATGCGCGATTGAAAGATGGAACAATATCACAAGGGAAAAGAATACTAATTGATGGTCAACAAAGAATTACTGCACTAATGGCAGCCATCTCTGGAAAAGAAGTAGTGAATGATAATTATCAAAAAAAACGTATAAAACTCTCATTTAATCCTATCACTGAGAAATTTGAAGTACTAAACCCAGCAATTCAAAAAGATAAAAGGTGGATACCAGATATTTCAATGGTCTTTCATCCACAATTCGATACCTTTGAATTTATTGATAATTACTGTCAAGCTAATCACGAGATCACGAGAAATGAGTTAAACAGGATTATCCAAAAATTAATTCAAGTTAAACAAAGCTCTATTGGTGTTATAGAATTAGCGCACACCTTAGATATTGAAACAGTAACTGAAATATTTATTCGGATAAATTCTGCAGGAGTCAATTTAAGTCAGGCAGATTTTGCTATGTCAAAAATCTCAGTCAACGATGAATTCGATGGTCCGTTAATTCGAAAAACAATCGATTATTTTTCTCATATGAAGAAGAGCCCTTCTATTTACGATAACATAAAGAATAATGATACAGATTTTGCTAGCAGTGAAAGTTTTTCAAAAATTAAATGGGTTAAAGACTATCACACTAGTATATATGAACCAAGTTATTCAGATGTATTACGAGTAGCCTTTACATTTAAATTTTTACGTGGTCCAATTTCGAACTTGGTTAGTTTGCTCTCTGGACGAGATTTTGAATCAAGAGAATATAAATTGGAGATCACTGAAAACTCTTTTAGAGAACTAAAAGACGGCGTATTTAAATTTGTGGATGAAACGAATTTTAAAAGGTTTATTATGATTTTGAAATCAGCTGGAGTTATTCATAAAAAATTAGTCCGATCTCAAAACTCTATAAACTTTGCTTATGCCTTATTTTTATTATTGAGGGAAAGAGGCGTCAATGGTTCACAAATCAATATCATTGTGCGTAAATGGTATGTTGCTTCTATATTGACAGAAAGATATTCTAGCTCTCCAGAATCCACTTTTGATTTTGATATTAAACGTTTTGCATCCCACGATGACCCAATGGATTATGTGAATTCAGTTGAAGCGGGAGAACTTTCAGAGGCATACTGGGATAACATACTCATCGCGAACCTGGATACTTCAGTAACCAGCAGTCCATATTTCAACCTTTTTATGATGGCACAAATCTACCAAAAAGATGTAGCTTTCCTATCTAAATCTATTACTGTTCAACAATTAATAGAAGAGCGCGGAGACGTCCACCACGTGTTCCCGAAGAAATACCTACAGAAGAATGGTTATAACAACAGAAGGCAATATAACCAGATTGCCAATTATGTCTATACGGAACAGGTTGTCAATCTAGCTATAAAAGATCAATCACCAGGAGTGTATATGGCCAAAATTAAACAACAAGTAGAGGATCATAGGTTGCAAATTGGAGAAATAAGAGACAAAACAGAATTGAAAAAGAATATGGAAGAAAACTGTATACCAGAATCGATTTATGAAATGGAAGATTTAGATTATCCGCAGTTTTTATTTGAAAGACGGCGTATGATGGCAGAAAAAATAAAGCACTATTTCCAGAGTTTGTAGTTGCTAAAATGTTAACATTAAGATTAAAAACTGGTGCCTAATTATTACTAGTTGCGATGCTAAATTCTTAATTAAGTAATTTATATCAAATATTGGGAGATACTTCTTAATGAGGTGGAACCCATGGGCAGACGACGGACTAAAAAACAATCTAACCTTTTGTTTATCATTTATATTTCATTAATAGCTTTATATTTAGTTGGACAATTTGTTAACTGGTTGACTTCATTGTCTCCTTTTATATGGTTTAGTATTGCATTTGGTGTTGCATTGTTAGTTGGAATAAGCCGACATATTTCTACAAACCGGAAGAAAAAAGAAGCTGCTCTCAGAAAACTGGAATTTGAAAGGCGAGGAAGTTTGAATCAATTAAGACAAATGAGTCCAATTGCATTTGAATACTATGTCTGTGAGATGTTTAAGCAACTGAATTATGATGCGCATGTTACTAAAGCTACTGGTGACTGTGGAAAAGATATCTTAATTTATAAAAAAGATTTCCATGGAATTGTTGAATGTAAGCGGTATGTAAAATCCAAAGTTACAAGGCCACATATTCAAAAATTTCATAGCGCTATAATTGATTGCAAAGCCGATAAAGGCTACTTCATTACGACTGGAGAATTTACTTGCACTGCAGTTTCTTATGTTCTAGATAAACCTATTGAATTAATCGATGGACAGCGATTAGTCAAATTAATTGAGGAAGTTACCAAAGAAGACTGTCAGCTTGATCATATTGATATGATTTTGAAAATCACATGATAAGCTTTGTTATAATTTCTCATAAATCCCAGGTGATACAAATGAAAAAAGACATATACGTGGTCGGAGCCGTCATCATAAAAAATAATAAAATCCTTTGTGCCCAAGGAGGACCCTCTCAGTCTCTCCCAAACAAATGGGAGTTTCCAGGCGGGAAAATTGAAAGTGGAGAAACACCACAGCAAGCATTGCAACGTGAAATAAAGGAAGAAATGAAATGCAATATTGAAGTTGGGCAACAGGTGGAGCATACTAGTTACGAGTATGATTTTGGGGTTGTCCATTTAACTACTTTCTATTGTAGCCTTATGGGTGGAGAGCCAACACTAACTGAACATATTACCATCAAATGGCTTCCACCTAAGCAACTTCTAAATTTCGACTGGGCACCGGCAGACATACCTGCTGTAGAAAAGATAATGAATGATTTTTCATAAAAATGTAGGCTATTCATTAATTTGGATAGCCTTTTTAGTATAATGAAACTATAAATTAAAACGTGGGGTGTAAGCTTTGCTAAAACAAGGGATCTATGAAGAAATTATAAATAAGCAAATTAAAAATGATCTTGTCTCCCTGGATACTAACGATTTTGAAATTGAAAAAGGAAATCTCGATGTAGAGGAAGCACGTAAGTTCTTAGCCTCCTATATATCTAATGTAACAAGAAAAGCACTCCAATATGTTCGTGACAAGGAATCTGATGATAAGGAAGCGATTTTAAAACAAATTTCTGCCTGTAATCAGATTATATCCACTTTAAGTAACGAGCTAGGTGATGAAGAGCTAACAAGTATGCAGATTGATGAGGCGGGAGAGGTACTTCAGTCCATTTATTCCAAACTAAATTCAGTTAGAAGTATAAAAAAAGAAAAAACAATACGGCCAGTTACATCTATTGCAGAAAGCTCCCTTTTTACAGGGTCTAGCTACGAACCAAATATGTTAAATGAGCTGAAGAAAGAGATTCTTTCATCAAATGAAATTGACTTTTTAGTTTCCTTTATTAAATGGAGTGGCATTCGCATTATTATGGAGGAACTGGTCTCATTCACGGAAAAAGGTGGAAAACTTCGCATAATTACTACTTCCTACATGGAAGCAACTGACTATAAAGCAATTACAGAGTTAAGCAAACTAAAAAACACAGAAATCAAAATCTCTTATGACATAGCGCGAACTCGTCTGCATGCGAAGGCATATATGTTTAGGCGAGACACTGGGTTCACAACTGCTTATATAGGTTCATCTAACCTGTCTAATCCAGCATTAACTTCAGGATTGGAATGGAATTTAAAAGTATCCGAAAAAGACTCTTTTGATATTGTGAAGAAATTTCAAGCTACATTTGAAAGCTACTGGAACGATGGAGAGTTTAAGTTATTTGATGCGCAAAGTGATAATGATAGACAACAATTGAAGGAAGCATTAAGAAAGAAAACGGTAGCTGAAGAAAATGACTTCCAGTTTTCTTTTGATATCCAACCATACTATTATCAAAAAGAGATGTTAGAAAATTTACAGGTGGAACGAGAAGTATTTGGAAGAACTAAAAATCTACTTGTGGCAGCAACTGGTGTTGGTAAAACGGTAATCTCTGCGTTTGATTACAGAAGATTTGCTAAAGAAAAACGAAATAATGCCAAGTTATTATTTGTCGCACATCGTGAGGAAATTTTAAAGCAAAGCAGAGATACTTTTCGAGCTATCTTAAAAGATTTTAACTTTGGAGATATGTTAGTAGGCGGGCATACACCTGCTTCTTTCGATCACTTATTTGTTAGCATTCAAAGCTTTAACAGTATGAAGTTATACGAAAAACTTTCAAGAGATTTTTATGACTTTATTATTGTGGATGAATTCCATCATGCAGCAGCTAGTTCCTATCAAAAATTATTACGCCATTTTGACCCGGAGATTCTTTTGGGCTTGACTGCAACTCCCGAACGGATGGACGGACAAGATGTAACGAAGTATTTTGAAGGTCAAATAGCATCTGAGATGCGACTGACTGAAGCAATAGATCGTAAGCTATTAAGTCCTTTTCAGTATTTCTGTGTAAGTGATACGGTAGATTTATCAACGCTAAAATGGAGTAGAAAAGGGTATGATTTACGAGAGTTAGAGAATGTATATACAAACAACAAAATCCGTAGTAATCAAATTGTTAATAGCTTGTATAAGTATGTTACAGATGTTGAAGAAGTGAAAGGGCTAGGGTTTTGTGTCGGGGTAGAGCATGCTACATATATGGCCCAGTATTTTAATCAAAGAAACATCCCATCCATTGCATTACATGGGAATTCAGACAAAACCTTACGAACAAAAGCAAAGGACCAATTGATGAAAGGTGAAATTAACTTCATATTTGTTGCTGATTTGTATAATGAAGGAGTAGATATTTCAGAAGTAAATACAGTATTGTTCCTTCGTCCCACAGAAAGCTTAACTGTCTTTTTGCAACAGCTTGGTCGTGGATTAAGGTTAGTGGATGGGAAAGAATGCTTAACTGTCCTAGATTTTGTCGGCCAAGCACATAAGAATTATAGCTTTGAAGAAAAATTCCGTGCTTTAATTGGAAGAACCAAACATTCCATAAGACATTATGTAGAAGAAGGGTTTTCGGCTTTACCAAGGGGGAGTTTTATTCAACTGGAGAAACAAGCGAAAGATTATATTTTGCGAAATATCAAGGCAACAGCGAATACAAAGACAAACTTAGTTAATAAGTTGAAGTATTTCAGACAGGATACAGGTCTTGAATTAACTTTAGAAAACTTTCTCAATCATCATCGTTTATCTGTTTACGATTTCTATGGTAGAAGTGGTGATCGATCATTTCAACGTTTATTGGTAAGTGCAGGAGTTGGTGACGATTTCACTTGTGATAATGAAGAAAAGATTGTAAAACGCTTACCAAAATTGTTTCATTTGAATTCTGAGAAACTCCTCCGATTCTTTATGCGTTATGTGAACGAACAAGGGGGATACTTGCCTAAGAACTATGAAGAAAAGCTTATGCTGAACATGCTTTACTATACATTTTTTCAGAAAGAGCCAGCCAAAGAAGGATACTCGACTATACAGGAGGCTTTAAGGAATATACTGAAAAATGATCGTATGCAAAAAGAAATTTATGATTTGCTGGCGTTTAACTATAAATCTATAAAGACTATAGAGATAGAGAATGATTTTGATTTTGTAACACCATTAACGGTTCATTCTGTATACTCTAAGGAACAAATCATGGCTGCTCTAGGTTATTTCGACGAAGAAAAATGCCCAGCATTTCGCGAAGGTGTTAAGCATTTTAAGGATAAGCAACTAGACGTGTTCTTTACAACACTTAATAAATCAGAAAAAGATTTTTCACCATCCACACTATATGAAGATTATGCAATTAATGAAAGTCTATTTCATTGGCAATCCCAGAGTACTGTAACAGAACAGAGTCCCACGGCACAGCGATATATTCACCATAGAGAAAGAGGAAATGAAATTGCATTATTTGTGAGAGAATATAAGCAAGAAAATGGCTACACAGCACCATTTATATTCTTGGGTACATGTGATTATGTGAGCCATTCAGGAGAAAAACCGATTAGTTTTAAATGGAAATTACGAGAAGAAATGCCTCCTGGATTGGTGCCGCGGGCGAATAAGAGTATTGTGTAATTGTTTTGAGAAAAATGTTATTGAGTGAATTAAAGCGAGCAGAAATTGTACTGCTCGCTATCAAAGTTATTGAATACTACCATTACTTTTCCTCTCAAAATACCCCTGCATCTTATAATCACAGATCTCCTCAGTCATTCTATGCAAAATCTCTTGATCCTTAGCATTAACAGTAAAATTAACACCAAATTTTCCATCCTCAAAGAACACAAGCCTATCCTTGCCAACCCACTTACTCATTGGCATCTCCGCGATTAATTTAGCAACTTTCTTTTCATCATATTCCCACATTGCTTTTGTGTTTTTACTCGAGAAGTCAATCTGCTTTCGGTAATTCTTTTCCATGTAGAACTGATGAAAATAGGGTGCTACTTTCTCAGGTGTTACAGGTACTAGCCAATCAGAAGGCCCTTTATCCAGTAGGTATTGGAGGACTACCATTTTATACGATTTGGTCATCGTTTCTTTTTCTACTTTACTTAACCAATCATAATGCTTTTCATAAACAGTTGCTTCATGTTCGGTTAGTTCTCCGTATGTTTTTAAGAAAGCGAAGTAACCACCAAACGCCTGCTTGTATTCTTTGGAGTTTAGGCTGCCATACAGATGGACTTCTCTATATGTCGGCCTTCTGCCAAGCTGTGTTTTAACCTGGTAATAGTCTTGGAAGATGCGTTCTCTTCTTGGGCTGCGCTTTTTCCGTAGTTCCTTCAACAAGTCTACTACTGCTGTATCGAGATGAACCTCGCATGTTGTGGGTACGATAGGCTCTATATTTTTTCTTGTTCCTTTCTTGTCGCCTTTTTCCTCTGTATCAAAGACACTCAACTTGGTGTCCGCATAGCGATAATTACCGATGAGATCGATAATGACACATGAATTCTTCCCGGCAAATGTACGAAGTCCCCGTCCAATTTGCTGAGTAAAGACAACTAGTGATTCGGTCGGCCTCGCAAATAAGAGCGTATCAACTGATGGAATATCCACCCCTTCATTAAACAGATCCACAGTAAAGATAATATCGAGCTCACCGGATTCTAGCATGCGGATGCTTTCTGTCCGTGAGTGGGTTTTGGATTGTGAAGTTAATGCAAGTGCATGGGCTCCATTCTCGTTGAAATAGTTTGCTAGAAATTCTGCCTGCTGAATGGAAGAGCAGAAGCCAAGTGTCCGAGTTTGTTTTAATTCTTTCCACTTGCGATAGATATGTTGTGCTCTTTCTGTTTGCAGTTGCCGGATCATGAGCTCATGCTGGTCATATTTTGTGCCTAACCAGCGGATGGAAGAATAATCAATATCATCAAGTATGCCATGATAGGTAAAGGGAGTCAGCCAACCGCGCTGGATTGCTTCGATAAATGTGATTTCATAGGCGACGTTTCCTTCACAAATGGCAAACACATCCTGCCCATCTGTCCGCTCAGGTGTTGCTGTAAGGCCTAAAAGAAATTGTGGTTCAAAATAGTCGATAACATGCTGATAGCTTTTCGCTGCTGCATGGTGAAACTCATCTATAATAATGAGGTCAAATGCATTCGGAGCGAATTGATGTAACTGTTCCTGGATACTAAGGGTAAAGATCGAAGCAAAAAGCATGTCCTTGCTTGTATCCTTTTCCAGACCATAGAAAAGCCCACCTTGCATGCCTATAACCTGTTCAAAACTTTTCTTCGCCTGTTTTAAAATTTCTTCTCGATGCGCAATAAAGAGGATCCGCTTATACCTTTTGGCAAAGAATGCTGCTAAATAGGTTTTACCAAGTCCAGTGGCCATGACGACCATTGCTTTGTTATACTCTTCTTCCAATGTAGCTTCAAGCGCAGTCAATGCCTCGGTTTGCGCCTGGCGTGGCTGGAGTTTGGTTGGATAATGAGCATTAGGCTCATTTGCTTCAGCTGGTAATGGTTCTTCTTCAGAAGGTAACGTTAGTTCCACTTCTTCTTGCTTGGTCCACGTTGTGAGGAGATCTGCATGGGTTGCGTGAAACTGATCATATTCTTGCTGATAGATTTTTAGTGACTCTGCATTAATAGACATCGTTTCATTGGCATAAAAAAGCTCAATAAATGCTTCCATTGCTTCATCAAACGTAGTATTTGAAGCAGTGCGCTGCATTTGCAAATTCCATTCCACACCTGACGTATATGCAGAACGGGACATATTGGAGGATCCAACAATCAGGGAACCCTTTTCCTTATGTTTAAAGATATATGTCTTTGGATGAAAGGAAACACCATTACTTTTCCATAAACGAATTTCCAAATTCTCCTGCTGAAGATTCAGTAAACGATGGAGCGCTTTTGGCTGGGTGACATATAAATAATCACCGGTTAAAAACTTCACATCAGCACCATTTTTTAAGGCATGTTCCAACGCATCAAATATCATTTCGACACCTGACTTCATAATGAATGAACTCAAGATATAAATGGTTGAGGATTCCACCATTGCCTGTTTTATTTCCTCATGCAACTGACTTGTATGTAAGGAGATGTCCCTCAATCGTCTTCAACCTCAATTAAATAGATTTTTTCATTAAAAGCACCGCGTTTTTCTGCTTTGTCTTTTCTAACTTTTTCTACTTCATCGATTGTAGCACCATGCTGCTTGGCAAGTGCATGCATGAGTTCCAGCACGTCTGCAAGCTCCTCCAGGGCTTCCTCATCTGTTGTTGCTTCCTGATATTCGGTAACTTCTTCATTTAATTTTTTCTTTAATTCTTCTATGTATCTTGTATTGTTTAGTATTTCTGTTTTTAACTCTTTACCAGTAGAATGAATAATTTCCGGGATGCGGTCACGGACTAATTTATGATATGTCGGCATTGTTTCTCCCCCTTTACGTTTAGTTTAATAAAGAAATAGGAGAAAGAGCAACTATAAAACTATATGAGCCAGCTGATATACCAACGGTGGTAAAGATAATAAGCGATTTAACGTAATATAGTGCTCAAATTACAATAAGCCAGAGGAACTTCTCCCCTGGCTCTTTTCTATTAAAATGGATAATCTCTAAATTCTTTTTGAACAGATATCCATTTTCTTTCTGTAAATTCATCAATTACATATGGGCTGCCAAAACGACCGATTCCGCTTTGTCGCATGCCACCAAATAAGGCGGTTGGTTCATCATTGACGGGCTGATCGTTAATGTGCGTCATACCGAATGCTAATTTTAAAGCATATTCTCTAGCTTTTTCTTCATCATTGGAGAAGATGGAAGAACTTAACCCGTACTGCGTTGCATTGGCCTTTTCGATAACCTCGCTATCTGAGCTTGCTTTTGTAATAAGTGCCACTGGAGAAAAGAGTTCACTTTGTGCCACTTCACTGTCATTATCAACATTGCCAATTACAGTTGGTGTAAGAATGTTTCCAATACGTTCACCTTCTAACAGCATATCAAATCCAGCTTCTTTTGCCTTATTAATAATATCCTGTGCTCTTTCTACTTGTTTTTCGTTGATAAGGGGCCCAACAACGACGTCAGGGTCTCGTGGATCACCACATTTTAGCTCTTTTGCTTTAGCAACAAATTTTTCTGCAAACGCGTCATAGACATCCTCATGCACAATAATTCGATTAATCGCCATACAAATTTGCCCTTGATGCAAGTGTTTCCCGAAGATAGCTGCATTAACGGCTTGATCAATATCTGCATCCTGAAGAACAGAGAATGGGCCATTACCGCCAAGTTCTAATGCAACTTCTTTTAATTCTTCTCCAGCGACTTTACCGATTTGGCGTCCAACTGGCGTGGATCCAGTAAAGCTAACAAGGTTTGCATCTTTATGGTTGAACATGCCATCACCAATAATTTCCGGTGTCGTTAAAATGGATTGGAATACACCAGCAGGAATACCTGCTTCTTCATAAGCTTTAGCGATCGCAGAACCGGAAATAAGGCCACATTGGATATCTGCCTTGTGTATTACTGTGTTACCTAATGCTAACGCTGGCGCAATCGTGCGCATAGACAAGTATAGTGGAAAGTTGAATGGTGCGATGGAAGATATAACTCCTTTTGGTAATCGATAGTTTTCATTCACCTTATTTGGAATAATAGAAGGCTTTTCTTCAAATTTACCAATCTCATCAACCATTTTAATAGACTCTTCCATTAATCCAATTGTTAAATCTAATTCAAGATTTGCTTTAACTTGCGTACTTCCGGATTCCAGTGTCAACATTTCAATTAGTGCTTCTTTGTTCTCTTTAAAATAACTCAATGCGTTAGTCATTACTTTTTTGCGAAGTTCGGCATCTTGCCCCCATAAAGTCTGAGCTTCTTTCGCTCCTTCAAATGCTTTATTCAACTGTTCTAACGAGGCAATATTAACTTTTGCCAAAACATCATTATTATAAGGGTTAACCATATTTTGTTGGGTGCTTTCCTGCCCATCTACCCACACACCATTAATATAACTTTTATTCAATTCCTGATATTGATTCATAAGAAAATGCCTCCTGTAAAAGTATAAGTGTTCTGGAGACCTAGGTTTCCTAAAGAGTCCCCTTCTTTTCATACCCTTTTCAATTATTTCACAAACAAAGGGGAATGCCTTGCTAGAATACGCTTGTTCATTTCAGTAAGAAGTACCAAGCAAAATACAATGGAAAGGTGGAGAAGTTGCTTCGAAGATATTATTAAGTAGTAATTAACTATTTAAAACAGGATGAATAGTAAGTTAAACTAAATGAGACGATTTAAATAAGAGAAAGGAAGAGGATATGGAGGAGATAGCAACCTGGATAAAAGTCATTGCAGTTATAAGTTTTGTTTTATCTTTTTATTTTACACTTACATTTTTTGAGAATGTATCTAAAGGTGATGAACGTGTTAATAAACAATTAAAAGCAGCAGCTGTGATCTGCTTCGGAATTGCTTTTCTTCTACCGCTACTTTTTAGCTTGCTGTAGACCTGAGATATTTTCTTTAAACGTATACAGCAACTAATATGAAAGGAGGTAACTAGTGAATAAACAATACAACCTAGGATCCTTCTATTTGCTGCTTGCTTTAGCAGCATTGGTGGGATACGCAATTTATTCTAATATAAACCACATGTGGTTAGTAGCACCGCCAAACTACATCCTGCTCCTCGGCAGTCTATGTATCTTGGTTCTAGCGATAAAAGGTTTAAAGTACAAGGAAAATAGATTAGCAAGGATACGAAGCTGGATAACGGTTGCTTTTTCATCACTTTTATCCTTAGCCCTAATAATCACGGTAATTGTTACTTTTCTTGCCTCGACGATGGGGGCAAGTGTACACATAAAAACAGCCAGCTCGCCTGATGAAAGCTATACACTTGAATTTTACCGATGGAATGCAGGTGCAGCAGGGTCACTCGGGATCAGAGGGGAAATAAACGGCGCCCTTTGGACGAAGAAGAGATTCTATTATCAAGTAAATAAAGAGGATGTAAACATCACATGGGAAGATGAAAATACAGTTACCATCAACAATCACACATTGCAACTGGATAAGGGAGAGACATACGGTTATTAACAGATAATAAACTTCTAATAATGATGCTTATTCATGTGCAATCTATTATAATAGATGCAAGGGAGGTGAAAAGATGGAGAACCAAATAATCACAATGCTTACTGACTTGGATAAAGAAATGAAAAGTATGCGTTCAGAGATAAACCAGGAAATAAGCGAAATGAATAAGCGATTTGATGCCATTGACGCTAAATTGGATAGTATTGTTGAGGGATTTGGGTTTACAACTACATCTAGTGACTTTGACTTTTTGCTAAGTAAAGTAAACGAACTGGAAATGGAAGTTTATAAATTAAAGAAAAAGAGCTTGTGATGTTCATTTGTCGGCTGGTATTCTGTGTAAACTAACAGAGCTTTAAGCAGTTCACAGTCTACGATTCCAGAGTAAATATTACTACTTACCATACGCCTTTTTCGCATAATAAAAGGTTATGATTGTCGTAGTAATTGCTAGCAGGAATACCAGCAAATATCCAAGAAGACTAATTAAAATACTATCTACAGGAGAACTGTAAAAGTAAATAGACCCAAGCAATCTGTGAAAAAAGCTAAAGCAGATGATAAAGTAAACTAGCTGTAAAATTTTAATTTTCGCCACCTCCGATCCTCATTCGATGAATTATCTCCAACTCTTTTTACGAAGCGGACCATGCTTCTCTCTTCATTAATTACTCCACAAGTATGAAATGCAGCAGCTCAACCTCCCATAGTTGCAAATATCTTTATCCGAAGCATTTTTTCTTCCTCTATTTTATAACCTTCCGGGACATTAATCCATCTCTTTGAATATGCTACTACTGGTGAGAACTTAAGTAGGAGTGATGAAGTATGTATTGGTATGAACCCTATCGTGTCAACCAACCCCACGTAGTAGATGGCGCTTTCGGAGATGTGAATGGGGATGGTACGCTCGATTATGTGTTTTTAACAGCATTAAAAGCGGATGCGTCCAGCCCTTACTTGCAAGACATTACGCTAAATATCCAGGACGGGGCGACAAACAGGGTATATAATATTCCATTAAATAAAGATGGGAATTCCGGTTATCAGCCTACCGTGTTTCTTGGCGATTTCACGGGTGACGGCATCAAAGATATTTTAGTTACGATTGATTCAGGTGGCTCTGGTGCCTTTACGTTTAATTATATTTACTCGTTTGTAAACAACCAGGCTAGAGAGTTATTTGATTTCAACAAATACAATGAACAAAATAAGTACAGTGTCACCTACTTGGATTATTATAAAGTAAATGTGTATAGCCCGGCGACAGGGCAGGCGTATGTTGTGGATATCAGCAACAGAGATGCAGAGTACCTATCACAGATTTATGATGAAAAGGGCATATTGAAGCAGCCTGTCCAGGGGATGTTTGATGGTGTCAGTGGATTCTATCCCGTAGATATGGATCGTGATGGGGTCTATGAAATTCAGGCATATCAGAAAATCAGTGGGCTTTATCATGCGGATTCCTTCGGGTATATCATCAATACATTAAAATGGGAACAAAATAAATTCTCTATTTGGCAGCAATGGATGGCGATCTACGGAAGCGAGCCAAAGTAAGCAAGACGGGAAGTAATAAAGATGTCCCTGTTGCCTGGAAAAACACTGTCCAAATAAAAAATAACGAGGTCGGAGGATTCATGCCTTCCACACCTCGTTATTTTTCTTTTACAATACAGGAGAAATCAATCTCGAAACAGATTCCTTTAGTTGAATGATTTTCGGGCGTTTTTTGTATTCCTCCCATGTTATTTCTCTTGCTAGCGGAATATCTTTTTCAAAGGCGTCACGTAATTCCTCAGCTGTTTTTTCATCATATAAAAAAGCATTCACCTCAAAATTAAGCTTAAAGCTGCGGGGATCGATATTCGCTGTTCCCACAGATGCAGTTGTATCATCAACAACAAGTGATTTCGCATGAATAAATCCATTTTCATAGACATAGATTTTGGCTCCAGCTTTCAACAGCTCACCAGCATGGGACAGGGTTGCCCAATAGACAAACATGTGATCAGGCTTATCAGGAATCATGACACGCACATCGACACCAGACATGGCAGCTATTTTCAATGCATCCAATAAGCTCTCATCTGGGATAAAGTAGGGTGTCTGTCCATAAATGACTGATTATTTAGTACTTTGAGATAAATCAATTGCTATGTGTATTCTTAAAGTGTAAATTGAAAGTAGAATACATGAGGAGAGTGATCTCAATGAGCGATTGGCTTACTAGTTTACAAACAGATACACCACAGGAAGGGTTTGAACTGGCAATCACGTTGGCACGAAATGGAGTGGGGTACACCCAACCTTCAGCTGAAGTCAGAGAGAAATTAAGATCGGTATACGAGGATAATGCAGATAGTCTTATTGCATCTTCTCAAGTTATTGCGATTCACTATCAAACTGTTGCAGCAGCGAATAATTATTGGAAGTAATTAATAGGAAATGGATGTTTAGATAAAAACTACAAGGTGGGAATGAAATGGAAAAGAAGACATGCTCTGAGTGTAAAGGAGAAGAATTTGCTGAAGGAACGGATTTTATGGCTATCAAGCCGTTAGATAAGAAACTATCCAAAGGCTCAAACAAAATCTATACCTTCTGTCTGAATTGCGGAGAAGTTATATCTATAAGGGTTGATAATCCAGAATTGTTTCGGAAGTAAATATTATATGTTTGAAATGTCTCCTTCGCACAATGTGAGAGGAGTCTTTTTTTGCCAACTAGTTGGAATTTTTTGTTGTCTTCTCTGTAATCTATTAGTATGATCATGATACATACCTATTTTTATTCAAACAAAGGGGGTTTGTTGGAAATGAAAATGATGAAAATAATCATTTATTTAGGTATTGTCTTAGCAATATTTACAGGTTGTTCCACTGACACAAACGAGGAAGCAGAAGCTGATTCTCCGCAAACGAATGACGAGGCAGGATCTGAAGAAGCTGCAGGGGATAAGGAGAAGAATGAATCAACCAATGAGCAGGAAGCTTCTACTACGGAAAACGGGCAAAGTTCGGAAGGCAGTGTGCCTACAAAGGCAGATAGTAATTCCTCAAATAACAAAGAGAAGGAAGATATTTTAGCAACATATTCCAATGAACAAATTGAGTATGCGCGGGTATGGCGCCAGCTTGGACCAAATCAAGAGGTAGAAGAAATAAATGTCCGTCACATACCTGCTGGGACCAAATTAAACGCGAAGGATGATACAAGCACGGTTTACCCGGATGATGTTATCCAGTTATCAGGTGTACGGTTAGTAGATGGATCGGTAACCTATAGCGGAAATGGTGATGGCACAATAAATGTATATGATATTCCTTTACGCTGGGATGGGGTTTATCCAGCAGGTGAGAAATTTTACCATGATCTGATCGAGAATAATGAACAAATATCTATTGATCCAGGTGATGACAAGGAAATCGCAGAACTCATCAAGCGTATCCATGTGGAGAACTAGAAGCATTCTTGTTTTAAACAAAAAAGCTAAAAGGCGGAAAGGAGGCAGGTATCTTTCGGTCTCTTAGCTGATCTTTCTTCTATATATGCTACACATGATACTCCTCATTAAACGTGAATTTTACTTTTTGACCGGCTCCAAAATAGTCCGCTGAAGAGGGACGCCACCCATAGCTACGTTTCTTCCATGCATGACATAGTTTTTTCCATCAACAAGAAAATAACCATCCCCTCGATATTCCACCTTCCGACCTTCTTTTTCGAGTTCTTCCTTAACAGCCTTAGCTTGCTCGGTAAGGTTTGTATATCGGTCATCAAGCTCCAGTGTAATATTTTCATTTCGATACCCCATAAGTCGGCTAAAACCAAATAAAATAAAGATAAAAACAGCTATAGTAATAAGAATGTCCACAGTAATTTCCTCCCATTGAATTCCCTTATTAACTCTAGTGTAAAACGAATAGGATGCTTAATCAATGCGTAAGCGCTAACATATTAGATGTAGCACCTGCAGCAAGTAAAGATTATGTAGGATAAAAATATTTTCATATTTCACTTAAATTAAGCTAATGAATGGAAATGTCTGGTATAATTAAGTGAGGTTATTCATAAAAATGAGCGTGTATGTCACCAAGTAAATGGGGCGTTTATTATATGTAGAAAAAGGGGTGGGGAGTAATGATAGTTCAACGAATTGATGAACTTAAAGCTGGTCTGGAGGAAATTAGAAATAGTGTTGATGAGCAGTGGATTTTAAAGCTTGAGTTGGACAAATGTGAGCGAATCATTCAAAGGTTAAGCTCCTTTTCAGCTGAGTGTGAAGAATGTAATCAGCATTTTACGCTTTTAGAAGATGACATCATCCAGCTCAAAGATAAATTAGATCACCTGGAAGATTTAGATTTAAAACACCATAAGCAAACATTAGACACGATCAGTTCCCATCTCCATAAACAGCACAAGTTAGTAACAAGTGGTTATTATATAAGTGTTTGTATGTGCTTTGGCCCAAGTATAGGCTTACTTTTTGGTATGTTGATTTTTGATAATATTGGATTGTGGTTACCAATCGGTATGGGGATTGGGATATTAATTGGAGCATACTTAGATGCCGATGCCGGTAAAAAAGGAATGGTTTTGTAAGTATTACTAAACAGTAAACGTGAATGTGCGGAAAGGAAATTCATATGAGTAAGAAGAAATCCTTAAATATATCTCACGAAAAGAATTAAATAATGTAATCCGCAATCTTCGCGGTGGATTTAGAGATAGTTTTAGGTCTTTGTAAATCCTTTTTATGAAAGCACGCGGTAAGGAGCGATCTTTTTTTACAAAAAAGGACCACATCCAGGATTTAGTTATAGAAAAGTCCCTTTTCGTATAAGGAAACGGAGGAATATTCAGTTGAACTTTATCAATTCCATAGACCCATTTTTAATGCAATTAGTCATCGTTCCTGTTGTAGTAATTGGTTTAGGTGTTCTATCAGCAATTCTAACTAAAAGAGTCATTGTTGGACCTATCGTGACTCTACTTCTTAATTTGTTGTATGAATTATGGTATTCACTCTATTACTATCCTGGTTTAGAGATTAGTTTTACATCTTGGAATATAATTCTCCCATTTATATCTTTTATTATCTCTGGGGTAGCATATCAGCATGGAGAGAAAGATTGAGAACGTTTCGGGGGTAAAAATCAATAATAGATAATTCTTAGTTTAATAGACATACAGTTATCAGAAGCAGTCGGGGAAAAGAACATGATAATTTTCAGAATACTATTCCAAGTTGGTATCAAAAATGAAGCATATAATTTAGCACTTTGTGAAGAGAGGTGATTGTATGAATATCCACACTGTTCTGCTCATCCTACATATCATTGCTGGCAGTTTTTGCTTACTGACAGGAGCAACCAATTTTGCTGTGAAGAAAGAAAAAGGATACCATACGAAAATTGGAGAATGGTATCATAGTGGCTATTTTATTGTTTTCGTAACCTCTGTTGGGATGGCGATAATCAATTGGTCTGAAAGTGCGTATCTTTTCTATATAGCCATTTTTTCTTATGGTTTGGCTCTTTTTGGATACATGGCAAGAAAGCTCCAGTGGAGGGGCTGGTTGGCGATGCATATAGGAGGGATGGCGGGTTCGTATATTGGGATTGTTACGGCTGTTTTGGTTGTTAACGGCACAGATATCCCAATTATTAACCAAATTCCTTCTCTCCTATTATGGTTTATCCCTACCATTATTGGAACTCCCATTATTTTCATGGTTAATAAACGTTACCAACCCCGTACAAAATGAGAAAAATCTTGGTCATTTTCAGGGCGCTTATCAGCTACTATTTTGGCTTTAGACAGAGACTTACAACTAAAGTGACATATATGAAAAAACAGATGTGTTTGTAAATATTATGCTAAAGTACATTCAGCTCGTTCACTCATCACACCAATTTGATAAAAGGAAGAGATAATATGCAAGAAAAAATGGAATCATTTTTGGCAACGGAGATTACTGAACAGGAATTTTATGATGGTATCATTGACTTTGTGACTTCTTGTAATATAAGAAGTGGAGAATACGAATGTAACGAGTTTGTCATTAAGAAAATGGATGCCTACAACTTTATTATTTTTCAGGAATATGAAATAGATGAGAAAAGGGAAATTTACGGTTCATTCTCCATACAAAAAAATAAATTAATTAAATTGATTACTAGTTATGCTAGAAAGCAAAGGATTGTGTTAAAAGATAATTAATTTATAAAATCGAATTATTTCCACAAGAAGGAACGCTAATGATAGATACCTTTTCCCATTTGGCATTTTTTGGAGTTTTGGCTAATAAATTATTTTTAGATAAATATATGAGCAGGTTTCTAGTTAACCGTGCTAAAGAACTTAAGCGAATTACTGAAGATACATAAGATACAACAATAGAATACTTTTCAGAAACTAGAGTGAACAGTAAGGAGAGTAGGAATGATGATTGTTATTGGAATTATAGTTGTAATTACGCTAATTTCCATAGAAGTCCAGCTTAAGAAATTAAACAAGACACATGAGACAATAGCTGAACTGCTGAGAGAAAAGATTGATTCAGCAAAATAAAATAGAGTACTTGAAGAAAGAGCTGTACTAGATTGATTACTAATAGATATGAGAAGTTGGAGTGAATGGAAGTGAAAAGAATAGCAGGTTATCTTTTGTTTTCATTATTAATAGTTCTCTTCTTAGATGGATGTGCAATTAATAATGATGAAACCAAAGATTCAAGTGAAGATATATTTCAATATAATGGTGCTGTGATTGGAGATAATAGTGCAGTAATTAATATTATTGGTCAACTGCCCCACAATGAAAAATTTAAAGAAGTCTCTCTAGAAACAAAAAATAAGCCTTATGGGATGAGCCTGACATACGATAGTCTGGATGTTCCAGAGGTGGGAAAAGAGTATAAAGAAACGGCAATTACGAACGCTACTTTTCTTTTTACATTAGTTAAAAATGCAGAATGGATTACCTTTCATTTCGAAAATCAAACATATAAAATAACAAGATTTAAACTGCAGGATTTTTACAGTAAGGATTTAAATGAATTTACAAGTCAAACGGAATTGAATGCCTTTGTGCAGGAACAGTTGGTAAATGAGAGTAAAGTAAGTCAACTTTTTGTACAGTAGAATTATTAAATGCTAGAAAGCAAGGATATGTATGAAGAGCTAATTAATTTTTGTAAAGGAAATTAAATAGAACTATCGTATTAACAGGGGATCTAGCTACTTTTACACTGACAATACTATCCTTTTTCTGTCTTTTCAAGGCAAATGACCATCCTTGGTTAACTAGTTAAACACTAGATAAATGTTAAGTTGAAAGGAGTGGTTCCCAATGGATCTAGGTAAGCCAATAGCAAAAGGAAATACAGCGGAAATCTATCTTTCTGACAACAAAATAGTCAAAGTTTTTAACGACTATTTGCCAAGTACAGAATCTATAAAGGAAGCAACGAAGCAAAAATATGCCTATTTATATGGCCTTCCTGTGCCAAAGGTTTTAGATGTCACCAATATTAACGGGAAACAAGCAATTATAATGGAATATGTTAAAGGTGACACATTAGGTGATTTATATTCCAAGGATAAGGAACGGGCAGCATATTATTTGAATATTTCCGTAGATATGCAACTAAAAATTCATAGTATTATTCCAAATGAAATAGAACCAATGAATGAGAAATTGCATCGTCAAATTAAAGCGGGGGATACGTTAGATGAAAGTCAAAGATCTTATCTATTAAATAAACTGGAATCATTTACTTTTGATAATAGGCTTTGCCATGGTGATTTTCATCTATTTAACTTGATTAAAGCCGACAAACAAGTTGTTATCATTGATTGGATTGATGCAAGTGCAGGAGATGTTCGTGCTGATGTATATCGAACATATCTTTTATATTCCCAATTTTCATTTGAATTTGCTGAAATGTATTTGCGACTTTATTGCGAAAAGAGCGGCTTGGTGAAGTCAGAAATTTTTCAATGGGCTCCAGTCATAGCGGGAGCAAGATTATCCGAGAAGGTCTCATCTGAGAATTCTGCAAGGCTTATAGAGATTATAAAAAATGCTATGCATTAGGTGGTTGCAATAAAGCGAAGAGGAGATGACACAATTGAACATCACCCAACAATGGAAGCAAGAGGATAGTGACTTTATCAGAAAAAAAGTAATTGAACATAATATGGAGAAGCTTCCTGATAAGCTTAAAACTCCAAACGAGGATATTAGTTTTGTTATCAAGGATGATAATGAAGATATCGTGGGAGGAATTACGGCAAACGCGTTCTGGCATCAAATGCATATTGAATTTCTGTGGGTGGATAAAAAAGTGAGGGGGCTAGGGTATGGCAGTGCGCTTTTAAAAAAGTTAGAGAACTTTGCTAGAAAAGGGGTGCCGTTTTGTTTACTTAGATACATTCAGCTTCCAGGCCCCTGAATCTTATAAAAAACATGGTTATGAAGTCTTTGGTACTTTAGAAGATCATCCCAAAGGGTTTAATCAATATTTCTTACATAAAAGATTAGCTGAGTAGAAATGCAATTATTCAGCCAGATATAACTAACATCCTTTTCAAAATATCTGATAGAACTGAGGCATTTGTATGAAAAGAAACCTTTTATCCATTGCTTTTCTTTTAATTACCTTATTCGCAGCATATTTAGGCTTGTTTGCTCAAGATATAGCCTATTATTTTGCAGATCATTTATTTAATGTTTCACCTTTTCAAGTGCTGATTATTGTAACTTTAACTAGTATTGGTATCTTCCTAATGGTATTTCTAGCAGAAATGATTATATTGGTTAGACAACAAGTGAAATCAATCTTACTTAAGCAGATGTTATTTACAAATGCTCTAATTTGGATCTTTGTTTCAGTGTGGTCGTGGTTTGTGTTAGCTATGTGGTGGGGATAAGAGCATAACTAAAAATGAAGGTAAAATTTAAACGAATTTACCTACTTTGAGTTAATATCAATCTTGTATTATCGGAGGTTCTCTATTGGAAATACTCAGACTAGCTTTTTTTCGTTTCTTCATTGTTTGTGTGGTAATCTTAACACTTTTGTTCACAAACAATCTGGGACCTTTCACTTTCTTTATCATAGCAGGAGGTTTTTCGTTAGTTGAAGCAATTCTATCAAAACGTAAATTTGATAGAATAACTGGTAACAAATTGCTTGATTTTGGTTGGATCCTGTTTGTCATCATTACAGTCGCAGCGGTTCTAATATACAGTGGTGAGTATGAATAAAATAATAGGTTGTAGTCTACGTAGAAACCAAATCACCACATTTTAGGAGAATGGAAAATGAATACGTTTTATATAGCTTCAAGTCTTTCAAACATAGATACAGTACGACTTGTTCGCAATCAGTTAGAGGATAAGGGATTTGTTCATACATATGATTGGACCAAAAATGAACGTGCTTCAACAATTGAAGATTTGATGGAAATAGGCAGGAAAGAGAAGCAAGCCGTGTTGGATGCCGATTTTATTGTGGTGCTTTTGCCAGCTGGAAAAGGAAGCCATATAGAATTTGGCATTGCACTAGGTCAAGGGAAAACAATCTATCTCTATTCGTCATACGACGACATGAATAATTTTGAAACGACCAGTACATTTTATCATCTATCTAATATTGAAAAATGTGTCGGTACAATTGATGAGTTAGTAGAAAAAGTAACGATAAGCGAATTAAAATAAATATTGGATGATAATGTATCAGTAATAGAACAGTTACGTGATCGTTAATCCAGGGAAATTCCTTGAAAGTAGAAAGGAATATATTTTGAAAAAATTATACATAAACATTCTTATTTATACTATTGCAGTAGTTTTATTGGGGCTGGTTTTTGAACTAATTGGCATAAACACTGTTATAATTATTCCAACAGTAACTGAATGGACTACAGCATTTATACTGCCATGGATTGGCTTATATTGGCTGATTCGTTTGGTTAAAAGTATTGAGAAAAAGTAAAAGTCTACTATTCTAGTATTTAAAGTAGGAAGAGGTGCGCCGAAAGATGATCATCCGCGAGATAAAAGATCAAGACAATAAAAAAATGGAGCAAATTATTAAACGTTCCTTAGAACAAGTGGGATTAGACATCCCAGGAACAGCCTACTTTGATCCTCAATTAGGCAATTTATCCGCGTTTTACAAGGACAAATCGAATGCTAATTATTGGGTTGCTGTAACGGATGAAAATGAAGTGATCGGTGGAATTGGTATAGGCCCATTTGTAGGTGATCCTACGGTTGGTGAGCTGCAAAAGTTATATATTAGTCCGAAACACCAAGGGAAAGGGGTTTCCAAGGAATTAATGAAAGTAGCACTAGATTTTGCCAAGAAGCATTATACCTATTGCTATCTCGAAACGTCTCATGTACTTGAAGTTGCGAATCGGCTATATAGTAAGTTCGGCTTCCGTGAGCTTACTAAACCATTAGAAGGTTCAGAGCATGGCACGATGGACATCTGGTATATAAAAGAATTGTAGAATTCCAGCATTCTCTAGGCGTACAGGGAAGTTTTTGAAAAATAAATGGAATGGGTGAAAGGAAGAGTTTATATGATAAGAAGTAAATTTGCAGTTATTGGAGCTATTATTCTGTTCATTATTTGTATGTGTTTATTTTTCCCATTCCCTGATGACCCCTTGCTACATGCAACCACTATAATCATGTCTTTTCCGATAATTGACCAGGATGGTTATATAATAATGGGTGTCATTGGCTCGTTTTTGTTTGCTATCGCAATAGTACTGCTTATGATCGGGTTAAAAAAATTCCGTCTCCGAACACTGATTATTGTGATATTCTTATACAGTTTTATTCCACCAATGCTTATCAAAGTATATCAGGAGACACTTGCAGATGGCATCTTTGCTGTTTCCAAAGAGGGGGAAGGAGAAGGTGATTTTAATTCAATAAATGAATCCCAATTAGACGGCGAATGTCATTTTACCCTCCAAAACCGTAGCAATAAATCAGTGACTTTCGAAGTTCAACTGATCGATTCTTTCTTTGATGAGACCCGCATGGAATCGCTTCTTAATGAGGCAGGACCACATACATTTACATTGGAAGCAAACGAGAAAAGAGCAATTCATCTAAAAGAAATTATTGATATTACTGGAGTAGAGGATCCTATTTCTCAAGGGGCGTCCTTTGATCTCCATTTTAGACTAATCGATGGAGGGGATGACCGAATTTTATGAGTAGGAATTTGCTAAGCAAGTTAAATACAGGCATAGCTCTTTTCATGCTGGTTTTTGCTTTTTATTACTTTTTCATTGATGCAATTTCTATCCCACTAAGTGTGATTTTTTCATTTTTAACTGTTATGTTCTTTCTGTTGGGGGTGCACTATTTTAAAAATAGAAAAAAGACAATGGGGTATTTATATATTGTAGTGGCAGTATTCCTGATTTTTGTGGTCCTAAATGATTTTTTTGCCATGTTATAAAAACGTATTGACTTTTTTGTTGGAATAATGTAAATTAATGAATAATTTAATAAATGCAACTTCTTATCAAGAGAGGTGGAGGGATTGGCCCTGCGAAACCTCGGCAACAGGCTCTGTGGAGTACTGTGCCAAATCCAACAGACATGTTATTTGTCTGAAAGATAAGAAGAGGACGATATGACCTTATAACCCTCTTCTTATTATTGGAAGAGGGTTTTTTATGTTTTCACTATAAGTAAGGGATGGAGGTTTTCTAAACTTTAAACAAAGTAATTCGATTTGTTTTATAAGAAATATTTAAAAAGAGGAGGAGTGTATATGTCATCATATGGGTATTGGATGATAATCTTTGCAGTTGGGTATACCTTTGTACTAATTATTGCAGGGCAAATAGCGAAAAGACGAGTAAACCGACAAGATAGCTACTTTGTTGGTGGGAGAACTTTCAACAAGTGGATTGTGGCATTTTGTATTACAGGGTTATTTTCCGGATCTACGTATATTTCCATTTTGGAGTTATCGTATTTAAATGGCGTTTCAGCTATTTGGTATGGAGTGGCTGAAATTGTTCAAATTATTGTTATTGCTTTATTAATAATTCGATCCTTCCGTAAAAAAATGCTTATTACCATATCAGGGTTAATCGGTGATAAATATGGCAGGGCAGCTCGAGGAATGGCAGGTGCAATTACTGCTTTTGCTTTTCCAATGTGGTCTGTGGCGACAGCGATTGCTTTCGCGTCAGCTATGCACGTATTCACAGGCATCTCGCTGACATGGTCTGTAGCATTTACTGCCATCCTGTTGTTTGTATATTTACAAGGTGGAGGGATGTGGTCCATTGCTTTTACCCAAACAATGAACGGCGTGTTATTTTTACTTATGTTTATTGTGGGTATTGTAGCTTTTTTCATCAACCCTGGAATAGATGGATTACAAACACTAATGGTAGAATCTCCATCTATGTTTGCGTTTGATAGTGTTGGCTTACAGGTAATTGTCGCCTGGTTTGGTACATTTCTGGTAAATGTCATCTTGGCACAGGCTGCTTTTCAGATGGCGCTTTCCTGTAAAGAACCTGAAGAAGGACAGAAGGGATTAATGATTGCTGGTGTTCTAGCCGTTCCTTTTATCATTTGTGGTATTTTATTTGGAGTTGCGGCAGCCGTCGTTGTCCCAAATGCACAAACAGGCCTGATAGCCATTCCGCTTTATTTGATGGAAGTCCTTCCTGCACCATTAGTCGGCATTTTCTTTCTTGGTGTGTGGGGCTGTGCATTGAGCTGGGGAGCGCCGTGTCAATTTTCTGGTGCTACCAGCCTTGGGCGGGACGTAGGAGGTTCGTTGAATCCACGGGCCAATGAAGATCAGCTTGTTATTTATACGAAAGTTTCCCTACTTCTATTAACTGTATTAATGATTATCTTTGGTATGCTTCGTACAGAACAATCTGCATGGTGGAACGTGCTGGCATGGACCATCCGGAACAGTGCCACATTCGCTCCCGTTGTGGCAGCATTGTTCTGGCCTGTCGTAACAAAACGTGCCGTGTGGGCAGCGTTAATTACTGGCTTTATTAGTGGCTTGGCATGGTATTATTTAGGTGGATGGCAACCAAACGCATTTTATTTGAACATTCATCCTGTTTGGATTGGAAGTTCGATCAATGTGTTAACAATCAGTGTAGTTACATTACTTGATCCAAAAGCAAATTGGTATCTTCAGGTGGGAAAGCAGACGGGAAAAACATATGCTGCCATACTTAGTGGCTTTACCTTGCTAGCTGTAAACATTATCTATAGTGACAAATTGTATCAAAGCGGTCTGACAGGATTATTTGTATTCATCACTATCATCGCATTTTTTATTACAGCTATCAGATTAGTGCGACCAATTGAAGAAAAACAGTCAATCAAGGTGCGTGCAGTAGCAAAAGCTACACAATAATCAAGAACTGGGTTGTGTGTTTATAGAAGAAAGCTCTTTATCTTTTTGGGGTAGAGTGCTTTCTTTTTAATGTGGAATTGATGCCTAGTCCCTTATGTCAAAAGCCTCTATGGAAGGTAACCTCTCTCCGGCAGATAAACACTTCCGTCTGCTGGTAAAAATCAACCCTACCTCTACACCCTTACAACAAATAAAACATAAATAATAATAAATATTTATTGTAATTCGATAAAAAATAGATTAAAATCAAATTAACAATAATAGGAGAGGTGCTTTTATGAAACGAGAAACACTCTTTTTAAAAACAACTATAATTTTGATGGGGCTCCCTGTGCTTGCTTTATGCATATTTGCCGTGCCGGGAATTGCCAATTTCGCAGTGGAGTTGTATCCGGATATGGCCTATTTAAAATATCTTATATTTTTAGTCATGTATAGTGCAGCAATACCATTTTATTTTGCCTTATATCAGGCTTACAAACTGCTAAGCTATATTGATAAAAATAAAGCATTCTCGCAGTTTTCGGTAACCGCCTTAAAGAAGATAAAATATTGCGCGATTGCAATTAGTAGCATTTATGTAGTAGGCATGCCGCTCTTTTATCTTATCGGGGAAAAAGATGACGCACCAGGTGTTATTTTAATTGGAATGATCCTTATCTTTGCATCCTTTGTGATTGCCGTCTTTGCTGCTGTTCTACAAAAATTATTAAGAAATGCCATCGAAATAAAAACAGAAAATGATTTAACGGTCTGAGGTGAATGAAATGGCGATTATAATCAATATTGACGTGATGTTAGCAAAACGCAAAATGAGTGTTACCGAGCTTTCGGAACGAGTTGGAATAACAATGGCTAATCTTTCTATTTTAAAAAATGGCAAGGCAAAAGCAATTCGTGTTACTACCTTAGATGCGATTTGCAAAGCATTGGAATGTCAGCCTGGAGATATTTTGGAATACCGCGATGAGGAAGACGATGGATAAAAAAGTAAGGAAATGCAAAGGTAGGAGGAGAAGAGGATGAGTGGAGTAAAACAACTTTTTCGATTTGGATGGGAGCAGGCTTTATCCTGTTTGTTCCCCGTCGTTATATTTGCCTCACTGGCAATTACACAAATCATTTCTTTGTCCATCCTGCCACGGTATGACTGGCTGCTACTTATCTTTCTTCTTATGCAATGGCTGATGGTGCGTTCCGGACTTGAAACAAAAGACGAGCTAAAAGTAATTACCCTGTTCCATCTTATCGGGCTGACCTTGGAAATTTTTAAAGTGAATATGGGTTCCTGGGCGTATCCAGAGGAAGGATTCTCCAAAGTTTTTGGTGTCCCATTGTATAGTGGGTTCATGTATGCAAGTGTTGCTAGTTACCTCTGTCAGGCTTGGAGAAGGCTGGATGTTAAGCTAGTGAAATGGCCGTCTTTCTTAGTTGTTATGCCACTAGCAGCTGCGATCTATTTAAATTTTTTCACCCATCATTATTGGCTGGATATTCGCTGGTGGCTATCCATACTTGTAGTGATTGTTTTCTGGCGTACCTGGGTTACTTATAAGGTTGGTGGAAAGCTTTATCGTATGCCGCTTGCATTATCTTTTGTCCTCATTGGTTTCTTTATTTGGATTGCAGAAAACATTGCCACGTACTTCGGGGCATGGCAATATCCAAATCAGACGGAGGCATGGAGCCTCGTTCATCTTGGAAAAGTAAGCTCCTGGCTCTTGTTGGTTATTGTGAGTTTCTTGATTGTAGCAACATTAAAGCAGGTTAAGGATAGAAATACAGCTAATGTACGCATAGAAAAAAACGCTGCCTTACGAGCAAAGTTCATTAAATAGATGAAAATTCTAATAGAAAGGAGGAGGTAGGCTGTTTGTTTAAATTAAAATAGTGATAATTGAAAAGAAGGTGAATAGCAAAAATGCAATCAAAATATTCAATGACAATACATATTTTTTCTGGTCTTTTTCATATTTCCATTCCATAAATGAACGAATAGAATACAAGATAAGGAGATAACAAAGCATCCACTCTAGGACATACACACCACCAGTTAAAATAATTCCCAGTACAATAACTATTAATATGGTATACTCCAACACTTTATGGGTTATATTTACATGTTGAAACCGTACTCCTTCTCTATAAGCTATGTTATACTTTCTTCTCAAGCCCCATGTTGTAACAAATACATACACGATCGGTATACTTAGAAATAAAATAATCTCTTTCATCACGAAAACTCCCATATTTATTATTATAACGACAGTTTAACATTATGCTATTTGAACAAACGCCTGTTAAGAAACTTCATCTCACCTTAATCTTAGCACTATTTTCCAACTATATCACTTACCTTTCTGTACCAGATTCTATTGTAAAATTTCAGTTCTGCCAGCATTATAACCATGTTAAAATAAAAGAGGTTACTCATAAAAATTTAACTATTGAAGCCATGAAATGACAGGCGTTTAGAAGGTGTTGTGTATGCCAGATTGGTCTTATCATCCAATGAAAAAGTTAATATTAGATAAAATGTCTGCGAGAATAAGTCGCACGTTCATCCATCATTCCATGAGCTGCATTGCCTCTATACCAGGAGGAAAGCAACTCATTGGATTTCTAGGACATATGAAACCACCAGCCGAGCTGCAAAAGGTAATAAATAATACAGAATATCCTTCACCGATTGGGTTGTCTGGGCATATAGATCCAAATCTATCAGGCATGCTCGCTTTTCAGGAGCTTGGCTTTGGTTTTTTGGAAATTGGTCCGGTTGTGTTGAAAGAGCCTCTGGAACAAGAAGAACCTATTTGGGAAAATAACACCATTCAATTTTCTTATCAGTTGGAGAAAGTTCCTCTAAAGCTAGCAATTAAGAAGTTAACAAACCATCCTATAAGCAATCCCATAGTAGCCAGGTTGGATCGTGATGTAGGTAAAAGAGAATGGGACGTAATTGCGCAACAGTTGATTCCATTCGTAGATGCATTTATTTTGACTGAACAACAAATGAATGATTTTGTGAAGAAAGAGGATCAGTGGCCAGGCTGCGCTTTTTATATTGGATTACATGCAGATGAACTAAAAACTGGGATCACTCATCCACATGCAGATGGTATTGTGATCGATGCACCTAGTCGATTGAACGGTGGCTATTGGCATGAAAAGCAGCATACAAATGATTCCTTAATTCGAGCAGTTAAACAGATAAAATCGGAGCATTCCAACTGGACGGTAATAACGTCCGGTGGAGTCGAGACACCAGAAGAGGGATTGCAATTACATCAGGCTGGGGCTGATTTAGTGATGCTTTCCTCTGGCTATGTAAAAACAGGGCCAGGTTTACCAAAGCGTATCCATGAACGAATAGCTGCTGAGCGGGAGAAATCAACTCCAGATCAAGATCGAACTAGTCTTTGGTCTTTTTTCTTCGGGCTCTCTATTTTGTTTGGCGGGCTCATCGCTTTCTTTTTTGCATTAACACGTATTATTTTGCCCTATGATGAAACCTTTCTTGGACTCACAAGAGCGGAACTCTTGCAGGTTAACCCACGTATCTTAGCATTTATGTCCCATGACCGGATGGCGCTCGCTGGCACAATGATATCTGGTGGAATTTTGTATATTCAGCTTGCTAGAAATGGGATTAAAGCTAATATGCATTGGGCGAAGATTGCTTTTCATTCTGCAGCGATTATGGGATTTCTAGGTATTTTTCTGTTTATTGGTTTCGGCTATTTTGACTGGCTGCATGGTTTATTTTGGCTGATCTTATTGCCTGTGTATTTTCTTAGTCTTAAAGAGAGTAAAACGATCAAGGGAAGTCCGACTTCAAGACACGGTACAAACGATAGAGCTTGGAAGCTTGGATTATATGGGCAGCTGTTATTTGTGATGTTGGGTTTCTTGATTATCATTGGTGGGGTCGTTATTTCTACTATTGGCGTGACAAAGGTCTTTGTAGATACGGATTTAAGTTTTATTTGTATGACACCAGAGATGCTCGATCAGTTGAACAGTAATTTAATACCTGTGATCGCTCACGACAGAGCAGGGTTTGGCAGTGCGCTGGTGAGTGTTGGCTTGCTTGTTCTCATGCTTTCCTTATGGGGGTTCAGACAAGGAGCAAGCTGGATCTGGAATACCATCGCAATTGGTGCATTACCTGCATTTATAGCTGGGATTGGAACACATTTGTATATTGGATACACCGATTTCATCCATCTCCTACCAGTTTACTTCTTAGTACTTCTATATGTGGCAGGTTTGATATTATCTTATCCTTTTTTAAAACAGAAACTGAAGTAGAATAGAAGAATATGGATAGAGAGAAACAGTAACTTTCGGGAGTTACTGTTTTCTAGCCTCAAAATAAATATTGAGGTTTTCCAATGTTTCGCAAAATATATAGAATGCGAACTAACTTTGTTGGAATGTAAATGGACGTTTCAGAAGACACCCTTCGCTCTTGTGCTCGGAGGTGTGAAAGTAATCAACTAGTAGCCAGGTTATGAGTACTAATAAATGGTCTCAACACCCTCAGTAGATCATCTATCGTCATTGATTTCCATTGCAGATGAACGCTTTCCGCCGGCATGGCTTCAGCCGCTTCCTCCGCTACGCTCCGTGCAGGGTCTTCAGCTCATGCTATTCCGGCAGGAGTCGTCTCCTCCATTCCAATCAATTGGTATATGCTATTTATTAATTAAAAGCATTTAGTAACATAAAAAAATAATTCTTACCTTTAACCGCTTAGAAAAGTAAAACTTAGCGAAGGAAAAATACGGAGACTTCTGGGGGAGATGAGGCATAGGTGAGACCCCGGAATGCGTTTAGCATGAGGAGGCTCAGCAGCCGCCCCCGAAAAGCGCAGTGTTTTTCCGTAGCGGTGTTATTTAACCTTTTTGCATTAGGGAAAAAGTTTTTCTGGTTTACATTTTTTACCTACTTTGGGAAAAAGTTCACGAGATAACGTTTGCCCCCAATACTTGCAATGAAGTTTTCTCCTATTCTACTTTTGCTTTATCTGAATACAAAAAGCAATAAACTAATAGCGAAGAGAAGAAAAGCTACCTGTATCAGAATAAACCAGAAAAACTCGGATGAAGATAGTTTTCTTTGTTTCTTCGCTTTAGTCAAATGGCGTAAGTAAAAGGAAGAGCTTATAATAAGTATTATTAAACTAAGTGTGCGCAATATTTCTGCAAGTAAAAGCAAATATAAAACTCCTCAATAAAATTTTATCTGTAACCACTTTTTATCTGCTCAGATGTTTTTTTCGTATTTTTCGCATCAATCCATAAGCAATCATCGCTGCAAGTGACGCTGATAATATGGAGAGTAGAAGTGGACCAATACCATAAAGGGTTGTTTCACTTGAGAGAGTTGCACTTGACTCCCACGCTCCTTCTATATCAGGTGTATATAGGAAGGTTAAAAGCATACCAAATAGAATTTGTAACAAGAAAAATAAGGCCAAAAAACTGGCGCTAAAAATAATGAAATTTTTCAATGAGGTCACCTCTATAAAGTTGGTTCTGTTCATTACATATTTATGCTTTTTATGCTAGCAAAAGATGTCGCGCAGCTATTCATACCAAGTGCTTATCAAGCTTTTAATTCCATATGTTGATTTAAATGAGTGGTGCAGTTATATAGCGAGCAATTCCACTCTTCATGAATGTTTTTTAGTATAGTTACGGATGTATTCCCCATTTTTGTTTCGGTAAATTTCCCCGGAAATAAACCCTCTAGGGTGGAGCCAATTAACGCGCCATGACTGACAATTAATACGCGTTTATCTTGGTGTTTCACTGCTAAATCATTCAAGCAAGCTATTCCTCTTTTGGCAACAGCCTCCATTGGTTCCGCGCCTAAATCTAGCTCACGCCAGTTCTCACCCCACGTAGCCAGTCTTTCTGCTTCCGTTGTTCCTTGTATTTTTCCGAAATCCTTTTCACGGAGACGTTGATCATAATGATCGACAGGAACGTTTATTTTCTCCCCAATAATTCTGGCAGTTTCACTTGCTCTGGATAAATCACTGCTAATTATCACATCCCATGGTTCTACTAGGGCTAATCTTTCTCCAAGCTGAAGTGCTTGCTTTTTCCCTTCTTCATTTAAAGGGATGTCCGTTATTCCTTGTGCTTTACCAAGAACATTCCAATCTGTTATTCCGTGCCTTACCAAGCTGATTGTTGTCATGTGTAAACCTACTTTCTATAAATATACGTTTCTCTCTCTATTAAACCATAGACAGTTGAATAAGGCTTTTATGAGCTCATATCGCGTTCAAAAAATAAAATAGTCTCAAATTCACGCTTCCTGTTTACGCCGGATGGAAACAGCAAGCAACAAGAAAACAAATAGATAACCAATTAAAATGAGATAGCTTTGCCAATCAGGTGAGGTTCCTTGAACGATATTCCAAGCACCACTCCCGAAATGATAGGATGGTAGCCATTCTGCGATATTTTGCAGGAATGTAGGAAAAGTGTTGATTGGCATCCACATTCCCCCAATAATAGCCAACGCTAAATAGATAATATTACTAACCCCGCTAGCTGTTTCTACCTTTTTCATCGTGCCCACCAGTGAACCTAAGGCTAAGAAGGGGATGGAAGCAATTAGCACCCATATGCCGGAAAATACCCACTGAGAAACGGATAAAGAAACACCGTTTATAAGATAGCCTGCTAAAAAAACGATCAGAATGGATAATAAATGAATGATTAATTGGCCAAACATTTTTGATGCGAAATATGCCCAGGAAGGGAAGGGAGTAAGCTTCATAAACGTCGACCAGCCCTCTGTTTGTTCTTGCACCATGCGAATGCCGAAGTTCATAATAGCAGAGCCCATCACACTAAATGTGGTCATGGACATCAGATAATAGGCTTGCCATTCCCCTTGATCTGGTACACCTGTATTTACTATATTCGTAAAGATAAAATAAAATAATATTGGCATAAATAGAGACCAAAATACGAAGTAGGGGTTCCGAAAGATACGAACCATCTCAAACTTGCATTGCGTCAAGATTGCATTCATCTAGACAACCTCCTTCTGTTTTGAGGTCAAATGGTCAAATACTTCTTCCAAGCGCCCTTGCTCAATAAATATGTCCTTTGCATCAATTCCTTGGGCGAAGATTTTTGCGAGAACGGCATCCGTATCATTTGTCACAGCATAAATTCTGTCTTCCTTTTCATAACAACGAATAACCTCTTCAACGGTTTTTATTTGTACCATAACAGCATCTTTATTAGTAGTTTGGAAGGATACGCTACGTGCCGCAACATTATGCTTGATCTCATCTGGTTTACCATCCGCAATAATCTCTCCATTATTAAAAAGAATAATTCTTTCAGAAAAGTCGTCTGCTTCCTGAAGATAATGTGTCGTGAAAATAACAGTCTTTCCCTGTGCCTTAAGCATATTTACTTTTTCCCAAAAATTCTTTCTAGCTGTAATATCAAGTCCTACCGTAGGTTCATCAAAAAAGAGGAGGTCAGGATTTCCTGCAAGTGCAAGGGCAAATCCTAATCTTCTTTTTTGCCCTCCTGACAGTTTATTCGCCCATTTTTTCAACATCTCTTCATTTAAACCTGTTACAGAAATAAGCTCCTCCATGGAAAGAGGGTCCGTATAATAACTCCTAAATAGTTCAAGCACCTCCCGAACCTTTAGCTGATCAATGACACTAACCTCCTGCAACATAGCCCCAATCCGGTTACGAACAGCTACTTCCTTTGGATTTTCACCAAATAATGTAACTCCACCTTCTGTCGGTTCCAGCAACCCCAACATCATGGAAATAGTTGTTGTTTTTCCGGCACCATTCGGCCCTAAAATAGCTACAGTGGACCCTTTTTCAATCGTGAAAGAGACGTTATTCACTGCGGTCGTTTTACCAAAACGTTTGGTTACATTGTTCACCTGTATTAAGCTTTCCATATGTATTACCTCCTTAGTAATTGTTTTGACTCGAGCAATTTTGTTGATGGAATATTTATAGTGCCATCACTTAATTGAGTTATTCATCTCTTTAATTATTCTTCTGTAATATAGTATATGACCAAACCAGAACCCAGAATAAATTAATGTAAAAATAATAAAATTGGCTAGAAGGGTCCAAATATCTGCAGGTATAATTCCAGTGCTAAGCATAATGATATAGAAAGCGAGGATCGATAACATGAAATGCACAATCGTTTTTTTGAGCATGCTCCATTTTTCGCTACTATAGATGAAAGAGGAAAGACCAAAATAAAGGCCAATTAACATAAACGCCAGTGTGGTAAACCAAAGCTGGGATAATTCAATCTTATAATGAGAGAATAATAAAATAGACATGTAGGTAAAAGTAAATAATCCGCCATACCCAAGACCTATCATACTTCTTATTAAAATATTCGTTTTCATAGCTTATCACTCTCCATCAAGAGTTGATTTTTTAATGTTGTTACATATTTACGTGATACATATTCCTTATTTCCAGATTTGAAATAAACACATAGATTACCGTTAAATGCCACTTCAAAACATTGAATTTGTTCCATATTGCCAATGACTGATTTTGAGAATCTCAGAAATTTTCTTGGAGCAAGTAACTCTTCCACTTCATACAATTTCATTTTCAACTCAACACGTTGTTTGTTTGTCATTGCAAATATCTTTCTTCCCTCGGCAAATACATAATCAATGTCATCTGGATGAAGCAAGATGGATTGATCACCGTCTATACCGACAACACGACCTGTGTTTGAGTTTTTAATCATTTTTACAAGAGAAGCCAAGTCTTCACTCCACTCTTTTGCATGGATAATGATGGATGTCTCTTCATGGTCATCGTCAATATCAATTTTCACCTTCACCAATTATCCCCTCCGATCACTTTTAATTATGAAGAAGGACTATATATTTGAATAGCAATTATGTATAAAATGTAATTTCCAGTAAACAACGTGTGGTTATTTATGTATCAAATTATCTGTAAAGGTCTTTTCTCCATATCCTTAATCTACTTTTTATTTGATGGATTATCAAATAGGTCATATTATTCAGTTAATTCACTTACGTTTGTTGCCCTAAAAAGGTTCCAAATTTAATAAATAGTTCTCTCCTCAAGCTTCAAAACCCTGCTAGAATAAAGCAAAGTCATGCGAAATTAAAATTAATGTGTTAGATTAATGTATACTTTAGGAAGAAAAGGTAAACTTTAGGTTGAATTTAAACCATTAAAAAAAAGAACTATAAAAAATTACACTTTGCGATTGCCTAAAGCCTGAACGAATAGTAAGCTAAAAATACTGAAAAATAAATCAAGGGAAAATTTTCATAAATGATACAAAAGGAGCCGATGTTATGATCAAACCGAAAAGGCTTAAAAAAGGATCCAAAATTGCGATCATCTCCCCATCTAATGGACTTCCGTACTTGTTTCCGGAAATATATGAACTTGGCCTTAAGCAGATGCAGGAAGTGCTCGGCTTTGAAATAATAGAAATGCCGACAGCAAGAATGGCACCAGAAGAATTATATAAAAATCCGCAGCTCCGTGCTGACGATATTAATCGTTGCTTTGCAGATGATTGCATAGATGGGGTTATTACTACTATTGGAGGCTATGAATCTATTCGGATTCTGCCGTATTTGAATGTAGAATTGATTCGTAGCAACCCGAAATTTATTATGGGATTTTCGGATGCGACAACTTTTTTAGCTTACTTAAATAAACTGGGAATGATTACATTTTATGGACCCTCTGTTATGGCTGGTTTTGCTCAAATTCGTCATTTACCTTCTGCATATATGGAGCATTTGCATTCATTTTTATTCACCAGTCCGTTTCCATACAATTATAAACCTTATCAGCAGTGGACAAATGGCTATAAGGATTGGGGCAACTTGGATACGCTTGGGGAGTGTAAAACGTTTCATGATAATTCAACTGGGTGGAATTTTCTCCAAGGGGAAGTCAAAGTACAAGGTGAGCTTTGGGGAGGTTGTATCGAAGTATTGGAATTCATGAAATCCACCTCCTACTGGGTGGATAAATCCTTTTGGGAAGGGAAAATTCTCTTTTTTGAAACATCTGAAGAGAAACCTTCTGCAATGGAAGTCGGTTACATGCTGCGTAATTATGGCATGCAGGGCGTATTTTCAAAGATAAATGGCGTCATGTTTGGCAGGCCAAAGGATTATTCTGCAGCTGAAAAAGAAGAATTAAACAAAATCATTACAGATGTAATAAGCGGAGAGTTTGGTGCAAGCAATCTACCAATCGCTACAGATGTTGATTTTGGGCATACCGATCCCAAGCTGGTGTTGCCATTGGGGGGAAAGGTAGAATTAAATCCGTTGACTAAGGAGATTACCTTGCTGGAAAACCCTTTTCAAGTGTAAGTGAGTTGCCAGCAAAGAAATTTTGGATAGAAACATATTTCAAAGATATTCGAGGTGGGTTAAATGCATATTACAGGACTCAATCATTTTCTATTCTCGGTTTCCAATTTGGAAAGATCCATTGCATTTTATGAAAGTGTATTTAATGCGAAGCTTTTAGTGAAAGGAAAGAATACCGCATACTTTGATTTACACGGAATGTGGTTGGCGCTCAATGTGGAAAAAGATATTCCACGCCATGAAATTAGTCAGTCCTATACCCATATTGCTTTTTCGATAGAGGAAGCGGATGTTGAAAGGGTCTACAGGAAATTAGTCGATTTGAATGTAACTATATTATCTGGCAGACCAAGAGATAAAAAGGATAAACAATCGATTTATTTTACTGATCCAGATGGTCATAAATTTGAATTCCATACAGGCACATTACAGGATCGTATTGCTTATTATAAGCAAGAAAAACCGTATATGGAATTTTACGATTAAGTAGGAGGGCGGAGGATGACGAAATTAGATGCAAGGAAGGCTGCACAGCAAATTGTCGAGAAGAATTATCCGAACTGCAAAGGGGCGCTGCTTGCAGGTAGTGTAGTTCGTGGGCAAGCAACAAACACATCTGATCTAGATATAGTGATTTTTTCAGAGGATACTTATTTCTCATACAGAGAGTCTTTTATTGAGTTAGAATGGCCTGTGGAAGCTTTTGTACATAATTTCAGTTCCTATAAGCATTTTTTTGTGAGTGATAAGGAAAGAGCCATCCCAACCTTACTTAGAATGGTGGCGGAAGGAATTGTTCTAAAAGAAGACACGAGATTGCATCGCATTAAACAGGAAGCGAATGAGCTCCTGGAAGCCGGACCAGAAAAGTGGACATCAGAAATGATTAATATTAAGCGATATTTCATTACCGACATGCTGGATGATTTTATTGGCAGCTCTACAAGGGGAGAAGACATCGTCATAGCGGGAGCGCTAGCTGAAAGGATAAGTGAATTTGCGTTAAGAACGAATGAACGATGGCTTGGAAGCTCCAAATGGATTATCCGCTCACTCAAACAATACGATGAAGCTTTCGCAGCGGCATTCATCGAGGCGTTTGATTTATTTTATAAGAAAGGGGAAAAAGAACCTGTGATCCAGCTTGTAGATGCAATGCTCTATCCATATGGTGGCAGGTTGTTCGATGGTTTTTCTATTGGCAAACTTTAAAAGGGCAATGTAGGAGGACCTCTGATAGATTTATATAAATAGCCCGATCTACGATAACTAATAGTAACAAATAAGCATACTAAAAGGGGGAATTGAAATGGATGCTACATTTAAATTGGAAAATGCTGTTTTTAACTATCGGGTAGCAGCGGTCATGTTGGAGAAAAATCATCTTCTGTTACACAAGCAAGTAAACGACAACTATTGGGCGTTACCTGGTGGGAGGGTAAAAGTTCTGGAGGGTAAAAGTTCTGGAAGATTCTCAAGCTAGTATAAAGAGAGAAATCAAAGAGGAATTAGATTTTGATATAAAAGTGAATAATTTGCTCTGGATAACTGAAAACTTCTTTGAATATGAACAGCGGAATTATCACGAGATTGGTTTATATTATCATGTTTCTCTCCAAGAAGGGAGCTTTACCTTAGAGAAAGAAAGCTTTTATGGGGAAGAAGGGGAACGACTAATTTATAAGTGGATACCACTAGAAGATTTACATAATATACAACTTCGCCCAGGTTTTTTAAAAACGTCATTAAAAGAAATGCCAAAAAAGCCTGAGCACATAATTATTAAAGACTAAATTGCTAAAGCGAAACTGCTTGGTGAGAGTGAACAGGTATGACAAACACTGCGGTGCGGAAATCGAATATGAATGTCCATCATAAGGGAGACGACAGACATTGCGAGTAGGAAATCTTGTTAAATTTCCAACATAAAGTTGATGAAAGACAACCTACTGTAATATGCTTAAATTCCCTTTCGAATTCCCAATTTAAATGTTTATAGTAACTTGCACGACCTGCGCTTAAAACAGGTCGCTTCAGTTAAACTATAGTTCCTTTATTTTCTCTGTTAGTTCATTAAATCGTGCATCTAAATGTTTATAGTCCTTATCTTGTGGAGTCATGAAACTAAGTCTCCCCAAAATTTCCTGTCTCTCTGTTTCCAGCTGGAGCCTCGTTTTTTCTTTATCGTCAAGTGCCCTTGCTTGTTCTGAATGCTTCACAACAGTTTGGTTTTCAACTCGAAGCTCTATATTGGTTGTTCTTTTCTGGAAATATTGATCATGCGTTACGACAATTAGAGTTCCATTATATGCTGCCAATGTTTCCTCTAACTGCTCCCGAGAAGCAATGTCTAAATGGTTAGTAGGTTCATCGAGAATAAGCACATCTTTCTCCTCCAAAATATATTTCATTAGCTTACATTTAACGCGTTCGCCCATACTCATCTGGTAAATCGGCTCTCCCCATTGAGATGCTGTAAAGCCCAAATGCTTCATCAGATTCTGCACGATACCCCGATCTTGATACGTTTTTTGATGAAATAATTGAGCAGGTGATTGATCCAGCGGTAAATCAAATACTTCCTGTGTTAAGTAGCCTATTTCTGCAGTAGGGGACATCCAAATATCCCCATTTGCAGTTTCTAGTCCCATGAGTATATTCAAAAATGTGGTTTTCCCACTCCCATTCGCACCCGAAATGGCTACTTTTTCACCATGCTGAATTGTTAGTTGGACATTGTTGAAAAGGTTCCGATCTCCAAATGACTTTCTAACATTTCTAAATTCCACAAAACGCTTGCCAACTTTTTGGTTTGACTCCATAGTAAAATTTACTTTATATTCCGGCTCAACTGGCTCGGCATCTATTTTTTCCAATTCCTTCTCTAACCGTTTTTGTTTTGATTTAACTTGTGCATCCATTCTTTTGGCTTTGACCCGATAATATTCTTTAAAACCATCCTTTTTAGTGGATTGTTCGTGAGCCTTTTGTGACCATGAATCCAATTCCTTTATTTGTGCTTCGACTCGCTGTTTCATTTTCTGTTGCTTTTCATATTCCCTTTGTTGGGTAAGTCGCTTTTGGTCACGAGCTTTCATGTAACTGGAATAGTTTCCAAGGTGGGGAGTCACCGTCTGGTCTTCAATCGCCCAGATTTTTGTGGCCACTGCATCCAAAAATTCGCGATCGTGAGAGACAAAGATAATGGAGCCTCTCCAAGCGTTAAGCTGTTCAATAAGAAAACGTCTACCTTGTTTGTCCAGATGGTTTGTCGGTTCATCTAGTAAAAGGATGTCTGCATTTTGAGCAATACCTCGTGCCAGCCGTGCTTTCAGTTTTTCACCACCGCTCAATTTATTATAAATTAAGTTTGGTACTTGCCATTTTTCCAATAGAGCAGATTCTAATGGAGAAGCCTGGTCAAAGGTATGTGTTTTCGTTTCCTGTTCTACTATACTAAAAATAGGTTTCTCACGTGGGTAATTTATTTTTCCTTCTGTAGGTTGACGTTGTCGCTGCAGGACATCCAGCAATGTCGATTTACCAGCTCCATTTTTTCCAATAACACCAATCCGATCCCCATGTTGAACGGTAGTGTTGATATTTTCCAATAGAATATGACCTTCTATCTCTATGCTAACATCATTTAATTGTAGTATTTCCAACATTTCATTTATCCCCTTTTTACTGGGAGAATAAAAAAATCCTCCCAGGTAATTGGAAGGATTAGTTGCATTTAACAGTGCCAAAATAAGCTATTCACATAAATAGCCATTCCGTTCATAGAAAAATGGGCACACTAATCCTAATTTTGCAGTCTTCGAAATTACTATTTCAAATACTAAAAAATAAGATTAGTTATCCATTGTCCACCCATCATTCCTTTCTACTTAATTAAAGGAAGTTTATCATAATATTTTGTAAAAAACAACCAAAGGACGTACTACCGAGACAGATAAACGCATGTCCGAGACAGTCAGCATGCCAACCGAGACACAAAAGCTCATGCACGCGACAGCCGACGTGCCAACCGAGACACAAGAGCTCACGCCCGTGACAGCCGACGTGCCAACCGAGACACAAGAGCTCACGCCCGAGACAGCCAGCAAACACACCAAGTCAGCATCCTTTAATGAGTTGTTAATCAGGCATTTCTTCATCTATCTTTATTTTCAGCAAGAGCACGAGTTCATTCTCTTTTATTAGATTTTCTATATCTTTTTCATTTTGAAAATCAATGGTTGGTATTTTGTTACTTGCGGTTTGCCAATAAGCGGCAAGTAGCTTGGGTTTCCCCAATTCCAGATCAATTTCTTTTCCCTCTTCTATCGCATGCCCCCATGACGTCATGTATTCTTCGTTCAGATTTAAATCAATTTTTTCGGGATGTATATTCACACCCGGGCCATACAGTAAGACAGAACTATTAGAAAGCATACCAAAACCTAAGTGGCCTTCCTCGACCTTATTTACACTCATGCCATAACTTAACTCGGTTACTGGCTGATCGTCTTTTTTACCAGCCTGATATTTCTCTACCCAAAGGCGAACCCAGCGTTTATCTGCATGCGGCAGATAAAAATTATAGTCAAATATAGTACCTAAATTTAACTCGTTGAAAGTCTCTGCATATTTCGAATTCTCTATGCTGGAAATAGTAGGTGACTTTTCTTGCGTATTCACTACATTAGAACAGCCTGCTATTAATAAAAAGAAAATGAATAAAACAATTAAATATGCTTTTTTCAACTAACCACTCCTCAAAATTTCTTCGTTAGTCCTTAATTATTGAATTTCACATCATTATTGTCTTACTTCCAGCAAATTTCGTCACACATTAAAAAGTTGAACTGAAAAATATTTTATACAGCTATGGTTTAATAAATAATCCATACTCTTTTTCAAAGAGATAATAAAATTAATGAGCTGGTAAGATTGGAGTATGTAGTGAGCAGAAAACCGCTAAGAAGAGCCCCGTGGAATTAAATGTAATACAACATTTCTACAACTTTACAAAATTAAATTCATTTTATTGGGAAAATTAATTTTATTTAAGTATATAACAATATTTTACAAAAGGATAGTCAGAAACTGGTGATGCATTCTCAGCAATCCATTTATATGAGAGAGAAGTACAAAATATGAGAGAGCCCCCAGACCATATGAGAGAAAAGCATAAAATATGAGAGAGCCCCCAGACCATATGAGAGAGAAGCACAAAATATGAGAGAGCCCCCAGACCATATGAGAGAGAAGCACAAAATATAAGAGAGCACCAAGTCCAAATGAGAGAGCCCCCAATCCATATAAGACAGGTCCGCAACAAAAAAGCCGCAGAACTTCATATCCTGCAGCTTAGTCTTATATATTACAATGTTAGATGGATGCTTCGTAAATAGATTTAACTGCTTTCTCTAATTCAGCATTAAATTCTTCGTCTGTCTGATTTACATTCAGATCCTGGCTTAATGCTCTGGAGAAGCTTGCGATTAGGCCATCATTTTCTTTTAATTTTTGATTTGCTACATCAGTGGAATATCCGCCAGACAATGCAACAACTCGTACCACTCTAGGGTGATCAATTAATTCCTTATACGTGTTTGCTACTGTTGGAATAGTTAGTTTTAACATAACTGGTTGATCTTCACTTAATTCATTCAGATGACGTAAAATCTCATCCTTTAAAAGCTCTTCACATTTTTCTTTCTCTGAGCTATTAATATCAACTTCTGGTTCGATAATTGGCACGAGACCTGCAGCAATAATTTGTTTACCAACTTCAAATTGCTGATCCACAACAGCTTTAATTCCTTCTTGATTCGGTTCTTTAATAACAGAACGCATTTTTGTACCAAAAATATGACGCTCATTAGCACGACGCAATTTATCGTCTAAGTCTGTAAT
Organism: Virgibacillus sp. SK37; assembly: GCF_000725285.1. Taxonomy (GTDB): domain Bacteria; phylum Bacillota; class Bacilli; order Bacillales; family Amphibacillaceae; genus Virgibacillus_Q. The sequence continues at coordinate 1,355,532 of NZ_CP007161.1, forward strand.
AGGTTTCATTAGTTGCACACCATTGGATTCCTCAGCAAGACCTAAGTCCACTTTTAGGAAAGGAACAATGCCTTTTTCTTCTGCAAGGTAATCACCAGTGTATTTACCTTCAATTTTACTATCCATTGTTTGTTCAAATAGGATAGCACCTAGGATATGCTCCGGATTAAATGCAGGTGAAGTAATAATCCTTGTCCGCATTTGATGTACTAAATCATACATTTCCTCCTCATTGGAGAATGAACTTTCTGGCACGCCATATGCAGCAAGTGCTTTAGGAGTACTACCACCACTTTGGTCAAGCGCGGCAATAAAGCCTTTTCCATTTTTAATCTTTTCAAGTTGATTTTGTTGCATGAATCTCACTCCTCTATTGTAATAGTGCTAGCTTCTTCAGCTATGAAATTAATTATTCATAAGAAAGTGTGAAGCAACTCTTATAATGTAATTGTAGCATTAATGTAGGGGGAGAGTGTAGTAAGGCGCACAAAATGAATGATAAAATCCTACAAAATAAAAGCATCGGATGCAAAGTTGCCTGCATTGGGCCTCCGAAGCTCATTAAAAAAATCCTTTGCAAATAATCAATACATGCAATTAAAAACCTGTAACGAACAGGAAAAAGTCCTTCATCGCTACAGGTAAAATTGATATTATATAATTACTCTCTAACATTAACAACCAGTTTTCCTCTTGCATGTCTTGTTTCTGTTTTCTTCAACGCTTCCAATGCTTCTTCAAAAGAGAACTCTTTTTCAATAACGAGCTGAATCTTCCCAGCAGCGAATTGTTTAACAAGCTCTATCACTTTTTTCTGGGTTTCCGGATGATGGCCCATTTGCCTTACGGTAATATTCCGCTCGGGATTTAGGTTTAGGCCGTATCCTGAAACAGTTATAACCTTTCCGCCATCCTTTACAACCTGCATGCTGTCTTTCTCGGTACCGGGCTGGATAGCAAGTGATGCCGTAACGCCGCCTTTTGCCCAGTCCCTAACCTGTTTCGGCCAGTCTGCATCATGATAGTCTACGGTTTTATCTGCACCAAGGGATTGCATGTATTCATGGTTTCTTTTCGAAGCAGATCCTGCCACATGGATTCCCTGTGCTTTTGCAAGCTGGATGATATAAGTACCAATTGCTCCTGAAGCTCCGGCGACAAACAAATAGTCTCCAGCTTTCAGGTCGAGCTCGCGCATACTTTCCAATGCTGTTTTCCCTGCAACTGGAATGGCAGCGCCTTGTTGATACGTTAATTGATCCGGCATGGCGATCAAGGTTTCCTTATTGGCGGTTGCGTATTCTGCCCACGCACCGCCCTTTGGTTGAAGGTTCGTGGTAAAAATGACGCGATCACCGACGGAAAAATCGGTAACATTTGCTCCGAGCTTAGCAATTTTTCCTGCACCTTCCGTTCCAATTATAAAAGGAAATTGAGCATCTTTAGGAATAAAATATCTGTCATGGATGCCTACACCAAAAGCTTCTACCTGAATTAAAACTTCTTCTGCGGATATTTAGGCACAGGGACTTGTGCGATTTTGACTTCGTCTGATCCTGCGTCTGTTCGTACAAATGCTTTCATCAGTGACATATAGAGAACCTCCTTGTTTTTTATAAAAGCTTAGGCTTCATTTAAGTGAAATGCATCTGCTAGTAATGCATACGATTTGTGCCTTGCTTCTTTGTCTGGAATCATATTTAGAATCATCAGCTCATCTATCTGCGCATCCTGTTTTAACTTCAGCAACTTTTCTTTTACCGTAGTGACACCGCCTATCACAAAACGACCTTTATTCTGTTGACGTACCAATTCTTCCTGATCTGAGTATGAATGACTGGCGGCTTCCTCAAGTGTTGGTGGAGCAAAATGAAATTGGCCTGTGCCCCAACGTGCCCATTGTAGCTCTGCCGGGCCTGCAAGATATGCAGCTTCCTCATCAGATTCTGCACATACAACAATAATGGAAAGAATGCTGTATGGGTCTTTATAGAATTTTGATGGCTTAAAGTTTTCCAGGTATTTACGAAGTACTGGGATCGCCCAATCCGGGTTAATTTGAGCTGCAAACGCATAGCCAAGTCCGAGTTCGGAAGCAATTTGCATACCCCCATCACTGGATCCAAGCATAAATAGGTCAGGACGGAGAGACCGATCTGGTGATGGGGTAATTTTGGCAAAGGGGTGATCTACAGGAAAATCACCAGTAAAATAAGCTAGCAACTCATTAAGTAGTTCACCGGCATCATCGCCATGAAGCGCTTCTCGAGAACGACGAAGTGCTAACGCGGTAATTCCATCTGTACCTGGTGCGCGTCCCATACCTAGATCAATTCGACCTGGGTGCAGAGCTTCCAGAAGAGAGAAGTTTTCCACGACTTTAAGTGGGCTGTGGTTTGGTAGCATCACACCACCAGAGCCGATCCGTATTCGTTCTGTCAGTGCGGCCACATGTGCAGCAAGTAATTCTGGAGAAGTACTTGCTTGGTGTTTTGTGTTATGATGCTCTGCAAACCAATATCTTGTGAATCCAAGCTTATCTGCTAGTTGAGCAAGCTCAGTGGAATATTGCAGTGTTTTGGTAGCTGATTCATTATTATAAATGGACGCCAGGTCCAAAATGGAGAGCTTTAATGAATTGTCTTCACTATGCATATTATTTTTCCCTCCTAATTATGTATATGCTAAACATTAGTACCCTAATTAAAATAGAAGAACAATTGTAAGTCAATAAAAGCATCTTATCATATAATTTTGACGTAAAAAGAGGACATGGATATAATTAGTATACTAACAAATTGAACGAGGTGTTGAATATGGTAGAAAAAGAGATCCGAGAGCTACTTCAAACGATTGCTGCCAAATCACGCAAAGCATATGCGCGCCAATTCCGCCATGTGGATTTACATATTGGGCAGGAAACTGCGCTCTGTCAATTATGGATGGAGGATGGACTTAACCAGTCGCAATTACGTGATAAAATGGGGTGTGAGGCCTCTACACTCAGTAATATGCTACGAAAGCTGGAACAAGATGAATTTATATACCGCAAACAGGATGAGATTGATGCACGCAGCACCAGAGTTTTTCTTACGGAGAAAGGCAAGCAGTTAAAAGAACCCATTAGCCGTGTCTGGGAAGACCAGCAACAAAAAATGCTTAACGGAATCTTGCCAGAAGAATTACTATTTATGCGAAGATTACTAAAACAAATGGAAGCTAATTTGCGGGAGGATTAGGGAATCAACAACTTTCACTTTCAAAGGAGGAGAACGATTGAGATTTAGCAATGTTTTTTGTATTGGGCGTAATTATGCAAACCATGCGGCTGAGCTCGGAAATGAGCTGCCATCTATGCCAATGGTTTTTTCAAAGCCGACACATTCACTTGTACGTGCAGATGGCAAGGTGATTACATATCCGGCAAACATGGGTGACATTCACCATGAATTAGAAATTGTTTTATACATAGGCAAACATGTTTCTGAAAAATTTCAAGTCGATGATGTAGTAACAAAAATGGCGCTCGGGGTGGATCTTACTTTAAGAGACGTCCAAACTGATTTAAAAAAGAAAGGACATCCATGGCTCTTGGCGAAAGGGTTTAAAAATGCGGCAGTCGTTACGGATTTCTGGGATTTTCCTGGTACGGCTGCTTGTGCAGATGAAATTTTTTCATTGGAACGTGGGGGTAAGGTGATTCAAAAAGGGAATATCCAATCGATGATATTCAATTTCCATGAGGTTATTGACTACATTCAAAAGAATTTTGGTTTAAACGAAGGTGATATAATCTATACGGGCACACCTGAGGGAGTAGGTCCCATTGCTGATGGGGAAAAATATGAACTCAAATGGGGAGAAAAAGTAAAAGGAAGCTTTGTCGTCAAGCAAAGATAGATAATATGCCACATTTTAAAACCCCTCTTTCTATCCGTACAGAAGGAGGGGTTTTGGATGAGCATAGGTTTACAATAATTTGCTAAATTGTTGAGCTTGTTCCTCTAACTGACGCGAAGATTGATTAAAATCTCTGAAGTCACTCACAGTGTCACGTACCTTTTCCTGGCCTTTTTCCATGTGTGTTTGGACCTTTTTTGTTCCATTTGTAATTGTGTTAATTTCTGTCTTAATCTTATCCGTGTTATCTCGAATTTGAGTAATGGATTTTTCCACATTATCGGATAGCTTACGTACTTCTTGAGCAACTACATTGAAACCCCGACCATGTTCTCCCGCGCGAGCAGCCTCAATAGCAGCATTTAATGCTAACAGGTTCGTTTGTACTGCAATGCCTCTAACTGTTTCCACAATTTTACCTATGGCATGTGCTTCCTGTTGCAGATCCTGGAGAGTTTCTGTATTATTTTCAGTTTCACGAACGAGCTGTTCCATTAATTCTAAAAATTCTTCTGATCGGATAATTCCTTTTTCTGCTTTGTTATTCAATGTGCCTGACATTTGCGTAAGTTGATCAGCAACATTCATTAGATTATTGTACCGATCAGTTATATTTGTTGCTACTTTGGATACACCAATAACTTTTGTGTGTGCTTCATTATATATTGGCATATAGGTAGCCTCCAGCCAAATCCGTTTACCGTCCTTACTTTTTCGTTCAATTTTATCCTGATACACTTTTCCTGTAAGCAAATGTCTCCAAAAGCGCTCATATTCCTGACTGTTTGCAAATTCTGGGAAACAAAGTAATTGGTGGTGCATGTCTTTCATCTCTATTGCTGTGTAGCCAATCGTTCTTGCAAAAACTTCATTAACATAGGCGATTCGACGATCAAGCCCAAAGCGGACAATGGCGAGATTTTCCTCTATAGCTTTTACAACGTGTGCATCGGTAACTTCTTCATTTACTTTTGTATGTAACATTTTTTCTCTCCTCTTTTGAGATAAGTTACTATATTTCAAAACACCTTAAAGATGAAATAAGAATGGTGTATGTAATAACTGACCTCAAAAGGAGGGGGCTGTAATAGCAGTATCCTTATTTTATTGTCCTTATGTCATAAACGTGTAACTCTTTAATTAAGGCTTACGACATAAGGATATTTACCTATATTATAATGGATGAAACCTGGAACAGGTAGTAATTTAAATTTTTTTACACATTTTCTCTTCTTTCCAAAATGGACGGTGGCTATTTCATTTGCTAAAGTCTTAATAGAAGGAAGCGATAAAATATTGCATGTACAGGAGGGATGAAATTGGCTGAGCTAAAGTTTGAAATTATGGAAACACTTGGGGTGTTGTCCGAATCACCGAAGGGGTGGACGAAGGAAGTAAATTTAATCAGTTGGAATGGAAGAGATCCAAAATATGATATTAGAGACTGGTCTCCAGATAAGGAAAAAATGGGGAAAGGCGTAACCCTTACAACATCAGAATTGGAAGAATTAAAAAAGGTTTTAGGGAGGTAAGTTTGTATCTCCCTAAAACCTTTCTTACGTAAAATAGATAAGGTTTTGAAATATTGCCTACTGCGTTAGTGAAAGCCAAGTACAGCTCCAATGAACGGTATCCCAAAACCCAACAGTTTTCTTTAGACGCTTTGCCTCTATTATAGTATGACAGAATCATTGTGTTTTCTCCATATCCCACCAGTAATTAATCTGTTATGGATCCAATCTGCCCCCGGTTCTTAAAAACGGTTTGATGGCGATTCCGTAGATTTAAATGGAATAGAAATCACTAGTGAAAGAGGGAATACGCAAGCGCTAATTATATATAAAAGCTAAGGTTGCGGATAATTCGCGATGAATAAGTCAAATTAAGCAGTTTTAAATAAATTAGAGTGGTAAGATGTAGGTTGAAATTATATAAAATGAACTTTCCCTCTTTCTATAGAAGAAGGAGTATTATTACAATAAAGGGAGCGCTTTAAATGTCCGAAAAGTATATGGTTTTTGTATACGGAACCTTACGCAAAGAGGAAAGTAATAATGAATTTTTGGCAAATTCACGACTTGTTGCCGAAGGAGCATGGACTGCAGGAAAGCTGTACTCCACAACAAGCTATTATCCAGTCCTGGAAAAGTATAAATATGGGAAAGTATATGGAGAGTTATATGAAGTAACAAAGGATAAGCTGGAGGAACTTGATGTATTGGAAGGGTATATAGGGGAAGGAAAAAATAACTTGTATGATCGGATTGAACAAACGATCTTTACCGATAAAGCTAGTTGGCTGGCATATCTATATGTAATGTCAATTAAATCAATGGAGATGCGTTTATCGGTTATAGAAAGCGGAGATTGGAAGAGGCATGTACCATAAAGGGTAACTTATGCTTGCCGCACTTTGGAGTTTATTCATACAACAAGGAGGAAAAAAACAACTACTATTCTGGTTGGGGAAAATAAAATTTTTCAACTGTTGACATTCGTTTCTAGAAAATGTAATATTGTTCTCGCTGCTTAAACAGATTACAAAACGTGCAGCCGATCTTATTCAATATCATTTGTTTGTAAAGACGAAAAAAATTATTGACTTCCCTTTATGATATGTGATATATTAATTGAGTCGCCAATTTGAGAAGATAATGTGAAACTTATAAACTATGAAAAAAGTTGTTGACACATGTATCTCTGAATGGTATGATGTAAAAGTCGCTTTTTTGAAAGTGACAACATATTTGCTCTTTGAAAACTGAACAAAACAACCAGTATGTCAAGAAAAACATGACGTTTTTCGTTAATTTTTAAAAAGCCAGAAGTTAACGCTTCTGCAGCTAAGACATGGAGATAAGATTGATTGGTGTCGATCTTATTCAAACTTTTATGGAGAGTTTGATCTTGGCTCAGGACGAACGCTGGCGGCGTGCCTAATACATGCAAGTCGAGCGCGGGAAGCAAGTTGATCCTCTTCGGAGGTGACGCTTGTGGAACGAGCGGCGGACGGGTGAGTAACACGTGGGCAACCTGCCTGTAAGACTGGGATAACCCCGGGAAACCGGGGCTAATACCGGATAATACTTTTCATCACCTGATGGAAAGTTGAAAGGTGGCTTCTTGCTACCACTTACAGATGGGCCCGCGGCGCATTAGCTAGTTGGTGAGGTAACGGCTCACCAAGGCAACGATGCGTAGCCGACCTGAGAGGGTGATCGGCCACACTGGGACTGAGACACGGCCCAGACTCCTACGGGAGGCAGCAGTAGGGAATCTTCCGCAATGGACGAAAGTCTGACGGAGCAACGCCGCGTGAGTGATGAAGGTTTTCGGATCGTAAAGCTCTGTTGTTAGGGAAGAACAAGTGCCGTTCGAATAGGGCGGCACCTTGACGGTACCTAACCAGAAAGCCCCGGCTAACTACGTGCCAGCAGCCGCGGTAATACGTAGGGGGCAAGCGTTGTCCGGAATTATTGGGCGTAAAGCGCGCGCAGGCGGTCCTTTAAGTCTGATGTGAAAGCCCACGGCTTAACCGTGGAGGGTCATTGGAAACTGGAGGACTTGAGTACAGAAGAGGAGAGTGGAATTCCACGTGTAGCGGTGAAATGCGTAGAGATGTGGAGGAACACCAGTGGCGAAGGCGACTCTCTGGTCTGTAACTGACGCTGAGGCGCGAAAGCGTGGGGAGCGAACAGGATTAGATACCCTGGTAGTCCACGCCGTAAACGATGAGTGCTAGGTGTTAGGGGGTTTCCGCCCCTTAGTGCTGAAGTTAACGCATTAAGCACTCCGCCTGGGGAGTACGGCCGCAAGGCTGAAACTCAAAAGAATTGACGGGGGCCCGCACAAGCGGTGGAGCATGTGGTTTAATTCGACGCAACGCGAAGAACCTTACCAGGTCTTGACATCCTCTGCAATCGGTAGAGATACCGAGTTCCCTTCGGGGACAGAGTGACAGGTGGTGCATGGTTGTCGTCAGCTCGTGTCGTGAGATGTTGGGTTAAGTCCCGCAACGAGCGCAACCCTTGATCTTAGTTGCCAGCATTTAGTTGGGCACTCTAAGGTGACTGCCGGTGACAAACCGGAGGAAGGTGGGGATGACGTCAAATCATCATGCCCCTTATGACCTGGGCTACACACGTGCTACAATGGATGGAACAAAGGGAAGCAAAACCGCGAGGTCAAGCAAATCCCATAAAACCATTCTCAGTTCGGATTGCAGGCTGCAACTCGCCTGCATGAAGCCGGAATCGCTAGTAATCGCGGATCAGCATGCCGCGGTGAATACGTTCCCGGGCCTTGTACACACCGCCCGTCACACCACGAGAGTTGGTAACACCCGAAGTCGGTGAGGTAACCTTTTGGAGCCAGCCGCCGAAGGTGGGACCAATGATTGGGGTGAAGTCGTAACAAGGTAGCCGTATCGGAAGGTGCGGCTGGATCACCTCCTTTCTAAGGATTTAGAACGGAACACTGGAAGGTTTACGCCTTTCAGGAAGGACATACATGGTTGTTTGGTTCAGTTTTGAGAGAGCGAAAGCTTCTCAAAGGAACTTCTGTTAAGTACCGTCACCTCCTGGGACTGCGATTACTCGTCCCATCTAAAACATTTGTGACGAACACAGAAGCCACCACATCCTGTGGAAGTTGTACCTTGAAAACTAAATAAGAGTAACAACGACATCAATTTTAGATATAAAGTAAGGCTAAGAAATTAGCACGCTTATTCATTGTAAAAATAGTTAAGTGAATAAGGGCGCACGGTGGATGCCTTGGCACTAGGAGCCGATGAAGGACGGGACTAACACCGATATGTCTCGGGGAGTCGTAAGTAGACGTTGATCCGAGAATTTCCGAATGGGGGAACCCACTGTTCGTAATGGAACAGTACGCATAGCTGAATACATAGGCTATGTGAGGCAGACCCGGGGAACTGAAACATCTCAGTACCCGGAGGAAGAGAAAGCAAATGCGATTTCCCAAGTAGCGGCGAGCGAAACGGAATTAGCCCAAACCAGAAAGCTTGCTTTCTGGGGTTGTAGGACACTCCTTTGGAGTTACAAAGGAATTCTTTAGATGAATCGATCTGGAACGATCAGCCATAGCAGGTAAGAGCCCTGTAATCGAAAAGGAATTCTCTCCGGAGTGTATCCTGAGTACGGCGGAACACGAGAAATTCCGTCGGAATCCGGGAGGACCATCTCCCAAGGCTAAATACTCCCTAGTGACCGATAGTGAACCAGTACCGTGAGGGAAAGGTGAAAAGCACCCCGGAAGGGGAGTGAAAGAGAACCTGAAACCGTGTGCCTACAAGTAGTCGAAGCCCGTTAATGGGTGACGGCGTACCTTTTGTAGAATGGACCGGCGAGTTACGATCCCATGCAAGGTTAAGTGGAAGACACGGAGCCGCAGCGAAAGCGAGTCTGAATAGGGCGATTTGAGTATGTGGTCGTAGACCCGAAACCGTGTGATCTACCCATGTCCAGGGTGAAGGTCAGGTAACACTGACTGGAGGCCCGAACCCACGTATGTTGAAAAATGCGGGGATGAGGTGTGGGTAGGGGTGAAATGCCAATCGAACACGGAGATAGCTGGTTCTCTCCGAAATAGCTTTAGGGCTAGCCTCAAGAAATGAGTACTGGAGGTAGAGCACTGATTGGACTAGGGGCCCTCATCGGGTTACCGAATTCAGTCAAACTCCGAATGCCAGCTACTTAGACTTGGGAGTCAGACTATGGGTGATAAGGTTCATAGTCGAAAGGGAAACAGCCCAGACCGCCAGCTAAGGTCCCAAAGTATACGTTAAGTGGAAAAGGATGTGGAGTTGCCCAGACAACCAGGATGTTGGCTTAGAAGCAGCCATCATTTAAAGAGTGCGTAATAGCTCACTGGTCGAGTGACTCTGCGCCGAAAATGTACCGGGGCTAAACGTATCACCGAAGCTGCGGATTGTTCTTACGAACAATGGTAGGAGAGCGTTCCAAGTGCTGTGAAGTCAGACCGTGAGGACTGGTGGAGCGCTTGGAAGTGAGAATGCCGGTATGAGTAGCGAAAAAAGAGTGAGAATCTCTTTCACCGAAAGCCTAAGGGTTCCTGAGGAAGGCTCGTCCTCTCAGGGTTAGTCGGGACCTAAGCCGAGGCCGAAAGGCGTAGGCGATGGACAACAGGTAGATATTCCTGTACCACCTCATGAGCGTTTGAACGATGGGGGGACGCAGTAGGATAAGGAATGCGCACCGATGGATGTGTGCGCCCAAGCAGTGAGAAAGTTGGATAGGCAAATCCGTCCAACAATTTCAAGCTGTGATGGGGAGGGAAATTGAGTACCGAAGTTCCTGATTTCACACTGCCAAGAAAATCCTCTAGTGAGTTCATAGGTGCCCGTACCGCAAACCGACACAGGTAGGCGAGGAGAGAATCCTAAGGTGAGCGGGAGAACTCTCGTTAAGGAACTCGGCAAAATGACCCCGTAACTTCGGGAGAAGGGGTGCTCCTTTAAGGAGGAGCCGCAGTGAATAGGCCCAAGCGACTGTTTAGCAAAAACACAGGTCTCTGCGAAGCCGAAAGGCGAAGTATAGGGGCTGACACCTGCCCGGTGCTGGAAGGTTAAGGGGAAGCGTTAGCTTACGCGAAGCGCAGAACCGAAGCCCCAGTAAACGGCGGCCGTAACTATAACGGTCCTAAGGTAGCGAAATTCCTTGTCGGGTAAGTTCCGACCCGCACGAAAGGTGCAACGACTTGGGCACTGTCTCAACGAGAGACCCGGTGAAATTATACTATGCGTGAAGATGCGCATTACCCGCGACAGGACGGAAAGACCCCGTGGAGCTTTACTGTAGCCTGATATTGAATGTTTGTACAGCTTGTACAGGATAGGTGGGAGCCTTGGAAACCGGAGCGCCAGCTTCGGTGGAGGCATCCGTGGGATACCACCCTGGCTGTACGACCATTCTAACCCAGGGCCGTGATCCGGTCCGGAGACAGTGTCAGGCGGGCAGTTTGACTGGGGCGGTCGCCTCCCAAAAGGTAACGGAGGCGCCCAAAGGTTCCCTCAGAATGGTTGGAAATCATTCGCAGAGTGTAAAGGCAGAAGGGAGCTTGACTGCGAGACCTACAAGTCGAGCAGGGACGAAAGTCGGGCTTAGTGATCCGGTGGTTCCGCATGGAAGGGCCATCGCTCAACGGATAAAAGCTACCCCGGGGATAACAGGCTTATCTCCCCCAAGAGTTCACATCGACGGGGAGGTTTGGCACCTCGATGTCGGCTCATCGCATCCTGGGGCTGTAGTCGGTCCCAAGGGTTGGGCTGTTCGCCCATTAAAGCGGTACGCGAGCTGGGTTCAGAACGTCGTGAGACAGTTCGGTCCCTATCCGTCGTGGGCGTTGGAAGTTTGAGAGGAGCTGTCCTTAGTACGAGAGGACCGGGATGGACACACCGCTGGTGTACCAGTTGTTCCGCCAGGAGCATAGCTGGGTAGCTACGTGTGGTAAGGATAAGTGCTGAAAGCATCTAAGCATGAAGCCCCCCTCAAGATGAGACTTCCCATCACTTCGAGTGAGTAAGATCCCTCAGAGACGATGAGGTTGATAGGTCCGAGGTGGAAGCGTGGTGACACGTGGAGCTGACGGATACTAATAGATCGAGGACTTAACTAATTTTCTTCTTTGATGGTCGTTGTTTTTCTCTTATTTAGTTTTTAGGGTATAAATTCATTTTATGATATATACCGCTAAAAAGTGGTCTAGTAGCAATAGCGGAGAGGTCACACCTGTTCCCATGCCGAACACAGAAGTTAAGCTCTCCAGCGCCGATGGTAGTTGGGACGTTGTCCCTGCAAGAGTAGGACGCCGCTAGGCAATTCAAAAAGCATTGTGATACGTAGAGTATCGCAATGCTTTTTGAATTGGGTGATTTATAGGATGATTTGCCATACCGCGCCAGTTTATTTTCTGAGGTTTCGTGTCCGTTAATATCCTATCAGAGATAAATCTTGAGTCATTCATACTGAACTGTGCTATATAGTAACCTCCTAATGGACAAAAGCCCGATCCAAACGCCAAGAACTGTCCAATAGCTCTTCCCTAATGGACAAAAGCCCGATCCAAACGCCAAGAACTGTCCAATAGCTCTTCCCTAATAGACAAAAACCCCATCCAAACGCCAGGAACTGTCCAATAGCTCTTCCCTAATAGACAAAAGCCCCCTCCAAACACCAAGAACTGTCCAATAACTATTCTACTCCACTCCATAATGCCGAAATATACAGCTAACCGTAACTTCAATCTATCCAAACGCCAGAACTTCTCCAATAAAATAAAAGTTACCAAAAAGGACTGTGACAAACCTCAATGATATATAGGTTCAGTCACAGTCTCTCCTGCTAATTATTTTGTAATAAAGTTTTCAGTATAAAATGGCATGGAGTCCTTATTAAATGCCACACCAACAGCAAGTGTACGATATTCTTCTTTTAATATATTTTCGCGGTGGCCAAGGGAATTCATAAGACCTTCGTGAGCGAAAATGCTGCTGATTTGTCCCGCGGCAATGTTCTCTCCAGCAATTTGAAAGCCAATGCCATCTTCTCTCATTCTTTCAAAAGGTGATTGCCCATCTGGGTTCACATGGCTGAAGAAATTATTTTCAGCCATGTCTATACTATGCTCACGGGCAGTTTTTCTTACATGTTCGTCCCAATTCAACGGGGAAAGTCCATGCTCTACACGTGCTGCATTTGTCAGGTCGAACAGCTGGTATTCAAAGCCTTTCTTCAATTCTTTACTTGCTTCTGGCAGATAGGCTTTTTTCTCATCTTCCAGTTTACCACTGATCATTTGAATCGCAGTGACGGTATGATCTTCATGTTTATCATAGAAAATAGTTACATAGTTATCATTTATAAGAAAAACATCATACTCATTTTTACTATCAATCTGATAGTTGATAAATCCTTTTTTTATACTTTTCAATGGTTCACTTAAGGCATCCCGGACGCTTTCTTTGGAACTGCCTATTTTAATATTGTCCTTTGACCTTAGCAAATCCTGATTGGTGTATAACCCAACAACTTGATTTTGATCATTGTATGCGGCCATAAAGAAATTTTGATAATTGTCGTGGTAGGTAACCCAATCAACACCATATTCATTCATTGTAGCTCGCTCTGGCTCCCCCGCCTGATTTTCTATTTCTGCTCTATCTGTACCGAGGCCAGCATTATGAACAGTAAACGGTTGCTCTTTGGGTGACTCAAGTTTCGGTTTATCAGCCTTAGGATCACTTGGTTTTTCCTCTGATAATTGCTTGTCAGTAAATGTTGCAATCAAGTTCTGTATTCCACTATTTATATTTTCCATCGTATCTATTACTGTGGGATTCTCTTTAATTTGAGTAACATCTGCATCCATTTTTTCTATCACACCAGAAACGCCAGATTGTTCAAAGGTGTTTCCATAAAAATGCCAAAATGCCCAACCGATAAGAAGAATAAAAATAATGGTACGTATTTTTGGCATCCTGCCACTCCCGTCTAATGTTGTTTTCTCCATTGTAGCCGATGGGGCTGGTTTTATACAACTTGAAAAGAATGGAATTTATTAGAAACAAACACTACTATTTCGTATATGTAAAATTGAAAATTATGTTAAAATATAGAAAAAGAAATAAAATGGAAGTAGGGGTCAAATGAGAAAGCATATTTTTTGGATTTTGCCCGTGGTCATGGTACTTGCGGGCATTGTTTCCTTGGTGGTACAAAATCTCCAAACTGCAACAGAACCGCCAGAAAAAGGTTGGAGTAGGGCATTGCCAATAGGATCTACTATGCTAAATAAGTTCCCGATTATCAGGGAGACGGAGGAAGGGCAATTCATGATCCCTTCTTATGAAAACGATACTTTAGTAACAAAAACTTTTGATGAGGAGTTTACATTACTGGACAAAAAAGAGGTATCTATACCGATTACCAAATGGACACAGGTATATATTAATAATGATACGGTAATCTATCATGACTATTATCATATTTACAATAAGGATCAAAAGAAAATAGTCTCAGATGTGTCCCAGTTTTATCCTATGAAGGATTCTATCTTGTACATAAAAGAAAATACGTTGTTTCAGCTAGATCCAGCAACTAAAGAATCAAATGAATTAATGGAGCTCCCGAAGAATACTGAGGAAATCTCACCTTATGAAAATGAAGAAGGATTATTTTTTATGACAGAACAGTCCGAAAATAACCTTGTACATGCAACAATATATAAGGTAGCGGATTTGCAAGCAACTAAGCTTGTGGAAGAAGATTTAGAGCTTGCCCCCGGGCATGCTTCCGAGCAAACAGCATTTGCAGTCAGAAATAATGAAGTTGTACTAATCATTCAAGCTATACAGAAAAGTACACAGGGATCTCCAGAGTTTTTCACGTACTTGGCAATGACGGAGAATAGTAAGTTTGAGAAGGATACACTAACTAAATTACGATTTGAAGATCCAATAAGTGGAAAGAATCTACAAGAAATAGGAACGGTGAATATTCGTTTTAATGAGGATATGCCAACACTTGTTTTCCAGGCCAATGGTTTCTCCCGTACAAAATTTATGGGGGATAAAGCATTTAATATTTATACAGCTAAACTAAAAGGTGGCAAGGTGACTGAAGTACATCGAAAAAGTAATACTCCGGATATCTCAAATAAACCTGTATGGGTAGATGACAATACCATTGCCTGGTTGGAAGCAAGTTCTGGCCATAAAAATATGTTTATATCATCAGGTTCAGAAGCTATTATTGAAAAAGCAAGTGGAATAAGTTCTGATGATTGGTTGCGTATTCTAGGAAAAACAGGTGGTATGCTATCTATATCTCTACTGACATTTCTTATTTCAGGTATTTGGTATATTTGGCCAATTTTATTCATTGTCATTATGCACTTTTGGAAATCCAGGAAGGTCCAGAACGATCCACCTTGGATATTTTATACGGGAATTGGCATCTATATGCTGGCTGTACTCCTTTTTAAGAGTCAATATTTTGTTCCGGCAATTGCTGCAAAGGCACCAATTTATTTAACCTTTCCGGGAAGCGCCTATGTGTATATATTTTTGTTTGGGATTGTTGCTTATGTTAGTGCACAATCTACCAAAGATACAAGGCAATGGGCTGGAACGGCACGAATCAGTTTATTTATAGGAGCACACATCCTTATGATTGCAGCTGTATTTGGTCCATATTTAACAGGATTTTAGTTAAGAGCACTTGGTTTTTATTACCAAGTGCTCTGTAACGTTCCAAATGGCTGCGTAACTTGCATGATAGATAACGAAACAAAAATAAAAGAACACACCAACAACCATTCTATGTCAGAAAGAGAGTTATAAACATTTAATTAAGCTTGATTTTTTTCAAATAGATTAGGGCGAAAACAAAACAACATTTCAAATAAATAAGCTTTTAGAGTAGCTTGGCAGGCTATTTTATTGCCAGAGGGGTCTATGTATGCGAAAATACATTTAATAAATACATTGTAATGAACCCTTCAGAGAAACATGAATGAGCCAATATAGGATTTTGCTTTTTGTCATTACAATTGCTCGTAATTTGGCGTTAACTCATTCTTGTTGAATGGTTCTTAAGATATAGTTGAGGTGGTTAGCTGACTTTTTTTATTAAATACACGAGAGACATTTGATATTCTCTCAAATATTTGTTATAATTAAGCGCTTTTAAAAGTTATAAGGGGGAGCTTTTTTGTCAACTGAAATAGGTAGTAAAGTTAAAGGGAAAGTTACTGGTATCACTAATTTTGGAGCTTTTGTCGAGTTGCCGGACGGAAAGACCGGTCTTGTTCACATTAGTGAAGTGGCGGACAGCTTTGTAAAAGATGTAAATGATCACTTGACGGTAGGTGACGAAGTTGAAGTTAAAGTCATCAGTGAAAAAGAAGGTAAAGTAGCCTTGTCTATTAAAAAAGCTATTGACCGACCACGACCTGAGCGATCTGCTCGTCCGAATAGAGATCGTAATTCTAAAGATTTCCGTGGGAAAGGCAGTGGCTTTAAACCAAAGGAAAGCTTTGAAGACAAGATGGCTAAATTCTTGAAAACCAGTGAAGAAAACTTATCCACTCTTAAACGCCACACAGACACTAAACGTGGAGGAAGAGGCGGGAGACGCGGGTAACTCCTTTCATATCATATCGAAAAACAAGCCATTTGTGGCTTGTTTTTTTGATATAATCGAATTTACTTTTCGAGCGTAATTGCGTTTCTTCAAGCTACAGGATTATTTTTTCGATCCTTAGTTAAACTCTGTAAAAGGTTTCGTTTATACATATAAGAAATGAGATTTAATACTTTGCCGGATAATTTCTTTGGAAAAAGATCCTGTTTATAAAAATGGTGGAAGGCAAAGGCTAAATCTCGCCATTGATGACATTCTTTTTCTTGTTGAAAACGGGCTACATCAATTAGTTTTATTGAGCCTTCAGGTGTTAGTATAATATTTTTCAGGTGAATATCTGATGGATTCAATCCTCGTTCTTTGGCAGATTGTAAAGCATTTTCCACTTGGTAAATTGTTTCCTCTTTTATAGAAATTCCTTCAATTAGACAATCAAATAAGGTTGTGCCATCTATATAATCAATGACTAAATAATTTTGTCCTGCTTCATATAGATTTGGATAAGAAGGAACACCTTTAAGCTGACGATATATATCAGTTTCAATCTTTGCTATAGATGCAAAATAAGGGTGGAAAACCTTCAATGCCAGATTTGTTCCTTTTATTAAAAATACGGCAGCACTCCTGCCTGAAGCAATATGCTTAAGAGAAGCTTCATCATAAGCTTCCACTTTAATTTCCTTTGTTAATTTAATCTCTTTTTCAAATAGTATTGTATCAACAAGCTTATGGAATTGTATCAAAAGTGAGGCTCCTTTCCACGTTCTATTTTAACTATATGGGAATGGAACAAAAAAATATGCTATATAAAATAGTATTCGTAAAAACCTTATTTCATTGGTCGGTAACGGACAGTGTTTCATTTTTGCCTCGGAGGGAAAATAAAAGATGTAACCACGTAAAGAACGACTAGCTGAGATAAAGGAGTTTTTATTATGCGCAACGATCTTAAACATTATATAAATGGAGAATGGATTGATTCAACAGGGACGGAAACAACAGAAGTAATTAATCCGGCAACCAAGGAAGTAATTGGTCAAATAAGCTTGGGAACAGAGGAAGACCTAGATAAGGCTGTACAAGCTGCCCGTAATGCTTTCCCTACTTATTCTACAACAAGTCGGGAAGAAAGAGTTGATTTACTGGAAAAAATTGCAGCAGAGTATGAAAATCGGAAACAAGATCTAATAGAAACAATAACAGAAGAGCTTGGTTCTCCAATAACCAAATCTGAAGAGATCCATTATCAAATGGGTTATAACCACTTTAAGCAAGCTGCTGAGGAATTGAAGCATTTTCAATTTATGGATGAACGGGAGCATTCAACAGTAGTAAAAGAGTCCGTTGGTGTCAGTGGTTTAATTACACCATGGAACTTCCCGACAAATCAAACAACTACTAAAATAGCCAGTGCGTTAGCTGCAGGTAGTCCAATGGTTCTAAAGCCTGCTGAGCTGACTCCATATGCAGCTATTATAATGGCTGAGATATTTGATAAAGTTGGTGTGCCAAAAGGTGTATTTAATTTGGTGAATGGTAGCGGCAGCACAATCGGTAACGGTATTAGCTCACATCCTGATATTGATTTTGTCTCATTTACCGGGTCAGTAGGTGTTGGTCAAAAGACAATGGAAAATGGGGCAAAAAACATTAAGAAAATTGCCCTTGAGCTTGGAGGTAAGTCACCACTTATTGTGCTTGATGATACGGATCCGGAATATGCTGCAAATACGGCAATTACGCATATGCTGACAAATACCGGTCAGGTTTGTACCGCAGCAACCCGCATTATTGTGCCAAAAGAAATGAAAGGCTCTATACTAAATGTGGTGGTCTCCTTTGGAGGATCAGTGTTTCCGTAAGAAACAAAAAAATACACTCATTCCCCTCTCTTTTGTTAACCTAAAGTTGCGACACAAAAGGAAAAGGAGAGGGAAAGAGTGCAAAACCATTTTATCATAGAAATGTTAGGTATTGAAGACAAACATGTAGATGTATGGGAAGTTTCTAGTGACTCAGCTAAGTTTTTTGTAGAGCTATATACAAAAGTAAAGAAGCAGAAGTGCCCGTTTTGTGGCAATAGGACAAAAAGTATCCACGGCTATCGTACCCAAACGATTCAGGGGCCCATTGTTTCCAATAAACCAGTTAGTATTTCTTTGAAAAAGAGACGCTACTTATGTAAGGCGTGTAATCATACGTTTTATGAAAAGCTTCAGATGGTGGAACGATACCAACGTTGCACCCGTTCTATACAAACGACAGCGCTAACGTATACAGCTGTGGGCTCATTTACTACAGCTGCCCAGTTAACTGGGATGAGTTCGCAACGGTTACTTCGTATTTATGATCGAAAAGAAATAAAAACAAGGAAAGTCCTGCCACGTGCGTTAGCTATTGATGAATTTAAAGGGGATGCGGGCGGTGAAAGGTTTCAAACGGTCATTGCGGATGTAGAAAATAAAGAGATTGTGGATGTCTTACCTGATCGGAAGGTAGATACAATTAAAGCTTATCTTCAGTCCTGTGATACAAGTAACGTAGAGATTGTCGTCATGGACCTTTCTAAGTCTTTTAAGCAAGCAATACGGAAGGCGCTTGGTAACCCACTGATCATCGCTGATCGATTTCATTTTATGCGGCAAGTATATTGGGCGCTAGATGAAGTACGTCGAGAAGTGCAAAGAGACTTAGAGAAAAAAGACCGGATATATATGAAAAAAAGTAAAAAGTTACTTTGGAAATCAACCTATAAATTATCAGAAGAAGAGCGAGAGAAAGTAAATCAGTTACTCCAGGTTGATCCTCGATTAGAAGAGGCATACAACCTAAAAAACAAACTTGATCAGTGGTTTAAAGAGAGTAACGAAAAGACCGCTACACAGGGTCTAGAAGGATGTTTAATGGCGATGAAGGATTCTAATATTGAGTCTTTTCATAGAGTAAGAAAAACATTTGAGCGGTGGAAGCAAGAGATCTTGCATTCCTTTATGTATCCTTTTAATAATGGATATATTGAAGGCGTAAATAATACAATTAAAGTGGCAAAACGAATGTCGTATGGAATTAAAAATTTTAATCGATTAAAAAAGAAAATACTGTGGCGACAAGAGGTTAGAAGGGTTTTGACACAATAGAAACGGCAACCAATATACGTACGCAGCTATTTAAGCAAAGGCTTTTTAATAAAAGAGATGGTGGAGTGAAAATCACACCACCACATTTGACTGAGAACCAAATGAAATCGGATTTTGAAAAAGCATTACTAAAAGCATTGCCCGACTATAAGGTAGGAGATCCACAGGATGAGGATACATTCACAGGACCATTAGTTGCTGAAAAGATTTGGGATCGAGTACAAGAATATATCCAAAAAGGCATAGATGAGGGTGCGACTTTATTAACAGGTGGCACTGGAAATCCAGAAGGTTTAGAGAAAGGTTATTATGCTAAGCCGACCATATTTACGGATGTAAATAATACGGAAATGACAATTGCCCGGGAAGAAATATTTGGACCTGTGTTGGCTGTGATTTATGTGGATTCACTTGAGGAAGCAATTGAGGTTGCTAATGATACACCATATGGGCTTGCTGGTTATGTGGTTGGAAAAGACAAGAATCGCCTAACAAAAGCAGCACAAAACATTCGCGCAGGCAGGATTACCATTAACAATGCGGAAGGTGATTTTTCTGCACCGTTTGGTGGCTTTAAACAATCTGGTATTGGACGCGAATGGGGCGACTATGGTATTGAAGAATATCTCGAGCCGAAGACTATATTAGGTATGAAGTAAATATTCTCAAAAGCAATCCAGACATTAAACACGTGTCTGGATTGCTTTTTTATGGTTTTAATATATAGGTCGGCGGTAACCAATATAAGATATCTGCAGCAAAACCTTTTTATAGACATCACTATCTATTCATATAATGCTGAAGTGTATAATAGTGATAACTGCTCTACAATCTTATCCAGATTTACTTCCTCTGTCTCCACACATTCCCATAAAAACATTTCATTCATAAAATACCAGCTTTTCGCAGCAATAGGTGCATCGAATTTTGTACTGACCAAATTGGTTGTCTGTGAATACGTAATGTCATTTGTAATGCTTTCTATAAATTGGTTCCGTATTTCCAGCCATCTTGCTTCAACAACATCACTACTACCAATTGCCTCCTTAACGACTTTTAGCGTGCTTTTTTCCTCTATAGCCAACTCTAAGAAATCTCTCACTTGATTTTGTATTTGTTGACGGGCAGCTGCAACTGAATTGGGACGGAAATTTTGGTTTGCAACCTGCAAAAAGCGCTCCATTACACTTTCCATTACAGTAACAAACATGGCATCCTTGTTTTTAAAATAGACATATGCAGTCCCATACCCTACGCCAGCAGCTTTAATGATTTCAGAAATCGTTGTTTTATTGAATCCATTTTTCAAAAAGACCTCATGTGCTGAGCGAATGAGTCGTTTCTTTGTTTCCAATGCCTGCAATTCACGTTTGGTTAGATTCTTATCCTCCATATAAACCACCTTTTATTATGTACTATTTCACTGATATCATGTCATTGACAGTTTGTCACCGATATTGTATCATATAAACCAATAGTAGAATATGTCTGATAATTAAATCAAGTAAATAAGTTAAACATATAGGAGGAATAAATGTAATGGCAACTAATTTTACCAGAGAAGAAGCGAAAGCGATGGATCAACAAGATATATTACGAACGTTCCGAAATGAATTTTATTTAAAAAATGATGGCGTTTACATGGACGGTAATTCACTTGGTTTACTTAGTAAACGCGCAGAAAAAACAACTCATGAGCTACTGAACTCCTGGAAGCAATATGCTATTGATGGATGGACTGAAGGAGAACAGCCATGGTATTACCTTTCTGAAAAACTTGGCGAAAGCATGACAGAGTTGGTCGGCGGTAAAAAGGAAGAGGTTATCGCAACTGGTTCAACAACGGTGAATTTGCATCATCTTGTGTCAACCTTTTATAAGCCGGAAGGGAAGCGTACGAAGATTTTAGCTGACTCACTTAACTTTCCGAGTGATATTTATGCACTTAAAGCACAGCTGGCGCTCAAGGGTTATGATGATACACACCTTATTCAGGTTCCAAGCAAGGATGGGCATGTACTGGATGAAGAAGATATTATTAATGCAATGACTGAAGAAGTGGCATTGATTGTTCTGCCAGGTGTCCTTTATCGCAGTGGGCAAATTTTAGACATGGAGAAGCTTACGAAGGCTGCCCATGAACGTGGCATTAAAATTGGGTTTGATTTATGTCATTCGATTGGATCCGTGCCACACCAGTTACATGACTGGGGAACCGACTTTGCGTTTTGGTGCACGTATAAACATTTAAATGGAGGACCTGGAAGTGTTGGAGGGTTGTTTGTCCATGAAAAACACGTAGGAGTTACACCTGGTCTGGCCGGGTGGTTCAGTTCACGAAAAGACAAACAGTTTGATATGGAGCATTCTCTCACACCTGCCGAAGACGCCGGAGCGTTCCAAATCGGCACACCACATGTTTTAAGTGCTGCACCGCTAATAGGAGCCCTGGAATTATTTAATGAAGCGGGAATTGATAGGGTACGTGAAAAATCTTTGAAGTTAACGAACTATATGATGGAATTAATTAAGCATGAATTAGATGAATTCGATCTGATAATATGTAACCCAATTGATCCAAAGCAACGCGGCGGACATGTGTATCTGGAGCACCCGGAAGCCGCACGGATATGTAAAGCACTGAAAATGAAAAAAGTTATTCCTGATTTTCGCACACCAAGTGGCATCCGTTTAGCACCGGTAGCCTTGTACAATACGTTTGAAGATGTGTATGAATGTGTCCATATTTTAAAAGAAATCATGAAAGAAGAGCTTTACAAGCAATTTGAAAACAAAAGGGAGATTGTTTCCTAATGACAAAATGGATTGATATTTCACAACCGTTAACAAATTCAATAGCTCACTGGCCAGGAGATACAAGCTTTCAATATGAAACTGCTCTTACGAAAGAAGAAACCGGTTCTGTCAATATTGGCCGAATAACGACAAGTGCCCATATAGGTACACATGTCGATGCACCATTTCATTTTCTGAACGATGGTAAGAGAATCTTGGATATGGACATTGACCGATACATCGGACCATGCAAAGTCATTGATGTGAGTGATTTCTCTGCAATAGACGAAGCAGCTTTGAAATCAAAACAATTGACACAGGCGGAACGTTTACTCATTCGCACTTCTTTGCCAAATAATCCTGACAGATTCCCGGATGAAGTACCACCAGTCACTCCAGATGGAGCTGCCTATATGAAGAAATTAGGTGTCAAACTGGTTGGTGTAGATACCCCGTCTATTGATCCGGTTACAAGCAAAGATCTTGCTGGGCATCATGCATTGTACGAGAATGATATTTATATTTTGGAAAATGTCATGCTGGATCATGTCGAGGAAGGCGATTACGAGTTAGTTGCTTTACCTTTACCACTAAAAGAGGCTGATGGCAGTCCGGTTCGTGCCGTAATTAAACCACTAGAAGGAGACAGCAAATAATGACAAATAAAAACAAACATGAAGCATTTAAGAACGAGAAAAGCATTCACACAGACTTCAAAGAGAAAATGACGTATAGTGATTATCTTGGCCTTGATACATTACTGGCTAGTCATCATCCATTAAGCGATCACCATGATGAAATGTTATTTATTTCCGTCCACCATGTGAGTGAAATCTGGATGAAGCAGATTCTACATGAAATGAATTCAGCCATCCATGATATTCAGGCAGACAATTTACGGGAGGCGTTTAAAAAATTAGCCAGAGTTTCTCAAATTCAAATGCAACTAAAAAATGTTTGGGATGTGCTAGCAACGTTAACTCCTAGTGAGTATATTGAGTTTCGGGATAAACTTGGCAATGCTTCCGGATTCCAATCGTATCAGAATCGACTTATCGAGTTTGCTCTCGGATATAAAACCGATTATGTGATTAAAATCTATGAAAAAAATCCGGAGTTACATGAAAAGCTGAAGGCAGCCTATGAAGCACCAAGTATCTATGATGTGGCAATTCAAGCACTTGCCAGAGCTGGGCTGTCAATTGATCAGGAAGTTCTGGACAGGGATGTAAGTGAAACACATCAAAAAAATGAGAGTGTGAAGGAAGCGTGGAAGACAGTATATAAAAACGTTGACCAATATTGGGAGCTATATGAGCTTGCTGAGGAGCTTGTTGATATTGAGGACCAATTCCAACAGTGGCGGTTCCGTCACATGAAAACAGTAGAACGAATTATAGGATTTAAAATGGGGACAGGTGGCTCAGGTGGTGTCAGCTATTTGAAAAAAGTACTTGACCAATATTTCTTCCCAGAACTGTGGCAGCTGCGTACAGAGATCTAATCATAGTTTGATAGATAAAGAAGTTCTCATTTCTTAATTTAAAGGGGGAAAATGAATGAAAGAATCAAGAGATCAATGGTCTTCTAAGCTGGGGTTTATTTTGTCATCCGCTGGGGCAGCCATCGGACTCGGAGCAATATGGAAATTCCCATATGCTACGGGTATGAATGGCGGTGGAGCTTTCTTCCTCGTGTTTGTGCTATTTACTATATTTATTGGTTTACCGATGCTAATTTCCGAATTTATCATTGGAAGGGGAGCAAAAAGAGAGGCAGTTTCTGCATACGATCATTTGGCTCCAGATTCCTCTTGGCGGGTAATAGGTAGACTTGGCGTTATTGGCTGCTTTTTACTGTTATCCTTTTATAGTGTTGTCGGTGGTTGGATCGTCCTTTATTCCGGACTGAGCTTAACAGGGAACGTAATAAAAGAAGAAGCAAATTATGGTGCTTTATTTGATACCATTATTGGTACACCATGGATGGGACTTGGAGGATTGGCAATTTTCCTGCTCATTAATGTCATTGTGCTTTTGTTTGGTATTAAAAATGGTATCGAAAAAGCGAGTAAATATCTCATGCCGCTTCTATTTATCTTTTTTATTATTCTTGTAGTGCGATCCATTACATTAGACGGCGCAATGGAAGGGGTAGCGTTTTTCTTAAGTCCGGATTTTTCCAGCATTACAGGTGAGGGGATTCTATATGCGCTTGGTCAATCCTTTTTCTCTTTAGCTGTTGGCTTTTCCTGTATGGTTACATATAGTTCGTATTTGAATAAACAGGAAAGCATCCCTAATTCAGCAGGTAGTGTAGTATCATTAAACATTTTAGTATCCTTGCTTGCAGGATTAGCTATTTTTCCAGTCGTTTTTGCATTTGGATTAGAACCTGCAGAAGGTCCAGGATTATTATTCGTTGTTTTACCAACAGTATTTAGTCAAATGGCATTTGGTTCTGTATTTTTAGCTTTGTTTCTATTACTATTCTTATTTGCTACGCTGACATCTTCGTTTAGTCTACTAGAAATAATTATCTCAGCATTCACCGCAAATAAGAATTATACTAGACGAAAAGTGACTTTAATAACAGGCTGTATTGTCTTCCTGGCCAGTATACCAGCAGCATTATCGTTTGGTGTTCTTGCAGATGTTTCTATATTTGGTAAATCCGTATTCGATGCGACCGATTTTCTCGTTAGTAATATCTTGCTTCCATTAGGCAGCTTGCTAATCGCGATATTTATTTCCTATCGTATGGATCAGGCAATTGTTATGGAGGAATTTAGATCAGGCTCCAAAGTTGGTGTTGGTATCTTTAAAGCATGGCGATTTCTCATGCGCTACGTAGTACCTGTAACTATTTTAATTGTTTTCATTTATTCACTGGGATTCATTTAGAACCGTACCTAAATCTGCAACCCAAATAACCAGTTGCTTCATTAACTGAAAATAAATGCAATTCAAGTAAGCATTGTACGATAACAGTATTGAAAAGAGCGCCATCCTAATAAGGGTGGCGCTCTTTTCATTGCCCGGGAAATGATATAATCGTTTCAGCAGTAGATTGCTTCATTGATCTAATTATAAAGAATTTATAAAGTTTGTTTTTATCTTTTTTTATCATGATATAGTAGCAATATACAGGAGGAATCAGCATGCAAGCACATATTCTATTAGTTGAAGATGACCCGGAAATTGCTCGGGTTGTACGAGATATGCTCCTACGTGAAAACTATAAAGTTACCTGGGCGACGACAGGGCTGGAAGGTTGGGAGGATTTTCAAGAAAATTCATATGATCTGGTATTGGTAGATTTAATGTTGCCAGAAATGGATGGCTTTACTTTATGTAAAAATATTCGTTGGAAAAGTGATATTCCCTTAATTATAATTAGCGCCCGCAAGGAAGATGAAGATAAGGTAACTGGTTTACACTTAGGAGCAGATGACTATGTTGCAAAACCATTTAGCTTAGTAGAATTAAAAGCAAGAGTCGCATCTCAATTACGCCGATGGAGGAGATACCAAGGAAAAGAAGAAAGAGCAAATACCTCAACATATCTGCATGGTTTGAAAATTGATTGGGATCAGAGACAGGTTACGTTGGAGGATGTAAAGATTCCCCTCACCAGCAAAGAGTATGATTTATTGGAATTACTTGCTAAACACCCTGGGCAAACTTTCTCCAAAACAGAGCTATATGAGTATGTTTGGAAACAAATCGAAGCAGATGGAGTGCCTACCGTGACAGTCCATATAAAAGCATTAAGAGAGAAATTAAATGATCCAGTAAAAATCCCCAAGTTTATTCAAACAGACTGGGGAAAGGGGTATCGATTTATAGGTGAACTCCTATGAAGATAAAAACATGGTTACTCATCTCATATTTTGTAGTGATGGTATTGCCGTTAATTGCTGCTTATCTCTTGTTTGGCTGGATCCAGTCCTATAATAATCAACAGAAAGTAACGGAGCATGTGGACACTGTATCTGCTTTACAATCGTTAAATCAGGCCTTAAGTGATCCAAAGCTTTATACATCAAAAACCTATAGAAAGCGCCTGGATCGTATTGCAGATTCTAAACAATCAATTGCCTTGTTTAACCCGGACGGAGTAGTCATCTATACATCAAATCCATCCTTTATACCAGCCCATTACGGAATTGGAAAACAACAACTATATGAGGACCTTTACTCATTGGAACAGGGGTACCGTACGTATACATACAAACAGCCTGTATTCTCCGGAAATGCGCTGATCGGTTTTTTTCAAGTAGAAATAGCTCGGGACACGTGGGTAGCCGGTGTGAAAAACCGTAGTTTACTAGTTGGTGGATTATTTATCCTCGTATTTATATTTATTTATATATGTATTATCCGACTAGTAAATAAAAAGCTGAACACAAGACTAACTGGATTGATGAATGAGATGACGGCATTTGCAGCAGGTAATCAAGTAAAGGAAAAACCGACAAATAATGATGAGATTGGTAAGTTAACAAAACACTTTTACGATATTCGCAGGCAAATAAATAATGCAAGGAAACACCTTGAGCAGGAGCAACAAGCAAAGGAATATTTAATTGCGAGTGTTTCTCATGATTTAAAAACACCACTAACCTCAATTAAGGCATACGCAGAATCACTACATTTGGAAACGGATTTGGCACCATCTGAAAGAAAAGACTACCAGCGGGTAATAAAGGAGAAGGCTGATTTTATGCAACAAATGCTTGATGATTTGTTAACCTTCACTCTGCTTCAGTCCCCAAAGCATGATATGGAGTTGGTTGAGGTAGATGGGTCAGAGTTCTTTGAGATGCTTGTAGGCGACTACGAACCGTTGTGCAGAAGAAAGAATATATGCCTTCAAGCATATGCTGATGTCCAAGGATTGTTTGGAGTGAATCCAAAACAAATGATTCGGATAGCGGATAATTTAGTAAGTAACGCTATTTCACACACGCCGAAGAATGGGAAAATTTGGGTTACTGCCGTCTCTGATCCAACAAAGCTGAAGAAGTACTTATTCGATTTTGTTTGCCAAGAAGACTTTATAACAATAAAGCCCTCTTCCTATTTTATTGTGCAAAATGAGGGGAAGGGGATCCAAGAAGAGAATTTGTCACGTGTATTTGATCCGCTTTATCAAGTAGATGAAGCGAGGAGTAAACGTGATGCACATGGTACCGGATTGGGACTAAGCATAACGAAACAAATTATAGAGATACATGGAGGAACAGTGAGATTATTTTCTAAGGAAGAGATTGGAACCTGTGTTATTTGTATCTTGCCACAGATAGGAGAGGGGATTGAGAATGAAGGTAACTAAATGGATGGGCATACTGGCTATTTTTGGAGCTTTGGGTTGGTGTGCCGGATGCTCTGCCG
Source organism: Virgibacillus sp. SK37 (assembly GCF_000725285.1). GTDB lineage: Bacteria > Bacillota > Bacilli > Bacillales > Amphibacillaceae > Virgibacillus_Q. The sequence continues at coordinate 1,382,946 of NZ_CP007161.1, forward strand.
AAACGAGTAGCTATTCACCGGAACAAATGATTAATAACGCCTTAGAAGAGGAGGAGAATCCTGATTATTATGGAGAATCCATCATGGAAATCTATGAAAATGGTGAAATGACAGAGAAAATGAAGATGAAGGAGTGGCATAGTAAGGACGGAAAGATACGTATTGAAACGACGAATGAGAGCGGAAAAGATAAAACAGTAGTGGTAAACGACGGCCAAACAATAACAACTTTTGAGGAAAATGAAAATCAAGCGACGGTAATAGATGATAAAGAAATAATTGAGTACAACCAACCTTCTCCTAAAGAGCAGGCAAATGCCATCTTGGAAATGATTAAAGAGACGCATAAGATTTCCAGTGAGGAAGATGAAGAAATTGCAGGACGTAATACATTCCATCTTGTTGCTCAACCTAAAGAAAAAAATAGTTTGTTAGGGAAACAGGAACTTTGGATTGATAAGGAAAATTGGATGGTATTGAAGATGTATTCTACCTCAGGCAATCAAACGTCCAAAGCGATCTATACCAAAATAGATGTGGGCACAGCTATCCCAGAGGAGAAATTCGCCCTCCATCTACCTAAAGACGTAGAAATAAAAAATCTAAATGATATTAATAAGACGAAAACTGTGACGTTACAAGAAGCTAGGGAAGGATTGGACGCCCCGTTTCTTTATTTTCCCGAGGAAAACGGATTGGAAATTTCCACTATCGAGCAAGACGATCTTACAGGAATAGTAGAACGCACGGAAATCAATATGAACTACAACAAAGGGGATGTACCTTTTTTAACCTTGTCTGTATTTGAGTCACCAGAGGAGGAAGATGAATCCTATACGCTGCCGGAGGAAGAGTCAGTTACAGTTAGAAATTATGAGGGCTCATTTATTGATATGGAAGGGTTTCGTAATTTGGTTTGGCAGGAAGAGGGCTTGACATATTCCATATTAATTATTGATCCGTCCGTTCCTTTGGAAAAATTATTGCAAGCGACTGAAAAGATGGAAATAATGAATTAAAAACAGGGGAGGGGAGAAGAATGCCCCAAGCTATTACAATCATTAGTTATTTTTTATTAACTGGAATGATCGCTTTTATATCTTTTATACTTCCTAAGCGCATTGGGAAGGTGATGGAAATTAGCGTTATCCTTGGCTTTATTATTTATCTGTTCATCATGTATGAGATTACAGAAGCACTTATGTTAATCAGTTTGTGTGCCTTCATTTATGGGAGTTTAATCGTTATATTTGATCGGGATAAGCAAGCAAAACAGCGTCAATTAAAAGAGGAGTTAAAGCAAACTCTCTGCAAGAAGATCCCCCAGTCGAAAGATGTGCGAAGACTAACACTTGATATCTTTTTCGTCCTTTTAGTTAGCTCGATCGGCCTCCTATTTATTTTTTATGCACCAGAAACCTACGCACTTTTGAAGTTTTTTATTGGAATCTATTTCATCTTAACAATTACCCAATTTGTTTCAAGGGTAACTAATTATGTTACTGCAGAGCTCTATTTCCTACCGGAGGAAAACCGACTTATTATTTTATCAGCCTTGGAACCAAGGGATTTACCTTTGGAAGAAGTACAGAAAATACGTTGGGAAACAGGTCCTGATTTGCTGCGTCTCCATCCAATGTTTACATTTATGACGGAAAACATGGATTATACAATATCTTTTGATTCTGTGCTCCGTCTGTCTTTTCCGGGGGAAACAATATACATTAATTTTGACTCCAAATCGTACATCTTTGGACAATTATTAAAAGGGATGAAAGAAAATACAGAGCAGAAGGAAAAGAAAGTAGTAGCACTTTGGCACCCGGATAACTTAAAGCGTCTCTTTTGGAAAGGGTATTATGCTATAACAGTAAAGGGTATTTCTGCCTATACAGGCTTATTGTTTATATTGATTTGGTTAGATGTTCCTTCCTATGTCATGATTGGCTTTGTATTAGTATGGTGGGTGTTTAATCTGTATATTTCTGACCGGGTGCTTGTGGCTGCTTCAGACGCAAAGGAACTTACAGAGGGAAAGTTATTTACCGAAGCACAGCAGCTGTTTAAGCAAGCTGGAATAAGGAAAACACGTTTATATCTGGTTGATTCACCGATTTATAATGGGATGGCAACTGGCATGAATCTTGGCCGTGGAACAATTATGCTGACAACAGCCACAGCACAGCTCTCTATAAATACAGTAAAAGCAATAATTGCTCATGAGGCGATTCATATAAAAAAACGAGATATATTAATCCATCAAATTGCTCGCATGCTCTTTTTTGGAGGAATTGCAGCAGGTACCTATCTATTTTATGATCAACTTTTAATATTGACTGACCATATTGTATTACTGACAATTCTTATCTACTTTCTAATGACTCTATTTCCTATGTATTTATCATTTGTGGCACAATGGACAGAGATGCGTGCAGATTATCTAGGATCCTTACTACTGGATGAAAAAGGATCGCAAATGGCCAAGGGACTTTATGAATTAGGCATAGCACAGGATGAAGCAGTCAAAAAGAAACTATCTTATAGTACACAAGATGCAAATTCAGTAAAAAGAAAACTTAGTACAGAGCGGGAAGGATGGTTTCTTCGTTTTATTGAATTTCAATTTATGGTTCATCCGCCACTATATTGGCGTATTTATTCCCTCCGTTCGTATAAGAGTTGGTCATCAACATTACTGGCGTGGACAGCAGCAAGGTTAAAGGAGTCACTGCCCGATTTTTTCAGGAAAAGCATCAACTGTAATGAGCAAAATGCGAAGGAGGTAAAAGCATGGAAATAGACTTTTTGTGGTTGGGATTAGGATTAGCTGCTATGGGATATTTTATTGGGGATGGGTTAAAGAATTTCAAGAACCCATATGCACGTGACTTATTGGGAGAAGAAGAGGAACATGAACTGGTACATGAAAATGAAGTTCATCATATTATTGGTATTTCCAAAGCAGATACGCAAGTGTTATTGAAAGAACATCCTGAAATACCTCATATTTTGGTAAATAATACAGCTTATTATTCAAGAGATAAACTACTTAAGTGGCTTAAAAATATAGAGTAATAGTTGGTAAAGGAGGTAAATGGATGGACTGGTTGCAATTACATGACTTTATTACTCCCACGAACCCCTATGCAGCTTTATTTTTTGGAATGCTCGTTTCCCTTATTGCTTCTATTGTTGTGTTTATTCAAACCCGAAATAAAAAATCGTTTCTACTTGTTTTGGTAGCAGGTAGTCTAACCTCTCTAGTTGGAGTGGCTATTCTTTACATGCTGGGCTTTTATCAATGAAATAAAACGTGTCGCAAGTGGATGTTTACCCTTATAGGTAGACATCTTTACTTTTTACCATGGAATACTCGTAGTGGTGTAGAAAAAATTAGAAGCCTTCACCATTTATACGTGGTAAAAAACCAACTAATTATGTAAATATTATGATAAGATAATTAAACAGAGATTGAGGGAAGAGGGGTCATAATGACTAACCATGAATTGCTTTACTTGTTCCATAAAGAATTGCGGCAGGGAGCATATACACAGGGATATAGAAGGGAAGAAACAGACCATGTTGTACGTCATGTTTCCCAATTTGATGAGAAAGGGTTTATTATCGCATCCACTTTAAATGATGATAATGCTCGAGATGTGGTACGCCAAGAGCTGAGCTACTTCCAAGAGCTTGGGCAAGAATTTGAATGGAAAGTTTATAGCTATGATCAGCCAATAAACTTACTTGAAATACTAAGAGAGGAAGGCTTCATCATTGGAGGTACGGAGGCGTTAATGGTGATGAAGCTAGATGAAGATCATCCATTACTTCACGACATACCTGATATAAAGGTAAAGGAGATTACGGATTACCAAGGAATCAAAGATATAATTAGCTTAGAAGATTTTATTTGGAAGGAAACGCATACAGAGCTTGGAGAAAGATTATGGCGTGATAAACAAAATTATCCAGAGTCCTTGTACTTATACGGGGTTTATGAAGCGGATAAGTTAGTGAGTGGAGCATGGATGTATTTGGAGAACGGTTCCTCTTTTGCAAGCCTGTGGGGTGGTTCCACACTACCGGAATATAGAGGGAAAGGATACTATCATGCTCTCTTGTCTGCCCGGGCAAAAAAAGCCTATGAACAAGGATATCCGTGTCTAACAGTGGATGCCAGTCCAATGAGTAGAAAAATTTTGGAAAAACAAGGCTTTCTTTGTCTAGCTTATACATATGAGTGTAATTCTCCTGAAATGGAATCTCGCTGAATATAAAATCTAGGAAGTTATTAGACATTTTTGTGCTAGATTTACCAACATAAGGAAATAAGTCTTGTTTTCTAGCTATACCCTTGCTACCCTTAGGGAAGAAAAATATAGCGAGGGGGATAATGGATGTGGAAAAAATGGTTAATCACTCTAGCATTCACTGTCGGTTTTTCAGTAAGGGATCTTAGTGGTTTAAGTTATCTTGAATTGGTTGGAAACGAAACAAATGAGCTCTTGACAAATAATTTTTCTGATGAAGATGAAGAATCTCAAGTGGAAAGCGAAAATAGCAACCCATCAGAAACAGAGAACAAGAACCAGCAAATACCAAATAAAGCAACAGAAAATGATGGAGCTGAAAAGAAGGAAGCCGAAGAGCAAGTAAAGAAAGAAGATAAAGAAACCAAAGAGAAAAGTACTCAAGATCAAGATGAAAAAGAAGATAAGGAAAAGGGAGTAAAAATGCCTGAGGATAAGGCGGGGTTTGACGAGTATCCGAAAGGACAATTCGCAGTGGAAGGTGTACAAGGGGAAACTGTGAAAACAGATACAGGTACGTTTGTTATTGAGAAACAATGGACAGATCTTTCAAAAGTAAATGTAGGGCCGATGGCGATTAAAATTGAGAATTTAAACATTGTAAGTGGTGATGTGACAGATACCGCTATTTCAGGGATCTCCGGAGATAAAGTGCATTTCGTTCAGGTGGATGCAATCCTGCAAAATACGGGCAAAGATCCAATGAAATTTCCATTTGCAGCTACTACTCTTCAAATAGGCGGTAATAACGTTTACGCTCATGATATGTTCAGTGGCATGACCAATGTGAATTTTGATACACAAACACCTAGGAATACAACACTTGTATATATGTTAGATGACCCTACATTAAATATATCAGAAGTGACGCTAAAGCTAGCAAAACTTCCCGTAAACAAAAAGACTGAAGAGGAAATGGGAAAAAGAACCAGCATTGATTTGTCTTTTTAGTAAGGAAAAGGTTACATAGTTTTGCAGAAATGGGGGGAGAACTGGATGCATGAAAAACTAAGTGTACAGAAGCAGATGGACTTTTCTGGAGTAGTGTATGTCCAAAGAAAAGAAAAAGTAGTAGTCAAAGAGAGCTTTGGCTATGCCAATCGGTCGGACCTATTAAAGAACAACATCAACACGCGATTTGGTATTGCTTCAGGATGTAAGTTATTTACGGCAATAGCAATCTGTCAGCTTGTGGAGCAAGGCAAACTTTCTTTTCATTCCAACCTGAGTGAATGCCTTACATATGAGTTCAAGCATGTGGATTTGGGAGTTACAGTTCATCAATTACTTACACACACTTCTGGAATTCCAGATTATTTTGATGAAGAAGAGATGGATGATTTCGAGGAACTTTGGGAGAAGAACCCAATGTATCATATACGAAAACCAGCAGACTTTTTACCAATGTTTTCAAATAAACCGATGACATTTACCCCAGGTGAAAGATTCCATTATAACAATGCTGGATACATATTACTTGGTTTGATTGTAGAAGCAATTAGCGGAATGACATTCACGCGGTACGTGGAGACGTATATTTTTGGAAAAGCATCTATGGATGACTCAGGATATTTTCCCCTTGATTCTCTTCCAGCAAACACTGCCATAGGCTATATTGAACTCCCGGTGCAAAAGTGGAAAACTAATATGTATTCCTTGCCAGTAAAGGGAGGACCGGATGGAGGTGCGTTTGTTACGGCAGAAGATATGACGAAACTTTGGTCCGAACTGACTCATTATAAATTGCTAAACGAAAAAACTACAAAATTATTATTATCACCTATGATACAGGTTAACGAGAACCTTACCTATGGCTATGGTGTCTGGATAAATAAGAAACCAACTGGGGAGATTTTGAAATATCATGTAATGGGATATGACCCAGGTATCAGCTTTCATTCAGCCTATTATCCTCGAAATTCTATTATTAGCACCGTTTGCTCTAATAAATCAGAAGGTGCATATGAAATGATGACTTTGGTAGAAAAAGAAATAATAGAAGAGAGATAAAGAATATCGTTGAAGATAATTGCATTACGCAATCCGGGGAGTGATTTTTATGCGGATAAGGCTTCAAGAATATAATAAGAATTGGGCCCACCTTTATAAGCAGGAAACAATCGAGTTGAAAAGCATTTTTGATGATGAGGTTGTTCGTTTTGAGCATTTCGGCAGTACATCCGTCCCGGGTATGAAAGCAAAGCCCGTGGTAGATATCATGTGTTTAGTAAAAGACATCAGTAAAATTGATGCTTATAATACAGCACTTAAAGCAATAGGTTATGAAGCTGCAGGCGAATGGGGAATCTCAGGACGGAGGCTATTTCGTAAGGGTGGCGAAAACCGAACACATCATGTACATGTTTACCAGAATGATCATCCGGAAATCGACCGGCATCTCATCGTAAGGGATTATCTGCGTACACATCCGAAAGAAGCCACCATGTATAGTCGCTTAAAGGAAAAGCTGGCACAGGAATACAATGACACACGTTTCTATAGTAAAGCGAAAAAGCCATTCATTCAGGAACTAGAGCATCGCGCACTTCGTTGGGCAAAAGAAAAATAACTTACTTAGTGAGATGAAAATCCCCCAAATGAGAGAGACACGCCGGAAATGAGAGGCAACTCAACCAAGATGAGACAGCAAGAAAAGAAAGACACAAAAATGGAGGGCCCTAATGAAATATGAATTTCCCCAATGCTACAACATCAAGCAGAACACATTGCTTATCAATGGCATTATGATGAAGACTACTCTTTTTATGATATGGAAGCAGACTAGAAGAGTTTCTTGATGAAAAAGCCCGGGCTTCTAACTATTATGTGGTAAAGAAAGATAATCAACTTATCGGGTTTTTCTTTTTTCAGAAGCAGAAAGAAAATTCAATAGACATAGTTTTGGATATGAAACCGGAACTGACAGGTCAAGAGTATGGGGAATCTTATGTTCAAGCAGGCATAGAATTCGGGATTAATAAATACAAGCCTACAACCATTACTCTTTCAGTCGCTACCTTCAATGAACGTGCCATCAACGTGTACAAAAAAGTTGGATTTGTTCCTGAGGAGACTTATATGCAAGACACCAACGGGGGAACCTATGCATTCTTAAAAATGAATTATGATGTACATAAGCATAATTAGTTCATGTCCAAAACAGATAGGTAAACAATGCAAGCAATAAAAATAATCAATGCTAGAATGCTGAAGAATTTATAAAACGGTTTTTGCTCTCTTTGTATACTAATCATGGCAAGAATCACTCCTGCAAGAGCGTAAATAGGCAATAAGAAAAACATAAGATAAAATACGACTTGGGGCGCTGAAATCAATGAAAAAATGAGCCCACATAGGAGAAGAGCCAACAATAATGATAACGTTATTTTTGTATGTTTATTCATGATACTCCGCCAATCTAATAGATTAGTTGCATTCACTCTAACATACATAAGAAAGGTTGTTAAATCACAGTTAAATGAAGGAAGTGTTTATATTGCTTAAGATTAGTCGTTTGGTACTTTCGATTATTGTAGTACTAATGGCAGCTTATGGATTAGTTACTGGAAATATGGAAAACTTGCCAATAATCATGGTGCTTTTAGGAATACAGCTGCTTCTTACGGGAATCGAATTGCTTCAAAAAGACAGGAAGAGCTTTTTGGGTTATGCAGATATTGTAATATCATTATTTTTATTTTTTGTTGCCATACAAGGTTTTGTATATAGTTAAAGAATCCAATTAAATTAAAAATTATCATACTGTTGTTATTTATCAGATGGAAGAAATGCAAATCAGGTTAGTCTGACGTTTAATGGTATTGGTTTAGAGGAACATCCTTATAGATAGGAAAGGAGTTGTTTATAATGAATCGTCATGTAAAACTCGGTAAATCAGATCTTCAGGTTTTTCCTGTAGGATTGGGAACGAATGCAGTTGGTGGACATAATATTTATCCGAATATGCTGGATGAAGAGCAGGGAAAAGACGTAGTACGTGCCGCCCTTGATAACGGTATTAATTTTTTGGATACTGCGTTTATATATGGACCTGAACGTTCCGAAGAGCTTGTTGGAGAAGTAATGAAGGAATATAAGCGAGATGAAGTGGTGCTTGCAACAAAGGGTGCACATGAATTTATAGGTGAAAGGACGGTTATGAATAACTCACCAACCTTTCTAAAACAACAGGTGGAAAACAGTCTTCGCCGGATGCAGACTGATTATATTGATTTGTATTACATCCATTTTCCAGATGATGATACTCCAAAAGATGAAGCTGTCGGCGCCTTAAAGGAGTTGCGCGATCAGGGAAAAATCCGTTCTATTGGTGTATCTAATTTTTCCTTAGACCAATTAAAAGAAGCAAACAAAGATGGCTATGTAGATGTCATTCAATCACAATATAACTTACTCCACCGCGAAGCTGAAAAAGAAATCTTCCCTTATACGAGCAAAGAAAATATTACATTTATTCCATATTTTCCATTGGAATCCGGTTTACTTGCGGGAAAATATGATACTTCCACCAAGTTTACAGATATACGGGCTGAGAAACCAAGCTTCCAAGGTGAGGCGTTTAAGGAAAACTTGAAGAAGGTAGAAAAACTTCGCGAAATTGCTAATGATTATGGTGAAGAAGTAGCACATGTTGTACTTGCATGGTATTTCTCCAGACCATCACTGGACGTAGTTATACCAGGCGCAAAACGCGTCCACCAAGTGAAGGAAAATAAACGTGCAAGTGAGATTAAGCTGACAAAAGAAACCATTCAACAGATTGATCAGCTATTTAGTTAAAAATGATGTGGAATAGCCGATAGAACATGGACGAGTTCTATCGGTTATTTTTATGTGTTTTATCTATTCTAATAGACAGATCGCGATTCCCAAGTAGATTTCTGTCCAATAGAGCCGTTCTAATAGACAGGATGCGCTCCCAGACAGCAATTCTGTCCAATAGAGCCGTTCTAATAGACAGGATGCGCTCCCCAGACAGCAATTCTGTCCAATAGAACCATTCTAATAGACAGAATGCACTCCCCAGACAGCAATTCTGACCAATAGAGCTGCCCTAATAGACAGAATGCACTTCCCAGACAGCAATTATGTCCAATAGAACCATTCTAATAGACAGAATGCACTCCCCAGGCAACAATTATGTCCAATAGAGCTGCCCTAATGATGATGTACAATATTTTGTGTAAGAAAGAAGTTTAAATAAAAATAGGTAGGACATCCTCTTTATAGCTAGTCCAATAACTAATTGAAAGGATGACCTACCGATGTCTAATAGTCTACCCGAAAATCTATTTTCTAATCACTTAGAAAACCTTGTACAAAGCTTTGTAAAAGAAAAATTGGAATTAATTATGGAAGAGGAAAGAGAAAACTTTTTTAAAGTAGAAAATCCGGAATTAGATAGTAGTAAAAATGGTTATTATCAACGCAATTTAGATACAAAGTATGGAAGAATAAACCTATCTGTCCCTAGAGATCGAGAGGGATATTACACAACCCATGTTTTTGGTCCTTATGAAAGACGTGAAAAATGGTTAGGAGAAACTATTATCAATATGTACCAACATGGTTTCAGCACGAGAGAAGTGGGGCAATTTATTGAAAGAATATTAGGCGACCAATATTCTGCAGCCACCATAAGTAATATTACAGATGTAGTAGTAGACGATATTGAAAGCTGGAAGAAACGTTCATTATCCAGACGATATTCGGTTCTTTATTTAGATGGGACCTATTTTAAATTGCGCCGGCAGGATGTAGATAACGAGGTCATTTATATGATTATTGGGATGAATGAAGATGGACAAAAGGAAATTCTTGATTTCCGTGTGGGCGGTAAAGAAAGTGCTAATGTGTGGAAAGAACAGTTATATAAACTACGCGATCGTGGTGTAGAAGAAGTTCTATTAGGCGTTTTCGATGGTCTAACAGGACTAGACGCAGCGCTAAAAGAAGTATTTCCTAAAGCTGACGTACAGCGCTGTGTTGTTCATAAATTACGGAATACTCAATCCATGGTACGTGTAAAAGATAAAGAACATTTATTTGAAGATTTAAAACCAGTTTACCGTGCGGAAGATAAAGAACAAGCATTAGAAAACTTCGAGAAATTTAAACAGAATTGGAAAAAAATATATCCAAAGGTAATTCAGTCATGGGAAGAAGACTTGTCAGACTTATTACGGTTTTACGATTATCCACCAATCATTCGACCTCAAATATATACAACAAATACAATCGAAAGAGCTATAAAAGAAATTAAAAAGAGGCTTAAACCGATGAATAGTCTACCTAGTGAAAAAGCTGTCGAAAAGATCATCTATTTGGTTTCTATTGACTATAATGAAACTTGGAAAAACAGGAAAAATACTACTTTTAGATCTGCCTATACAGAATTACAAAAGATGTTTAAAGAAAGATATCAACTAAATGAGTAGCACCCTTCGCCTGCCTAATCTATTGTCTCGGATGGTGGCTAAGTAGTAAAGAAAACCGCTTGACAACCTAACCACCATCCAAGATATATTTGCCGGCAAGGCAAGCGAAGGAGAACCTAAGCGAATCATATTAAATCTTATTTAGATCAATAACTATATATGGAGGATAAATCCCCTGTTTAGTAGCTTACACATAATTATTGACATTACCGCCCTAATAGACAGAATACACTCCCCAGGCAACACTTCTGCAAAAAAGAAACATATCCCAATTGATAAGATAAAAAGAGGTGTTTCAGTGAGGCTTCCTAAGGGTATTATTTCCAAAACAGGACAAATGATTGGAGAGGTAGCAGCATGAAAAAACAGAGATTAATATTCATCCTACTTATAGGTTTGGCACTTCTTGCAGGATGCAGCAATTCATCAGATCAAACGAAGCAAGAGAATAAGGAAGCGCAAAACCACGAAAAAAAGGAGGAGAACCAAAAGCAGGATAAAAAATCACCTTACATAGAAGCATATCAACCGATACAACCGTCAAGTGAAGCTGTTGCGCTGGAAAAGAATTATACAGAGGAAGAGAAAAAACTCATGCCGGCAAATGAGGCACATGGAGGAGAAAGAGAGAGAAGTGTTCCTCTTGGTCAGACATTGCAAAAAGGAAAAGAGGATAAAACGAATGGTCCATTGAAAGATCATCGACTCGTCGCGTTTTATGGAACACCTTTGTCCGAAAATATGGGGATCCTCGGTGAATATGAACCAGAAGAAATGATGAAGAAGTTAAAGGAGCATACAAAAGCATATTCTGAATTAGATCCAGAACGTCCAGCCATACCAACAATCGAACTAATTGCTACAGTAGCAAATCGTGATCCAGGCCCGGATGGGTTATATGTTTCCCCGCCAAATGAAGAAGTGATTGAAGAATATGCCAAGCTTGCGAAAAAGCATGGAGCTCTACTGCTTTTGGATATTCAGCTCGGTCGCGCCACAGTGATGCAGGAAGTAAAAGCAATTGAAAAATATTTAAAATTACCATATGTCCATCTTGCTATTGATACAGAATATAGTGTACAGGAAGGGGAGGTTCCGGGAGAGGATCTTGGCCAGGTGAATGGAGAAGATGTTCAGAAGGCAGTCGAATATGTTGATCAGCTTGTGAAGGAAAATCAGTTACCGGATAAATTAGTACTTGTCCATCAATTTGGTAATGGTATTATTAAAAATAAAGAAAAAATTCATCCAACTGAACATGTACAAGTACCACTTAATTATGATGGTTTCGGTGATGCTGCGATAAAATTAAGTGCATATGGTAAGCTGGTTAAAGACCAGCCAATTCAGTATGGTGGCTTTAAAGTATTTAAGAAAAATGATAAGCCAGTATTAACACCGGAGCAGGTACTGCAATTGGACCCAGCGCCAGCTATTGTTAACTATCAATAAAAAATGAGATGGGGCTATTTGCTCCCATCTCATTTTATTTAGTAATACGGTGAGATCATGAAATATACGAGTACGCCTGTAAAGCTGACATACAGCCAAAGTGGCATTGTCCAACGAGCTATTCGTCGATGTTTTGGCACTTGCATATTTAATCCTCTGCTTAATGTGATTAATGCTAATGGCACAATGACGGCTGCAAGTACAATATGTGTTATTAAAACAAAATAATACACATACATAAGTGGGCCATCTCCGCCATAGGTTGTTGATTCTGCCATGGAATGATAGGTTAAATAAGAAATGAAAAACAGAAACGTGCTTATAAAAGCAGCTACGATAAATCTGCGGTGTGCCAGAATGTTTTTCTTCTTAATCATGATGAGAGCGCCAATTAGGAACAGAAATGTAAAACTATTTAAAAAGGCATTAATACCTGGTAATACAGTCAGTTCCATTCCAAATATGGTGCCATCTTTACTTTTAGGCAATAGATTTGTACCGAAAATTACAGCCACAATAGCTATCGATAGGACCCAAATAAGTGGTGTGTAATTTTTTTGTTTTATATCATTTGTTGTCATTAGATCGATGTCCCCTTCAATTCATTTGTTTCATTATCAAGCATACGTGCTGTGCAGAAAAAGGGCAAGCAACAACTAACTTCTATATGGTGTGATAGCTTCCTATTAGTTGGACAGGTATTGAATGAATAAGGAAACAGGAAAATGATAGAATGGAATTAGAAAAAGAAATGAGGTGTTAGCTTGGGAAGCCTGTTTGCACGTGTGTATGATCCTATTATGAAACCATTAGAGAAAATGAAATTTAATCACATCCGGAGAGCACTTCTGGCAAATGCGTCGGGAAATGTATTGGAAATTGGTTCAGGTACAGGGGTGAATTTTCCATACTATAAGCAAGTAGAGCGTGTGGATGCTATTGAACCTAATCTACAGATGATTCAACAAGCAAAGAAAAATATAGCTTCTGCCAATGTGCCGATTACAATGCATCAAGCAGAGGCGGAGCAGCTTCCGTTTGAGAAGAATGTATTCGATTCCGTGGTTTCTACATTAGTATTTTGTACCATTCCGGATCCACTCCAAGCCCTGGAAGAAATTAGACGTGTCAGCAAACCAGGAGCGCCACTTTTATTTTTTGAACATGTACGGATGGAACAGCCTTTGCTTGCCCATGCCCAAGATATGTTGACACCTGCTTGGAAGAAAGTATGTGATGGATGTCATCTAAATCGGGATATCGTAAGTTTTCTGGGACAGGCAGGATTAGAGGTAGATCGTATTAATCGGTATTACAAAGGGTTATTTTTGACGATTACGTGTAAAAACACAAAATAGCAAATAAAACAATAGCAGCAAAACAGGGAGGTATAATCATGCTAGTAATAAACATGGATAGCCAGGAGGTTCATTATCTTTGTAAGAACGACCCTGAACTGGCAAAAGTAATTGAGCTTATTGGAGATATTCAGATCCAAATACGCGGGAATTATTATAGCTCACTAGTCCAATCTATCATTGGTCAGCTCATTTCCGTAAAAGCAGCAAACACCATTCGAGAACGTGTGTTTACCGCATGTGAAGGAGAAATAACTCCTGGAAAAATAGAGAGTATGGATGAGCATACACTAAAAAAGTTAGGTTTTTCCAAACAAAAAATTGCCTCATTACGGGATTTGACAGAACGCGTCCAAAATGGGGAACTCCCTTTGGAAGAACTCGATTACCTCTCCGATGAAGAAATAATGAGTAGATTGACTGCTGTCAGAGGAATTGGTCCATGGACAGCAGAGATGTTTCTTATTTTTTCCATGCAACGAATGAACATTCTTTCACTTGCCGATGTTGGTTTACAGCGAGCTGCAAAATGGCTTTATGGATACAACGAAACAGATGGTAAAAAACTGTTACTGGAAAAGTCCGTGCAATGGGAGCCATACAAAACGATTGCATCTTTTTATCTATGGCGCATTATTGATGATGATCATATAAGAAAGGATAAAGGAGAAGTGATCCATCCAAAGATCAATTAATGTTTGATAAATGTGATAATATCTCTATAAACTTCCTCTGGTCTTTCCTCTGTAACCAAATGACCAGTGTCAGTGTAACTGATTAATTTCGCATTTGGCAAGTCTTTTTCAAGCTGCATGCCTACTCGAATGGATACAACCTTATCTTCCTTACCCCAAATCAACAGGACAGGCTGCTTTATTTGTTTTAAAGCTTCTTGACTAAGGTCGCCTTCCCGGTAGCGCAGTAGCCGAATCAATGCTTTATAAAAATTTTTCTCTTTAAGTGGCGCTCCATATGCGTCAATTAGTTCGGGCGTAATATATTCCTGATTATAGAGAACATTTTGTAGTGTCTTTGCAACACCTTGTTTTTGCACGTGTCTTCTGGCAAACAGATGGAATAAAGGAAGGTAACTTACAAAAATCATTCCTTTTTTAGCTCTTGGAAGGTAGCCGGAACTTGCAAGTAATATCAACCTATCTATACTTTCCGGGTATTGTTTAGCAGTATAGAGAGCGATTTGCCCACCCATGGAATGACCAGCAATGCTTATCTTTTTAAATTGAAAATAGTCCATACACTCTTTGATCAGTTTGGCATAATTAGCATAAGAGTAGATAAAGCTGGTAGACTTTTCACTTTTACCAAAACCTATTAAATCGATTGCAATAACAGAAAAATTTTCCGCTAATAAGGGCATTAGTTGATGAAACGTATAGGTGGAAGAAACAAATCCATGAAGGAGCAGAAGTGGCGGTTTATCATTAAGCACGTATTCTGCATAGATTTCTCCACTAGGTAATTGGATATGCTTTTGATTATAGTTTTCTTCCTTCATGGAAGTACCTCCTTTATTAGCATAATTACATTTTAGGTTACAAGCGTTAGCTCGTACATTCGCGTTGAAAATTTCTACGTATGATTATTAAATACGTGTTTCTATAATTTAAAACTCCTTTGAGGAAAGAGGGAGAAATAGCTTTACTCCGCGTTTATTGAACGGAAGCAGTTTGCTGTCTGCAAGTAAATGACTAATATACCCAGCCATACAGGTCAAATAGATGCCTTCTTTTCCAAGAGATACTTCAAGCTTGGAGGCAATCACCCCAAAGAAAATGACTCCGAGTAGTGAATGCGTATAGCTTCGATGAGACACAAGGGAAGCAATTAATATGTAGATCCCAAGCAGCATAAGCCACGTTTCCTGTAGGGTTGCACCAGCTCCGAGAACTCCTATTCCCGTCAAAAGCAGCATATGTTTTTGCTTGATGGATGAGGCAATAGCAAGTAAAACAAGTCCGATGCCAATACCTATATATCTTTCTGTATCTGTGCCTGCATAAAAGCTATATCCCATAATCAGAATTGCAATTAACTGTGCGATCGAACGAAATAGGTGGTGGGAAAGCGTGATTTTACCACGAAGCTTTCCATCAATGTCAAGATCGGGAATTAACCCTGAGACACCACCGATACCTACTAGCCAAATCGTCGTTGTTGGATCTGTCTGATATTTATTTGCGATAATAAATCCGGCTGCAGCTCCAATTGCTGCATGTGCTGTACCATTCACATCATTATTTCCTTTCTGCGTTATTTGTATGCTTCTCCTATTCTACAACAAAATGTATGTTCTGTTTAGAGAATATCAGAAAAATTTTTTACTGTGATAATTCCTCTGTTTATGGCACTATAATAGAAAGACACGGCTTAGGAGGCAATGACGATGAATGTGTGGTATGTAAGCTACGGCTCTAATATTTGTGAGGAACGATTTCTATGCTACGTTAATGGGGACACACCTGAAGGGTCAACGAAAAAAGAAAGAGGTTGTACTGATCAGACACCACCTATGAAAACGAGTAAAGCGGAGCTGCCCTACTCCCTTTTCTTTGCAAAGGAACGTAGTAAATGGGGAAAAGGCGGGGTTGCTTTTATCGGCCAAGAAGGTACTGAAGGACAACCCACTTTCGGTAGGAAATACCTTATAACCGCAGAACAATTTTGTGAAGTTGTTGCACAGGAAAATAATATGCATACAGTAGAAATAGATTTAGAAAAAGTTATAAAAGAAGGAAGCTTAAGCATCACAAATGGATGGTATGGCCGAATCGTTTACCTAGGGGATGAAGATGGATATCCTATGTTTACTTTTACTGTTAATTTAGAGGAACTGCAAGACCTGGTAACATATAATAGACCATCCGTAGCCTACCTTTCTATGATCATAAAAGGATTAAAAGGACTTGGAATGACAGAAGAAGAGATGTTGAAATACTTACTAGATAAAAATGGTATTAAAGAGTATTTTACGGCAGAAACCTTGAAAGCCTACTTAAAATAATACCTATCCATAAAAATGAAGGCTAGCATTCATCCGTTACGTGTGTACGGATGTTTTTTGTATTGCCAAATATATGATAGAATTGTAGTTAAAGATTGAATTTAAAGGAGACTTTTATGTATATAGTAAATTCTACGGTATCGGTTCCAGAAGAGAAGGCAGAAGAAGTTATACAAATATATCGTAATCGATCCAGAATGGTAGATAAAGCAGAAGGATTTTTGTCTTTTCAATTACTTCAAAATCAAAAAAAACCTTCAGAACTGACAGTCCACTTGGAATGGGATAAGAGAGAAAATTATTTGAAATGGGCAAGAAGTGATGAATATAAACAAATTCATGAACTTGAGAAAAAATACCCTGATAAGGAACTTGCAGCTATCATTCCACGCGTAACGCAATTCAAGGTTGTTGCTGAATAATGGATACAGCGAGAAAAGAACAAATTGTGACAGAAGTAGTAAAGCAAATTTATGATGCACATCCCTATCTTTGGGAAAAGTTTGGCGAGAATGGACATAAGCGGACAATGGAAGATAATCACCATCATTTAAATCATTTAGAAACAGCTTATTATATGAATGACAAACAATTTTTTATTGATTATACAGAATGGTTGGAGCAGGTGCTGACAAGTAGAAATGTTGGGAAAGAATTAATTATAGATAATTTTGAGCGATTAATCTCTCAAATGAAAGAAGCCGAAGAAGAAAAAAAGTATAGCTCGTATTTAAACAATGCTTTAACATTGCTTAAAGAGATGGAGTAATAAGAAAGGGGGATACGAAGGATGCATAGACACCCTGAGAAAATTGCAGAATTGTTGTTAGCAGGCGATGAGCAAGGCACGATAACTTATATTACAGATTATTTAGAAGCAAATAGACAGCTTTCCTTATATGAGGATTTTTTAACTCCGGCAATGTATATAATAGGTAAACGTTGGGAAAGAAATGAAATATCTGTTGCCGATGAGCATTTAGCTACAGCAACTTGTGATTTCGTTATTTCCATGATGGAAAATCGAAAGAATGATGTCTCCAATCCCCTTCATACAAAGGCAATGTTATTTGCAGTGGAAGAAGAAGAGCACTATATTGGACTTAAAATGGCTGCAAATGTTTTTAAAGAAAATGGATGGGAAGTACGATATTTAGGTCCGAATCTTCCATTGAAACATGCAATTACAGCTGTTAACGCTTGGCAACCAACAGTGATCGGCTTGTCTGCTGCTTTATCGTATCGATTGCCTAAATTAACGGAGACCGTTCGGAGACTATCAAATGTCGATAACAAACCATTTATAGTCCTTGGTGGCCGAATGGCAGACAAATTTCCAATACCTAATGAGTTAACAAGCCAAGTATTTTCTATGAATAATTTACATGCCTTGCAACATTGGTTGAATGATATGGAAGAAGGAGGGAGGTTTCTTGATGCAAGAAGTGGATAGTGTTATTCCTGTACCTATTTTTAAGGTAGATAAAAACCTGGAAATTCTTGGTTGTACGAAGGAAGCAACAGAGTGGTTTGGACAACCTAAAACACTTTTACAAATTATAGATGAAGGAAGCCAGGATAAAATTTTGCAAATGCTCCATCCTTCCAAAGCGAAAAATTCCTTTGAGATAAATATTATAGATAAGCTTGGAGAATTATCCTTGGTTGATTGCCATGTTGGTTGGCGGGGGGAGCTTCATGCAGAATTACTTATTTTAAAAAAGGATCCAACTATAACAAGGGTAAGTGCACATTTAAACAAGCTTCAATCCAGATTACAAGCAACAGATATAGAATTACTTAAAGAAAAGGAAAAAGCAGAAGCTGTTTTAGAAGAAAACAATCGATTATCTGCGCCTTTTATCCAGGTGACCAACGAATTAGCACTCATCCCCATTTTTGGTGAGATAGACACAGAGAAAAGCGAAATGATAAGTGAGTTAATTATTCAAAATGCCTATGATGCCATTGCTACAAAGTTAATTATTGACTTTACTGCGATCAGCAGAATAGATCGGGATGGCCTAAAGGGTTTTAATAAATTATTTCGATCATTGGAAATGCTAGGAAAGCAAGTGACTGTGACTGGTGTTGGACCACGACATGCCAAAACACTCCATGAATTAGGTATTCCGCTTGATATTCAATTTTTACCATCACTGCAAAAGGCAATAATGAGACTTACGAGCTAAGCATTTAAATTGAATGAGTTTTTTAAAAGAAGCAAAGGGACCAACTTTGCATTTTTTACGCTATTTTATTTGCTAATTATGTTTAAGGAAGTTAGTTAGCGGAAATTAGTAGAGTACTGTAAAAAATGTTTAGGAGGTCAATTAGTATGAGTAAGAGTAAACAGGGAGGTTTCAGCAAGAGACTGATAGATTATCGAATTTTCCTTCCTTCGTTACTTATTATCATTGGAATTTGTATCCCATTTGCAATGAACGAAAAAGAATCATTAGAAGTAATGAATGGAATTTTTGATTCAATTGTAGATAATTTTAAATGGGGATATATTTGGTATACGATCGTACTTGTAGTCGCGGGACTGTATTTATCCTTTTCCAAATACGGAAATGTAGTACTAGGGGATCCAATGGAAAAACCTAGATTTACGATGTTTGAATATGCCTCTATCTTAATCGCCATGGGGCTTGGCTCTACTATTATGCGTACAGCATTGGTCCAATGGGCAGCTGTAGCCAATGATCCACCGTTTGGGGTGGACCCGGGTTCCACACAAGCCTTAATGTGGGGGAACACATATGGTATGTTTATGTGGAGTTTTCAAGTATTCGCTATCTTCGTCATGGCAGCCCCGGCAATGGCATATGTTTTACATGTGCGTAAGCGACCGTTTATGCGGATTTCTGAAGCATGCCGAGTAATTTTTGGAGACAAATTCACAGATGGAATAGGTGGCAAAATTTTAGATGTTATTTTTCTAGTTAGTATTCTTTCAGGTGCCGCTGTTACACTTGGTTTGGGGACACCAATTATTACGTATAATGTTGCTGAGTTATTTAACATAGAAGTTAACTTTATTCTTACGTTAATTGTAACTTTAATTTGGGTATTTTTATTTTCTATTAGTGCATATTTAGGGATAGAACGAGGGATCAAAAAATTAAGTACAGCCAATATGTATTTAGCTGGGGCCTTTGCTTTATTTGTTGTTCTTATCGGTCCAGGGGTATTTATTCTTGATTACTTTACAGATACGATTGGTTTTCTCGCATCAAATTATTTTGACCTGGCGTTATATACGAATTCACTGGATTTAAATGGCGG
The DNA here is from genome assembly GCF_000725285.1 of Virgibacillus sp. SK37. Taxonomy (GTDB): domain Bacteria; phylum Bacillota; class Bacilli; order Bacillales; family Amphibacillaceae; genus Virgibacillus_Q. The sequence goes on from NZ_CP007161.1 coordinate 1,402,840, forward strand.
CACCCATATTGAAAGTCACTTAATTTTCTGGTTTGCTTATAGTGCAACTTGGGCCATGCTCCATAGTGTTTTCGCTGCAAAAATATCAAGAGGCAGAACAATCAAGGAAATGATTCTTACTTATTTGCTAGCACCAACCTTAATATCATGGGTAGCAACTGGTGTACTTGGTGGACTAGGAGTTCAGCGTTATTTAACAGGAGAAGTAGATGTATTAAATATTGTAAGTGATGATAAAATGGCTGCCATTCCAGCTATCCTATCTTCCTTACCGTTGCCTACTATTGTCATGGTAGTATTTATCATTATCGCAACGATCTTCCTAACTACAACGCTTGATTCTACTACCTATACAATTGCTTCCTATACCGGTACAGAAAATATGAGTAAAGCAGAGCCATCCAAAACATTAAGGATTATTGTCGCAGCAGTCATTACTGTTCTGGCTTTATTACTTATGCGAATTGGAGGACTGGCACCACTGGAAGTATTGTCCGGAATTATGGGAATACCAATTATTGCTATTCAGTTCTTAACGATCTATGCAGCTAAGAAGATGATGGATCAGGATAAAGCATGGTTAAACAATGTAAGGGAAAAAGACAAACCAGATAACAAAAGGAAGAAAGCGTAGCCCTGATGAGGCTACGCTTTTTTGTATGTTTGGATTTTAAGTGATTCAACCTAAGAAATAACGAATGTTTACAACAAATTACATCATAGAGATATTAATTTTGTTTATATTAAGGTTTAGAAACAGGATATTGTAAGCAAACTTTATCTTTTACCAAAATATCCCCACCTGTTGCCGATTAATCTAACCTCTGGCGGATAAAATTCTTCTGCTGCCGATTAATCAATTCTCCGGCGGATTAACTTCATCCATTTCTAATTAACACTCCAGTTAAAATTCGCTTTTCCCACATATAAAAGTTCGTCGCCCAGCATTCGCAATAGCACCTTTTTTGACTAATCATTTTTCCCGGCAATACTCCATATTCTTGACGCAAGCTCTCTTGCCTCTGCTTCGTCTGAGGTGCCACTAAAGGCGGCCGTAAATGAACGGGTTATTGTTTCAATCAAATACGTCCTTGGCTGATCATTTTTTAACTCTTCTATAAGAAATTGTGCGTACTCATGTCCACTCTGATTCCTTTCAGCAGGAAGCTTTGCACAAAAACCTTCCAGTTGGGAAGTAACATCCTCTTTTGAATATTCTTTCCTTTGGAGATTGTTTTTTAAAAGGATATAGACTTCATCATTCAGGAATTTATCTTTTGTTTGTATCATGTCCGGAATGATTGAATCAAGCCTGCGAATGACGAATTGCACAAGTGCTTGGAGATTACCGATATCTTTTGCGGTTGCTGTCCAAACATGAATAACATGCTGCATCATTCCAAGCATTAAAGCAGCTAAATCCATCGTATAGGGAGCAGTTTCTTTTCCGTACACATCTACAAGTCTTTCCGTAAGCCAGAACAGTTCATCTAAGTGGCTTTTTTTTACATATTCCCGAAGCTCTTGGTCGCCAGAATGAAATATTTCTTCAAAAAGCAAAAACAGGTTCTGCTCCCTGTTCATTTGCATACGAATAGCAACTTGCTTTGCAAGCACTTCTTTGTCGGAGATATCTTTTCCAATCAGAAACTCTCTACGTTTCACAAATGTCTCCTCGTTAACGTACTCCATGATTGCCATTAGGCAGGCATTTTTAGAAGGAAAATAATTATAAAATGTACCTTTGGAAATATTGGAAGTAGCAAGGATATCCTGAACGGAAGTATTACTAAAGCCTTTTTCAATAAAAAGACGTTGTGCTGTAAATATTACTTGACGTTTGCGATCATTCATTTAATCACCTTTTGTACTTTAAGTATACTTCTATAATACATCACAAACCTTGTATTATCAATGTTTGAAAAAAATATATAAATAATCCTTGATATTTTTATACAACAGGTATAGAATATTAAAGTATTGAACAGAGAGTATATATTTTATACGAAGCGTATGAAATGGAGGAAGTAAAAATGGAAGCTGATATAAAGAAAATGCATCAAAATCCACCATATGGCATGATTATTATTATGTTTATAGGTGCGTTTGTTGCATTACTAAATAACACATTATTAAATGTAGCAATACCGACGATTATGGAAGAATTTGAGGTATCGCCATCCACCGTTCAATGGATTACTACTGGTTATATGTTAGTAAATGGTATTTTAATTCCAGCGAGTGCCTTTTTTATTCAGAGATTTACTAACAGAAGGCTATTCCTAACTGCTATGACATTATTTTCTTTAGGAACAGCATTAGCCATGCTCTCACCGACATTCGGTGTACTTGTATTTGCTAGAATGGTGCAAGCTTCTGGTTCTGCTATCATGATGCCACTTTTAATGAATGTCATGCTTACTGCGTTTCCAATTGAGAAGCGAGGAACAGCAATGGGATTCTTTGGTTTAGCAATGATTACGGCCCCTGCAATTGGACCAACATTGTCAGGCTATGTTGTGGAACACCATGATTGGCGTGTTCTTTTTGGTATTGTGTTGCCTTTCGCGTTATTTACACTAATCTATGCATTTATTAAACTTAGAAATATAACTCCAAACAGAGAAGTAAGATTAAATGTACCTTCCTTGATATTATCTAGTATCGGATTTGGTGGAATCCTATACGGTTTCAGCACGGCTGGAGATAAAGGATGGGATGCAGTGGAAGTGTACGGAACAATCCTAATTGGTGCTGTCGCTTTAACAGCATTTGTTATAAGGCAACTCCGTGTAGAAGAACCAATGCTTGAGTTTCGGATATATAGACACCCGATGTTTGCATTAGCATCCGTTATTTCTGTTGTCTTATCCATGGCCATGTTTTCTGGAATGATTCTAACACCACTGTATGTACAGACAATTCGAGGTATCTCTCCTTTTGAATCTGGTCTTCTCATGTTGCCAGGTGCAATTGTAATGGGAATTATGTCACCAATTACTGGTCGTTTATTTGATAAATTTGGTGCCAGGATTCTAGCAATCATTGGATTAACAATTACAGTCATCACCACATACCAACTTAGCAAGATCACTTTTGATACTGGATATTACACATTGATGGCTATTTACACAGTACGTATGCTAGGAATCTCCATGGTAATGATGCCTGTCATGACAAACGGTCTGAATCAATTGCCTATGCAGGAAAATCCGCATGGAACAGCGATGAATAGTACGTTGCAACAAATTTCCGGAGCAATTGGCTCTGCGCTGCTTTTAACTGTTATGGATAAACGTACGGAATCAGCAGGGGAGGAATTGTATAAAGAGGCAATGGGAACTGGAAATGTTCCACAATCTCCTGAAGCTTTAGCCCAATTTAAAATGGAGTTAGGTAGCCGGGCGATGTTGGATGGAATTCAATTTACATTCTTTATCTCCACCTTGATTGCGATTGTTGCCTTGATTCTGGCACTTTTCATTAAACGGGTCACACCGCCAAAATCAACGGAAGTTTTTGTTGAAAAAGTAGAAGAATAAAATAAAAGTGCAAATATAGAAGCAAATGGTCCTGAAGTAGTGAAATGGATCATTTGCTTTTTTTGCAATAGGAGCTAAAAACTACATGACTGGTAACGGAGGAAATTATTATTCCAAATGGTTCTATCGGCAAAATTAGTTTCATAAATTATAAGATAATAGCGGTAATAAAAAGGGGATGATCCGAGTAGATTGGAGACTACTTATACAGGGGCAGCTTACTTGGAATTGGCCGTTCCTTTTTATTTTAGTGTTTATTACAGGTGGGTATGTTTACTATCTTTCCCGTTATACGAATTTGAAACCATTTCAAAAACAGCCGCTTTTCTTTTATAGTGCCATGTTATTATTATTTATATTAATTGGCAGTCCCTTTACTGATTATATTAAACTATCCTTCAGTATGCACATGCTCCAAATGAGTGGCTTATTTTTTGTTTTTCCACCATTTTTACTATTTAGCATACCTACAATGGTTCTTTCCAACATGCAAAAGCCCAAATCGTCTTTTACAATAGGAAGGAGCGCGCTTTATTTATTTGGAATTTTGTTCTTCTTATATCACGTACCTCTACTATTGACATTTCTATTGCAATTTCCTCTCTTTCACAAAATTTATTTAATCATCTTGTTCCTTCTTGCTATTTTAATGTGGATGCCCTTCTTTAATAACCAGCTTTCCTCTAATCAAAAGAAAAAATATGCCTTCATGAGTGGAATAATGCTTATGCCAGCATGTATGTTGTTTATAATGAGTGCCTTTTTTCAAGGGGGAAGTGGCCCTCTTGCTACTCAATTAACAGCACATTTATGTATCCCGGATGCAGATCTATTGCAATTACTTCCTGCCTTTTCCTTTTCAGCTTCTGATCAACTTGCAGCAGGTTTTTCGATGCTTGCCGTTCATAAATTGGCTATTATGGCTGTAAAACAAAGGAAATAGACAACGTAGCTAGTAAGTTTCTACCTATTTGTTCTAGAGCATTTTAAGGAAGCATAAACTGTATTATTAATTGTAAAAAGGTGGTGGGGCATCATGAATGAAACAGTTTATTTGGACATAAAGGGAATGCATTGTGTGAATTGCCCAATTAAGGTGGAAAAATCAGTATCTAAGATGAATGGCATTATTGAAATCGATGTTAATTGGAAGAGTGAGCAGGGTTGCGTCACCTATGACAGAAATCTGGTTTCTATTTCCGAAATTACCGAACGTATTGGAAAAATGGGCTTTACCGCACAAGAAGTAAATACAATTAAGCGATAATGAATTTGAAAAGCGGCCAGTACCAGCTACTGTTCGCTTTTTATTTCTCTTGTTACCGAAACACAATTAGGGCCACCTTCCAATTTTTCCTCATGAATTGTCCGAGCCTTGAATAGGTATATACAAAGAATGTCAAAACTGTCATTCTCATAAACAGGCATCAAGACAGTAGGAGGAGAACCATATGGTAGAAGCAATCCTTAAACTATTTACCAGTGAGCAAAAGGCAACAGCTATGTTGGCAAATCCCATGATTGAACTCATTTTTATGGTCTTGTTTGTGACCTTTATTATTGCATTGATTATTCATGTCACCATATATCAACGGTTGAAAAATCTCCGTAATCATATCAAAACGACAAATCGACTTGATGTGGAACCACTTCATACGATTCAAGATCAATTCCAGAAAAAACAAGAGGAGGAATCAGTTAAGGTAGAGACATTTATCCAAGAAAAGTTTTCTGACTGGCGGATGTATCATATACCAGTAATTAGCCTCATTAAAATAATCCAAATGACTGTTTCCATTTTTATTTTAATTGGTGTACTTGGTACGTTTATTGGTCTCACTTTTTCACTTGGAAGTATTGATGGAACAGGAGATCAGCTAGTGGAAAATGTGGCAGGGGTTCTCGCCGGCATTGAAGTTGCTTTTTATACAAGTATCGTCGGAATGGGTTTATCTCTGATTATGACAGTTCTTGTTAAGGTTCTTAACACGGAATATATGCTCACAGATATCATGTTGAAAACAGAATCGATTCTGGAAGGAGAGGAACAATACGGACTTCATCGTCTTATCGATGTGTCTGAGAACATTAACCAGTCCATTATTCATCTGCAAAAAACCAATCAACAATCACTTCAGAACATGGAAACAGCCTTCTCTGGTTTTCAGGAATATACGACAGGCTTGCAACAATCTGCAAAAGATCTGGCTTCATTTAACGAAGGGCTCTCTCAAAACCTGGATGAATTTAACCAGCTTTTCCATTCAATGAAAGAAGTAACCAATGGATTTGGTGAGGGTACTGCTAAACTGAATAAAAATTTTGATTCGCTTTTTTCTCATTTTAAAAAGATGGATGGACGCAATGAGCGGATGGCAGTTGCCTTTGAACAAACATACGAAAAAGTAAAGCAAGTTGCTGAAACGCAGATGGAAACACTCACTCAGTTTGATGCCTCTGTCGTAGATTTAAAAGATTTTACAGCATCCGTGTTGCAGGGGCAGGAAACTGTAAAACACACATTCGAAAAGATTCATCAGCACAGCAATGATTTAGTTAAAAAGATGGAAGCTCATAACAAAGAATTCAAGCAAGTGTTTGGTTCTGATTTAACTTCGAAGCTTGGAGGAATTATGTCATATTTGAGTGAGTTATCACGTGAATTTGATCAGCTTGGCGACTCTATAACGAAGCTTCCACATGCTCTTGAGGTAATTGAACGAACTCAAAATGAGCATCGCCATCTACTTTCTGATCGATTTGAGGAGTTAAAGGAATTTAACCGTGTATTTAGTAACCATCTTCATGCACATACGAAGGAATCTTCAGCATTTGAAAAGCAGCTTCAACAGGCAACAAGTTCCTATGAGCAAGTAGGAATTAAAAACAACCAGCTTATTCAGGAAATAAAATCGACCATTTCTCAAATGAATCAAGGTTTTCAACAGCGTGAGAATCAGCTGGAATCCAGTGTAAGTATTTTAAAAGACACACTTGCAAACTATGTCGCAAATCTGGAAGGATCACTTGGGGATAGACTGGATCAGGTGGCCAGAGGGTTTGGTGAATACATGCGAGGTACAAATGATGTGATAAAAAGAGAGATGAAGGAATGGCAACGCATGTCTGAAGATACACAGCAGAATAATATGCGAGCATTTCAACGGATGATGGAAGAACTCGGAAGAGAAATTCATACATTAAATCAGCAGTTGAACACGTTCGATCAGCAGGCTAGAAGACAGATTAATAGTATAGGAATGAGCCGTAATGAATACTAAATATCAACGGTTATTCAAACAAGAACAGAATGAAGGCCATTTTTGGCCATCATTCACTGATTTGCTTACAACCATTCTGCTTTGTTTTATGCTTATATTTATTTGTATGATGATTATAAAATCGTTACAGATCGAAGAAATGAAGCGGACAATTGATCAGATTATGGGGGTTCGAGCAAAGTTAGTCAATGAAATGAAGGCTGAGTTTAGTGATTCTTCTCTCGGTGTAGAAGTAGATGACAAAACAGGTGCGATCATTTTTAATACAGAAATATTATTTTCCTATAATGAAGCAGAATTAAAGCCGGCATCATTTGAATTTCTGGATGAATTTGTTCCTAAATACTTGGATATCCTTTTGAAAAGCGGTTACGAAGAATATGTGGCAGAAATGATAATTGAAGGCCATACAGACAGGGATGGTAGCTATTTGTATAATTTGGAGCTTGCCCAAGAACGAGCATATAGTGTAGCAGAATACATTTTAAGTGACAGCTTTCCATATAAAAATATTCAGAAGCATCTAAAGGAGAAGTTAACAGTAAATAGTAAATCTTTTTCTGACTATCGTACAAATGAAAAAGGGGAGTATAGCCCGGAGAAATCCCGACGTGTAGAATTTAAATTTAGGTTAAAGGATGAAGAAATTTTAAATAAAACAAGAGAGATTTTAGGTAAATAAAGCCCTCTTTCAACTAGCTGTGCGATTGTCATATAAATAGGAAGGCTCTGAAGACCAGGAAGCACCTAGAACTACTTGCTCATATAAGAGAATAGTTATGATTTAAAAGAATCACTGAACCGTTTTTACCCAAAAACTATTAATCTATATCCTCTCATTCCTTTAGCTTCTATGTTACTATTGTAGATAATTTATAATCTGGACAGGGGTGCAAGCAATTTGAGATCGAGATTTATTTTTTGTTTATTTTCAAGCATCATTATTGGAGGAATATTAGGGTGTAGTCCACCAAAGGAAGAAACCTCCGAAATTAGAGCAGAAGAAGGAGAACCTAACACGCAAGCACAGGAAAAGCTTCAACCGAAACGTATTGCGGATGTATTTCTTGAAGGTGAGTATGAACAGATATATACGCATTTGAGTAAACCATTTCAAAATGAAATATCTTTAAAGCAATTTAAAAAAACAGGTAAGAGTTTTAATCAGGGTGTAGAAGCATATCATTTGCTATCGGAATTGCCCTTAACCGAGGACACGGTTCAGTATGTCTGGGCGGATAAGCAAGAAACAAAAGGTATGGTAGCTGTAGTTGATAAGGAACAAGTAATAACAGGCATGCGAATCCTGCCTTTGGAAACCTTCCAGGAAACGGATAACAGGTATACGAAGACCGTCTTTCAGCAGCCGTTCGATGGGGATTGGTTTGTTTTTTGGGGTGGAACAAACAAGCTGGTAAATTACCATTATGAACATAAAAACCAACGATATGCTTATGATCTTATCAAAATGATTGATAATCAATCTTATAAAGGTGATTCATCAAAAAATAACAGTTATTATGCCTTTGGGGAAGATGTTTTGGCACCAGCAGACGGGAATGTAGTCGACGTGGAAAATGCGATAGAGGATAATGAACCGGTTGGCAGCATGAATACCGCTGATCCGGCGGGGAACTATGTAGTCATCGATCATGGTAATGAGGAGTTCAGCTTTCTTGCTCATTTTAAAAAAGGATCTGTTAAAGTGAACCCGGGAGATCATGTGAAAGCGGGAGAATTACTTGGACAGGTTGGCAATTCAGGAAACTCAAGTGAACCACATATTCATTTCCATGTAGGAGATTTACCAGACTTAGAAAAGGGAAAATCCATTCGCATTCAATTTGAAGACGAAGAAGATTGGGTGCAGGGAGATACAGTTCATGGTGTAAAAGATACGAAATGAAACTCATTTGTCTAAAAAAGTAGGATACAAATTTTTTGAGGCTTGGACGAGCGTAGTTAGCTATCGTTCCGGCCTCTTTTATGTATATGTCACTATGCTACACTAGTTACACATCCTTTAGGGGAAATTGGGAGACAATAAGAGAGCAAATAGAGAAAAGCCAAGGTTTCCAAACTTATCTAAAAGACCAATATAACCATTGTATGAAGCTAGATTTAAGGATGTCACCAACAGTTAAACGCCTATAGCACCAGCACAATTTTTAATTTATTCATTGCAAAGTAGTACGATGCAAATTTTGTTATTAAGATAATTACTTTGATGAAAACATATTATGATCTTCAATAGTAATAGGGAAGTGAAAATTAGTATGAAATTTGGTTGCCATGTATCTATAAAAGATGGCTATACGGAAGCAGCAAAAATTGCCAAATCTTATGGTGCAGCAGCTTTTCAGTTTTTCCCGAAAAATCCCCGGAGCTTGTCTGTAAAGGATATTAATCTAGATGATGCCTCCATGTGCAGGGATTTTTGCCTGGAAAATTCCTTAGAATCCGTTGCACATACGCCATATCCTACTAGTCTAACACCACGTGACACAGAGAAACACAATAAAGTTATTACCTCCTTGCTGAACGATCTGGAAATTGCTGAGGCATGTGGTACAAAGGGGATAGTTGTTCATTTTGGTAAGCAGCTGAAAGCGAATGATCCACTCCCAAGCTACCATTTAATGATTGATATGCTAAATGAAGTGCTAAGCAGGTGGCAAGGAGATGCTAAAATATTACTTGAAAACAGTGCGGGCTTACCTGGAACAATGGGAACGACGATGGAAGAACTCGCTATGGTTCGTAAGTTAAGTGACTATCCTGATAAGATCGGATTTTGCCTGGATACCTGTCATGCTTTTGCCAGTGGATTATGGACAGGTAATAATTGGGAGGAAGTAGTTGATAAGGCAGAGGAACTTCAGTTTTTCGAGCAGCTTGAAGTTATTCATTTTAATAATTCCAAGTATGAAACGGGTCTCGGGAAAGATCGCCATGCCAATATACTTTCTGGTGGTTTTATTACGGAAAAGCAATTTGAGGAATTCATACAAACACCTCAGCTAAGAGAAATTCCATTTATTCTAGAGACTCCAAAAGATACGATCTCACATAAAGAAGAAATACAACAGTTACAGAAAAAGTGGGGACATTTATGAAAACTGTTTAGCAAAAGTGGAAGTAAGAAATCAGATCTATAGCGGGTGAGAAGCCAAACTCTAATTAGATTTGCAAGTTTTTATATGGGAAGGGGACACCGCATTTTCAATATCCCCATGGAACCAATAGAATGATTATTGGTGAATTGGATAACGAAATAACAGTGAGTAAATGAGATCGAACTATCTGACTTTTAGAAACCGATTTATGCAATATATATATCGAACCATTAAAATCAACTTAAAAATAAAGCGCCATAAATTAAAGCACCCAGCACCACATAAACTGGACTAACTACTCTGACTTCCAAGAAATAGTAGCCTGCACCAGTAAGAATGAGTGTGTGCAAAATACCTGTATCAATATATGAATCAGCAAGAAACTCAAGTGTCATGGATGCAAGTAATACAGCGATTGTTGGGCGAATGATTTTCGTCAGCTTTTTCACGCGAGGAGCATCCTTGTATTTCATTAAAATGCTTAACAGGACAATTAGTAATATAAGAGAAGGTGCTACAGATGCAAATAATCCTACAATTGCGCCTAATATTCCAGCCTGATCATAGCCAATATATGCCGCCATCTTTGTAGCAATTGGTCCTGGCAACCCGTTTCCTAACGCTACAATTTCACTGAATTCCTGGTTTGTCAGCCACCCATATTCATCGACAACTTCTCGTTGAAGCAAGGGAATCGTTGCTGGCCCACCACCGTAGCCCAGAATATTAGAGATGAAATTAGCATAAAATATTTTCCAGTAGATCATGACCTATCCTCCTGCTTCGATGTATCATTATCAATTCCTGGACCATTTAAAAAGAGAGCATAACCAATTAGTAGTACAATGACTATAGCTGGATGTATTCCTAGAACTTCTATAATTAATACACTAGCGACAACCAATACAATTGTTGGTTTCCAACCCATGAGAAATTGTGACTTCTTTATAAAATCCCATGCAAGTACACCGATCATAACTCCTGCAATAGGAAGCACACCCTTAGACATGCCATGGACCCATGGCTTATCCTTATAAGCATTCAATGTCGTTAATAAAATTATAATTAATATTGCTGTTGGCAGAACGGTTGCCATAATGCAGTTTACCATACCCCAAAAGCCCTTAAGCCGCCAGCCGATATAACCAGACATTTTTGTGTTAATCGGGCCAGGTAATGTGTTCGCAAGTGACAGGATATCAGCAAATTCATCCTCATTCATCCATTTGTATTTGCCTACGACCTCTTTATGCATGAGAGGAATAGCTGATAAACCACCACCATATCCAAGCATACCTGCACGGAAGAAAGCTATGAATAAATTCTTATGCACGTGAAAAAACAGCTCCTTTCTAGAGTTATTTAAAGACTAACTAATGAAAATACTCTATCTATTTTACCCTAACTTTCTATGTAATCAAATATTTACTTGGGAGCATGTGATTAACCGTTTTTAATAAAGTACGATGGTAATTTTGATCTACTTTTACTCCTTCTCGTATAGGGGAATATAGAGTTAGACAAAGAATTCCTTGTAAGTATGAAGAACCTGTAGCTGATGTGAAAGTTACTGTTTGTTTTGTTTACTAACGAAGAAAAGCCTGGGTAGCTTACCCAGACTTTATAATAGGAACCCGTTATGCAACCTTTTTACATTGATCGGCACATTTAAAGCAAGCTTCTGCACATGCCTGGCAATGATCGTGATTATGCTTTTTACATTCATTTCCACAAGCTTCACATATTTTTGCGCAAACAGATGCTAATTCAGATACAAAAGGAGTTCCTCTTGAAATTGCCTGTTCCAGGTAACCACAAATATCTGCACACTCTCTGTCCAGCCGAATACACTCTGCCATCATTTTAATGTCATCTTCCTGTAAACATGCATTATAACAATGATTGCAAGCTTCCATACATTCAATGTAAGACGTTTAATAATTGTTGATGCTGTTCGTGAGCCATTTTAACACCCTCCTGGATTATGTTTGTTTTTAAATTACCCACAATTCCTGGGATTAAACGGAAATTTATAAATTCCATAAAATCTGCATACTTTTTAATAAACATTCTTTTAACTAGAGTTACGATAAATAGAATAGTATATTTTTAATTTAAGGCTATTTGGGAAAATAAGTTATGATATTTTTTACTAAAATAAAGTCAATCAACTCTAATATTTTGACAGAAAATTATATATTGACAAATTATAGAAAGTTAACATATAATAATGATTGATTGATCAATCATTTATTTGGGAGTGAGATTAATGGCAAAACCGAAATCAAATCAAAAAGAAGAACAAATCTTTCAAGCGGCTTTAAAGCTTTTTTCTGAAAGCGGTTTTTCTAAAACAACTATTAAGGAAATTGCACAAGAAGCAGACGTAAGTTTTGGTACCGTTTTTACATATTTTGATACAAAAGAATCTTTATTCTACTCCTGTGTGGCTAGACCGTTAGAGGAAGTGAAGGAACGATTTTTACTACCTCGCGAATTTTTGGAAGAATTGACAATTGATTCCCTAACAAGAATGGTGGCAGAACACATCCACTATTTCTGGGAACAAGAAAGCTATATACGGCTAATTCAGTATGTTATTGGGCAACCACAACGCTTCTCAGAAATGAAGTTATTAGATGAATTTGCTGAAGAATTTATTCTATTTATTGAAGATGTAGTACTTACAGGAATGAAAAAAGGTTTCCTTCCAGAAAGTGATCCAACGGAAGTGGGATACGGATACTTGGCATTTCTAAACGGAGCCCGTTTAACCTATACAGATAAAGCAAATGTTAGGTTAACGAATGCTTTTGAAAAGCAAGCGCTTCGCTTATTTGGAATTAATAAACGGGAGGAATAAAGGGTATGAACAAGTTTCATCAACTCCACCGAACCATTAAAATACGCTTACTACTCCAGTTTGCGATAAATGTTACTACGATGACGATCTTGCCTTTTATTGCAATTTATTTTAGTAACCTGGTAGGCGCAGCGATCACAGGAGTTCTAGTCATTCTTGTATTACTTTCAGGTATTGCTGGGGGGTTATTCGGAGGGTATTGGTCTGATAAAATGGGCCGAAAAAAATTAATGGTTATTGCTGAGTGTGGTATTGGTTTCACTTTTCTTTTGATTGCCACGGTTAATTCTCCTTGGGCGGTTATGCCTTATATCAGTTTTCTTTTATTTATGGTAAATATGTTTTGCAATGGAATCTATGTACCAGTTTCCAGCTCAATGATTTACGATATTGTAGAAACGAAGGAACGCACTTTTGTTTTTACTGTTCTGTACTGGGCATCCAATTTAGCTACAGCAATTGGAAGTATAACGGGAGCATTTTTATTTGAGAGATATCATTTTTATTTATTTATTGTTGTTGGAATGATCTCAATCATTTCTGCAGTCATAACATATTTGTTCATAGCTGAAACATATTACCCAAAGAAAGTGAATACTTCATCTGTTTCCATATACGCTAATTATAAAGTTGTTTTTAAGGATAAGTTATATGTTATTTTTTTAATTGCAAGTTTATGTGTCTTCTCATTAGAAGCTCATTTAACCAATTACATTGCAATTTATTTGGAGAGTAACGTACTTACTCAACAATTATTCGGTCTTCTTTATGTGGATGGCATAAGAATGATTGGAATCCTGCAGGTCGAAAATACTTTACTGGTGGTATTTGCAGTGGGGATAGTTGCATGGCTGGCAAATAAGAAGTCTGATAATAGTAGATTACTAGGCGGAATGTTACTATATGTAATCAGTTATTCTTTATTAAGTTACACTACGATTCCTATGCTATTAATCATCTGTATGCTATTTGTTTCTATTGGTGAACTAATGTTTATACCGGTTCGACAAAGTGTCTTAGCTGAAATGACAAAAGAAACAAACCGAAGTTCCTATTTGGCACTAGATAGTTTCTCAGGGCAGGGGACTATGATCATCGGAGGAGCAGCTGTTACATTGGGAGCAGTTCTTCCTTCTTATATAATGAGTGTCCTTTTTTTTCTTATAGGAATTACAAGTGTGCTACTGATGAAGTTTGTTGTAAGTAAAAAAGAAGCTCTTGTTACAGGGAATCAAAAACTTTAGGTTAGTTATAACAATACAATTCATGTTTTTATGTAATTCAACACAAGATACGAATATATTGTTCTTGTATTAATGTTAATATTTTGAAATAATAAATGAAAGTCATTAGTTCAAATGGTGTATTAGGATGTGTAGGAAGCAATGGAATTCGTTATACAAACGCTTTTTATTTTCTTAATTATGATGGTTATTAGTTCCCTTTTAAATATATTTTTAAAAACAACAAAAAAAGTTGACTGGTTGATGTCACTATTAATCAGTTTCGTACTTTCGATCATTTTTGTTGTAGTGTTAAATTAAGAGGGAGGTTTTTAGGTTGGATATTATGCTTCTATTTGGAGTAGGTTTTGTTGGGATTCTGATTATAATTATCGGGATTGCTTCGCTCGTTTTGAGGAGAATTACAGGACCGAATAGAGACTTACAGATAAAAGTAAAGTATTTGGAGAATGAAGTGGAGAAACTGAAAAGGACAAAAGCGGATTAAGAGCTGTAAATAATGGCCACTGAGATGCTGTATTAGAATATTTTGAAAACATATAGAAAAAATTCAAGAAATGTATTGTAGACACTTTTTATCATCTGATTGTTTGGTATACTGGTAATAGTGTAATAAGGCTTGTCATGGGTGGTGGCTCAACTCCCTTCTGAAAGGGGGTGATGCCTCTTGACAGTATTTGAGACATTGGTTTTAATGATCTCGTTTGCAACGTTGATTGTTGCTTTATTGTCGGAAAAAAAATAACCACCCAAGCCTAGCAAGCAATTAGGGTGGTCATTTTATGCGCCTTTTTTGTGAGCTGCCCCCTTGAAGGGCTATTACACGGAGGCTTAATGGTGTATCAGCGCCATTAGGCCTTTTTTATTTTATGAACATTCTATTTATAGTATACCCTATTTTAGATTAAAATCAAACCTTGTATGGGCAGCGCGGTAATCTATAAATAAAACAATTTAACTTTATAAGTTCTAAAATCACTGCATCGTAAAGGAGAATACAAGTGAAGCATTATTTGTTGCTAGGATTACTGCTATGTTCTGCTTTTCTGTTAACCGGATTTGTACGTGTGGATTATTATGTAAATGTTGATGAGGATGAAAATGCAGATATAAAGCTTGTGGCAGAAACAGATGAATTTAATAAAGCGGAGGTAGAACAATACATTACGAATAATTTTCTCAACAGCTTAGAAAATGAGCCATATAAAAATTTGAGTTGGAAGGTCTATGAATTGAAAGATAAGACGAGGTTTGAAGCGAATACCAATTATGAAGGTATGTATAAAGAATTTGATCTACAGCATTTTGGGGAATTTTCTATTGGTGGTAATTCCAGTGGAAGTTATTTAAACCTACCATTTTATAGTAAAGGTAGTTTTGATGCTGTAATGTATATTAGAGAAAACGCGCCGGAAGGTTTTCTTGATCAGCATTTTTTAAATGAAAATGTAGATATGCAAGTTCATGTCCGTCTTCCTTTTCCGGTAAAATCTCATAATGGAAAATATAATGGAGAAGAAATTGTGTGGGAGATTAACCCATATGAAAAAAATGATTTGTCCTTTACTTATGTGAAAAATCAGCTTTATATACCGTTTTCATTTTTGCTTGCTATTATAATTACTGGATTAATCTTCATCAAAAAACGAAGGAAGAAGAAAAAGCAGTTGAGTGAAACACCTATTCATGCCGAAGAATTTAATTATGAAAAGGTAATTCATTAAGTTGAACTTAGATAGCAATATTCGTGTACTTTTAGGAAGGGAAATAATAACTCCTTGTGAAAACTGCAGAAGAAAATATGTGTTGGGAGATCCTAAACAAAAATATAAAAGTTGATGGGCAGTAATACCCCCACTTAAGGCCGAAAGGGGGAAACCGGATTAGTGGGGGTATTGCTGCCCATCATGGTTGTTAAGTCATCGCGCAGGATGATGCTGTACACATACCTTAAACATGGATAGCTCTGACCCTAGAATGGGATTATCCTCAGGTTCTTGTTGATCTTCCTTATTTGCTGCATGAGCTTTTTCTGATGCTCTGCTTTCTCGCCACGCATCGAAGTAGGATTGATCCTCCCACGTTGTGCAAATTTGCAGTTCATCATGCTCTTCTGTATTTTCCTTTTTGAGTACTTCCATTAATACAAAACCGTCAAAAGTATGTACGGACTTTGCAGTTTTAAATCTTGCAATCACTTCTTCTGTTCTGCCTTTTTTTATACGAAGCGTGTTTACTGCTTTCATCATTGTCATCTTATAGCCTCCTCAGTTAATAATGTTTGCAAGTAGTTTAACACTGGTTCTGCTGGTTTTCCACCCATCTCTGCATGACGAATAAGCGGGATGCCATGTGGGCCCTTAGAGTGAAGTGCACTAGGTTGCGTGTCAATGATTCCTTTAACAATAGATAGCTCACCAAGCATCGCGGCTGTGAAAATATCCATGCGTGCTCCTCGTTCTAAAAGCCATTCAGCGATATCTCTGTTTCCAGTATGAGCAGCTGCCCCAAGCCCACTTTCCCAATCATCCATATTCCAATTGATCACAGCATGGAGGAGGGCAGGTTCTTGTTCAATTAATCTCTTTACTTCTATAAAGTTACCGTGAGCGGCGATAATGTATTCTCTTATTAATTCTTGATCTAATGGTTGTTTATTCATACTGACACTCCTTTTTCTAGAGTTAATGGGGTAAAGAACGTGTTTCCATTTTCTTTATGAATGGCTGCATCTATTTGAAAAACGGATTGGAACATCTCACGACATAGGACGCATTGAGGAATTCCATCATAATGAACTGTTCCATTTTTCATTACAACCATTCGGTCACTATACCTGGCAGCTTGATTAATATCATGCAATACCATTAAAACTGTCATGCCAAACTGTTGATTTAGTTGTTGCACTAATTCCATAACATCAAGCTGGTGGGCGATATCCAGGAAGGTGGTTGGTTCGTCTAATAATAAAATTTTTGGCCGTTGGGCGATTGCCAGGGCAATCCAAGCACGTTGCCTTTCTCCTCCGGATAGCGAATGAAGCATTCGATATTTATAATCATTTAAATTAGTCACATCAATGGCCCACTGAATAATTTCCTCATCTTCCTTTGACAGTTTGCTATATGATTTTTGATGCGGATATCTCCCAAACTCAATTAATTCTCTTACAGTTAAATCAGATTGATGTTCTTGCATTTGTGGAAGCATGGCAAGCTTTTTTGCAATTTCTTTACTTTTCATGTTGTCAATCATGCGACCATCAAGAATAACCTCACCCGTCCCAGGTTTGATTAATCG
This sequence comes from Virgibacillus sp. SK37, assembly GCF_000725285.1. GTDB lineage: Bacteria > Bacillota > Bacilli > Bacillales > Amphibacillaceae > Virgibacillus_Q. The sequence continues at coordinate 1,420,186 of NZ_CP007161.1, forward strand.
AGAAATCAAACGTAATAAGGTGGACTTCCCTGAACCATTTGGTCCTACCAAGCTGACAATTTCTCCTTGCTTAATACTTAAGTTAACGTCCTTTAATTGAAACGAAGTGGAATGCTCGTAAGATACATCTTTAGTGAGAAGCAAATGAATCCCTCCTTCTTTGGATCATGTATAAGAAAAATGGACCACCTAAAAATGATAATAATATTCCTACTGGTATTTCAATTGGATTAAAAGCACTTCTGGCAACAGTATCTGCAAGGACAACGAGTAGACCGCCACCGAGTGCAGAAGCTGGAAGTAAGTATTTGTAATCCCCGCCAAGCATAATACGCAGGATATGCGGTACAACCAAGCCTACAAAACCAATTAAACCAGCAACACTTACTGCAATCCCAGCTAGCAGTGTACTTAACACGATGAGAAAAAATCTGCTTTTTTCTACATTATGTCCAAGTAATTTAGCCATTTCGTCTCCAAGTCGAAGAATCCGTATATGCTTAATCCCATAGATTTCTAGGATAAGTGCCGCAATTGCATAGTAAATAATCATTTCGAATTGGTTCCAACCAACACCTTGAATTCCTCCTGCTAACCAGGGAAGAACGGATTGAACGCGATCACTGTATAAAATCATTAGGGCACTCATGCACGCCCCTATCACAGCATTGATGGCGACACCAACAAGTATAATGCGAACCGGTGAGGTACCGCCTTTCCATGATAGGACATAGATGACAAGTGCGGTAAGCAGTGCTCCAAGAAAAGCTGCCAATGGAACGAGTGCTATATAGGCAGGATATACAATCATAATTACCGTTGCTGCCAATCCTGCACCGGAAGAAACGCCAATAATACCAGGGTCAGCAAGTGGATTTCGCATGACTCCTTGTAAGATAGCGCCGGAAGTGGCCAGACACATTCCTACAATTAACCCAACTAGCACACGTGGGAATCGTAAATCCCATATGATTCTTCGTGCAAGTGAATCCTCATTTTGAAAAATCCCACTCCATATACCTTGCAAATTAAACGATACTTGGCCAATCATCAAGCTCATCATCGATGCAACGATAATTAACACACTGAAAGTAATGATTACAATCGTTCGTTTTCTTGCAAGTGGATGATTATTCTTTTGAAGTAGAGTTGAATTTTTTGTTGCTTCCATCTTTAATTTGCCTCAGCTAAACTTTCCTGCATTGTTTGTAATGCTTCAGCAACCTTAACACCAGGGTTAGAGCCAAATAGGTGAGACGGCAATACAATTACTTGATCATTTTTCACTGCATCTAAATTTTTCCATGTTGCGTTTTTATTCATTTCTTCCTGGAAAGCTTTTTTAACTCCCTCCGGATCCCCGTGTGTAATCAGCATGATCTGCTGTGGGTTTCTTTCTACGATCTTCTCAGGACTGATACTGGCATACTGCGGATATTTTTCCTCTTTTGGAAAGTCAGCTGCAATATTTTCTCCACCTGCGATTTCAAGTAAATCACCGGATAAGGAGCTTGGTAGTGCGGCAAGATACGTACCTGGTGCACCATAGACCAATAATGTTTTAGTGGCGGGGGTACCATTATTTTTTGCTTTATTTATTTTGTCGGTAATCGTTTGGTTTATTTTTTTTGCCTCTTTTTCTTTATTTAGTAAAACTCCAAATGTATGTATTGTTTCTTGGATATCTTCAACAGAATTTGCTTTCGTGTAAACTGGTTTAATTCCTTGTTCTATAAGATTATCCTCGTATTGTTTAAAACTAAGTGGAACGACTAAGACTTCTGGGTTCACCTTTGCAATCATTTCAAAATTAGGCTGATGTGGATTTCCAATTTCCGTAATACCTTTTAATTCTTCGTCTACAGGACCGCTAGCAGCCGGACGACCGGTAATATTTGCACCTAATTCTTGCAGGATATTTAGTACACCTGAATCAAAAGTAGCGATGGATGCTGGTGCTTGGTCAAAGGTTAAGGTGTTTCCTGATGCATCTGTAATTTCAATTTGTTTGGTTTGTGCATCGCTTTTTTCGGTTGTTTGTTGTGTCTCCTCCTTTGCTGACGAACTATTGTTGTCCTGCCCGCAAGCGCTTAACGCAAACAGCAGGAATAGGGATAAGATCGGGATAAAAGCTTTATTCATTTTTTCTCCTCCTAGATAATAATGATAATCATTTTCAATTAACTGTATTGTAATTGAAAATGATTATCAATGTCAACAACTATTTATCAGCAAATATAGATTAACGTAAAAATATTCAATCTCTTTATTAGATATCTCAAATTGCAATTAGGCAGTCTGGGGCAACTATCACTTTAGAGCTTGGTAATGGTATAATAATTTTAAAAAAGGGGGAGTGGCGTAATGAAATTGGACCAAGCTTCTCAATATATACGACGTGTTTCTTTGAAAAAAGAACAAATTGTCTCCTATAACAAATTTCCACTTCATTTACCCGTGATCCGTTATTTTCAGGATCTTCAGCTTCATCCAAATGTAACATATATTATCGGAGAGAATGGGATGGGGAAATCTACATTGTTAGAAGGTATAGCTATTTCTTATGGATTTAATCCAGAAGGGGGTACGCTGAACTTCCAATTCTCCAGCTATGACTCTCATTCAAACTTGGACCGGTATCTTCGTTTGGCTAAAGGAGTTCATCGGGCAAAGGACCATTTTTTCTTCCGGGCAGAGACATTTTATAATGTTGCTACAAATATAGAAGAGATGGATCGTACTCCCTTAGGTGGGGGAAAAGTAATTGATGGATTTGGGGGTAAATCACTGCATGAACAGTCGCATGGAGAATCTTTCTTTGCAGCATTTATGGAGCGTTTTCGCGGCAATGGTTTATACATTTTAGATGAACCTGAAGCTGCTTTATCTCCATTAAGACAAATGTCTATGCTAGCAAGAATGCATGAGCTTGTGCAGCAAGGATCCCAATTCATAATATCGACACACTCGCCTATTCTTATGGCATATCCTAATTCAAAAATTATTCAGCTTACGCAAGAAGGAATGCAAGAGACGAGGTTGGAAGAAACAAGTCACTACACTATAATGAAACAATTCTTCGAGGACAAAGATAGGTTACTCTATCATCTTTTTGATGAATAAACTGGAGGGGCATATGGTAAGGACACTGGGATAAAGTAGTTGTTATATAGGAGATACTATAACTAGTAAAACCTCCTCAAAGGGAGGAGGTTTACTAGAAACAGATTTAGTAAGTTTTTATACATAAACAGATACTTGTGTTTTTGCTATTATTTTTCATTTTCAAAAGCTTTTAGTGCTGCTTCTGCTACTTGTACATCTTGCGGTACAGCTCCGCCGCTAACTCCGACTGCTCCGATGACCTTTCCTTCCTTTTCAAGTGGAAGACCACCACCAAATACGACTATTTTACCTTGATTTGTTGTATTTAACCCCCACAATTCAGAGTTGGGAACAGTAGCTTCTTCAAGATTGGATGTAGGCATTTTTAAAGCAACGGACGTCCAAGCCTTATTGTGCGCAATATCGACACTTGCCAACCATGCATCATCCATGCGGTGGGTTGCTACTAAATTTCCTCCATCGTCAACGATCGTAATTACCATCTGTACTCCGATATTCCTTGATTCAGCCTCTGCCGCGTCAATTAATTTTTTCGCCATTTCCAGATTTAATTTTTCCAATACTACACAACCTTTCTATAAATAAAGTTAAAAGTGTTCTATCAATTCGATTCCCTCCTTTTATTGAATTAAACGTATTATCTAAAAACTATTTATTTATAGAAAAAAGTGACTTTTTAAGTTTTAAAAACAATTTGTCGGGAAGAGAATTAGTAGTGGGTCTACATATTTTTATGGGATCCTTCTATGTTTCTAACATTTAAGGGAGGTATTAAATTGGCTGGAAATCGTGGAGTAGTATATGTAGGGGATGGAAAAGTAGAGGTGCAAGATATTTCCTACCCGGATTTAGTATTACATGATGGACCTGGTGTACCTAAATCGAATGCTGGACGAAAATGTGAACATGGAGTAATTATTAAAAATATAGTAACCAACATTTGCGGTAGTGACCAGCATATGGTCCGTGGTCGAACTACAGCACCTGAAGGCTTGGTTCTTGGTCATGAAATTACCGGTGAAATAGTAGAAGTTGGACGGGATGTAGAATTCTTGAAAAAAGGAGATATTGTATCTGTGCCATTTAATGTGGCCTGTGGTCGTTGTAAAATGTGTCGCAGACAGGATACCCATATTTGCCAAAATGTCAATCCGGAAAGACCAGGAGGAGCATACGGCTATGTAGATATGGGCGGCTGGGTAGGTGGCCAGTCGGAATATGTTATGGTTCCTTATGCGGATTTTCAGTTATTAAAATTCCCTGACAAAGATAAGGCGATGGATAAAATTTTAGACCTGACGATGCTTTCTGATATTTTCCCAACAGGCTATCATGGTGCAATTAATGCCGGGGTAACAACTGGTTCGACGGTTTATGTAGCAGGAGCTGGTCCGGTTGGCCTGGCTGCAGCTCATTCGGCCCAATTGCTGGGTGCTGCGGTAGTTATCGTAGGAGACTTAAAAGAAGAGCGATTAAAACAGGCGAGAAGCTTTGGGTGTGAAACGATTAATCTCAAAGAACATGATGATGTGGGTGAACAGATTGAACAAATTATCGGTGAACCGGAAGTAGATTGTGCGATTGATGCAGTAGGATTTGAGGCATATGGTCATGGAACAGATCATGATGATGCACCTGCAACGGTACTAAACACAATGATGGATGTTGTGGAAGCAGGTGGACAATATGGTATCCCGGGTCTTTATGTTACAGAAGATCCAGGTGCTAAAGATAAGGATGCAAAGCAAGGATCCCTAAAAGTTCGTTTTGGTCTTGGATGGTCAAAAGCTCATTCGCTTCATACAGGACAAACTCCGGCGATGAGATATCAGCGTCAGTTGATGAATGCCATTTTAAATGGTAAGGCTGATATTGCAAAAGTCGTAAATGCCACCGTTATTTCTTTGGATGAAGCCCCACAGGGTTATGCTGACTTTGATAGTGGTGTGGCTAAAAAGTTTGTCATTGATCCACATGGCTCGTTGAGTAAATAGATTATTATTCTCCCTCTTTATTTATAGATAGAGAGGGAGTTTTTATTAGTAGTGGAAATATTCAAGTAATCTATTATAATTAATTTTAATCAACTAGTTTGGAGGTTAATTATAATTTATAAACGACGTGACAAACCAATTGGATTAGACATGTTAGAACTGTTAAGAAAGCGAATGCACCTGGATAACAAGCTTTTATTAATGGAATGACAGACATTGCAGCGAGAAAACAGCCTCCCAATGTTTATCATCAAGCGAGATGAAGCTTCCCTCTTCACCGTCCACCATAAAAAAGCCCACCATCCTTCAGATGGTGGGTAGCTCAACAGCATCAACTATTTATTCCTGATATGCGGGCTCTACTTGATGCTTTTTTTCTGTTTCATTAATAACTGTCGTTGCAACCAAATCACCTGTTACATTTAGTGCAGTTGCTCCCATACCAACAAGTGCATCAATTGCTGTCAAGATAGCGACAGCTTCCATTGGTAGACCAACTTGGGCAAATACGGTTGCGATCATAATAATTCCGGCACCTGGGACACCAGCGGTACCAATTGTTGCCAAGGTTCCTACGATGACGATCTGTAACATATCCGTGAACGTTAATGGATCTCCAATAATATTGGCAGCAAAAACTGCAGAAATGGCAATTCGTATTGCAGCACCATCCATATTTACTGTAGCACCAAATGGCAGGCTAAAACCGTACAAGCCTTTATTAAGATTCAGTTTTTTGGCTGCATCCAATGTTAATGGCAGTGTGCCTGAACTGCTCTGGGTAACAAATGCTGTTAGTATAGGCGTTCTGGCATGCTTGAAGAAATCTTTTACAGAGACTTTGGTGAAAAGCATAAATACGATGTAAATGGCCACTTGGACAAGTAATGCGACATATAGTACGAGAACCATGTTGCCAAGGGATGTTAATGTTTCTACACCTTGGTTTCCAACCGTTTTAGCTATAATGGCAAAAATCCCAATCGGTATATAAAGCAAGATTGCTTGCATGATTTTAAATGTTGCTTCATTTAATCCTTCAACCACATTGTAGACTAGTTCCCCAGCTTCGCCCCACTTTTCGGATGAGCGGAGAGCAGAAATAGCAATCCCAAAAACCAATGCAGTAAAAACAATGCCCAGCAGGTTTAACTCGGTAAAAGCTGTAAATATATTTTCAGGCACAATACTAAGAAGAACGCTCATCACTCCTGGGTTTTCAGGTACTTCAATTTTTTCATTTGTATCAAGTGTCATACCTGTTCCTGGTTCAAAGAGACTGCCGATTGTAATACCAACAATAATAGCAAGAGCAGACGTAATCACATAATACAAGAAAACTTTACCACCCATTCTTCCTAAATTTCCTATTTTTGTCTGGTTCACTCCAACGATTAATGTAAAAGTAACCAGTGGAATGATCATGAATTTCAATAGACGTAACAATAAATCGCCAAATGGTGTTAGAACAGCAGCGTCCTTCCCGAATACCAATCCAGCAATTACTCCTAAAATTAGAGCAAGGCTAATCTTTAAAATAAGTGATGATTCCACATACTTTCGCCACACACTTTTCAATTTTTACTTCCCCCTTTTATAATAAAAGTACAATGCTCAGATAATGTACATTAAATTACTCGGAATTGTTTCCTAACAATATAGTATATTGCTCCCCATTGTCAAAAACAATGCTTCAACCATTCACTGTTATAAAGTTGGAAGGGGTTCAGCCTAAAAAAAGTGTTAGGATAGAAGATACAAGTTAACTAACGGAGGGATGAGATATGTATATATCTATTTTTAACGAAATTGTACGAATTATGCATGAAGATTATGCAGGTTGTTTGGATAAAAGGGGACAGCACCGACCTAAAATTTTTCGGCAAAGAATTGTAGATTTAGAGAAGAGTGGTAAAAATGACCAGATTTTCATTGATATTGTAAAGGATTACTTATTGGATTTTCAGGACCGCCATATACACTTAGGTATTGCGGGTAATGCTGCTTCAAAAGTAACAACCGGATTTCAGGTAAGAAGATTTCGTGAGTCCTTGGTTGTAACACGATGTGATCAAGAGAACAGGTTAATACCAGGCGATGAAATCATTGCATTGGATGATGTAGACGTTTTAGAGTTAGTCCAACGACACAAGCGGCAATTGATGGAGACGGAGGCAGAGAGGGAGGATTGGGAATCAATTTTACCGCTTTACACTACTGCTAGAGTTAAAAAAGCAAGCAGGGAAATACATTCTTTAACATTGCAAAAGGCTCCAAAGCAACCAATCCCTCCCATTTACTCTTTTAATAAAATTTCTAATGACCTTGCTTTAATGGTATTAACTGACTTTATGGATGAAAATGCTATTTCAGAACTCATCCGTGAAAATGAAAAAATACTTGGTTCGGTAGAAAATTTGGTTATTGATGTCAGAATAAACAATGGTGGAAGCGATTTGGCCTTTTTAAAATTACTACCATATTTATTTGAAGGTGAGACAATTAATTTGTCTGATTTTGATGACGGACAAATGCTGACAAATTGTACAGAACTTAATGTTGATTTACGTGTGGAGCTTTTGGAAATTGCCGTGGGAAGGGTAAAGGATGAAGAAACAATAAAGCAAATTAAAGAACTAATCACTGAATTAAAAAGAAATCGAGGTGCAGGTTTTGTAGAGCTCAACTTCGGTACAAAAGAAGAAAGCTTTGTTTTACCAACGAAAAAGGGACCTGAGAAGATAATCATATTGTCAGATGTTTATTGTGGTAGTTCTGGTGACTCTTTTGTAGAAATTTGCAAACACTCCTCCAAAGTGACGGTTGTTGGAAGACCAACCTTAGGGTTAAATGATTACGCTAATCTGGCAATTAAGAAACTGGAAAGTAAATTTGAATTATGGTATCCAACCTCTAAGCTTTCCAAAGTGGAAGGTGGGAAAGGAATGACAGGGGTAGGAATCCAGCCAGATATTTATGTTCCATGGTCTCCCGCTCATTTACAAGAAGATTTGGATATGAAAAGAGCTTTGGAAATTATATATGCAACAAATTAGTAATCACAAATCCTGAACATGTTTACAATTGCCAAGTAGTGGTATAAGCAATTGTACATATAATCAGGAGGGTCACGATGAAGCAGATAGCTAGACTAATGGCAACTGGAATAATAGCTGGTGTTATACTTGCCTTAAGCTTAAAAATTATTCAAATTACGACTGGAAATCCAGCTTATATTTTATTATTTAACATGGATTATATTCCTGCGCTAAAACAATGGGATAATGTGCCTGGAGCTGGAATGCTTTTTCATTTTATTACATGTGTTGTAAGTGTTATTGCCTTATTTTATATACTCAAGATACTCAAATGGGAAAGAATCGCCAGTCTTTATGTGGCTGTATACACGATCGGTGGTGGAATATTATTTTTCTTAAGTGCATTGACAGAGACGCCACCAGCTTATACAAATATAGCAGCATGGCTTTATTGGACAATCGGACATGCTATTTTTGGTGTTGTTGTCGGGTTATTAATAAAATCTAGGTTCTTAAAGTAATGAGGAAGCAAGTCTGGAGGATGAGCTTCGTTCAGACTTACACCTCGCTTACATATTAGCTGCTTCAAAAAAATACAATAAATAAAGGAGTTTTTTGGAGGGGCTAATGTGCGGAAAAATTTAGGCATCATCTCTACTGTACTGTTTCTAATGGCATTGGTGTCGTGGTTGCCTATCTATGTGGAGGTAAGAAGTTTTTCAGAACAAAGTATATTTTATGCAACTGTAGGTGTGGGGACAGGGCTTTTATCTTCTCCGAGTGGATACAAATTTATTGGATTAATGGGGAATTGTCTTGTGCTTTTATTCCTTGTCGTGCTGCCATATTTCATTTAATTTAAAGTGAGCAATGCATAGAAAATAAGGAGGAAAGCTATGAATAACCATCCGAAAGTTGATTTTACTTTAAGTAAATGGAATTCAGTTCTGAATTTGCTCTCGTTCTTTTGTATTATATTTTCGTTTATTTATGTCTTCACTATTTATAAAGATCTTCCTGACCAAATTCCCATTCACTTCAATGCAGCGGGGGACCCGGATAACTGGGGAAGTAAAGCTACCATTTTACTTATGCCTTTAATTGCTTTGATACTATATGTCCCACTATATTTTCTAAGCAAATACCCGCATCTTTTTAACTATCCATTTAAAGTGACAGAAAGAAATGCACCAAGGATTTATCCAGTTGCACAGGTATTCATGACGGTTATTAATTTTGAAATGGTGGTCATATTCACCTATTTATCACTTACAATGGCTGAAAATAAACTTGGAGAAGGCTTTATTCTTCTCGTTATTGTTGCTCCCATTGTGACAATAGCAGTATTTTTAGGTGTTCTTTATCGAAAATCTCGCCAACATGACAAGCCAGATGACTGATTTAAGTATTCCTTCTAATTTAGAAAACACCAGCATACTTCACGTAGAATGCTGGTGTTTTTCTTTAGCAATTTTAGAGAGTTTTTTGTTTTCATGGTTATTTTTTAAAAACATATAAAACGATGCACCGAAGATGGCGATATAACCAATGATACTCCAGATATCGGGAATTTGACCAAACAAGACAATACTGATCAACGCTGAATAAACGACAGTAGAGTAGAAGAAAATAGAAATTTCTTTTGCGGGGGCATATTTATAAGCAACGGTTATCCCAAATTGGCCCACTGTTGCGAATACACCTGCTGCAAGAAGATAAATCCATTGCTTTATTGTCATTGGTTCATAAAAAATAATGACAAATGGAAGCAAAATCATTGTCGTAAAAAAGGAAAAATAAAAAACAACTGTATAAAACTGTTCTTTACTTCCAAGTACACGCAAAACAGTGTACGCGCCAGCTGCAAATACAGCTGATAAAAATCCGGCCATATAGGGGATGGTTTCCAAGTCGAATTCCGGTTTAATAATAAATAGTGTACCAGCAAAGGCAATGAGGATCGCGACGATCTGAAACCTCCTCACATGCTCTTTTAAAAATATGGCAGCAAAAATGATTGTTAAAAATGGACTCATTTTATTCAGCATGTCTGCATCTGAAAGAACCAGATGGTCAATAGCATAGAAATATAAAACGATACCTATGGCACCAAGCGAAGATCGTAATAAAAGGATCTTCTGGTTTTCTTTTTTGCCAAATAAACGTTCTTTATAGTATTTTACAAAACCAAAGGCTATGACCATGGATACCGCATTTCGAAACATGGTTTTTTGAACGGTGGGAACATTTCCGGACAGTTTTACAAAAGCTGCCATTAAAGAAAACCCCATCGCGGACAATAGTAATAAAATGATGCCTTTATTTTTGTCACTCATAGGCTCCTCCATTTATATAATGTTATTTACCGCTACCTATATTAGTATAAAAACGTTATTTTGCCTAGTAGAGAGGTTTGACTATGTAATTTCCTTATATAGTTACAAATTCTACCCCAGATCAGGTGGGATATGATAGAATATAGTTTATTTTATGAAAATAAAACGAGGTGCTTTGTTGTGAACCCACTATTAATCGAGTTTCCACATGAATTTGAGACAGAGAGGTTGTACATACGCATGCCATTACCAGGAGATGGGAAAATTGTGTTTCCGTCTGTTCAGGCTTCGCTTTCAGAACTAAAACCCTGGATGCCTTTCGCACATTATAAGCAATCAGAAGAGGCAACAGAAGCAAATATTCGTGAGGCCCATATCAATTTTCTTAAGCGTGAAGACTTACGGTTGCTCGTCTTTTTGAAAGAGACTGGGCAACTTGTATGTTCTTCCGGTTTACATCGAATTAATTGGCAGATACCTAAATTTGAAATAGGATATTGGGCTGATTCTCGTTTTACTGGTAATGGGTATGTAACGGAAGCTGTTGCAGGTATTACTAATTTTGCCTTTACTGAACTGAAAGCGAGAAGGATAGAGATTCGGTGTGACAGTAGAAATATTAAAAGCAGAGCAATACCTGAGAGACTCGGGTATAAATTAGAAGGTATTTTACAAAATGAAGATATTGCAGTGGATCGTCCTGAATTAAGGGATACTTGTATCTACGCCAAAGTTTCAGTTTAATTTTTTTCATCCCAAGCTCATTCATTAGCTTGGGACTATTTATGGTAAATTTATAGATAACATGATTAGCATTTGAGGAATAGATAAAATTGTATAAATAATGGAAATTTGAGATAATGTTTTTGGTCTATTATGCTATTGCAGAACTATAAATATAGACTCTAATTTATTTAGTTCATAATGATATAAGTTTTTAATCCGCCCTTAGAGAGGGGGAAATAAAGGTGCTTGTTTTCATATTTATAGTGGGAGCTTATTTATTTGGGTGCATGAACGGTGCCTATTACGTTGGGAAATTGCTTGCGAATATGGATGTAAGAGAATTGGGTAGTTCCAACGCCGGAGCTAGAAATGCTGGCAGAGTATTCGGGCGGGAAGCATTTATCTATACTGTATTGATCGATGCTGTGAAAACCGTTGTTCCCCTCGTTACAGTTACCTATATACTTGGAGATCAGCAACTGATTTTGGGATTGATAGCAGGATCGGTTATGGTCGGTCATGTGTGGCCAGTGCAACTGCAGTTTCAAGGGGGGAAGGGAGTTGTCGTTTATCTGGCGGCGGCATTAGTACTTGCACCTGAGGCTTTACTGGTAACAGGGATAGTTGTATTAATACTCTATAAACTAGAGAAAAACATCACGATCGCAGGTTTAATAGGCATTTCCGCCATACCCGTCATGCTGCTTATTACAGCAGAATTTATTCTTGCAACAGCTTTTAGTATATTGTTGTTCATTGTGATTTTTTTACATAGAAATGGGGAAGGAAGATGAAGGAGCGTACATCGATTTTATATAAACTGGCAGATGACAAGGCAGAGATAGATCAAATCCACCAACTAAACTATGAAACATTTGTTGAAGAGATACCCCAACATGAGAGAAATAACACGAGAATACTGGTGGATCGTTTTCATGAACAAAACACATACGTGATTGCCAAGCTTGCCGGAGAAGTAATAGGTATGATAACTGTAAGAGGTGAAAGACCCTTTTCCCTTGACCAAAAGCTTAGCAATTTAGATGAGTATTTACCAGCCCATGCAGTTCCCTGTGAAATTCGATTACTGTCCATTAAAAAGCGACACCGGGGTGGCAGCGTATTCTATGGGTTGTGTGAAAAGTTAGTTTCCTATTGTTTAGAGCAAGGCTTCAATATGGCACTTATCTCAGGTACAACCAGACAAACAAGGCTTTATAAGCACATTGGATTTAAACCATTCGGTCCGCTTGTAGGTACAAAGGAAGCTCCATATCAACCGATGTATTTAACAGTTGAAAGCTTTGAAAAATCAACTCTTGCTTTCCAAAGGTTAATGAAACGAGAAAAAGGTACACTGGACCATTGCTTTCTTCCCGGTCCTGTTTCTATTTCAGACAAGGTAAAAGAAGCATTTGAAAGACCGGCGATATCTCATCGTTCAGAAAAGTTGCTGGGAATTTTTCAAGATGTGCGTCAGGAATTATGTAACTTAACGAATGCATCTTTTGTGGAAATTGCGGTGGGAACTGGGACACTTGCCAATGAAATGGTGGCAGCCCAATTATCAACATTAAAAGGTAAGGGGCTTATCCTCTCCAACGGGGAATTTGGCGACAGATTAATTCAACAAGCTAACAAGTGGCAGCTTGATTTTGAAACCCTTCAAAAGCCTTGGAACATGCCGATAACAGCAGAAGAAGTGAAAGAAAGGCTGGAAACAAATGATGAAATTGACTGGCTGTGGTCGGTGCATTGTGAGACTTCCACAGGCTTTCTTTTCCCTCTGGAAGAATTAAAGATTCATTGTAAAAGGAATCAGGTAAGGCTTTGCCTTGATGCATGCAGTAGTCTTGGTATTCTTTCTATAGATCTTCAAGGAGTTTATCTGGCAGCAAGTGTAAGTGGCAAAGGGGTAGGTTCATATCCAGGATTAGCTCTTGTATTTCATGAAGAACAATTGGAACCTAATGGATATATACCGAGTTATTTGGACCTTGGACTATACCAGAGCAAGAACGGTGTACCGTTTACGCATTCATCCAATGGCTTACTAGCACTTCATGCAGCGCTTAAACAATTGCAACCAGCATCAAGGGAACTTGCAGCAAGAATTTTCCGAGTATTGACGGATGAAGGGATGGATGTAATATGGGGAGAGAATTATTCGCCGGGTATTCTAACCATATGTTTACCTGACCTCATATCTTCAAACAAATTTGGTGAAATGCTCAGGCAGCAAGGAGTGCACATAAGCTACCAAAGCAGTTATTTACTAAACCGTAATTGGATACAAGTAGCACTTATGGGAGAACAACCTGTTGATAAGGTTATGAAGGCGATTGACTTGCTTATTAGCCTGTATCATTCTGCTAAGGAAAAGGAAGGAAGCTTCCAATGAAAAAAATCTTAAATTTTATATCTAACAACCTTGTTGCTATTTCTGTCGTTATTTTATGGTTGAAAACGGTAATTGTAACCTGGACTCAATTTGATGTGTCGTTGAACGCATGGCAGGATGTACTTCTTTTAATAATTGGGCCGCTAGGGATCATCATGTTACTTATGGGCATAAGCTTCTTATTATCAAAGCAAGTCCGGCCAGTTGTTTTTATCGTTGGATATGTTCTTATAAGTGGCTTGCTCTATGCCAATTTGCTTTACTATCGATTTTATATCGATTTTGTTACTGTATCCGTATTGTTGCAATTAAGTAATGTAGGGGGACTAGGTCCAAGTACAGCTGAGCTGATTTCGCCGTTTGATTTGTTTATTATTGCAGATATTGGGCTTGTAATCTATTTAGTCATACATACTTATAGGAAAACCAAAGAAATTCGTATGCCCAAAAAAAGAAATTATGCAACGACAAGCTTGGTGTCTATTGCGCTTACCTTCAGTATCGCGTTATGGAATAATCCATATTTATTAACGACCGGTTATGACAGGGAGCAGCTTGTCCAGCAAATAGGCTTATATAATTACCAAATTGTTAATTTAATTGATGGCATTCACGCACCATTGATGAAAGTGGCTGCAGATGAAAAAGATGCTATTAAAACAGCAGAGAATGTTCAGCCTGATGGGGTCAACAGGTCCGAAAACTTTGGACTTGCAAAGGGAAAAAATTTGGTGCTCGTCAGCCTTGAATCAACACAAAACTTTGTAATCAACGAGAAGATAAATGGGGAAGAAATTACTCCCTTTTTGAATGAATTGGCTAAAGAAAGCTATTATTTTTCTAACATTTATGATCAGACAGCACAGGGAAAAACCTCCGATGCAGAATTTATGATTGATACAGGGCTATACCCATTGCCAAGTGGTTCTGTAAATGTCAGGCGCCCGGAGAATCATTTTGAATCCTTGCCAAAAGTACTTAAGCGAACAGGTGATTATAAGATTTTTGCTTTTCATGGAAATGATGCTTCCTTTTGGAATAGAGATCAAATGTACCAATCACTTGGCTATGACCGTTATTTTTCAAAGAAAGATTATGAAGTATCGGAGGAGAATTCAGTTAATTATGGGATAAAGGATATACCCTTTCTAAAACAATCAATAAAAAAAATGGACAATTTACAAGAACCATATATGGCAAAGTTTGTTCTCATGACAAATCACTTTCCATTTTTATTGGAGGATAAAGACCAATTCATTCCCCCTGCTGAGACCAGTGTAGATGTGGTTAATCGTTATATTACAACAGTAAGTTATCAAGATAAGGCGTTGGAGCAATTTATTTCCTCCCTGAAGGAAAAAGGGATGTATGAAGATAGCATTTTTGTGTTTTATGGTGATCATTATGGAATCTCCAGAAAATATGAGCTGGGTGTGCACGAATTGCTTGGACAAGAGCAGAGTTCATTTAATCATTTAGAGCTGCAAAAGATACCCCTTCTCATCCATATACCAGGACAGAAGGGAGAAGAGATAAAGACTGTCGCAGGGGAAATAGATATTCATGCGACACTGCTAGATCTATTAGGAATTCCTGCTGATCAACATATTACTTTAAGCAGAAATCTTTTTACAAGGAATGAAGAACAGCCTGTCATTTTTCGAAACGGGGATATCGTAACAGAAAAATATGCTTACATTGATCGCAAATGCTACAACAAAGAATCAAATGAAGTAATTGAGACATCTGCATGTGAAAAATATTTAGAAATAGGTCGACAGGAACTCAAACTTTCCGATGAATTAATTTTGGGAGATTTACTACGCTTTGTTGAGTAAAATAGCAGGAAGACTTTTTAATGGAATACTTGTATGCTAGTTAACAGGCAGTTTTATGTTACATCATAAATCTGCCTGTTGTGATTGTATATATAAGCAAATCATAATATACTAATAAGATGTTGTGGGAGGTGGAGAAAGTGGAAAACCTGGATATAAATAAAGCGGCCATTTTATTGAAGTTGCTTGGTGACAAAACACGTTTAACGATGGTGAAAATATTGGATAATCATGATTGTTGTGTATGCGAGTTTGTGGAAATCTTTAAAACAAGTCAATCTTCTGTAAGCCAACATCTTCGAAAGCTAAGAGATTTAGGTCTTGTACAAGAGGAGAGAAGAGGTCAATGGATTTTTTATTCGTTGCATAAAGAAAATGAGTTTTATCCATTTATTCAGCAGATCTTGAATCAATTACCTAGTCAGGATGGTAAATTAAAAGAATTAGAAGAACAAGGTTTACGAATTACTTGTTGTTAAAAGGAGGAAAGTACATTGTCAATATCTGTTTTACTTGCATCATGTATATTTTTACTCACGCTTATTTTGGTTATTTGGCAGCCAAAGGGGTTGTCTATTGGTTGGTCTGCTTGCGGTGGAGCTGCACTTGCTTTACTAGCGGGAGTAGTTGGATTTCATGATGTGATTGAAGTAACCGGGATTGTATGGAATGCAACATTGGCGTTTGTAGCAATTATTCTTATTTCGTTAATTTTGGATGAAATTGGTTTTTTTGAATGGGCAGCATTACATATGGCCAGAGCCGCTAAAGGCAACGGAATGAAAATGTTTATTTATGTAAGTATTTTAGGAGCCATTGTTGCAGCTTTTTTTGCGAATGATGGTGCAGCACTTATTCTAACACCAATTGTTTTAGCGATGGTTCGTAACTTGAATTTCGGGGAAAAAATGATCTTCCCGTTTATTATGGCAAGTGGATTTATTGCTGATACTACATCACTTCCATTAGTTGTTAGTAATTTAGTTAATATTGTGTCAGCAGATTTCTTTGATATTGGTTTTGTGGAGTATGCAACAAGAATGATTATCCCTAATCTTTTCTCTCTAACAGCAACCATTCTTGTTCTTTTGTTATATTTTAGAAAAAGTATTCCGCGTAATTATGAATTGTCCCAACTGAAAAAACCGTTGGAAGCAATAAAGGACATAAAGATGTTTAATTTGTCCTGGATCGTTCTTGGCATACTACTAATTGGATATTTCATAAGTGAGTTTATTAACCTGCCTGTTTCTATTGTGGCAGGAATTGTAGCGATTTTCTTTATTTTAATGGCTAGAAACAGTGAGGCAGTAGACACAAAATCAGTTATAAAAGGTGCACCATGGGCGATCGTGTTCTTCTCTATCGGTATGTATGTCGTTGTATTTGGTTTAAGAAATGCTGGACTTACAGATGTATTGGCAGATATTATTCAAAAAAGCGCAGAACATGGGTTATTTGTAGCTACGATTGCCATGGGCTTTATTGCAGCTATTCTATCCTCCATTATGAATAATATGCCAACAGTGATGATTGATGCAATTGCTATTGCAGATACAAATACATCTGGAGTGATGCGTGAAGCACTTATTTATGCAAATGTAATCGGTTCGGACCTAGGGCCCAAGATTACGCCAATCGGTTCTCTTGCTACTCTATTATGGCTACATGTGTTATCTCAAAAAGGAGTCAAGATCTCCTGGGGAACTTATTTTAAGATCGGAGTCATATTAACAATCCCTATTTTATTTATTACATTATTGGGACTTTATCTTACACTAGTTATTTTATAACAATAAGGAGGAACAACAATGGACAAAAAAACAATTTATTTTTTGTGCACTGGTAATTCGTGCAGAAGTCAAATGGCTGAAGGGTGGGCCAACAAAATTCTAGGTGATGAGTGGACAGTAAAGAGCGCAGGCATCGAAGCACATGGTTTAAATCCAAATGCAGTAAAAGCAATGAAGGAAATTGATATAGATATATCTGAGCAAAAATCTGAAATCATTGATCCTACGTTTTTGAATAATGCAGACTTGGCTGTAACGCTGTGCGGAGATGCAGCAGATAAATGTCCAATGACACCACCACATGTAAGACGTGAGCATTGGGGTTTTGATGATCCAGCTAAGGCAACAGGGACAGAAGAAGAAAAATGGAGCGTATTTCAACGAGTACGGGATGAGATTGGAGAGAGAATTAAACGGTTTGCAGAAACAGGTGAATAAAGGAGGGTTGTTCCTATTTTTAGGGACTACTAGGAAACACACTATTACAAACTCCTCTCGTATTCTTCCTGTCAAGGTCTATGTGGGAGAAGTGGAATTATTTAAGGGGGTGTTACAATATGATAGAAAAACATCTATTCCTATATGGTGGCAGCCCACCGTTCGGGGAAAGATTTGGTAAGCTTTTTGCAGATTTGGCTTTTTCTAATAATGGGAAAATCGCTATATTATTTATCCCTAGAGATGGATGGAAAGAATACATGAATATCTATACATCTATATTAAGAAAACATGGTCACAAAAATTTTGAATATCTTCCATTAACAGAGAAAGCGAAAGAAACGAACAGAATAAAGTTATTAGAGTGTACTGGGTTAATAATTAGTGGAGGGGAAACAGAAAGATACCAAGAAATGATTGTAAGTACGGAGCTTGCTAAACAGATAAGAGATCTGTATGAACAAGGAGTACCAGTTGCAGGCTTTTCAGCAGGTGCTTTAATTTCCCCAGAGCATTGCATTATTCCACCGATTGATAACACAAAAGGTAAGAAGTTGATTCTTAAAGGATTGGGCTTAGTAAAGAATACGGTTATTAGTGTCCATTATTCGAAATGGCAGGAAGCAGAAAATTTGCAGGCAAACGTTAGAAAGCTGGGTGTTTCGACTGGTTATGGACTGGATGATGACACAGCAGCTTATTTCAGAAATGAAGAATTGGCCGATACAGAGGGAAATGGCCTTTATACATGGTGCAGGGACTCACATAGTTGAAAAACATGAAAAAAGAAACGGATGGAAGGAGCCATCCGTTTCTTTTTACATTACTCTTAACAACTCCAATTTTTTCAACATATAACGGGAGCTTAGTAGGTGAACTATTTTAAAACCAGCCTTTTTTCTTAAACCACATATACATAGCCACGGCAATTATCCCCATTACTCCAAGAGAAACAAAATAACCGTATTTCCATGTTAGCTCTGGCATGTAAGTAAAGTTCATTCCATATATACCTGCAATAAAGGTTAATGGAACAAATATTGATGTAATGATAGTCAAAACCTTCATGACATTATTTGTTTGGTGGGCATTTAAAGATAAATAGCTATCTCTGATATCTGCAGTAATTTCGCGATTGGACATAATCATTTCCGAGATTTTCAGCAAGTGATCATAAATATCGGAAAAGTACTCTTTTCTTTCTTTCACACCAGCTTGATGCTGAGAGTTTAACATGCGATAAAGCAAATCTCGCATTGGATTAACGGTATGTCTTAAATTTACCAACATATGTCTAATATCAAATAGCTCTGTTACCAAATCATTCATCGTTTTATTTTCCCTATTATCCTCAATGACGTCTAGTTCATCCTCAATATCGTAAATTAGCGGAAAATAATTATCCACGATTTTATCAAGAATTTGGTGGAAGACATCATACGTATCCCAGTTTTCCGTTCCTTTTTGTCCGACGAGTCTATCTTTCACTTGAATTACTTCCATAGATGGTTCGCGGTGAAATGTAACGATAAAATTCTCACCTACAAAAAAATCCAGTTCTTCTTTAATGAGTTCATCCTTCTCCACTCGAACACTGTGGGTAACATAAAACGTGTAATCCGTATAATAATCCAGTTTAGGACGTTGCAATCTGTGCATACAGTCTTCAATAGCAAGTGGGTGAAATTGAAATACTGTAGTCAGGTAATTTACTTCCTCTTCCGTGGGCTGGTTAAAATCCGCCCAGATCCATTTGTAATCAGATAAGTTTATAGTTGATATTGGGATGTTTTTTTCTATAATTCCTTTTGCGTTTACTCCATATACATGGATCAATATAACTGCTCCTTTCATTTTTATTGCTTAACATCATAGTTTATTTACCCTTTTTAAATCCAAAACAATCTGATTGTAATAATTTCTACACTGAATAGGATTAAAAGATAGGTTTATTATTTACTAACAGTATATTTAGATAACGTAACTAAATATATTTGTTTTAAAAAAGAGATTAACTAGCTTCTCAGAGTGGAATAAGCCTAGAGGGCTAATCAATGCCTGTAAGGAGGAGTAAGATATGGCAAAAACTTTTGTACTGGGCGGCACGGGACTGCTCGGATTCCAAACGATTAAAGAATTATTGGCTAAAGGGTATGAAGTAAAAACAATAGCAAGAAAAGAAAAGCTAATGAATGAGCTTATCTCTGATGAAGTGGAAAAACATTTAGGAGATATAAATGTATTGTCAGATGAAGAAGTATTGGAGTTGCTTCGGGATTGTGACAAGTTTGTATATGCAGCTGGGGTGGATGAGCGGACACTTCCGGAAGCTCCTGCTGAGAAATTTTATTATGAACAAAATGTACTGCCAACACAACGTTTGGCGCGGCTTGCCAAAAGAGCAGGTGTTAAAAAATTTGTGATTCATGGATCATATCACGTGGAATTTGCTGAGAAATGGCAGGATCTAAATCTTTTTGAAACAGAGGCGTACCCGCGAACAAGAAAACTTCAAGAAGAGATCGCCTTTATGGAAGGTGAAAATGAAATGGACGTCATGGCATTACGCCTGCCATATATCTTCGGTACAATGCCTGGCCGTACACCACTTTGGAAAATGTTTTTACCTCAGGTACAAGGGAAAGATGTTGTGCCTGTATTGCAAGGTGGAACAGCTATGGTTACAGTAAAGCAGGTAGCAGAAGCAACTGTTGGTGCATTGGAAAATGGTGAGCATAAGAGGAGTTACGCCATATGTGGTGAAAATATGTCCTATGAAGCATTTTATAAAATTATAGCAGACACCCTTGGACAAGAGGATACAGAGATAAAAGTAGTACCATTAGAACAAATGAAGCCTTCATTTCAAAAGGCAGACGAAAAGCTGGCTTACGAAGGGAAAGAAAGAGCTATCCATGGAGCGCAAACTGCAGAAATGCAAAATAGAGAAGCATACCTTGATCCAAACGAAACAATGCCGGTGCTAAACTACCAAGAAGATGATATAAAGGAAGCGATCATTGAATCAATTAAAAAAGCGGTAAATTGCTAGAAAAACATGATGTGATTGCTTACCCCCAACTTAAATAGTAAAGAAACTGTGCGTGGGGTTGCTATTCACCCATCTAAAAACATTTGTAATTACTCGTTTGAACAAAGATCGTTGTCAAAATAATTGTTATATGGTAGACTTTTTTTAATCGAATAGAATTTCCTTCGGGGCAGGGTGAAATTCCCTACCGGCGGTGATGAGGGCTTGTCCCCTCTCAGTCCGTGACCCGGTTTCTTTATTGAAAACGGTGGATTTGGTGAAATTCCAAAGCCGACAGTATAGTCTGGATGGGAGAAGGAATGACTGGAAAATATGTATTAAATAAACTATTAAAAAAGATGCGATCCACGAAATGGCAGGAAGTTTCTAATGCCCTGTTTTCTTTCAGCGCCTTCTTTTTCAATGGTTAATTTCTAAATGCTTGTTATTCGTCATGTTATAGCCCCGTACTGCCATTATTGGTATACGGGGCTTGTTGTATTTATGTTAATTTAACTGGAGAAATAAAATAGGGGAAGGAGTGCTAACTTTGCTGGAAGAAGACTATATGAAACTGGCACTTTCGCTGGCCATAGCTGCCAAAGGGCAAACAAGTCCAAACCCACTCGTTGGAGCTGTTATTGTAAAGGATGGTTCTATTGTTGGCACAGGTACACATTTAAAAGCCGGGACCCCACATGCAGAAATTCATGCCATTCAAGCTGCCGGTGAGCAAGCTTTCGGTGCTGACATATATGTAACGCTCGAGCCATGTAGTCATTTTGGTCGAACAGCTCCTTGCGCAGATGCAATTATTCAAGCAGGAATAAGACGTGTGATCATCGCTTCCCTGGATCCCAATCCTCTTGTTGCAGGTAAGGGTATAAAGAAGCTTAAAGAGGCTGGTATCGAAGTGCATACAGGCCTTTTAAAAAAGGAAGCGGAAGAACTTAATGAACCTTTTTTTCACTTTATTAAAAAGCAACAGCCTTTTGTAACAATTAAAGCAGCAACATCCTTAGACGGAAAAATTGCTGCATCAACTGGTGATAGCAAATGGATTACCTCTCCAGAATCCAGGCGCGACGTTCATCAACTACGACATGAACATGACGCTATATTAGTAGGCATACATACCATCATTCAAGATAACCCTCGTTTAACCACCAGATTGCCCCAAGGTGGAAAAAATCCCATTCGAATTATATTAGATACGCATTTACGTATCTCCTTAGAAGCAAATGTTCTTACAGATCAAGCTGTAAAGACGATTATTTATACTGGAAACGAAGCAGACCCAGACAAAGTGAGAAAAATCAGTAATGAATTTGTAGAAGTTGTTCCATTGCTTTCCCATGATATTTCTATTGATGAAGTATTAGCAGATCTGGGTAATAGAAATGTCATGACTGTACTAGTAGAAGGCGGCTCTGAAATACATGCCTCTTTTGTTGAAGATAGTGCATTTCAACAACTTATTTTATACATGGCACCAAAAATAATTGGTGGGAAACATGCTGTGCCATTTATCGGAGGTAACGGAGCGCCGCTTGTTGAGCAGGCAAAAGAACTTGAGTTTATAGAAATGAAACAAATAGGTACTGATGTAAAAATAACAGCAAGACCACGGAGGAAGGGATGTACGCCATGTTCACAGGAATAATTGAGGAATTAGGTAGTGTAAAAAAAATAACGCAGCAGGGAAAAACGATGGAAATTTCGATTCAAGCCACCAAAATAATGCCAGGATTGAAGCATGGTGAAAGTATTGCTGTAAATGGTGTATGTCTCACTGTCACTAGATTTACTGCAACGGATTTTACTGTTGATGTCATGCCTGAAACCTTCCACAGTACATCTTTAGTAGCACTGACAGAGCGTACAGAAGTAAATCTGGAAAGAGCAATGCCTGCAACTGGAAGATTTGATGGTCACTTTGTAACAGGACATGTAGATGGCATAGGAGAAATTTTGAAGAAAGAACATAATGAGAACGCCATTTACTTTCACATTTCTGTATCGCCGGATTTATCTAAGTATATAGTCATGAAGGGCTCCGTAGCTATAGATGGCATTTCTTTAACTGTCTTTGGGATAGAAGCAGATACGCTTATCGTTTCGATCATCCCACATACTGCAAGAGAGACAGTGCTTGGACAAAAGGCTACAGGTGATTCGGTTAATCTGGAAACAGACATGCTGGCAAAGTACTTGTATTACTTTGTACATGAACACAGAGCAGGAGAACAATTGGAAAGTAAAATAACTGAACAATTTTTACAACGTAATGGATTCTAAGAACCATAGATTGTAAGTGATTAAACATTAGTATTCAAACATAGGAAGAGGGTAAGCGGATGTTCAGTCAAATAAATGATGCTTTGGAGGATTTAAAGTCAGGAAAAATGATTATTGTCTGTGATGATGAAGACCGTGAAAATGAAGGTGACTTCCTGGCGATTGCCGAATATGCTACACCGGAAACAATCAATTTTATGGCTAAAGAAGGAAGGGGACTAATTTGTACCCCAATTGCAGAAGAGATCAGCGAGAAGCTTGCACTTACCCCGATGACTAACCGTAACACGGACAGTCACGAAACTGCCTTTACCACAAGTATTGACCATAAACAGACAACGACTGGTATTAGTGCGTTTGAACGAGCAAAAACGATACAGGAAATGGTGAAACAAGAGACAAAGCCGACTGACTTTTCTAGTCCGGGTCATGTATTTCCTCTGGTGGCCAAGCCTGGAGGTGTACTGAGAAGGGCTGGCCACACAGAGGCGGCGGTTGATTTAGCTGTACTAGCAGGCGCTGCTCCAGCGGGGGTAATATGTGAAATTATGAATGAAGACGGAACGATGGCTAGAGTAGGAGATCTTGAAAAAGTTGCCAAAAAGTTTGGTCTCAAAATGATTACAATTAAACAATTAATAGAATATCGCTTGCAGCATGAATCTTTAGTGAAAAGTGAGGTTGAGATTGAACTGCCGACGGAGTTTGGAGATTTTCGGGCTATTGGTTATTCTAATACAATAGATGGAAAAGAGCACATTGCACTTGTAAAAGGGGATCTAACAGGAGAGGAACCAATTTTACTTCGCGTTCATTCTGAATGCCTTACTGGCGATGTGTTCACATCAAATCGCTGTGATTGCGGTCCACAGCTCCACAGGGCGCTTATGAAAATTGAGGAAGAAGGTAGGGGGGTTTTGCTTTATATGCGTCAAGAAGGCCGTGGTATTGGATTAATCAATAAATTAAAGGCATATAAACTGCAAGAGGAAGGCTATGATACGGTGGAAGCCAACCAAAAATTAGGATTTGCTGAAGATCTACGCGATTATGGAATAGGAGCTCAAATTTTGCGGGATTTAGGTGTGACTAAAATGAGGTTACTAACAAATAACCCACGTAAAATAGCAGGGTTGAGTGGTCATGGTCTGCAACTGGTAGAACGGGTGCCTTTACAAATGCCTGTAAAAATAGAAAATGAAGTATACTTACAAACAAAAAAAACAAAACTTGGACATTTATTAACATACTAAAGGAGAGAGTTAGAATGAAAAATGTAATTGAAGGTAACCTGGTTGGTACAGATCTAAAGCTTGGTATAGTAGTTTCCCGCTTTAATGATTTTATTACTGGAAGACTGCTGGATGGTGCAATCGATGCATCAAAACGCCATGGAGTGGAAGAAAATAATATTACCGTTGTCTGGGTTCCGGGAGCTTTTGAACTTCCACTTGCTGCAAAGAAGCTTGCTGGGTCTGAGAGGTACGATGCAATAATTACTCTGGGGACAGTTATTCGCGGTGCTACATCTCATTTTGATTATGTGAGTGGAGAAGCAGCGAAAGGAATTGCGAATGCTGGTATGCAAAGCGAAGTTCCAGTCATTTTTGGAGTGCTGACCACAGACACAATTGAACAAGCAATTGAACGGGCAGGCACCAAAGCAGGAAATAAAGGTGCAGACGCTGCTGTTACGGCAATTGAAATGGCAAACCTGTATAAACAGTTGAAATAGAGGTAATTAAATAACTTCTGATTATGTAAGGGGCACAGATCAGTGCCCCTTATTTTTAGTATGAAGCGCTACTTTATTTCTCTCTATCTTCCGGGATACCTTTATTCAATTCCTCGCTATATTCGGCCTGAAGTTTCTGGTGAATAAGTTCTTTTTCTTCATCAGATCGAATAGCATGGCCATCTAACACATTTTCAGCCATGTATTTATGGAAGAAGTACTCTCCAACTGCGAGAAATGCAGAGGATACAAGTGAAGCGGTCGCCAGAGGGACTTCCGTTTCAAACAGAAAAGAACCTAATAAATATATGGCTACAAATGCAAGAGTGAAATCAGATAAAGTTGCTCCCCAATTTTCAAACCTTGGTAATAAATAAACATCTCCAGCTATATAAGAAACAACCGTAAGCAGGACACTTAGAATTAAGATATTGGCAAAGGAAACACCAAAAAATAAACCCAATACAAGCCCTAATACCGCGAAACACATAATAAACTTTATAAGTACTGCTTTCCAATGTTGCATTCTATCACCTCCAATTTATGAATAGAGTGCCCCATTTTATCAACAATTATTATTTTTTACATACATAAACCTTAATGTATGAGCCAATTATGATACTCGGTGTGAAGTGTGACAACCAATAAGGCATAATGTTTGCCACATGCAAAATGATTAACTATAATCACAACTAGATTTAAAAAATATGGTTTACATAACTTAAAATGGGAATATAGATGAAGTAAACTATTTAAATTGGTAATCTTACACAAAGGAGCATATGCATTATGGTTGATCACTTTTTAAATTTGAACCCTATAGCTCAAGCAGCCTTAGCAACCTTATTTACATGGGGAATGACAGCGTTGGGAGCAGCTCTTGTTTTTGCGACAAAGGGCTTTAATCAACGGTTTATGGACAGCATGTTAGGTTTTGCGGGCGGTGTTATGATAGCTGCAAGTTTCTGGTCATTGCTTTCTCCTGCACTGGATATGGCGGAAGGAGGGCCGGTTCCAGTCTGGGTCCCGGCAGCGGTAGGTTTTATGCTTGGAGGAATATTCCTGTGGATATCTGATAAAATACTACCACATCTTCATCCAACTTCTTCATCCATGAATGAAGCAGAAGGGATAAACCCAGAAAGCAAAAAAAGAAGTACATTACTTGTATTTGCAATTACGTTACACAATATTCCTGAAGGTCTAGCTGTAGGTGTGGCGTTTGGTGCAATTGCAGCTGATCTGCCTTCCGCTTCTTTAGCTGGTGCCATAGCACTTGCTGTCGGTATAGGTATTCAGAACTTTCCTGAGGGTTTAGCAGTTTCTATGCCTCTAAGAAGGGAAGGAATGTCCCGTGGGAAGAGTTTTATGTATGGGCAGGCTTCAGGAATGGTGGAGCCAATTGCCGGGATAATCGGCGCAGTAGCTGTAACTGTGGTGCAACCATTATTGCCCTATGCTCTTAGCTTCGCAGCAGGCGCAATGATCTTTGTAGTTGCAGAAGAAGTTATCCCCGGTTCCCAGGAAAATGGAAATAAAGACCTTGCTTCCATGAGTTTAATGATTGGTTTTACCATTATGATGATCTTGGATGTGGCTTTAGGTTAGGTTAACAATATGGCGAAAAGAGAATGTCTCTTTCGCCTTTTTTTATTTGATAAACTTACATAAGCTAGAAAAGATAAGTAATTTACACAATTAACATGAGATACGTCTACAAAACTTTAAATTATATTGGAAAGTGTAATACCCGTAGATGAATAATTTCTATAAAAGGAAAAAGAGCCATCCTAAAAGGATGGCTCTAGTAATTAACTTATTTTTTTCTTAACAAAAACATAAAAATACTAATCAATGTAAAAGCAATGAGCGCAAGGAAAGGAATCGTAATAAAACCAAGCCAATTGATATACGCTGCATCACAAGGTACTCCATCAGCACACGCTTTTAGTTTTGCAAAACCAGGTACCTTCTGCTCTAAATAATGGAAGAGAGAGATACACCAGCCGATTAAACTAAGAGGCAGTACATATTTTTTCACTTGCGCATCGTTAGTAAATGTAGCAACACCAAGAATCAATGCTAATGGGTACATTATAATTCGTTGATACCAGCAAAGTTCACATGGAATATAGTGAAGAATTTCGCTGAAATACAAACTTCCGAGTGTTGCTATAACAGAAACCAGCCAAGCAAAATAGAGATAAAGTTGTTTCCTGGACTTATTTGTCATTTATTAGTTTCCTTCCAGCTCTTGCTCAATTGCTGCTTGAATAGCTGCATAGTCAAAAGGATCCTCAATCATTTTATCATTAACCATGATCGACGGAGTTAACTCCACATTGTGCTCAGTTACTAACTGTGTATCTTTATTTACAGCATCCAAATGCGTGTTATTTTCTACATCCTTTTTCAGTTGCTCTGCATCAATTTCATCCATATTATCAGCTAGCTTCATAATTGTATCCATCGTTAACCATTTTGCATCATGATCGTCTGCTGGTTGTTGTGCGAATAACTGTTTATGAAAGTCCCAATATGCACCAGAGTTTTGTGACCATACAGCTTCTGCTGCAAGGGAGCCAAGTTTGGATTCTTCCCCGTGGAATAGAACATTAATGTAAGCAAATTTAGCTTTTCCAGTATCAATATAATCCTGTTTTATTTGAGGAAAATATTGCTCACCCCAAGCTTTGCATGCTGGGCATTTAAAATCTCCAAATTCCACAATAGTTAAAGGAGCATCTTCTTCTCCCATGACTGGTTGTCCCTCAATGGAAGGTTGGTTTCCGGTTGCTGTGTCATTTTCTTCCCCATTGTTGGTAAGCACCACAATAGCAACAATTAACGCAATAATTACCAAGGTAATAATTACGGTGATTTTAATAGGAGAACTTTTACCATTCATTAAAACACCTCTTTATTTTTTTATGTAATGTTATAGTACCATTAATTAATCTTAAAGTTGAACAATATCTTACTTGTTCAAATAATAGTCATAAAAGTTTCTGCTCTTACATTGACACACATATTCGTTATTGGTAATATGATGAATGTACAACATATTAGTATAAACGAATATGTGAGGTGACAGAATTGATAACTTCTAATTTAGATTTGAAGGTTAAATTTTTACATGGCTTTTCTCATCGTACTCGAATTCAAATACTTGAAGCTATAAAGCATAATGAAAAAACGGTCTCAGAAATTATTCAAACTGTTAATGCAAGTCAGTCCAACATTTCTCAGCATCTTGCTTGTTTAAAGGGATGTGGGATGGTTGTTGGAAGACAAGAAGGAAAATATATTTATTACAGTTTAAGAGACCAAAAGGTCAGAGACTTATTAACAATGTTTGATGAAGTACTGGAAGATGTAGAAGAAGAAGTAGCCTGTTGTGAAAAAGAAGCGGAGTAGGAGGAGATTAAATTGAGTAACTCTTGTTGT
Organism: Virgibacillus sp. SK37; assembly: GCF_000725285.1. Lineage (GTDB taxonomy): Bacteria > Bacillota > Bacilli > Bacillales > Amphibacillaceae > Virgibacillus_Q. Next base: position 1,448,387 of record NZ_CP007161.1, read on the forward strand.
GGTTCAACAAAAACGAACCAATCAACTAGTTCCTGCTGTTCTCAAACGTCAGGGATGGAGCAAAAAAATGATCAAGATACGTTAACGGTGTCTAACGAAGTATGTTGCAATGCAGAGGAGGATAATTCCGAGTCAGAGTCCGAGTCGAGTTGCTGTTCAGGTGGTGTGGTTTCTCAAGCGGAATCAAATTGCTGTTCCAGTAACTCGAAATCAAAAGAAGATGAATCTGTGGTGGACAATGCTGTGAAACATACCTTTGTTATTGAAGGGATGGATTGTCCTTCATGTGCAGCTTCAATTGAAAAAGCTATTAAAAAAATTGATGGAATTGAAATGGCTAAGTTAAACTATAGTACTGCCAAGCTTGTGACGGCAGGTACGGATGAAGCTTTGGACTCTGTACAAGCGGAAGTCAATAAATTAGGTTTTACCGCGACCCCACAGGATAATGGAACGTCTACTTCCATATATGAAATCGAGGGAATGGATTGTGGGAATTGTGCCAAGAGCATTGAATCACACATGCGCCGCCTCCAAGGTGTCGATGGCGTGTCAGTTAGCTTTACTACGGGAAAGATGAAGCTTTCACATACTAACAAAGACAGTGAGATGATGAAAGAAGTAGAAAAGCTGGGATATAAAGCTATATTAGTAAATGAAGCATTAACTAAGACTTCTTCTTCTCAACAAAAAAATAAACAAATGAACTCAATTTACTTTTCTGGTAGTTTAATTGCTATTGCCTTTTTCGGGTCAATTTATAGTCTTCCCAACCTTATAGGCATCTTATTGTACGCAACAGCTATTGTGATTAGTGGGTATAAACCAATAAAAGCTGCTTTTTATTCATTGAAAAACCGTTCACTCGATATGAATGTGCTTATGTCCGCTGCGGCAATTGGGGCAGCTATAATCGGTGAATGGTTTGAAGGAGCAACGGTTGTTTGGCTATTCGCTCTTGGTAATGTACTGCAAAACAACTCAATGGAACAAACAAGAAAGTCAATTCGTGGGCTTATGGATTTAGCACCTGCAGAAGCTTGGTTAAAAACAAGCAATGGAATGAGTAGGATACCAGCAGGGCAAGTGAGCCTAGAAGAAATCATTATTATCAAGCCAGGTGAACGGATACCGTTAGATGGAAAGATTGTTGAAGGAAGCTCCAGTATTAACCAGGCACCTATTACTGGAGAATCGATACCGGTTGATAAAACTTCCGGTGATCAAGTATATGCAGGTACTATTAATGAACACGGATCCTTAGAAGTAAAAGTGACAAAACTGGTAGAAGATACGACAATAGCTAAGATCATTCATTTGGTAGAAGAAGCACAAGATCAAAGAGCCCCAGCTCAGGCATTTATTGATAAATTCGCAAGTATTTATACTCCAATTGTATTCGTACTTGCCTTTGGAATTATGATTATACCACCATTGCTTGGATTTGGTGGATGGAATGAGTGGATCTATAAAGGTCTTGCATTGCTCATCGTTGCCTGTCCATGCGCGCTCGTCATATCTACTCCTGTAGCAATTGTTTCTGCGATAGGGAATGCCGCCAAACAAGGTGTCTTGATTAAAGGTGGAACATTTTTAGAAAAAGCTGGAGAAATAGATGCAATTGCTTTTGATAAAACAGGTACACTAACAGAAGGGAAGCCAACTGTTTCAGAGGTTCAGACGTTTGATGGATCTAAACAGCAACTCATTGCCATTGCGAGGACGCTGGAAGAATACTCTACTCACCCAATTGCTCATACGATTGTGGACTATGCTAAAAGTCAAGATATTAAAACTGTGGAAGCCTCCAACTATACTAATATTGCAGGTAAGGGCGTGCAGGCAATAATAGATGATGACACGTATTATGCGGGCAACCCTAAGCTATTCAAAGAATTAGGAGTAGATGCAGAGCTTGCTTCTGAAGCCATTAAAGCAGCTATAGATCATGGTAAAACTGTTGTACTAATTGGAACGAAGCAAACAATCTTAGGTATGATCGCAGTAAGTGATTCGCTTCGTCCAACAACAGTGAATGCTTTGCAACAGTTAGATGATATAGGTGTGAAGCAAATTGTGATGCTTACCGGGGATAATGAAGGAACTGCAAAAATGATATCCACAGAGACGAAGGTAAATCGGTATTTTGCTGAATTAATGCCGGAAGATAAAGTCGAGGCAATTAAAAAGTTGCAACAAGAAGGTCATAAGGTTGCCATGGTTGGAGATGGTATAAATGATGCTCCTGCCCTTGCCACTTCCGAGCTGGGAATAGCTATGGGTGGTGCAGGGACAGATACCGCAATGGAGACCGCGGATATCGTTCTAATGGCAGATAACCTGGAGAAACTGCCACATACAATTCGACTAAGTAGAAAAGCCTTATCTATTATCAAACAAAATATTGCCTTTTCTCTACTTATCAAACTAGCGGCTCTTATCCTGATCTTTCCAGGTTGGCTAACCCTATGGATGGCTGTGCTAAGTGACACAGGAGCTGCAGTACTTGTCATCTTGAATGCATTAAGACTTCTACGCGTCCGTTCAGAATAAAAGGGAATGCACTAGTGTTGTGCTAGCTAATTCAGTGATAAAATTATTAAAGGGTTATAGTATACTAAACAATAATAAAAGCAGCTCTGCATCTTGTATGCAGAGCTGCTTTTACTAGTTCTAATATATATATGTTGGGGTTATTCAATGATTCGGAAAATATATAAACTATGAAGTAACTTGGTATAACTACAAACTTCTATTTTGGAAAAAGTTAATATAGCTAGCCCCTAAATATCTAAGACATATTTCTTTCGCTCCGCTGCCGATTAATTTTTTCTCCGGCGGATAGTATCGCTCTGCTGCTGATTATTTTCTTCTCTGGTGGATTATCCCCCCTCCTGCTGATTAATCTCTTCTCCGGCAGATTACTTCTCTCTGCTGCCGTTAGTTTTTTCACTAGTTCGGAGTTCCCTCCAACTATGAAATAACTAAATATGTTTGTACCCTAACATTTAAAGTTAAACCTTTTATTAAAACTATGGAAAGTACATAAGAGAATTATATTTCAAGTGTAGCTTCATTTCTTTTATCTTCCGATTGTTGGACTACACGAGCAGCAGAGGCGTCACCAGTAATATTTACTGCAGTACGGAACATATCCATAAATCGATCCACACCAGCAATTAAGGCGATGGCCTCTAAAGGAAGATTTACTGCCGTAAGGACTAGTGTCAGCATAACTAACCCTGCTCCAGGTACCCCAGCAGCTCCAATAGAACCTAATGTCGCAATCAATACAATGGTTAATATTTGAATAAAAGATAATTCGATGCCATAAGCTTGAGCTGTAAACAGGGCCGCTATACTTAAATAAAGTGAGGTCCCATCCATATTTATTGTAGCACCTAGTGGCAAAACAAAACTGGACACTCTCTGAGAAACTCCTAAATTATCTTCCGTACATTTTATAGTAACAGGCAATGTACCTGAACTACTCTGCGTACTAAAAGCGACCAGTGTGGCTGGGGCAATTCCTTTGAAAAATTTCAGCGGACTTATATTTCCGAAGCTTTTAATAGCAAACGAATAGGTTACGATTGTGTGAACGATACAGGCGAATGCTACAACTGCTACTAGCTTGATTAGAGGCATCAATACGGATAAACCATATTGTCCTATAATAGGAGCTAGTAAGCCAAAGACTCCCAGTGGGATAAGTTTCATAATAACCCAGGTAATCTTATACATAATTTCTGCTAAACCCTCAAAGAAACGATAAACTGGTTGCGCTTTTTCTCCCACCATGGTAATCCCTATGCCAAGAAATATAGCAAAGAATATAATCTGGAGGATGTTTCCACTAGAAAGACTTTCAATTGGATTGGTTGGAATGATGTTAAGAAATACATTAATTACACCACCAGTTTCGGTAGCTTCCGGAATTTCTCCTGTTGTGGAAATGTCCACCCCTTTTCCAGGTGAAAAGATGAAAGCTGATACTAATCCAATCGTTACTGCAAAAAGTGTTGTTACTATATAATAAAAAATAGTTTTCCCGCCAATTCGGCCAAGTGTTTCCATATTGCCAGTACTTGCTACACCTACAATTAAAGAAGAAACAATTAAAGGGATAATTATAAATTTAATAAGTCTAAGAAATAAATCTCCTAAAGGTTGAACTACTTCCATGTTTTGACCAAAAATAACCCCAAATATGATAGCGCTTACAAATGCGATTAAAATTTGAGGAAGTAAACCAATACGCATATACCTAACCTCCTTCATCCATTTTCTTTCCAAAACAATTTCTAAACAAACGCGCGTTTTTAAATGTGTATGTACTATTTAAAGAAATAAGAACAGAGAAATGGAATTGAGGTGGCTTACTAAATAAGTTTGTTTAAAATTTTTAGGAGTTAGTTTAATAAGTATTGATGCTCCTGCACAAAAACTGGATAAATTTTATATAAAATAGTTCCTAAGATATAAGTAGGGATGGAGGAAGAGGATAATGAAAAAAGTAATATTAATTGGGATACTTAGTTTAGGTTTATTTATAGCCGGGTGCGGCGATTCTGGAAAAGATAATGCTTTTGAAGTTCCTTTCGACGGGAAAATGGAACATGTTCATGGCATAGGATATGCAGGCAAAGATAAAGGACTATATTTTGCTTCCCATACAGGTCTTAAAATGTATAAAGATGGACAATGGCTGAAAACATCTAAAAATCATAATGATTATATGGGTTTTAATGCGGTAGATGATGGTTTTTACACTTCCGGGCACCCCGGTGAGAACACTGACTTACCGAACCCAATTGGAATTCAACGTAGCACCGATGGAGGTAAAAGTCTCAAACAAGTAGATTTTGAAGGTGAAACGGACTTCCACGTTATGGCTGTTGGCTTCTTCAGTCATGATATCTTTTTAATGAATCCAGCTGAAAATTCTAAGCTGGGTCAGGGGTTTTATAGAAGTAATGATAAAGGAGAATCATGGGAGGAAGCAGCTGGATCAGGTTTGGAAGGAGATCTTTTGCACTTGGCCATACATCCATCTGATTCCAACTGGATCGCAGCAGCTACTAGTAATGGAATCTATTTATCGGAAGATGCAGGGGATCGTTTTGAATTAATTAGTGTCGATGGCACTGGTACTTCTGTTTATTTTGATGAAGAAAATCTCTACTTTGCCTCTTTTACTTCAAGACCCGAAATGACAAAGTATCACCTTTCAGACGCTAGCAAAGAAAAAATCGAACTACCCGAACTAAACGAAGATGGACCTGTTTACATTGCTAAAAAACCACAGGATGAGAAAGAGTTTGCTATTTATACTATAAAAGGACAGGCATTTATTTCAAAAGATGGAATGAAAAGTTGGGAGCAGATTTTAGACAATGGGAATGTGATTAAATAAAGAAAGTAATAACAATCATTACAAAGCTTGCAAGCAATGAATTGGTATATTAAAAAGTATTATAGTGAGTACAGTAGTAGTTTGAACTGCCATTTAGTCGTTAAAGAAAGGAATCTACATGTTTAATAAACTATCGTTTAAAATTGGTATATTGTTCTTTGTTTTTTTTCTTATTATAGAAGCGTTTTTATTTTTTACTTTGTATTCGAATCTTGCCAATGATCGAATTGAGGAGGTCATGGAGAATCTTTTGGGGCGCGGGAATACGCATAGGGAAGTGCTTGAAAGGAATTTTCAAACATCGACCATTGAACATGTGGCTATTATGGAATCGGCATCTGACTTCGCAGTGATAATTACCGATGAAGCAGGAGAAGTGCTTGTTTATTCTGATCCTATTAATAAGGAAATGCGCCACATTATCGATCGAGTAAAAGAGGATAAGATCCCCAAGAATGGCAAGATAGTGGAAAAAAGATGGGAAGAAACCGAATTCATTGCAACTGATAGCCCGATTGTAATTGATGGTAAGCATGAAGGAAATGTTTTTATGTTTGCCGATACGGAAAATGTGAAAAAAATAATAGATCAGCTCAGCGACCAATTCTTAATGGTTAGTATTATTACGATATCTCTAACCATTATTGTAATCATGTTTCTGTCAAAGTTTATTGCAATTCCGTTAATTAGGATGAAAGAGGCTACAGAGCAGCTTAGTAAAGGAGATCATAGAGTGGCCTTGCATACGGAACGAACAGATGAACTTGGTGAATTGGCCAATTCAATAACCAAATTATCAAATGACTTGGAGCAAATGAAACTGGCTAGAAATGAATTCCTTGCAAGTGTTTCACATGAGTTACGAACGCCACTCACTTATTTGAAAGGGTATGCAGATATTATCAGTCGGGACGAAACACCAAAAGAAGAGATGAAAGAATATACGAAAATAATTCGTGAAGAAGCAGAACATTTAACTCATCTTATTAAAAACCTGTTTGATCTGGCTGAAATGGATGAAAATAATTTCGCGATAAAACGTGAAGCGATCTCTCTTTATGAATTCACTCGTACAATTGCAGAGCGTGTAAAACCGGCTTTTGAAAAATCAGCTATCCAGTTTTCCTTTTCGTGTGAAAAAGAGCTTATTGCTGATGTTGATCCAGCACGATTACAGCAAGTTATCTTCAATATTCTGGATAATGCGAGAAAACATTCATCCGAAGGGAGCAAGGTAAATTTATCGGTAAGACAAAAAGAGGACGCGATATGGATCATTATTCAAGATGAGGGAGAAGGAATTCCAGCAGAAGATTTGCCATACATATTTGATCGATTATATCGAGTGGAAAAGTCTAGATCTCGGGATAGTGGAGGTACGGGGTTGGGGCTATCCATAGCCAAAGAAATTATCGAATCACATGAAGGCGAAATAGAAGCAAGTAGTGTAGTTGGAAAAGGAACTACAATTCGTATTAGATTAAGAAAAGGTGGAAGAGAGAATGCATAAGGTACTTCTTGTCGATGACGAAAAACGTATGTTGGATCTGCTCGAATTATATTTGCGACCGCATCAGTATCACTGTGTAAAAGTTCAAGACGCAGCTACTGCTATGGAAAATGTTCAGAAAGAAACGTTTGATATTGTTCTACTTGATATCATGATGCCTCAGGTAAATGGATGGGAGCTATGCAAGCAAATGAGAGAATTATCGGATGTTCCAATTATTATGCTTACCGCTCGTGATCAGAAGGAGGATGTAGTTAAGGGGTTGAAATTAGGGGCAGACGACTATATAACCAAACCATTTGACGAACAAGAACTTCTAGCACGAATGGAAGCATTATTGCGTAGGAGTATCTCAGATTCCTCTGTATTAAAGGTTGCTGGACTAATATGGGATGAATCAAAATTTGAACTTACATATGAAAATCAGCATATTAAGCTTACCCCAAAAGAATTCTCTATGTTGGGCCATTTAATGAACCATCCAAATCAGGTTTTTGCCAGAGAACAGTTACTTGACCTTATATGGGGATTGTCTAGTCATACAGAAGGAAGAACGGTTGATTCCCACGTAAGAAATGTACGGGAGAAAATACGTCAGTCAGGATTCCCTATTGATGATTATTTTAAAACAGTATGGGGAGTGGGATATAAATGGGTGAAATACAAATAGCTCGATTTAAATTCCTGTAAGGAGGGAGTATTATGGAAAAAAATAACGAAGAGCATCATTCTGAACATGACAATGAAAATACGGATCAAAAAGGTGGGCATAAACATCATCATGCCCAGCATGAACACGAAGAAAGTCACGAACATAAAACGGAACACCACGACTACGGAGAACATGGGCACCATGGACATGATCATGGCGATATGGTAAGTGATTTTAAAAAACGCTTTTACATTTCTTTGCTAGTTACCATACCGATTCTCCTATTGTCACCAATGATTCAAGGCTTTATTGGTTTAGACTGGCGCTTTCCTTTTGATCAATACGTGTTGTTTATTCTCGCTACCTTTGTATTCTTTTATGGTGGTTGGCCTTTTATAACTGGAGCTATTGGAGAATTAAAGGATAGAAATCCAGGGATGATGACTTTAATTGGACTTGCGATCCTCGTCGCATATGGCTATAGCTCTTTAACAGTGTTTGGTTGGGAAGGAAAGGATTTCTTCTGGGAACTTGCCACGTTAATCGATATTATGCTTCTCGGACATTGGATTGAGATGCGTTCGGTAATGGGGGCTTCTAATGCATTGGAGGAGCTTGTTAAACTGATGCCAAATAAGGCCCATAAATTGGATGAGAATGACGAAGCGGTAGATGTACAGGTTTCTGAACTGAAGAATAAAGACCGGGTACTTGTTAAACCAGGAGAAAAAATACCTGTTGATGGCATTATATTGGATGGAAAAACGGCCATTGATGAGTCTATGCTTACTGGCGAATCTGTACCTGTTGAAAAATATAAAAATGATGAAGTGATTGGAGGCTCTGTTAATAAGGAAGGTTCCATCACAGTACAGGTAGAAAAGACTGGAGAGGAATCTTATCTTTCACAAGTGGTGACCATGGTAAAAGAGGCACAGGATTCCAAATCCAAAACACAGGATTTAACAAACCGAGCCGCTAAGTGGCTATTTTACCTTGCCTTACTAGCAGGATTTGCTACATTGTTTATCTGGCTTGCACTTGGCTATAGCTTCGATGTAGCATTGGAGCGAATGGTTACAGTTATGGTAATAACCTGTCCACATGCACTCGGCCTTGCCGCACCTCTTGTAGTAGCAGTATCTACGTCCATTTCAGCAAAACAAGGACTTTTAATTAGAAATAGAACGAATTTTGAAGGTGCAAGAAATCTCAATGCCGTCGTTTTTGACAAGACAGGTACCTTGACGAAGGGAGAGTTTGGTGTAACCGAAATTGTCCCAGTGGAAGGAAGGAGTAAAGGGGACATATTGATGCTGGCTGCTAGTCTTGAAGCACATTCGGAACATCCGATAGCTTCGGGGATTGAGACACATAGTAAGGAACAAGAAATTACTCTGAAGAAAGTATCAGATTTCACTTCAATAACTGGGAAAGGAATTGAAGGAAAAGTAGACGGAGAGCAAGTTAATGTGGTTAGTCCAGGCTATGTGAAAAGCAATGGACTTGATTATGATACAGATGCATTTAACAAAATGTCCGAGGAAGGAAAGACAGTTGTATTCGTACTCGTAAATGAGCAGTTAATTGGTATGATTGCTCTTGCTGATATAGTGAGAGAAACAGCCAAAGAGGCAATTGCTGCTTTGAAAGAAGATGGAATTCATTCCATCATGCTTACTGGAGATAATCAAAAAGTGGCCAACTGGGTTGCCAAGCAGCTTGAAATTGATGAGGTTTACGCTGAAGTACTTCCTGACGATAAAGCAAATCAAGTTAAAGACATCAGAAATAAAGGCTGGAGAGTCGCTATGACAGGAGATGGTGTTAATGATGCACCTGCACTTGCCACAGCGGATCTTGGAATTGCAATTGGTGCAGGAACAGATGTGGCAATGGAAACGGCTGATGTCGTGCTTGTGAAAAGCAATCCGAAAGATGTCGTTTCTATAATCAATTTATCTAGGAAAACGTATAGAAAAATGGTGCAAAATCTATGGTGGGCTGCAGGCTATAATATTTTTTCCATCCCCTTGGCAGCGGGTGTATTAGCGCCTGTTGGAATTGTACTAAGCCCGGCTGTAGGAGCTGTATTAATGAGTTTGAGTACAGTGATTGTTGCCATTAATGCCAAGCTATTAAAGGCATAGATAGAAACACTTGGGATAACTCCCAAGTGTTTTTTAGAATAAAAAGGTACTCCTACCCAGCAATCTTTGAATTCCCTTTGTTGCAAAGAAACCACACATAGTGCTATATTTTTAACATACTAATTTAACGAAGAAGGAGCATCCCTTTCATGTAAAATCTATTTAAAAACGCATAGTCACAATTCAATATTATTTATGAAAGGGACGTTTATATGTCATTGAAAGATGAAATGAAGAAACGGAGAACATTTGCAATTATCTCTCACCCGGATGCGGGTAAAACTACTATGACGGAAAAATTATTATTGTATGGAAATTTAATCCGTTCTGCTGGAACTGTAAAAGGGAAAAAATCTGGTAAGTTTGCTACCTCAGACTGGATGGAGATTGAGAAACAGAGAGGGATATCTGTTACTTCCAGTGTAATGAATTTTCCTTATCAAGGTCATCAAATTAATATACTCGATACACCTGGCCATGAGGATTTCAGTGAAGACACATACCGTACGCTGACTGCAGTGGATAGCGTGGTTATGATTATTGATTCGACCAAGGGTATTGAGGCTCAGACACTTAAACTATTTAAAGTTTGCCGGATGCGTGGTATTCCCATTTTTACTTTTATTAATAAGTTAGACAGAGAGGGAAAGGACCCATTTGAGTTATTGGACGAAATTGAAGAAGTCTTGGATATTCAAACATGTCCGATGAATTGGCCTGCAGGTATGGGCAAAAGATTTCTTGGAATATTCAATCGCCAAAAAGAAGAGTTTGTAAAGTTTAATGGGGATGAGGACGAAACAATTATTTCTTATGCCCAATTGGAGGAACATGTAGAACTTACGGAAAATGGTGTTTTTCAAGATGCTAGAGAAGAACTTGCCCTTTTAGATGAAGCAGGAGATAATTTCTCATTAGATGATGTCCTTGCCGGAGAACAGACGCCTGTTTTTTTTGGAAGTGCATTAGCTCCATTTGGTGTTGAAACATTTTTTAATACGTTTGTATCTATGGCACCAGCTCCAGGGCCGAGGAAATCAACAGAAGGTGTCGTTAGTCCTGATCACCCCGAATTTTCCGGTTTTATATTCAAGATTCAAGCTAATATGAATCCTGCTCACAGAGATCGTATTGCATTTGTGCGTGTATGTTCCGGGAAATTTGAACGTGGAATGGAAGTAAAGTTATCACGTACAGGGAAGTCAATTAAACTCGCACAGTCACAACAATTTGTTGCCTCCTCCCGAGGGACCGTAGAAGAGGCGTATGCGGGTGACATCATTGGTATTTATGATCCTAATATTTATCGTATTGGTGACACACTTGTTACTGGTAAGGATAAATTTGAATATGATGAGCTGCCACAATTTCCACCAGAATTATTTAAAAAGGTTACTGCTAAAAATGTAATGAAGGCAAAGCAATTTAAAAAAGGTTTGGAGCAGCTGGTTCAGGAAGGTGCAATACAATTATTTAAACGCCACAGAACGGAATCTTATATCCTTGGAGCAGTTGGCGAACTGCAGTATGAAGTATTTCAGTATCGCATGAAGAATGAGTATAACGTAGAAGTAATGCTTGAATCTATCGGGGAACGGATACCGAGATGGTTACAAGTGGACCAGGTTGACGAATCTCTCTTTGATGAGGGTAATTTGCTAGTGCGTGACAGGGAAGAAAATCACTTGGTCTTATTTAGGAATGAATTTGCGCTTAACTGGTTTAAAGAGAAACATCCAGACATGAAGCTGATCGATCTATTTGAAGTAAACAGCTATGATCAGACAATGTAATAGATCCTAAAATTTCTATGCTGCAAATTAATAACGGGCATTTTGACCTAAGTCATGCCGAAATAGTGTCAAAAGTCTTAATTCATGATATGATATATAATAGAAAATCAAAGTATACCGCCCCATGCTGCAACATGGAACGGTACAATAGCTAACCTTAAATAAAAGGGTGGCACAACGTTGAACTAATCCCTCTGGAGTCTCTAAAAGGCTAGAGGGGTTAGTTTTTGTCATTTTTATGGGCCATAATCAAGACAATCAAAGCCCCAAAAGAAATCATCAGAGTTAAAACTGATTCTACATCCATCCGGCATCACCCCCTTCATTAAGAACACCTAAGAGGTGACGTGTACCATACCCATCCATGGAAGCTAGTCTATTGTGTGTCTAATTATAACATAACCGATCATATGTTCCTATAAAAAAGTGTGAGTTTGGTTATAAATTTGCGAAATTAACATCTATTTATATGTTGCTTTTAAAAAAAGAGGAATTTTGAAATAAATAGAGAAGTATGATGTTATATATTTTAAATAGGGAGAGAAGTTAAATGACATTCCCCAAATTGAATACAATGCGTCTCCAACTTGTAGAAATCACAAAAAAACATACTGAAAATTATTATGCTATCTTATCAATGGATGAAGTGACTAAATATTATGGGATGGACCCGCTTAAAAACAAAAGTGACGCTTTAGGCATGATAAGGTCTTTTCATCAAAACTATGAAAGTAATCGTGGGATCCGTTGGGGAATCATTATAAGTGATACGCAAGAATTTGCTGGAACGGTAGGCTTAAATAATTTGAGTCTATGGAGTAAAAAAGCTGAAATAGGTTATGAATTGCATCCCAATTACTGGAATCAAGGATACATTACTGAAGCTGTGGAAGGAGTATTAAATTATGCATTCGATGAACTGCAATTATTCCGAATGGGGGCGGTTACATATCCGCAGAATACAGCATCAATAACTGTTCTTGAGAAGCTTGGCTTTCAGAGGGAAGGCCTGTTAAGAGGTTATTTATACCAAAATGATCAGTCTTATGACGCGAATATATTCTCTTTGTTAAAAAATGAATGGAAAGAAAACTTGGCAGAAAAAACTATTGAATCTCATTAGACTATATCCGTTGCTTATTTAATGGCAACGGTTTTTCTTTTTACATATTTTTTACTTTGTGAGGAACAATGATAGTAGATCATAAGAAAGCTAGGTGAAAAATGTGGATATAAATCAGTCATTTAATCCAGGGGAAATTGTTTATATTATTATTAGGAATCCCCATGCCCAGGATGTTGCACACATCCAACAGGCAGCAGTAGTGCAAAATCCGGAAGATACGAATTCATTAGCGTTATTTATTCATGAAACTTATTTTCCTCTAACAGAAGAATATGCGGTATTCCAAACAGAAGAAGACGCGGAAGCAGCTTATCAACAAGCATTTGGAACGCTGGATACAGGAGAAGAATTCTATGGTTAAACCGTTTGTACCGCAGCTCGTATATGTGGAACCAAAAGCCTTAGATTATCCTTTAGGAAAACAGTTAATAAAAAAATTTGAAGGTATGGGAATTGAAATACGTGAGACCACTTCCCATAATCAAATTCGCAATCTACCTGGTGACAATCATTTTCAAAAATACCGTACTGCAAAATCTACCTTGGTAGTAGGATTACGTAAAACATTAAAATTTGATACTTCCAAGCCTTCAGCTGAGTATGCTATTCCGTTTGCAACAGGATGTATGGGGCATTGTCATTACTGTTATCTCCAAACTACGATGGGAAGTAAGCCTTATATACGGACATATGTAAATGTAGAGGAAATTTTTGAAGCAGCGGAGGAATATATGAAAGAGCGTGCTCCAGAACCAACCCGTTTCGAGGCATCTTGTACATCAGATATCGTTGGAATTGATCACCTGACACATACACTAAAACGAGCCATTGAGTATTTTGGTGAATCTGAACATGGTCAGCTTCGATTTGTTACTAAGTTTGCCCATGTAGATCACTTACTGGATGCAAAGCATAATGGGAAAACTCGGTTTCGGTTTAGTATAAACGCTGAATACATTATTAAATATTTTGAACCTGGCACTTCCAGATTAAATGAGCGTATTGAAGCTGCTGTTAAAATTGCAGAAGCTGGCTATCCTTTAGGGTTTATTGTTGCGCCAATTTATCTCCATGAAGGTTGGCAGGAAGGATATAAGGAGATGTTTGAGAAATTGGAAGCAGTTCTTCCATCAAGCGCAAAAAAAGATTTAACCTTTGAGCTGATCCAACATCGATTTACAAAACCTGCTAAGCGAGTTATTCAAGAAAATTATCCTATGACTAAATTGGAACTTGATGAATCCAAACGGAAATGGAAATGGGGGCGTTATGGGATTGGTAAGTACGTGTATACGAATGAAGAGCAGGAAGATATAAAAGATACATTGGGCAGCTATATCCATACCTATTTTCCTGAAGCCAGAATTGAATATTTCACTTAAACCAACGTCACTATTGTGGCGTTTTTTGTTTTTAAACCTCTTATTGCAGTTGGGTTATCAAAAGGTAACAAAAACGTAATATTTTCGTCGAAAGTAAACATTTTTCAGCCAACCTCTATTAATTAAAGGGTTTGAATGTTACAGAAAAATACATGTTTGTTATATAAAGTGAAAATAATGGTAAGAAACTTCATTTTTAAATTTCCCGATGTTTGTGCTGTCCGGTTAAAGGCTATTCATTAATAAAATTTAATATCACCAAATGAAACCTTTAAATAAAAACGGAAAGCAGGTGTTTTAATGGCCGAGGAAACGGTAAACACAGAATCTGACAATCAATCAAATGAGGTTACAAGTCAGAATAACCAGTCAGATGAAAGGAATAAAAATGGTATATATCCTGCTGTCATTGGAGGAGTCGTTGGTGCAGGGGTAGGGTTACTTGCCAGCCCAGAAGTCAGTAAAAAGGTTGCTGGAAGAATTGGGCAATCGGAAGTCCTCCAAAGTGCGGGAAGAGAGTTACGTCGCACAGCTCAGGAAATGGTAACCGAACAAGCAATGATTATGTTGAAACAAAGTGCCACTAGTTCTTTGAGTAAATATCAACAGAAATTATTGGGTGATAGTCAGGCTGCAAGCTCATCCAATAATCCAAATAAAGAAAACGGCGCCGAAGATGAAGATAATCGGTACCAGGAGTTGAAGCAGGAGAACAAGGATTTAAACGATAACCTCGAGCGAATAGAGGATAAATTAAACACATTGTTAAAGGCGTTGGATAAATAAGGAAGGAGGTGGATGATGAGTAATAGTCCAATAAAAAAGACTGCCGGGAAATTAGCGAAAACGGCAGTGAAGAAAGCTCCAGATGAATGGAAAGAAAAAATAAAAGAAGAAGCAAAAGAAAAGTCAATCGAGAAAATAGAGAATAAAGTGCAGGATAAAGTATCTCAAGCATCAAATAACCTTGCTGAGGTTAAAGAGGAAAATGCGGATAAGGTTCAGAGTAACGCCGAGAGTGCAAAGGAAAAAACTCAGGATGCTTTGCTGGCTTTAAAGCAGAAATTGAAAAAAGCGAAAGAAGCAGGAGAAGAATTTCAAGAAAAAATTTCCTCAAACGATGAGGGAAAAGGAAATAAAGTGAAGGGTGCACACGAAATAAAAGGTGTTTCAAATATAAAAAGTGCAACCACTATCAAAGGTCCTGCAAATGTAAAAAAATCATCGGATGTAAAATCTATTACATCAATTAAAAAAATTGGGTAAACACATTTAGAGAGGAGAATGTAACATGGCTGTACAAAAGACTGCAGATAGTTCAAGTTTAGCAGAGGTGATTGATCGTATCCTTGATAAAGGGATTGTTATTGATGCGTATGCAAGAGTATCCGTTGTAGGTATTGAGATTTTAACCGTAGAAGCAAGAGTGGTTATTGCAAGTGTGGACACTTGGTTACGCTATGCGGAAGCTGTTGGCTTGCTTCGTGATGAGGTGGAAGAAGAAGGATTGCCAGAGCAAAGCAATGAAAGAAATGCACAGTTCAGTATTTAATGTAATTCCTATGAAGGGCTCATCCCTAAGAGGGTGATCCCTTCCACTTTTAAGAATAACTTATCAGGAGGAAGACAATGGAGATTAAAGAAGTCATGCAAAATGTAAATGATTTTTTTGAAGAGCATGTAGCTCCTCCTCATAAAATTACTGCAGTAGAAGCTGGTGAAGAGAAAGGGTGGAACCTCACACTGGAAGTAATTGAAGAGAAGGAATACATGAAAAAATATGCAAAAGACGAGATGCTAGGAATTTATGAAGTAGCAGTCAATAAGGATAAAGAAGTTACTTCTTTTAAACGGTTAGATATTCGATACCGCAGTAAAATTCAAAACTAAAGGAGTGACTGGAGGATGTAGAATGTCTTTTATTAAGAAAAGCAAAAATAATCGATCGAGTCAGTTGGTTGAGAGTGATAAAACAGAAATGTTGCTGAAGCGAACATTCAATTATTTGCAGGCAGGTTATTCAATTCATTTTACTGGCCCCGCTGGTACAGGTAAAACATCGATTGCACTTGCACTTGCCCGAAAAAGAAAGCGCCCAGTTATGCTAATTCACGGCAATCATGAAATGAACAACAGGGACTTAATTGGCGATTTTACTGGTTACACAAGTAAAAAAGTGATAGATCAATATGTACGTACTGTATACAAGAAAGAAGAAAGTGTATCAGAAACTTGGGAGAATGGGCGTTTACTGGAAGCTGCATTAAATGGATATACACTTGTTTATGATGAATTTACCCGCTCCCAACCAACAACAAATAATTTATTTCTATCTATCTTGGAAGAAGGAATTATCCCCCTTTATGGAACGAAGTCAATAAAACCATTTGCTCGTGTTCATCCAGCATTCGCAGTAATTTTCACAAGTAACCCAGCTGAATATGCTGGTGTTTATCAAACACAGGATGCATTATTGGATCGGTTGATTACGATACCTGTCTCGTATGATAAACCTGAAGAAGAGGCACATATTGTTGCAGAGAAAAGTGAGCTGGATAAAGAGGAAGCTTTATATATTAGTCAGTTGGTTGCAACGTTAAGAGAAAAGTGTAGTTACAATGATGGAAAAGGGCCAAGCCTAAGGTCCTCGCTAATGCTAGCAAGTCTAGCTTCAAAGCAAGACATACCTATCCAACCAGAAGATGAAGGTTTTCAACAATTGTGTTTAGACATTTTAACATATCCATTAAGTCAATGTCTGAATGAAGATGATGCACTAAAAGAGGCGAAAAAAGTAATTATGGAAGAATTGTCAAAGTAAAAGAAGCTAACAAGAGGAGAGAAAATAATGGAACAGCAAGCAGATACAGGTATCTATATATTTTGTGGGGTGGAAGCAACCAAAGAGGAAGATTTTGGATATGTAGAATTCGAAGGTGAGAAAAGGGCAATTTTTACAATTCATTACGAAAATGCAGCAATGGTGGCGACTGAAGTGCCAATGAAAATATATCACCCGAACAAGGAAAATCTAATGATGCATCAACAAGTTATTTCAAGAGTGATGGATAAGAATGATACGGTAATTCCTATTAGTTTTGGAAATGTATTTAAATCCAAGGGAGATGTAGAAATGCTTTTGCAAAATCTATATCCACAATTTACTGAACTGTTTCCTAAGATAAAAGGAAAAATAGAGCTTGGATTAAAAGTAATTGGGAAAAAAGAATGGTTGGAAAAACGAGTAAATCAGCATCCGGATATAGATGAAATGACAAAAACAGTACAAGCAAAGTCAAAAGAAGCTGGGTATTATGACAGAATAAAATTGGGTGGAAAAGCACAGGAATTATTTAACCAGCTGCAGAGCGAAGTCAAAGCAGATATCTTTGAACAATTGGAGAAAAAATCAGAAGCAGCCAAAGACAATGATCCAATTAGTGAGACAATGCTCCTAAACGCTTCTTTTTTAGTTGATCGAGAGAATGAGGAAGCGTTTGATGAAATGGTGAATGAAGCACATGATCGTTGGAAGGATCAGGTCGAATTTAATTATACAGGTCCTTGGCCTGCTTATAATTTTATTAATATACGTCTAACGGTGGAAGAAGCCTAATGCTTCACAAACTAGTTACCGGACCTTTGAATATGGTGAAAAAAGTAGGAGAGAAAATACAGGAAGAAGCGGATAAGGAGTTATATGACCTTCCAACCATTCAAAAGAAACTGGTACAGCTACAAATGAAATATGAACTGCAAGAGCTTCCAGAGGAAGAATATAAGCAACAAGAAGCTGAGCTTCTAGAACGCTATGAAATAGCAAAAAGAAAAGAACTTGAACAATGGGAAGCATTAACGAAACCTAAGGAAGAGTGATAGCAATGGAGAAAAAAGTATATTTATACGGTTTGATCCCAACAAGTGAATATGAAGAAAGTGTATTGCCGGAAAAAACAGGTTTTGATGAAAAGGAACCAATCTATGCTTTACCGTTGGACGAAATTACGGCGATTATATGTAACCTTGATGGCAATGTTTATACAGAGTCACTTATTGAGGAAAAGATGAATAATGATTTGGAATGGCTTCAGCACAAAGCATTTCATCACCATGAAGTGCTTATGCTATTAAATAAACTGTACACAGTTATTCCTTTATCCTTTTGTACGATTTACAACAATGAAGCTAGTTTAACTAAATCTATTTTATCCCAAATGGATAATCTGACGGAAACTATTTCTAGTATATATGGAAAAGAAGAGTGGAATGTGAAGGTTTTCTCCGATGATGAAATATTAAAAAAGAAGGTAAGCGAAAATAACCCAACTATAGAAGATAAAAGAAAAGAAATTAGTAGTCTATCACCAGGGAGACAGTTTTTTGAAAAAAAGAAACTCGACCAATTAGTAGAAAGGGAGCTGGAAAAAGAGAGAGAGCAGCTTTGTAGGCAAATCCATGATGATCTAACAACGTTTGCCGTTCAAGCAGATGTGAAAAAGAATTGGGACAAAAAAGCAACAGGACGGAAAGACAGCATGGGTTGGAATAGTGTTTATTTATTGGAGAAAAATGAAGTAACCCGGTTTTTGGATAAAGTAAAAACACGAGAACAAAAAATGGGTGAATTAGGCTTACAAATGGAAGCTACTGGTCCGTGGCCAGCATATCATTTCTCCCGTACGGGTCAGATGGAAAAGTGAGGGGATAGAGATGCCTTCTGTAAGAGAAACAATTGAAAACAAAGAAGTAGGATTAATTGATATTTTAGACGTCATTCTTGATAAAGGGGTTGCTATAAAAGGAGATTTAATCATTTCCATTGCCGGTGTAGACCTTGTCTATCTTGATTTACGTGTATTAATTTCTTCCGTAGAGACGTTAGTGCAATCCTATGAGAGTAATCGAAAGGATGTCACTTCTGATCAGTTCGATGAAGAAAGGAGGGCGTTAGTTGATGCAACCGGCCAGCCAAACAAATGGACGGATTAACTTGGATCCGGATAATGCAGAAGATGGTTTAGCACAGCTTGTTATGACTGTTATTGAATTACTCCGGCAAATAGTGGAAAGACATGCGATGAGACGGGTTGAAGGTGGAACGCTTTCTGATCAACAAATTGAAGATCTTGGCGTTGCTTTGATGAATTTGGAAGAGAAGATGGAAGAGCTGAAGGAAGTATTTGGCTTGGATGCAGAGGACTTGAATATTGATCTCGGCCCGTTAGGAAATTTATTATAAGCTGCAAAAAACTGCTAAAGTAATTTTTCTAATAGGAAAAACGAAGTCAATTAAAAATTGAATTATACGAAAGGAGGAACATCATGGCTGTTGAACATCCTATGCAATCGAGTACGATTGTTGATGTACTGGAAAAAGTATTGGACAAAGGAGTAGTTATAGCCGGTGATATTCGTGTAGGTATTGCGGATGTAGAACTACTGACAATAAAAATACGTTTGATTGTAGCATCTGTAGACAAAGCTAAAGAAATTGGTATGGACTGGTGGGAAACTGATCCTTATTTAAGTTCAAAGGCAAATGAAAACACTCAAGCATTAGAGGAAGAAAACAAATTACTAAAGGATCGGCTTGATGCACTTGAGAATCAAATGACTACCAATAATAGAATAGCCACAGAATCAAATACGGAGGGATAAAAAATGACTGAAGAAAACAAACAGAACGAAACAGAGCTTACTAACAATGAGGAAGCAAACAAAAAAAACAACCCTATTGGGAGAGCAGCAGCCGGTGGTATACTTGGTGCCGCAGTTGGTTATATGTCAGCTGAAGAAAATCGCCAGAAACTAACCAAGGCTGTAAATGAGAAAAGCTCTGATCTGGGTTCGAAAACTAAAAATAAATGGAAGCAATTAAAAGATTCAAGTAAGGATAAAACAAGTCAGGCACTCAAGGATGTAAAAACATCTACCGTAAATATGTTCTCTAAAAAAGACCAGGAAGATGATAAAGAAAATGGGGAGGACCAGGATCAATCTGATCAACAGGCAGAAGAAAATGAAGAAACCTACGAAAATTTAAAACAGGAGAATCAACAACTGACAAATCGCTTGGATAATTTAGAGGAAAAAATGAACAAGCTATTGGAAGTAAGTGGTGCTAATTCAGAGGACGCTGAGCAAAAGGAATCAGATGAAGAAACTGAGGAAAATGATTTGACTTCTGAAGAGGAGCAAGAACAAGAGGGTACGGACCGCTCTGAAGAGGAAGATAGCCAAGAAGATAAAGAGTCAGATATAAAAAAGAAAGAAAATAAAAAAGAAGAGAAGGCTACTAATAAGAAATCTAGCACAAATAAAAAAGGGAAGAAAGATAAACAGAAGGAAGAGAGTAATAAACAAGCCAGCAAGAATAAAGATGGCAATACACCGAAAGAAGCAGACGCTGAGGAAGAAGAAACAGCATTAACTAAAAATGATGATACTTCAGCATAGTACTATAAATAGAGCAGGGAGAGATAGCAATGAGTGAAAATTCGAAGGATAATATTTTGGAGTTTTTCGTAACAGCTGCAAATAAACATGATTTTGAACTGGATATTTCCTTGCTGGTTCATGGAGCTATTGTAACGGGTACACTAATTTCTGCTACAGAGTATTTTGATAATATGAGTCAATCCTTTGAGGATGGTAGCGAAATCTCTCAGAAAGTAAGTCAGCAGCTTTCACAAGCAGGTGAGTCAGTCGATTCCGGTAATCAACAAGAAGTAAATTATATTCATTTAAAAAATACAAAGATTTATTGTGGTGACAGTAAACCCACTCCGTCAAAAGGAGAAATTTTATGGCGTGGTAAGCTAGTAGAAGTTGATAGTTTTTTCTTGGGAAGAATAGCTGAGCCTAAGTCCAAAAGCAAAAATGATGATAAATAATCAAAAACGCATCTCCCGCTCAATATTGGAGGTGCGTTTTGAAGGTTAAAGCTCAATTGTAATCCAACTCAATTCCTTTTTCTTTTAGATTTTCAATGCATTCTTGTAAATATTTTTGGTTATGCTCACCATATATAGGGGAACTAGCTTTTTGATGTTGCTCTTTTATTTCTGTTTCATCATAAGGTGAGCAGCTTTTCCCTCGATATGCCGGATGCTCCCATAATCGGTCAATTTGATAACCACGACGTTTCATTTCAGTGATAATCTTCATATGATAGTTGTAAAGCAGATAAGGTGAATAGTTGAACACATAGTTTACTGTGCTATGTTTCTTCCCCCATCCATTTCCTCTTAACGCACAGCATTCCCTATGCTGGCCAAGTAATTGCTGACGAGGTAAATATGTAATTAAATCTTCATGCCAAAGGCGCATCCTGCATTCTCCTTATATATATTTGTTGATAGTTACTTATGTTTTGACATAGATATTAGCTATATAGAGAATACCCTATATGGCTAACGTTTAATCATATCCGTTACGGGTATGTTTTACTATACTAATTTTTACTTATTGTATGGAGGTGATCGTTTGCTAACAACGATTTCTTGGATTGCTCTAGGAATCGGTATAATTAGTTCCATCATCATTATCATTGATGTAATGAAACATCCGCAAATGATGACCATTATGAATGTGGTGTGGCCAATTAATGGCTGGTTTTTTGGGCCATTTGCCATATGGAGTTATTTTAAGTGGGGTAGATTAAAGGCAAAGGATTATGATGGAGAAGATAATAGAGGCAAAGGTGCCCAAGTATTCATGTCAACAAGTCATTGTTCATCAGGCTGTACGCTTGGCGATGCTGCAGGTGTCCCAATAGTCATGTTGACAGGCTTTACACTGCTCGGCACAACTTTATTTGCACATTATGTAGTCCAGTTCACATTAGCATATATTTTTGGGATTCTTTTTCAATTTTATGCTATCTATCCAATGTATAAAGAAGCAGGAGTAATGGAGAATTTAAAAAATGCTATTAAAGCTGATACATGGTCATTAATTATGTTTGAAATTGGCATGTTTGGTTGGATGGCAATTGTTCATTATGTCTTATTTGCTCAGCCACCAAAACCTACTGAAGCAACATACTGGTTTATGATGCAAATTGCCATGATACTCGGTTTCCTCACTAGTTATCCCGCAAATTGGATTTTAGTTAAAAAAGGAATTAAAGAAGAAATGTAAGTAACATAGCTCATTGGGGGACTCCCAATGAGCTTTTTATATAATAGTCATTTCCATAAAACACCTCGCTCATGAATGAATTTTACTTTAAAGGATAAAATAATCCATAAATGGAGGTTAGTATATGAGCGAAGAAAATATGTCTAATTTGAACGAAGATCCACTTATGAAGCAAGCACAGCAATCAGGCTTAACGTACAATCAAGCAAAAGAATTTATTGCTAAAACTACTGGTGGTCACGGTACTAATATTTATAGCAATACCAATGTGGAAGAAGTGAAAAGAAAGAATCAGGAGTCCATGGATAACCGAACTACATGAACAATGGTGACACTACATGAAAACGATCATTCTCATTATAGATGATCGCTTTATATTTTATCCTTTCAGCTTAATCGGCAGTGAAAAAGCTTATCCACCGCACTAATGCCTAATAAAAATGGAAGGCAGTGTTTCCTGCCTTCCCCATCAAATCAATCCTGTAAAAATTGGACGTCTTTCTATAGACGTTCTCCGTTTTTCAATCGTTCGATAAATTCATTTAAGTCCTCTTTTTTTACTCTCCAATGTCTTCCAATTTTAAATCCAGGAATCTTTCCTTCCTGAACAAGCTTATATGTCGTCATTTCACTGAGTTGCAGATATTCAGCCACCTGTGAAACAGTCATAATTTCCGGTGTCATTTAGGTCGCCTCCAAACAATTAACCTATAGTTATCATATCATAAAGTTATTGTCTTTTTACAAAAATAATAAATAAATAGACTCCATTATAAATGGTTATAAATGAGTATAAGGTATTGTGTGTTTAATAAAATATAGGCGTTAAATGAAGAAAATAAAAGAAAACGGGCGTATTTTGACAATGACAGCGCTTTACAGACGTTTGGTAATCTTTCTGCCATATGGTATGATTCATTTTGTTGTACACGGAACATGCTTTTGTGATGCACAAAAGTTAACTTTTAAATGAAAAAGAGGTGCTGTATTGAATACGCAAAAATTGACACAGGAATGGTTTGGCAATATAAGGGGAGATATCCTATCAGGTATTGTTGTAGCATTGGCATTAATACCAGAAGCAATTGCATTTTCCATTATCGCTGGGGTTGACCCTATGGTTGGATTGTATGCTTCCTTCTGTATTGCGGTGGTTATTGCAATAGTAGGTGGGCGTCCGGGAATGATATCTGCAGCTACAGGTGCCATGGCATTATTGATGGTTACATTGGTTGCTGAGCATGGCTTGCAATATTTATTTGCCGCAACAATCTTAACAGGAATCTTTCAAATATTATTTGGAGTTTTTAAACTTGCTAGAGTAATGAAGTTCGTACCACGTTCGGTGATGGTAGGCTTTGTTAATTCGCTTGCAATATTAATATTTACCGCCCAGCTACAACATTTTGTAGGAGAAAGCTGGATTATGTATGCATTAGTTGCATTGACATTGGCAATTATTTATATTTTTCCGCGCATTACTAAAGCTGTGCCATCGACACTTGTAGCAATTATAGTAGTTACTGCCATTGCAATTTATGGTAATTTAAATGTAGGTACTGTAGGTGATATGGGTGCACTTACACAGGAACTACCTGTCTTCCTAATTCCTTCTATACCGTTTACTTGGGAGACTTTAACGATTATCCTTCCTTATTCCTTGTCATTAGCGATTGTTGGTCTATTAGAATCTTTATTGACTGCTAATATTGTAGATGATGCGACGGATACAGAAAGTGACAAAAACAGAGAAAGCCGTGGCCAGGGTATTGCAAATATTGTGGCTGGATTCTTTGGCGGAATGGCCGGTTGTGCGATGATTGGTCAATCTGTTATTAACGTAAAATCAGGTGGAAGAGGTCGTTTATCTGCTTTGGTGGCAGGTGGATTTCTCATGTTTCTCATTATTGTAATGGGAGGACTTGTTGTACAGATTCCAATGGCTGCGTTGGCTGGTGTAATGATTATGGTATCTATAAGTACATTTGACTGGGCATCTGTGAAAAACTTAAATAAACTACCCCGTACTGACGCACTTGTTATGGTGACAACTGTAGGGATTGTACTTGCAACTCATAATCTTTCTATAGGTGTATTAGCAGGAGTGTTATTAAGTGCTATTTTCTTTGCGGCAAAAATTTCACGCGTAAAAGTGACAGAGGAATTAGTGGATAATGATCAGAAAAAAATCTACCATGTGAATGGCCAATTATTTTTTGCATCTGTAAACGATTTTCCCAAAAAGTTTAATTATATGGATATAGTTAATGAGGTTGAAATAGATTTAAGTAATGCACATCTTTGGGATGATTCTGCAGTCGGTGCTTTAGACAGAATAGAAATGAAATTTGAACAGAATGGTATCCAAGTTTCTTACCGAGGATTAAATGAAGAAAGTATGCATTTGAAAAAGCAAATAGGTGGATTATCAAAAGCATCTGGACATTAATTTTATAATTTAAAACGAGGTGAAGAATATGTTCAAACGGATAGTTTTAGCTGCCGATGGCTCGGAAAATTCTATTCGCTCTGCAAATTATGCAGTTGAATTAGCGAACAAATTTTCAGGTATCATTCAGGTGATTTATGTGGTAGACGGTCAAACCTCAAAAGAGGATGTATTGCACAGCAATAGCAAGTTTGAAATTGAGCAAAAAAGGAAAGAGAAGATTTATAAGGTAGAATACTTACTCAAGCAGTCTGGAGTAGAATACGAGGTTCATATTCTTCACGGTGATCCAGGTCCTACCATTATTAAGTTTACTCAAGAACAGGACGTGGATTGCGTCGTAATTGGAAGCAGAGGTCTTAATAAATTACAGACAATGATCCTTGGCAGTGTTAGTCATAAAGTAGCTAAACGTGTCACCTGTCCTGTACTAATTGTAAAATAGAATACGTAATATGTATTTACAAAAACCAGGTTCGCATGAAGAACCTGGTTTTATTTTTGAAGCTTAAACAGTAGTAGAAGAGTATAATCACTAGCTGTTATTTGTTTAAAAATTGTTTATTTCAACTTTATTTAGCAATACTAATTGCCCGCCTTCCAAGAGAAGACCAGTTTTCTTCAAAGTTAATTCGATCATACGCTTCTTGCTTACCTGTGTCTGGGTCATTAACGAACACATACTTTTCGTTAAATCCGACCATGGTTACGGCGTGCTCATATCGGTACCAATCTATTTTATGGCCATTTTTATCATACCAAGATTTGCTATGGAAGGTTTTTTGCTGCTTAAGTGTAGTCCAAGCCATAACTGGTTGGCCTTCTTTTAGATAATTGATCAAGGTCTTAAATGGCTTTCCAGTTAAATTCATTCCTTTTCCGGGGAGGAAATTTTCTACTACATCTAGGATTGGCTTTTCAAATACCCCAAAACTAGAGTCTTCGGAATAAGGGTCTCCTACAAATTCTTCATTTGGGTTAGCCCCATACCAATTCCCATCCACCAGATGAACTTTTTCACCTTTCTTTAGTGTATTTGCGACCATGAATTTATCTACCTTGACATCAGCCCAACGCAATAACATGGAAAGCGCAGTTGCTTCACATCCTGTTGGCAAATCCGGATACTGATAATCAATAGGTACGCTGGAAATTATACTATTCTCTTGTTTACTCATTTCATCTTCCCCCAATTTGATCATACTTTCAGGTTATCTCAATAATCACTTTTTGGAAAGTAAATGATAAGTAACAAGTTAGCTTTCTAATATGTCTTTTATTATTTCAAGATGGAAGGCAGCCCACGCCTTCTCTTTAAAGTGAAATAGAACACTGAGGGTAAGTAAAATCATATATACTGAAGCAAAACTTACCCATAGAAGATTTCCGTTTCCAAATAATATTTCTTCCACTTTTCCAGAAAAGAGAAACAAAAGCCAAGGAATAGCGGATACGAAAATAGGGATTATGCCAGTTCCATTCTGTTCTTTTATCATGCGATAGTAAATGAGTTGAAGTGTCTCTCGGTCAAGACTTTCATAATAAGCCTTAATTTCTGCGGTTTCTGAAATGTCTTTATGTGTTTTACTATTTTTGTTCTTTAATTGCAAATAAATTTTATGAGCATCGCCTCGAAAAGAAAACAATGATTGAATTCCCCCTTATTTCCAATGCTGAAATTTCTTTGTTATTGAAAATTATTCTTGTTTAGTGTTAACTGAAGATGAAAAGTCATACAAGCTAACTCTCTTTACCATTTCATGGTGCAATATTGGAAGGTGGAATAAAATGAAAATTATCGTAACTGGAGATACACATATATCCGGAAAACCAGTCCAGCTGCCACTAAGTTTAATAAATGCTTGCAAATCAGCCGATCTTATTATTCACACTGGTGACTGGAAATCAATGGAAGTTTATCATCTGCTTCGTCAGTATGCAGAGGTTAAAGGGGTTTATGGCAATATTGATTCACATGACATAACTTCAAACTTTCCTGACAAACAACTAATAGAAGTAAATGGATTTCAAATAGGGATTGTACATGGACATGGGGAAAAAAAGACGACTGAGCAAAGAGCATTACAAGCATTTACAGAAGAAAGCCCGGATGCTATTATTTTTGGCCATTCACATATTCCCTTAATCCGCTATTTTAAAAAGACTTTATTAATGAACCCAGGGTCTCCTACGTCTAAGCGTACTCTGCCTTATTTTTCATATGGGGTTCTGGAAATAGATAAAAATATCCACGCGGAAATCCACTTTTTTAGCAAAGAAGAGTAGTTAATTAAATGAAAAAGTGAGTTAACCTTAAAATAAAAGGAACAATTAGTTTTTTTATAAAAATATTATATATGAATAGGGGAAGATGAAAATTGGAAATAATTATGAATTCTTTGGAAAGCGATGCTAAAGTAGTTATTGGAGAAAGAAACAATCATATGTCAATAGATGAGAACATGTATGAAATTATTGATCAGTCAGGAGCATTGATAAATAGTGGCGTTATTGTATTAAACAATGTACCGGTGTTTCATGAGGCGAGAGAGAAGTTTGAGCAGAGGTTTCTTAATAGACCGAAAAGGATTGAAACGGTGGATGGTTTTGTTGCGATTAGGGTTATGAAACCGCTCGAAGGAGATACTTATACGATTCTAACTCAATGGGATTCGGAAAATTCCTTTAGGGGCTGGCAACAATCAAAAGCATACCAACTTGCTCATAAAAATAGGGGGACAAAACAAGGCATTGATCAGCAAGAAAATGTCCTGAAAGGAAAAACAAACTACCATGTTTATCAAGTTGGCAGCTAACCTTTTTTGTTCCTATCTGTTACCATGCTTCTGATTAAGTAATCCTTTATTTAAGAAGAAGTGAAGATGAATATCTTCACTTCACTTTCTTATCGGTACTTTTAGTAGCCGTTGCCTACATATGAAGCACCAATAATAATTAACAAAATAAACAACACAACGATCAAGGCAAAGCCTCCACCGTAGCCATATCCTGCATTTGAACCCATAATGAAAACCTCCTTTATCTCAGGATAATAGCAATATATGTATACAACGTCAGATGTGATATAGGCGGATATACTAACAATGAAGAATAGAACAAAAGCTTAAGCATGTCTTTCTTACATAGTTATTGTGGTAAAGGGAATAATAATCACGAATCAAAGATAACAGGAGGAATATTCATGTCTGAGGCTAATAAAAATCGCAATAAAGATAAAAGCACACAAAATAATCGAAATAAGTTTAATAAACAACGAGAATACGATGTAGAAATTGCAGAGGATACCGAGTTTTTGAATTTGGATAACAAGAAGAATAAACGTAGCGGAAGAAACAAAGATTAAGTATTTGCTTAAAGCCGGAATATGGATGTTATTCCGGCTTTTTAGTTGATAGGAGACAACAAAATATACAACTATAGAATTTATAACCTACTCCCATTGTATAAGAAATGATGTATATGCTAATATAAAAGACATGTAGAATGTACGTGAGGGGGGACGATATGGACATAACAGGGAAAAATTTACACTTGTTTGAAAAAGCATTAAATTTCACCAAAGTTGGTCTTGTTATTACTGATCCGGCACAAGCAGATAATCCAATCATATTTGTAAATGATGGTTTTGTAAACATGACAGGATATTCGAGGGAAGAAATAGTAGGACATAATTGCCGCTTTTTACAGGGTGTGGATACGAATATAGAAAGTGTGCAAAAAGTTCGAGAGGCAATTAAAAATGAGATGTCCATTACTATACAGCTCTATAATTATAAAAAAGACGGTACAGGGTTCTGGAATGAGTTGTCAATTGATCCCATGTGGTTAGAAGAAGAACAGAAGCTGTATTTTGTTGGTGTTCAAAAGGATGTAACAATTGAAAAAGAACAATCAAGATTACTAGATAATACTTTAAAGGAAATGGAACTTGTATCTACTCCGATTGTCCCAATCACTAATAATGCCTCTATTTTACCAATTATAGGAGACTTTAATGATAATCGGTATGAAATCATGTTTAATAAAGTTTCTTCCTATTTGGAAACGGCAGAGGAGGATTATCTTATAGTAGATTTATCCGGTTTGCATGAAGTAGATACATACATAGCTTCCAAATTTTTAAAGTTACAACAATTGGTTTCTTTAATGGGAAAAGAGTTGGTTGTAGCAGGTATGCGTCCTGATTTAGCAGTTAAAACAACAAGTATTCAAGGAAGCTTCACTAACCTATCCACATTTCATAACGTAAAACAGCTATTGAATATTTACAAAGAAAGTAAAAAAAGCTTTGCAGTGTTAATGGACCTGCAAAGCTTTTTTATAACAAACGTATATTTTTGTTTCTACTATTTATGTTAAGGTTATGCAATGATTCTCAAATTAGATAAACTACGAAGTAATTTGTGGCGGATGGAGTAATTAATTTTATAGAAGAAGCACCCATTGATTTGCGTTCCAAGCGGACGCTTTCCGCCGGCATGGCCTCAGCCGCTTCCTCCGCTACGCTCCGTCCAGGGTCTTCGCCTCATGCTATTCCGGCAGGAGTCGCCGCCCTCCACTCCAATCAATTTGTATGAGCTTTAAAGTCTCAAATACAGAGTGGGCTTTTTACTTGTTCCTTGACGATGTAAAGCGACTTTTTACACCTAATACTAAAATTATTTATTGCTAAAAAGTAACTCTTAGCGTAGGAAAATACGGAGACTTCTGGGGGAGATGAGGCATCGGTGAGACCCCGAAATGCGTAGCATGAGGAGGCTCATCAGCCGCCCCCGAAAAGCGAAGTATTTTTCCGTAGCGGTGTTATTCCACATTAAAAAGAAAAGTAAATTTTCTTTAATTCGCATTTCCCTCTTACTACGAATTAAGGTTTGTAACGTTTGTAACCCAACATTTGCCATAGAACCTGAATTTTTTGGGCATTAGTATGTTGTTATGCATAACAGTGCTGTTCAGCTCCGACGAACGGGACGCTTAGTGCCGGTATAACTGCAGTTGTTTTGAGAGTATGTGTCTAGTCTGGGTTCCTTACTAGTGAGCATTTGCATTTTCACACCTATTCATTTTCGAATAATGCATAGAACCATTTAACTTGTGCAATT
This sequence comes from Virgibacillus sp. SK37, assembly GCF_000725285.1. GTDB lineage: Bacteria > Bacillota > Bacilli > Bacillales > Amphibacillaceae > Virgibacillus_Q. Next base: position 1,478,130 of record NZ_CP007161.1, read on the forward strand.
TAATTAACAGGATAATGGTTCCAGTAATGAATTTGGAAGATGGTGGGATAATCATGAAGAATAATAAACCCTCAAAAAAACCCGTAATTTTATTAAATATCGATTCCTTGATGCCTCAAGCTCTTGAGATAGCTGTACAAACAGATCAAACACCAGCCTTGAAATTTCTAATGGAAAATGGAATGTATTTTTCTAATATGGTTACCTCTTTTCCAACTATGTCTGTAACGATTGATAGTTCACTTTTAACGGGAACTTACCCAGATCAACACCGAATTCCCGGTCTGCATTGGTTCGATACACGAAATTTGCAGTTTATTAATTATGGGACAGGGTTGAGAGAGACGTTTCGAATTGGGTGGCGCCAATCCGTTCACAACATGCTTTACCGACTGAATCATGAACATTTAGGCGCAAACATTACAACTATTTATGAAGAATTGGGAAAGAAAAAACTGCATTCTGCTTCCATAAATTCATTTGTATATCGTGGAAATAAGCCTCAAAAATTAAAAACACCGAAAACACTTCGTGCGTTCACCGAATTTGAAAATGGGGAGTGGACAGCTCAGGTTCCTCCCATATTTTCATTGGGTACTTTTTCGAAAATCAGACAAAGGGGAGTCCCTACACAAATTGCTGCGGGAAATTATAAATATACAGCAAAAGAATTACGTTATCTAATCCGTAAAAACAAGTTGCCAAGTTTCACCTTCTGTATTTTTCAGGATATGGATGCACGTATTCATTTTAAAGGACCTACGGATATAAAGCTTATTAAAAAAATTGATAAAGAAATTCAGAAGATATTAAATATGTATCCCAGCTGGGAAAAGGCACTGGAAAAAAATATCTGGATGGTAATTGGAGACAACGGCCATGCTGCCACAGGGACCAGTTATCGCAAATGTATCATTGATTTAAGAAAAATATTTAAACAGTTTAGGATTGCGCAAATACAACGAAGACCAAAAAGTAAGGATCAAATTGCAATATGTGTAAACCAGCGTATGGCGTATATTTACCTTTTAAACCAAAGCGTTTCCATTCGTAAGTTAATTGAATTGCTCCGAAAAGAATCACGTGTTGATATCATTGCTTGGAAAAATGGAGAAAATATTCATGTAGTTTCAGGTATAAAAGACGGCATGATTACCTACCGGGCAGGAGGACTATATACGGATATTTATAATCAAAATTGGAGTATTGAGGGGCAACTGGATCTACTTGATCTCACTCTAACAAATAACCAATATTTATCTTATGGAGACTACCCGGATGCTTTGGCACGATTATCAGGTGCCTTACATTCCCACGAGGGCAATTTTATTATTGTTAATGCAAAACCAGGATATGAGTTTAAAGCACAATCTACTCCATTTCATCTTAGTGGGGCAGCACATGGCTCTCTTCACAGGCAAGAGTCACTTGTGCCTTTAATTATTGCTGGTACAAAAGAAAAGCCTCCCTATAGGCGTTTTGTGGATATGAAAAACTATATCATTAAATTAATTGATTCTAATTAGGACATTATTAGAATACGTTTTTCTCATTTTTACATACTAAGATGAGGAGGTGTGGAAATGAGCAAAAATAAAAAGAAGTTAACAAGTACACCATATAGTAGTGACCAGCCGATCGCTAAGAGACTTACCAATAAAATGGATCACGAATTTGCCAATGAGCCTTTAACTGAGATGGAAAGACAACATAATAAAAAGACAAAAAAACGTCAATAACGAGCATATTAATAGCCATGATGGAAAGTAATTCCATCATGGCTTTTTTGAGAAATAGGAAATTCTAATCTTAAAGTTAACTGTCCCCATACAAATTAAATGCATCGGTAATCGGACCGATGCATTTAATTTAGTACATAGATACAAGTTAGCTTAATACAATATATACAACAACTCCTATATAACTTATAACCACAGTTAAAGAAGGAGCCATATACGTAAATGCATTCCTTGCCACATTTCGCTTCGTTACAAGCATCGTGATAATGGTTAAAAGGAATCCAATAACGGAAAGTATGATGAGTTGGTCATTTGCTTGTTGCCACAATGTTCCGTTTTGATAAAAGGGATCTGAAATAGCGATTACTAAAATGTTAAATAAATTGCTTCCAAGGATTGTTCCTACAGCCATGTTAATATTAGCTAATTTTAAAGCTGTAAAAACACTTAATGCATCGGGAATGGAGGAAGCCATAGCAACTAATATACTGCCAATAAATGTTGCGCTAAGCCCTGTTTCATTAGCCAACCGATCACCAGAGAGAGACAACGCGCTTCCAGACACTAAAATAACAATGGAAAATAGTAAAAATTTAATTAATGTTTTGCTGATTCCTTTTCCGGAATTGGTTGTTTGTTCCCTTATTTCACTATTCTCCTTTTTCTGTAATGACGAAATAAGGATCAGACCAATTACATATACAGCAACAATTACTAAACTTGTTAAACCAACATGAAATATTGAAAAAGAGGTGTTGGTAAATAAACCAAACATTGTAATAATGGAAAGAAGAAGCGCAAGGTAACCTGTGGAAACATGGTGCTTGGCTCCATGTAAAAACAACTGCTTTTTGCGAAAAATTAAATCCAAACCAAATAGTGCAAAGAAATTAAATAGGATACTACCAAACCCATTACCAACGGCGATGTCGACATTGCCAATTATACCGGCTGAAATAGACACAGTTAACTCTGGTAGGGAGGTTGCTACAGCCAATAATATGGTGCCTGCCATCATTCCGCCTAGCTTTGTTTCTCTGCTTATATGATCTGCATAAGTAGATAGCTTGATAGCAGAAAAAGCAGATATGATAGCTGCTATTACAAAGATTATACCTAATGTAAGTGTTATGATGATCCACTCCCATCAATAGAGTCCCTTTTCCTATTCTCTATTTGATGGATAAGTAAACATCTTTTTACTTACCAGCACTAACAAGCATATTTAACGTGGGTTTCGACACATTCCAGGTATTAAAAAAATATCCAAAAACAACCAGAGCCAAAGAAAAGCCAATGGCACCCAACCGATCAACAACCAGGTTGTAGCCCAACCGACCAAACCGATTAATAATTGAATAATGCCAGATCCTACTCTTCCGGTGTAAAAACGATGTACACCAATTTGGCCAAAGAAGAACCATAAAATATATGCTAAAGCGTAACTTCTTTGAGGCATTTCTTCTCCCTCCTTGTAAAAAAGAATTATATCGCGAATACTTAAGCTAATAATGTATTAATTATGTTATCCTATTAGTGAATAGTCAAGTGATCTGGGATATACTCAGCATGTATACATGTCTATATGAAATACTGAAACTTTTACGTCTCTTTTTCGTATAAGAGTTAATAGTTTTAAATACTAGGGGGTTTATCATTGAATTTTAAAGAGAAGATGAATACGAATCGAATGAGAAAGGTAGGTAGCCGATTGGGCAAAGTACTTGGTGTTTTGCTTGTAATTGCTTTAATCGGTTTGTTCTCCTATCGCTGGTTTACAGATTATTTATGGATGGATTCTTTGGGGTTTGAAAGTATTTATACGACAATTTTAAGCAGTAAAATAATATTAGGTGCAGTAGGATTTATACTATACTTTATTTTAACCTATTTTACTTTGTCTTGGATTCGGAATACATACACAGGACATTTTGATGCACATCAACTGGCTCCTGTTCTAACTAACAAAAAAATGAGCAGGCTAATCATCGCTGGTGTAGCTGTTTTGATAGGGGCATTCGGCAGTTCGATTGTTCAGGGTGTTGGCTGGGAACCAGCATTAAAACTATTAAACTATGCTTCCTTCGGTGAGACGGATCCTTTCTTTAACTTAGATATATCTTTTTATATGTTTATTCTTCCTTTTGTAAAGTTTGTCATTAATATCTTGCTGGGTATTGCTGTATTCTTTTTATTACTGGAAATTGGAGCATACTCTGTTTTTCATTTATATCGCATGAGCCGATCCGCTCAAATTCATTTAGCTACAACACTTGGCTTCATTGGTTTACTATTGGCTGGAATGCATTTGCTTACACCATATGAGTCGTTGCTGACAAATCAAGTGAATATTTTCCAGGAAAGCGTTGTTCATGGCATAAGCTATACAGATAAAATTATAAATATCCCAGTATCTTATGCATTAGCTGCTGTTGCAATAATTGGTAGTATTTGGATGATTATAGCTCTTAATAATAGAAGGAAACTTTCATCCATGCTGCTCCCTGTCATCGTGTATGGCATATTAGTAATAGGAGGACAAATAGCATCTGTTGTCGTTCAAAACTTTATTGTTTCTCCTAATGAGTTTTCTAAAGAAAAACCTTACTTAAAGCACAACCTTGAATATACAAGAGCTGCATATGATCTTGATCAAATTAAAGAAAAGGAACATCCTGGTAACGATTCTCTTGATGAGAAGATGATCGAACGAAATCAGAAAACGATCGAAAACGTTCGAATAAATGACTCACGACCTATTTTGGATGTGTACAACCAATTACAGACATTCCGTACGTATTATCAATTTAATGATATTGATATTGATAGATACGAAATTGATGGAGAATATGAACAAGTATTTATCGGCGCACGAGAATTAAGCACTGGAGATCTTCCTTCACAGGCGAAGACCTGGGTGAACCGAAAGCTGAGGTACACACATGGTTATGGGTTTGCAATGAGTCATGTTAACCAGATCACCCAACAAGGTCAGCCAAAATATATGATGAAAAACCTTCCTCCAGAAGGTGTGCTCGACATAAGTAGGCCACAAATTTACTTTGGTGAAGAAAAATATGAAAATGTGATTGTTAACTCAAAAGTGGATGAATTCGATTATCCTTCCGGTGATGAGAATGTTGCCAATCGATATGAAGCAGATTTAGGTATCCAACTATCTGGTATAAACCGTCTATTGTTTACATTGAGTGAAGGATCTATGCGAATGCTTGTATCAGATCAGATCACAGGAGATAGCCAATTATTGGAAACTAGAAATATTATGGACAGAGTAAACAGAATAGCTCCTTTCTTTGAATATGACGAAGACCCCTACATTTTCGTTCGGGAGGATGGGACACTTGCATGGATGATTGACGCCTATTTAACAACGGATAATTACCCGTACGCAGAAAACTATGAGAAAAACAAAAATTATATTCGAAATTCCGTAAAAGTAACGATTGATGCATATAGTGGTGAAGTGAATTACTATATTGTAAATCCAGCGGATCCGCTATTACAGACATATGAAAATATGTTCCCAGAACTATTCACTAAAGAAATTCCGGAAGATGTTCAAAAACATTTCCGTTATCCTGAAAGACTATTCTCTATTCAAGCAGCAAAGTATGGGACATATCATATGACTAATTTAGAAGTTTTCTATAATAGGGAAGACTTTTGGCAGTTTCCAACAGAGAAATATTTCAATGAAGACATCGAAATGGAACCATATTACATTACGATGAAGCTGCCAGAATACGATGAAGAAGAATTTATCCTTATGATGCCTTACACTCCGAAGAAACGCCAGAATATGATCTCTTGGATGGGGGTAAGGAATGACGGAGAAAATTATGGTGAAATATTTGTATACCGTTTCCCTAAGCAAAAAAATATATATGGGCCGCAACAAATTGAAAATCGAATTAACCAGGATAGCACTATTTCACAACAGCTTAACCTTTGGTCACAGGGTGGTTCTAAAGTAATTAGAGGAAACTTATTAGCTATCCCAATTGAGGATACCGTTATGTATGTAGAACCAATTTATATAGAGTCCTCAAATGAAACATCACTTCCAGAAGTGAAAAGGGTAGTTATCGCCTATGAAGATAATATTGTAATGGAAGAAACCTTTGACGCTTCTTTGGATAAAATGCTTGCCTTGATTAACCCGGAAAGCAAACAAGGATCCGATGATACATCAGATGAAGGTGATACAGACGATCAAACAGCACCAATAACAGGCGCTGAGGAAAAACTCCGTGAATTCTCTGAGCTCTTTGAAAATTATCAAGCTGAGCTATCAGAAGGTAACTGGGAGGAAGCCGGCAAAATCATGAAAGAAATTGAGAGTCGACTAAATGAAGCCGAATAAAACAAAGAATGAATCAATAGGTAGCAAATGATGAAAAAAGTGCTCTCCAGAAATGGAGAGCACTTTTATTGGTTTGGATATTAGAACCAAGCAGCTCCTACAATGATTAGAAGGATGAATAATACGACGATTAAGGCGAAACCGCCCCCGGCGCCATAGCCACAGCCACCGCCGTATCCTCCTACAGGTGCTCCATAGCCGTATCCGCCACAGCCACATCCATAATTACCAAACATATAACTTCCTCCTTTTATTTTTTAGTATCCGTATCCTACATAAGATGCGCCCACAATTATTAACAGAATAAACAGCACAACAATTAAGGCGAAGCCTCCGCCGTAGCCACCATATGAACCACTCATTCGTAAACCACCTCCATATCTGTTTACATTGTATCTTATGTAAAGAACTCCCCAATGTTATGGACATTATCCCAATTTCACAAAAAATATAGCAAAGTGGGCTCAATACAAATTCCACGTTCCCCCTAACGCACGTGTCCCATACACTTCCGCTTCTGCTTCATATACTGTCATAAGCATATTGGGGGTGAAAATATGTCAGTTCAGCATTATCATAATCTATGTCAACGTTATAGAGGGAGGGCAGTTGAAATTAGAACACACCGGGGCGACGTTCATCGAGGGATTATTAAACATGTAGACAGACAACGGGTTTATTTGGAACCTTTTGGTGGTGGACAAAGAAATCTTGGAGGTTTTGGTTTTGGTTTTTATGGCCCCGGTGGGGGATACGGAGGTTATGGTTACCGACCAGGATTTGGATACGGACTCGCGTTGGGTGCAATTGGTACACTCGCATTACTTCCCTTCTTCTTTTGGTAAGGGAATATCTTATTTGATTTGTTTTTTAAATAGCTGTCGAGGCTCTCGACAGCTATTTTATTGATTTAGTGAGGAATAACGCTTTTACTTTTGCTTCTTAGGACGGGATAAAGTCTTCTGAAGGCAATTGAAGCATTTCATTGGTAGTAGTTTTCTTGTTTTTTGCGTAGTTTTTCACCATTTGATACCCAACACAATATCCGGCCATTTTTGGGTAGAAGTACCGCCCATACAATATGGAATAATAACTGGAATGTGTTCTTTTCATATTTTTTTTCGGTGATAAAAGATTCTTCCATAGGTTTTCAAGCTGCAACTCGGAGTAATAGGATGTCCAATTAGCTGTATTTTCTTCTCCTAACCGTTCACGAACTGCATTTTCCGCTAATCCTTCAAGAATGATCGTATCTAAAAGTGTAAAATCTTCTTCCTTTTTATCCATTTTCCGTATTCGACAAACATGGTTATATTCATGAGTAAATAATGCATGAAGTTCCCTCTCTGCATTATCCTCTGATACAAATAAGAATAGTTTATCTTTAAAGGAAAGACCTGCTTTCCCGTTATGATCTTCTTTTAATCGTCGGTTGGTAGGATCTGATGGGAAAATAAATATGGGAACCTTAGGACCTTTCCATTCACTTTGTAATGTTTTATATTCATCTTGAATGATTTTCCACACGCCTTTTTCCTGTAATCTTTTTATTAATTTCTCCCCATCAGGAAGTGGTGTGGTATACATTCCGTAAGCAGAAAGATGATGGTATATTTCCTCTGCATTTGCATTGTCAAACAAATTCGTTAATTTTTCGCAAAGGGTAAGTGGTTCTTTATAATATTCACGTAACCATTTATCTGTCTGAACTACCCCCATATAAACACCTCTCTTTTTCAAAAAATAAGACTTTTTATCCTTTCTTTCTTATTCCAGGGCGCAGCTGGCACTTTTGTTCTTTATTTCAGATTATGCAGGGGTTGTGGAAAGGTTTCGGGGTAACTTGAATTCAGATGGTCAAACACCCTTTCGTCTTTAAGCGTTAAGAATAAACTATATACAAGATGGAAAAAGGGGGTGGATTATATATGTTTCCAGGAAAACCAAGACGGCCTATGCCAAGAGAGCATCCCTTTATGTTTCAACGTCCCCGCCAAGTACCTCAAACGCAGTCAAAACGAAATCTTCTTGACGCTTTTCGTACAAGTGAAGGGGGATTTGACTTGGATAAAATTACCGGAACCGCACAAAAAATGCATGATTTATATGGGCAAGTAAGTCCGATGATAAGTAAGTTTATTACGAAAAAAGGTAAGTAATTTGAAGGATAGAAAACCAAATTAATGAAAACAATTGCGTAAGCCTACCCACTGTGTCATTCCCTTCATACAATAAGGTGTAAACAATAGGGAGGTGCGTTTGATGGACGATATGATGAAGCAAGTAGAGAAAAAGACTGGTGTAAAGGGAAACGATTTACAAAATCTTGCCAAATCACTAAGCAATTCTGATTTACAGGATGAGAAAAGTATTCGTAAATTGGTTAGGCAAATAGCCAAATTAGCAAATAAAAAGGTGAGTAAGCAAACAGAAGATATGATTGTTAATACACTAGTGAATGGAAAGAATAAAGTGGATGCTTCTACTATCTCTAAAATGCTAAAGAAATAAATTCCATAATCAATAGCTTGATCATAGATACGATGTTATTGTTGAGATAACATCGTATTTTTTTGAAAGGAGTTATATAAATGGTGAGTAAAGTTGCTTTGTCTTTCAGCGGGGGAAAGGATAGTTGTTTGGCGTTATATTATTTACAACAAAAAAATGTGAAAGTGGAATGTTTGTTGACAACAGTTTGGACAGACAAAATGAAAACTTTTGCGCATGATGAACATATAGAACAAATTCGGAAGCAGGCAGATGCTCTAGCGATTCCATTCCGTATCATTGAGACTGATTTTTCCACATATGAAGAAAAATTTGTTTCTAAGTTGCGGAAAGTTAGAGATGAATACGATTTAGATGGAATTGCTTATGGTGATATTTACCTTGAGGGTCACCGAGAATGGGGAGAAGGTGTGGCTGAAAAAGCTGGTTTAGAAGCGTTTTATCCACTCTGGAGAGATGAAAGTCAAGCAAAGGGTCTCCTGGAGGAATTTGTGAGTCAAGGTTTTAAGGCCGAAATTATTAAAGTGGATAATAATAAATTACCTGAAGCATGGGTAGGCAGAACAATTGATGATCTATTTATTAAAGAAATCATTCAAATGAAAGGTGTTTGCCCGTTAGGAGAATCTGGCGAATATCATACGCGGGTATATGACGGTCCTATTTTTACATATCCTTTAAATTACTTTTCCTAATGCTCATTGGCTAAAATATATTTCCATCCTTTCGAATACTTAATTTATTGACGCAAGCATGTAATTTGTCTAAAATAGTTCTGTTAGTGAAAATATTCTCAGACAATTGCGTTATTAACGGAGAGGATGACTACAACATGAATACGCATGATAAAGAGGAAATTGTCAGAAGTGTTCCTCAACAAGGTTTTTTTGGACAACCTAAAGGCTTGTTCACCTTGTTCTTTACTGAGTTTTGGGAACGATTTTCCTACTATGGAATGCGTGCCTTATTACTGTTCTATATGTATAATGAGGTAGCTTATGGTGGTTTGGGAATAGAAGATGGAACAGCAAGATCCATCATGGCAATCTATGGTTCACTTGTATATATGTCAGGCATTATAGGGGGATGGATTGCTGACCGTTTACTGGGTACTCAACGAACTGTCTTTTATGGTGGTGCCCTAATTATGGCAGGTCATATTGTCCTTGCTCTTCCTGCCGGTTTAACAGCTTTCTTTATTTCCATGTTACTTATTATTGTTGGTACAGGGTTACTAAAGCCAAATGTATCCAATATGGTTGGTGATATGTATGCCCTAGAGGATAATCGCCGTGATTCCGGATTTAGTATTTTTTATATGGGAATTAACATGGGTGCATTTATTGCTCCATTTGTAGTGGGTACACTTGGTCAGGAATATAACTATCACCTTGGTTTTGGTACTGCAGCGGTAGGAATGTTCTTGGGTCTAATTGTTTTTATAATTACGAAGAAGAAAAATTTGGGACTCGCAGGTACGTATGTGCCTAATCCCCTGGAAGAAAATGAAAAGAAAAAAGTATATAGTCGATTTGGGATCGGGGCAGTTATTATCATTATTTTGGCTGCAATAACCATTCCAACAGGTATCTTAACAATTAATCGTTTTACTTATTTAATAAGTATATTAGGAATCTTGATTCCCGCTACTTACTTTATTGTAATGTACCGCAGTCCAAAAACCAACGCAGACGAAAAATCACGTTTAATAGCATATATACCATTATTTATAGCAGCGATGATGTTTTGGGCTATTCAGGAACAAGGGTCCATCATCCTGGCAGAGTATGCTGATAAGCGGACACAACTTAAGTTCCTGGGCATTGAAATACAATCATCTTGGTTCCAGTCCTTAAATCCGCTATTTATTATTGCTCTAGCACCAATGTTTGCAGGACTATGGGTTAAATTGGGAGATCGCCAGCCGTCTACAACCAAAAAATTCTCTTTTGGATTATTTTTTGCAGGATTGTCCTTCCTGATCATGATTATTCCATCATTTATGCATGGAACAGATTCTCTCGTAAGTCCAATATGGTTGGTATTAAGCTTTCTTATAGTTGTATTGGGTGAGCTTTGTTTATCTCCGGTTGGTTTATCAGCCACAACAAAACTCGCACCTGCTGCTTTTTCTGCTCAAACAATGAGTTTGTGGTTCCTATCCAATGCATCGGCACAGGCAATTAATGCCCAAATTGTGAAATTTTATGATCCAGCCACTGAAATTATTTATTTCGGTGTAATCGGTGGTTTTTCTATTTTGCTTGGTATTATATTGTTCGCATTTGCTCCTATAATTCAAAAGTACATGCGTGGCGTACGTTAATAAAACTCAGAAGAAGAGGCTAGGACATAACTAGATAATGCTACTCTAAAGACGAACGTTCTAAAGAGTGGAAGCCCCGCTCCGGAAAAACGCTTCGCTTTCCGTGGGCGCTGCTAAGCCTCGGGCCAACACGAAGTTGGTCATGAAGGCGTTGCGACAATGGGGTTTGGTGGGGCGAGTATGCGCAGCCTCAGTACGTCGCGTTTTTAGCCTTCCTTCTTAATGCACACCGGGGTCTTACCTAGGCTTTTTCTCCCACAGGACAAGGAAGGCTACGACAGCTTAGCATCGCACGAAGAAAATTTGTACTTCATTTCCGAGGAGTTTGCGCGTTTTTCCTCCGCTAATTTGTTGCAAAAAGAAATCCGAACCATGATTCAGTCGTAGTACGAATCGGTTCGGATTTTCAATGTATAAAATTCTTTTGTCCCAGCCTGTTCTGCTAATTGTTTATCTCTTTGAAACTTTTTGGAGGTATAATCCGTATTAAAACATAATTACAACATAGGAGTGAAAACATGAATAGAGAAACACAAGGCCCTCCATTACCAACAAAAAAGCTGGAAAAGTCAATTGTAAAGGTTTGGAGAACTACTGCAGCAATTGAGGATGGAATCGGTTTGATTGTATTGGCTGTTCTACTATACTTAGATTACTATTTTGCTTGGCCAGTATGGATTGGCTGGATTCTCATAGGACTATTATTACTTTCTATCCTTTATTCCGTTTGGTCAGTATTTGTTAGACCTTATTATTTACATAAAAATTGGCGTTATGATTTAAATGAAGCATTTCTACAATTAAAATCAGGTGCAATTAATGAACAACATCAACTTATTCCTATGGCAAAAATCCAGGCTGTTTCTACAAAACAAGGCCCATTGCTACGAAAATATGGGTTATATTCTATTGAAATTATGACAATGGGGAGTTCACATACAATTCCAGGGATCCCTGAGAAAGCAGCCATGGAAGTTAGAAACCAAATTGCCATCTTTGCAAAAGTGAAGGAGGCAGAGGAATGAAGCAGTTGAATCGTTACCACCCATTATCGATTGTATTCGATATTTGGAAGACAGCAAAAAACTCATTTTTTGCTATTTTTTATCTCTATATTTTAAATTTTAGCTCTGATTCTACTTTTATATATTATGCAAGAATGATTTTTTTATTTTTAATGGGGATTACGCTAATTACTATTTTTCTAAAATGGTATACGTATAAATATTCAGTAAAGGAAACTTCATTTGAACTATATCACGGAATAATTAAAAAGACGAAGAAGACAGTGCCCTTTTCCAAAATACAAAATGTAAATCGCCATACGTCTTTGTTTCACCGTCTATTTAAAGTAACTTCCATACACTTCGAAACAGGTACCGCTGAAGATTCAAGTGTAAAATTTCCGGTAATTACAATTGCAGCTGCAGATCAGCTTGAAGAGTATATCACTGAAAAAGGAGAGAAGAAAGAAAGTAACATTTCATCCGAAGATTTAGATTCTAGCGAGAAAAGTGATCTGCCTAACAGAAAAACAGTTCATTTTCAGCCGAGAAGGAAAGATATTGTAAAAGCATCTTTTACTTCTTTAAGCTTTCTCGTTTTAATACCTATATTAGGTTCCATCTATTCTAAAATGAATCAAGTACTTGATTTGGAGGAGAGAGCAGAAGGGTATCTATCCTATCTTCTGGATGCATGGTGGATGATTATTATTTTTGTGCTTATTTTAGGTTGTGTTTCGTTATTAATTGGCATGGTCTGGACCTTTTTAAAATACGGTAAATATGAAATTTCTTCTGATGAGGAAAGGATATATATAAAGAAAGGTATTATGGAAACCACAGAATTTTCCATTCTGAAAAGTAGAGTACAAGCTGTTGAAGTATCGCAAACTTTTATGAAGCGGTTGCTTGGTCTTGCTGAAGTGAAACTTACTAGTGCAGGAAGCTTCAGTGGTGGAGAAGAGCTTGAAGTAAATACATTATATCCCTTTCTTCCATTAACGAGGGCATATGAACTGATTACAGAACTGCTGCCAACTTACGAAGTAGCTTCAAACTTGCATTCTCTTCCTAAAAAATCATTAGGCATTCGATTGTTAAAACCGAGCTGGTTCTGGGCGATAGCAACCGGTGCGTTATTCTATTTCCATCCTGTCTTTTTTCATGTGGAAATGACTTGGTTAATTCTCTCCATACTACTTTTGGCGCTTATTGTGTTGGCGCGAGTGCTGGATTACTACCATACAGGCTACCTGGTTCAGGGCCAATTTATCCAGTTTAAAACAGGCGGATTTACAACTACAACATTTTTATCAAGGAGAGATAAAATTATTGAAGTTGGTGTATCGAGAAACTTAATTCAACAATTTTTAGGGCTCGCTACTGTCACTACTGTTAATAGAGCCCAACCGGTTTACCATAACACGCTTACCGATGTTCCGTTAAACTTTACTACGCTATTTTATTCTTGGTATATGGAAAGAGAAAAAGAAGTAGAGCATGAATAATTTAAGCAAATAAAAAAAGCTGCCAATAGTTGGTAGCTTTTTTATTTAGGTTTTGATACTTTTTGAATAAACGTTTGGTAATAGAAAATACTATGTAGAGAATTTTAGTCTTATTGGAGGCTCTATATGAAATTCTCTCGGTTTCAATTATTCTTTTTAATTATATTGTATGTTGGAATTTCTAATCATGTCATCTTATTGCCACATTTAATTAGTGTTTCAAATAGAGATGCTTGGATCTCATCATTAATTGCATACTTTTGTCTGTTAGTCTGGGGAATTATTTTAAAGTTTATATTAAAGAGTATGCACAGAAACTCTTTACTCGTATGGACGCAAAAGAAAATGGGGAGAATTATCACTTATACACTTTTATCTTTATTTTGTTTTTACATAGTAACCACTAGCTTAATAACATTTAATGATTTGGTAAACACTATACAAATATATTTTTTACCAAGAACCCCAATTCTTTTTACAGGTCTGGCCTTCCTTCTATTATCTGTGTGCATTGCTTATAAAAATCTTAAAACGCTTGTTTACTTGGCTCTAATACTATCTCCACTGGTTATTATACTCGGGTTGTTTGTAGCTTTATCAACAATGGCGGAAAAGGACTATTCCTTATTATTTCCTGTTTTTACAAATGGAATGGAACCGATAATTAAAGGCGCTATTATGGTTGTTGGAGCCAATGCGGATGTTTTGTTTTTATTTCTTATTCAAAACCAGATAAAAAAGGAATATTCAGCATTGGACTTTTTTGTAATAATAACTTCTCTAATTATTCTTGTTATAGGACCAACAACTGGTGCAATAGCAGCTTTTGGTCCGGAAGTTGCATCGAAAATGCGTTTTCCTGCATTTGAACAATGGCGATTGGTTAGTATTGGCGATACCATTTCACACGTCGATTTTCTGGCTGTATTTCAATTATTGGCTGGAGCCATCATTCGTATGGCTTTAAGCATTTATCTATTGTGGAGTATCTGGGAAATACCTTCTCTAAAATTTAGGCGGATTCTAATTGGAGCTTATTCTATCTTCATTTTAATTATTATGATGCAGCCAAATGCTGATGTGTATTTACAGACGATTATGGAGAAATATTTTTATTTCTATTCCTTCATCTTTGCAATCTTTATCACTGTTTTTCTTCTAATAGCAAGCTATTTTAAAAGAGGAGGAACTAGCTCGTGAGCAACCAAAAAATAACCAGTTTAGCTAAGCTCAATCAAGCCCTGATCAAAGGCCGCTTAAAACCAGCAGATCTTCAGCGATTTTTTGTTAATTATGCTGATGTTCAAACGGTTGAAGGAAAGGTTTCGATGTACTATGCAGAAGGTATGATTGATTCTACGCAGCTTAATGAGTTTTCGGAAGCTGTTGAGCAAGCAATTTTAGACAATAAATTGGAGAAAGCCAGTAAAAACTTACCGCCTATTTCTTCTCTGACTTCATTGGATGAAATGATTGAGAGCTTGTTCTCTGGTTTATTAATTTTATATAAAGATGGAGATACATTCTTTTATACAGTTAATATTTCAAAGATACCTAAAAGAGAGCCAGAGGAATCCACCTCAGAAATATCGATTAAAGGCCCGCGAGATGGCTTTACTGAGGAAGTTAATGTAAATGTTTCATTGATTCGAAAACGATTAAAATCAAAAGAACTGTATAATCAGGCATTTGAATTAGGGAGTATAAGTAAGACGAAAGTATCTTTGCTTTATTTGAAGAATAGGGCTAATTCTAAAGTTATTAAAGAAATAGATCATCGTCTCAAAAAAATACAAGTAGACAGTATTATAAGTAGTGGTCAGTTGGAGCAATGGTTGTCTGACCGTACATTTTCCCTGTTTCCTTTATTTGATTATATAGCCCGTCCGGATTTTGTTGTCGAGTCTTTATTAAAAGGAAAGTTTATTCTTATCGTGGATGGCTCACCCTTAGTGTTAATTGGGCCAGTAAATTTGCTCGAATTATTAAATTCACCAGAAGATATTCACTATTCCTTTCAAATAATTATATTTCAAAAGATATTTAGAGTTATGGGTTTATTTGCGGCAATCTTCCTGCCAGGATTTTGGGTAAGTATCACTTCTGTTAACATAGATCAACTTCCTCTTAATTTATTGGCCACAATAGTGGAATCAAGGCAAGGAATGCCCTTACCGTTTGCATTAGAATTTATCTTCATACTCGTTCTTTTTGAAATTTTACGAGAAGCAGGTATTCAAATGCCCAAGCCTATTGGGCAAACAATTACAGTGGTTGGAGGTTTAATTATTGGTGATGCGGTCATTAGAGCCGGCTTAGCTTCCCCAACTTTAATTGTAGTAATTGCTGTTTCTGTTGTTTCCACCTATACATTGGTAAACCAATCGCTCGTAGCTAGTGTGAGTATACTGCGCGTTTATCTTATTCTAACATCAGCCATTTTAGGGGTTTATGGTTTTATTCTTGGATTAATAAGTATCTTAGTCTATGTGTGTAGACTGGAGTCATTCGGTATATCTTATGTACAGCCAATTACTGAGATTAACTGGAAAAAAATTTATTCTTCCATCTTCTTTACATTGTTAAGAAAAAGAAAGCCAAATACTCTTCATAATAAGAAATGAGGTATGGAATATGCAGAAGCTAATTATAGTTTGTATTTGCTTATTGTTGCTTATGGGATGTAGTGACATTAAAGAAATTCAAAAGATGAACTATGCTACTGCAATAGGTATTGAATATAAAGAAGGAAGATATGTTACTCATGTTCAGATGGTTGGGCTAAACAGTTTATCGAATGTAGAAAGTGCGCAAGGGGCTACAAGTCAAATTCTTGTCTCTGAATCTTCTGGTGAAACCTTTAATGATGCCTTGTTTGATTTGTATAATACTGCTCAAGAGAGAATTATCTGGTCACATGTGAGTAGTATTATACTTGATGAAACAGCTATAAAGAAAGGATTTGATGATATTCTGGACGGAATACTTCGCTATCATGAATTCCGACCAACACCTTGGATATTTGGTGTGAAAGGGAATATGACTGAAATATTGTCAACCCCAGGTTTTTTTAACCAGCCTCCTACTGAAACCATTTTGCATAACCCGGAAAATATTGAAGAACAGGATTCCATTATTCGACCTATAAAGCTTCATCACTACGCAAGAGAGATAACAGAACCAGCTTTTACAACCTTTTTACCTTCTCTTTATGTAAATAAGAAGCAATGGGAACAAAATGAGGAAGATGATCCCAAACTTTCTTTTGATGGTGCTTTCTTTATGGGGAAGCAAGGGGTTAATAAGTACTATAAATTGGATGAAATTAGGTCGATACGGTGGGCAACCCCAGATACTAAGCGGACTTCAGTAACAATTCCGTATAAAGATAGTAAATTGCTTGTTGTAATAGAGAATGTTCGAATCAACAAACAATATCATAGAAAAAAAGGAAGGCCCCAAGTAGATTATAATGTGAAGTTTGATTGTTATGTAACAAACCAAAAGAATCGAGCTTCTTTAAATAATAATGAAATAAGTGAAAAAATTTCTTCTCTAATAAAAAAGGAAATCATTGATTTTTATGAATTGGGCAAAGAGGATGGGGTTGACTTTCTAAACTTAGAGTATGAGTTGTACCGGGAGGATTACAAGTTGTGGGAGCAGTTAAAGGACGAAGGACCATATTTGAAAACGATAAAACTTAATCCGAAAGTAGATGTTTATTTACGGCATTCAGGTGCAGGGAAAATTAATTAATAGGGATTGGGAAATTTAAGTAATTAAGTTAACAAACATCTATTTCAAAAGGATGTGACATAGTGTGATTGTTTATGATCAATAGTTAGTATGGAGGTGGTGCCGCAATGACTTTGGTTCGTTTAGGCTATTCAGCAATAAGTATGCACGTGAAAAATAGCTCTACATCAAAAACAATGACTTTTTCCCGCTATTCCCAAATAGAAGATAAGAATGCAGCCATAAGAAAAATAGTTCAAATTGCAGCAACGAATTTAACTAATCTTCTACGGTTATTAAGACATAATAATGCACATGGTATCCATTTTTACCGTATGTCATCTAAGTTAATTCCCCTTGTAAATCATCCCGAAATACCAAGTTGGAATTATGTAAAGCACTTAGAAGAAAATCTACATGACATACATACGTTTCTGGAAAGCCATCCTGAGATGCGGGTAGATTTCCATGCAGATCACTTTGTGCTAATCAACTCACCAAAAAAAGAAGTCTTTAATCAGGCTGCAAGAACACTAAGAATGCACAAACGTTTGCTGAGTGGTATGGGAATAAATCCAGTACATCGTTGTGTCATGCATGTAGGAGGTGCATATGGCAATAAAGAAAAGGCATTAGAACAGTTTATTCATAATTGGGGTTTTCTCTCTGCGGATTTACAAGGGATGCTTATTTTAGAAAATGACGATAAAACGTTCGATCTTAGTGATACCCTGTTTCTTTGTGAAAAGTTAGGAGTCCCTTTCGTTTTTGATATTCATCATCATTTAGCCAACCATAAAGAGGGAGAGCGTTGGGAGGAGCAATGGCCCCGTATTCTTAAAACATGGGATCATTCAAACTTACCTATTAAAATGCATCTTTCAAGTCCGAAATCGAAATCCAATTACAGAGCTCATTCTGATTATATAAATAGTGAAATGTTTGTGGAATTTCTAAATGTAATTAAAGGGACCGTTCAGCAAATAGATTGCATGATTGAGGCCAAACAAAAGGACGAAGCTTTATTTGAATTAATGAAAGGTGTAAAAAAATATCCTGGGATTGGAATAGTGGATGGCGGCAGCTTTTTAATTAAGTAAACTGAGTAACTGTAAAATTTGCAAAAACTACCTATAATATAATGGTTAAAAGTAACCAACCTATATAGTGAAAGGGAGGTTGTTGCATGAATCAACAATTAAGAAATATTATGACACCCAATGTATATATAGTGAAGGAAACCCAATCTATACAGGAAGCAGCAGCAATAATGAGTGAAAATAATATAGGTGCGGTTCCTGTTGTTAATCACAATGGACATATGACCGGGATCATTACAGACCGTGATATTACGCTTCGCTCTACAGCGCAGGGAGAAGCGGCACAGACACCAGTTTCAGAAGTAATGACAGCACAGCAAATTGTTCAAGGTACTCCTGAAATGGATGTACAGCAGGCTGCACATATGATGGCTCAGCAGCAAATTCGACGCCTGCCGGTTGTGGAAAATGGACAAATTGTTGGAATGGTTGCTTTAGGGGACCTTGCAGTAGAGAATCAGTTTAACCAGCAAGCTGAACAAACGCTGACAGATATATCAACACCTTCAAGTCCTCAAAAGTAACATTAAGTGATTTAGTTGTATAAACTGTTGCCAGGGAATAATTTGGCAACAGTTTTATGTTTAACATTATTTTGGATTGGGTATAAAAGTAAGTAAAGCTATTTATGATGACAATGGTTGACATCTAAGGGCATGCATTGTAATATTGATCTCGCTGTTCAAATAGATTACACATCTTGCAGCCGATCTTATTAATTTAGTATGTTTGTAAAGACGAAAAAAATTATTGACTTCACTTTATGATATGTGATATATTAATTGAGTCGCCAATTTGAGAAGATAATGTGAAACTTATAAACTATGAAAAAAGTTGTTGACACATGTATCTCTGAATGGTATGATATAAAAGTCGCTTTTTTGGAAGTGACAACAAGTTCGCTCTTTGAAAACTGAACAAAACAACCAGTATGTCAAGAAAAACATGACGTTTTTCGTTAATTTTTAAAAGCCAGAAGTTAACGCTTCTGCAGCTAAGACATTGAGATAAGATTGATTGGTTTCGATCTTATTCAAACTTTTATGGAGAGTTTGATCTTGGCTCAGGACGAACGCTGGCGGCGTGCCTAATACATGCAAGTCGAGCGCGGGAAGCAAGTTGATCCTCTCCGGAGGTGACGCTTGTGGAACGAGCGGCGGACGGGTGAGTAACACGTGGGCAACCTGCCTGTAAGACTGGGATAACCCCGGGAAACCGGGGCTAATACCGGATAATACTTTTCATCACCTGATGGAAAGTTGAAAGGTGGCATCTTGCTACCACTTACAGATGGGCCCGCGGCGCATTAGCTAGTTGGTGAGGTAACGGCTCACCAAGGCAACGATGCGTAGCCGACCTGAGAGGGTGATCGGCCACACTGGGACTGAGACACGGCCCAGACTCCTACGGGAGGCAGCAGTAGGGAATCTTCCGCAATGGACGAAAGTCTGACGGAGCAACGCCGCGTGAGTGATGAAGGTTTTCGGATCGTAAAGCTCTGTTGTTAGGGAAGAACAAGTGCCGTTCGAATAGGGCGGCACCTTGACGGTACCTAACCAGAAAGCCCCGGCTAACTACGTGCCAGCAGCCGCGGTAATACGTAGGGGGCAAGCGTTGTCCGGAATTATTGGGCGTAAAGCGCGCGCAGGCGGTCCTTTAAGTCTGATGTGAAAGCCCACGGCTTAACCGTGGAGGGTCATTGGAAACTGGAGGACTTGAGTACAGAAGAGGAGAGTGGAATTCCACGTGTAGCGGTGAAATGCGTAGAGATGTGGAGGAACACCAGTGGCGAAGGCGACTCTCTGGTCTGTAACTGACGCTGAGGCGCGAAAGCGTGGGGAGCGAACAGGATTAGATACCCTGGTAGTCCACGCCGTAAACGATGAGTGCTAGGTGTTAGGGGGTTTCCGCCCCTTAGTGCTGAAGTTAACGCATTAAGCACTCCGCCTGGGGAGTACGGCCGCAAGGCTGAAACTCAAAAGAATTGACGGGGGCCCGCACAAGCGGTGGAGCATGTGGTTTAATTCGACGCAACGCGAAGAACCTTACCAGGTCTTGACATCCTCTGCAATCGGTAGAGATACCGAGTTCCCTTCGGGGACAGAGTGACAGGTGGTGCATGGTTGTCGTCAGCTCGTGTCGTGAGATGTTGGGTTAAGTCCCGCAACGAGCGCAACCCTTGATCTTAGTTGCCAGCATTTAGTTGGGCACTCTAAGGTGACTGCCGGTGACAAACCGGAGGAAGGTGGGGATGACGTCAAATCATCATGCCCCTTATGACCTGGGCTACACACGTGCTACAATGGATGGAACAAAGGGAAGCAAAACCGCGAGGTCAAGCAAATCCCATAAAACCATTCTCAGTTCGGATTGCAGGCTGCAACTCGCCTGCATGAAGCCGGAATCGCTAGTAATCGCGGATCAGCATGCCGCGGTGAATACGTTCCCGGGCCTTGTACACACCGCCCGTCACACCACGAGAGTTGGTAACACCCGAAGTCGGTGAGGTAACCTTTTGGAGCCAGCCGCCGAAGGTGGGACCAATGATTGGGGTGAAGTCGTAACAAGGTAGCCGTATCGGAAGGTGCGGCTGGATCACCTCCTTTCTAAGGATTTAGAACGGAACACTGGAAGGTTTACGCCTTTCAGGAAGGACATACATGGTTGTTTGGTTCAGTTTTGAGAGAGCGAATCTCTCTTTTTGTACCTTGAAAACTAAATAAGAGTAACAACGACATCAAATAAAAAGCTGAGGCGACTGCTCAGCGACGTACGGACTGGACTGACCCGTAGGAGATAAAGGAAACACGATGAATGTAAATGAATCGATGTTGACTTATTGTACGAAGGGGAAGGAAGTCGCGCTAGTCGCTAGGAGCCAAAGCTAGATTTAAATAAAAGCAAGGCTAAGAAATTAGCACGCTTATTCATTGTAAAAATAGTTAAGTGAATAAGGGCGCACGGTGGATGCCTTGGCACTAGGAGCCGATGAAGGACGGGACTAACACCGATATGTCTCGGGGAGTCGTAAGTAGACGTTGATCCGAGAATTTCCGAATGGGGGAACCCACTGTTCGTAATGGAACAGTACGCATAGCTGAATACATAGGCTATGTGAGGCAGACCCGGGGAACTGAAACATCTCAGTACCCGGAGGAAGAGAAAGCAAATGCGATTTCCCAAGTAGCGGCGAGCGAAACGGAATTAGCCCAAACCAGAAAGCTTGCTTTCTGGGGTTGTAGGACACTCCTTTGGAGTTACAAAGGAATTCTTTAGATGAATCGATCTGGAACGATCAGCCATAGCAGGTAAGAGCCCTGTAATCGAAAAGGAATTCTCTCCGGAGTGTATCCTGAGTACGGCGGAACACGAGAAATTCCGTCGGAATCCGGGAGGACCATCTCCCAAGGCTAAATACTCCCTAGTGACCGATAGTGAACCAGTACCGTGAGGGAAAGGTGAAAAGCACCCCGGAAGGGGAGTGAAAGAGAACCTGAAACCGTGTGCCTACAAGTAGTCGAAGCCCGTTAATGGGTGACGGCGTACCTTTTGTAGAATGGACCGGCGAGTTACGATCCCATGCAAGGTTAAGTGGAAGACACGGAGCCGCAGCGAAAGCGAGTCTGAATAGGGCGATTTGAGTATGTGGTCGTAGACCCGAAACCGTGTGATCTACCCATGTCCAGGGTGAAGGTCAGGTAACACT
Organism: Virgibacillus sp. SK37; assembly: GCF_000725285.1. Taxonomy (GTDB): domain Bacteria; phylum Bacillota; class Bacilli; order Bacillales; family Amphibacillaceae; genus Virgibacillus_Q. Next base: position 1,500,146 of record NZ_CP007161.1, read on the forward strand.
GACTGGAGGCCCGAACCCACGTATGTTGAAAAATGCGGGGATGAGGTGTGGGTAGGGGTGAAATGCCAATCGAACACGGAGATAGCTGGTTCTCTCCGAAATAGCTTTAGGGCTAGCCTCAAGAAAATGAGTACTGGAGGTAGAGCACTGATTGGACTAGGGGCCCTCATCGGGTTACCGAATTCAGTCAAACTCCGAATGCCAGCTACTTAGACTTGGGAGTCAGACTATGGGTGATAAGGTTCATAGTCGAAAGGGAAACAGCCCAGACCGCCAGCTAAGGTCCCAAAGTATACGTTAAGTGGAAAAGGATGTGGAGTTGCCCAGACAACCAGGATGTTGGCTTAGAAGCAGCCATCATTTAAAGAGTGCGTAATAGCTCACTGGTCGAGTGACTCTGCGCCGAAAATGTACCGGGGCTAAACGTATCACCGAAGCTGCGGATTGTTCTTACGAACAATGGTAGGAGAGCGTTCCAAGTGCTGTGAAGTCAGACCGTGAGGACTGGTGGAGCGCTTGGAAGTGAGAATGCCGGTATGAGTAGCGAAAAAAGAGTGAGAATCTCTTTCACCGAAAGCCTAAGGTTTCCTGAGGAAGGCTCGTCCTCTCAGGGTTAGTCGGGACCTAAGCCGAGGCCGAAAGGCGTAGGCGATGGACAACAGGTAGATATTCCTGTACCACCTCATGAGCGTTTGAACGATGGGGGGACGCAGTAGGATAAGGAATGCGCACCGATGGATGTGTGCGCCCAAGCAGTGAGAAAGTTGGATAGGCAAATCCGTCCAACATCTTTCAAGCTGTGATGGGGAGGGAAATAGAGTACCGAAGTTCCTGATTTCACACTGCCAAGAAAATCCTCTAGTGAGTTCATAGGTGCCCGTACCGCAAACCGACACAGGTAGGCGAGGAGAGAATCCTAAGGTGAGCGGGAGAACTCTCGTTAAGGAACTCGGCAAAATGACCCCGTAACTTCGGGAGAAGGGGTGCTCCTTTAAGGAGGAGCCGCAGTGAATAGGCCCAAGCGACTGTTTAGCAAAAACACAGGTCTCTGCGAAGCCGAAAGGCGAAGTATAGGGGCTGACACCTGCCCGGTGCTGGAAGGTTAAGGGGAAGCGTTAGCTTACGCGAAGCGCAGAACCGAAGCCCCAGTAAACGGCGGCCGTAACTATAACGGTCCTAAGGTAGCGAAATTCCTTGTCGGGTAAGTTCCGACCCGCACGAAAGGTGCAACGACTTGGGCACTGTCTCAACGAGAGACCCGGTGAAATTATACTATGCGTGAAGATGCGCATTACCCGCGACAGGACGGAAAGACCCCGTGGAGCTTTACTGTAGCCTGATATTGAATGTTTGTACAGCTTGTACAGGATAGGTGGGAGCCTTGGAAACCGGAGCGCCAGCTTCGGTGGAGGCATCCGTGGGATACCACCCTGGCTGTACGACCATTCTAACCCAGGGCCGTGATCCGGTCCGGAGACAGTGTCAGGCGGGCAGTTTGACTGGGGCGGTCGCCTCCCAAAAGGTAACGGAGGCGCCCAAAGGTTCCCTCAGAATGGTTGGAAATCATTCGCAGAGTGTAAAGGCAGAAGGGAGCTTGACTGCGAGACCTACAAGTCGAGCAGGGACGAAAGTCGGGCTTAGTGATCCGGTGGTTCCGCATGGAAGGGCCATCGCTCAACGGATAAAAGCTACCCCGGGGATAACAGGCTTATCTCCCCCAAGAGTTCACATCGACGGGGAGGTTTGGCACCTCGATGTCGGCTCATCGCATCCTGGGGCTGTAGTCGGTCCCAAGGGTTGGGCTGTTCGCCCATTAAAGCGGTACGCGAGCTGGGTTCAGAACGTCGTGAGACAGTTCGGTCCCTATCCGTCGTGGGCGTTGGAAGTTTGAGAGGAGCTGTCCTTAGTACGAGAGGACCGGGATGGACACACCGCTGGTGTACCAGTTGTTCCGCCAGGAGCATAGCTGGGTAGCTACGTGTGGTAAGGATAAGTGCTGAAAGCATCTAAGCATGAAGCCCCCCTCAAGATGAGACTTCCCATCACTTCGAGTGAGTAAGATCCCTCAGAGACGATGAGGTTGATAGGTCCGAGGTGGAAGCGTGGTGACACGTGGAGCTGACGGATACTAATAGATCGAGGACTTAACTAATTTTCTTCTTTGATGGTCGTTGTTTCCCTCTTATTTAGTTTTTAGGGTATAAATTCATTTTATGATATATACCGCTAAAAAGTGGTCTAGTAGCAATAGCGGAGAGGTCACACCTGTTCCCATGCCGAACACAGAAGTTAAGCTCTCCAGCGCCGATGGTAGTTGGGACGTTGTCCCTGCAAGAGTAGGACGCCGCTAGGCAATTCAAAAAGCATTGTGATACGTAGAGTATCGCAATGCTTTTTGAATTGGGTGATTTATAGGATGATTTGCCATACCGCGCCAGTTTATTTTCGGCTCTATACTAAATGTGGTGGTCTCCTTTGGAGGATCAGTGTTTCCGTAAGAAACAAAAAAATACACTCATTCCCCTCTCTTTTGTTAACCTAAAGTTGCGACACAAAAGGAAAAGGAGAGGGAAAGAGTGCAAAACCATTTTATCATAGAAATGTTAGGTATTGAAGACAAACATGTAGATGTATGGGAAGTTTCTAGTGACTCAGCTAAGTTTTTTGTAGAGCTATATACAAAAGTAAAGAAGCAGAAGTGCCCGTTTTGTGGCAATAGGACAAAAAGTATCCACGGCTATCGTACCCAAACGATTCAGGGGCCCATTGTTTCCAATAAACCAGTTAGTATTTCTTTGAAAAAGAGACGCTACTTATGTAAGGCGTGTAATCATACGTTTTATGAAAAGCTTCAGATGGTGGAACGATACCAACGTTGCACCCGTTCTATACAAACGACAGCGCTAACGTATACAGCTGTGGGCTCATTTACTACAGCTGCCCAGTTAACTGGGATGAGTTCGCAACGGTTACTTCGTATTTATGATCGAAAAGAAATAAAAACAAGGAAAGTCCTGCCACGTGCGTTAGCTATTGATGAATTTAAAGGGGATGCGGGCGGTGAAAGGTTTCAAACGGTCATTGCGGATGTAGAAAATAAAGAGATTGTGGATGTCTTACCTGATCGGAAGGTAGATACAATTAAAGCTTATCTTCAGTCCTGTGATACAAGTAACGTAGAGATTGTCGTCATGGACCTTTCTAAGTCTTTTAAGCAAGCAATACGGAAGGCGCTTGGTAACCCACTGATCATCGCTGATCGATTTCATTTTATGCGGCAAGTATATTGGGCGCTAGATGAAGTACGTCGAGAAGTGCAAAGAGACTTAGAGAAAAAAGACCGGATATATATGAAAAAAAGTAAAAAGTTACTTTGGAAATCAACCTATAAATTATCAGAAGAAGAGCGAGAGAAAGTAAATCAGTTACTCCAGGTTGATCCTCGATTAGAAGAGGCATACAACCTAAAAAACAAACTTGATCAGTGGTTTAAAGAGAGTAACGAAAAGACCGCTACACAGGGTCTAGAAGGATGTTTAATGGCGATGAAGGATTCTAATATTGAGTCTTTTCATAGAGTAAGAAAAACATTTGAGCGGTGGAAGCAAGAGATCTTGCATTCCTTTATGTATCCTTTTAATAATGGATATATTGAAGGCGTAAATAATACAATTAAAGTGGCAAAACGAATGTCGTATGGAATTAAAAATTTTAATCGATTAAAAAAGAAAATACTGTGGCGACAAGAGGTTAGAAGGGTTTTGACACAATAGAAACGGCAACCAATATACGTACGCAGCTATTTAAGCAAAGGCTTTTTAATAAAAGAGATGGTGGAGTGAAAATCACACCACCACATTTGACTGAGAACCTTATTTTCTGAGGTTTCGTGTCCGTTAATATCCTATCAGAGATAAATCTTGAGTCATTCATACTGAACTGTGCTATATAGTAACTTCCTAATGGACAAAAGCTCCATCCAAACGCCAGGAATTGTCCAATAGCTCTTCTCTAATGGACAAAAGCCCCGTCCAAACGCCAGGAACTGTCCCATAGCTCTTCCCTAATAGACAAAAACACCATCCAAACACCAAGAACCGTCCAATAGCAACCCCATAATGGACAAAACACCATTCAAACTCCTGAAACTGTCCAATAATTCCTCCATAATGAATAAAGTCTTCCCACCAACGACAGGAGCCTGGCTAAGAGCAACAAATACTTAAATTTAGAAATTCTATGAATGTAAAAGGAGAAGGTTATCATACGAACTAATAGTAGGGGAGAGGAAGAGGTTTTAAAAGAGAGGAATAAATTATTTAGTTCACGAAAAGAGGCTGTAGGCTGGATACTAAGAAACAAATTGATGAAAAACTAAAGTGCCACATTAGAGCTCATTCGCTTATAAAAGGATAGCGATGCATTTGCAATGCTTTCTCCAAATTTTTCTATAAAAATTTTTTTATAGAAAAACGTAGAAGGAAAATGTTCTTGAGAGATTGAGTAGTTAATTAAACGTAATCTAGGATTAGTCAGACAGTACCTTAAGGTACTGTCTGACTTCCCAATGTTAAAAATATCCTCATTTGTTCTTATAATGCTTCGACTTGTTCTGTTTCTGTACGCTTTTTGTCTTTGCTTAAAGAGTTAGTGATTGAAGTGATTGCGCCATCACCAGTAACATTACATGCAGTACCAAGACTGTCTTGAGCAAGATATAGAGCAATCATTAAGGATACCATTGTAGGACCAAACCCGAGCATTGATTCCAATAAACCGATTGCTGCCATTACTGCTCCGCCGGGTACCCCTGGTGCCGCGACCATGGTAACACCTAACATTAATATAAAAGGGAAAACTGCAGAAAATGTAGCCGTATCACCTTGTAAAAACATGACCGCAAGTGCACAGCTAACTAATGTAATTGTGCTCCCTGATAGGTGAATATTAGCTAATAGTGGCACAGTAAAGTCGGCTACTCTTTCACGTACTTTAAGTGTTTTGGTATGTTTTAGTGTAACAGGAATTGTAGCTGCAGATGATTGAGTTCCCAATGCAGTAAAATATGCCGGTAACATCCTTTTAAGCATAGAAAATGGATTTTGTTTGCTTAATGTTCCTGCAACTGTGTATTGAACCGTTAGATAAAGTATATGTAGTATAACAATCATAACAAATACTTTTGCAAATACACTTAAAATAGTACTAACTTGTCCAGCATAGGTCATATTTGCGAATATGCCAAAAATGTGAAAAGGTAATAGTGGTATAATTACTTTTTCGATAACCAAATGGATGATATCACGAAATTCTTCTGTAAATCGTAACAAGGTATCACCTTTGATTGAAGCAATTCCCAATCCAATTACAAATGATAGCAGCAAAGCTGTCATTACTCCCATTAAGGGAGCCATTTCTACTTCAAAAAAAGCTTTACTCAAACCTTCACTAGGATCAGAAAACGCTTTCAATGACTGACCGTTCAGTAAAGTTGGATAGATTGATTTAGCCACTATAAACGCTAAAATACCTGCCAGAACTGTTGAGGTATACGCTATAGCTCCAGTTAGTCCTAGAAGCTTTCCTGCACCTCTTCCCATAGAGCCAATTCCAGGTGCTATAAAACCTAGGATAATTAATGGGATTACAAAACCTAGAAAATTACCAAAAAGCCCATTAAATGTAGCAAATAATTTAATCCACCATTCATTTGAGATGGATCCGATGGCAATACCTAAAACAATTGCAATTATTATTTTAATTAAAAGTCCTATGCCTTTCAATGGTGTTACCTCCTTTTATGTAATACACCTATTCTACAATACAATGTCGTATTTCGTCTAATAAATTTTAGAAAACAAACGGTCAAACATCTTGGAGCTTGCTAAGTAGTAACAAAACAGAGCGTACCTATCTAAATGACAGGTACGCTCTGTGCTATCTAGCTCATACCAAATGGCCCAAGCTGTTGAGAGTTACTTTGATTACCATTTGACGACATCTGGGTTACGAATGGTATCATCTTCTGCATGGTCTGACCAAAATTTTGATTATTTTTGGTCATCGTATAAAATGTTGCTGCTCCAACACCTACGGAAGCAATGATTGGTATCCACATTCCATTTTTTTGCATTTCATACTCCATCCTCTCATGATCCTTAATTATATGGCCAAGCTACCTAGGAAAAGGTAATGGCTTTCCAGACATTCTTAGGTTGGCCCTTACTAAGGAAATCATGCTAGGTATCATCTGCCAGAAGCTTCTTTCGCTGCATTTACTCCGGCAAGTCTGCCTGTTACTAATGCAGAGGTGATATTGTATCCACCCGTATAACCATGTATGTCTAAAATCTCTCCACAAAAATATAAGCCGTGCATTTTTTTTGACTGCATTGTATTTGGAACAATTTCTTTAATAGAAACCCCGCCTCCTGTGACAAACGCTTTTTCTAATGAAAGTGACCCGTGAACATGGAATGTAAAATGCTTCATATCATGGATAATTGCTCGTATGTTTTCCTTAGCAATATTAGCAGCCTTTTGCTCTTCCGCCACATTATTTTTTTGCAGAATATATTGCAGGAATCGTTCTGGAACAATGCCTTTAAAGATATTTTTTATTGTCTTCTTAGGACTTTCCTTAAGCATTGCATTAATTTCTTTAAATAGATCCTCTTCATGTTGGTCAGGCAAAGCATCAATCTCGATTGGTATTTCTTCTCGGCCTTTCATCAGTTCTTTTACTACAAATTGTGAACACCGAAGTACAGCTGGGCCGGAAATGCCAAAATGGGTGAAGATCATATCCATTTTATGAGTGATAATTGGTTTGTTTTTTTTATTTAACACGGATACAGCTGCGTTTCTAAGCGATAGCCCTTGTAAATCTTTGTTTTTTATAAAATTTTCTTTTGAGGTGAGTGCCACTTCTGTTGGATAAAGTGTTGTAATGGTATGACCTGCTTTTTTAGCCCAGGCATAGCCATCACCTGTGGACCCGGTGTGTGGCACCGCTTTTCCTCCGACAGCTATGATTACAGTATTTGTTTCTATTTTTTCGCCATCTGAAAGAATTACCGTATGTAATTCTTCTGAATAATGAATTGCTTGTACGGATGTATTTCTACGGACTTTAACATGCAATTCGTCCATTTTATTAAGTAGAGAATCAACGACCGATTGTGCAGAATTAGAAACAGGAAACATTCTCCCGTGGTCTTCTTCTTTTAGTTGGACACCTAGATCTTCAAAAAAGCGAATAATATCATAATTATTAAATACAGAAAATGCACTATATAGAAATCTCCCATTCCCAGGGATATGTTTAATTACTTCTTCTTCCGGCAAACGGTTGGTAACATTACATCGTCCGCCACCAGAAATAGCCAGCTTTTTGCCGAGTTTTTTTCCTTTTTCCAGCAGCAATGTCTTTGCTCCATATTCAGCTGCTGCTATGGAAGCCATTAAACCAGAAGGCCCACCACCGATAACAATTACATCATAAGTCACTGTACTTCATTCCTTTCCTATGTATCTTACCACTTGCAGGTTGTTCTACTCAATAATTACATAGGAAAAACATATATATTGTCACTTTTTAGTTGTGTAAGAAACGACATATTATATAGGATAGAAGACGAAGTGTGATAAAATAACAATAAAATCAATAAGGTAATGCAGGTGAAATAATGTCGAATATTGTCAGAGGCACTATGCTACTAACTGGTGCATCGTTTTTATCAAAATTTCTTGGAATGATTTATGTTATTCCATTCAATGCTTTAGTTGGTGAAACAGGTGGTACGTTATTTGCTTATGCGTACACACCATACAGTATCTTTATAAGTATCTCTACCGTAGGAGTTCCGTTAGCCGTATCAAAATTTGTTTCTAAATATAACGCAGTGGGTGATTATGAAACAGGGATGCGGATGTTTAAGGCTGGAATTTCTTTAATGGCAGTAACAGGATTCTTAGCTTTTCTTACAATGTTTTTCAGTGCAGACTGGCTTGCGGAGAGAATGATTACTAGCGATGATCCAGTTAATATTACTGTGAATGATGTGGCTTTTGTTATTCGAATGGTAAGTGTTGCTTTACTTGTAATCCCAGCTATGAGTATTGTAAGGGGGTTCTTTCAAGGGCATAATTCAATGGGACCGACTGCTGTCTCTCAGGTTGTGGAGCAAATCATTCGGATTGTCTTTTTATTAGGGGGAGCATTTGTCATCCTCAAGTTCATGAATGGGACCATCACCGCAGCGGTTGGTTTTTCCACTTTTGCAGCATTTATTGGTGCTATGGCTTCCTGTCTGGTCCTGTTTGTATATTGGAAAAAAAGAAAAACATATCTAAATAGACAAATTGAGCAGCAAACATATTCCCATAATATCCCTAAAAAAATTTATTTATTGAAATTTTTCGTTATGCTGGCCCTTTCGTTTTAGTTGGGCTAGCGATTCCGCTGTATCAAATGGTTGATCAATTTACATTTGAGCGAGCAATGGTTGCGGCAGATCAAAAGGATATTTGGGAGTTTGCTTATTCTGCAATTAACTTTTATGGACATAAATTAGTAATCATCCCGATTACGCTAGCTACAGGGCTATCATTGGCTATTTTACCGACGCTAACTAATTCGTATACCCAGCAGAATAGGCAATTGCTTACAAAACAAATTAATCAGGCTTTACAAATAATCCTTGTCCTTGTCATACCAGCAGTAGTTGGCATGTCAATGCTTGCAAATGAGGCATATGGATCACTATATGGCATGGGGAAAATTGAAACAACTGGTACTTTACTTGCCTGGTATGCACCCGTAGCATTGCTTTTTGCCTTGTTTAGTGTTTCTTCCTCTATCTTACAAGGAATCAACCAACAAAAATATGCAGTTTTCAGCCTGTTAGCAGGACTGTTAATAAAAGTTCTATTTAACATTCAACTCATTTACATTTTTGGAGCAAAGGGAGCAATCTTTGGTACGGCTCTTGCAGCTGGAACTGCAGTTGCCATGAATTTATGGCGTATCCACTCAGCCATTGATTTTTCCTTTAAAGAAATCATTAAGCGTACGATGCTTATCGGGATCTTTATTTTGTTCATGTGTATAGCTATTTTAGTCACCAAATTTATTTTTAGTTTCTTCCTGCCATTTGAAGAGCAACGATGGGCAGCATTAGTTATGCTTATTCTAGGTGTAGGTATCGGTGGTGTGGTTTATTTATGGTTTGCATATAAATCAACCTTGTTGGAACGTGTATTAGGGGAAAAAGTTCGCTTCTTAGATCGATTTTTAAGCAAATAAGGGAGGCGGTAGGATGCGACTTGATAAGTTACTGTCTAATAGTGGTGTTGGCACGAGAAAAGAAGTGAAAGTACTGCTAAAAAAGAAATATGTAAAGGTTAATGACCAAATAATAAAGGACGGGAGTAAGCATATCGACCCCGAAAGAGATGTCATAAAAGTTAAGGAAGAAATCGTTACTTATCAAAAATATATCTATCTGATGCTGCATAAACCTTCAGGCTGTATCTCGGCAACAGTAGATAAGCAGGAGAAAACCGTTATTGATCTTCTTGATCAAGAGTTGCAACATTACAAGCCTTTTCCTGTAGGCAGATTGGACAAAGATACAGAAGGTCTACTATTGCTAACTAATGATGGAGAATTGGCGCATCAATTAACCTCGCCAAAAAAAGATATCGAGAAGGTATATTATGCAAAAATAAAAGGCAGAGTAACTTCTGAAGATGTAAAGTCCTTTCAAGAGGGAGTTATTCTTGATGACGATTATCAAGCTAAACCAGCACAGCTAAAGATTATGGCACAAGGCGAGATTTCTGAGATAGAAGTAACGGTAACGGAAGGTAAATTTCATCAGGTAAAACGAATGTTTGAAGCAGTTGGTAAAAATGTAATATATTTAAAACGAATTCGTATGGGAAATATAATCCTTGACCATTCGCTAAAGCGAAGTACATGGAGAGAATTAAGTGAAAATGAAAAAGAATACTGTCTCTCTTTAAAATCAGGAGGATGAAAAGAATGACCAGATCACATTATTTTATCGCGATACCAATTCCTTCCAACCTACAAAGCCTTTTTTCTACATGGCAAAAACAGTTGAAGGAAGACGTATCCTATAAACAATGGCCCCACAAGGAGGATTTGCACATTACCTTAAAGTTTTTGGGCCCTGTTGCCGATACTAAGATACAGTCTGCTATAGATGTGTTGAGGCAAATAGAGCAAATAAATGCATTTTCAGTAGAGGTAGGAAACTTGGGAAGATTCGGTAATCAAACAAAGCCGAGGGTATTATGGGCAGGTGTGGAAGTCAATGAGAGGTTATTAGAGCTACACAATACGGTCGAAGAAGCTCTTTCCCATGTTGGCTTTTACAAAGAGAATAGGGCATATCGACCACATATTACCCTTGCTAAAAAGTGGTCAGAAGATACATCTAAAATAAGTATAGGTGAATTAGCTGAAAAGTATAATGAAAAGCATGTTTTTAATGTTGATCAAGTTGTTATATATAAGATCCATCCGGAAAAATCGCCAAAGTATGAAGAGATTGCTAAATATAAACTGAAAAGGGGTGACCTTGCTGGCTCAATTAATTAAACTTCAGGATTATGTATCGAGATATGAATGGAACGCCTATCGCTATCCCAGTCAGTTTATCCGATTAAAGCAAGATAATTGGCAAAAACTATATGGTCGTTGGCAAGAACCACCTACAGAGGTAACTGACGAAGTCGAACAGGAATCGCCTAAGTTAGGACCAATTTCTAAAATAAAAGCATTGATGAGAAAAGATGTGGGTGAAGAGGAGCAAAATATAAAAGAAGAGAATTTACCGGAAACAGAGGCCGAGCTCAAGCAATACTTTTTAAATAGAATATTTAATTTTCAGCTCAAGTGGGCTACTTCTACTGTCACCGAGTTGTCTTACATGAAGCGATCATACTATACGGACAGTTTATTAAAGTATTTCTTGCAACGTTTCCCTGACAATTATCTTTGTATGTATTATCCTATTTTCACTGTAAAATCAGCTCCAGTGGATGGGGAGATTATCCTTATTAGTCCAATAGGTATTGAAATAATATATGTTGTAGAGGAAGATGACGAGGCGAAGGTTTTCGTGGAAAATGGGAGAACATGGAAGGTAATCACAGAGGAGCAGGGAAAGAAAATCTTAAGCCCTCAAATTGCATTAAAGCGAACGGAACAAATAGTAAATAGTATTCTTCGTACGATCAATATTGAGTTCCCTATTCAAAAAACGGTTCTTTCTCGCAAAAATGTATTTATATTCAATGAGGAGTTATATCAGACAAAATTGGTTGGTGCTAAACAGTATGAAGAATGGTTTAAGCAAAAAAGAAGTCTCTCTTCACCTTTGAAGAGCCAACAATTAAAAGTGGCAGAAGCCTTACTGAAATATTCCCAAACGACATCAGTAAAGCGTCCGGAATGGGAAGAGGAAGAAGATCCATTTTTGTCTGCAGATCATGACATAAGTAAATGAACGCCATTTCCTAGTTGTATTTTTTAATTGATAAATATAAAATGAATAATTGAGCGCTAAAACTTGAAAGATGTGAGGAATGTATGGTGGATTGGCTGAAAAGGATATTGGGTGAGGATTGGAAAGTTGATCCGGCTGGTGGGTTGACAGGTGATGCCTATCATGCTGTTAAAGGAAACCAACGATTATTTTTAAAGAGGAATTCTTCTCCTTTCCTTGCTGTATTATCGGCAGAGGGTATTGTACCAAAACTAATATGGACTAAACGATTGGAAAATGGAGATGTCATCACTGCCCAAGAATGGCTTGAAGGAAGAGAACTTAAGCCGCAGGAAATGCAGAATGATCGTGTCGCAAAGCTGTTACGAAAAATTCATCATTCCTCTGAATTACTACACATGCTTATGCGTCTAGGTAAAAAGCCGGTCACCTCTGATGAAGGCTTTGATGTAATCAAACAGAATATAGGTAAGATAGAGGGAATCCATCGTTATCCAGCTGTAGAAGAAGCGCTTTATTATTTGGATTTTTTATTACCTGAAACAAGAGGTCAGGATTTAGTTGTTTGTCATGGTGATCTCAATCATAACAATGTGCTTTTAACAGATGAAGGCAATCTATATCTCATTGATTGGGACAATGCATTAATTGCTGACCCGGTCATTGATTATGGGATGGTTTTAAAATGGTATATTCCGATGAAGGATTGGGATACCTGGCTGAAAAAATATGGAGTGGCGAATAATCAACAACTGTATAGACGGATGTACTGGTATTTATTGCTTGATTCTCTCCATTATTTAATTTGGCATTACGAACGCAAGGAAACTTGGAAGGTTATGGAAAGGTTAACCGACCTGCAGGAGTTAAATGAGCAGGTTAGAATGACTATTCTAACCTAGTTTGTTCGAGAACATTCACCCAATTTTCGATGTTCTGTTTATTTGCAGAAATATGCTCTGTGACACTGGAGGCACTTTCACCTTGAAGGCCATAATTATAAATTTCCGGAAGCAATTGAACTAATTGATCATTTGAAATTTCTTGATTGGCTAATAGAGACTTAACTAATCTTCTGATCTGCTGATATTCAGATATATTTCCTAAATGCTCTCCCGAGTGTTCGTCCAATAAGTCATAAAGTAATGTGATTTGATTTTGGACAGTTAAAGTCATGAATAATCACCTCAGATCTTAGTTTAATCATTTTAATTTTTTATATACTAGAATTCAAAGAGTAAAAGAGGTGGACATATGCGGCAACGGAATAAGCCATGGGCGGATGATTTTTTACAAGAAAATAAGCATATTGTATTACAGAATCCAAGTCAATATCATGGTAAATGGAAAGATTTCTTTGGTAATAACAACCCAATTCATGTTGAAATAGGTACTGGAAAAGGGCAATTTATTACAGGGATGGCGAAACAGTTTCCCGATATTAACTTTATAGGTATTGAACTTGCAAAGAGTATAGTTGTGGCAGCTGCGCAAAAAGTAATGGAGGCAGAGAGAGCTAATGTAGTGCTTTTAAATGAAAATGCTGCTGATCTTCTAGAAATCTTTGCGGAAAATGAGTTAGATACCATTTATTTGAATTTTTCTGACCCATGGCCAAAAAATAGGCATGAAAAAAGAAGACTAACATATCACACATTCTTAGAACAATATGAGAAAGTGCTTCATCCTGGTGGAGGGATTGTTTTCAAAACAGATAATAAGGGCCTGTTTGAATACTCATTGGTAGGTTTCTCACAGTATGGAATGAAATTAAATGAGGTTCTCTTGGATCTTCATGCACATGAAGACCCTACAAATATAATGACAGAATATGAAGAGAGGTTTTCTGCAAAAGGCCAGCAGATCTATCGATGTAAAACTACCTTTAAATAGTGAAAAAGGAACCTGAAAAAAGGTTCCTTTTTTACTGCTTACTTTCAGGTTCTAATATATATGTTGGGGGCCGATTAATTTTTTTCTGGGTGATTATATATTCCACTGTGGTATCTAACTTACCTCTCTTATCTTGTAGCGTTCCTCCACCTGTGCATAATGAGCTCATCACTTTAACGGACAGCTTTTATAGTAAGGTTAATCACAAATAAGTTAATTAGGGGATGCTGCTTGGTAGCGTTTACAGTGTGTTTTTGCTACACTTGATGCTGTATATATAAGGGAGGTAGAGAAATGGAGAAACTTCAAGTTGGAAGAGCAAAGTTGACTTGGCTGCGTGGTGGTGTTAACTTTCTCGACGGCGGGGCCATGTTCGGTGTTGTGCCAAAAGCACTGTGGAGCAAAAAATATCCTCATAATGAAAAAAATCAGATAGAATTGCGCACCGATCCTATTTTGTTGCAGCTAGATAATAAAAATTATCTAATTGATACTGGTATGGGCAATAATAAACTGAACGAGAAGCAATTACGTAATTTCGGAGTACTGGAAGAATCCCATTTAGAAAGCTCCTTAGCAAACCTAGGACTAACTGTGGATGATATTGATGCTGTGTTTATGACACATTTACATTTTGATCATGCTTGTGGTCTAACAAAGCCAGAAGGTGATGCATACGTATCTGTCTTTAAAAATGCAACTATTTATACCTCTGCAGTAGAATGGAATGAAATGCGAAACCCTAATATTCGTTCGGTGAATACCTATTGGAAAATGAATTGGGAACCTATCGTAGATCAAGTAGAGACATTTGATGCAGAATTGGAAATCACTAAAGGGTTAAAGATGGTACATACCGGAGGGCACAGTGATGGTCATTGTATTCTAACTTTTACAGATGGCGAAGAACAATTCATCCATATGGCCGATTTAATGCCAACACATGGTCACCAAAACAAATTATGGGCACTTGCTTATGATGACTATCCGGTTACTTCTGTTCATGAAAAAGAAAAATGGATGAACAAGGGGTATAAAAATGAAGCATGGTACACGTTCTACCATGATGCATATTACCGTGCTATCAAGTTTAATCATGATGGAAACAAGGTAGATGAGGTAGAACGGAAAAGGTATGAATATAACTAAGAAAACGCATGGAGACTGACTCCATGCGTTTTGTATCATTTATGCAGTTTGAATCGTGTCAATTACAGTTCCGGTTTCCACATCTACATAAAACTCGTATTGTATGTTTTCCCCATCAATGTTTCGGGTTACCCCACCACGATAAGCATTATACATTAATCCATTTCTTTCTACTTCTTCTGGCTTCATATAGATCCAGGAGCCACTTATAGGTCCATTTTTCTTAAATGTTTCCTTTGCTTTTTTTAAAGCCTTTTCGGGAGTGATCTTTTGGTAATTATCCAGCTGCTGTTTTGCTACATACCCAACTGCAACACCCACACCAGCTGCAAGAACTGCTTTTTTTACATTCATACTTGTCACCTCTTGCTATATATTTTTGATACAAGATTCTTATAGTAGCGCTTATTTTAGTATAACGCATCATTGATAAAATAGAAAATAATATACTAATATGAGCGAATAGTGGAAAAAGCAAAAAGTTTTCCGTTATACTTAAATTAGTACATAGTATATCCAGGAGGGAAACGCATGAATAATGAAACGATGGACCTTTTTAAAAATTTAACAGAATTACAAGGAGCACCAGGAAACGAACACCGTGTGAGATCTTTTATGAAGAAAGAATTGGAAAGGTATGCTGATTCCGTAATTCAGGATAACCTTGGTGGAGTATTTGGTGTTCGTGATGGCCAGGGACCAAGAGTAATGGTCGCAGGTCACATGGATGAAGTAGGTTTTATGGTTACACAGATAACGAAAAATGGGATGATTCGTTTTCAGACGCTCGGTGGTTGGTGGAGTCAGGTACTGCTTGCACAGCGAGTACAGATTATGACAGAAGCAGGCCCGGTAATTGGTGTAATTGGTTCCATACCACCACATAACTTAACAGAAGAACAACGGAAAAAGCCTATGGAAATGAAAAACATGCTTATCGATATCGGTGCAGATGATAAAGAAGATGCAGAACGGATAGGTATTCGACCAGGTCAATCAATCTTACCTGTAACACCTTTTACTCCAATGTCCAATGAGAAAAAAATCCTTGCCAAAGCGTGGGATAATCGCTATGGATGCGGTTTGGCTATAGAACTGCTAAAAGAATTACAAGGGGTAACACTCCCAAACAAGCTATACTCAGGTGCTACGGTGCAGGAAGAAGTAGGGCTTCGTGGTGCGCAGGTAGCTGCAAATATGATTAATCCTGACATATTTTATGCGTTGGATGCCTCTCCTGCAAACGATGCCTCTGGGGATAAGGAAGCATTTGGACAATTGGGAAAGGGTGCATTGCTTCGTATCTTTGACCGCTCAATGATTACGCATCGTGGAATGAAAGAGTTTATTCTGGACACAGCTGAATCAAACAATATACCATATCAATATTTCATATCTCAAGGAGGTACAGACGCAGGTCGTGTACACTTGGCAAATGATGGAGTTCCCTCTGCAGTTGTAGGAATCTGTTCACGATACATCCATACACATGCTTCCATCATTCACGTGGATGATTATGCTGCCGCAAAAGAATTAATTATTAAGCTAGTAAAAGAAACAGACCAAAATACGGTAGATCAAATTCGCAAAAAGTAATTTATGTGGAGATGCAATCGAGGTAAGCCTGTTATATCTTAACTGTTATGAGTGCCTTGATAAGAACAAACCTAAGAAGGATGATACTGGATGGATATTTTAATTGGTTCAAAAAATCCCACAAAGGTGGATGCAGTTAAGAAGGTATTTCCAAATGTTGACGTAAAAGCTGTAAATGTTCCCTCTTTAGTTTCCGAGCAGCCTTTTTCTGATGAAGAAACAAGAGAAGGGGCAATTAACCGTGCGAAAAATTGTCTCACTGATCATTCGGGTGCATTAAGTATAGGGCTCGAAGGTGGAGTTATGTATGTAGATGGACAATTGTTTTTATGCAATTGGGGTGCATTAATTACTGCAGAAGGAAAAACCCATACGGCAAGTGGAGCCAGAATAGCACTTCCTTCTATTATTGATCAACAGTTGAAGCAAGGTGTAGAACTTGGGGTAATAATGGATGAATATGCTAAGAAGCAGGGAGTCCGTAATAAGGAAGGTGCCATTGGCATATTTACGAATGAGCTAGTTTCACGTCAATCGATGTTTGAGCATGTGGTAATGCTCTTAAAAGGTCAATGGGAATATAACCAAAATCATTAAAAGCAGCGGAAGGTCCGCTGCTTTTTTGCTTTTTATTCAAAAATAGGCGAGAATACTCCCATCCTCAAGGAACGTGAAGGGCGCAGCCCAGTGAGTAGGTGGGAGATGAATCGCCTTCGGACAAGGGGCAGCGTATGCTGCCTCAATTGTCCGACATCTCCTACCAACCAATAAGATAGTGTGTTATAATGGGAACATATATTCTTATTAGGGAGGTGGGCGCTGTACATAAAGCGTATAAATTCCGTATCTATCCGAATCATCAACAGGAGATACTGATTGCCAAAACACTTGGCTGTAGTCGATTTGTGTTCAACCATTTCCTTGAGGAATGGAACACAACCTATGAAAAAACGGGTACAGGCCTTACCTATAGCCTTTGTTCCAAAGCACTTACCGTCCTAAAGAAAGAATTCATCTGGCTGAAGGAAGTGGATTCCATTTCCCTGCAATCCGCATTGAAGAACCTAGCGGATGCTTATGATCGCTTCTTTCGTAAACAGAATGACCGGCCACGCTTTAAATCGAAAAACAATCCAGTCCAGTCCTATGTCACCCGGCATACAAACGGTAATATTGCGATTGTTGGCAACCATGTGAAGCTCCCGAAACTTGGACTTGTCCGTTTTGCAAAAAGCCGTGAAGTTGAAGGCCGTATCTTAAATGCGACCGTTCTCCGCAACCCTTCCGGTAAATACTTTGTCTCCATTCTGGTGGAAACGAATGTGTCGGAACTGCCGAAAACAGGATCTGCGGTCGGCATCGATGTTGGTCTGAAGGAATTTGCCGTTCTTTCAGACGGAACCCGTCATGAAAATCCACGGCATGTACGCAAACTGGAGAAGAAGCTGGCCAAGGCGCAACGGATCCTGTCCAGAAGACGTAAAGGTGCTCTCCGCCGCAAATGCAAACTTGCAGAGGCTCACAATTACCAGAAACAGCGCCGAAAAGTCGCTCGCCTGCACGAGCAAATCATGAATAAACGCAACGATTACCTGCATAAACTCTCCACCGAAATTGTCAAAAACCACGACATCATCGGAATTGAGGATTTGCAGGTGAAAGATATGCTGCAAAATAGACAGCTTTCAAAGGTAATCAGTGAAGCAAGCTGGTCGACTTTTCGTACGATGCTGGAATACAAGGCCGAATGGTACGGAAAGCAGGTTGTCGTTGTTTCAAAGACATTCCCAAGCAGCCAATTATGCTCCAACTGTGGTCATCAGCATAAGGACGTCAAAAACCTTGCCTTGCGTAAATGGGACTGTCCTTCTTGCCAAACGCATCATGACCGGGACTTGAACGCGGCACAAAATCTGAAAGACGAGGCACTCCGCCTCTTAACCGCAGGAACTGTGGAGATCGCCTAATCAAGTAGAGACCGTTGGGTTTCTGTACTTAAGAATCCCCCACTTCAATTTGACCGCGAGGTTAAATAAGTGGTGGGTAGTTCAATCAAAGATATAGCTTAGAACATCTAAAGCTTGGTCGATAGTTTCGACAGTCACTGTGGCCTTGTTAGACAACTCCTTCAAAGGGTGAATAAGTTCTTCAGGTCTAACAATAATTGTTGGTTTGTTCATTGTAATAGCTGTACTTGCATCCATTGCTGTATTCCATTGTTTGTACTTCTCACCAAATAAAGCAATTACGATATCGGACTTTTGCATTAGTACTTGAGTCCGCAGATTATTAATGCTTGAAGCAGCATCATCACGATACAGTTTTCCAGGTTGCTCACCTAGAATGGCCTCCCCAATATCATCTGAACGATCATGATTTGTTTGTGGTGCAACAAATTCTATCGGTAGACCTTTTTCATTTGCTTTCTGTGTTACCTTGTCTCTCCAATCATCGTGAATTTGACCAGCTAAATAAACGGTTAATTCCATACTATCCCTCCAATTAATTCATGATACCTTAATAGTAAACAATATTTAAAAGATTGCCAAGAAAACAGCCATTAGAGAATAATTAATATGTGTGAAAAACAGAGTTTGCATTTACTGATTCTTGATATTTGAAAGCTGAAGCTAACAAAGATATGATAATGACAGGAGATGATCAAAATGAAAAAAGCAGAAACTATCGAGCAATTAAATGAGTGGATAAATAAAGATAAAGTTGTATTATACTTTACGGCAGGATGGTGCCCGGATTGTGTTGTAATTGAACCTGTATTACCGAGAATCGAAGAACGATTCCCAGCCTATACGTTTATTAAAGTAGACCGGGATGAATTTATTGCTCTATGCCAGCAGTATGAGGTTTTTGGTATACCAAGTTTTATTGCATTTGAAGATGGCAAAGAATTAGGCAGGTTTGTAAGTAAAAACCGAAAGAGTGAAGAAGAAATCGAAACATTTTTAAGTGAGTTGCCTGAGTAGTTTATCGTTAATAGAAAAAGGAGGAAAGGTTATGAAAATGACATCTTTAAAATTAAAAAAAATACTTGATGATAGATTGGCAAGCGAACATTATCGTACCAGCTATAATCGAGATAAAGATACATTTCGAATTGAGTGGAAGGAGAACAGAAAGGGTATTACTATTACGCTACCTAATGTTGTAGCAAAATATAATACACGAGGAGAAGCTGCAATTGAAGAACTTGTGGATCATATTAATGAAGCGCTAAGGATTATGAATGAAGAGCATCAATTGACAGGAATGGAAAAACAAATTTTCCCTGTTATACGAGCAACCTCATTTCCAACCACAACCAAGTCTGAAGTAAATCTGGTTTATAAAGAGCATACGGCTGAGACGAGAATTTATTATGCGCTTGATTTGGGGAAATCCTATCGCTTAATTGATGAAGAATTATTAGAAAAAGAAGGTTGGAACAGAGATAGAATTGATGAGATTGCTTCCTTCAATTTACGTTCCTTGGATACGGAACATAAAATGGATCGAGTAGCTGACAATTATTTTTATTTCTTTGCCAAACAGGATGGTTATGACGCGAGTCGTATACTTAATGAAGCGTTATTAGAAGAAATGAAAGCAAACAGTACAGGAGAATTAGCTATCGCAGTCCCACATCAGGATGTGTTAATAATAGCTGACATACAGAATAAAACAGGGTATGATATATTAGCACAAATGACAATGAAGTTTTTTGCCGAAGGGCGTATCCCGATCACTTCGTTGCCATTCATTTATGAAAATAAAGAATTAGAACCGATTTTCATTCTTGCAAAAAACAAACCCGAAAAGTAAAGAAAGGATGACAGAAATGGATGTATTTTATAACCCTAAAGGTGTAGGTGATGTTTTATTAATCCCGATAGAAGATGGCGATCGTTATGAACGCTCTTACACTAGACATGGAGATATTGTTCGTATCACTAATAAAGAAGATAAGGTTTTGGGATATAATATTTTTCAGGCTTCCAGTCATTTTGCCCTTAATCAAACTGGAAAAATTCAATTAACTGACAATCTGCTTCAAGAAATCAAAGAGCAATTTAAGCAAAATAACATAAATGACCCTTTAGACTTCGATCTTAGTCCAAAATTCGTAGTAGGCCATGTCATTAGCAAGGAAGCACATGAAAATGCGGATAAACTGAGTGTTTGTCAAGTAGATGTAGGGGAGGAAACATTGCAAATTGTATGTGGAGCACCGAATGTGGATGTAGAGCAAAAAGTAGTTGTAGCAAAGGTAGGAGCAACTATGCCAAGCGGATTGAAAATTAAACCGACAGAATTAAGAGGGGTACCTTCGAATGGTATGATATGTTCGCAAAAAGAATTAGGTATGCCAAATGCCCCTAAAGAGAAAGGAATTTATGTCCTGGATGACAATTATGATGTCGGGAAAGAATTCTCTTTAACAACCTAAGTACTTCGGGTTGTTTTTCTTTTGTTCTTTCTATTTTCTAACCAAATTTGGCCCAAAAACTGCTAAAATAGGAGAAAAGCAATTTATAAATAGAAAAGAGAAATGAGTGAATGATATGTGGCAACGATGGAAAGACAAAATAAAATCATTTTTTACAGAAGAAATAGAAGAGCAAGAGTATATAGAAGAACAAAAATATGCTGTGAATAATTCTAAACATCAACATCAACCAGAAGCTAGAATGGTTTATCAGTATCCTGAAAGGAAATCTTTTCGTTTTCCAGTGATACCAGATGAATCAAAGAATATGGAACGAAATGTAGAACCGAATGTTAAACGAAATACAGAAAGAAACATAAATAAGGATAAACAAAAGCCAAAGTCAAATATAGAATCATCAATGCCAAAGAAACAACCTTCTATACAACAAAGGAGAACTGCTGACTATGAAAGAAAAAGTCAAAGCTCCACTAGTAGATGGGAGTCGAGGGAAAACGGAAATAAGGTATATAAAAAAGATTCACAACCGTTCACACCGACGGAGGTCCCTTCCCCAATCTATGGCTTTCAGCCTAGAAAACAAGAAAAAATACTAGAAGATGTACCTGCGTTTCAACGTAAAAAAGAAAAGTTAGCGGAAGAAACAAATTTAGTTTCTCTCATGGAGACTAATCAAAACTCGGATACATACAAGGAGAATGACAATCAACCTTCTTCCATCGAACACCAGATGGATCAGCTACAAGAACCAAGTCAATTGGAAGAAGATAATTTATTAAGCGATCAAGGTGAAAAAGAAATAGAAGTGGAGGAGAAGGTGGAAACGGTGTTAACATCTGAGCCGAATATAGAAACGGGAACAGAAACTCCACTAGAAAAGAATGAAGAAAAGGAAACAGTGATTTCTAATCCGATAAGAAACAATTTAAATAAAGAGAAAACAGAAAACAAGCAGTCAAAGCATGTGCCGTTCAATGTGATGATGACACCTAGGGATAAAAAGAACTTATTCGATAAATATAGGAAAGCACAAGAGTCCCCCCAAACGATAAAAAAAGAAGTAGCTATTCCGCATCATTTGTTAAATGACCCAGTGGTAAAGAATGAAGAGGATCATATATGGGTACAGCAACAGAAAGAGTTGTTGGAGCAAACATTAAAGCATTTTAATGTACGTGCTAAGGTAGTTAACGCTACCCAAGGACCGTCTGTTACGCGATTTGAGGTGCAACCTGAGCTCGGTGTGAAAGTTAGTAAAGTGAAAAACCTAAGTGATGATTTGAAATTAAATATGGCTGCAAAGGATATTCGAATTGAGGCACCAATCCCGGGTAAAAATACAATTGGAATAGAGATTCCTAATTTAAAAGCTGAAATGGTGGGACTTCAGAGTATTTTTGACTCAGAAGAATTTAGACAAAGTAATTCCCCATTAACAATTGCGTTGGGCTTAAGTATTGAAGGGAAACCATTAATTACAAACATTCAAAAAATGCCTCATGGACTGATTGCTGGTGCTACAGGGTCAGGAAAAAGTGTTTGTATTAATACAATCCTAATTAGCTTAATATACAAAGCAAGCCATGATGATGTTAAGTTTATGCTTATTGATCCTAAGATGGTTGAATTGGCTCCATATAACGGGATTCCACACCTAGTTTCTCCAGTAATTACAGATGTTAAAGCTGCTACCGCTGCATTAAAGTGGGCTGTTAGTGAAATGGAAGAACGATATGAAAAATTCGTGCAAGAAGGCGTTCGAGACATTGAGCGATATAATCAAAAGGTTAAAAAGCAAGGAAGAGTACATGAAAAAATGCCTTATATTGTGATAGTTATTGACGAACTGGCGGATCTTATGATGGTTTCCCCACAAGACGTAGAAGATGCGATTAGTCGTATTGCACAAAAGGCCAGAGCCTGCGGAATCCATTTATTGCTAGCAACGCAACGACCTTCTGTTGATGTAATAACTGGATTAATTAAAGCAAATATTCCTACCAGAATTGCTTTCAGCGTTTCTTCCCAGGTAGATTCAAGAACAATCCTTGATGCGAGTGGAGCTGAGAAGTTGCTAGGCAAAGGAGATATGTTGTTTATTGAGAACGGAACGGGGAAGAGCATTCGTCTACAAGGACCATTTGTATCGGACGATGAGATTGAGCGTGTCACCAATTATGCCAGAAACATTTCCGAGCCTAACTATCTATTTGAACAGGAACAATTATTGGAGCAAGTTACCATGGATGAAGAAGAAGATGAATTACTTCAAGAAGCCATAGATTTTATAGTTGAGCATAATAGTGCAAGTACTTCCCTTCTGCAACGACATTTTAAAATAGGTTACAATCGAGCTGCAAGGCTTATTGATACGCTCGAACATAGAGGCATGATTTCCGGGCAAAATGGGAGTAAACCTAGAGAAGTTTTAATTACAAATGCCCAGTTGGAGGAAATAAGGTAATTTTATTAGTAGTATAAGTGGATTACTCTTGTTTCATGATATATTTTTATATATCATTAGAAATGGACAACAATAACCTGTATAAGGAGAACATAAATGAAAGAAATTACTCAAAAGTTAGAAGGGAAAATTAATCGACTTACAAATAAAACATTTAAATTCGATGAGCGAATTAAAGAAGGCTGGTTTTCTGCAGTATATTTTCTAAAGACAAAAGAAATTGCTGAAAATAAGTTGCCGGATAACTATGTCACAATGCAATTTTTTCAAAAGGAAAATGCTGTTCTATGTGGTACAGATGAAGCTATTGCTTTACTACATACATTCGCAAAAAATCCTGAAACACTTGAAATTCACTCCTTAAAAGATGGCGATAGAATAGGTCCTTATGAATCAGTACTTACCGTTTCGGGGGCATATCAACAATTCGGTTTTTTGGAAGGGATTATTGACGGAATATTGGGAAGAAGAACATCTGTAGCTACAAATGTATACAATGTTGTAAAAGCGGCGAGAACATCCGGGAAACAGAAGCCCGTGATATTTATGGGCGATCGAGATGATCACTATACCCAGCAGGCTGGTGATGGCTATGCTGCATTTATCGGAGGTTCCACTGCACAGGCTACACATGCAATGAATGAATGGTGGGGAAAAAAAGGAATGGGGACAATGCCCCATGCTTTAATTCAAATGTTCCGTGGTGATATTGTTGCTGCATCAAAGGCTTATCATGAAATGTATCCAGAAGACGACCTTGTTGCATTGGTCGATTACAATAATGATGTAATTACAGACTCATTAAAGGTCGCCCATGAATTTGGAAAGGACTTGCAAGCTGTTCGGATTGATACATCAAGAACATTGGTGGATAAATACTTTTTAAGAAACCATCATTTAATGGGCACGTTTGATCCAAGAGGAGTAAACCCGGAATTAACATTTGCTTTAAGAAAAGCACTTGATGACGAAGGTTTTAACCATGTGAAAATTATGCTCAGTGGGGGCTTTACAGAGAGTCGAATTACCCATTTTGAAAAATTAGGTGTACCTGTTGATATGTATGGAGTAGGGGGAAGCCTTTTAAAGATCAATATTGGTTTTACCGGTGATAATGTTCTGTTAAATGGTTCTCCTGAAGCAAAAGAAGGAAGAAGATATCGACCAAATCCTCGTTTGGAAAAGGTAACGATGAACCAAGCAGATTAACAGACAAAGCCCTATTCTATTTCGATCCATTATTTGTTATAATTAAACGATAGTTTAAAAAATTACTATCGAAAATATGGATAAACGATTTGATTTTCAGGTACAATTTGGAGGTTCTTTTTTATGACAACTTACCATTTTATTGGTATAAAAGGCACTGGAATGAGTGCTTTAGCCCACATACTCCATGATTCTGGAGAAACTGTTCAGGGTTCTGATGTTGAAAAGCAATTTTTTACACAGGAAGCACTTGAAGAAAAAAACATTCCTATTTACCCTTTTTCAGAAACCAACATCAAAGAAAATTTCACGGTGATCGCAGGTAATGCATTTTCTGATGATCACATTGAAATCCAGGAAGCTAAGAAACAAGGTGTTACTTTCTATAGGTATCATGAATTTTTAGGCGAATGGCTAAAACAATATACAAGTATCGCAGTAACTGGAGCACATGGAAAAACCTCTACAACAGGTCTGCTTGCTCACGTGCTTAATGAAAGTTTTCCTATCTCTTACCTTATTGGCGATGGTACAGGCAAGGGGCATGTAGACAGTAAATATTTTGTCTTTGAAGCTTGTGAATACCGACGGCACTTTTTAAGCTATGAACCAGATTATGCGATCATGACGAATATTGATTTTGATCATCCTGATTATTTTACGAGCATTGAAGATGTTTTTCAGGCATTTCAGTCGATGGCAGATCGTGTAAAAAAGGGAATAATCGCATGTGGTGATGATGATCAACTACAACAAATACATGCAAAGGTTCCGGTTGTTTATTATGGTTTTGCTGCTACAAATGATTTTCAAGCACAAAACATTGCAGAAACACCTGAAGGAACTCAGTTTGATGTTTTCGTTAGAAATACTTATTATGATACGTTCCAAATCCCTATGTTTGGAGAGCATAACGTGCTAAATGCATTGTCAGTCATAGCAATCTGCCATTATGAGGGAATTAAGGCAGAACACATTAAGAATTTAAGTACGTTTAAAGGTGTGAAGCGGAGATTTACCGAGAAGAAACGAGGTAACCAGATTCTCATCGATGATTACGCACATCATCCGAAAGAAATAACTGCAACGATTAACTCTGCAAGAAAAAAATATCCTGATAAAGAAATTGTGGCGATTTTTCAACCACATACCTTTACAAGAACAAAGACATTTTTACAGGAATTTGCTGATAGTTTAAATGAGGCAGATTATGTGTATTTATGTGATATTTTTGGTTCTGCAAGAGAAGAGGCTGGAAAATTAACGATTAATGATCTACTCGAGCTTATCCAAAATGGGAATGTCCTGGAATTATCAAAAACCGAAGTACTATCCGAATATAATAACAGTGTACTTATTTTTATGGGAGCTGGGGATATTCAGAAGTTCCAGAAGGCATATGAAGAAAATAGTCCGGTAAAATAACACAAGTTTAAGAGAGTCTGCCATGTTGCAGACTCTCTTTTAATTGGGCTAAATCTGTTAGGACCATATTAATTTGTGTCTCTTAAAGTATTTTGCATTTATACTTGTAGTGGCGTTAGCCTCGAACAAGAGATATAATTTTATGAAATTTGATCCTTTTAAAAGGATAAGAGACTTATTTGTCGAAATAATGTATAGGAAGATATTATCTTTGGGAGAATAGAAGGTTTGATAATTTCTTTGCAGGGTATTATTAAAAAAGGTTGTTTTTTGGTATACTAACAACAGGTTCGACACAAAAAGCCTCTGACACAGCATATTTCAACATACGAGAAGGAGTGAATATGGAAAATGGAAATTTTAGGATACATAGCTGCAATTATTGCTGCATTGGCGTTTGTAGTACTAGTTGTATATGTTATTATCACATTAAAAGCAACAAAGGAAACCCTTAATAATGTATCGGAAACAATGACTAATTTAGAAAAGCAAATGCAGGGTGTTACCAGTGAAACAACAGAACTTCTGGCCAAAACAAATAAGTTGGCAGACGATGTCAATTATAAGTCAAGTAAATTAAATGGATTATTTGACGGAGCTAAAGGTATTGGCGATACCGTAAAGGATTTTAATGATTCCTTAAAACAATTATCTGAAAGCATTAGACGTACATCAAAAGAAAATCCGGAAAAAGCTGCTCAAGCAATTAAATGGGGTTCTGCAATGATGGACTTATGGAAAAAGAAAAGTAAATAGATTGTTAAAGAGGAGGAATTGGAATGGAAGAGACAAAAAATAGTAATAGCAATATTAACACGAAAGATTTTATTATCGGCACACTAATCGGTGGAATAGTGGGTGTATCTGCTGCCTTACTTCTTGCTCCTAAAAGCGGAAAAGATTTGAGAAGTGATATTAACGATGGTGCCACCCAAATGAAAGGGAAAGCTTCCGAGTTTAAAGACACTGCCCAGGAGAAAGGGTATCACTGGAAGGATAAAGCCTACACTACCGGATCTGAGCTAAAGAAAAGAGCGATGGATACAACGTCACAGTTAACTAAAAATGCCTCTGATAAAACAAAAGAATTAACGAAGACTGTGCAAAGTAAGTTGCAGGATAAACGCATCAAAGAAGATGAAGCGTTGGAGGCTGCCGAAGAAGTTGCTGAGGCAATTGAGGAAGCTGCCGAAGAAATGGAAACAAGATAATTTAAAAAAAGGGCTGTTCTTTATAGAGCAGTCTTTTTTCATTGCTTACCTAAGAATATAGCGATTGGCAATTACTTCTTTTAGTGAACTAGCTTTTTGCAGCAACAAAACCCAAGATGTTTTAGCTTCGTGTTAAAAAACAAATTGAAGACCGTCTATAGCTTGTCAAAGCTGTCTAAGATACTTCCCCTTGTGCTGATAACAAAGGCTCGAAAAAGAAAAATCAAAAAAAGTTTACATAAATAAAAAATTTCCATCGACAATGGTAGGTATTTTAGCTATAATTGTCTCTAATTATTAAAAAATTGTGATCAAATACGTAAGGGGAGGAAGATAAGATGAAGGATTTAGAGCAGTTGAGAGAAGAATTGGATGATGTGAACTTAGAGATTTTGAAGCTAATTAATCAAAGAGCATTGCTAGTGCAGGATATTGGGCAAATCAAAACTAAGCAAAGTATGAAGCGTTTTGATCCAGTAAGGGAAAGAGATATGCTTGACCAGATTACTTCCCAAAATGATGGCCCGTTTGAAAAAGCAACAATTGAACATATTTTTAAGGAAATATTCAAAGCGAGTTTAGAACTGCAGGAAGATGATCATCGAAAAGCTTTACTTGTTTCACGTAAAAAGAAACCGGAAGATACCATCATTGATATTAAAGGGGCTAAAATTGGAGACGGCAATACCCATTACGTTATAGGGCCATGTGCGGTAGAAAGCTACGAACAAGTAGAAAAAGTAGCTGCTGCTGTGAAAAGTAAAGGCATTAAGTTATTACGCGGGGGCGCATTCAAACCTAGAACGTCACCATATGACTTTCAAGGGTTAGGGATTGAAGGGTTACAAATCTTAAAGCGTGCTGCAGATAAACATGGACTGGCTGTTGTAAGTGAAATTGTTAACCCTGCTCATATTGAAGAAGCTCTTGATTATGTTGATGTGATCCAAATTGGGGCTAGAAATATGCAAAATTTTGAGTTGTTAAAGGCTGCAGGAGATGTGAATAAACCTGTATTATTAAAACGAGGGCTTTCTGCTACTATTTCTGAATTTATTAATGCAGCTGAATACATTAATTCAAGAGGAAATGGAAATATCATTCTTTGTGAACGTGGAATACGTACATATGAGAAGGCGACGAGAAATACGTTGGATATTTCGGCTGTGCCAATTTTAAAACAAGAAACCCATTTACCAGTAATGGTAGACGTAACACATTCCACAGGAAGAAGAGATTTACTGTTACCAACTGCTAAAGCCGCACTAGCAATTGGTGCAGATGGAGTAATGGCGGAGGTTCATCCGGATCCAGCTGTTGCTTTATCTGATTCCGCTCAACAGATGGACATACCAATGTTCGACCATTTTATTGAAGAATTAAAAGAAATGGATCAACGAATTAAATTGGTTGGAGAAAAAAGTTAATTTTAGTAGATCCACCATTTAATGCTACTTATTCTATTTAAAGGCTGTTCAACCTTGTTGAATTAGCCTTTAAATTTTTGTATTTTTTTTCGGAGTAGAGTATGATAAAGAAAATAGAGGACGATTTGTCATGTTAATTAGGAGGTAGAGTAAGAATGAATATAACAATTTATGATGTAGCAAGAGAGGCAAACGTATCCATGGCAACGGTTTCCCGTGTAGTTAACGGTAACCCCAATGTGAAGCCTACAACAAGAAAGAAAGTATTAGCAACAATTGAGAGATTAGGCTATCGTCCTAATGCCGTAGCAAGAGGGCTTGCGAGCAAAAAAACGACAACTGTCGGTGCAATTATTCCTGATATATCAAGTATCTTCTTTGCTGAGTTAGCAAGAGGGATTGAAGATATCGCAACAATGTATAAATATAATATTATACTAAGCAACTCTGACCAAAATAAAGATAAAGAACTTCAATTAATAAATACGATGCTGGAAAAGCAAGTAGATGGCATTATTTTTATGGGTGGAGACATAACAGAAGAGCATGTACAACAATTTAAAACATCTTCTGTTCCTGTGGTACTTGCTGCTACTTACGATGAAAATGAAGACATACCATCTGTAAATATAGATTATGAAGAAGCAGCCTATGAAGCAACCAAATTTCTAATAGAACAAGGAAATAATCAGCCTGCTTTTGTATCAGGGCAAGAAGATACACATATTAGCCTTTTGAAATATAATGGATACCAACGTGCAATAGAAGAATCCGGAACCAAGGTAAATGAGGAAAGAATAGTTAAAGGAGATTATTCTTATGACTCTGGAATAGAAGCGATTAATCACTTACTGCAGTTAGAAGAAAAACCGACTGCTGTTTTTGTTGCTTCCGATGAAATGGCACTGGGAGTAATACATGGTGCCCAGGATAAAGGCTACAAGGTTCCCGAAGATATCGAAGTATTCGGATTTGATAACACAAGACTTGCAACAATGGTACGTCCTACACTGTCAACAATCGTTCAACCAATGTATGACATTGGCGCAGTCGCAATGCGATTGTTAACGAAGTTTATGAATAAGGAAGAGGTTACAGATCAAAAGGTAGTTTTGCCACATCGAATTGAAAAAAGAAATTCAACAAAATAGAACTTATGCCGATATAAGAATTAGAATCAATTCTACACGGTTTGGGGAGAGAAAATATGAGAAAACGAGATATATTGACTCCGATCGGCATAACATTAGGTTTTATTATGATCATGCTAGCAATAATGTCCAAGGGTGGTACTGCAGGCGCCTCACTTTTTCTAGACATATCATCAATCTTTATAGTGATTGGCGGTTTAATTGCTTCTATGTTAATTAATTTTAAAATGGAGCAAATAAAACTGACTAACAAAATAATCAGTGAAGCATTTCATAAAAACGATCTAAAATTACCTGAGCTTATTCGTTTGTTTATCCGGTTGTCTGAACGAGCTAGAAGAGAAGGACTTCTTGCACTCGAGAACGAACTCGAGGAGGTAGAAGATACTTTTATCCGTAAGGGAATTCTACTTGCTGTTGATGGCATTGAACCTGAGGTAATCAAGGATATTATGAATGCAGAGATAACCGCGATGGAAGATCGTCACTATAGAGGGAGAACGCTCGTGGAGAAGGCTGGGGAATATGCACCAGCCTGGGGCATGATTGGTACATTAGTTGGTCTTGTGCTTATGTTAAATAACCTTCAAGATCCAACAGCCTTGGGACCAAGCATGGCTGTAGCACTATTAACAACATTGTACGGTACCGTACTTGCTAATTTGGTATTTGTTCCTATGGCAAGTAAGTTGGAAACGAAAACGGAAGAAGAAGTATTTATTAAACAAATTATTATTGAGGGTGTTATTGGCGTTCAATCCGGCCAAAACCCACGAATTTTAGAAGAAAAACTTAGTGCATTTCTCTCCAATGATGTAAAAGACAGACAAGAAGAGCAAGGGGACTCTGGCTTCGTGGAGGAAAGAATCAATGAAGCGTAGGGTGATTAAAAAAAAGCAAAATAGTGGTGCCCCAAAATGGATGGTTACATATTCAGATATGGTTACCCTGATTTTAGTATTTTTTATCTTATTGTTTTCCATGTCACAAATTGATTTAGTGAAATTTGATGCGATATCTGAATCCTTTCGAAATCGCATGATATTTGACTTTAATCCATCCCCAGTACCAATGGAGAATCCCACTCAAAGCTCCAGTGTAAAAGAAACAGGTAAAGAATCAAACGAGTTTGAAGTTCCTGTAGAGTTAGAAGAGGAACAGGAAGAGATTTCAGAAACTCAATCACTAAATGGACTAATGGATGAAATAGAGAAGTATTTGGATAAAAATGAATTAAATAACGTAATTTCTGCTAACAGGACAGAAAGAGGCGTTGTTTTAGTATTGCAGGAGAAAATTCTTTTTGATTCGGGAGAAGCTAAAATTATTGACGGCGGTAAACCTTTTCTTAATAAGATTGGCTCATTGCTAAATAAAATGCCTAATCAGGTAAAAGTGGAAGGGCATACGGACAGCAGGCCAATATCCAATTATCGCTACCCTTCTAACTGGGAACTTTCAGGAGCACGCGCAAGTAGTGTGATACGATACCTGATTGATAAAAACAAGTTTGATGAATCCCGCTTTTCTTCTGTTGGTTATGCTGACACTAGACCGTTGGTACCGAATACCTCTTCTGATAACTGGAAAAAGAATAGAAGAGTCGAGATAGTAGTTCTAGATGAGGGAGCTACAATAAAAGAAGGAGATAACCCATAAGAGTTATCTCTTTTTTATTAAAAGAAATTATAAGTATTTCGGCTTACAGATTCTTTGTTATTTGTTAGAAGAACCTCTGTTTAGCTCCAGTGTCTCCCGTCCTTGAGTTCTTAAGTGATACAAAGTTCACCATTACGACTTCTTGGATTATGTTGCCTGAAGTTGTTCAATGTGATTGTGCATATCTTAAGTCATTTTTTTTGTATATTTTAGCAGACTTTCTAGTAATTTAGCATTTTTTTCAGTAATCTCTGTTTTTCGAGGGATATTTGGTACCATATCATGCGGGTCATTCCAATGTAATGGTAGATTCACTGGAGAATGTTGCTGCCATCGGGCTAACCAAGTGGCAGGAAGCTTACCAGTTGCCGGTTTACCTGTGGCCATCACATTCCAAACTTGAGCCCACGCCCGTGGCACGACACGCCAAATATCATACCCTCCACCACCAACTGCAATCCATTTCCCTCCACAGTATTGGTGTGCTAACTCATGTGCCAACAATGGAATTTGTTCATAAATTTTCATTGTGGCACATAAATGTGTCAATGGATCGAGACAGTGCGCATCAGCTCCATTTTGAGAAATAATTACATCCGGCTGAAAGAAATCCGTAATTTCCCTTAAAGCAGTTTCATAGACGTGAAGGAAGGAGTCATCTTCAGTGAAGGCATCGATGGGCAGGTTGAATGAATAGCCATGCCCTTCTTTGATACCTCTTTCATTTACATTACCTGTTCCTGGAAATAAATATCTGCCGGTTTCATGAATAGAGAATGTACATACATTAGGATCATCATAAAAGGCCCATTGAACACCGTCTCCATGATGTGCGTCTGTATCGATGTAAAGCACCCTTAAGTTGTATTTCTCTCTAATGTATTTTATTGCTACAGCACTGTCATTGTAAATACAAAATCCTGCTGCTTTTCTCTTAAACCCATGATGAAGCCCACCACCCAGGTTAAGAGCATGTTGGTTTTTTCCAGTTAATACAGCATCTACTGCAGTTAATGTCCCACCAACTAAATAACTTGAAGCTTCATGCATATTTGGGAATATTGGTGTATCATCTGTTCCTAAACCATACTCAAACCCAGCCTCTGACGTCAGTTGTCCCTTACTTGCTTTTTTTACTGCTTCAATATAGACAGGATCGTGAAACAGCGCCAATTCCTCCTCTGTGGCCATGCGTGGAGGAATAATATGTGATTTCTTTAAATGGTCAATCTCCTCTAGCAACTCTTTTGCCATAAGGACCCGTTTTTGATTGAATGGATGATCTTCATTAAAATGATAGTTTAGGAATTCTTTAGCAAATACAAAAGCTGACTCGCACGTCATAGTTTTGGCTCCGGTACGTTATTTGGCCACATTAACTCAAAGCCTGCAGTGCGGAGATCATTTATAATTGGTAGCGGATTCATTGTTTGGATACGAAAAACCAATATTTTATAATTTGGGTCATTTTTAAAAGGGTATACAAGTACAGAAATTATATTTGTTTTTCTTTTTCCAAAAACTGCAGTAACCTCCGGTAATATGCCGGGGCGATGGGGGACTTTTACTTCAATATGAGAACCTTGCGTGTGTGTTCCTGTTAACTGGATTAAGGTGTGAAGCATATCTTTTTCTGTTACCATTCCAACAAGTTTATTGTTATCCCGCACAACTGGAAGTGCTGCGAATTCTTCATCATAAAAAATCCGGGCAATCTCCTCTACGAAATCTAAAGGATGTATAGTAACAACAGGTGTGCTCATAATTGTTTGGATTTCATTTTCAAGTTCTTCTGATATAGAGTTCGTATCAAAAACCGAAGGACTAGCATCGCGAACGTCCCGATCGGAGACAATTCCAATAACTTGATAATCTCCATTCACAATGGGGATATGTCTAATTCTATGCTTTTGTAATAATTGTAAAGCTTCAGCAATTGTAGCAGTTGGCGATAAAGTAACCACAGATGTTTTCATTATTTCTTCAACTAGCAATTAAAACCCCTCCCTCATATTACGATATTGATGTCTTTTCAAAAAACGTAGGGTGTCAAATCTTTCTACAGAGGCCTGGGATACATTTTTGCCAATGCGTACCATTAGACAATTTGCCGGATGGGATATTATTTCTGGATCGTCTGTTGGGGCAGGTACAAGCCCTCCAGCAGCCATCATCTTTTCCATGACTTTTCGATAATCCCAAATACTTAGACGAGTTCTGTCAAGATCCCAATGCCAGTAATACTCTGTAGAGATAACAATATAATTCTCCATATATTCATCTAGCATGGATACCTTTAATAAATTGGATGCAATTTTTGCCCCGCGATAAGCAGGGATTACTTCGATAGCTCCCAATTCAATGAGTTCTTCCATATTAAATTCAGACCACCTTTCCAGAGGGTCTGGATGCAAATAAGTTACATATCCAACTATCGTGTCTTCCGTACGTGCAATAATAAGGCGTCCTTCCGGGAAATCAGCTATACTTTGGATAGCTTCAAACTGTTTAGGCGCTGGTCGGAATGCTGTTAAATGCTCATGAAAATGGTATTTTTTTAATTCAACTGAGGATAAAGGACCTTCAATGGTAATTGCTTCGTCTGCTGTGTGCTTTGTTAAGGAATGGTAGTTTTTCGTATGCTCCAATCATTTCACCACCTGTTTAAAATAATGTTAGTTAATTATGCGCTCACTTTTATTATACTAGATATAGCTATATAATTTTAGTTATTTATAGAATTTGTTGAAATAATCTCACATATGGTATGCAAATTCATTATTAGAAGCTTGATAATTTTTTTATGGAAGAAATATGATTTATTGTTAAAAGTTCTGCGTAGTTGGAGGAAAATGCGACCTAACTTGGTTGATAAAAAGCTCAGTGAAATATTTGAGAAGAAGCGCCCCATTGATTTTCGTTGCATGCGGACGCTTTCACACCTCCGGGTACAAGTGCGACATCTGCTCGCTACCTCGCAGTGTCTTCTTTGCCGCCGGCATGGCTTCAGCCGCTTCCTCCGCTACGCTCCGTGCAGGGTCTTCAGCTCATGCTATTCCGGCAGGAGTCGCCGCATTACACTCCAATCAATTTGTATGAGCTTTAATATTTCACATGCAAAGTGGGCTTTTCACTTGTCCTTGACGATGTTAATCGAGCTTTTCAGCATACCATAACAAAGTTAGTTCGCATTTTATATATAATCCATAGTTACTAATCTAGACACATGTGTTATTGAACTAACAAAAAGCCAGCTGTGATTTTTTCCACAGCTGGCTTTTTTAATTATTATGAGTGAGAGGCTTATGGATTGGCATTTTCCTCATTATCACTATCGTTGGCTTCTCCGCCATTATTTTCATCTGATGCTTCTGAATCTTGGTTCTCATCATCTGGTTTAGGATCGTTCTGCTCTTCTTTATCTTTCTTATCCTTATTTTCGTCTTTTTTGTCATCAGGTTTTTTTTCATCTTTTTTCTTATCCTGATTCTTGTCTGGTTTTTCTGGTTCCTTTTTAGTTGTATCTCCAACAATCAGTTCTTTGGAAGGGGAAGACTCCCTGCCAAAATAGTCTACCGCTTTTACCCGATATACCGCGTTACCGCCGCCTATTTGATAGGAAGTATCTACTGTGCTCCCGACAAGGGATAAATCTCCGCCAGCGTTTGCTTTATAAATACGATAGCCGACTACATCATTGCTCCCCGATTTACTCCATGTCAACTTACCACCTGATTTAGAAAGAGAGGATGGTGCTGCAGGGGATTTTCCATCATCTTTTATGGCACTTCCAACCTTGCCGCCACTTGGTCCGCTGATTTTATTCCACTTTTCCGTTTCTGTCCTTGGATAAAGTTGCGAAAGATCACTAAGATTATCATAACCATTGCGTTTTAACCATTCTGGATTAAATGCTAAGCCGTCACCTTTTACAAACTCACTTGGCGTATTTGGCCCTGCTACGACAGCTTTACCATTAACCGTTACATAGCTGCCGCCGATTAGACTATCATCCTTTTTAGTAGGAACATACTTGACGTTAAATAGGTCACTTTTAACTAACCCGGCTTTTGCACAAAGTTCAGATGGTAACATTCCGGATATCGCACAATAGCTTCTACTTACAATGCCATCCGGACGCTTGAATCGGTCAGAAGGTGTGATAAGCTCTGGTTTAATTTCTGCAGCGCTATTTATTAACTGTGCCCATAGTTTAATATTTCGTTGGCTATAGCTTAGAGACATTCCAGTATTGTATATGGAGTGTGGTGTATCGTAACCAATCCACGTACCAAACGTCACATTTGGATTTGTTGCAATAAACCATGCATCTTTATAATCCTGGGATGTTCCTGTTTTACCTGCCCAATCAACGCCACCATTGCTTAGCTGGGATTTTAAATATGCGCCAGTTCCTTGATTTATAACATCACGCATCATATCGACAGTTAAATACGTTGTTTGTGGTGAAAACACGTCAGTTGGCTTTGTTTCATGTTGGTAAATTACATCACCGTCATTTGTAGTTATTTTTTCAATCATATAACCATCAACAAACTTACCGTTATTTCCAAAGGTGGAAAAAGCACTCACGTTCTCTTCAACTGTAATTCCTTTATCAGTAGCCCCGATGGCTAATGAAGGATATGCCTGCTCTTTTTTGGTTAACGTACTAATTCCCATTTTATTTACTAAATATTCTTTTGCAGGGTTTTCATGAATCATCCTTGTGTAAATTTCAGCTGCGGGCATGTTATATGAATTAGTAAGTGCTTTTCTTGCAGATACTATTCCATAATGTCCGCCCCCGTAGTTACTAGGCTTGTTATATTCCCAACCGGGCAACTTCTTTGCATAGTCAGCTAGAACCGAACCAGGCTGAATATATCCTTTCTCCATAGCGGGAGCATAATCTAACAGTGGTTTAATCGTACTACCTGGTGACCGGAGTGTTTCAGTTGCATGTCTATTTTGATTGTCCTCATGGCCACGGCCACCTACAAAGCTAATAATTTTACCTGTACTATTTTCTCTTAATACAGCCCCGGTTTGGACTTTTTCAGTTATTTCCACTGTTTTGCCGGTTTCCGGATCAGTATCGGTAAATGTACGGTCAGGTCCATAATGCTCGTAGTTCTTTGCTACTTTTTGAAACACATCGTAAATTTTCTTGTCTATTGTTGAGTAGATGTGAAACCCGTCAGTTTCAATAGATCGTTCCGCGAGAATTGAATATTCTTCATTTAATTTTTTATTGTTTTCCACATCTTTCAATGTGTATCCATCTTTTTCAATTAGATATTCTTTTATAATATCTTTTGCTCTTTCTTGTATTTCCACAGTCAAGTATGGGTATTCCTCAATTGGTGATTTCTTGCCTTTGGCGAAATCTGATTTAATATCGTATGCTAAAGCTTCTTTGTATTGCTTTTCTGAAATATATTCTGCTTCAAACATTCTATTGAGTACAGTTTTCATTCTGTTTATTCCAGGCTGCAAACCATTTTCTTCTTTCAACTCGCCCCCATTTGCAAAAGGTGTATAAGCGGAAGGGCTTTGTGGCAGGCCGGCCAGATATGCTGCCTGTGCCAAGTTTACTTCGTCCGCATTTAAACCGAATATACCTTGAGCAGCTGTTTGAATACCAGCGATGTTTTGACCGGAAGCATTTCTACCATATGGAACGATGTTCAAATATGCTTCCAGGATCTCGTCTTTTTCAAAGAAACGTTCTAATCTTAAGGCAAGAAGTATTTCTTTTGCTTTCCTCTCAAAAGATACTTCGTTAGTTAGGATTTGGTTTTTAATTAACTGCTGAGTTAATGTACTACCACCAGTCTTAACATCGGAATTAAGAGCTTCCTGCATAATAGCTCTTACGATTGCTTTTGGAACTACTCCTTTATGTTCTTCAAAATATTCATCTTCCGTAGCAATTACTGCATCAATTAAGGTTGGTGATATTTTATCTAACGAGGTCTCTTCTCTATGTATGTCGGATCGCACATCGCCCAAATAAATTTTATCAGCAAAATAGAGACTTGTAGTTTCTTCATAATTATATATGTCTTTTTTCATCGCTTCTTTGTTTCGAATTGGTTCATCTTTTACTAATGAGGCAAAGTAGCCAGCTCCAATTCCTCCTGCAAAGAACATACCTATGAAACTAATAATCAGAAAGAATAGAATAACATTCCAAACTACATCATAGGTAACCCGCGAAGACTTTTGAACCTTTCCTGTTTTCCACAAGTGTTTGAATTTGTTACTATATTTTTGAAATAATTGCTTGAAATCCATAGCAAAACCTCCTAAATTCAAGTAC
This sequence comes from Virgibacillus sp. SK37, assembly GCF_000725285.1. Lineage (GTDB taxonomy): Bacteria > Bacillota > Bacilli > Bacillales > Amphibacillaceae > Virgibacillus_Q. Next base: position 1,537,639 of record NZ_CP007161.1, read on the forward strand.
TATTATAGCATAATTAAAATTAAGGGGTATACAAAATTTATAAGTACCTTGCATTTAAAAATGGAATATGGTATTAATAAATATACTATATTATTTTGCAATGAAGGAATTAGAGTAGTTATGCAGATCACTGTTTAAAGAGACCTGACGGTTGGTGTGAGTCAGGACAAATTTGCAAGCGAATTACAATCTGGAGCAGACTTTCCTTTTATCTATATACAGACAACTGGAAAGCGGTGGAAACATCGTTAACAATCCTAAGTGGCAAATTTATTTGCAACAAGGGTGGTACCGCGTGTTAAACTCGTCCCTTTTCTGTAGGGAGGAGTTTTTTTATTTGGCTATTATTTTTAAAGTAGAGCTACAGTATCTGTAATTAATTTTACGATGGAGTGTGAAAACGAATGGATATTTTGCAGGATTTAGAAAAAAGAGGGTTAATTCATCAAACAACGGACAGAGAAGGACTGGAAAAACACTTGGCAGAAAACCAAGTTACCTTATATTGTGGGTTTGATCCTACAGCTGACAGCCTTCATATTGGTCATCTACTACCAATCACTATGTTAAAACGATTCCAAAAAGCCGGGCATAAACCAATTGCACTTGTTGGTGGCGGTACAGGGATGATAGGTGATCCAAGCGGTCGTACGAGTGAACGTTCTTTGAATGAAGCCCATGTGGTTAAAGGGTTTAGTGAAAAAATAAGGCAGCAAATCGCTAAACTTGTTGAGTTTGACCAGGGAGATAACCCGGTAGTTTCACGTAACAATCATGATTGGTTATCTAATATGACGATAATTGATTTTCTAAGAGATGCAGGGAAACATTTTGGTATAAACTATATGCTTGCAAAAGAATCCGTATCAGCAAGGATTGAACAAGGGATTACGTACACAGAGTTCAGTTATATGATTTTGCAATCTCTTGACTTCCTTAAGCTATATGAACAAGAAAATTGTACTTTGCAAATTGGCGGAAGTGATCAATGGGGAAATATTACAGCAGGCATGGAACTAATTCGCCGGTCTCGCGAGCAGGAAAACGAAGATATTAAAGTGTTCGGTCTTACGGTTCCTCTAATCACAAAAGCAGATGGGACAAAATTTGGGAAAACAGCAGGTGGTGCCGTGTGGCTTGACCCTGAAAAAACCTCTCCATATGAATTCTACCAATTTTGGGTTAATACAGATGATCGAGATGTAATTAAGTTCTTACGTTACTTTACATTTATTTCAGATGAAGAAATCGCAGAGTTGGAAAATGAAGTAAATAATCAACCTGAAAAAAGGGTAGCTCAAAGACGGTTGGCAGAGGAAATGACTAAAGAGGTTCATAGTCAGGAGGCTCTTGAGCAGGCCCAAAAAATCTCAGCCGCATTGTTCAGTGGAGATATAAAAGAATTAACTGCTACAGAAATCAAACAAGGATTTAAGGACGTACCATCATACAAAGCTTCTAAAAATGACATTGCTTTAATAGAATTGCTTGTTGATGCTTCCATTTCTTCATCTAAAAGACAGGCAAGAGAAGATGTTACCAATGGGGCTGTCTATATTAATGGAGAACGACAACAGGAACTAGACTATGTAATAAGTAAGCAGGATCGTATTGATGATATGTTTACTGTTATCCGAAGAGGTAAAAAGAAATATTTTTTAATTGATTTTAGTTAATTTAACAAGGGCAATTTATAATTGCCCTTGCTTTTTAAATGGAGATAGGGGAGATACGTTGGGTAGAGGAAAGCTATCCGTCATAGAAGGAATTTATCAGCAGTAGATGAGCATTATCTACCTCAGAAAATTAATCAGTAGTCAGCCTTCGAAGCTGGATAAGGTTAATATAGTAATAAAATTATATTTTATAGATTTCTAAGCAATAAAAAAACCGGAGGGTAGCCTCCGGTTTTTAGCTTAACGAGAGTAGAATTCTACGATAAGCGCTTCGTTGATTTCAGCTGGAAGTTCAGAACGTTCAGGGAATCGAACGAGAGTACCTTCCATTTTATCTGCATCAAATGTTAAATATTCAGGAATGAAGTTATTAACTTCAATCGCTTCTTTAACAATATCAAGATTTTTAGACTTTTCACGCAAGCTAACAGCTTGGCCAGGCTTTAAACGGTATGATGGAATATCCACACGAGAACCATCAACAAGAACATGACCATGGTTAACTAGCTGACGAGCTTGTCTGCGAGTACGAGCAAGTCCCAAGCGGTAAACGATATTATCAAGGCGAGAATCAAGAAGAATCATGAAGTTTTCACCATGAATACCTTTCATTTTACCAGCAAGGTTGAATAAATTACGGAATTGACGTTCGGTCAACCCGTACATGAAGCGAAGCTTTTGCTTCTCTTGCATTTGTAAACCATATTCTGTGATTTTCTTGCGTTGATTCGGTCCATGTTGACCAGGAGCGTAAGGGCGTTTATCTAATTCCTTACCAGTTCCAGTTAATGAAATGCCAAGACGACGTGATTTTTTCCATACTGATCCAGTATAGCGAGCCATAAGACATTTCCTCCTTTTTATTTTATTTGCATAAAATAAACGAGCGTGTTCCAATCCGTTGTCCATTATGTTTTCATGTACCATCGCTCCAGCAGCTAAGAGTTACGCGATACACCTCGTGAGAGAGGAACAAAATGGGTCCAAGCGTCGGTTCACATAGGCTACTTAATTATTTTACACAACGACTAGTATATATTTTTTTGGAGAATAAGTCAACCATCCTTTTAAATTATACAAATAAAGTTTAATATATAGGTTATACGTACTAGTTAGTATATAATGAGTATAGAGATAATTTAAATATAGGTGATGAGAAATCATTTCATTTTAGGGTGATGAGAATGACTGAACCAAAAGAAATAATTACGTCTATAAAAAATGAATACTTTGATATTTGTACACACTTGGAAGAGTATAACTACCAGCAAATTGTTAGCATGCTTGCTTCTTCTTTGAAGATGGTTCTCAATGCTCCTTTTGTGGCCATGTACACATATAATAAGTGGGAAAAAAACTATAAGCTAATCAATGAAATAAATGTACAGGAAGACTTTCCCCCTAAACAGATAATAGAAAATGACCAGGAATTGAAACACATGAATTCAACAACTATGTATAGCGATGTGCTAACACTTCACCCTCAAAAAGAATATGACATCCTATTGTATATTGGTTGGCTGAAGGAGCATACATTTTCACAAGAAAGACTAGATGGAATACGACACGAAACGGAGCGCGTTTTTACAACTATTACTTCCTACTACTTAGAAAAACAGAACAGAGAAAGAGCGGATCTCTTGTATGAGTTTTCTTCAGACTTGCTGCCAATGAAGGATAAAGAAGAGATTTTACATTATATTATCCGGAAACTCAGTTTTCTCTATCCAAAAAGTGAGTTCCATTTATTATTATCGCATGATTTGGATACAGATTCCGACTTACCTGTTAAGACAATTGAATATAGTGATGATGTGACAAAAAGGGCAAGTACACAAGTGTTTATGTCAGGTAGTGTCCAAATGGAAATTGGAGAAACAGGGAAAAATCCTTCTTTATATGCTCCGTTAAGTGGAAAACAAGGTGTATACGGAGTACTTCAGGTAATAACGAAAAGTGACTTGCATTTTCTAGATGATATGGCAGATTTTATAAAGGGTGTCGCTGAAATTACTGGAAAAGCGATAGAGAATGCCTCATTATTTGCGCATATAAATCAGTCGATTTCCGATTTGAAACTAATTAATGATACAACACATAAATTAAATTCTAATCTGCAGTTGTCCGAGATAACGAAACATATTAGAAATTTAATTATAGAAGTTTATCATGCTTCCCAAATTGGATTTATTTATTATTCAGAAACAAAAGAAAGCGATTATGAAATTTTGACTGGTAGTACAACGTATTTCACTACAAAACAAGGTCACATGCTTGTAGAATATTTGGTTGGCAGAAAGCTGAAAGAAGCAATTTTTTCTGGAGATTTTAAAGAAATTCCGCATTTCCCATATAAGTCCGTAATGGTAACACCGATGACTAATTCAAATACTATTTATGGTTTTATTGTAGTTATGCATGAAGAGCAAGCTTACTTTAGTTTCGAAAGATTTAAGTTATTACAGTTATTAACTCATCATTCAACACTTGCCTTAACAAATACAAGTTTGCGTGAACGGCTGGAACGAGCAGTAATTACAGACCACCTTACGAAGCTATATTCAAGAAACCATTTGGAAGAGGAAATTAGCAATCATATGGTTGTCGGAGAGATGGGGGCACTTCTATTATTTGATATCGATGATTTTAAAAAGGTGAATGATACATTTGGACATCATGTTGGAGACCAAGTTCTAAAACAAGTAGCTCAAGTTATTAAAACTTTCATCGAAACGGAAGATATACCAGCAAGATGGGGCGGGGAAGAATTAGCTATATATGCTCCGAACATTACTTTGAATGAAGGTGTACAGGTAGCAGGGCTAATTCGTCGCCAAGTAGAAAAATTTACTGACCCTGTAGTCACTCTTTCCTGTGGTGTTGCTTCCTGGAGTATAGAGGAAGAAGATACGATTAAGGATTTATTCCTTCGAGCGGATAAGGCATTATATGAAGCGAAAAACACCGGTAAAAATTGTGTTGCTAAACATACTGTGGCTTCCTATGCAATAGAGCAGAACACGAATAAGCAATAGTTAAGAAAGTAGTAAAGCTATTTTCATATCGCAAAACACTTCACTCCCAACACCATCTGGTCTGAATGAAGTGTTTTGTTATTCAAAAATTAGTATAAATCAACCGTTTAAATATGAAACAAACCTTGTTAAAAAGTTTAGTTGCAAATGTAGTTCTCTTGTCTCAAAGGTGTGAAAGTATTCAACTTGTAGCAGGGCTATGGTGTCTAAATACCCTTAGCAGAAAAGTTGAAATAGAAACGGCTCACATGTTTGTAAGCCGCGTTTTTTTATGCTAGATGTTCTTGTAAAATGGTAACAAATTCTTCCAGATAATGTTTATCTGTCTCATCAAAACGATCGGTAATTGGACTATCAATATCTAATACCCCATAAACACCATTATCCAGTTCAATTGGTATAACGATTTCTGATTTGCTCGCACTGTCACAGGCAATATGTCCAGGAAAAGCTGTTACATCTGAAACAAGCTGTGTAGTGCGCTGTTCTATTGCAGTGCCACATACACCCTTGCCTACAGGGATCCGTATGCATGCAGGCAAACCTTGAAACGGGCCGAGCACCAATTCATTTTTCTTAAGAAGATAGAAACCAACCCAGTTTACTTCTGATAAAAATTGGTTTAATAGGGCGGATGCGTTCGATAGAAGGGCAATCTCGTCTGTTTCTCCTTCACTTAGTGCACGTAATTGTTTATTTAACAATTCATAGTCTTTTGTTCTATTTCCTGAATAATTCGTTACTTGAAACATATACATTTTCCTTTCATAATAGATTTCATTATCTAGCCTCATTCGACATGTGATGATTTATTTGTCGAGAAGATATTGCAGGATTAATAAGACCTTTTGTCGTAATGGAAAAGTAAGGAGTTGAATAATGATGAAAATAAACGCCTCTAAACAAAAAGTCCTGGAAGCAGCTTCCTCTTTATTTTTCCAAAAAGGATTCCACGGTACTTCCGTGCGAGATATAGCAGAAAAAGCTTCTGTCAACGTATCCCTAATCAGTTATTATTTTAAAGGGAAACAGGGACTACTGGAATATGCTGTCACCCATTACTACGAGAATTATTTAACCGTGATAGAAGAAACAATGGAGGATGTAAAAACATTGTCTCCACTCGATCAGTTGAAAGAGCTAATTTTTCACATTATACAGTACAAGCAGAGTAATCATCAATTATCTTGTTTTATTCAACGGGAGCTATCTTTGGATTCCGTATTTGTGAGGGAAATGGCAGTTACATACTTAGCGAAAGAAAACTATTATATTCGCAATTTATTTTTCACCTTAATTAAAGATCAGAAAAAGAATGAAGACGATCGGAATTATTTACTTATGCAGTTAAAGGGGATGTTGATCACACCCTATATCATGCATAATGAATGGAAAAACCAAGTTGTCGGTACATATTCACATGATATCTTTGTCAATAAGTATGCACGAAATATACAACAATGGCTTGATTTTCTCGCAAAAGAAAATACGAAAGTTACAAATCAAAATACTCCTAGATAAAAAATTGACAAAAAGCCAATTAATTTGTGTTTTTTTAGCCAAAAAAGGAAGTAACATGGTATTATAGTTACTATAATTATAAAAATGACAGTATTAATTGCTATTTGTTCACCAAGAGGCTTTGAGAGAAATGTTCCTCTTAAAATAGGAATATTGTTAGGAGGCATTGTATGGCGTATATCATAGGAATAATTCTTGTAATCATTGCTCTAATTATTATTGGCCTAATCATGCGGAAACGAATATACGATCATGTTGACCGCTATGAGGCATGGAAAATGGATATTATGGGGAGAAATGTAGCTGCACATCTTAGTAAAATTAAAACATTAAACTTATCTGGGGAAACACAAGAAAAATTTGAAGCTTGGAAAGAACGCTGGGAATTTATTATTACTAAGGAATTACCAGATATTGAAGAACATTTGTTTGATGCAGAGGAAAGTGCAGACCGATACCGTTTTTCCAAAGCGAAGAAAATCTTACATAATGTAGAAGAAATTCTCCAATCAATTGAAAAAGAAATTGAGAAGTTGCTTGCAGAAGTAGACGAATTATTGCAATCAGAGGAATCCAGCAGACAAGAGGTAGAAGAAATATTACCACATATAAAAGCATGTAGAAAAAAACTTTCCCAAAATCGATATCAATATGGAAAGGCAGAGGCACATTTCGATAAAGAAATCGATGTGCTCGAGAAAAAATTGGATAACTACTATAGTCTGGTGGAGCAAGGAAATTATCTGGAGGCAAAACAGATTGTCGATGAGATTAAATTGAGTCTTGACCAATTGGAACAACAGTTGGAGGCATTTCCAAGAATATATAAATTATGTAAATATGAATTACCTTCACAACTAGACAATCTTTATAGTGGCATAAAAGGGATGAAAGAAGATGGTTACCGAGTAGAGCACCTGGCATTTGAAAAAGAAATTCGTACATATCAAGAGCAACTTTTATTAATGGTGAAAAAACTGGAATCTGGAGACTTACAAAATACGGAGTCACTCATAGAAGATGTGGAAGTACGGATTAAAGAGATGTATCAGTTGTTGGAAAAAGAAGCCCTTGCTAAAAACTACTTAGATACACAGATACCTAGCTATGAAGAGTCCTTAGGCGACATCAATAATGCCTTTCTTGATACAAAGCTGGAAGTGGAAAAATTAAAACATGCCTATTACTTTGAAGATCATGACATGGAACGTTATTTGATGTTGGAAAACACGATAGCTAAGCTCAAAACAGAGTTAGAAGAACTGTTACTGGAGTTAGACAATGAAGACACCTCTCATTCCAAGTTGCGTGAACAAGTGGAGCAGGGATTTGAGCAATTGAAGGAATTAAATGAAAAACATGATGCTTTTAGAAAACGAGTTCAAAATCTAAGGAAAGATGAACTTGAGGCAAAAGAAAAATTAATTGATATTCGCAATAAATTAGCAGATACTCAACGTAAACTAAAGAAAAGTAATGTGCCGGGAGTACCGCAGTTTATTTGGGATATGATAAGAAAAGCATCTGATAAAAACAATCGTGTCATGAAAGTACTCGAGAAACAGCCACTCGAAATGTCAAATGTACAAGAAGCTCTAGCAGAAGCAAATGATGCTGTTGAGCATGTAATTGAGCAAACTAATGTGATGTTGGATCAGGCTTACTTGACTGAACAGGTCATTCAATATGCGAATAGATATAGAAGTCAATATCCATTATTGGCTGCTAAGCTGGCTGAAGCTGAGCGATTATTTAGAACGTACGATTATGAACTTGCTTTAGAGCATGCAGCAAAGGCAATTGAAGAAATTGAACCAGGGGCTCTAAAGAAAATCGAGGAATTTCAGCAAACAGCAAACTAAAAAAATAGTAATAAGCAAAGAAAAGGATATTTTTAAAAATATCCTTTTCTTTGCTGAAATGAGGTACAAAAAATGATTTATTTGGATAACAGTGCAACTACTATACCGGACCCATCTGTAATAAAAAGCTTTGAACAGGCGTCAGCACAGTTTTTTGCTAACCCATCGTCCATTCATCAATTAGGAGGACAATCGGAACAACTTCTGACAAAAGCAAAGAACCAGGTAGCGTCAATCCTTGATGTCACCCCATCAGAAGTTATCTTCACATCCGGTGGGACGGAAGGCAATAATACAGCAATTAAAGGAATTGCTTTAGAGCACCATAAACGGGGAAAGCACATTATTACTACAGAGATTGAGCATCCATCTGTTTATGATGCATGTAAAAGCTTGGAGGATCTAGGATTTGATGTCACTTATTTACCAGTAAATAAAAATGGTGTAATATCTATAGAGGACTTAGAAGCTGCTATTCGGAAAGATACAATATTAATTAGTATTATGCATGTGAACAATGAAATTGGCACCATTCAACCAATTGAAAAAATAGGGGAAATATGCAAGCAATATCCAAAGCTATTTCTTCATGTAGATCATGTTCAGGGCTTTGGAAAGGTTCCTTTAGACTTAAAGAATTGTGGAATAGATCTTTGTACTTTATCAGGGCATAAGATACATGGCTTAAAAGGAACGGGTATACTATATATGAGACAAGGCGTAAAACTGTTTCCCTTATTTCATGGTGGTAACCAAGAACAGTCTTTTCGCTCAGGGACAGAAAACCTGGCAGGAGCAGTTTCTTTGGGGAAAGCTCTTAGGCTTATCAAGGAGAAAGAGCAAACTCAAGGAGCAGAGCTAAAAAGCTTACAAGCAATGCTTAGAGAAAAATTAACTGAAATTGCTGAGGTACAAATTAATACACCTCCTGACGCTGCTCCTCACATCATGAATTTTTCCGTTCCGGGCACAAAACCAGAAGTGATTATTCATATGCTTGGTGAGCAAGAAATATATATTTCCACTAAATCTGCTTGTTCGTCAAAACAAAAAGAAGAGAGCAGGATTTTACTTGCATGCGGGCATTCGAAGGAGCGAGCATCATCTGCTTACCGTGTCAGCATGTCTTATTCAACTACAAAGGAAGATATCCTGCAATTCGCGGATTATCTTCAAAAAGCAATAAACCAATTTAGAAAAGTAATGGAGTAGATTATTATGCAATATGACCATATATTAATCCGGTATGGAGAAATGGCTCTTAAAGGAAAAAACAGAAAGATGTTTATACTAAAACTGCAGGAGAATATTCAGCATAAGCTCAATGATTTTCCTAATGTGAAAGTGAAACGGACGCAGGGAAGGATGTTCATCTTGCTGAATGGACACGAACCTGATCCAATTATTGAAAGATGTAAGCATATTTTTGGAATTCAAAGTATGAGCTTAGCCATAAAAGTGGAAAATGAAGAAAGTGCTATTAAAGAGGCGGCATTATTTGCTTTGAAAAAAAACCCATCTATTCAAACATTTAAAATTACAGTAAAGCGGATTAATAAAGATTTTCCAATACGATCACAGGAAATGAATCAACATTTGGGTCGTTATTTACTTACTAATACGGATAACTATACCGTTGATGTGCATCAACCTGACATGGAAATAAGAGTAGAGATCCGACTGGAGGCAACCTACATCACTTCTAGTGTAATAAAAGGTGCTGGCGGGCTTCCCGTAGGTACATCAGGAAAATCACTACTTTTACTCTCGGGAGGAATTGATAGTCCAGTAGCCGGTTACTTGGCTATGAAACGCGGAGTACAGATTGAGGCTATTCATTTCCATTCCCCACCGTTTACGAGTGAAAGAGCGAAACAAAAAGTGCTCGATCTTGCAAAACAATTGACCAAGTTTGGTAAATCCATTCACGTCCACATTGTTCCTTTTACAAAATTACAACAGGAAATTTTCAGAACGATGCCAGATGGTTATGCAATGACTATTATGCGTCGGATGATGATGCGGATTAGTGAACAGGTTTGTGAACAGCAATCGATCTTATCGTTGACAACTGGAGAGAATTTGGGTCAGGTTGCTAGTCAGACAATGGAAAGTATGAATGCAATAAATGAAGTAACAACTTATCCGATTATCCGTCCACTTATCACAATGGATAAATCGGATATCATCAACATTTCCCAGGAAATTGGCACATATGAGACCTCCATCTTACCTTATGAGGATTGTTGTACTATATTTGTTCCTAAGTCTCCCAAAACGAAACCAAAGCGTGAGAAAGCAAGTCATTTTGAACAGAAAAATGATTTTAGTGAGTTGCTAAGGGAAGCAGTAGAAGGAATTGAGACTATAAAGGTAACAACAAAAGATGATAAAAAGGATATGTTAGATGATCTCCTTTAAATAAAGAAAGCAAATATAAAAAAGCTGAACAAAGATTCATAAATCAAATTGTTCAGCTTTTTTTTATGAAAGCAGAAGGCAGATAGTCGTCAGCAAGGCATCGCACGAAGAAAATGTGTATTGTCATTTTCGAGGAGTCTCCATATTTCCTCTTCGCTACTATTTACTATTATATTTACGAAGAAAAATTGCGTTCGAATACACCCAGGATGTGCTGTGTAAAAATTGATTGGAGTGGAATGGGGCAATCTAAGAACGCCACGTCCTGGGACTGCGCTAACTCGTCCCATCGAAAACATATGTGGCAACGATTGCATGACCAACGTCATCGAAAAAGAAACCCGCTTTTTCATCGTGCGATGTTTCTCTTAGAAGCTTTCCCTGTCCTGTTGGCCCGCGACTCCTGCCGGAATAGCATGAGCTGAAGACACTAAACGGAGCGTAACGGAGGAAGCGGCTGAAGACATGCCGACGGCAAAGAAGACACTGCGAGATAACGAGCAGATGTCGCACTTGTACCCGGAGGTGTGAAAGCGTCCGCATACAACGAAAATCAATGGGGCTCTTCCCCTCAAATATTTCACTGAGCTTTTCATCAAAAAGTTAGTTCGCAGTTACCTCCAACTATGGAGAAACAAAATACGGTTGTACTTCAATATTTGCGGTAGAATCTATGCTTATAAATCATCTCTTCAAGGCTTCTAGACCTTCTCAATGCCTATCATGCTAATTGTCAACAACTACCAGTAACATTCATGAATGTAATCCTTCATTACTACACATTCTAGTAGTACCAAGGGAGGTGAACTCACATGGCAAACAACAATTCTAACCAATTAGTAGTTCCTGGTGTTCAACAAGCTTTAGATCAAATGAAAACTGAAATTGCTTCAGAATTTGGTGTGCAACTTGGTGCTGATACTACGTCTCGTGCCAACGGTTCTGTTGGAGGAGAAATTACAAAACGCCTAGTTCAAATGGCTGAACAGCAATTTGGTGGGCAAGGTCAATAACAATTAAATAATATTGGTTTAGGGCTATCCCAATGAAGGGATAGCCCTTTAAATTTAAAGTAAGGAAGCATAAGATTTTACCTTTATCAAGTCTTTGTCGGCAAAAGTCGCCTGCTTATCGCCTCATGCCGTTTTTAGCAATAACTGTACATGACAGATACGTGATTACAATTATTCGCTTGCGATTGCAAGGCGTTCGCGCTTTAGTGCTTTATAAGAAAGTTCTTTTAACACGGTCCCAGTACGAATTATTTTTTAACTTAACGGTTTTAATTACATTCCCTTCTAAGGAGATAGTAAGATCTTGAATATTTTTTATCGAATATGCTTCATTATCTAAACCTACAATCGGATAATCATTTCCATCCTGTCTAATCCGCAAAGTAAGCTTGCGATCTTTATTAAGTACAAAGGATGAACCAAGTGTACGATAACGATTATTGTTTATTGATGCTAATTCAGATACTTGGATACAAGGTATTTTAGGATCTATCACTGCTCCATGTGTGGATTTATTATAGCCTGTGCTTCCAGTAGGTGTTGCTACAATTAAGCCGTCACCACGAAAAGTTTCAAAATAGTCATCATCAATAAGTACATCAATGACAATGGATTTAATAATGGTGGAACGGACACTTACCTCGTTTAAACAATAGAAGGACGTCTCCCCATTAACTTCTACTTTAATAACCGGAAATCTCCGCACTTCCATTTCTTCGTTTCGGATCGTATGGAGCATTTCGTTAAAATTGTCTAAATTAAAGTCACAGTATAAACCTGACTCATCGGTTCTGGTGATGCCAGTATATAAACAATCCTGTCTAAAACCGGATTTTCGCACTGCTTGTAGGAACGTGCCGTCTCCTCCTATGCTAACAATAATATTCGCGTCCTTGGCTTGGTCCACGAATTCAAAGCCTTCATCCTCAGCTACTTTTCTTAATGAGGCAATTTTATCATCAAGTGTATCATCTGGGGCATAGTAGAAATAAATTTTGTTACGAGCAACCATATTATTTTCCCTCCATTTTTGTTTATCTAGTTTAATTTTAGCATTTTGAAGAACTATATCCTACTATTCCACGATTAAAGTTAGAGAACTGTGGCAAAATAATCCAAAGTAACATGAGAAGAGGGAAAAAATGCTTTGGATTGTAATCATTTCTGCTCTGACTATCATTCTGTTGTCTTTATTAATTGCAAAAATTAATTTGAAGCTGCAGTTAGTTTATTCAAAAAATGAACAGTACCTATATATGGAACTTTTCTTATTTAAATTAAAATTATATAGAAGAAAGACATTGTTTCACTCTTATTCAGAGAATAAATCAATCGAGTTGGACAACTATCCTGTTACGTTGAATGAATGGAAGCAATTACTTCAATCTTCAAGTAAATTACTAACCTTTCTATTGAGTAATATACAATTCAAAAAGTTAACATGGCGAACTGCAGGTGGAGCGGGGGATGCTTGTATTACAGGAACGGTTACTGGGCTTATATGGTCATTAAAAGGGATTATTATCGGGCAATTAGTTGAAAAAAGTAACTTGAAATGTGAGCCATTTATAAATGTTGAACCACATTTTCAACAGACTTTTTTTCAAACTGAGCTAACATGCATGGTTTCTATTCGAATTGGGAAAGCTATACACGTATTTTTTAAAGGATTGCGGCTTATCTCTAAGGAAAAGAGTGAAAATAATTATAGAAAGAGGAGGATTTTAGAATGGAAGAGCATCCTATTCAAGGCTTAATGACAACTGCTATGGAAAACTTAAAAGATATGGTAGAAGTTAATACAATCATTGGGGACCCAGTTGAATCTCCGGATGGAAGTATGATTATTCCAGTGTCCAAGGTTGGATTTGGTTTTGCGGCGGGAGGAAGCGAATTTGGAGCAAATGCATCGCAAGGAGATTCAGAAGCTGCACTACCTTTTGGTGGAGGTAGTGGTGGAGGAGTATCGATAACTCCTGTAGCTTTTCTAATCGTTAGTAAGAATGGAATAAAAATGGTTCACTTGGACCAACAGACACATATTTATGAAAAGATGCTTCACTCAGCACCTCAAGTGGTAGAGAAGATACAACAGATTTTAAAGGAAACAAACAGTAAAAATAAACAAGCCCCGAAAAAAAATGAAGGAAATAAGGAAGGAACTGAATCACAAAGTCACTATGATATATAATGTTAAACAAAAGGTATTAGTGGACAACTGTTACCAAATTATTCATACTGTAGCTAAAGATGACTTTAATAGAAGGGATGATTCATATGGCAAATGTTACATTCCAACAAAATCCGGTAACGTTAGTAGGTCAAGAAATTAAAGTTGGTGACAGTGCGCCTGATTTCACGGCTCTTTCCAATGATCTAAATGAAGTATCACTGAAAGAATATCAAGGTAAAGTAAAATTAATAAGTGTAGTTCCATCTATTGATACAGGAGTTTGTGCACTTCAGACAAAGCGGTTTAATGAGGAAGCTGAGAAGATTGGCAATGTAAAGGTATTGACTGTTAGTATGGATTTACCTTTTGCACAAGACCGTTGGGTGAAAAAACATGAAATTAACAAATTAGACACATTATCTGATCATCGAGATGCGGATTTTGGTGAAAAATACGGTGTGCTTATTAAAGAATTGCGCCTGCTCGCAAGGACTATATTTGTTGTAGATTCTAATGATATAGTCACCTATACGGAATATGTCAAGGAAGTGAGCGATCACCCTGACTATGATGCAGCGCTGGAAGCTGCCAAAAAAGCAGATTAGTTTATAAATTTTGATAGAAAATCTCTCCTGAACCAGGAGGGATTTTTACTTGTGTAAAATAGTAAAGCTTTATTTGGGCTCTAGTGATCAAGGTGCTTGCGCTTTCGTTCGCTATTGTTTCACAAATGTGGCTATGATTTGGTACAATAGAAGCGCTTTGAACGGAGTAGATGGAGGAATCTTATAATGAAAAAAACAAACGTGGAAATACTATATGAATGGTTGGATAATACTGCGGGTATCATACAGCAGCATGTGAATGAGCCCTACTTGGACAGTTTAATATATACGATGGAAATTTTGTTTGAAAAGCATATTCCCGAAGATTTAGATGAAGTATTTTCCCAAAAACTACAAAATAATCTAGATCAAGTTGACATTACTTCTTACAAAACAGAGGAGATTCGAAAAGGGATTCAGCTTGCCGTGTTAAAAGGTATGAAGGATTCTACACAACAACAGCACCTTATGACACCGGAAACCGTTGCCCTACTTGTTGGTTATCTTGCGGAAAAATTAACTGCTGATAAAGAAGAAGTGCGTTTATTCGACCCTGCTGGCGGGACAGGAAATTTAGTAACAACGGTAATGGAACATTTAAAAGAAAAGAAACTAATTGCTTTTGCTGGAGAAGTAGATCCTACTCTGATCCAATTAGCCGTTTTAAGTGCAAATTTACAACAAAAAAGTATTGAATTCTTTCATCAAGATAGTTTACGTCCATTTTTACTTGACCCGGTTGATTTAATTATCGCAGATCTCCCGGTTGGATACTATCCCGATGATGTCCAGGCAGATACATATGAGCTAAAAGCAGAGAATGGTAACTCATATGCCCATCATTTATTTATTGAACAAGCAATGAACTATACAAAGCCTGGAGGCTACTTGATTTTTGTCGTACCGGATTTTATTTTTAATAGTGATCAATCTGACAAACTACATGCTTATTTACAAGAGCACTCCCATATTACTGGAGTCATTCGTTTGCCAGAGAGTGCGTTTAAATCCGAAAAAAACATTAAGAGCATTCTGGTGCTGCAGAAGAAAGGTCAAGATACACGTTCACCTAAACAACCACTCTTGGCCCAAATGCCTTCCTTTAAAAATACAACAGGAATGAGTGATATACTTAATCAAATGAACGATTGGTTCGTCACATATCAAAAGGAGATGAAAGGTAATGAGTAATGTATTAGCTGTTAATGCGGGTAGCTCCTCACTAAAGTTCCAATTATTTCAAATGCCTGAGGAAATTGTGCTTGCAAAGGGACTAACAGAGCGCATTGGCTTAAAGGATTCCATTTTCACATTGGAAATAGGAGATAATAAGGAAAAAACAATTCAGGATATACCAAATCACGAAATCGCTGTTAAACAGGTTCTGCACGCTTTAACAAGCTCAGGAGTAATTCAAAGCCTTGATGAAATTAATGCGGTAGGTCATCGCGTGGTGCATGGTGGAGAACGCTTTAGTGATTCTGTACCTATTACAGATGACGTTATTCAAAGTATTGAAGAACTTTCTGAGCTTGCCCCATTACACAACCCTGCTAATTTGACAGGAATAGTAGCGTTTAAAGAAGTACTACCTGAAGTTCCAATGGTGGCCGTGTTTGATACTGCTTTCCATCAGACAATGCCAGAGTCATCTTATTTATACAGCCTTCCATATGAATACTATAAAGATTATGGCATTCGTAAATATGGTTTCCATGGAACTTCACATAAATACGTATCTCAGCGTGCTGCTGAATTATTAAATATGCCAGTAGAACAGTTGCGTCTCATTTCTTGTCATTTAGGTAACGGGGCAAGTATTGCAGCAATTCAAGAAGGAAAATCTATTGATACATCAATGGGATTTACTCCACTGGCAGGTGTTACGATGGGAACACGTTCAGGTAACATAGATCCAGCACTTATTCCATATGTTATGGAGAAAACGGGAAAAACGGCAGAAGAAGTCATCCATGTATTAAATAAAGAAAGTGGAATGTTGGCATTATCCGGATTTTCAAGTGATTTACGGGATATTGAACAGCAGGCTAAAGATAATGACCGGGCAGAACTAGCATTGGAGGTTTTTGCTGGGCGAATCCATAAATACCTTGGTTCCTATGCAGCAAAAATGTCAGGTGTTGATGCGATAATCTTCACAGCAGGTGTAGGCGAGAATAGTGATGTTGTAAGGGAAAAGGTACTTCATGGATTGGAATTTATGGGCGTGTATTGGGACCCTTCAAGAAACAAGGTAAGGGGACAGGAAAGATTTATCAATTACCCACATTCACCTGTTAAAGTTATCGTCATCCCTACAAATGAAGAAGTAATGATTGCAAGGGATACAGTGGAAAAAGTTCTGAACAAGTAGCTTAAGCAAGGAGGGGATAACTTGTCGGTTACAGAGCATAAGCAAAATAATCAGCCTGTTAATTGTATGATCATCACAGTTAGTGACACACGCACGGTGGAGACAGATAAAAGTGGTAATTTAATGCAGGATTTATTAGAGCAAGCTGGGCACCATGTTGTAATGAGGGAGATTGTCCCTGATGAATATTCACTTATTCAAAAAGCAGTAAGGGCTGGTTGTGACCATCCTCATATTGAAGTAGTTTTGACGAATGGTGGCACAGGTATAGCTGGAAGGGATGTAACCATAGAAGCTGTTACAGCTATATTTGAAAAAGAGATACCAGGATTTGGGGAAATCTTCAGGTACTTAAGTTATAAAGAGGATATCGGATCTGCAGCTATATTATCACGAGCAGTAGCAGGAGTGCTTGGACAAACGGCAATTATATCTACTCCAGGCTCTTCTGGAGCAGTAAAACTAGCGATGAATAAGCTTATTATTCCAGAAATATCTCACATGAGCAAAGAGATTAAAAAGGACTATAAATAAATGCTAGCGTATGATACGCTAGCATTTATTTATTATTACCGGATTACTAAGACGTCACAGTTTGCATAGCGTGTAATGCTTTCGGAAACACTACCAATTAAGAAACGTTCAACTGCACTCATTCCAGTGGCACCACAAATGATTAGGTCTGCTTCAAAATCTTGAGCAATTTCTTTTGCTATTTTAACTTTAGGGGAACCATATTCTACACATCGGACAAGATTTTTAATTCCTGCTGCCTTTGCATGTTCCACATAATTATCCAATAAGTCCTTCGCATATTCTTCAGCACGCTCAGCAAGTGTTCGATCGTATGCTTCTGCAGTGGCAAAGGTTCGGGAATCTACAACATGTGCGAGAATAAGTCTAGCATTGTTACGTTTAACAATGTCTAATGATTTCTTGAACGCTTTTTCAGACGCTTCGGAACCATCCACGGCTACTACAATATGTTTATATTCCATGTTTATCTCCCCCTTCACTATAATTATATACCCTTATAAATGAAGGAACAATCAATTTTCGGTTGGAATTGGTAAATATAAGTTACTATTTGTTTCTTTTTTATGGGTAAACTAAGTGTGGAGGTGATCACATGGCTAAAAAGGAGAAAAGACATACCCCTGAACGAATGTTTGAAGATGAAACTGGCGTAGCAGCTGTTCAGAACCAATTAAATGAAAGCTATCAAAGTGGTGTTATCGAGGATCAGCTTCATAATAACAAAGCAATTCACACTTTTAATAACCAAAAAAATTAAATCTCATTTGATGGAAGAAGAGCATCTTAGCTCTTCTTCTTTTTACATAGGAATAAACTACGTTATAATAGGTTTGTAAAAAAAATATTTTTTGTTATGTTTTTTGAAACCTAAGTCGGGAGTTACTCGTACTAGATAGGGAACAGAGTTCATGAACAATTGTGAGGTGTGGCTATGGGATTCTTTTCCAAGCTTTTTAGCAGTAAAAAGGATAAACCTGAAGTGAAGGAGAGAACTGCATTAACAATTCAAGTTGGAGATATTGTTACTTATGACTTAATCGATTATGAGGTGGTAGGTAAAATCACATATCGGGATGGTGGTTATGAGTGGCTTGGTTATCAATTATTAGAGGGTAAAAATACATTATGGTTATCCGCTGAGATGGATGACGAACTTGAATTAGGTATTTACAAGAAGATACAGCTACCTGTTTCTACGCCCTACCCAAAAGAAATGTCGTATGAAAACAGAAAATATTATTTAGAAGAATCAGGTAAGGCAAATGTTGTTGGAGAAGGAAGAAGCGCTAATATAAATGGTAGCCAAACTCATTATGCTGACTATAGTGATTCTGAAGAAGAACATTTTTTAAGCTTTGAAACATGGGGAACTGAAACAGAAGCGAGTTATGGTTATCCTATTGAAGAATTTGAATTGAAAATATTAGCAGGAACTATATAGGAGGAATGTATTATGTTTAAATTTTTTGGTCGAATGAAAACAGTTGTCAGTTCAGAATTAAATGCTATGTTGGATAAAGCAGAAGATCCTGTGAAAATGCTTGACCAGTTTATGCGTGACATGTCTGAAGATATTCGTGAGGCAGAAGCAGCTGTAGCTAAGCAAATCGCAAACGAAAAAATGTTAAAACGTAAAGCAAATGATGCGAAAGCTCTTGTAGAAAAGAGACAGAAACAAGCAGAACAAGCAATTGAAGCTGGCAATGAAGATTTGGCAAGACGCGCACTTCAAGATAAGAATGAACATGAATCAAATGCCAACAGCTTAAATGAATCATGGGAACGTGCTAAACAGGATGCTGACACGCTTCGTAATAAATTGGAAGAAATGAAAAAGGAATACCAAGAAATGAAATTGAAAAAGGATTCCTTAAAAGCACGTGCTGAATCAGCAAGAACCCGCACAAAAATGAATCGTACCATGTCTTCTATTGGTAGTGATGATTCCAAACGTGGATTTGAACGAATGGAAGAAAAAGTAATGCAATATGAGGCAGAAGCAGAGACAAGTGAAGATATGTCTCAATCAAGCCGTTCATTGGATGATGAGTTTGAAGAATTGAATAACGATAATGTCGATGATGAACTTGCAGCATTAAAAAAGAAAATGGGGAAAGAATAATTATTTGTGCAGGAGCAGTTCCTTAGCTGCTCCTATTCCTTATTTTCATGGTAGGAAGGGGGAAGTAAATTGAATAAAAAATGGCTGATGCTTGGATTTTTCTCTCTCTTGATCCTATTGCTCACTGCATGTTCAGACAGAGGCATGGATGAAGAAATAAGCATTACTTCTGAAGAACTACCAGATGAACCGGAAAAAAATGAACTTATATCCTCTATTAAAGCAGATGAAAGTTATGAAATTGATGACTTAATAGAAGCTCATTTTCCATTAATAGATGTAGTGAATGGTGATACATATGATGCGGAAGTATTTGCAACTAAGCGATTTAATCGGGAGGAACTTGTTTCCTTGCTCGCTTCCGTGATAGAGCCTAGAGAGATTAGTGAAGAAAAGGATCAACAACAAATTATGGTTTATCAAGATGACTTTGTTACTGTTAAACCAAGTGAAGACGACAGTAGTGTAATGGTAATTGAAGTGGCAAGTAAAGAATTTGTACGTAATAATTACGCACCCAGTTTTTTAAGCACGTATTTCACGTATCGGCTGCTTGATAGTATGCTTGGAAACAATTGGAGCGACCGACGTGCCCGAGAATGCCAAAATGGTGGTTGCTATGGCGGATATAGTGGTGGCGCTTATGGTACACCAAAACGAGGAAATACCAGTTATCGCGGAGGCGGGCCTGGTGCAGGGAAATAAAAGGAGGGAAATGGAATGGAACCATTTATTGCAACACTTTTGTATTTTGTAATATCAATTGTAATAGTTATTATTGGATTAATTATATTTGAAAACATGACGAGAAAATATAAGGACATGGAAGAAGTAAAGAATGGAAACGAAGCAGTGGCATTGTCCATCCTAGGGAAAATAATCGGTATTTGCGTTGTATTAGCATTTGCAATATATAACAGTTCTGTTATTTATGAAACGATCATCTGGGGAATTGTAGGAGTAGTTCTGCAGATGGTTGCTTATGGCCTTTTTGATCTTTTTACCAAGAGCTTTTCTGTGCAGGATGAATTACTGAAAAACAATAAAGCAGTAGGTCTTATTTCAGTTGGTGTATCGATTGGTTTAGCACTTGTTATCGGAGCTTCTATTACATAATTTCACAAGTTCCTTAAATAATAGTGAATTATAACTGGCTTCCGTCATTTAACTGGCGAGAAGCCACCTTTTGTTTCTGAACTAAAATTTGGAGTGATAATAGTGAAAAATTCAGCCGAAAGAAATAGTAACATCATTTACTGGGCTTCGGGAATTGTATCCATATGTGGTATTATTTTCGAAGTGCTTTTCGGGGCACTTGGTTCGTACATACTAGGCGATGGAGTAAAACAATATACACTTATTATCTCTCTATTTTTAACTGGGATGGGAATTGGAGCCAGTTTAAGTGAAAAGGTAATGAAACATTTGATTATTGCCTTCGTGTATGTTGAATTTGGTGTAGCAGTGATTGGAGGCTTTTCCAGCTTTACCATGTTTGGTATAACTGCTTTTGCTCCAGAAGGAACGGATGCATTCTATTTATATCTCATTACATTAGTGATCGGTGCATTAACAGGTTTTGAACTACCTATTTTAATAAGGAAAGCAAATGAGATTGGTGTTACATTAAATAAGAGTACCGCAAGAGTCCTTTTTTCTGATTATGCAGGTGGGTTAATCGGAGGATTATTGTTTGTATTTTTATTACGTCCCCAGTTTGGCATGGTTAAATCTGCCTTCTTGGTAGGCTGTATTAATGTAACGGTAGCATTAGTTGTCTTATGGCTATTTCGAAAAGAGATTAAATACTTTAGTGTACATGCAGTTATTGGGACAGGTATCGCAATTCTTTTGATAATTGGACTGTTTTTTGGTGAGGAGCTCGCCTTTACATTTGAACAAAAGCTATATAAAGACCCCATTCTCCACATGGAAGAAAGTAGTTACCAAAAGATTATTCTTACACGTGATGAGGAGGATGTTCGCCTGTATTTAGATGGTTCGTTACAGTTAAGTTCGACAGATGAGCATCGCTATCATGAAGTGTTGGTACACCCTGCGATGTCATCTGTACCACAACCAAAAAATGTCCTCATTTTAGGCGGTGGGGATGGCGTGGCTGCGAAGGAAGTGTTGAAGTATGATACGGTGGAGAATGTTACACTTGTTGATCTTGATCCAGCAGTCATAGATCTTGCGAACACCAACAAATATTTACTTGAATTAAACGACGGATCACTAAAAAATAATAAAGTACACGTAAAAAATAAAGATGCCTTTCAGTTTCTCGAAAAGTCTATAGTGTTTTATGATGTTGTTCTCGTTGATTTACCTGATCCGAATAATGAGAGCTTGAATAAGCTTTATACGAAAGAATTTTATTCACTGGTCCGTAATCATTTATCACCAGAAGGAACCATGATGGTACAGGCAACAAGTCCGGTTTTTGCAACAGAAGTATACTGGACCATCTCGGAGACCATTTCCTCTACAGGTTTAAATACAGAAAATCTGCACATTGATGTACCAAGTTTTGGTAATTGGGGCTTTGTAATGGCAAGCAGAAAAGATATCGAATTGGATGAATTGAAAATAACTGTTCCAACTAGATATCTAAAGTCGGAACTGCTTCCTAGTCTTGCTGTTTTTGGTAAGGATGAAGACGGTGATATAGAGGGAAGGAATGGAAAAGACCTAACCTTAAAACCAAATACATTAATTGATCCACACTTAATACAAATTTATGAAAAAGCTTGGAAAAACTATTAGAAACAAATAAAATAGGGTAAAGGAATTAGTGGAGTCTCTGTCGAAACGATAGAGTAGAGCAAATGAAAAAGGAGAGATAATGTGAAAGTATCTTATCATGGTCATTCTGTTGTAAGGGTGGAAACAGACTCCCACAAAATTTTAATTGATCCGTTTATTTCCGGAAATGAAGCATGTGATTTAGATCCAAATACAGTGGAAGCAGATGTGATTTTACTAACACATGGTCATAATGATCACGTTGGTGATACGTTTGATATTGCTAAACGTAATGATGCCCTTGTAGTCGCGCCCAATGAATTGGCTGTTTACTTAGGTTTTAAAGGGTTGAACACACATCCAATGCATATTGGCGGTGCCAACGAATTTGATTTCGGTAATGTGAAATTCACACAGGCTTTTCACGGTTCCTCCTATACTGAAGAGGACAACACAATTGTTTATACAGGAATGCCTGGTGGAATTCTATTAACAATTGAAGGGAAAACCATTTACCATATGGGGGACACAGCGTTATTTACCGATTTAAAAATGTATGGTGACATGAATGATATTGATTTAGCATTTGTCCCAATTGGCGATAATTTCACAATGGGACCAGAGGATGCGTTAATCGCAACAGACTGGATTAAAGCGAAAACCGTAGTACCCGTTCACTATGACACCTTCCCTGTAATCAAGCAGGATCCAGAAGACTTTGCAAGCAAAGTAAAAACAGGAGAAGGAAAGGTAATGAAGATTGGGGAAGAGATGGAGTTGTAAAAGAAAAACCCGTGGGTGCTGCACTCACGGGTTTATTCTTACTCTATTTCGTTGTATAACAATTTTCTCCGATTTTTTTTAACTTATCTTTATATTTTTCTTTATTTTTAAATTCACCTTCTACACATAGTTTACCTTTAATATCAATATTTCCTTCCAGATACAAGTCTTCCTTCACAGTTAAACTGGCATGCTTCTTCATAGCCAACCCGCCTAGAACACATAAGTCATCTTCTACAGTAAGCTCTGATTTATTTTGCACAGTTAAACCTTTTTTTATATATAAATCATCATATACATGAAGATTAACGTGATTATTTACATTTAAGCCATCTTCTATATATAAATCATCTTTAGCTAACATATTAACGTGATTATGAATTGTGAGCCCTTTTAAAAAGGCTGCGTCTTCTTCAAAAGTTATTTTGTTACAGTTAGGGTTTCCATTACCAGTATTCACATGGCTGCTAAACTTAACCTCTTCGTTGAAAAAGCAATCCTTAATATCTCCCTCAATGTAATCATCAAAATCTTCATCGTCATCATCGCAGCCATTATCACAGTTATCATCTTTATCATCATCTTCTTCGTCGTCCTCATCATCGTCATCACCATCGTCGTCACATCGATCGACTTTGTCTAAGGTTAAGAGGTGTTCTTTTCTTCTGGCCCAGGAAGTCTGTAGTGGGATTTCTTGTTTGTTTGCTGTATCACTAAAGGTTACGTCAATCTCCATTGATTCGTCATAATCCACATCATTAATACATTTATTGCTATCCAATTGCTTCTTTTCTCCATTGGTAATATTGTACTCTGTAATTTTTAACGGGGTATCCGGAGGTAAACATATTTTATTGGTATCTTTGTTATAAAATTGATTGCGCAGGTCACTCATAACCACATTTGCTTCTTGTTGGAGGGAGATGGATGCACTTGTTTTTTGTTCGCTGCTCATTAATTGCACAATGACACCAGAAGATAATGCAACGACCAATCCAAACAGGGCAAGTGCTGCTAGCAGCTCTACTAAGGTCATTCCTTCTTCGTTTTTAAATTGTCGAATTCTCATGTTTCCACATCCAATACATGCTATAATAGGATAAAAGTCACAGTTAAGGCGTGAATTCTATTGTATACTAAATTCAAACAAATGAATAGTAGGGGTTTTACCCTTATAGAAATTATAGCATCGATCACTATATTAGGAGTTGTTATTGTTGCTTTGTTACCGATATTTCCTCAAATCTTTAGCTGGACCAAAATGACGGAGGATGAACTTGGTTCGAGTAACCTGCTAGGTCAAGTAGCTGAGGACATTAGAGAAATAGTAATTGATGAACAGTTACCAATTTGCCCGAGTGCTGTATCATTAGAAAACATTGCGCCATATCCCGAATCGGAGGGGTATCCCTATTCAGTCGATGTTGCTGTCTGTCAATCCGAAGAAGAGGCGACATTAGGGCTAACGAGGGCCCGTATTCAAATTCTCAAAGACGGGAAAAAAATAAGTGAATCGTATACATATATTACAGGTAAAGAATTATGAGATACTTGAAAAATAACAATGGGGCGGCCCTCGTATTAACGTTGATGATCATTACCCTGCTTCTACTGTTTATCCTAACCCTTTTTCTGCAGGTTACCAATACGAGTAAACAGGTGAATCGAATGGAACAGCAGCATGACGCCAGGTTGATTGCTGAGATGGGAGTGACCTATCTTCAGGCTGCACTGAAAAATTACGATCAAGAAGAGAACATTAATAATTATCTTGAGGAAAAGGTAAAGGAAGCTAATAACGTAGGAGTTCTTGGAGGCGGGCGTCATTTCACATTGGAGATAGAAATACCGGAGATAAGTGAATCAGCAAGTCCAATTGAAATTACATACATCAGTATCGGAGTAAGTGGAGACAGAACAGAGGAAGTGGAAAATACCATTAAGATTACCTATGATTAAGGCGGTGAATGGAATGATAACAAGAAAACGGCTTGGTGACTTGCTGAAGGAGGCGGGTCTGGTAACGGAAGAACAGATCATGGAAGCATTGGAAACAAAGAAGGATGATCAAAAATTAGGAGATGCCTTACTCGAACATGGTTATATAACAGAAAGACAGTTAATTGAAGTATTAGAGTTTCAACTCGGACTTCCACATGTCTCTTTATACCGTTATCCTGTGGATGAAAATGTCTTACAGTTTGTGCCAAGGGATATGGCCCAGAAAAACTATATCATCCCATTAAAGTTCCAGGATAATAGTTTAATGATCGCTATGAAGGACCCAATGGATTACTATATTATAGATGATCTCGAGCTATCTACCGGATTTCCTATTTCACCGGTAATTGCTGCTAAAGACGATATTCTTTTTGCTATTAATAAATATTATTTTAAATCAGAAAAAGCTACTATCGGCGATACGGAGGGAGCAACCACAGATGAAGCGCCAATTATAAGGTTGTTGGATCAACTTCTCACAACAGGTATTCAATTAAAGGCAAGTGATATACATATCGATCCACAGGAACAGCATGTCAATATCCGCTATCGGATTGATGGGAGACTGCAGACAGAGAACACGGTACCAAAACAAATGCAAAATGCTTTAATTGCACGGATTAAAATATTAGCTGATTTAAATATTACCCAAACCAGATTACCACAGGATGGGCGAATCAAAACAACAGTAGGTGTGACGCCTGTTGATTTACGGATTTCTTGTCTGCCGACAGTACACGGGGAAAAAATAGTAGTCCGGATTCTGGATTTAAACAATGCCTTAATGAACCTCGACGACTTAACTTTTTCTAAAAAAAATATGGATACATACCAGGAATTGATTCAACAGCCTTCTGGTCTGATTCTGCTAACAGGGCCAACTGGTTCTGGAAAGACATCGACATTGTATGCATCGATTCAGCGTCTTAACAGGGATAATGTGAATATTATTACTATTGAGGACCCAGTTGAATTTCAGATGGAAGGTATTAATCAGGTGCAAGTTAGTAGTGCAGTTGGTCTAACGTTTGCCAATGGATTAAGGTCGATCTTAAGACAGGATCCTAACATCATTATGGTCGGGGAAATACGTGACCAGGAAACAGCGGAGATAGCGATTCGTGCTTCTCTGACAGGACACCTTGTATTTAGCACCATACATACGAACAGTGCGATTGATACCATTCCGAGGTTGATTGATATGGGGGTAGAACCTTACCTAGTTGTTTCCTCCTTGTCTGGTATTGTAGCACAGCGTCTTGTCCGAAAAATTTGCCGGGATTGCAGAACGGAAAGAGAACCATCAAAAATGGAAAAGGAAATATTTGAGAAAAATGAAATGGAAGTGGAACGTGTATATTATGGCGCAGGGTGTAATGTTTGCCATCAGCAGGGCTATCGAGGGAGAATCGCCGTACAGGAGGTTCTGGCAGTGGATGAGACCATACGCAGCATGCTGCTTAACAATCGGCCTGTTACAGAAATCCGCGCCTATGTAGCAGCACAAAACTTTCAATTTTTAATTCACGACGGATTAGATAAAATTAAGCAAGGACTCACTTCCATGGAAGAAATTATGCAGGTTTCCATACGGCTATAAGGAGGATCTCTAATGAAACTACAATTTGATACATGGTTAACAGAAGCATATCACCAGCAAGCATCTGATATCCATCTGACGATAGGTAAAGCACCGATCTTCCGTATAAATGGAAATTTGATTGAACAGGATATGGAGAAACTGCGACCAACGGAAACAAAACAAATTGTTTACTCCATTTTATCAGAGGAAAAATGGAAGCAATTGGAGCGGGAAAGAGAGCTCGATTTCTCTTACGGAATTAATGGAGTTTCCCGCTTTCGGATAAACACCTTTTATCAACGAGGGGAACTTTCTTTAGCGATTCGAATTGTACCGAGGGGCATCCCATCCATTGACGAACTTGGGCTTCCATCCAATTTGAAAGAAATAGTGAAACAGCCACAGGGTCTTGTTCTCGTTACAGGCCCTACAGGGAGCGGAAAAAGCACCACCCTTGCCTCGATGATCGATCATCTCAATCAGTCGGTACGAAAACATATTATTACATTGGAAGATCCGATTGAATATATGCATAAACACCGACAATCGGTTATTGATCAACGAGAAGTTGGGATTGATACAGCTAATTTTGCAAATGGGCTACGGGCAAGTCTGAGACAGGATCCGGATATTATTCTTGTAGGAGAAATGCGTGATTTGGAAACTATTTCTACTGCAATTACCGCTGCAGAAACAGGGCATCTAGTATTAGGGACCTTACATACGAAAGATGCTGTCTCAACGATTGAGCGAATTATTGACGTCTTTCCACCAGAGCAACAGACACAAATCCGTATCCAGCTTTCTACCATTTTGTCAGCAGTCATTTCTCAACGTCTTCTCATTACGAAGGACCGCCAAGGACGCAGGGTGGCTACGGAAATTATGATTAATACTTCTGCAGTAAAAAATCTCATTCGCAATGAAAAACTTCATCAGCTGCAAAATGTGTTGCAAACCTCGCGTGAACAGGGAATGCATACACTGGAAATGGATCTGAAAAGGTTGGTACATGAAGGCCAAATTGCTTATGAAACTGCAGCTCCGTTCCTACCCGAGAGGAGTTACTAATAATGAATTATCAATATTCGGGTAAACGCCTTTCTGGCCAAAAGGTGAAAGGCCAAATCGATGCAGATACACGACAGGCCGCTCTTGCAAAATTGGAGCAGTCTGGGTTAATTATTTTACGCATAGAGGAAACAAAGCCATGGAATAAAGATATCATTCTTAATAAACGGATTAAAAATAAAGATTTTGTCATATTCTTACGGCAATATGCAACATTGATTCATGCAGGAATTTCTATCTCAGATGCTACAAAAACAATGATTATGCAGACAGGAAATTATGCATTGCGAACTGCTCTAACAGATATGGATAAGCAACTGGACCAGGGACAAGCATTATCCAAGGCAGTAGCACGGCATCCAAAAGTTTTTCCGAGTTTACTAGTTAATATGATTCATGCAGGGGAAGCAAGTGGGAAGCTGGATGATATTCTTAATCAGATGGCAGATTATTATGAGAAAGAATACCGAAATAAACAGAAGATCATTTCTGCGTTACTTTATCCAGCTGTGGTAGGAGTCGTTACATTAGTTTTAAGCATTTTTTTACTTGTGTTTATAGTACCCCAGTTTGTCACTATGTTTCGGTCATTTGGTGAAGAAATTCCAGCATATACAAAATTTGTTTTGTCATTAAGCGAATGGGCAGGACTGTTTTGGTGGATGGTTCCCGTCCTCGGTGTATTAGGATTTATTCTATATAAATACTTCATTCAGTATGATTCTTTTCGTTATCGGGTCGATGTTGGCAAGCTGAAGTTTCCATTTATCGGAGTGCTCGTCCATAAGGGAGCCCTGGTAAGAATGACGCAAACGCTAAGCACCTTAGTAAACAGCGCTGTACCTATCCTGGAAGCAGTGGAAATTACCGAGAAAGTTGTTGGTAACAGGGTAATTGAAGAAGTATTGGTGAAGGCTAGAGATTCCCTGGAAGTAGGGGAATCAATAACCGAACCGATGAAGAAACATTGGGCTTTCCCTGCACTTATCATTCAAATGATACAAATTGGAGAAAAAACAGGGACACTTGATCATATGCTAACAAAAGCTGCCGAATTTTATGAAGAAGAAGTGGAGCAGTTATCCAACCGGATTAAGACACTGATTGAACCATTGATGATTATTATTCTTACTGTCATTGTTGGTGGCAT
Source organism: Virgibacillus sp. SK37 (assembly GCF_000725285.1). Classification (GTDB taxonomy): domain Bacteria; phylum Bacillota; class Bacilli; order Bacillales; family Amphibacillaceae; genus Virgibacillus_Q. Next base: position 1,566,313 of record NZ_CP007161.1, read on the forward strand.
TATTACTGCTGTGGTTATTCCAATGTTTTCTTTATTTGAAAACATTCAATAAAATGGTAGATTTTAGTTAGATTGTATAATATAATATGACTAGGAATAAAGTAGGAAGGCGATGAGTGGTTACCTGTATATGGGCACTTTGGTAATCAGGAGCAAGTAGTGCAACCGGCCGACTTCATTTAATAGATACATATTAAAGAGAGGCGGGATTTTTATGCTTACACGCATGAAAAAAATGTTAAAAAAACAAAAAGGATTTACATTGGTGGAATTGCTGGCAGTTATTGCAATTTTGGCGATTATTGTGGCTATTGCGGTGCCTACGATAGGGAATGTGATTAGTAAATCTAAAGATGACGCAGATGAAGCTAACAAGGAATTAATAGAAAATGCTGCTAGATTGGCAGATGTAAATGGTGAGCTTGTTAACAATACAATTACTGTTAGTGAACTACACAGTAAGGGTTACTTAGAAGAAATACCAACGAACCCTAAAAATGAAGAGGAAGTTTATTCTGGAAGTGTAACTAAGGATACTGGGAAAATGACTTACGAGAGTGGATTTACCCCAAAAACTAAATAACATATCAAACGCCCCGGCACATCCCGTGCGCGGGGCGTTCTTCAATTACATAGGTTAATAGAATCATACAAGGAGCTTACATTATGCACCTAGCTATCTTATTCTCATTCTTTCTTTTCGGCCTCATCTTTGGCTCGTTTTTTAATGTTGTCGGATTACGCCTTCCAAAACAGATCCCCTTTGCCAATGACCGATCCATTTGTCCTCAGTGTAAGGAGCAGCTTAACTGGTATGAAAATATCCCCGTTGTTTCTTTTATTATACAGGTGGGCAAGTGTCGTCATTGCCAACAACCGATCTCTTTTATTTACCCGATTACCGAGGTGGTCACTGGAATAAGCTTTGCCGTGAGTTATGCTGTTTTTGGCTGGCAAATCGAGCTTGCCATTGCCTTATTGTTTGTGTCGATGCTCATGATTCTTTTTGTAGCAGATATTACTTATATGCTCATTCCGGATAAGGTACTGCTCTTTTTTTTACCTCTGTTTGTTATATTGAGAGTAGTAGAGCCGCTTGACACTTGGTGGTCCAGTATAGTTGGAGCAATTGTTGGTTTTGTGTTGCTTGCAGCAATCATATTGATTAGCCGTGGCGGCATGGGTGCTGGGGATATGAAGCTGTTTGGTCTACTCGGGATTGTGCTTGGAGTAAAAGGGGTACTGCTCGCGTTCTTTCTTTCCTGCATGATAGGTGCAATTATAGGTATTATCTTACTTGTGTCAGGAAAAATCGATCGCAAGCAGCCGATTCCTTTTGGCCCCTACATTGTAGCCGCAAGCCTAATCACATATTTTTACGGGGACAATCTACTAAACTGGTATGGTGCGATACTTTTATAGGCAGGTGATGGATACACAATGGGTTTATTAACAAATGATAGAGTCAATATTGTAATAACGAATTATCTTTTACGTTATGCCTACTATCGCATACCTGCGGCAGAAGGTCTTGTGAGCTATGGAGAAATCGAACTGCCGAAGGGAACGGTGAAAGAGGGTAAAGTCGAGAATAAATCGGTACTTGTGGAAATGATTAACAAACTGATTCATGAGAAGAAATGGCGAAAAAAGAAACTTTTCTTTTCTTTGCCGGATGATACAGTGGTGATCCGAAATATAGAGATACCTGCTTCATTAGCAAGGAATGAGGCAAAGGAATATGTGAAAACTCAACTGGGGAACAAAATATATCTTCCTTTTTCTAATCCTGCAATTGCTCTTGATTTTCTTGATGATGCCCCAGAAAACCAAGAATTTCAGCAAGTGTTGCTATATGCCTATCCACAAGATAAATTAACTGCTTTTGAAGAGGTGTTTGATAAAGCAGGATTTAAAGTGATTGGGGCGGACCTAACTTCCTTGTCGGTATACCGTTATTATTATCTGACAAGAGAAGAGTCATCAAGGCATGTGTTATTAGCGCATTGGAATCGGGACAGCTTAGGGATAACGATATTCCAAGAACATAAAGCAATCTTTACAAGGTATATAACAATTGATCCAATGCTATTTAGCGGGAATAAAGCAGATATTACCGTAATGTTGGATGATTATATTTTGGAAATCAACCGCATTATTGATTTTTATCGTTACTCCATCACGAAAGGAAATGAGCAGATTGAGCAAGTAGTACTTGCTGGGGACTTTCCATTATTGAAAGAAGCACAAAGCAAAATAGCTGATCAGGTAACAATTCCCATAGATCGTTTTGCGAAAGAAGAATTGCCCGTGAAATATGTGGATGTAATGGGGTTGGGGATGAAGTCGGATGGTTAAAGGGGATGACATATGAATACCGAAATAAACTTTCTTGAAAAGCAACCTTGGAAATATCAGAAACCTGCTTTCTTTGTCGTCCTTTTTTTACTCCTTCTGACGATTGCTGTCTCCATTTTATATATACAAAAAAATCGGCTTGGAGCTGAATTAACGGAAGAAAAAAATAAGATAGTACAATTGGAAGAAGAGTTGCTGGAAATCAATAAAACAACAGTAAATCAACAGCAATTAAACAACATAAAAGAAGAGGTAGAAAGCATTCGCATGGAAGAACTTCCTGTGGTCGCCTCTTATTATAAAAGCTTGGAAGGACTAAAGAATCCTGATCAGCTGGTAAGTTTTGAATATACGGAAGAAAATCAGCTAGTCATGGATGCAGTTTTTTCTACAGTGGAAGAGGCTGCAAATTATGTGGAAGAAGTTCAGAGTAGAAAGTATATTCTTCGTACAGAACTTACTACAATGACAAAGTTGGATAAGAATTATCAGGCAACGGTAACGATTACTATGGACGAGGGTATCCTGAGAGAGGAGCTTGGTGGGCATGTGGAAGGAATGGACTAAAACCCATACATATATCGCTTTGGGTATTGTTGCAGCAGTTATAATGATCTATATTATTTCGTTTTTCGCTCTTATCAAACCTGCTCAGGAGGAAGTGCAAACAGAAGCACAAAAAGTTTCCATGTATGAGAAACAATTGCAAAAGGCTGACTCACAAGCGAATAATAACAGTGAGTTAACCGAAGAGGAGAGGTCTCTTCATCTGCTTGTTCCACCTGCAAAGTCACCAGATGATGTACTGCGGAAACTCCAGCAAGCGGCAACAGCTGCAAAAGTGACTATTGAATATGTAGGAACAGAAGGCCAGGAACAGCTTGAAAATAAAGATGGGAATGAGCAGACGAATGGCCTCCCGCAGGAACGATATGTGGTCGATGTTTATGCCGAAAAATTAAATGACATTCATTATTTTCTTGACGAAATTCAAAAGAGTGAACGGTTGATTACAATTGATACATTGTCCATTCAACAAACTGCTGAGCAAGTGACGGCCAGCCTGCAAATAAAAACGTATGCTCAAAGATAGCCAGATTCTTGGCTATCTTTTATATTGGCAAGAAAATGATAAAGGTAGCACCTTTTGAGTGCTGTTTAAACAAGCTCCACATTGTGTGCTAATTACCTTCTCCACAGCTTCTCTTATTCTTTATCTATCGTGTTCTACATTGTTTTTTTTCTCATATAGATAAATAGGAAGGAGGAGAAGGTACATGCGTCATTATGTTGTATTGCGTTTATTACTTGCAGCTTTTCTGCTATATGTAGCCTGGCCGATTATTCCGCAAGAAACAGGATTTGTGGCCAAGCTTTTTTGGGGGGCTTGGTTAGCCTTTTTTATTTTGGTAGTTGGAGGGAACTTTGCTGCTCTTTTACAAATGGTATCCCCTCCTGTTATGGAACAGAAAGAGTTGAGAAGACGACAAGCCTCTAATCATTGAGTTTATCTATTTTCAACTGTATAATAAAATATACAGATAATATTAGTACAGTTGAAGGTTGGTGGTCCCATTGGCTACAAAACATGAACAAATCATTCAGCATATTTTGGCGTTGGAAGTAGGCCATAAAATATCTGTCAGGCAAATTGCCAAGGAACTGAATGTAAGTGATGGTACGGCATACCGTGCCATTAAAGAAGCGGAAAATCAAGGTATTGTATCAACAATTGAACGGGTCGGAACGATTCGTATTGAGACAAAAAAGAAAGAAAACTTTGAGCGGCTTACATTTGCGGAAGTAATTAATATTGTTGATGGACAGGTTCTCGGAGGCAGAGAAGGGCTTCATAAAACATTAAACAAGTTTATCATTGGTGCAATGCAGCTTGATGCCATGCTTCGTTACACGGAAGCAGATTCATTAGTCATTGTTGGAAATAGAATAAAAGCACAGGAACTGGCACTGGGGGAGGGTGCAGCTGTCTTGATTACAGGTGGGTTTGATACAGAGGATCATATTAAGCACTTGGCGGATGAAAAGCAACTGCCTATTATCTCTACCAGTTATGATACATTTACTGTTGCAGCAATGATCAATCGAGCCATTTATGATCAGCTTATTAAAAAAGAAATCGTCTATGTAGGCGATATATTTACTTCCTATGATGAATCTTTTTATCTGACTGCTAGAGATACGATTGCTGACTGGTATCGTCTGAACGATCAATCCGGCCATACTCGTTTTCCGGTCGTGGATGATAGAAAGCGAGTTATTGGAATGGTAACTTCAAAGGATATTGTAGGTAAGGCTAATGATGTGCCTATTGAAAAAGTGATGAGCAAGGATCCGCAGGTAGTACAAGCAAAAACATCGCTTGCTTCTGTATCTCACTTAATGGTTTGGGAAGGTATTGAGGTAGTACCAGTAGTTGACCAGGCTCATGAACTACAAGGGATTATTTCCAGACAGGATGTTTTGAAGGCATTACAGCAAATTCAAAAACAACCTCAGGTTGGAGAGACGATTAATGACATCGTTGCTCGTAATCTTACACATACAGAAGAAAGTGAAATAGTATTTGAAACAGAAGTCACTCCCCAAATGACGAACCAGCTCGGTACATTGTCAAATGGAGTGTTCACCACTTTAATTACAGAGGCAAGTAGCAGGCTGCTGCAGTACTATAAAAAAGGGGATTTAGTTGTTGAAAATCTATCCGTTTTTTTTATAAAACCAGTGCAAATTGATAGCAAAATAACAATTAAGCCTAAGTTACTGGAAGCGGGCCGTGTATATGCCAAATTGGATGTAGAGGTTTTAACAGGAAGAAAAGTAGTCGGCAAAGGACTAATTATGGCACAATTAATTGATAGATAAAAAAAGCCGGGACAAAAAATTTTTATACATTGAAAATCCGAACCGATTCTTATTACTAATGAATCAAGGCTCGGATTTCTTTTTGTAATTAGCGGGGGAAAATGCGCAGACTACTCGCGAGTTTTTTCTGTTTTTAATTATTGCAGGAGTTTGCACTTTTCTCACGGATTCAGACGCCTATATTCACTTCTGTAGTGCTTGACTTCCTTCATTCCTCTTACTAACTGCATCCCACCCAAGATAAGAAATAGGATGCCAATAAATAGGGAAATTCTTGTTTGATAAAAAACATATTGATTTATTCCAAAAAAGAAAACGAAACTACCAAGACATATTCGGGATTTTGCGTTAAAATAAGCTTGAGTTAATTTATCTTCACTTTTTAATATGGCGACTTTATAATATACATATAAAACAAGTGAAAGTACGATGATGATGGGAAATATAAACATATAACCTCTCCTACTATCTTTTTAATATCCTCATATATTGTAACTTTTTTTATCAGGATAGGAAAGAGAAAGCTTGCTTTGTTGCTGTAAATGGTAGTGATAGTTTTCAAAGTTGCAGAGTCAAGGAGAGTACTTAAGATGGGAGCAATAAAATGATTACACGACAAATTTTAGATGATATTAAAGCGTTTGATACTATTATTATTCACAGGCATGTACGTCCAGATCCGGATGCCCTTGGCTCTCAAGGAGCATTAAGGGAGCTGATTAAGGAGAATTTCCCTGAAAAGAAGGTCTATGTTGTTGGAGAAGAGGATCCATCTTTAACTTTTCTCATTCGAATGGATACAATTGATGATGAAGTTTATCACGATGCACTGGTTATCGTTTGTGATACTGCCAATGCCGCACGAATTTGTGATCAAAGATATGATTTAGGTAAGAAACTTATCAAGATTGACCACCATCCAAATGTGGATGAATATGGTGACTTAAGATGGGTAGATACACATGCGAGCTCAACAAGTGAGATGATTTACGAATTTTATCTTCAGTTGCAAGATCAATTGAAAATGAATGTGGAAACAGCAAGGCTTATTTATGCAGGGATTGTCGGTGATACAGGCAGATTTTTATTTCCGAGTACTACGACAAAGACATTTCATTATGCTGCTGAACTTGTAGCTTATGACTTTGACCGTACGGCTCTTTATGATGGTATTTACAGTATGAAGGAATCCATAGCAAGAATGCGTGGATATATATTGACGAATTATACACTGTCTCCAGAAGGAATGAGCACAGTTAAATTAACAAGGGATAAATTGAATGAATTTGGGGTCAGTCCTGTAGATACCGGTCAGCTGGTTGGTGTACTGGGAGAAGTGGAAGGTATAAAGGCGTGGGTCTTCTTTATTGAAGAAGAGGATCTCATACGGGTGCGCTTCCGTTCAAAAGGACCTATAGTAAATGATATTGCTGCGAAATATAATGGTGGGGGTCATCCGATGGCTGCAGGTGCATCTGTCCAAACATGGGAAGAAGCGGAAAAAGTTATCGAAGATCTACATATAGCATGTTCTAATTTTAAATAAAAAAATGTGCTGATTTCATGATGGAGGGTAGAAATCAGCACACTTTCTATGTGGCATGAAATATTTAGCTTGTTTTACTGTCAGGCATTGGGATAAACCAGCAGCCTGTTCTTGTATCATCACAATAAACATGAAGATGCTCCTTCTCAATTTCCCGTTTGATCAACCTAATCAGTTCCCCAGATTCAGCATAAGCGGTACGACCTTGTTTTAACTGTCTAAGTTTTTCATCTCGTAATCTTATCTCATTCATAATTAACATCCCAACCTCTCCTTTCACGTTCAATAGTATATGAATAAATTAGTTATTTGTCTCTACTTCTATTTTATTTCATTTTTTTGTGCTTTGCTATTCGTTTTCAAATATTTCATGAAACGTTCACATTAATCTGCCAGTTCTGCATGAAGCGTTAACTTTACTGTTTGGGAGATGATGGAAAGTTTCTCGACTTCAAATGAATAAGTAAATTCATCTACAGTATAATTTTTATTTTCGATGGAGGAAATTAAGAGATCATCACTTTTGTCAATAATGGAAATATCTCTCCCTATAATATGTTTTATTTCCTTTTTTACCATTTCTTCCAAATCATGTACGATTAAACGATCCAGACGAAATTCCTCTTTATTAGCAATGGTAATTTCTAATGTCTCGACAGTAAGAGGCTCGTTCGATTTTTCGTTTAGATCTTTTTTATCCTGGAGAAGTGTCTCGTTTAAGCTTTTTAACTCGGTTAATTCTGTACGATATTCCCGATTTTCTTTTAAGAGCTGCTCATACATTTCACCATACATATATAAAAGCGTACAGTAAGCGATAATCCCACCGAATAACATACCAACAAAGAAACGTTGCCAAGTGACTTTTTTATGATATGGGGGGATATGCATTATGTGATTTCCTCCTGAATTAACCATTCAATTAATAAGATGGCGGTTTTAACTCCACCCATAGCAGATACAATAAATAATATCTGTTTCACTAAATCCAAGGTAGAACCATCCAATAATCCCTTCTCGAAATTGGCAATCGCATCAAATGTACCGCCAATAGCAGCTACAATGGCCCATATACGCAAGCTTTTGGCAATTCTGTTGATAGCGGTTATGGGCGCTTCCCCAGTAAGAAAAGATCCGATACTACCAATAATGGCTCCGCCAATAATGACACCAAATGCAATAAAATAACAATGAATAAAGGATGCAAAAAAGCGTTCTTCCATATAAATCACACTCCTTCCAGGACATGCTTCTATCATTTTATGAAAAGATAAGAACGGTTATGATAATCTAACAGGCAAACCGTATGCATGTTCTCTGGAGATTGTTATAATAGAAGGTAGAGAATTTGAAGGCGGGATATTATGTCATACACTCATTTACAGGTGAGAACAGGTTATAGCCTGATGAACAGCACCATAACCATTGATAAATTAGTAAATAAAGCAAAAGAACTTCAGTTTGAGACACTTGCCTTAACAGATGAAAATGTGTTGTACGGTGCTGTCTCTTTTTATAAAGCTTGTGTGCAGCAGGGAATAAAGCCGATCATTGGTATGGTGACAAGCATACTGTTAGAAGACGACTCCTTGGAGGACTGTATCTTATTAGCCAAAAATAATACTGGCTATCAAGATTTAATGAAGCTTAGTACACTCCTGCAGGAGAATAAAAGTAGCCATATAACCTTAGAGCAACTATCTCACTATACCAATGAATTGTTTGGGATTATTCCTGCTGCCCATTCACAACTTACTTCTTTAATAAAGAAAGAGGACCCCGATATTTATTCCTATATGGAAACTAGACAGGCTGTTTTTCCAGAGGAGAGTTTTTATATTGGAATTGAAGATCATGGCACGGAGGATGAGAAAAGCATTAACGATAAGCTTCATCATTTTTACCAGATCCAACCCTTTCCCGTTGTAGCATTACAAGATGTTCGTTACCTAAATGAAAAAGATGATGTGGCGTTTGATTGCTTACAGGCGATGAAACAGGGGAACGAATGGGACATGCGGTTGTCGGGACCTCAAGTAAGACAACGTTATTTAAAATCACCTTCAGAGATGTTGGGGTTGTTCCAACAGAATTGGCCTGAGGCATATAAGCATAATAAGCAAATTAGTGATAACTGTGTGGTAACCTTTGATTTTAACAAGCGGATGATTCCAGCCTATCCATTGACAGTTAATGAAAATGTACATACGTATTTGGAAAAGGAGTGTTGGAATCAATTAGATAGAAGATACCAAACAATTACAAAAGAAATAACTGAAAGATTAACTTATGAACTAAAAGTCATTAAATCCATGGAATTCAGCGATTATTTTTTAATCGTATCTGATTTTATTGCATATGCAAAAAGGAATAACGTCTTGGTTGGTCCGGGAAGAGGGTCGGCTGCTGGGTCGTTAGTAGCCTATGTACTCGGCATTACTGATGTTGATCCGATCCGTTTTGATCTTCTTTTTGAACGATTTCTGAACCCTGAAAGAGTAACAATGCCGGATATTGATATAGACTTTTCGGATAGAAGAAGAGATGAAGTCATTGATTATGTAAAAGACAAATATGGTGAAAAGCATGTTGCGCAAATCATTACATTTGGAACTTTTGCAGCAAGATCATTAATTAGGGAACTCTTAAAAACACTTAATATTGGACAAGAAGATAGTAACTTTGTTTTAAAACATCTCCAAGGACATAAACGAATCGTCGATATTATCAATGAATCAGACGAGCTTAAAGCGTATGTGAAGCAATCGGAAAAGTTAAAGGTTTTGTTTTCTATAGCTACAAAACTAGAAGGAATTCCAAGACATATTTCTACACATGCAGCAGGTATTGTAATTAGCGAAGAACCGCTCATGGAACATATTCCTTTAACAGTTGGTGCAAATGAAGGTCTTCTAACACAATATCCAATGAATGATTTAGAAGCAGTAGGATTATTGAAGATTGATTTATTAGGACTGCGAAATCTTACGCTTTTAGAAAAAATGAAGGAATCCATTTACTACTTCAATCGAAAGAAAATAGATCTAGAACGTATTCCTGAACAGGATGAAAAGACGTTTCACCTCCTACAAGCAGGGAAAACGAACGGGGTTTTCCAATTTGAATCTCAAGGTATGCAACAAGTACTTAAACGATTGAAACCTACTGAATTCGAAGACCTCGTTGCGGTTAATGCTTTGTATCGTCCAGGCCCAATGGATTATATTCCTACTTATATTAACAGGAAGCACCGACTGGAAGAAACTACTTATCCACATCCTGATCTTGCACCCATTTTAAGCAAAACGTATGGTGTATTAGTATATCAGGAACAAATTATGCAAATAGCGCATCAGATTGCTGGTTTTACGCTTGGTGAGGCTGATATTTTACGAAGGGCCGTCAGTAAGAAACAACAGGAAGTTATGGGGAAGCAAAAAGAAGCGTTTATTAAAGGGTGTCTGTCTAATGGGTATGATAAATCAGTCGCAGAAGAAATTTTTGATTGGATTGTAAAGTTCTCCAATTATGGGTTTAACCGAAGCCATGCAGTAGCCTACAGTAAAATTTCATATCAACTGGCCTATTTTAAAGCACATTTTCCTGCACATTTCTTTGCAGAGTTATTAAGCTCTATTGCTGGTCAGCAAGAAAAAATCCAGCAATATATAAAAGAAATAAAAGGGCTGGGAGTGGAAGTTGCGCCTCCTTCCATAAACCGCAGTTTTGGAAAGTATTCTGTTGAAGGTAATAAAATCCGAATTGGCCTGTTAAGTATTAAAGGAATCGGCAATCAAGTTGTTAGAGAGATTGTCCGGATACGAAAAGATGGACGATTTAAAAACTTATTCGATTTTTGCATGCGGGTACCGTTGAAAATTATTAATCGAAAAATATTGGAGAATCTTATTATGGCTGGAGCTTTTGATGAAACATATGAAAATCGGGCAAGTCTGCTTGCATCCATAGATCAGGCACTGGAACAGGGAGACCTCTTCAGGGAGTTTAATGATCAACCCAGCTTATTCCAGGATAAACTGGAATTGGAAGCTAATTATGTGGACATCGAAGACTTTAGTCAATTTAAAAAATTGACAGATGAAAAAGAACTGGTAGGAATATACCTATCAAGTCACCCACTTAAAAATTACCGAAATAAACTGCAGCAGGGAGGATTCACTACACTACTTCAGGCAGAACAGTTGGTTGGAAGAAGAAATAGCAAAGCTGGAGCAGTCATCCAATCTATGAAAGTGATACGGACAAAACGCGGAGACTCCATGGCGTTTCTGACGTTAGGCGATGAGACAGGAGAAATGGAGGCGGTTATGTTTCCAGATTTATATCGAGCTGTTAGCAGATGGATAAAGGAGGAACAGTTGGTTTCTGTAACAGGTAAGATAGAAAACAGAAACGGAAGATTACAATGGGTGCTTGCAGATATAAAGCCATTGGAAGAAGCAGATCTTCCGCATGTCGATAATCGGAGGCTATTTATAAAGCTCTCTCCCCATAATAAAGAAGAAGGGTTAGCGCTTATTAAAAAAATAGCGAAACGATTTCCTGGATCTACGCCAATTTTAGTATATTTGGAACAAGACCGAATAACATACCAATTAAAAAATGTTGCCATTCATCCAACAACAGAATGTATAAATGAAATGGTGGACCATTTTGGAAAAACTTGTGTAGTTTTAGATAACAAGAGTAAGTAATCAATACTTTACACATAAATACCATCTGTTATAATTAAGAAGTTAAGGGTGGTCTGACCACTTTACGTGCGTATATAATTATTAAAAATACAATCAGATATAGGATAAGGAGTGGTAATTGAAATGGCAAGCTTAAGAGATGAAGCATTGCATATTCATAAAGTAAATAAAGGGAAATTAACAACAAACTCAAAAATTCCGGTTCGAAATGCCAAGGATTTGAGCCTTGCTTACTCTCCAGGTGTGGCTGAACCATGTAAAGAAATATATGAACGTAAAGAAACAGTATATGATTATACAATGAAGGGAAATATGGTTGCAGTCGTCAGTGATGGATCCGCTGTATTGGGTCTAGGTAATATTGGTCCTGAAGCAGCGCTACCTGTAATGGAAGGGAAGTCTGTCTTGTTTAAAAGTTTTGCAGGAGTAGATTCCTTTCCTATCTGTCTGAATACCCATGATATTGAAGAAATTGTCCAAACGGTGAAGCTAATGGAACCAACATTCGGAGGCGTTAACCTGGAAGATATAGCAGCACCCAATTGCTTTGTTATAGAAGAACGTCTGAAAAAAGAAACCAATATACCAATCTTTCATGATGATCAGCATGGGACAGCTATTGTAACAGTAGCAGGGTTAATTAATGCATTAAAATTGGTAGGGAAATCTTTCTCTGATATTAAAGTAGTGGCAAACGGAGCAGGTGCTGCTGGAATAGCAATTATTAAATTATTGTATAGCTTCGGTGTTCGCGAAATGATTATGTGTGACTCAAAAGGAGCCATCTTTGAAGATCGCCCATATGGAATGAATGAAGTGAAAGAAAATGTTGCTAAATTTACCAATCTGGCAAAAAAAGAAGGATCTCTTGAGGAAATGTTGGAAGATGCGGATGTGTTTATTGGCGTATCTGTAGGCGGTGCTTTAACTCCTGAGATGGTGAAGAAGATGAACGAGGACGCAATAATTTTTGCGATGGCCAATCCGGATCCGGAAATTATGCCAGAAAATGCGAAAGAGGCAGGTGCAAGAGTAATAGGTACCGGAAGATCTGACTTTCCAAATCAGGTGAATAATGTGTTGGCTTTCCCTGGTATTTTCCGTGGTGCACTGGACGTTAGAGCAACTAGAATTAACGAGAAAATGAAAATTGCAGCTGCTGAAGCGATCGCTTCTCTAATTGGAGATGGCGAATTAAATGAAGATTATGTAATCCCAGCTCCTTTTGATGCTCGTGTTGCACCAATTGTTGCTAAAAGTGTTGCACAAGCAGCAATGGAATCAGGTGTAGCAAGAATTGACGTTGACCCTGAAGAAATCGCAGAGAAAACACGGAGATTAACCCAGATTGATCAATAAAATGGGGGTTAAGGGAGTGAAACATGGCAGTGTCCATGTCACCTAAGCAAAAAGTATATCAGGAAATTCTTCAGGAAATCCGAAAATTTATTGACCATCATGATTTAAAGCCTGGAGATAAATTACCCTCTGAGCGTGAATTGGCTGACAGGCTTCAAGCAGGGAGATCATCAATCAGAGAAGCTTTGAGAGCAATGGAATTATTGGGATTAATAGAGACGAAACATGGTGAAGGCACATTTATAAGTACGTATCGGCCATATCAGACGGTTGAAATTCTATCTTCTTTTATTTTGCAAGGAAAGGGCACAAAAAAGGATTTACTAATTTCTAAACGTATAATAGAAAAGGAATGTGCTAAGTTAGCCTATAAACAGTTAACTGAAAATGATCTGCAAGAGATGGAGAGCCTGTTAACTGATCCAAATCTGAGTGATAGTGAAAGACATACAGCTTTTTTCACTCATTTAGCTCATAAATCAGAAAACCTATTAATGAAGCGAATTTGGCAACTAATGGATGAATTTTCTGTTACTATGCCAGAACAAAAACTAGTGGATTCATTTTATGAAGAATTGATTGATGTATACAAAAGAAAGGTGTATATAGAGATCGAGAACTTGTTTGAGAGATATACGTGTTCGTAAATAGATTAATTTAAGATGTCGACGTTTTATGACAGTCTTTTTAATAGTAATGTATTATAGTGAAGGAAAAGTGTAGCTAAGTTGTAAGGGCAGAAACTTTCATAGGCTTTTAGCTTAAAGCTTGCTTTGTAGTTATAGGTTTGGTTCGAAAAGGAGGAGTCATCTTGCTTAAGGATTTTTTTGGCAAGCGAAAAAAGTATGCGTCCATACCAAGTGAACAGGCAAAAACGGATGTTCCCGAAGGTTTAATGCAGAAATGCAAAGGATGTCATAAAATTTATTATAGAAAAGAAATGAAAAAAAACTTAAATGTTTGTCCTAATTGTAATTATCATCATCCATTAACCGCTTGGGATCGTATTGAATCTTTATTTGATGAAAATAGTTTTCAAGAATGGGACAAGCAATTGATTACGAGTAACCCGCTTGATTTTCCGGACTATGAAGAAAAAATGAAAAAAGACCGTGAAAAAACAGGCTTGAATGAAGGTGTGGTTACAGGAGTAGGAACAATAGAGGGACATCGCGTAGCTTTTGCGGTGATGGATTCCACCTTCCGTATGGGATCTATGGGTTCTGTAGTAGGCGAGAAGATTGCACGCGCAATTGAAAATGCTAAGGACGAATCAATGCCTTTTATTATTTTTACAGCTTCTGGAGGGGCCCGAATGCAAGAGGGTGTCCTAAGTTTAATGCAAATGACAAAAACATCTATTGCTATTAAACGTTTTAGTGAAGCAGGCGGATTAATGGTTTCTATTATGACACACCCTACAACAGGTGGTGTATCTGCCAGTTTCGCTTCACTAGGAGATTATAATTTCGCTGAACCTGGTGCCTTAATTGGTTTTGCCGGGAGAAGAATCATTGAGCAAACCATTCGGGAGAAATTGCCTGATGATTTCCAAACAGCTGAATTTCAATTGAAGCATGGCCAATTGGATAAAGTGGTGCATCGCCATCAGTTGAAGCACGTTTTATCCACTTTACTTCAGCTACATCAGAAGGGTGGGAAGTCACTTGAAACAAATTCTTGATTTTGAAAAGCCAATTGTCAACTTAAGAGAAAAAATTGCTGAATTAAAGAATTTTACACAGGACAGTGATATTGACTTATCTGAAGAGATTTCTACCCTTGAAAAGAGATTATCTAAACTGGAAGAGGATATTTATGGTAATTTAAAACCTTGGGACCGTGTATTGATGGCAAGACACCAAGACAGACCAACTACGCTGGAATATATCGAGAATCTATTTACTGATTTTATAGAGTTTCATGGTGATCGGTTATTTGGTGATGATGAAGCAATAGTAGCGGGAATTGCTTATTATAAAGAAAAGCCTATTACTGTAATTGGCCATCAGCGAGGGAAAGGTACGAAAGAAAACATACGCAGAAATTTTGGTATGCCACATCCGGAAGGGTACCGTAAAGCATTACGTCATATGAAACAAGCGGAGAAATTTAACCGACCAATTATTTGCTTTATTGATACTAAGGGTGCTTATCCTGGTAGAGCTGCAGAAGAACGTGGTCAAAGTGAAGCGATCGCCAGAAACCTCATGGAGATGGCCGGACTAACGGTTCCTATTGTTTGTGTAGTTATCGGTGAGGGCGGAAGTGGAGGCGCGCTTGCGCTTGGAGTTGGTGATCACATTCATATGTTGGAGAATTCTACATACTCAGTTATTTCTCCGGAAGGTGCAGCTGCTCTGTTGTGGAAGGATTCTGGGCAAGCAAAGAAAGCTGCTGAAACCATGAAAATTACCTCCTATGATTTGAAAGAACTAGGTGTTATTGATACGATTATTCAAGAACCCAAAGGGGGAGCTCATCGAGATCTGGAACAGCAGGCCAAAAATATGGATGAAGTTCTGGAGAAATCGTTGCAGCAATTAGAAGGATATTCAAAAGATGAACTACTTGAGCAAAGATGGGAAAAGTACAAGAAGATCGGTGATTATAAGTTAGATCAATCAATGGACTTGTGATCTTCAAAGAGGCTGACATATTGTTAGTCTCTTTCTCTGTTGAAAGTAAATCATTTCTTCCTTATCTACTTTAGATAGTGGTCCCACCTTTCGCAATTCGTCCTTTAAAATATGCTATTGATTGCTATTTTAACGTTTTCGTTTTATCTTTAAGTAAGGAACATTAAACTAGAAAATCCGCTCAACAGAGGTGAATTTAATAATGAAACGAATTGGAGTTCTAACTAGTGGTGGGGATGCTCCAGGTATGAATGCTGCTATTAGAGCAGTAGTCAGAAAAGCAATTTTTCATGATTTAGAAGTGTATGGTATAAAATATGGTTACCAAGGTCTTATGGAGGGAAATATCTTTAAAATGGAGGTAGGCTCTGTAGGTGATATTATTCACCGTGGTGGTACTATGCTCTATTCTGCCAGAAGTGATGAATTTAAAACGCCTGAGGGACAAGCACGGGGAATCCAACAACTGGAAAAGTTTGGAATAGAAGGGTTAATTGTCATTGGTGGTGACGGGAGTTTTCGCGGAGCCCAAAAGCTAACCGAGAGAGGTTATCCTTGTATAGGAGTTCCTGGAACAATTGATAATGATATAGCCGGGACTGATTTTACCATCGGCTTTGATACTGCACTAAACACTGTTATTGAAGCTATTGATAAAATCCGTGATACAGCTACCTCCCATGAAAGGACCTATGTAATAGAAGTTATGGGTCGCGATGCTGGTGATTTGGCTTTATGGGCCGGACTGGCAGATGGAGCAGAGAGTATACTTATTCCAGAAAGAAAGGATGATTTCTCGGAAGTCATTCAAAAGCTGCAACGAGGACGTGAAAGAGGCAAGAAGCATAGTATCATTGTACTTGCCGAAGGTGTTGGTTCCGGATTCAAGTACGGTGAACGTATTCATCAAGCAACAAGCCTGGAAACACGTGTAACCGTGCTAGGACACATTCAGCGAGGTGGTTCGCCCACTGCTTCTGACCGGGTGCTGGCCAGTAGGCTGGGAGCATATGCAGTTGATTTATTATTAGCTGGAAAAGCCGGTAGAACCGTTGGTATTCAAAACAATCATTTAGTTGATCACGACATCCTCGAAGTGTTGAAAAAACAACATACAATTAATGAAGACATGTACAAGTTATCACAAGAGCTTTCGATCTAAACAGGTGTAGGAAAGGATGTTTATCATGAGAAATACCAAAATAGTATGTACGATTGGCCCAGCCTCTGAATCGGTAGAAAAATTAGAGAAGTTAATTGAGGCAGGTATGAATGTCGCCCGACTTAACTTTTCTCATGGAGATTTTGAGGAGCACGGAGCAAGAATTCAAAACATAAGGCAGGCTGCCGAAAACACAGGAAAAACGGTGGCAATTCTTTTGGATACAAAGGGACCGGAAATTAGAACTGGTAATTTCAAAAATGGCCAGGCGGAAATTGAGAGAAACAGTACTGTCTACGTAGCTATGAAAGAAACCGAGGGTACTGCAGAGCGATTTTCTGTGACATATGAAGGCCTAATAAATGATGTACATGCCGGTTCGAAAATACTTTTGGATGATGGATTAATTGAATTAGAGGTAAAAGAAATTGATCACGAAAACCAGGAGTTAAAAACCGTAGCTTTAAATAGTGGGTTAATTAAAAATAAAAAAGGTGTTAATGTACCAAACGTGTCGGTTAATTTACCTGGGATTACAGACAAAGATTCCAAGGATATTGAGTTTGGAATCGAGCAAGGCATTGACTTTATTGCTGCTTCATTTGTGAGACGCCCATCTGATATTCTTGAAATACAGGAGTTGCTTGAAAAGCATGATGCTACTCATATTAACATTATACCTAAGATTGAGAACCAGGAGGGTGTTGATAATATAGATAGTATCCTGGAAGTAAGTGATGGCTTGATGGTTGCACGAGGTGACCTAGGTGTTGAGATTCCTGCGGAAGATGTGCCATTAGTCCAAAAAAGGTTAATTAAAAAATGCAATACGGCAGGTAAGCCAGTTATTACCGCTACTCAAATGCTTGATTCCATGCAAAGAAACCCTCGTCCTACTAGAGCGGAGGCTTCCGATGTAGCTAACGCTATTTTTGACGGAACAGACGCCATTATGCTTTCAGGGGAAACAGCAGCAGGAGAATATCCTGTAGAGTCTGTGCAAACAATGCATAATATTGCAGTAAAGGCAGAAACGGGGCTTGATCACAATTCCATCCTAAAGGACCGGTCAAAACATGTAGACATGACCATTACCGATGCGATTAGCCAATCTGTAACACATTCAGCTATGAATTTAGCAGTGAGTGCGATAATTACTCCAACGGAAAGTGGACATACAGCTCGGATGATTTCAAAATATAGACCGAAAGCTCCAATTATTGCTGTCACTTTTTCCGATATCGTTAACCGCAGACTATCTTTGGTGTGGGGCGTGCAAGCTGTCATGGGAGGTAAAGCTCACTCGACTGATGAAATGCTTGATATAGCAATTGACCGTGGATTAAGTACCGGGTTGGTAGAACACGGAAGCCGAGTAATCATTACAGCTGGTGTGCCTGTAGGAGAAAGTGGTACAACTAATCTTATGAAAGTTCATGTGATCGGTGATATTATTGCAAAAGGTCAAGGTATTGGCAGACGTACTGCTTATGGAAAAGCAATTAGTGCTAAAAACAGTAAAGAAGCCATCGAGAAGTTGAACGAAGGAGATATTCTCGTTACCTATGGCACAGATCGTGACATGATGCCTGCTATAGAAAAAGCAGGAGGTATTGTTACGGAAGAAGGCGGGCTAACCTCCCATGCGGCAGTGGTTGGTTTGAGTTTGGGTATCCCAGTCATTGTTGGTGTAAAGGATGTATTTGATACAATTGAGGATGGTCAAGATATAACTATTGATGGGACTAAAGGAGATATATATAAAGGTCATACAAAAGTCTTGTAAGGTTTTATAAGAAAAAGAAGGGAATTCCCTTCTTTTTCTTTAATTATTGAAGGAAAGAAGAGGTGAGATCATGCGTTGGTTAATGCTAACCTTATTAGTTTTGTCTGCACTGGAGATCGGCGTGTTTATCTGGGTTGGTGGATTAATAGGCTCGTGGTGGGTTGTTCTTTTAATAATATTAACTGGGATTATTGGCATTACGCTTGCAAAACAGCAAGGAATTGAAACCTGGAATCGTGCACAAGTCTCTATGAGTAATGGACAGATGCCTACTACTTATATCATGGATGGAATTTGTATTTTTACTGGGGCCGTGTTCTTATTCACACCAGGTTTTATTACAGATGCCGTCGGATTTTTACTTGTTCTTCCATATACACGTGGTATGTTCAAAGATAGTATTCAAAAATTACTTAAACGAATGGTTGAAAATAAGACGATTATCTATAAGAAGTGGTAATACTAGCCACTTCTTATAAATTTCCACAACTTTTTCAATACGCCTGCCTGATAGATGACATTTAGGACAATTAGGAAAACAGGTGTAAGAATAAACCCCATTATTCCCCATAATTGAACACCTGCAAATAAGGTTATTAGAGCTACTAGCGGATGTATGCCGATACTCGACGATAAGACTTTTGGTTCGATTATTTGCCTTACAATAATCACCACCATATATAGTATAGCTAAACGAATAGTGAGCGTATATTCGGCTGTAATATATAAAAATAAAATCCATGGAATGAAAATAAGCCCTGTTCCAATATAGGGAAGTAAATCTACAACTACTGCGAATAAAGAAATAGTAAAAGCATGTTTTATATTTAAAATGGTTAAACCAATAAAGATAAGTACTGCGGAAATGATTACAAGTATTATTTGGGCTTTGATAAAACCAAGAGTAGTTCTTTTGAATTGGGTAGTAAGTTCTCGGAAGACCGAATGTAACTGCATCGGCATTGCTCTACTCACCATCTGTTTAAGGTTGTCCAAATCATTAGTAATAATAAATGTTGCCAATAAGATAAAGATAATAATGGTTATGGAGCCAGGAAGCATTGACAAATAGGACGGAATTTTAAGTAATAGATCTTGTAACATGGCAGAACCGGATTCAGCAATATTGCTTGTTGCTTGCTTCAGGTAGTCTTCAATAGCAGATTGATACCCATTTTCCAAACTATTAAATATAGATAAAAGTTTTTCATAGAAGGGGATGATTTTTAATTGAATAAATTCATTTAATTGCTGCATTGCTTGGCGAAAATATGCAGGAACGTTTTCTGCCAGATATACTGTGCCTTGAATGACTTCTGTAACAAGAAGAAAGATTCCCCCAATCACAATTAAAAATATTAATATAATAGCACTAAACGTCGCCACAATTCTTGGTAATTTAAGGTTTTTTTCTATAAAACTCACGAAAGGGTGAAGAATAAGAGAAACTATGGTGGCTATTATTATTGGCAGTAGAATAGAGCCTGCATAGCGTATAATGGTATATAGAATGAGTAATAAGAAAACGACAATAAGAGATCTTGCAATCTGTGGAAAGAAATGCTTGTACATATAAATAACCCCATTTTACAGAATGTATTTCTTCTACATATATATGTTCCATAAAGAAGGGTTAGGACATTAATTATTAATATTTGCCTATAACTTACTGAAAATAATACCTATTCTTTAAGCAAATAAGATAGGTTTAATAAATTAATTGATGAATTTAATCGGTTTCAATTCACATTGCTCTCATTATACTTTATAATGTTCATGGGGGATGACAATGTACTATTTTAATATATTGTCTCGAATAGATAGTATCCTATGAACAATTTATGAAAAGGAGAGGGTTTGTTATGACAACAACAAAAGGGCTTGAAGGGGTTGTAGCAACTCAGTCATCAATTAGCTCAATTATTGATGATCAACTGACTTATGTTGGTTATAAGATCGATGATCTAGCCAAAAATTCCAGTTTTGAGGAAGTAGTTTATTTATTATGGAATCAAAAGCTACCAAATAAGTCGGAATTAGATGAATTAAAAGCAGATTTGGCAGCTGAAATGAGCTTACCTGAAGCTGTTATTAATCATCTTCGGTCATATGATCTTTCCACGGTTCACCCGATGGCAGCATTACGTACTGCTGTATCACTTCTCGGATTATACGACGAAGAAGCAGACGTAATGGAAGAGGATGCTAATAAACGAAAAGCTGTACGAATCCAAGCGAAAATTGCAACGATTGTAACAGCGTTTGCTCGCATTAGACAGGGTAAAGATCCTGTTCAACCGAAGAAGGGTTTTTCCTATGCAGAAAACTTCTTGTATATGTTAAATGGCAAAGAGCCGGAAGATATTGAAGTTGAAGCAATTAACAAAGCTTTAGTGCTTCATGCTGATCATGAATTAAATGCTTCTACGTTCACTGCAAGAGTATGTGTTGCTACTTTATCTGATATTTATTCGGGAGTAACAGCAGCAATTGGTGCATTAAAGGGGCCTCTTCATGGTGGGGCTAATGAGCGAGTAATGAAAATGCTTACTGAAATAGGGGAAGAAGACAATGCTATCCCTTATATTAAAGAAAAATTAAACAACAAAGAAAAAATTATGGGTATGGGCCACCGTGTGTATAGAAGTGGCGATCCACGTGCGAAGTTTCTAAAGGAAATGTCTCGACAATTAACTGAACTAACAGGACAGTCAAAGTGGTACAATATGTCCGTTAAAATTGAAGATTATATTAAAGAAAACAAAGGACTGCCAGCAAATGTAGATTTCTATTCTGCATCTGTTTACCATAGCTTAGGTATAGATCATGATCTATTTACACCTATTTTCGCAGTTAGTCGTGTTTCTGGCTGGATTGCACATATCTTGGAACAATACGATAACAATCGGTTAATCCGCCCACGCGCAGAGTATGTAGGTCCAGAATCACCGGAATATGTTTCTATTGAACAACGCTAAATAATAGTGAAGATAAGCCGGTGATCCCGGCTTTTAGGATGCTTTCTTGTACAAAGTAAATAAACGAATTGCAGATGATTGCTGCATAAAGACTTTGTATTCTCTATTTGTTATAATGACAAATGTAAAATAATTAGCCAGATAAATTTACAGGAGGTTTTATTATGAGTCAGGGAGAAAAAATCATTGTAGAAAACGGTAAGATGAATGTACCTAATAATCCTATTATTCCATTTATCGAAGGGGACGGTACAGGCCCGGATATTTGGGCAGCAGCTAAGAAAGTAATTGAAGCCTCTGTTGAGAAAGCTTACAATGGCGAGAAACAAATTGATTGGATGGAAGTGTACGCAGGGCAAAAAGCGTATGATAAGACTGGCGAATGGCTTCCTCAAGATACGCTTGATAAAATAAATGAATATAAAATTGCTATTAAAGGTCCTCTTACAACACCAATTGGTGGCGGTATTCGTTCCTTAAACGTTGCTTTACGTCAAGAACTCGACTTATTTACATGTCTTCGTCCAGTACGTTACTTTGAAGGTGTTCCTTCTCCAGTAAAGCGTCCTGAAGAAGTAGATATGGTCATCTTCCGTGAAAATACAGAAGATATTTATGCAGGTATTGAGTGGCAAAAAGGTTCTGATGAAGTTAAAAAAGTAATTGATTTCCTTAAAAATGAAATGAATGTAAATAATATTCGTTTTCCTGAAACTTCCGGGATTGGTGTAAAGCCTGTTTCTGAAGAAGGTACAAAACGTTTAGTACGTTCAGCAATTGAATATGCGCTAAATGAAGGACGTAAAAGTGTTACTTTAGTACATAAAGGTAACATCATGAAATTTACAGAAGGTGCTTTTAAAGCATGGGGATATGAAGTAGCTGAACAAGAATTCGGTGACAAAGTATTCACTTGGGCTGAATATGACCGTATTGTAGAAAAAGAT
Organism: Virgibacillus sp. SK37; assembly: GCF_000725285.1. Lineage (GTDB taxonomy): Bacteria > Bacillota > Bacilli > Bacillales > Amphibacillaceae > Virgibacillus_Q. The sequence continues at coordinate 1,588,686 of NZ_CP007161.1, forward strand.
GGCAAGGATGCTGCAAATAAAGCACAAGATGAAGCTGTAGCTGCAGGTAAAATTATTGTTAAGGATGCAATTGCGGATATTTTCTTACAACAAATCCTAACACGTCCAAAAGAGTTTGACGTAGTAGCTACAATGAACTTAAATGGTGACTATATTTCTGATGCGCTTGCTGCACAGGTTGGCGGAATTGGAATCGCACCAGGAGCGAACATTAACTATGCTACTGGACATGCTATTTTTGAAGCTACACATGGAACTGCACCTAAATATGCAGGTATGGATAAAGTAAATCCATCTTCTGTTATTCTTTCAGCTGTATTGATGCTTGAGCATTTAGAGTGGAGAGAGGCAGCAGATCTCATCACAAAAGCAATGGATAAGACGATCGCATCTAAAGTTGTAACATATGATTTTGCTCGTTTAATGGATGGAGCTAAAGAAGTGAAATGCTCTGAGTTTGGTGATGAGTTAATTAAGAATATGGACTAAATATATTCCCAGATAGGAGGATTTCCAAGATGGCTATTAAAAGAAACAAAATTTCAGTAATCGGTTCCGGATTTACAGGTGCGACAACAGCATTTATGCTTGCACAGAAGGAATTGGGTGATGTTGTTCTTGTAGATATTCCAAATATGGAAGATCCAACGAAGGGAAAAGCACTTGATATGCTTGAAGCTAGTCCTGTGCAAGGCTTTGATGCAAACATAAGTGGTACATCCAATTATGAAGAAACGAAGGATTCTGACTTAGTTATTATTACAGCAGGGATTGCCCGTAAACCAGGTATGAGTCGTGATGACTTGGTGAATACAAATGCTAAAATAATGAAGACAGTTGCACAGGAAGTGAAAAAATATTCACCAGAAACATACGTAATCGTATTATCTAACCCTGTAGACGCAATGACTTATACGTTCTTCAAGGAATCAGGTTTTCCTAAAGAACGTGTCATTGGACAATCTGGGGTTCTGGATACTGCTAGATTTCGTACATTTGTTGCACAAGAATTAAATTTATCTGTAAAAGATATTACGGGTTTTGTTTTAGGTGGCCACGGAGATGATATGGTACCGTTAATCCGTTATTCCTATGCGGGAGGTATACCGTTAGAAAAATTAATCTCTAAAGACCGTTTAGATGCTATTGTTGATCGCACGCGCAAGGGTGGCGGCGAAATTGTAGGGTTGCTTGGAAATGGAAGTGCTTATTATGCACCAGCCGCTTCTCTCACAGTTATGGCTGAAGCTATCCTTAAGGATCAACGACGCGTATTGCCAACAATTGCTTACCTTGAAGGTGAGTATGGTTATACTAATATATATCTTGGTGTACCAACTGTATTAGGCGGCAAAGGTATTGAAGAGATTATTGAATTAGACCTGACAGATGAAGAAAGAGCTGCTTTAGATAAATCCGCAGATTCTGTAAAAAATGTCCTAAACGTTTTAAAATAACTTGGAACAAAAGACCTGTACTCCATAATGGGGTACAGGATTTTTTAGAAGGTAGGAAAATGGAATCCCTAAGTTCTTATGCGTAAAGCGGGAGCTTGCAACTTCAGTGTAAACGCTGCACGGCACTATTAAAATGTACGGAAATACTTCATAATCATATTTATTAGGCAAAAAGGTTAGATTTTGATATAATAGAAAACGCTTACATTAACGGAGGTGGGGAATATGTTAGGTAAAAAAAGAAGGCTGGGAAAAGAGATAAAAGATTTGAGAGTCGGAGATAGCTATACAGCAGTGAAGATGATTAACGATAGAGATTTACTACTTTATTTAGGATTAACTGACGATGCAAATCCTCTATACATTCAACACGATTATGCTTCACAAACACCGTATGAAAAACCAATTGTTCCATCTGTCATGCTTTTTGGAATGGTCTCCTCCTTGATTTCCATGCACTTGCCTGGTCCTGGCAGTCATATTACACAACATGAAATGACATTTCCTAAGATAGTTCACCATAATACAGAAGTAAAACTGAACGTTGAAATAATAGCAATTGATCAGCCAAACCATCAGATAGCCATGTCTGTAAACGGTTTTGACAGTACAGGGGAGATTGTAATTCAGGGAAAAGTACAGGTTTGTCCTTCTTACAAGCCTAACTCACTAATAGCCAATTCATTAGAAAATTTCTTTTAACAGGATGAGGCTAATAAGTTTATCCTTTCTTTCTTTGTAAAAATAAATTTACAAACGGTTATTATGTTCACATTCCTCCTTATTCATTGTAAGATAGAGTCAACGGAAGAAATTCCATTGTTTTGGAGAAATGGAGGATGTGAAATGCAGCCACACGTTCTGATTGTTGATGATGAAAAATCAATCGTTACTCTACTAAAGTTTAATATGGAGAAAGCAGGGTTTTTAACAGATGTAGCTTATAATGGTAATGAAGCAGTTAGCAAGGGAACTGAATCTGAATATGACCTAATTATACTAGATTTAATGCTTCCAGGCATGGACGGTATGGAGGTTTGTAAATATTTGCGGGCAAATAAGATCGATACTCCTATACTAATGTTAACAGCTAAGGATGATGAGTTCGATAAAGTACTAGGACTGGAACTTGGGGCTGATGATTATTTAACAAAACCTTTTAGCCCCAAGGAAGTTATTGCTCGGGTTAAGGCTATCTTACGAAGAGTAAATAAAGAAGATAAAGTAGTATTCCAAGCAATTCGTATCGGAGATTTGATTATTTACCCGGAACGTTATGAAGCAGAAATGCACAATAAAATTATCACTTTCACCAGAAAAGAGTTTGAATTGCTGCATTATCTGGCTAAACATAAAGGAAAAGTTATCTCCCGTGATCAATTGCTAAGTGGAGTGTGGGATTACGACTTTGTTGGCGATACCAGAATTGTTGATGTACATGTTTCCCATTTGAGAGAAAAAATTGAGCCAGACACAAAAAAACCTACGTACATAAAAACTATCCGAGGACTCGGCTATAAATTGGAGGTACCAACATCATGAGAGCTTTGTTTTCAAAACCGCTTATCTCCTATGTGATTGGAATACTATTAGTTATAACGACTACTGGTTTTGTTCTATCCCAGGTAATCGAAAACTTTTTTATACTAATAGCGGTTTTATTGATCGAATTTATTATATTTCTGTTATTTTTGTTACATTTCTATGATAAATATATGAAGCCAATTAATAAGGCGACAAAAACAGTTGATGAGATTGTGAAGGGGAATTATCGGGCTAGATTTCATCATCCTGTAAATGATACAATCGGGCAGTTAAGTAAAAGAATTAATGCTTTGGCCAGAAATCTAAGTGAGCTGTCCATACAGGAACAAATGCAATCAGAACAACTATCCACTGTCATTGATAATACAGAAAGTGGATTGATACTAATAGATTCAAAAGGGTATATTCATCTGGTGAACCGAAAAATCATAGATATGTTTGGGGGAACACCAAAAGATTACCGAGGATATTTATACTACGATGTGCTAGAAAATGAAGTTATCCATGAAGCGGTACAAAAGGCTTTTTTATATGAAAAAAATATAAAATATGCCTTCACCAACTATAAAAATAAGGATAAGTTTTATCTCGAAATTGTGGGTGCACCTATTTTTAATGAACGCAATATGGTTAAAGGTGCAGTTCTAGTTATCTATGATATTACCGAGATGAAAAAGCTTGAACTTATGCGAAAGGATTTTGTCGCTAATGTTTCTCATGAGTTAAAAACTCCTATTACTTCTATAAAAGGATTTGCTGAAACATTAATGGAGACACCATTGACAGACGGGGATACGCATAATGAATTTCTGTCTATTATTTATAATGAAAGTCATCGTTTGCAGTTGCTTATAGAAGATTTATTAATCTTATCCAAACTTGAAAAGGAAGATTTTAAATTAGAACTTGAAGAAATAAATGTTGAAGAATTAATGGAAGATATTTCGCCATTAGTTAAACATCAAGCTCAAGAAAAAGAAATTCATTTAACTTTAAACACGGAAGAAGTAAGTAAGTTTAAGGCTGACAAAGAAAGAGTTAAGCAAGTAATTATTAATCTCTTGGATAATGCTTTTAACTATACACCTAAGGGCGGCAATGTAAGCCTGGACATTGGTTTAAAAGAAGAACAGCTTTACATTCAAGTTAAAGATACTGGTATTGGAATTGAACAAGAAGCTCTCCCGAGAATATTTGAGAGATTTTATCGGGTTGACAAAGCTAGGAGCAGGAATACAGGTGGCACCGGTTTGGGGCTTGCCATTGTAAAACATATCGTGGAAGTACATCACGGAGATATAAAAATAGAAAGTGAACAGGACAATGGTACAACAATAACAGTATATCTACCACAAGATAACACATGGTAAAAAACATCCTCTTTGAGGATGTTTTTTAGTTTAAGGATTAAAGTAATTCACATCGGTGTGTAAGCGTTCATCTGTAATGAAAATTAATGGCGATAAATGTCTCTTAAGCATTATATTATTTACCGCACTTATTGGGCTCCTAGCAGAATGCGCTATTATTTTTTCTTTTATCCCTCCATAATGATAAAATAAACACAAAGATTATTGATGGAGGGAAACGTGTATGGCGAATAAACTAGTTCTTATTGATGGCAACAGTATTATCTATCGCTCTTTTTTCGCATTGCCATTATTAAATAATGATAAAGGTGTTTATACAAATGCAGTTTATGGATTTACTACAATGCTGCTTCGGATTTTGGAGGAAGAAAAACCAACACATATGCTCGTCGCTTTTGATGCTGGGAAAACAACCTTTCGTCATGCAACCTACAAAGAATATAAAGGTGGCAGGCAAAAGACTCCGCCAGAACTATCAGAACAATTTCCTTTATTAAAAGAAGTTCTGGATGCTTTTCAAATCTCTCATTACGAATTGCCGAATTATGAGGCTGATGACATCATTGGTACATTATCACAAGAAGCAAAAAAGGAAAATTGGGATGTCACCGTAATCTCTGGTGATAAAGATTTGTTACAGTTAGTATCTGATAAAGTAACCGTCAACCTTACGAAAAAAGGTATTAGTGATGTGGAAAGCTATACACCAGCTTTCTTAAAAGAAAAAATGGAAATTACTCAAGAGCAAATTATAGATTTAAAAGCATTAATGGGGGATAGCTCGGATAATATCCCGGGTGTGCCTGGAGTAGGGCAAAAAACGGCAACCAAATTACTTAAGCAGTTCGAAACATTGGAAAAGGTCTATCATCATGTTGATGAGGTAAGTGGTAAGAAACTGAAAGAAAAATTGATTAACCACAAAGCAGATGCGTTTATGAGCAAAGAACTTGTTACCATTAATTGTAGTTCTCCAATAGATGTTTCACTTGAAAAAATAGGTTATGAAGGATATGAGGCACACAAGGTCAGTGAAATCTTCAAAGACCTTGGGTTTAATTCACTTTTAGATAAGGTAGAAGGTTCAAATGGAGACGAAGAAAAGGAAAAAGAAGTTCTTAAGGATATTGACTACAAAATCGTAGAGGATCTTACTCCGGAAATGATAACAGGAAAAGAGGCATTGGTTATTGAAATGCTTGGTGATAACTACCATCAGGCAGATATTGAAGGAATTGGAATTACGAATGAGCAAGGTTCTTATTTTCTTACTGTAGAGTCAATGCTTACTTCTACTTTCTTTAAAGAGTGGGCAGAAAATCACCAGCAAGAAAAGTATGTCTTCGATGCGAAACAAACATTAGTGGCTTTACTTAGACATAACATTCACATCAAGGGAATTAAGTTTGATATGCTGTTAACTTCTTATTTACTAAATCCTTCTGAGAATAATCATGAAATACCGGCAATTGCACATCGGATGGGAAAAAAAGATGTATTATTCGACGATGAAATTTATGGAAAGGGTGCGAAGAGGAAAGTACCTGAGCATGCAATCTTAGCTGAGCACATTGTTAGAAAAACCAGCGCCTTATATGTACTGAAAGAGAAGATGGACGAACAACTTAAAGACAATCAGCAATATGAATTATGTAAAGAACTTGAAATGCCTCTTGCTTTAATTCTTGGTGAAATGGAACACAGAGGGGTCCATGTGGATATAGAAAAATTAGAGGAAATGGGTACAAATTTAAAACAACGTTTAACTGAATTAGAGAAGGAAGTCTATGAATTGGCCGGTGAAAACTTTAATCTAAATTCACCTAAGCAGCTTGGACCAATTTTATTTGAAAAGCTTAAGCTGCCTGTGATCAAAAAAACAAAGACAGGTTATTCAACAGCTGCAGATGTGTTAGAGCAATTGGAAGAAGAGCATGAAATTATTCCAAAGCTTTTGCTATATAGACAACTAGGCAAGCTTCAATCCACGTATATTGAGGGGTTAATAAAAGTTACGGACAAAGAAACACATAAGATCCATACGAGGTTTAATCAAGCATTGACACAGACTGGAAGATTGAGCTCGATTGAGCCTAATCTGCAAAATATTCCGATACGGTTGGAAGAGGGTAGAAAAATTAGACAAGCTTTTGTACCTGCCAAGGAAAATTGGATTATGTTTGCAGCCGATTACTCACAAATCGAACTTCGCGTATTAGCCCATATTGCTAAAGATGAAAAATTGATTGACGCATTTAATAATAATTTAGATATTCATACACAGACAGCTATGGACGTATTTCACGTGGAAAGAGAAGAAGTAACCTCAAACATGCGGCGCCATGCGAAAGCGGTCAATTTCGGAATTGTATACGGTATTAGTGATTATGGGCTTTCTCAGAGTTTGGGGATCACCCGTAAAGAGGCAAAGCAATTTATTGAACGCTATTTTGAAAGTTATCCAGGTGTGAAGCAATATATGGATGAAATTATTTCCGCAGCCAAACAAAAAGGATTTGTAACTACATTAATGAATCGAAGAAGATATTTACCGGAAATTACGAGTAGAAATTTTAATTTAAGAAGCTTTGCTGAACGTACAGCAATGAACACACCGATACAGGGAAGTGCTGCAGACATTATAAAAAAAGCGATGATTGATTTGGATGGAAAATTAAAGGAAACGAGTTTGGAAGCTAGAATGCTACTCCAAGTTCATGATGAGTTAATTATTGAAGCACCAAAAGAAGAGTTAGAGCAATTAAAAGAAATAGTACCTGCTATTATGGAAAATACGGTAGATTTAGTCGTGCCTTTAAAAGTAGACTATGCCTATGGTAATAGCTGGTTCGATGCTAAGTAAGGAGAAAAATTAAGATGCCTGAGTTGCCAGAAGTTGAAACAATTAGAAAGACACTAAAAAATTTAGTACTAAATAAAAAAATTGAAAAAGTCGACGTGTATTGGGCAAAAATTATTAAGCAGCCAGACGATGTAGAGGAGTTCAAGCATATTCTCTCTGGTCAAACCATTCGTGATGTAAAAAGAAAAGGCAAATTTTTTAATGTTTCAATTGGATAATTACTATCTGGTTTCCCATCTAAGAATGGAAGGAAAATATAGTGTTAATAAACCGATTGAGCCAGTAAAAAAGCACACACATGTTGTCTTTTATTTTGAAGACGGTGACGAGCTGAGATATAATGATGTGCGTAAATTTGGCACAATGCATGTTTACCCTATCGGAGAAGAACTAAATGAGAAACCTTTAAATCAATTGGGTCCTGACCCATTTGAAGAGTCTTTTACATTTGACTACTTTTATTCCAAGCTAAAGCGGACAGACCGTACGATAAAAGCAGCTTTATTGGACCAGTCAATACTCGCTGGCTTGGGTAATATTTATGTTGATGAAACATTATTTAAAGCAGGTATTCATCCTTTGAAACGTTCAAGTAAACTAACCAAGAAAGAAATAAAGGCGATACAGGAAGCTGCAATTAGTACACTTGCAGAAGCAGTTAAACTAGGTGGTACAACAATTCGCTCCTATGTGAATGGCCAGGGACAGATGGGGATGTTCCAACAAGAACTCTTTGTATATGGGCAGGAAAATAAACCATGTAAAACATGTGGAAAGCCAATTGTAAAATTGAAAGTAGGCGGAAGAGGCACTCATGTTTGTCCTACATGTCAAAAAAATTAGGAGGCGAGTTTGAAATGGCACTAACGTTAGGTTTAACAGGAAGTATAGCAAGTGGGAAGAGTACTGTCTCCCTTATGTTTGATGATTATAATATTCCTGTAGTTGATGCGGACAAGCTGTCGCGTGAAGTAGTCAAACCGGGGGAAAAAGCTTACGAACAAATCATTGCTGCGTTTGGAAAAGACATTTTAAGAGAGGATAAGTCCCTTGAAAGAAAAAAATTGGGTGCTCTCATTTTTGCTGATGAAGAAAAAAGAAAAAAATTGAACAGTATTGTCCATCCAGCTGTACGTGAAAAAATGATTCAGAGAAGAGATGGCTTTCTACAGGCTGGTTCAAAATGTGTAGTTTTAGATATTCCACTCTTATTTGAAAGTAAATTAACTCATTTTGTTGATAAGACAGTTGTTGTATTTGTGGACGAAGAAGTACAGCTTAAGCGATTAATGGAAAGAGATAACTATTCTGAAGAAGAAGCCTTACAGCGTATCCAATCGCAAATGCCTGTTAAAGAGAAAGCAGCATTAGCAGACGCTGTTATAAATAATAACGGGGCGAAGTCTGAAACATATGAACAATTGGAGAAACTCTTAAAAAGTTGGAAGGTTATTTAAAAAGTCGGGATTCCCCGGCTTTTTTTGTGGTCGAAAGAAAATTGTGTTTCACAGTAATTCGCAAAATAGATAGACTGCGAGTTAACTTGTTTTAGATGGATTAATTAATTTTACAGAGGAAGCACCCATTGATTTGCGTTTCAGGCGGACGCTTTCCGCCGGCATGGCCTCAGCCGCTTCCTTCGCTACGCTCCGTCCAGGGTCTTCGCCTCATGCTATTCCGGCAGGAGTCGCCGCCTTCCACTCCAATCAATTGGAATGGCTTTTCTATTTTAAAGAGCTAGAATACAGTCTTTAGCGGAGGGGAAATATGTAGACTCCAGCGGGAAAAGCGAGACTAGCGAGTCCCCGCAGAACGGAACGTTAGTGAAGTTCGAGGAGGCTCGCAGGCCGCCCGCGGAAAGCGGAATATTTCCCCGTAGCGGCGGTTTACGCAGCCTCTATATTTTTAATTATGTCGCAGTTTACTCCTATTGCGAAGAAAATAAAATTATGGGAAAGAAAACTTATACTTAAACATTTGCATTACATCCATTTTTGCTTGTTCTTAACAAAGAAAAGGGATCACTTATTTAACGCAATTGTATGAATACTTAAACATGCATTAAAAGCAAAATTAAAGGTCACATCTTAAGTTTAATATGTTATACTAATTAATATAAAAGACAAATAAGTGTAACACATATAGGAGGACCTTAAATGAATAAAACTCGAATTGCTATTAATGGTTTTGGCCGTATTGGCAGAATGGTATTTCGTCAAGCGATTAATGATGATCAATTAGAGGTTATTGCAATAAACGCAAGCTATCCTCCGGAAACGCTTGCCCATCTAATTAAATATGACAGTGTCCACGGAATTTTTCAAGGGGATGTAAAAGCGCTTGAAAATGGCCTGGAAATAAATCAAAAACAAATTAAAATAGTAAATTCTCGAGAACCTGAAAAGCTTCCATGGGAAGAATTGAATATCGATGTAGTTATCGAAGCAACTGGTAAATTCAAGACGAAAGAAACAGCAGGTCTTCACATTAAAGCTGGAGCAAAGAAAGTCGTTATAACAGCACCAGGTAAGCAAGTAGATAATACAATTGTAATGGGAGTAAACGAGGAAACATATCATCCAGATAAGGATGACGTTATTTCAAACGCCTCTTGTACAACCAATTGCCTGGCTCCTATAGCTAAAGTAATTGACGATCATTTTCACATTGTAAACGGACTAATGACAACCGTGCACTCTTTTACGAATGACCAAAAAAATATTGATAATCCTCACAAGGATTTACGTCGTGCACGTGGTTGTACGCAGTCTATTATTCCTACATCAACTGGTGCGGCAAAAGCACTAGGAGAAGTAATGCCACATTTAAACGGAAAATTACATGGAATGGCGCTTCGGGTTCCAACACCAAATGTTTCTCTTGTAGATCTTGTGGTGGATATCGAGAAGGCTGTAACAGTTGAAGAAGTAAATGAAGTATTTAAAACGGTTGCTCAAGGTGAATTAAATGGAATTATTAAATATAGTGAAGAGCCGTTAGTTTCCATTGACTACACAACAACTGAATTTTCCGCAATTATAGATGGCTTATCTACAATTGTAATGGAAAACAATAAAATAAAGATTTTAGCATGGTATGATAATGAGTGGGGCTATTCAAAACGAGTTGTGGATTTAGCAAGATATGTAGGATCTTATCTACATCAAAAACAAGTTAAAATCTCTTAATCTTATAACTTTAGCAAGAGTATTGATCATGATAATTGTATATCGCGATCAATACTCTTTATTTCTTAAAATATATTGCAAAAGTCACAAAAACCGTTTATACTTTTCGTTGTACTTCCTGAATAGTATTCGTTCTGCTTAAAGGGTTAGGACCTCATCGGACTAACTTTCCCCCGTGGCAGAAATCATGGTTTAGGAAGAAATTTGATAAGAGGGGGATTCCTATGGATACAATAGGAAGACATGTCATTGCAGAACTATGGGGATGCAATATTGAAAAGTTAAATGATATGGGATTAATTGAGCGCATATTTGTAAATGCAGCATTAAAAGCTGGAGCGGAAATACGGGAGGTTGCGTTTCATAAATTTGCTCCTCATGGTGTTAGTGGGGTAGTTATCATTTCTGAATCACATCTAACAATACACAGCTTTCCGGAGCATGGTTATGCAAGCATCGACGTGTATACTTGTGGAGATATTATTGATCCTAACGTTGCAGCTGAATATATAGCAGAAGCACTTGAGTCCGATTCATGTGAGAAGGTTGAAGTACCTAGAGGCATGGGGCCAATTAAAGTAAATCAATTTCAAAAAGTTTTATAATTAATCTGGGTTGAATGTTCTAAATAGGGAGCATCAACCCTTTGTTTTTTGGGCTAAAATTATTTAATAAAAATTAAAAAACATAATGGTTTATATTAAGCTTTCACAAGTTATGTATTTTTTCCTCTGGTCGTACAGTTATTATTTTCAAAATTAATTCCTTCTATTAATATACTTTCCATTCTCTTCTATTAGAGGATTTATCAAAATCATGATAAAATAGTAATACTATACGAAAAATCGATATCCCAATGAGGTGAGAAAAATAGGCTTACGTCAGAAGGTAAATAAATATTTTGGTAATCAAGCTGAAACAAGTGAAAAACACTGGGACCCGTCACTTCAAACCCATTATTACAAAATAACTAAAGACAAAGGGTTCCAATATCTTGTTGATTTCTTTGAAAAGTCTTCTGCTTACGAAGTTCACGCAATGTCGAAAGAACATGGAGAAATTAGTTTACAAGTGAAAAAAGGAAGAAAAGCTTTTATTGTAGCAACAATAATTATGGTGAGACCATACTACACAGCAATTGACTTCTCGGTAACAACGGAGTCTATTCTTCCTATTGATTTTGGTTACAGTAGTAAAGTTATACATAGCTTATATCAGGATATCAATAAAGAATTAACGTTAATTACCTAGAAGATTGTAGACAAAATGAATGGGGTTGAACAACGTGAAATGTTCAAATTGCGGTAATAAAAGTACAAAAGTTTTAGACTCACGCCCAATTGAAGAAGGTAGTGCTATCCGTAGACGTCGGGAGTGCGAACAATGCGGGTTTCGCTTTACAACCTTTGAACGTTTGGAAGAAGTGCCGTTAATCGTAGTGAAAAAAGACGGAGCCCGACAGGAATTTAGTAGAGAAAAATTAATTAGAGGCTTAATTAAGGCTTGCGAAAAGCGTCCTGTCCCACTTGAAAAATTAGAATCCACCGTATTGGATGTGGAAAGAGAACTGCGCAATACTGGTTTATCTGAAGTAGACAGTAAGGAAATTGGTGAAATGGTTATGGACCGTTTATCTGAAATAGACGAGGTAGCATATGTAAGGTTTGCTTCTGTGTATCGTCAATTTAAAGATATTACTGTTTTTCTAGATGAGCTTAAGGAACTGATTAATACAGATAAAGAAGAACCGAACAAAGAGAATAATTAGGACGTAAATATAAGCAATGGAAAGGGTTAGAGATCTATGAATTACATCGGAAAAATATTACCGGTTGATGGATATTTTGTCGAATTAAAGAATGACTTGCCAACAGAATATACCTTCTCTTTAACACATTTGTATCAGCCTTTAATCGGTATTCATGCGATTTCATTATTTCAAACTCTTTTAAATGAAAGAATGTTTACTTCAAATACGCCGCAAACACACCATACGTTGATGAATTATTTAAATTTGCCGTTGGACGAGGTATACCGGTCAAGGATAAAGTTAGAAGCTATTGGGTTACTGAAAACTTATGTTAATCAGACGACCCAGGCAACTATATATACATACCAATTACAAAGTCCTTTTTCCCCTGCTGGCTTTTTTAATGATGCCATGCTTACACAACTCCTATATCATCATATTGGTGAGGAGAAATACTCCCTTTTAGAAAAGCATTTCTCCAAGAAAAAGGATAGGCAAACAGGTGTTGAAGTAACAGCATCTTTTAACGAGGTATTTCAAACATTCACACCTACGATGGAAGGATCCCCTACTAACCAACCCTTGGAGGAACAGGAACAACAATTGTCACAATTAGATTTCTCCTGGATGGAAAATATGTTAAAACAACGAATGATCCCGATTAACAGAGTTTTAACAAAAGAGAATCGCAAACTAATAATGCAAATGATGAATTTATATGATCTTGCTTCATTTGAAGTGGAAAAATCAGTCTTATGGGCGCTTTCCGAAGACAACATTTTAAATCAGGAAGAATTCAAAAGTGCTTGTCATGATTTATTTAAAACAAAGAATAACCAGCAACCCGTAAGATTAACAGAAAAACAAAATAGAGAGAAAACGGTTCGTAATAGGCCACTCACAAAAGAAGAACAGCTAATTTATGAGCTCGAAACAATTTCCCCTAAACAATTGCTGGAAGATTTATCAAATGGTAATCAGGCCTCTGAACAGGATATGAAAGTGATCCGCGAGGTAATGACAAGACAAGGGCTCCCGTCTCCAGTGATGAATGTGTTAATTCATTATGTGCTGTTACAATCGAATATGAAGCTTTCTAAAGCGTATATCGAGACAATAGCAAGCCATTGGTCCAGAGCGAATTTACAAACTGCAAAAGATGCAATGGAGTTTGCAAAAAAAGAAAAAGAGCGATATCAAGGAAAACAGAAGAGCATTCAGAATAATTCTTATCGTAACAAGTCTACTGAAGTAATTCCGGATTGGTTTAAAGACAGGAATAAGAAAAAATCAACAGAATCAGAGGATATACGTGGAGTAGACAAGCAGAAAGAACAGGAGGAAATAGAAGCATTGCTTCGTCAGTACTCTGTTAGTAATGAAAAATAATTTGTCTCAAGGATGATTTTTATGAAACCTGTACAAACAGCTTTACAAAAATGGATGAGAGAGAATGAAAATTTTAAGGATAACTATGCCCGTGTTAAACAGGAAGTAGTTAACGATCCTGAGATCAGAGAATTTCTTTCTCTACATCCACAGCTAACTCAAAAAGAGATTGATAAAAATTTAATAAAGCTTTACGAGTATAAATCACAGACCAAGCAATGTACGGCGTGTAAATCATTTGATTCGTGTGTAAATATGCTTCAAGGGTACTCACCGATTTTACATGTGGAAAATAATGAAATACATTTATCTTATGAGAAGTGCCATAGTAGACTTGACTATGAGAAACAAAAGAAGCAACAAAAGCTTATCCAGAGTCTATATATGCCTAAAGAAATTATGGAAGCTACCATAGCTGATATCGATAGTAATCCGGAAAGAAGCAATGCCGTGCGTGAATTGCTTTACTTTGTTGACCAGGCAAAAAGTGGAATTCCTCAAAAGGGGATCTATTTTTATGGTCCATTTGGAGTTGGGAAAACATATTTTCTGGGAGCACTAGCAAATAAATTAAAAGAATTTAATGTTTCTTCTACGCTCATATATATGCCTGAATTTGTAAGAGAAATAAAAGCCTCCATGAAAGATGATTCTTTTAATGATAAAGTTGAATTCTTCAAAAAAGCGGATGTTCTAATGCTTGATGATATTGGAGCTGAAATGCAATCAGCCTGGTTCCGTGATGAAATTCTAGGCTCGATACTTCAATACAGGATGATGGAACGTCTTCCGGTATTCTTTACTTCCAATTATAGCTTGGATCAGTTGGAGAAGCATCTTGCCACTACCAGGGGTGGAGTAGAATTAGTGAAGGCTGGTAGAATCATTGAGCGAATGAAACAAGTATGTAAGGAAGTAGAAATAAATGGAAAAAATCGAAGAAACTAGTATGTTAAAGGGCTGGTAAAAAAACAAATGAATTGTTTTTTACCAGCTTTCTTTGTAAGGATAAGTATAAATTTGCCTCGTCCTACTATGAAGAAATTTATTTACTTGCAGGGCAATGCTTTTTTATTAATTTCATTTACTAGTTTTCCTGATTATTCATTTTTTCTCATCTTTGTCCATATAATGTAACAGTTCGGTGTTGGGTGAGGGTGATGTTTATTGCTGGAGGTTTATATAGAAACTGATAAAGAAGTAAGCTTCTTTTGTGACCGCTTGTTTTATTATGATCCGCATATTGAATTGTACTGGAAAAGAAATGAAGATTGGGGGAATCATCTATGTGTTGATAAAAGCGCTCCTGCAGATGATTTAGCCAAGACAAATGCTCGGGCAATGGTAGATGTGTTTATTAAATATCGTTTAAGGTCATGTTTAAAAGAAATTATTTATAATTATTATTACTACACGAATACTGACGAAGTGGAACGTATATTGGATCTGGCCCAATGGATAGTAAAAGGTGATGATGAAGACAGTAGGAAAGTTAGGAAAGACAAGGATCCGAACAAATTATTAATGTCTTTGTTCATAGCAAATTTTAAAAATATAGCTACAATCCATTTTGATTCAATCGTTAAGTTTGGTTTAAAGAAATTTAAGGAAAAACTTGTTTACTATGTTGGATTAGCCATTGATGAATTTAAGCGAGAGGAAGAACATCAGGAATTTGTTAATATGCTTCGCGAATATATTACTAAAAAAGATCCAATAATAACAGAAATACATGTATTGCAAGGGGAGTCTTTCGCATTTTATTATTCTGACGGGAAAAGTATGTCCCCTATAGACCTTCATAGCATCATGCAAAAGGAACCGTTGTACATGGTAGGTCTAGACGAAGAGGAAATGAATTTAGCTCCTTTGATTGCAATGGCACCTGCAAAGGTAAATATCTATGGCGATAAGCCAGATGACCCAAAAACATTGACAGTAATAAATGTTTTTCAAGAAAGAGCCAGTCTTTTTCCTTATAGAAAGTTTCCTTTTCTTTATAAAATCAAAAAACAGTGAATAAAGACTTGATTTTAAAACATTGTAGGGCTATAATACTCATTATAAATCTATTACTTAAAAGTATGGAGAAGGACAGAATTAATTGTTCCTGGATGGACTAGAGAAGGAAGTCATTGGCTGGAAGCTTCCGCATCACATTCAATTAATTACCACCTTTGAACTCTGCTATCGAATGTTAGTAAATAGCAGCGACTAATCTGCGTTAAAGATACCAAAGCCGTAACTATTACGGAAATTAGGGTGGAACCACGACGTGACCAACGCTCGTCCCTTTGCTAAGAAGCAGAGGGATGGGCGTTTTTTAATTGAAAAAGGAGTGAATATAAATGGCAGCAGACATCTCAATTATTTTTCCAGATGGAGCAGAAAAACAATTCCCTAAAGGTACAACAGGTGAGGAAATAGCTGGGTCTATCTCTTCAGGTTTAAAAAAGCAAGCAGTTGCTATTAAACTAGATGGGGAGCTTGTTGACTTAAGACGTGAGTTGGAAACAGGTGGCAAAATTGAAATTATAACGTATAAAAACCAAGAAGGTATTGAAGTAATGCGCCACTCCACAGCACATCTGATGGCACATGCTATTAAAAGGCTTTATAAAGAGGTAGATTTTGGTGTTGGACCTGTAATCGAAGAAGGATTTTATTATGATATGGATATGGAGCATACAATTACTCCAGATGACCTTCCTAAAATTGAAAAGGAAATGAAACGAATTGTGGATGAAAGTCTTGATATTATTAGAGTAGAGGTTTCTCGAGACGAAGCCAGGGAAATGTTCAAAGATGACCATCTTAAGCTTGAATTAATAGATGCTATACCGGCTGATGAACAGGTGACCATTTATAAACAAGGTGAATTCTTTGATTTATGCAGAGGTATTCATGTGCCATCAACAAATAAAATTAAAGCATTTAAATTGCTAAGCATATCTGGTGCTTATTGGCGTGGCGATAGCAATAATGAACAGCTCCAACGTATATATGGAACTGCATTCGAAAAGCAGAGCCAGGTGGATGAGTATCTCAGGATTCTTGAAGAAAGAAAAGAAAGAGATCACCGAAAGCTTGGTAAAGAACTGGATATCTTTACAGTTTCTCAAAAAGTAGGCCAAGGATTGCCGCTATGGTTGCCAAAAGGGGCTACTATACGACGGACAATTGAGCGGTATATTGTAGACGTTGAAGAAAAGCTAGGATACGACCATGTTTATACACCTGTTTTAGGAAGCAAAGAGTTATATGAGACTAGTGGGCATTGGGAGCATTATCAGGAGGATATGTTCCCACCGATGGAAATGGATAACGAAACATTAGTGTTGCGTCCGATGAATTGCCCACATCATATGATGGTATTTAAAAATCAATTATGGAGCTATCGTCAATTACCTGTAAGGATTGCGGAATTAGGCACAATGCACCGTTATGAGATGAGTGGGGCATTGGCTGGTCTTCAACGTGTACGTGCTATGACTCTGAATGATGCACATATTTTTGCCCGACCTGATCAGTTGAAAGATGAATTTGTTCGGGTAATTGAACTGATTCAGCGTGTATATAAGGATTTTGGAATTAATGATTACTATTTCCGTCTATCTTATCGAGATCCTGAAGATAAAGAGAAATACATCGACAATGATGAGATGTGGGAAAAAACACAATCCACTTTAAAACAAACAATGGAAGAATTAAATTTGGAGTATGTGGAAGCAGAAGGAGAAGCGGCATTCTATGGACCGAAGCTTGATGTCCAAGTCAAAACAGCATTAGGAAAAGATGAAACTTTATCTACCGTGCAGTTAGATGTACTCTTACCTGAACGTTTTGATTTGACTTATATTGGTGAAGATGGAAAAGAACATCGACCAGTAGTCATTCACCGTGGGGTTGTATCTACTATGGAAAGGTTTGTAGCCTTTTTAATTGAAGAGTACAAGGGGGCATTTCCAACTTGGCTTGCACCAGTGCAAGTGAAGGTAATTCCTGTATCACCACAAGTTCATTTGGATTACGCAAAATCAGTTGCTGATAAATTAAGATTACAAAATATCAGGGTATCCATCGATGAGCGTGACGAGAAAATTGGATACAAAATACGTGAGGCACAAACCCAAAAGATTCCTTTTGCTTTAGTTCTTGGTGACAATGAAATTGAAGAAAATGCAGTTAATGTTCGTCGTTATGGTGAAAAAATTTCAGAAACAATAGCATATGATGAATTTGAAACATTAATTAATAAAGAAATAAACGAAAAAATATTAAATAAACGATAGATAAAGAGCCCAGGCAGTAAATAACTGCCCGGGCTTTCTTTAGGTTTTAATTTACATGTGAGTAGCCAATGATCAGGTAAAAAAGATAAACTCCGACTTTACTTTTCGTCTTTAGAGTATGAAAAATAACTGAGTTGCTGGAAAGTTCACTGAAATATTGAATCTGATTACACCACCGCTACGGAAAACACTGCGCTTTTCGGGGGCGGCTGATGAGCCTCCTCATGCTAACGCATTCCGGGGTCTCACCTATGCCTCATCTCCCCCAGAAGTCTCCGTATTTTCCTCCGCTTAATTTCAGCAATAATGGCTTTAGTATTAGGTGGGTGGAAAAAGCTTGCATAACATCTTCAAGTACAAGTGAAAAGCCTAATCGGCATTTGAAATTTGAAAGCAGATACAAATTGATTGGAGCGGAAGGGGGCGACTCCTACCGGAATAGCATGAGCTGAAGACCCTGGACGGAGCGTAGCGAAGGAAGCAGCTGAAGCCATGCCGGTGGAAAGCGTCCCACTAAAGCGGAAATCAATGGTCCATCCGCTTCCTTAAATTGAAATATACTTTAGTTCACATTTTACTCTTACTATGAATGTACGAGAAAATATTGATATTCCAATATTTGCATTAAAAGTACAAAGTGTAAAGTTTTACTTAAGAAAAATTACTATTAACCCATTTATCTTGACTAAAGGCCGCAAAGAAGATATATTATAATTATTCACTTAAGCATACATGCAAAGTATGTTTGACAAGAAACAACCAACATGTTACTATAAATAGGTTGGAAAAATTAAATGATCTGAGACAAGTAGAAGCACCCGCTTCTCACCTGATCGACACCTTTTGGTAGTTGACTGGTTCTGAACTCTTTTAATATATTATTGGAGACGTGTGGGTGCAGTATGTACCGACACTTTTTTAATGACAAAATATTCGCTTGTCAATGATGATCAGCTCAAAAATAATTTGGAGGTGGCTGGCTATTAGCAAAGATATGAATGTCAATGAGAAGATTCGTGCTAGAGAAGTACGTCTTATCGATTCAAATGGTGATCAGCTTGGGGTGAAATCACGCCAGGAAGCATTGGAAATTGCGCAGACAAGAAACCTTGACCTGGTTTTAGTGGCTCCAAATGCAAAACCACCAGTTTGTCGAATCATGGACTATGGAAAATATCGCTTTGAACAGCAAAAGAAAGAAAAAGAAGCTCGTAAAAAACAAAAAGTCATTAATGTTAAAGAAGTACGCTTTACACCAGGAATTGGCGAACACGATTATGAAACAAAACTGAAGAACGCTAGAAAATTCCTGGAAAAAGGTGATAAAGTTAAAGCTGCAGTGCGTTTCCGTGGTCGTGCAATTACGCACAAGGAACTTGGCCGTGAAGTCTTGGACCGTATGGCTGGAGATGTGAAAGATGTAGCGACAATTGAAACTAAACCAAAAATGGAAGGCCGTAACATGTTTATGATGTTGGCTCCATTAAATGAAAAATAATCATTCAAGTCTATACTAGGAGGAAATCAACATGCCTAAAATGAAAACCCATAAAGGTTCTCAAAAACGCTTTAAAAAAACTGGTTCGGGAAAATTAAAACGTGCACATGCTTACACAAGCCACATGTTTGCACATAAATCCCAAAAGCAAAAAAGAAAGCTTCGTAAATCTGCAATGGTATCTTCTGGAGATTTCAAACGCATTAAAACAATGCTTCCTTATAAATAAGGTCGGCTTTTAAAAAAACTATTTTAAATAATAAAATCAGATTGTACTTGTATTAGGAGGGAATTAATATGCCACGTGTAAAAGGTGGAACAGTAACGCGTCAACGTCGTAAACGCGTCCTTAAATTAGCAAAAGGTTATTATGGTTCGAAAAGAACATTATTCAAAACAGCAAAACAACAGGTGATAAAATCAGGTCAGTATGCTTATCGTGACCGCAGACAGAAAAAGCGTGACTTCCGTAAATTATGGATTTCTCGTATTAACGCTGCTGCTCGCTTGAACGATATTTCTTATAGCAAATTGATGCACGGTCTTAAAGTAGCAGGTGTTGATATTAATCGTAAAATGCTTTCTGATCTTGCTATTAATGATGAAAAAGCTTTTGCTCAATTAGTAGAAAAAGCAAAAACAGCTGTAAAGTAATAGATCAAAAGAGACTAAATTCTTCATGTGAATGAAGGATTTAGTCTCTTTTACTAAGGAGCCGGGAGAATGAGCGAACTAAGTGGAGTGTTATTTTACCTCGGAGGGGTAAATATTTTTACATATATACTGATGGGAATGGATAAACAAAAAGCGATAAAGAAAAAGTATCGTATACCTGAAAGGACATTTTGGTTATTATCACTATTGGGAGGAGCTTTGGGTGTCCTACTAGGGATGAAGTCTTTTCGCCATAAAACGAAGCACACATCATTTCAATATGGGATTCCTATTTTACTAGTAGTAAATATAATTAGTGTTATATATTTATTTTTTTAGATGTCATAAAGGCTCGTCTATTGTCATATAGATTAGAAGGAGGTGATATGCAGCTTGGAAATTCAGCTAGGGAATGGGGAGGAATAGAATGGAGATGCTTGGTAATCATCTTATGACAATCATTGAAACAGGTGGGCTGTTTGCTCCTATCTTGTTCATTAGCTTTCATTTACTAAGACCTTTATTTTTCCTGCCAGTTGTGTTTATCTGTATTACCGGAGGAGTTCTATTTGGAGCTCTAGCGGGAACGCTTTACTCATTAATTGGAATTACTTTATCAAGTATCATTTTCTATTTTGTAATTAGATGGATGCCGAGGACCTCAAAAAAGTTACTCTCTGTAAAGCAAAAAATAGTTGGAAAGAACAGAGAGTTGACTACACCACAAATTGCATTACTCCGTCTTGTACCGTTTATACATTTTCATTTATTATCTTTATGCTTACTTGAAATATCGGCGAGTTTTAAGGATTATACGAAATCATCCCTTTTATCTAATATTCCTATTGCATTTGTATATACTTCAGTGGGAGGCTGGATATCTAACCTAACCCCAATAACCGTCTTTCTATTTCTTTTATTATTGCTCCCTGTATTGTATCTCCTGAGAAGAAAAGAAATTAATATTAAGTGGCAGGATTTCTTCCAGGTTAATGCAGAACAAAAGTGCAAGCGCCTTGCTTCCCCTCGACAAGCCTAAACAAGCAATCGTAACAACGCACTTTGTCAAGTAGAGTTATTGCTAAAGCCATAAGGGTAAGAAGTACCTCGAACTAGATATGGCTAACTTAATAATAGGAATGGTATTAAATGCATTGTTCCTACACAAAAACTCATCCGTACTGGATGAGTTTTTTTACTCTAAAGTTGTGAGTAGTAATTTATTTATAGGGTGTTTCCAAGTAATTTTAGCATAGGGATAACGTAGTAAAATTTCATTTTCAAGAAAATACAAATCATCTCTGGTTAAGCCACGAAGTTCCAAAGAATCGTTAACAGTAATGTTGATATTGACCACTTCAAAGGAATCTTCGGTTGTACCAAGATATTTTTCCCCTTCAAAAAGGCATCCCTTATATACAAACTGAAGATTTTTCTTACTATTATTTGCTTCATCAACGAAATAAAATTCTTTAGATTCCTTAGCAAGTCGTAGCTTTCGCTGGGGATTTCTGTAGTATTGCACCCAAGTGTATATTAATAAGGCAATGGAAACCAATATAAGGATTCTAAATAAGACAACAATCATATCTGACACGTCTCCCTGCTATTTATTACTCTTTATACGAATGACCTGAACAGAAGGTTTCATATTAAGTACATTTACTATTATTTTATTAAAAATTGGAGGAGTGAGAAAGTATAAAGCCTCTAGCTGGTTTAAACTATAACTGCTTCTCCATCCGTGATACAATCAGTAAAAAGAGAAAAAGAGGGATCTGTCATTGGATTGGAAACAACTATATAATATGCAAAAGGAATTGGATCGTTATATTGAAGAGAAGAACAATTTAGAAAACAAAAATGTATTTCAAGAAAAACATCTTGCGTTATTGGTAGAGCTCGGTGAGCTGGCGAATGAAACCCGTTGTTTTAAATTTTGGAGTCAAAAGCCAAGGAATGAAAAACACATTATTCTGGAAGAATACGTAGATGGTATTCATTTTATATTGTCTCTTGGTATAGAAAATGATTTTTATTATATGTCTGAAGAAAAAACTGCACCCAAATATACAGAAACAGAGCAATTTATAAAAGTTTTTCAAGCATGTACGCAATTTCACTCTTTTCCAACAGAAGCAAATTATCAAGTGATGTTTGAAAGCTATCTTCAGCTTGGTAAGTTGCTTGGTTTCAATGAAAAGGATATTCAAAGTGCTTATCTACAAAAAAACGAAGTGAATTTCAAACGCCAGGATACAGGGTACTAGGAAAGATATACTAAATATTTTATTATTTCTTAAAAAGAGTTTATAATTAGAAATGACAGATAAAGGGAGGAATTAGTACATATGGCAAAATTAGATGAAACATTAACCATGCTGAAAGACCTTACGGATGCAAGAGGGATACCAGGAAATGAAAAAGAAGCAAGAGACGTTATGGAGAAGTATATTACGCCTTATGCTGATGAAGTGTTTACAGATAACTTAGGTAGTTTAATTGCGAAGAAAACTGGTGAAGAAAATGGACCGAAAATTATGGTTGCTGGTCATCTAGACGAAGTTGGCTTTATGGTAACCCGTATCGATGACAAAGGATTCGTTTATTTCCAAACAGTCGGTGGCTGGTGGAGTCAGGTTATGCTTGCCCAACGTGTTACGATCATGGGTAAGAATGGAGATGTAACTGGTGTAATTGGTTCAAAGCCTCCACACATCCTATCACCTGAAGCTCGCAAAAAACCTGTAGATATTAAAGACATGTTCATTGACATTGGCGCTTCAAGTAAAGAAGAAGCTGAAAATTTTGGTGTAAAACCAGGAGACTCAATTGTGCCATATTTTGAGTTTACCCAATTGAAGAATGAAAAAATGTTACTCGCTAAAGCATGGGATAACCGAATTGGTTGTGCAATTGCCATTGAGGTTTTGAAGCAATTGAAAGATGTAGACCATCCTAACATCGTATATGGAGTTGGAACCATTCAAGAAGAGGTTGGCCTACGTGGTGCTCGCACATCAACACATAAAATTAAACCTGACATTGGTTTTGGGGTAGATGTTGGAATTGCAGGTGATACGCCAGGGATTTCCGATCACGAAGCAGATAGTAAACTAGGAAAAGGACCACAAATTATACTTTACGATGCATCCATGATTTCACATAAAGGAGTGCGGGACCTGGTAGTTAATACGGCAGATGAAAACAATATTCCTTACCAGTATGCTTCTATGGCAGGTGGGGGTACAGATTCGGGATCTATCCATTTAACTGCAAATGGCGTACCTTCTTTGTCTATTACTGTAGCAACAAGGTATATCCATTCACATGCAGCTATTTTACACCGTGATGACTTCGAAAATGCAGTTAAACTTATTGTAGAAACAATTAAGAAGCTTGACTCAGATACTGTTAAAGATATTGTGCTTGCGTAAATACGTATTAAATTAGTACAAAAAAGCCGAACTGATTCGAAATCTTGTCATAGATTCGAATAAAGTTCGGCTTTTTGCATTTTACTACATGTAGGACCTCATTATTTTTGAAACATAATTTTGTGTTTCTTTAAATGGAGGTATTCCCTGATATTTGTCTACATTACCTGGTCCTGCATTGTATGCTGCTAACGCCAGTTCCACTTTTCCATTGTACCGTTGAAGCATTTGGCTTAGATATTTTGTACCGCCCTCTATATTCTGTTGCGCATCATAAGGGTTAGTTACTCCCAAACCTCTGGCTGTGGCAGGCATTAATTGCATTAACCCCTGTGCACCGACATTGCTTCGCGCTTCATTATTATAGTTTGATTCGGCTTTTATAACAGCATGAATAAGGCCTTCATCCACGCCATATTTGCTGGCAGCATTTTTAATATAGGCATGAATAGAATCAGTGCCTCCTTTTGTGCTGGAACTGTACTCTGGCAGTACGGTAATCGGGTAGGTAGTATGTACGGATGAAGGTATGTATTTCTGCTGCATATAAGAATTATTATAGTTGGTTGCATTATTAATTTTTTCCTGTAATAGCTGCTTGAACGCCAAGTCTGCAAATGCATTATTATTGCTTGTACTTTGTTTTCCGGATGTAATCATAGCCATGGCTTGTTGTTGAATCATCTGCTGCAAAACGCTAATTTCCATTGTCAATCCCCTTCGCTCTTATAGGGTTAGTATTACTATTATCTATTTTACTATAATAATCCATTTAAGCAATATGATTTAAACTATTTCATATACTTTATTTGCTGCCTGCTTACATTATATATTGCCTATTCTAAAATACTATTAATTCCATCCTGGTTTTGGCTAGAATGTTTTGATAAAATGGGTCATCTCCAATACATACCACCCGATCACAAAGAGAAGTTATTTCATCCATATCGTGTGAGATATAAATAACAATTTTCCCATACTTTTTCGCCTGTACTTGTAAATAATTACCTATCTCTTTACGTGACTTCAGATCAATTCCAACAGTAGGCTCATCCAGCAATAAAAGGAGAGGATCATGAATTAAGCTAATAGCTAAATTCAATTTACGCTTCATTCCACCTGATAGTGTGTGTACAGGTTCATCCCATTTATCAAGATTCATGTCTAAACAAAGTTGTTTTAACTCAGCTGTTGATTTTCTTATCCATGATAGTTTTTCAAAAAATACCATATTTTCTCTTACTGTAAATTCCTCCCATAATGCTAATTCCTGTGGAACAAAGCCGATTTGCTTTCTGATTTCTTTTTTATGGCTGTCATAATTGCTATTTTCTAATAT
Source organism: Virgibacillus sp. SK37 (assembly GCF_000725285.1). Classification (GTDB taxonomy): domain Bacteria; phylum Bacillota; class Bacilli; order Bacillales; family Amphibacillaceae; genus Virgibacillus_Q. The sequence goes on from NZ_CP007161.1 coordinate 1,613,468, forward strand.
AATTGCCCCTGTAGTTGGCTTATCAATTGTAGCTAGTAGTTGAATTAAAGTAGATTTACCTGCACCGTTTTCTCCTACCAGCCCAACGATCTCCCCTTTTTCAATAGATAATGAGATACTGTTCAGAATTTGTTTTTTACCATACGATTTTGACAATGATTCAATAGTGAGCATCGGATTTCCCCTTTCTTCCATGCCAAAATATAACAATTGCAGATAGCAGAATGAACCACAAAAACCCTATTTCATTATGCAAGAAGGGCTGTAACGGGTGAAGTGAATTAATAACGCTAATTTTCTCAGGAAGCCTATCCATTGGAATAATACTTCCGCTTGTTATCGCCACAATTAAAGAAAAAGAAAATGAAAAAACATAATATAAATAAGCATTTTTGAATAATAGAGCAAGTGTAAAAGCAGCCATTATTAGAGTCAGACGAAACATAACCAAACTTATAATAAAGGTAAGGGAAATAGGCTCGGTAAGAAATATAGTGAACAAGCTGACAGTGATTATATCAAATAAAAGAAATAAGCACAGATAAATAAAGCTATTTTGTATGGCATACATTTTAAAAGAAAATTTAGTAAAGGTAAAACGTTTATAGATAGGAGAGGTCTTCTCCTTGATCAACCAATCATATAGTAAAAGCGTAGATAAAAAGCTAAAAATCGCCCATAATCCCCATGGATTTACTAGAGAACTTTTCTTTTCAACAGGAGATTCTTCCGCCGTTGTGAAAGAAAAGGAAGTTTGAAGTAAATTCTGCTGCTTCTCTATTTCTTTACTTTTTTTCACGATTTCATCAATTGTCCAGGTGGAACTGGAATCATATACTTTACTAAGCTGTTGAACCGTAAACGCAGCCTTAACGCGTCCGGTATCCTGTTGAATAATTGACTGAATTGCTTCAGAAACGGGTGTATAGCCAAAAGATAAATCGGATCGAATTCCTGAAATTAATCTATTTCTGCTTCCTTTTAATATTTTTTCTGTATAACCTTCTTTAATTATAAAGGCACTGTCCAGCTTATGAATTTCAATTTGGTGCAATGCTTCTTCTTCTGTCAATACCTCAACTTGCAAGGAAGAGATGTTGTTTAATTCCTTGAGCAATCGATCTGTATAATCTGTTTTCTCCTGTAGTACAATACCTACAGGGATTTTTCCATTTCCTTGAGCAGTTTCTATTACCATTATAATACTGAAAGTTAATATGATCGGTAATAACATCCAAAACAGAAGCATTCCTTTTTGACGTTTCCAGAAAAGCAGACGAGTGGTTAAGATTGCTTTCATAAATATGTACGCTCCTTTATTTGTGCCACTCCTATAAGAGCTAAAATTACTGCTGACATGAGTACGAATAAAGGTAAATAATCAACAAATAAGCGTTGTTCGAGTACAGTTTGCTGAAGCCAATAAAAAGCCTCCGTGGAGGGGCTGTATTGCAGGATGTCTTGTATAATTAAAGGAAAATAGATTGTAGGTATAAGCGCCCCGCTGATAAGCAACATAAATCCTGTCAATCCTGCTTGGACCAGCAATCGTATTTTTGCTGATGAAATAATTATTTCCACGAAAGCCAACAGAACCAAAAATATTATACCGTATAGTAAGCTGATAAGGATAATTCGTATTATATTTTCCAGTGATATGCTCCAAGTAAGCAAATGATTTAAACCATGAAAAAGTATACCCGCTAATAAAGAACTGAAAAGTACTGTAACCACTATTTTTGCGATCAACTGTTGGATCTCGGAAACCCCATATAATCTCATCCGGGTTTTTAAAAGAGGGGTCTCTTCTTTCCCTAATAAACTGTACATACCCAACATCCATAAGGTGAAAATGATAAACCAACTACCTAATCCGTAATAATGCAGGGGTGCAGATGTTGTTTGATTAGAAATCTTCTCTTCTGAAACAATTTTGTCCTTACCAATTGTATAAAATAGGAACTCTTTAAATTGCTCAAATACTAAATCGTTTCTCGTTTTATCATCGATAGTCATATTTTTTGCGTATTGATTTATAGTTAATATGTTTGCTTGAGATGCACGTATATGTCTTGTAATACTTTCAATTAATTCCTTAACCATATGACTCTCAATAGGTTTATAGGAGTTTCCGATTATTGGTATTGTGACGGAATTGCCTTTATATAAATCTGTAGTAAAGTTGCTTGGAAAAACTATATAGGCAGTTAAATCATTTGATTGAATGGCATCCTCGGCAGTTTGTTCTTCCATCCCTTTTAGACGAATAAAAGAACCTAGTTGGGAAGACTCTTCAATTAAATCAACTACTAATTGTGTTTCTTTGGATTGCTCTAGATCCACTAATCCAACTTGTATGGGGACGGTCTCCGAGGGAGAAAAAAAAGAGATGGTAATCGTAATTACTAAACCAATGATCACAATGGGGAGAAGTAAAAGGAGAGGAAGTGATAGCCACTTCCTCTTAAGGTATCTTGCATTATTAGTAACAAATAAGATGATGTTTCTTATGAAATGCATACAAGCACTTCCAATCCTGAAAATTAATTACTGAAACTATTAAAATCCTAAATTACCACTACCTGCTAAAATACCAAAAATCCACTGCTGAAATTTTGGTGTGACATCTGTTTCCATATAATTCATAATTTCATCAGCACTCATGCTACCTAAATCTTTGACATCTTCCTCTGATGGTATTTCCACTTTTTCAATGGTTTTTCCTTCTGTATTGATGTGAAGACCGAACATATCTTGACTCAGTCCTGGACTTTCAAGAGAAAAATCATGTACTGCTTTCATTTGGTCTTTTTCGTAATTAGCTTCTCCGTCCCAGATTAGGCTGCCGCCAGCTCCAGATGCATCTTCATAGGAGAATGTGCGTGTAAACTCCCGCTTCCCATCTTTTAATGTTTCTGAGCCATCATAGGTAATTGCCATGTCTTCAACGGATAGATTAATAGAGTCTTTTGCTTTTTGATCCTTCCATGATAATTCACCAGAAAGTTTCATATTTCCTTCACTATAGTTATCGGAGAAACCTAGATCATAATTAAATGATTGTGTTTCTGATTTTAGTAACTGAGAGCCTTTAACTGTAAAAGCGACAAGTTCTTCTTTTGATGGACCCATTTCTAGTTTGAAGTCCCGCTGTACAACTTTGTCATCATTAACCCAAATAATCGACGTTAATCCATCTGGTATTTGAAAATCTTTTAGTGATTCTTTCGCATCTTTAATACCAGTTTCAAAGTCTTTCATTGTTTGATTGATATCTTGACTAGCTGGTGTACCTATTTGCTGAAGGGCCATTTGCTCTTCAATTATTTCCTTTAATTTTTCATCGTCTTTCATTTTATCTAATACTTTTGTAATAATTGTTTTTAATTGATCCTCTGATAAATGAAATTTAATTTTTTCGCTCTCAAGGGACTCATCTTGAACTTTAACCGTTTCTTCAGTAGTTTTAAAAGCATCCTCTGGAATTTCTTCATAAATCATTTTGCCATATTCTTCTTTGAGGTATTCCAAGTCTTCTGCATTTTTCCCGCTATCAAATAGATAATCCAGGTTAAGAGATTCTTCTCCTGTAAAGGTTACTGGATCCATTTCATGTAGAAGGGAGCCCAAATTCTCATCTTTGATTTGTAATAACTCCTCTATAAACGGCAGCCCAACCAATAGCTTTTCAGCAGTTATGTAAACATTGAAGTTATCAATTTCTACCCCGCCAATGTCTGCTTTTAACTTAGCATTCATTTTCTTTGCTTCCATGTCTGCTTCACTCGTAAGCGTGACGGTGGAATTATTAATGAATTGGGAAGGGTCAAATGTTCCTGATCCTCCAGCTGCAGGGTCATTATATTCTGCTGATAATTCCATTGTTGATCTGGTTGGATTTTCTTCTGTCTGCTCTACCCACTCTAACTCTGGTTGGTATCGGTCTTCTACTTCCTCCACTAAGAAATCGAGCGTATTCTTCTCTGCTAGAAAATACTTTTCTTTATCAGAAAGGTTAAGCAGCACAAAAGCAGCTACACTCCCGCCAATAACTAAGACGAGCGCTACAATAATTGCGACAAGCCCTTTTGAGACCCCTTTCTTTCTTACCCCATCGTTTGTTGACTCTGTCATGCCATTTCTCCTCTCTTTATGTAGCTCATTATTATGTCTATGATGAAGATAGACAAGTAATAATAAAGTATCTTCATTTTTTATATCACTTACTAAATATATAGTCAAATTGTTCTAAAAAACTTTTGTATCTTAATGTATGAAAGGTGTTAGTTATCTTGAAGTGAAGATATTTGATTAGTTATAAATGCCTACACTTTAATGAAAAAGTTATTATTTCATCCCTTTTTAAAACGGAAAATATGTAATTATAAACTTATTGGGTAAAAAGAATTATTTTTTAAAAAAGTGGGGAAGGCACAAAGAATATTTAAGGCTATAAGGTTTTTGAAAAAAATAAAAAATAAAAAAATCCGAACTATGATTCCATATTATATGAATCGGTTCGGATTTTCATTAACTAAATTAATTTGTCATAGCATCTTTTTAAGTTATTGGGTATTTGTAGCTTGTTTGACACCTTGTTCCAAAGCATCAATCATTTCCTGTTTTTCCTGTTCATCTGATTGTTGCCAGATTAATTCAAATAGTACGCCAAGACCTGGTAGCATTTTCTCTTCACCTGCTTGAATGGCATCCACAATCGTTGCTTCAAGTTGGTCCTGATCATTTGTTGCAATATTGGATAGAATAGCTTTTCTAAGGTTTAAGTTCATTGCATTTCACTCCTTTTCAGTAAAAGTAAACTAAAGATAGTTTGACCTAACTCTGCTGAAATATGTATGATGTAGTAAATAAATAAACAATAAGGAAGGCCTAAAATGATTACATCAGTTAAAAATGAAAAGATAAAAGCATTGCGAAAACTTCAGAAGAGAAGGGAGCGAGAAGTCAGCCGAAAATTTTTGGTAGAAGGATTTCATTTAGTTGATGAGGCAAGGAGGAGTAATTGGGAAATTGATGAGGTAATAATTCAAGAAGGCACAGATATTCCTGAATGGTGTCATCAATACAAGCTGTTTGAAGTTAGCTCAAATGTCTTCCAACATTTTTCACAAATGAAAACACCTCAGGGGATTGCTGCAGTTGTGAATATGAACGAGATAGAAGAGGTTAAAGGTAACTATATGCTTTTAATTGATTCGATACAAGATCCTGGCAATTTAGGAACGATGATTCGTACTGCCGACGCAGCGGGTTATGATGGTATTATTTTAGGTAATGATACAGTGGATATGTTTAATGATAAAGTGATCCGTGCTACACAGGGATCTATCTTTCATATTCTTGTAATTAAGGGAGATTTAGAAGAAAAGGTAGCAGACCTTAAGAATAAAGGTTTTCAAGTTTGGGCAACTGCTCTAAAGAATGCGAAGAATTATAACGAAGTAAATGTGGAAGAGAAAGTAGCTTTAATCGTCGGAAACGAGGGTGCTGGCGTAAAGGAGCCTCTTCTTCAATTGGCAGATTCTATTGTTACTATACCGATCTACGGAAAGGCAGAATCACTCAATGTAAGTATTGCTGCAGGAATATTAATGTATTATACCAAGAGTTAGATTTGCATTATTTAATAAATATAATTATAATAACTAAAGATCTAATTAATAAATAAAATTGAAATAATATCAAAGCATTGAAGGAGACAGACTACAGGCTGATTACGGACAAGGGAAGAAATGCCCTGGACTGTAAGCATTTCTACCGTAAGACTGTTGTCATTTCACTCTGGAGCTAAGACTTGGACCTTGTTCAGCAAGTAAAGGTGTTTCGGACTTAACATCCGTTATCATGTCAAGAGATGGGCACATGGGAAATCATGGGCCAATTAGGGTGGTACCGCGAAGCAAAGTCTCGTCCCTTTTTTGGGGATAGAGGCTTTTTTATATGGTTCGATTTAGCTTTAGACACAGTTTAACCTATAATTAAGGAGGTATTTTGCTATGAGAGAACAGTTGGAAACAATTCAATCAGACGCTCTTGAAAAAATTGGTCAAGCAGCAGACACGAAAGAACTTCAAGAAATTAAAGTAGCTTATTTGGGGAAAAAGGGATCACTAACCACGGTATTAAGAGGTATGGGGAAACTGTCAAAGGAAGAAAGACCTGTTATTGGCGAAATGGCAAACAAAGTAAGAGAAGCAATTACAGAAGCGCTCAACGCAAAAAGTGAAAAACTGGAATTGGTAGCCTTAGAAAAGCAGTTGGAAAAGGAAGCAATTGATGTAACGCTGCCAGGGCGTCCGATAAATGTTGGAGGTCCTCATCTATTAACTAAAATTGTGGAAGAAATTGAAGATCTTTTTATCGGCATGGGATTTGAAGTAAGAGAGGGTCCAGAAGTGGAAACAGACTATTATAACTTTGAGGCACTTAATCTCCCGAAAGGTCACCCCGCTCGTGATATGCAGGATACTTTTTACCTAACTAATGAACTGCTGATGAGAACACATACCTCTCCTGTACAGGCAAGAACGATGCGAGAGTTTGATGGTCAAAAGCCTGTGAAAATGATTTGCCCTGGTAAGGTATATCGCCGTGATACAGATGACGCGACACATTCCCATCAGTTCACTCAAATTGAAGGACTTTATGTTGATAAAAATGTAACGATGAGTGACTTAAAAGGAATATTAGATGTGTTTGCCAAAAAAAATGTTTGGGGCAGATCGAGAAATACGACTTCGACCAAGCTTCTTCCCATTTACAGAACCTTCCGTAGAAATGGATATTTCCTGTAAGGTTTGTGGTGGGGAAGGTTGTTCGGTATGTAAAGGCACTGGTTGGATTGAAATATTAGGTGCCGGTATGGTACATCCAAATGTTTTATCAATGGCTGGCTATAACCCAGAGGAGTATACAGGCTTTGCTTTCGGTATGGGGCCGGAGAGAATTGCCATGCTTAAGTATGGAGTAAATGATATTAGACAGTTCTACACAAACGACATTCGTTTTTTAAAACAGTATCATAATGCTTAGAGAGGGGCTTAAAAATGTTAGTATCATTAAATTGGCTAAAAAACTATGTTGATATTGGTTCTATTCAGCCAGAAGTATTAGCTGAAAAAATAACTAAATCAGGTATTGAAGTAGATAGTATTGAATATGTAGCGGAAAAAAGTGAAAATGTAGTTGTAGGCTACGTAGAATCATGTGAACAGCATCCGAATGCTGATAAATTAAATTTATGCCAGGTGAATGTTGGGGAAGAAACCTTACAAATTATCTGCGGAGCTCCCAATGTAGCACAAGGACAAAAAGTAGCTGTTGCTAAACCAGGAGCTCTTTTACCAGGTGATTTTAAAATAAAGAAAGTAAAGCTTCGTGGGATTGAATCAAATGGGATGATATGCTCACTTCAAGAATTGGGAATAGAAGAGAAGTATGTTCCTAAGGATGCAGCCGATGGAATTTTCGTTTTCCCAGAGGATGTAAATGTTGGTGAAAGTGTAGAACCATTATTAAATTTAAATGATGCTGTACTCGAATTTGATTTAACACCTAATCGAGCAGATTGTTTATCCATGTTGGGAGTAGCTTATGAAGTGGCCGCAATTTTGGGCCAGAATATTCAATTGCCAGATGAAGCGTATGAAACACTAGAAGAGGAAGCTTCTGATTACATCTCTGTATCTGTGGATGCGAAAGATTTAAATCCATATTACGGGGCATTTATTATTAAAGATGTAGAGATAAAACCATCTCCATTATGGATGAGTAACTATTTAATTGCAGCAGGAATCCGACCAATAAATAACGTTGTTGATATTACAAATTATGTTTTGTTGGAGTATGGGCAGCCACTGCACGCATTTGACTATGATAGATTACATTCAAATGAAATTGTTGTCCGTAGAGCAAATAATGGGGAAACAATTGTAACATTAGATGAGCAGGAAAGAACTTTAACAGAAGAGCATCTGGTAATAACGAACGGCAAAGAACCAGTAGCATTGGCTGGTGTAATGGGTGGTCATAACACAGAGGTAACCGAGCAAACTACTACTGTTTTATTAGAAGCTGCTTACTTTGCACCATCTGCGGTAAGAACAACTGTCAAATATACTGGACTGCGCAGTGAGTCAAGCACCAGATTTGAGAAGGGAATAGATCCTAATCGTGTGAAGGCAGCTGGGATGAGGGCTTGTCAATTATTCCAAAAGTATGCAAACGGTAAGGTTCTTCGAAATGTAGTGGAGTATGATGAATTAGATTGTACAGAAAAAGTAATAACTATGAACACTACAGAAATTAACAAACGTTTAGGAACAGAAATTACTACAAGTGAAATCGTAAATATTTTAAATAAGCTTCGCTTTGATTTTGACAATGAAGGTGACACCTTTACAGTAAATGCACCGACTCGTCGTCAGGATATTACAATATTTGAAGATATGCTAGAAGAAGTGGCAAGGATTTATGGTTATGACCATCTTCCATACACTTTACCTTCAGGAGCTTCACAAGCAGGCGGTTTAACAGATAGGCAACAGTTAAAAAGAAATATTAATAATTTCTTGCAAGGTGCAGGCTTGCTGGAAACTATCTCGTATTCTTTAACAAATGAAAACTTTGTAAATAAATTAATCAGCCCGGAAATAAAGGAAGAGAGCGTACATGCTGTCCAACTCGCAATGCCGATGAGTGAGGATCATAAATATTTACGGCTAAGTCTATTGCCTGAACTCGTAAGTATACTTGCATATAACCAGGCTAGAAATCAAAATGATCTGGCTTACTATGAGCTTGGTAAAATATTTATATCTGATGAAGAATCGCTTACAAAGCAACCTGATGAAAGATTAAGACTATCTGGAGCAATTACTGGAAAATGGATGGAGCATCCATGGCAGCAGGAAAAGAAAGAAGTTGATTTCTATGTGGTCAAAGGTATTATGGAGGGGCTCTTTAATTATTTAAAACTTCCTATTGTATTTGAAGCTGCCAGGCTGGATGATTTGCATCCAGGTAGATGTGCAATTATGAAATTGGATAATCAGGCGATCGGTTTTATAGGGCAATTGCATCCAGTATTACAGAAGAAATGGGAAGTGAAAGATACGTATGTATTTGATTTGAATATGGAAACAGTATTTTCTGCTTTCAACTCCATCCCTACCTATAAAGAAATACCAAAATATCCTTCTATCGCAAGAGATGTTGCTTTCATTCTGGATGCAGATATCCATGCAGGTAAAGTAAAAGAAACAATTGAAGAGATAGGTGCTCCATTGGTGAAGAGTGTTAATATATTTGATGTATACCATGGCGCCAATGTAGAAGAAGGAAAGAAATCAGTTGCATATAGCTTGCTTTATCAAGATCCGGAAAAAACGTTGACAGATGAAGAAATTGAAAAATCTTTCAACCAGATTGTAGAGACAGTTAATAATAAATTTAATGCAAATATCCGTGGATAAAAGCTTTTAATAGCAGCAAAAGCCGAACAGGATTCGAAATTTTTTAGTTGTTTTCGAATTCGTTCGGCTTTTTAGGTTTTAATAAATATGTTGAGGTTATACAATGATTCACAAAATGGATAAACTGCGAAGTAACTAAGGATATAGAGGCTACGTAAATCACCGCTACGGGGAAATATTCCGCTTTCCGCGGGCGGCTGATGAGCCTCGGGCCAACACGAAGTTGGTCATGAAGGCGTTGCGACAGGACGTCGCGACCTTAGCCTTCCAACCCCTATAACGCGTTCCGGGGTCTCATCTAGGCCTCTCCTCCCGCGCCGGCGGAAAGCGTCCGCCTGAAACGCAAATCAATGGGTGCTTCTTCTGTAAAATGAATTACTCCGTCCACCACAAGTTAGTTCGCGGTTTCCCCAAATATGAATTAACAAAATACGTTAGTTCCTTAACTTTTGCAATAAAACTGCTTTTTAAAAGATAAGGATGAATAAGAAATTATGTTTTATCAATTTCTTATTTATAAACGGCCATTCTCAGCTGAAACGTACAAGGATGCTTTAGTGCTGGTAATTTTCAGGAATTTGTTTTTTATACCCTTTTCCTTTTATTTAATATATGCCTGTGCCTTTGTGGTATTGGCAAAGTGTGTCTTGGCACAATTGTCCAAGGTAGATTCACCTTTTTCTAATATTATTTTAGCTATCGTCTGGTCGACTTTTTTAGAAGCTCCTTTAGGAAGTACAATGCCCAATTTATCAGATAAAAGATCCATCTCACTTAAGAAACGACTTCTTGCTATAATAGAAGCTGCGGCTACGGCTATGGAATAACTTTCAGCCTTTGTCATAAAGTATGTTTTTTCGAAAATGGATTCTTGTTCAGTCGCAATATGCCTTTTAAAGACATGTGGCTCGCAAAATTGATCAATTAGGATACCGCCTAATTGAGTTGTATCAATATTCTTAGCAATATTCTTTATAACATGATGGTGAAGCATTGCTTTCATCTTACCTTGTGTCCAACCTTTCTCTTGTAGCCGGTTGTATTTTTCATTAGGCAACACAAGAGAGGAATAAGGAAGGTTGAGTTTTACCATTTCACGTGCAAGTTTTCTAATTACAGAGTCAGTCAGATTTTTTGAATCTTTTACACCCATAGACTTCAGCAAATGGATTTGTTCCTTTTTAATAAAGACACCAGCTACTGTGATGGGTCCAAAATAATCGCCTGTTCCTGCTTCATCCGTACCGATATGATTATTAGTAAATAATGATTCCGGTGGAGAATAACTGTTAGTCGACTTCTTTGTTTTTTTATTCTGGCCCACTTTCCCCTTACTTTCCGGCCATCTCCCAGCTTCTGTTTCCGGATTGCTCCCCTGAAAGAGAACCTTTCCGGAATGATAGGCGGTAATAACCGCGTATGGTGTTTTCGCCCGAAAAATAGCCCCTTGTGGTGTGGATGTTAAGTATGTTGAATAAAAGCTTTTCATTTCAATAATTTTGTCTTTTGATATCGTTGTAACTACTTGAGCCATGAGATCACTCCAATTCATTCGGTAATATAGACTATAGCAAATTTAAAGAAAGAAAGAAATGACTTTCAAAGGCATTATGAATAGATCACAGTTTCCTAAATAGTTTAGTTCATGTTAATATAAGATGTACAATTTTCTCGGTAGGAGGATAAGAGATGTCCGAACATGAAAAATCTAGACTAACTGTTGAAATACATAACAAAACATATACGATTATTGGTTCAGAATCTCCAAGTCATGTACGGTTGGTTGCCAGCCTCGTTGATCAGAAAATGAATGAGATTCAAGATTCGAATCGACATCTTGATACAGCTAAATTGGCAGTTTTGACTGCTGTTAATACGATGAGCGATTACCTGAAACTTAAAGAAGATTATGCTACATTACTAGGCTCATTGAATAAGAAAGAGGATAAATAAAATGGTTGATATTATTATCATTATGATTTTGATTTTTGGTTTTTTAATTGGATTAAAGAGAGGATTAATTCTACAATTATTTCATCTAATAAGTTTTGTGGTGGCTTTCATAGTTGCAGCTCTTTATTATGATCAGTTAGGACCAAAGCTAGCGTTATGGATACCATATCCTGAATTACCAGACGAAAGTAAATGGGCCGAATTTCTTCAGAATCTACCTTTGGAAAACGGCTTTTACAATGCAATAGCCTTCGCTATCATATTTTTTGCTGTGAAGATTATCTTGCAAATTATTGCTTCTATGCTTGACTTTATTGCATCTCTTCCAGTCCTTAACTCTGTGAATAAGATATTGGGGGCAGTACTTGGATTTGTAGAAATTTATTTACTACTCTTTATTATATTATATATCATGGCGTTAACACCAATGGAGGGTATACAATCATGGATAAATAGGTCAAACATGGCACTATTAATTCTTGAACATACACCATACTTGTCTGGACAGATTCAGGAATTATGGTTTACCCATATTGCAGATATGTTGAAAGAATAGTCATAACGTGAAATAGAAAGACGCCTTCATTGCTGATGCTATCATTTTAATAGGAGACTGGTTCAAAGTATTAGAGAAACACTTATGTGTCATGTACAATAAGTGTTAACTAGATTGAATCAGTCTTTTTTGCTAAAGCTTTTATCCGTAACGGCGAATGAAAAGCTGCTGGGCATAACTATAATGGTACCATTAATTTGTAATCAATATATTCGCTTCCCCATAACTTAAATCATTATAAGAGCAGGTGTGCATGCATGACGATAAATAAAAAAGATGTTATAAAATTATTGGAAAAAATTGCGATTTATCTAGAATTAAAAGGAGAAAATCCATTTAAAATTTCAGCGTATAGAAAAGCCGCTCAAGCCTTAGAACGAGACGACAGATCGCTAAATGATATAGATGATTTCACAAAAATAAATGGAATTGGTAAAGGAACCAGTACTGTTATGGAAGAATTCATCGAACAAGGAGAATCTAAAACGCTACAAGAACTAGAGAAGGAAGTACCAGAAGGATTAGTTCCACTTCTTCAGTTACCCGGATTAGGAGGTAAAAAGCTGGCCAAACTTTACCAAGAATTGGGGGTAACGGACAAACAAACATTACAAGAGGCTTGTGAAAACGGCCAAGTAGAAAGTTTATCCGGTTTTGGGAAGAAGACCGCAGAGAAGATTTTGGAGGCTATTGAGGAAAGTGGTAAAAGGCCGGAACGTCTGCCAATTGCTATTATGCTTCCGATCGCTGAAAAAATAGAGCAATATGTGAAGCAAATTAAAGAGGTGAAAGATTTCTCCCGTGCAGGCAGTTTACGAAGAATGCGAGAGACTGTTAAAGATCTTGATTTCATAATTGCAACAGAGGAGCCTGCAATTGTGCGCGACACTCTCCTTAAAATGGAAAATATTAAGGATGTTATTGCAAAGGGTGAAACCAAGGTGTCAGTCACAATTGATGAGGTATATGATGTCAATATAGATTTTCGCCTTGTTTCTAAGAGTGAATTTGCTTCCACATTACACCATTTTACTGGTTCAAAAGAACACAATGTCGCAATGAGACAACGCGCTAAAGAGCGAGGGGAAAAGATTAGTGAATATGGGGTGGAGGTAGAAGAAACAGAAGAACTCCTCACTTTTGAAAGTGAAGCAGACTTTTTTAACCACTTTGGTCTTACTTTCATCCCTCCTGAAGTCAGAGAAAACACAGGAGAGCTTGAGGCATACGAGGAGCACGTAGATCTTCTTGAATTGAAAGATATTAAGGGAGATCTTCATATGCATACAACCTGGAGTGACGGTGCTCAGTCCCTTGAAGAAATGGCCAATATGGCGCGAGAGATAGGCTATTCCTATATTGCGATTACAGATCATTCAAAGTATCTTCGAGTTGCAAATGGCTTGAATGAGAAAAGGTTAAGAGAACAAAGAGAGAAGATAAATAAATTAAATCAGAAATATAAAGATTTTCATATCTTTGCAGGTGTGGAAATGGATATATTACCAGATGGGAAGTTGGATTTCTCCACTGACTTCTTAAATGAAATGGACTTTGTAATTGGGGCTATTCATTCAAATTTTAATCAACCAAAGGAAAAAATAATGGATCGTTTATATGCTGCTTTGGAAAACCCCTATGTGTCGCTAATTGCACATCCGACTGGGAGGTTAATTGGCAGAAGAAATGGTTATGAAGTCGAAATGGATAAATTAATTATGCGAGCAAAGGAAACAGATACTGCATTAGAAATAAATGCAAATCCAAATCGGTTGGATCTTTCTGCAGAATGGGCAAGAAAGGCAAATGATATGGGAGTTAAGCTTGCCGTTAATACAGATGCCCATAATTATCAAATGCTTGATCATATGAAATATGGGATTGGGACAGCCAGAAAGGGTTGGGCAAATAAAAAAAATGTGTTAAACACATGGCCAAAAGAGAAACTAATTGACTACTTTAATCGTAATAAATAGATGGGATTAGTTATAAGTGAATGTGAGTATTTTTTAAAAGGAGTAAGAATGTATGAATGACCGTGTGCTTCGTGTACTTGAATATAAAAAAATTAGAGATGAATTAATCAATCAGACAGAAACATCTTTGGGCAAGAAAATGGCTGGTAAATTGAAGCCGTCAACAAAATTTAAAGAGGTAGTATATTTGCAAAACGAAACAGATGAAGCCATGCAAATTATACGGTTAAACTTACATGTCCCATTAGGTGGTATTCGTGATATTAATGAGTCCTTAAAAAGAGCCGTAATTGGTGGGGTATTATCTACAGTTGAATGTTTGGATGTAGCGAATACGATTTATGGAGGCAGACAGGTAAAGGATTTTATTGAAAAATTGGAGGAGAATATTCCAATACTACAAGACCTTGTTCTGCGGATCACTCCATTAAGAGAGCTGGAAAAGAATATAAAAAGCAGTATTGACGACCATGGCCACATGATGGATAGTGCTTCTCAACGGTTACGCAGTATACGATCTACAATACGAACCCTTGAGAGCAGAGTTAGAGATAAGTTGGACAGCTTTACCAAGACAAAAAGCAATATGTTATCAGATTCAATAATTACCATTCGAAATGATCGGTATGTTCTTCCGGTCAAGCAGGAATATCGTGGTTCGATAGGTGGAATAGTTCATGATCAGTCAGCTTCTGGCCAAACGTTGTTTATGGAACCCAGAGCTGTCGTTGACTTAAATAATCAGCTTCAAGAAGCATCCATTCAAGAAAAGCAAGAGGTAGAGCGAATTCTTCGTGAGTTAAGTGAACAAATCGCGAATCAAGAAGGATTTTTAACTGAGAATATTGCGGTGCTTGGCCAAATTGATTTTATGTTCGCTAGAGCGAAACTGGGAAATAGAATGAAGGCATCCAAGCCGAAGATGAATGAACGTGGAATCATTAAAATGAAACAAGCACGTCACCCATTAATTACTGCCGATGAAGTGGTGGCAAACGATGTAGAAATCGGTGATACTTATACAACTATTGTAATTACTGGTCCGAACACCGGAGGTAAAACGGTGACATTAAAAATGGTCGGATTATGTACATTAATGGCCCAGTCCGGTCTGCAGGTGCCTGCCTTGGATGGCTGTGAATTATCTGTGTTTAAGCAGGTCTTTGCAGATATTGGTGACGAGCAATCCATTGAGCAGAATTTAAGTACATTTTCTTCACATATGACAAATATTGTGAACATCATGGAAGAAGTTGATGATAGATCGCTTGTCTTGTTTGATGAGCTTGGAGCAGGAACCGACCCTCAAGAAGGTGCAGCTCTGGCAATGTCTATATTGGATGAAGTCATCTCCAGAAATGCCCGGGTAATTGCAACGACACATTATCCGGAATTAAAAGCTTTTGGCTACAACCGTGAACAGGTAGTAAATGCTTCGGTTGAATTTGATGTAAACACGTTACGACCAACATATCGATTATTACTGGGAGTACCCGGTAGAAGTAATGCGTTTGAGATTTCAAAGCGTTTGGGTCTACGAACTACTATTATCGAAAATGCAAAATCACATATCGGAACAGATTCTGAAAGTGTGGAAAATATGATTGCTTCTTTGGAAAAATCACAAATAGAAGCAGAAAATGATTATGAAAAAGCTCATGAGATCTTAATGGAAAGTGAAAAAATTCATGAGGAA
This sequence comes from Virgibacillus sp. SK37, assembly GCF_000725285.1. Classification (GTDB taxonomy): domain Bacteria; phylum Bacillota; class Bacilli; order Bacillales; family Amphibacillaceae; genus Virgibacillus_Q. Next base: position 1,629,143 of record NZ_CP007161.1, read on the forward strand.
TTAAAGAAGCAATGGAAACAATTTGAGCAAAAAAGAGAAAACTTATTTAAAAAGGCAGAAGAAAAGGCGGAAAAGGCTTTAACTAGAGCTAGAGAAGAAGCAGAAGAGATTGTCCAGGAAATTAGAAGAATGAAAACAGGTGCAGAGTTAAAAGAACATGAATGGATTGAAGCAAAAAAGATGCTTGAGGATGCAAAGCCTGAACTATCTTCTAAGGAGCAGGAAATTCAAACGCCGACACCTTCTACGGCTAAAGAGTTACGTAATGGAGATGAAATAAAACTACTCACAATTAATCAGAAGGGTACTATTGTTGAAAAGATTAATGATAAGGAATATCTAATTCAGGTAGGAATCATGAAAGTAAAAGCTAACCGAAAGGATCTCCAACTAATCGGTAAACAGAAGCAAACGTACGAGAAACCTCTGACTACTGTTAAGGGATCCAATTATCATGTGAAACCTGAGCTCGATCTCCGTGGAGAACGGTTTGAAGATGCTTTACTTCAACTTGAAAAATATATGGATGACGTATTTTTGGCAGGATATTCAAAGGTATCCATTATTCACGGTAAGGGAACAGGTGCATTGCGAAAAGGTGTACAAGATTTTGTAAAGAATCATCCCCGCATCAAGTCATCCAGAGCGGGTGCTGCTGGAGAAGGTGGTAGTGGAGTTACTGTAATAGAATTAAATTAATAAAGAGGTATGACAGGGAAAGGGTGTCCGATTATGGGCGATAGTTTTTGGGAGAATATAATTGTGGAGACAGCTGCAAGATACAGTGTAGTTGTGTTGTGTACAGTTGTTTTTCTCTCTATATTTGAACTGGTTACTTCATATAAAAATTGGGTGGAAATCAAGAGTGGTAATTTTGCAGTTGCGATGGCTACCGGAGGTAAAATTTTCGGCATCGCAACTATTTTTCGGTATTCGATTGAACATAATGACACCTTGCTACAGAGCATAGGGTGGGGAGTTGTTGGATTTCTTCTTCTATTATTTGGCTATATTATGTTTGAATTTCTAACCCCTACTATTAAGATAGATGAAGAAATAGGTAAAGGGAATATTGCAGTTGGGTTTATATCAATGATTATTTCAGTTGGATTGGCATTTGTTATAGGCGCAAGTATCGGATAAGGAGAGAAAACAATGGTATTAGACAGATTAGCAAAAATATTAAGTGTTGTTGCAGTTATATTTGTGATTGTGGGCATCATATACTTGATAAAATAATAAAAAATTTTTTTAAATTCACTTTAAAGTTCAAAAAATAGAAAAGAATCGGTATAATGAGTATAAAGTAGTGTAAGGGAGGAAAAAAGATGAGTCAGTTGAAAAGATGGCAAAAGCATTATCCACCTGAGATCCCTACAAGTATAAAGTATGATGAAAAACCTTTATTTGCATTCTTATTTGAGAATGCTGCTCGTTACCCGAATAAGAAAGCGCTTCATTTTATGGGGAAAGAGATGACGTTTGCGGAACTTGAAAAGCAAGCGAAGAAGATGGCGAGCTACATGCAATCACTTGGTTTTCAAAAAGGTGATAAAGCAGCAATTATGCTACCTAATTGTCCGCAAGCAGTAGTAAGTTACTATGCCATATTAATGGCCGGAGGGATAGTGATTCAGACTAACCCCCTATATAAAGAGAGGGAACTTGAGTATCAGTTGAAAGATTCAGAAGCTACCTTCATTGTTTGCTTGGACATTTTATTACCACTTGTCACAAAAGTAAGTAAAAATACAGAATTAAGACATACCATTGTTACAGGGATAAAAGACTATCTGCCTTTCCCTAAAAATCTCATCTATCCATTTGTGCAACGAAAGCAATATAATATGGTTGTAAAAGCAGAACAAAGTGAAGATACCCATGTATGGACATACATGATGAGTCATTCGAATGAAGATTTTAGCCCTGTAGAGGTTGATCCATTAGAAGACCTGGCTTTATTGCAATACACGGGTGGAACTACAGGTTACCCAAAAGGTGTTATGCTCACACATTATAACTTGGTTGCCAATGTTCAGATGTGCGATGCTTGGTTATATAATACAAAACATGGTGAAGAAATTATTCTTGGTGTCTTACCATTCTTTCATGTGTACGGTATGACCACTGTCATGAATAATTCAATTATGACTGCTGCCAAAATGGTATTATTACCTCAATTTAAAGTAGAGGATGTTCTAAAGACAATTCATAAACAAAAACCAACACTATTTCCTGGAGCACCTACTATTTATGTAGGATTGCTTAATCACGAGAATTTAGGGAAATATGACCTTTCTTCCATTAAAGCTTGCATAAGTGGTTCTGCCCCTTTACCAGTGGAAGTTCAAGACCAATTTGAAAGAGTAACGAATGGTAAATTGGTGGAAGGGTATGGTTTAACAGAAACGTCGCCTGTTACTCATGCGAACTTTGTTTGGGATAAACGGGTGAATGGAAGTATAGGGGTGCCTTGGCCAGATACCGATTCAAAAATATTTCGAATGGAAACGGACGAAGAGGCGGATATTGCTGAAGTCGGCGAAATTGCTGTAAAAGGCCCGCAAATTATGAAAGGATATTGGAATAAGCAAGAAGAGACAGACCAGATATTAAAAGAGGGATGGCTTTTTACCGGGGACTTAGGTTATATGGATGAAGAAGGTTATTTTTATGTGGTTGATCGAAAAAAAGATATGATTATTGCAGGTGGATACAATATTTATCCTAGAGAGGTGGAAGAGGTTCTGTACGAATATGAAGGTATTCAGGAGGCTGTTGTAGCTGGAATACCTGATCCATACAGAGGGGAAACCGTCAAAGCTTATGTCGTATTGAAAAACGGCTATGAAACTACGGAAGAAGCTTTAGACAGCTATTGCAGAAAGCATTTGGCTGCATATAAGGTACCACGAATATATGAATTCAGAGACGAGCTGCCTAAAACTGCAGTTGGTAAGATTCTAAGAAGAAAGTTAATTGATGAAGAAACAGAAAAAAATAATAAAGAGAGTAAAGATAAAAAAACGGTGTAAACCGTTCGTTTTTTACAAAAAAGAAAGACAAGCTAATTATTGACATCTTTCGGCAATACCATTAGAATAAGAATGAATGATCATTCATTCATTCTTTGTCTATTCTAAGGAGCATACAATGAAAAAAAACAAACCGAAATACAAACAAATTATTGATGCAGCAGTGGTTGTCATTGCGGAGAATGGTTATCATGCTTCCCAGGTATCAAAAATAGCCAAAAAAGCAGGGGTAGCAGATGGGACGATTTATCTTTATTTTAAGAATAAAGAGGATATCCTTGTCTCTGTTTTTGAAGAGAAAATGGGGCAGTTTATAGAGGAAATAGAAAAAGGCATTAGTGATAAACAAACTGCAAACGATAAACTTTTGACGCTTATTATGTTACATTTTCGTCAGCTTGCTGATAATCATCATTTAGCAACTGTAACCCAATTGGAGTTACGGCAATCTGATCCTGAACTAAGGTGGAAAATTAATAAAGTATTAAAACCATACTTATTAGTTATTGACTCCATTATTAAGGAAGGTGTAGAAGAAAATATTTTTCGGGATAATTTGAATATCCAACTTGTTAGGCAAATGATTTTTGGTACATTGGATGAAACAGTTACCAACTGGGTGATGAAAGAAAGAAAATATGACTTAGTGGCCCAAGCAGATGATGTTCATGCTTTATTAACAAAAGGACTTTCTGTATTATAGAAAGTGAGTTTCCAATTTTCTTATATTTGGATTATACTGAAAGGGAGGTATTGTTATGGGAACATTAGCATTTGAGACAAACAATCAAGTTGCATATCTAACAATCCAAAGTCCCCCAGCAAATGCATTGTCTACCAGATTATTAAGTGATCTTTCTGAAAAGTTGGATGAAATTGCGGAAGATAATGCTATTAAAGCTGTGGTATTAAAAGGTGAGGGAAAGTTCTTTTCCGCTGGAGCTGATATAAAGGAATTCACTTCACTCCAGCATGCTTCAGATTATCAATCTTTAGCTGAAAAAGGGCAGAAGCTGTTTAATCGTATTGAACACTATCATATCCCTGTAATTGCAGCAATTCACGGAGCTGCACTTGGTGGGGGACTGGAATTGGCTATGTCTTGTCACATAAGACTTGTTAGTGATTCTGCTAAACTAGGTTTACCTGAACTAACGTTGGGTATCATACCAGGATTTGCAGGAACGCAACGACTACCTCTTTATGTTGGAACCTCAAAAGCTTATGAAATGGTACTTACTGGAGAGCCGATTAGTGGAGAGGAAGCATTTCGGTTGGGATTGGCTAATAAGGCACTGTCTGAGGAAGAACTATTCCCGGAAGCTACTAAACTAGCGGAAAAAATTGCGAATAAAAGCAAGTTGACAATTAATAGTGTTATGAAGCTAATCCCATATGCAAAGACAGGTCAGTTTTATTTAGGGGTCGAGGAAGAGGCAAAGGAATTTGGTCAGATATTCGGCTCTGCGGATGCTAAAGAAGGCATTCAGGCATTTATTGAAAAACGTAAGCCAGACTTCCAGGATAAATAAATAAAGGAGGATCACAGATGAATATTTTTGTATTACTAAAAAAGACCTTTGATACAGAGGAAAAGATTTCTGTTTCCAATGGACAAATTGAAGATGATGGAGCAGAATTTATTATTAACCCTTATGATGAGTATGCTGTTGAGGAAGCAATTGTTCAAAGAGATGCACACGGGGGAGAAGTCACGGTAGTAACCATTGGTGATGAAGATTCAGAAAAACAGCTACGTACTGCATTAGCTATGGGTGCTGACAAAGCTGTCTTGATTAATACTGAAGACGACTTAGAAGAAGGTGACCAGTTTACCACCGCTAAAATTCTTGAAGCATTTTTTGAAGATAAAGAACCTGACCTTATTCTTGCGGGGAATGTGGCAATTGATGAGGCCAGTGGCCAAGTGGGTCCTAGGGTTGCAGAGCTATTAGGTATCCCTTATGTTACTACGATTACAAGTTTGAAAATTGATGGAGAAATAGTAAACATTGAAAAAGACGTCGAAGGAGACGTTGAAGTTATAGAAACAAGTCTTCCTGTTCTTGTTACCTGTCAACAGGGACTGAATGACCCGCGTTATCCATCTTTGCCAGGTATTATGAAGGCAAAGAAAAAACCATTGGAAGAATTGGAAATTGATGATTTAGATTTAGATGAAGATGAACTTGAACCAAAAACTAAAACAACAGATATCTTTTTACCTCCAGAAAAAGAAGCAGGGAGGGTGCTGGAAGGTGAAATGGAAGAACAAGTACAGGAGTTAATATCCTTATTAAAAAATGAAGCAAAAGTCCTTTAATATTATATAGACAGAGAGGAGAAAAGCGACGTGAGTGAAAAATACTTAGTTATTGGTGAAACAAGAGACGGATCTTTACGTAACGTAACATTTGAAGCTATTGCGGCGGCTAAAAAAATAAACTCTGATGGGGAGATCGTTGGCGTAGTTTGTGGAAATGAGGATTTATCCGAGCAGGCAAAAGAAATGATTTACCATGGTGCTGACAAAGTTATCACTATAAAACACGATAATTTGAAAACGTATACATCTGAAGGCTTTGGCCAGGCGATAATGGCTGTAATTAATGAGGAAAATCCTGCAGGAATTGTTATGGGACATACCTCAATTGGAAAAGATCTTACCCCTAAGCTTGCTAGTAAACTTGGAACTGGCTTAATTTCCGACGCGGTTGATATTGAAACAGGAAATGGGAAAATTGAGTTTATTAGACCTATTTATTCTGGAAAAGCATTTGAAAGAAAAATTACAACAAGTGGTCTAACCTTCGTAACAATCCGACCAAACAACATACCTTCACTTGAACGTGATGATACACGTTCGGGCGAAGTTACTTCTAAGGAAGTTGATATTACAGATATTCGTACGATCGTAAAAGAGGTTATACGTAAAGCTTCTGAAGGTGTAGACTTATCCGAAGCGAATGTTATAGTTGCTGGTGGCCGCGGCGTCAAGAGTGAGGAAGGGTTTAAACCGTTACAAGAACTGGCAGATGTTCTTGGTGGCGCTGTAGGCGCTTCCCGTGGGGCATGTGATGCAGAGTATTGTGATTATTCCCTTCAAATCGGGCAAACTGGAAAAGTCGTAACTCCAGATCTATATATTGCTGTAGGTATTTCAGGCGCTATCCAGCATCTAGCCGGTATGTCAAACTCTAAAGTGATAGTTGCTATCAATAAAGATCCAGAAGCGAATATTTTTAATGTGGCGGACTACGGAATTGTTGGTGACTTATTTGAAGTTATCCCAGTGTTAATTGAAGAAATAAAGAAAATTAAATAACGATTTTAATAAATATGCTTCTCCTTTTTAAGGGGGAAGCATATTCCATTTATAAGAAGTGCTAAAAAGGAAGTAAAATTCCTCCAAGTCTAAATTAGAGCATTAGAAAGCCTATAAAACAATACTGCATTATAATGGCTCCAGCTTTAATATAGTCATTATGTGTCGTTTTTATATGTTGAAATTTTGTATAAGCAAAGTATTAGCTAGTAAATAATATCGATGTTATACTTTCATTATGGATCAAGCAAGAATGAGCAATAAGGAGGAATATAAATGGCAATAGTTAATGTAACAGACCAGAATTTTGCTGAAGAAACTTCGAAGGGTTTAGTATTGGCTGACTTTTGGGCTCCATGGTGTGGACCTTGTAAAATGATTGCACCTGTATTAGAAGAAATTGATGGTGAAATGGAAGAAAAAGTACAGATTGTCAAATTGGATGTAGATGAAAATCAAGAAACTGCTGGTAAATACGGTGTGATGAGTATCCCAACGCTTCTACTATTCAAAGACGGCAATGTAGTTGATCAGGTAATTGGTTTTCAACCAAAAGAGGCTTTAGTTGATCTTATTAACAAACACGCTTAATTCATGTATAATAAGAATATAAATTAAATTTCAAATCCCTTGTTGCTGTTTGTAACAAGGGATTTTCTAAGTATATGAGGAATGATAACATGAATGAAACAATTAGGGAGAAATTAGCCGTCCTTCCTGCACAACCAGGCTGTTATCTAATGAAAGATAAACACAGCACAGTTATTTATGTAGGAAAATCAAAATTATTAAAAAATAGAGTTCGTTCCTATTTTACGGGAGCAAATGATAGAAAGACACAACGTTTAGTGCAAGAAATTGAAGATTTTGAGTATATAGTTACCAATTCAGAGATCGAAGCATTAATTCTGGAAATGAACTTAATTAAGAAGTATGACCCTAAGTATAATGTCATGTTAAAAGATGACAAATCATATCCATATTTAAAAATTACTTCGGAGAGACATCCCCGCTTACTTATTACTAGAAAAATAAAAAAAGATAAAGGGAAATATTTTGGACCTTATCCCAATGTTATAGCAGCAAGAGAAACAAAAAAACTGCTTGATCGACTTTATCCATTAAGAAAATGTAATAATCCGCCTGGGAGGGTATGTTTATATTATCATATGAATCAATGCCTGGCCTGCAGTGAAAACCCTCCAACAAAGCAAGAATATGGATCAATTATTCAAAGTATCAGTTCGTTTCTAAATGGAGGATACAAAGGTATTAAAAATAACTTATCACGTAAAATGTATGAAGCTAGTGAACAATTAAATTTTGAAAGAGCCCAGGAATTACGTGATCAAATCCAACATATCGAAGTTGTAATGGAACAACAGAAAATGACGTTAAATGATCAAATAAATAGAGATATATTTGGATATAGTTATGATAAAGGATGGATGTGCATACAAGTCTTCTTTATCAGGCAGGGGAAATTAATGGAAAGAGATGTCGCTGTATTTCCATTCTTCGACGATGCTGAAGAAACTTTTCTTAGTTATATTGGGAGGTTTTATCTCCACCAACATCATTTAAAACCGAAGCAGATATTGGTTCCTCTTGGAACAGATGTTAATCTGCTGAAAGAGCTTTTGGAAGTTGATGTACACACACCTTATCGGGGCAGGAAAAAAGAATTAGTGGAGCTTGCAGAGAAGAATGCAGAAATTGCTTTAGAAGAAAAATTCTCCTTGATTGAGAGAAATGAAGAGCGGACGATAGTAGCCATTGAAAAGTTAGGAGAAGTTTTAAATATAGAAGTTCCCCATCGAGTTGAAGCATTTGACAACTCAAATATTCAAGGTACTGACCCTGTCTCGGCAATGGTTGTATTTATTGACGGAAAGCCAAATAAAAAAGAATATCGTAAATATAAAATTCGTGATGTGGAAGGTCCGGATGATTATGATACTATGAGAGAAGTCATTCGGCGACGTTACTCTAGAGTACTCAAGGAGGGGCTTCCTTTGCCCGATTTAATTATAGTAGATGGGGGAAAAGGGCAAATGAGTGCTGCGCTAGATGTATTAGAAAATGAGCTTGGGCTTGATATACCATTGTGCGGGCTGGTAAAAGATGATAAACACAAAACCAGTGAATTACTTTATGGGATACCACCTCAAGTTGTAGAACTTTCAAGACAATCACAAGAATTCTATCTTGTACAACGAATCCAAGACGAGGTACACCGTTTTGCTATCTCGTTTCATCGCCAGTTGCGTGGGAAAAATCTTGTGCAGTCTGAACTAGATAAGATCCCTGGTATTGGAGAAAAACGCAGGAGATTGTTATTGACCCATTTTAAATCTATTACGGAAATTAAAAAAGCCAACATCAAAGATATTACAAAATTAGGCATACCAACAAATATAGCTGAAGATATTATAAACTATTTAAATAATGATCAAAAAGAGAACCTGTAAACTTAGATTACAGGTTCTTTTTAAACACTCTGTTATAAATAGCAGGTATGTTTTAAAAAAATCAGCTTATCAAACACGGTGGATGGTAAATTGTACTAGGAAGAGTTTGCGATTGATTTCCTCTGTGCATTCACAATCAGAATTGTCAATTCGCTGAAATGCTTCAGCAAGAAAACCAGCTTCTAATCTGAATTCCGTATCAATAGGGGCTTTCAACCGTTGTACGAGTGCATCTGACATTAGTTGAAAAGTAATTGTTTCTTTCTTCTCTTTAATGATTTCCAAGTAACCCCATCCAAGCTGTTCAAATAGGTGAGCAATGTCCTCCAATGAGTCAAATTCAAATTTTCTTGCAAGGTTTCTTCCTAAAAAATAAAGTAATGTATTTGACTCTGCACCTAAAAGTTCGGGTAATCCCAGATAACGTAATATATCATAACCAGCACCTGATGACTGTAAATCAGTAAGCTGGGAAATTGGAAAAACAGTATTATTATTCGACATGGAGGTCATCCTTTCCTTGCTTTTCGACTCTAATAGAATTTTAGTTTATTAGTTTATTATGTATATATTTCACTTATTTCGCAAGTACCTTTAAGCAAATCCATAAAGGAAACGATATAATTTTAACGAAATATGTATCTCGTTTTCTTGACGCTTTTTGTAGATAGAAGTACAATAAATATGTCACAAACAGTACAATTTATTAAACGTTAAGGAATCAATGGATATGTTTAAGTTATCGTTTGTAGATTGTATTAACTTATGAAGAGCATTCGACAAACTAAAGGGGGGTAACACATGGCAGAACACCGTGAGTTTTTAAGCAGACGACTGCACTCACTGTTAGGAGTAATTCCAATCGGGATATTTTTGGTTCAACACTTGGTGGTGAATCATTTTGCTGTGTATGGTGAAGAAAGTTTCAACAAAGCTGCAGGTTTTATGGCGAATTTACCATTTGTACTTGTACTGGAGACATTTGTAATTTATTTACCAATTTTGTTTCATGCAATTTTAGGAGTTTATATTGTATTTGAAGCACGAAACAATACAAAAAGATACGGCTTTTTCCGAAATTGGATGTTCTTTTTGCAACGAATAACAGGAATAATTACGCTTGTATTTATTGCTTGGCATGTTTGGGAAACAAGAGTGCAGATTGCATTGGGCAATGCTGAGGTGAATTACAGTTTAATGGAAGGGATTTTAACAAATCCAATTATGTTCTGGTTTTATATTATTGGTGTAGTTTCTGCAGTATTCCATTTTGCAAATGGCTTGTGGAGCTTTGCAGTGACTTGGGGACTTACCCAATCACCAAAATCCCAAAAAATCGCTACATATGTAACGGTAATCGTATTTTTTGTTGTTAGTTATATAGGTGTTAGAACACTTATCCAATTTGCGTACGGAGCGTAAATAGAAATATAAGGAGTGAGCAAGTATTATGAGTAACCGAAAAATAGCTGTTATCGGCGGGGGTCTTGCCGGCTTAATGGCAACAATAAAAGCTGCTGAAGCAGGCGTGAATGTAGATCTTTTCTCTATTGTACCTGTAAAGCGCTCTCACTCTGTGTGTGCCCAAGGTGGTATTAATGGCGCGGTAAATACAAAAGGAGAAGGTGATTCTCCGGCAATCCACTTTGATGATACTGTCTATGGTGGAGATTTCTTAGCAAATCAGCCTCCGGTAAAAGCGATGTGTGATGCTGCGCCGAGTATCATAAATATGTTGGACCGCATGGGTGTTATGTTCAACCGTACTCCAGAGGGATTACTAGATTTCAGACGCTTTGGGGGTACACAGCATCATCGTACTGCATACGCAGGGGCGACTACTGGGCAACAGTTGTTATATGCCTTGGATGAACAAGTTCGCCGTTATGAAGTAGAAGGCTTAGTAACTAAGTATGAAAATTGGGAATTTGTTCGTGCAATTATTGATGATGAAGGTGTTGGGAAAGGAATTGTAGCCCAGGATATTAAGTCACATGAAATAAAGGCATTTCCTTCAGATGCTACTATTTTTGCAACAGGTGGTCCTGGGATTATATTCGGTAAGTCAACAAATTCGATGATAAATACAGGTTCAGCTGCAAGTAAGCTATACCAACAGGGTGCAAAATATGCAAATGGTGAGTTTATTCAAATTCATCCTACCGCTATTCCTGGTGATGACAAGCTCCGTTTAATGAGCGAGTCTGCACGTGGGGAAGGTGGCCGTATCTGGACATACAAAGATGGAGAACCATGGTACTTCTTAGAAGAGAAGTATCCGGCTTATGGAAATCTTGTCCCACGCGATATAGCTACACGTGAAATTTTTGATGTTTGTGTTAATCAGAAACTAGGCATTAATGGTGAAAATATGGTTTATTTGGATCTTTCCCATAAAGATCCAAAAGAATTGGATGTTAAACTTGGTGGAATTATAGAAATCTATGAAAAATTCGTTGGTGAAGACCCGCGAAAAGTACCAATGAAGATTTTCCCTGCTGTTCACTACTCTATGGGAGGACTTTGGGTAGATTATGAACAGATGACCAGCATACCTGGTATCTTTGCAGCAGGAGAATGCGATTATTCTCAGCATGGCGGTAATCGTTTAGGAGCAAACTCCCTTCTATCAGCAATTTATGGAGGTTCAGTAGCGGGTCCGAATGCTATTAAATATATTGATGGCTTAGATAAGCATGTAGAGGATTTACCTTCTGATTTATTCGATGAGAATACGAAGCAAGAAAAAGAAAACTTTGAAGCATTAATGAACATGAAGGGTGAAGAAAACGCATATCAACTTCATAAAGAGCTTGGAGAATGGATGACAGACAACGTTACAGTAGTTAGAGATAATGATAAACTTCTAAAAACAGATGAGAAGATTAAAGAATTACTCGAACGTTGGGAGAATATCAACATTAATGATACTTCCCGCTGGAGCAACCAAGGAGTAATGTTTACAAGGCAGTTAAAGAACATGTTGCACCTGGCAAGGGTGATTACAATGGGAGCTTATAATCGTGATGAAAGCCGAGGAGCTCATTACAAACCTGAATTCCCAGAAAGAAATGACGAAGAGTGGTTGAAGACGACAATTGCCTCTTTTGATAAGGATAAAAATTCACCTGTATTTTCATACGAAGAGGTTGATACGTCGCTGATTCCACCACGTAAACGTGATTATACGAAGAAAAGCGAAGGGAGTAAGTAATCATGGCTGAACAACAAACTGTTACTTTTATTATTACTAGACAAGACAGCCCAGAATCTGCTCCTTATGAGGAAACATTTCATGTTCCTTATCGTAAAAATATGAATGTGATATCTGGGTTAATGGAAATACGCCAAAATCCGGTTAATGCGAGTGGGGAGAAGACAACTCCGGTTTATTGGGATATGAACTGCCTCGAAGAAGTATGTGGTGCTTGTTCTATGATTATTAATGGGACGGCGAGACAGTCTTGTGCTGCACTTGTTGATCAATTGGAACAGCCAATTCGTTTAGAACCAATGTCAACATTTCCAGTAGTCCGCGATTTAATTGTTGATCGTGAACGTATGTTTGATGCACTTAAACAAGTTAAAGCTTGGATTCCTATTGACGGAACATATGATTTAGGGCCTGGTCCTCGTATGCCTGAGAAAAAGAGACAGTGGGCTTATGAGCTTTCAAAATGCATGACATGTGGAGTTTGCCTTGAAGCATGTCCTAACGTTAATGATAAATCAAACTTTATTGGTCCTGCAGCGCTTTCGCAGGCTCGTTTATTCAATGCTCATCCAACTGGAGAAATGAATGCAAGTGAAAGGTTGGATGGTCTAATGGAAGACGGTGGAATTGATGGTTGTGGAAATGCCCAAAACTGTGTTCAAGTTTGTCCTAAAGGAATTCCACTAACTACTTCTATTGCAGCTATGAACAGGGCTACAAATATCCAAGCCTTTAAAAACTTCTTTGGAAGTGACAACGCACATTAAATAAACCTTATTAGTATCCTATGGCCCCTGTCCAATTAAATGGTCGGGGTCATTTTTTTAGCAAAGTAACGAGTGGCAGCTGCTCTAATTTAATAACTAGTTAATACCTGATTACTATGCTTACATGTAATTGACGTGATTGATACTACAACATAATAAATTTTTGTAGATAATTCATTTGATTAGGGGGATCTATATTGACAAAAATAGCCTATATTGAGGACATGGAGCAATGGCGCTTAGAGTTCTCATTCTCAATTCCTATTTCCATTCGTTTCTCAGAAACAGATATGTTTGGACATGTAAATAATGTCTCTCCTTTTATTTATTTTGAGGAAGCCAGAATTGAATTCTTGAAATCACTTGGTTTATTTGCAAGCACATCAAATAAGAAGGCAATTCCTATCGTCGGTGACCTACAATGCAACTATTTAAAGCAGATGTTTTTTAATCAAAAAATACAATTGTATGTAAAAGTTCACTATGTTGGAAACTCCTCCATCGATTTACATTATATGGCTATTGATGAAAGTGAAGAAATCGCACTAACGGGTAGAGGTAGATTGGTATTTGTGCACCCGGAATCAGGCAAGCCGGTACCACTCGAGCAATCGATTAAAGAAAAGCTGACGAATGTGTAGAAATGAAATTGAATCTATTTTAGATGAAAAGGTGGAAAACCGACTTCCCGAAGGAAAGTCGGTTCTTCTACAGCTTTAACTCCCCCATGCGCAGGAGCTCAACTACCGCTTGTGAACGCCCCTTGACTCCAAGCTTTTGCATAGCATTAGAAATGTGATTACGGACAGTTTTTTCTGATATAAATAATTCTTGGGCAATTTCTCTTGTTGTTTTGTCTTGTACTAACAATTCAAACACTTCTTTTTCTCGCTTTGTCAGTAATTGCTTCGGTTTATACTCGTTGTCCTTCAAGTGTTAACCCCTCCTTGCTGTCATAGAGCTGCATATGAAGGGAAATTATTTAGTCAATATAGCGTATGAAGGAAGATGAAAAACAGTGCGTATATTTGGTTAAAGGAATGCCCAATATACAAACGACATTTTAAATATGGAATCAAAAAATATTTGTTATAATAATCTTATGTCGAAACGACATATTTTAATTACATATATGCAAGCAGGAGGTAGCTTTTTTGGAAAACAATTCTTCAACATATACAATAAATAATATAGAACGTACTATGCGCTATATATCTGGGATTATTAAACAAAATGGCAGGAAAATTTTGACTAATTATCCCATCACTTCGCCTCAATTTGTTGCCTTGCAATGGTTAGTTGAAAATGAGGAACTAACAATTGGTGAGTTATCTAATAAAATCAGCCTTGCTTTTAGTACAACAACTGACTTAGTAGACCGTATGGAGAACAACGAACTTGTAGAAAGAGTTAAGGATGTAAAAGATAAACGAGTAGTACGTATTCGAGTGTTGGATAAAGGCAGGCAGATTATTCAAGAAGTAATTGAGAAAAGACAAGTTTATTTGGGGGAAGTTTTGGAAGATTTTACTGATGAACAGACCGAGTCTCTAAACGAATTACTAGAATTTTTGCATGAACAAATGAGAAAAGTTAATAATAAATAACCGCATAAAGAAGGGGAAAATATGCAAAGAGCGATTGGTGTTATCGATTCTGGCGTAGGCGGTTTAACAGTAGCATATGAGTTAATGCGCCAACTGCCTAAAGAGAAGTTAATTTATATAGGAGATACAAAAAGATGCCCATATGGCCCTAGATCAGAGCAAGAAGTAAAAGCATTCACATGGGAAATGGTCTCTTTCTTGCTTGAAAAGAATATTAAACTACTAGTAATTGCTTGTAATACGGCAACAGCTTTTACATTAAAAGAATTGCAAGATAAACTGGATATTCCTGTATTAGGTGTGATTCAGCCGGGTGCTCGTGCTGCCATAAAGTGGACAAAAAGTAATTATGTAGGGGTAATTGGTACGGAAGGAACAATACGCAGCAATGCTTACAAGGATGCCTTAAAGAATATTAATTCAGAAATATCCGTTGAGGCGTTAGCTTGCCCTATGTTTGTCCCAATGGTGGAGCAAGGAATAATGTTTGGTGAAAAAGCACAAAGTGTCGTAAAGGAAACATTAAAACCGTTGAAAAATAATAAAAAAATGGATACATTAATCCTTGGTTGTACGCATTATCCGTTAATTAAAGGTACTATTCAAAAGGAAATGGGAGCAAATATAACGATTATTTCTTCCAGTGAGGAAACGGCAAGGGAGACTAGTGCTTTACTCTCTATGCATCATTTATTAGCCAGCAGTGATAAAATACCTACACATGAATTTTACACTACTGGAGAGTTGGAGATATTCAGCAAAATATCAGAAACTATTTTTAAAAAATCAAACATTAAGCGTCTTCGTATTGAAAAAGCAATAATCACAAAAAGTCAGAATTCATAGCTGCGAATGAATTCTGACTTTTTGTTGTTTAAGAACTATAAAAGACTTTAACTCAGTCGCCTAAGGTAAATGTTAGTTTTCAAACCAATTCTAAATATAGATAAACTCCTCACTTCTCCTTATGTTTTTTTAATAAATTTTAAGTTGAATGGTCTATTTTAAGGCAAGGCTCGTATATATAGTAGTACAAACCATCATAGGGGGTAGTGACATGCTGAAGCGCGGTTTAATTGTAACAGGTGCTGTAACGCTTTCGATTATATTGACAGGGTGTTTTCAGGGAGAACAATCATTAGAGGAAATGGATCCGCCGAAAAATGCTGAGGAAGTTGATAAACTGGAAAAACCTGAACAAGAAAGTGAAGCAAAGGAAAATGAGGAAACAGATGGAGAGGAAGCTCCAGCCGAAATGGTTGCTCGCCAATTATATTTACTTGATGCGAATGGAATGGTTGCAGCTCAAACAGTAGAATTGCCTAAACCAGAAACAAACGAAGTAGCAAGTCAGGTATTGGAATATCTAGTAAAAGGCGGCCCTGTTACGTCTCTTTTGCCAAATGGATTCCAGGCAGTCCTGCCGGAAGGTACAGAAATACTCGGAATGGATTTACAGGAAGACGGTACGATGATTGTAGATGTTTCGAAAGAGTTTGAGAACTATAAAGCGGAAGAGGAATTAAAAATACTTGAATCGATGACACATACGCTAACGCAATTTGACAGTGTGAATAAGATACAACTTAGGGTAAATGGCTACCCATTAAGTGAAATGCCTGTAAACGGGACTCCGATCAATGAGGGTTATTCTAAGGCTAATGGGATTAACATAACAGAAACAGACACTCTTGACTTGATTGGAAGTAAACCTGTAACGATGTATTATCCTACACAGCATAATGAAAACCGTTACTATGTACCAGTAACTCAATATATTGAAACAGATAGTGAAAATACGTACCAATCTATCGTCCAGGCTCTACTCGAAGGACCTGGCTTCAATACAAATATAAAGCATGTATTTAATGCGAAAACTTTGATTACAAAAGCACCTAAATTAGAAGATGGGGTGTTAGAGATCGAGTTTAGTAAGGATATACTACAGGATCAAGATAAGTCAATGATCTCAGATGAAGTAATGGAAACATTGGTTCGCACTCTTACGGAACAGCAATCAATTGATGCTGTGGAAGTAAGTGTAGAGGGAATTGAAAAAATAGTTAATGAGAATGGTGAAGCCTATAGTAAACCTGTAACCAAACAAACATTTATGCCTACTGAAAAACTATAGAAGGAAGGGGCTTGCAAAAGCCTCTTCTTTTTTCCGTTACTAAGAAAAAGCGAGTTTTAGCCTGTCTTCCACCCGCGTGCTTACACTTTTGTTCTGTAAATGGCTTTAGTTAGTTGGCCATATGTTGATGCTCCATCTTTGCAAGCTCTTCTTTAGCTGATTGTGTTCTCGATTATGTATTAACATGTTGATTTACGGAAAAATATGTTAAGCTAATTGTTGAAACAAGGAGGAATTTATAATGAGAAACGATCAAAGAAATTCAGATGATTTACGTGCTATTAAGATAACAACAGAGTATATAAGCCATCCAGAAGGCTCTGTACTGATTGAGGTTGGAAACACTAAAGTTATATGTAATGCAAGTATTGAAGATAGAGTTCCTCCATTTATGCGTGGACAGGGGAAAGGGTGGATTACTGCGGAATATGCAATGCTTCCCCGAGCCACAGAACAAAGAAACATTAGGGAGTCTTCAAAAGGAAAAGTGAGCGGCCGGACCATGGAGATACAACGTTTGATAGGAAGAGCTTTACGATCCGTTGTTGACCTTGATAAAATTGGTGAACGTACTGTCTGGGTCGACTGTGATGTAATTCAAGCAGATGGTGGCACACGTACGGCCTCCATTACCGGTGCATTTGTAGCTGTAGTTCTGGCATTTGGTGAATTGCTTAATAAAGGTACAATCGGTAAAATGCCTGTAAGAGATTTTCTAGGTGCAACATCGGTTGGTGTCTTATCAAATGGAAACGAAATACTGGATCTCAACTATTTGGAAGACTCTGAAGCACAAGTAGATATGAATGTTGTCATGACTGGTTCAGGAGAATTTGTAGAAATACAAGGTACGGGAGAAGAATCAACATTCACTAATGATCAGTTAATGAAAATGTTGAAGCTCGCTAATGATGGACTTCAAGAGATCTTTCAAATTCAACGCACTATGCTTGGTGGTCTGTCCGATAGAATTGGTGAAACGAAATAAGGGTGAAAAACATGAAGGAAATTATAATTGCGACAAAGAATAAAGGTAAAGCAGATGAATTTAAGAGTTTTTTTAAAAAGTATGGGGTAAGCGTGAAATCGCTTTTAGATTTCCAAGAAGTAATGCCAGATGTAGATGAAACAGGCTCTACGTTCGAAGAAAATGCTGCACTGAAGGCAGAAGAGATTTCTGCAATGCTTTCCATTCCAGTTCTGGCAGATGACTCTGGTTTGGTTATTGATGCGTTAAATGGGGAGCCTGGAATATACTCAGCCAGGTATGCTGGTGAACCAAAAAACGATCAAGCTAACTTAAATAAAGTGCTGCAAGAACTCCAAAATGTTCCAAAAGATAATAGAAAAGCTAGGTTTGTTTGTGTTCTGGCTATCGCTATGCCTGGTGAAGCTACAGTATTCCGCACAGGATACTGTGAAGGAGAAATAGCCTTTTCCCCTAGAGGTGAACACGGTTTCGGATATGATCCAATATTTATACCTCAAGGCTGTAATTATACAATGGCTGAACTGTCAGCAAAGGAAAAGAATGAAATTAGCCATCGGAGTAATGCGATTAATCAGTTGGAGGACTGGATAATAAGTATATAAGAATATCTAAAAAGGTAGGTATATTTATGACACGCGTTCTAATCATAAGTGACAGCCATGGACTTACTAGTGATATTTTATCCATCAGAGACAGGGAAAACGCAGATTATATGATCCATTGTGGAGACTCGGAGTTAGATGCTGATGCTAAAGAATTAGATCAGTTTTATGTAGTTGGAGGGAATTGTGACTTTGACAATCGATATCCTACAGAGCAAGTGTTAACAATAAACGAGATAACTTTTTGTATTGTGCATGGCCACCTGCATCAAGTCAAATCGAATTTACTGATGCTTGGTTATCGAGCTGAAGAACTAGGTGCCCAAGTTGTTTGTTTCGGTCATACCCATATTGCTGGTGCTGAACAAGTGGGGAACCAGCTGTTTATCAATCCAGGAAGCATTCGCTTACCGAGAGGACGTAAAGAAGCTACTTATGCAATAATGGAGTGGGAAACTTCTTCAAATATTGCCGTCTCTTTTTATGAGGCGAACGGAGACCCAATAAATGAATTATTTTATAATGCAACAATCTAAAATGAAAAGCTTATCAGTCTCTAATGGAAGAGATTGATAAGCTTTCAAAAAAAATATATTTAATGTGTTGACAAATCTATTAATAAAACATATAATGATTCTTGTCCGTTAAAAAAGTATCATTATTAATTAATTTCTACATGCGGGTGTAGTTTAGTGGTAAAACCTCAGCCTTCCAAGCTGATGATGAGGGTTCGATTCCCTTCACCCGCTCCATACATAACCTTATGTCCCAGTAGCTCAGCTGGATAGAGCAACAGCCTTCTAAGCTGTGGGTCGCAGGTTCGAATCCTGCCTGGGACGTCACCAAGGAGAAACCTATTCATGGGTTTCTCCTTTTTTCACTATAATTCTCCTTTTTAAATTGTTTAAATACGATACTGATGGGGAATGTATATCAAATAGTAAAACATAGATACTATTAGTACATCATGGATAAGAAAGGAGGGAAGTAATGGAACCTCACGCAAGTAATGTAATTCTTTTCCCTAAGTGGAAAAGTGTTTTGGAGGAGGAAAGTCTTCAGGCACTAAAGGAAAAAAGATATGAACAAGCATTAACAAAGCTTGATGAATTGATAAGTTACCAGGTAGATAGCCATGAGGTTATGGTAGGAAAATTAATATGTCTTATGGAATTAGAGAGGGAGAATGAAGCTCAAGAAATCTGTGAAGATTTGTTAAAAGATAGAGACCAGCATTATTATCACTATCTTCATGTATATTTAACCCTGTTATTTCAAACAAATCAATATCAATTACTTATGGAGCAAGTGGAGGATGAATATGCCTCTGGAAAAACTCCAATCGAAATGAAAGAGCAGTTTGACCAGCTCTACAGTATGAGTAAAAAAATGCAGCTCGATGTAACGATTGATCGAACGACTACATATATGAATGAACTTGAAGAAGCAGTAATTCATAAAAATCATGCAGAACAGTGGAGAATAATAGATAAGTTACGTAATATAGATATGCGACCATCTAAAAATGTTATTACTTATCTGGCCGATGAAGAAATACACCCGGTAAATAAAACAGCCTTGTTTCGTTGGCTGCAACAGAGTGAGTTTGAGACGACTGTAACTATAAACAAATTGGGACATACACTGAATATTGTTCCTATAGAAACGGAGCAAATGATGGAACAATCCTTTATTAAAGAAATTGTCCTCCTTTTGCGCGACTTGGAACAACAAGATCCATCTATGTTTCAGTTGGTAAATAAGCTACTTTATCGGTATGCTTATGTTCGTTATCCACTTTCGCCTCCTGGTGAAGATATTGAGAGTATAGTAAGTGCCTTAATAACGATTGGTAAGGAATATGTTAGTATACATAATTTGGTGGAAAATGATATAAATGATAGAGTGAATAAATATATAGAAGAAATAAAATTTTGTGAAGCACTTTATCTGAGCATTATTGAAGAATGAATGGATTAAATGGAAATGCTTGAAAGGCATACTAATTATGTTATAATAAGATGGTTGTAAATTTAAACAGTGTTTTGTTTATAGTAACGGACGTTAAAAATGTTAGAAACAATAGATTTTGGAGGGAAACTTATGTCAGCAAAATGGGAAAAGCAAGAAGGAAATGAAGGAGTCTTAACAATTGAAGTATCAGCAGAGGAATTTGACAAAGCTTTGGATCAAGCATTCAAAAAAGTATCCAAAGATGTCCAAATTCCTGGATTCCGTAAAGGGAAAATTCCACGTAAGATTTTTGAAAACCGTTTTGGCGTAGAATCTTTATATCAGGATGCTGTAGATATTGTATTACCTGATGCTTACATGAAAGCAATTGAGGAAACAAATATTGAGCCTGTAGCACAACCAGAAGTGGATATTGAAACAATTGAACAAGGAAAGCCTTTAGTTTTCACTGCTAAAGTAACTGTAAAACCGGAAGTCAAGCTTGGTGAATACAAAGGACTTGAAGTAGAGGAACAGTCCGTTGAAGTAACAGATGAAGATGTAGAAAAAGAAATCGAGCATCAACGCGAGCATCATGCCGAGTTAGTTGTTAAAGAAGAAGGCACTGTTGAAGATGGTGACACTGTAGTTATCGACTTTGAAGGTTTTCTTGGTGACGAACCTTTCGAAGGCGGAAAAGGTGAAAATCATTCCTTGGAAATTGGCTCAGGACAGTTTATACCAGGTTTTGAGGAGCAATTAATAGGTAAAAAAGCAGAAGAAGATACAGAAATCACTTTAACTTTCCCTGAAGACTATCATGCAGAAGAGTTGGCTGGTAAAGAAGCAACCTTCAAAGTTAAGATTCATGAAGTTAAATCCAAAGAACTACCTGAATTGGATGATGAATTCGCAAAAGATGTCGACGAAGAAGTAGAAACACTTGATGAGCTTAAAAACAAGAAAAAGGAACAATTAGAAGAGCAAAAGAAACAAGAAGCTGAAAATCAGAAGCGTGAAACACTTCTTGAAAAAGCGTCTGAAAATGCAGAAGTAGTTATTCCGGAAGCAATGGTAGATACAGAGTTAGACCAAATGGTTAAAGAATTTGAACAACGTCTGCAAATGCAAGGAATGACTCTTGAAATGTACTCTCAGTTCTCTGGTCAGGACGTAGATGCTTTAAAAGAACAAATGAAAGAAGATGCAGAGAAACGTGTTAAAACAAATCTTACTTTAGAAGCTATCGTTGACAACGAAGATCTTGAAGTTTCTGAAGAAGATGTGAACGCTGAATTGGAAAACATGGCATCCATGTACGGTACAGATGTTGACCAACTGAAACAAATGCTCGGTGGGAATACAGATGCACTTAAGGGTGAACTTAAAATGAGAAAAGCAATTGACTTCTTAGTTGAGAACAGTAAAACTGTATAATAACTCTACTAAAAGGTTTAATTGCAGTTGAATAAGGTTAATATGAAAACAAGGTGCTATACTCGCACCTTGTTTTCATATTAAGTCAGATTGAAGATGAAGTGTATATATATTCATTTTTGTCATATAGTATAAGAAGCCTAATCTGAAATTTATAAGTAAAACTGGTTACCAATAATGGGTAATATATGTTTTATTAACAATTTTAAAGTATATTGTTTTGTTTTTTATTTTTGATCTGATATGATGACTATAAAAGTTGAATCCTGAATAAGTGTTTAGGAGTAGATTTAAACTTTTAGGGGTGAAGTGTATTGTTTAAATTCAATGAAGAAAAAGGACAATTAAAGTGCTCGTTCTGTGGCAAGAGTCAAGATCAGGTTCGTAAGTTAGTTGCCGGTCCAGGCGTTTATATATGCGATGAATGTATTGAACTTTGCACTGAAATAGTGGAAGAGGAATTGGGAACTGAGGAGGAAACGGAGCTCAAGGAAATCCCAAAACCAAAAGAAATATGTGAAACGCTGGACGATTATGTAATTGGTCAGGACAAAGCAAAAAAGAATTTATCAGTAGCAGTTTATAACCATTATAAACGGATAAATTCCCCTAAGACTTCAACTGACGATGTAGAACTTTCAAAGAGTAATATTGCGATGCTTGGGCCAACCGGTAGTGGTAAAACATTACTTGCTCAAACGCTAGCCAGGATTATTAATGTACCTTTTGCGATGGCAGATGCGACATCCTTGACAGAAGCAGGCTACGTTGGTGAGGATGTAGAGAATATCCTTCTTAAATTAATTCAAGCAGCAGATTATGATGTTGAAAAGGCAGAAAAAGGAATTATTTATATTGATGAGATCGATAAAGTTGCGCGCAAATCTGAGAACCCGTCGATAACACGAGATGTTTCTGGCGAAGGTGTCCAACAAGCGTTATTGAAAATTCTTGAGGGAACAGTTGCAAGTGTTCCACCACAAGGCGGACGTAAACATCCACATCAAGAGTTCATTCAAATTGATACTACCAACATTCTATTTATAGTTGGTGGAGCTTTCGATGGAATTGACCAAGTAATTAAACGCCGTCTTGGAAAGAAGGTTATTGGCTTTGGTGCCAATGAAAAACAACAAGATCTAGAGATGGGCGAACTACTCTCCAAGGTGTTACCTGAAGATCTCCTTCGCTATGGTTTAATACCGGAATTTATAGGAAGAATACCTGTTATTGGCAGTCTAACACCATTGGATGAGGATGCTTTGGTTGAAATACTAACTAAGCCGAAAAATGCTTTGGTCAAGCAATATGAAAAATTATTCCAAATCGATAATGTTGAACTGGAATTTGAAGAAGAATCGTTACGTGAGATTGCCAAAAAAGCAATAGAAAGAAAAACCGGTGCTCGTGGTCTTCGTTCTATTATAGAAGGCATCATGCTTGATGTAATGTTTGAGTTGCCTTCCAGAGAAGATATTGAAAGATGTATTATTACAAAAAATACAGTAATAGAAGAAGATGGTAGTCCAAAACTGGTGTTTAGAGATGGAACAGTTAAAGAAGGAAATAAGAAGCTACCAAAAGAGAGTGCTTAATTATAAAGTCTAAAGAAGGAGACTGGCTAGTCGTTTCAATTAGAAATGACTGTAGTCAGTCTTTTTCATTGGGAAATAAGAAATTCCAAAGGATTATTTGTTTTAATGCCATGAGAACCATGTGCAGACCAACGCTTCTTTTAGTTGATTTTTTAAAAACTCTTTCGGCATGGAGAGAATTTCACACATAAATAACACCTGCGACTAAAAGTAAAATAGTATCTTGCTGATAGCGAATACTTTATAAAAACTCTGCAACCGGTGTTCTGATTTGTTTCTAAATTACATGTTTAGTATAATTTTGAAGGTGAATACTAAAAGTAGGTTATAGTATTGATTGTGTTAAGAAATTGAGCTTTACAATGTTAGAAGAATTCATTAGACTTTAAGAACATATGAACAAAAGTTATCGAATGTATTGATTCTTCGTATATTTGTAAATTACATAATAATTGGAGGCGTAAACAATGATTAAAGAGACTATTCAACTCCCCCTCCTTCCATTACGTGGTTTGCTTGTCTTTCCATCCATGGTGTTGCACTTGGATGTAGGACGAGATAAATCGATTGCTGCTTTGGAAAAAGCGATGATGGGTGACCAAACCATTTTTCTTGCTGCTCAAAAGAAAGTTAGTATAGATGAGCCAGATCCTGATGAAATCTTTCAGGTGGGTACTGTAGCAAAAGTGAATCAAATGCTTAAGCTCCCAAATGGAACAATCAGGGTTTTGGTGGAAGGATTATATCGCGCGGAGATCGCGCGGTTTATTGAAGATGATGATGAATTTATGGTTGAATATGTAAGAATAGAAGAAGTGCATGAAGATGAGAATGAAGAAGAAGCTTTAATGCGCTCTTTATTAGAACAATTTGAGCAATACACAAAAATATCTCGCAAGGTAACGAAAGACATTTATTCTACTGTAGCGGATATTGAAGAACCTGGGAGACTTGCTGATATCATAACCTCCCATTTGACCTTACGAATTAATGAAAAACAAGAATTACTGGAAATGGTCAATGTCCGTAAAAGACTACAAAGGCTTGTCAAATTGATCTCTAATGAGAAAAAAGTAATTGATTTGGAGAAAAAAATAGGGCAACGAGTAAAAACCTCAATGGAAAAAACTCAAAAAGAGTATTATTTACGAGAACAGTTGAAAGCAATTCAACAAGAACTTGGTGAAAAAGATGGTAAAAGTGGCGAAGTAAATGAACTTAGGGAAAAGATAGAGCAGTCTGATATGCCTGAGCATATTCGGCAAGTAGCCACCAAGGAACTAAGTCGTTTTGAAAAGGTACCTCAAAGTTCTGCTGAAAGTTCTGTGATAAGAAATTATTTGGATTGGTTACTACAATTGCCTTGGACAAATGCTACGGAAGATACTATTGATATTCAACGTGCAGAGAGTATTTTGAATCACGATCATTACGGCTTGGAAAAAGTAAAAGAACGTATTCTGGAATATCTAGCTGTACAGAAATTGACCAATTCTATTAAGGGACCGATTCTTTGTCTTGTTGGACCTCCTGGAGTTGGAAAAACTTCATTAGCCAAGTCGATTGCAAGATCTATTAATCGAAATTTCGTTCGTATCTCCTTAGGTGGTGTGCGCGATGAAGCTGAAATTAGGGGACATAGAAGGACTTATATTGGTGCAATGCCTGGTCGTATTATCCAGGGAATGAAAAAAGCTAAAACCATCAATCCAGTCTTTCTATTAGATGAGCTTGATAAAATGTCAAATGACTTTCGAGGAGACCCCTCCTCAGCTATGCTGGAAGTTTTAGACCCTGAGCAAAATAATAGCTTTAGTGATCACTTCATCGAAGAAACATATGATTTATCAAACGTACTCTTTATTGCCACGGCTAACTATGTTAATAATATACCTGGTCCACTTCTTGACCGTATGGAACTTATTTCTATCGCTGGTTATACAGAGGTGGAAAAACTACACATTGCGAAGGAGCATTTGCTACCTAAGCAAGTGAAAGAAAATGGGTTGAAGAAAGCTAATCTACAAGTAAGAGACGAAGCATTATTGAAAGTAATCCGTAAGTACACGCGAGAAGCCGGAGTTCGTAACTTAGAAAGACAACTAGCAGCATTGTGTAGAAAGGCTGCTAAAATTATTATTTCTAATGAAAAGAAAAGAGTTATTATTACGGAAAACAGCTTAGAAGAGCTGCTTGGAAAACCAGTTTACAGATACGGATTAATGGAGAAGGAAGATCAGGTAGGTACTGCTACTGGACTTGCATACACTTCTGCTGGGGGAGATACCCTTTCTATCGAGGTATCACAATACCCAGGAAAAGGTAAATTAACCTTAACCGGGAAATTAGGTGAAGTAATGCAAGAATCTGCTCAAGCAGCGTTTAGTTACATTAGATCAAGAGCAGAAGAATTAAATATTGACCCAGATTTCCACCAGAAATTTGATATTCACATTCATGTTCCAGAAGGGGCTACACCAAAGGACGGTCCATCCGCTGGGATAACGATGGCAACAGCGCTGGTTTCTTCACTTACAGGAAGAGCTGTAAAGAAAGAAGTAGGCATGACAGGAGAAATTACACTAAGAGGCAGAGTATTGCCAATAGGTGGATTAAAAGAGAAATCGTTAAGTGCTCATAGAGCTGGTATTAGGACAATTATAATTCCAAAAGAAAACGAAAAAAATATCGAGGACATACCTGAGAGTGTCCGTAAAGATCTTACTTTTATACCTGTTAGTCACTTGGATCAGGTATTGGAGCACGCATTAGTGGGGGAGAACAATGAAAATAACTAACGCTGAAATTGTAATTAGTGCGGTCAGTCAAAAACAATATCCTAATGATCAATTGCCGGAAATTGCTTTGGCAGGTCGTTCTAATGTAGGTAAGTCATCCTTTATTAATACCCTGATAAACCGAAAGAATTTGGCAAGAACCTCATCCAAACCCGGAAAAACACAAACGCTTAATTTTTATAAATTAAATGAAGCATTTTACTTTGTTGATGTCCCCGGTTATGGTTACGCAAAGGTTTCAAAGAAGGAAAGAGAAAAATGGGGCAAGATGATGGAAGAGTATTTCCAGACAAGAGATACTTTAAATGCTGTTATATTAATCACCGATGTCAGACATGAACCAACTTCTGCTGATATACAAATGTATGATTTTCTAAAGTATTATCAGTTACCTGTCATTGTGGTTGCAACAAAACTGGATAAGGTTCCAAAGAATAAAGTAAATGCACATTTAAAGCGAACAAAAGAAACATTAGAAATGGCAGCAGATGATTATCTATTGCCATTCTCCGCAGAAAAAGGATATGGAAAAGAAGAAGCGTGGAGTCTTTTAAAGAAATTTATTTAATAATATTGCTATCGAAGAATACATGAATACTTCGATAGCTTTTTTTATGGTCTACTATATATGTTTGGGGTTATTCAATGATTCGGAAAATAGTGTATGGTAAACAGATACAGCTATTCCCAGAATATCTCCGTCAGATACTCTCGCTCTGCAGCCGATAGTTTTTTTCGTTAGTTCGCATTTTCTTCCTACTACGAATTTACGAAATACGCCAACACTTGTAATAAAGCAAAATTGATAAACTACAGCACAGTCAGTTTGAATAAAATTCAAAAAAGTTCAATTGTTCAGTATTATATTTTAGTAACTTGGGGTATATGTAAGGTGAATGGAGCTATTATGGCTATGTTAGTAAATATGAAAGTATATGACCTTATATCGAATTTTCAGCTGCTTGGTTCTTAGTCATGCTACTTGTATACTTATTAGTACAGTTAAACAAAAGAGAAAAAATATCTAGTGAAAGGAATTTTGATCGATGAAAAGACTGAATATTTTGTTAATAACAGTTATAATTATTATAATGCTCGCAGCCTGTGGGACTGAAAAGGAAACAGAAGCAGATACTTCCACAGACGAGAAAGGAAATGATAATGGCTACAATCTTGTGGAGGAAGGAAAATTAACTTTTGCTGCTTCCGGAGAATTCAAGCCTTTTAGTTACATGGAAGGAAGCAAAATGGTAGGGTACGACATTGCAGTTGCTGAAGCTATAGCGGAAAAGCTTGGATTGGAAGCTGTTCAACAAAAAGCTAAATTTTCAGGGATCGTAACAGGTGTTAACCAAGGTCGTTATGACATCGCGGTTGCAAGCCATACGATTACAGACGAAAGGTTAGAGCAGGTGAATTTTTCTGAACCTTATTATTATTCCGGGCCGGTAATTTACACAAGATCTGATAGTGATATTGAAAAAGCTAATGATCTAAAAGGAAAAGAAATCTCCGTGTCTCGAGGTTCTACATACGTGGAAATGGCCCAGGAATATACAGATAATATACCACAAGTAGACAGTGATGTAGTTGCACTGCAGTCATTGGCAAAAGGACATCATGATGCAGTCATAACGGATGATATTACTGGGAAAACAGCAATTGATAACGGACTGGATATTGAAAATAGAGGTCAGTTAGGTGTTAGTGAACAGGCAGTAGGTGTGGCTAAGGATGATGAAAAATTACTTGAGGATATAAATGCTGCTCTTAAAGAATTGAAGAAAAGTGGCGAATTGGCAGCATTAGCAAAGAAGTGGGTCGGAGTAGATATTACTGAGAAACCAGAGAAGATAGAAGAATAATCTACTTGTCTGTAACGTGCGCAGTATTTGCGCACGTTTGTGTTTATATGGATGAAAAAGGAGTTGGATGAGTTTGTCAGCAATTATGCATTTTTTTGATGTATTCATAAATAGTTATGATGTTTTCCTTAATGGCTTATGGATAACTTTTAAATTGTCACTAGCCTCATTGGTCATAGCTTTTTTTATCGGTCTGTTTTTCGCAGTTTTAAAAATCTCGAATATACGGGTTCTTGAATGGATCGCTGATGCTTACATTTGGATTGTTAGAGGAACACCACTAATCGTACAAATATTTATTCTGTTTTATGGTTTAACAGATATATTATTAATACCAATGTTTTGGGCAGGGGTGGCTGGACTTGCTTTTCATAGTGGGGCATATATAGCCGAGATAATTAGAGGTGCTATTCAGTCGATTGAGAAAGGCCAGAGGGAAGCTGGAAGGTCGCTTGGAATGAGTCCGAGTTTAACTATGCGCAGAATCATTCTTCCTCAAGCCTTTAGAAGGGCAGTACCCTCTCTAGGTAATCAGTTTATTATAGGTATAAAGGATTCTTCCTTAGTTTCTTTTATAGGGATGCAAGATTTATTTGGGGTAGCAAGTACAATGGGGTCAAACAGCTTTGATTATTTAACATATTTCTTTACAGTTGCAGTATATTATTTATTCATCGTATTAGTATTAACAATATTGGTTAACCGTATTGAAAAACGATTGGCAGTTAGTGATTAAAAAGAAGGGAGAGCACAATGGACACGAAAAAGGAGATTATTCATGTAGATAAATTGAATAAGTCATTTGGTAATTTACACGTTTTAAAGGATATTGATTTAACAGTTATGGAAAGCGAGGTTGTTGTATTAATTGGGGCAAGTGGTTCAGGAAAAAGTACATTGCTCCGTTGCTTAAATTTTTTAGAAATGAAAAATAGTGGAGATATTTTTCTTGATGAGGAAAAGATTAATAAAAGCACACATAATTTAAATGATATTAGACAACGAGTGGGCATGGTGTTTCAGCATTTCAATCTTTTTCCACATAAAACGGTACTCGGAAATGTAATTGAAGCTCCTATTCATGTAAAAGGAGAAAATAAAATAAATGCTACAAAGGAAGGGAAAAAACTGTTAGATAAAGTGGGGTTGGGGGATAAATATGACGTTTATCCTTCCACACTATCTGGTGGTCAAAAACAACGGGTGGCTATTGCTCGTGCTCTTGCTATGAAACCGGAAGTTATGTTGTTCGATGAACCAACATCAGCTTTGGATCCAGAGCTTGTAGGTGAGGTGCTTTCCACAATGAAGGAACTTGCTGAAGAAGGAATGACCATGGTAGTAGTTACTCATGAAATGGGCTTTGCACGAGAAGTAGGTGACCGAGTTGTGTATATGCATGATGGCAGGATCATTGAATATGGCCGCCCGAATGAAATATTCGATCAACCTAAAGAGGAGCGAACTCGAGCCTTTCTTAGCTCCATACTATAGTACTTAACCTATCTAAAAAAAGAACCTCATCTCTCACTCAATAGAAGAGGTTCTTTTTATTTTTAATTCCAGACGTTTTTACTTCTATTCTTGAAAGGTTAAAATCTACTTCTTTCTCTTTAATAAATAGATTCCTAGAATAATAAGGATAATTGGCCAAAAACGTTCTAAATAATCAATTAACACATAGATCCATGTCAGCCATTCAGGTAATTGAACAGAAAATATAAATACGAGAGCTAAACTAATGAGTAATAATCCAGGAAATAAGCCTTCCTTCGTTTTGGTGTATTTAATAAGAAAGGCAATCCCAATTATTAATAAATAAACTCCCCAATGATCGATCCAGAAAGAATAATTTTGTACTCCGTGAAAATGAATACCAAAGCCAAGTAAAATTGTACCGACAAATAAATTTTGATAGTGCTTCGCTGTATAGCTATGTATAAGAAAAGCTAACCCTATAATAATAAGTAACGTCTGCCATGAATAAAAATTGGTGATAATAGGTAACCGTAATTCTTTTAACAAAAAGTAAATTCCAATGCCAATGATGATATACGCTGCTAAGCTATTCTTCCTCATATGTTCACCCCATTTTACCATCTTGTTTTCTTGCTATATGTAATTCAATGTGATAAAGTACATTCGGGTTACACAATTTACAATATAGTTACGTATCATCTTAACATATAGTTTCAGAATGTGTTCACATTTTAGCTGAAACTCATGTTTCATCCATGTTATAATTAGTATTGACTGAGATTTATTTTATATAAGTGGGATATAATATTAGTGTAAACATTAATCATTTTCACTGTGCGTTTGTCTATTTAGACCAGCGCTTTACAGGTTGGGGGTAGATCATGTGCATATCATTAAAGTAGGATTCAATTATAAATCAGCCCCTGTGGAAGTCAGGGAAAAACTAACCTTTGCCGAGCATACCCTTCCTGATGCCTTAAATAATTTGAAGCAGCAGAAGAGTATCTTGGAAAATGTAATAGTTTCAACATGTAATCGAACAGAAATTTATGCAGTTGTGGATCAGCTTCATACTGGTCGTTACTATATAAAACAATTTTTAGCTGACTGGTTTCAATTAGAAAAAGAAGCATTTACGTCGTATCTCCGTATTTCTGAAAATGACGGTGCTTTAGAGCATTTATTTCGTGTTACATCAGGACTTGATTCAATGATCATAGGGGAAACCCAGATACTCGGACAAATAAGACAAGCTTTTTTTACTGCGCAAGATGCAAAAACAACAGGGACTATCTTTAATCAGCTTTTTAAACAAGCAGTTACATTTGGAAAACGAATGCAGAAAGAAACAACAATCGGTGAAAATGCTGTATCCGTTAGTTATGCTGCTGTAGAACTTGCAAAGAAGATATTTGGGGATCTCCTAAATAAACATGTTGTAATTCTGGGTGCTGGCAAAATGGGAGAATTGGCTGCTAAAAACCTTCAAGGGTCTGGTGCGACGGAAATCACGGTAATTAATCGTACATTGGAAAAGGCTGAAGCGTTAGCTGAAAAGTTTTCAGCAAAAGCAGATCACTTCGATAATTTGCTTCCTGTTTTGCAAAAAGCAGATATACTAATTAGTTCAACAGGGTCAGAAGAACTTGTGCTTACAAAACAGTCTTTGGCTGCTATTCAGAAGAAAAGAAAGGGAAATCCTTTATTTCTCGTAGATATTGCTGTGCCAAGAGATTTAGATCCGCATATTGGCGAGCTTGAGAACGTATTTTTATACGATATTGATGATTTACAACATATTGTGGATGAGAATCTTCAAGCGAGAAAAGCAGCTGCTGAGCAAATTGAGATTCAAGTTGAAGAAGAAATTGTGTTATTTAAAGAGTGGTTAAAAACTTTAGGAGTAGTTCCTGTTATTTCCGCGCTTCGCCAAAAGGCTCTTTCTATTCAAGCAGAAACGATGAAAAGTATTGAACGAAAGATCCCGGATTTAACAGTAAGAGAGAAAAAGGTATTGAATAAGCATACTAAAAGTATTATTAATCAGCTTCTTAAAGAGCCGGTTACACAAGCAAAGGAACTGGCTGATAGTAAAAATGCAGATGAGTCATTAGCATTGTTTGTCAATATTTTTGGTATTGAAGAAGAAGTGAAAGAAGAGTTAGCTAAACAAGTAGTTAAAAAAAAGAATAATAATGAAGAAAACAACGAGAAAGAAGTGTCCTTTCCAAATATTAGTCCATTAACTACTTTTTAAGCTGAAAGGATTCTAACTATGTTCGAATTAAAATGGGTTTATGAATTTATTTTAATTATTTATGGCTTAAGTTTGGTTAGTTACTTCCTTGATTTTATCCAAGATAACCGGAGAGCAAATCGGATTGCTTTCTGGTTACTTAGTATGGTTTGGGTTATTCAAACCCTTTTTTTATTGCTTGAAGCAGTCATAGAAAGAAATTTTCCAGTAATTACCCTAAACGATGGCCTGTTTTTTTATGCTTGGGTACTTGTTACAATATCCTTAATCGTTAATAAGCTGTTTACGATTCATTTTATCGCTTTTTTTACTAATTTATTTGGTTTTTTTATTATGTTATTTCATATCTCGACAGTTGCTCAAAATGACATGAAAGCAAATGGCATCCAACTGGTGCATGAAATTTTGGTCAGCCATATAACATTAGCAATCGTATCTTATGGTTTTTTTACTGTATCTTTCTTAATTTCTGTAATGTACTTAGTTCAATACAAGTTGCTCAAGAAGAAAAAAGGATTTAAGTGGATGTGGCGATTTGGTGATTTAAATAAATTGGACACCTTTTCCTTTCGAGCAGTAACAATAGGAGTACCTTTACTGTTAATAGGGATTATACTTGGTTTCGTATGGGCATACTCTTCCAGCGCGGAGTTTTATTGGTTTGATCTCAAAACAATAGGGTCTATACTTGTATTAGCTGTGTATATATTATATTTAATCTTACGACTGGTAGGGGGCTACAAAGGGAAGACGATAGCAATTTACAATACCGCTGCGTTCTTAGTTCTTTTAATTAACTTCTTTTTATTTAGCTTGCTATCAAATTTTCATTTTTCATTTTAGGAGGAGTTTAGTTGCGTAAAATAGTTGTTGGCTCAAGAAAGAGTAACCTTGCATTAACACAAACAAATTGGGTGATTGACCAGTTGAAAAAAGCTGGGGTTGAAAATGATTTCGAAGTGAAAAAAATTGTAACAAAAGGGGATAAAATTCTTGATGTCACCTTGTCAAAAGTAGGAGGAAAAGGCCTATTTGTGAAAGAAATTGAACAAGCTATGTATAATAAGGAAATAGACTTTGCCGTTCATAGTATGAAAGATATGCCTTCAGTTATGCCAGAAGGACTTGTAATTGCATCGATCCCTGATCGGGAAGATCACCGAGATGCTTATATTGCAAAAAACAACATCCCATTTCATGAACTTCCTGCAGGAGCTATTGTTGGTACAAGTAGCTTACGGCGATCTGCTCAGATACTTGCAGAGAGACCAGACGTATCTATTAAATGGATCAGAGGTAATATTGAAACTAGATTACGGAAGCTCGAGGAAGAAGATTATGATGCCATTATTTTGGCGGTATCTGGATTAAAACGCGTTGGATTAAGTGAAGAGTTAATAACCGAATACCTCGAACCGGAAGTTTGTGTCCCCGCTGTAGGTCAGGGTGCTTTAGCTATTCAATGTAGAGAAGATGATACGGAGATGCGCACATTATTGGAAAAGTTAAATAATGCGTATACTACCAAAACTGTGGCTGCAGAAAGAACCTTCTTGCGTTTGTTAGAAGGAGGATGCCAGGTTCCTATTGGGGGGTACGCTTATTTGGAAGGCGAAGAAATTATCCTAACTGCATTAGTTGGCACCCCAGATGGAAAAACAATATTAAAGGAAGAAGTGCGAGGAAAGGATCCCGAAGTAGTTGGAGAAATTGCAGCAAACCTTTTAATTAAGCAGGGTGCCAAAGAGATAGTGGAAAAAGTTAAAGAGGAATTGGATCAATAATGAATGTGTCCTTACAAGGAAAAAAAATACTTGTAACTAGAGAAGAAAACCAAGCAAAAGAATTTGCTGACTTAATTTTGGAGCATCAAGGAACTCCCATTGAAGTTCCTCTCTTAACTGTTTCTTGCAAGGATCAAAAAGATAATCAAGAAGTTTTACAATCCATTTCAAATTATGATTGGATTTTCTTTACGAGTGCTAACGGGGTAAAATGTTTTTTTGAATTGGCGCAGAGGTATCTGGACCCGGAAAATGGATTTCCTGCTAATATTGCCGTAGTTGGTCATAAGACAGGGAACGTATTAAAAATGTATGGGTATAGTGCTACGTTCACGCCCTCCGTTTATAACGCAGAAATAATGGGAAGTGAATTTTTAACAGAATATCCCGAACCTGGGTCTATTCTCCTTGTAAGAGGAAATCTTTCCAGAGATATACTTCCAAACTTTTTTTTCAATAATGGTTTAAATTTTGAGTCCATAGAAGTATATGAAACATCTTATAATTTTCTGGTCAAAGAGCAATTGAACAACCATCTGGAAAAAAGCCATATTGATTTTATTACATTTACAAGCCCCTCAACGGTGCAGTCATTTTATAAGATGGCTGCTAAAACAGAAGGCTTTAAATATGCGTGTATTGGCACAACAACTGAAAAAAAAGCCAGGGAATTAGGGTTATCTCCTATCATATCTCCAGGTGAATTTACTATTGAAGAAATGATAAAAAGTATAAGCAAATATATTTCTATGAAAGGATAGATAGTCATGAGTAACATGCCGGAATTTAAGCGACATCGCAGATTAAGATCTTCAGCTGCTATGCGTTCCATGGTAAGGGAAACACATGTAAGAACAGAAGATTTAATTTATCCTTTATTTATTTTGGAAGGAGAAAATACGAAAAATGAAGTACCTTCCATGCCAGGTGTTTACCAAATTACAATGGACATTCTAAAAGAAGAGGTAAAAGAAATTCATTCCCTTGGAATAAAATCAATGATTCTTTTTGGTGTACCTGATGAAAAAGATGAACAAGGAACAGGTGCTTATATAAAAGATGGGATTATCCAGGAAGCGACTCGTGTTATTAAAAAAGAAGTTCCTGAAATGTTAGTAATCGCAGATACTTGTCTTTGTGAGTATACTTCCCATGGTCATTGTGGAGTAATTCATAATCATGACGTAGATAATGATGAATCACTTGCACTATTGGCTCAAACTGCTGTCTCCCAGGCTGAGGCGGGGGCAGATATTATTGCCCCATCCAATATGATGGATGGGTTTGTAGCAGTAATTCGCCAAGCGTTGGATGAAGCAGGGTTTACACATATACCGATCATGTCCTATGCAGTAAAATATGCATCTTCTTTTTATGGGCCGTTTCGTGATGCCGCAGATAGCACTCCGCAATTTGGAGATCGAAAGAGCTATCAAATGGATCCGGCAAACAGATTAGAAGCTATGCGAGAGGCAGAATCAGATATGCAAGAAGGTGCTGATTTCTTGATTGTAAAGCCAGCTTTATCCTATCTTGATATTGTTCGTGATGTAAAAAATAAATTTAATGCACCTGTCGTAGCCTATAATGTCAGTGGTGAATATTCAATGGTTAAAGCAGCAGCATTAAATGGATGGATAAACGAAAAAGAATTAGTACTTGAAAAGCTTACTTCCATGAAACGAGCTGGAGCAGACTTAATCATTACCTATTTTGCCAAAGATGTTGCTAAGTGGTTGAGTGAGTAAGATTCACATTATACTTAAACTGGAGTGAGAACCTATGAAGAACTTTGAAAATTCACTAGACGCATACAAAGAAGCCGTTGATTTAATGCCTGGTGGTGTAAATTCTCCTGTGCGTGCATTTAAATCTGTTGGCATGTCACCAATTTTTATGGAGTCCGGAAAGGGATCCAAAATTGTAGATATTGATGGAAATGAATATATAGATTATGTGTTAAGCTGGGGACCACTTATCCTGGGTCATGCCGATGATCGGGTAGTAGAAAAATTAAAAAATGTAGCAGAAAAGGGCACTAGTTTCGGTGCACCAACTAAGTTGGAAAATGAATTGGCAAAACTCGTTATCGATCGAGTGCCATCTATTGAGATGGTTCGAATGGTTAATTCAGGTACAGAAGCAACGATGAGTGCATTACGATTAGCTAGAGGTCATACTGGAAGAGATAAAATTTTAAAATTCGAAGGAAATTATCACGGACATGGTGATTCCCTATTAATTAAGGCAGGGTCTGGAGTCGCAACACTTGGATTACCTGACAGCCCAGGTGTCCCGGAATCAATTGCTAAAAATACGATTACTGTGCCATATAATGATATGGAAAGTGTTCGTTATGCATTTGAGCACTATGGTGAGGATTTAGCTGCCGTTATTGTAGAGCCTGTATCTGGTAATATGGGAGTAGTTCCACAAAAAGACGGTTTCTTACAAGAGTTGAGAGAAATTACTGAAGCTAACGGAACAGTCCTAATCTTTGATGAAGTAATGACTGGTTTCCGTGTCGGATATAATTGTGCACAGGGACACTTCGGAGTAACGCCTGATCTGACTTGTCTTGGGAAAGTGATTGGTGGAGGTCTACCTGTAGGGGCATATGGCGGCAAACGTGAGATTATGGAAAAAGTGGCACCTACGGGGTCCATTTATCAAGCGGGCACCTTGTCAGGAAATCCATTGGCTATGACAGCGGGTTATGAAACGCTGCGTGCTTTAAATGAAGAATCTTACAAAGAAATAAATAAAAAAGTAGATAAGTTAATTGATGGGTTTAAACAAGCGTCAGAAGAGTATAATATCCCTTTACAGATTAACCGTGCTGGTTCTATGGTCGGTGTATTCTTCACTAACGAAGAAGTAATCAATTATGAAACAGCGCAGACCTCCAATCTTGATTATTTTGCGCAATATTATAGAAATATGATTGAAGAAGGTGTTTTCCTTCCGCCTTCTCAGTTTGAAGGTTTATTTCTTTCCACTGCCCATACAGACGAGGATATTGAGAAAACGGTTAAAGCGATTAGAAGTGCCTTTTCTAAAATTGAAAAATAAAATGAAGTCAACCATCAATCATACACTAAAAGCTATTCCTTAATTAAGGGATAGCTTTTTCTAATGATTAAATGATTTAAAGCATATCTTGTTTAAGGAGAACATATAGATAATTAAGACATATAAGTTTAAGGAAATATATGTTGAAGGGAGGAAGTCGGTTGGCAAACGAAAGTTCAGTTTTCAGTTTTGAGTTGAACGAGTCCCTTTATTTTGAAAAGGGACAGGAAGTTTCGGAGATGAGAGGGATTTCACTTGATCCAGAAATCTCTATACAACCATTTAATGAATACATCTCCATTCGCGGTGTTATTGAATTGCAAGGGGAATACGTAAAAGAATCCCAAATAGAAGATAGGGAAAATCGATTAGACTATGATACATTTCAGTCAAAGCGTTTTGTAGAAAGGATCATGGATAACGATGATGGAACCTTGGAATTTACACATCGATTTCCAGTAGAGATTTCTGTACCCACATATCGTGTAGAAAACTTGGAAGAGGTAAGGGTATATATTGAGTCTTTTGATTATGAGTTACCAGAGAAAGACCACTTAAAATTCTATTCTACCGTACAAATCCATGGTGTTAATCAACTTGTAGAAAGTGTAGAAAACCGAAGTAACAGCGAGGAAGTAGAACAGGAAGAAGAGTCATCT
This sequence comes from Virgibacillus sp. SK37, assembly GCF_000725285.1. Lineage (GTDB taxonomy): Bacteria > Bacillota > Bacilli > Bacillales > Amphibacillaceae > Virgibacillus_Q. The sequence goes on from NZ_CP007161.1 coordinate 1,666,188, forward strand.
GAGGGGGTAAGGCAGGAAACATTTGAATTTGAAATAAAGCCAGACAATGAGTCGACGAATGAATTGGATGCTGCAGATGAAGACCAAGAAATTCCAGATCTTCCGACATCACTAAGGGATGATGAGACTAGTGAGGAAGGAGAAGAAGAAAATAACATAGAAGAAGATGATAAAGGAAACCGATGGAAGTATAAGGAAACAAAAACACTAACACAGTTTTTTGAAGATTTATCTTCTAAAGAAGAACTAAGTGTCGAGGATCAAGAAGTCCCTACTTCGAATATGTCAGATGATTCTCCTTCAGTTTCCTATGATTCGCCGTCAACATCACATGAAATAATGGAGAGTAATACTAGTCGTGAAGTTGAGGATGTGAGTTATTTGTCTGATATGTTCCGGCACTCAGAGGAAGAACAATATTCTAAGATGCGACTCTGTTTTGTGCAGCCAAATGATACGATTGAAACAATTGCTGAACGTTATCAGATAACAACTCTGCAACTGATTAAACAGAATAGGTTAGATGAAGAATATGATGTCTCTGAAGGGCAATTACTATATATTCCTCATACGAAAAAATAAAAATGGACCCCTTGGTTTTAAAATCAAGGGGTCTGCTACATAGGTGGTGAGATTAATTGGAGCATATTTATAAAGTCTTACGTAACTATAAAGTATATCCACTGCATGTTAATAAAATAACTGGTCGCTTATATAAGATTTCTGATGGGAATAAGGAATATGCATTAAAGCAAGCAAATTTACCCAAGGAAACTTTTTCGATGTGGGAGGGGGTGTACCAGCAAGCGTATAGTAAACAGTTGACAGAAATATTACCTATTTACCTTTCCAACAGCGGGTCCTTATATACAATGGTTGATGGTCATACATATTATTTGCAGCCATGGTTGGAGCCCAGAGACGCTGTTGAAAGAAGTGAAGAGATTAATCCGTTATATCGGGCAATCGGCCGAATTCATGCAAAAACCAAAATCTTTAAGACTATTCCTATGCAAAAAGTAAAAGATAGTTTCATGGAATATAGAACATTTTGCTCTCAGTTGAAAAAGAAATTATATACAGCTGTAGATGCTTTCGAACAAAGTCGATATATGTCACCATTGGAGCTTCAGATCTGCACGCATTTTCGCGACATAGATCATGCATTTCAGAAAATAGATGAGCGGATTATGGAGCTGAATGAAATTGAAGAAAAAGATCAACAATGGGATAGATGTGTATGTCATGGGAATTTGGCATTAGCACATAGCATACACACTGATCAAACCTATCTGCTTAATTGGGAAAGAGCACATATGGATAATGCGATAATGGATTTGTTATCATTCTTTGAAAATGAGACTTGGAGATATAATACACCTGTTGATGAATTAATTGAGTCTTTTTCCACTTATTATCAAGAGAACGAGCTTTCAAAAACAGAACTACTTATTCTGTCTATATACTTGCTTAACCCATCTCCTTATTTGGAGTTGGTAGATAAATATATGACGGATCCATCAAATGATACGATGGTCAACCAAGTAAAGAATGTACAATTTACATATCGGAAGATTATATTTGCTTTAAAATGGACAGAGCATGTGGAAAGAGAATTCGAGTCTATCTCCTTGGATGACCTTGAAAGTTAAATCCACTCTAAATAAAAGGCAACAAATAATCCCACTAGCAGGCCAAGAAGTATGACATCAAAGGTTGTGGGCAGTAAGAGTGTACGGATTAATTGAAATAGTAATATTGGCAAAGTTACTCTTTCTATAATAATAATACATTTTCTTCCCCATGGCGGGAGTTTATATCGATAGTAGCGAGCCATTTCATCACCTCTTCATTCACTTTTCTTTACTTATATAATAAGATATGTATAAAGATAGCTGTTCTGTGCAACTATATTAACAGTTGACGATTGAACTTGTTACCTATAAAATATAAAAAGATGATGCTAGTTGAATAATGGATTTAAATGCAATGAATGGGAAGAGTACAATATAATTACCTATAAGAGAGGGAAGTATTAAGCTGAAAACTTCCTAGGACAAATTATATTGGAAGGTCGCCCTTGAGCTGCTTCTTTGAAAATATAATCAGAGCTGATTATACATGTAGAAGAATGCCGGTGAGTAACCGTTACTGAACATGAGTGTACAAGTGTATTTCGCTTGTAAACAAAGGTGGTACCACGGAAATATACCTTTTCGTCCTTTTACAGGATGAAAGGGTTTTTTTGTTTTTAATAAAAACATGCTAGTTTAATTAAGTTCTTATGGGTGTATGGCCGTGACCAGCTTCAACACTTACTTATTCGGAATCTTAAGCAATAATTCTACATGTCAAAATGCACCATAACGATTTCTTGCTTAAGTTTGGCGGGGATAATCAGGGCGTTGCCATTTTTGTTCTTAAATGTGTTTAGCCAAATGTTTGACAAAGACTTCAAAATGAATAAGGAGGTTTTCCATGATGAGTGAAAAACAACAAAATTCTCTACCTACAAAGTATAACCCTCAGGAAGTTGAAAAAGATCGCTATCAGTTTTGGCTTAAAGGTAAGTTTTTTGAGGCTACTGGAGATAAAGATAAAGAGCCATTTACAATCGTTATTCCACCTCCAAATGTAACAGGGAGATTACATTTGGGGCATGCTTGGGATACAACTATGCAGGACACCATTTCAAGGATGAAGCGTATGCAAGGCTATGATGTGCTATGGTTACCAGGAATGGACCACGCAGGGATCGCTACCCAAGCCAAAGTAGAAGCAAAGTTGAAAGAGCAAGGTACAAGTCGTTATGATTTAGGAAGGGAAAAATTTCTTGAAACCGCTTGGGAATGGAAGGAAGAATATGCTGATTTTATTCGTTCCCAGTGGGAAAAACTGGGGCTTGGCTTAGACTATTCAAGAGAGCGATTTACTTTAGATGAAGGATTGTCAGAAGCAGTAAAGGAAGTATTTGTTAAACTGTATGAAAAAGGGTTAATTTATCGTGGGGAATATATAATTAACTGGGATCCCAAAACAAAAACTGCTTTATCTGATATTGAGGTAATTTATGAGGAAGTTCAAGGAAAGTTCTATCATTTACGATACCCAATTAAAGATAGCGATGAAACAATTGAGATAGCCACTACTCGTCCAGAAACAATGCTGGGAGACACGGCAGTGGCAGTACATCCAAAAGACGAACGTTATCAGCATTTAATTGGCAAAAAGGTTGTATTGCCTATTGTTGGTCGTGAAATTGAAATAGTGGCTGATGAATATGTAGATAGGGAATTTGGGTCTGGAGCTGTTAAGATTACCCCTGCACATGATCCAAATGACTTTGAGATTGGAAACAGACATAATCTGGAACGTGTTTTGGTAATGAATGAGGATGGCACCATGAATGAAAACGCCGGTAGCTATAAAGGTCTTGATCGATTTGATTGTCGTAAAAAGATCGTCCAAGATCTACAAGCACAAGGAGTCCTATTTGATATAGAAGATCATACACATCAAGTTGGTCATTCAGAGCGTAGTGGTGCTGTCGTAGAACCTTATTTATCCACCCAATGGTTTGTAAAGATGCAACCATTGTCAGATGCCGCTATTGACCTGCAGAATACCGAAGATAAAGTAAACTTCGTGCCTGATCGATTCGAAAAAACATATTTGAACTGGATGGACAACATACGAGATTGGTGTATTTCGCGCCAACTATGGTGGGGCCACCGTATTCCTGCTTGGTACCATAAGGAAACAGGTGAAATATATGTTGGTAAAGAATCTCCCCAAGATATTGAGAAATGGGTACAGGATGAGGATGTTTTGGATACATGGTTCTCCTCTGCACTTTGGCCGTTCTCTACGATGGGATGGCCAGATATAGAGGCAAAAGATTTTAAACGCTTTTTCCCAACAGATGTATTAGTGACAGGCTATGATATTATATTTTTCTGGGTAGCTCGTATGATTTTTCAATCCAAGGAATTTACAGATCAAAAGCCATTTAAAGATGTTTTAATTCACGGTTTAATTAGAGATGCAGATGGAAGGAAAATGAGTAAGTCTCTTGGAAATGGAGTCGATCCTATGGATGTTATCGAGAAATATGGAGCAGACTCGCTTCGGTATTTCTTATTAACTGGGTCTACCCCAGGGCAGGATCTTCGTTTTCATTGGGAAAAAGTGGAGGCGACATGGAACTTTGCGAATAAAATTTGGAATGCTTCTCGCTTTTCATTAATGAATATGGAAGACTTCAGCTATGAAGATATTGATCTGTCAGGTGAAAAAACTATCGCTGATAAGTGGATATTAACTCGTTTAAATGAGACTATCGAGCATGTAACAAAGAACACGAATAAATATGAATTTGGAGAAGCTGGTCGGTATTTATATAATTTCATTTGGGACGATCTATGTGATTGGTACATTGAAATGGCAAAGTTACCATTATATGGTGAAGATGAAATTAAGAAGAATACAACAAGATCTGTGCTTGCTTATGTGCTAGATCAAACAATGCGCATGCTTCATCCATACATGCCATTTATCACAGAGGAAATTTGGCAGAAGTTACCACATAAAGGCGCATCTATTACTGTAGCAAATTGGCCTAAGGTGAGAGATGAATTTCACGATGAAGAAGCATCGAAAATAATGAAACTGCTCGTATCAATTATAAAATCAGTGAGAAATATACGAGCAGAAGTGGACACACCGATGTCTAAACAAATTAATTTAATTATCCAAGCAGAAAGCCAGTCGGTTATGGATGCTCTGGAAAGCAATCGGGAATATTTACAACGCTTTTGCAATCCAAGTGAGTTAGTGATAGCCACAAGTGTGGATGCACCTGAAAAAGCAATGTCTGCAGTAATCACAGGTGCCGAATTGTATTTGCCATTAGAAGGATTAATTGACTTTGATAAAGAAATAGCGAGACTAGAAAAAGAATTGGCTAAGTGGACAAAAGAGGTAGAGCGTGTGCAAAAGAAACTTTCTAATAAAGGATTTGTAAGCAAGGCACCTGAAGCGGTAGTAGAAGAAGAGAAGCAAAAAGAAAAGGATTATCTTGAGAAGCAGGCGAAGGTTACTGCTAGATTGAATGAATTAAGAGGATAATTCTAAAAACGGAATCCTATATAGTGGGATTCCGTTTTTTTAATTTCTCCTGGATATGGGAAATATACGTTTTAACTATGTTTAAATCTGTTACAGCACTTAAAATCCTTGAACCCACCACATCCTCTATCTCATTAAAGAGAAGGTCTCCTCTTTTATCAAATAAAAAATCAATTCCTACCATATCAAAATCAAAATTATCAACTATATGTTGAACCATAGAAACTTGTTCATTGCTTAGATGGAAAAGGGATGCTGTACCACCAAGCTTATAGTTTGCACGAAAGTCGTTGTTGCTTTGTCTTAGAACTGCCCCGATAATATTGTTTCCTACTACAAATACACGCAGATCCTTTCCTAGCTGCACATTACAAGACTGTATTATATGATTATTAGTAGTCATTTTGGAAACCTTGTCCCATTCTTCTTGATTTTGGATAAAATATACTTGTTTTCCTCCTCTACCTGAAACTTCCTTCACCACACAAGGAAAAGGCAAGGGGGATTTTTCTGGTAAGTTTTTATTTTGTGGAAAAATAGTATCCACCATTGGGATGCCTAGATTTGCAATGTGATGATGGGATAAGGCTTTGTCATTACAAATATGAGAAACAGTAGAAGAATTACAACAAAGAATCCCACAAGCTTCTAGTTGTAGTTGAACCATTGTATCTATTGTTCGAACAACTGCAAAGTCAGGAAGACGGATCGGTTTTTCTCTAACTAAAATTGTTCGTTGGTTATTAATTAATCCCATCGTCATTTCTTCTCTTATAATGAGGGTAAGGGAAATATTTTGGCTAGCTGCTTCTTCCAAAAAACCATTTAATGTAGGAGCTGTTTTGGTTTGCATCTATCCTATTATATATTAGCCATCCTGTTACCATGTTAATAACCTCATTCTTGAATTGACTTATTTAATATATAATCCATTATAAAATCTGCTACATTTATACCAGTACAGTCATACATATTTCTTATATGTGCATTGGAGTTAATTTCACAAATTAATGGGCTTCCATCTTCCCCATACAATAAGTCAATTCCTGCAAAATCTGCTCCAATTGACTTTGTTGCTTGTACAGCCATCTCACGTTCTATTTTTGATGGGGTGTATGCTTCCATTGTGCCTCCAGCAGAAACATTTGCTCTAAAATCGTTTGTTGACGCTCGTTTCATTGCTGCAACTACTTCATTGCCGACTACTTGAAGCCGCATATCTCTTCCATAACTTGATGAAATAAATTCTTGAAAGACAAATGCTTTTCCCAGTAATTCATTCACTTTGTCCCATAGCTCCTCGCTAGTGTGAACTAAATATACTTGTTCACCAAAAGAGCCAAAAGCCTCTTTTACTACCATTGGAAAACCGAGTGATTTTATAGCATTGTTAATTACATTCTCATCTGGTTGGGCTGTAATAAAAACTTTCGGATATACGATTGTTTTCGGTATTGGTAATCCTGTTTGCGCTAAGCACTGATATGTGGCAATTTTGTCATCACTAACTTCAATTGCTTGAGAAGAATTAAATACGCGCAATCCCATTAATTCAAGTTGTTTTGCCAAGTATATATCCTTGTCAGCAAAAACGACGTAATCAGCTATTTTCTCACTTGGTTTTTTAAGTAGCCCTGACTCTCCTGGAACAAGGTAGGGGTTAAGTTCATTATTTTTGTAAATAGTTGTTTCACTTCCTCTTGCATAAGCGGCTTGCTGGATCCACTCAGCATAATCAAGAAACTTATTTCCTGATAAACTTCCATTATATATGATCCATCCATGTAAATTCATAGTCCTTATCCTTTCTGTTATACTTACCTACAGTATAATAATTTAGAAATGTGGTGTACATATGTTTCAGAGAATTGAACAAGTGGAGGCCTTTTTTTCTTCTAGAGCAAACTTAGGAATTAAACCTGGTCTTTTCCGAATGAAAAAGCTTCTCAAAGAAGTGGGGAATCCACAAGATAAAATTAAAGCAATACATGTTGCTGGTACAAATGGAAAGGGCTCTACCATTCAGTTTATTCAGCGAGCATTAACTGCCAACGGATACAATGTAGGAATATTTACTTCCCCAAGTATATATGGGTTGCCAGGTCACATTCTTGATGGAGATGTACCTATTAAGGAACAAGTCTTTCTTTCTCTATTTAATAGGTTATACCCTGCCATTGAAATTTTAGATAATAAAAAAGAGATGCCAACCGAATTCGAGATATTGACAGTAATTGCCTTTATGCATTTTCACGACAGCAAAGAAATTGCAATCATTGAGACAGGGATGGGGGGGAGAGAAGATACAACGAACTGTTTTCTCCCAATCCTATCCATTATAACAAACATAGCAAAGGACCATACGCATTTTTTAGGTGGTACTATAAAAGAAATCGCCTATCATAAGGCAGGAATTATAAAAAAGGACATTCCAGCAATTATAGGGGAAGTCCCAAAAGAAGCTGAAATGGTCTTAAATCAAGAAGCGAAGAATGTGCAAACAGGAGTATATCAACTAGGAAAGGATTTTCATTATCATAATATTATAATAGACGGCAATCATCAATTTTTCTCTTGGAACCGGGAAAGGCAGCAGTATAACCTATCCATTCAAATGCAAGGAAAACACCAAGTCCAAAACGCATCACTTGCTTTTATGAGTATATATTTACTTAAACAAATGAACTATTCTATTGACATGAATAAAACGATGGAAGCATTTAAAATATCCAAGCTACCAGGTAGGTTTGAAATGGTCAATATTCACCCACCTGTGATTTTAGACGGCGCACATAATATTGCAGGTATAGAGACTTTTATTGATACGGTTAAAGCATTGTATCCAAATAAGACGAAGCACTTAATATTTGCTGCATTTAAGGATAAAGACTTCTCTTTAATGCTAGAAAGGTTAGAAACCAACTTTTCTTCTGTAACACTTACTTCTTTTGAGCACCCACGGGCAGCTAAAGCCGTAGAACTTTATGAAGTGACGAATCATAAGCATAAATTTCTAACTGAGAATTGGGAGGACGCAATAAAAAAAATAACATATAGAGAGCACATCTATTTTATTACTGGATCACTGCATTTTATATCAAGAGTTAGGGAATTTTTTAGAAATAGAGAAAGTTGACGGTTTATGCGAAATTATTTATTAGTAATGTGACAATTTACGTCTTACTTTTTATCTTTCCTATGCTAGAGTAAGTATATTAATTCTAGCGGAGGTGAGCGAAATAGATAAGCAAAGAATGATAACTGTATGGGAGAACGGTAAACCAGTAAAATTAAAGGTAAAAGAGACAAGCGGTAAGAACTCCAGCCAGTTATTTAAAAAAGAACAAGCAGCTGCTATTCAAGAAGAAGACGAATCTGTACCAACATTCGCTAGATTAACTACGAATACAAATAAAAATATGGCGAACAAAATAAAGCGGAAATATTTAAAACCTGTTGTTATTCCAATTTTTTCTGCACTCATAATAGGCTCTGTTCTAGGACTAATAATGCTAAAAATGTTTGTAACACTGGATAGTGAGCCAACTTCAGGGGGTGGTGACATTCCTATTTCTACAGTAGAAAAAGACAAAGAGGACCAGAAGGCACAAAAAGGTTCATCATTGGTGCAGCTAGAAGGCGTACAGGCATACGTGCTTCAAGCAGGTGTATTTAATGAAGAAGCAAATGCTGTGGAATGGAAAGAAAAGTATGCTAACAAAAAGATACCTACTATAGTGTGGGAGAAAAATAAGCAATTTTATTTATTTGCAGGAATAGCTGAAACAGAAGCACAAGCTAACCATTTACGTCAGCAATTACAAAAAAACGAGTTAGAAGTATATGTAAAGGAATGGCAGACGGCAGGCATTGAAACTGATTTATCCAATGCAGAGCATCAATGGTTGGAAACTTTTCAGAGCGAATGGAATAAATCTTTAAAATTATTATCCACAGATGAAAAGCTTGAAATAAAAGCATGGAAAAAAATAGTTGATGCTTTTCCGAAAGATACAGAGGATTTATCTCAGTTGAATACACATATAGTAGAGAATTTAGACAAGTTAAGTGAAGACAATAACAAACAGGTACAAGGAATTTTATTATCTGTATGGCATACGTATGAAAAAACGATAAAAAAATTAGAATCAAAATAAAAAATAGGCTAAATTTGCCTGTTTTTTTATTTTGCTAAATTTCTAAAGGGGAATTTCTTAAATTACCTTTAGGAATACATTAAATACATCGACGTTCTGCATAGTAATTTTTCTATTTCCTGATTTGTTCTATATTGAATTGATGTCTATGATATAGCTACGGAAAGGAGGGATTTATATTGGTAATGGAACCATTAATGATTAAAGATGTTCCTAAGAACGACAGACCAAGGGAAAGATTAATGAACCATGGGGCGAATCATTTATCTAACCAGGAGTTACTGGCCATTTTACTCGGAAGCGGGACGAAAGAAGAGTCAGTGATGGCGCTCGCTAACCGTGTACTTATGCACTTTGAAGGTTTGAAATTATTAAATGACGCAACCATCGAGGAATTAACAGCAATTAAAGGAATAGGTAAGGCAAAAGGAGTTCTCATATTATCTGCTATCGAACTTGGAAAAAGAATGAGCCGCTATAAGCCACTGGAAAGATACGTCATTCGCTCCCCGGAGGATGGAGCAGATTACGTAATGGAAGAAATGAGAAGCCTTCATCAAGAGCATTTTGTAGTTTTGTTTCTTAACACGAAAAATCAAATTATCCACAGACAAACCATCTTCATAGGCAGCCTTAATGCTTCGATTGTACATCCACGAGAAGTATATCGTGAAGCTGTAAAACGTTCCGCTGCTTCAATTATTGTAGCACATAACCATCCATCCGGGGACCCAACTCCATCACAGGAAGATATCCAGGTAACCAGAAGATTGACTGAATCAGGAAAAATGATTGGTATTGAATTATTGGATCACCTTATCATTGGAGATAGGAAATTTGTTTCCTTAAAAGAAAAAGGCTATTTATAATAGAACAATTCTCCATATGATTAAGTTTGAGATACAATTATTGACGATATGTCAGTAATATAAAGTGCTTAAAAAGGGATGACATTTCCCTAATTTTTTGTTTATCAAGTAAAATGGGGACTGTAATTAGTCTAAGCATAATATCTAAGTTATTAGAAGAATAAATATCATAGAGGCTCTTAAAAAAATCATAAGAGCCTTTAGTTTGGTTATTCATCAAAACCAGTGTTTGACCACGTGATCATGTCATTGTAAAATCGTTAATACGATATTTACTAAAATGCTTCATCACATACCCTTTTTTCACCAAACCATATATATACTTTCTAATGTAGTTTTGTGTCAAAATATCATCGCTTATTTCTTCAATTCTTATAAAGTGATTTTTATTTTTTTCAAGCTGAACGAGGATGCTAATTTCAAAGAGATTTAATTTATCTTTTAATGCAACATTAAAAATATCCATTAACATGAACCTCCAAATGATATAATTATTAATAGCATTTAGTTTAACAAAGGAATGTAACAAAAGTGTGGTAAAAAGATGGAAATTTAGTTAAATTTAATGAAATAATTATTTTTAATGTGAGAGAAGTAGAAACAACCTGAAATATGATACTTATAATACTATCTATTTTATAATTTTTTTCGTATAATTATATAGAAACACGCACATAAGCGCCATTTTCATTATATATAAGAAATTGGCGCTTATTCCTATGGATAGTTACATTTTACTTTTTTCTTTCGTATGTGATAATATACGTGCATGTTTGTAACACATAAAATGAGTCGATATAGTTAAGCTAAATAATATACAGTGTTTGTTTTGGAGAGGAAGATATTTTTGGGATTTTTTAATTTTTCACAGGATTTGGGAATTGACTTAGGTACTGCTAACACGCTGGTTTTTGTCAAAGGAAAAGGTGTGGTGGTTTCCGAGCCTTCCGTGGTAGCTAAAAATAATCAAACTGGTGATATTGAAGCAGTGGGGAGTTCTGCACGTAATATGATTGGTAGAACACCTGGTAACATAACAGTCGTAAGGCCTATGAGAGATGGCGTTATTGCTGACTATGATACAACTGCTGCAATGATGAAATATTATATTAAGAAAGCAATGAAAAATCGTTCTATGTTTGCGAAAAAGCCAAATGTAATGGTATGTGTGCCATCTGGAATTACGATGGTAGAAGAACGAGCAGTAATTGATGCAACAAAACAAGCTGGCGCTAAAGATGCGTTTCCTATTTCTGAGCCATTTGCAGCTGCCATTGGTGCAGGTTTACCAGTATGGGAGCCTACTGGAAGTATGATTGTAGACATCGGCGGAGGTACGACAGAGGTTGCGGTTATTTCACTGGGGGGTGTTGTAACAAGTAAATCGATTCGTACAGCTGGAGATGACATGGATGAAGCAATAATGAACTATATTCGTAAAAATTATAATTTAATGATTGGAGAAAGATCTGCGGAATCGGTGAAGCTTGATATTGGTGTAGCTGGTGAAGTAAAAGAAGATATTGAAATGGATATCCGCGGTCGTGATTTATTAACCGGCTTACCTAAAACTATAACAATTACCGCTAGTGAAATAGCAGGTTCTCTAAACGATACGGTAGAGGCGATCGTTGAAGCGGTTAAAAATACGTTGGAGGAAACTCCGCCTGAATTAGCAGCTGATATTATGGATCGGGGTATCGTTTTATCCGGTGGGGGTTCCTTGTTGAAAAATATCGATAAAGTAATTAGTGATGAGACAAAAATGCCGGTTTTTGTAACCGATGATCCACTTGAGAGTGTGGCAATCGGTACTGGTAAATCTTTGGAATACATTCAACATTTCCGTTCCCATCCGAATGTATCCGCTCATCCTATAACTAAGTAAGCTGGTGTCCACATGGCATTTTTTCGTAACAAGAAATTATTCATCATCCTAATAGGGGTGATCGTCCTGGTTGCATTAATTGGTTTCTCGCTGAAAGAGAGAAGCAACCTGACTACAGCTGAGCAATTTGTGAATGATACTGTGGGATGGGCGCAGCATATCATTTATGCTCCAGTTGAATTTGTTTCAGATATATTTACAAATATTGACGACTTTAGGGATACTTATAAAGAAAATCAAATCCTTAAAGAGAAGTTATCTCAGTATAAGGGCCTTATTTATGAAGTGCAGGAAATAAAGGAAGAAAATAAAGAACTGAGAAATTTACTTGACTTAAAAGAATCAGAGTCCTTACGTGATTATGAACCGATTCAGGCAACCGTCATGTCACGGTCTCCGGAGAGATGGATTGAGCAGGTAACTATTAACAAGGGAAAACAAGATGGGGTCAAGGCTAATATGGCTGTAATTACGGCAGATGGAATGGTAGGAAAGGTCCAGACACCGTCTCAATTTACCTCAACAGTTAAATTGTTAACAGGCTTTGATCAATTTAATCGAATATCTGCTACAATCTCTAGAGAGAAGGATGAAGGTAAGGATATTGTTGGAATGATTGAAGGCTTTGATGAAGAAAGCAATTCACTATTATTTCGAATTATTGAAAAGTCAGATAAGGATGTGAAAGAGGGGGAGTTAGTGTTCTCCTCTGGTATGGGTGGTGTTTTTCCGGCTGGACTACCAATTGGTACTGTAAAGGAAACAGCCCCAGATAAGTATGGATTAACAAAAACAGCCTTAATTGAACCAGCCGCTGATATGTATGAAATTAATCAAGTAATGGTGGTGGACCGTTCCATAGCAACCGACGAGAAGACGGAAGATAAGGAGGAGGAATAATGAAACGTTTATTTTTACCTTTTTTTCTCTTTTTATTTCTTGTTTCGGAGGGTGTCGCGTTGGAACTCCTACCCTCAAGTTTAATTACTGGAAATCTATTAATTGTTCCACATTGGGTGTTCATATTCTTGATCCTCATCGCTATTTTTTACGATAAGGAAGATACATATTATTCAGTATTATATGGGTTTATTTTCGGATTACTGATTGATATTGTGTATACAGGAGTACTTGGAGTGTATATGTTTTCTTATGCGCTTGTTATATATGTAATACATGGGTTCAAAAAAATGTTACATGGGAATATCTTTGTGAGCATCCTTTTAGGAATAATTGGGTTATCTTTAGCAGATATTGCTATAAATATTATTTATACAGTTGCTGGTATAGCGAGCATGGTCTGGAAGGATTACTTATTATACCGTTTACTACCTACGTTACTATCGAATCTGGTGTTTCTACTGTTTCTATATCCGATCTTTGTTAAACGCCTTACAAGATGGGGAAGAGATCAGCTATTCAGTAACAATTCGCTATAAATATAATGAGGTGAGCTTATCATGCTTGATAAGAAGCAGTTAATCACGATCAAAGGGACTAGAGATGGGTTGACATTGTTCATAGATGAAGCTTGTTCATATGATCTTGTAGTCAATGAACTAAATGCAACAATTGCGGAAAGTAGTCCTAAAGAAAATGAACCTGTTGTATCTGTAAAGGTCCAATTGGGAAACCGATTTATAACAGAACAGCAGAAACAGGAAATAACAGATATTATAACAAAAGACCATCGTTTTATCGTTGAATCTATTGAATCATCCGTGATCCGCAGAGAAGAAGCATTAAGATGGCAAGAGAATAGTGAGGTACAAGCTGTCAGCCGAATTATTCGCTCAGGGCAAATTCTTGAAGTGACTGGGGATCTACTATTAATTGGAGATGTTAATCCTGGTGGCAAAGTAGTAGCTACAGGAAATATTTACATAATGGGTAATTTACATGGCATTGCTCATGCAGGTTCCAATGGAGATAGACTGGCTTTTATTGCAGCCTCTTTTATGAAACCGAATCAACTAAGAATTGCTGATTATATAAGCCGTGCACCGGATTACGAAGCAGATGGTGTTTATATGGAATGTGGTCTTATTGATGAAGAACAGGATAAAATAGTAATTGATCGACTGCAGGTTCTTTCGCATAAACGACAAGTATTAAGCGGGTTTGAGAGGAGAATGCAAAATGGGTGAAGCTATAGTCATCACTTCCGGTAAAGGTGGTGTCGGTAAAACAACTACATCTGCAAATATAGGAACAGCTTTGGCGCTTATGGAGAAAAAAGTTTGTTTAATAGATACCGATATTGGCTTACGAAACCTTGATGTTATAATGGGACTGGAAAATCGCATTATTTACGATATTGTTGATGTAATCCAAGAACGTTGCAAATTAAAACAAGCACTAATTAAGGATAAGCGGTTTGACTATCTATCTTTGTTGCCGGCAGCTCAAACAAGTGATAAATCTGCAGTAACAACCGATGGAATGAAACAAATTATCTCAGAATTAAAGCAGGAATATGATTATATAATAATAGATTGCCCTGCTGGAATTGAACAAGGATTCCAGAATGCTGTGGCGGGAGCAGATAAGGCAATTGTAGTAACTACCCCTGAGAAATCTAGTGTAAGAGACGCAGATCGTATTATAGGCCTATTAGAAAAAGAAGATATGGAGTCGCCAAGATTAATCATTAATCGCATCCGTAATCACATGATGAAGAATGGAGATATGCTTGAGATTGACGAAATTATACAAGTACTCTCCATTGATTTGATTGGAATTGTGATTGATGACGATGAAGTTATAAAAGCATCTAATAAGGGAGAGCCCGTGGCACTTCAACCAAACTCCAAGGCCTCCATTGCATATAGAAATATTGCAAGAAGGATCCTTGGTGAAACTGTGCCTCTTCAATCATTAGAAGATGAAAAAGGTGTTTTATATAAAGTGAAGAAATTTTTCGGAATGAGAGCTTAATCCTTCGTACGTATTAAGTTAATTGTTTGCAATTGCAACATTCCTCGATTTGCTCCGTTTGATATATATAAATATAGGCAGCTTAGGTTTAGGAGAAAGGTGAAGGGAAATAAGACAACCCTTCACCTTTTTTTCATATCTGTAGCATTTCGTACATAGACTTGTACAAAAGATGTGAAGGAATGTGAGGACAATGAGCAGAGGAGTCAAGAAAGTTCGCCAATCAATTGAGGAAAGAAAAAAACTTCGTGGTTTACCTTATCAGCAGCAAGGAGCTAAGAGACCAATTAAGCCATCATTTCCCCAAGATGAAGAAAAACACGGCTATTTTCCAGTAATTGCTGAAACCACCATATCGGATAAAAGCCAAAATAAAGTAATGACTGGGTTTATTCTCAAAGGAATGTTGTCCATTTTATTGTTTTTCGGGGTGGCGTTTGTATGGAATACAAATGCAACTGGCTTTGAAGCACCAAAGGAATGGACAAGTGCT
This sequence comes from Virgibacillus sp. SK37, assembly GCF_000725285.1. Lineage (GTDB taxonomy): Bacteria > Bacillota > Bacilli > Bacillales > Amphibacillaceae > Virgibacillus_Q. The sequence continues at coordinate 1,681,659 of NZ_CP007161.1, forward strand.
GTGTTAAAGGAAGAATTCCCCTTTGCAAAAGTTCAGCTATGGTACCAAGACACATTTGGAACTCCGTTAGCACTGACCCCAGACACAGAGAAACAGGATGAAAGTAACCAGATACTTTCTCTACCAGTACATGGCGATGTAGCAGAGAATTTTCAGGTGAATGGAAAAGGCATAAAAATACAACCTGGAAAAGCAGGCAATGTCGTTACACTACGTGAAGGAGTAGTGATATTTGCGGGAAAAGATAACGAAACAGACAACACGGTTATCGTGCAACATGCAGATGGGAGTAAATCTAAATATGGTTATTTAAGCTCAATCGATGTACACCTTTATCAATTTATTAATAGTAACGATTCAATTGGTAAGTTTTCTCCCACTGGTGAAAATAAGACAGTGTATTTCTCCATCGAGAAGGACAATGAGTATATAGATCCTGTTCAAGTAATCAAGGTGGACCAACTTGATTAGACACTTTCCGAGAATACACATTCACCCTGTATTGATGATCTTTGTTATACTTTCTATGCTTACAGGTACATTTATGGAATTATCAATCATTTTAGCTATCGTTCTATTTCATGAATTAGGTCATTATATTGCTGCGGTTGTACACAACTGGCGTATAAAGCAAATTATGCTCTGGGTCTTTGGTGGTGTTATGGAGGTAGATGAGCATACAACAAGACCTATTAGGGAAGAAGTAATTGTTACTCTAGCAGGGCCGTTTCAGCATCTGATAATTTATTTTGGGTTAATTGTTTGCAATGAATTCCAATTGCTGCCAAATTCGGTGTTGGATTTGGCATTTTATTATAATACAACGATTTTGTTATTCAATTTGCTGCCAATCTGGCCGTTAGACGGCGGTAAGTTACTACTTCAATGTCTATCATTTGTTTTTCCATTTCAAAAGGCTTATTATTCAACTTTATTAATTTCTATGATAATAAGTATAATTATTTTAGTCATCCAAATAACCTTCTTTCCATTTACGTTAAGTGCCTTTTTACTTCTTTTATTCTTATTTATGGAAAACAAAAATGAATGGAAACAACGATATTATGTTTTTATTCGTTTCTTAATGAGCAGGTATTATAATGGACCAAGCAAAATAGGTAGGAAATCAATCGTAGTTTCCCATGAGACAAAGGTTCTTGATATCTTTTCAAAATTTTGGCGTGATCGCAAGCATGCTATCTATGTTGTTTTTCCAGGAAACAGGCGTAAGTCGATTGATGAAAATGACTGTCTACACAGTTTCTTCCATGACAAAAATTATTCTAAGACAGTAGGAGAGATTACAGATTATATGACATAAGGAAATTTCCTTTTCACTTGTTGACAGAGTCTCGTTTCTTATGATAATATTAGTACGTTATTCATCGTAGCACCAGTGCTACAACCGCGCAGAAAAGGTCTTAAACTCATTACGAGTACCTTGATGGCGAGTCTGAGTTAATTAAGGAGGTGCAAGATATGTACGCAATTATTGAAACAGGTGGCAAACAAGTAAAAGTTGTTGAAGGACAAGAAATTTATGTAGAAAAAGTTGCAGCAGATGCAAATGATTCTATTACATTTGACAAAGTACTTTTCGTTGGTGGAGATGATGTTAAAGTAGGAGCTCCATTTGTTGATGGTGCTACTGTTACAGCTAAAGTTGAAAAACATGGCCGTCAAAAGAAAATCACTGTTACGAAATTTAAGCCAAAGAAAAACTACCATCGTAAACAAGGTCATCGTCAGCCTTACACTAAACTAGTGATTGACAAAATCAATGCATAATAAGGGATCTGAATATGATTCATACGACGGTTTATCGTTCGAATGGTGATATTACAGCCTTTAAGCTAACTGGACATGCCCAGAGTGGTCCGTATGGATATGACTTAGTATGTGCCGGAGTTTCAGCAGTTACTATTGGTTCTATTAATGCTGTGTTGGCTTTATGCGATGTTGAGCTTGATATAAAGCAGGGAGATGAAGGTGGGTATCTTTATGTTACCATTCCGGATTCCATCCCCTGTGAAAAAATGAAGCAGGTTCAGCTATTATTTGAAGGTATGTTGATATCCTTATCATCAATTGAGACAGAATATAGCAACTTTATAAAAATTCATAATACGTAAGGAGGTGCAAAACAATGCTACGATTAGATCTGCAATTTTTCGCACAGAAAAAAGGTGCCGGTAGTACGAAGAACGGTCGTGATTCTGAATCCAAACGTCTTGGCGCAAAACGTGCTGATGGCCAATTTGTTACTGGTGGTTCTATTCTTTACCGTCAACGCGGTACAAAGATTTATCCAGGTGAAAATGTAGGCCGTGGTGGTGATGACACACTTTTTGCTAAAACAGATGGTGTTGTAAAATTTGAACGCTATGGTAGAGACCGCAAAAAAGTAAGTGTATATCCAGTTGCACAAGAGGCATAATTTATAAAAAACCCTAGCTGATTTCTCGGCTAGGGTTTTTATATTGGGCAGCATAATATAGGATTAGGGATATTAAAGTAATTCATAATTTAGATATACTGCGACGTAACTAAGAATATAGAGGCTGCGTAAATCACCGCTACGGGGAAATATTCCGCTTTCCGCGGGCGGCTGATGAGCCTCCTCACGCTACGCGTTCCGGGGTCTCATCTAGGCCTCTCCTCCCGCAGGAGTCTCCATATTTCCCCTTCGCTACTATTTCCTATTATATCTACGCAGAAAAATTGCGTTCACATAGATCCAGAATATGCTGTGTACGAGTTGATTGGAGTGGAACGCGGCGACTCCTGCCGGAATAGCATGAGCTGAAGACACTAAACGGAGCGTAGCGGAGGAAGCGGCTGAAGCCATGCCGGGCGGCAAAGAAGCCACTGTGAGGTAACGAACAGATGTCGCACTTGTACCCGGAGGTGTGAAAGCGTCCGCATGCAACGAAAATCAATGGGGCACTTCTACTCAAATATTTCACTGAGCTTTTCATCACAAAGTTACGTCGCAGTTTACTCCAACTGCGAAGTAAATGAAAGTGTGTGAGCGAATGTTTATAATTTAACAAGTTAATTAGAATGAGAACCGTCGAAATCTATGGAGAGTAAACGTAATTCTTCATTTCAAATAACAGATGTTAGCTGGAGATGTAAGCCTAAGGAAAATTGAGATTAATTTTTTACTTTACTTCTGTGTTTGCTATCTAGCAAGATTTTGAACAAAACATGAACTTTCCTTTTTTTTCTGCTATACTTTTACTAATATGGAGGGAGAAAGATGAACGAGGAACAGGTCGTAAAATTACTGCAACATTATAGACATGACTTAATGAATCATCTCCAGCTCATTCAAGGCTATTTAAGTATGGGGAAAATAGAAAAGGTAGAATCTAAAGTTCAAAGTTGCTTTAATCATTATGATGAGGAAAGAAAATTAATGAGTCTAAACGCACCTTCGTTGTCTTTATGGGTAATTGAGTTTAACAGTAGATATGAGTATTTGCGTTTGGAATACAACATTCATGTCCAAAATAAAAACTTAAATCAAATAGATAAAGGGTTAAAGGACCAGCTTGAAAAAATCATTTCTTGTATTATTGAGGAATCCGATGGAACTGAGCTAATAGAAATTTCACTTCAGCTTGATGAAGCGGAAGAAAACACGATGACCAAAGTATTTTTATGTATTAAGATCAAAGTAAATAAAGAAGAAATTAAACAAAAATTGAAATCCATGGATTGGGAGTATGAACAAAATATCTCCGTAAATAATGAAGGGATAGCTTGTCAGTTTCTTATTCCATAAGTGTATGAGGTGAAAGTATGTTTGTAGATCAGGTAAGTGTTTATGTGAAGGCTGGAGACGGTGGAAACGGTCTAGTGGCATATAGGCGAGAAAAGTATGTTCCAAAGGGCGGACCAGCTGGTGGTGATGGCGGTAACGGTGCTGATATCGTTTTTAAAGTTGATGAAGGGTTAAACACACTAATGGACTTTCGTTATAACCGTCATTTTAAAGGTAAGCGCGGGGAAAACGGAATGAGTAAGACCCAACATGGGAAAAATGCTGCTCCGCTCATTGTGCCTGTTCCTCCGGGTACCACAGTGGTTGATGAAGAGACAGAAGAAGTTATCGCAGATTTAACTACCCATGGTCAACAGGCGGTAATTGTAAAAGGAGGCAGAGGAGGTCGTGGAAATACCCGCTTCGCAACTCCTCGCAATCCGGCTCCAGATATGGCAGAAAACGGGGAGCCAGGACAAGAAAGAAATATAAAAGTCGAACTAAAATTGATTGCAGATGTTGGACTTGTCGGCTTCCCGAGTGTGGGAAAGTCTACATTTCTGTCTGTAGTCAGTGCTGCCAAACCCAAAATTGCGGATTATCATTTCACGACACTTGCACCTAATCTCGGGGTCGTGGATACAAGTGATCAAAGAAGCTTTGTAATGGCCGATTTACCGGGCTTGATAGAAGGTGCCCATGAAGGGATAGGTTTAGGTCATCAATTTTTAAGACATGTAGAGAGAACCAGGGTAATCGTGCATGTAATTGATATGGCAAGTACAGAAGGTAGAGATCCTTATGAGGATTATCTTAAAATTAATAAGGAATTAACCCAGTATGATATGAACTTAATGAAAAGACCACAGATAATAGCTGCTAATAAAATGGACATGCCAGGCGCTTCCGAGAATTTAGAGCTATTTAAGAAGAAAATAGACAGTGAAATTCCTGTTTATGAGATTTCAGCTCTTACTAAAGATGGAGTAAGAGATATCTTGTTTGCAATTGCAGATATGCTTGAACGTATTCCAAAGATCGCTCCGGAATTAGAAGAAAACGAAGAAAAAGTAATCTATCGATATCAAAAAGAAGACGCACCATTTCAAATTAGCAGAGATGATGACGGGGCTTATGTTTTGAGTGGAGATAAAATCGAAAAGCTTTTCAAGATGACTGATTTTGCCAGAGATGAAGCAGTTCAACGATTCGCGCGTCAACTTAGAGGTATGGGAGTTGATGAAGCTTTGAGAAAACGAGGAGCAGAGGATGGAGACACGATCCGATTATTGGATTACGAATTTGAGTTTATCGAATAATTATTTCAAAATATAGCTTTTATAGGAATAGGGGGAGAGGTTTTGTCTATCTCAATAGGATATTTAGGGCCTAAGGGAACATTTACAAAATTGGCAGTGGACATTGCTTTTAATGGGGAAATTAAAGAAGGTTTTGGGACTATTCCAGAATGTATTGATGCTATAGAGGAAGATAAAATAGATATCGGTGTTGTGCCACTGGAAAATGCTATTGAAGGTACAGTGCAATTGACAGTAGACTATCTTGTACACCAAGTGAGGCTGCCAATTATGGCGGAAATTGTTGTTCCAATTGAGCAACATTTATTAGTCCATCCTGACTTTTCCGGTTCTGTTGATGATATAAAGGAGATACATTCACACAGTCATGCTATTGCCCAATGTCACCAATATATACACAAGCAAATCCCAAATGGAAAGATAGAATACACCTCTTCGACTGGGAAAGCTGCCGAGATAGTAAGTGAACAATTTAAACCTATTGCAGCGATTGGTAATAAGCTTGCAGCAAAAGAATATGGCTTACGAATTTTCCAAGAAAATATACATGATTATCCAAACAACCACACTCGTTTTATTGTACTTTCAAAGCAAAAAGAATTAGTACATATTAAACATGAAGCTACTGCAGAGAAAACAAGCCTGTTAATAACATTGCCCAGTGACTTTGCTGGGGCCCTTCATCAGGTATTGGCGGCTTTTGCATGGAGAAAGATGAACCTTTCTAAGATTGAATCCCGGCCAATGAAAACTGGATTAGGGAATTACTTTTTTATTGTGGATGTAAATCAGCAGTATGATGATGTATTATTCCCTGGAGTAAAGGCTGAACTAGAAGCACTTGGCTGCAATGTAACTATTCTGGGTACATACCCTGTCTATCAGTTAAATGTTTAATATTGGAATTAATAACCGCTCACTATGTGAATAGAGGGCGGTTATTTATATTTTATTAAATATGTTTCAACATTTATCCGTTACATGCATATGTTGATAGAGAGTAATTAGCCCAGAGTTATTTATGAAAGGAGTTTGGTTCGTCTTGAAAATACACATTGTTCAAAAAGGAGATACTTTGTGGGAAATCTCAAAAAAATATGGAGTGGATTTTGAAGAGGTTAAAAAGCTTAATAGCCACCTATCAAGCCCAGATATGATTATGCCTGGCATGAAGATAAAGATACCTAGTTCTTCAAAGACAGTAAAGAAGACGCAGATGCCAAAAAAGGAAATGCATAAGGAAAAAGTAAAACAGCCCTATAAGGATGTTTCGCCTAAACCTTTACCAGTGATAAAAGAGGATGATAAGGAGAAAAAGAAAATGGTTAAGCCAGAAATGCCTATGAAGCCATTACCTCAGATGCCGAAAATGCCAGAAATACCTACACAGCCTATTGTACAGCAGCCAACATTTGAACAAGAATTTCAAAATTATACTACAATCAATTTTCCGGAAATGCCTTACTATAGTCATGAGCACCACGAATCCGTATCTGATGAATCACCTGTAGATATGCCAGTAGCCCAACCTGCACCAGCTCATTTTATACCAATGTGTTGTCATTTTGTTCATCCGTGTTATCCATCAACACCATTCCCAATGATGGCTAATGTTGCAAGTACACCAATGATGCCAATGGCTGGTGGAATGCCAATGCATATGCAGCCACAGCAGCAACCGCAACATAGTAATTTAGGTGGTTGCGGTTGTAATGATCAAAACAACTATTCCAATGTTGGTTATCAAGCCCAGAATCATCAATTCCAGAATACACACCACAATATGGCACCGCCAACACCTAATTTCCAGTCACCTTATCATGGGAATACAATGTCTCAGACAGATCTTTTTCCACCACAATACGAAGCCAACAATATGAATAATAATTATCCTATGCCACCTGGGTATCCGTACCAGGGTTATAATCGAGAGAATGAGGAAGGATCAGAAAATGAATAAGAAAAAGGGAAGAGACGAGATTGTTCATCGTCTCTCTTCTTTTTTATATATTGAGGGAGGATTAGAAGTAGACGTTGCTGTTATTATTAAAAAAAATGTTTTTAAAGTAATAGGCAAGTCGGGTAAGCAATTTATTATAAAGCGTCATGCACAAAAAAACATAGTCGATCAACAGTGGCAGTTTTTTAATAACTTTTCGAACAAACCAGTGGTCCCGTTTGTCGCTTTCCCTAATGGCCGAAAAATTATTAAAGAAAATAACCAGTTTTGGACTATAGCACCTTTCATCGAAGGAGGCCATTTAAATTACAGATATAGGCGGGATCGAGAAAGTGCGGTAGCTACACTTAAAAATTTTCATGATCGAGCGGAGAACATATATATTGAACAACCTTTGATTAAAAATAATATCATAATAAGATGGTATAAAAGATTGGAAGCTTTTAAAAAAATAAATAATGTATTTGCTAAATATGGTTTGAAAAATTTGCATAAGGATATAGTACAAACAACGGTAAATCAATTTTATCTTTTATCACATTATTCTTGGGATGACTACGATTATTCGGGAAGAAAAGAAGGAACATGGATTCATGGGGATGTAGCTTCTCACAATTTCATAAAAAATAATGCTGATGAAGTCTTTATGATTGATTTTGACCTATTAGAATGCACTTCACCTATATATGATTATATTCAACTAGGCCAACGATTTTTGCCATATATAAATTGGAATCTTGACGAATTATTTTCATACCGGATGGTTCATGATGAGGAGTATAAGTTATGGTTGGCCGCTATTAATGTACCAAGTGATTTAATGAGGGAAACGCTACACATTATTTCTGCGAAACCAGCAGCAGTTGGAAATCATTTAAAACAAATGGAAAAACAGTGGATCAGACGCAAAGAGTTTTCAAATTACACAAACAAAGTGATACAATAAACATCGGATCTTATATAAAGGAGCGGATATAATGGAAAAGCATGTTGAAAATATTGTGCAATGGTTAAGAGACCAAGTCGATCAAGCAGGAGTAAATGGCTTAGTAGTTGGGGTAAGTGGTGGATTAGATTCCGCTGTGGTAGCTCACTTAATTAAAAGAGCTTTTCCGGATGAGTCCTTAGGTGTCTTAATGCCAATTCATACGAAAGAAGCAGATTTAAACCATGCAAAAAAAGTAGTCGAAGGCTGTGATATTAATTCACTCACCATTGATTTATCAAATACACATCAAACAATGTATGACCAGATCAAAAGTCAATTGAGGCAAAGCAATACTTTTATTGAAGAAAATGACCAACTGGCTGATGCGAATTTAAGAGCAAGATTAAGGATGAGTACACTCTATGCATTAGCAACCAATTATAATTACTTAGTTGTGGGCACAGACAATGCCGCTGAGTGGTATACAGGATATTTTACCAAGTACGGAGATGGAGGAGCAGATATCCTTCCTTTGGTTGATTTCACCAAACAGGAAGTACGAGATATGGCTGCATATCTTGGTGTTCCAGAAGAAATAGTTCAGAAGAAGCCTAGTGCTGACCTTTGGGAGGGGCAGACAGACGAAAATGAAATGGGTACTACTTACGATAAAATTGATGCTTATATAATTGGAGAAGAGATCCCAGAAAAAGATAAAGAAGTTATTGATGCCCTTCATAGAAGAACCGAGCATAAACGGAACCCATTACCTCAATACAAACGAAATAAGTAATTTCCTTTACTTTACAGTGTAAAAAAATCTCTCGGATCCAAACTATTGGAGAAGGGAGGTTTTATTATGTTTAAATATAGCTTAATACCAGGTGTAGCCCTACTGGCATTGACCATTGGCTGTACAAATGATAATGAGGAATCGGTTGAGAATAAAGCAAATCCTAACACACAGCCAATGCACTATGAAACTGATCAAGAACAAAAAGAACGATTAAATTACGATGAACCAAGTATTGGAGAACAGGGGGGCTATCCACAAAGTGAGCAACAACAAGTAAATGATGCAGATTATAAAAGCGGATATTCCGATGCATTTACCAATGAGGAGGCAATGTTGCTATCTCAAGAACTTCAGAATAAAAAAGATATTATCCAGGCTCAAGTGGCAGTGACGGATAAGCGAATTATCGTTGGAGTGATGCAAAGGGAACATACAGATCACCTTGCTGTAAATAAGATTGAATCCACCATAAGAGAAATCCTTCCTAATACAAAAAAAGAAATTATTGTATATACGGATGATATCCATTGGGATCGTATGAAAAATTTAGATGCTCGATTAAAAGCAAAAAATCGAGGAGATGATTTGGAGAAAACAGTGGAGGATTTTTTAAATAGTAAAGATTAAACCTTTGTATAACAAAGGTTTTTTTACTTTTATCCCTTTTTTTGGTATAGTAATAAAGGAAATTTCTAGAGAGGAGAATGTCCTATGGCTGGTCATTCTAAATGGAAGAATATACAGAGAAGAAAGAATGCACAGGATGCTAAAAAAGGAAAAATCTTTATGCGACATGCAAAAGATATATATACTGCAGCAAAGCAAGGGGGCGGAGACCTTTCCACAAATGCTTCATTAAGATTAGCGGTGGAAAAGGCTAAAGCTGATAATATGCCTAATGATAATATCGACAGAGCAATTAAAAAGGCAACAGGTACCCTAGATGGTGCGAGCTTCGAGGAACTTACTTATGAAGGATATGGCCCAGGTGGGGTTGCTGTCATCGTACATGTTTTAACTGACAACAAAAACAGGACAGCTGCAGAAGTTAGACACGCTTTTAAAAAGAATGATGGAAATCTTGGAGAGAATGGAAGTGTCTCCTTTATGTTTGATCGAAAGGGTTATATCGTGATTTCAAATGAGGAAGGCAAAATTGATGAGGACGAATTAACGTTGGAAGCCTTAGAAGCTGGAGCCGATGATATTGTTACACAGGAGGATGGATACGAGATTTATACTGCTCCTGAGGCTTATCAGGAAGTTGTAGATTATCTAAATGAGAAAGGATACTCGATTGAAGACTCAGAAGTGACTTTAATTCCGCAAAATTATAATAAACTATCCGAAGAAGATACAGGTAAAATGTTTACTTTAATTGAGACCCTCGAAGAAAACGAGGATGTGCAAGATATTCACCATAATTTAGATGAAACAGAATAAGTTTTGCTGAATGAACTTCTATCCTTTATATCAGGGATAGAAGTTTGTTTTTAGAGGATGAGAAAGCTCTTATTATGTTATTTTATGAATAGTTGATTCAAGCACCAGTATCCATCTCTTATAGCTCTAAGTTATCTCGCATTCTATAGACGTTGGTGCCTAATCATATAGATAAAACGAGTGTAAGTCAAACTAGTTCTAGTTAAAAAGATACCAATAGCTCAATAGTTTTACTATATGGGTGCATATGGTAAAATGATGTAAGGTAACATGGAGGAGAAATTTAAATGATTGCATACATAAAAGGTAATCTTACATACATACAAGATGAATCAGTTATAGTAGAGGTACAAGGAATTGGTTACGAGATTATTTGTGCCAACCCATTCGTTTTTCAACACTTGCTTAACAAAGAAGTTCAGATTAGCACCTATCATTATGTGAGAGAAGATATCCAGGTTCTATACGGCTTTAAAGATGAAGAGCAAAAGTATTTGTTTACCAAGTTAATCTCCGTCTCGGGTATTGGCCCAAAAGGTGCATTGGCAGTACTTGGAACAGTTAATGTTGCTGATTTTGTCGGTGCAGTAGAACGGGAAGATGACAAATATCTAACAAGCTTTCCAGGAGTAGGAAAGAAGACGGCCAGACAGATAATATTAGATCTAAAAGGAAAGTTAACCACGATGATTTCCATTTCTCACCCAGAGTCTGATCATGAAACACAACAACTAGAAGAAAATCAGCATTTTGCAAAATTGGATGAAGCCAAGGAGGCCTTAAAAGCATTAGGATATACAGATCGTGAAATTAAATCAGTCCTACCTAAACTGCCTGACGACCAAAATAACTCTACTGACACAATAATCCGTAAAGCATTAGCATTACTAATGAAAAATTAAGAAGGGGGGATACTAAATGGAAGACAGAATGGTAACGGGTGAATTACAGAATGAAGATGCCTCTGTGGAATTAAGTCTGCGTCCAACCATATTAAAGCAATATATTGGACAACAGAAGGTAAAAGAAAATTTGAGTATTTTCATCCAGGCTGCCAAGATGCGCGAAGAGCCGCTTGACCATGTGCTACTGTATGGCCCCCCGGGTTTAGGGAAGACAACGCTTGCTGGCATTATTGCAAATGAAATGGGCGTGCAATTTCGTTCGACTTCAGGACCGGCTATAGAACGTGCAGGAGATCTTGCTGCCATACTCTCTTCGTTGGAACCTGGGGATGTTCTTTTTATCGATGAAATACATCGATTACCACGATCTGTGGAGGAGGTTTTGTACCCGGCAATGGAGGATTTTTTTCTTGATATTGTTATAGGAACTGGGCCAAGTGCTCGTTCTGTGCGAATTGACTTACCTCCGTTTACCCTAGTTGGTGCCACAACTAGAGCAGGTTTGCTCTCTGCTCCGCTAAGGGATCGATTTGGAGTGCTAAGCAGATTAGAATTTTATGAAACAAAAGATTTGTGTGCAATTGTTGAGAGAACTGCTGAAATTTTCCAAACCAGCCTTAGCAAAGAGGCGGCTATAGAGGTAGCCAGAAGATCCAGGGGTACTCCCAGAATAGCAAATCGCTTATTAAAACGGATACGTGATATTTCCCAAGTAAAAGGCGAAGAAGAGATCAGTTTCCCAACAACGAAGCTTGCTTTGGAAATGCTACAAGTGGACGATGAAGGCTTGGATCATATTGATCATAAGTTACTTAAGGGGATCATGGAAAGTTTCCAAGGAGGCCCAGTTGGTCTGGATACCATCGCAGCTACCATTGGGGAAGAATCGCAGACGATAGAAGATGTTTATGAACCATACTTACTGCAGATTGGCTTCATTCAACGTACGCCTAGAGGAAGAGTTGTTACACCAAAAGCTTACCAGCATTTTGGGGTGAAAGAGAATGAACAATGAATTAGGGAAAATATTTCTTTTTCTAGGTATGGTATTTCTAATTATTGGTCTGATTTGGACATTTTTAGGTAAATTACCAGGTGACATCAGCTTTAAAAAAGGTAATATGTCATTTCATTTTCCCATAATGACTTCTATAATTATAAGCATTATTTTAACCATAATTTTATTCATTATTGGTAAGTTTAGATAGCATATGTTAGGAGATTCAGCATGAATATTGAAGATTTTGATTTTGATTTACCAGAAGAGTTAATTGCACAAACACCACTAAAAGAACGAACAGCTTCTCGATTGTTAGTACTTGATCGTCAAACGAAAGAAGTGGATCATAAACATTTTACAGATATAAAAGATTATCTTAAAAAAGGAGATTGCCTCGTATTAAATGATACAAAGGTATTGCCTGCCCGGTTATATGGTATAAAAGAAGATACAGGGGCCAAAGTAGAAATTCTTTTATTAAATCAATGTGAAGAGGATACATGGGAAATACTTGCAAAACCTGCTAAAAAGATAAAGATTGGTACAACGCTTGTTTTTGGGGAAGGGAAATTAAGAGCGACCTGTACAGATATAAAAGAGCATGGGGGACGCATCCTTGAATTTTATTATACAGGTATTTTCTACGAGGTACTTGATGAGTTAGGAGAAATGCCTCTTCCACCATATATTAAAGAACAGCTGCCAGAAAAGGAGCGATATCAAACCGTTTTTGCCAGGGAGGAAGGTTCCGCTGCGGCACCGACTGCTGGTTTACACTTCACTAAAGAACTATTAGAAGAGATTGAAGAAATGGGTGTAACTATTGCGTTTATTACTTTACATGTAGGATTGGGAACTTTTCGGCCTGTAAGTGTGGAGAATATTGATGACCATGAAATGCATTCGGAGTTCTATCATATGTCTACAGAGACTGCAGACATATTAAACCAGACAAAAAAATCAAATGGTAGGATAATCTCCGTAGGCACCACTTCTACCCGGACCTTGGAAACAATTGCAAGAGATCAAGGAGCTTTTAAGGAAACTAGCGGGTGGACGGATATTTTTATTTATCCACCATATGATTTTAAAGCAATTGATGGATTAATTACTAATTTTCATCTTCCAAAATCAACCTTAATCATGTTAGTAAGTGCATTAGTAGATAAAGAAACTATACTTCATGCATACAAAGAGGCTGTTCAAGAACGATACCGTTTTTTCAGCTTTGGGGATGCCATGTTAATTTTATAAAAAAGGAACGAATAAATCATGACACCAATAACATATGAATTAATAAAAACATGTAAACAAACAGGGGCTAGACTTGGACGAGTTCACACTCCACATGGCTCATTTGATACTCCCACATTTATGCCTGTTGGTACCTTGGCTACCGTTAAGACAATGAGCCCGGAAGAATTGAAGAATATAAACGCCAATATAATTCTTTCAAACACATACCATTTATGGCTTAGACCCGGTGAAGACATTGTAAGGGAAGCGGGGGGCTTGCATAAATTTATGAATTGGGATGGAGCAATTCTTACTGATTCTGGAGGTTTTCAGGTGTTCAGCCTAAGTGATATGAGAGAAATCAAAGAGGAAGGCGTTCATTTCCGAAATCACCTTAATGGCGAGAAATTATTTCTATCTCCTGAAAAAGCAATGCATATCCAAAATGCACTAGGCTCCGACATTATGATGGCTTTTGACGAGTGCCCTCCTTACCCAGCGACGTATGATTATATGAAATCTTCTGTTGAACGAACTTCCCGTTGGGCAGAACGTTGTCTGGAAGCGCATGGACGACCGCAGGATCAAGGGTTGTTCGGGATTGTTCAGGGAGGAGAGTATGAGGACCTTCGTAAGCAAAGTGCACGCGATTTAATTTCCATGGATTTTCCTGGCTACGCTATTGGTGGACTATCCGTAGGTGAGCCTAAAGATGTTATGAACCGAGTACTAGAATTCACCACCCCGGTATTACCAACAAATAAGCCTCGATATCTTATGGGGGTTGGGTCACCTGATTCATTAATTGACGGGGCAATTCGTGGTATTGACATGTTTGATTGTGTATTGCCAACACGTATAGCCAGAAATGGTACATGTATGACTTCGAAGGGCAGATTAGTAGTACGAAACGCAAAATATGCAAGGGATTTTAGTCCAATAGATGAAAATTGTGATTGCCATGTTTGTAAAAATTATTCACGTGCTTACATTCGACATCTTATAAAATGTAATGAAACATTCGGATTCAGACTAACTACTTACCATAACTTATATTTTCTGGTAAAATTAATGGGGCAAGTACGAAAAGCGATAAGCGATGATCGTCTTGGAGATTTTAAAGAAGACTTTTTTGAGCAATATGGTCTTAATAAACCCAATGCCAAAAACTTCTAATTGCATAGTTTACTAAACAGAAGGAGGGGAAAATAAATGGATATGCTGATTTCTTTATCACCAATCATTTTAATGTTTGTGATTTTTTACTTCTTATTGATTCGCCCACAGCAAAAAAGACAGAAACAAGTGAAACAGATGCAATCTGATTTGCAAAAAGGTGATTCAGTAATTACGATTGGCGGGTTTCATGGTGTTGTTCATGCCATAGATGAAAGCACAGTTGTGATTCAAGCGGGCGACAGTACTAAGCTTACATACGACCGTTCTGCTATTAGAGAAGTTAAAAAATAATATTTCTAAAACATAAAAGAAGTTAATGCTTATAATTGCATTAACTTCTTTTTATTTGCTCTTCTCTCTAACTATTCTGTTTTGGTACCTAGCGTGTTTACCCCAACAATTCCACCAAGTACTGCTGCTGAAATATATGCTAGATGGTGGATGGATTGTTCTAAGGAGAAACCTTGTTGATATCCTAAGTATTGAACCAGGAATGTAAATAATGTGAAACCGAACCCTGTCACACCACCAATAATCCAGCCTTTTGCTTTTCCTTTAGCACCAGCAACAAGCCCCCCAATAAATAGGGATATAAGGCCGATTCCTAAGGTAACCCAAGATAGTATAGGGTCATTGAAGGAAGTGAACCGAAGTAATAATGCTAAAAAGATACTTGTTATTAGAATGAGACCCAGAACCATAACCAATCCATAAACTACTGCAGTAAGCTGCTTTGTCATAACATCCCCCCTAAAGTTTGTCCTTCCATTACTAGCTTATTCACCAATAAATAAAATAGAAGAAAATATTTTAGGCTGTACACTCATATAGTTATAGAAGCATGCTGTATATGGAAAGCAGGTGTATTATGGACATAATTCTAGCATCACTTATCTTTATTGTTAGCTATATCTTTATTATGACTGAAAGAGTTAATCGGGCGGTAGTTGCTCTCACTGGAGGAACACTTCTATTAGCAACAGGAATATACAGCCCCCAAAAAGCATTTATGAACTATATTGATTGGAACACGATTGCATTACTGTTTTCAATGATGGTACTTATATCAATTACAGAAAAAACGGGGTTATTCAGTTATATTGCAATTCGCTTTGCTCAAAGAGTAAAAGGAAAGCCTATGCCATTACTTATGGGAGCAAGTATATTAACAGCTCTTGGATCTGCTCTTTTAGATAATGTCACCACTGTTTTAATATTTGTACCCATCTTGTTAAAAATTACAAAACTATTGAAGCTTCCTTCCTTCCCTTATTTGCTTGCTATTATTTTTAGTTCGAACATAGGAGGAACTGCAACGTTAATTGGTGATCCACCAAATATTATGATAGGACAAGCTGTTGACCATCTGACATTTTTATCTTTTATCTTACATGCAGCCCCTTTGGCCTTAATAATTTTTCTTTTATTTCTTTTTTTGCTTTATTTCATATTTAGAAGACAACTTACAAAATCAAATATTAATAATGAGGAACTTTATAAAATTGATGCCAAAATGTATTTGAAAAAGACACCATTGCTCTACAAATCAGTTTCTGTCTTGTTATTAACTATATCAGGATTTATGCTACATACAGTATTACATACGGATTTAACAATTGTCGCATTGTCTGGTGCCGTTTTATTATTATTTTTAACTGAAAAAGAATTGCCTACAGAACGCGTTTTTCAAAAGGTAGAGTGGGTCACTTTGTTTTTCTTTATTGGTTTGTTTTCCTTAGTAGGTGGTTTACAGGAAGTAGGGGTAATAGATGAAATGGCTAGAGCAATTGTTGTATTGACAGAAGGGGATTATGTAAGAACTACTATGTTAATTTTATGGGTCTCTGGATTGTTCTCCGGAATAGTTGATAACATTCCATTTGTGGCTGCAATGATTCCTGTAGTAAAGGAATTTGAAAGCTATGGTATCGTACATTTGGACCCTATGTGGTGGGCATTGTCACTTGGTGCTTGTTTAGGTGGAAACGCTACGTTATTAGGCGCATCGGCAAATGTAGTCGTTGCAGGTATGGCTGAAGGAGAAAATGAGAAAATTTCCTTCATACGTTTTATGCTATATGGCTTTCCCCTTGTATTTATTTCATTAATAGTTGCAACCATTTATATATATTTTCGTTATTTAATATTCTATATGTGATAAACTTTTCTTATTAAGAAATTCTACACGTATTCCAGCAGATAATAAATGGGTTGCGGCAATTTAAAGAGTCTCCTGCTCTTCTTAGAGATAAGCAGGAGACTCTTTTTAGATAGGGGACCAGAGAATTGAAAACAAAACAGCTTCATTTAATACGCAATTGGAGGAAAATGCGACCTAACTTGGCTTATAAAAAGCTCAGTGAAATATTTGAGTAGAAGCGCCCCATTGATTTCCGTTGCATGCGGACGCTTTCACACCTCCGGGTACAAGTGCGACATCTGTTCGTTACCTCACAGTGTCTTCTTTGCCGCCCGGCATGGCTTCAGCCGCTTCCTCCGCTACGCTCCGTCCAGGGTCTTCAGCTCATGCTATTCCGGCAGGAGTCGCCGCATTCCACTCCAATCAATTTGTATCTGCTTTAAACCATAAATAGCGGGTTAATATCTAACCACTTTACCAGTGTAGGAAAAACACGAAGACTCCTGTGGGAAAAGCAACAGCTGAAGATCCCGCAGGAAGTGGTTTTCTTCCGAGGAAGCTGAAGCGTTGCCCACGGAAAGCGAAATGTTTTTTCCGAAACGGTCGCTTAGAGTACTATCAAGTTACTTCGTAGTTTATCTATTTTGCGAATTATTACATAGCCATGACCTATCGTTTATAGTCTAGATAAATTCAAGCTTTTGCCGGAAAGGCAGATAAAGCATTTTGTTGAGGTAAATTGCCATTGACTACCACTAGTCGTTCGTAGTTAGACTGGCCTCTTACTTATAGCTTCATTCTTCATACCTGGTGTTAAATCCATCTCTTAATAAAAGGAATTTGGTGTAATTCTTCTTTCGTAATAAACCGCAGAGAAAATAAGAAGAAGATATAAATACCTGTTAAGGTGATTAAAGTAATTAAAAATAGAGCTGGATTTTCGGTTCCCCATGGAAATACTTGTTTTATTATACTTCCAGCTAGCCAGGTTAAGCCAATTAAAGTTACCATTTTAACTATATCTTTAAAAGGAAGTGTATATTTAATCATTTTTTGCAGTGTAATCAAATGAAGTAAAGTTACTAGAACCACACCTACAGACATAGAAATCGCTACCCCCATAATCCCGAATGCAGAATTGGAAGCCAGGAGAAACAGAATTGTTAACTTGCAAACTGCTCCAATTAAAGAATTCCACATTGCCGGTTTTGCAAAATCCAATGCTTGTAGTGCTGCTTGTAAAGGAGCTTGGATATATAGTAATATAAAAAAAGGTGCCATTAAAAGGATAAATTTACTAGCATTTGCAGTACCATACATAAACGTTAAAATGGTATCCGAGAATAAAGTTAAAACGATCGTTGCCAAAGCGCCAGATGCAAATGAGATACGAATAGACTGATGGATTCGATAGTGAATTAACTTGTTGTTAGAAGATGCATCTGCCTCTGATAGTGATGGAACCAGCGCTACAGAAAGAGATTGAGTAATAAATGTTGGTAAGAATAAAAGTGGTAACACGTAACCAGTTAATTCTCCATATTGCTTGGTTGCTAATGAACTGGATATACCGGCAATAGCTAAACTTTGTGCTACCAGTATTGGCTCCATAAAATGGGTTAAGGACCCAATCATTCGGCTGCCTGTACTTGGAAGTGCAATAGAAAATAATTCTTTAAGCGTTTGGGAACTGGTTTTTAAATAGGAAAAGAACTGTGATCTTATTTTTACTAATTTCTTTTGTTTAAACATGTGAAGCATGTAAAGAAGACTAACAAATTCCCCTAGAATTACACTGAACATGGCTCCGGCTGCAGCATACTCCACACCGAAGGGGAGTAACAGCTTTACAAAGAATGCTACACAAGTAATACGCACAATTTGCTCAATTACTTGAGAGTAACTTTGAGGCTTCATGTTTTGCCTTCCTTGGAAATAGCCTCTGAGCACAGAGGAAATTGCTATAATAGGAATAATGGGGCTAATTGCCAGTAAGGGATATAGTGTGCGGCTGTCAGTCAATAGCTTTGTAGCAATAAAAGGTGCACCTAGTATCATTCCTACAGTAAACAGCACACTTGAAATGGCGGTAACAATTAAGGAAACCACAAGTATCTGCTTTATTTTTTGTGGATTGTTTTTGGCTTCAGCTTCAGCAACGCGTTTCGATATAGCTACAGGTAACCCAAGTTGTGTGAGCGTAAGTACGAGGAAGAATGTCGGCAATGCCATCATATAAAGGCCCACACCTTCTTCTCCCATCAGTCGAGCTACAACAATCCTGTTTATAAAGCCAAGAAACCGGGTGATCATACCTGCTGCTATTAATATAAGAGTACCCTGTAAAAAAGTTTGTTTGGTCATTATGGTCGACCTGCCTTCTCAAATAATAATTTTTCGTATACAATTATGTATATGCTAAGAAATGGGTCAAGCATGACAAGAAGGGTATAATTATACTCCGGGACAGGAGGAATTTTATTGGAAACCATACATACCGTTACTGAGTGGAGAGAAATGGTTCTACCAGCTCTTGAAAGTAAATGTAGCGAATTTCGTTTAATGGGTTATACACAGGCAACGAGTGAAGATATATGGCGTTGTTTGCTTGAAAAAGTATGGAAGGGTAACCCCGAAAAAAGAATCTATGAAGTGGTTCAGGATATTTTTCATCTGGGATCAAATATTTATCTAAGTTATTTAACGGTAAAAGCTTATCAGGACGATGATTTGATGGCTTCCATCGCAGCTTTGACAAACAATGAATAATGAAACCTAATAAGAAATTGCTATCGGCAGAATTGAATAATGAGGAGGAAGTTTTCAAATGAAAAACAGAGGCAGAATCGTTGCCTTTTTTCTAATCGTTTTGATATTTGGAGGATTGATTGGGACAACGGTAACAGGAATTACAAAAGATATAAATCTAGGTCTGGATTTACAAGGCGGCTTTGAGGTGCTATATGAAGTAGAACCTGTAGATGAGGGAGCAGAAGTAGATCGGCAATTAATGGAAGCTACCGTAGAAACCCTTAATGATCGTGTTAACCGTTTAGGTATTAGCGAGGCAAACATTGACATTGAAGGGGAAGATCGAATACGGGTACAACTTGCTGGAGTGGAGGATCAATCACAAGCCAGGGAAATGTTATCTACTTCTGCCAGGCTGTCTTTCCGCGATGTAAACGATAATAAACTTCTTGATGGCTCTGATATCAAAGAGGGTAGCGCAAAGCAGGATTTTGATCAGAAGACGAATGCACCAATTGTTACATTACAACTAAAGGATGCTTCTAAGTTTGCTGATGTAACTACAAAAATTAAAAATATGGGTCCTCCCGATAATTTGTTGGTTATTTGGATGGACTATCAAAAAGGTGATTCTTTTGAAGAGGAGTCTAAAAAAGAGGATCCAAAATACATTTCTGCACCACGTGTTACAGAAACCTTAAATACTACAGATGTAATGATTAGTGGAAATTTCACTGTGGAATCTGCAAAGAGACTTGCTGACATAATTAATTCGGGCTCTTTACCTGTTCATATGAATGAAATCTACTCTACAGCTGTAGGAGCTCAATTCGGTGAACAGGCATTAGACAAAACTGTCTTTGCAGGATTTATCGGTGTAGGACTAGTTATGTTGTTTATTATTGCGGTATATCGTTTTCCTGGACTAATTGCTACTATAAACTTAAGTATCTACATTTATTTAATTTTACTAGTTTTTGAATTAATGAACGGGGTGCTGACATTACCAGGTATTGCTGCATTAATCTTAGGTGTAGGGATGGCTGTAGATGCCAATGTTATAACATTTGAACGTATTAAAGAGGAATTAAAGGCCGGAAAATCTGTTATGGCTGCATTTAAGGCAGGGTCAAAAAATTCATTATCTACCATCTTTGATGCCAATCTGACAACATTAATAGCTGCTGTAGTATTGTTCATTTTTGGTACGAGCTCAGTAAAAGGCTTTGCAACGATGCTTATAGTCAGTATTTTAGTCAGCTTTATTACAGCTGTATTCGGAACAAGGCTTCTGCTTGGTTTGTGGGTTAAGAGCAGAACTCTTTCGAAGCGACCTGGTTGGTTCGGTGTTAAAAAAGAAGACATCAAGGATATAGCAATGAAGGATAAGGAAGAACCGAAAATCTTCAATAAACAAATTAATGTTGTTCAGCATCGGAAGAAGTTTTTCTGGATTTCTATTGCCATGGTCGTCTTAGGAATAGCTTCATTGCTTTTATTTAAATTAAATCCTGGAATCGACTTTACAAGTGGTTCGAGAATTGAAATCCTTGCAGAGGATTCGATTACTACGGATGAAGTTGAAGAGGGTTTATCTGAATTAGGATTAGAAGCGGAGTCAATAGTGATTTCCGGTGATAATAAAGATATTGCGGTAACGCGATTTGATAAAGTAATAGAAAAAGAAAAAATTGCAGAAGTAACTTCCTATTTCAAAGATAAATATGGTAATGCTCCAAGTGTAAGTGTAGTTTCACCAATTGTAGGTCAAGAATTGGTGAAAAATGCTATTTATGCAGTATCTATTGCTTCCATCTTTATGATTATATATGTTACTTTCCGCTTTGAATTGTTTTTTGCAATCACCGCGATTATTGCTCTACTTCACGATGCATTCTTTGTTATTGCGATTTTTAGCTTTACAAGGATAGAATTCGATATTACGATCGTTGCAGCTGTGTTAACTATTGTGGGTTACTCAGTAAATGATACGATAGTTACTTTCGATCGGATAAGAGAAAATCTGCAAAATAAACGAGTCAAATCCTTTAAGGAATTGGCAATTATTGTGAACAGAAGCTTAGTACAAACATTGAGCAGAAGTATTAATACAACTGTAACCACATTGCTTGCTGTCCTGGCGTTTTTATTCCTTGGTGCTCAATCTATTACCGGGTTCGCTATTGCTTTGACAGTCGGCCTTATAGCTGGTACGTACAGTTCACTATTCCTTGCTTCTCAATTGTGGCTTATTTGGAGAGGTAAGATGATTAAGAATAAACCAGTAGATTTTACCAAGAAGAAGAAAGTTGAAGGCCCGCAAGTTTAACCTCACAAGACATTTGGAGATAACTAAAACAGTTGATTGAAAATGAATATTAATTAGATGTATAAACACAGAGACTTAGCAATGCACATTAACCGAACAATCAACATTTGATTGTTCGGTTTTTATATTGTAATTCCAGGAGAACTAAACTTATAGAATTTAGACTCAACGTAATTAATAAAATAGATAAACTGCGACGTAACTGTAAGTATTGTAAATTACTGTTTCTAAAAGGTACACTACTAAAATATATTTTAATACGTTTTGATGATCATCAACCGCCATTGATTTACATTACAGATGAACGCTTTCACACCTCCGGGTACAAGTGCGACATCTGTTCGTGGCCTCACAGTGTCTTCTTTGCCGCCGGCATGGCCTCAGCCACTTCCTCCGCTACGCTACGTGCAGGGTCTTCAGCTCATGCTATTCCGGCAGGAGTCGTCATCTTCCATTCCAATCAATTGGAATGGCTTTTCTATTTTAAAGAGCTAGAATACAGTCTTTAGCGGAGGGGAAATATGTAGACTCCAGCGGGAAAAGCGAGACTAGCGAGACCCCACAGAACGGAACGTTAGTGAAGTTCGAGGAGGCTCGCAGGCCGCCCGCGGAAAGCGGAATATTTCCCCGTAGCGGCGACTTACGCAGCCTCTATATTTTTAATTAGGTCGCAGTTTCCTCCTACTGTGCCGTAAATATGTGATAACGATTATAGCCCAGTATTTGCAAGGGAGTATTATACTTTTGCTTAAAACATGCTTAATAAGGGTAAATAATGTAAAAGATAAAATATGAGGAGGGATAGGATGAAAGGACAGTCGTATGTTATTTTAGCTATTGTCTTTATCATAGTTGTAGCGATTTTCGCAGTTAGTAATGTAGAAGCAGTGGATGTAAACTATATATTTTGGACTGGAAATTCACCTCTTATCTTAGTGATCTTATTTTCAGTCTTAATGGGTGGAATTATAACTGCTGCTGTAGGAGCTGTAAAGGTATTTCGATTACAGAGAGAACTGAGAAGATATAAGCATGAGAATAGCCTTATGGACAAAAAGTTGCAAGAAAATGGTTTAACTATTGAGAAGAGAGATAAACATTCTAAAAGTGTCGAAGATTCTACAAACAAATAATCTGTAAATAATAGTATTTGCCACCCCTGACGCTCTTTTGTATAATAGATTAGTCAGGGGTGAACTTATGTTAGAAAGTAAGGCAACATGGAAGCATAATGAAATGAATGAGACAAACATTGACTGGATAGATAGCTCCATTAATGTCTCTCCTATTGTTCAAGAGCTTCTATTCCAAAGAGGTATTACGGAAGGGAATCAAGCATTACGATTTCTCTCCCCGGATTTAAATGATTTACATAAACCAATTGGTCTTCTATCTATAGATAAAGCGGGTAAAAGAGTAAAAGAGGCTATAGCTAAGCAGGAGAAAATTCTTGTTTATGGCGACTATGATGCCGATGGGGTAAGCTCTACTACTGTTTTACTGAAAACCTTGCAAGAACTAGGTGCCAATTGTGATTATTATATTCCGAACCGTTTTACAGAGGGATACGGCCCTAATGAAGATGCTTTTAGGTTAGCACATGATAATGGGGCAAAACTGATTATCACTGTAGACTGCGGCATTGCTTCCGTCCAAGAAGCATTAATTGCTAAAGAGCTAGGTATGGATTTGATAATCACAGATCATCATGAGGTACAAGAGAAGATGCCAGACGCTTATGCCGTCATACATCCTAAATGTTCGCCGGATTATGCTTTCCCGGAATTGGCAGGGGTTGGCGTCGCCTTTAAATTTGCCGAACATTTACTCGGCTACTTTCCTAGTCATCTTTTAGAATTTGTTGCAATTGGTACGATAGCTGATATGGTCCCACTTGTCAGTGAAAATCGTATTCTTGCATTTCATGGATTAAAATCACTCACTACTACAACAAATCCAGGTATTAAGGCATTGAAAGGACGCTGTAACATAGAAGGTAATGTCACGGAGGAGGATGTAGGATTTTTAATCGGTCCCCGTATTAATGCAGTAGGTAGACTTCAAAATGCAGATTTGGCAGTACAACTACTGATGACAGAGGACCAGGAAGAAGCGGCCTATATTGCCGAAAAAATTGATTCTATTAACGTTGAGCGACAACGAATTGTCAATGATATTGTAAAAGAAGCTGAGGCAATGGTTAATACAACTGGTAGAAAAGGTATTATTGTTGCTGCAAAAGAAGGATGGAATGAGGGAGTATTAGGTATTGTAGCTTCTAAGCTTGTTCGAAAATATGACCGCCCTGCTATTGTTTTGGCTGTGAAGCCGGAAACATCAGAAGTGAAAGGTTCAGCGAGAAGTATTCCTGCTTTTGATTTATTTAAAAATTGTATGAAAGTAAGGGAACTGTTCACACATTTTGGGGGGCACGCCCAAGCAGCTGGTATGACATTACCAATGGATAATCTCGACCAATTACAAGAGGAATTAAACCATATTATTGACAATCAGCTTACTGAAGAAGACTTCAGACAAGCTATTGAAATAAGCCAGAGCATCTCAGTAAAAGATATAAGTGAGACGTTAATTAACGATATTGCGCGTTTAGCTCCTTTTGGAATGAAAAATCCAAAACCTGTATTTCATCTAGCCCATGCTCCATCAGATGTACGGCAAATTGGCAGTAAAAAGAATCACTTAAAACTTCAATTTAAAGAGGAACAGGTTAATCTGGAGGGGATTGGTTTTGGATTTGGGCATCTATACCCTTTATTTACACCGAACACCCCTGTCTCTATCGTAGGTGAGTTGGGTATAAATGAGTGGAATGGGTTAAAAAAACCACAGATTGTTTTGCAAGATCTGGCAATAGAGGAATGGCAGTTATTTGACTGCCGCGGAAAAAAAGATGCTGATGTGTCTCAATACATCTCACTAACTAACCATAATTTAATCGTACGTAATAATAATGAACAATACTTACCTGGAATCAATCAGATTACCTATCAAGAAATTGGAACTGATTTGCCACCGATAGATACACTGTACATCTTAGATCTACCTGAATCGCTTGATGAACTAAAAGAATTGGTTCAAATTACCCGACCAACTAACATTTACGCTGGTTATCACATAGAAAACAGTGTTTACTTAACATCATTTCCAACTAGAGAAGATTTTAAGTGGCTTTATGCCCTGTTGTTGAAAAGAAAACAAATCAACATGAAAACAGAGTTAATTGAACTTGTGCAAATGAAAGGATGGTCAAAGGAAAAATTGGTATTTCTTTCAAAAGTGTTTTTTGAATTGGAATTTGTTAAAATAGAAAATGGTATCATTACCGTTGTGGAAAAGCCAGCCAAGAAAGACTTGAGTGAATCTAAAATATATCAAAAGAGACAGTATAAAGCTGAAATGGAAAGATTACTATATTATTCAAATTATGAAGAATTGAGAAACTGGTTCATACAATGTATGGATTATGTAGATAGCCCCAAGGAGGAACTAGCTCATGGATTATAAACAGTACGTAAAAATAGTTGAAAATTGGCCTAAACAAGGGATCCAATTTAAAGATATTACACCACTCATGGATAACGGGAAGGCTTTTAAATCAGCAGTTGACGAAATTGTTGATTTCGCTAAAGAAAAACAAATAGATATTGTGGTGGGTCCGGAGGCGAGAGGATTCATTATTGGTTGTCCGGTTTCTTATGCACTTGAGGTAGGTTTTGCTCCAGTGCGTAAAGAAGGAAAGTTGCCTCGTGAGGTAATTAAGGTTGACTATGGCTTGGAATATGGTTCAAACGTATTAACTATTCATAAAGATGCCATTAAACCTGGCCAACGTGTGCTTATTACGGATGATTTACTTGCAACTGGAGGCACAATTGAAGCAACAATTAAATTGGTAGAAGAGCTTGGAGGAATTGTTGTCGGCTGTGCTTTTATTATAGAGTTAAGCTATTTGGATGGAATGGATAAGTTAGAAGGCTACGATGTACTTACATTAATGA
Source organism: Virgibacillus sp. SK37 (assembly GCF_000725285.1). Classification (GTDB taxonomy): domain Bacteria; phylum Bacillota; class Bacilli; order Bacillales; family Amphibacillaceae; genus Virgibacillus_Q. The sequence continues at coordinate 1,707,433 of NZ_CP007161.1, forward strand.
GCTATTAATCTCCTGAGAATGGAAACTGAGAGGTCTGAGTGATGAAAGTTAATTTCATTCAGACCTATTCTTATATTATTTTTAGAGAGCCTATTGTTAGTTACAGTTAAGGCATTAATGTGGTTAGGTGAACAAAATATATAACGGTAAAGCCCACATTATCTCATCTCAGCAAAAAAATATTTTTTTAATTGTACATATGGATGGAAAAAGAATATAATCAATATTATAATTTTCTTTTTATATAAATTATAAATAAACATTCAGGGGATTTAAAGAACAATTCCAGACAAGGTGATTCGATGGCTAAAGAAGATATTTTAACAATTGAAGATATAGTAAAGAAGGCGAAAGGCTATCTTTCTGATGATGATATCACGTTTATTAAGCGTGCCTATGAGTTTGCAGAGAGAGCACATGCTGAGCAGTTCAGAAAATCCGGCGAGCCTTATATTATACATCCCGTTCAAGTCGCAGGGATTCTTGTAGACTTGGAAATGGACCCAGAGACAATTGCTGGAGGTTTTTTGCATGATGTCGTAGAGGATACCTCTATAACTGTGGAAGAAATCGAACAAGCCTTTAATCATGAAGTAGCTATGCTTGTTGATGGTGTAACCAAACTAGGGAAAATTAAATATAAATCAAAAGAGGCAATTCAAGCCGAAAATCACCGTAAGATGTTTGTGGCTATGGCAAAAGATATAAGGGTTATATTAATAAAGTTGGCGGACCGTCTACACAATATGCGTACTTTAAAACATTTGCCACCAGAAAAACAACGTCGCATTTCAAACGAAACGCTGGAAATTTTTGCACCTTTAGCACACCGTTTAGGTATTTCTACTATTAAATGGGAACTTGAGGATACAGCGTTACGATACTTAAACCCCCAACAATATTACCGCATTGTCCAACTGATGAAGCAGAAGAGAGACCAAAGAGAATCATATATTGAACAAGTAATGGAAGAAGTATCGAAACAACTGCAAGAAGTTAATATAGAGGCCGAGATGTCGGGAAGGCCGAAACATTTATACAGTATTTATCGAAAAATGGTAAAACAGAACAAGCAATTTAATGAAATATATGATTTGCTTGCTGTAAGAATCCTGGTTGACAGTATCAAGGACTGTTATGCTGTTTTAGGTATTATTCATACATGCTGGAAGCCGATGCCTGGAAGATTCAAAGATTATATTGCAATGCCTAAGCCTAATTTGTATCAGTCTTTGCATACCACTGTTATTGGACCTAAAGGGGACCCATTAGAAGTACAAATACGTACAAAGGAAATGCATGAGATTGCTGAATTTGGAATTGCGGCCCACTGGGCATATAAAGAAGGAAAACAAGTTAATACAAATAAAAAATCCTTCGAAGAAAAGTTGACTTGGTTTAGAGAAATATTGGAATGGCAAAATGAAACCCATGATGCTGAAGAATTCATGGAAACATTAAAGATGGACTTGTTTTCAGATATGGTATATGTTTTCACTCCAAAAGGAGACGTAATCGAGTTACCTTCAGGATCCGTCCCTTTAGATTTCGCCTATAAAATTCATACAGAGATTGGAAATAAGACTATAGGAGCCAAAGTAAACGGTAAGATGGAGCCATTGGATTATAAATTAAAAAATGGTGACATCATTGAAGTGATGACATCTAAGCATTCCTATGGCCCATCACAGGACTGGTTGAAAATAACCCAAACATCTCAGGCAAAAAGTAAAATTAAGCAGTTCTTTAAGAAGCAACAACGAGATGAAAATATTATTAAAGGTAAAGAAGCGGTTGATAAGGAAATTAGGGCGCTTCAATTGGAGCCTAAAGAAGTATTAACACAAGATAATCTTCAAAGGGTGTTCGAGAAATTTAATTTTTCGAGTGAGGAAGATATGTACGCTGCAGTAGGCTATCAAGGAATTACAGCAGCTTTAGTTACTACTCGACTAACAGATAAAATCCGACAGACGAAGCAAAAAGAGCAGGATTTGGCCAAGTCAATTGAAGAGGCAAAAACCGCTGATATCAAAAGCAAAAAAGCTCATAAGAGAGACTCCGGGGTCCAAGTGGAGGGTGTAGACAATTTACTGGTCCGTTTGGCTAAATGCTGTAATCCTGTGCCAGGTGACCAAATTCTGGGTTATATTACGAAGGGACGTGGTGTATCCGTCCACAGGGCAGATTGTCCTAACGTCCAAACAGAAGAGGCAAAAGAACGTTATCTACATGTAGAATGGGAAAGCAATCAAACTACAGAAAAACAATACCATGTAGATTTAGATATTTCCGGATATGATCGGCGTGGCCTTGTCAACGAAGTTTTACAGGCAGTGAATGAAACAAAAACAAACATAACATACGTGACTGGCAGATCGGATAGAAATAAAATGGCTATCGTTCAATTAACGATCCTAATTCATAATACAAGTCATTTACGTAAGGTAGTGGAAAGAATTAAACAGATAAAAGACGTATATACCGTAACCCGAACGTTACAATAGTTATGATATTTTACAAAGGGGTACAATATAATGAAAGCAGTAATTCAGCGCACGAAAGAAGCTAGTGTGCAGGTTAATAATGAAGTGGTTGGAAGTATTGATTATGGTTATGTAGTCTTATTGGGAGTTACCCATGAGGATACGGAAGAGGATGCAAAATATCTTGTGAATAAAATAATTAATTTGCGTGTTTTTGAGGATCAAGATGGCAAAATGAACTTATCATTAAAAGATGTGGACGGAAGTATCCTTTCTATCTCTCAATTTACATTATATGGGGATACAAAAAAGGGAAGAAGACCTAATTTTATACAGGCAGCTAAGCCGGATGCTGCAAAATCCCTTTACGAACTATTTAATCAATTGATAAAAGATCAAGGTATTCCGTTAGAAACAGGTGTTTTTGGGGAAATGATGGACGTGCAATTAATAAATATTGGGCCTGTTACACTAATTATTGATAGTAAAGATAAATAAGACTGAAATAATAGCCACACAAAAACACGAGCCGAAAACTATTCGAAGCTTTTTAGCTATAATTCGAAATAGTTTTTGGCTTTTTTTACTTACAATTAAGCTTAGTAAAGCGGGGGCTCGGCATTTATTTTTATTTAAGTCACTCTTGTTAATTACAAAAGTAGTTGTTCAATCCATTTATAATACCGGCAACGATTTTTTCTTGATATGCTTGTGTGGTTAAAAGTTGTTGACTCTCTTTGTTAGATATAAAACCTAATTCTAAAAGAACTGCCTCGTTTCTATTTTGTCTCAATACATAAAAGTCTTCCTTATGTACTCCCCGATTATTTGCGCCTGTTATCTTAATTAACGCTGATTGGATCGCTTGAGCCATTTCCTTACTGTCCTTCAAAAAATAATAGGATTGTATGCCTGAAACGTCGGGTAAATCAGCTACACTGTTATAGTGCAGGCTAAGAAAGGCTTCCCCACCAGAAATATTTGCTATGCTTGTCCTGCTTGCAAGTGATATAAATTCGTCATTTAGTCTTGTAAGAGTGACATTAGCTCCAAGCAAGATAAGCTTCTCTTTTAATAGCTCTGCGGTTTTGTATGCAAGATGCTTTTCCTGTATTCCGGTTATACCAATGGCTCCAACATCGCGACCGCCATGACCAGCATCAATAACAATCGTCTTATTTTTCACATTTGTACACCGGGATTTTTTCTCTTTCAGAGCAATACGTTCATGTATATAGCCTCTAGTTTGCTCGCTTTTCACTTCATACCATCCATTATTATACGATAATACCTCAAAGTCATCGCCCTTTTTAGCAAAAGAAGTAATTGAATGGTCGGTGGAAGGACCTTCTCTCAGATGAACTTGATCATAAGCTATTTTTAGCTGATTAACAGTTGGCAGCTGATTTTGCACATTGATGTAATCTAGAGAGACCCATCCACTCTTATTTTCTAGCTTGATTTTTACCCAATTTTTCTGTTGTTCCAGTATGGGGTAGATTTCTCCTTTATGTACCTGATCTATTTTAGAATGGCTCTCCTCGGGGCCATTTCTTACATTTAGATAATTTGTCTTAATTAATGCTTCTTCAGCAAGAACAGAAAATGGAAGTAAAAGTGTAGACAATACAACTATAAGAGTAAGAATACTTCTTAATGACTGCAATAGAACAACCCCCATTATATAAAACTTTCCTTTAAGTATAATAAATTCACTGTTCTTTGGCAAAAATAAAAAAATAACCTTGGATACCTGCTTGTGATGTGGGTGAAGTGGAGGAGGGACCCAATTGCGAACAAATGATAAACAATGGAATGCTGGTAATAATAAGGAAATCTTTGGTGTAAACCTTCACCGCTTTGTAGAAATTGAGGCGGATAGTAGTCATATGGAGATTGCTCAAGAATTAGGGATTACTCTTGGTGAAGTAAAGACTTTAAAGAAAAAGATTACTCGCTCTTGACATTAGTCTCTGTAAAGATTATTATAATAGTCATTCAATAGTACAATGTTAACCTATACATTAAACCGTCGATAGAAAAAGTAATCAGAACTCAAATGGAAAGAGAGAGAATGTCATTGGCTGAAAGCATTCTTGCATATTGGACTGATGAAAGACATTCTGGAGGATTTATATCGAAATCAAAGTAGATATAAACGTTTTGCAGGCGTTAACTGTGAAGAGCGGATGCAATTTGCATCAACTAGGGTGGCAACGCGGGTTAACTCTCGTCCCTTATATTATAAGGGACGGGAGTTTTTTGTATGGAAAAAACGGGAGGTATTACAATGAGTTTTAAAGCACCAAGAGGCACAGTGGATCTTTTGCCTAAGGACTCTAAAAAATGGCAATTTGTTGAAGGGAAAATTAAAAATATTTGTGATCGATTTCACTTTGAAGAGATTCGTACACCGCTTTTCGAACATACAGAGGTATTTCAAAGAGGTGTAGGCGATACAACTGACATTGTGCAAAAAGAGATGTATACATTTGAAGACAGAGGTGGAAGAAGTTTAACACTGCGTCCAGAAGGAACCGCTCCTGTAGTTAGAGCATTCGTAGAAAATAAGTTATTCGGGGACCCAAATCAGCCGACTAAGCTATACTATTTCGCTTCTATGTTCCGTTATGAACGTCCACAAAAAGGAAGAATGCGGCAGTTAAATCAGTTTGGGGTTGAAGTGCTTGGCAGTGCTAACCCTGCTGTAGATGCAGAAGTTATTGATCTAGCAATGACTTGTTATAAAGAGCTAGGGCTAAAATCATTAAAACTAGTTATTAATTCATTAGGTGATCACGAAAGCCGAAATAATCATCGTCAAGCTTTAATAGAACATTTTGCCCCTCATAAAGACGAATTATGCACTGATTGTCAATCTCGTTTACAACAGAATCCACTAAGGGTGCTTGATTGTAAAACAGATCGCGATCATCCAGCTATGAAAACAGCACCATCTATTCTAGACTATTTAAATGAGGAGTCAAAAGGCTATTTTGAGCAGGTGAAAAGCTATTTAACAACAATGAATATTGAGTATACAATTGATCCGAAATTGGTTCGTGGGTTGGACTATTATAACCATACTGCCTTTGAAATTATGAGTGAAGCAAAAGGTTTTGGTGCAATTACCACATTAGCCGGTGGTGGTAGATATAACGGACTTGTAGAGGAGTTAGGGGGTCCAGCAACACCTGGAATCGGCTTTGGGATGGGTATTGAAAGACTCCTGATGGCCTTAGAAGCAGAAAATATTGATATTCCTGTTAATAATGAGTTGGATTGTTATATTGTAGCCTTTGGTGAAAATGCAGAAAATGAAGCTGTTCGAGTTACCCACTTACTTCGCCAATCTGGTATTCAAGTTGATAAGGATTATCAAGGTCGTAAGCCAAAAGCTCAATTTAAAGCAGCTGACAGGCTAAAAGCAAAATTTGTTTTAGTGCTAGGAGAGTCAGAATTGGAAAAACAAATTATGAATGTGAAAACGATGGAAACAGGTGAACAAATAGAGGTGCCACTAGCACAACTGGCACAATTCATTAAAGGAAAATTGTAGGAGGAAATTACATGAGTGTAAGACAAATGGCAGGGAAACTTGGAAACGAAAACGTCGATTACTCGGTTTTACTTAAGGGATGGGTACAAAAACGTCGGGATTTAGGTGGTTTAATCTTTATAGACCTTCGCGACAGATCAGGAATAGTACAAGTAGTTTTTAATCCTGATCATTCTGCAGAAGCCTTAAAAATTGCTGAAACAATTAGAAGTGAATATGTTGTAGAAGTAATTGGAAATGTAGTGAAAAGAGATGAATCGACCGTAAACAAATTAATGGCTACTGGAGAAATAGAAGTACTTGCAACAGAAATTAAAATATTAAATAAAGCCAAGACTCCCCCATTCCCAATCCAAGACGATATTGATGTAGCAGAGGATATACGTTTAAAATACCGCTATATGGATATGCGTAGAAGTGGTCTTCAAGAGACATTTAAATTGCGCCATCAAACAACACAGACTGTCAGAAACTTTTTAAATGAGAATGGATTTCTTGAAATGGAAACACCTATGCTAACAAAGAGTACGCCAGAGGGAGCTCGGGATTATTTAGTGCCAAGCCGTGTGCATCCTGGAGAATTCTATGCTTTACCACAATCTCCACAACTATTTAAGCAATTGATCATGATGGGTGGTTTTGAGAAATATTATCAGATTGCACGATGTTTCCGTGATGAAGATTTAAGGGCAGATCGGCAGCCTGAATTTACTCAGATTGATATTGAAACCTCCTTTATGTCGAGCGATGATATTATGAATATGACAGAAAAAATGATGAAACAGGTAATGAAGGAAGTGAAAAACATAGACATTACACTGCCTTTACCTAGAATGCCTTATGATGAAGCTATGAGTAGATATGGTTCTGATAAACCGGATACTCGTTTTGGTATGGAACTCATTCATGCCACAGAAGTGTTAAAAAATTCCAACTTCAAGGTATTTCAACAAGCAATTGAAGCTGGTGGCATCGTTTGTTTATTAAATGTAAAAGGAGAAGCCGCTAATTTCTCCCGGAAAGATATCGATAAACTAACAGAATATGTTAAAGTTTATGGCGCCAAAGGGCTTGCTTGGCTTAAAGTAGAAGGCGATGAATTAAAGGGACCTATTGCTAAATTCTTAACAGAGGAAGAAATCCAAGGATTAAAAAATACTGCAGCAGCAGAAGATGGTGACCTTTTGTTATTTGGTTCGGATAAAACTTCCATTGTATACGATAGTCTTGGGGCACTTCGTATAAAACTAGGAAAGGATCTTGAATTAATTGATCAAAGTAAATTTAATTTTCTTTGGGTAACAGATTGGCCATTGTTGGAATACGACGAGGATGCTAAGCGATATTTTGCAGCACATCATCCATTTACTTCACCTGTTGAAGAGGACATAGAAAAACTAAGTATTGACCCGGGAAGTGTTCGAGCAAATGCATATGATTTAGTCTTAAATGGATATGAATTGGGCGGAGGCTCAATTAGAATCTATAAAAAAGAATTGCAGGATAAAATGTTCAGTGTATTAGGGTTTTCAGAAGAAGAAGCACAAGCCCAGTTTGGCTTCTTACTTGAAGCCTTGGAATATGGAGCCCCCCCACACGGAGGCGTGGCTTTAGGATTAGACCGTATTATTATGCTATTGGCCGGCAGCACAAATCTTAGGGATACAATTTTGTTCCCGAAAACAGCTTCAGCTACAGACTTGTTAACAGATGCGCCTAGTACTGTAAGTAATGATCAACTTGGCGAGTTATCTATTCAAGTACAAAAGAAAAATGACTAACTCCAATGGTTGTTAGGTAGTTGTAACAAATGTAATGTATATTTGAAGGAAAAATTATTGAAATGTATTTTTTCGTATGGTAGTATATAAATACAATCTAATTAGCAAAGTTATCAATCCTGATGTGTTCGTCTATTAAAAGTGTTTGACCGAACAACATTAAAAAAGGGAGCTCGAATTAGTTTCTATATTGCGTGCATGCCTTGTCCATTGGACGTGAGGAAGCATAATAAATATAGAACAGAGCACCCACCTGCTATGAGCGGGATCAAAACTTACAATTAGACGGCACAATCGGGACCTGATAACATACATAATAAGAAAAACACCTGTCGAGGCAGGTGTTTTTCTTATTTATTATAAAGTAAGAGAGTATAGATTTTTTGGCTCTATTATGTTCTTATGCATGAATGGCTATGTCCAGCTTCAGCAAATATCCTCTTCAATAACTCTTCATGGCAAAGACCGCCAATACAAATTCTTGCCTTAAGCTTGGCAGGGGTGACCAAGGCGCTTGCGCTTTTCCTAATTTCCTTGTGCTAATTGTTGCAGGTTGCCATTTTTATCCATGCGGAATGCAGGGGATGGCATGGTACCCTGATCATCTAATACAGTCATCTTTCTTGCCCGATCCATAATTTGAATAAAGACTTGATAATCTTCTTGAATAGTAGATAATTGAGCTTCTGTTTGGGCCAGTTGCTTTTCTAACTGATTGACTTGATCATGTAATTTTAAGTTATCCTTTTTATATTGCTCCAACGTATTTTTTGATTGATTGGAAGCATAATAGTCTTTTTTCAAATCTTTAAGAAATCGTATAACGGAATCAATTGTTAATGTACTAGCTGTTGCTTCACTATATTCAGAATTACTGTCTATGTGAGCTTCTGCAGTCTGTGATAATTCAATAACAGGTTTATTTAATTTTTGACCTGCTGCAGCAACTGCTCGTTTTTTCTCTTTACGCTGTCGTTTTGCAAGATCGATAGCATTCTCATATTTTGAACGTACCTCTGCATTCCATCGGAAGCCGCATGCAGCTGAAGTTCTATTTAGCTTATCACCAACTTCTTCAAACGCATTTAATTGCGTGCTTCCTTCTCTAATATGGCGTAGCACCGTCTCTGCTAGTAATAGGTCATCCTCATGGGACCAAGCGTCTTGCCTAACCTTAACCATTGTGTTCCAACTCCTTTTTAGTAACAACTTTAAATAGATTTCATATTTTATCTCATAGTCTTACCTGATTATGGAGTTTTATACCTTATTTTTGTTTATCAGCTTGAATTCTTTCATAAACTTGTTTCATAGCTTGTTCAAATTTCCCTGTATTTTTTGGTTGATAATAGTGTTTGTTTTTAATAGAATCAGGTAAATATTGTTGGTTAACCCAATTGTTCTCATAGTTATGTGGATATTTATATTCATTTCCTCTTCCAAGAAATGCAGCACCAGAATAATGAGAATCCTTTAGATGTTGAGGAATTTCTCCTGACTTACCATTGCGAATGTCTGTTAAAGCTGCATCCAAAGCCTTGTATGCTGTGTTTGACTTTGGTGAAAGGCACAATTCCACAATAACTACTGCAAGAGGGATCCGGGCTTCTGGAAAACCTAATCTTTCAGCTGCCTGGACAGCAGCAACTGCACGGGGACCAGCCTGTGGATTAGCCACCCCAATATCTTCATAAGCAGTGACAATCATTCTTCTTGCAATACTGTCTAAATCACCAGCTTCAATCAATCTACCGAGATAATGAAGAGCAGCATCTACATCGCTACCACGAATAGACTTCTGAAAAGCGGATAACACATCATAATGGGCGTCTCCATTCTTATCATGTGAGAAGCTTTTTTTCTGCATACATTCTTCAGCAATTTCCAAACTAACGTTGATTTGATTAAGGGCATCAGCCGGGGTGGAAGAAACAGCTAATTCTAGACCATTTAAAGCTGCACGCATATCCCCATTGGCACTAAATGCAAAATGTTCCAGTGCTTTTTCACTAATTACGATATCTTGTTCACCCAAACCATTTATTGTGTTCTTTATTGCTCTTTCGATTGCCAGTTTAATATGACCAATGGTAAGAGTATGTAATTCAAAAAGGTGACAACGACTTCTAATAGCGGGGTTTATAGCGTGATATGGGTTACTTGTAGTACAACCTATTAGCGTAATTAGATTACTCTCTAGATGTGGCAGAAGGAAATCTTGCTTTCCCTTATCCAGGCGATGTACTTCATCGAGTATCATCACCATTTTACCTGTCATCTTTGCTTCTTCAACAACAATTTCCATATCCTTCTTTTTATCAGTAACAGCATTGAGTAATTTGTATCGAATTCCTAAACTTTTGGCAATAGCAGTTGCCAATGACGTTTTACCTGTGCCTGGTGGTCCGAAAAGAATCATAGAAGCTAAACGTTCTGCTTTGACCATTCGATTTATTATTTTTCCTTCAGCTACCAAATGTTCTTGTCCAATTATCTCATCTATAGAATCGGGCCTCATTCGAAAAGCTAGTGGTTTGTTTGACATAGTTATCTTCCTTTTTCTCCATATTAATAGGTGATTCAGTATTCAAAGTATCGTTCAAATGCAAGAAAAGCATCATTCATGCTATAATATCATGTATTATTAGGTACGTATAGCAACGTAATTCTAGATAGAGGTGTACTAAATGAAGATTTCAACAAAAGGTAGATACGGGTTAACAATTATGATAGACCTTGCAAAGAAGCACGGTAATGGGCCTACCTCTCTAAAATCAATTGCAAAGGATAATGACTTATCAGAGCATTATTTAGAACAACTTGCTTCCCCACTGCGGAACGCTGGTTTAATAAAGAGCATTCGTGGCGCCTACGGAGGGTATGTGTTAGCAAAAGACCCGAAGGAAATCAAGGCAGGGGATATTATTAGGGTACTTGAAGGACCTATTACTCCCGTTGAAGGCATTGAAAATGAAGAACCTGCCAAGCAAGCTTTATGGATTCGAATCCGAGATGCGGTAAAAGATGTACTAGATACAACAACATTAGAAGATTTAATACACTATGAAGATGACGGACCAAAGGAAGCGTATATGTTTTATATTTAATAGGTGAAAAATGTAAGTATGTACTTTCTTCTTATTGATGTCGTCAAGATTAGTCATATGCATTCATTCATAGAGAAAAATCAGAAGAAGTATGGAAGGATAGATTAATAATGGAACCCATTTATTTAGATCATGCCGCTACTACACCATTGAATCAAGAAGTCATTGACGCCATGTATCCTGTATACAAGGAGGTGTTCGGTAACCCATCAAGTATTCATTCTTTTGGGAGGAAAGCAAGATATTTAGTTGACCAGGCAAGAAGGACAATGGCCAAAAGCATACATGCTAATGAAAGGGAAATCGTCTTTACAAGTGGGGGCACTGAAGCTGACAATATGGCATTGATTGGTACGGCAAAATACAATAAGAGTAGAGGAAAGCATATTATTACCTCGGAGCAAGAACATCATGCTATTCTTCATACTGCGCAGAAACTAGAAAGAGAAGGATTTGAGGTTACTTATTTACCTGTGTACGAAAATGGGAAAATAAGTGTGGAGGATCTGAGAAATTCACTTCGTCCAGACACTGTTTTGGTATCTATCATGGCTGCCAATAATGAAACAGGAATTATTCAACCAGTGAAGGAAATTGGCAATTTACTAAGAGATTATTCTGCCTATTTTCACACAGATGCTGTTCAGCTATTTGGTTTAATGGAAGTGAACGTCCAAGAAATGGGAATTGATTTATTGACTGTCTCGTCTCATAAAATTAATGGTCCAAAAGGAATTGGATTTATATATATAGGAGAAAACGTGAAAGTTGACCCCCTCCAATTTGGCGGGGAGCAGGAGCGGAAACGCCGACCAGGAACAGAGAATGTAGTTAGTGTAGTAGGATTCCAAAAAGCAGTAGAATTGGCTATGGATTATCGTGAAGAAAGAAAGAGGCTTTATCAGTCTTATAAAGATTTATTCTTAGAGGAATTAAAAAATAACAAAATTAACTTTTTAGTAAATGGAGAGTATGATTCTACAATTCCTTCTACTGTGAATATTAGTTTCCCGGGAACCAATGTAGAAGCATTGCTAACTAACTTTGATTTAAGTGGGATTGCTGCTTCAAGCGGAAGTGCTTGTACTGCGGGATCTGTAGAACCATCTCATGTATTGTCTGCCATGTATGGTGCCAATAATGATCGAACGATAAACTCTATTCGATTTAGTTTTGGAAGTCATAATTCAAAAGAAAATGTCATAGAGGCAGCGGAACGAGTTGCGAAAATCGTTCATCGCTTAACTTCTTAAAAGGATTTGATATAAATGAAAAGTAATAAAGATATACGCGTAGTTGTAGGAATGAGCGGAGGAGTAGATTCTTCTGTTGCTGCTCTTCTATTAAAGCAACAAGGATATGATGTTGTAGGGATATTTATGAAAAATTGGGACGATACAGACGAATTTGGTGTCTGCACAGCCACAGAAGATTATGAAGATGTTGTGCGAGTTTGTAATCAAATTGGCATTCCGTATTATGCTGTTAATTTTGAAAAGCAATATTGGGATAAGGTTTTCACTTATTTTCTTGATGAGTATCGAGCAGGAAGAACCCCGAATCCAGATGTAATGTGTAATAAAGAAATTAAATTTAAAGCTTTTTTGGATCATGCCATGTCATTGGGAGCAGATTACCTGGCTACAGGTCACTATGCGCAGGTTAGAGAGAATAATGGACGCTATGAGATGTTACGTGGAGTGGATGATAATAAAGATCAGACATACTTTCTCAATCAATTGACAGAGGATGTACTAGAAAAAGTAATGTTTCCATTGGGTAATATGCCTAAATCTCGTGTTCGTGAAATCGCCAAGGAGAATGATTTGGCAACAGCTACAAAAAAAGATAGTACTGGCATTTGTTTTATTGGGGAGCGTAATTTCAAGGAATTCCTAAGTGAATACCTGCCCGCACAGCCTGGCAAAATGACAACATTAGATGGTAAAGAAAAGGGTCAACACGATGGATTAATGTATTATACAATCGGACAACGGCAAGGACTTGGAATAGGTGGAGCTGGCGATCCCTGGTTTGTTGTTGGTAAAAACCTTAAAGACAATATTCTATATGTGGAACAGGGGTATTCCAATGAAAAACTATATTCTGATGCATTAATTGCCACAGATGTAAATTGGATAACACCGGATAAAGTGCAAGATACTTTTACATGTACTGCTAAATTTCGTTATCGCCAAAAAGATAGTGAAGTAAAAGTGAACATACTTCCTGATAATAAAGTGGAAGTGGTGTTTACAGATCGAGAACGTGCTGTTACACCAGGACAAGCTGTAGTTTTTTACGATGGAGAAGTTTGCCTGGGTGGAGGCACAATAGATGAAATTATTAAAAATGGCAAAGCACTTGACTATGTAGGTTAATAAGGAGTTTTACTTGTGGACAAAAATAAAGAAGCTATTCAATTGATGAAAGAGAACAAACTGGAGGAAGCTGCGACTCTATTGACATCCTATATTGAAGAAAACCAGGATGATCCGGTAGGTTATATCAATTTTGGTAATTTGTTGGTACACATGAAGGATTATACACGAGCCGAGCGTTTTTTTGAAAAAGCTATTGTACTTGATGAATCTGCAGCTACTGCCTATTACGGACTAGGGAATACGTATTTTGAAAAATCCATTTATCCAAAAGCCCAAGAAAACTTTCAAAAAGCTATTGACCTTGGCTTGGAAGAAGCAGATGTCTATTATATGTTAGGCATGAGTTTCCGTCATGAGGAACATTATACGTTAGCCATTCCTTTTCTTCTTCGTGCTACAGAGCTTGCACCTGAAGATGAAGAAATTTTATTTCAATATGGGCTTACTTTAGCGCAAAGCAATCATATTGGAGATGCAGAAAAAGTGTTTAATAACGTGTTAAAAATAAATAAAGAGCATAGTGATGCTTATTATAATTTAGGGGTCATTTCTCTCTACCGGGAAGAAGCCAACGAAGCATTGGCACATTTTGAAAAAGCTTTATCCATTCAACCGGAGCATGTGCTTGCTGCGAACGGAAAAAAAAATGTTGAAAGTTTTCTAAGCGAACAATAAGCAATTGGGGTTGTTGCAAATGGATACGGAAAAACAATCGATAGTGGAGCAAGGTTATGTGAAAGGTGAACTTTTGCATACGATTTTTCATAACGAAGCGGAACATTTCTCAATTGCTAAAATTAAAGTGATTGATACGAATGAGGATTTCAAAGAAAAAGAAATAATAGCCAAAGGTTATTTCTCAAATCTACAGGAGCAAACAGCCTATCTTTTCTATGGACTCTTTGAAAATCACCCTAAATTCGGACTTCAATACCGGGTTACTTCTTATAAAACGTATATTCCAGATACAACTGAGGGGTTGATTGCTTATTTATCAAGCGATTTATTCTATGGTATCGGGAAGAAGACGGCTGGTAAAATAGTTCAGCATTTAGGGGAGAATGCAGTTTCGAAGATTTTAAATGATCGTAATGTGTTAAACGGTGTTCCAGGATTGAGTAAAGATACTGCAGATTCACTTGCTCAAAGCCTTCAGGAAAATCAAGGCTTTGAGCATATTGTTGTCTATTTAGCCAAATACAATATTGGCTTAAAGATGGCACAAAAAATCTATCAAGAATATAAAGAGGATGCAATAACGATTCTTGAAGAAGATCCATACCAATATGTTTTCGACATAGAGGGGTTTGGATTTCAAACTGCAGACCAAATAGCAGGCCAGAGAGGGCTCTCGCCTACTCATCCTAATCGTATCGGTGCTGGTTGTATATACACATTGCAAAAAAGTGTACAGGATGGGCACGTATATTTGCCCATATCTGTTTGTGTGGAGAAAGTTTTGGATTTGTTATCTGCTCATTCGCTTTCGATCGATATTATTACAGAAAGGTTAAAAGAATTAAATACAACTAAATCTGTGATTATTCTGCAGGATCGTGTTTATTTGCCTTCTCTTTATTATGCTGAAGATGGGTTTGCTTCCCAGTTAAATCGGATCATAAGTAAATCTATGGAGCATGAAACACCTCTTGCTGAATTGATGAAAATTATCGGTGATATAGAGGAAACAGAAATTTTAAGCTATGGAAAGGAACAGTTTTCAGCTATAAACCAGGCCGTGCATTCAAAAGTGTTAATACTTACAGGTGGACCAGGAACGGGGAAAACAACGGTTATTAAAGGAATAATTAAGGCTTTTTCCACCATCCATAATTTATCTCTTGATACACATGAGTATAAGGATATGTCTGAATTTCCATTTATACTGACTGCGCCTACTGGCCGTGCTGCCAAAAGACTTACAGAATCAACTGGTCTACCTGCAGTAACAATACACAGGTTACTGGGATGGGATGGAAAAAGTGGGTTCAATAAGACAGAAGACGAGCAATTAAGTGGAAGGTTTCTGATCATTGATGAGTTTTCCATGGTTGATATTTGGCTCGCCAATCATTTATTTAAAGCAATTCCTGAAGACATGCAAGTATTAATAGTTGGTGATGAAGATCAATTACCATCTGTGGGCCCTGGCCAAGTGTTAACGGATTTGTTAGCGAGTGACGTGCTCCCCTATGTGCAATTAACGGATGTATATCGACAAAAAGAAGGGTCGAAGATTATTCAGCTTGCACACCAAATCAAAAATAATGAACTAATTCAACTAGAAAATGATAAAGATTTTAGTTATATTCCTTGTTACGAACATCAAATGATTGAAGTTATTACTACAATTATTTCCAAAGCTATCTCCAAAGGGATTGATGTCAAGGATATTCAAGTACTTGCACCAATGTATCGCTCTCTTGCTGGTATTACTATGATTAATAGAGAACTCCAACAATTAATTAATCCAAGAGATAAGAGAAAAAGAGAAGTAAAGTTTGCTGATACTATATTCCGAAAAGGAGACAAGGTAATCCAGCTTGTAAACCAGCCAGAAGACAATGTATTTAACGGTGATATTGGGGAAGTCGTAGCTATTTTCAGAGAAGATGAAAACACGGATAATGTGGAACAACTAGTGGTCCTATTTGATGAGAAGGAAGTAGTTTATGAGCGTAAAGATTACGTGAATATTATGCATGCTTATTGCATATCAATTCATAAATCTCAAGGAAGTGAATTTCCTATAGTTATTATGCCAGTAGTTTCTGCATATCGCCGTATGTTAAGGAAAAACTTACTTTATACCGCAATTACCAGAAGTAAACAATCACTTATAATATGTGGGGAACAAGACGCATTCCTGAGAGGAGTGCAAACAATGGATACGAATAAACGGTATACAACGTTGAAGGAACAATTATTAGAAAGAATACAAACTCAAGCTAATAAGTTGGACGAATCGCTAATAGAAGATGACATTTCTCCGTATGATTTTATGTGAGAAGAGAGGTATATATATACAAAAAACGGGTTAGCATAACATAATAAAGTACAACAAAAGGAGCTTTATATGTATGCGATGCCCAAATTGTAACGGAAGAGACTTAGGAAAGATTGGTATGCAACAATATTACTGTTGGACATGTTTTATTGAGCTATCAGTAATTAATAATGAACTGGCAATTCATCAAGTGGAGGTAGATGGTTCATTAAGTTCGCTAAATGATTTGTTTTCAAAGGATGAAAGAAAACTGCAATGGTAGCCTAATTATCTATAAATATAATTAATTTTGGCTAAGGGGAGATTACCATTGTGGAAAGAAAGAAAAGAGCTTGCATATTTATATTGGCTGTTAATTGGAATCTTTTTATTTTTGTTCTTTTATCTATTTATTAAATTGTTTCCTATGTATGGTACAGTACTTTCTTTTATTTGGCGTCTATTAGCGCCTTTTTATTGTTGCTTGTTTAATTGCCTATTTGCTCTATCCAGTAGTTAATAAATTGCAACAATACAACATACATAGGGGCATAGCAATATTACTTATTTACTTCCTTTTCTTTGGTAGTATAACCTACTTGATTTATCGGATTTATCCAATGATTATCTTGCAATTACGCGACTTAAATGAGCAATTACCACAATTCATCAAGCTGTATGAGGAATTAATTTATAAATTATACGAATATACCTCGTTTCTACCTGAAACAGTACATGATAAAATTGATGAACTAATTCTGCATGCAGAAAAATCCATTGATAAGATATTATCTAAGTTAATTGGTGGTTTTACCAAGATAATTGATACCATTATTTTTCTAATGGTAATCCCTGTTTTAGTCTTTTATTTTTTAAAAGATTATACTAAAATTAAGGCCTATTGTAAGCGGTTAGTCCCAGGGAAATATCGGTATCAGACAGGTAAGATGGCTGAGGCGATTGATGAGAACTTAGGAAATTATATACGGGGTCAGCTAATTGTCTGTCTATTTGTAAGTATAGCTTCTTTTATCTTATTTCAATTACTAAATTTAAAATATGCTCTATTATTGTCAATCATTATGGGTATAACTAATCTAATCCCTTATTTTGGGCCTATCATAGGTGCTGTACCTGCTGCAATGGTCGGCTTCACTCTCTCGGGGAAACTTGTTATTTACGTGATTATAGGAGTATTTATCATTCAGTTAATTGAAAGCAATCTTTTGGCACCTTTTATAGTAGGTAAAAGCATTCAGATTCATCCTGTGGTAATCATATTTGTATTACTGCTTGGAGGCCAGTTATTTGGGGTGGTTGGGATGATTGTTGCTGTACCAGCATTGACGATAATTAAAGTAGTTGTCACACATTTACGTGCATTTAAGAGTTATAATTGACAATAAAGCTAAAGTTAATTATAATATCGCTAAACTAGTATATGAAACACGTTGAAAGTTATAAGTACATGATGATCGGTTTAAAGAGAGGGATTTTCAATGGGCTGAAAAAAATCCTAAGCAAGAATCATGGAAAGCTAAACTGGAGTGCGGCTAATTCCCGTCGGTTTCATACCGTTAACATGATGAAGTGACAAACAGAAATTTTTGTTTGTAATTAGGGTGGTACCGCGATAGAATCTCGTCCCTGCATATGCAGAGAGGGGATTTTTTTTAATTTCATAAATTATTTAATGGAGGAATTGAAATGAAACATTTAACATCAGCAGAAGTCAGACAAATGTTTTTGGACTTTTTTAAAGAAAAAAATCACCGCGTTGAACCAAGTGCTTCACTTGTACCAAAGGATGACCCTACTCTTTTGTGGATTAACAGTGGTGTAGCTACATTAAAGAAGTATTTTGATGGTCGGGTTATTCCTGAAAATCCTCGTATTGTAAATGCCCAGAAATCGATACGAACAAACGATATTGAGAATGTAGGTTTTACTGCTAGACATCATACGTTTTTCGAAATGCTTGGTAATTTTTCAATCGGTGAATATTTTAAGAAGGAAGCTATAGAATGGGCTTGGGAATTTCTTACAAGTGAAAAATGGATTGGGTTTAATCCTGACTTATTATCTGTAACAGTACATCCAGAGGATGATGAAGCGTATGATTTATGGCTGAATGTTATCGGGTTACCTAAAGAACGAATTATCCGCTTAGAGGAAAATTTTTGGGATATTGGGGAAGGACCAAGTGGCCCTAATACGGAAATTTTTTATGATCGGGGCGAAAGATATGGAGACGATCCGAATGAGCCAGAATTATATCCAGGGGGAGAAAATGAGCGTTATCTAGAAATATGGAATTTAGTTTTTTCCCAATTTAACCATAACCCGGACGATACGTATACACCGCTACCTAAAAAGAATATTGATACAGGTATGGGATTGGAAAGAATGGTATGTGTCATCCAAGATACGCCTACTAACTTTGAAACGGACTTGTTTATGCCAATCATAAAAAAGGCTGAAACATTTGCAAATACTACGTATGGTAAAAATAAAACTGCTGACACTGCTTTTAAGGTAATTGCCGATCATATTCGTACTGTTAGCTTTGCAATAGGTGATGGTGCTGTTCCATCAAATGAAGGTCGAGGTTATGTATTACGCAGGTTGCTGCGAAGAGCAGTACGCTTTGCTAAAGAAGTTGGTATTGAGAAGCCATTCATGTATGAATTAGTAGAAACGGTTGGGAATATCATGAAAGACTTCTATCCAGAGGTTTTAAATAAAAAAGACTTTATAAAGAACATAATTAAAGTAGAGGAAGAACGTTTTCACGAAACGCTGCAGGATGGACTTGATATTCTATCTTCTATCATGGAAAAGGAAAAAGAAAAAGGGAGCACAGTTTTTCCTGGATCAGAAGTTTTCCGCTTATATGATACCTATGGATTTCCTAAAGAATTAACTGAAGAATATGTAGACGAACAAGGTTTTACTATTGACGAAGAAGGTTTCAATGAGGAAATGCGAAAGCAACGCGAACGAGCTCGCAATGCAAGACAAAAAGTTGATTCCATGCAGGTACAAGATGGGATTTTAAGCCAAATTGAAGTAGAGAGTGAGTTTACTGGATATGATCAGTTAGAAGAAAAAGCGATAATTGCTACTATGATCCATGATCAGAAGACAGTAGAGGTTGCTGGCAAGGATGAAGAAGTCTTTGTATTTTTAAATAAGACACCATTCTATGCAGAAAGTGGTGGACAAGTTGCAGATAAGGGTTGGATTTATTCTGATACAGCTTCAGCATATGTTGAGGATGTACAAAAATCACCAAAAGGACAGCATATCCACCGTATTCGTGTGAAAAACGGTGAGTTTCATATTGGTGATCAGGTGAAGGTTATGGTTGAAAGTACATTCCGAGAGGGTGTAGTAAAAAATCATACAGCGACCCATTTACTCCATCAAGCTTTAAAGGATGTATTAGGAACTCATGTAAACCAAGCAGGATCCCTTGTAACTCCAGATCGCCTGCGATTTGATTTTTCTCATTTCAACTCTGTTACAGAGGAAGAGATTCAGCAGATAGAGCAAATAGTTAATGAAAAAATATGGGCTTCTTATCCGCTCAGCATTAATTATAAAAAGATTGATGAAGCAAAAGAGATGGGCGCAATGGCATTATTTGGTGAAAAATATGGTGATATTGTTAGAGTAGTTCAAATAGGAGATTATAGTATAGAACTATGTGGTGGTTGTCATGTGAAAAATACTTCTGATATTGGATTATTCAAAATTATGTCAGAAAGTGGTATTGGAGCCGGGGTTAGAAGGATAGAAGCAGTAACAAGCAAACAAGCTTATGAATATCTGAATCATCGTCTTCATATTTTACAGACATCAGCTCAACTCATGAAAACAGATGAAGAAAAGCTACCTGAAAAAATAGAAGGTGTTTTCCAAGAGATGAAGGTTTTACAAAAAGAGAATGAATCTCTAAGTGCAAAATTATCAAATGTGGAAGCATCTAGCTTACTCGATAAAGTAGAAACGATTAATGACATTCCTTTGCTAACTCAAAAAGTTAATGTTAAGGATATGAACCAACTAAGAAATATGGTTGATGAGTTAAAGCAAAAAATGGGAACAGGGGTAATACTTTTAGCTGCTGAAAATGGTCAAAAGGTTCAGCTTGCCGCTGGAGTTTCCAAAGATCTGATGGATAAAGGTATCCATGCCGGTCAATTAATTAAAAGAGCTGCTCAAGTATGCGGTGGTGGTGGTGGAGGACGCCCTGATATGGCACAAGCAGGTGGTAAGGAACCTGCTAAAATTCAGGATGCTCTAGCATCTGCCGAGCAATATATAAACGACAATGCGAAGTAGTCGAACTTGTATAGTTCTACACAAAACGATATAATGAAAATTAGAATAACAAGGAAATAATTTGAATTACAAGTATAACTATGAAAGACTAGTATATACGGTAGATCAATGGTTTCATCATCAGATTGGTAGCCTAGAATTCCTAAAAATGAGGTGGCGCGATGAGTTCGTTTGATAAGACAATGAAATTTAATTTCTCTGAAGAACCTTTTGATCAGGATATTAAGCAAATTCTTTTCACTGTACATGAAGCATTAAAAGAAAAAGGTTATAATCCAATTAATCAAATCGTTGGTTATTTATTGTCGGGAGATCCTGCCTATATTCCGAGACATCAGGATGCACGTAATTTGATTCGTAAAGTGGAACGAGATGAAGTTATTGAGGAATTAGTTAAATTCTATCTTGAAAAACAAAGGGAAAATTAAATGAAATTAATCGGATTAGATGTCGGTTCCAAAACAATTGGAGTCGCTGTAAGTGATACCTTAGGGTGGACAGCCCAAGGTGTAACAACGATAAAGTGGGATGAGAACAATATAACATCCGCAGACGAAGAGTTAAAAAACATTATAAATGAACATGAAGTAGGGAAAGCTATTATTGGCTTACCTAAAAACATGAATGGTACAATTGGTGAAAGAGGAGAAGCATCCCAGGCTTTTGCAAAGCATGTGGAAGAGGTACACGGTATTCCAACTGAATTATGGGATGAGAGATTGACTACAATGGCAGCTGAACGTGTTTTATTAGAAGCTGATATGAGTAGGAAAAAACGAAAAAAAGTGATTGATAAAATGGCAGCAGTAATGATTTTACAAGGTTACCTTGATCAAAAGTAAAGGAGTGTCAACATGGCATTAGAAGAGAAAGAAAGAATAATTATCCCAGACGAAAATGGGGAAGAACATCTATTTGAGGTTTTATTTACTTTTGATGTGGATGAAACGAATCAATCCTACATTGCGGTGGTACCTGTAGAACAAACAGAAGATGAAGAAGTGGAAGTATATGCTTTCCGCTATGAAGAGCAAGAAAAAGATGATGATGATCTGTCACTATTCCCTATCGATTCTGAAGAAGAGTGGAACATGGTGGAAGAAATGCTAAACACATTGGCAGATGAAGAAGAAGAGAATAAATAAGCATATACAGAATAGCTGATGTCATTACCGACATCAGCTATTGTTTTTAAAGTGGTTTGACGCTATAACTTATGGGGAGATTATCCAATGAGTCACAAAATAGATAAACTCCGACGTAACTTTTCGTCTTTAGCGTATAAAAATAACTGTGTTGCTGGCAAGTTCACTGAAATATTGAATCTGAATGCACCACCGCTACGGAAAACACTGCGCTTTTCGGGGGCGGCTGATGAGCCTCCTCATGCTAACGCATTCCGGGGTCTCACCTATGCCTCATCTCCCCCAGAAGTCTCCGTATTTTCCTCCGCTTAAGTGTTACTTTTTAGCGTTAAATAAATTTAGTATTAGATGTAAAAAGGTCACTTTATATCGTCAAGTACAAGTGAATGGCCCACTCCGCATTTGAAATATTAAAGCTCATACAAATTGATTGGAGTGTAGGGCGGCGACTCCTGCCGGAATAGCATGAGCTGAAGACCCTGGACGTAGCGAAGCGGAGGAAGCGGCTGAAGCCATGCCGGGCGGCAAAGAAGACACTGTGAGGTTACGAACAGATGTCGCGCTTGTACCCGGAGGTGTGAAAGCGTCCGCCTGAAACGCAAATCAATGGGGCACTTCTCCTCAAATATTTCACTGAGCTTTTCATTTCATCAATAAAGATACGTCGCAGTTTACTCCAACTATGAGATAACGTTTGTATGTCAGTCAGTATTTGTAATAGAATATGTTATTTAGAGTCATTTGATAAACAATATAAGGATTTTAATGGAATATGTTATCGATTTTTAGTATAATATAGCGGGTGAGAGGGGGGCGTTTTATGTCCGATAAAGAAAAACAAGGTGATTTCAAAGAAAATCTCGCAGTAAGAAGTGAAGAGGCAAGAACAGTAAGAAAAATTGTAGCAATTATAATTATTTCACTTCTCCTAATAATTATAATTGGGGGAGTATCAGGTTATCTATTCATAAAATCTGCATTGCAACCGGTCAATCCAGAGAGCGATGAAAAAATTGAAGTGGAAATTCCAATTGGCTCTTCGACTTCCACAATTGCTTCCATTCTTGAAGATAAAGGTGTTATAAAAGATAGTCGAGTATTTCGCTTTTACATAAAATTTAAAAATAAAGCTGAATTTCAGGCTGGAGATTATACTTTTTCACCAGCTATGACGATAGATGAGATTATTCAATCTCTAAAAAAAGGTAAAGTTATGGCAGATCCTTTATACACAGTTACGATACCAGAAGGTAAAACAATTGAAGAAATGGCTGTAATTTACTCTGAAAAACTACCTTTTACAAAGAAAGAGTTTATGGAAAAAGTAAATAACCGTGACTATATTGAAGAACTAATGAACAAATATCCAGCTGTTCTTAAAAAAGACATACTAAATCCAGAAATTCGTACACCTCTCGAAGGGTATCTCTTCGCAGCAACATACGACTTCTATGAAAAAGATCCTAAAGTAGAAGTGGTGATCGAAAATATGTTGAAAAAGACTGAGTCTGTTTTAAATAAGTACTTGGATGAAATAGCAGCTTCAGATTATACTGTTCATGAAGCACTAACTTTTGCTTCGTTAGTTGAAAAAGAAGCAAGTACAAAAGAGCAACGGAAAGAAATTGCCAGTGTTTTTGTTAATCGTCTAGAGGAAGGGATGAAGCTTCAAACTGATCCCACTGTATTATATGCCTTAGGAAAACATAAAGACAGAGTGCTTTTTGAGGATTTGGAAATAGAATCTCCATATAACACATACCATATAAGCGGTTTACCAGTTGGTCCTATTGGTAATTTTTCTGAAAGCTCGTTAAAGGCTGTTATCAACCCAGTTGAGTCGGAATACTTGTATTTCCTTCACGATGGTGAGGGGAATATATACTATTCAAAAACATTGGATGAGCACAAGGAATATAGGAAAAAGTATATTGATTAGACAGAATAAATAGGAAGTGTGAAGTGACTTTCACATTTTCTATTTTATTTCTATTTGTCAAATCATTCTTTGTCTAGATATAATCAGTGTTTTAAAGAATTGAGGGATTATTGTGAATGAGTACGTAAAAAATTATTTAAATGACATCCTACCATCCTCGCCGGAGTGGGCTGAAAAATTAGAGGTTGAAGCTAAGGAAAACCACGTACCTATCATGGATCGTGTTAGTATGAACTTTGTCGTACAGCTAGTTAAAATGAAAAAACCAACGCGAATTTTAGAAATAGGTACAGCGATCGGATATTCTGCCTTAAGAATGTCCGAAGCTTTTCCGGACTCAGAGATTATTACTATTGAAAAAGATGAAGTAAGATATCAACAAGCTCTTAGTAATATAAAAGAAAATAATAAAGAACACAGTATAAAGGTTTTGTTAGGCGATGCTTTGGAGAAGCTAAAGGAATTGGAGGATAATTCGTTCGACTTCGTTTTTATTGATGCCGCAAAAGGAAAATATAGAGATTTTTTTAATCTTTCCGAACGGGTTTTAGTAAACGATGGATTAATTATCTCAGATAATGTATTATTTAGAGGTTATGTAGCTAAACCAGAGGAAGCGCATCGGCGGCATGAAAAAATGGTAGAAAAAATCAGAGGGTACAATGAATGGCTTCTCAATCACCCCCATTTTTCAACTTCCATTGTGCCTATAGGTGATGGGGTAGCCATCAGTTTGAAAACCAATATAAAGGGGAATTGACTTCATGAATAAAAAACCAGTTGTGATCGGTGTTGCCGGTGGGAGCGGTAGTGGTAAAACTTCGGTAACCAGATCGATCTGTAATCGATTTTCCGATAAAACAATTCTCGTTATTGAACAGGATTATTATTATAAAGATCAAAGCCACCTTCCTTTTGAAGAAAGACTGAACACCAATTATGATCATCCATTGGCTTTTGATAATGATTTATTGATTGAGCATTTGCATGAATTAATGAATCATAAGTCAATTGATAAACCGGTATATGATTATAAGATCCATACGCGTTCAGACGAAACAATAAAAGTAGAACCAAAGGAAGTAATTATTTTAGAAGGTATATTAATTTTAGAAGACCCACGGCTTGTTGATTTAATGGATATAAAGGTCTTTGTTGATACAGATGCTGATCTACGAATAATTAGACGTTTATTGCGTGATATAAAGGAAAGAGGGAGAACATTGGATTCTGTGATTGATCAGTATATAAATAATGTTCGGCCATCCCATTTACAATTTATTGAACCAACAAAGCGTTATGCTGACATAATTATCCCTGAAGGGGGACAGAATTTAGTAGCTATTGATATTATGGCAACTAAAATAGAAAACATTTTGTCGAAAAACAAGGAAAAATAATTTCAGAAGCAAACTATTGAAAAATTAAATAAAGTCTGCCATAGTAAGTTTTAGCATCTTTTTATTAATTGGGCTAAAATGCTTAGATGGCTCATATAGTATATTATTTAACTGTTAGGAAGATAGAAAAAGGAGTGTATTTCATGGCAATCGAAAAAAGTTATTATATGACACAGGAAGGTAAACAGAAATTAGAAGAGGAATTACATTACTTAAAGACAGATAGAAGACAGGAAGTAGTTGAAAGAATTAAAGTGGCACGTGACTTTGGTGATCTTTCTGAGAACTCCGAATATGATGCAGCAAAAGATGAGCAAGCATTCGTTGAATCACGTATAGCTCAAGTAGAGAAAATGATCCGTAATGCGGTTATAATAGAAAATGATAATGATAATCCGAATGTGGTTTCTTTAGGGAAATCTGTAACTTTTCAGGAGCTGCCTGATGGTGATGAAGAAACATATATGATTGTGGGAAGTGCAGAGGCTGATCCTTTTGAAGGTAAGATTTCAAACGATTCTCCGATGGCTAAAAGCTTATTAGGGCAAGAAGTCGGAACGGAGGTAGCGGTGGTTACCCCGGGGGGAGAAATTCAAGTTAAAATTGTGAACGTTGAATAGAAGTCCCGCTTGAATTGTATAACGGAAAGCAAAAAAGCGAGGATAACTCGCTTTTTTTGTTTTTCTACAAAATACATATAGCTTGTTATTCCAAATTAGATACGATTACAATGATAATTAAAGGGGGAAGAGAAATGGCTAATAATAATGACTCAAGAGTTGATAAGTTTGAAAAGCGACGAAAGACAACGAAGTCTATATCCGTATTACTTATTTTAGGTGCTGTATTGCTAATCCTTCTTATTGGTATTTGGATATTTGGCGGTGGGGATAAAGAGAAAACTACGGATCAGACAAAGCCGTCTTCCCAAGAAGAGCAAAATTCTACTGATGAAGAGAACGAGAGTTTTTATGAAAAAGAATCTACTGAAGATACGGAAAATGGGAAAGAGGAAAGTAGCTCAGAGGATGAAGAAAATACGGATAAAGAAGATGAGAAACAGGGAGAGATAGAAAAGCAAGAAATTGATTCTTCAGATGAAAATGTATTAAAAGCTTATACTGCGGACTGGAAACCAATAGGCACAGAACAGGAGGAACCTCATACCACCAACTATAGTGATGGTTCTCAAGATCGAATTGAAATTAAAGAGGCTGTATTAATGGTAACGGATATTCCAGAACAAAAATTGGTTATGCATTGGGTAGGCAACGGAGGAGATCAAAAAGTAGAAGCAACTGTCTCGAACGAAGATAACAGTGAAATATATCGTGTTTACTTATCTTGGGTTGAAGGTAAAGGTTGGCAGCCAACCAAACTAGAAGAGTTAAAAACGGTTAAATATTAAACCGGTTCAAATGGAGGAAATGATATGATAGGCATTATAGGAGCAATGGACGAAGAAATAGCTTTGCTAGTCAGTAAGACGAGTGAAAAGGAAGAAGTATTGATTGCTAATTGTGTATTTATTAAAGGAAAAATAGATGAGAAAGAAGTGGTTATTTTAAAATCTGGTATCGGGAAAGTAAATGCTGCTATGGCAACGACTATACTGCATGAAAAATTTAACCCTTCTCATATCATTAATACTGGCTCAGCAGGAGGTTTTTCCAATAAATTGGAAGTAGGAGATATTGTGATCTCTACGGAAGTAGTTCATCACGATGTAGATGTAACAGCATTTAATTATGCCTACGGACAAGTGCCCGGTATGCCAGCAATGTTCTCAGTAGATGCGGAGTTGGCGGCCAAAGCTATAGCAGCTGTACAAACCTTGCCTATCTCTTATGAGCAAGGTATTATTGCTACAGGTGATTCATTCATGGATGATGCTGAACGTGTAGCTTGGGTGAAAGGAAAATTTCCAAGCATGATTGCTGCAGAAATGGAGGCGGCCGCAATAGCCCAAGTTTGTCACCAATATAATACACCATTTGTAATCATAAGGGCTTTATCAGATATTGCTGGTAAGGAGTCCTCTATTTCATTTGATACATTTTTACAGAAGGCAGCAGAAAATGCAGCCAATTTAATTTTGTCAATGTTAAAAACTCTATAATAACACCATAAATTACCTACTTCACTCTACCGTAAATTATGTTACTATTTTTATGGAAGGAAAGGGGAGGTAAAATGAAAGATAAGAAGAAAGAATTAGAGAATCAACTTATAGACTATCAACGTTTTGTTTCCGCATTGTTAATCTTAAGCAGTTATTTATATATGGGTGGTCTTATAAAAACATATTTACAACCATCCTCTCATGGTGGAATTTTATTTTTGCTTTCCTTGATTTCAGTATCAGCTGGAATATGGTTTATTGGAAAAGGTAAAGGAATTCAAGATAAAATTAGTCAAGAGCGCTAATCTATACTTAATTATAGATAGCGCTCTTTTTTATTTAATTTTGGATGGAGAGTGTTGGAAGAGGTGTGTTACATTATTTGAGTTTTCTTTCTCTGCGATAATACTCGTGAAAGACTTTCATTAAAGCTCTTTTTTCAATACGTGAAACGTAACTTCTAGAGATATTTAATTTCTTGGCAATTTCACGTTGCGTCATTTCTTCATAATCGTTCAATCCGTAGCGGTATACAATTACTTCACGTTCACGTTTATCCAGTATGCTGAAGTAGTCTTGCATTCTTTCTATTTCCATATTTAATTGTATATATTCTAATATATTTTCGTTTTCCGCCTCTAAAATATCTATAAGACTAATCTCATTTCCTTCCTTATCCTGGCCGATTGGATCTTGGAGGGAAACGTCCTTTTTAACCTTCTTTAATGCTCGTAAATGCATTAAAATTTCATTTTCTATACACCTTGCTGCATATGTTGCGAGTTTTGTTCCTTTACCAGTAGAAAAGCTTTCTACTCCTTTAATAAGCCCAATAGTGCCAATTGAAATGAGGTCTTCAACATCCTCTCCTGTATTTTCAAATTTTTTAACGATATGTGCAACTAAGCGCAAATTATGTTCGATGAGTTTATTTCTTGCTTCTTCGTTACCTTCCTCCATTAACTTAATATACTTTGCTTCTTCTTCTTTGGATAGTGGTTGCGGAAAAGCATGATTTTTCACATATGAAACAAAGAATAAAGCTTCTTTAATTAAAAGCCCGAGAACACTTAGAATTCCGGACAAACTATAATCACCTCCTTAAAATAACAAACTACAACATTTAATCATTGGTACTTTCTCCATCTGAAAGATCGCCACCCCACCCACAAAGTACTGGTGGGCTTATGCCTATATAACATTCCTATGTCAACAGTGAAAGTTTTGTGTCTGTCCAATAAAAATAAAAGGTTTTAAAGTAAGAATCTTTTTTGGATATATGTAATAGTAGTTCTAATCTAAGGAGGAGGAGAAGATTTTACCCTTGATTTCAAAAAACCATTGCGCTAAAACTGGTAACTTATTTAACAAAGGGATAAGTATACAAAAATCGATGAAAACATGCTGAAGTTTAAGATGTCTAAACGAGTAAATTATTAAAAAATTAAATTTTATAGTTTGGTTCTACTGCAAATGTCGGGCCCAATTTCAGCTCGTAAATTCAATGTAGGAGGAAACTGCGACCTAACTAAGAATATAGAGACTGCGTAAATCACCGCTACGGGGAAATATTCCGCTTTCCGCGGGCGGCTGATGAGCCTCCTCACGCTACGCGTTCGGGGGTCTCATTGAGGCCTCTCCTCCCGCAGGAGTCTCCATATTTCCCCTTCGCTACTAATTATTATTATATCTACGAAGAAAAACTGCGTTCGCATACACCCAGAATGTGTTGTGTACGAATTGATTAGGAGTGGAGGGCGGCAATCTAAGAACGCCACGTCCTGTGGCAACGATTGCATGACCAACGTCCTGTTGGCCCGCGACTCCTGCCGGAATAGCATGAGGCGAAGACCCTGGACGGAGCGTAGCGGAGGAAGCGGCTGAGGCCATGCCGGCGGAAAGCGTCCGCCTGAAACGCAAATCAATGGGTGCTTCCTGTGTAAAATGAATTACTCCATTCTCAACAAGTTACGTCGTAGTTTATCTATATTGAGAATCATTGTCTAAAACTAAAATATATATTAGATTCTATAATTTAAAATTCCTAAGAAAAAAAGTGACTGTGGTTTACAGTCACTTTAAAGGTTGCTTCTTCTTATTATAATTTTGTATTGCATCTTCATACTCATCTGTACGGCTTTTTAGGTAAGGTTTTACACCTTTTTGGTGAGCAGCCCGGGCGATCATATGAGCAGATACCGGAGCTGTTAACAAAATAAATACAACAGCCAATAATAACTTACCACTGACAATTCCGTGCGATCCGTACAAGAATAAAAAGCCACCGATTAGAATACATGCAATCCCCAATGTCGAGGCTTTTGTCGCAGCATGAAGTCTTGTATACACATCTGGAAATCTCACTATCCCTATAGAAGCTGACAAAATAAAAAATGTTCCAACAAGGATAAATAGGATAACAAGTATATTGATAATTATATTACTCCAAATTTCTATCAATGATAACACCCTTTTCCAGATATTTGGCAATAGCTAAAGTTCCCAAAAATGATAGGATCCCTATTAAAAGGACTACATCATTTAGTTTGGAGGTAACGATAGAGATGGATAATAGTCCTGCTAAAGCCATTATATTAATACCCATTGTATCTAATGCTACCGCTCTATCAGGCTGAGTAGGGCCTATCATTACCTGGTAAAGCAATAAGATTAGTGAAGCAGCTATTCCAATAAAGCAAATAACCAAGGAGACTTGAAGGATTTGCTCTGTTAACTGTAGGAAATCATTCATCTTGTCACCTCCATAATTGCTTTCTCAAACGTGTCTTTAATTGAGTTTATAGACTCTTCCGTATCATCAATATCCATTGCATGTATAAATAATTGAGTATTATCATTGGAAATAGCAACTGAAAGGGTACCTGGTGTTAATGTAATTAAATTGGCAAGTAATGTGATTTCCCAGTTACTCTTTAAGTCTATTGGCAATGCGAAAATACCTGGTTCTACATTCGGCTTTGGAGTATAGACAACTTTAACAATATCAATATTTGAAGAAATCAGTTCTTTAATAAATAATAAGATTAAACTGATAATCTTAATAAATCGTCGCAGATAAAAAGTATCAGGCACAAACCTATTTAATAGTAACAATAGTAGAACACCTAATAAGTATCCTGCAAAAAAATTAGTGGCTGAATAGGCTTCACTTAGAAACATCCACATAAAAGCAATAATAAGATTAATAACTATTTGAAATGTCATTTAACATTACTCCTTTAAAACAGAATCGATATATATTTGCGGATCTAATATATAGGCTGCAATCGAATCTATATGTGGATAAACAAATTCAGCACCTACTCCCAATAGAATTGAAAAGGTTAATAGAAAGGCAATGGGAGCAACCAGTCCTTTTGTTGATTTCTTTTCCAGTTTCCCCAACATTTCTTTATCGCCCCAGAAACCATAAATGAAAATCTTCATGATTGAATATAGGATCAATAGGCTGGTAAGTAAACCAATAATTACAATGGCAATATGGCCAGTTGCAAATGCTCCTTTAAGCAATAGTAGCTTTCCGATAAAACCACTGAAGGGTGGAATACCAGCCAGAACAAATGCGGAAATAAACAATAACCAACCAAGTACAGGGTAGTAATGAATTAAACCGCCCATTTTTCTTAAATCAGATGTACCTGCTACATAAACAATTGCACCCACTAGTAAGAAGAGTACAGACTTGATAATCATGTCATGGATTAAATAATAGATAGAGCCACTTATACCATCTATAGTAAATGTACCGATTCCCAAAAGAATGAAACCAATAGCTGGAATGATGTTATACGCAATAATTAACTTTATGTTATTGGTCGATAGTGCGCCGATAATTCCAAACACCATGGAAAGTCCTGCAACCCATATAAATAATTCATGGGTTAATTCTAGCTTATAGACAAAGATTAGGGAGAACACACGAAGAATGGAGTAAATTCCAACCTTCGTCAATAACGCTCCGAATAAAGCTGATATGACAGGATTAGGCACAATATAAGATTTAGGAAGCCAGTAATACAGCGGAAATAGGGCCGCTTTCGTAGCAAATACGAAAAAGAGTAATATTCCAATGGTGGTTAATATTCCTTGTTGCTCTACTTCTTGTACGCGCTGACCAATCTGAGCCATATTTACAGTACCAACAACAGCATACAGGAAGGCTATAGCTGTAACGAATAGCATAGAAGAGAAAAGGTTTATTAATAAGTATTTTAAAGACTCTCTTAACTGCACCTTTCCGCCACCTAAAACAATTAAACCATAGGAAGCCATGAGAAGTACTTCGAAAAATACAAATAGGTTAAATAAATCTCCAGTTATAAAAGCACCTGAGACACCTGTGATTAAGAAAAAGAAAAAAGGATAGAAATAATAGCTTTCCTTTTTTTCCAGTCCTGCATGTGGTGCATAAAAAGCACAAACGGTTGCTACAAGGTTTGTAGTTAATATAAGCAGGGATGCAAGGGAATCCATGACGAGAATAATCCCATATGGAGCAACCCATGCACCTGTTTCCAAGATAATTGTTCCATCAGTAAATACCTTCCAAACGATATAGCAAGAAACCAAAAGACTTATCACAGAAAATAACTGTGTTAACTTTCTTGATATATTCACCTTTGAATTGAAAAAAATAAGTGTAATTGCTGATACCAATGGAAGGATGATTGGTAAAACTGCTAAATTACTCATTTGATTTACCCCTTAATTGTTCCATATTATCTGTATTGTTTTCTTTCGTAGTTC
The DNA here is from genome assembly GCF_000725285.1 of Virgibacillus sp. SK37. Classification (GTDB taxonomy): domain Bacteria; phylum Bacillota; class Bacilli; order Bacillales; family Amphibacillaceae; genus Virgibacillus_Q. The sequence continues at coordinate 1,739,456 of NZ_CP007161.1, forward strand.
GGTATGCCAATACCAGTAAAAGACTCGTTACTCCAAAGCTAATTACAATGGAGGTTAGAATTAAAGCTTGGGGAAGGGGGTCTGTATAGTCAGTTACGCCCTCCGTAAGAATAGGTGGCTGGCCTGTTTTAAGTTTCCCCATTGTTAAAATAAAAATATGGGCGCCATGAGACAGTAAAGCTGTCCCGATTACGATTCGTAAAAGCTGTTTTTGCAGCAAATTATATATGGCTGTTGCGAAAAGTATCCCTGCTAAAATGGATGTAATAATCTCCATTATTGAGCCCCCTTATCTTTTTTGAGTTTGATGAGGCCAATGATGGCTAATGCTGCAATCCCCAGAACAGCTATCTCAAATAATGTGTCCAGTCCCCGCATATCAACTAAAATGACGTTAACAATATTATGTCCGCCACCAAGTTTATAAGAAGTTTCAACAAAATAGTCAGAGATGGACTCAAACCAGTTACTGCTATGAGCTGAAATAGCGACCATCGTCATAAGAGCTCCAAAACCAACCGAAATAAGCATGTTTGTCATTTTCGTTCCTGCACTATCAGTAGTTTTACGCATTTTGGGCAAATGATAAAAACATAACAAAAATAAAGCTACTGTCACTGTTTCAATTACAAACTGAGTTAAAGCGATGTCAGGTGCTCTGTATACAACAAATAAAATTGCCACACCATACCCTACTACGCCTAGCACCAGAATTGCTGCTATATTATGATTGGTAAAAATAGTAGCTACAGCTGCAATAATCATAATGATAACTACAGATACCTCTAATATAGTTACATCTGCCAGGTAGTCATATTCCAAAGTAAATCCATTTGTAATAAACATAAATACAAAGGAAACAATTAAGGTTGTTGCCAGAATAATTGACATATAGTTCTTCAGGGAGCCAGTCATATAAGATCGAGTAATCGCTCCTGAGATCACATCCAGTTTTTCAACAATTTGGTCATAAACCTTATTTAGACTTAATTTACCAGGTAAGATGGTATATACCTTGCTCCATTTTTTCCTTGTTACAAAAAGGATAATTCCAATGGCTACAACAATTAGTGACATATGAAGTGCCGGACTGTCAATTCCATGCCAAAAGTAAACTTTATGGAATTCTACATCAGGATTGACTGCCTGTGCTGCATGTAAAAGGAACGGAGCATTGACTATATTTGGAAATAAGCCGATTAGAATGACTCCTGCCACAAGTACAATTGGAGAGAGTAACATTCCAATTGGAGCTTCATGTGGTTTTTTAGGAAGTTTATCCAACTGCTTTGGACCAGTGAAAACACCAAAGAAAAAGTACATGGAATATACAAACGTGAAGATACTTCCAAATACCGCTAAATAAGGGATTACTTCAGCTAAAAAGGTCGTGTTTTCTAAATGAAGTGTTGCATCAAAAAACAATTCTTTACTGTAAAATCCATTTAGAAATGGCAGTGGTACCCCCGCCATAGAGAAGGTTCCAAATAACGCAAGTGTAGCTGTTATTGGAAGGAATGTAATCAAACCGCCAAGTTTTCTAATATCACGAGTCCCTGTTTCATGGTCAATAATGCCAGCAACCATGAATAAACTGCCTTTGAAGGTAGCATGATTCAGAATATGGAATATTGCTGCAAACACCGCAGCAGTGGTTCCAAAACCAAGCATCGCCATAATCATTCCCAGTTGACTGATCGTTGAAAATGCTAAGATTGCTTTAAGATCCGTTTGTCGTACGGCCATATAAGAGCCCCAGCACAGAGTAATAATACCTACCAGGCTTACAACAATAAAGAACCACTCACTCCCAGAAAAGATGGGCGAAAAACGTGCAATAAGAAATAATCCAGCTTTTACCATTGTTGCGGAATGTAAATAAGCACTAACAGGGGTTGGTGCTTCCATTGCATCAGGTAACCAGATATGAAACGGAAACTGTGCAGACTTTGTGAAGGCGCCTAATAGAACAAAAGCTAAAATTAAAGGTAAATAAGAACTGTTTAGAATGATATCTACTTGATTGATCATCTCTTGGATACTTGTAGTTCCGGTAACTACCCAAAGCAATATAAATCCACCAAACATGCTTAAACCACCAAATATAGTGATTAGCATACTTTTAAGAGCTCCATACCTTGATCGTTCTTTGAAATGCCAATAGCCAATAAGTAAGAATGAAGAAATGGAGGTCAATTCCCAAAATGTATACAAAACAAAGATATTGTCTGATAACACTACGCCAAGCATCGCTGTCATAAACATGAGCAAGTAGACATAAAAGCTACCAAGTCTTTCCTGTTTACTAAGATAGAAGATAGAATAGAGAACAACAAGTGCTCCAATCCCACTAATTAATAAAGCAAATAGTAAACTTAAACCATCCAAATAAAAATCAAAGTTAATTCCCAAGGATGGGATCCAATTATATGTATGTCGAATTGGCTGGAAATCTTCCCCTAAAAATTGGACAAAATACAAAAATATAAGAAATGGCACGAAAAAGACAAAAATGCCAGTATGTATCTTATCTTTTAATTTACTTAATAATGGAATAAAACATGCAATAATGAGTGGTATTAACACTGCAAATATCATTAAAATTTATCCTCCTCTATAAAAATAAGGCTGTCTAATTATTGCACATTATGTTGCTTAAATAGCCAGCTGTTATACAAAGATACTAGAAGTTGTAATATTACGGGTGTTAAAACACGAAATGATGGTGCCCAATCTTATGTAATTGCATTAAAATGAATGGCTGAAACATGGAGATGAAGCAATTTATTCAAACAATAGTTTAACACAATATAATACCAAGAAAAATAAATAACCCCTATTATTCAGTAAAAATAATAGGGGTTTCCTGTTTCTTCATATTTATAATAGCCAGCAATTTTTATCGGTAATCTTTTGTTTTTAATTTATGAGAAAGATGCCTTCTCTGAATTTCTTCTTCAATTAATGAAAGAAAATCAGCGCTTAGATCTAATTCATATGCTGTATAGTAAGATTCTAGCAATAATTCATCTGATAATTGCTCCATAAATACAGCCCCTCCTAAAAAATTTACTTAAATTTAAACTATTACTAACTTACCATGATCCACATACCATAACAAGACACAGGTTATCTACATTACCCTGTAGATAACCTGTGTGTAAATTAGCTTGTGTAATGGTAATACGCTGTTAGTTCAATGCGAAAATTGTTAATAAAGTTATCCACAGCGCAAATTTTGATGTTATTTGTCGAACGATTCTGGGAATATTTTGCTAGCAATTTTAGGTGATTTTCTTTTGTGAGAACGAAGATTATGGTTTCACTTCAAAAGAATAGTAAGTTATTATAGGATTAAGTTATAATATTATCTTACGGAAGAAAAAAGAGGATAGTATGTTACTAATTAGGAATTATGAGGTGTGACTGTTGTTAAAAAGTTTCTTACCAAATGAACATGTGAAAAGTATATTCGATATACAACCAGAAAAATTAAAGCAACGAGGAATAAAAGGTATTATTACAGATTTAGATAATACGCTCGTAGCATGGAATGTCAGGGATGCCACGCCTGAAGTTATTCAGTGGTTTAAATTGATGAAGGACAATGGAATTAATGTAACGATTATTTCAAATAATAAGAAGGAACGAGTGGAGCTTTTTTCTGAACCTTTAGGAACCCCCTTTGTTTTTAGTGCACGTAAACCATTGAGCCGTGCTTTTAAAACAGTTGCCAAGCAAATGGGGTTAAAAAAGAACGAGATTGTTGTGGTCGGTGACCAGCTTCTAACAGATGTTCTTGGAGGAAACTCTGCAGGGTTCTATACCATTTTGGTCGTGCCGATCGTCCAGACAGATGGGAAAATAACAAAGATAAACCGAAAGATAGAAAGACGTATATTAAATTATATGCGGAAGAAAGGGCAAATTACTTGGGAGGAATAGGAATGGAAACACTTTATTGTCAAGGCTGCGGAGCTGAAATTCAGACTGCCGACCCAGGGATGCCCGGTTATACTCCAAAGGCTTCCCTCAAAAATGAAAACGTTTTGTGTAAAAGGTGCTTTCGTTTAAAGCACTATAATGAAATACAAGATGTATCCGTCTCGGATGATGACTTCTTAAGAATGGTCAGTTCAATAAGAAATGCAGATGGACTAGTCGTGCATATTATCGATATATTTGATGTGAATGGAAGTTTATTGCAAGGACTTCCAAGAATTGTTGGTGATAATCCGATTATTTTGGTAGGTAATAAGATTGACCTTTTACCAAAATCCACGAATGAGCGAAAGTTAATTCAATGGTTAAGAACCTCTGCAAAGGAAGCAGGAATTAAAGTAAAAGATGTCTTTCTTATCTCTTCAATGAAGGGGTATGGTCTCGAAGAACTGGCTACTGAAATAGAAAAATACCGTAATAATAAGGATGTTTATATTGTAGGAACTACAAACGTAGGCAAATCAACGTTTATAAACAAATTGATTAAGCAAACTACAGGTTATGCTAATGTTATAACTACATCTTATTTTCCTGGTACCACACTGGGTTTTATAGAGATTCCTTTGGATGAACAGTCTTCATTAATTGATACTCCTGGAATTGTTAATAAACAGCAAATAGCTCATTATATCTCGGACAAAGATTTGAAGGTTATTACACCAAAAAAAGAAATAAAGCCTAGGGTTTATCAGTTAAATAGCGAACAGACACTATACTTCGGAGGCCTTGCCAGATTGGATTTCATAAAAGGCCAAAAAACTTCCTTTGTTTGCTATTTTGCAAATGAATTGCCGATACATCGGACGAAACTGGAAAATGCAGATGAGCTTTATGCCAATCATATTGGCGAGCTTTTGTCTCCTCCAAGTGAAAAACCAGTAAACAAATCGCTAGAGCTTAAAGAAAATAGTTTTAGGTTAACCGGAGAGAAAACAGATATTGTTTTTCCAGGTTTAGGTTGGGTAAGTGTTGAAGGAGAAGACATTACAATTACTGCCCATAGCCGGGAAGAGGTCGCTGTTTCAATAAGGAAATCACTACTTTAGGGGGAGCGAGTATGGAATACCATCTAGCGTTAATCGGATATCCAATTAAGCATTCATTATCACCATGGATCCATAATACATTTTTGAATAAAGCAGGTTTAAGGGGAAGTTATGAACTTTATGAATTTGACCAGTTAAGGTCTTTTGAAGAGAATGTTAAATTACTGAAAAATAAGAAATACGATGGTTTCAATGTGACCGTTCCATACAAACAAGAGATTATCCCGTATCTTGATGAGATTGATCCTATTGCAGATAAAATGGGTGCTGTAAATACGGTTGTTAATAAACACGGTAGATGGGTTGGGTATAACACGGACGGCGTTGGCTATGTACGCTCATTGGAAGCAGCCTATCCTACTGCACTCTCGGTTGAAAATTGTCAAATTCTTCTTCTTGGAGCTGGTGGTGCGGCAAGAGGTATCTACTTTGCTTTGAGGGAGAGAGGATTCTCCAGAGTAGATATAGCAAATCGCACACAAACAAGTGCTGCTGCCATTTTGGATCTACAGGGCGAATGGGGTGATTGCACGGTTTTATCTATTCAGGAGGCTGAAAAAGCGCTTAAAGATTATGATATTGTAATCCAAACAACCTCTGTTGGGATGAGACCAAATAGTAAAGATTCCATTATTCAAGTGGCTCATGTTAAAGAGAAAGGAATATTCAGTGATATTATCTATCAGCCGTTAAAAACAAACTTTCTGTCACAAGCAGAGGCTGAGGGTGCGCCGATTCATTTTGGACACACAATGCTTTTATACCAAGCTCAATATGCATTTGAAAAGTGGACTGGCGAAAGGGTTCCTTTAGACAATATGGAGGAAGAACTTAAATTAATTTTGGAAGGAAGATAATATGTTAACAGGTAAACAAAAACGTTTTTTGAGAGCAGAAGCTCATCATTTAAAGCCGATTTTTCAAGTTGGTAAAACAGGCGTGAATGAAAATATGATTATTCAGATAAATGAAGCCTTGGAAAAAAGGGAGTTAATTAAAGTTAGTATTTTGCAAAATTGTATGGAAGATAAAGATACAATTGCTGAAGAGTTGGCTGGAGGTACCCAGGCAGAAATAGTACAGATTATCGGTAATAATATTATCCTTTATAAGGAATCTAAAGAAAATAAATCGATTCAATTACCATAAGAGGGTGTTATAATGAAACGCGTAGGTATTCTGGGAGGAACGTTTGACCCCCCTCATCTAGGGCATATGATCATTGCTCAAGAGGTTCATCAATCATTAAACCTGGATGAGGTATGGTTTATCCCTTCACACATCCCTCCACATAAGAATACGACAAAAACAAAGGTCGAAGATAGGGTAAATATGGTGCAGCTGGCTATACAGGGGAACTCTTACTTTAAAGTTAACACGGTAGAATTAGATCGTTTCGGGAAATCATATACCTTTGATACAATAAAAGCACTAAATAAAGAACACTCAAGCTACATGTTTTATTTTATTATAGGAGCTGATATGGTTGAGTATTTGCCGAAATGGCATAGAATTGATCAACTAATTAAACTTGTGCAATTTGTTGGTGTGAAAAGGCCAGGTTTTTCTTTAAGTTCAACATATCCAGTAATAGAGGTAGAAGTTCCTCAATTCGATATTTCTTCTACCTTCATTCGTAATCGGATTAAAGATAATCAGCCATTTTCATATTTTACCCCTGAAGGCGTGATGAATTATATTAAGGAGAAACGATTATATGCAAATGGAACAAGCGGTTGAGTATGTCAAACCTCATTTAACAAGAGCAAGGTTTGAACATACATTGCGAGTAACTGAGACGGCTGTAAACTTAGCAGAAAGATATGGAGTTTCAAAAGAAAAAGTGGAATTAGCTGCTATCTTTCATGACTATGCAAAATACCGCCCACTCGAAGAAATGAGAGATTTGATAAAAAATAATGAGTTGCCCGATAATTTATTGATGTTTCATCATGAATTATGGCATGGTCCTGTAGCAGCATTGTTAATAGAGAGAGAATTTGGCATCCATGATGCTGATATAAAGGGAGCAATTCGCTACCATACAACTGGAAGGGCGAATATGAAGGATATAGAAAAGATTATTTTTATTGCTGACTATATAGAACCTGGAAGAAACTTTCCTGGGGTTGAAGAGGTTAGAGAAGTGGCTCTATCTGATCTTAATTATGCCTGTTGGATGGCGCTTCGAAACACAATTGAATTTTTGATGAAAAAGAAAGCAACCATCTACCCAGACACATTTCATGCATATAATGATCTTACAAGATTTGTAAACGGAGGTAATCGTTAATGGAGGACAAAGATTTATTACAGATAGTAGCAACAGCTTGTGATGATAAAAGAGCAGAAGAGATTGTTGCTTTGGATATGAATGAAGTTTCTTTGGTAGCTGATTATTTTTTAATTTGCCATGGTAGTAACGAACGTCAAGTTCAGGCAATCGCTAGAGGAATAAAAGATGCAGTGGAAGAAGAAGGAATGTCTATTAAACGTATAGAGGGCATGGAACAAGCTCGTTGGGTGCTCGTTGATCTAGGCGGAATTGTCTGTCATATTTTCCATAAAGAAGAAAGAAGCTATTATAATTTAGAGCGCTTATGGGGAGATGCTGCACAAGTTACGTTGCATGTTGGGCAGGAAAAATAGCATGGCATATGAGAAAATGGCCGATGTTTATGATACGCTAATGGCAGATGCCCCTTATGATCAGTGGATTGAAATGAGTTTGAAGTTATTTAAACAATGTGATAAACCAGTTAAAAAGGTAATTGATCTAGGGTGCGGTACAGGCGAAATCAGTGTACGTCTTGCTAAAGCAGGTTTCGAGGTCACTGGTGTGGATTATTCGACTGATATGCTTGCATATGCAGAAAGAAAGTCAACGAAAGAGAGTACAAACATTGATTGGATTCAACAGGACCTCAGAGAACTGGAAGGTTTTAAAGAAATGGATGCAGCGGTATGCTACTGTGATGTTATGAATTATCTTACTGCCGAGAGTGATTTAAAAAATGTTGTTAAAAGAATCGCAGACTCATTAAAACCGGGTGGCGTATTTATATTTGACGTACATTCAATGCAACAGGTAGAAAATAATTTTATCGATCATACATTTGCAGAAGTAACAGAGGATACCTCTTATATTTGGTTCTGTACGGGCGGAGAACATCCTGGAGAAATGTATCACGATTTAACATTTTTCCACAGAGAAGGGGACAGATACGTTCGGTTTGATGAAGAACATTTTCAACGAACATATCCAATATCTTTTTATGAACGGCTATTGTTAGCAGCCGGTTTTCAAAATATAAAAATATATGGAGATTTTTCAATAGAGACAGAAATAAATGATGAGACCGAGAGGGTATTCTTTGTGGCCCAGAAAAGAGTAGGATGAAATATCCTATTCTTTTTTTAATGAAGGATTTTAAGTGATTATGTCGAATATGAATTAGGGAAGACCCCATCATTAAGCTATTTTCAATATCTGTATTAGCTTCAGGGTAAACTAGACCCTTTAATCATCCCCCTATTATTAAATAAGGAAGTGAAACCTCATTGAAAATGACGATTAGAAGTGCTGGCTTTATTCTGATTATTGTATCGGTAGTGGTTATTTTTTTAATAATAACCCGAGACGAAGAACCGCAAGCCCAGCAAGAAGTTCCCCCGCTAAATATTTCTACAACAGAACAACTCGAGCAAGAAAATACCTCCAAAGAAAATACAAAAATTATAGTTGATATCAAAGGAGCTGTTACGAAGCCGGGAGTTTTTGAAATGCCTGCTGAATCAAGAGTAAATGAAGCAATCAAACGAGCGGGTGGGTTCACGACAGAGGCTGATCAATCACAAGTCAATTTAGCACAGAAAGTCCAGGATGAAATGATCATAAATGTTCCTGTTAAAGGAGGAGAAAGTCAAACACAGGGCGTAGTTAGTAGTACGCAAACGGGAAAGGTGAACATTAATTATGCCCCACAAGAAGAAATCGAAACATTAAATGGAATAGGTCCTGCAAAAGCGCAAGCAATTATTCAATTTCGCGAGGAACATGGTTTTTTCAGTAAAGCGGAGGACCTTCTTCAAGTTCCAGGTATTGGTGAAAAAACGCTCAATAATTTCATCGATGATATTCAAGTACCGTAAGCTGATTGACGTAAATAATACAATAAAGGTAAAATTGTATGGGGATTAATAAAATAAATTTAGTTTCCATCTAAGAAAGCTTCATTTTAACTCAATTTGGCAATAAATTTTAGAGAGTAAATTGTTTATATAGGGAGAGTAAATAGTATGGAAAGAATTTCATGGGACCAATATTTTATGGCACAGAGCCACTTACTGGCATTGAGGAGTACATGTACACGATTAATGGTAGGTGCAACCATTGTTCGGGATAAAAGAATTATAGCAGGAGGGTACAATGGAAGTGTTTCCGGTAGTGTCCACTGTATGGATGAAGGCTGCTTCGTAATAGATGGTCATTGTGTAAGAACAGTGCATGCTGAAGCTAACGCTCTTTTACAGTGTGCCAAATTTGGGGTTCCAACAGAAAATGCAGATGTATATGTAACGCATTTTCCATGTCTGCAATGCTGCAAGCAACTTATCCAAGCAGGAATAAAAACGGTCTATTACGCAGAAGATTACCGTAATCACCCATACGCAGAACAATTATTTAAAGAATCAGGAGTAAGAACGGTAAAAGTAGAACTTGATTATCTGGCTGTTGATACAAAATATCGTCAAAAACAAACATTTGTCGATGGTTTACTTGAAAAGCTTGAATTATCAAGTCTAGACAAGGAAGAAATAACACAAATTAAAAATGAAGCTGAAAAGCTATTTCAGTATACAACGGAATAGGGAGATCAACCATTGAAAGGTTACTGGTATATCATTCCCGTTTCTGTTACTCTCAGTTTCTTGACAAAAAGTCTAATGAATTACTGGTTTTTAGGGCTCTTTTTAATATGGTTATTTTATCTTTACCATAAACAACGATTAGGGATGTTTCCTATCCTACTATCCCTAATCGTATCTCTTTTTTTCACTTGGTATATCCCTTCTCCAACACAACTCGAAAACGCCTCGCCACATCTTCTTGAAAAAAAAGACCATCAAATGATTGGAAGAATTACTAGTCCTATCGTGGAAAATAGAGAAAGCCTTCAATTTTTGCTTAAGGACAAATCACATGATAATACGGTACAAGTAGTTTATTTTAACGGTGAGCATGATACAGCTTCCGCAACAGGTCTGCTTCATACGCTCAAGTATGGTGCTACATGTGAAGTCAAAGGTGTTATTGAAGTACCAGATCAATCCACTAATCCAGGACAGTTTAATTACCGGCAATACCTGACTACAAAAGGAATTCATTACCAACTTGTTGTTAATCAAATCTTTGATATGAAATGTTCCGGTTCTGGATATATGCATCGCGTTTACAAGCTTCGAGACAACTTAATCACCTATGTTGTAAAAAAACTTCCGGAAAACACTTCCGCATGGTTAAGTGCAATTGTATTTGGAGATGATTCTTTACTTCCTAAGGACACAATAGAGTTATTTCAAAGATGGAGTCTATCTCATCTGTTAGCAATTTCTGGCTTACATGTTGGACTTGTATTGGCCTTGTTATATTTTACTTTGGTCCGTCTATTTGGCTTAACAAAAGAAAATGCACAATGGAGTATTCTTTTATTTTTGCCACTTTATGCGGTGTTGGCTGGTGGAGAACCCTCGGTTATTCGCGCAAGTGCTATGGGGTTTGTTTTTATTGCATTAAATAAACTGCATATTAAATGGAGTGTTTCAGATGTATTAAGTTTCATTTTTCTTCTACTTCTTATAGTTGATAAATATATTATTTATCAAATTGGATTTCAGTTTTCGTTCCTTGTAACATTCGGTATACTGCTTTCACATAAGTGGCTCCTGCAAAATGGTTCTTCATTTTTTCAGATGCTTAAGCTCAGTTTTATCTCTCAACTGATGATCCTACCCATATATTTAGCTTATTTTTCTACATTTCAACCATTTTCAATTCTTTTAAATATGATTATTGTTCCTTACTTTTCATTCTTCTTAATACCTTCACTTTTCATCCTGTTCATTTTGTCTCCGGTTAAGCCAATTGCTTCTATTATAAGCTCATTAGTTAACTTTTTGCAGGAATATATGCTTGCATTCGTGACATATATTGACAGTTCTTTTTCAGCATCATTAACTACAGGTACTTTACCATTGAGTATTACTGCTATCTATTATGTCTTCTTCTTTCTTTTAATGAAAAATCTTCACTACAAAAATTTAATTAAAGCATTTGGCTATGGTATTTTACTCGTTGTTGTTTTGTTAAGTGGAGCGATAAAACCTTACGTATCGGATATTGGGTATGTCACTATGTTGGATATTGGTCAAGGAGATGCTTTTGTTTTGGAACTACCTTATCGAAAAGGAGTGGTACTAATTGATGCTGGTGCCAGTTTTTCCTTCGATTCTGGAGAACCAACTGAAAAAGTATACAAACAAGTTATCAAGCCATATTTATTGTCGCGTGGAATAAATAAGATAGATGCAATATTTATATCACACGAAGATACAGACCATAATGGGAGTTTATCGTTTATTATGGAAGAATTTAAAGTTGATGCCGTAGTTGTAAGCCAATTTTACGAATTTGCGATACAGGATATAGCTTCGTTGAACAAATCAGGTGTAGAACTATTACGGTTAAAGGAAAATACGTCGGTAGAGATCGGTGGAGAGTCGTTTAAGATTTTGGGTCCGAAGAAAGATCAAAATTCATCCAATGCAAATTCATTAGTGGTCTATGGTGAGCTTGGGGGCGAAAGCTGGCTTTTTACGGGGGATATTGGAGTAGAAGAAGAGCGAATCCTTTTACTGGACTACCCAGACTTAAAAGTAGACATACTAAAAGTGGCTCATCATGGGAGTAATACTTCAACAGATGATGAATTTATTCAACAGTTGCGTCCAAAATATGCTCTCATATCTGCAGGCAAAAATAATAGGTATGGGCATCCGACTCAAGAAGTAATCAATACGCTGGAAAAATATGAGATTACTGTACTAAGAACAGACCAAGATGGCGCTGTACAATTTCGTTTTAAAAAGGGTAACCAAGGAACATTTTATAGGCAACTCCCATAGAATGTGGTTAAGAGAACAAAAATAAATAAAAATGAAAAAGAGACTGGTAAATATCAGTCTCTTTATGATGAATCATTAAGTAAGCACTTCTGACCTTGTTATGATTTCCGAATTATTGGCCAATTACGCTAATTGCTGCACCGATAGCAAAAATTAAAATAAAGAAAATAAATGAGAAAGCAAAGCCTTTCATGGAATCGACAACATCATTATTTTTTGATTGTACATTTTTTTCAAATTCGTTCACATTTACCCCTCCTATATCACCATTAGTATAAATTAAATGATGGAAAAAATCCACTTTAGAATAAAAATTGTTCCTAATTATATACATCTCCAAATATAGAAAGAACTAACAACTATACTTTTCAGCATGCGGGATAACATAAGGTTACGAGCGAATCCCGTTTAAAGGTCAGTTTCTAGAGCTGGTTTTTAAACGTTGATATAGATGATCGGGGAAAGTGCCCACACGCTTTCCTCGACTTTACTCTTGCTATTAAAGGAAACACACTTTACCATATATTTTATATACATAAATGGTGGAGTGAAAGAAATGTCATATATGGAAATAATGAAAAAGGTTAAAAATAAACAAATAGCACCAGTTTATTTATTATACGGTTCAGAAAATTACTTTATACAGAAATTGCAAAAAGAAATAAAAAGACAAGTGCTTGGTAAAGAAATGGATAATGTGTCATTTTATGATTTAGATGAAACACCGATACAAGAAGTAATTGGGGATGTAGAAACTTATCCTTTCTTTGGGGAGAGAAAGTTAGTTATTGCAACTAAGCCTTCTTTTCTTAAAGCTAAACCAGAGAGGACCACAGTGGAACATAATTTGGAAATACTAGAGAATTATCTCTCTATGCCGGTTGACTATTCCGTGCTTATTTTGATAGCACCATATGAGAAAATTGATGAACGGAAAAAGCTGACTAAAGTGCTTAAAAAGAATGCAGACATTGCAGTGTGCAACCCAATAAAAGAGTATGATGTAAGAAAATGGATAGATAATTTGGCTGGCCAGTTAAGAGTGTTCATTGATCAAGATGCTTATGACATATTTGAAGCAGAACTATCCACCAATTTGAATCTCCTGGAAAATGAATTGAAAAAGATGGCTTTATTTGTTGGAGAAAAAGGGACGATCACGAGAGCAGTTGCTGAGAAATTAATATCACATACTGCGAACAGCTCTTCATTACGGTTAGTGGATACTGTGATTGATCGAGATTTAGCCCAGGCAATTGCTATTTATAAGGATTTGGAAAAAATGAAAGAGGAACCAATAGCATTAATTGGTTTATTAGCCTTCCAATTTCGTACCATTTTGCGTGTTAAATTATTAAAGCTTAAAGGATACAGTCAATCACAAATGCAGAAGCAACTTGGGGTTCATCCGTACGTAATAAAAATTGCCCTGGCAAGAGAAAAGAAATTCACTGTAGAAAAATTAGAAGCTGCGATGGATAAGTTGGCTCAAGCTGATGCCTCCATGAAGCAGGGGACAATGGAAAAGGATTTAGTTTTTCAGCTGTTATTATATGACCTTATTAACGAATAATGAGACCAAGAGGGGGAGGCGCTGGATCTGGAAGTGGTGAATCCAGTAATAATTTACAGATTTTAGATTATGGTTCTATTGCAAATGTTGGAGCACAAACGTTATCTGTTACTTTCATAGTTGGAGTAAAACGCGACCTAACTTGTGGTGGACGGAGTAATTCATTTTACAGAAGAAGCACCCATTGATTTCCGTTGCATGCGGACGCTTTCACACCTCCGGGTACAAGTGCGACATCTGTTCGTTACCTCACAGTGTCTTCTTTGCCGCCCGGCATGGCCTCAGCCGCTTCCTCCGCTACGCTCCGTCCAGGGTCTTCGCCTCATGCTATTCCGGCTGGAGTCGCCGCCCTCCACTCCAATCAATTCGTACACAGCATATTCTGGATCTATGTGAACGCAATTTTTCTTCGTAGATATAATAGGAAATAGTAGCGAAGGGGAAATGTGGAGACTCCTCGAAAATGAAAATACACATTTTTTTCGTGCGATGCCTTGCTGACGAAGCTTTCCTTGTCCTGCGGGAGGAGAGGCCTAGGTGAGACCCCGGAACGCGTAGCGTGAGGAGGCTCATCAGCCGCCCGCGGAAAGCGGAATATTTCCCCGTAGCGGTGATTTACGCAGCCTCTATATTCTTAGTTACGTCGCAGTTTATTTATTTTCCGAACATCGGAAACTGTAATAATTATTTTAGAGCAATTTTATAGTTCCTTAAGCAATAAAAAAACGATCCTGGAGGATCGTTTTTTTATTGGGAATTATGCACCTAAGCTGTTTACTTTTTTTGCTAAACGAGACTTTTGACGGTCACCGTTGTTTTTATGAATAATTCCTTTTTGTACAGCTTTGTCAATATGCTTTGCAGTAGAACGGAATGCAGATTTTGCATTCTCAGCGTCATTTGCTTCAACTAACTTTTCTACACGTTTAATTTCAGAACGCATTGCAGATTTCTGTGCTTGGTTATTTGCATGTTTCTTATTGTTGACATCTACACGTTTAATCGCAGATTTAATATTAGCCATTATTTCACCTCCTAAATTTCATAAAGCGTATAAAGTAAGACATTATCCTCAATTAAGCATTGGCTTTTAGCCCATTTAACTTTGTTAGTGGACAAAAGACATTTTACCAAAGGAACGGCATGTTTTCAATAGCTTTGATGCGTAATATGATTTTTTGTATTTTTTTACTCCCATTGCAGACCCTAAGAATGAATGAAGTAGGAAAGGATGAATTTGCTATGAATAATAAAAGTATACCACAGGTGAGAACTGATTTGGCTGTTGAAGCTAGGGATATGTATGTTGAAAAAGAAAAAAAGCAAAGTAATCAAAGTGAAATAAAAGGTGTAACCATAAAAGAAAGAACACAAGAGGATATTAACATTTCTTATGTAGAGATTGATGAGACTGGGGCAGAAATGATAGGAAAAAAGCCGGGTACGTACGTTACTATTTATGCTGATGGTGTGAAGCGTCAGGATACAGCTAGACAGGAATCTGCTGCAAAGGTGGTTGCAAAAGAACTAGAACAATTAATTAATAAAAATAATATACCCTCTACAGGAAAAGGGCTTATTGTAGGATTAGGAAATTGGAATGTAACTCCCGACGCTCTTGGCCCGATGACGATGGAGAAAGTTCTTGTGACAAGTCATTTATTTGAATTAGAGCATGAGTCGGTTTCAGATGGCTACCGCTCCGTAGCTGCAGTAACACCAGGAGTAATGGGGGTTACCGGAATAGAAACAAGTAACATTATCTTTGGTATTGTAGAAAAGTTTAAACCTGATTTTGTAATTGCAGTAGACGCTCTTGCTTCAAGATCTATTGAACGAGTAAATGAAACGATTCAATTATCTGATTCTGGTATCCATCCAGGTTCAGGAGTTGGAAACAAAAGGAAGGAACTTAGTAAAGAGACACTGGGAATTCCTGTTATTGCTATAGGTGTACCTACTGTCGTGGATGCTGTAACGATCACAAGTGACACGATAGATTTTTTATTAAAACATTTTGGAAGAGAATGGAAAGAAAAAGATCGCCCTTCCAAGTCCTTAGCTCCTGCCAGTCTTTCTTTTGGAGAAAGAAAAAAGTTTACAGAAGAGGACTTACCAGATGAGGAGAAGAGAAAAACGTTAATGGGTATGGTTGGAGGGCTTTCAGAGGAAGAAAAGAGAAGGCTCATTACCGAAGTCCTTACTCCAATGGGACACAATCTGATGGTCACACCGAAGGAAGTAGACGGTTTCATGATTGATATGGCTGAAGTAATTGCTAACGGTCTAAATGCTGCATTGCATGAAAAAATAGATGTAAGTAACTTTACATCTTACTCACGTTAAATGGAAGTATTCTACTAAGTCTATTTTGAAAAAATATTTTGGTTCTAGCTTCCTGATTCATCTCATAGATTATATCAATAGAGTATGATGCAGGGAAGGGTGGAACCATGCTTTCAAATAGTAAAGGAAAGACACAAATAAATCAGATTTATAAACGAAGTGGTATATATATTATTAGCATCCTTAGTCTATTTGTTTTGATTGGACTCTTAACAACTGCGAAGCCGGCTTATCGATTATCTTCCCAAATGATTACAGAATGGACAAGCGATATGGACAGTTCTATATTTCTTTATTTATTAGGATTTGAAAACAGAGCATTTCAACAGGCATACCCAGAGGATAAAACTATTCCTAAGCCAACAACTGCTTTGTTTCATATCGCAACAAACATTAAGCCGGATGACCCGCGCAGTTTACTGGGAAAGGAATTGCCAGGCTTCTCTTTATTTGACAGCCGTGTCCTGATTGCAGGGGAAGGAACTAATTATACAAACCTTCCGATAGAATCGTCACCTCCCTTAGAAGAAGTACTAAAAGAGAGGGAAGCTGTATTGGATGAAGAGTCAGAAGAAGAAGCTAAAGATAAAGAGGATAATACGAAGAATGATGACAAGCAAACAACTGGAGATAAAGAGGTCGTTTACATCTATAATTCCCATAACAGGGAATCCTTTCTACCCCATCTTCCTGGAGTCACTGACCCTGATTTAGCACATCATAAGGAAGTGAATATAACAAAGGTTAGTGATCGTCTTGCAGCATCGCTTGAAGCGGAAGGCATAGGGGCAAGTGTGGATAACACAGATATTATGAGTATTCTTAACAAAAAGGGTTGGGGATATGGGAAATCGTATGAAGCATCTAGGGATGTTGTCAAAGAAGCATTTGCTACGAACAAAGATATAAAATTTGCGTTTGACTTGCACAGGGATTCCATTCAGGGAGATGCCACAACGAAAAAGATTAACGGGAAGTCCTATGCCAGAATCATGATTGTCATCGGAGCTGAGCATAAAAATTACGAAAAAAACTTGGCATTAGCAACGAACTTGCATTACAAACTTGAGGACAAATACCCTGGTTTGAGTAGGGGAGTCTATCCAAAAAAAGGGCCTGGGGTAAATGGTATTTATAATCAGGATTTATCCGAAAACTTACTTGTCCTGGAAATGGGCGGGGTTGATAACCATCTAGAAGAGCTTTACCGCTCTGCAGATGCGCTTGCAGAGGTGTTTAGTGAATTCTATTGGGATGCTGAAAAAGTTAATTCTGATTCTTAAGGGGGAAAACAAATGGTCCGATCAATTATTGTTTTGCTTTTGTTTGCCATATTTTTTTTAACAGGAACACTTTACGGCATGGATCATGCTCAGCCTATGGCAGGTAAAGAGGAGGGTGAGGTACAGACCAATAAAGTAGAATCAAAGGAAATAAAAAATGAAAAAGAACCTAAGAAGCAGAAAGAAGAGTCTCAGGACCCAATAGTGGTAAGTGCAGAGAATGTTGATGTAGCTGAGCCAGTTAGCTTTGTTCAAAAAACTGCAGCCTTACTTGAAGCTGTAGTAAAAGGGTTCTACGAAGTATTAGTTCAACTTCTTTATCAAGTTTCAAAGCTGTTCTTTTAGTAATAATAATATTAATAGTTAATGAAAAAGGCTGCTCAATCTAGTTTGTCATCTGTTTTGTTCTTGAATATCATAGCTTCAATTGCTATAATCAAGGCTAGTTATTGTCGACTAAAAGTTGAAGCTTATGTAGGAGTGAACATCACTAATGACAAAAAGACAAAGAAACGTGCGTAATTTCTCAATTATCGCCCATATTGACCATGGTAAATCCACATTGGCTGATCGGATATTGGAAAATACAAAAGCGATAACAAAACGGGAAATGAAAGAACAATTATTGGACGCGATGGACCTTGAGAGAGAACGTGGTATAACTATAAAATTAAACGCGGTTCAACTTCAATATACAAGCAAGAGTGGCGAAGAGTTTATATTTCATTTAATTGATACTCCGGGCCATGTTGATTTTACATATGAAGTTTCTCGCAGTCTTGCTGCCTGTGAGGGTGCGATCCTCGTTGTAGATGCAGCCCAGGGAATTGAAGCTCAGACTTTGGCCAATGTGTATCTTGCCTTAGATAATGATTTAGAAATAATACCTGTTATAAACAAAATTGATCTGCCAAGCGCAGATCCAGAAAGAGTAAAGAAAGAACTTGAAGACGTCATTGGGATTGATGGAGATGAAGTAATATTAGCATCTGCAAAGTCAAACATCGGGATTGAAGATATATTAGAACGAATTACTGAATCGGTACCTGCCCCGGCTGGTGACCCGGAAGCTCCATTAAAAGCCCTTATTTTTGACTCGCTTTACGATTCTTATCGTGGAGTCATAGCCTATATTTGTATTAAAGAGGGTTCTTTAAAATTAGGCGATAAAATCAAAATGATGGCTACAGGCAAGGAGTTTGAGGTAAATGAAATTGGTGTGTTCAGTCCTAAGCCTATTAAAAAAGATAGTTTAACAGTGGGAGATGTAGGTTATTTAACTGCCTCCATCAAAAATGTGGGAGATTCCCGTGTTGGAGACACCATAACACATGTGCAGAAACAGGCGGATACACCTTTACCAGGTTACAGAAAGCTAAACCCTATGGTATTTTGCGGTCTATATCCTGTAGATTCTAATGATTATAATGATTTGCGAGAAGCGCTCGAACGTTTGGAGCTTAATGACTCTTCCCTCCAATATGAACCAGAAACATCCCAAGCGCTAGGCTTCGGGTTTCGTTGCGGCTTTTTAGGGTTATTACACATGGAAATAATCCAAGAGAGAATTGAGCGAGAATATAAAATTGATTTAATTACCACAGCTCCAAGTGTAATATATGAGGTGGAGCAGACAAATGAAGAACTTATTGAAATTGATAACCCTTCTGTAATGCCGGATCCTCAACAAATTAGTGAAATAAGAGAGCCCTTTGTGAAGGCAACTATTATGGTTCCAAATGATTTCGTTGGCGCTGTGATGGAAATTTCCCAAAAGAAGCGGGGACAATTCATTGATATGGAATATCTGGATGATATTCGGGTAAATGTTATTTACCATATTCCTTTATCTGAGATTGTTTATGATTTCTTTGATCAATTAAAATCACAAACAAAGGGGTATGCTTCCTTTGACTATGAATTGATTGGATATAGGGTATCTAACCTTGTTAAAATGGATATTCTCTTAAATGGGGAAACCATTGATGCGTTGTCCTTCATCGTACACCGGGACTTTGCATATGAACGAGGAAAGCAAATTGTCGATAAGTTAAAAGAGCTAATTCCAAGACAGCAATTTGAAGTTCCTGTTCAAGCTGCCATCGGTAACAAAATCGTGGCGAGAAGCACCATCAAGGCAATGCGAAAAAATGTACTTGCAAAATGTTATGGTGGAGATATTTCCCGTAAACGTAAATTACTTGAAAAACAAAAAGAAGGTAAAAAGCGTATGAAGATGGTGGGCTCTGTGGAAGTGCCACAAGAAGCATTTATGGCTGTATTGGAAATGAATGATGATTAAGGAATAAGTCTACTAGAAAGAAGGGAGGAAAAACCTGACAGTTTTTTATGCTGGAAGGTTTTTCTCTTTTATTTTGTTCAAAGGAGAAATGTTATGAATCCCATCCAATCTGTTTATATACACATCCCTTTCTGTCAGCAGATTTGCCACTACTGTGATTTTACTAAGTTTTTCTATAATGAGAAGCTAGCAACCGATTATATTGTAGCTTTAAAAAAGGAAATGGACACATATGTAGAAGGGGACAAAAATAAAGTAAAAACGATATTTATCGGCGGGGGGACTCCAACTGCTCTTAACTTAGAGCAACTAGAGTCCTTACTACAAGCTGTGGATGCTAAATTTGATATCAATAGCTGCGAAGAATATACAATAGAAGCGAACCCGGGAGATTTTGATGAAGATAAGATAAGTTTATTGAAAATGTATGGAGTGAATCGCATTTCTTTAGGAGTACAGGTTTTTGATGATAAAAAACTAGAAGAGCTCGGGAGATTGCATACCGTACAGGATGTTTACAGAACTGTAAATTTATTAAAGAGAAATAGTTTTACCAATATAAGTGTAGACCTTATCTATGCACTCCCCAACCAAACCGTGGCTGATTTTCGTAAAACCCTTGAGGAAGCAGTTGCTCTTAATTTGCCACATCTGTCAACATACGCTTTACAGATTGAACCTAAAACAGTTTTTTATCAGCGGCATCAGAAGGGGAAGTTGCACCGCCCAGCACAAGAAGAAGAGGTTGAAATGTATGAGTTACTGAAGCAAACAGCAAAAGCTAATGGTTTGAAACAATATGAAATCAGTAACTTTGCTAAAGAAGGATTTGAAAGTAAACACAATTTAACATACTGGAACAACAAATACTATTATGGATTTGGTGCCGGAGCTTCTGGGTATCTTCCAGGGAAAAGAACCATTAATATTCGACCACTACCTGCCTATATAAAACAGGCTATGCAAGACGGCCAACCCATTTTACATGTTGATGAGATAGGGTTAAAAGAACAAATCGAAGAAGAAATGTTCCTGGGTCTGCGAAAAGCAAGTGGCGTTAGTAAAAAGGCTTTTATGAAGAAGTTTGGAATGAATCTGGAAAAACTATATGAGAAATCTATTCATGAATTAACAAAAAGAAATTGGCTGGTGAATTCTGAAACGAATCTGTATTTAACTGAAGAAGGCATGCTTCTGGCCAATGAAGTATTTGAAAGATTTTTACTGGATGAAGAACCGATAAAAGTATAAAAAATGTCTATTCTTATTAAAATTTTCTTGTTTGAATTCATGTTTATTGACAAAAAAATATGATTTGATAATTTAATAATAGCATTAGCACTCAACCTTCAAGAGTGCTAACAGAGGTGATCATCATGTTAACTGAAAGGCAATTGTTGATTCTGCAGGTCATTATTGATGATTTCATCGAGACAGCACATCCAGTTGGCTCTCGAGCTATTTCTAAGAAGGATAATATTCCATTTAGTGCTGCGACAATACGCAACGAAATGGCTGATTTGGAAGAAATGGGTTTTCTGGAGAAGACGCATACTTCTTCTGGCCGAATTCCGTCCGAGAAAGGCTACAGATATTATGTTGATCACTTAATATCACCTTTTTCAAACCAGCAAAGAAAGGGTAACGTAATTAAACACGTTCTACAGGATGGGGTATTTGAATTTGAACAGATTGTTCAAATGTCAGCAGAGATGCTCTCTGAGCTTACCAATTATACATCCATTATTTTGGGGCCGGAGATATATGAAACTAAATTAAAACAGGTACAAATAATTACATTGTCCTCGAATACAGCCGTAGCTATTCTAGTAACAAATACAGGTCACGTGGAACACCGTTCTTTTTCAATACCTAAACAAATAAAAGCATCTGAACTTGAAAAGATGGTTAATATTATGAATGATCGGTTGCATGGAGTACCTATCGTAAAGTTACCAGAAAAATTTAATTCGGAGATAGCTTCTATTATGAGGAAGTATATTGAGGATTTTGATACGTCCTACAATTATTTAAAAGCTGCTTTTCTTGCTGACTACCCTGTCAAATTATATATAGGCGGAAAATCAAACATACTGATGCAGCCTGAGTTCAATGATGTGGATAAAATAAGGTCCTTCTATTCTATGATGGAAAATGAAGAAGAAATTGCAAACCTATTAAAACAGAATCATGATGGGATAGAGGTATTCATTGGACAGGAAAACAAGGTAGACGCCATCAAGGATCTAAGTTTAATTACTGCTTCCTATCATTTGGGTGAAGGACAATTAGGAACAATCGCATTACTTGGGCCAACAAGGATGGAGTATCGTAAGGTCATTACATTGTTAAATATCTTATCAAGTGAAATGACTGAGGCATTATATATGTGGTATAAAAACAACGGATAGAGTTAAGAGTTGATAGTTTTCTTCTCTATTGGTCCATGTTATAGTGTAACGTGGCGATTTTAAAATGGAGGTGGCACGGATGGAAGAACAGGGAAATACCAATGAAAATGAAAAGAATTATGAAGATGGTAAAGTAGAAATTCTGGATGCAGAACAAGAAGAAAAAGACACTGCAGATGAGCAATTAAAATTACAAGAAGAAAATGAAGCATTAAAAAAGGAGAAAGATGAAGTCTTTCAACGTATGCTTCGTGTTCAGGCAGAATTTGATAATTATAAAAAACGTTCTCAGCGGGAAAAAGAAGCTGATAGAAAGTACAAATCACAAGACTTAGTAAACGAATTACTACCTGCCGTGGATAATTTTGAAAGAGCGTTGCAAGTAGAGACAACTGAAGAGAATGCAGGCTTTGTAGAAGGCATTACAATGGTATACCGACAGATCAAAGAAGCATTGAAATCTCAAGGTGTAGAAGAAATAGAATCAGTTGATAAAGAGTTTGACCCTAATCTTCACCATGCTGTTATGCAAGTAGAAGAGGAAGATAAAGAGCCCAACATAATTGTTGAAGAGTTGCAAAAGGGTTATATGCTTAAGGATCGTGTTATTAGACCAGCTATGGTAAAAGTAAATAAATAAACTGGAATTGGTAGCTAAGGAGGAAATAGAAGATGAGTAAAATTATTGGCATCGACTTAGGAACAACAAATTCATGTGTATCCGTTATGGAAGGTGGGGAAGCTGTTGTTATCCCTAACCCGGAAGGAAACCGTACGACACCATCTGTTGTAGCTTTTAAAAATGGTGAAAGACAAGTAGGGGAAGTTGCAAAGCGTCAGGCAATAACTAATCCGAATACAATCCAATCCGTTAAGAGACATATGGGTACCGACTATAAAGTAAAGATTGAGGATAAAGAATTTACTCCACAAGAAGTATCAGCAATTATACTTCAGCACATTAAATCATATGCTGAAGATTATATTGGCGAAACAGTAGATAAGGCTGTAATCACAGTACCAGCTTATTTTAATGATGCTGAACGTCAAGCAACAAAGGATGCTGGAAAAATAGCTGGACTTGAAGTAGAGCGTATTATAAATGAACCAACTGCAGCTGCTTTGGCATACGGTATTGATAAAGATGATCAAGATCAGACAATCCTTGTTTATGACTTGGGTGGCGGTACATTCGACGTTTCCATTTTAGACATTGGTGATGGCACATTTGAAGTTGTTTCAACTGCTGGGGATAACCGTCTAGGTGGAGATGACTTTGATGAAGTAATTATTAACCATATGGTTCAAGAATTCAAAAAAGAAAATGGTATTGACTTATCAAAAGATAAAATGGCAACACAACGTTTGAAAGATGCAGCAGAAAAAGCAAAAAAAGATCTTTCCGGTGTATCACAAACTCAAATATCATTACCATTTATCACAGCTGGAGAAGCTGGACCATTGCATTTGGAAATGAACTTAACACGTGCTAAGTTTGAAGAATTATCTTCTGAGTTAGTAGAACGCACAATGGTGCCAACACGTAAAGCATTATCTGATGCTAGTCTATCTGCAAATGATATTCATAAGGTTATCCTTGTGGGTGGTTCTACACGTATCCCTGCAGTGCAGGAAGCAATTAAACGTGAAATTGGTCAAGATCCATCCAAAGGTGTAAACCCGGACGAAGTAGTAGCATTAGGGGCAGCTATCCAAGGTGGAGTGTTGCAAGGAGACGTTAAGGATGTAGTATTGCTTGATGTTACTCCACTGTCACTAGGTATTGAGACAATGGGCTCTGTGTTTACGAAGTTAATTGAACGAAATACAACGATTCCTACAAGCCATTCTCAAGTATTTTCTACAGCTGCGGACAACCAAACAGCAGTAGATATTCATGTTCTACAAGGAGAGCGTGAAATGGCAGCAGATAATAAAACATTAGGTCGTTTTCAATTAACTGATATTCCACCAGCACCACGTGGCGTACCGCAAATTGAAGTATCGTTCGATATTGATGCAAACGGGATTGTAAATGTTCGCGCTAAAGACATGGGTACGAACAAAGAGCAGTCAATTACAATTAAATCATCATCTGGTCTTTCTGATGAAGAAGTTGATCGCATGGTAAAAGAAGCAGAAGAAAATGCAGAAGAAGATAAAAAACGCCGCGAGGAAATTGAACTTCGTAATGAAGCTGATCAGCTAATCTTTACTACAGATAAGACGATTAAAGATCTTGGAGAGAAAGTATCTGATGAAGAAAAAGAAAAAGCGGAGAAGGCGAAAGAAGAGCTTAAATCTGCGTTAGAATCAGATGACCAAGAGCAGATCAAAGAAAAGAAAGAAGCATTAGAAGAACAAGTACAGCAACTTTCTGTTAAGATGTATGAACAAATGCAACAAGAAGCTCAGGCTCAACAAGGCCAAGAGGGCCAAGGTTCTGATGAGGATGTTGTAGATGCAGACTACCAGGAAGTAGATGACGAAAACAATGAGAAAGATAATAAATAAAATAGCTTAATTAAAAAGTCAAAGTCAGGATTCTCTTGACTTTGGCTTTTTTTAAGCCGAGGTTTTTGACTCCTTTGGGAATGTAGTCAATTTGCCATGTATGGTAAATTGATGATAAGATTAATTTTATGCAAAAGTTGTGTCGGGAGAGTGATTTTTAAGTGAGTAAGCGTGATTATTATGACGTGCTTGGTGTAGAAAAAGGTGCGTCAAAAGACGAAGTTAAAAAAGCCTATAGAAAATTAGCACGAAAATATCATCCGGATGTAAATAAAGAAGCGGATGCAGCTGACAAGTTTAAAGAAGCAAAGGAAGCTTATGAAGTACTAAGTGATGAGCAAAAACGCGCTCAATATGACCAATTTGGCCATGCAGGTGCTCAAGGCCAAGGCTTCGGAGGCTTTGGTGGTGGTGCCCAAGACTTTGGTGGATTTGGAGATATTTTTGACATGTTCTTTGGTGGCGGTGGCCGCAGAAGAGACCCGAATGCTCCTCAACAAGGTGCAGACTTACAATATACAATGGTATTAGACTTTGAAGAGGCTATTTTTGGAAAAGAAGAGGATATAGTCATTCCAAAAGAAGAAACTTGCGATACGTGTGATGGATCGGGTGCAAAGCCTGGAACGAAAACAAAAACATGTTCACATTGTAATGGATCAGGACAGTTAAATACAGAACAAAATACACCTTTTGGTAGAGTAGTGAATAAAAGAGTATGTCATTACTGTAATGGTACAGGTAAAATCATTCCTGAAAAATGTGGTACCTGTGGTGGCTCCGGAAAAGTGAAGAAGAACAAAACAATCCATATTAGTATTCCAGCCGGTATCGATGAAGGACAACAAATTAGAGTTGCAGGTAAAGGAGAAGCCGGTATTAATGGTGGACCTCCAGGAGACTTATATGTAGTGGTTCAAGTAAAACCACACGACTTTTTCGAAAGAGAAGGAGACCATATCTTCTGTGAGTTACCACTCACTTATGCACAAGCAGCTTTGGGCGATGAAGTGGAAGTGCCAACTGTTCATGGTAAAGTAATGTTAAAAGTTCCTGCTGGTACTCAGACAGGGAAAACATTCCGAATGAGAGGAAAAGGTTCTCCAAACGTTCGGGGCTATGGGCATGGTGATCAACACATTAAAGTTAAGGTGATGACGCCGACAAACCTGACTGACCGTCAAAAAGAGCTATTACGAGAGTTTAATGAAATAGGTGGAAATGAAGCTACTGAAGAACAGGAGAGTTCACTATTCCAAAGGTTCAAAAAAGCTTTTAAAAGTGAATAAATTATCTTATTATATGGAATGGCATGACATATAATTTTAAAATAGAAATGAGTGATCTTTTTGAATTGGTCGGAGATCTGTATTCATACAACAAATGAAGCAATTGAACCTATCTCTAATATTCTTCATGAAACAGGTGCAAGTGGGTTGGTAATTGAAGACCCACTTGATCTTGTTAAGGAGAGAGACGCCTTTTTTGGTGAATTGTTCGAACTGGATCCATCTGAATATCCAGAAGAGGGAGTACGCATTAAAGCTTACCTGCCAGTAAATAGTTTTTTAAGTGAAACAATTGAGGAAATAAAGCAGGCAATTAATAATTTATCAACCTATGGAATAGAGCTAGGACAGAATACTATTTCCTTAAATGAAATAGACGAGGAAGAATGGTCTACAGCATGGAAAAAGTACTATAAACCTGTTAAAATATCTAAGAGGATTACCATAACCCCAACGTGGGAAGATTATGAGCCAGTTTCCACTGATGAAGTTATCATAGAACTGGATCCAGGTATGGCATTTGGCACAGGAACCCATCCGACTACCGTGTTAAGTATTCAAGCGTTAGAGAACTTTCTGAGTAAAGGGGATACTGTAATTGATGTTGGTTCCGGCTCTGGTGTTTTAAGTATTGCTGCCGCTTTACTGGGTGCGGAAAGTGTGCAAGCTTATGATTTAGATGAGGTAGCTGTAGCAAGCACGAAATTTAATGTAGAACTTAATAAACTTAGTGACAAGGTTCAAGCAGAACAAAAAAATCTGTTAGAGTCTGTGCATACAGAAGCTGATATTATCGTATCAAATATTTTAGCGGAAATAATCGTTCAATTTATTGATGAAGCTTGGGACAGATTAAAACCAGGTGGATATTTCATAACTTCAGGAATAATTCAAAATAAGAAGCAAATGGTAAAAACTGATTTAGAAGTAAAAGGCTTTGAAATTATTCAGATAAATGAAATGGAAGAATGGATTTCAATTGTAGCACGAAAGAATGTTTCATAATTCTTTTAACGGAAGAGAGGGCTTGAATTGCAACGCTACTTTGTATCTGAAACAGGGTGGGGTACAAATGAGGTAACCATTCTTGGAGAAGATGTCCATCATATTAATAGAGTAATGCGCTATAAAGAAGGTGCCAATATAATCTGTAATCACCCTGATGGCAGAGCGGCTATTTGTGAACTTTTAGTTATTACAGCAGATAGTGTACAAGCAGAAATCAAACAATGGTTGAATGAAAACGTTGAGTTACCAATTCAAGTAACTGTTGCTCAAGGCCTACCAAAAGGTGATAAACTAGAGTTGATTTTGCAGAAAGGAACGGAATTAGGTGCATATGCTTTTATTCCTTTTCAAGCAGAACGCTCTATTGTTAATTGGGATAAAAAAAAGCAGGAAAAAAAGTTAATCCGTTTCAATAAAATTGTAAAAGAGGCAAGCGAGCAAAGTCACCGTAATCAAATTCCAACAATATATAATACCATGACTGTAGAACGATTAATCGAAGATAGTGCCAAATATGATATAAAGCTGTATGCCTACGAAGAACAAGCAAAGGTGTCGGAATATAAATCATTTGGGACAGTATTATCGAATGTTACTACTGCGGATAAAATACTTATTTGTATTGGTCCAGAGGGTGGTTTTTCTCCAGAAGAAGCCGGACAGCTAAATGAGAATGGCTTTCAGGCTATACGCTTAGGTCCCCGAATTTTACGAACGGAAACTGCAGCTTTATATGCTTTAGCAAGCATTTCCTATCATTTTGAAGAATTGAGGTGTGATTCATGACAACAGTGGCTTTTCATACATTAGGTTGTAAAGTGAATCATTATGAAACAGAAGGCATTTGGCGAATGTTTAAAGAACATGGATATGAACGTGTAGATTTTGACCATGATGCCGATGTTTATGTAATTAATACGTGTACTGTCACAAATACGGGAGATAAAAAAAGCAGGCAGGTAATACGAAGGGCTATACGCAAAAACCCTGAAGGAATTGTATGTGTTACCGGATGTTATGCTCAAACATCTCCAGGTGAAATAATGGAGATTCCCGGAGTGGATATTGTGGTAGGAACACAGGACCGTAAAAATATGCTTCAATATATTGAAGAACATAAAAAGACTAGAGAGCCAATTAATGGTGTAACAAATATAATGAAAAATCGTGTATTCGAAGAAATGGATGTTCCTGAATTTACAGACAGAACCAGAGCTTCCTTGAAGATTCAAGAAGGTTGTAACAACTTCTGTACATTTTGTATTATTCCATGGTCAAGAGGATTGCTTCGCTCAAGGGATCCGGAAAGTGTAGTAGACCAAGCCCAAAAGCTAGTTGATGCTGGTTACAAGGAAATTGTGTTGACAGGAATTCATACAGCAGGCTATGGAGAAGACATGACTGATTATAATTTCGCTATGTTGCTGAATGATCTTGAAACAAAGGTAAAAGGATTAAAGCGAATTCGTATCTCTTCCATCGAGGCAAGTCAGATAACGGATGAAGTGATTGAGGCACTTGATCAATCGGAAAAAATTGTCCGCCACCTCCATATTCCTCTGCAATCAGGTTCTGATAGTGTACTTGCAAGAATGAGGAGAAAATACTCCAGTCAATTCTATAAAGAAAAAGTAGAAAAAATAAAAAAAGCACTACCTGGATTGGCGATAACTTCAGATGTTATTGTTGGGTTTCCTGGTGAAACAGACGAAGAGTTCATGGAGACATATGATTTTATTAAAGATATTGGCTTTTCTGAATTACATGTCTTTCCGTTCTCCCGAAGAACAGGGACTCCTGCCGCTAGGATGAATAACCAAGTGAATGAAGAACTGAAAAATGAACGTGTACACCAGTTAATTGAGTTATCAAATCAATTGGCTAAACAATATGCTGCTAATTATGAAGATGAAGTTTTGGAAGTTATTCCAGAAGAACATTCCGAAGACCCTCTACGGCCTGAATTACTTATTGGTTATACGGATAATTATTTAAAAGTCCAATTTGAAGGTACTCCAGACATGATTGGAAAGATTGTTAGAGTTAAGTTAACTAAAGCCGGGTATCCAATCAATGAAGGTAAATTCGTTAAAATTATGGACAATGCTACACATTCGATGGCAAAGTCTGTAATAAACTAGAATCTGACCTTAATTTTTTTAAAGATAATCCGAATGCTTCATTTTTGTAATGAAGTAGTTCGGATTTTTTGCTCAAAAATACCGGTAACAATTAATAAAATTTGTTGTTTTTATTCTGTCATGCTATGATGATTTTAGAGGTACGTACAACATAGGAGAGGAAGTAATAATGATGAATAATGAGTTAGCAAAATATATTGATCACACCCAATTAAAGCCTGACACTACAAAGGATAGTATAGAAAAACTAGTTGCAGAGGCGAAGGAATATGAATTTGCCTCCGTATGTGTGAACCCATCATGGGTGCCGTTTTGTTATGAAAAGTTAAAGGATACCAATGTGAAGGTATGTACTGTGATCGGTTTTCCTTTAGGTGCTACTTCAACTCAATCAAAAGTATTTGAGACAGAGCAGGCTATTAAAGATGGAGCTACAGAAGTTGATATGGTTATAAATATTGGCCTTTTGAAATCTGGTGAGGATGATCCGGTTAAACAGGATATCGCTACAGTTGTAAAAGCTGCTGAAAATAAGGCTTTAACTAAAGTGATTATTGAAACATCCTTATTGACAGAGGACGAAAAAATTCGTGCTTGTAAATTAGCCAAAGAAGCTGGTGCTGATTTCGTGAAGACATCTACTGGCTTTTCTACAGGAGGGGCTACTGTGGAGGATATAAAACTAATGAGAAAAACTGTCGGGAGTGACCTGGGTGTTAAAGCTTCCGGTGGAGTAAGAGATCTGGAAACAACTAAGGCTATGATTGATGCTGGTGCCACGAGAATTGGCGCAAGTGCTGGTGTTGATATTATACATGGCGGTAGTGGAACTTCTGACTACTAATATAAAAATGTATAAAAATGAAGCTTTATGTAAATAATCTGTTGACCTGTATGGATGAATATATTATAATTTAAAAAGGCATGTGACAGAAGTTCATATGCTGGTACAATCCTGTTTTGTGCTTCGGAGGGAGGGAAATTAGCATGTCAAATACAACTCGCGTTCGTAAAAACGAGTCTCTTGAGGATGCTCTTCGTCGCTTCAAGCGTAGTGTATCAAAAAGTGGTACACTGCAAGAATATCGTAAGCGTGAACACTATGAGAAACCAAGTGTTCGTCGTAAAAAGAAATCTGAAGCTGCTAGAAAGCGTAAATTCTAAAGAGGGTGCAAAAGCATGACATTACTTGAACAGCTGAATCAAGATATGAAGCAGGCAATGAAGAACAAGGATAAAGAAACGTTAAGTGTTATACGTATGGTGAAGGCTTCATTGCAGAATGAATCAATAAAACTTGGTAAAGACTCTCTTACAGAGGACGAAGAATTAACCATTTTGTCCAGAGAAGTCAAACAAAGAAAAGATTCCCTCCAAGAATTCAAATCAGCTGGACGCGATGATCTTGTTGAAAAGCTTGAAAGAGAAATTAATATTTTACAAGAATATATGCCAAAACAGCTTACAACTGAAGAGCTGGAGGCCATTGTTCAGTCAACGATTCAGGAAGTAAATGCAACATCTAAAAAAGATATGGGTAAAGTAATGAGTGCGGTTATGCCTAAAGTCAAGGGAAAGGCAGATGGCTCTCAAATCAACAAAATTGTGCAAAAACAGTTAAATTAAGCTTAATGATAAGATCTTTGCTGCCAAAGTAGCAAAGATCTTTTTCGTATTTAAGGAAAAAATTTTGACTTGAATTTTTTTACTCGAGGCTGGCACGAGTTTATCATGGCTTTTAATTTGTATGTTCTTGGTGCTTTGTTCCATTTCTAAGTAAATGAATGAAGAGACTATCTTCGAAACGCTGCTTATGATACGATTGAAATAAAATTAATTTAAAAATAATTTATGTATTTGAAACCAATTACATAATATATTCGTAAGTAACATAATAAGGGAGGTGATTTTACTTGCCGCTAAAGAAAATGGTAAGGTACATACTTTTTACTTTTATAGTATTGTTGCTTTTTTGCACTGAAAATGGCATTCCTGTAAAGGCAGCAGAAGACGGAAGTGGAAAATCAGTATATTTTATACCAATTGAAAGGGAAGTAGAGAGAGGGCTTGAGGCATTTCTATCTCGTACTACCGAGGAAGCTATAGAAAATGGTGCCGATCATATTGTTTTTGAAATTGATACTCCAGGCGGCAGGGTTGATTCAGCTGGTCAAATCGCAAAGCTCCTTCAGGATCTGGATATACCGACAACTTCTTTTATTGTTAATCAAGCTTTGTCAGCAGGTTCCTATATTGCTCTAAACACGGATAACATATATATGAAGCCACAAGCGACAATGGGTGCTAGTGGTGTTATTAATTCAGATGGCACTGCTGCCGATAAGAAAGCTCAGTCAGCCTGGTTAGCGGCGATGAAAAGTGCCGCAGAGTCAAAGGGAAGAGATCCCATTTATGCAGCGGCTATGGCAGATAGCAGCATCGATTTACCAGAATATGATGCTGGGAAAGGAAACTTTTTAACACTTGGACCTACTGAAGCAGTGGAAGTTAATTATGCTAAAGCAGTGGTGGACGATCGTGTAGAGTTATTACATGAATTGGGTCTGTCGAATGCTGCTGTAGTTGAAAAAGAACCTACATTTTCAGAAGAAGTTGCCAGATTTCTTACAAATCCAGTTGTGATACCTATATTATTGTCTGTGGCAAGTCTTGGCTTAATTGTGGAATTATACTCTCCGGGTTTTGGAGTTCCTGGAACGATGGGCTTAGTAGCATTGGTATTGTTTTTTTACGGACATATTGTAGCTGGATTAGCTGGGATGGAGGCAATTATATTACTTATCTTAGGAATTGCGCTAATCATAGCTGAATTTTTTCTCCCTGGCGGTATTGCTGGTTTATTAGGGATAGGTGCAATTATCGGCTCATTGCTTATGTCAGGTTACGATTTGGGTCATATGGCTATGAGTATAAGCATTGCATTTCTAGTAACTCTTATTGTGTCCATCATTTTATTTAGAAGAATTGGTATGGATAAAGGAGTTTTCCGCCATATTATTTTAAAAGAACAAACTACCACCGAATTAGGCTATGTTTCTTCTGTAAATCGCCTGGAATTGATTGGCTTAGAGGGAAGAACTGTAACGCCTTTACGGCCCTCTGGGACTGCTGTTTTTGATAATGAACGGCTAGATGTTATTTCCGAAGGTGGTTATATAGATGCAAATAGAAATATTAAGGTAATAAAAGTAGAAGGTGTACGTATTGTAGTTAGAGAAATCTAATTTATAATAAATAAATATGTAACAGGAGGAAGATGGAATGGAATTATATGATCTTATGCCATTGATTATCATTGCGGTAATTCTAATTGTATTGGCAATTCTATTTACTTTTATCCCAGTAATGCTCTGGATCAGCGCATTGGCTGCAGGTGTAAAAGTCGGGATATTTACTCTCATAGGTATGCGTTTAAGACGCGTGGTACCAAACAGGGTAATTAACCCATTAATTAAGGCTCATAAAGCTGGGCTAGATGTTAAAACGAACCAATTAGAGAGTCACTATTTAGCTGGTGGTAATGTTGACAGGGTAGTAAACGCCTTAATTGCTGCACACCGTGCGAATATTGAATTGCCGTTCGAAAGAGGAGCAGCAATAGACTTGGCAGGACGCGATGTTTTGGAAGCAGTTCAAATGAGTGTAAACCCTAAAGTTATTGAAACACCATTTATTGCGGGTATTGCTATGGATGGAATTGAAGTTAAAGCAAAAGCGCGGATAACTGTTCGTGCAAACATTGACCGTCTCGTAGGTGGTGCAGGAGAAGATACTGTAATTGCCCGTGTTGGGGAAGGTGTTGTAAGTACGATAGGTAGTTCCGAGGCTCATACAAAAGTTCTGGAAAATCCTGACTCAATCTCCCACAATGTCTTAAATAGAGGTTTGGATGCGGGCACAGCATTTGAAATTCTCTCCATTGATATTGCGGATGTGGACATCGGCAAAAACATTGGTGCGATTCTACAAACTGACCAAGCTGAAGCGGATAAGAACATCGCACAGGCCAAAGCAGAAGAACGCCGTGCAATGGCAGTTGCACAAGAGCAAGAAATGGTGGCGCGTGTTCAGGAAATGAGGGCGAAAGTAGTAGAAGCAGAGGCAGATGTACCTTTGGCGTTAGCTGAAGCGTTACGTTCTGGAAATTTAGGTGTGATGGATTATATGAACTATAAAAATATCGATGCAGATACAGATATGCGAGACACCATTGGTAAATTAACCCAAGAAAACCATGATGATAATGATCAATAATTAGGTGATATTGCAGCATAAGGAGGGATTTTATGGATGTAATATCTGACTTCTTTGAAGCTATTGCCAGTAATTTTTTCATTATAGCTTTAATTATTGGAGGTATTATTAGTTTTATGAAAGATAATACCTCAAAAGGTAAGAAGCAGGAACCGTTTAATAGGCCGGAAACTTCTCCTCAAAAGCAGCCTTATTCTCAGCCAACAGTTCAAAATGAACAGCTGGAAACTCAAAGCCAAGCTGAAGAAATAGGCAACACATTGGCAGAGCAACAGAGAAAACGTATGGAAGAGCTAGCTGAGAGAGAGCAAGTATATTCTGCTCGATCAAAGGATGAGATCAATAGGCATGATGCCATTTTGGGTAATACTTCCAAACAACCGTCGGAAGTTGCACTATCCCATAAACAAAGAAAGTTTAAAAAACAAGTCACTGCTAACTTTGAGAAAAAAGGATTGGCAAATGGAATTATTATGTCAGAAATCCTTGGCCCCCCAAGAGCAGTAAAGCCTTACAAGTCAGTAGTACAACAACGTAGAAAATAATAATAGAAAAGCCTTTAGCCAAAGTAAAAGTACTTTTGGTTAAAGGCTTTTTTAGTTTGATATGTTCTTAAATTACCGCAAGATACATAAATATATAAATGGAGAGGGGCTGCATTTATGAAAAAGCTACAACAAGGTTTACGACCATGGTTAACTAAATATCTTGCATTTCCTTCTGATATTATGCTGGAACTCCCAAGAATTACAGTAGTTGGACAAATTCACGTATACATTGAAAATCACAAAGGACTTGCTACATATTCTGAATCAGAATTAAAGTTAAAGATGAATAAGGGTTATGTGAAAATTACCGGAAGTTCATTTGTACTTAAAATGATGTTGCCTGAGGAAATACTTTTGGAAGGTGAAATTAGAGATATTACATTTGTAACTGACTAAGTGCTATGTATGGAAGGTGGGGAAAGAGATTATAAACAATAAATCACATCTAACTGGTTATGTAACTATTTCAGTAACAGGAAGTTTGCCAGAACGTTTTTTCCAGACATGTGCCAATGAAGGAATCATGGTTTGGAATGTAAAGAAAAAATCAGTCAAGATTTGTGAAGGAACAATAAAACTCAGTGATGTTCAGCAGTTAAGAAAAATAAATAGAAGAAGAAACTATAAAATTAAATTTACAGAGAAAAAAGGCTATCCATTCTTTTTACGAAGGGTTACAAAGAAAAAAGAGCTAATGTTTGCCTTAGTATGCTGTTTATTGCTGGTGGTGTTTCTTTCAAACATCATCTGGAAAATTAATATAACAGGGGTTCCAAAGGATATTGAAGAAAAAATTAGCCGTAAACTGAATGACTATGGCATCCATTCAGGTACATGGATTTTTACATTAGAGTCACCAAATAAAATCCAACGGCAATTGGTGGAGGATATCCCTGAATTATTATGGGTTGGTGTACATCAAAAAGGGACAACCTTTTTCCTCGAAGGAGTGGAAAAGACAATTGTGAAAGAGGAGGAGCCTTTTGGGCCGCGTAATTTGATAGCTACAAAAAAAGGGATCATTAAGAAATTATATGTTTCTAATGGTTTGCCAAAGGTAAAGGTGAATGATTACGTAAAGCCCGGAGACCTTTTAGTTTCAGGTATTATTGATGAAAAGGAACAAGATGAAGAGGATAAAAATAAAGAGGAGGAAAATAAGAAAAAATATGTTGCTGCTGAAGGAGATATTACTGCAACAACTTGGTATGAAGTAAAAGTCACTGTTCCATTAACAGCGAGTCACGAATCACTCACAGGTGAACAGGAAAAAAGATATTATGCAAAAATAGGGGATTTTCAGTTACCGATTTGGGGGTTTAGTGACCCTGACTACGAAGCTGTCCACAGAGAAAGAAAAGAAAAACCGCTTTACTTTTTAAAATGGAAAATGCCACTAAAGATGGTTGAAATGGTACTTAGTGAAAAAACACATACTAAAAATAAAAGAACAGAAGACGAAGCCGTTCAAGTAGGAATAATGCAGGCAAAAAAAGAATTAAAAATAAAATTGGGACCAGAAGCCAAAATATTGTCTGAAAAAGTTTTGCATGAAAGTAAGGAGAATGGTAAAGTTAAATTAAACTTATATTTCAATGTCGAGGAAGATATTGCGACAGCACAACCTTTGGATTAAGGAGATTGATTATGTCCGAAAACCTTACTGAAATTAATCTACAAATTACAAATCCTAATGAAGCGATGGCCTTATTTGGCACAAATGATAAATACCTGCATCAATTGGAAGAACAATTAAATGTTTCTATTGTAACTCGAGGAGAACAGGTGCGTGTTTCAGGTACTGAAAAAGATATTTCTCTTGTACAAGATATCCTTTTGACTTTATTATCTCTTGTGCAGAAAGGATTACAAATTACTGAAAGAGATGTTGTTTATGCTATTGAATTAGCAAAAGAAGGAAAAATAAATCAGTTAGAAACATTATTTGAAGACGAAATTACTAAGAATGTAAAAGGAAAATCTATACGAGTTAAAACACTTGGGCAAAAAAAATATGTTACTGCAATTAAAAACAACGACCTGGTCTTCGGTATCGGCCCTGCTGGAACGGGAAAGACATATCTTGCGGTAGTGATGGCAGTGCATGCTTTGAAAAACGGTATGGTTAAAAGAATTATACTCACACGTCCAGCAGTAGAAGCAGGAGAAAGTTTGGGGTTTTTACCTGGTGACTTAAAAGAGAAGGTAGACCCTTATCTACGTCCTTTATATGATGCTTTACACGATGTGCTTGGGAACGAGCATACACTCAGGCTGATTGAGAGAGAAACGATTGAGATAGCACCGCTTGCATATATGCGTGGAAGAACCTTAGATGACGCCTTTGTAATTTTGGATGAGGCACAAAATACTACACCTGAACAGATGAAAATGTTTTTAACCCGTTTAGGCTTTGGTTCCAAGATGGTAATCACAGGAGACATTACTCAAATTGATTTGCCCAAGGGTGTGCAATCTGGCTTGCGGGTGGCTAGTCAATTGCTTAAACCAGTAAAAGGAATATCTTTTATATACTTGGAGCAATCTGACGTAGTTAGGCATCCACTCGTTCAACGTATTATTGATGCATATGAAAAAAATGTTTAGTTTTAGAGAGCAGGACCCAAAAAGGGTCTTCTTTCTATATTGTCTCTGAAAAAAATGAGGTGGACTAAATGGAGGAGAAAAAGAAGAAATCGAAGTTATTTTACTATATGAAGAATAAATGGATATTTATAATCCTATCCGTTATTTTACTAGGGATATTTTTCTTTTTCATTACCCTAAATAATGTACATACTGAAACTTATAATATTGAACGATTTACAACAACAAAAGAGACAATACGCTCTCCAATTACCATAGAAAATGAACAAGAGACAGAGAGAAAAAGAAGAGAGACTGTTCAAGCCGTTGAAGATCGTTATGATATTTCAACTGAGATTACCGAAGAGCGAATTGCTTATATAAATGAAATTTTTGAAGCGATATCTACCTTAGAAACGGAATCTGTCAAAGAGGACTCCAATAATAAAGATATCGCCTCTCCACTAACCAATCAAGAGAAAGTGCAACAGTTAAAACAGCTGCTCTCACCTGAAATAAATCAAAATATAAACGATTGGGTTTTTGTTGAGCTTGTGGAATTCCCAAAAGAAGAGCGATCGAAAGCGAAGGAGTTATTAAATAACTCCTTACAGGACGTTTTTAAAGCAGGTGTAAGAGCGGAAAATATACAAGGAGCCACTTCCACAATAAAGCAATCGATAAAGTATTCTTCGTTACCACCCGAATCAAAGGAAGCACTTAACAAATTGGCAGAGTTTGCTGTAGTGGAGAATTCTTTCTTTGATGTAGAAAAAACAATGAATGCAAGAAAGGAAGCGGCTAGTAATGTGGACCCTGTCATTATAAGGGCTGGCGAAGTTTTAGTCAGAGAAGGCCAAGTTATTACAAATGAAATCTATGAAAAATTAGAATTAGCCGGCTTACTTGACAGTAAGAGAAACGTTATCCCTATGATAGGACTTGGTTTGCTCATCACTCTAATCTGTTCTGTAATGA
Organism: Virgibacillus sp. SK37; assembly: GCF_000725285.1. GTDB lineage: Bacteria > Bacillota > Bacilli > Bacillales > Amphibacillaceae > Virgibacillus_Q. The sequence goes on from NZ_CP007161.1 coordinate 1,776,943, forward strand.
TATATGAATTGCAGCGTATCAGCAAGCATACCCACTTTGATAAGAGCAAGGTTCTTGCCACACTGTTAATAAGTGTACTGGTTATTCTCTTTATGAAAGTGGTAAGCTTATATTCTACACAAGCCAATTCATTTTTTTATGTAGTGCCTATAGCTACAGGCGCTCTATTAATAAAACAATTGATCCAGGAACGTTCAGCAATTATCTTCAGTTGCTTATTTGCTATTCTGGGTAGCATTATATTTAACAATCAAATCCCTGGTTCTTTAAATATTGAGGCAGGTATCTACTTCTTTTTTTCTCAATTGGCAGCTATTATTTTTCTTATGAATGTTAAAGATCGCTTGGCCATTCTAAAAGCAGGAGTGGGTATTACGGTTATAAATATAATAACTATATTACTATTTATATTTCTTTCTTTTGAAAAATATGCAATTAGTGATATATTTATTCAAACGTCCTTTGGTGTTATTTCTGCATTCTTATCAGCAGTGTTGACTATCGGGTTGTTGCCTTTCTTTGAAACAGGTCTCGGAATCCTTACAGACATAAAACTACTGCAATTAGCAAGTCCTAACCAACCGTTAATGAAAAAATTGCTGACAGAGGCGCCGGGAACTTATCATCATTCAGTTATGGTAGCAAACCTAAGCGAAACAGCCTGTGAAGCCATTGGAGCAAATGGATTACTAGCAAGGGTAGGTGCATATTATCACGATCTTGGTAAAACTGTAAAACCACATTACTTTATTGAAAATCAATTAGCGATGAGTAATCCACATGATCTTATAACGCCAAAAGAGAGTGCAGACATCATTATTAATCATCCTTATGATGGTGCTGCTATGCTGAAAAAGCATCGTTTACCTAAGGAAATTATAGATATTGCTGAACAACATCATGGTGAAACACTTGTTAAATATTTCTTCTATAAAGAGTTAGAAACAAATAAAGAAGCAAAAGAATCTGATTTTCGTTACCCTGGGCCAAAACCACAGACAAGGGAAATAGCGATTATTTCTATATGTGACTCTGTAGAAGCGGCTGTAAGATCCTTGAAAGAACCAACAGAAGAAAAAATCGAGCAAATTGTGACCTCTATTATTAATGATCGCATGACTGATGGCCAACTGGATGAAAGTCCATTGACACTGATGGAATTAAAGGTGGTTCAACGAACAATTTGCACTACACTAAAAGGTATATTTCATTCAAGAATACAATATCCCATGAAGGAGGCTAAATAATGCACATTGACTTTCACGACCAAACAAATTCTGTGCCGAGTGATTATATAGATCTATTACAACGATTGGTGGAGTTTACAGCAAAACAGGAGGGGATCTCCAGAGAGGCTGAGGTGTCCATAAACTTTGTAGATAATAAAGAAATTCAGGAGCTTAATCGCAACTACCGTCAAAAAGATACTCCCACAGATGTTATTTCATTTGCTATGCAAGAGAAGGTAGAGGGGGAAATAGATATAGTTGGAGAGGATATTCCTTTAGTTCTTGGGGATATTGTGATCTCCATTGACAAAGCGAAGGAGCAGGCTGCAGATTATGATCACTCTTTAGAAAGAGAACTTGGTTTTCTGGCGGTACATGGATTTTTACATCTATTAGGTTACGACCATATGACACAGGAAGAAGAAAAATTAATGTTTAAGAAACAGGAAGCAATATTGGGTGAGTTTGGAATTGAAAGGTAAGCGATCGATTGGTTTTACGTTCGCTTGGAATGGACTCATAGAGGTAACCAGGACAGAGAAAAACTTTCGAATTCATTTATTTGTAGCTATTCTGGTATTTACCATAGGTTTATTAGTAGAGCTTAATTGGTTAGAATGGTGTATGGTGATTTTTGCAATTGGTTTCGTGTTAGTTACAGAAGTTACGAATAGTGCTATAGAAAAAATGATGGACTACTTGAATCCAGCTATACATCCATCTGCAAAAATAATTAAAGATATGGCGGCGGGGGCTGTATTAATTTCTGCTATTACCGCTGCACTTATTGGATTAATTATTTTTCTGCCAAAAATTTATACATTACTTATGTAGGTTTATGTACTTAGGCTGGGACAAATGCGCTTACGTTATGTCTCGGCTTTTTTATATTTGTTTAATTTTGGTGATAAACAGGAAAATATGTAATAATTTACGAAAGCAGATAATCTTTTTAAAGCTTTTGTCGAAAATATGAAAAGAAGCATTTTTTATAGTATCATACTAATAAGAGAGAATTCGTCATGGAGGATACAACATGGACACAAATTTCAAATCAGGTTTTATAGCAATTATCGGCAGACCTAATGTAGGCAAATCCACATTTATGAACAGAGTTATTGGGCAAAAAATCGCAATAATGAGTGATAAGCCTCAAACTACACGAAACAAAATTCAGGGAGTGTTAACTCAAACTGACTCTCAAATGGTGTTCATAGATACACCTGGAATTCACAAGCCTAAACACCGTTTGGGTGATTTTATGGTAAAACTTGCGGAAAACACACTTAATGAGGTTGATGCCGTATTATTTATGATTAATGCAAGTGAAGGATATGGCAGAGGGGACCAATATATATTAGATCGCTTACAACAAGTTAATCGCCCAGTCTTTCTAATAATAAACAAAATAGACTTACTTCATCCTGACGAGCTTTTTCCTTTAATCGAAACGTATAAAGATAAATATGAGTTCGAGGAAGTTATACCAATTTCCGCATTACAGGGAAACAATGTGAACCATTTACTGGAAATTCTAGAACAGCATCTTCCTGAAGGTCCTCAGTACTATCCTGAGGACCAGGTTACGGATCACCCGGAAAGATTTATTATGAGTGAACTAATTAGGGAGAAAGTATTGCAGCTTACGAGGGAAGAGGTCCCACATTCTATAGCAGTGGTGATTGAAAATATTGAAAAAAGAGATTCAAATGCAATATATATCCAAGCTACCATTGTGACCGAGAGGAAAACACAAAAAGGTATCCTTATAGGTAAGCAAGGAAGCATGCTTAAAAGTATTGGAAAATATGCTCGCTTGGATATTGAAGCATTACTCGGTACAAAAGTTTATCTTGAATTGTGGGTAAAAGTGAAAAAAGACTGGCGGAACAAGCAAAGTCAATTAAATGAATATGGTTTCCGCAGTGATGAATATTAATTCTGGTAAATTTTTATACTAATTGTTCTCCGTTATATGGTGATTCTATATAGTAAGTTACATTTTTTAATTAATAAAGAAAGGTGGGGTTTCTTGTGCTCGACTTAACCTGGAAAGTTTTTAGTCAAACGGGAAACATTGAAACCTATTTACTCATGAAGGAATTAGAAAATGAACCAAATACAGTTGAAGGTAAGACAGCTCAACAAGAAGACATGTCTTCGATTAACTTAAACTTGTAGAAATTATATAATTCACTTCTCTAAGGGGAGAGGATAGACGGCGAAGCTCTTGTCTAAAAAGAAAGGTGAGCAAGGATGCTTGAAAAAGTGGATGGGGTTATTTTGAAAACGCAAGACTATGGAGAAACACATAAAATCATCACTATTTATAGTAGGAAATTAGGAAAGATATCCACTCTCGCTCGCGGCGCCAAAAAAACAAAAAGTAGAATGGCTGCAGTTACGCAGCCGTTCATTTATGGAAACTTTTTCGTTTATTTAAATAAAGGTCTTAGTACTATTCAGCAAGGTGAAATTGAATATTCTTTTAGAGCAATAAGGGAAGACATATTTAAAACAGCTTATACTGCGTATATTACAGAGCTGACGGATAAATTAGTTGACCCTCAGATACCAGATCCATTTTTGTTTGAAGAATTATATCAAACAATGTCATGGATTGAGGGACATGAAGATGTGGAAATTCCAATAATGATGTATGAATTAAAAATGTTTGCTAAAGGTGGATTTGGACCAACGGTAAACGGTTGTGCAAACTGCGGAAACAAGGAATTTCCATATGCATTTTCTATAGCTGAAGGTGGACTTTTGTGTAAAAAATGTCGGTATTTGGATGAAGGAGCTATTCATTTGCCGGATTCAGTATCGAAATTACTTCATCTGTTTACAGGGGTTGAGTTAAAACGTATTGGAACCATTTCTGTAAAAACGGAAAATAGGCAGTTGATCAGAAAGATACTTGATGCCTATTATGAGCAATACGGCGGTTATTTTTTGAAATCCAAACGATTTTTAAGACAATTAGATCTTCTAAAATAGGATGATTCTGTTGACAAAACCAAGGGAATTGAGTAATATGTTTTTACATATGTTCATAATATATTGCATGGATAGAGAAGAGTACTTTTGTAGACTATTTGAAGCGAGTTCAGGAGAGTGGGAGCTGAACAATGGAACAAGAGGAATGGCACTCTGGAGCAATAATAATAAAGTGGCTCTTTTATAAAGAGCAAATAGGGTGGAACCGCGGGTAGAACCCGTCCCTATGTCTGTTTATATGCAGACATAGGGACGGGTTTTTAATTTTACAGAAAGATGGAGGGTAAACAATGTTGAACATACAGGAAATGATCTTAACGTTACAAAAGCATTGGTCTGAACAAAATTGTATTATCATGCAGGCATATGATGTAGAAAAAGGTGCCGGTACAATGTCACCCATGACACTATTAAGAAGTTTAGGGCCGGAACCTTGGAATGTTGCTTATGTAGAACCATCAAGGCGCCCTGCTGACGGAAGATATGGAAATAACCCAAATCGTTTATACCAACACCATCAATTCCAAGTTATAATGAAGCCTTCTCCAGAAAATATACAGGATTTGTATTTGGAGTCATTAAAAAAACTCGGTATTAACCCTTTGGAACATGATATACGATTTGTTGAGGATAATTGGGAAAACCCTACTCTCGGTGCAGCAGGCCTTGGTTGGGAAGTTTGGCTAGATGGCATGGAGATTACTCAATTCACCTATTTCCAACAAATTGGCGGGTTAGAAGCAAATCCAGTTGCCGTTGAACTAACTTATGGTATTGAACGTTTAGCATCCTATATTCAGGATAAGGAAAATGTATTTGATCTGGAATGGACCAATGGTGTAACTGTAAGAGATATTTTTTATCAACCGGAAGTTGAACACTCTACCTACACATTTGAGGATTCAAATACAGATATGTTATTTCAGTTGTTTTCCATGTATGAGCAAGAAGCCAAGGTAACAATGGAAAAAGGCCTTGTGTTCCCTTCCTATGATTATGTTTTAAAATGCTCCCACACATTTAACTTATTGGATGCTAAAGGAGTAATTTCTGTTACTGAAAGAACTGGATATATTTCCAGAATAAGAAATCTCGCAAGAAATATAGCTAAAGCTTATGTTGCTGAAAGGGAACGTTTGGGATTTCCTATGTTGAAAGAAGGAGGAAAGAATAATGAGTAAAAACGTATTGTTTGAAATCGGCTTAGAAGAACTTCCTGCACGTTTCGTTGACAGTGCAGAAAAGCAATTAGCAGATAAAACAGCTGCTTGGCTTCAGGATATGCGAATCTCATATGGCTCTATTACCTCTTATTCAACACCAAGAAGATTGGCCGTCATCATATCAGACATTGCCGAAGAGCAAGCTACTATTGAAGAAGAAGCGAAAGGCCCGGCAATAAAAATAGCCAAGGATGACAGTGGGAATTGGTCAAAAGCAGCCATTGGTTTTACAAAAGGACAAGGAAAAACTTTAGATGATATCTATACAAAGGAAATAAAGGGAACCACTTATATATTTGTCCAGAAAAAGATTGAAGGGGAGTCTACCTTTGGTTTGTTGCCAGACTTTAAAAATATTATTGAGTCCATTCAATTTGGAAAAAACATGCGCTGGGCAAATGAAACAATAAGATATGCCCGTCCAATTCGTTGGTTAGTAGCAATGTATGGCAACGAAATAATTCCTTTTGAGATTGCTAACGTTAAGACAGACAAAGTTACTTTTGGCCATCGTTTCCTAGGTGGAAAAATTAATCTCGAAGAACCAATGGATTATACACAACTTTTAAATGAAAATCGGGTTATTGTTTCTTCAAAAGAGCGGGAAAAGCTAATCTGTAATCAAATAAAAGAAATAGAAAACAAAAACAATGTTACTGTACCGATTGATACTGATTTATTAGCTGAAGTACGAAATCTTGTCGAATATCCCACGGCGTTTATGGGTTCTTTCGATCAGGAGTATCTGCAATTGCCATCTGAAGTACTTATCTCTTCGATGAAGGAACATCAGAGGTATTTTCCTGTCAAATCTCAACATGGTGAGCTACTGCCTTATTTTATTGGAGTTAGAAATGGGGATACTCATTCACTTGATACGGTTATCAGGGGAAATGAAAAAGTGTTACGGGCAAGATTATCGGATGCACAATTTTTCTATGAGGAAGATCAGAAACATACGCTAGAATTTTATTTGGAGAAGTTAAAAAGGGTCGTCTTTCAGGAGAAATTGGGTACGATTAGCGATAAAGTAGAACGGGTAGTGCATATCACAACAGAATTAGTAGAATTATTGAATTTAGATCCAACTACTGCTAAAGCTACTATACGGGCGGCTGAGCTATGTAAGTTTGATTTAATGACAAATATGGTAAATGAATTCACTGAGCTTCAGGGAGTGATTGGTGAAAAATATGCTGCCATTTTTGAAGAAGAAGAAATAGTATCTAAAGCAATAGGAGAGCATTATTTACCTAAGGAAGCACATGGCCAATTGCCTAGTACGGTAAGTGGAGCCATCGTGAGTATTGCTGATAAATTAGACACTATTGTAGGTTGTATCTCCGTTGGGTTGGTGCCTACTGGTTCACAGGACCCGTATGGATTAAGAAGACAGGCAGCAGGCGTATTACGTATATTGAATCATAATAAATGGGAACTTGCAGTAGAGGATTTGCTGGAAATTGTAAAGAATTCATTTAAAGACATTAAGATAGAGCAACAGGCAAAGCAAGATATATCTACGACTTTGGATGAGTTTTTCCGTATGCGAGCGACATACTTAATGAGGGAACTGGAAATAGAGCAGGATATTGTTCAGGCAGTGTTACATGATGGTATTAATATTTTTTATTACGCGATCGATAGGGCAGCAGTATTAGCTGCAAAAAGAAATGAAAAAGACTTTAAAACGAAGGAAGAGGCATTGGTCAGGGTGCTAAATCTAGCTATAAAATCCGAAGAAACAGTAATTAATATACAAAAATTTCAAACAGATTCTGAGAAACAGTTGTATCATGCTTTCTTAGAGGTTAGTGAAAAGTTTACAGGATTTGAAAAAACAAGGAATGCGGAGAAAGCTTTACTTACACTAGGCCATTTAGCAGACCCTATCCATTATTTCTTTGATAACAACATGGTTATGGATGATGATGCTCAAATTCGTAACAACCGCTTAGCATTAGTTAATCAAATTGCTGAGTTGATTTATAGGTATGCTGATTTAACAAAAGTTGAATGGAAGCAGCAGTTTTAGAGAGCCTTAGATTTTCTTTTCATCTTAAATGGTATATACTAATTACAAGTAGTATGTCATATTTTGGGTAGGTGGTGAAAAGATGGAACTTTCCAATCGTCAGGAACAGATTATTGAAATTGTTAAAGAAAACGGTCCGATTACCGGTGAAAATATTGCTGAACGTCTACATTTAACCAGAGCGACTCTAAGACCAGATTTAGCGATCCTAACGATGGCGGGCTTTTTGGAGGCACGCCCTCGTGTTGGTTACTTTTTCACTGGTAAGACCGGATCGGAATTACTTACAGAGCAAATTAAAAAATTTAAGGTGCATCAGTTTCAGCATGTCCCCATCGTGGTCAAGGAAAGCGTTTCGGTTTACGATGCTATTTCCACCATGTTTTTGGAAGATGTAGGCACATTATTTGTGGTTGATGAGAATTCTTGTTTAACAGGGGTTCTCTCCAGAAAAGATTTGCTTAGAGCAAGCATAGGACAACAGGACCTAAACGCTGTGCCTGTTCATATTATTATGACTAGAATGCCTAATATAACTGTCTGTAGAAAAGAAGATCTTTTACTTGATGTCGCTAAAAAACTGATTAATAAACAAATTGATGGATTACCAGTAGTAAAAGATGTAGAAGCTGGCTTAGAAGTAGTGGGTAGAGTAACTAAAACTACCATTACGAAAGCATTTGTTGAATTAATTGTTGACGACAAAGTATAGTATAGATGTATGACAATTATGGAGAGGGGTATACATATGGAAGCTAAACCGATTGTATATGTGTTGTCTGATTCTGTAGGGGAGACAGCTGAACTGGTAATTAAAGCTGGTTTAAGTCAATTTAATAACGGTGAATATAAAATTCAGCGGATCCCTTATGTAGAAGATACGGGTACTATTGATGAAGCACTACAATTAGCTAAGGAAAAAAAAGGTCTGATTGGCTTTACATTAGTAGACCCTACCTTAAGGAATTATGTAAATGAACAAGCTAAGTTATTAAACTTAGAAGCAATTGATATTATGGGACCAATGCTTTCTTCGATGGAGAAGGTATTTAAAAATTCACCTAAAATGGAAGCGGGATTAGTTCATAAACTGGATGAGGATTACTTTAAACGAGTAGAAGCAATTGAGTTTGCGGTGAAATATGATGATGGACGGGATGCTCGAGGAATTGCCAGAGCAGATATCATATTAATTGGAGTTTCCCGGACTTCTAAAACACCACTTTCTCAGTTTTTGGCACACAAACGACTAAAGGTTGCTAATGTACCAATCGTGCCTGAAGTAGACCCTCCTGAAGAACTGTTTGAAGTAGATCCATCTAAATGTATAGGGCTGCGCATCAGTGCAGAAAAATTAAATGATATTCGAAAAGAGAGACTAAAGGCATTAGGGCTCGGTGATCAAGCTACATATGCGAACATGAACAGGATCCACCAGGAATTAGAATACTTCGATAATATTGTTGATAAAATTGGTTGTGAAGTCATTGATGTATCTAATAAGGCAGTTGAAGAGACAGCGAATAGCGTACTTCAACTAATTAATAAATAGAAATAAAAGTGCCGGCTCCCATTTTATTTAGTAAAACCTGAGTATGGGGTAATGTTTATTTGAAAAATGGGCAATATTAACCTGTTTCACTACTCCAGGGCAAAAAAACATTCTGCTAATCCTTGCAGAATGTTTTTACTTCTATTGAATATATATAAATCTGGAATGATTTAATGGTAATTTTGCTTCTTATGTATTATAATATTTTTTTGTGTAAAGATATATAAATAATGATAGTTATTCTATTACACGTTTGTCGTATATTCTGAAAAATAAAACATTCATGTGGAAGCAGGAATTTACGAATAATATGTAGAATTAACCTTAGAGAGTAATTATTATACGTGATTAGAACTAATTACAGCACCCAAGATCTTCCATATAAGAAGTCTTTTTGTAATCCTCTATCCTTCTATTTTAAAGTACTAAGAAGGAGTTTTTTTCGACTTAGTGAAAAAAATTGTCGAAAATAAAGGGTTTTTCTTTCTAAGAGCGAATAATATTATAGTATGGTGATGTAAATGGCTAAGCAAATTCCTGAAGAAATGATAGAGGAAATACGAAACGCCAATGATATTGTGGATGTAATTGGTGATTATGTCCAATTAAAAAAACAGGGCAGAAACTATTTTGGTCTTTGCCCCTTTCATGGTGAAAACACGCCTTCTTTTTCAGTTACCCAGGAAAAGCAGATTTTTCATTGTTTTGGTTGCGGAAAAGGCGGGAATGTTGTTACATTCCTTATGGAGCTTGAAAACTATTCCTTTTATGAGGCATTACAGTATCTTGCTAAGCGTGTAGGCAAGGAGTTACCTGATGCAAGCTCTGGTAAAACAGCATCTTTATCTAGTGAAAATCAAAGTATATTATCTGCTTATGAATGGTTAACGAAACTGTATCATCATTTACTACGATATACAAAAGATGGAAAGGAAGGTTACAGTTACTTTCAAAGCAGAAACGTAAGTGATCATGCGATTGATGAATTTCAGCTGGGTTTTGCTCCCAATATAAAAGATTTTACTGCAGAATTCCTTAAAAAAAAGGGATTTCATCAGCAATTATTGGTGAAAGCAGGTTTAGTCTCCTTACAAGATGATAATAGTGTAACTGACAGGTTTAGAGGAAGGGTCATATTTCCGATAAGGAATCACCTTGGTCAGACAGTTGGTTTTGGCGGACGTTCTTTAGGAAGTGGAGAGCCAAAATATTTAAATAGCCCCGAAAGTGAACTATTTCAAAAGGGGAGGCTATTATATAATTTTGATTTAGCAAAAAAACATATTAGGAAAGAAAGTCGCGTAATTATATTTGAAGGATATATGGATGTGATATCGGCTTATCAAGCAGGTATAAAAAATAGTGTAGCCACATTAGGCACGGCTCTTACTGAATATCAAGCCAAGTTGATTAACCGCTATGTTGACACATCTATACTCTGCTATGATGCTGATCAGGCTGGTCTGGAAGCAACGTATAAAGCCGCCACTCTATTACGCAGAGTGGGTTCAGATGTGAAGATAGCGCAGCTTAAGGACGGTAAAGATCCTGACGATTTTATCAGAGAACATGGCGCCGAGGCATTTGAAAATGAAGCGATACGAAGCAGTGACACATTCATGGCCTTTATGATGCGATATCTGAAAAAGGATTTTAATCTAAGTCTGGAAGGTGACCGTATTGATTACGTAGAGGCTGTTCTTAAACAGCTGGCTTTGATTGAGAGTTCCATTGAACGGGAATATTATTTAAAAGAGTTAAGTGTGGAATTCGACATATCCATGGAGACACTTGCCCAGGAAATAAATACGTTACGGGAGAATTCCGGTGTTTTAAAGGATAACACAGACAAGAAAAGCTATACTAATACAAATGGAGCTAAATACAAGCGGCAGAAGTTAATGCCCGCTTATTACAATGCTGAAAGACAGTTGCTTTCTTATATGCTTCAAGATGGGACAATTGCGGATAAAGTTCGCGAAGAAATCGGCGCTTCCTTTAATTTGGAAGAACATAAAATAATTGTTACTTACTTGTATGCTTTCTATGAAGAAGAACAATTACCCGATGTGAGTTTGTTTATTGAACGACTTGATGAACCAAACTTAAGGAAGTTGGTAAGCGAAATAGCCATAACTGATATTCAACGAGATATTAGTGACCAGGAGATTAACGATTATATTAAAATAATTAGAGCAGAATCTCAAGACAAAGCTAACATTGTTTCATTGAAAGAACAGCAAAGAATTGCAGAAAAACAGAGTGACCCAATAAGGGCTGCACAAATATTGAGTCAAATAATTGAAATGCAAAAACAAATGAAGAATACGTACTAGCAAAAATTAAATTTTATTGTAGTTTTTGGAAGGAGGGGGACTCATGGCCGAAAATAAGCCTTCCCAATCAAAAGGAAATGAGTCAGAATTAACACTTGAACAAGCAAAAGATCAGTTATTGGAAATGGGTAAGAAACGTGGTGTTCTGGCTTATGAAGAAATAGCAGACAGACTTTCCAATTTCGTGATTGAATCTGATCAAATGGATGAATTCTATGATTACCTTGGTGAACAGGGTGTTGAAATTATTGGTGAATCAGAAGATGACCCAAATATGCAGCAAATAGCGAAAGAAGAAGAATTCAACCTAAATGATTTGAGTGTACCATTAGGAATAAAAATTAACGATCCCGTCCGGATGTATTTAAAAGAAATTGGACGAGTGGACTTGCTTTCAGCTGCTGAAGAAATTGATCTGGCAACTAGAATTGAAAAAGGGGAAGAGGAAGCAAAGCGTCGCCTTGCTGAAGCAAACTTACGTCTAGTAGTTAGTATTGCAAAAAGATATGTTGGTCGTGGGATGCTTTTTCTAGATCTTATTCAAGAAGGTAACATGGGCCTAATTAAAGCTGTAGAAAAATTTGATTATCGCAAAGGGTTTAAATTCAGTACGTATGCTACTTGGTGGATACGTCAGGCTATTACAAGAGCTATTGCGGATCAGGCGCGTACCATTCGTATACCGGTGCATATGGTGGAAACAATTAACAAATTAATTCGCGTACAAAGACAGCTTTTACAGGATTTAGGCAGAGAACCAACACCTGAAGAAATAGGCGAGGAAATGGAGCTCTCTCCTGATAAAGTTCGTGATATATTGAAAATCGCCCAAGAACCTGTGTCATTAGAAACACCAATTGGAGAAGAAGACGACTCTCATCTAGGTGATTTTATAGAGGATCAGGAAGCTGTTTCCCCATCTGACCATGCAGCATATGAATTATTAAAAGAACAGCTTGAGGATGTTCTGGACACATTAACAGATCGTGAAGAAAATGTGCTAAGACTACGCTTTGGATTAGATGATGGTAGAACAAGAACCCTGGAGGAAGTTGGAAAAGTGTTTGGAGTAACCAGGGAAAGAATCCGTCAGATAGAGGCAAAAGCACTTCGGAAATTGAGACATCCAAGTCGTAGTAAGCGACTTAAAGACTTTTTGGACTGATATGTAAGTCATTGGGCACAAGTTTGTGTGCAATGACTTGACATGTTCTGTTAGCCGGGAAATAAATTTACTGCATCGAGGTGAAACCAATGCAGGATGACCGGATTCACACCATTATAAAAGAAATTCATTTCTGGAGAGAAAATAACCTGCTACCAGAGGTATATTGCGACTTTTTGTTAGCTCTTTATACAAAAGGAGAAGTGGAAAATCCAGATCCTGTACAAGAAAAAGCGAAAATATTTTTCGGGATCCAAACTATTTTAATGGTGCTTCTGATACCGTTTTCATTTCTTATATTATATTTTACGCAATTTCCATTTTTTTTGCAACTTGGTTTTTTAATTCTTTTTCTTTCATACTCTTGTTGGATGTATTTATATGTTAGAAACACAGGAGGTATAACTGCTAGTGTTGGATTGATTAACAGTATGTTACTCTTTCTGTTGCTATCCATTACGGTAAGTAAAGCCTATGTTGAATCTGTTTGGTTTTCTTATTTTATATTATTTGCTCAGTTTACTTGCTGGTATTTACTCGGCAAAAAACTTAATCGAAGTTTTATAATAATCATTAGTATATTGGCTATACTATTTTTAATTATTTATATTGCTGTCCCAATTGTTTTGTAAATTTTCACAGCTAAACACTTTAAACTCTGTGAAATTTCGAGTAGAATATATATAGTCTTTTCAATTGAAATAGATTAAGGGGATACATAAGGAGGAAATATAATGAAAAGAAACCCGGTTGTTCCATATGCTATCATTGCACTAATAGGAATTCTAGCAGTAATTGTTATTTCTTTTGTAGGGTTGAATCAAAGAGATGATATTCAACAGGCAGAAGAAGGCGGAGGAGAAAGTACAGAAGAGGCACAAGAAGGAGCTTCGGACGATCCTCAAGCAATTTTTGAAGGAAACTGTGCAAGCTGCCATGGTGCAGATTTATCAGGTGGTGCAGGTCCTGACTTGACTCAAGTTGGAAGCAGACTCTCCGCTGAAGAAATTCAGGATGTTATCATAAATGGTAAAGGTTCTATGCCTGCTGGAATGGCGACAGCTGATGAGGCCAAGATTCTAGCTGACTGGCTTGCCGAAAAAAAATAAATTAAATTTATAAAAAGAAAAGCTTTCTGCCATATTGAACAGAAAGCTTTTCTTTTTAAGAAATAAAAAATGAACAATCAGAAGTCCTGTTCAGCGCAAACGCCTAAGCACTTAAGCTTGTATAAGCATACACAGGCGTTTGCGCTTTTCTAACCACCTACTTAGAAAAACTATCGAAAGTGGAGATATAGATGACAAACAACATTAAACTATCTAAAAGACTGAAACAAACAGCCTCTTATCTTCCAATGGGCGCAAACTTCGCAGACATTGGTTCGGACCATGCTTATTTGCCTTGCTATGTTTGTCTAAAAGATAAACAAGCTAAAGCGATCGCAGGTGAAATAAATGATGGACCATTTCAAAGTGCTACACAAACTGTTCGGGAACATGGATTAGAAGAAGTTGTTGATGTGCGTTTAGGCGATGGACTTGATGTGCTCACAGCTGATGAAGTTACTCAAGTTGTTATTGCTGGAATGGGCGGGGCTTTAATTCGTTCTATCTTACAAAAGGGAATAAACAAATTAGAAAGTGTTGAGCGAATAATTGCACAGCCGAATGTTGACGCAAGAGATGTACGTGAATGGTTCAAGAACAATAATTTTATAATAACTGAGGAAACTATAATTGAAGAAAACGGCCATATATACGAGATTGTAGTTGGAGATCGGCATTCGGGAGTAGTTTATCCGGAGTTAAGTCAAAAACAGCTGTTATTTGGTCCTTTATTGTTGGAAAATAAGCCTGAAGCGTTTTATACTAAATGGGCAGAGGAATATGAGAAGCTCAACCGTGTTATAAGCCAAATGAGGCTGGCAAAGCATTTAAACAGTGAGAAATTAAATAGATTTGAAACGGAACTACGATGGATGGAGGAGGTTCTTCAATATGATGGCAAGTCTAAACAATAGTGATATTTTTCGTATGATGGAAGAATGGGCTCCTAAAAGCCTTGCATATGATTGGGACCGGATTGGTCTACAGGTTGGTTCATTTAATGCAAAGGTGAAGAAGATTATGGTTACCCTTGACGTTCTGGAATCTGTTGTAGATGAAGCTATCATAAAAGGTGTAGATTTAATCATTGCCCATCATCCTTTATTATTTAAACCAATTAAACAATTAAATTTCGATAATCCTAAGGGAAGGATAATTAAGAAATTAATACAGCATAATATAACTGTTTATGCTGCCCACACAAACTTGGATGCAGCGGACGGTGGCGTAAATGACATGTTATCTGATGCGCTTGGGGTCAAGCACCCTGAAGTTTTAATAAAAGAGAGTAATGAAGAATTATTTAAGCTGATTGCATATGTTCCGTTAAGTCATATAGATGAAGTCCAGAATGCGTTTAGCTCTGCAGGAGCGGGGCATATCGGTGATTACAGTCATTGTACTTTTCAAACAAATGGTAAAGGAACATTTAAGCCTTTAGAAGGCTCCAATCCTTATATTGGAAATCAAAATGAAATAGAATTTGTAAATGAAGCTAAAATGGAAACAATTGTGCAAAAGTCGAAGTTGAGTAAAGCTGTTGATAACTTACTTCACGCTCATCCTTATGAAGAACCAGCGTACGATATCGCCCCATTAGCTAATAAAGGAAAAGAAATAGGAATTGGCAGAGTAGGAGAAATAGATCCTATTTCACTTAGTGATCTATGCGATAAAATAAAAAGCGCTTTCGGTCTTACTGCACTGAGAGTAACCGGGGAATTAACTCAAACTGTAAGCAGGGTAGCTGTTTTAGGTGGTAGTGGAGAAAACTATATTTCAGCTGCAAAGCAAAGTGGAGCAGATGTATATATTACTGGTGATGTTACTTTCCACAACGCTCAAGATGCTTGGCAAATGGGATTGTCTATAGTAGATGCCGGGCATTACATTGAACAAATTATGAAAGAAGCTACCAAAAAATATTTGGATCAGAAACTTCTTGATACTTCCATTTCGGTTGTCGTGTCAGAGGTTAACACGGATCCATTTCAGTTTGTATAAACAGAGTTCTGGTAATAAACCAGTACAAAAAAGGAGTTTTAAATATATGGAAACGACTAGTTTTCAAGATTTCTCATTTCACCCAGTTATGAACGATATAATTAAAAGATTAAACTTTCACGAACCAACTCCAATTCAACGAAAAGTGATACCAGCCGTTTTGGAAGGGAAAAGTGTGATTGGTCAATCACGCACTGGTTCGGGAAAAACGCATGCATTTCTGTTGCCATTAATTAACAAAATAGATGCAAATAAGCGGGAAGTACAATTTGTCATTACTGCACCTACACGTGAGTTAGCAACACAATTATTTGATGAAGTGAAAAAAGTTATCCATTATGCAGGTAGGGATCAACAATGGAATGCTAAGTTATTAGTAGGTGGTACAGATAAGCAGAAAATGATGGAAAAACTAAAAGAACCTCCACATATCGTGGTGGGGACCCCAGGTCGCATTCTGGATATGGTGAAAGAGGATGCTCTTTCTATCTATACTGCTAAATCCTTTGTAATTGATGAAGCAGATCTAATGCTTGATTTAGGCTTCATCCATGAAGTGGATCAACTTTTGGTGCGGGCAGATCAACAAATACAGTTGTTAGTTTTTTCTGCAACTATTCCACAAAAACTACAACATTTTCTAAAGAAATATTTAGATAACCCTGTTCATATTAAAATGGAGGATCATTTTTCTCCAGAGACAATGGAACATCTATTAGTTGATGTGAAGCATCGTGAAGAAGCTGATATTATTTATGAAATCTCAAAAACGATCCAGCCATACTTAGCTATTATCTTTACAAATGGAAAAGAGTTGGCAAATCAGTTAGCTGCTTCTCTTCAGGACAGAGGAATAGATGTGGGGCTTATCCATGGTGGGCTTGCACCTAGGGAGAGGAAACGTGTCTTGAAGGAAATTCAAGGATTACGTTATCAGTATATTGTTGCAACTGATTTAGCGGCTAGAGGTATTGATATAAAAGGAGTTAGTCATGTAATAAATGCACAAATTCCGAAAGAAGAAGAGTTCTATATCCATAGAGTCGGACGAACTGCTCGTGCAGGAATGGAAGGCACTGCAATTAGTTTATATAGAGAAAATGATCTTAAATTAATTTCTAAATTAGAACAAAAAGGTTTGGAATTCACTTATGTCGACGTACGTAATGGGGAATGGAAGGATGCTAAACCATGGAACCAGCGTTCACTTCGCAAAAATGCAGCAACAGATATTGACAAAGAAGCATGGAAACGCGTTACTAAAGCAAAAAAGGTAAAACCAGGGTATAAAAAGAAGATGAAAAAACAACATGCTTCAATAAAAAAGCAATTAAGCAAAAATAATAAATTTAAAAAGTAATGGATAATCAGGTGAGGGAGAGTGCAAAATTTGGTAAAGATTGGGTCACATGTTTCCATGAGCGGAAAGAAAATGTTATTAGGATCGAGTGAGGAAGCTGCATCCTATGGAGCTAACACCTTTATGATTTATACAGGAGCTCCTCAAAATACGAGAAGAAAACCAATTGAAGAGTTAAACATTATTGCTGGAAGAGAACATATGGCGGAGCATGGAATAGAGGATGTTATCGTTCATGCACCTTATATCATTAATATTGGTAATACAATAAAGCCAGCAACCTATGAGCTTGGAGTAACTTTTTTAAGGAATGAAATTGAAAGAACAGAAGCAATTGGAGCAAGACAAATTGTACTGCATCCTGGTGCACACGTAGGTGAAGGAGCGGAACAGGGAATTAAAAAGATTATTGAAGGGTTAAATGAAGTACTGGAAAAAGATAGTGAAGTACAAATCGCTTTAGAAACGATGGCTGGAAAAGGAACCGAAATAGGTAGAACTTTTGATGAAATTGCGAAAATAATGGATGGCGTGACCCATAATGAGAATTTGTCTGTATGTATGGATACATGCCACATCCACGATGCAGGTTATAATATCATTGAAGACTTTGATGGTGTTTTGAATGAGTTTGATAACATCATTGGTTTAGACAAATTAAAAGTGATCCATGTAAATGATAGTAAAAATGTTCAGGGAGCGCATAAAGATAGACATGAGAATATTGGCTTTGGCCATATTGGTTTTGAAGCATTACATTATATTGTTCATCATCCTCAGTTGAAGGATTTACCAAAGATATTGGAAACACCTTATGTTGGAGAGGATAAGAAAAATAAAAAGCCCCCTTATAAGTTTGAAATTGAAATGCTTAAAGCGGAGAAATTTAACCCGAAATTAAAAGATATTATTATGCAAGCATAGAAAAAAACAAAAGCGCGAGCGCCCTGAAGCAAGGCAGGATGCGTACTCGTCCTCTTTCTTTACTTTAAAAAAACTGCCGTAATGGCAGTTTTTTTGTGCTTAGGGAACGAGTTGGGTTAATTTTTATTACTAAGTAAGTCATGTACAGCTTCAACGGCTACGGCTATACTCGTTAGTATTATTCATCAAACAAATGCTCTACTCCATATGATTTAATTAGCTTATAAAAAACTTTTTGGGCTTTCCTTGCGGTTTCCAAGTCTGTAATCCTTGCTAAATCTCTAAACATTACCTCTCTGCCATTACTTGTAAAAGGATCGATTGGTTTTTGATGCAAATAATTTATAATTTGTTTCGCCTCTGTTTGGGTTAGCGTAAAACCATATTCCTTTCCATAATTAACCAATTCATCTACACTAATTTGTTTAAGTTTGTTTTTGATAAGTCCTTTGATAAAGGTGGACATGTGGGATAACTCCTTTAAACATATTAATTTTTTAATACGTACTATTTCATCTTATTCAGTATAACTGGAAAATTTACTTGTCTACCGTAGAAATTTCCATAAACTAACACAAATTATTCAATTCTCTTTCCATAAACTATAAATGCACCTCAAAAAAAGGAGGTTATAGGAATGGATGAATTCCAAGATTATAAAAATAATCAAATGGAAAAACCACCTGAACATGGAGAACAAGCAACAAATGACGCCTTAGATATACAACCCGACAGTACCAGAGATGAAGAATTTGCTGCAGAATTGACAGCTGAAGACTATAACACAATTGCTGATCAGAATGAAGATACAGGTACTGAAACGAATTCCATGTACGGCTGGATAGGAGTTGCGTTATCAGTTATATCTTTTTTCATGTGGCCAGTAATTTTGGGGGCAGCTGGTATTATTTTTGGTTTTATTTCGAGAGGACGTAATGCGGATACACTCGGAAATATTGCCATAGGGGCTGGGGCAGTTTCTATTCTGATCTCCTTATTTATATTGCCATTTGTATAAAGAAATAAGGGCTGTGGTTCAGCCCTTATTTTTGTGTGTAAAGAGGAAAATAATAATACATATTTCTTTTTAAATTTCTTGGATTCACATGTGGGTTTAATATTTTAAAATCATTTATTGCCATCTTATCTTTAATAGTAGTAAGTTGTTGGTTGTTATTTACTTTTCTAATTATAGATAATACGGTATCATCTTCCTCTACCATTACTTGCACGGCAGTAAAACTTAATGCCGAATCTTTAATAGGATGAACCGGACCTATGCCAATAGTTAAATCTTTGTACACAGCCATAATAAACAGTAGTACAATAAGATATAGGAATAGTTTTTTCATCGTACTCATTTCAGTCTCCTTTTTGAAACCATTTATATTTCATGAACGTATAACATAAGGAAAGGAGGTCATAACGTGGAGATCTTTGAGTTAGCATGGATTGGATTTATTATCACTTGTTTAGGTACTTTATTTTTAATTGGAGAAGTTATTGTAAATATGCGAGGGATTTTTGCTTTGTTGGGAATAGGTTTTATTACTATCTATTTTGCAACATATGTTGATACAGGCTCCTTTTTTATTATGCTTATTATTTACTTTGTAGGATTATTACTTATCATCATAGATGGAAAGCTTTTGAACGATGGCACATTGACCACCTTAGGAATCGCCAGCATGCTTACTTCTGTAGCTTTAGCGGCCCCTGACTTAACTACAGGCCTATATGCAGTTTTAGGTGTATTAATTGGTGGAGGGCTCTCATTATTCTTTTTAAAGGTATTCAAACGAAGGGATATGTGGAGCAAAATTACACTAAAAGATCAGCTGACCAAGGAAGCTGGTTATAATTCCATGAATAATACGTACGAGGGGTTAGTTGGACAGAAAGGTATAACCCTAAATGATATGAGACCGGTTGGTACGGTTAGGATTAATAAAAAGGATTACAGTGCAGTGTCAAACGGTGAGTGGATAGCTAGAGATACCGATGTTCTTGTAAGCCAAGTGGATGGAACAAAAATACTTGTTGAAAAAATAAATAATTAGTAAAAATAAATCCTTGCTATATATATTTGGCAAGGATTTATTTGTGAGGTGGAATAAATAAATCAGCAGCAAAGTTTTTCACTTGAGTAGCTTTACATTTTTTAGTTACAAGCTGAAATGCTGGAATGAAAATTATCAGATAGGGTAGTAACTAATAGGGGATACTTAGATGGATTGTAAATTTTATGTTAAATATATAGTAAGAGCCTTTACAAACTATAAACAAATAATTAATAATGGATAAGGAATTACGACAATATTCAACATTTGTTAAATGAAGGGCAGGTATGTACGTGGAAATCGATATACAAGCATTGCTGTTTGAATTTATTGGTGGTCTGGGAATATTCCTTCTCGGGATCAAGTATATGGGTGAGGGCTTGCAAAAATCAGCAGGAGACAGGCTCAGAGATATACTTGATAAATTTACAAGTAACCCTTTTATGGGAGTGCTTGCTGGGATCATAGTAACTGTTCTTATCCAAAGTAGTTCAGGTACTACTGTATTAACTGTTGGACTTGTTAATGCTGGTTTTATGACCTTAAGACAAGCAATTGGCGTTATAATGGGTGCAAACGTAGGTACCACAGTTACAGCATTCATTATTGGTATTGACATTGGAGAATATGCACTTCCTATTATTGCTGTGGGTTGTTTCTTGTTATTTTTCTTTAGCAATCAAAAAGTCAATGCAATTGGACAAACTATCTTTGGTTTTGGTGCTTTGTTTTTTGGTTTGGAGCTAATGAGCAGTGGTATGTCTCCTCTTCGTTCTTTAGAATCATTCCATGAATTAACTGTTAACATGAGCTCAAATCCAATCCTGGGGGTAATAATTGGAACTGTTTTCACACTAATTGTACAAAGTTCCAGTGCCACAATAGGAATATTACAGGGGCTATTTGCTGAAGGTGCAATTGAATTAAAAGCAGCCTTACCTGTCTTATTTGGTGATAACCTTGGAACAACAATCACTGCTATTATTGCATCGATTGGGGCTTCAGTTGCAGCAAAAAGAGCAGCATATACACATGTAATCTTTAATTTAGTCGGGGCTACCATATTTTTGGTATTTTTGGGAGTATTTACACAACTTATTATTTACTTACAAAACCAGCTTAACCTAAACCCTGAAATGACTATTGCATTTGCTCACGGAAGCTTTAACATTACGAATACAATTATTCAATTTCCTTTTATTGGGGCTCTCGCATGGATTGTAACTAAAATCATTCCTGGCGAAGATACTATTGTCGAATTCAAACCAAAGCATCTTAATCCTATATTTATTCAACAATCCTCTACTTTAGCATTAGATCAAGCAAAAGCTGAAGTTATTCGGATGGGTGAATATGCATATAAGGGTTTGGAAGAAACAAACTTGTATTTGAATACACATCAACAGAAACATTCGGAAATTGCAATGCAAATAGAAGGTGCGATTAACAATCTGGATCGAAAAATAACAGATTATTTAATTGATATTTCTTCCGGTTCACTTTCTGAGTTCGAGAGTGCTAAGCACACCGCGCTAATGGACTCTGTAAGGGATATCGAGAGAATAGGTGACCATTTCGAGAATATTATTGAGTTAATTGATTATAAAATATCAAATAAAGTAAACTTAACAGAAAAAGCTCAAGAAGATCTTAATGATATGTTTGATTTAACGATTTCTACGGTTAAGCAAGCAGTAGATGCACTTGATAAGATGGATCGTGAAGCAGCTCTGGCAGTAATTCAAAAAGAAGATCAAATTGATAAGATGGAAAGAAACTACAGAAAAAAACATATTATACGAATGAATGAAGGTCAATGCACGGGCTCAGCTGGTATTGTATTTGTTGACATTATTAGTAATCTTGAGCGTATTGGCGATCATGCAGTAAATATTGCAGAAGAAGTTCTTGGTGAATAAAAAAGCAGAGGGTGGGGCCCCTCTGCTTTTTAATTACTACAATATATATAAAGATAAATTTGTAATAAATTAACCTCTGCGTTTGAAAGTAAGCAGTTGCTTATTGTATAATAATTGGTTGTATAGTAAGTAAAGTTTGCATATCAACATGATCTATCCAAAATTTATTTTATTAATTTTATAATTTTATATTGAAATTCATAATTGTCCATGCTATAGTATATATTGTTGTTTCAGAGAAAACTAATACATAATTAATAAATAAAATATCTTTTATAAAAAAGTTGTTGACATATTTTGTCGAACATGGTAAATTATATTTCGTTGCTGTTATTTTAAACACTGTAACAAGCCTTACATGATATCATATCTTTTTATTCCACAGTAGCTCAGTGGTAGAGCTATCGGCTGTTAACCGATCGGTCGTAGGTTCGAATCCTACCTGTGGAGCCATTATGGCGGTGTAGCTCAGCTGGCGAGAGCGTACGGTTCATACCCGTGAGGTCGGGGGTTCGATCCCCTCCGCCGCTACCATAAAAATCATGGCGGTCGTGGCGAAGTGGTGAACGCACCGGATTGTGGCTCCGGCATTCGTGGGTTCGATCCCCACCGGTCGCCCCATAAAATTGAAAAAGAAACGGACCCTTAGCTCAGTTGGTTAGAGCTATCGGCTCATAACCGATCGGTCGCAGGTTCGAGTCCTGCAGGGTCCACCATAAAAACTCGGAGGAATACCCAAGTCTGGCTGAAGGGATCGGTCTTGAAAACCGACAGGGGTGTCAAAGCCCGCGGGGGTTCGAATCCCTCTTCCTCCTCCATACATATTTATTGATTCAGAGAAAGTTTAACATAATACTTGGCTCGGTAGCTCAGTCGGTAGAGCAAGGGACTGAAAATCCCTGTGTCGGCGGTTCGATTCCGTCCCGAGCCACCATTACAATGACAAGCCGTATGCTTGTTTTTTTGTTATCTAAAAAAGTGTGTATAACTAAACGAAGCAATAGTTATATTCAAGCGTTCACCTCCATTACTATTGGATTGCTTGCGTTTTTGTTCCTTTTTTATCCATGCATATTATTTGCAAGTGGGTAGGACCTCTGATAATCTTAAAATGTAAAGGGTGAATTTTCAATCCTTTTAATAAGAAATTATTTTAGAGGAGGACGATAAACATGGCAAAATTTGAATTACCAGAACTACCATACGCGTATGATGCGCTAGAACCTACTATTGATAAAGAAACGATGAATATTCACCATACGAAGCACCATAATACTTATGTGACTAAGCTAAACGGTGCTTTGGAAGGTCATGAGGATCTTAAAAACAAATCTCTAAACGACCTTATCAGCAATTTAGATGCCGTGCCGGAGAATATTCGCACAGCAGTTCGTAATAACGGTGGCGGTCATGCAAACCACAGTCTTTTCTGGAAGCTAATGTCTCCAAATGGTGGCGGCAAGCCAACAGGTGAAGTTGCAGATAAGATTAATGATAAGTATGGCAGCTTTGAGAAATTCCAAGAAGAATTTGCAGCAGCAGCTGCTGGCCGTTTTGGATCTGGCTGGGCATGGTTAGTAGTAAATAACGGAGAAATTGAAATCATGAGTACTCCAAATCAAGATAACCCGTTAATGGAAGGAAAGAAACCAATTTTGGGACTTGATGTTTGGGAGCATGCTTACTATTTAAAATATCAAAATAAGCGTCCTGATTATATTTCAGCTTTCTGGAATGTAGTCAACTGGGATGAAGTAGAAAAGAATTACAACGAAGCTAAATAAGCTTTATAGAGATTAAAAAAGCGCGTGAATCGTTCACGCGCTTTTTTATTTTGCTGTTCGGTTCTTAATATATATATTGGAATGTACTCAATGTTACGTATCAATACAGGTTTATCCGCTTTCTATAATGGTTTAGATTCTCACTAGTTCGTTGCAGTTTTCTCCTATTATGGATGTATAAGTAAATCTGTAATCCACTATTTGCAATGGAACCTATTTTGCATCCATTCAGAGACCGATATTACTGCTTTTCCTTATAAGTTGAATATCTCTATCCCTTTTGCCCAAACTATGAATGATACAAAAAGGAGTTTGGATATGGGAAAGAGCTTTCAATTCATTCACAATAAAATTGATATTAATAGGGATTTACTATTTTTACTGGTGATTGGTGGTTTATATTCATTAGGTATATTCCTGTCCAATACATTTGTAAATGTATATCTATGGAAACAATCAGGAGATTATACGACAATTGCTATTTATAACCTGGCAATATTTCTTTTTCAGCCGGTTACATTTATAGTTGCTGGAAAAATTGCTAAAAAAGTGGATCGTGTAATTGTGTTACGTTTGGGTGTAACTTTTTTATCTCTTTTCTTTTTATGTGTATTGATTATTGGGGAGGCCTCTTCTACTTATAACTTTATGCTAGGAAGCTTGCTGGGGATAGGTTATGGGTTTTATTGGCTGGCATTTAATGTGCTGACGTTTGAAATAACGGAACCGGAAACAAGAGATTTCTTTAATGGATTTTTAGGTGTATTGCAATCATTTGGTGGAATGATTGGTCCATTACTTGCAGGGATTATCATTGCCAGAATGGAAGCGAATATTGGTTATACAACTATCTTCTCTATTTCTTTTACATTATTTATCCTTTCCGTAGTCTGCAGTTTCTTTTTGAATCGCAGACAGGCAGAAGGTAACTTCCATTTTAAACGTATTTTAAGGGAGAGGCACCATAATAAGAACTGGGGAAGGATATTATATGCTCATGTTTTTCAAGGCTTACGAGAAGGTATTTTTGCCTTTGTAATCACGATCTGGGTGTTTTTAATTACCGGCAGTGAATTCTCACTTGGAATGTTCAATCTCGTACTATCCGGCTTATCATTTATTTTTTATTTTGTTGCGACAAGATTTATTAAGACCCACATGCGAAAAAAAGCAATTTTGTTGGGTAGTTTAATACTTTATTTCTCCATCTTTATTATTTTATTTGATATAAGTTACTTTCAGCTAATCATATATGCCTTCTTCATTGGGATTGCATATCCAATTATTAATGTGCCATATGTCTCTATGACCTATGATGTAATTGGAAAGGCTTGGAAGGCAAAAGACTTGCGTGTAGAGTATATTGTTGTACGGGAGTTGTTTGTAAATATCGGCAGGGTTGTATCTATTTTGGTCTTTTTGGTTGCAGTTTCATTGTATTCGCCAGAAAAGGTAATACCAGTGTTACTGGTTTTATTCGGGACTGGCCATATTTTTATTTATCTGTTTACCAAGAATGTCTATCTTGGCACCAAACGAAAAAAAGAAGTATTAATTAAAGAACAAATAACCGATGAAAAAAACCGCTAATGCTATTTCTAATTGGGTAAATGATGTTATAATGAAGGGAAAGCTATGTTAAGTATATGGGGGAGAAATGATGGCGAGAAAAAGGAAAAAGAAGGAACAGCTTCCCTTCCGAATAAATATTTTATTCTTTGTGATTTTTCTATTGTTTTCTGTATTAATTTTACAGTTGGGTGTTGTTCAAATTCTCAATGGGGAAGAATTTCAAAAAGAAATAGAACGAACGGTAAAGGACACAACTAAAATACCAGTCCCTAGAGGGAAGATCTATGACAGTAATTACAATGTGATTGTAGACAATAAACCATTGTACTCAATTACTTATACTCCAGCTAAGGGTGTACAGGCAGAAGATCGTTTAGAAGTTGCTCAAAAGCTGGCAAAGTTAATTTCCATGGATTCAGAAGAATACTTAGACGGTATTACTGAGCGAAATAAGAAGGAATATTGGTATCTGTTAAATAAGAAAAAAGCAGATAAAAGACTCTCAGACGAAGAAGCTGCCGATATGTCCAATTCGGAGCAGTATAAAACAATACTGGACAGAATAACAAAAGAGGAAATTAGCGACTTCTCCAAACAGGAGCTTGAAGTAATTGCTATAAAAAAAGAACTTGATAAGGCATATTCCTTAACACCACAAATTATTAAAAATGAAGATGTTACACCTGATGAATATGCAAGGGTAGCAGAACATCTGGACAAATTACCAGGGATTAATGCTACTACAGACTGGAATAGAGAATATCCGTATAAGGATACGTTTTCTAGTTTATTAGGATCGATCACGTCACAAGAGCAGGGGATACCTGCAGACAAAGAAAAGTATTACTTAACAAGAGGTTATAGCAGGAATGACCGCGTTGGACGTAGTGGGTTGGAAGAGTACTATGAGGACGTGCTTAGAGGAAGAAAGGAACAAATCCAATATACAACAACGAAGACCGGCCAAGTAATAGATTCGGAAACGGTTGTAGAAGGTGAACGTGGAAAAGATTTAGTCCTTACTGTGGATATGGAATTTCAAAAAGAAGTCGACAAAATTGTCCGGGAAGAATTAAAGACAGCTAAAAATAAACACTGGGCTGCAAACCGTTATATGGATGATGCGCTCGCTGTTGTAATGAATCCAAAAACAGGCGAAATTTTAGCCGTAAGCGGTCAGCACTATAATGATGAAAAAAAGGAATACCAAAATAATTCTTTTCGTGCATTATCAGACGCTCATTTACCTGGGTCCACGGTGAAGGGAGCCACTGTGTTAGCAGGGTATGAATCAGGGGTTATTTCACCAGGGCAGAGTTTTTACGATCGAAAAATTAAAATCGGGAACGAAACAAAGGGTTCTTATAATGACTTAGGTTTGGTAGATGATTATGAGGCATTAAAAAGATCATCCAACGTTTATATGTTTTATATTGCTCTAAAAATGGGTGGAGAGCATCGTTACCCATTTCCGAATGGAAGTAAGGTTTCATTCGACTCGAAGGCCTTTCAGCAAATGCGTAATTATTTTCAACAATTTGGTTTAGGAGTTAAAACAGGTGTCGATTTCCCATACGAAAGTACTGGCTATGAGGGAGATGAACTGAAAGCCGGTTTACTTATGGACTACGCTATTGGTCAATATGATACATTTACAACACTGCAACTGGCTCAATATGTATCAACAATTGCGAATGATGGCTATCGTGTCCGTCCGCATTTTCTAAAAGAAGTACGTAAGCCAAGTGAAACAGAGAGAGAATTGGGACCAATGGTTAGAAGTGAAGAAACAGAAGTACTCAATCGGATCCAAATGAAGGATTCCTATATTGAACGGGTGCAGGAGGGCTTTAGGCGGGTGTACCAGGAAACAGGTGGAACAGCTGCTGGTTACTTCAAAGGAAAAGATTATAACCCTGCAGGTAAGACAGGTACTGCGGAAAGTGAAGTATATGAAGATGGAGTAAAATATGATACAGAGAATCATTCACTAATCGGTTATGCTCCATTTGATGACCCGGAGGTTGCTTTTGCAGTCATCGCACCGAATTCCGGTAAAGTAAAAAGCTTACATCCACTGAGTAAAATTATTGGTCAACGCATTTTGGATACGTATTTTGATTTGAAGGAAGAAAGAGAAAAAGAAGAAGTAAAGGAATAAAAAAAGCGAAGAACCTGGATTAGGTTCTTCGCTTTTTTTTACTATCTGGCAATCTTCTCAGCAAGCTCATAGAAACTCATATCACTGGTGACTTCAAATTCACCAATTTGAACTTTTTCACTATAGTTTTCTTTCTCCAAATATTGATCAAATTTCCCGGAATCTTTAATGATCTTCTTTTCTTCCAGTAAATTACTTATCTCTGAAGTTGCCATCCCTGGCTTGATGTTAATTTTATACTTCTCTGGTTTATCTGAAGCTTCTTCAGATGCTTTTTCGTCAGTGGCTTCATCTTTCTTATTTTCCTTTTTGTCCTTTTTTTCTTCTGTAGCTTGTTCTTTCTTATTCTCTTTTCGTTTCTTGTCTTTTTCTACAGACAAGGAAATATATTCTTCTTGAGATAAGACGTGATATCCTTCTTCTTTAACGAGTGGAATCATTTCTTCTGTTGACATTTCATCATTGGCGGAAGTCGTTCCCCAGAAGAAGAAGCCAATTAACATAATCACCCCTGAAGTTAATAAGCCGATAGCAAATGCCCTTATTGGTTGTTTCATTTTGTTTCTCCTTTGTTAAAGAATGTTATTCTGTTTATCTCTACCACTAGTGGTCATATCTTCAGTCAACAGCTCTTCTTCCAGAATCTTTATTTTCTTCTTCATCTGGTATGTATCTTGCATGGTTGACATGGAAAATTGTTCTAGTTGGTTTTCTAATTCCTGAAACTTATCATTCATAAAAAATGATAGAATGAAAAGAACTAAACCAATTCCAATGATGGAAATTATTGCAAATAGCATTCGTATTACCTCCATTTTTTATTCACTATTAGTTATATCATAGAATAATAAAAGAAGAAACCTTATTTTTTTCTCTCAACATTCTTGATAGTTTTTGGAATATCTGCTATTATAATTAAGTCTGAAATGAATGAAAGCTGTTTAATAGCAAGTGCTTAAAAGTTTGGAGGGAAAACTATGCGCGTTAACATTACATTAGCTTGTACTGAAACAGGAGATCGTAATTATATCACTACAAAAAATAAACGTACGAATCCTGAACGTATTGAGCTTAAAAAATATTGTCCACGTCTTAAAAAACACACTTTACATCGTGAAACAAAATAACCCATAAAACCCTTATCTGACATGGATAAGGGTTTTATTTTTATGTGGAAAACTATGAAATTCAGAACAAATATTAGTATAACCACTTTCTTCTTTAGCGCCATCCAGGATATCTGGAGATTATCTATCTTCCTTACTTTCCAGGCGATTGTGTTTTTATACTTTGTTGCTGTGCTTTTATAAGTTATACTTAAATATAGAATGAGGTGAACCGATGAATAAGAAAGAGTTACGCGTGAGAGCAATAAATATGTTGAAAAGTCAATCTGAGACAAAGAGGAAGGAAATAGAGAGGAAATTAACAGAACAACTAATACATACTACAGTCTGGGAAAATGCCACAGTAATCGGTATTACAATGGCGCAAGGTTTTGAATGGGATACAAAGTCTATAATAGAGATTGCTTGGAAGCAGGGGAAACAAGTCTGTGTACCGAAATGTTCACCACAAGATAAACTGCTCCATTTTCATAAAATAACTTCATTTAATGATTTGGAAGTTGTTTATTATAACTTACTAGAACCCATTCCAGAGCAAACGGAATATGTATCCAAAGAGAAAATTGACTTATTAATTGTGCCTGGCTTACTTTTTAATAAAGAAGGATTTAGGGTTGGCTTTGGTGGAGGGTATTATGATCGCTTTCTTACAGATTTTCCAAATAATACTGTTTCTTTACTTAGTGAGGAACAGCTTGTTAGTAAATTGCCAAAAGAATCTTTTGATATCCCCGTAAAGCAGCTAATTACCGAAAATAAACTTATTCATACAATGAGGTAGAGGTTACTTATGAAAATGGATAGATATTCACGACAAATTTTATTTGGACAAATAAATAAGGCAGGTCAGCAGCGGCTTTCTGAAAGTACCATATTGATTGTAGGGATTGGCGCTTTGGGAACGGTAATTAGTAATCAATTGGTACGAGCAGGGATCGGAAGGGTAAGGATGATCGACCGTGATGTGGTGGAATTAAGTAATTTGCAAAGACAGATTTTATTTGACGAAGAGGACGCAGAAAAATCTTTACCAAAAGCAATTGCTGCAAAACAAAAGTTAGAAAAAGTAAACAATATGGTAGAAATAGAAGCAATTATCGGTAATGCCTCTCGTGACAATATTGAGGAGCTAACGGACGGCGTAGATGTAGTTTTAGATGGCACAGACAATTTTGCGACACGATATTTGTTGAATGATATTTGCTTTAAAAAAAATATCCCTTATTCTTATGGTGGAGTTGTAAGCTCTCGAGGAATGACAGCATTCTTTTTGCCAAATAAGACCCCTTGTTTACGGTGTTTAAGTAAAGAAGGAACCAATGGAAATCAAACATGCGATACAGTTGGTGTTATTTCCCCTGTGGTTGATATGGTGTCTTCTTTGCAAGTGACGGAAACATTGAAGTATTTAACTAACCGGGACGAGTACTTAAGGAATACACTTCGCACCTTCGATATATGGTTTAATCAGCAGTATGATATTAAATTAAATAAGCCTGATCCTAACTGTCCCACATGCCAGTTATATCAGTACCCGGCATTACAGAAGAAAGCAAAAGAAGAGGAAATTGTTCTTTGTGGCAGAAATACAGTACAGATTCATCTATTGGATCAAATAAGCCTGGAGCAGTTAGAGTTGAAGCTTTCAGGAATACAAAGCTTAAACCGTACACCTTTTTTTCTAAAAGCGAAGATTAATGAGGAAATCACCTTAACGATCTTTCCAGATGGTCGTGTACTTGTTCAAGGGACAGAGGACCAGATGTATGCCAGGACAATATATGATCGTTATATTGGATCATAATGCATATTTTCCTTACATTGTGTCATAACTAAGAACACTATTAGAAAAGAAGGTGTGGACATGAGAATAATTGCATTAGTTTTTACGTTTTTCACTATGGTTGCAGTTATTTACAGGTGGCGCTATCGGATATTGAATACCTTGCTAGCAATAAGTGTTCTGAGAAAAATTGCAGTAAACCTGTCGATGAATATGCCAGCGATGAGATCAAAAATTTTACCTAATTTATTTGGCTCGAAAATAAACTAAATACCTTGTAACAAAAAGAAGTTGTTTTGAAGCAACTTCTTTTTGTTCTTTAAAGAAAAGTAAATAAAGTTTTGGTATGATATCTTGTAAGGGGGAATTTTTATATGTATTCTGGGGAAAGCTACACGCTTTACGGGATTGCCCATCATTTAGTTTTTCAAGGACAATATGAAGTACTATATATTAATGAGAATGAGCAAGAAATATGGTTAGAGCAATACCATAATAAAGTTTCAAAAGTTATTCGTATAATAAATAAGGGATTTGATTGGAAAAACCATTTGAAGAGAGATATAGCTCAGGTATTTCAAAAAGTAAAAGCGATGAAGCGTTTATTAGTTGGAAAGCATGTTGAAATACACAATGTGTATGTTCATTCGACGGAGCCTGTGGATGATTGGGAATTACTTAAAAAGCCAATGAAACTTAATGAAAAAAACTCCATTAGAATGAATGTATACTATCTATCTCACTCAAATAGGGAAGAAGAAGTGACTCGGTTATGTAAAGATTTAGAAATAACGGTACCTGGCATAAATCCATTTGATGAAATAGAAAGAGAAACTAAAACTGGATATTTTAGAAATGAATTACACAAGGAAATGCGCCAAATGCATGAGGAAAAAAATAATGTGCTCTCATACGGTAAACCTTTTTGGACATATATGTTGCTGGCAGTGAATATTCTTCTATTTCTGCTTTTAGAAGTAAATGGAGGTAGTCAGTCGATTCCGACCTTAATTGATTTTGGTGCTAAATATAATCCTGATATTATGTCAGGAGAGTGGTGGAGAATAGTTAGCTCCATGTTTCTACATATTGGCTTATTGCATTTATTTATGAACATGTTAGCAGTATATTATTTAGGAATAGCTGTTGAAAGAATGTATGGTTCCTGGAGGTTTCTGGTAATTTACTTCTTGGCAGGGATTGGTGGGGGAATCGCAAGCTTTGCTTTCTCACAACATGTTTCGGCGGGAGCGTCTGGTGCATTATTTGGTTTGTTTGGAGCTCTATTGTTTTTTGGAATTCATTATAAAAAGATTTTCTTTCAAACGATGGGGAAAAATGTTCTGATATTAATAGGTATAAATATTATATTTGGATTTTTGGTACCACAAATTGACAATGCAGCACATTTAGGAGGCTTAATAGCAGGATTTATTGCCGCATCTATTACGCACTTACCAAAGAAAAAGAACGTTCAAAAACAAGTGCTCGCAATTTTTATTTATGTTTTCGCTTTAGCTGGAATCGGCTATTATGGTTTTTATAACAACCAAAATAGCCAGAGCTATCAGCTTATTCAAATTGAAAATTACCTGCAAGAAGAAAAGTACAATGAAGTTGTCGAGCTAGCTACTGATTCGTTAGACAAAAAAGGTGATATGGAAGCGACCATATTATTTCAGCGTGCCTATGCTTTTATTGAGCTTGGAAACATAGACGCAGCTAAACAGGACTTACAAGAAGTTGTTAAGATCAATCCAGAATTTCCGCAAGCTCACTTTAATCTGGCCTTACTTTATTACAATACAGGTGAACAGGAGAAAGCGGAAAATGCAATCCAAACAGCCTATGATCTTAACCCGGAAAATGAAGATTTTATTCAATTATATGAACAAATAACCGGAAAAAATGTGAATTGATAATAAAATACAATCCCAGTATTAATCTTAACCGGAAATGCGAAGCGCAAGGAAGGCTGTTCTAGTTCAAATACAAACGTTGTAGTACACGCGATACCGTTTGCTAAGAACTAACCTGCTCCCTTGCGCCTTTTTATTTTGTAGGGCTGTAACGCTGGATTAGCTTCATCTTTTCACCGTTTCTTTCAAAAAGTACGAGAAGGTGATCAGCTTGGTTGGAGAATAAAACAATTGGTATATAGCTCTGCACCTTTTCTTCGTCACTATTTACAATTGGGATGACATAATTTTTATAAAGTCCTTCCCATAATTGTCCCATTATCTTATCGGTTTGCTCCTGTGAAAGGTTTGGTAAAGATTCTTCATCATATTTGGATAATTGGGTTAGAGGTACAGTTAGATAATCTTTGCTTTTAATGGAAAAATGCTTGAGTAATTGATGCCAATGAAAGAGAAGCTGTTGTTTAGTTATACTGTCTAGTAGATGCTTCCATTCTTCTTCATATCTATTTTCAGGATTTTTAAAGGAGTCTATGGCTGTAGTTGGGGAATCAATTACATACAGATGGTCGCTCGATAGTTTATGAATGCTCGTTATGTTATTAGAATTTGTGTGAATTTCCCCATGATGATAGGAGATACTTTGAAAATAGCCGCTATCTTCCTGTGTGATTTTTTCTTTAATATAAATCTTATCCGTATTTTGTTCCCATTTACTTCGCATACCACGCAATCTGCCGTTTTCAAATAGAATAGAAACATCTTGTCTAAGAAACATTGATTTTTCACTTTTAGAATTGCTAGTCCAGTTAATTTCATACTTGTCCTTATCTTTTTCTGAAAATAACTTCAAGTTTGTTTCTGTTTGCGTAAATTTAGTTTCTTCATTAGCAGGAAAATAAGTAATTGCAGGCTTTGTTTGTATGTTAATAAAATATATAGCAATGATACTTGTTATTACAGCAAAGGTAATTGTGAGAATCCATTTAAACATCTTATCGCTTCCTTTATAAGCTTGTCTTACTGCATTCTATGAATTTGCCCTATTCTTTATGCTTGTTTTGTGCATATCCAGTGGGAACTTGCCCAAACTAAAGGAAGACTACTCGACGACTGGGTGAGAAAATGGCTAATAAGAAGAAAGAAGCTTATGATTCCTACAAAAAAAATATTTCTTATTTACGTGAACGGCTTGGTGTTGATAAAAATTTCGATGTTATTCAGCTTGACTTAGAATATGCTGGTCGAAAAATGGCCTTCTTTTTTATTGATGGATTTGTAAAAGATGATATCTTACATCTTATAATGAAGTTTTTAGCAAAACTTGAACCGGAACATTTGAATCCGGATCCGCTCACCAAACTAATGAAAACCTATATTCCTTATGTGGAAATAGAGAAGGAAAATGATTTAAATAAAGTTACCGATTTTGTCCTGGCAGGTCCCGCAGCATTGGTAGTAGATGGAATTGATGAAATTATTTTAATTGATGCCAGAACATATCCTGCACGATCTCCAGATGAACCGGACTTGGAAAGAGTTGTCAGAGGTTCAAGAGATGGGTATGTAGAAACGATCGTGTTCAATACGGCATTAACTAGAAGAAGAGTGCGAGACCGTTCTCTTCGGATGGAATATTTACAAATTGGCAGAAGATCAAAAACAGATGTATGTGTCTGTTATTTGGAGGATATTGCAGAGGAAGAAAGAGTAGAGGACTTAAAAAAAGTACTGAAAGAAATTGATACAGATGGTCTTCCAATGGCAGAGAAAACAGTTGAAGAATATATAAGCGGAAGGCACTGGAATCCATATCCATCTGTACGCTATACCGAAAGACCTGATACGGCCGCCTCTCATTTGTATGAAGGACATGTACTTCTTATTATTGATGGATCACCAAGTGTGATGATCACGCCGGCAACTTACTGGCATCATATGCAGCATGCAGAGGAATATAGGCAAAAGCCACTGGTCGGTGCATATTTAAGATTAGTACGATTTATTGCAGTTATTGCTTCCATATTTATTCTTCCATTATATTTCCTATTTTCGCAAAACCAAGAGTTACTCCCAGAAGCACTTGAGTTTATTGGACCAAGCGAACCAGGAGTGATCCCTTTATTAATTCAATTTCTACTTGCAGAAATAGGTATAGATATATTAAGGATGGCTGCAATTCATACTCCTTCGTCATTAGCAACAGCTCTTGGCTTGGTTGCTGCAATTATGATTGGGCAGGTTTCTGTAGAGGTAGGTTGGTTTTCCTATGAGGTAGTTTTATATCTTGCAGTAGCTGCTATTGGTACCTATGCTACACCAAGCTATGAAATGAGTTTGGCGAACAGACTCGTCCGTATTTTTCTGTTGTTAATGGCAGCAAGTTTTGGAGTTGCAGGATATGTGCTTGGAGTTAGCTTATGGATTCTGTATTTAGTAAGAATGAACTCCTTTAAAATCCCATATTTTTGGCCGTTCTTGCCATTTTCTTATAAAGCATTCAGAGATATATTTATTCGCTCTCCCATCCCTTTGAAAAATAGAAGACCAACTTTTCTACATCCTAAAGATCCGGACCGTTAATAACGGTGAAGGGTCTTTTTTTAATAGATAAGAAAGCAGAAAGTCAGTAAATTTGCTATAATGTATATTGGTGATAATAATGAAAACAATTTATGACGTTCGGCAGTTATTAAAAAAATATGGGACATACATATATACTGGCAATAGACTAGGTGATTTAGAACTTATGGAAATGGAAATTGAAGAGCTTCAGCAATATGGCTTTATTCAGAAGGAGGACTATATAAGTGCCAAGCTTCTATTAAGAAAAGAAACAGCTATTATTCGTGATCAACAAAAGAGGGAAGGAAAAAACAAATGAATAAATACATTTTAGGTGTGGATATTGGTGGAACTTCTGTAAAAATAGGGATCATTACCGATGAGGGTGATGTTCAACATAAATGGGAGATACCGACTGTTAAGGCTAACGGAGGAGATTCTATCCTCACCGATATTTGGAAGTCTATCGAAGACAAGTTGCAGGAAGTACATATAAATAAAGGTACTGTAATAGGTATCGGGGTTGGAGCTCCAGGATTCATCGATGGAGATAGTGGGTTAATTCATGAAGCTGTAAATATCGGTTGGAAAAATTATCATTTAACAGAGATTTTGAATAAGAAATCTGGACTTCCTGTTTATCTTGAAAATGATGCGAATATAGCCGTGCTAGGAGAAAATTGGAAGGGTGCAGGTGATCAGGCGACAAATTTACTTGCAATAACTCTCGGAACCGGAGTCGGAGGCGGTATTATTGCTAATGGTAAAATTATTAATGGTGAAAATGGTATGGCTGGAGAAATTGGCCATATTACCGTTGATACAAATGGATACCAATGTAATTGTGGCAGAGTTGGATGTTTGGAAACTGTAGCATCGGCAACTGGAATTGTCAGGCAAGCAATGGAGATAATTACTTGTGATAAAGAATCTAGAATGGCGCAGCATTATATGAAAACAGGGATTATTACTGCTAAAGATATTTTTACATTTGCAGAAGAAGGAGATAGTGTAGCTTTTGAAATAGTTAAACATACTGCAGATGTGTTAGGATTGTTAATTTCAAATTTAGGTACAATTATAAACCCATCTAAGGTATTAATCGGGGGAGGGGTATCCAAAGCTGGGGATACATTAATTAATGAAATAAAAACCTCATTTGAAAAATATGCTCTAAAAAGAGTCAGTGATATTTGTGAAATTAAAGCGGCTAAGCTGGGAAATGATGCAGGTATTATTGGTGCTGCATTTCTAGTAAAACAAAGACTGGAAAATATCACGTTTTAAACAAATGACACGAAATGAATGCTACCAGACCAGGACCTTTATATAATTTCACAAAAAAGCTGCTTCAAAATAAAAGCAGCTTTTTTTGTGATGTTTTCTTATCCAGCGATCTCTGAAATTAATGTTGCAATTGAGAAAAAACCAAATGCAACGGCAGTGATTGCAGAGAATCCTAATGCGAAAATGTTTTTATACTTTAATTGACGAATAACAGATACTACTGCAAGTAAAGCAACTAATAAAAGCATAATTGCCAATACGATATGCATTACTAATTCATCCTCCTTGTATGCTTCCTACTATCTCATGTTTGATAATGGAACTATATTTTATTATTATGTATCTAAGTAATTATATTATATATTTTATAGTAAAAACATTATTTTGTCGAGGTAAAACCAAACTTGTTTTACAAAGAATGAGGAGGTAGTAAAAGTGGAAGTCATTAAAATGCCATTAGGCCCATTAGGCACAAATTGTTATATCGTACATAACAATAAAAATGCTTTAATTTTTGATCCAGGTGGTGAAGGAGATAAGGTCATTCATTATTTAGAAGATAAAAATATCATTCCCAAAGCGATATTATTGACCCATGCACATTTCGACCATATTGGGGGGGTTGATTCTTTAAGAAAACATTATAATATAGAGGTATATTTACATGAAAAAGAATCATCCTGGTTAGCTGATTCTAGCTTAAATGGTTCTTCTCTATTCATTGGGGACAAAATCACCACACAAGGCCCTGACAAAAGGATTGTACCAGGGAAAATGACTATTGCAGACTTCAACTTTAATGTTCTTTACACTCCTGGTCACTCACCAGGAAGTACTAGCTTTGTTTTTGAAGAGGAAGAGTTTGTTATTAGTGGAGACGTATTGTTTAAGCAGGGAATAGGAAGAACCGATTTGCCTGGAGGGGATTATAAACAGTTAGAGAGCAGTATTAGAGACCAATTGTACAAGTTGAGTGATTCGTTTCTTGTATATCCTGGACATGGTGGAACCACGACGATCAAAGAAGAAAAGATTCAAAATCCTTTTGTGCGAGAATAATATAAAAAACCCTTCTTATTAGAAGGGTTTTTATGGGGGGATGTGCTCTGTTCTTTCGTTGTTAAAGGGATATAAGTTAAGCTACACCTTTACTATAAACGCAACCTGCTTTCATGTCAACAGAAAAAATGGCCTGCAAACGAATACGTAAGCAGCGCCATTTTTCTTA
Organism: Virgibacillus sp. SK37; assembly: GCF_000725285.1. GTDB lineage: Bacteria > Bacillota > Bacilli > Bacillales > Amphibacillaceae > Virgibacillus_Q. Next base: position 1,814,285 of record NZ_CP007161.1, read on the forward strand.
GTGTCCGAAACCAGGTACAAGTATGAATTCTGTATACCATGTAAAACCAATAAAGAATACTGTACAATAAGCTCCGAATAAATACATATACATGCGTTCAGATAATTTCAAATAACTAACTGTAAGGAAAAATACCGTTTGTACCAAGAATAATACTGCTGTCTTCTGCATGTCGCCAATATAAAACATTACTGTAAAAATTCCTGTCCAAAAGGCAAGCACACGAAACATACGATCCATGTTTTCCCCTCCTTTTATGTATCCTTATCATTGATATTATAAACGAGGTTTGTCATATTGTAAACGATACTGATAAACGAATTTAAATTCTTGCTATATAAGTACAGTTTTCACATCCTTCAAAGATATTATTCACTTCCTCTAATTGCACATTTTCAAACAACACTTCGAGCATTCCTTTTATAAAAGCGTGATGCATGTTACAGATCATCGTATGATTGGATGAAGCAATCTCTTTAAATGGGCAGTTATTAATATCAAACGATATTACATTATTTTCCTCTTTATAGGAGAAGGAAGGATACATTCCCAACAATGTCCCGGCGTCTTCCAATAATTTAATCTTATTTTCAATGGTGATAGATTGAGGTTGAAGGTTTTTATGCTGATTTTCCATTAATTTTTGCCCGTACTTTTTTCCAGTTTGGTATAATGCTACTTCCCCTGGTTCACCCAATTCCATAAATGCTTCCAATGCAATAGAGGATAGCAATTTATAATCCCGATGAGGAAAGTTCAGTTCAATAACTTGCTCTGACAAACGGTATCTCCGACTGGGTCTGCCGCCTTTTCCTGACTTCAAATTATAGGAGATGACCATTCCGACATCTTCCAGTTTAGATAAGTGAAGTCTTGCTACATTTGGATGAATAAAGAAAACCTTAGCAATATCATTTACACTCACTTCCTCATGTGCTTCTATTAAATATTGATAAATGTTATACCTTGTTGGGTCACTCAGCACGTTTGTTATCTTCAACGTATTTTCCATCATCTATCACCCCATCATGTTATTACTTATATTATAGTAAAAATGATGAATGCACGGGCTAGTACTTCCTCTTTGTAAGAAAATGTCCACATTTAGTCTTTGTTAGAAAAGATTTGAATGTTCATATGGTGGTTGAAGGTATGTTCGGAATGGTTATCTGTAGTGACTTTAGCAAGTGTTTCCCAGGTATCTTCTGTAATAGAAGTTGTGATAATGTTTACTTCTCCTTGCATAAATGAGTAGTATATGGTGTGAGGAAGCGCACTTGGTTCATCGTATTCTTCCAAGACGGATTGAAAACTCATTTGGAGAAGTGTGTGCATTTTTATACGTTCCAAGTGTGCTTCGCTCATAAGAATTTCATTTTGATAACTGGTGATAGTTGCTGTAATTAAAATAAAAAATATAGATATCGTAAAGAGTGCCATTGGGAGAATAAAACCACTCTGATTATTGATTGTAAAAAGGAATCGTTTTTTCATATGAATCTCCTTTGTCAGATGTGACACTTACATGATATCCGTAGGGGAGTGGGGAAAATCGAACATTTTTTATGTTCCTCAAGTAAATTTCATGCCCCTCTCCGTCGACTTGTCTGCGAATTTGGTTTTTATATTGACTTATAATGGCAGTCGTCCCATCTGATAAATGTAAAGAAACAGCGGTTGGTTCTACTTTATATCCTACCGCTGTTAATGAGTCTTCCATTAAAAAATGAGAAAATTGCTGCAAGGATAGTTCCGTATCATTGGGTGTGTATTTGCCGATTTTTACTAATTCTGAGAGTAAAGGTAACAGTAGAAGGAGGAGGGATAGAGCAAGTAGCATGCTAATAAAGGTAAAACCCTTTTCATCTTTCGGGAGCACCGTACAAGCAATGCTTTTCTTTTTTCTTTTTAACATTTTCCCATACAACACATCCTTTTATATATTTTTGATCCAGTGAAAAAGTAAAGGTGACCGTTCTTTTATTAATGTTTTTTATTGATTCATAGGGAGCTTCTTTACTTACTAATAAAAAAGGCTGTATTTCATCATGGAGTCTATCAACAATGGTGCGTCGATCACTCAATACCATTTTTTCTGTAGTCATTATATGGAGGAGAGGAAACATGGTAGCTACAACAGTCATTAATATACTCGCAGAAATAATTACTTCTAACAAAGTAAACCCACTATTCCTTTTCAAGATAAAACCTCCCCTTACCAAATGGAAAAATTATTTTATATCTGTCATCTCCCATGAATAAATCCATACTTCTAGGTTGGCGAATATTTCCATTTTGTTCAAATTTGAGATATTGGTGTTTTCTTGTATCAATTCGAACACCTGGAGGATAGTTTCTTATGATAGGCTTTTTTCTTTTAGTAAAATAAATTGTATAAAAATTTTCCTTAAATGTGATATACGGTTTTTCCTGTTCTGAGCCTTTGATAGAGGTGACTTGCTGTATATAAAGAGTATCGTTTTCCAGCGTGTTTATAAATTGTTCTCTTTCTTGTTTTGCTATCGCAGATAAGCTCCATGTGACTGCCAGAAGGGATAGTATGGATACGACACTTAGGACGAGGAGCATCTCAATGAGGGTAAAGCCATTTTTATTAGCCATTTGTCGGTGGAGCGCTGACGATTCCGTCCTGATACTTTAACTTTTCTTTACTCGGGCACTCTGTTTGGCTTGCTTTAATATATTTCTTTTGAATTAAAGAATCAAGTGAGAGAGGGAGGTTTCCCTCTTCCAAATGATAAAGATCTACCTGTGCCTGGACCACATTTGTTCTCATAGTGGAAAGCAAGTTAATTAAAAGGTGATATAACAATGAATTTATCAAATGTAATAAAGAGAAGAAAAACTGCAAACTATACTCAAATTAACAATTTACCTATTCAAGAGGATATTGAGAATTTAGCAGCGATTGGTTTACTCACCTATATTATGAGTCTGCCAGAAGATTGGACTTTATATAAAACACAACTCTACAACAAATTCACACGTAGAACAGTGGAGGGAGCATGGAAGATATTACTAGAAAAAAGATATGCTATAGGGTTCAAGTGTTACTTACAGGGTGGATCAAAAGGCATTGTCTATTTCTACAATGTGAGCGATATTCCTTTTACACAAGATGACTTTGATAGCTTTATTGAAGATATAAATAAAGCATTATTAGAAGAGAATAAATCAATTGTAAAGCCAGAAATGATAAAGGATTCACCTTTCACTATACCTAAGAAATTTTCTAATGTACAAAATGTACAGCATAAAAATAACAGCACAAAAAGTACAACTACAAAAGAAGTTAAAACAAAAGAAACAGATACAAATAAACATTTATTATCAAATATTGTTAACAATGGACAAGCTGAAGAATTTCTTCTAAACACCTGCAATGAGTTTTATGCGGAGTTTGCCAAAGGTAGATGGAGCAAAAAACAGTGGAGTTCTTTAATCAAGAAATTTGTTGGTGAATTAATTGCGAGCAAACGATATAAATCCATACATCCAGATAAAATAAAACCCTATATACATAGGGCGTTGGCTAATATGGCAGATCATCATGACTATAAACATTCGCAAAATTTCATTGATTACCAAGACATTAGGCTCTATACTAAATGTGGTGGTCTCCTTTGGAGGATCAGTGTTTCCGTAAGAAACAAAAAAATACACTCATTCCCCTCTCTTTTGTTAACCTAAAGTTGCGACACAAAAGGAAAAGGAGAGGGAAAGAGTGCAAAACCATTTTATCATAGAAATGTTAGGTATTGAAGACAAACATGTAGATGTATGGGAAGTTTCTAGTGACTCAGCTAAGTTTTTTGTAGAGCTATATACAAAAGTAAAGAAGCAGAAGTGCCCGTTTTGTGGCAATAGGACAAAAAGTATCCACGGCTATCGTACCCAAACGATTCAGGGGCCCATTGTTTCCAATAAACCAGTTAGTATTTCTTTGAAAAAGAGACGCTACTTATGTAAGGCGTGTAATCATACGTTTTATGAAAAGCTTCAGATGGTGGAACGATACCAACGTTGCACCCGTTCTATACAAACGACAGCGCTAACGTATACAGCTGTGGGCTCATTTACTACAGCTGCCCAGTTAACTGGGATGAGTTCGCAACGGTTACTTCGTATTTATGATCGAAAAGAAATAAAAACAAGGAAAGTCCTGCCACGTGCGTTAGCTATTGATGAATTTAAAGGGGATGCGGGCGGTGAAAGGTTTCAAACGGTCATTGCGGATGTAGAAAATAAAGAGATTGTGGATGTCTTACCTGATCGGAAGGTAGATACAATTAAAGCTTATCTTCAGTCCTGTGATACAAGTAACGTAGAGATTGTCGTCATGGACCTTTCTAAGTCTTTTAAGCAAGCAATACGGAAGGCGCTTGGTAACCCACTGATCATCGCTGATCGATTTCATTTTATGCGGCAAGTATATTGGGCGCTAGATGAAGTACGTCGAGAAGTGCAAAGAGACTTAGAGAAAAAAGACCGGATATATATGAAAAAAAGTAAAAAGTTACTTTGGAAATCAACCTATAAATTATCAGAAGAAGAGCGAGAGAAAGTAAATCAGTTACTCCAGGTTGATCCTCGATTAGAAGAGGCATACAACCTAAAAAACAAACTTGATCAGTGGTTTAAAGAGAGTAACGAAAAGACCGCTACACAGGGTCTAGAAGGATGTTTAATGGCGATGAAGGATTCTAATATTGAGTCTTTTCATAGAGTAAGAAAAACATTTGAGCGGTGGAAGCAAGAGATCTTGCATTCCTTTATGTATCCTTTTAATAATGGATATATTGAAGGCGTAAATAATACAATTAAAGTGGCAAAACGAATGTCGTATGGAATTAAAAATTTTAATCGATTAAAAAAGAAAATACTGTGGCGACAAGAGGTTAGAAGGGTTTTGACACAATAGAAACGGCAACCAATATACGTACGCAGCTATTTAAGCAAAGGCTTTTTAATAAAAGAGATGGTGGAGTGAAAATCACACCACCACATTTGACTGAGAACCAGACATTATGGAGCAAGTATTTAGAGAATAAAAAAAGACCCAATCCTATATGGAAAAGGTCTATTCTTCAACAGGTATAAACTCAACTATGTCATTGATATTGCATCTAAGGTATTCACACAATAAGCCAATCACATCAAGCGCAACATATTCATTATGTTTCATTTTATGCAATGTAGAGGGAGATATACCTAATTCCTCTTTTAATTTAACTTTTTTTACATCTCTGTCAATGAGCGTTTTTTCAAAAGGTTTGTAGCTGGGTTTAATTTTAGATGGTTTTCGTCTTGGTTTAGTTGCCATATTATTTATCCTCCTTGTATTTGTATATATTATATCACCTTCAATAAAAAAGTTCGAGAAGTTGTATAAAAAGTATTGACTTGTCATTCGATATAATATATATTTATATACAACAAGTCGAACTTATATAACTAGGAGGATGAAAATAAATGAAAATCATTTCAGCTTTAAACGCTATAAACGATTACTTTTTTGATCTCGAAGACCGACCCGAAACTGACTGGCTAAGTTGCATCTTATTTTACGGAGTTATTATCTTATCACTAATAATCACTGTCATCTGTTTAATTGGAATATGGACTATATGAAAAAGGAGGAATTAAATTGAAGAAATTATCTATCGGATTAATTAGCTTATTTATAGTAATTGCAGTAATCATTACTGTAATTATAAACACATCAGATCCAATACCAAATAAAGTTAAAGCAGAGAACTCTAAAACACAATGTATTATAACCAAAGGCGGAATGTTTTTCTGCGAAGGGAATAAAGGGTATCTCGAGGCTATCAACAATAACTAAGGGGGATATAAATGTTTACCAAAATAAAGCATTGGTATGATTGCCGATTCAAGAATAAGCATAGATATGATTTCTACACAAATAGATGCATTGTTTGCAATAAGAAAATTAGGAGGAGAAGTAGTAATGGATAAGGAATGGGTTGCTCTTATTGTCGAAGCAAAGCAACTAGGTCTTACAGCCGAGGAAGTAAGCAATTTCTTAACAAATAAAGGAGGAAAAATAAATGGTTAAACAAATAAATTATCAATTAACATGTGAGAGTATAATTAGTAGTGTGATGCTAGGTGATTGGCTCTCAGCAGAAAAGTCGAACGATGAACAAAAGAAGAAAACTGCACTACTAAGACTAGCTCAAATATGCCAGTATGATGATTTCCCAATAAGTGAATTGCTTAAATTGGCTCACAAGCGCAATAAGATTTTGTTTTTTACTCACCAAATAGATATAGATAAGCTCAAGCTAGAAATAGAGGAGAAATTAACTGAGTTAAACAAAAGATACTCTCTCTAGTCTGAAAAATGATATAATTACAATATCTAGGAGGTGGTAAAGTGAGCTTGAAATCCAAAATTTATAATGCATTAAGAATCTGGAACGACTTATCGGCAATAAAAAGGGGGAAAATTGGCAAAAGAATTGGTAGACGAGCAGCAGGCAAGATAAGTGGCAAATTTATTGGTAAATTATTCAAGTAAACACCATGCTGATACATAATAAACAACAAAAAAAATAATATCAAAGGGGATATGGGAAAATGGAAAATAACAAAATGGATGAAATATTTAACTTTTGCGGTGTAAATAGTGAGGAAAACAAGCAATTACTTAGATTTTTAATCAATACTGAAGAAGATATGTCTCTATTCATGGACAAGTACTATACAGGTGAGATAGTACCTAATATGAGAGATTTTCAGCAATATAAAAGGTCTCAGAATATGATGTCTGAAGATGAGTTCCTAGCAAAATTTGAAGAGAACAAAAAAGAGGCTCTTGAAGGTTTGCTCCAAGAACCGATATCAGAAAATATGTTGGGGTATATGTCTAAGCATAGTGTAACAGAAAAAGAATTATATGCAAGGTATAAGCAATCTCCAAAACGCTCATATATAAACTTAGTCCGAGGATATCAAGGAAGTGTCAAACCAGCTCATGACACCCTGATTCAAGAATAGAATTGGACAAATTAAATTGTTCTATATAATGAACGAAAACCATTGACATTGTTCTTAATTTAAGTATAATTAAGATAAGGTCAAAGATAGTCAAAGTCAAATTTAATCAAAAAAGGAGAAGATGTAAATGGGAAAAATAATTGATTTTAATGAGATTCTTAAAAGAAAGGAAAAAATGGATAAGATAAAACTGCAATTAGCTGATGAAGCATCTACTAAAGAAGCTCTAAAAGATTTAATTAAGGAAACAATTGAGGATTATACCATAATGCTTAATAAGTCAATAAGTATTGCGGAGTCAGCAATAAATATGTCCAAAAAACAATCACAAACAATTGAAGAATTTAATAAAACGATGATTCCATCTAATAGATCAGTAGAGCAAATAGATAGTCTTGTCTCTGATTATCTTGAAGAAAAGGATATGGCAAACGAAAAGCAGAATAAGCTTGATATATTTTCATTTTTTATAGAAGAAAAAGGGTTGCATGATAAATTTATTGAATTTGTTCAAGAAGTTTCTAAAACTGAACAGAATGGCAGGTTAGACATTAAAAATGCTGCCGATGAATTGCTTAAAGAACATGGAGAATTTATGATGTCTGAGTACTTATTTGATAATTATACTGTGGAAGAGAATTAGTGCAATTATAATTCATATAAGCCAATTAGAAGCTACTGACATGCTTTATAGATGATATAATATATTTGGTCTAAGATTATACTAAATCTGCCACAGTAAGCGCTTATAAGGTGGAGCAGTTATTAATAGGAGGTGAAAGTATGCTAGATATTACAATAGATATTCCATGGGTAACACCTAATGAAGAAAAATTAGAAGAAATTGTTAAAATAATCGAAGATATGGATATTTGAATACGATTTAAGAAAAGAGGGGCTGTGGGTTAGTGAAAAGTAAATTGATAATACCAGATGACATTCCTTTGCTCATTCCTGATGAAAGAATACCGGGAATACTAGAAATAATAGAAGAGTTATATAGGTGAAAATTGGATAGTTAAAAAATAAATCACAAAATCCCATTGACAACTGACATCAATGGGTGTATATTTAATAGTGGACACCTATTTTTACACAAATATAGTATTTTATCATTTTTATTTTATGGTATGTCTTATTCTATCGTACTAATTTTATTAAGTCAAGGGTTAATCTAATTAATTTTAAGGAGGTGAGAAAATGAAAGATGGATGGCAATTTATAGTTGAAGAGTATCGCCAACATAACAAATTTCTGATGGAACAAATTAAAGAAAAGAACATCGAATTAAAGAAGTTAAGAAACGATCTGCAACAATATAAAGAGAAGTGAATCATGCAAAAATTAAGGGGGTGGTTAAATTGAAATAAGTAGTTGAAATACCATTGAAAAAAAATAATTAAACAAGGAGGAAATAAGTTATTGTCAACAACTGAAATTAAAAATACTATCACAATCCATTCAAGAAAAATGGCTATATATCTACAATGCAGAGGTTTTGTGCTTATAAATATGAAAGAAAACCTCTCTAATAGCTTCAAGGTATTCCTTTTCTCTGATACTCCTGAAATAAGAGAAGCTATGTCAGACTACAAAAAGGATAACCGATTCCACACCTTTATTACTAGGATAGAAGGGCGGTAATAATTGTTGGAATCAAATATCATAATTCAAAAAAATGATGCTCTACATAATGTTTATTCAGATACTTATACAAAAAAGATTCAATACTTAGAAAAAATAATTACTACATACGAAACAGAAAGTGACATATTTAATGTCCTAGACTTTGAAGCTGGATTCGGTAAGAGTCGTTACAGCGACTTAATCATTAAGCGGTACATAGAAGAGAATGCTTTCGCCAATCATAGAAAGTTTTTAGTAGTAAAGAGATTCAATTCGGAGGCTGAAAAATCAGCTGCAACGATAAATGAATTAAATTGGATAAGTGGAAATGTTGCTGTTGCTATAACTGCCGAAAATTGGAAAAGTCATTGGAAGCTTAATGCTAATAGACTAAAAGATGTACCTGTGTTATTTATATCCCACCAAAGGTACATTGATCTGTGCTTAGACGATAAAATGAGAAAAATATTTACGGAGGGTAGACATACTTTGATCGTGGACGAAAAAGTTAATTTCCCTATTTACACATATTCAGACAGACTCTATTCAGTAGTTCGGGAAGTAATCCCTTTTAGATATCGTACTCTATATGATGATGTTTGTTGTTGCTTCCAAAGTTATTTGGCAAATAAAGAAGAGAAACAGGAGACCAATACTATAGATCGTGTCAGGTTTAAAGTAGATAAGACTAAACTTGATGATCTGCTAAAAATAATCAATGAACTATTAGTTAAGAAGGAAGTAAAAGGTAGTCAACAAAGGGAACTGCTCAAACAGATGTATTATGGGTTGCCAGTGTGGTTGTCTCAGATGTGCATTTATAACAGTCGCAAGATAGTTACTAATAATCCTAAGCATCAACATTGGGGATTGAATAACAATATCATTCTTGATGCTACAGCCTCCTTAGATGGTGTTTATTACATGAATAATGATAAATATAGGCTTATAAAGCAAGGTAGGATGATTGACCATAACAAAAGTACATTCACACCTATTATTTATAATTCGTCAAAGAGTAATGTATTAAAGGATAAGGAAGTATTTTTTGAGGAAATGGCAAAAAAAATTAATGCTAGTCACAATATTAATGACAAAACTTTAATAGTGACACATAAGGACTATGCAATGGAGATTAAAGAAAAATTATTAAAGTATGTTGATGGGTCTCTAATCTGGAATGATAAATTTAATGACAATGATCCAGATTACAATAATGAAAAATTTGCTATTGCGTGGTATGGGAACCTAATTGGCAAGAATACATTTAATAAATTTGACAATGTTTGGCTTTTAACTAAACCTAATATTCCAATTAGTAACTATTTAGTTCATTACATGCAATATTCCCAGAAGTCTTTAGGTAACAAATCATTGGCACTAGAAAAGGGTAAATTTAAAAATCCATTATTTAATCTTGTACAGAAAGGCTATATAGCCTCAGAGACATATCAAAGTCTTAAACGAATACAAAGGGTTGCTGAGCCTAAAGGTAGATTTTACATAGTAAATAACGATATTGATCTCGTAAGAAGTGTAATTGGACAAATTAATGATGCAATTTTAGAAGAACCAATAGAATTGGATTTTATAAAAGAAAGAAAGCAAACGAAGAATAAATCTAAGTGCGACAAGGTTTGTGAATACATATTTTCATGTAACAAAAAGGAAATTGCAAAATCAGACCTAAAGAGAAGCTTTGACATAAAAAACTTTACGCATGAGATTGCTAAAAAACAACGCTTCAGCAGGTTAGAAGAGGAGGGGAAAATCAAAGTTTTAACTAGAAAAATACTCGTTTTATAAAAGGCTAACAGCTACTTAGATATTACAAAGATAAATTTTTACAAATTTACTTTCCAATATTAACAAAGTTAAATTGAATACTACAACTTAATAAAAAATAAATAATCACTAATCTCTAAAAGGTAAACTGTTAGGAACTTACCGTTTATATATAGGTACTTGTTAGCCTTTTGCCTGTAACCGTTGGGGGACAAGGGTTTGAAGAGTTGGTGATTTGAAAGAACTTTTTATTAATGCTATGAAAGTGTAACTAAAAGGTAATTGTTAATTTGATAGCCTTGCGTATCAAAAATATTGGGAAACGTCGTAGACTTTCCTAATAACTTCTCTCAATAGGAGTTAGCTTTAATTAATATCAAAAATAAAATTCAAAAGGAGATTATTAAATTTGAAAAAGGATAAAACATGGAAACAAATTGAAATGAGAAGGGTTGTCAAAGAAGAGAAAAAATTAGATTTAAGTCATGATTACCAATATGGGGGTAATAGGTTTAATAATACATCATCAACTGGTATTTCGACTTTCTTCCACCAATTAAACAAGGAACTAGTAGACGAAGGATTGTTGCAAGCGGAACAAATTAATGGCTACTTACATACTGCTTTAGGTGATAAAGAAGCAGGAACATTAGTTGAAGAGTTGAGTGATGTTGTCGAATCCGAATATTATCACAGGAACTATGCTGGCATAAATAAAAAAAGCAAGTTGTCGGAAGAGATATACATAAATCGTAAATTGGAGTCTTTGGCGGACAAGTTAATCACATCAAGTAATAATGAAGAATATCCAGTAATGAGCAAATATGCTGAGGACATGAACTCTAAAAGAGAAATGTTAATTAATGATGTTGAAGATGACGATGGGAGAATACTTAGCAAATTACATCCAGATATAGTTGAGTTATTTAATAACGAACATACTCAAAGACTTATCAATAATTATAAGTTGTCAGAAGAAGATAAACGGAAATTAAGAAATAAGAATGTGACAATTAAGGATTTAGACAATCACCCTGAAATGATGACAATGTATCTTGCTGCCATGACTCTTGAAAATGAACTTGGTGTTAGTGAGCAGTTTACAGAAGAAGAAAAGCTAGAAAAGAAACTTACTTACATAGAAAAATATAACGAAATGTTGTTAAAGGAAAAGGAAAAAGCCTTCAGTCGGTGGAGTGAAGGAAAGTCAAGGTTAGACGATGATAAGATCATAGAATACAAAGAGAATCCGTATAAGTTTGAGTATTTGTTTGTAAATAGTGTGTGGAGACCACTAACAGAAGAAAGTGAATTAGAAGAAAAATGGAATGAAGTACTAAGGTTTTATGGAAACGCAAATAATCCAATTAGCCAATACAATAAAGCTAAAAGGATTAAAAATGATATTACATATGAGATCGGTTATATGAAACAAAGGCTAGAGCCACCTGTAGGATTTAGGGGGCAAAAGGTAACGGAATATGACATAAGGCTAGATCAGAAAGAGTTAGAAACTAAATTTACCTTTAGTGATAGCAAGATGATTGAAGGGTTATTGCAAGTACATAATGGGTTATCATCTCCAGTAAAAGATGAAAATGGCAAATCAATAAGATACAAGTACGCTATACCATTGTTTCAGGAGTTAGAAGATAAGCATGAGGGACATAACACATATATAGGTCATCATATCATAGGAAAATTTAGAAGGTTATGGGCTGCAACTAATCTAGCAGACTATGAAAATAGTATAGTGGATTTAATAGTTAATTGTACACATACAAAGGGAAAAGGTGAAAGCAGGGAAGACTTTTACCAACATATTATAGATACCCTCAACCGTACATATGATTTTGAAGTACATAATGAAAGACAACTTCAAACGTTGATAAGAAAGTTGTCAAAAAAGATCAGCAATACATACTTAGATGAAATTGAAATTAATAAGCTTGGAGTAGTAAAGTGTAGCAAGTGTAATGAGGATAAAGTAGCTAGTCCTCGGAATTTTGGAAGCAATAAAAATAACACTGGGAGGAAAGGTTTAAGATCAACTTGTAGAGAATGCGATAACATATAAAAATAACATAAAAATTATCATAAGTCAATACATTTATACATATTTTCTTAATATTTTGTAGAAATCTCTCTAATATAAGTAGAAGGAACAATGTTCCTTATTGGTCATTTTGCAAAATGATTAATCCAATCCAAAGTGTGCGAGCAGTCTTAATTGATTGCTCGATCTTTTTTTATCTCTAACTAAATAAATTGAATAAATAAATTGAATTGAATCTGAAGGTAGGTGGTGATTTTGGATCGAAATGAGCGATTTGATCTTTTAACACAAATGAAACGAAAAGACATTAAGGTAAAGGATGCTGCTGATCATTTAGATTGTTCTAGTTCTCTAGTTAGTCTCTTCCTAAGGGATAAAGGAAATATGGACAAGCAAAAAGTGATTAAGCTAAAGCAGTACATTAAAGATAAGCCAGAATACAAAATTGGCAAAATTAAAATTGAATAAATATTATTCTTTAATATAGTCTTCCATAAAACTTGTCGTTGCCTAAGCGACATTAAATAATTTAGGATTCATTTATTATTTTCCTAATTGTCCGCATCGGCTCTGTAACGGGTCGCCATTCAGCACCTCGGACGTAAAATAGATAAGGTGTTGGGCATATTTAAGCATTTAATGCTTTACCTTATTGGTATTGTATTTGATGGTTAATTTCTCCTAATATAATTGGTGTGATGCTTAGTTGGGGAGTTTGCGTAGCTTCCCAACTTTGTTGTCATGCGCAAAAATGAAAGGTGATTACATGGCTAGGCAAAGTAAAAGAGATTTTGAATATTTGATGAAGAAATTTAAGAAGAGTTCTTCTGAAAATATAAAAGACAATAAATCGAGAGAAAAGAGGCATAAGGATGGGAGAAAAAATAATGGAAAAAAGAGAACCAACAAATCCGATAGTCAAAGAGAGGATTAAATTTGAGGAAAGTTTAAATGAAGGTGATCGGTTCTTGTATGAGTTGATATATCAGGCTTCTCAAAAAAGCAATAATCATCACTATAAAGGTACTTATCCTCTCTATAGACAAATCATTGAATCGCAGGATGAAATAATAAAACGGTTAGATAGTATCGAGCTATCACTAAAATCAGGGTTAAAAAAGCCAAAAATACCTAAGATTGAAATTGATTGGTTGGAATCATGAGCATAGCTAAAGTAAGAGAAGAGATGTTCAATGCATTGGAACAAGAAGAGTTGGATTTGTCGATTACTATACATAATTTATTGAATAATTTTAGTTCTGGACAAGAGGAGCAGGAAGCTACAATTAATCTTATGTACGAATATTTAACAGCAAGTATAGAAATGGTTAGTCGATATATTACATTGTTAGAACAAAAGGAGAGGGTAAATTGAGTAAAGTTTGGTTAGTAGCTGAAACGGATTTTATTGAAGATGGATTAGATGGTGTGATGGTAATAAAAGCCGATACCGAAGAGGAAGCAATAGAGAAAGGTATCAGGCGGTTTGCTGAGGTTGATTCCAAAAGGGAAAATTTTAGAGAGTATGTTAATGAAGGAAAAGATTGCCCAGCCTTTTCTATTAATGAAACCTTATATCAGGTTGATAGGAAACATAGCTATGAAATTACAAGAGAACAGTATATGGATAATGTAAATAAATTATTTGCTGGAAATGAGATATTTAAGAAACAATACTTAGATTATGTGAATGGAAGAGAAAACCAAAATCCGAATTTCTCGGATGAGTTTTATGAATTTGTTTGTATAAGATTATGCGAATTACATGAATGGGCAGATTTTGAGGCAAGGGAAATCGAATTATGACATATAAACCATACAGCGAAAGAGAATTTGAGAATAAAAAAGTACTAGATAATGGATGGTATTGTAATGTATGTAGGCAATATTTAGAACGCTCAATTGTCGATGATGAGTTTGGGTGTGGTAGATGTTCATTGGATGATTGGAATGCTGCAAGGCAAGTTATACAGGTTGAAAAGGTGAATGAAAATGATTAAAAATATGCTACCAACTTTAATATTTGGATGGTTAATTAAATTTATATTTGTCGAAGCAATCGTATTAGGTATTGTTTATTTAATTAATGTTATTGCTGGATTAACTATTAGTTATTTGTTAGTAGGCGGTATAGTTGGAGTATTATTTGTTCTTGGTTTTATATACTCTATGGTTGCTTATAAAAATACTAAATCAGCTATCAAAAAGATTGGTGATGTCTTTGACGATGACTTCTTTAAATAGAATTAAGGAAGAGTTGATTGAGCAGGGATATGATATGGAAGCAGTGGATCTGGCTTACCTGAAATCAACTAGTGTATTAGATTGGATAATAAACAATAAGAAAATGGATGAAAAGCAACTACATAATTACTTAAAGTCAATATTGCTGGATAAATTGAATACATAAACTTGGAAGCCAATTTAGGCATTTTTATTTTGGAGATTGTTGTAATGAAGCAATTTAATACTGTATAGCAATGTGCTTATCTCCTGCATGTTGTGGTGTTAGATTGTTTCATTACAATATTTTAGTTTTGCAAATGGAGATGAACAAAGGAGATATTTGAATGGCAAAGGGAAAAGGAAACAAAAAGGTATTAGCCAGTATTAATTACAGTATTGATACTGTCAAAAAAATAAAAGATAATTATAAATTTACAATAGAAGAAAAGCAAGATATTTTACATAAGTTTGTCGGTACAAGTCCAGATAACAATTCGTATTTTACACCTGATGTTATTTGTAATTGGATTAAGCAATTATTGGATATACAAAGTGGAAAAGTAGCTGATTTATCTGCTGGAGTGGGTAGCATGATTAAGCCACTTGTTGAAAAGTATGGCTCATTACAAGATGGAATAACGTTTGAAGCCTATGAGTTTGATACAAATAATAGTGCTGCTGGAGAGATAGCATGGTCAGATTATAGCCAAGTTAATTATATTGGTGACTTTAATTCAATCGAACAACACGAAGAGATACCAGATGATTATTTGTATATAGTCGGTAATCCACCATTCTCAGGAAGTATTCCTTATTGGTGTGAGTGGAATCATGCTAAAAATGGTAAAGCAAAGAATAATAATATTTGTGATGCCTTTGTTGACTTGAGTGTACGGAAAGTAAAGGATAAAGGATTTATTGCTCTAGTGCTTCCCTATGGACATTTATACAAGGGAAATGCTACTGCGAAGTTAAGGCAGTGGATGAAGTCACAGGTTGCTTTAAAAGGTGTATTTCCGCTTGATCAAGATACATTTGCAAAGGCTGGTATTAACGGAACAACAGTGGGAACTTGTCTTGTTATTTGGCAAAAAGGTGTGGCACAAGAGGAAGTATTTTTTGGTGAGTTATGTGATAAAGACGATATCGTAAAAGAGATGGAGTCAATGGCTAGGCAGTTTCAACTATTTCTTTCAGGTGATTATGAAGTTAAATATTTATCGGATAGTGCTTCAAGACTGCGTGGTAAGGTTGAACAAAAGATTAAGCCTTGGACGGGTGAAGCAATATGACAGAAGTAAAATGTTATGGATGTAATGAAGATACATTTAGTTTCCTTGTATCTGAGTATGAATTGAAGTCAGGAGGCAAGGTTAATGTCTGCATAGAATGTGAGAATAATGCGGAGGTATACTTTGATAAGATTAAGAGAAATTGTCTTATTGATGGCAAGGCATATGAATTAACCGAAAATGACAGAAAGCAAATTCGGTTGGAACGAAAGCTGAGACTAGAAAAAGAAGAAGATGAACGGATCTTGGACTGTAAAAAGTCCATTTTTTATTTCTCCAATGTTCCTTTAAAGAAGCCAGAGTATAACCATCAAGCGTTAAAATATATCAATGAGTTTGTTGGTGCAGATGATTCAAATGAGGATCATATACAACGATTCAAGTTTAATTATGCTATCGGAAAGCATTGGCATCTTGAAGAATGGGATGGATTAACCAATGTACATATTTACAT
Source organism: Virgibacillus sp. SK37 (assembly GCF_000725285.1). GTDB lineage: Bacteria > Bacillota > Bacilli > Bacillales > Amphibacillaceae > Virgibacillus_Q. Next base: position 1,830,768 of record NZ_CP007161.1, read on the forward strand.
TGATGAAGTAAGCAAGGAATATCAAAAGGTTAAGAAGCCAGAAGAAACAAAGTGGAGAGACAGAACACGTAAATGGTACTCAGGGCGATTCGAGTGTGATGAATCGTTCTACAATGTAACATTTGGATTTAGCCAATATGATAATGAGCCATGTGGTGATGTATATGTGAGTTATGACTTTATTTGTAGTAAGTCATATAAGATAAGCCGATTGGTCAAAAAATTATTGATTGAAGATGGTTGGGAGGTGCGAACAGATGAGACATGAAACTCATTTTAACTTTGATGGTAAATGGTCTTACGATATGGGCGTAAGTAAAGTCAATATTGGAGGAGGTTTATTTGAGGATTTGATTGTCTCATCTAAACAAATAATGGAGGAAAAAATTGAAGGGCGTGATCGTCCTTATTTTTATGGGGTTGATAAAGAACCCCTCTCCTTCCCCCTCCCTATTTACTTTGATGACAATTTATCCAATGAAAAAATTAGAGAAATATTACGATGGCTTAATCATGATGATTATCGTCCTTTTTATATGATTGATGATCATAATCGCAGATGGTATGTAATGATTACGGACAATGCTACCGCTATACATAACGGTATTAAAAGTGGATACATGGAATTAAATTTACGTACCGACTCCCCCACTACTCTTACACCATTTACTAAGTCAAAATTATATAGGTTTGAGAACAATGTAAATGGAGAGTTGATTAACTTTGAAAATAGAGGTGACTTTAAATGTAAGCCTATTGTACATATCTTGAAACGTGGTAAAGGAGATATCTCTATAAAAAACATGTCTAACAATACAGGTGAATTTAAAATTACAGGATTAGATGATCAGGAACAAGTTACGGTAGATTGTGAATATCAAGAAATAAATTCATCTGCAAATAAATTTAGATATGATAGTTTTTCTAAGAAATATTTATCATTTGTACGTGGAGTTAACCGATTAAAAATTGTTGGTGATTGTGATATATGGTTTGAAACTGAATTTAAAGTCTATTAGAGAGGAGGGTAACTATTGAATAGATTTACAATAAATAAGAATAAGCCAATACCTAAATTAGAGTTATCCCTACATAAACCTAATGGAGAACAAGTTGGGAACTTAGTTGATGTTTATGATAGATCTGGTAACTTTTCTTTTGGTCAGTTTAACGAACTGGAGTTAAAGATCCCCAAGTTTGTAGAGAGAAAACATGAAAAAGTTAGATATGCTGAGTATGATAAGATTAGGGAAAGGTATTTAGTTAAGGCTACTTACGGTAATATGTTTGATGAATATTTAATGGTTACTGGTATTGAAAAAGCTAAAAATGGTATGCCATATAAAAAAGTAACATTAAAATCCAGACAATTTGAGCTAAATGGTAAAAAGGTTAGAGACTTTGATACTGGTTCTATTACATTAAGAACAGCTTTGGAGAAAACACTAATTAATAGTGGTTGGTCAATAAGGTATACGGATATTGATTTTTTTAACGAGAAACGCTCCTTTGAAGAAAAAAATATCTCAAAGTTGAATTTGTTGTATAAGATTGCTGAAACATTTGAAGGTATATTGCAATTTGATACCATAAATAAACTAGTTAGTATCTACAAACAAGAGAATCTTGAATTAGATTTAGGATTAATGGCTTCTTACGGTAAGTATACTATCAATGCTTCCGAGGAGTCAGATTCGCAGGCTATGGTTACACGGTTATATGTATATGGTAAGGATGGACTTAGCATAGATACTATTAACCCTACAGGTTCAGAGTTTATTGAGGATTTTTCTTATTTTATGCAGGGTTATGAGACTGATGATAATGGCAATGTAGTTGGATCATCTCCTTATATGAGTGATAGTTTATGCCAAGCTATAATTGATTATGATAAGTTAGTTAAATCGAAAGAAAGCGAATATAAAGCATATGTACAAGAAAAAGAACCATATCTTAATCAACTTAAAATATTGAACGAAGAAATGGATACTCTAAATGAAGAGCTGCAAGTAATATTAGATAACTTGGACAATGCAAAAGCTGGGAATGAATCTACAGCTCAACTTCAAATAGACGAAAATAATAAGCGGAATGAGATTAATAATAAACAACAAGAGATTGATAATGTACAAAGCAATATTGATCTTATTGATGCTGAAATTGAATTGATTTACCAAGAATTAAGTCTGAAAAATAACTTTACTCCTGAGCAGATAAAAGAACGTGAAAATTATATCATTTCGGAAATTTTCGAGGATAATAGGTTCACTGTGGTTGAACAATTATATCTTGCTGGCATTGATAAGTTAAAAGAAAATAAAGTCCCAAAAAGAAAAATTGACTTTACTCTGGTTAACTTTTTGAATGCAGTTGAATGTCAAAGGGATTGGGACAAATTAGGTTTAGGATATGTCATTCACATGGATTATGAACCTTTAGACATTGAATTTAAGGCAATGATTACAGAACTTAAGATTGATTTTGACGGTAAAAAGCTGGATCTAGTTGTTAGTAATGTAAGACATACAGATGGAGCGAAAAGTTTAGTAGAATTGTTATACAATAATGCGGTCAGTACATCTGCAAAGTTGGAAGCCAATAAAAATTTGTGGAATGAAAGTGCCGATAAAACCACTCAAATGGAGAAAATTATCCAAGGTGAATATGATGCGGCTTCTCGTAGGATAACGGCTGGGATAAATGAGGACATAACTATAGATCGCAGAGGTATTAGAATTACGTCCCCTAAATTCCCTAATGAAAAAATTGTGATTCAAAGCGGAGTAATTGCTTTGTCAAAAAATGGTGCGAAAGACTGGCAAACTGCCATCACTCCAAATGGAGTAGTTGCCGAAACCATCTTTGGGAGGTTACTGGCCGGGCAAAATTTAGTTATCGAAAATGAAGGTGGTAGCTTTTTAGTTGATGCTGATGGTGTATCAATCGTTGATGGAAACTTAGCGATAACAACTACTGATAATAAAAGTAGAATTATACTCAACTCTGTAGATGGTATTAAAATACAGAAAAAATCGGGTAGTAATTGGGTAAATATGTTCTATGCGGATAGTGACGGCAACCTACATTTTTCAGGAGATTTAGACGGTGCTTCAGGTACGTTCTCAGGTGACATTGTGGGAAGTAAAATTGTGTCCGAAAATGGCAATAATAGGATTGTTTTACACAATGGTGATATTACTACTTATCAAGGTTCAAGGAAGGTTGTTGAATTGGATTGGGGCGGCCTGATGATATACGCAGCAGATGGAACTCCAAGAGGCGGTATACGTGATACTCAACAGAATGCAGTAGATATTACAAGTGTCAAAAAGAAAATTGTTTTCTCCTTTGATCCAAATAATGATGGTACTTCTAGCCCTAAAATGATTATAGGGAATGATAGCAAAGGGGATTATGTTAGTCCTTGGTGGAGACTGAAACCATTGGCAGCTTCTAGTTTTGAAATGGAAAGTGACCTTGCTGTAAAAGGTTGGGTAGAAGCAAACGAATATTTGACAGGTTCAACGGTTGATTTAAAAGAGGATATAAAACCAATGGAGGACATTGCCCTTGATAGGGTCAACAATTCGACTATAAATGAGTATTATTTAAAAGATGATCTTAAGAAAGGTGTTAAACAAAAAAGGTATGGTTTTGCAATTGGCAAAGGTCATAAAACCCCTTCTGAGGTATTGTCATATGATGGTAGGAAGGTTGATTTATACTCACACAATAGCTTAAATACAAAGGCTATTCAAGAGTTAAGTAAACAAAATGATCAGTTGAAAGCTATGGTTAAGAAATTAACTGAACGTGTTGAAGCGTTGGAAAAATAAATACATAAATATTGGAAATTATTGCAGGATATTCTCCTTATATGCCGAAATATAGTAGGTATAAAGGAGGTGTTGAGGTTGATATTAATTGTTAAATTTGAAAATAGTAGTGATCATTCATTTGAGGTTGGAAAATTTGAAAAATGGTTATCTGAAGAAATTAATGAAAATGTATCTTTAGTACCGAATAGCGAAAACAGTAAAGATGATATGTATGAATTCAAATTGAATATTGAAAACCAGGTAATTAGTTCAAAAGAAATGGAAGTTCTGAGAAATAAATATAACCGAAGTGAAAAGACAGGAAATAGTGGTTACACTTTACACACTTTGTGGCAATATTTATAAATTAATTATTACGGCATCTCCATAATGAGGTGTCTTTTTTATTGTTAAATTTAGAGAGGAGATAAACAATGAATTACAGTGTAAAAATTACTACAATCAATAATAATGAGTACGTCTTTGACAAAGTATATGAAAATGAAAACGGCGCATATTCAGAAATTAATGCAAAAAAATGGTTTAAGTTAACACAAGAAGAAGAACACCATTTTATTAATGTGAATTATATTATTTCCATTGAAGTTACGGAAAATCCAATTGACGATTGCACACCTGTTGAATATGACAGATACGGAAATAAAATATATGAAGAGCAATAGGTGGAGACATCCGATTATGGGTGTCTTTTTCTTATGCTTTAAAAAGGAGGTAGAGAATGGACAGTCATTCGTTTAATGATCCATTAATATATGCTAGAAGGAGTGGAGGGGCAGACAACCCTTTTATAGACATCACAGAATCACTAATTTTAGATAATAATGCTAAAGTGACTTTAACTGAAATACCTTCTATTTGGCATGGGTTAACTGTTGAGGGAGAAAATCAAACGTGGTTTGAAATTAGAAATGGTTTGCCTAAAGATAATGAATACATTGTTGATTATTCAAATAGACAAGTGACTTTTAATAAAAAACATATTGGCAAGCAATTTTCATTCTCTTTTAAAGGTACAGGAAATACTTTTACATCTGCAAGTAGTGTGTATACAAAAAGAAATGGTCTATCTGTAACTGAAACTTTACAGGAGATAGTAGACAATGGAAGAGAAGGCATTCAGGCTCTAAATGAGCTGAGTGGTTTTGATTATGTTAACGAATATTCTCCAGTAGAAAATTATTATAAACATAATATAGTTTCCTTTAATGGAGCAACGTTCATATCTTTATTGGATAGTAATAAAGGAAATACTCCACCTAATCCAAACTCATCTAATAGTAATCAATATTGGGGATTAATAAGTAAGCGTGGAGAGGATGGAATTGGCAATTTAGTTAATAAAACAGATATTTTCACTGCAACAGAAGGGCAATCTGTATTTCAACTTAATGGAACTTATACAGTAGGTAAAGGGAGATTAGAAGTGATTATAGGTGGTGTTCCTCAGTATTCGAATAATTTCACTGAAACCAATTCTAGTAGTTTTTCTCTTTCTGAGAGTTTACCAGCAGGTACAGAGGTAGTGGCTAAATATACAACTGTTATCTAACCAGTTATAAAGGAGATTTATATGGAAAAGGTTGCATGTGATAAGTGTGAAGCATCATTTGAAATCCAATTAAAAGAAGATAAAAAAGAAAATGGGATAATTGTAACTTACTTTATTTGTCCAAGTTGTAATCATAAATATGTTGCCTTCGTTACGGATGAAGAATGTAGGCAATTGCAGCAAGAGTTAGGTAAAACACATATTAAGTTACGTGGCAAGGAATGGAAAAAGAAGCGGAAACAATTGAAAAAGAAGATGGTAAAATTAAAAATTAAATATATTTAGGGAGAATGTGGAATGGAGAAAAGGAAAATTAATACGCTTCCCACTTTAGAAACTGCTAAAGACAGCTATGAGATACATTTATCTGAAGATGGCTATACCAAAGTTTTCAATAATAAGACAGGAAAATATCTGAAACAAACAATTGGTAAAGGTAAGGATAATTATGTTGTATGTTCTCTTGTCACTGTAGATGGCAAGTCAAAGAAAACATACTTGCATAGATTGATTGGACTGGCATTTATAGATGGATATAAAGAAGGTTATTTTGTAGATCATGGTGATAATGATAAGGAAAACAACCACATAAGCAATTTGGAATGGGTAAGTCATAAAGAAAATACACAAAGAGCAGTTAAAAACGGTTGTGGGGTGGGTAGACCAAAAAAGCCTAAAGTATATATGACTAAGCTGGAAATAAGCCAATCAAGCAATAATGGCAAAAAGCAACTTTCTTATGAAGATGTAACAAGGATATTTGCTCTATTAGATGATGATTTAAGTATGACTGAAATTGCAAAGACAATAGGTGTTAGTCAGCCAGCAGTAAGTCAAATTAAATCAGGTAAACGTTGGTCAGAGCATCCATCAAGTATTGAATATAGAAATCAGGTAATTGTATGACAGAAGAATATTACCATGTGTACAGGATATTGTTGTTTGATTTAAGAGACATGCTGGAATACAAGGTACATGTTGGAGAAGGTTTAACCGACAATGAAATTAGATTAATGGGTGTATTGGATAGTATAGCTGGAGAATAATATCTCCCTTTTTGGATATGTTAGTTACTTAAATTAAGGTGCAAATCCTTATGTATCCACCTATTTATTAAAATATTATCCAAGTAAATCGTTAATATATTTTTGTACTTTTTCGTGATCCTTAATATGCTTTATTGTTTCATCAATGAGATTCATTTTATAGGCTATGACATAGGATGTTCCAACATGACTTGGAAGTTTTAATGCGAAATGGTTAAAGATATAACTTTGATAATCATTTAGTGTTTTACAATGGGCTATTTCCTTCATATTCATAATGAACTTAAGACTAACCTTATTATCTGTATTGTTCTCCTCATGAGATAAAATATCATATTTAATAAATTCATTATCCAAATGCGCTTTTAATTTGGCTATAGAAATTTTATCCCTATCGAAATACAGTTCCGAAGAACCTACAACCTGCATCATAATATATCACCTCTTAAATGTTAGGTAAATTATACCATATTGTATGATAGAATAGTAGGTAACTATAATTGAGGAGTGATGTGTGATGGATAATAGCTTGAATATTCGTTTTACAAATAATGAGATTAATACTTATAAGCATTTTACTGACGATGACGAATTAGCTTATTTTATTTGGTTTCAAGTAAACAATGAAGAGTACGAAAGATTTATTGACTTCTTAATGCATTTGCAAACAATGAAAGATGAGTATTTTAAAGCTGAAATTAACGGTGAAGAACGTACTGTTAGATTTGGTAGTGTAAGTTATTCTAAGCATGAAAGTCACTACAAGGTACAAACAGTAATAGTGGATAAACAAGCTGATGATAAAAATAATAACAATCCTTCATTAAATGATGAAGAAAGAAGAAACCTTAGAGAGGGTTATATAAATCAAAAAATTGTTATGACCAATCTTTTAGATACGTTACAACGAAAAGGTTTATTGTCTGAGGAAGATATAACAGAAATTCATAATATATCAGTAAGTGAACGATTAAGCGAGAGAATAGTTTTATCAAAAGTAAAAGACATTGATGAGTACGATTTATAGTTACAGAAGCTGATAATTACACACTGTCAAAATGGCAGTGTTTTTTATTTTGATATTTTTAAGGGGAGGGGTGTAATAAAACTTAAGAAGCCATTATCTATTTATTAGATGGTATGAACATATCCATTTCCACGTCCCTGTTACTATAGCGATACCGATAATATAGCCATACAAGAGACAATCAAATTAGATAAACTATTGATGTATAGGGCTTTTTACGATATCGCTACGATTGCATTTTAAATTAGGAAGATAGGTAATAATATCTATTCGCAAGTTTCCTCGTCTAAGGACTCTTCTAGAGAGGTAAAGAATGAATAAAGTATTTTTGAGAAACCTTCACAAAATTCTTCATCAAACTTTACTTCATAATGCATTACCCTATCGACCAATCTGATGCCAACTACACTATTAAATAAGGATATATTAGTCTTCTCATTTTTTTTAATACTAATTTCATTACCTTGATGAGTTATTATATTTCTTATTTTTTGGTAGTTTTTTATTTGATTCCAAGCATCTGTACGAGAAGGGAAGTCAATATTGCATACTTTGCTGAGGTAATTTTTGGCTCTACCGATACCAGAATGTTTTAAATCAGACAATTTAACTTTATTTTCCTTTTCAAACATTTTGCAAAGTTGGTTTAGTTGCTTTTCAAGGTAAGAATACATACTTGTGAATAAAGATGTCCTTAAGATAGTAGGAAAGTGGTTATTAAAAGAATGGAATTCCTCTTCATAATGCATTTCATATAAAGTTTGTGCCTCTTCGTCACTTTCAACTTGTAAGGCTTCGATTTGATTTTTAAACTCCTGCTCAAGATTAGTTGATTGCTGAGAGAGAAATTCTTCAATTCTTTCAGAGTAAGTAGTAAAATACTCTAATTCATGATAAAGAAATAAAGTAAACCAAGTATTTATATATTTTACGTTCATAAAAGCACCTCGTTGTATATGATGTAAATTTATATTAACAGAAAATATTAGTGTTTGAATATAGTAGTGGGTAACAAGATGAGAAGAAAGAATAGATAAGTTAGAAGATTATAGTAGAAAAATGATAAATAAATCGGACGAATGTGAACAACTCAAAAATCTTTGGAGGTGATATTTATGTTATCAGAGAAGCAATTAAAGCTAATAGAACTACTTATTTCAGATGAGCATACAATTACGGAGGCTTTGGCTAAAGTTCAAGTTGCCAAAACTACTTTTTATGAGTGGAGAAAAGGTCAAAGTAAGCCGGGAAAAGAATTTAATAAAGCTTACGAAGAAGCATTGGAATTTAAGGTAAGAGAATCAAGAAAGAATATCCAGCAGGATGTAAATAGCCTATTGAATGAATTGAAAAAGATATCCACTAGTTCTAAAAATGACAACGCCCGTGTGCAAGCCATTAAGCAATTAATTACATATGCTGAACTTGATCCAGACTTTAAACAGCAATTAACCATTAATAACGGTGAAGAAGAAAATAAAAATAAGCTATTGGAAATGCTTAAAGCTAAACAGGAGGAGAAAGAGGGACAATAATAACCGAATGATACACAATGTAATTGAGTCACATTCAAATTATTAATATGCTGTAAACGTTGATATATCAAGGTTTATTCTATGTATTAATCTTACTTATTAAATAACCTTGCCTTTGAATGATACTTAATGTAATATATAAGTATACTAAGTATCTTTAAAGGGCGTGTATACAGTGGAATTTGTTGAACCTATTCGTGACAAGAATAAGATTGAAGCAATTAGGAAATTGTTATCAGACAACAAGAGGGATGTATTATTGTTTACTCTCGGAGTTAATTCTGCATTACGTGTAAGTGATCTTATTAATCTTAAGTGGGTGGATGTAGTAGATGATAATGGTAAGCCACATGATTACATTACCTTAAGAGATACCAAGACTAATAAACATAATAGACTACCACTTACTAAGAAGGTAAAGAAAGCTATTCAAGAACATTACCAGCAAAATTTTAAGGGTGGGGGGTTAGAACAATATCTATTCCAATCAAGGAAGGGATATAACCAACCTTTAAAGAGACAGGCAGTATGGAGAATAATAAAGGATGCTGCAAAGGATGTGGGGGTTAAAAATATTGGTAGCCACTCTCTAAGAAAAACATGGGCTTATCATAGCTATAAGGCAGGTACTGATATAGTAATCATACAAGATATGCTTAACCATTCAGCACCAAGTGTTACGTTACGATACATTGGTATCACTCAGGACGATAAGGACAGAGCAGTACTATCCCTTGACTTGTAGTAGTAGCATCATGACATGGTAGCTATGTAGTAGTCATGTGTTGTATCAATCATTGAATTGATTACAAAACAAATTAAATAAAGAAATACAAATAAAAGTAGTTTTTTATAGCAAAAGAAATGTTTGTTTTTAAATATTAATTGATAAATTTTTTATTTAAGTTTTATTGTGTGAATTGAATAGTATAGTAGACCCCTACCATTTATTTGGAGGGGTATTTTTATGGGCATAAAGCAGCTCAAAAATTTCTAACATATTTTAATAACTCGGAGTATTGGAGGTGGAAAATTGAATAATGAATAATAATGAAATGGAATTAATGTTGGAATATCTCCAGAAACACTTCAATCAAGAAGAAATTGAGTTAATCCTCAACGAATATTCCCCAACAGGTCAAAATGGTATACGTAAAATGTTATCTGAGTTGGATATGGAATACTTTGCTAGAGCTTATTTTCCTAAATATTTTAATAAGCCTATGTCTGAGTTTCATTTATCATTGATTCAAGCTATAGATGGATTAATTAAGAATGAAGGACAAAGGTTAGTTATCGGTTGTCCTCGTGGTAATGGTAAAAGCACTATATCCTCGTTTCTTGCTCCACTGTACATATTATTGTTTGAGAAATTAAGATTTCTTCTTATTGTTTCTGCTACTGAAGATACTGGTATTCCATTCCTACAAATGATAAAGGATGAAATTACTTCAAATGATGCTTTAATTGAGGATTTTGGCAAGTTGAAATCCAGTGAAAAATGGGCATCCAATGAAATTTGGCTAAATAATGATACTGCATGTATGGTAAGAGGTATAAATGGCTCTATTCGTGGTATTAGGTACAAATCCAGAAGAGTAGATATGATTCTTTGTGATGACTTAATCAAAGACGATGTAGCTGAATCAGAAACAGCTAGGGATAAGTTGGCAGAAACCTATAAATCTGCATTACTTAACTCTGGGGATGAGCATACAAGGGTATGTGTAGTAGGAACAACTGTTCATCAAGAAGATTTAATATCAGAATTACTATCTCCTGAAACTACTGGATATAGAAAATTATTCTTCCAAGCAATACGGTCATGGGCTGATAACATTCAACTATGGGAGCAATGGAAAAAAATATATACATCTCTTGAAGATCCGAATCGTGAGGACAATGCTCATGATTTTTTTATTGACAATAAAGAAGAAATGTTAAAAGGCGCAAACGTATTGTGGGAAGAAAAATACAACTATTACTATCTCATGAAAAAGTTAGTTGATGATGGTGAAGCAGCATTTTATAAAGACCAAATGTGTAAGCCAAAAGGATTGGATGAGTATGTATTCCAAAACATTCAATATTGGGAACAACTGCCATCTTTAAATGAATGTAGTTTAGTTTTATTTGCTGATCCTGCAATGGGTAAAGGTGCTAAAAAGGGAAAAGGTGACTTTTCTGCTATTACCATTATGGCTAAACATAAAGAAACAGGATATATGTATGTGATTGATGGAATTAGTCAACGAATGCCAGTAAATGACTTTGTAGAATTAATCGTGGACAAGGCAAAGCAATATGACACTCTTGAGACAATCGGATTTGAATCAGTATTATTCCAAGAAAATGTTGCTGATTTATTAAAGAAGCGTTTACTAGAAGAGGAGTTATATCATGTACGTGTATTGCCAGTTAAGCCAAGAACTAACAAGCATGTACGCATCATGAATTTACAGCCAGATGTTGTTAATGGTGTGATTAAATTTAACCGTGATTCTATGACATATAATACACAAATTAAAGATTATAACGGTAAAGGTCATGACGATGCTCCAGATAGTTTGCAAGGTGCATGGCAAATACTCAAAAAAAGAAGAAGGAAACGTTTTATAGTTGATAAACCAAAAGGTTGGTAACAGAAAGGAGGGAATATATTGACAGTAAATTTTAATAGTAAAAGACATATTCAATATAAAGAATATGAGGATATGTATGATAACTATGAAGAGGAATGGTCACAGATACGCAAATTAGATGATAAATTTGAGCATCCTTACTTACCAATAGCAATGCCAAGGGAAGTATCTTCTTTATTTAGTGATTTAGCATTCGGTAATCCAATTAATGCATTTGTTAAAGGCAATAAACAAGCTGATACTGCCATTGATGAAATAATAGAGCATAATGAATTGGATGTACAATTGTCCGAAGCAAGTTTATCACAATCTTATAAAGGTGGTATTGTAGCCAAAAATTACCTTGACAATGGTAAAAGTAAAATAACATTTGTTGAAGTCGATTATTATTTTCCTGAAGTATCTCCATTAGATAAAAGAAAAATCCTCTCTGAAACAATAGCTGTCCCATATTCAAAAGGCGAAGATAAATATTTTCATACAGAAACATATATAAATAGAAACGGTCAATATTGGTGTATTACTCAAAACTTTGTAAATAAAGAAGGTGAATTAGGTAAGTCAATAGATGAGCCTTCTGAAATAAACACTAATTTAACAGAATCACCACTTACATATATTCCATTTACAAGAAGTGGTACAAGTTTCTGGGGAGATTCATTGTATAGAGGATTGACTCCTTTATTTGATGAATTAAACCACAGGGTAACACAGATTAGCAATGTATTAGATTTACATAGTGATCCAAAAATGTGGGCTAGAGAAGGTTTATTTGATGAGGATGGTAATTTTAACATTAAAGGTAACAAGGTAGTAGAGGTTAGAGAAGAAGACAACGATCTTCCATTAGGCTATCTAACATGGAATTGGTCAGCAGATGCAAACTTTAAATTTATTGAAGATATTGTTTATAAGTCATTGCATTATGTTTCTCCATTGGCTCCTGCATTATATGGCATGGATAAGGCTAGTCAAGCAAGTGGCAGAGCAACAATAATTAAATCATGGCGTACCCAATGTAAGATTACACGTTCATATATGTATTGGAGACCTGCCTTAAAGAAGATATTGTATCTTGCTCAACAGCTACAAATAATAAGCGGTGAAAAGTCTTATGAACCAGCTATCCCTAACATAGAATTAAGCATTAATCTTCCAGTTGATTTATTAGAGAATGCACAAGCTGAACAATTGAAGGTGGAATCAGGTTTATCCTCTAAGAAGTCTGCTATATCAAGGTTAAATCCTCATATGACTACTAAAGAGGTTGAAGAAGAATGGCTAGAAATCATCAATGAAAAGAATGAAGCAAATCAACAGGAGTTTATGGCTGATATGACTGGTTTTAATCAGTCTTCTAATAGTGATACTGGTGATAATGATGAGCAATCTGAATGACTTGGATAAACTAGCAGATCAATTGGTTAAGGATTATCAGAAAGCCTACTTATACATATTAGATACCTTAGAATATCAGATTAATAGAGGATTATCAGAGAATCAATCACGATCATTATTAAGGGAAATCCAATTAGAGTTAAAAAGGTTGGATGAACAGGCTTATAAATGGTCATATGATGTGTTACCTGAGTATTATTACACAGCATTAAGCAATATAGACAAAGATGCTGCATTGTTATCTGGTGTAAATGTAATACAGGGTGGCTTAATTGTCATGCACAAAAAGGCTATTCAAGTTGCTTCTAAGTCGCTATTTGATGATTTAGCTAAAAATACTCAATATATGAGCAAACAAGCTAAGGATATTATAAGGTATCATGGCAAAGAAATTGTTGGAAGACAGGTTATTACAGGTGAAAGCCAACGTAAAACAAAAAAGGACTTACTAAAAGCATTAAAGGAAAATGGTGTTACCTCATTTGTCGATGCTGGTCAAAAGGAATGGAAAATTGATAAGTATACTTCTATGGCAGTTAGAACAAAGTCGAGAATAATCCATAATACAGGTACAATGAATAGATTGTTTGAGTATCAGGATAAATATAATGATAATGAGAATTTTGATCTTATACAAATATCAAGACATGGTGCAGCAGATTGGTGTAGGCATTATGAAGATATGGTATTTTCAATTTCTGGTAATCATCCATATTATCCAAGTGTTGATACTTTACCAAACTATCCATATCAAACATTTCATCCCAACTGTAAGCATGTATGGTTATCTTATATGCCAGAACTTAGGGGGATAGGTGAAACTGTATCTAAAAAGTATCAGAATAGAACTATTAAAGATTTAAACAAAGAAGATTATCACAAGCGGAAAGCTATGTGATTTTTTACTGTCTAAAAATATCGTGACTGAACACGTTAAAATGAGAATGGAGTGTTAAGCAATGGAATTTTTAAAGAATATGTTTATGTATGAAGCAGATAATGGAACAAATGCAGGTGGTAATAATCAATCTAATAATAATGATGATAATGATAAGGGGAATCCGAGTGACGACTCGAAAAATACGGATAAAACTATTCCCTATGAAAGATTCAAAGAGGTTAACGATAACTTTAAACAAGTTAAAGATGAATTGGCTGAATTGAAAAAGAAACAACAGGAAGATGAGGAAGAAGATAAGCGGAAACAGGGTGAATATGAATCTCTATATAATGATTTAAAATCCACACATGATCCATTAAAAGAGCAATTTGATGCTTATCAGGAAGTATTTAAAGAGATGCTTCAAAATAGGCTTGATGAAGTTCCTGAAGATTTCCGTGATTTAATTCCAAATGGTAATGAATTGGAACAAATGAAATGGATTGAGAATGCTACTAAGAAAGGTTTGTTCAAGAAAAATAATGTTCAATCCTTTGGAAATAATGGTAACAATCCGGGTGAATATGCCAATGTTACACAAGAAGATTTCAATAAGATGAGATTTTCTGAGAAAGTAAAGTTAAAGAAAGAAAACCCACTATTATATAACAAATTAATTTAAATAGACCTTTGAAGGAGGTCTATTTTTTATTGTCTTTTCGGACTTAGACGTTAAACAAAGTTACAAAAATAAAATATAAGGAGTGTTCATAAATTATGGCACAAACAAAAGCAGCAGATTTAGTAAATGTAGAAGTAATGGAGGATGCAATTTCAGGTAAACTGGAAAAAGCAATTAGATTCGCTCCATTTGCAAGAATTGACGATACTTTAGAAGGGCAAGCAGGAGATACTATTACCCGTCCTAAGTATGGTTACATTGGTGCAGCAGAGGATTTAGTTGAAGGTGTTCCAATGGATCCAGCAAAACTAAGCATGACTACTTCTCAAGTAACTGTTAAAGAGGCTGGTAAATCAGTTGAGGTTACTGAGAAAGCGATTATCACTAATTTAGATGGTACTGTAGAAGAAGCAGAAGGACAAATTGTAAAGTCATTATCCGATAAAGTTGAAATTGACTATCTTGCAGCATTGGATAGCACTTTGTTATCTTTCAATGGTGAAGCAACTACTGTTGATGCAATTATTGATGCAGTAGATGTATTTGATGATGAAGATGATGAGGATTACATCCTTTTTATTAACAACAAGGATTATTCTAAACTAGTTAAATCTTTATTTAACGTAGGTGGAGATGTTGCTAAGACAGCCATTACTAAAGCTGAAGTTTCTGAACTAGTTGGAGTGAAAGACATTGTTAAAACTAAGCGAGTGCCTCAAGGTACTTCTTACATTCAAAAACAAGGTGCAGTAGAAATTGTCTATAAGAAGCGTCCTAATATTAATAAAGATGCTGACATTCTTGCACGTACTGTAGTTCTTGCTGGAAACCAATATTACACTGTTAATCTATTCAATGATTCTGGTGTAGTTAAAGTTAAGAAAACTGTCTAACATACATAATTAATGGAGGGGTTTATTCCCCTCTATCTTTATTTTTGGTTAGAAAGGAGTTGTTTAAATGTTATTGAGGCGTAGACATAGAAAAAATAAAGTTCAAAAACCAAAAGAAGAAGTTAAAACACAGAAAAAAGAGACAAAGAGTAAAAGTCCTAAAAAGTCGGATACTTCATCAACTAAAAAGAAGGTGAAGGGTAATGGTGGAACTAAGCAAAGCAAATAGTTATTTAGAAAGTCATCTCTTTAATGAGAAATGGGTGGATAAAACTGATCCAGTTAAAGAATCTGCATTAAACACGGCAGAAAATATCCTTTTAAGCCATTTTAATTTTCGTGATGGTGCTGAAATAACTGATAACTATTTCCATGCGGTATGTGAACAAGCTATTCATTTATTAAATTTTGCTCCTGAACGTTTTAAGTTACAGCAAGAAGGAGTCACTTATTATGCCGTGGATGGTATCACCTTCACTATGAAAAGTGGATTAATCTCACAAGTTGCTAAAGGGTTTCTGAAACCAATTATTAAATTACGTGTTGGTGAGGCAAAAT
Source organism: Virgibacillus sp. SK37 (assembly GCF_000725285.1). Classification (GTDB taxonomy): domain Bacteria; phylum Bacillota; class Bacilli; order Bacillales; family Amphibacillaceae; genus Virgibacillus_Q. Next base: position 1,846,817 of record NZ_CP007161.1, read on the forward strand.
GATTAACGATTTATTGAATCAAGATTGCTTTATTATTAAAACAGTAAGAGATTCCTATGGTGACTATATTCAGGGTGATCCTATACATACAGATTGTAGAACAAGTGAAAAATTTGAGAATGTCAAAAATAAAGCTGGTGAGGAAGTAGTATCCAGTTTGAGATTTTGGCTTCCTAAAGATGTTGACATAAATGAAAAAAATTTAACTGATACGCTAATCAGATACCACGATAAGGATTATTCCATTATTTCCATGCAAAATAGGATTGATTTAATGGGCGAAACGTTATTTAAGGTGGTGTATGTATAAATGGATTTCAAAGATTTAGCACTTGAGTTTTCCAAGGCATCTAGACATATGAAGGGTATTATGAAAAAAGGTGTTGATACTTCAACAGAGGATTTACTATCACAATCTAAGAATCTTGCCCCACTTGATGAAGGTGGATTAAGGGAGAATGGTAGTACAACTCCAGCAAAAGTAAGTAGGCATGATATCACTGGTGAAGTAGGCTATTCCAAGGAATATGCTTTGAGAATGCATGAGGATATGTATCAGCCTTCGACTCCCGGCACAGGTAGAAAATATCTTGAAAAACCAACTAAGGAAAATGAAGAAAAGTATGCAGATTACTTAGGAAGTTTAGTAGGGGATGCGTTTGATGAGTAACTTAAGAATTCCAGTTGGTTTATGTGATATTACATATGATGGAAAGACATACTCAAATCTTGGAAGTGAAGCATTATTTGAGACAGATAAAAAGTATAAAAAAATGAATCATGGTCAACAGCAAATTAAATATATGCTAGAAGAATATGTAGTTTCTTTAACTCTTTCTCTAAGTGAAGAAAATTATGAAACTTTAAAACTAGCAGATCAATCTCTAAAAGATTACAGTGGTGGACTGTACGATAACCCTTCTAAAATAGATTACGATGGAAAAGAATTAATAATTCACCCTGTAGAATCAGGAAATGACAAAACTTATGATATTGTTATCTTTAAAGCCATAGTTGACCCTGAAAATCCCATGATACGTACCTTTTCTAAGGGTGCTGACACAATAAATATTAGATTTTTAGGGCAGCCGAGCAAACAAATTGCAGGTAATACATTTAAATCATATTACTTTATTGGTGATCCTGTTAAGGCAGGTGTATAGATTGTTATTAGATGTGATTTCAAAGGAAGTTGAAGTAAATATTATTGATTTAGTAGATAATAAGAATCTCTTTAAGAACTATTATCCTGATAATCCAAATAATATTGTTTCAATAATTGATGGGGGTGGCTATCCTCCAAATAGGTATTCTCCAATTAGAGAAAAGACAATTGAATTTAAAATCCGTTCTCAACGGTATCCGGATGGCGTTGAACTAGGTAACAAAATATTTAATTTATTTCACTCAAAAGAGAAGTATTCTTTGGGTGATTTTTTTATTACAGCAAGTTATGTGAGTAGTGAATTAACTTATTTATATGCAGATTCACAAAACAGAAAAGAATTCTCGCTGGAATTAGTTTTTCAGTATCAATATTAGAAAAATAAGGAGTGTTTTAAATGGCACAAGATTTAAGATTAACAATTGGTATGGCAGATATTACAGTTGGTGGAGTAAAAGTACCTAATCAAGCAGATGCAGCAGTATTTGCAGCAGAGCCTAGAATGATTGAGGTGGATTTATATACTGCACCAGTATATGACAGGTTGGTTGAAGGATGGGATGCTTCTGTAACTATTACAGTTGATGAAGAATCCTATGAAGCCTATAAAATGGCACTGGCAGGAGTTGAGGAACTTCAAAATACAGGAGAAACAGTTGGACTTCAGGATGGTGCAGGACTTAAAAGTTTACGTAAAACGGCTCAAGAAGTTGTTATTCACCCTGCCGATTTACCAGCAGAAGATAAAAGCTTTGACATTACTTTGTTTAAGGCTATTCCTACAAGTTCATTAGAACGTTCATATGGAAAAGAGAAAACAAGTTATGAGATTACTCTAACTGCATTACATAATACAGGTGATTATAAGAAAGCTGGCAATTACTTCCGTATTGGTGAAGATGCTCCAGCAGTTTAAGGGGGAATAGATACATATGGCAAAAAGTAAAAAAATTAAATTAAATGGTGAACAAGTAGAAATTAAAAAGATTCCAATTGGTAAGTTTTCTGAACTAATGTTGGCAATAGACAATTTACCTTCTCTTGTTAGTGAGGCTATTTCTTTTGAGGAATTAGAAAACCTTAACAATGAGATTCTTCTTACTAAATTACCAACTTTACTTGCAAAGGCTCAAGATGACATTTTCAAACTTGTTTCTGTAGCAAGTGGTGTGGAAAATATTGAAGAATTGGATTTCGAAGAGTTCTTTGATGTTGTTACTACTGTGATTGAATTGAATAATATTCAAGCTATTGTGAGTAAAGTAAAAAACTTGGGAAAGGTTCTGAAGGCGAAAGTCAATTAAATTCAGAGCCACAACCTATAGAAGAAGTAATTCTAGAGTTTGAATTGAATGTAATCGATTTATATGCTTCTCAATATCATTGGACAAGGGAAAGAATCATGGAAGATGTGTATCTTGATGAGTATTTTATTCAGCAAGATATTATAGAAAAGCGTAAACGTCAAGATTATGCGAAACAAGCTCAATTACATATTATACCTAATTTAGAGAAGAAGGCACTTGAGAAATTCTTTGAAGAATTAACCAAAGAGGATAAGCCAAATTTAGCAGGAAAGCATGTAAAAACTGACTTTGATGCTATTAAGAGGGCTAAGGAACAACTAAATAATATGTGATTTCAGGGAGATGTCCTCAAATGGATGTCTCCCTTTTTTTGTTTTTTATAGAAAAGGTAGGTGAGACTTATGGGTAAACAATATTCAGTCGTTACCAAAATAACAGCCAATATTTCTGACTTTATGGCAAATATGAAAAAAGCAGAGGATAAAGCTCAAGGGTTGAATAAGAAAGTAAAAGATAGTCTTGATAAAGTTGGTAATGGTTTTAAAAATACTGGAACTAACATGACTAAATATTTAACTGTCCCTTTAGCTGGTATTGGTGGGTTAATGATGAGGACAGGCATAGACTTTGAGAAATCTATGTCAAATGTCCAAGCTATTTCTGGGGCTACTAGTGGAGATTTAGAAAAGTTAAAGAGTAAAGCAAGAGAAATGGGTAAGAATACATCAAAGTCTGCAAGTGAAGCAGCCGATGCATTGGGATATATGGCACTTGCAGGTTGGGATACAAATCAAATGATGGATGGTTTAGAACCAATATTACGCTTGTCTGAAGCAGGTAATCTTGACCTTGCTAGGGCATCTGATTTAGTAACAGATAGCATGAGTGCATTGGGGATCGAGACAAAAGACTTGCCGGGCTATTTAGATAAAGTTGCTCAAGCATCGAGAAATTCTAATACCGATGTAGATTCTTTAATGGAGGCATTTTTAATTTCAGGCGGTACGTTTAAAAACTTTAATGTACCCATTGAGGAAGCTTCAGCCTTATTAGGAGTACTAGCAAATAGAGGTTTTAAAGGTGCAGAAGCTGGTACAGCAATGAATGCGATTATGACAAACCTTACTAGTGGTACAGGGGCAGCAGGAAAGGCACTTGAAGAATTAGGCATATCTGCATTTGACTCAGAAGGTAACTTCAAAGGCATGGAAACTGTCTTAAGGGAAGTTAAAGATAAAATGGCAGGTATGACTGATGAGCAAAAGGCTCAATACATAAGTATGATAGCTGGTAAAGAACATATGAAAACATTTAATGGTCTTATGTCTGGCTTGGGTGATGAGTATCAGGGGTTAAAAGGTGATATAACTGATTCCGATGGTGCATTGAATGATATGGCTTCCACTATGCAGGATAATGCTCAAGGTAAAATAGAACAATTAAAATCAGCACTTGGTGAATTATCGATAGTTGTATCCGAGAAAATAATTCCCTATTTTACAAAAATAGTTGAAAAGGTAACTGATGTAATAAATTGGTTTAGTGGTTTAGATGATGGTATTCAAAATACAATTTTAATCATAGCTGGAATAGTGGGAGTTATCGGGCCTGTATTAGTGGTATTTGGAGCAATTGCAAGTGGAATTAGTGCAATTATAGGAGTAGTAACTACTCTAGCACCTTTATTTGGTGTACTAGTAGGAGCAATAGGCGCAATTTCAGCACCTGTCTTGATTGTTGTTGGAATTATAGCTGCACTTGTTGCAATTGGTGTTGCTCTCTGGAAAAATTGGGATACCGTAAAGGCTAAAGCGAAAGAAATTTGGAGTTCAGTTACCAAAACTGTTTCAGAAATGGCAAGCAAAGTATCTAATAAGTTTAATGAAATGAAGGATAAGGCTATACAGAAGGTTACTGATTTAAAGAATAAAGCCGTAGAAGGATTTTCAAATTTGGGTAACGGTATCAAAAATAAGGCTATAGATGCAAAAAATAAGGTAGTTTCTACCGTTACGTCACTTAAAGATGGCTTTATCTCTAAAGTAAATTCGCTTAAAAGTTCAGTGGTTAATTCATTTGTTAATTTAGGAAACGGAATAAAGCAAAAGGTAAGCGATGCAAAAAATAAAGTAATTAGTTATGCAGAAAATTTGAGAGAAGGGTTTGTCTCTAAAGCAAATTCTTTAAAATCATCTGCTACAGATATTTTTAATTCTGTAAAATCTGCTATAGTAAATCCAATAAATAAAGCAAGAGACTTGGTTAAATCAGCCATTGACAAAATAAAAGGCTTCTTTAGTGGTTTAAGTGGAAAACTTAAGTTTAAGATTCCTAAACCAAAACTTCCTCACTTTAGTATAAAAGGAAAACTTTCTTTAAAGCCGCCTAGTGTTCCATCTATCGGAATTAATTGGCATGCAAAAGGTGGAATATTTAATAAGCCAACTTTATTTAATACATCAAATGGCGTACATGGAGTTGGGGAAGCAGGAAGTGAAGCAATAATCCCTCTAAAGCCTTCTGTTTTAGGTCAAATTGGTAAAATGATTGCAAACACAATGGATCTTGATATGGGTAGTAGAATTAATAGTCTAATAAATAGCTTTGATCCAAGAAGTATTATTTCAGCAATGCAATCTAATGAAAATCAACAAATGCAGAATAAAATGAATCAATCTGATAATGTAGTTGAGAAGAACATAACTATAAATCCTTCCTTTACATATAATATTGACGGAAATGCAGATGAACGTATGTTGCAAAAGAATGCAGATTATACTATAAATAAGCTTAGAAAAGAATTTGGCAATATAGGCGTTAACATTTAATATTAAGCACTCACTAGGTCAATTATGGCTTGGTGGGTGCTTTTTTTGTTTTTTCCACTTCTTCTTTAATACTTCTTATAACCTCTGGCAGATTTCTATGAATTTTACTGCCACTAAACCTCAAAACAGTCCATCCTCTTTCCCTCATATATTTATCTCTTTTTCTGTCATGTGCTTTTTGTTTAGCTGATGAATGATATTTTTTTCCATCACACTCAACAGCAACTAATTGATGAGGAAAAGCAAGATCAATCCAATACTTACCTACTCTATATTGTGGGGTAGGGTATAAGCCATTGTTTAACAATCCTCTAAATACTCTTCTTTCAATTGGTGATTCACACTTACTTATTTCTGATTCATATGCACTTTTGGGAATAGGCATATTCCATAACTGGATTATTCCGTGTATTAACCAGACAGTAAATGCAATTAATCCTAAAACTATAATGAATCCCACTACAATACACCTCATTTACGTTTTAAGATGTATTTTAGCCTTCAATCTTTCTTTAAATACTAAGTATTGTAATATTTATTGTTTTTATAGGAATTTAATCCTAATCTTACTAATATATGCTATACTTGTTTTAAATACGGACGAACTAAAGAAAAAGGAGACAAGTAAATTTATGGGGAAGGAAAAAGCAGTAGTATATGCAAGGGTTAGTACAAATCAAGAACAACAAAAAACAAGTATTGAATGGCAAAAAGAATATTATGCACAATATGCTAAAGATAAAGGTTATGAATTGGTGAAAACCTATTTTGATGAGGGTCTTTCGGCAACGTCAAGTAATCGTAAAGAATTTCTAGAAATGTTATATGATGCTGGTTTAAATGCAACAAGGCAAGAAAATTCTGGTGTTTATACCTTTGATACTTCTAATCGTGAACCTAGATTTGATTGGATTATCGTAAAAGACATTTCAAGATTTGCACGCAACACGGATTCAACTTCAATAATCAGAAGGTTAGTAGAAAAAGATGTTTATATTATTTTTGAGACAGCAGGGTTTACGACTAAAGATGACAATTGGGAATTTCACTTTGGTCTATTCGTTAATTTTGCCCAACAGGAGTCAGTTGACCGTAGCATTAAAGGGAAAAAGGCTTATCAAACTAGAACAGACAAAGGCGACTATCACATGTCCAATGTATTGTTAGGTTATAAACGAAATCTTGAAACAAAGGAGTATGAAATAGATGAAGATGAAGCTAAAACTGTAAGATTTATTTTTGATCAATATGTTAATCATGGAAAAGGCACAACTGAAATTGCTGATATGTGTAATGATAGAGGCTATAGAACTAAGAAAAATAAACGTTTTATCGGCAATAGTGTATTAAGAATAATAAAAAATGAAAAATTCAAGGGTCAAGTTATTACAAAAAGGTATACTCATACTACAATCACAGGTAGTCATAAACGTATTACATTGCCTAAAGATCAATGGAAAGTAAATGATAATGCTATCCCTAAAATTATATCTCCTACAATGTTTGATAAAGCGCAGGAGATTATGCATAAAAGGGTGCAAGCAACAAAAAATCATGGACGAAAAGGTGTTAAAGTTCCTAAGTCTGAGTTTTATAAAAAGATATTTTGCGGAAAATGTCATTCTGATTATGTGAGAATTAGTGCAATTAAAAAGAGGGTCAATAGTCCAAATATCACTGAATACTTTTACTCGTGTAGAAACAGACGCAATAAGATGAGAATAGACAATAAGTGTACTAATAGAGGGGTAGCGCATAATGTCTTAGTCCGTGAATTAACTAATATTGGTGAAAAATTAAATATTAGATTTAACGAAAATAGAATTGTTGAAGAGGAACAGGCATTAGATAGAATTTTAAAAAGGCTAGATGACAAATTGAAAAACGGTGAATCCGAAAAGGAAAAAATAAAAGTACAAATTGCAGGATTAGATAAGCAAATTGAAAATATTACAACAAGTATTGCAGGTGGGGTTTCTGAATCTGTTTCAAAGGTTATGTTCAATAAAATTGATCAAATTGAATCCGAGAAAAGCAAACTGGAAGCATCTATGTTGGAATATAATACAATTGCAATTGAAAATGAAAAGCAAGAATATATTGATAAATTTGATGAAATAGTAAAATTCAGCAGAAAAAAAACATTTACCTATGAGGATGTAATAGGTTTAGTTGATGGAATTTATATATTGGAACATAGGGAAGCATTAGTGGAGTTAAAAACACCAACATTGCTACTTGATGATGAGATATATAAAGGTGAAACAGATTATGCATTATTTCCATTTACATTCCAATTAAATTAAGGTAATATAAGGAATAATAAATGACTTGTTTTTCACAATGAGAGCATTCACAAGTGCTTCGCATCCTTTATCATGAACCTGTTTACTCTTCCCACTAAGATTAGGCACAATCAGGATAATCAAAACAGATATAATCATTAAAACGATGAGCATTTCAATCAATGTAAAACCTTTATTATTTTTTAGCATTTTTATTCTCCTTATATTGTTGTAATTAATTGAAACATTGGCCACATTAAAATAATGTAGATAAAAATGATAAAGCATGCCACAATGATGAAAAATAGTGGTTGAAAATACGTTATGGATTTCATCAATTTCGTTTGGATGGATTCGGATAACCATTCAGCATATAAAGATAATTCTTTCTCCAGTTCCAAACTATCATTATTTTTTTGGAAAATAGCTACAAGCTGTTTATCAAGAAAGCTAAATTGAGAAAGCAGGGAGGAAATGTAAAAACCTCTTGATAATTCACCAATTAAAAGGCCGGAATAGTAGGCAATGATCGGTTGCTTCTCTTGTTGTTTCATTTGCAGAAGGATATCTTTATAATTCATTCCCGTCTTTAATAAGGTTTGAAAATGCGTAGCGAATTGAAAGGAAGTTTGAAGCCTGAGGATTGTTCTGTAAAATGGAAGCTTATTATAGAGGACAATCCTGGTTTCAATGGAGAATTTATGTCTGGCGAATTGCCAGAAGACAATCATAATAACAAGAAAAATAAACAGTAAAACTGCTATGGAGAAGATTACTTCGATAATAATCATCGAAATAATTACAGTGGAAGATGCTTCTTCGCTTGTTTGGAAAATATCAATAAAGGAGGGGAGAACAGATTGCTTAATGAAGATAAGCAGAAGTGAAAAGATGAACAGTAGAACAAGTGGATACCTGATTATTTGTCTGAGTTTCTTAGTGTATTTAAGCCGATTGGAAAACATATCAACACACTTTCCGATGCTTCCCTCCAAATCCCCATTAGATTTAACAAAACTCAAATAATCAATAATTATAGGGTGAAAATGGTTTTTTTCAAAAGCCTCGTCAATTGTGTAACCATTTTGTAGTGAAAGAGAAATATCATCTGCTGTTGTGCTTAATTGTGTATCCCATTTGATTATTTTTAATCCATCAAGTAGTGTGTAGCCATTTATTAGTAGTCGATGAAGTCTTCTTATAAAAATTAATTGAAGTTCTGGTGCAATTTTATCTCTTTTCTTGAAACGCATGATAATTTTCCTCAGAAAAATAACCATAAGCGAATGCCTTCCTTCTTAAATGATCAAATGTATGGAACTGATCACGTGCATTTATATCCATCTTGTGTATTGTTTTAAACAATGGCTCTTTTTCCAGTAATTCAAGAATAGCCGCTCTACGTTTGGTTCTGTTATCTATCTCAATAGGGATTAATTGAAGAGCTGCTACAGCGATAAGTGATTGTTCCAAATCTGTGTGCTTTAATCCCATTTCTAATAATCTGTGTATAGTCCCTGGAGCGTCCTTTGCATGAAGGGTGCTTAATACGAGGTGTCCCGTAAGCGAAGCATCAAATGCAAAACGAGCAGTATAACTATCGCGTATTTCTCCTACCATAATGATGTCAGGATCATGGCGGAGTGCTGCTTTTAATCCTGTCTGATACGTAACGCCAGCTTTCTCATTAACTTGGACCTGTAAAATATCAGCCATATTCTTCTCTATTGGATCTTCCAAAGTAATGGTTTGGTAGGATTTTTCTTTCAGGATGGCTTCCAGTAAGGCATATAAGGTAGTAGTCTTTCCACTCCCTGTTGGTCCGGTAAACAGAATGATACCAGATCGATTTGATATCCAATTTTTAATTTTGGTTAGTTGGTTAGGGAATAGAAAGAGTTGATCTAATGTCATTTTTTGCTGCTGGGGGAGAATACGAATTGCCAAACTTTCTTTTTGGTTAACAGGAAGGGTAGATAAACGTAAGGAATATTCTTGAGGATGTGTCTTATAAAGAATGGTACCATTTTGAGGCTTTCTAATTTCTCCAATATCCATTCCAGAGATAAACTTATAATAGGTGATTAATAATTGATATTGTGAAGGGAGGATGGATTTGTAAAATATTCTTCTTCCATGGATTCTCAAATATATATCAACACGATCGGAGAAAGGAGAAAAATGAATATCCGAAGCCTCCACATCAAAGGCATGGAGCAGAAGTTTATCAGATATTGCTGGAGCATGGTTCAAAGGTTATTCACCTCCTTTTAGCGACTATATATAGTACATTCGACACTTTTTTAAAACATCCTTCTTTTTTACAAAGAATTATTTTAATTTTTTTTACCTGATACTAAATAGAATAGTTTTTTCTTATTTTGTTAAAAATAGAAAAAAAGCCGAAGCATCCGTTTGATAGCGTACAAACTGGAGATCTACCGGGACTGCACTATGTTCTCCTCATCAAGAACCCTGCTAGTTGCTGGACGTGGCTGTTCATGCATAAGATCACCATACGTACAAAAATTTTATACATTATTATCTTAGGACAAAGAAGTGAGGTGAGTACATTGTCTGGAAACGATTACCTTAAATTTATGACTGAGCAAATTGTATCCTATATTGACTTGTCCCCGGAGGAAAGAAAGAAAAAACATAATAAGAAAAAGAATGACAAAGTTGTTACCAATAGATGGTTTGGGATAGTACCTTTTGCATATCGTGCATGGAGAAAAAAGGGGTAGCCGTTATGTTCAGTTTGGCTATCCCTTTTTTCAACTAAATAGCAGGAGATAGATAAAACAATCCGCCATTTATGACTTCATAAGTAATAGTTGGTTTATATCTGTTTTCGATTTCCTTCAACTCTTTTTCCATCTGTTGTTCACGATTATTTTCGTCATTACTGTAAAAGTGTTTCAATAACGTGATTTCTTTTTTTAAAAGATGGATAGAATCCTCAGCCCAATCATGAGTTTGTCTTTCAATATAATCATCGATAACCCGCTCTATTCTTTTAAAACCACTCTCTAGCTTAATCATAGGAGAAATGGTATAGCAATAATCTGGAATCATCTGCTGCAAAGGAATGGCGGAAAGTTCCTTCATCATTTCTACCTTCATGGAACCGTTAACTAAATGAAGACCGATTGAAATTAATTCATCTTTTTTATGTTTTCCTTTATAACTAACTTTTATATTGGTAATCAACCATGGGTAAAGCGGGGTGTTGCTCTCCGCGTTCATGGATTGAAAAAGTTTGGTATACTTCTCATTTTGGTGAATATAATTCATAATTTGTTGTAATCTTGGACTTCCAAAATGAATCCACTCTCCTTTTATGTCTTTTTTATTAGGATTTGTAATGAGGGTTAATTGCATTGGGTCACCTTGATTACCCATTTTTTTAATATAATGCCAATAAAAGGGCCGATTCATTAAGGCCCTGTCCATTTCTTCGGTCAATTGGACGGTTAGGACACCTTCCTTATTTTCAACGATGGTACAATGTTTGGCAGAGAAGAATGTCACCAAAAATTTATTTAAATCAGTAACTGCCATACTGGTCTGCCTCGCCTTCATTAATACTTTGATTATGTTGGATAATGGAAGCCAAATTATCTATTTTTATTTTGGCTTCTCCAATAGTTCTCGATTCAGAGTATATTGTTTGTATTTCCTCTTCCATGTCCTTAATATCCAATTCGGCGAGAATATCGTCCAACTGTCCAATTACTTGTTCAAATAAATTAATTTTTTCATACAGTAATTTCATGATATGTTCTTCGATTGTGTCTTTGATTGCAAGGTTATAAATATGCACATCTTTTGTTTGGCCATATCGGTGAACACGACCGATTCGTTGTTCAAGCCGCATTGGGTTCCAAGGTAAATCATAGTTAATCATGTGATTACAGAATTGAAGGTTGATTCCTTCTCCGCCAGCTTCTGTAGCGATTAACACTTGGGCGTGATTTTGAAACAATTGTCGCATCCAATCTTTTTTACCTCTCTTAAATCCGCCTCTAAAAGGTACAGATGTAATTCCATATTGTTGTAGATACCACTGGAGATAAAGCTGTGTTGCTCTATACTCTGTAAAAATAATTACTTTTTCATCACCAATTTGTTTGATTAGTTCAATCACCTTTACTGCTTTAGTATGGTGTGGTAATTGTTCGATCTTTTGGATGATGTGTTTCAAGTCTATAGTGGTGTCACCGTTGTTTTCTTCTTCTAATTTATTTAACGACAAGAAACAAGCTTCTCTGGATGAACAAATTTCTCTTAAATAAGTAATCTTGGAAAATGCAGGTAAGGAGTATTTACTGTTTTCAAGCTCCTTATAAACACCTCTTTCTTCATCACTAAACTGTACCCATACTGTTTCAATATTTCTTTTTGTGTTATTAAGTGACGTTTCTTTCCGAGTGTTTCTAACCATTACTTTTTGGATTAATTGTTTAAGATAGATGTCCTCTTTAATTTTTGTACGATCTTTTCCGTATCTTTCTAAAAAGGATTCGTAATTTCCCAAATGACCAGGTTTTAAAATGGATACTAAATTAAATATTTCTATAAGTTGATTTTGTACAGGTGTTGCTGTTAACAAAAGACAATACTTTTTCTTGAGTGAACGGACAAAAGAAAAGTTTTTCGTCTTATGATTTTTAAGTTTGTGTGCTTCGTCAATTAAAATGAAGTCATAGTCTATATCTAAAATTTCTTCTCTATGTGGCGATCTTTTTGCGGTATCAATAGAAGAAATGATTATTTCTCCATGTTGCCAACTATAATTTTTGCGGTGAGCTATTGCAGGAATATAGAATTTTTCATTTAATTCCCTTTCCCATTGATTAACTAGAGATGCCGGCACAAGTATTAGAGCTTTTTTTACAAGGCCTCGTATCATATATTCCTTAAGGATTAAACCAGCTTCAATCGTCTTACCTAAACCAACTTCATCTGCTAAAATGGCACGACCATTCATATGCTCAATAACTTGTTCTGCACATTCTATTTGGTGGTCCATAAACGTCACCTGCGGTAGATAATCTAAGGCTCTCAAGCCAGTAAAAGCAGGTGCCATCCTGGTCAACTCTGCTTCATACGTTAGTGAAAATAAATCCCAAGGGGAAGTATAGTCACTATTGTTTAGCTTTTTCTGTAACTCATTAATAAATTGAGTATCCCTATGAAGTTCAATAGATTTCATTTACATTCTTCCTTTATAAAAAGTTAGATTATTAATACAAAAGGTTACTTCTATGCTATAATGATTCTATAAAAGTGAGTAGATCTTTCATGATATTGTTACATAGTATAACCAACTTTCAATATTTCATAAAAGCGAATGATTACAAGGGGAGAGATTATGGGGAATGGAAGCAAAGTTTATTCCGCCATAACGCCGAAGGAGCAAACAATTGTGAATCTCTCAGGCAAACAGACTCTTGTAGGACGCACCTCTGGAGAGCGCTTACTAGTTATTGGGAAGCCACCCACGAAGCAAGTATCTGTATTGATTTCTTAGAAAACTGCAGGTATGCAACTTTCTGGTTTAAGGACAGAGATTTCATTGAATATCAGTGAGATCTCTTTTTTTATTTAAAGAATCAGAAAATTTAGATGGGAGTGTGTGAAATGAGTGATTTGAAGCGAACACCTTTGTTCCCCGAGTATGAAAAGTACGGGGCGAAAACCATTGATTTTGGTGGGTGGGACTTACCAGTACAGTTTTCCGGTATAAAAGAAGAACACGAGGTTACTAGAACAAAAGCTGGTTTATTTGATGTATCTCATATGGGAGAAATCGAAGTAAAAGGGCCAAAAAGTTTAGAGTTTTTGCAACGAATGGTTACTAATGATGTATCAAAACTGGTACCTAATAAAGCACAGTACACATTTATGTGTTACGAGGATGGCGGCACAGTCGATGATTTCTTGATTTATATGATAGAGGACGCCCATTATTTATTAGTGGTAAATGCAGCGAACACTGAAAAAGATTATGAATGGTTAGTAAAACATAATGACTATAGCGAAGATGAGATAAAGGTTGAAAATATGTCTGCTTTCTATGTACAAGTAGCTTTACAGGGACCTAGAGCAGAAGCAATACTCCAATCAATTACAGAATTTGATTTGTCGGAAATTAAGTTTTTCCGTTTCAATAAAGAGGTTTATTTCCAGGGGATTTCCACACCTGCTCTTGTATCCCGTACAGGTTATACAGGGGAAGATGGTTTTGAAATTTATATAGCCAAGGAACATGGCAGAGAATTATGGAATTTGATTCTTCAAGCAGGGGAAAGTGAAGGCTTGCAGCCAATCGGCCTTGGTGCAAGAGACACACTGCGTTTTGAAGCGAATCTCGCATTGTATGGCCAGGAACTATCTAAAGATATCTCACCGGTAGAAGCAGGATTAACATTTGCTGTAAAGCCGAAAAAAGAATCTGACTTCATTGGAAAGAAAGTACTGAAAGACCAAATTGAGAATGGTCCGGAAAGAAAACTTGTAGGGATTGAGATGATCGACAAAGGAATACCTAGACATGGTTATGAAGTGTTAGTTGATGACCAGTATATTGGTTTTATAACTTCTGGTACCCAATCACCAACTTTAAATAAGAATATAGGTCTGGCATTAGTTAAAAAAGAATACACGGACGAAGGTACAGAATTAACAATTCAAGTCAGAAAAAGAAAATTGAAGGCTAGGATTATTACTACTCCATTTTATAAACGAGGGAAATAAGGAGGAAACTGGAATGGAATTTCGTTATTTACCAATGACTGAGGTTGACAAGCAGGAAATGCTGGATACAATAGGAATTCAATCAACAGATGAGTTATTCTCAGATATCCCAAGTCAATTACGTATGCAGCAGGAGCTAAACTTAAAAAAACCTGCTAATGAGGCTGATTTGATGAAAGAACTTTCGAGAATGGCTGGAAAAAATGCCAATTTGAAAGAGAATAGTTCCTTTTTAGGTGCTGGGGTTTATGATCATTTTATTCCATCAGTGGTGGATCATATTATCTCCCGTTCCGAATTCTATACGGCATATACTCCTTATCAGCCTGAAATCTCGCAAGGGGAGCTACAAGCAATTTTTGAATTTCAGACAATGATATCAGAACTTACTGGTATGGCTGTGGCTAACTCTTCTATGTATGATGGGGGCACTGCCCTAGCTGAAGCTGTTAACCTGAGTGCGGCACAAACAAAAAAGAAAAAGATTCTTGTTTCTAAAGCAGTTCATCCAGAATCACGGGCTGTGATTGAGTCTTATGCCAAAGGGCCAAATTTGGAAATTGTGGAGATAGACTTTGAAAACGGATTGACAGACCTCGTTCAGCTGGAAAAAGAACTGGATGAAAATACAGCAAGTGTTGTAATGCAGTATCCAAATTTCTTTGGTCAAATTGAACCTTTAGAAAAAGTCAAAGAGCTAATCAATACACAAAAGAAAACGATGTTTATTGTCTCCAGCAATCCATTGGCATTAGGTTATTTGTCACCACCAGGGGATTTCGGAGCTGATATTGTGGTGGGTGACACACAAGTATTTGGTATTCCAGCTCAATATGGCGGGCCACACTGTGGTTATTTCGCTACAACAGAGAAACTCATGAGGAAGGTTCCAGGTCGTCTTGTTGGTCAAACCGTAGATGAAGACGGTGCACGTGGCTTTGTATTAACACTGCAAGCAAGAGAGCAACACATTAGAAGAGATAAGGCCACCTCTAATATATGCTCCAACCAAGCTTTGAACGCATTAGCAAGTTCAGTTGCTATGAGTTCAATTGGCAAGCACGGTTTAAGAAAAATGGCTGTAATGAATATGCAAAAAACCCGTTATGCTAAAGAATTACTGGAGGAAGCAAAAATCCCTGTGGTAAACAATGGGGCTTATTTCAATGAGATTGTTATTAAACTAGATAAATCAGTAGCAGAAGTAAATAATAGTCTGCTGGAGAAGAACATAATTGGAGGTTATGATCTGGAGTTGGCTTATCCGGAACTACAAGGTCATATGCTAATCGCAGTAACAGAAATTCGTACAAAAGAGGAAATTGAAGCTTTTGTAAAAGAATTGGGGGATATCAATGGCTAACCAGGACTTTCCATTAATTTTTGAACGTAGCAGAGAAGGAAGAACAAGTTATAGTTTACCAGAATTAGACGTACCAAATTACGATATTGATCAAGAAATGGAAGAAGTGTATATTCGTAAAACTGCACCTGAATTGCCAGAGGTAAGTGAATTGGACATTATTCGTCACTATACAGGACTATCCAATCGCAATTACGGTGTTGATTCAGGATTTTATCCCTTAGGTTCATGTACGATGAAGTATAATCCTAAAATTAATGAGGACGTCGCAAGACTTGATGGCTTCAGTCATATTCATCCCTATCAGAGTGCAGATAGTGTTCAAGGAGCCATGGGAATGCTGTATGATCTGCAAACCTCATTGAAGGAAATTACAGGAATGCATGAGGTATCCCTTCAGCCTGCTGCAGGAGCACATGGAGAATGGACCGCATTAATGATGATTCGAGCTTTTCATGAAGCAAATGGCGATATGGAGCGTACCAAAGTAATTGTCCCAGACTCAGCTCATGGAACAAACCCTGCATCCGCTACCGTAGCAGGTTTTGAAGCAATAACAGTTAAATCAAACGAGAATGGTTTAGTAGACTTAGAAGATTTAAAAAGAGTAGTAGGTAAAGACACTGCGGCGTTAATGCTGACAAACCCAAATACGTTAGGGTTATTTGAGACAGAAATTATGGAAATGGCTGAAATTGTCCATACTGCAGGAGGTAAATTATATTATGATGGAGCAAATCTGAATGCCATCATGGGATACACACGGCCTGGAGACATGGGATTTGATGCTGTTCATTTAAATCTTCATAAAACATTTACCGGACCACATGGTGGTGGAGGACCAGGCTCTGGGCCAGTTGGGGTCTCTAAAGAGTTGGAGCCTTATTTACCTAAACCGATTTTAACTAAAAAAGCGGATCAATATATCTTTAATTATGATCGACCTCATTCCATTGGAAGAGTGAAGCCTTATTATGGAAATTTCGGTATTAATCTTCGAGCGTATACTTATATCCGTACGATGGGTGCTGAAGGATTGAAAAAGGTCAGTGAGTATGCTGTACTAAATGCAAATTATATGATGCGGAAATTAGAGGGGCGGTATACCCTGCCTTACCCACAACATTGTAAACATGAGTTTGTATTGTCAGGTAAGCAACAGAAAAAGTTAGGGGTACGTACGTTAGATATCGCTAAGCGTCTGTTGGATTATGGATATCACCCACCAACTATTTATTTCCCATTAAATGTAGAAGAAGCATTGATGGTTGAGCCAACAGAAACAGAGTCAAAAGAAACTTTAGACGGGTTTATTGAGACAATGCTTTCGATTGCAGAGGAAGCGGAGCATAAGCCAGAGCTTGTTCAGGAAGCTCCACACAATACAGTAGTCAAGCGAATGGATGAAACAACTGCTGCCAGAAAGCCAATACTTCGGTATTATGGTAAATAAACGAAAATAAAACATAAAAAGTTCCTAAGGATTACTTAGGAACTTTTTTCTATTTCTTTGCTTTCACTTTGCCAGTCCACTTTTTAAAGCCGCCTTTTAGCTGATTTATATCTTCATAGCCTTTCTTGTGAAGTAATTGAGCTGCTCTCGCAGATCTTGATCCACTTTGACAGTATAAATATACTGGCTTATCTTTACGGATTTCGATTAAGCGTTGGCGCATTTGAGTTACAGGGATATTTCTTGCTCCGAGAATATGACCACGGTCAAATTCCTGCGGCTCCCGAACGTCTATTAACTGGGCTTTTCGATAACCTTCACGAAATTGTTCTTCCGTCAGGGTCTTCAAAAATGTGCGTTGGCGAAAATACCTGAAGATACTAAATGCTGCCAATGCAACAATTGCTATTATTAAAAACTCCATTATTCTTCCCCCGTCACTACAATTATTTCATCTCTATTATATGCTTAATTTAATATTTTTTCAAAGCTTTTCACAAGTATCCTCTAAGTTTCTTTAGAGTTGCTTTTCTTAGAAAAGAGATTTTATAATATGTTGGTGACAAAAATCAATAAAACTTATTAATGCAATCCACAAAATTCTTGGTTTCGTAGTATATTTTGACCAAAATCTTACTTAGGCTTTTATTTGCTGCTAATTTCACCCCTTTTCATTGCTTGACAAAACGAGAAAAGCTCAACATATAGTATTTTTTAATGATTTCTCTTCAATATATTGTTTATGATAGATGGAATGTGGTAATGTATTACTAGTAAAATAAATACTTAAGACAGTCAAATGTGGTAGTAAAAGGAGCGATTAAATGCCTACCGTTATAGATCAAACAGGAATAAATGTTGAACAACTAAATGAGGACATTCGGTTATTCCCTCAAGTCCACCCTATTACAGAAGAAATGCATCTTAGTCATCAAGGAGTTTCCAGACTGGTTATGCTTGATAGATATGCATTTAAAGACACGGAAAAGAAAACTTTAAAAGCAGGGGATTTTGTCGTTTTAACAGTAAAAGCAGATCCTAAGTTTCCTGCAAGAGGTTATGGCTTTGTGAAATCTGTCAACTGGATGGAAAAAGAAGCTGAGATAAAAGTAGATTCAGAATTTGTTTCTATTTTAGATAATGAGGAAGAGGCAAAATCGGGAATTGTTAAACGAAGCTTAGATGTTATAGACAAGCCGTTAGAGATCTTTTATGAACAAATCGCAAAACGAAATGCAAAAGGCCTTTCCAGTGTGGAACAAACAACGGAGAATCAACAAAAGTGGTTTCAGCGGTTTAATAAAGAATTAACAGACATGAATTTTATTCCTGCAGGCAGAGTTTTATATGGAGCAGGTGCCAATACAGATGTAACTTATTTTAATTGTTATGTCATGCCGTATATAAAAGACTCTCGTGAAGGTATCTCTGACCACAGAAAACAAGTAATGGAGATAATGAGCAGAGGGGGCGGGGTAGGAACGAATGGCTCTACTCTTCGTCCAAGGAATACATTAGCAAGAGGAGTTAATGGGAAATCGTCCGGCTCTGTTTCCTGGTTGGATGATATTGCCAAATTAACACATTTAGTTGAACAGGGAGGCTCACGTCGTGGAGCCCAAATGATCATGCTTGTTGACTCCCATCCTGATATTATTGAGTTTATTATTTCTAAAATGCAAAACCCGAGGATTTTAAGATATTTAATAGAGAATACAGAGGATGAACAAATCAAGCGTCTTGCTAAGGAAAAACTGAAATTTACTCCGCTAACAGACACAGAAATGGATTTATATCAAGGAATTGTAAATTATCGTAATCAACCAGGTTTGGGCGGGTTCACCCAAGCTGCTATTCGGGAAGCCGAAGATAAGTTAAGGACGGGCGGAACATATTCTGTGCATAACGCTGAATTTCTAACTGGTGCTAATATTTCTGTCTGCTTGACAAAGGAGTTTATGGAAGCAGTGGAAAATGATGCTATGTATGAATTGCGTTTTCCTGATGTAGAAAGTTATACCGAAGAAGAAATGAATGCTTATAATAACCAGTGGCATGATATTGGTGATGTGCGTAAATGGGAAGAAATGGGCTATGGGGTCCGTGTTTATCGTCGTGTAAAAGCTGCTGAATTATGGAATCTTATTAATATCTGTGCAACCTATTCTGCTGAGCCAGGCATTTTCTTTATTGATAATGCAAATGATATGACAAATGCAAAAGCGTATGGTGATCAGGTTGTTGCTACAAATCCTTGTGGTGAACAACCATTAGCTCCTTACTCTGTTTGCAACTTGGCTGCTGTAAATTTAGCCCAGATGGCAAATAAAGAAACAAAGAATGTTGATTTTGATAAATTAAAGCAAACAGTTAGAACTGGTGTAAGGATGCAGGATAACGTCATAGATGCAACACCTTATTTTCTGGAGGAAAATAAGAAACAAGCCCTAGGAGAGAGACGCGTAGGCTTAGGGGTTATGGGGTTGCATGATTTATTAATCTATTGTGAGACGGAGTATGGTTCAGAGGAAGGTAACGAACTAGTAGATCAGATCTTCGAAATGATTGCCACTACTGCATATAGAGAGTCAATTGAACTGGCAAAAGAAAAGGGTAGTTTTCCGTTCTTAACAGGAAACACAAGAGAGGAAACGGAAGAATTGAGAAGAGCATTTATTAATACCGGTTATATGAAACGAATGCCAGAGGATATTAGAAATGGTATTTTGGAGCATGGGATTCGAAACTCTCATTTACTCACCGTAGCTCCAACTGGTAGTACAGGTACAATGGTGGGTGTATCTACAGGTCTTGAACCGTATTTTTCTTTCTCCTATTACCGCAGTGGCAGGTTAGGTAAATTTATCGAAGTAAAGGCAGATATCGTACAAGAATACTTGGACGAGCATCCAGAACAGGATCCAAATAACCTGCCCGCTTGGTTTGTTACTGCAATGGACCTAAAACCAGAAGCACATGCTGATACACAATGTGTTATTCAGCGGTGGGTTGATAGCTCTATTTCTAAAACAGTAAACGCACCAAAAGGTTATTCAGTTGATCAAGTAGAGAATGTATATCGCAGACTTTATAAAGGTGGGGCTAAAGGCGGAACAGTTTATGTGGACGGCAGTCGAGATACTCAAGTCCTAACCCTTAAAGCGGAAGAGAATACATTCGGGGAACAAACAGAACTTTTCCCAGAAACAGAACGGCCGAAAGTCGTCTTAATGGACACGATTCAAGAACTTGATAAAACGAATGTGACTATAGGTTCAGAGGTTGGGGATACATGTCCAGTTTGCCGAAATGGCAGTGTAGAAGACATCGGAGGATGTAATACATGTACAAGTTGTGGAGCTCAACTTAAATGTGGTTTGTAAATTATCAAAAGAAAGTAGCCTTAGAGGTTACTTTCTTTTTCCTTGTTTAATACCAAATGTTCCTGTATGCTTTAGTATAGAAACAAAGTTGCATAAGATAAAAAAAGATTCTCTGACGTTGTATGGAGTATAGCCTAGCGGGAGCAACTGCAGTTTAGCTTTCAACCAGTTGAAGAAGATACTTCCTTGTATTTGTTTAAAATAATTATTCCATTACACACCAACTTTGTTGAAGAAGGTTTGAGTAGCCTTTAGCTTCCCACTATGTTCATCCTTTTAGGATGGAATGTAATATACAATAATACACAATGGAATGAGGGGATAAACTAATGCCGACACCAAGTATGGAAGATTATATAGAGCAAATATATAACCTAATGAAATCAAAAGGATATGCAAGAGTATCTGCACTAGCAGAAGCGCTTGAGGTTCATCCTTCCTCGGTTACTAAAATGATTCAAAAATTGGACAAGGACGACTATTTGAACTATGAAAAGTATAGAGGTTTTGTATTAACTGCTAAAGGAGAAAAAATTGGCGAACGATTGGTATTCCGTCACGAGCTATTAGAAGAATTTCTTGAAATTATTGGTGTAGATAAAGAGAATATTTACAAAGATGTAGAAGGTATCGAACATCATCTAAGTTGGAACTCTATCGACCGAATTGGAGACTTGGTCAATTATTTTAAAGAAGATGAAGCTAGGGTAGATGCTCTTCGTACTTACCACCTAAAAGAAGAAAATCAATGAATAGCCATTAACATACAATGATAAACCATTGTATGTTTTTTTATTTGTGGTAAAAATATTGTTTTATTGCACATGTTTGAGAAAACACCGAACTAGAAAAACTCTATCGGCAAAAGAGCAGGAATATAAGCCGCACTTATTTCTGCACTATATACAGTTAACATAACAAATTGTTTTTCAAAATGTCTATTTACAAACACGAGAAGGTAGTTCGCATTCTATTTATTTTTCCAACCATTCTATATCCCAAACATACATAGTAGAACCAAATTATTTTGTTTAGAAGTCCTATTACTATGCTTTTTTCCCAGCCATTGACCAGCCAATTATAGTTTTAATTACTGCAAACGAAAAATGTTCTAAAATTATAAAAAAACTATATAGCTGTATAGCAGAGAACTTTTGAAAAGGGGGTGTTTTTTTGGAGGTTGATGCGGTCTTTTCTGGAGGGGGAATAAAAGCTTTCGCATTTCTAGGGGCGTTGGAAAGTATGGAGAACAAAGGTCTGGAAATCAGAAGGTGTGCTGGTACTTCAGCAGGTGCAATTGTTGCGTCATTTATTGCAGCTGGGTATACAAATAAAGAGATATTCAAACTAATTTCAAATCTGGAATTAACACAGTTTTTTGATCCCCCTGTGATCACAAAAATCTTCCCCTTAAGTAAGTGGTTCTATATTTATTTCAAGTTAGGAATAAATAAAGGGGATAAATTAGAGAAATGGTTGTACACACATTTAGCAAACAAAAATGTCTATACGTTTAAAGATATCCCACTCGAGAATCTTAAAATTGTGGTCAGTGATATTTCTTTAGGTAAATTAGTAGTAATACCAGATGATTTAAAACGAATTTATGATATTAATCCAGATCATTTTCCAATTTCAAAAGCGGTTAGAATGAGTGCTGGTTTTCCATATTTCTTCATGCCTAAACGAATACAAAATAAGACTACACGTGAAAGTTTAATTGTTGATGGAGGGTTGCTAAGTAATTTCCCTTTATGGATTTTTGAAAAAGAGAGGGATTTAAATCACCGTCCTATACTTGGGATAAAATTAGAGGAATCAAATAAGCAATTGGAGTCCTCTTCTATTGATAATGCAATCGATATGTTTTACGGGCTCTTTTCTACGATGAAACAAGCGCATGATACAAGATATATAACAAAATCAGAAAAAAATAATATTATTACTATTCCAGTTGAAAACCAACATGCCACTAACTTACATATCAATAACGCAACAAAAGAAAGATTAATCCAAGATGGAAGAGAACATGCAGAGCAATTTCTTAGATTTTGGCCAAAATAAAAAGGAGCGAGCATTTAAAATGATGCCCGGTCCTTTTCTTTCGTTTTATTTCCATCAATTACTTTTAAATGAGAAGCACGTTTATTCAATTTACGCTTTGAAGGGTTAATTACTTGTTTTTTTGTGTGACTGGATTTCACTGGTGTATGCTGTTTATATTTCGCTTTTGATTGTTTAACGGCTTTTTTATATTTTTTCATATCGTTCGTTGGAGCCTTTTTCTTGAGAAAGATAAAGTAGATAACCGCAAACATTGCTATACCAAAACCAAGCATAACAAGTAAATTGGTTAAAAAGCTTTTTGTATTAGTGAAAAGTTGTGATACTAACCCAACAGCTGCTAATGAAATGATTAGATACATAATAATAGATATTTTATTACGAGCCATTAGATTATTCCTCCTCTCTCCAAGGTAATAATAGCACCTATAATCTGTATACCACTAATTTGACTTTTCTACCCTGTTTTTAGGCAGAAATTATAAAAATATCTCGTTATTAGTTTAAATTCTTCCCATATTGGTAAATTTTATTCATTATTACTTAATTAATTTTACTACAAATGTGAGGGTGAAACCAGCTTGTTAATTCATGAAATATGCGTTTTTTTAATCAAATTGGCAATACTAAACGCGGAGGTGTTTTTATGCAGAAAGAAAAAAAGTTGGAACAAAATAAACGAGAAGAACCTATGTCTTTATTATCCCGTTCACTTCTAACGGGCTTTATTGGTGGGATATTATTTGGAAGCCTTGGGATGATCATGTATTACTTTAATTTTTCAGAGGTATCTCCTAAATCATATGTTCTTCGGTCGTGGATAACAGAAGAATGGACGGAAAAGTGGCTGGGAAACATTATTTCAATATTGTTGATAGGTATATTATCTGTATTAATTGCGATGTGTTATTATGGCCTGCTTAGAAAAATATACTCTTTATGGGCTGGAGTATTGTTTGGAATAATACTTTGGGGTCTTTGTTTTTATCTATTCCAACCCATTTTCCCCAACATTCCTGAGTTGTCTCAGCTTACTAATCATACTATCGTTTCAACTATTTGTTTGTTTGTCATTTATGGTTCGTTTGTTGGTTATTCCATTTCATATGATTATTTTGATACTAAAATGAGAGAAGCAAATGGATAAAAAATCCTCAGTCTAGTAGTGTAATGATTATTCAAATGAACAGGAGTATGATAAACTTAAAACATCCGCTTGGCAGATGAACGTGCTTGTAACAATGTTATAGAAAGGAAAGGGAGAATGGAGAAACTAAACAATTTAAAAAAAGCCTTAGAAGGCAAAAATGTAGATGGTATTTTAATTAGCAGCGATTTTAACAGAAGATATATTACTGGTTTCACTGGGACAGCAGGGGTTGCACTTGTTGGTCAGAATGATACCAAATTCATTACGGACTTCCGTTATATGGAACAAGCCAATGAACAAGCGAAAGATTTTGATGTCATTGAGCATAAACAACCAATCGAACTGGAAATAAAAGATCAGCTTAGCAACATGGGAATAAAGCGGCTTGGCTTTGAAAAAGATCATGTGACATATAGTCAGTTTGAGACGTATAAAAAGACCTTTGGCGTGGAATTGGTTCCTGTGAGTGGTTTAGTTGAAGATTTGCGTCTAATTAAGACAGAAGAAGAAGTGGAAATTATAAAGAAAGCTGCAAAAATTGCAGATGATGCGTTTGAGCACATTCAAGCCTTTATAAAACCAGGCGTAAAAGAAATTGATATATCGAATGAGTTAGAGTTCTATATGAGAAAACAAGGTGCTACATCTTCAAGCTTTGATATAATAGTAGCATCTGGCCTACGTTCCGCTCTTCCTCATGGAGTCGCCTCAGATAAGGTGATCCAGTCTGGAGAATTAGTTACGTTAGATTATGGAGCACTATATAACGGGTACTGTTCAGATATAACAAGAACCTTGGCTGTTGGGGAAATAAGTGATAATTTGCGGGAAATTTATAATACAGTGCTGGAAGCGCAGCTTAGAGGGGTAAATGGAATAAAAGCTGGCATAACTGGTAAAGAAGCGGATGCTTTAACAAGAGACTATATTACAGAACAAGGGTATGGAACGTATTTTGGCCACTCAACAGGGCATGGATTAGGAATGGAAGTACATGAAGCTCCAGGACTATCCTATAGAACAGAGGATAAATTGAGGGCAGGTATGGTTGTAACAGTAGAACCAGGTATATACATACCTAATGTAGGTGGTTGCAGAATAGAAGATGATATTCTGATAACAGAGGATGGTAATGAGCGTTTAACCTTAGCTCCAAAAGAACTCATCCAACTATAGAAACAGTACACATGTAAAGGGAGGATCTACAACATGATATCAGTAAATGATTTTAAAACAGGTTTAACAATTGAGGTTGATAATGATATTTGGCAGGTAATGGAGTTTCAGCATGTTAAACCAGGGAAGGGAGCAGCTTTTGTTCGTTCCAAGCTTCGCAATTTACGAAATGGAAACATTCAAGAAAAAACATTCCGCGGAGGAGAAAAGGTAAACAAAGCCCATATCGAAAATAAAAAGATGCAGTATTTATATGGATCCGGGGACTCCCATGCCTTTATGGATACAAATACGTATGAACAAATTGACCTGACTACAAGCCAAATAGAGCATGAGCTAAAATTCATGAAAGAAAATATGGAAGTATCTATTATAACCTATGAAGGTGAAATATTAGGGGTTGATTTGCCAAAGAACGTTGAACTTGAGGTTACGGAGACCGAGCCCGGCATTAAAGGCGACACAGCTAGTGGGGGAACTAAACCAGCAACGTTGGAAACAGGGCATACAGTGCAAGTACCTTTTTTCATTAATAAAGGTGACGTTTTGCAGATCAATACTACTGATGGAAAATATGTTTCAAGAGCATAAATTCATGGAAGCAAAACAGGCATAATTCGTCCTGTATAGATATCTAAGCAATTAAAAGCAGTCCTACAAGGGCTGCTTTTTTACATGGAAAAATAATATGAAATGCTGATTCTAATATATGATAGCGCTACTCAATGATTCGCAAAATAGATTAACTCCGAACTAACTGGGGTTAGATGGAGTAATTAATTTTACAGAGGAAGCACTCATTGATTTGCGTTTCAGGCGGACGCTTTCACACCTCCGGGTACAAGCGCGACAATTGTTCGTAACCTCACAGTGTCTTCTTTGCCGCCCGGCATGGCCTCAGCCGCTTCCTTCGCTACGCTCCGTCCAGGGTCTTCGCCTCATGCTATTCGAGGCCACTGAAAAAGTCCGGTAAATCCTTGAGAAGGCTAGTTCCAAAAAATTACATCCCCACTTTTTTAGTCTATGAGTGGAGTAAACTGGCATTGACTCTCCATCTAGGCAAATTAAACAACGAAATTTTGGGATAGCGTTTTTTGAAAAACTTCTATTTTAGTAGAGAATGACTTTTTCAGTGGCCTCATGCTATTCCGGCAGGAGTCGCCCCCTTCCGCTCCAATCAATGGGTATGTGCTATTGATTAATTTGAGGTATTTAGGAATTGAATAAGTGGCTCTTATCTTTAACAGCTTTGAGATATACACCTTAGCGAAGGGGAAATATGGAGACTCCTCGAAAATGACAATACACATTTTCATCGTGCGATGGATTGCTGACGAAGCCTTCCCTGTCCTGCGGGAAAAGCGAGACTAGCGAGACCCCGCATTCATACAAAGGTTGGAAGGCTAAAGTCGCGACGTCCTGGGGCTGCGCATACTCGCCCCACCAAAACCCATTGTCGCAACACCTTCATGACCAACATCCTGTTGGCCCGAGGCTCGCAGGCCGCCCGCGGAAAGCGGAATATTTCCCCGTAGCGGTGATTTACGCAGTCTCTATATTCTTAGTTACGTCGCAGTTTTCTCCTACTGCGAATTACTTTCTTTTATTGCTGATTAGTACCTCTTACGGCAGATAGTACTAACCACTAGTTCATAATTTACTCCTACTATGGATAACGTTTAGACCCCACTTTGCAATAGATCCAAAGCTTTGTGCTTTATTAAGTTTTAATGCTTGAACCGTCACGTCATTCCAATGGAGCCATATTATTATTGATCATTGCCCTTCGTTTGTTTAACTCTGCTACTTCCCTTGTCTTTTTCAACTCTAAAGAACTAATGAACTTTCTGCTTTTAGATTATCAATAGAAAGGCATATTTTTTTAGCTTACACATACATTTACTAATAAGTTATTTACAAAAAGTGAGGACATGCCATGGAAGAAATATTACGAATTTTTCCGGAAACACTTCAGCAAAAGTTAAGTAAGCATATAATGAATCGTTGGAATGAACTGCAGGAGATAAGGTTGAGATTAAATCAACCTGTGGAATTAATTTGGGACAACGTTAATGAATGGTTAGACAATGCTAGGCCTACAAAGCAAGAGTTTATATCTATTATAAACCAACTTAGCCAGTTTTCATTATATCGTATGGAGGATGAACTTAGAGAAGGTTATATAACGATTGAAGGTGGTCATCGGATTGGTTTAGCGGGAAAAGTCAATACACTTGGCGGCAATGTAAAATCTATTCAATATATAACCTTTTTAAACATACGTATAGCCAAGGCAAAGGTTGGTGTAGCAATACCGATCATACCATATTTGTACGATTCTCAATATGTAAATACTTTAATCGTAGGGCCACCTCAAACAGGGAAAACAACAATCATACGGGATGTAGCACGGATAATCGCTACTGGTTGGAAGGACAAGCCGGCTAAAAAGGTTGGTGTAATTGATGAACGTTCCGAGATTGCTGCTTCCATCAAAGGTATCCCTCAGCACAATTTAGGAAAAAGAACTGACGTAATGGATGCTTGCCCTAAGGCTGAGGGGATGATGATGATGATTCGCTCCATGTCTCCAGACATTTTAATTGTGGATGAAATTGGGACAAGTAAAGATGTAGAAGCTTTGATGGAAGCGACTCATGCAGGTGTAAACATTATTTGTACGATACATGGAAAATCGTTGGACGAGATAAAAAGGAGACCCTCTTTTCGTCATCTTTTAATTCAAAAAATTTTTCAACGGATTATCATTTTAGAAAAGCATGGAAAACCAGGCCACATTGCAGGGATTTACAACGAAGATGAGGTGAATATATGGAAGGAATCGAGGTGCTTATCGGATGATGTGGGTTGGAGCACTTCTTTTGGTAGGAACAACTACCTGGATGGGATTCGAATGGAGTAACAGACTGGAGAAAAGACCACGGCATATCCGTCAATTAAAAAATGCGTTACAAATATTAGAAGCTGAAATGATTTATAGCCAATCTCCTCTAAAAGACGCTTTTACTGTTATATCTAAACAAGTTCCTGAACCAACAAGAACGTTTTTTGCTGGACTAGATGATTTTCTTAATGACAATAACAAAGACCTATTTATTGTCTGGAACAATGCTGTTAATAAACTGATGGAAGTGTCTTCTTTGGATAGGAATGAAAAGGAAATTTTACTACAATTTGGAAGGACATTGGGTCAGCATGATTTCGTTCAACAACAGAAACATATACAACTCGCAGTCGGACATCTGGACAGGGAATTGGAAGAGGCAAGAGATAATTATTTGAAATACAGTAAAATGGCGAAAAGCCTCGGATTCTTATGTGGGGTATTCATTGTATTATTGCTTATCTAAGAAAGAAAGGAGCCCATCTATGCTTACAGATGCGTCTATTCTCTTCCAAATTGCTGGAATTGGGATCATTGTAGCATTAATCCATACAATACTAAAACAAATGGGAAAAGAAGAAATTGCACAATTTGCTACATTATTGGGGTTTATCATTGTGCTCGTAATTGTAATCAATGGTCTTTCAGAATTATTTCAACAAATTAAATCTGTATTTTTATTCCAAGGGTAGATTATTATGGACATTTTGCAGATTGTAACACTTGGGCTCGTTGCAACCATCTTATATATTACTTTAAAAGATATTAATGGATCGTTTGCCTTTTTTATTATTATCATAACAGGAATTATCATCTTCATATCCATCGTTCATCAAATTGGAACCATCTTTCAATTACTTCAATCACTTGGCGAAAAAGCAAACGTAAAAGGTATGTATATGGAAACAATCCTTAAAATAATTGGAATATCGTATATTGCAGAATTAGGTGCAAGTATATCTAAAGATGCCGGCCTTCAATCCGTTGCTTCTTATATTGAACTGGCAGGGAAAATATTTATTCTTTTATTAGCAGTTCCGATTATTACTGCTGTGATCGAGGCGATATTGGGCTTCTTGCCGGCAACCTAATGAACCAATGAATGGAAAGAAAGGGGAAATAGGTGTGAATCGGACTGTTAAAATCGTGATAGTTTTCTTGCTAATCTTCCCTTATATAGTTTCAGGTCAAGTATCGGTTGCAGCAACAAGTCCCCCTGTTGGTTCTGATGAATTAGAGGATGCCATGCTTCAAGAGATTTCTCTAGAAGGTGTACAGGAGTACTGGAGTGAGCTGGTGGATGAATATAATGGCTATTTACCAGGAATTGAGAAAAAAAGCGTCTATGATCTAATAAAAAATCAAGAGTCTTTTTCAATTAAAGATAGCGTTATTGGTTTTCTGGAATTTTTATTTTATGAACTAATATTAAATGGAAAGTTACTTGGTATGTTGTTAATGCTTACATTGTTCTCAATTATTTTGCAGACGATGCATACTGCCTTTGAAAAAAGTGCGGTAAGTAAGATTGCTTACTTCGTTGTTTACATTGTACTAATATTCATTGCACTGAACAGCTTTTATCTGGCCTTTTCTTATGCCAAAGAGGCAATCGATACAATGAGCAGCTTTATGATTGCATTATTGCCATTGGTACTTGGGCTGATGGCAACCTTTGGAAACCTGCTTACAGTGTCTTTCTTTCATCCAATTATCATTTTTCTTATCAATTTAAGTGGTTTGCTGACATCACATTTTATTATGCCTTTATTGTTTTTATCTGCTCTTCTACTAATTGTAAGTAGTTTAAGTGATGGATACAAAGTAACACATTTAGCTAAGTTATTACGAAACATAGGTATAGGCACACTAGGGGTATTCTTCACTATTTTTCTGGGGGTATTATCTGTCCAGGGAGCAGCAAGTGCAATACAGGACGGTGTAGCTATGAAAACAGCGAAGTTCCTTACCGGGAATTTTATCCCGGTAGTTGGCAGAACGTTCACTGATGCAGCAGACACTATTTTAAGTGCTTCGCTACTTTTAAAAAATGCAGTTGGAATCGTTGGCTTGGCCATCGTCTTATTTATTACTCTTTTTCCGGCAATCAAGATATTTGCTATTGCCTTAATATACAAGATAGCAGCTGCAATTCTTCAACCGATAGGAGACGGTCCTGTTATATCCAGTCTCAATACAATAAGTAATTATATTGTCTATATACTAGCCTGTTTACTTGCGGTATCTTTTATGTTTCTGTTAGCTATTGTACTACTTGTTGCGGCTAGCAACATTACATTGCTTTTACGTTAAGGTGGTTAAAATGAGTATACTTATAGACTGGATCACGCAGATTATTATCTTTCTTCTTCTGGCAAGTGTTATCGATATATTAGTTTCTTCAACTAAGATGAAGAAATATGTAAAGTTAGTAACTGGGCTCATATTAGTATTAATTTTATTAAAGCCCATTTTCTACGTTCTTCAAATTGATATTGAACAAGCTGTCCGGACTTCTATTAATCAAGTTAATTTAGAAAGAAACCATGATAAATCTATAAAAAATTTAATAGAATTTCAAAAAAGTGAAATACAAACAACACATGATGCATATATTTTAAAACAAATGGCTGTCCAATTAACAGAGATTGCAGAAAAACCTCTATTAGAAAATTATAAGGTTGAAATCAAAAATATTGATTTTCAATTTACAGAAACAGCAGCTGAGGTTTCTTTTGAAGGATTGGAAAAAGTCATTGTATATATAAAAGAATCAAAGGGTGGGGAGGGAGCAGTGAGTTTAGTTGATGATGTGGTAATTGATATGAACAACCCTGTTGAAACCAAAGGAAACGAGGATACCGAACAAATAGAGTCTTTTTTAAGAGAGCTTTGGGAAATGGGAGATAAGGACCTAACGGTTATAAAGGAGGGAGGGATCACTTGAAGCAACTGTTGGAAAGGTTTTTTGGACGGAAAGATAGTGAAGGCGGCAAACGACCATCCAAAAAAACAGGATATATGATCATATTGGGAATAGCCGGTTTGTTTTTGTTAATTCTCAGTAATATTTTCTCCTCGTCTCCTCCAGAAGCAATTAATGACCAAGAGCTTGAGAAAATGGAGACAGCAAAGGAAACAAGCCAGCAGGAGACACCCACTACAACTAGTATAGATGAACTGGAATCCCTATATAAAAAAGATTTAGAAACAATGCTTAACAAAATAGAAGGAGTATCTGAGGCTGAAGTGATGGTCAATCTGGAATCAACCTCGGTTAAGGTCTATGAAAAAAACTTAATAAAGGGGCAACAGTCAACGGATGAATCTGATAAAAATGGTGGAGAAAGAAAAGTAGAGGATCAAACGGAAGAAGTGCAGACAGTGCTAGTGAGACAAGGCGATAGAGAGGTACCTTTGTTGATACAAACAAAGAAACCCCAAGTCAGAGGAGTCTTTGTTGTAGCTAAGGGCGCAGACCATGCTACTGTAAAAAAATGGATGATCGAATCTATCTCGCGTGTGCTTGATGTTCCAAAACATAGAGTTTCAGTAATGCCAAAGAATTAGGGGAGGAATGAAGTTATGTTAAAAAAGCAAACAGTTTGGTTGCTAACAATGTTAAGTTTAATGATTGTGTTGAGTGTGTATTACATGACCTCACCAGCAAGTGAAGATTTAGCCTACATTAATGATGGACAAGATCAGGAGGAAGCTGTACCTACCGATTCGCAGGAGGCAGAAGAAGAAGAAGCTGGGGTAGAAGGTATTTCAAACATGGGGGAAGATGAATTATTTACCACCATTCGAATGGAATTGGAAGATGAGAGAAGTATGAAAAAGGATAGATTAAAAGATATTGTAGCTTCAAGTTCTGCTTCTGCAGATGAAAAGGATCAGGCGCTTAGAGATATTGACGTTATTGAGGATGTAACTACAAAGGAATCGATCCTTGAAGAAACTATTTTAGGTTCAGAAAAATATGATGATGTATTAGTTCGGTCAGAAGATGACAAAGTACATGTGCATGTAAAAGTTGATACACTCTCTTCTACTGAAGTAGTTAACATTATGCAAATGGTGAGAGATGAATTTGGTGAAGTTCCTGTAGATGTAAATTTCCAACCTACAGCAAGTGAATAAATTGCTAAAACCCGAGCCGTGGTCAGACTCGGGTTTTTTAGCTCTTCGAGATAAAGCCCCTTCATTTAACATATGTAACTATTCGCATTGGAGACATATCATTGTTATAATAAGTGAGTAAATTGTTTTGCAAAACCCACTGTGAAACCTTATTTATCAGAAGTTCCTTAAACAGGGAAGTATTCAATGTTGAATGAACACCACAATTTATCGTAAAATATTATTAGGAGTTTTTAGGACCTAATACTAAAATTAAGAATGGAAGGGTGCTACCATTATGTTGAAAGTGCAGGAAATTAGAGAAATTATCAAGCTAATTGATCAATCATCCATTAATCAATTTACTTATGAGTCAAACGGTACAACTATAACTATGGAAAAGTCAGCCGGAAATACAACTGTTCAACCACAGAATACCCCAATTCAAGTAGTTGAAGAAAATCCGCCTGTGCAACCGAAGGAAGAACCAATTATTAAAGAAGAAAAGCCAGCGGAATCTCTTAAGGAGGAAACTGTAAAAGAAGAAACAAAACCATCTTATGATTATGAAATTACCTCACCTATGGTAGGGACATTTTATAGTTCACCATCTCCTGAAAGCGGCCCTTATGTTTCTGTAGGCAGCAAGGTAGAAGATTCATCCATTGTATGTATAGTAGAGGCAATGAAGCTATTTAATGAAATTGAAGCAGAAGTTTCAGGGGAGATAGTTGAAATCCTTGTAAAAGATGGCGAGTTAGTAGAGTACGGTCAGCCATTATTCAGAGTAAACAAGAAATAAGGGGATGTAGCGTGTGATTAGGAAACTGTTAATTGCTAACAGAGGTGAAATAGCCGTACGTATTATTCGTGCTTGTAAAGAAATGGATATAACGACAGTAGCTGTGTACTCAGAAGCTGATAAGGAGGCATTACATGTTCAATTAGCTGATGAAGCTTATTGTATAGGACCTACTTTAAGTAAGGACAGCTATCTGAATTTCACTAATATTATGAGTGTGGCGACACTTACAGAAGTGGATGCTGTCCATCCGGGCTATGGATTTCTTGCTGAAAACGCTGATTTCGCGGAAATTTGTAAAGCGTGTAATGTTACTTTTGTGGGTCCCACTCCAGAAGCTATACAGCAAATGGGAATTAAAGACGTAGCTAGAGAAACAATGAAAAAGGCAAATGTACCTATTGTTCCTGGTTCTAATGGAATTATTGAAAATACGGATGAAGCAATTGAGATTGCCGAAAAAATAGGATATCCAGTTATTATAAAGGCAACTGCTGGGGGCGGGGGTAAAGGTATTCGTGTCGCCAGAACAGAAGAAGATCTTATTAAAGGAATCCAAGTTACACAAAAAGAAGCTGAAACAGCTTTTGGAAATCCAGGGGTATATATTGAAAAATTCATCGAGGATTTCCGCCATGTTGAAATACAGATTCTTGCAGATGAGCATGGAAATGTTGTCCATCTTGGGGAAAGAGATTGTTCTATCCAAAGAAGACTGCAAAAGCTAATAGAAGAAACACCTTCACCTGCAATTACACCTGAGATCAGGGAGAAAATGGGTGAAGCTTCTGTAAAGGCTGCAAAAGCAGTTAATTATGTAGGAGCAGGAACGATTGAATATATATTTGATAGAAAAAGTAACGAGTTTTATTTTATGGAAATGAATACAAGAATCCAAGTAGAACATCCGGTAACAGAACTTGTAACTGGTGTGGACCTTATTAAAGAACAAATTTTAATCGCAAACGGTGAAAAACTATCCTTTAAACAAGAGGATATTGAATTTGAAGGTTATGCAATGGAATGCAGGATAAATGCTGAGAACCCATATAAAAATTTTATGCCTTCTGCTGGCGAAATAGAAATGTATCTTCCACCAGGTGGATTAGGTGTAAGAATAGATTCTGCAGCATATCCTGGATATAGAATTCCCCCTTACTATGATTCCATGATCGCTAAGTTGATTACATATGGAAAAACGAGGAAAGAAGCAATAAATAGAATGAAACGCTCACTAGATGAGTTTGTTGTAGAAGGAGTATATACAACAATTCCATTTCATCGACAAATCATGGAGCATGAAGTATTTGTAAAGGGAGATTTCAATACGAATTTTCTTGAGGAGAATCCGATCATTGAGAAAAAAGATTGACTGGTCTTTTAATTAATAAAGGAGTGAGAGTATGGATGAACAGCCTTTGTTAAACGTTAGTGGTGATAGTAGTTTAGGTAAAGTTGAAATAGCGCCTGAAGTTATTGAAGTTATTGCTGGTATAGCTGCCGCAGAAGTAGATGGCCTCTATGCGATGCGTGGAAACTTTGCAACGGGTGTCGTGGAACGCTTCGGGAAAAAAGCGCATAGTAAGGGTGTCAAGGTTGAACTTACGGAGAATGGTGTGCTAATCGACTTATTCGTTATCCTGAATTACGGCATTTCTATTCCTCAAACTGCACAGAAACTGCAAACAAATATAAGGCAAACACTAAAAAATATGACTGCTTTGGAAATTGATGAAATTAATGTGCATGTTGTAGGTATACAAATGGAAACAAGGGAAAGTGAAGAACAGAAAGAGGATTAGGGGAGAGACCAAAAGATGATTGCGCATCTTTTGGTCTGCTTTTTTATCCTGTTGAAATGTGGCCGCAAGCTTTTAGCTCGAACGGCATGCCATGCACGAGTTATAAAATTGCACTTTTGTTTTAGCTGGTTGGTCCTAGCGTTGATTTCTTAATCATGTTATTATTTGTAGAGATTAGTTAAAGGAGCTATATACAAATGAATAGACACACAGCAAGAGAAAAAGCATTTCAAATTCTGTTCCAACTCGATATTAATAAAAATGAACCCAGTCAAGCAATAAATGATTTCCTGGAAACGGAAGAAAGTGATTCATTCTTAATACTACTTGTTGAGGGAGTAACAGAAAACAAACAAAAAATTGACCAGGTGTTGGCTGAACGTATTGAAAAATGGTCTTTTGAACGGATAGCTTCAGTAGAAAAAACGATTCTGCGTATTGCTTCATATGAGATTCAATATCTTGATGATATACCGACAAATGTATCTATTAATGAAGCAGTTGAACTAGCCAATAAATATGGAGATGAGAAATCAGGTAAATTTATAAATGGTGTACTTTCAAAAGTAATTAATGACAAAGGGGAGTAAATGATGACTGCAGTTGAAATCAATGGGAGAGATTTGGCGCAAGAAATCAAAGCTGATATGAAGATGGAAGTAGAGGAACTTAATCGTAAAGGAATATATCCAAAGCTTACAGTTGTTCTCGTAGGAGAAGATCCTGCATCCAAATCCTATGTAAAAGGGAAAAAGAAAGCCTCAGCGGAAACAGGGATCGAATCTGAACTAATTGAGCTCCCAGCTTCAACTACAGAGGCAGAATTATTAACCCTGCTAAATGAGTTAAATAATGACAATTCGATTCACGGGATTTTAGTTCAGTTGCCATTACCAGACCATATTCATCAACAGAAGGTGATAGAGACAATTTCACCTGAAAAAGATGTAGATGGATTCCACCCTATTAATATTGGTCATATGATGACAGGTAATGATACCTTTCTTCCTTGTACTCCGCACGGTATTATTACTTTGCTAAAATCCCGTAATTTACAGATAGAAGGTAAGCATGCTGTAGTTATTGGAAGAAGTAATATAGTAGGTAAACCGGTTGGACAATTACTATTAAATGAAAATGCGACGGTCACTTACTGCCATTCAAAAACCCAGAATCTTCAACATTATACGAAGCAAGCAGATATCCTAATAGTTGCTGTAGGCAAGCCAAATGTAATTAACCAAACCCATCTCAAAGAAGGAGCCATAGTCATAGATGTTGGTGTGAATAGGCTTGAGGGCGGTGCCCTGACCGGAGATGTTGACTTTGATAGCGCAAAGGAAATAGCTTCTTATATTACTCCTGTTCCTCGTGGAGTCGGGCCAATGACAATTACAATGTTGCTAAAGAATACCATTAAAGCGGCTAAAGGAATGACAAGATAATTGAAAGACAATTATTTAACAGTAACTGCGCTAACAAAGTATCTAAAAAGAAAGCTTGATACAGATCCCCATCTAAAAAACATTTGGTTAAAAGGTGAAATCTCTAATTTCAAACATCATAGTCGTGGCCACATGTATTTAACAATTAAAGACGATCAGACACGAATACAGGCAGTGATGTTTGCTGGAAACAACCGCTTCCTCAAATTCATGCCTGAAAACGGAATGAAGGTTTTGATAAAAGGTGAAATAAGTATATTTGAAGCATATGGGCAATATCAATTATATATACAAAATATGGAACCTGATGGAATTGGTGCTTTGTATTTAGCCTTTGAACAGCTGAAAGAAAAATTACATAAAAAAGGGTATTTTGACCAGCAATATAAAAAGAAAATCCCTGTACATCCCAAACATATCGGGGTTATAACCTCGCCTACTGGTGCAGCTGTTCGTGATATTATCACAACAATAAAAAGAAGGTACCCAATTGTTTCTCTAACGGTAATTCCCGTTTTGGTGCAAGGTCAAAATGCTGCAAATTCAATTAAACAAGCAATTGATAAAGCGAATGAAAAGGCAATGTTCGATGTTTTAATTGTAGGTAGGGGCGGAGGCTCTATTGAAGAGTTATGGAGTTTTAATGAGGAGATAGTAGCCGAAGCTATCTTCCGCTCGAGCATCCCTGTAATTTCTGCAGTCGGACATGAAACAGATCTTACGATAAGTGATTTTGTTGCAGATATGCGTGCTCCCACACCTACTGGTGCAGCCGAACTGGCTGTACCTTCACACATTGAATTAAAAGAAAGAATAACGATGTTAAGAAGATCAGTGAAAAAAGAAATGACACGGAAAGTTCTACAGGAAGAGCGACAGATTCAGCGCATAAAAGATTCCTATGCGTTCCGTTACCCTCAACTTCTTCTTAAGCAAAAAGAACAAGAACTGGATCATAGTGTTGGAAATTTGCAAAAAAGTGCAAGCAACTATGTTAAACAGACGGAAAAAGCTTATCAAGATCTTTTTAAGCGATTACTGGCCCAGCATCCCAAAAAACAAATCCAACAATCTCATAACGAATTAAACCAACTGACTAAGAGGCAAAAGTATTACATGAATTTGTTAATTGAACAAGGTAGTAATCAATTGCGGAATACGATTGATAAATTAACACTTGTTAACCCTCTTGCTATTATGCAACGCGGATTTGCTATACCTTATACGCAGAGAGGAAACATAATAAAGTCAACTAAACAAGTGAAAGAAAAAGATTCGATAACACTCCATATGGCAGATGGAAGGTTAAGCTGTTATGTTGAGGAAATAGAGGAGGAACATAATGGAGGAAAAGAATGAATTATCCTTTGAGGAAGCAATGAAAGAATTAGAAAATATAGTAGGAAAACTGGAGGAAGGTGACGTTCCTCTTGAACAAGCAATTGAATACTATCAAGATGGGATGAAATTGTCAAAACTATGTAATGATAAATTGAAAAATGTCCAAGAGAAAATGACCCATATCATGAATGAACAAGGTGACCTCGAACCTTTTGAAATACAGGAGGATGAATAGTTGAATACAAATCTGATTTCATATATGGAACAAAGTAAAGAGCTTATCCATGATGGACTTATAACTTCTCTGGAGAAATTGGACATTCCAACTAATTTGAAGCAGGCAATGCTGTATTCTGTTAAAGCTGGAGGCAAGCGGTTAAGACCTGTGCTATTATTTTCTGCGTTTGAAGCATATGGAAAAGATCTTGAAAAAGCCATTTCCAGCGCAATTGCTCTTGAACTTATTCATACTTATTCACTGGTCCATGATGACCTGCCTGCAATGGATAATGATGATTACAGAAGAGGTAAACTAACAAATCATAAAGTTTATGGAGAGGCAACTGCCATCCTGGCCGGTGATGCACTACTAACATACAGTTTTGAATTGATAGCTAATGACCCTCTTTTACAGGATGCTGAAAAAGTGGATTTAATTAAAAATTTATCCTCCGCTAGCGGACCTAAAGGGATGGTTGGAGGACAAATCCTAGATATGGAAGCTGAAAATAAAGCTATTTCGCTAACTGAATTAGAGAGAATACATGTTCTGAAAACTGGTAAATTACTTCAATTTGCTGTTTATGCTGGAGCATATCTTGGTGGAGCAACTAATTCCGAGTTAGCCGCACTAAAAGATTTTTCTTATTATCTTGGTTTAATATTCCAAATACAAGATGATATTCTTGATGTCACTGGAGACCCCAAAAAAATGGGGAAACAGGTTGGGAGTGACGAGGGAAACAATAAAAGCACTTACCCCAAGTTACTTGGATTAGATGGAGCTATCGAACAAAAAAATATGTATAGTAAGAAGGCAAAAGAAGCGTTAAAAAAATGCAAACGCAGATCATTCTTACTTAATGATGTTAACAGATCATTTTGGTAATAGAGATCATTGATAGCAATTGGTATAAAAGCGATTTTTATGTTATAATTATCAAGAATGAGGAATGGTGCAGTATTCTAGTCAGTCCTCCGTTCCTGAAGGCGGGCCTAAAAATCCGCCAAAGGGCACATCGATGAAGTTCCTTGTGTTGGCTTGAGGCGCCCAGCCTTGGGTCGATGCTGGGAGTTAAGGTTTTCGGGCGATCCACAAAGGCATGTGGGCGTTGACCCGATTACCGCGGAGGCCCATCTCTGTCGTGACTGCTAAGCCTAGGAGTCATTATGGAATGGGGTATGAACCTGCTTAATTGGGTAAGGGACACCTTGTTAGCAGCGTAGCCTGCCTTGAGTGGTGTCTGAGGGGATTAGAGTCTTAAATATGAGTACTGGTGGCCACAGAACTTATATTTTTATCTCTATGAAATCAGCACTGCAAAAGAGGCTAGGGAACGGCTAAAGACTGTTGAGGAAAACTCCTAGACTGTTCTTGGACATTTAAAAGGGATTATAGTGTGGACTAAGTGGTAATCCAGTCTGGCTAATGGCGACATAGCTAAGATGGGTTTAAAGGGGAACCTCCTTTTATGGCAACATAGGGTACCCATCTGGGAAAACCTACTGGACCTAAGCCGCAGTTTTTACCTTTTAAATGACCATTCCTTCTTACATAATAAAATAAGATTCAGAGGTAAATTATGAATTCCCAAATAAAAAATTCTTTAAAATTTAGTCTTACTATTGCCGTTATCACATTTGTGTTAGCGGCTATTTTTTCAGTTATTTCTTCTTCCATTTTGGGTGAAGTTATGTGGATTATAGGTTTAGTTATTGTGTTTCTCATTGTGTTAATTGGTGTTATTTTTGACATGCTGGGAATT
This sequence comes from Virgibacillus sp. SK37, assembly GCF_000725285.1. Taxonomy (GTDB): domain Bacteria; phylum Bacillota; class Bacilli; order Bacillales; family Amphibacillaceae; genus Virgibacillus_Q. The sequence goes on from NZ_CP007161.1 coordinate 1,886,155, forward strand.
GCTGCTACTGCCGCTAGTGAGTCGCCTTTTCATGCAATGGCAGCTGAAAAAGTACACGGTGCCAAAGAAGCAGTAGCAATAATAAGAAATGCAGATAAATTCGCCAGTTTTTGTAATGATGTAATTGGAGATATTTCCGGTATTGTGAGTGGAACTGCATCAGCTATTGTAGTGCTGCAAATTGCCAATTTATTTGGTGAAGGCGAAGGGTCCTCTATCCAGATTATACTATCAGTTGTATTGACAAGCTTGGTAGCAGCACTTACAGTTGGAGGCAAAGCAATTGGCAAATTTTTTGCTATACATTCTTCCACCTCCATCATTTTTTTTGCTGGAAAATTAATCTCAATAATTGAGAATAAATTAAAAATAAAAGTTTTACCAAAAAATAAAAAGCAGTAAAGGATTATTAAAATATGGGTAAAAAACGGATTGATGTTCTATTAGTGGACAGAGGGTTAATTGAAACACGAGAAAAAGCCAAGCGCATGATTATGGCGGGCCTTGTATACACAGAGCAGGAAAGAATTGATAAACCGGGAATAAAGGTGGAGGAAGATATTCCATTAACCGTAAAAGGAAAGCTTTTTCCGTATGTAGGTAGAGGAGGCTTGAAGTTTGAAAAGGCCCTTACTTATTTTGCTATCTCTGCTATGGATAAGATCATGATCGATGTAGGCTCCTCGACGGGTGGTTTCACAGATTGCGCTTTACAAAATGGAGCTAAATTAAGTTATGCAATAGATGTAGGATACAATCAATTGGATTGGAAGCTACGAAATGATGAAAGAGTAATTGTAATGGAACGTACCAACTTTCGCTATGTCACACCAGATATGTTGTTGCATGGCCCACCGGATTTAGCTTCTGTTGATGTATCGTTTATCTCCCTTAAATTAATATTACCAGTGTTGAAAAAATTATTAAAACCAGATAGTAATGTTGTGGTCCTGATTAAACCACAATTTGAAGCAGGTAGGGAGCAAGTTGGTAAGAAAGGCATTGTTAGGGACCGGGGTGTTCACTTTCAAGTTCTAAAGCAAATTATTTCATTTGCTCAGTCGGAAGGATACACATTTAAGGATATAACATATTCCCCTATAACTGGGGGAGATGGGAATATTGAATTTTTAGCTCACTTTTCTTGGGGGAATAGCAAAGATTGTCCACCAGTAGATGAAGAGCAGCTATTAAAGCTCGTAGATGATGCTCACAATGAATTAACGATGATAAATAAAAAAGAAAAATGACTACGGGTCTTTTGTGGTCTGTGTAATGAGGGTGTTAAATGAGTAAACTACAACGTCATATTAAAATTCGAGAATTAATCACAGAAAACGAAATTGAAACACAGGATGAGCTTGTAGCTGATTTAAAAGATCTCGGGTTCAATGTAACTCAAGCTACCGTCTCGCGTGATATCAAAGAACTTCATCTTGTAAAAGTACCATCCACAAATGGCAACTATAAATATAGTCTGCCTGCTGACCAACGATTTAATCCATTAGAGAAATTAAAAAGGTTAATAAATGACGCATTTGTAAAAATAGAACATGCAAGCCATTTTATAATTTTAAAGACCTTGCCTGGTAATGCCCAAGCAGTAGGAGCATTAATTGATAATTTGGATTGGAAAGAGATTATGGGCACCATCTGTGGTGATGATACATGTCTTATTATATGTAGGACAGAAGAAAAGGCAGAAATTATTAAAGACCGATTTATTGATATGCTTTAACTAATGTCTGGTTTGAGGTGATTATTAACGTGCTAACAGAATTATCTATACATGACTTCGCGATTATTGAGGATATATCTATAACATTCAATGAAGGATTGACAGTGCTAACAGGTGAAACTGGTGCAGGGAAATCCATAATTATTGATGCAGTGCAATTATTGGCTGGTGGCAGGGGATCAGTCGAATTTGTAAGACATGGAACAAAGAAAGCGGAGATTGAAGGTTTATTCATAATTGACTCTGATACCCATCCCATTTATGAAGTTGGAAACGAATATGGTATTGAAATATCTGACAAGCAGATTGTACTTCAACGTTCCATTACGGCCAATGGAAAAAGTATATGCAGGGTAAATAGTAAATTAGTTACACTTGCAATATTGAGGGAGTTTGGAAAGACACTAATTGATATTCACAGTCAGCATGAAACACAGTCTCTTATGAACCCTGAACATCATATCGACTTACTCGATATGTATGATGCAGGTCAAATTAGAAAAACAAAACAGGAGTATCATAAACTGTTTGGTAAACTTTTATCCCTGAAAAATCGCTATAAAAAATTAAGTGAAAATGAACAGGAAATGGCTCACCGACTAGATCTTCTTCAATTTCAGCTTAAGGAAATTGAAGAAGCTGATCTATCACCTGATGAAGATCAGAACTTAGAGGAAGAAAGAGCTTCCTTGGTTAATTATGAACGTATTTTCCAAGCGTTGCAAGATGGATACAATGCTTTGTACGGGGAACAGAAAGGGTTGGAATGGGTTAATAAAGCTCAGGTGGCACTCCAATCTGCTGCTACATATGATAAATTTATTGAAGAAAAAGCAGAAGCAATCTCCAACCATTATTATGCTTTAGAAGAATTGACATATGAACTACGGAATTATACAGAAATGCAGCAATACTCTCCTGGCAGATTGAATGAACTTGAGGGTAGATTAAACGAAATCAGCCGTTTGAAAAAGAAATATGGTGCTACAGTGAATGATATTCTGGAATATATGGCAAAAGTAGAAGAGGAAATTGAAGAAATCACTAACAAAGATTCTCACTTATCTAAGCTTAATGAAGAAATAAAAGAAATACAAAAAGATGCATATTTGGAAGCAAGACAACTACATGATTTACGTAAAAAGGCAGCAAATTCCCTAACAACTAATATTCACAAAGAATTAAAAGGATTGTATTTAGAAAAAGCGTCCTTTGCAATTTCATTTGGAGAAGGTGATGGTTTTAAAAACGAAGAAGAACTTCCACTTCATAAAAATGGTTTTGATCACGTACGCTTTTTAATTTCAACGAATACAGGGGAACCTCTTAAAGAATTGAACAAAATCGCTTCCGGTGGTGAGCTTTCCAGGATAATGCTCGTTCTTAAGAAGATCTTTTCCAGGCATCAAGGTGTTACAAGTGTTATTTTTGATGAAGTAGACACAGGAGTTAGCGGTAGGGTTGCACAGGCTATTGCTGAAAAAATATATCAAATTTCACAAGCTTCGCAAGTACTGTGTATTACACACTTACCTCAGGTAGCAGCAATGGCAGATACCCACAAATTTATCAAAAAGCTGGAAAAAAACCAACGCACGTTTACATCAGTATCCGAGCTAACAAAAGAGCAGCAAATTGATGAACTAAGCAGAATGATTACGGGTACTAAATTAACCGAGACTGCTAAAGAACATGGAAAAGAAATGCTTGAATTAGCGTATCAGTATAAAGCATCATTATAAAGATCAAGAAAATACGGATAAATTTATGTAAGAAGCCAGAAAATAGAATATCTGGCTTTTTTATTTGCTTAGAAAACGATAAGAATATACATACGTTAAATAGCTGACAGGTCTAAAAGGAAAAGATACACATCTTTGCTTATCATTAACCAGTTTATTTACAGGACTGTTAGGTCAAATTAAAGATACAGAAAGAAAAAAGCATAGGTTAGGAAGAGGAGAGTGACAACAGTTGAATTTCTTAAAAACAAATATAAGAATATTGACAGGCATAGTACTTCTTGTTGCCGGGTTAATTATTCCATTCCTAACACCTGTACAAAATTACCTCTCCATTCCGAATGAGTTGGAAATATTTCATAATAGCCAAGTGCCAATCCCTACTTTGGGTGAAAGTATTCAAGTAAGTAATACGTCTGAAAAAAGCGTGCAATCAATAGAGGGGTCTCCCTTTTATGCTGAAAGTCCTGGTGGAAGTGAAATTGTTTATGAACTTGCCGGAATACCAATTAAAAAAGTTGATATGTCTGTACTGGATGATTTACGTATAATACCAGGCGGACATTCCATTGGTGTTCAACTTCAGACTAAAGGAGTACTTGTAGTTGGTCATCATTTGGTTTCTGTTAAGAATGGATCTGTATCACCTGGAGAAGAAGCAGATATCATGGTTGGTGATGTTATCTTAGAGATAGATGGGGAGCCTATAAAAGAAATGAAAGAAGTAAAACCATTTGTAAGTAATGCAGCAAAAAACAAAACACCTCTTAATATTAAGTTAAAAAGAGGTGACGAGATACTAAAGAAAGAACTTCAGCCAGTAATGGATACAAAAGACCAAGAGTACAAGCTGGGTTTGTATATAAGAGATACGGCAGCAGGGATTGGAACTATGACGTTCTATGATAAAAAATCAAAAAATTATGGTGCACTAGGTCACGTTATATCCGATATGGATACAAAGAAGCCAATTCAAATAAATGATGGAACAATTGTACACTCTTCCGTTACTTCAATTGAAAAAGGAAATAATGGTGTACCTGGTGAAAAGCAAGCCACATTTTCCATAAAAGAAAATAAAATTGGCTCAATAACTAAGAACAGTCCTTTTGGTATCTTCGGTAAATTGAACGAAGATAGTATAAATAACTTAAAAGGCAAGCCATTGCCTGTTGCGTTATCACATGAAGTCAAGGAAGGGCCTGCCACGATCCGAACTGTTGTAGAGGATGAAAAAGTGGAAGAATTTGATGTAGAGATTGTTAGTTCAGTCCCTCAGAAATTTCCTGCAACAAAAGGAATGGTAATCAAGATAACGGATGAGGAATTGCTCAAAAAAACCGGTGGTATTGTTCAAGGAATGAGTGGAAGTCCAATTATCCAAAATGGGAAGATTATAGGAGCAGTTACACATGTGTTTGTAAATGATCCTACTTCGGGTTATGGAGTGCATATTGAGTGGATGTTACAGGATGCAGGGATTGATATTAAGAAGCAAAATAAAAATAAAGCTGGCTAAAAAAATGACTTGTTATGGAGGCTCTCCATTTCAAGTCATTTTTCTTATAGCCATAATATGGTATTTGTGTTATATTTAAATAAATATTTTTCGACAAACATGTCTAAATTTATCAAATGATGAAGTAATTTGGAGCATTAGTGAGTAAAAGAACGCAAAACTAAAAAAATCCAATGTTTTTTAAATAAAAGAAGGAATTTCTATTTTTTTGGAGAATATTAGTAAAAGAGATAACTGTTACATAAAGGGAGGAAATTTTTAGTGGGAAAAATTAAAGTTTGTCTTGTCGATGATAATAGGGAATTAATTAAGTTAATGGAAGAGTATTTCGAGGAACAATCCGATATAGATGTAATTGGAGTTGCTCATAATGGCAGGGATTGTTTATCTATGTTGGAAGAGATGGAACCAGACGTGCTTTTATTAGATATCATAATGCCACATATTGATGGGCTCGCCGTGCTTAATACGCTTCGAAGCCAAGAAGGTCATAAGCCAAATGTTATCATGTTAACAGCGTTTGGGCAGGAAGAAGTGATGAAAAAGGCTGTAGATTTAGGCGCTTCTTATTTTATATTAAAGCCGTTTGATTTGGATCACTTGGCAGATCAAATACGTCAAGTACAGGGAAGTGGTTCGTATTCTTCTCCAAATATGAAACAAACAAACAAAAGAGAGAAGAAAAAGCAGGATTTAGAAGCAAGTATTACGAATATAATTCATGAGATTGGAGTTCCTGCACATATTAAGGGGTATATGTATTTAAGAGAAGCAATTACAATGGTGTACAATGATATTGAGTTATTGGGCTCCATTACAAAGGTTTTGTATCCGGATATAGCTAAGAAATATAATACTACGGCGTCAAGAGTGGAGCGTGCAATTCGTCATGCAATCGAGGTAGCTTGGAGTAGAGGAAATATTGACTCGATATCTGCTCTATTTGGCTACACAATAAGCATTACAAAAGCAAAACCGACCAATTCTGAATTCATTGCAATGGTTGCAGATCGATTACGTCTGGAGCATAAAGCGAGTTAAGTTATTAAAAGCGCAAGCGACTGCTTACGCATGAATGGGACGCAAGGTGAGTAATTATTACTCCAGTCCTATTTGCATGCTAAACAAGCGCTTGCGCTTTTATTATTAATTATTCGAAAAAATGATAATACAAAGAGCGAACTGCCTTACTTAAATCTTCCTTCTTAATCCCAAACATCATAGAGACTTCTGAGGACCCCTGGTTAATCATTTCAATATTTACGTTTGCCTCTGCAAAAGCAGTTGTCGCTTTCTGTGCAACACCAATTGTACTTACTAAGCCTTCTCCAACTACCATTACAATAGCTAGATCACGGTGGATATCAACTTGATCAGGCTGCAGTTCTTCTTTAAAGCGTTGTAAAATAATTTCTTCTTTGTCGCTCCCTAATCTGCTTTCTCTAATAATTATGGACATATCATCAATTCCAGAAGGCGCATGTTCAAAAGAAACCCCTTCTTCTTCTAAGATTTGAAATAACTTTCTTCCAAATCCAACTTCCCGGTTCATTAAATATTTACTTATATAAATGCTGGTAAAGCCTATGTCACTTGCAATGCCAACGACACATTTCTCATCTTGTTTTTTCTCAGAAACGATCATAGTACCAGGTTTGGATGGATTGTTTGTATTCTTAATGCAAACCGGAATTTGAGCATTAAAAGCAGGAATAAGTGCCTCGTCATGAAATACTGAAAATCCGGCATATGACAATTCCCGCATTTCTTTGTAGGTTAATGTTCTAATTTCTTTCGGATTACTTACAATTGTAGGGTTAACTTTGTAAACCGAATCCACATCAGTGAAATTTTCATATAAACTAGCCTTTACCCCAGCTGCAATAATCGACCCTGTGATATCAGAACCTCCCCTGGAAAAGGTCATTAGTTCATCTTCCTCTGTGTAACCAAAGAATCCAGGTATTACCATAATTCCTTCTTTCTCACGAAGAGTACCAATTTTTTTATAGCTTTCCGGAAGAATATGAGCGTTACCTGGCTCATTACTTACAATTATCCCAGCCTGTTTTGGGTTTAAATAATGTGCGTTCAGTCCAAGTTTTTGAAGGTAGGCACTTAAAATTTTTGCAGAGCTATCTTCTCCTATTGCTTTAAGACAATCAATGTTTTCTAGGTCATGCTCTAGGTCGATTAGCCCTTGTTCAATCGAACCCTCTATTTCATCCAATAGGCCTGCTTGTAATGCTAAGGTTTGAATGATATCGTTAAAACGCTGAAGAATTGTTTGTTTAACTTTGTTATAATCCATTTTATGTATGTAGGTATTGCCTAATTCAATTAGTAAATCAGTAATTTTGATGTCCTCTTTTGTTCTTTTTCCAGGTGCAGAAACTACGATGAACTTTCTTGAATCATCCTCCTTAATGATATCTCCTACCTTTTTTAATTGCTCTGCACTTGCTACAGAACTTCCACCAAACTTAACAACTTTCATCAAAAATCCTCCCGAAGAACTTTATTTTTTATTATTAATAATAACAAAATTTTTTTTATTTTAACAGATATAATAAAAACAGAGCAAACAGCCTGTACAGGCATTAAACGGTACTATAACAAAAAAAGACGGTATGTAGCCGCCTTTTTTTATGTATTCTTTTAATTCTTCTTCTTTTCTGTGGTTTGCTTCTTTCTGTCTCTATGGACAATAAAACCACCAATAAATGCAATACCTGCTAAAAACAGCACTAAACCTATAAGAAACTGAATTCCTATATGGAAAAACACCGGATAAAAGTCAGCGAATAAGGAATCTCTCATTAACTTAATTCCAAACGCAGCAATAACACCAGGGATTAGCAGCACTAGTAACGCAATTGTTCTACTCATTTTTCTTCCCCTTAAAAATTTTCTTATTATTAGTATAGCAAAAATGTAATGTAATTGGGAAGAAAGGTTATTTGCTAAAAAATGCAGAGTATCGTATGATAAATACATGCAAAACAATGCAAGGTGGGATGAGATGAAGCGAGTACTTATCGTTGGGGCTGGCAAAGGGGGCAGTGTACTTTTAAACATATTACGCGCAACCAAACGTATGCATATTGTTGCAATTATAGACAAAGACATACATGCAGAGGGATTAAGGCTTGCTAGAAAATTTAATATCCCTTGTGATCATGATTGGAAACATTGGATAGAAAAAGATATAGATATAATTATTGAAGCAACCGGTGACGATAAAGTTCTTGATGAGATCATAGAATGCAGAAATAGAAAGACAGTTGTTATTCCTGGTACAGTAGCTTACATAATTGCGGAGCTTTTTAATGAAAAAGAAGAGTTACTAAAAGAAATTCGCCTGCAAATGGATAACCAAAACCTGATTCTAAATAATATAAGAGATGGAATGATTGTAGTAAATCATACCGGACAAGTAGACTTTGTGAACAGAAGTGCGCAGGAAATTGTTGGGTTAGAAAAGGATGAGTTTGAAGGTAAGCAAATTCATGAAGTGATTCAAAATTCGAGACTGCCAATTGTTCTACGTAATAAAAGAAAAGAAGTCAACCAAAAATTAGTATTGAAAAACGGGAAGCAAATAATTACTACAAGAATTCCTATTATTAATGCGGACGGGAATTTACAGGGCGCTTTTGCCATATTCAAAGATATTACAGAGGTAGTAAACCTGGCCGAAGAAAATACGGACCTCAATGAAATTAAAACAATGCTAGAAGCAATTATCCAATCCTCTGATGAAGCAATTAGTGTAGTGGATGAAAACGGAGTAGGACTGATGATCAATCCAGCATACACAAAAATTACCGGTCTCAAAGAAGAAGACATTGTCGGTGCTCCAGCTTCTGTGGACATCTCCGAGGGAGAGAGTATGCATATGAAGGTGCTACAGACCCGCAGAGCAGTAAGAGGAGTTAGAATGAAGGTTGGGCCAACCAACAAAGATGTGTACGTTAACGTTGCTCCCATAATTGTAGATGGGAAAATTAAAGGTAGTGTAGGAGTCCTCCACGATGTTACGGAAGTCCGGTCTTTGACAAGTGAATTAAAAAGAGCAAGGCAAATTATCCGCAGCTTAGAAGCAAAATACACTTTTGACGACATTATAGGTGGTTCGTCAGAGATGAGGTTAGCTCTGGAGCAGGCAAAAGTAGGGGCAAAGACACCTGCAACTGTTTTGTTGAGGGGAAAGTCGGGTACAGGAAAAGAATTGTTTGCACATGCTATCCACAATGAAAGTGACCGGAAGCATAATAAGTTTATTAGAGTAAACTGTGCTGCAATAGCAGAATCAATTTTAGAAAGTGAATTATTTGGTTATGAAGAGGGAGCCTTTTCTGGTGCAAAGCACGGTGGAAAAAAAGGTTTATTTGAGGAAGCAAATTTGGGGAGTATATTTCTTGATGAAATAGGGGAACTATCGTTAAACATGCAAGCCAAACTTCTTCGAGTACTACAGGAGAATGAAATTGTGCGAGTTGGAGGAACTGATCCTATAACACTTGATGTTAGGGTAATTACAGCCACAAACGTAAACTTGGAAAAGGCAATTATGAATAAAACTTTTAGGGAAGACTTGTATTACCGATTAAATCGATTACCAATTTTTATTCCGAGTCTTCAAGAAAGGTTGTCAGACCTCCCTGAACTAGTTCTGCACATTATAGTGAAGACAAATCAGGATTACGGAAAAAACGTCAAATCTATATCAAATGAGGCGCTTGCTGAATTAAAAAAATATAATTGGCCGGGAAACATCAGGGAATTAGAGAATGTGATAGGTCGGGCAATGATTTATATGGACATTAATGAGGAAGTTATTCAATTAGAGCATTTACCTGAGCTAGGGGTTACAGCAAAAATACCAAACAACCCTACTGCGCCCGATTTAATTGAAGCGCAATCTTTACAACTGGCTGTAGAAAGATATGAAAAAAGCTATATTGCAAAAATATATAAAAAGAACAACTTTAATAAAACTAAAACAGCTAAGGAATTAAAAATTTCAATTAGAAGTTTATACTATAAGCTAGAAAAGTATCAACTTGAATAATTCGGCATGCATTTTTTTGCATTTATGCATAAAGTTGCAGGTGCTATAATAAGAAGATAAAGCGTTTACAGGGTGTCCGTAGTTGGCATGCTTCTTGCATTATCTTTATTAGGGGACGCTAGGAGGGTATGATGCAAACACTAGAAGAAATCAAACAAAAAGTTAGAAAGAAGAGAAAGCAAAAAGTATCCGTGGCAAATCCGGCTGATCAGGAAGTACTTTTAGCAATTAAATATGCTCTTGAACAAGATTTTTGTACCTTTTTATTAGTTGGTGATTCTGAAAAAATACGATCAGCTGCAAATGATATTGCTTTAGAATTAGATCCTCATTATATAACTATTGAGGATGTTAAAGATGAAAATGCAATTGCGAGAGTAGCTGTTTCTGCAGTTCAAAATAGGAAAGCTGATATTTTAATGAAGGGTAATATAACAACTAAATCGTTATTAAGAGCCGTTCTTCATAAGGAATACGGACTAAGGTCAGGACAAGTATTATCCCATGTAGCTCTTTTTGAGATACCAGGCCAAGAACGTTTATTATTCCTTACAGATGCAGCAATGAATATAGACCCAAATCTAAAAGAGAAAACACAAATTATACAAAATGCGGTTAAAGTAGCAAAAGGAATTGGTTATCAATGTCCAAGAGTCGCGATTCTTGCACCAGTTGAAGTTGTAAACGAAGAAATGCAGTCTACAATAGACGCAGCAATTTTGACCCAAATGCAAGTTAGAGGACAAATTACAGGATGTACTGTTGATGGTCCACTCGCATTTGATAATGCCGTTTCCCCTGTAGCTGCCAAACACAAGAACATCCAGTCGGACGTTGCCGGGAAAGCGGATATCCTTTTGGTTCCGTCCATTGAAGTCGGAAATGCACTATACAAATCCTTTGTATATTTTGCCAAGGCTAAGGTGGCGGCTGTTGTTAGTGGTGCTAAGGCTCCAATTGTACTAACATCAAGGTCTGACTCCGCGGAGAGTAAGTTAAATTCATTAGCTTTAGCTTTGTTATCATCAACAACATTTGAGGAGGAGAATTAAAATGGAAATTTTTACTTATATGGAAAAATATGATTATGAACAGTTGGTCTTTTGTCAGGATAAAAGTTCAGGACTAAAAGCAATTATTGCAATCCACGATACAACATTGGGTCCAGCACTGGGAGGTACCAGAATGTGGACTTATAATTCGGAGGAGGAAGCGATAGAAGATGCTTTAAGACTGGCGAAAGGGATGACTTATAAGAACGCTGCAGCCGGCCTTAACTTAGGTGGGGGTAAAACAGTAATTATTGGTGACCCGAAAAAAGATAAAAATCCAGAAATGTTTAGGGCATTTGGTCGTTATATTCAAGGATTAAATGGTCGATACATCACTGCAGAAGACGTTGGGACAACTGTACAAGATATGGACTTAATCCATATGGAAACTGATTTTGTTACAGGTATTTCAGCAGAGGCCGGTTCATCAGGTAATCCTTCTCCAGTTACTGCTTACGGTGTTTATAAAGGAATGAAGGCTGCTGCTAAAGAAGCATTTAACGACGATTCCCTTGAAGGGAAAACAATCGCCGTACAAGGGGTTGGAAATGTGGCGTATGCTTTATGTGAGTACTTACATAAAGAAGGCGCTAAACTAGTTGTTACTGACATCAACAAAGGAGCAGTTGAGCGTGCGGTAGAAGCATTCAATGCAACAGCGGTTGATCCTGATGATATTTATGATGTGGACTGTGATATTTATGCTCCTTGTGCTTTAGGTGCAACAATAAATGATGATACTATTCCAAGAATAAAAGCCAAAGTAATTGCCGGATCTGCTAATAATCAACTAAAATCATCGGAACATGGAGATATCATTTTTGAAAAGGGAATTATATATGCTCCTGATTATGTAATAAATTCTGGTGGTGTAATAAATGTAGCTGATGAATTAGTTGGATATAACGAAGAGAGAGCGCTTAAGAAGGTTGAAACAATTTATGATAGTTTACAAAAGGTATTTGAAATATCCAGAAGAGACCATATTCCTTCTTATGTAGCTGCAGATCGTATGGCTGAAGAGAGAATTGAAGCAGAAAGAAATTCAAGAAGCCAGTTTTTATTAAATGGGCATCATATTCTAAGTAGAAGATAATCTGTAGCTATTAGCAGAGCAACAGTTCCATTAGTGGTGAAATTTCTACACTAATGGACTGTTTACTTTTTCAACGGAGGAAAAATAATTTGAAACCACAATACAGAATACTTGTCATTAATCCCGGGTCTACTTCTACTAAAATTGGTGTATTTGATAATGAGCACTGTATCTTTGAAAAGACACTTCGTCATAACGTTGAAGAGTTGGGTCGTTTCCCCCATGTAGTTGATCAATTTGAATTTAGAAAGCAAGTTATATTGGAGCAGCTCGATTATGAAGGTATCAATATATCAAAATTAAATTCTGTTTGCGGACGTGGTGGTTTGCTTAGAGCAATTGAAGGAGGTACATATCAAGTTAATGATGCGATGCTCCACGATTTAAGGGTTGGATATAACGGTGAACACGCTTCCAATCTAGGAGGAATCCTCGCATATGAGATTGCTTCAGGACTAAATCTAAATGCTTATATAGTCGATCCGGTGGTTGTTGATGAATTAGATGATATTGCACGTTTTTCAGGTGTACCTGAAATTCCTAGAAAAAGTATTTTCCATGCCTTGAATCAGAAAGCAGTTGCACGAAGGGCTGCATCTGACCTAAGTTCCTCTTACGAAGATCTCCATATTATTGTTGCGCATATGGGAGGAGGGATAACAGTTGGAGCCCATAAGAAAGGAAAAGTAATAGATGTCAATAATGGGTTGCATGGGGAAGGGCCATTTTCGCCAGAAAGAGCTGGAACAGTACCAGCCGGGGATCTCGTTTCCATGTGTTTTTCCGGAGGTTACTATAGGGATGAAATAATGAAAAAGCTTGTTGGAAAAGGTGGATTAGTAGCTTATTTAAGTACTAATGATGCATTAGAAGTGGAAAAGAGAATTGAAAGTGGAGATGATTTTTCCCTAAAAGTATATGGGGCTATGGCATATCAGGTTGCAAAAGAAATTGGTTCCATGAGCGCTGTTCTTGAGGGAAATGTAGACGTAATTGTGTTAACCGGCGGATTGGCATATGGAAAGACATTTGTAGAAATGATCACAAGAAGAGTTGGTTGGATAGCAGATACGCTAACATATCCTGGTGAAAATGAACTTACCGCCTTGAATGAAGGAGTACTTCGCGTACTTCGTGAAGAAGAAGAACCAAAGATCTATACTCATAGTTAATTAGGAAGGAGTGTAATTTGTATGGCAAAGGAATACGATTTAGTTATTTTAGGCGGAGGAACTGGCGGCTACGTTGCTGCTATACGGGCTGCACAAATTGGCATGCAGGTAGCCGTTGTAGAAAAAGAAAAGTTAGGCGGAACTTGCCTGCACCGTGGATGTATACCTTCAAAAGCATTACTAAGAAGTGCAGAAGTATACCGACAGACAAAGCAAGCTGGTGAATTTGGTATAGCTACAGAAAACACTACTTTAAATTTTCCAAAAGTACAAGAAAGAAAAGACAGCATTGTGAGCATACTGCATCAAGGTGTAAAAGGATTGATGAAAAAAGGTAAGATAGATGTTTTTGAGGGATATGGTCGGATACTGGGTCCAAGTATTTTCTCTCCTATGCCAGGAACTATTTCCATTGAATACGCAAATGGTGATGAAAACACAATGATTGTTCCTAAAAATGTGCTAATTGCTACAGGCTCAAGACCTAAATCCTTGCCTGGACTTACGTTGGATGGAACATATGTAATGAGTTCTGATGACGCTTTACAGATGGAAGAATTACCTGATTCCATAATTATTGTAGGTGGTGGGGTAATTGGAATTGAGTGGGCATCGATGCTAGCTGATTTTGGTGTGAAAGTTACAGTAATCGAATACTTAGCAAATATTTTGCCTACAGAGGATGAAGCGATTGCAAAGGAAGTTGAGAAACAGTTAAAGAATAAGGGAATTACCTTTGTGAAAAATGCCAAAGTCTTACCTGATACACTTGAAATCAATAATATGGTCTCCATTAAGGCAGAACTTGCTGAGGAAAAGAAAGAGTTTAATGCTGACAAGATGCTTGTTTCGGTTGGACGTGAAGCTAATACGACGAACATTGGATTGGAGAATACGGATATTGTAGTGGATAAAGGCTTCATAAAGACAAATGATTACTATCAGACAAAAGAGACACATATTTACGCAATTGGTGACGTAATAGGTGGAATGCAACTGGCACATGTTGCTTCCCATGAGGGAATTGTTGCTGTAGAACACATGGCCGATGAAAACCCAGAACCACTTAATTACAATAATATACCTTCATGTATCTATTCTAATCCTGAAGCAGCAAGCGTTGGACTAACAGAAAAACAAGCCAATGAAGCAGGCTTTCAAACGAAAGTCGGTAAATTCCCGTTTAAAGCGATAGGGAAAGCACTTGTGCATGGTGACTCAGATGGATTTGTAAAAATAATTGCTGATAAACAAACAGATGATTTGTTAGGTGTTCACATGGTAGGACCACATGTAACTGACATGATTTCTGAAGCAGGTTTGGCAAAAGTGTTAGACGCCACCCCTTGGGAAATAGCAAGTACAGTCCACCCACACCCAACTCTTTCAGAGATAATGGGAGAAGCTGCCTTGGCAGTGGAAGGAAAACAAATTCACGGATAACTAAAGGAGTGAGATGTATGTCTAAGGAACGTCATGAAGCATTAGGATTATCTGATGACCAGGTTCTGGAAATGTTTAAGACTATGCTACTGGCCAGAAAATTAGATGAAAGAATGTGGTTATTAAATCGAGCCGGGAAAATTCCGTTTGTCATATCCTGTCAAGGACAGGAGGCTGCACAAGTAGGGGCTTCCTTTGCTTTAGATAGAGATAAAGATTATGTGGCACCATATTATCGTGATATGGGTGTTGTACTTGCCTTCGGAATGACTGCTACCGAATTAATGCTCTCTGGTTTTGCCAAAGCTGAGGATCCGAATTCAGGCGGGAGACAAATGCCAGGGCATTTTGGTCAAAAGAAAAACAGAATTTTAACTGGTTCTTCACCAGTAACAACTCAAGTTCCCCATGCTGTTGGGGTTGCACTTGCTGCAAAAATGGAGAAAAAGGATTTTGTATCGTTTGTAACGTTGGGAGAGGGATCATCCAATCAGGGTGATTTTCATGAAGGGTTAAATTTCGCCGGTGTTCATAAATTACCTGTTATCACTATGGTTGAAAACAATAAATATGCAATTTCTGTCCCGATTGAAAAGCAGATAGCAAGTAAAAATGTGTCAGACAGGGCCCAAGGATATGGTATGCCTGGCATCACGGTTGATGGAAACGACCCCCTCGCTGTATATAAAGCTGTAAAAGAAGCAAGAGAACGTGCAGTAAAAGGAGAGGGCCCGTCACTGATTGAGGCAGTTTCTTACCGTTTAACAGCCCATTCAAGTGATGATGATGATCGTCAATACAGGGCAAGTGATGAAGTGGAAGAAGCTAAACAAAAGGATTCCATTATTACTTTTGCAGCCTATCTTAAAGAAGAAGGTATTTTAACAGAGGAAATTGAAAAAGAGTTAAACCAGGAAATCAGTTCAGTTGTTAACGAGGCAACAGATTATGCAGAAAATGCTCCATATGCAAATCCGGAAGATGCTTTAAAATTTGTTTATGAAGAGTAAGGAGGGAGTAAAATAATATGCCAGTAATGTCTTATATTCAAGCAATAACTACTGCTCTAAAAGAAGAAATGAAACGTGATGAAAAAGTATTTATATTAGGTGAGGACGTAGGTAAAAAAGGCGGTGTGTTCCGAGCAACTGATGGACTTTATGATGAATTCGGAGAAGCACGGGTATTGGATACTCCTCTTGCTGAATCGGCTATTGCGGGAGTTGGTATAGGTGCAGCAATGTACGGTATGCGACCAGTTGCCGAAATGCAGTTTGCAGATTTTATCATGCCAGCTGTTAACCAGATTATATCCGAAGCAGCAAAAATCAGATATCGTTCAAACAATGACTGGAATGTACCCATTACAATTAGAGCTCCTTACGGTGGAGGAGTGCATGGTGCTTTGTACCATTCCCAGTCTGTTGAGGCAATTTTTGCGAATCAACCAGGCTTAAAGATTGTAATGCCATCAACTCCTTATGATGCGAAAGGACTATTAAAGGCTGCTATTAGAGATAATGACCCTGTTCTTTTCTTTGAGCATAAACGCGCCTATCGTTTACTTAAAGGAGAGGTTCCTGAGGAGGATTATGTATTACCTATTGGGAAGGCAGATGTCAAGCGGGATGGTTCCGATATTACTGTCATCACTTATGGATTAAGTGTCCACTTTGCTTTACAGGCTGCTGAAAAACTTGCTGAAGACGGTATCGATACACATATTTTGGACCTTAGAACTGTCTACCCACTAGATAAGGAAGCAATTATAGATGCAGCAAAAAAGACTGGTAAAGTTTTATTGGTTACAGAAGACAATAAAGAAGGAAGTATTATTGGAGAGGTGGCAGCAATTATTGCAGAAAATTGCTTATTTGATTTGGACGCTCCAATCAGTCGCTTAGCAGGTCCTGATGTTCCTTCTATGCCATATGCTCCAACAATGGAGAAATTCTTTATGATTAATCCAGATAAAGTAGAAAAAGCAATGCGAGAGCTAGCTGAATTTTAAAATATCATGCTTTGCATATTTACTAGAAGGAGGAAAGAAGGATGGCCCAAGAGAAAATTAACATGCCGCAATTAGGTGAGAGTGTAACTGAAGGTACGATTAGTTCTTGGTTGGTTGCTCCAGGAGATAAAGTGAACAAATATGATCCAATCGCTGAAGTAATGACTGATAAAGTGAATGCGGAGGTTCCATCCTCATTTACTGGCACAATTAAAGAGCTTGTGGCAGATGAGGGACAGACAATTGAAGTAGGAGAATTAATGTGCTATATCGACACGGAAGAGAGTCAATCAGGTGTAGCTAAGGAAGAGTCTCCTGAGAAAGCGGTTCGTGAAAGTAGTGAAGAAGTAAAAAGCGAGACTGATACATCAATGAAAAAACGATATTCTCCCGCAGTGCTACGTATGGCTCAGGAAAACGATATTGATTTGTCACAAGTGAAGGGAAGTGGCAGACAGGGAAGAATTACGAGAAAAGATATTGAGAAAATTATTAAATCAGGTAATGTTCCACAAGAAAGCACAACAGCAAATGAAGGTGCTGCAAATCATCCTAAAACTGAACAAAGTAAAATGAAGCCTGAACAACACCAATCAGTAACATCTGCAGCAGGTGATATTGAAATACCAGTCACAGGGGTTCGTAAAGTTATCGCCCAAAATATGGTGCGCTCAACGCAGGAGATCCCCCATGCATGGATGACGGTTGAAGTGGATGTAACAGAGTTAGTTACATACCGAAATAAAGTGAAAAATGATTTTAAACAGAAGGAAGGCTTCAGTTTAACCTTCTTTGCTTTCTTTGTAAAAGCTGTTGCTCAGGCTCTTAAAGAATATCCACAACTAAACAGTACTTGGGCAGAAGATAAGATTATTCAGAGGAAAGATATAAATTTATCAATTGCCGTAGCAAAAGATCAGGAATTATTTGTACCTGTTATTAAGCATGCAGACGAGAAAAGTATAAAGGGTATTGCTAGAGACATATACGAACTAGCGGTGAAAGCTCGCTCAAATAAGCTTACTTCTTCGGATATGCAGGGAGGAACCTTCACTGTGAATAATACGGGCTCATTTGGTTCTATCCATTCTATGGGAGTTATTAATCACCCTCAGGCAGCTATTCTTCAAGTTGAATCTATAGTTAAGCGACCTGTTATTGTAAATGACATGTTTGCTGCAAGAGATATGGTTAACCTTTCCTTATCGTTAGATCATCGAATCCTCGATGGATTGGTTTGCGGACAATTCTTAGCACGTGTGAAAGAAATATTGGAAAATATGAATTCATCTACCAGCTTATACTAAGCAATGAAGGGTATTACTTCTTGTATTGAGTATAGATTACAATTAAGCATTAATTATCTATACAGTTTGTAGCTGAGATATAATGTAAATTTGCTAACATAGCTCTTTGATTAACAGTTCTACTACAATCGTTGTATAACTACTTAGAATTGAATTCTGGAAATAAAATTGATATGCTATTGTTAGTTTTTACAAATACTATGAAAGAAGGGGATGTACTTACTATGGATTTCAACTTATTTATGAATGATGTAGTGGACGCTGCACGTCAGGATATAAGAGAAGCTGGTTATGAGGAATTGAAAACACCCGAAGAAGTTGATCAGGCTCTTAGCAGACAAGGCACGACTCTTGTGATGATTAACTCTGTGTGTGGTTGTGCTGGTGGTGTAGCTCGTCCAGCTGCAGCAAATGCCATTCATTATGATAAAAGACCAGATCATCTTGTTACCGTATTTGCAGGACAAGATCGTGAAGCTACTGAAAAAGCACGTGAATATTTTGAGGGATATCCTCCTTCTTCACCGTCTTTTGCCTTCCTAAATGATGGTGAAATTGTAACTATGTTAGAAAGACATGATATTGAAGGATTCAGCGCCATGGATGTAATTGGAAAACTGCAGAATATCTTTGATGATCACTGTAAAGAAGTATAATTATATTACCTGAAATTTATTATTATACCGTATCTATATGGTAAAATAATAATCATGAGGCTGTCTCTAGGTTACTTAGGTCAGTCTCATTTTATTCATTTGATTATTTAAAAGGGGAAAAACAATGTGAAGATTGGCTATCGCACAATTAAAACAGCAATTGGGACTCCGCTAGCTATTTCAGTTGCCCAGTTATTAGGTGTTACCAACTTCGTATCAGCAGGAATATTAACTATATTATGTATTCAACCATCAAGAAAACAATCCTTTTTAAGTGCTTGGAATCGTTTTTCAGCTTGTATTATTGCAACGATCTATTCATTTATATTTTTTGAAACAATAGGTTACAATCCACTAGTTGTTGGGCTTATGCTTGCTGTTTTTATTCCAACTACTGTTTATTTGAATATTACGCAAGGGATCGCTACAAGTTCTGTAATTATATTAAATTTATATAGTGCCTCTTATATGTCTATTTCTTTTCTAGTTGACCAATTTTTGCTTATTATTATTGGAGTAGGTATAGGTCTGCTACTGAACTTGTATATGCCAAGTTTAGATAAAAAGTTGACTGAAAAACAAATGCAACTGGAAGAAAATTTTCAAGTAGTATTGTTTGAAATAGCTCAATACATAAGAAATGAAAATATTGATTGGGACGGTAAGGAAATTACTAAAATACAAGAACTACTAGAGGAAGCTCATGATTTAGTAGAAAGAGATCAAGAGAATCATCTGTTACGAAATCGACATCCTTTTAGGGATTATTTTAATATGCGAGAAAGACAGTTTGAGTTATTACAGCGCATGTTACCTCTTGTAACTAAATTACCGAAACAATATTCCATATCGGAGAAGATAGCAAACTTTTTTGAAGGTTTATCAAATGCAGTCCATCCAGGTAACACAGCAATTCTATATTTGGAAGAACTGGAGGAATTGCGAAAAACTTTTGATGAGGAAGATTTACCTACCTCCAGAGAGGAATTTGAAACAAGAGCAAATTTATTTCGTTTGCTGCATGAGATAGAACAGTATTTGCTGATAAAGAAGAAATTTAAATCAAGTGATGTTTCAAGCAAAAGATCCAAAATAAAAAAGAGACTGGAGTAAACTCCAGTCCTTCATATCCGGCTCTGTTTTATTATATGAATAACGACAATCCAGCTGTCAATGAAGAGAGAACCATTGCAATAATCATAATGTAAATAATAACTTTAGCCCTGCGTTCGCGTTTTGACTTTCTTTTTGCAGCCATGTTTCGTCCTCCTTTAGTACCTGATTCTATTTGTATTCTATCGTGAAACAGGAGATTGGACAAGTACTAAATATAGAAATAAATAAACGTTTTATAAGAATGGAGGTTTCTAAATGAAAGAATCAACTAACAATAAAGCTAAATGGGATGATCAGGTTGAGTCTATAATAAAGCGCTTTCCTGAAAGGAAGGAGAAGTTTACAACATCCTCTGATATGGAAGTTAAGCGACTATATTCTGATGAAAGCAATGAAGAAATACATAAATTGGGTTATCCGGGGCAATACCCGTACACAAGAGGAATCCAACCCACTATGTACCGTAGCCGTTTTTGGACGATGAGACAATATGCGGGCTTTGGTTCCGCAACGGAGACAAATAAGCGATTCCGTTATTTATTAGACCAAGGGCAAACCGGGCTATCTGTAGCTTTTGACTTGCCAACTCAAATTGGCTATGATTCTGATGATGTCATGTCTGAAGGAGAAGTCGGGAAAGTTGGTGTAGCAATAGATACACTACATGACATGGAGCAATTATTAGACCAGATTCCCCTGGATAAGGTAAGTACTTCAATGACAATAAATGCTCCAGCATCTGTACTATTATGCATGTATATTGCTGTAGGGGAGAAACAAGGTGTGTCTCTAGATAAATTAACGGGGACGATTCAA
Organism: Virgibacillus sp. SK37; assembly: GCF_000725285.1. GTDB lineage: Bacteria > Bacillota > Bacilli > Bacillales > Amphibacillaceae > Virgibacillus_Q. The sequence continues at coordinate 1,906,897 of NZ_CP007161.1, forward strand.
AATGACATCTTAAAAGAATATATTGCCAGAGGGACTTATATCTATCCACCAAAACCTTCTATGAGATTGATAACGAATATATTCGAATTTTGTCAACAGCATGTTCCGAAATTTAATACAATTAGTATTTCAGGTTATCATATAAGGGAAGCTGGTTCTAACGCAGTTCAAGAAGTAGCTTTTACGATAGCAAATGGTATGGCATATGTAGATGCAGCGTTGGCATCCGGATTGGATATCGATACATTTGCATCACGTTTATCTTTCTTCTTCAATGCACACAATAACTTTTTTGAGGAAATAGCTAAGTTTCGTGCAGCTAGGAGAATTTGGGCAAAAATCATGAAAGAACACTACAAAGCCAAAAATTCTAAAAGTTGGAAAATGCGCTTTCATACACAAACAGGTGGGTCGACATTAACCGCCCAGCAACCGGATAACAACATTGTTAGGGTTACATTACAAGCTCTGGCAGCAGTTATGGGGGGAACGCAAAGCCTACATACAAACTCCCGTGATGAAGCACTCTCACTACCTACAGAAAGCTCTGCTAGAATTGCCTTACGAACACAACAAATAATCGCAAATGAAAGCGGTGTCGCTGATACAATTGATCCGATGGGAGGTTCTTACTATGTAGAAGAACTAACAGATCAAATAGAGAAAGAAGTTAATAAGTATCTTGATCGAATCTCTGAAATAGGCGGTGCTGTTCAAGCAGTAGAAGAAGGTTATATGCAAAGAGAAATACATCAAAACGCATATGAAACACAAAAAAAGATTGAAAAAGAAGAAGAAGTAATTGTTGGACTAAATAAATTCCAATTGGATGAAGAAGTAAATCCTGACCTTCTTAAAGTAGATGAGAAACTTGAGAAGGAGCAAGTTAACAACTTGAAAAAAATTCGAAAAGAACGCAATCAGGATGAGGTTTCAAAAACTCTCGAAAGATTAAGAGAAAGTGCAAAAAATAAAAATAGTAATTTAATACCTTATATTTTGGCTGCTGTAAAGGCATATGCAACTCTTGGAGAGATATGCAATGTATTACGTGATGAATTTGGTGAGTATACAGGGGTATAAAGGGGAGATATAAATTGGGGAAAATTCGTGTATTAGTAGCAAAACCGGGTTTGGACGGTCATGATCGAGGAGCGTTAGTAATATCTCAGGCATTAAGAGATCACGGTATGGAAGTGATTTATACAGGATTACGCCAATCACCTGCACAGATTGCACAAGCAGCTGTTCAAGAGGACGTAGATGTAATAGGTTTATCATCCTTATCAGGTGCTCATAAAACCTTATTTCCTAAAGTGTTAGAAGAATTAAGTAAGCGAGATGCTGAGGACATTCCAGTAATAGGAGGAGGAGTCATACCGAGTGAAGATATCCCTTTTTTGCTGGAAAAAGGGATTAAAAATATTTTTACAAGTGGCTCATCAACCGAAGCATTAGCGAACTATATTCAGGAATTAATTGATCCTGGTACGAAAGAAATGGTTCCACCAAAGAAAATAGCTCATATAGGCATAGCGGTAAAGAGTATTGATCATGCACTCCCATTTTATACAGGAGCTTTAGGATTGACTCTGGAGGGTGTTGAAAAAGTAGAATCAGAAGGTGTTAAAGTTGCCTTTTTGAAAATTGGGGAGTCACGGTTTGAGTTACTAGAGCCTTTAGATGGGAATTCGCCAATTCAAGGATTTCTAGATAAAAAAGGAGAAGGAATTCATCACATAGCACTGGAAGTAGATGATATAAATGATAGATTGAAAAAATATAAATCTGAAAGTATTAAACTAATTAATGATGAACCAAAAAAAGGTGCTGATCATAGCGAAATCGCCTTTATCCACCCTAAATCTGCCAACGGGGTATTATTTGAACTATGTCAGCATTTAGGCAGGAGTGAAGACTGATGGATATTTTTGATAAAATTAATGAATTATACGATAAACGCAGATTAGTGGAACTAGGCGGCGGAGATGAAAAAATTGATAAGCAACATGCCAAGGGAAAGATGACAGCTAGGGAAAGGATCGATTATCTTCTGGATCACGGCAGCTTTGTTGAATTAAATCCTTTTATCGAACACCGAGTTTCTGATTTTGGCATGAACAGTAATTCTGCTAAAGGGGAAGGTGTTGTCACAGGTTACGGGAAAATATCCGGTAAACCTATATATTTGTTTGCACAGGATTTTACCGTATATGGTGGGGCTTTAGGAGAAATGCACGGCAAAAAAATTGCTGCTGTAATGGACTTAGCCGCAAAGAACGGTGTTCCTTTCATCGGGCTAAATGACTCTGGTGGAGCTAGAATACAAGAGGGAGTGTCTTCGTTAGATGGATATGGGCAAGTGTTTTATCGAAACTCCATCTATTCCGGTGTAATTCCACAAATATCTGTTATTATGGGGCCGAGCGCTGGTGGGGCTGTTTATTCACCGGCAATTACCGACTTTGTAATTATGGTTGAAGAAACGTCACAAATGTTTATTACTGGTCCAAAAGTAATTGAAACTGTAACTGGTGAGAAGATTTCTTCGGAAGATTTAGGAGGGGCACATATTCATAATGCGAAAAGCGGCAATGCCCATATTAAGTCAAAAAACGAAGAAGAAGCTTTGAATGCAGTTCGAAGGTTAATTTCTTACTTACCTGCAAATAACGAGGAAAAAACGGAAAAGCTTTCTGTTGAGCAAACAGAGTCTGATGAACGACCGGAACTAACGGATATTGTTCCTTTTAATGCTAGAAGCCCATATGACGTGAAAAATGTAATTGAACAAGTTGCCGATAAGAATAGCTTCTATGAAATTCATAAGCATTTTGCAAAAAATATTGTCGTAGGATTTGCCAGAATTAAAGGGGAAACAGTAGGCTTGGTATGTAATCAACCTAAATATTTAGCTGGCGGATTGGATATAGATTCAAGTGATAAAGCAGCCAGGTTTATTAGATTTTGTGATTCATTTAATATTCCATTAGTAACTTTTGAAGATGTTACAGGTTTCTTCCCTGGTGTTAAACAGGAACATGGAGGTATCATCCGACATGGAGCTAAAATTCTTTATGCCTATTCAGAAGCAACTGTGCCCAAGATAACTGTAATCATTAGAAAAGCATATGGTGGAGCTTATGTAGCATTAAATAGTAAATCAATAGGTGCTGATTTAGTCTATGCTTGGCCAAACGCAGAGATTGCTGTAATGGGGCCTGATGGGGCTGCAGGGTTGGGGATGGTTGACGATGTCATCGATCCAAGAGAGACGCGGATAAAATTGATTCAGGCACTAGAAATGCTCTATAATAAGAAGGAAGAAAGACCAATGAAGAAGCACGGAAATATTCCACTATAAAAGCATTAATAATTGTACACTGGAGGAACTTGAATGACATTAGTAAACAAAGAGAGATTAGTAAATGAGTTTATAGAATTGGTGAAGGTGGATTCGGAGACAAAACACGAAGCATTAATCGCAAAAGTTCTAAAACAAAAATTGACAGATTTAGGTGTGGAAGTATATGAAGATGAGAGTATTTCCAAAACTGGCCATGGAGCTGGTAACCTTATCTGTTTACTAAAAGGAAATAAAGATGCTACTGACTGTATTTATTTTACTTCACATATGGATACAGTAGTTCCAGGAAAAAGCATTAAACCTTCCATTAAAGACGGCTATATAGTGTCTGACGGAACAACTATTTTAGGCGCAGATGATAAAGCAGGGCTTGCTGCTATTTTAGAAGCAATTCGGGTGTTACAAGAAAATAAATTGGAGCACGGCGATATACAATTTATCATTACTGTTGGGGAAGAATCAGGTTTAGTTGGAGCTAAAGCTTTAGATCGTTCCCTTCTCAAAGCTGATTATGGTTATGCTCTAGATAGCAATGGAGATGTTGGAGATATTATTGTAGCTGCTCCTACGCAAGCGAAATTATTTGCTGTAATTAAAGGAAAAACTGCCCATGCTGGAGTTGCCCCTGAAAAGGGAGTTTCTGCTATTACGATTGCTTCTAAAGCCATTTCCCGTATGCCATTAGGTCGTATTGATGAAGACACTACAGCAAATATTGGTCGGTTTGAAGGTGGAAAACAAACAAATATTGTTGTGGACCATGTAGAAATCTTAGCTGAAGCCAGATCACTTGTCCCTGAAAAAATGGAAGAACAAGTTGAAAAAATGAAACAGACCTTTATTACCGTGGCGGAAGAAATGGGAGGGTCTGCGGAAGTTGAGGTCAAAGTCATGTATCCAGGGTTTAAGCACCAGGCTGGTGATCAAGTAGTGGAAATTGCCAGGAGTGCTGCTAGAAAAATTGGTAGAGAGAGCAAGTTATTAAAAAGTGGCGGCGGAAGTGACGCTAACATAATAGCAGGACACGGTATACCGACTGTAAATCTCGCTGTCGGATATGAAGAAATTCATACAACCAATGAACGCATTCCTGTAGAAGAGCTTGTGAAAGTGACAGAGCTTGTAACTGCAATCATTGAAGAGGTTGCATCTAATTAACTTGTATTAATAAAAAGTCCTATCAGGTGTTTATTACCTGTAGGACTTTTTTGCACTTTCAACTATACATGTTGAGGTATTCAATGCGTCGGAAAATAGATATACTGCGACATAACTTGGTTGTTTGAACATGACCGTTTCGGAAAATACACTTCGCTTTCCGTGGGCAACGCTTCAGCTGTTGCTTTTCCCACAGGAGTCTTCGTGTTTTTCCTTCACTGGTAAAGTGGTTAGATAATAACCCGTTTTTTATGGTACAAAGCAGATACAAATTGATTGGAGCGGAAGGGGGCGACTCCTACCGGAATAGCATGAGCTGAAGACCCTGGACGTAGCGTAGCGAAGGAAGCGGCTGAAGCCATGCCGGTGGAAAGCGTCCCCCTGCAGCGTAAATCAATGGGTCCATCCGCTTCCTTAAAATAAAATATACTTTAGTTCGCATTTTCCTCCAACTATGAATAAACAAAATATGTTTGTACCTCAACAATTGCGGTATAACCTTTTGCAAGAGTTAAAGGTATCTGTGTCCTTATTATGTACGTAGTTTTACAACAAGACCTAGCCGCTTTTGTTCTGGTATAATGAGGAGTAATGAAAGATAAAAGGGATGTATACGTATGGTATTTGAACATCAGAATAAAAGAAGAGTAATTTTCCATATTGATATGAATTGTTTTTATGCATCAGTAGAAATGGCCTATGATAGTGATTTAAAAGGAAAAGCATTAGCTATTGCTGGAAATCCTGAAGAAAGAAAAGGGATTATTGTGACGAGCAGCTATGAAGCAAGAGCTAAAGGTGTAAAAACAACAATGCCACTTTGGCAGGCAAGAAGGTTATGTCCAGAACTTGTAGTCTTAAGGCCGAATTTTGAACGATATCGCGCCGCCTCCAAAGCAATGTTTAAAATCCTTTCAGAAATAACCCCAATAGTACAACCAGTCTCCATTGATGAAGGATATATGGATGTAACAGACTGTGGGCCTCCAAAAAAGGCTATTGAACTTGCAGAAAACATTCAAAAGCGCATATTACATGAACTTGATCTCCCTTGTAGTATAGGTATCGCGCCAAATAAATTTTTAGCTAAAATGGCTTCAGATATGAAAAAGCCTATGGGGATTACCGTTCTTCGAAAAAGAGAACTAAGTACTGCTCTCTGGCCACTTCCAATAGAAGAGATGTATGGCGTTGGTAATAAAACCGCTGAAAAACTAAAAAAAATGGCGATTCACACGATCGGAGATTTGGCTAAAAAAGATGTTTATGAGCTAAAACAAGTTCTTGGTATTAATGGTGAGCGACTAAATAACAGAGCTAATGGGAATGACATACGGAGTGTGGACCCAGACGCCATCTACGATTTTAAGAGTATCGGCAGTTCGCAAACTTTACCTCACGATACAACAGAGGAAGAAGAAATTAAAAAGTTGATGGTCGTACTGGCAACAAATGTAGAGAGAAGATTAAAAAGGAAGCAAGCAGCAGGGCAAAGTATTCAACTAATGATCCGTTATGCAGATCGAAAAACGGTAACAAGAAGTAAAAAATTACAAATGTTTATAGATAATAAAGAAGATATCTTATATTTTGCCACAGAACTCCTTGAACATCATTGGAATGAGGAACCTATTCGTCTCCTTGGAATTACTGTACAGGATATACAAGAAAAACAGAGCATTGCAAAGCAATTGGATCTATTCACATATGAAAAAGAAGCACAAAATGAAAAATTGTATACAGCTATTGATGAGTTGTCCCAGAAATACGGTAAAGATGTTTTCAAGAAATGGGACAATAGCATTAATAAAGAAAAAGAAAATCCTACTACTAGTTTTCAAAAGGATTTCCTTGATGACTATAAGCGTTAAGAAACTCACACATACAGATAACGTGTGAGTTTCTTAGCACTTGCGCTTTTGTACTAAAGGGATCGTTTGATGTCAGCTCATAAACTTTTTTACAATGGAGTGAGAAATTTTACTCCCGGGGTAACGAAATGGCAGATCGAATTTAGTTGTCTGCTTCATAATACTCTTTTTATGGGAAAAAGTTTCAAAGCTGTATTTTCCATGATATGAACCCATCCCACTATTTCCGACCCCACCAAAAGGTAAATAGGGATTTCCTAAGTGATAAAACGTATCGTTAATACTTCCCCCACCAAAAGAGAGATACTGAATAACCTGAGGAGCCATTTTATCGTTTTCCCCAAAATAATAAAGAGCTAATGGTTTTTGGTTATTTTTAATTACCTCTACTGCATTCTCAATTGAACTGAAGGTCAACACAGGAAGAATAGGTCCAAAAATTTCTTCTTCCATTATCGGATCGTCCCACGTTATTTTATCCAAAATAGTTGGTTCAATGGTTAGTGTATCACTGTCTGAAACACCTCCATGAAGAATGCTGCCATTAGTTAGTAATCCTTTTAGCCTTTCAAAGTGAAATTGGTTAATAATTCGGGTATATTCATTATTTCGTAATGGTTGCTTACCGAATAATTCTTTAATCTGTTTCTTCATTGCTTTCATTAATTTAAATTTAACTTTTTCATGAACATATAGATAATCCGGCGCAACACACGTTTGGCCCGCATTTGTATATTTTCCCCAGACAATTCTTTTTGCCGCAAGATTTATATTTGCATCTTTATCTACGATCACCGGGCTTTTTCCTCCTAGTTCTAGCGTAACAGGAGTTAGATGCTCACTTGCTTTTCTCATAACTATCTTTCCCACAGAAGAACTACCAGTAAAAAATATATAATCGAAACGCTGCTCTAATAATTGCTCACTAATATCCTTATCACCTTGAATCACCCTAATGAAAGAAGGGTCAAAAGTGTCATCAATCATTTCCTCCAGCAACGCAGAGGTCGCAGTAGCATATTCGGAAGGTTTAATAACGATACAGTTACCAGCAGCAATGGCGCCTATTACTGGTGCTAGAGCAAGTTGTAGTGGATAATTCCATGGAGCCATAATTAAAATTACACCAAATGGTTCCTTCATGATAAGATTTTTGGTTCCTTTATGCGTCATCGGGGCATGTACGTTAATAGGTTCCATCCATTCTTTCAGGTGCTTTATGGCAAAATCAATTTCTGTATAAAGGATACCAAGTTCCGTTGTCAGAACTTCATGTTCCGATTTATTTAAATCTGCCTTTAAAGCTTGGTAGATTGCATCTTCATAGTTTTTAAGCATGTCTTTTAATTTTTGTAATTGTTTTTTGCGAAAATTAAATTCCAGCGTGTTTCCGTTTTTAAAAAAAGTACGTTGGTTAGCTATCATAGATGAATACTGTTCCATTAAAAGCTCTCCCTTTTTAGTTATCTATATATTTATATGAGTAAAATCATCAGCTATTTCCGTATTAGGGAATATTCTCCTGGCTTCATTAAGCAAATTCTCAATATCGTCCGATTGATAACGAGATGAAAGATGAGTTAATATTAGTTTTGTACAATTACTGGCTTTAGCAAGCTGTGCTGCTTGTTCGGTAGTGGAGTGATAGTATTTTTCTGCAAGTTCTTGTAATGCTTCGCCAAAAGTAGCTTCATGCACCAATACATCTGAATCCTTTACAAAGGTACTATTAACGTGTGTAAAGCGGGTGTCCCCCAGTATGCTAATAATTCTTCCTTTTTTATCTTCACCTATAAAATCCTTACGATAAATATATTGGTCATTGGAAAGCTTTACTTTACTATTTTCTTTAATTTGTTTATAAATGGGGCCTGGCATAACACCTATTTCTTTTAATTTGTTCACTAACAATTCCCCGGGTTTATCTTTTTCTATTATTCGGAACCCAAAGCTTGGGAGACCGTGGTCAAGTTGTTTTGTTTCTACAACAAATTGATCATCCTCATAAAGCTTGCCCTCAGATAGCTCTACTACATTAATTGGATAGGTAAGATGCGTACAGCTAAGCTCTAAGGATGTGTTGACATACTCTTTAATACCCTTAGGTCCATAGATAGTGAGCAATTCCTCACCACCTTGAAAAGACCTGCTGCTTAATAAGCCAGGTAAACCAAAAATATGGTCACCGTGTAAATGTGTAATGAAGATTTTATTTATTTTTTTAGGTTTGATCGATGTGCGCAGAATTTGATGCTGTGTAGCCTCGCCACAATCAAAAAGCCAGATATTATTTTGTTCCTGTAATAAAGTAAGTGCAACCGATGAGACGTTGCGTTCTTTTGAGGGAAGCCCTGCACCTGTTCCAAGAAATATTAATTCCATAATTTAGTCCTCCGTTATACTTAAAACCAACCGCGCTTATATTGTTGCGGTGCTTCTATTTCATAATCGATTTCATCAGCAGCTTTTTTGGCCCAGTATGGATTGCGAAGTAAAGCTCGGCCAATAAAAACAAGATCTGCACGTTCGTTTTGAAGAATTTCCTCTGCATGTAAACCAGTTGTGATCAGTCCGACAGCACCAGTTTTTATATCTGCTTCTTGTTTAATTATTTCACAGCGTTTTAATTGGTAGCCTGGATATGTATGAATTTTAGCAGGGATTACACCGCCTGAGCTACAATCAATTAGATCAACACCTTGCTCTTTTAGCATTTTTGAAAAATATAAAATATCAGCAAGCGCGTTTCCCTCCTCATGGTATTCGTCTGTAGAAAGTCTGACAAAGATCGGACCTTCCCAAACTTCTTTTATATCTGTGACAATTTCTTTTAATAGTCGATATCTATTCTCTCTACTACCACCATAATTGTCTGTTCTTTTATTTGTTAGGGGGGATAAAAACTGATTAATTAGATATCCATGCGCAGCATGTATTTCTATAATATCAAAATTAGCTTTAACAGCTCTAATAGCAGCATCGCGGAAAGCAGATACCACTTCCCTAATATTTTGCCATGTCATTTGCTGTGGCTTCTTATATGACGCATCAAAAGCCAACGCTGACGCTGAATATATTGGCGTATCCACTTGTGCTTTCCTGCCAGCATGTGCAAGCTGTATAGCTGATTTACTTCCAGCTTGGTGAATTTGATCATTTAAATAGGATAAACCTGCAATATGCTCATCATTCCAGATCCCTAAGTCTTGGGGAGAAATACGCCCCTCTGGTAGCACAGCAGCAGCTTCTGTCATTACTAAACCTATTTGCCCCATCGCTCTTGATACGTAATGGGTGGTATGGAAGGGTGTGATCATGCCGTCTTCATTGAAGCAGGAATACATACACATAGGAGACATAACAATTCGGTTTTTTAGTGTGATTTTTTTAAAATTAATCGGTGAGAACAATTTTGTCATCATTACTTCCTCCTGTTAGATAGTTAGTAGCCAATTTTTCTTGGAAAGCCGTCAACCATTAAGCAACTTACTTACACTTTTCTTGAATAGCTTATTGCAATGTTTGGTACATCTGTAATAATTCCATTAACATCAAGATCAAGACAACGCAATATTTGTTTAGGATGGTTTACCGTATAGACTCTAATGTGTAACCTTTGCTGTTTACATTGTTGAACAAGTGACTTAGATAATAACCGGTATTTTATATGAATGGCGTTTGCACCAAGTTCTTTAGCATAGCTGATAAGCTGCCTTTTTTTTCTCGATCTTAATAATGCACAGTTTAGATGTTGAGAGATCCTTCTTAAGCGTTGTACGCTGTTTGGATTAAAGGTTGATAGTATGGTACGATCTAATAAATCATAGGAACGCAGCAAATCATACACAATAGTTTCCATATTCTTATAATCTATTTTATTGTTTTTTAATTCAATATTTAAAGTAAGAGGTTTTCCACCGATCCATTTGAGGAACTCTTCTAGAGAGGGGATGGTGGCACCTGCAAATTCCGTACTGAACCAAGCACCGGCATCCAGTTGTTTTAGTTGTTTAAACGTATAGTCCTTAACATACCCTTTTCCGTCCGTTGTACGATTAACACGCTCATCATGAATAAGTACAGGGATATTATCTTTTGTAAGCTGAACATCTGTTTCTATGCCTTGTGCACCTTGTTGAAAGGCTAATTGAAAAGCGGCCATTGTATTTTCAGGTGCTTGTAGACTCGAGCCACGATGAGCATAAATTTCTGTTTTCAATGGATTCACCTCTCCTATGATTGTGTTTTATTTAGTTGTAAAAGTCAATTTGTACAGGAGGAATAATGATGAAAAGTTGGCAATCAAAGGAACAGTTAACTGAATTACTTTGTTCACTTGCACATTATCAAAGTGTAACAGGTACGAATGCGGAAATAGCCTTGGCAGAATATCTACATCATATATTAGCAGAAAAGCCCTATTTCCAATCAAATTTCAACCACTTAAATTTACATCCATTGGATGATGGCAGGCATTTGCTAACTGCACTTGTAAAGGGAGATTCTAATACAAAAGAAACAATAATTTTACTAAGCCATTTTGATGTAGTTGGAACAGAGGATTATGGATCGTTAGAAAATTTAGCATTCCGGCCAAAGGAACTTACAAAGGAAATGAATAAGATTTACGAACAATTACCATCACAAGTGCAAAAAGATCTTAAACAGGGAGAATGGTTGTTTGGCAGAGGTACTATGGATATGAAGGCAGGCTTATCCATACATTTGTCTATGCTTGAAAGGGCTATGAATGGTGAGTTTAATGGCAACATTTTACTTCTTACTGTGCCAGATGAAGAAGTGAACTCAAAAGGTATGTTAACTGCTTTACCAGTTTTAAATCAATTAAAGGAACAGGAAAACCTTGAGTTTAATGCCTGTTTGAATGGAGAGCCTATGTTTAGTAAGTATCCTGGTGATCCTTCTTATTATGTGTATACTGGTTCAATCGGAAAGGTGCTTCCTGGGTTTTATTGTTATGGAAAAGAGTCCCATGTAGGAGAGCCTTTTGCCGGAATAAATCCGAATCTTATGAATAGCTTTCTATCCCAGCAGCTTGAGTTAAACGAGTCATTTATTGAGAAAGCGGGGGATGAAGTAACTCCACCACCTGTGAGTCTTATGCAAAGAGATTTGAAAGAAGAATATTCAGTACAAACGCCGCAAGCTGCTGTTTCTATGTATAATGTTTTATACCTTCAGCAATCCTTTAACGATTTAAATGAAAAATTACTTGATAGTGCTAAAAAAGCTGCAAAAAATATAGAGACACACGTTAATGAAAAAGCGGAAAAGTATGCTTCTATGGCATCTGATTTTAGTATGTCTTACTCAAAAGTGCATGTAATGATGTATGAAGAATTATACAAGGAAGCGGTTAAGCGATTCGGTCAAGAAGAGATAGATAGAATACAAAATTTATTGGTAAATCAGAGAGAACAAGGGGACAGGGATTTTTCTACCTTGCTTGTCCAAGAGTTGGCAGCAATGTGTAAGGACCTCACCCCACTCATAGTCTTGTTTTACAGTCCTCCATTTTATCCAGCGGTATCTTCCCACCAAGACAAGAATATTCGCGAAGTTATGGATTATGTGAAGAATTACGTAGCCGACAAGTATAATTTTTCATTGACTGTGTCCGAATTTTTTACTGGTTTATCCGATTTGAGCTTTATTGGCCCTGTGTCATCCAAAGGGAAGTTGGATCAGTTAACTGTTAATATGCCATTGCAAAATAATGGTTTCACTTTTCCGAGTGATATTATGGAAAAATTAACTATGCCCATTTTAAATATTGGCCCCCTTGGTAAAGATGCACATCAGTGGACAGAACGGCTTGAATTATCATACAGCTTTGGAGCACTACCTGATATTGTGGCTGAAGCAATAAAGCAATTATTAAAAAAATAACATTAAACTGTGACAATCTCCTTTAAAAGATGTAAAATTAATTATAAAATGAATGGATATTCAGTTTTGGAGGATTATAAATGAAGCTTATTGATAAGAATATTAGCCAAATCACCATTCCTACACCTTTTGCAGTTGGGGATACACATGTATATCTTTTGAAGGGAGATACGCTGTCATTGGTAGATGTGGGGGTAAAGACGAAGGAAGCTTGGGAAGCACTGACGAGTCAGTTAAAGCAATTAAACTATACACCAAATGACATTGAACAAATTATATTAACTCACCACCATCCTGACCATATAGGGTTAATTGAAGAATTTCCACGGCTGAAAAGTGTTGTTGGTCACAAGTATATAAACCCCTTTCTAATTAGGAATGAAGGATTCATTGACAATTATATTGAATTCTTTAGAACTTGCTTTCATGTAAACGGAGTACCTGACTATTTTCATTCTGAACTGGATAAGGAGCGGTTAGCCTTTGAGTATTTTGGCAGAGGAGAGTTAACTGAATTTATTGATCAAGGCCAAAAGCTACCAGGACATGAAGATTGGAGTGTAATTGAAACCAAGGGACATGCACAAAGTCATTTATCATTTCTAAGAGAACAAGATGGCATATTTATAGGAGGAGACCATTTGTTACAGCATATCTCTCCAAATCCACTCATTGAACCACCACATGAAGGGCAAAATGATCGTTCGAAATCCTTGCTGCAGTTTAGGTCTAATCTAATCAAATGTAAAGAGTTACGTATTCGGACTGTTTTGCCGGGTCATGGTCCAATATTTTCCAATGTAGATGAAGTAGTGGACCATCAATTATCGAGGCAGGAACAACGAGCAGGTAAAGTGTATCAATTTCTAAAAAAGGAGCCTGCTTCTCCTTATCAAATATGTAAGGAGCTTTTCCCAAAACAATATGAAAAGCAGATTGGTTTGACTATGTCAGAAACTATCGGACAGCTTGATTATTTAGAAAATGAAGGTTTAGTGAAAAATGACTTAGTTAATGGGCAATATGTTTATGAAGCAAAATAAACTAACAAATAAAAAAATTATTGTTACAGGCGCTTCGAGCGGCATTGGAGAACAAATTGTCAGACATGTTGCTTTAAATGGCGGGATTCCAATTATGTTGGCAAGGTCTAAGGAGAAGCTGGATAAGATACAACATTCTATTAAGAGAGATTATCATATTAATAGTGCTGTGTATAAAATTAATTTAACTGACATACAGGAATTAGAATTGCTTGCAGACAGAATTATTAAAGAGCAAAAACAGGTACATGGGTTAATTAATAACGCAGGCTTAGGGTACTTTAAATATATTAAGGATACTAGCTGGCAGGAAATAGAGGAAATGTTATTTTTGAATGTTAATACAGTTATTAAGCTTACTCAGTTATTTTTACCTCACTTTATTGAGCATGGTCAAGGACATATTATTAATATCGCATCACAGGCAGGTAAAATTGCTACACCCAAATCAGCAGTTTATGCAGCAACAAAGCATGCGGTAATCGGTTATACCAATGGCCTGCGATTAGAAACAAAAGAACACCGAATTCATGTCACATCCATTAATCTGGGACCAGTTAAAACGAATTTTTTTACGAAGGCTGATCCAGAGGGAAGCTACCAGAAGAGTGTGGAGAAGTACATGTTAGATCCAGATTATGTAGCAAGTAGGGTCGTTGGTGTTTTATTTAAACGTAAACGGGAAATAAACCTACCAGTATGGATGGAGATGGGTAGCAGACTATATCATATATTTCCTGGTCTTATGGAAAGACTTTTAAAGAGGCAGTTTAATAAAAAGTAAAAAAATGAAGTGCTGGGAGGGACCAAGAGGGTGAAACTAGAAATTAGTCCAGTAGCTAAGAAAAAACTTAAAGAAATAAATAAAATGAACGCTCCGTATTTATTGTTATGGTATGATACGGAAGGTTGTGGCTGCGGCGTTAATGGGATCCCAATGATCCGCTTTATTAATCGTCTCCCTAATAATTACATCGAGATAGAAAATGAGGAATATAAGACTGTAATGGAAGAGCAACAAGCGACATTTTTTTCTGATAAGATGAAATTGACTGTGGTGAACGGAATGTTTCGGTTAACAAGTCCCGAGGGTATATTAAATCCTTTTTTGCCGGATAGACGAGTTCTTAATGGATAAGCAATGAAGGGGGAGACCCCCCTTTGCCGCTTTATCTATGAGCAGAATAAACGATTGGCTTACTTATATTCTTAATCTTCGAGTATAATTCATCTGATAATGGATCTGGACGGTAGTTCACAATATTTTCTTCAACCTGCTCAACGGAGCTTGCACCAAATACTGCACTTGCGATGGCTGGGTGTTTTAGTGTGTATTTTAATGCCAATTCGTTTAAAGAGAAGGTTTCATTACTAAGTGTAGCCAGATCATGATTTATATTTGTAAGTTCTTCAAAGCTATAATCCAGAAAGCCTTCTCTGCCTTTTCGAGAAATCACTTTAGCTGCATGATTACTTAACATCCCCTTTGCAAGTGGGCCTCTTGCCAAAACACTAATATTATTGGAGTGGAGTAAGTCGAGTATTTCTTCTTCTGGTCTTCGGTCGAGAATGTTGTACTGCATCATTACAGCATCTATATTGGAACGTTTTACATACTCCTTTATAACATTAGGGCGGATAGATGATATACCATAGGCTCTAATCAACCCTTCTCTTTTTAAATTCTCAAAGGCTTCGATAGTTTCATCAATTGGGTCCTCAATTGTACCTCCATGGAGCATATAAAAATCAATATAGTCTGTTTGCAGTCGCTTAAGACTATCTTTCAATCCTTCAGTAATATGCTTTTCTGAAGGGTCCCAATACCAATTCCCTTCTTCCTTATTAAAATGGTTACCTACTTTTGATGTTAGAACGATTTGGTCACGTTTTCCTTTAATGGCTTTACCTACTACTTCTTCATTTTTTCCAAAATCATATAAGTCGGCAGTATCTAAGTGGTTAATACCATGATCTAATGCGAAATCAATAATATATTTTGCCTGCTTTTGTTCTTGACCGAGTGACATACAACCGAGAGTTAGTTCTGATACATTTAATTCGGATTTGCCTAATCGATTTTTTTGCACATTACATACCTCCAATCCTAATATTATTGTAGGAATTAATATAAAGAAATACAACTATTTATAATTGGGTATATATAAGTATGCTAGAATAAAATAAAGAGATATAAAAAGGATGATTGAAATGAATAAATTTGAAGAAAACACGATAGGGTCCAAGATAATATATGATGGAAAGGTTGTTCACTTGAAGGTAGATGACGTTACTTTACCTAATGGAAAAACTGCAAAAAGGGAAATTATTAATCACCCAGGAGCTGTAGCAGTTATTGCTATTACCGATGAAAATAAGATAGTCTTTGTGGAGCAGTATCGTAAACCATTGGAAAAATCACTCATTGAGCTTCCGGCAGGAAAACTTGAAAAAGGAGAAAAACCAGAGGTCACTGCCATTCGTGAATTGGAGGAAGAAACAGGATATACAACAAATAATCTTTCCCTTGTTGCATCATTTTATACTTCGCCCGGTTTTGCAGATGAATTAATGTATATCTATATCACTGATGAAATAAAAAAGATAGAAAACCCTCCAGCAGGAGATGAAGATGAATTTGTGGAAATACTTGAGCTTAGCTTGGATGAAGCAAAGAAGTATGTAGAAGAAGAGCGTATCCATGATGCCAAAACAAATTATGCTATTTTATATTTGCATGCGTTGGGGAGATTTTAATGCTTACAACTTATTTTGCAGATATGCATATTCACGTAGGTAGAGATATATATGGAAAGCCGGTAAAGATAACAGGATCCAAAAGTCTCACACTTACAAATATATTAAAAGAATCCAGCCGGAATAAGGGGATTGACATGGTTGGTGTAATTGATAGCCATGCACCGGCTGTACAACAGGAAATTAAAAACTTAATAAATGAAGGTAAAGCATATGAACTGAGTGATGGTGGTATCCAATTTGAAGAAGTCACTTTATTACTTGGTTCAGAAATAGAGGTTTATGATGATAATTGTTTAGGCCCAATACATGTTCTCTGTTTTCTTCCTACCTTGGAGAAGATTGGTCGTTTTTCTGAATGGCTGTCCACCAAAATGAAAAACATTACGTTAAGCTCTCAAAGATATTACGGAACTGCTAAGGAATTACAATATAAAGTTAAGGAGCTAGAAGGTATCTTTATCCCAGCACATATATTTACTCCATTTAAAAGTCTATATGGTAAAGGAGTAAGAAGATCGTTGGAGGAAGTACTTGACCCAGATTTAATTGATGGTGTTGAGTTGGGCTTAAGTTCTGATACGGAAATGGCTGATCAAATAAGAGAGTTACATGCTTATACATTTCTAACTAATTCGGATGCACACTCTCTAGCAAAAATAGCTAGGGAATATCAAGAAATTAAAATGGACAAACCGTCCTTTAAAGAATTTTTTTGGGCATTACACCAAATAGAGGGAAGAAAAGTTACTAAAAATTTTGGTATGAACCCACAACTAGGTAAATATCACACTACAGTTTGCAACAAATGCTTTTCAAAATTACCTCCGGACACCACAGAGTGCCCAGTTTGTGGTTCTAAAAAAATTATTAAGGGTGTATTCGATCGAATTCAGGAACTAAAACAAGAAAATAATCCTAAAAGAGAACGCCCGCCCTATTTATATCAAGTACCTTTAGAATACCTGCCTGCTCTAGGAAAAAGGACGTTTGAAAAACTGTTAGTGCAATTTGAAACCGAAATGAATATTATTCACCATGTTTCTTTTGAAGATTTAGTTAAAATAGTTCCTGAAAAGCTTGCACACTATATTATTCAGATGCGCAAAGGTAAGCTGGAAATAGAAGCAGGAGGTGGAGGCAAATACGGGAGTATAAAATCAAAATAGCCGCACTATAGAACACAATTTTCCTTTCACACCAGCTAGAGCAAGTCTTCTTTTAGAGAATGGTGTGATAAAGGTGGTGCTAGTATCCCGAGTGGAAATCAAGTCTGCGCATATGGTACAGTTTATAATCACTGCTGACGCGAAAGTTGAATATACAAGAAATCAGAGTATGTGAGTCTTTTTGCCATATAAATGGTTACTTTATAATCAAAACAGTAACCAAAATATGAAAAGATAGGAAAAAGATAGAGAACTTGGTATTTTACCTCGGAATTCTTCATAGATTTCTACTATAGGTGTATTTATTGAATGGAGGATTCCGATGTATAAAAATAAATCTCTCATGGTAGTAGATCATGTCAAAGAAAATGCCACTGTTTATCTGTTTATGATTATTTTGTTTCTTACCGGAATCGTTTTCGGAGCTATCCTGGTTAATAGTATGAATTTCATTCAAAAGCAGGAATTGTTTTTTTATTTAGAGCGTTTTTTTGGCCAAATAACTGGGCAACAAAATATTAAAAATGTAGATATATTAAAAAGCAGTTTTTTATATCACAGTAAGTACTTACTCTTATTATTTGTATTGGGTTTATCTGTTATCGGGTTACCAATTGTTTGGGTGCTGCTGTTTATTAAAGGGCTTGTAGTGGGATTTTCGATTGGCTTTATTGTTAACCAACTGGGATTTGATGGGCTCTTATTAGCAGCTTTATCAATTGCACCT
Organism: Virgibacillus sp. SK37; assembly: GCF_000725285.1. Taxonomy (GTDB): domain Bacteria; phylum Bacillota; class Bacilli; order Bacillales; family Amphibacillaceae; genus Virgibacillus_Q. The sequence continues at coordinate 1,924,899 of NZ_CP007161.1, forward strand.
CAAAATATTATAATTATTCCAATCTATATTACTGCGGGCAGCTTGGCGATGATATTTTCGCTCAAATTGTTAAATAAGCTATTTGCGCGTAGAATTTCCCAACCTGTATTTCAACCTTTTGGAAGATATTTAATAACATTCGCTTTTCTTTTAGTATTTTCTTTTGTAGCTGCATTACTGGAAGCTTATGTGGCTAATGAAACAATGGAGCTCCTAATAAAATCATTTTACTAATATGAATTATTATATTATAATTATTATAAATACAATGTAGTATTTTGTTTTGACACTTTTTTCATTCGTGCATATAATGAAGATGGGCACACGAGGGAGGTAATTGCCATGGAACATCGAATAGATAATATAAAGAAGCAGCTCCACGCGCAGAGTTATAAACTTACGCCACAGAGAGAAGCAACTGTTAGAGTGCTGCTGGAACGTGAAGAGGACCATTTAAGTGCTGAAGATATTTTTTTGTTGGTAAAAGAAAAGGCACCTGAAATAGGGTTGGCAACAGTTTACCGTACACTGGAATTATTATCTGAGTTAAAAATCGTGGATAAAATAAATTTCGGTGATGGCGTCTCTCGATATGATCTGCGAAAAGAAGGTGCCGAACATTTTCATCACCATCTAGTATGTATAGAATGTGGCTCAGTTGAGGAAATAGTGGAAGATTTATTAAAAGACGTAGAAAAAATCGTAGAAAATGATTGGCAGTTTCAGGTGAAAGATCATAGGCTTACTTTTCATGGAGTGTGCAAACAATGCCAAAAGATAACCATCAAATCTTAACATAGACTAACCTTTTTTCCGCTGAAAAAAGGTTTCTTTATTTATATCATAAAGTTAGGTTTACATATGGTTTGCTTCAAGATACAAATTCTTAAAGTCCTTTTCTTCATAATAATTTACAAATCATTAGAAAAAGGTTACATTTAAAGTGTACTGAATAACTAGTTATATGTATAATATGATCCATTTCTGGCATATCTTTTAGTAGGATTTAAATTCTGAATAAGGAGATATGACATGAAACAGATTATTGGTGAGATACTAAAAGTTTTTATCATTTTTACTGCCTGCACTTTTTTATTTTATTTTGGGTTACGTTATATGCACGACGAGTATGAACAAATTCATCGGTATGATCCGCCTGAAGGTCCAGCTGTAAAGGTATCAAACACAGAAGATCGGTTTATTGACCGTTTGAATATTTTCTTTCGTTTAGGAGAATAGACTATGCTTAAGGATGCTGTTTCAGATTTTCTTCATTATCTGCAAATTGAGAGAGGATTGTCTGACAATACGTTAATTTCATATAAACGTGATCTCAATCAATATATCAACTATCTTGGAAAGATAGAGTTAAAATCTGATTGGGCTACAGTTCACCGCAATGATATTATTGCATTTCTTCAAATGTTAAAGGATGCAGGTAAATCAGCAGCCAGTATCTCAAGGTATACATCATCAATAAGAGCCTTTCATCAGTTTTTAATCCGGGAACAACTTGTACAGCAAGATGCAAGTTTACATATTGAATCACCAAGAAAAGAGAGGAAACTTCCGGATGTGCTGAGTGAGAAAGACATAGAGTCGTTGCTGTCAATTTCTGGTGAAAAACCATTGGAACGTAGGAATAAGGCAATGCTTGAGTTATTATACGCAACAGGTCTGCGTGTTAGCGAGATGATTAGTCTAAAAGTAAGTGACCTGCATTTAACTATGGGTTTTGTTCAGTGTGTTGGAAAGGGCAATAAAGAAAGGATTGTCCCATTAGGTGATATAGCCATAAAATCCCTTGAAGATTACCTTCGAAATAGCAGACCAGTACTAGTAAGGAATAATAAGGATGGAAATGTGTTGTTTTTGAACCAGCATGGCAGGCCTCTAACTAGACAAGGTTTTTGGAAGATACTTAAAACAAACGCAAGTCGGGCTGGTATTCAAAAAAAAATTACACCACATACATTGCGGCATTCCTTTGCGACACACTTATTAGAAAATGGAGCCGATCTAAGAGTTGTTCAGGAAATGCTGGGCCATGTAGACATCTCAACTACTCAAATTTATACACATGTCACTAAGACTAGATTAAAAGACATCTATACAGCCTATCATCCTAGGGCATAAATTTTTCAATATAGTTGTCTGACATCCTACAAGTTCTTGTTTTGTCTGGCAGACTTAGAATACTGGACATATTATATCTGGAAATTGGGAATACAATTTATGGGAGGTTATAGATATGAAAAATTTTAAACGTGTATTTTTAATTGTTATGGATTCTGTTGGGATTGGCGAAGCACCAGATGCAGCCAAATTTAACGATATAGGTGCAGATACATTAGGACATATTGCGGCACATATGAAAGGGCTTAAAATGCCCAATATGGGTAAGCTCGGGTTAAGTAATATTCGTGAAATTCAAGGAATCCAAAAGGCAGAAAGACCAATGGCTTATTATACAAAAATGCAAGAAGCTTCCAATGGTAAGGATACGATGACAGGTCATTGGGAAATCATGGGTTTGTATATAGAACAACCATTTCGCACATTTCCTGATGGTTTTCCTGATGAGTTAATCCAAGAGTTAGAAAAAAAATCCGGACGGAAAATAATTGGAAATAAACCTGCTTCCGGTACGGAAATTATTGAAGAACTTGGCCAGGAGCACATGGAAACAGGGGCCTTAATTGTTTACACTTCTGCCGATTCTGTGCTGCAAATAGCCGCACACGAAGGTGTCGTTCCTATTGAGGAACAATATCGTATATGTGAAATGGCGCGTGAATTAACCCTTGATGAAAAATATATGGTTGGCCGTGTAATCGCACGTCCGTTTGTTGGTGATCCTGGTTCATTCCAACGGACAGCTAATCGTCACGACTATGCGTTAAAACCGTTTGGAAGAACTGTAATGAATGAATTAAAGGATGAAAACTACGATGTAATTGCACTTGGTAAAATATCCGACATTTATGACGGGGAAGGTGTTACCGAGGCTATACGAACCACTGATAATGAGGATGGAATGACTAAACTTGTAGATACAATGTCAAAAGACTTTAATGGAATCAGCTTTTTAAACTTAGTTGATTTTGATGCCAAATATGGGCATCGCCGTGACCCGGAAGGTTATGGCCAAGCTCTCGAGGCGTTTGATGCCCGCTTACCTGAAGTGTTAGAAAGATTGCAAGAGGATGATTTACTAATTATTACTGCTGACCATGGTAATGACCCAGTTCATCACGGCACTGATCATACGCGTGAATATGTTCCTTTAATTATTTATCATACAGGTATAGAAGAAGGGGAAGAATTGCCAATTAGTAAAACATTTGCTGATATTGGTGCAACAATCTCTGATAATTTTAGCGTAAAGCTACCATCATACGGTGAAAGCTTGTTAAACCAATTAGGAAGGGGAGAGGATTAATGATTCCATCATCAATTAAAGAAGCGAGTGCTTATATTTCGGGGAAATTAGATACTACGCCTGAAATTGGGCTGATTCTTGGTTCAGGTCTAGGAGTGTTAGCTGAAGAAATTGAAGAAGCTATTGATATCCCATATGAAGATATTCCGGGTTTTCCTGTATCCACTGTGGAAGGACATAAAGGCCAGTTAGTTATAGGTAAACTTAAAGGTAAAGACGTACTAGCTATGCAAGGACGTTTTCATTACTATGAAGGTTACTCTATGCAGCAGGTTACATTCCCTGTAAGAGTAATGAAGCAACTTGGTATCGAATCTATTATTGTTACGAATGCAGCTGGGGGGATAAACGAAAAGTTCCAACCTGGGGATCTAATGGTAATTACTGATCATATCAATAACATGGGAGATAACCCTTTAATTGGAAAAAATGAAGAGCAATTGGGACCTCGTTTCCCGGATATGTCTCAGGTTTACGACAGAGATTATATACGTTTAGCGAAAGAATGTGCCGAAGAATTAGATTTGCAAGTACAAGAAGGCGTTTATGTAGGTAACACTGGTCCAACATATGAGACCCCTGCAGAAATTAGAATGTTACGTTCATGGGGTGGGGATGCAGTAGGTATGTCTACTGTCCCTGAAGTAACAGTAGCAGGACATGCAGGATTACGTGTGTTAGGTGTTTCATGTATTTCGAATATGGCAGCAGGTATACTCGATCAACCTTTAACGCATGATGAAGTGATTGAAACAACTCAACGAGTCCGTGATGACTTTTTAAGGTTTATTAAAAAGATAATTAGTACTTTACCATAATACCTATTAGGGGCGATAAAAATGAGAATGTATGACATTATTGAGAAAAAAAGAGATGGGAAGGAACTAACCTCTGAAGAAATTAACTATTTTATTGAGGGTTATACGAACGGAGATATTCCAGATTACCAAACTAGCGCACTTTTAATGGCCATCTATTTTCAAGATATGACGGAAGAAGAGAGGGCGAATTTAACGTTAGCTATGGTTGAATCCGGAGACCAAATTAACCTTTCCGATATAAACGGAGTAAAAGTAGATAAACATTCTACAGGCGGGGTAGGAGATACTACTACTTTAATACTTGCACCTTTGGTGGCCTCTGTTGGTGTACCAGTAGCTAAGATGAGTGGACGTGGCTTAGGACATACAGGAGGTACGATTGATAAACTGGAGTCTGTTCCTGGTTTCCATGTTGAGATCTCAAATGGTGAATTTATAAATTTGGTAAACAGAAATAAAGTAGCTGTTATCGGTCAGTCAGGCAATTTAACTCCAGCTGACAAGAAAATTTATGGCTTACGAGATGTCACGGCAACAGTTAGCTCCATTCCATTGATAGCAAGTTCTATTATGAGTAAAAAAATAGCTTCTGGGGCTGATGCGATTGTGCTTGATGTAAAAACTGGTTCTGGTGCTTTCATGAAGGAACTAGAAGATGCTCAGTCATTGGCTAAGGCGATGGTATCCATTGGAAATAAGGTAGGAAGAAACACAATGGCTGTTATTTCTGATATGAGTCAACCTTTAGGATATGCCATTGGAAATGCATTGGAAGTGAAGGAAGCAATTGACACCTTAAAAGGAAAAGGACCAGATGATTTGACAGAATTATGTTTAACATTGGGAAGTCAAATGGTAGTACTAGCTAAACAGGCGGAAACTCTTGATGAGGCTAGAAACAAATTAGAAGCAAATTTACAAAACGGCAAAGCATTTGAGAAGTTCAAGCAATTCCTTGAATCTCAAGGTGGAGATCATTCTGTCGCCGATCATCCAGAACTTTTGCCACAAGCAGAATATAAGATAGATTTGCCTGCAAGAGAAGCGGGCACTGTTTCCGAAATTATAGCTAATGAAATAGGTACAGCAGCAATGATGCTAGGAGCAGGCAGGGCAACCAAAGAATCTGAAATTGATCTAGGTGTTGGTATTGTTTTGCATAAAAAGATCGGAGATGCAGTTGAAAAAGGAGAGACCTTACTAACTATCCATTCCAACAAAGAGGACATTGAAGACGTAAAACAACTATTATATAAGAATATAACCATAGCTTCTTCAGAAATCAAAGCACCAACCTTAATCTACGAAGTTTATACAGATTAAGGTTGCGAAAAATACTTCTAGTAATAAAAAATCCGAACTGATTCTTTTTAATATTGAATCATAGTTCGGATTTTTCTTTTGGATCGAGCTACCCATCCTTTTAGATTCTAATATATATGTTGCGGTTATTCAATGATACGGAAAATAGATAAACTGCGACGTATCTTGGTAGTAGTTTATCTCATTTTAAGGAGATGAATGGACCCATTGATTTCCACTGCAGGGGGACGCTTTCCGCCGGCATGGCTTCAGCCGCTTCCTTCGCTACGCTTCGTGCAGGGTCTTCAGCTCATGCTATTCCGGCAGGAGTCGCCCCCTTCCATTCCAATCAATTCGTACACAGCATATTCTGGGGTATGCAGACGCATTTTTTCTTCCTAGGTATAATAGTAAATAGTAGCGAAGGGAAAATACGGAGACTCCTGGGGGAGATGAGGCATAGGTGAGACCCCGAATGCGTAGCATGAGGAGGCTCATCAGCCGCCCCCGGAAAGCGCAGTATTTTTCCGTAGCGGTGTTATTTAGCTATTTTATATTAATTGGAAAATAAGTTTTCACTACGTCGCAGTTTCCTTCAACTATGAATGAACAAGATACATTTGTACCCACCATTTTCTGTAGACCTTCTTTTTAAAGGTTGCTTTATATAGGTAAGTGCCAGTCTCTGTTTGTATTATAATACAATATTTGTTACGTCACATAATATTTAAATGAGGATATTTACATCGTTAAACCGACTTATAAAGCAGTATAAATATATTTACTACTGGGAATCCTAAATTTATATAACATGAGTTGGAGGTAGTACGATGAAGAAAAAGTTACTCATAACTAGTATGATGGTAATTGTGTATAGCTTATTTGGAATGACAGTATATGCGGAAGAAAGCGAAGGAGATCAGACCAATTCAATTAACCTTGCAGAAAATGCAAAATCTGCAATTTTGTTGGAAAGAGATACAGGTCAGGTTTTCTACGATAAGGAGGCACACGTGAAATTGCCCCCTGCGAGTATGACCAAAATTATGACATTATTACTAATTATGGAAGCATTGGAACAAGGTGACTTAAAGTATGAAGAAAAAGTTAGAGTAAGTGAACGTGCTGCTTCGATGGGAGGTTCTCAAATTTTCCTGGAGGCAGGCGAAGAAATGACAGTAAAAGACTTGCTTAAAGGTATCGCAGTTGCTTCTGGTAATGATGCAAGCGTTGCTCTAGCAGAAAGAATTGCTGGTAGTGAAAAAGCTTTCGTAAAAAAGATGAACCAAAAGGTAAAAAAATTAGGTTTAGAAAACACAAGGTTTCAAAATACAACTGGTCTGCCAGCAGAAGATCACTATAGCACAGCCTATGATATGGCTATGATAGCGAAGGAACTATTAAAATATGAAGAAATTACAAAGTATACCTCCATTTATGAAGATTACTTGAGAAAAGGAAAAGAAAATGAATTTTGGCTTGTTAATACGAATAAGCTTGTAAAATTTTACCCAGGTGTAGATGGTTTGAAAACAGGTTATACCAATGAAGCGAAATATTGTTTAACAGCTACTGCCAAGAAAGACGACATGCGGGTTATTGCAGTTGTGATGGGTGCAGGGACGATTAAAGAAAGGAATGCAACTATATCGGGTATGTTGGATTATGCTTTTAATCATTATGAAACAAAGCATATATTTGATAAAGGTGAGCAAATAACTTCATTAAGACTTTTAAAGGCAGAAAAAAGAAATATTGAAATTATTACCTCAGAGTCCATAAGTACAGTTCACCGAAAAGGCGAAGGGACAGATAATGTCGAAACCATCATAAAATTAGACTCTGAATTAACCTTGCCTTTAAAGAAAGGATCTAAAGTAGGAATGTTATATGTAAAAGATGGAGACACAACGCTCTCTAAGACACCACTTACAGTTAAGAAAGATATAGAAAAGGCATCTTACTTAACCTTATTTAAAAGATCATTGCAAAAATTAGCGAAATCTAGTTGATATCTTCTAATTTCATTGAAATACTTCTTCTTTTGTCACTTGGCAGGATTTCAGTCAACAAATATAGAAAGAGAGTTATACGAAGTTATGTAAGGAGGAAAAAAGATGGGTCTTGGTGCAGAATTTCAAGTGAAAGATGAAGTATTGATTGTTAGGCTCTCAGGTGAGTTAGATCATCACGAAGCAGAAGAACTTCGTGATAAATGGAAAGAAGAAATTTATAAACATGGGATAAAACATGTGATCTTAAATCTGGAAGCTATAAGTTTTATGGATAGTTCTGGCCTTGGAGTTGTCTTAGGCAGGTATAAAGAAGTACTCCAACTAGGTGGGGAAATGGTGGTGTGTTCCATTTCTCCGCCAATAAGAAGATTATTTGAGATGTCGGGGTTATTTAAAATTATCAGACTGGAAGAAACTGAACAATTTGCCTTAGAGACGTTGGGGGTGGCTTCATGAATAATGAGATGGCAGTAGAGTTTTCAAGTGTAAGTGAGAACGAATCTTTTGCAAGGGTAACTGTTGGTGCTTTTATATCCCAACTGGATCCTACCATGGATGAGTTAACGGAAATTAAAACAGTTGTTTCTGAAGCTGTAACTAATTCTATAATTCATGGTTACAATAATGAACCCAATCATCGTGTTTTCATTAAATGCATCATTCACGAAGGTGAGATAGAACTAGTTATTAAGGATAACGGTGTGGGCATAGGAGACGTGGATGAAGCAAGACAACCTCTATATACTTCAAAGCCTGATTTGGAAAGGTCTGGAATGGGATTTACAATCATTGAAAATTTCATGGATACTGTTGAGGTTATTTCCAATCCAGGTGAAGGAACAACCGTTCACATGACAAAACAACTAATAAACAGTAAGACTGTTTGTAAGTAGGGATGCCTATGAATGTAAACGTTAAAAAAGAAAACAAAACACTAACTGATGAACAGGTAAAAGAATATATTTACAGAAGTCAACAAGGAGATATGGGTGCAAGGGACTTGTTGGTAGAAAAAAATGTTCGTCTTGTCTGGTCAGTTGTTCAGCGTTTCATGAATAGGGGCTATGAACAAGAAGATCTTTTTCAAATTGGAAGTATTGGTTTAATAAAATCAATTGATAAATTTGATTTGTCCTACGATGTTCGATTTTCAACATATGCGGTACCTATGATTATTGGGGAAATCCAACGATTTATCAGAGATGATGGCAGTTTAAAAGTTAGTCGCTCTTTAAAAGAAATGGGAAACAAAATTAGAAGGAAAAAAGATGAATTGACTAAAGAGCTCGGAAGGTCTCCTACTGTTAATGAGATAGCAAATGCTCTGGAAATATCTTCTGAAGAGGTAGTACATGCACAGGAGGCTTCAAAGTCACCGCATTCCATTCATGAAACAGTTTACGAGAATGACGGGGACCCTATCACCTTACTTGACCAAATTGCCGAGCAAGACTCCCACTGGTTTGAAAAAATCACCCTGCAGGAGGCAATTAGAGGTTTAAATGAGCGAGAAAGATTGATTGTCTATTTAAGGTACTATAAAGACCAAACACAGTCTGAAGTTGCCCAAAGACTGGGGATATCACAGGTCCAAGTTTCCAGGCTCGAGAAAAAGATCCTGCAGGATATGAAAGTCAACATAGACGGTACATAATAAAGAAGACCACCATACTGATGGTGGTCTTTTTGCGTGACACAAAGTATTTATACCATTACTGCCTTATTTATGTAGTACTTCAAACCACTCTAATACTAGGTTGTAATATATATTTGGGTTATCCAATGATTCGCAAAATAGATAAACTCCGAAATAACTGGTTAGTACAGTAAATGGCCGTTTCGGATAATACACTTCGCTCTTGTGTCGGAAGTGTGAAAATATTCAACTTGTAGCAGGGTTGAGTTAGGGGCACAGCTTCGGGTACAAGTGCAGCATCTGATCGTTACCTCGCAGTGTCTTCTTTGCAACCGGCATGCCTTCAGCCGCCCCGAAAAGCGCAGTATTTTTCCGTAGCGGTGTTATTTAGTCTTTTTGCATTAACAGAGAAATAAGTCTACTTTAGTTCGGAATGCCCTCTTACGATGATTGTGTGAGATAACGTTTGCATCGCCAATAATTGCAATAGAACCTAATAATAATTCCTTTTTTGGTAAACAATACAGATAGATTATCATTTAGAGGAGAGATCCTGTGTCTATTGTTTATCTTAGAATGAAAAAAAGTGTTGAACTACCACCAAAATATAAGGAAGTTACCTTGAAAAATATAGCACATATCTCAACAGATTCTTCTTACAAAGAAGAACTAGATAATATCATTATTTATCACATAACAAAAAAGGATAAAAATATTGTAGTAATTGACAGTTTTTTAATTATTGATTATCTAAATCAAAAATTCCCTAAGTTGGAAATGCAAGTGATAGGTCCAGCTCAATGTATTATACGGATCCATGAAAGGAAAAAAACATTATCCTTTCTTCTGGTAGCAATGGTTTGGCTGGTTTTATTTATAGGTACAGCAATGACCATCATGAATTTTCATTATGATGTCAGCATGCAGGAAGTTCAGCAAAAGCTCCACTTTTTACTTACAGGTAAAGAAAGTGAGTATCCTTTATGGATTCAGGTTCCATACTCAATTGGACTCGGTATAGGCATGTTACTGTTCTTTAATCATTGGTTTAGCAAAAAGTTTAATGAGGAACCAAGCCCCCTGGAAATTGAGATTAATAATTACCAACAAGATTTAGATAATTACCTAATTCAAAACGAAAACATGTTGGATGATGAAAGAAATAATCGCTAATTTTTTTCAGGCACTCATTGGCTTTTCTGGGGGGATAGCGGTCGGAGCTGGCTTTGTGGCATTTCTGACTGTTCTTGGGGTTATTCCACGAATGGTACAACTGACAAAAAGTAAAAAATTAGTAAAGGTATACGGTGCATGTGTACTGATTGCTTCGATTTTTGGGACATTTATTTCTTTTGCTAATATTAGTTGGGAGCAGCCAACCATCATGCTAGTTATTTGGGGTTTACTCCATGGCATTTTCAATGGCATGCTTGCTGCGGCTTTGACTGAAGTTTTGAATGTGTTCCCAGTGTTATCAAAAAGGATTGGAATGGAAGATTATATATTATTCCTTTTGATGGCTTTTGTGTTTGGTAAGATTGCTGGCTCATTATTTCAATGGCTGTATTTTGTTAAATAACTATGAGGTTTAGGGGTGAAGGTAATGAAACGCCGAGATAATAAAATAGCGGTCTCATCTAATATAACGGATAACCAAACATATATGAAAAAAAGAATTGGGTTGGATGTCTCTTTTGATTTGGGATTCCGTGAAATAACCCTGTTAAGGAAAAAGGTTCAGTTATATTATGTGACAGGTTTATGTGATTCCTTAATTATCCAGGAAATTCTAGAAACGCTTATTCAAATAAACGATAATGAAGCTAATTCAAAGAAGTTAAAAGAAATTATCAATAATCGTTTAGTGCATCAACAGGTAGTAGAAGTAGAAACGATGGATGAAGTTGTAGATAATTTGCTCTCAGGGTTAATTATCGTTTTTGTTGATGGTGAGAAGTACGCCTTTGTCATTGATGTACGTAATTATCCTGGGAGAACCCCAGAAGAACCGGATACAGAAAGAGTAATTCGTGGATCTCGTGATGGATATACGGAAAATATTGTAGAAAGCACAGCCCTTACGAGAAGAAGAATTCGGGACGCTCGGTTACGTAATGAGATGTTGAAAGTAGGAGAACGTTCCAAGACAGATGTATGTATTACTTATTTACAAGACGTAGCTGATGAAGGATTAATAAAGGCTATAAAAAGTAAAATTGAAAAAATTGAAGTTGACGGGATCACCATGGCCGACAAAACATTGGAAGAATTTATTATTGATAGAAAATGGAGTCCTTACCCTTTGGTGAGGTATACAGAAAGACCAGACGTAGCGGCTACGCATTTGTTAGAAGGACATGTAATTATTTTTGTAGATACCTCTCCAAGTGCCATTATTTTGCCAACCACTTTTTTTCACCATATGCAGCACGCAGAGGAGTATAGAGAAGCACCTCTTACAGGAACCTTTATTCGCCTCATTCGGTTTATTGCTGTTATAGTCTCTTTATATCTTTTGCCCCTCTGGTTGTTATTTGTGATTGAACCTACTTTTTTACCGAAAGAACTAGCTTTCATCGGACCTAATGAAGAGGGGAATATCCCTATCACTTATCAAATCATATTAGGCATAATCGGATTGGAATTTCTTCGAATGGCAGCAATTCACACTCCTACACCTCTAGCAACAGCAATGGGTTTGATAGCTGCTGTTTTGATTGGTCAAATTGCCATTGATGTGGGGATGTTTGGTCCTGAAGTAATTTTGTATATTTCAGTAAGTGCAATAGGTTCGTATGTTACACCAAGTTATGAATTAAGTGTAGCAAATAAATTGATTAACTTAGGGTTAGTACTGGCTGTCGGCTTTTTTGGGATATACGGATTAACTATCGGTGTATTGGCACACCTGCTCTTTTTAATCCATTTACGCTCCATAAAAACTCCTTATTTATGGCCGTTTATTCCATTTAATCCAAAAGCTATGCTACAAATTATTTTTCGGGTCCCAAAACCTTATAGTAATAGCAGACCAAGTATTGTGCATCCGAAAAACAACTACAGTCAACCAGTGAAAAAGAGCTAAAGCCAATGTTAGCTCTTTTAAATTTTTCATTATTATGATAAAGTTTGTAATTATATTTAGGTATTGGGGAACGGAGGAACTAAAGCATGATTATTGATAATCATCCCTTTAAAGTAAATGAACTAGGTCATTTAGAAGTTGGTGGAATAGATACTACTTATTTAGCACAAAAATATGGAACACCTTTATATGTCTATGATGTTAAATTAATCCGTGACAATTGCAGAGCTTTTGTTCAAACATTTAAAAACATGAATGTAAACGCTAAAGTAGCATATGCGAGCAAAGCTTTTTCATCTATTGCGATGCTTCAAGTAATAAAACAGGAAAACCTATGCTTGGATGTTGTCTCGGAAGGTGAATTATATACTGCAATTCAGGCTGATTTCCCTACAGAAAAAATCCATATGCATGGCAATAATAAAAGTGAAGAAGAACTTACAATGGCTATTGAAAATAGCATTGGTTGTATTGTTATAGATAATTTTAATGAAATCCAATTACTGGAAACATTACTCGAAAAGCATGATAAACGAATGGATGTACTTCTTCGGGTAACACCGGGTATTGAATCAAAAACACATCAATATATTATGACTGGAAATGAGGATTCCAAATTTGGCTTTAATTTAAATAATGGACAAGCTGAAAAAGCCTTCTGTTTATTACATGAACACCCTAGGATCCATTTTAGGGGATTGCATTGCCATATCGGGTCACAAATTTTTGAAACTGATCGCTTTTTAATTGCTGTAGAGCTTTTATTTCAGGAGTTAAATACTTGGAAAGAAAAACATGGTTATACCCCAGAAGTATTGAATTTGGGGGGCGGCTTTGGTATTAGATATACGAAAAACGATCACCCTATTCCTTATGAATTCTATGTAGAGGAATTAGTCAAAGCGGTCCGTGAACACTCCACTAGAATGGGAATACCTGTGCCTGAAATTTGGCTTGAGCCCGGAAGAGCTATAGTAGGAAATGCAGGAATCACCCTGTATACAATAGGATCTCAGAAGAATATTCCGGGTATGAGAGATTATATATCAATTAACGGCGGAATGACGGATAATCTGCGTCCAGCGTTGTACCAGGCTAAATATGAAGGAGTTATTGCGAATAAAGCTTCACATCCTCCTGTGAAGGACGTCTCCGTTGCTGGTAAATGTTGTGAATCCGGTGATATGCTAATCTGGGACTTGCCTGTTCCAGAAGTTAATAATGGTGACGTGCTTGCCGTATTTTCTACAGGTGCTTACGGCTATTCCATGGCTAATCATTATAATCGTTTGCCAAAGGCAGCGGTAGTGTTTGTAGAGGATGGAATTGAAAAATTAGTTGTACGTCGAGAAAGCTATACAGATGTTACAAAAAACGATTTACATTACGTTTAATGTAAGCAATTCTTTTCATAAAATAAATTAAGTGGTAAAATAACACTGGTTGATAAATAGTAAAGGGGTTGTGACCTATGTCTAAACATGGTTATATCTTAATGGAAAATGGTAACAAAATTGAATTTGAATTATATCCAAATGAAGCACCAAACACAGTTGCGAACTTTGAAAAACTTGCTAACGATAACTTTTATGATGGATTAACTTTCCATAGAGTAATTGATGGATTTGTTAGCCAGGGTGGTTGTCCGGTTGGAAATGGGACTGGCTCTGCTGGGTACACGATAAAATGTGAAACAGAAGGAAATCCACATAAGCATGTAGAAGGTTCCTTATCTATGGCCCATGCAGGTAAAGATACAGGTAGCTGCCAATTCTTTATTGTGCATGAAGCTCAGCCACATCTCAATGGTGTTCACACTGTATTTGGTAAAGTAACTTCAGGTATTGAGCATGCCAAAGCAATGAAGAATGGGGACCAAATGAAAGAAATGAAAGTTTTTTCTGAGTAGTATGCATGAGGATAAAATGGAATGAGTATACCTTTACTATTTTATCTGATATTAATTGCAGCACCAGTTAGTATTGTAATACATGAACTTGGTCATGCGTTGATGGCTATCGTGTTAAAAGCACAAAAGGTGGAAGTTTCAATCGGAGCTGGAAAAAAACTGTGGGGTCTTTCGCAGAAAAGTTTTCAGCTCTCCATCTATAGCCTTTACTTTTTAGGCGGTGTGGTTGAGCACGAAAAGGAACATCCATATAAATTAAGAGAGGTTATATGGATCAGCTTAGCGGGTCCAATTATGAACGCTATTGTAGCATTTGTTTTTTATTTACTTTATGATTGGATACCGAATGATTATATTTCTCTATTTCTTTTATTTAATATTTGGCTTGCAGTTGTAAATTTAATTCCTTTTAAGATAAAGGAGAAGCAAACGGATGGTTATACCATCTTTAAGGAGATTAGCAAAAGATTTTAGACATACATATAGTTGGAAAAGGTATTATTTTATGTGTTTTTGTTCATCCTTAGTAATAATATCTATGCAATAGTTGACAAATTATAATAATAATGTATAAATATATATAATAACAAGCAAAAAGATACGAATCAATTTTACTTATTCATATGTTAGTATAATTTTAATAAACAACAGGATAACCTGTTATTTAAGTTATTTTGTTAATGAGGGGTATCTATGTTAATTCGCTATAAGAAGAACTTAGAAAAAATTGCCATGGGTTTATTATCTTTTATGCCTGAGGAAAAAAAAGACGTGAAAAAATTACAGCAGACGATAAAAGAATATGAAACAAATCCAGATTGGCATCTTTTTTTATGGAAAGAAGAAGATGATATATTGGGTGCTGTAGGTTTAAAGATTGAAGATGATATTAATGCTGTTATTCAACACGTATCTGTCAATCCATCTCACCGAAATCATGGAATAGGTAGAAAAATGGTTACTGAAGTGAATAATCTATATCAAGAGAAATATGCTGTATGTGCAAGCGAAGAAGTACAACAGTTCTATACAAAATGTGACGAATTAGATGACCAGAATGATTAAATAAAATGCTGGAGCTGGACATGGCTAATCCAGTAATATAAATAATTCAAAGGTTAGATTTTATAGTTAACAACTAAGCAAATAAAAGCCAGCCCTCCTATATGAAGGGCTGGCTTTTTATTTTTATTTTACGCAATTGTTATTCAGTATGGTTTTAGAACCAAGCTGCCCCAACGATAATTAACAGAATAAATAGAACCACAATTAGCGCAAAACCGCCGCCATATCCATAACTATTACTCATAATAGTATTCCTCCTTTTTCTTCTTAAGACAAATAATTTGTGTTACTATTTATCTTACATTAGTAAATTATGTAGGTACCCTGTTGTTTGTATAGGCGTTTATGCCAACTCGTGCAATAAAAAATTAGAAAGGATGTTTTCTTATATGAATCAGGCTTATGAGGTGAAACTCGATAAGTTCGAGGGGCCACTTGATTTACTGTTACATTTAATTAACCAATATGAGATAGATATATATGATATTCCAGTTGCAGTTATCACTGAACAATATATGAACTATATACATACAATGCAACGACTTGAATTGAACGTTGCAAGTGAATACTTGGTAATGGCTGCAACATTGGTGGCTATTAAAAGCGAAATGCTCTTGCCAAAGCCTGAAATAATAGAAGAAACCGATGAGTATATGGAAGACCCAAGGGCTGAACTTATGGAGCGACTTATAGAGTATAGAAAGTACAAAGAGGCTGCAGAAAAACTGAGAGAGAGGGAAGAAGAATTAAATCAGGTACACACACGACCGCCATCTTCATTTGAAGATTTATTAAATGAACCACCAACCTTGACTAGAGGAAGTATTTCTGTGTATGATATGTTGCACGCCCTTGGAAAAATGATGGAAAGAAAGAAGTGGAAAGAACCACTTGAGACTAGAATAAGTAAGGCCGAAATATCGATAGAAAAGCGAATGGACGAGATATTTAAACAAGTCAGCAGATCTAAAAAGGGCCTGTTATTTTATGAATTATTTAACGTTCCATCAAAAAGCGCGATTGTAGTTACCTTTATGGCATTACTGGAACTAATGAAAGATAATAAAATTTATTGTGATCAAGAGAAACATTTTGAAGCTTTATATGTTTATCATATGGAGGAATAAACGTGGAAACAACGGAACACAAAGCTATATTAGAAGGTCTCCTTTTCGCAAGTGGGGACGAAGGAATTACATGCAAGCAAATTTCAAGAATATTGGAGGTGTCAGAGGATTATGTTGTTCACTTATTGGAAGAATTGCGTTTTGATTACGAAAGTGAACATAGAGGAGTATCTATTTTGAAATCAAATCACCAGTACTATATGACAACTAAACCAGAGCATAGCTCTTATTACAAAAAGATGCTGGAAACTCCAATGCTTACGAAACTTTCTCAGGCAGCTTTGGAAACACTTGCCATCATTGCATATCGGCAACCGATTACGAGAACAGAGATTGAGGATATAAGAGGGGTTAAAAGTGATCGTCCAGTACAAACATTGATTGCTCGTATGTTAATTGAGGAGGTAGGGAGGAGAGAAGGGATTGGTCGACCAGTGCTTTTTGCAACAACCAAAGAGTTTTTAACATTCTTTGGATTAACTTCTTTAGAAGATCTACCCCCACTTCCAGAGGCCTCAGACTCAGTCAATGTAGAAGAGGATGCAGATCTTTTCTTTAAACAATTTAATGAAAAGTTAAGTGAATGAAATAAAAGCCCAGACCTATGCTGATAAGTGATTATGGTTGTTAGAACTATAATTACTTGTGAGCGTAACTTCATACAAGCAAAGTACATAACTAGTTATAATTCATTATCTGAAAAGTTGACTTAACATCAACTTTTTTTGTTTTTTGCTAGACTATTCACTAAGTTTTAGTAATCAGTGACTAGTAAAAAGTATCTTCATATATTGGGCGAGCTCAGAATAAAAAACTAATCATACTGGATAGATACAAGCATAATATATAAAGACACTATTACAGTGGAGGAGAACTATTATGCGATATATCATACTTACGATTATTATTCTGTCTATTATTGCCTTCCCTACGGTTGGACAAGCATCGCCTGCAGTATCAGCTAATAATGCTATATTAATGGAAGCTTCTACAGGAAGAGTTTTGTTTGAAAAGAATGCATACGAAAGACAATCCATTGCTAGTATTACAAAAATAATGACTGCAATTATAGCAATTGAATCTGGAAAATTGGACAAGAAAGTAACTGCAAGCCGTAAAGCAGTCTATACAGAAGGGTCGTCAATTTATTTAGAGCAAGGGGAAAAAATGACTTTGGAAGACCTTTTATATGGCTTGATGCTTCGCTCTGGTAACGATGCAGCGGTGGCCATTAGTGAGTACGTAGGTGGTAGTGAGGAAGGATTTACTTTTTTGATGAATGAGAAGGCTAAATGGTTAGGGATGAATGACTCTAATTTTATGAATCCACACGGTCTCGATGCAAAAGAGCATTATTCTTCAGCCTACGATATGGCATTACTTACAAAATATGCTATGGGGAATAAAAAATTTAGAGCAATTAGTGGAGAAGAGACTTACTTATCTGATTCGAGAACCTACAGCTGGCGTAATAAAAATAAGTTACTTACACAGTATTACGAATATTGTACAGGGGGCAAAACAGGGTATACCAAAAAAACGGGCAGAACACTTGTCACAACTGCTGAAAAAGATGGGTTGGAGTTAATTGCCGTTACTTTAGATGCTCCAGACGATTGGAATGATCATATTCAATTATTCGAATGGGGCTTTAAAAATTACAAAATGAAGACATTAGAAAAAAAAGGAGAAAAATTATATAAGCTTGATGACATAAATGATCTATCTTCAGGTTATATACGGGATGATTTAGAATACCCACTTACTGAAGATGAAACCAACGAGGTAGTCCAGAAAAACGTGTTGCTTGCTAAAGCCAAACAATCACCTAATCAACCTATAGGTAAGTCGGTATTTTACCTTAATAACCAACCTATACTGCAAGCTGCTGTATATAAAAATCCTAATCGTAGGGAATTAGCCGCAGATCTAAAACTCATGATAGAAAAAGTTATGGGTATGAATTCGTTATGGTAAATATAATTTGGGCTTTTATGGCGATAATAGGCATTGTTTATGCAATGTTTAATGGAACAATGGAAGAGGTTAATAAAGCCCTATTTGAAAGTGCTCAGGAGGCAGTAACACTATCGATTGGGCTCATTAGTGTCCTTGTGTTTTGGCTCGGGATTATGAAAGTAGCAGAGGAAGCTGGGATACTAAAATTCTTGGCTAAAATATTTCGCCCATTCGTAACTCGTTTATTTCCGGAAATCCCAAAGGATCATCCTGCGATGGGGTATATTTTAAGTAACTTTACTGCAAATATGTTTGGGTTAGGAAATGCAGCGACACCCTTGGGTATAAAAGCGATGGAACAAATGAAGCAACTAAGCGGTAGCGAAACTGCCTCCCGTTCAATGACAACATTTCTAGCATTAAACACATCAAGTCTCACCATAATACCAACAACTGTCATAGCTATACGAATGCAATATGATTCTGTATCACCAACAGAAATAGTTGGTACAACAATAATTGCCACCGTCATCTCTTCCACGGGAGCTATACTAATTGATCGTTTTTTCGCCTATAGAGAAAACAAAAAATAACCTTGCTTTAGGCTGTGTTTTTTTAATTATCATTTAAAATAGTGAAAATAGTTTATATTAAACGCAGGAGGATAAATGATGCAGATAATAACCTCTATAAGCACATGGCTTATACCGTGCTTTTTACTTCTGGTTTTGTTAACCGCTACGCTGAAAAGGGTTCCAGCTTATGAATCATTTGTAGAAGGAGGAAAGGATGGTGTCAAGATGGCATTTTCCTTACTTCCTTTTTTAGTAGGTATGATTGTCTCTATTTCAATTTTAAGAAGCTCCGGGGTATTGGAAGCCTTTATTGGCTTACTAGCACCAGTTCTCTCCTATATGGGCGTTCCACCTGATATTATTCCCTTGGCAATTGTCAGACCTATATCAGGGACAGCTGCTTTGGGAATGACTACAGAGCTAATTAGCACGCATGGTCCTGATTCATTTATTGGCAGACTTGCTTCCACGATGCAAGGAAGTACGGATACGACATTATACATTTTAACAGTATACTTTGGAGCTGTCGGTATTCGAAAAATGGGGTACGCTTTAAAAGTTGGACTATTGGCAGATCTTCTTGGTATAATAGCATCAGTGATTGTAGTAAAACTAGTGTTTGGATAATGAATGACTTAGTAGCGTTAACATAAAGTTAACGCTATTATTGTGTAAGAAAATTTTGTGGAAATGGTGATAAGAAGATGACAAACTCTTTAGAAAGACTTCAGAAGGTAATAGCACAAAGTGGAGTTACTTCCAGAAGAAAAGCGGAACAACTTATTATAGATGGAAAAGTTAAAGTAAATGGAAAAATAATTATGGAGTTGGGTACAAAGGTATCCCAAGGAGACCGAATAGAAATTGATGGTGTTCCTTTAGAAAAAGAAGAGCCTGTTTATTATATGCTTTACAAACCTAGAGGGGTTATTTCTAGCGTGAAGGATGAAAAAGGGAGGAAAGTAGTAACAGATTTACTTGGAGATATACCAGAGAGAGTTTTTCCTGTGGGCAGATTAGATTATGATACGTCTGGACTTCTTCTTCTTACAAATGATGGAGAGTTCGCTAATTTGCTAATGCATCCTAAATATCAAATGGAAAAAGTGTATGTAACAAAGGTTAAAGGTCTCCCAACAAAAAAAGAATTAGGATTACTGCGAAAAGGTGTTCGCGACGAAGGGGAATTATTGAAGGCTGTTCGGTATGACATCCTTTCAACAGACAAAAATAAAAATACTAGTATTATTGAATTGACCTTGCAGGAAGGAAAAAATAAACATGTACGTAGAATGATGGACAAGCTTGGCTATCCTGTTATTAAGCTTAAAAGAGAGAAGTATGGTATGTTAACACTGGAAGGCCTGCAACCGGGGAAATATCGGCCACTTACTCCCAAAGAAGTAAAACAAATGAGAAATCTTGCATTAGAAAATTGTTAAACAATAGTCAAAATTAGAAGTAAGCATAGATGATATAATAGGTGAGGGAGTGATGGGCTTGAGCTTAGACAAAATTAGAGAAAATAAGAAAGCAAAGAAACGAAATCGCCTAATTTTTCGTTCCATTATACTAGCAATTTTGGTTGGTGCAGTTATATTTGCACTAGTTTCCCATTTTCAGAAAGATAATGCTATTTATAAAGCAGGCGACAAAGCACCAGATTTTCAGTTACAACAGATCAATGAAAATAATGAGCAAGAAACAATTCAACTTAGTGACTTAAAAGGAAAGGGAGTCATGTTAAACTTTTGGGGCACATGGTGTGAGCCTTGTAAAGATGAAATGCCTTACATGCAGAAGCTATATCCGAAATATAAAGAACAAGGGGTTGAGATTGTAGCTGTAAGTCTCGATGCTACTCAGTTGGTTGTTAAACGTTTCATCGATGAATATGGCCTTACATTTCCTGTTCCGTTTGATAAATCAGGTGAAGTAAAAGATCTGTATAAAATAGGCCCTATTCCAAGCACATTATTTATTAACCCTGAAGGTGAAATAGTTGAAGTTGTGGAAGGTGCTTTAACGTTAGACAGATTGGAAGGTTATTTACAGGATATTAAGCCGAGAAGCTAATATCATTTTAACTTATTGCGAGGGATTTAAATGAATAAAATAAAATGTGAATGCGGGCATGTTAACCCTGAAGGGACAGTGCTCTGTGAATCATGTGGCAAACCAATTGAAGGAAATCAGCATATTGACGGAAATGATAAAAAAAAGCTGTTAAATATGCGGTATGACGGTACTGCGAGAAGGTCCCAAACGTATAATAAATCCATAATCGATAAAATTTGGAGTTTTTTTTCATCTGTTAAAGTAGGGGTATGGCTGATTGTTCTTGCATTGATTGCTTCAGCAATTGGATCTATATTCCCTCAAGAAATGTACATACCTGCTGATGCGCCTTCGCGTGATCCAGCAATTTTTTACGAGGCACAATATGGTATTTTCGGATTAATTTTTTATCAGCTTGGGTTTCACAATTTATATAGCTCTTGGTGGTATATGGTGTTAATCGCTTTGATCGGTATTTCTTTAGTTATATGTAGTTTAGATCGTTTTGTACCACTATATAAAGCGTTGAAAAAGCAAAAAGCCAAGCGTCATGAAACTTTTTTGAGAAGACAACGGTTGTTCAGTGAAACGAATGCTGTTACAGATGATGAGATACAATTAATTAAACATCAGTTGAAAAATCAAAAGTATAGACTTCAAGAAGAGAATGGTCATATTCTTGCTGAAAAAGGCCGTTTTTCCAGATGGGGTCCATATGTTAATCATATTGGTTTAATTATTATTTTACTTGCAGCGATTCTGCGCTTAACCCCGCTTTTTTATACCAATGAATACGTCTGGGTAAGAGAAGGACAACAATTAGTGATTCCTGGAACAGACGGAGAGTATTATATAGAAAATAAGGATTTCATAATTGAAACATATGATGAAAATGATGATAAATTCCGTGAAGCAATCGTTAAAGAGGGTGGAGAGATCCCGAGTAATTTTCAAACGAATGCTATTATATATAAAGCAGAGGAGTCATCCGTTCCAGGGGCAGATCCTGAACTAACAAAATTTATTGAAGATAGTATTCGTATGAACCAACCGATTCAATTTGATGGTTATTCCATTTATCAATCTGGCTATCAATTAAATGAATTTACCAACATGACATTTAAATTGCATGAAGTTGATGATGCAGAAGAAAATGCGCTTGGTTCGTTTACAATTGATTTGAATTCGCCTAAACCGGAATACGAGTTAGATAATGGGTTTAAAGTGGAGATAAGTAAATATTATCCTGACTATTATTTAGACGATAATAATATCCCTGCTTCGAAAACTAACTTTCCAAGAAATCCTGCATTTGTTCTGTTAGTATATCCCCCAGATAGTGAAGAAGCAGAGGTTAGCTTCTTAGGCATTGGTAAAAATATTGATGCTACCGGAGAGAATGATTATAAGTTAGGGATTACCGACTTTGAAATGCATGATGTTAGTGGTTTAGCTGTAAAACGTGACTACTCATTACCTTTCTTTGGGTTAGGTGCGTTGATCTTCATGATCGGTGTAATACAGGGGATGTACTGGCAGCATAGAAGAATTTGGATCCAGCCATCAAATGGTGGTTTATTAATGGCTGCACATACAAATAAAAACTGGTTTGGTGTCAAAAAAGACATTGAAAAAGTGATTGCTGGTACACAAGTTGATATGGTTGAGGATCAGCAGGAACTTGATGAATAACCAATGTTTATATTAGGAGGATATACATGGGAGATTTAACTACGATTAGCAGTACGATGTTATATATAACTTTTGTACTGTACTTAATAGCAACCATTTTTTTTGCTGCTACTATAAAAGACAAGCGTACAAGCTCAAAGAAAGGCAATGCCGGTAAAATAGGGATCACTATTACTATTATTGGTTTTTTATCCCAACTCACATACTTTGTGACCAGATGGATAGCTAGTGGCCATGTACCTGTTAGTAATTTATTTGAGTTTATGACCTTTTTCGGAATGTCGCTGGTACTTGCCTTTATCATTATTTACTTTATTTATGACTTGCAGGTTTTAGGTTTATTCGCGCTACCTGTTGCGTTAATAATTATTGCATATGCCAGTATGTTTCCAACTGATATATCGCCATTGGTGCCATCATTGCAAAGTCACTGGCTATATATCCATGTAACAACAGTATCACTTGCAGAAGGGATTTTGGCCTTTAGCTTTGTTTCAGGTTTGATCTATTTAATAAGACAAATAGATCAAACGAAAAGCAGTAAACGTACGGCATGGCTGGAAGTAGTATTGTACTCATTAATCGTATTTGTTGGTTTTATTGTTATAACTGTAACGTTTAATATGATGAATTATAATGCTACCTTTTCTTATCCTACAGGTGGACAAACTTTGGAGTCT
Source organism: Virgibacillus sp. SK37 (assembly GCF_000725285.1). Taxonomy (GTDB): domain Bacteria; phylum Bacillota; class Bacilli; order Bacillales; family Amphibacillaceae; genus Virgibacillus_Q. Next base: position 1,948,265 of record NZ_CP007161.1, read on the forward strand.
AATTATCATTTACCTCCAATAGCAGGTCCAAATGATGGGGAATTGCTAACGGAAGATGCAAATCAACCTTTATTTGAAACTCCCGCCTGGATGCACGGGGCAGATGCAGGCAGAAAGTTCAATACACTAATCTGGTCATTTATAACTGGAACCGTATTATATGTACTATTACGACTCGTGCTTCGTAAACGAATTGGTGCAGTGATTCAACCATTATTGAAAAATACTAAGCCTGATTTGCTTGATGAGATCACGTATAGAGCAGTAGCGATTGGTTTCCCAGTGTTTACTCTAGGAGGATTAATATTTGCTGCAATTTGGGCACAGGAAGCCTGGGGGCGTTTCTGGGGTTGGGACCCGAAAGAAGTTTGGGCTCTAATTACTTGGTTCTTCTATGCGGCTTTTCTCCATCTAAGACTTTCAAGAGGGTGGCATGGTGAAAAATCTGCTTGGTTAGCAACTGTAGGGTTTGCGATTATTATGTTTAACCTAGTTGCTGTAAATCTTGTATTAGCAGGTTTACATTCATATGCTTAATTCTCCCAACAAGGCATCTTTTGAAAAGAGAGATGCCTTGTTTTTTCTTATACTTTTTTTAGTTTATAGTTTATACTCTATGTAAAGAGACAATATTATTAGTGCCTGCTATTATTAATCTGGATAAGGCCTGTCAGTATCAATTATTTGGATAATATTTTATGATTTTTACTGGGATTGCAAAGGGGGAACACAAATGGAAACATCAACAAAAATTTTAGTTGTAGATGATGAAGAAAGAATTAGAAGATTAATTCGAATGTACTTAGAACGTGAAGATTTCACAGTAGAAGAGGCGGATAATGGCACAGATGCATTAGAACTTTCATTAAATAATGACTATGATGTTATCTTACTTGATATAATGATGCCTGAAATGGATGGCATAGAAGTTTGTAAAGAGCTAAGAAAAGAAAAATTAACACCTGTGATAATGCTTACTGCCAAAGGTGAAGAAGCCAACCGAGTACAGGGTTTTGAAATTGGAGCAGATGACTATATTGTCAAGCCCTTTAGTCCACGTGAAGTTGTTTTGCGTATTAAAGCTATACTCAAAAGAGTAACTACAGGCGCTTTTAATCAGGCTGAACCAACTTCTAATAATATACTCGTTTTCCCACATATAACAATTGATCATGATGCACATCGAGTTACAGCAGATGGCTCAGAAGTTAGCTTAACGCCAAAAGAATACGAATTATTATGCTTTCTAGCAAAGTCTCCAGACAAGGTTTTCAATCGTGAACACTTATTGAAAGAAGTTTGGCAATATGAATTTTTTGGTGATTTACGTACAGTAGATACTCATGTAAAACGACTTAGAGAAAAGCTTAATAACGTGTCCAAGGATGCGGCAAAAATGATTGTGACTGTATGGGGTGTAGGTTATAAATTTGAAGTTGATGATGTATAATGTTTTGGCGTAGTGTAGTAGGAAAACTGGCAATTACAATCTTGTTGCTTGTTTCATTTGTTCTTTTTATATTAACTATCTTGCTGCTCCAGTTTTTCGAAAACTTTCACATCCAAGAGGCTGAAAAAGCAATGATGCAAACAGCTACAAAGGTTTCCGTACTTGTGGAACAACACCAAAACGAATCGTTAATTGAGGAAACTACTGAACGAGTGAAAAATCCGGCTAGTAGAATTGCAATTTTCTTTGGAGATGGGGAAAGCTGGGTTTCTGAAAGTAAAAATAAAGAATTAATGGAGCTAAACAGAAAAATAGTCAACCAGGAGCCAGACCTAAGGAATGTATTGACTGAACAGAGAGAGATTAGAAAACAAATTTCACTTTCTAATGAAGAAACCGAAGTAATGATTGTCGGAATGCCTATCCCTGGGAATGGAGCGATATTCGTGTACCAATCCTTGGATGTCATAGAACAAACGAAAGCAGAAACTACTAAAATTATCTTTTTAGCTGCGGGAATTGCTATCGTACTTACAACAATCTTTGCTTTTTTCCTATCAACTAGAATCACCTCTCCATTAATTAAAATGCGAGAAGCTGCTTTTGATCTAACTCGTGGAGAGTTTAATACGAAAGTACCAATATTAACTCATGATGAAATAGGAGAGTTGGCTTTAGCATTTAATCGTATGGGTAGACAGCTAAAGTTTCATATTAACGCATTAAGGCAGGAAAAGGAGCAGCTTTCAAGTATCGTTAGCTCAATGGCTGATGGTGTTATTACAATGAATCGAAATGGCGATATGATTGTAACGAATGGCCCTGCAAAGCAGTTTATTGAAGATTGGTATTTTGAAAATAATATAACTATCAATAATGAAGAAAGAAAAATTCCAAATGAGTTAAAAGAACTGCTGAGAGACGTCATTGATGGCAAACCAGAAGTGCTACATGAATTTAGTCTACAAGGCAGAAATTGGGTAATGCTTATGACACCATTATATGACCAATCATACGTACGTGGTGCGGTTGCTGTAGTTCGGGATATGACAGACGAGCGTCGCTTGGACAAGCTGAGGAAGGATTTCATAGCAAATGTATCACATGAGCTAAGAACACCTATCTCTATGCTTCAAGGCTATAGTGAGGCAATTGTAGATGATATTGCAGAATCTAAAGAGGAAAAGAATGAATTGGCTCAAATTATTCATGATGAATCCTTAAGGCTTGGAAGATTAGTAAATGAATTATTAGATCTTGCTAGAATGGAAGCAGGGAATATTCAATTAAATATCCAAGAAGTGGAGATAGGTCCGTATGTAGATCGTATAATGAAGAAATTCAGCGGACTAGCAAGCGATAACAACGTATCGCTTACTCTTTCCAAAAAGCTGGAGGTCCCTATAGCTTATTTTGATCCTGACCGAATTGACCAGGTTTTTACAAATTTAATTGATAATGCTATCCGTCATACTGCAGAAGATGGCTTTGTAACTGTTGAAGTTGTTTCCGATAAAGAAGCTCTTCAAGTTAAAGTGGTCGACAATGGCAGTGGAATTTCCGAAGAAGATCTGCCATTTGTTTTTGAAAGGTTTTATAAAGCAGACAAATCCAGGACAAGAGTTCATAAACAAAAAGGTACAGGATTAGGCTTGTCTATAGCAAAAAATATAATTGACACTCATAATGGATTGATTACGGCAAAAAGTAAGCTGGATCAAGGTACTACATTTATGTTTAAGCTAAACCATCGTGACCAAAATCTAAGCTGATTTTTTTCGTTATCAAAATTAACTATTTGGAATATCGTGGAGGGTTTGGAAATGATTAAAAAACCAGCTCAGCTGGGAACAATTTTACTTATAATCTGTTTGCTGGCTGGATGTGGAGATAAAATGAGCAAGGAAGAAAATATTGCATTAATTACGATCTCAAAGGACAATGGAAATGAGTATCTTCATGAAAAAGAGATACAAGTAGAAAGTGGAAATAACTTACTTGATGTAATGGAGAATAATTTTTATGTTGAAACAGATTCAAGTAATGAGGTAATTACTTCCATTGAACGGTTATCAATAGAGGATGATGGGGGAAAACAGTGGGACTACACCGTTAATGGGGAGGTATCTCCTGTACCCCCAAAGAATTACGAGCTACAGCCTGGGGATAAGATTGTATTTGATTTCCATTCTTCAAAGTAAATATAAATCAAGAGTAATTAATTTAAATACCAGTTTCTAACAAAAACTGGTATTTAAATATTTATTTAAAACATTTCAGATTATTTTTCACTGGAGTTTCTGACACTTTTATGGAGTCAGTCGGACAACCTTGCCAAGCATCCATTAAATCATCTTCCAAATGTTCCGGAACAATTAGTGTTCCAGTATTACCATCAAGGAAGGAAAATGCAATTCCTTCATCATCGTAATCAAAAATATCAGGCGCATGAATGCCACAGGCACCGCAGGCTATACATGTTTCCTGATCAACAGCTGTAAATTTAGGCATTATAAAACCTCCTTAGCCTACTGGAATGTTTTCTTGAGAGGTAAGTATATAGCTTTTTATTCGAACCTTTAATTATAGTGTAATTCTGATCGTACTTTAATTCAATAAATTTATAAAAAAGGAAGAAAAAGATTGATATTAAAAGCATTGCTACTCACATGTGTAAAGAGGTTAAAAGGGGAACGCTCCAGTTCTGCCATTTTTCATATTATTAAAGGAAAGCGCTCGATACAAACCATACAAGATATCCATATGTATCAACTTACGAACTTCTATTCTAGCGTTAAAAATATAAGAAAAGCAGATTATAATAAAGAAATGCAGAAATTAATTAGACAAAAATTAATAGCAGAAGCAGATGTGGAACGAAGAACAGAGACCTATTTAATAACAGAACTGGGAAATGAATGGCTAGAAAGGAATTCTGATAGCTCCTCAATTCATTACTTTAATGGGCTAACATATGCTAACACTTCACTAAAGTTTTACTTACGATTAGTACTCCTCATTCAAACACTCACAAATACAACAAGGAATAATTATTCTTTTCTACCGGTTGTCAATGATCCAGAAACAGAAAGGTGGGTGAAGCATATTTATAGTAGTCAGGTTTACCAAACCAGAGAAACACTCAACCAATTGTATGAGGAATTAAAAAAAGTGTTTCGTTATTTTACCGATGAGGAAGCACATCTATTTATTGACCGTTTAACCGGTTTTGAACAATATGGGCTAAGTTTAGATCAGCTGGCGAATAAATATGGCAGGTCACAATGGGAAGTACCATTATTAATTACAGCAATGACGCAAAATATGTTGCAAGTTGTTGTGGAAGATAAAGAGGAATTTCCTTTTCTCACCTTTATGACAGGTGATATCCAACCCGAAAATATGCTGCTAACGAATTCAGCAAAAAGCACACACCGACTTTTGCAAAAGGGATATGATATTCCTGCAATTGCTCAGATCAGAAAATTAAAATATAATACAATATATGATCATATTGTAGAAATCGCAATCCATGATCCAGCGTTCCCTATCGAAAAGTACGTTAATAAAAAAACACAACACTCCATAATGGAAGCGATCCAGCAAACAAAATCGTTTATGTTAAAAGATATTAAAGAGAATATTAATCACGAAGTGAGCTACTTTGAGATTCGGCTTGTATTATCTTTAATAAAGAATACAATTCATTCAGGTGATAAAGGTGATAAATAAATCGATACTAAAAGAAAACTTACAAAAATATTTTGGCTATTCTTCTTTTCGAACAGGTCAGGAAGAGATAATCTTGGATGTGATGAAAGGAAAGGATGTATTAGGCATTCTTCCTACGGGCTCAGGGAAGTCGATATGCTATCAGTTACCTGCAAAACTTCTGAAAGGAGTCACAATTGTAGTTTCTCCATTGATTTCACTAATGGTTGACCAAGTCCGGCAATTAAAGGCCTCTCATTTCAAGGAAGTAGCTGCAATAAATAGTTTTATTTCCAGAACGGAGAGAGACGAAATTTACAAAAATATTCATTACTATAAACTAGTATATGTTTCTCCAGAAATTTTACAGCAGGATAGATTGCAAAAGTTACTCAAAGAGCTTCACGTCAGTTTGTTTGTAATTGATGAAGCACATTGTATTTCTCAATGGGGGCATGAATTTCGTCCAGATTATCTTAGACTTGAAGCTACTATTCGATTGCTAAATAATCCACCCATATTAGCATTAACAGCTACAGCAACAATGGAGGTACAATCAGATATTGTAGAAACACTTGGAAGAAAAGAAATTGCGCGTCATGTACATCCTATGGATAAAGATAATATTACTTTTTGTGTTCAGCAACTAGTGAATGAAAATGACAAGTTACAGGTAATAACGACATTACTTAATAGATATAGAATTCCTACCATTATTTATTTTTCCAGCAGAGAAGCTACAGAAAAGGTTTCCGAACAGTTGAAAAGTAATACGGAAGCTCGAATTGCTTTTTACCATGGGGGAATGGACCAATATGATCGTGTTACAGTTCAACAACAGTTTATGAGTGATCAGTTGGACGTGATATGCTGTACAAGTGCCTTCGGGATGGGAATTAACAAAAGTAATATCCGGCTAATTATTCATTTTCATATGCCTCCAAATCTGGAAAGTTTTATTCAGGAAGTGGGGAGGGGCGGAAGGGATGGAGACACCTGTGTTAGTTTATTATTGTCATCACCTGGAGATGTTTTTATTCCACAATATATGATACAAGGGGAACTTCCTAACAATACCCAAATCGAATATACATTTCATCAACTTCAAAAATTAGTTGAAGCGAATCAATCCCTACCAAGCAGTACCATGGAAATAGAGAATTACTTCCAGTTAAGTGAAATTCAGTGGAGGTTTTTACTGTTTCAATTGGAAAAGAGAGGGATAATTAATAACAGGGCCATCTATCTTGACCCAGAGAAATGGAATACAGCTCAGAAAGAAATAATAGAGCAGAAAAATCATAGGTCTGGCTTAAAAGAGAAAAACCTTACGGAAATTCTAAGATGGATAGAGGAAAAGGATTGCCTGAGAAAGAAACTATATAGTACGTTTCAAAACACTGTTAAACCACCTCTTTTTAAATGTTGCAGTAATTGTGACTTTCAATGGTCTCAATGGACTCCTTCACAAACTAATGTAACAAAAAATTCTTTTGATGATACGTGGGAGGTAAAATTAAGAAAACTACTTTTGTTTGGTACAACCGATGAAGCAAAGTGAAATAATGAAGCGGTTAACTGATAAGGAGTTAAGGCAACAGGTAGTATTAACACAGATTCTGCTTCTAATCGGAAGTTATATTTTAAGTGTATTCTTATTTGAGCAACCATTGAAGTGGATTAACCTTTTCCAGTTAGATCTTAAAGAAATTTTTTTGTTTGGTATTGGAACAGCTTTAATTATTTTGTTGATGGACTTAATCATTATGTTAATTTTCCCCATTGAATATTATGATGATGGAGGAATTAATAAGCGTTTATTTCGGAACATAACTTTTCCTTCTTTATTGCTAATTACCTTATTTGTTGCTATTGCTGAAGAGATGTTATTTAGGGGCGTAATACAAAGTTCTTTCGGGTATATAGTTGCAAGTACAACTTTTGCGTTGGTACATATTCGTTATTTGAAGAAACCAGTTTTGTTGCTCTCTGTTTTGTTTGTCAGTTTTTTTATAGGTTACATATTTGAGCTAACTGGAAATCTAGCTGTAACAATCACGGCTCATTTCATTATAGACTTCGTACTTGCGTTATTCATCCGCTTAAAAAAGAGGTGTAAACATTGAATTCTAATCAATCTAAAGATCAAGCAACTGAACTAAGAAAATTGGTTACAGATGATGAAAATAGCATAGGCGTAGCAGAAGAAGAAAACGCTGAGGATTCTGAAACTACGAAAATAGATTTATTAAATTTACCCCCCCGAAAACAGGTACATACGTCAAAAAAATCAACTAGGGTCAAAATCAGCAAAGCACTAATCCGATTTATCATTGTATTTCTTGCTCTGACTTTTCTTGTCCTGATAGCATATTACCTGTGGTATTGATCTAAACTATATAACATACTGGTGATATGGATAGGAGGAAAGGTATTGATATACATAGCTACCCTGTTTGCTCTTGGTGCTATACTTATTTGTTATATGTTATTTTTGGCACACCATGATCATGTACGATATCAGACAATAAAAGATGAAAGGCTACCTGCTAACTTTAATGGCTTTAAAATTTTCTTTATTTCTGATATACATAGAAGATCGATAAGAACAACAACACTGCAAACCATATCAAGCCAAATTAATATTATCGTTATTGGAGGGGATTTAACTGAAAAAGGGGTTCCACTAAATAGAGTTAGAAATAACATTAGAAAATTAAAAAACATGCACGCACCCATCTACTTTATTTGGGGAAACAATGATTATGAAGCCTCTCCTGAAAAAATAAAACGTATTCTTGAACAAGAAGATGTCCATATTCTGTTAAATACAAATAAGGATTTAAGAAGAGGAGATCAGATTATTAGCTTATTAGGAATAGATTGTTGTAAATATGGAAATGTCAACGTGGAGTTACCTATGAATGAATCCAAAGGCGTTTATAAACTACTTATTACGCATGATCCAAGCACTTACATGGGGTTAGACAATAAGGAAAAAGATATGATACATATTGTTCTAGCTGGACATACACATGGTGGGCAAATACGCATTTTTGGCAAAGGGCCATATGAAAGAGGTAAGCTTAGTAAGATCAGAGATACGAATGTATTAATTAGTGAGGGATATGGTTATACTACTTTGCCTTTTCGTCTAGGAACAAATGCAGAGTGCCATATTATTCAATTGGAGAGAAATTAATGCTAATCTAAAGCAGTTGTCATGTTCAACAATCTTAAAATTTGCATATAGTATATAAAGGATCAAATTAGCGCTGTATTTTACAGCATATAAAAATGATAAAGATTCTGTATAATGCAATACAAAGGAGGATACTGTATGCGCATTGAAAGAATGTCTGATGATCAATTTACGATTTTCTTAACGTTCGATGATTTGATCGAACGTGGTTTTACAAAAGAAGATTTATGGCATGATGCATCAAGTGTCCGGACGCTTTTTAGTGATATGATGTATGAAGCCAGTTCAGAACTTGGCTTTGAATTGGAAGGAATGCTACTTGTACAAGTACAATTAATGCAAGCACAGGGAATGCATGTGATTGTTACACAGAAAGAAGAGATGGAATATGATGAGGATTTTATTGAAATGAAAGTCACTCTTGATGAGAGCAATGAATTAATTTTCTCATTTAACGATTTTGAAGATATTATTCAAGTATGTTCCTATTTATCTCCATTAGGCGTTAATGGTGGAGAGATATACTATATGAGCAATTCATACTATGTAATGTTAAATGAGAATGATTTAAATGATCAACATAAAGAGGATATCATTGCTATTATGTCAGAATATGCTTTTCCTAGTATTATTACGTCCGTACGCTTAAAAGAATATGGAAAAATAATATTCTCTTCACAAGCTGTTCAACAGGTCGTTCATTATTTTTATAAGAATCAGGATGATAAGTAATATGATATGTGAATTGTTTATCTCCACTAAATAAAAATTGATAAATTTTAACTAACTATTCCGCAGTACCAGGAATAGAAACACTACTTATAGAATCAAAAATAAAATAATTATATAAAATCATTTTATTTTATTGCATAATTATGATGAAAGTGTATACTAATCTCTGAGTACAGCTATTTATAAAATATTTATAGATATTCTAGGAGGTAAATTAATGGTAGCCGATAAAGCAGCAGATTCTACCAAGGGAAATAATAAAATGGATGTATTAAGTTCAACACGAACTGTTGTTAAAACAGCATTGGAAAAACTGGGTTACCCAGATGAGGTTTTTGAACTACTTAAAGAACCAATCCGCATGATGACTGTAAGAATTCCAGTACGTATGGATGACGGATCAATTAAAATATTCACAGGATATCGTGCACAGCATAATGATGCTGTCGGGCCGACAAAGGGAGGCGTGAGATTCCATCCGGATGTAACTGAGAAAGAAGTTAAAGCGCTCTCAATCTGGATGAGTCTTAAAGCTGGTATTGTTGACCTGCCTTATGGTGGCGGGAAAGGCGGTATCATTTGCGACCCCCGTGAAATGTCATTCCGTGAACTTGAAGGTCTAAGTAGAGGTTATGTTCGTGCTATAAGTCAAATTGTGGGGCCAACCAAAGATATTCCTGCACCGGATGTTTTTACAAACTCACAAATCATGGCATGGATGATGGATGAATACAGTCGCATTGATGAATTTAATAGTCCAGGTTTTATTACAGGAAAACCGATTGTACTCGGTGGTTCCCATGGAAGAGAATCTGCAACTGCAAAAGGTGTTACAATTTGCATTAATGAAGCTGCTAAGAAAAAGGGCATTGATGTCAAAGGAGCAAGAGTTGTAGTGCAAGGATTTGGTAATGCTGGTAGCTTCTTATCTAAGTTTTTACACGATGCAGGTGCAAAGATCGTAGGTATTTCCGACGCTTATGGTGCCTTGCATGATCCGGAAGGACTGGATATTGATTATCTACTTGACAGAAGAGATAGTTTTGGTACTGTAACAAAGCTTTTCAATAATACAATCTCAAATAAAGAGTTGTTAGAGCTAGATTGTGATATATTAGTTCCCGCTGCAGTTGAAAATCAAATTACAGAGGAAAACGCACATAATATCAAAGCTAGCATTGTTGTAGAAGCTGCAAACGGGCCGACAACAATTGAAGGCACAAAGATTTTAACGGATAGAGGCATTTTACTTGTTCCGGATGTGCTGGCCTCCGCTGGTGGTGTAACAGTCTCTTATTTTGAGTGGGTTCAGAATAACCAGGGCTATTATTGGTCTGAAGAAGAGATTGAAGAAAAACTTCATGAAATTATGATTAAAGGATTTAATTCCATTTATAATGTAGCTGAAACTAGACGTGTAGATATGCGCTTGGCAGCCTACATGGTTGGGGTCAGAAAAATGGCAGAGGCATCCAGGTTCCGCGGCTGGGTATAAAACAAATTATATGACGAAAAAACTCTTATCATGTATAGTTGGGTAAGAGTTTTTTCCATTAAATAAGTTATCGTTTAACCAAAGGAAGTGCTTAGAATTGAATAGAGAAAAGGTAATTATTATTGGTGGTGGACCTTGTGGAATGTCCTGTGCGATAGAATTACAAAGAAGAGGTATAAAACCACTCATCATTGAAAAAGAAAATATTGTAAATACGATCTATAATTTCCCAACCCATCAAACCTTCTTTAGTTCTAGCGAAAAGTTGGAAATTGGTGGGATTCCATTTATTACTGAGAAACAAAAACCTGTACGAAATCAAGCTTTAGCCTATTATAGAACAGTAGCAGAAAGAGAAAATCTTCGAATCCATTCATTTGAAAAAGTGGTGTCTATAAGTAAAAAGAATGAGTTGTTTGAAGTTAATACATCATATAAAGCTGGGGGAGAAAATAATTATCTCGCTGACCATGTAATTATAGCTTCTGGTTATTATGATCAGCCCAATTATATGGGAATACCTGGTGAGGATAAGACAAAGGTAATGCATTATTTCAAAGAGGCCCACCCATACTTTGATACAAACGTCTTAGTAATAGGTGGAAAAAACTCCGCAGTGGATGCAACTCTGGAGCTTCATAAAGCAGGGGCTCACGTTACTGTATTATACCGAGGAAGTGAATATTCGAAGAGTATAAAACCTTGGATTCTTCCAGAATTTGATTCTTTGGTCAGAAACAAAAAGATAAATATGTGTTTTAATGCATGTGTAACGGAGATTACAGAAGAAAAGGTCCATTATTCTGTAAATGACAGGGAGTATTCAATTGAAAATGATTATGTGTTTGCAATGACTGGCTATCATCCTGATCTTTCTTTCTTAAGACAGGCTGGTGTTGGAATCAACGAAAGCAATGGTCGTCCTAATTATAATGAAAATACGTATGAGACGAATATTCCTGGCATCTATATTGCCGGGGTAGTTGCCTCCGGTTATAACAACAATGAGATTTTTATTGAAAACGGTCGCTTTCATGGAGAGGAAATAGCAAATCATATTTCTTTAAACTATAGATAACACAGCAATAAAAAACTTGTAGAAAATCCAACGACTTTCTACAAGTTTTTATTGAATTAGAATTCACGTTCAAACATCATTTGAAGTGAGTGAAGGTTATATTCTTTTTGCAGTGCAATAAGTAATTTTAATCTTGCTTTAGGACCTGTTAGGCCATTCGCAAAAATAACTCCCATTTCTTTCAATTGCTTTCCTCCAGCCTCATACCCATAGGTTGGCTGCACGATCCCCTGATAACATCTTGAAACAAGGATAACTGGAATTTGTTTATGAATTAGCTTGCGTAATGGCTCTATTGTTTCTTTAGGTAAATTTCCTTGCCCTAAAGCTTCAATTACCAGGCCCTCTGGTTCTGCTTGTATGATTGCTTCCAATAAGGATAAGTCCATACCTGCATAAGCTTTTAATAAAAATACTTTTTTATCTATTTTATCTACAGGATACGAATAATGTGCAATTGGTTTATGATGAAATATAATTGCATCCTTGGTTATAATTCCTAAAGGTCCATATTGTGGGCTCTGGAATGTTGCAACATTACTTGTTGAGGTCTTTGTGACATTTTTTGCCGTGTGGATTTCATCGTTCATCACAACAAGAACGCCCTTATTCTGTGCATGCTCTTCAACGGCCACTCTTATTGAACTAATTAAATTGTATAAAGCATCTGATCCTATTTCATTACTAGATCGCATGGCACCTGTTAATATGACTGGCTTGGAGGGTTGAAGTACTAAATCAAGGAAATAAGCTGTTTCTTCCAATGTATCTGTACCATGAGTTACCACGATTCCATCATAATCAGGTAATTTGTTCTTTATTTCTTCAGATAGCTTTAACATGTGCACAGGTGTAATATGAGGGGAGGGCAACGAAAATATTACCATCTCTTCCGTTTGTGCATATTTTCTAAAGTGATAGGATAGGTCCGTCAAAGGGTGCGTATTTGCTTCCGTAACTTCTCCTGTTTCTTTGTTCTCCAACATAGATATTGTTCCACCAGTATGTATTAATAGTATTTTTCTCATATATTCACCTACTTTGAAATTTGTTATTCCCAACAAGTTAACTTAATGATAGGATGATGTTATCGGGTTTGAAAAGAGGTTATGGTTATGTTTGCTGTTTTCTCTGCCGGGGTAGCTCCTGCGTTGGCATTAATGTCCTTTTTTTACTTAAAAGATCGTTTCGCAGAGCCAATGGGTTTGATAATAAGAACCTTCATCCTTGGCGCATTACTTGTATTTCCAATCATGTTTATACAACACATACTTAGCACGGAGGGAATTAGCACTGATCCTTTTCTTCAGTCTTTTTTTGCTGTTGCGTTAATAGAAGAATTTTTCAAATGGTTTATTATCATGTATACCATTTACCATCATTCGGAATTTGATGCTCACTATGATGGAATTGTATACGCAGTAGCGGTTAGTTTAGGATTTGCGACAGTTGAAAATATATTGTTTTTGCTAACTAATGGAATAGGGTATGCAGTTAGCAGGGCTTTGTTCCCAGTATCATCCCATGCTTTGTTTGGAGTGATCATGGGTTATTATTTTGGTAAAGCTAAGGTTCACACTACGAATAAAAAAAGAAATATTTTATTTGCATTTCTAATTCCATTTCTTTTGCACGGACTATATAACTATATATTAAAAACAATAGCAAGTGACTGGCTGTTACTTCTTATCCCTTTTATGATAGCATTGTGGGTTATTGGAATGCGTCGTGTTAAGTCTGCAAACGCCTCTATATCCCATACTATCTTGCATACCAAGAAACAACAAGTGTAAAATCCTTCGTATTGAAAATACAAAGGATTTTTTTTATAGGAAATTATGGACTACGTACCTATGCTTCTGTTCTATTCAAAGCTTGTTTTGGTAGTGTTTTGATTCTTGATGAATAAAATGAAAGCTTTACTCAAAAAATAGCTTTTATAATACAAGGTTTTCATCAGGAGGAAAAAACATGGTATATAAAAAACTTTCCCCAATATTTTTGTTAATAGTCTTGATGTTTATAGGTGGTGTAGCAATCCAGCCTGCAAAAACAACAGATGCCTTCAGTTCTCAGGTTATTCAGCAGGGAGCAGTTGGGGATGATGTAATTGAATTGCAAGCAAGATTACAATATTTAGGTTTTTATAACGGAAAAATTGATGGTGTTTTTGGTTGGGGTACCTACTGGGCACTTAGAAATTTCCAATATGAGTTTGGAATGGAAATAGACGGTCTAGCCGGACAAACTACCAAGCAAAAACTCGCTAAAGCAAGTGAATACGATGAGAAATATGTAAAAAGCCAAGTTGACCAAGGGAAAAAATTCACACATTATGGCGGGGTTGATAAAGAGAAACAATCTGCACCTCAAAAAAATAAGGATGATAAACCAGCGAACACTGCCAATACAGCAGTTAATGTGCCTCAGGGATATTCTCAAAACGATATTCAATTAATGGCGAATGCTGTGTATGGAGAATCAAGGGGTGAACCATATGTAGGTCAAGTTGCTGTAGCTGCAGTAATATTAAATCGAATAGAGAGTCCTACTTTTCCTAATACTGCTTCCGGTGTAATTTTTGAACCTAGAGCATTTACAGCGGTTGCTGATGGGCAAATTTGGCTGACTCCAAATGAGACGGCAAGACAGGCAGTTTTAGATGCTATAAATGGATGGGACCCTACTGGAAGTGCTCAATATTATTTCAATCCGGATACAGCTACTTCTGCATGGATATGGTCTCGGCCACAAATTAAGAAAATTGGAAAACATATATTCTGTAAATAGAAAGGTGTGATTTGATGATTCGCTGGATAATTATTTCTGTACTCACGATAGGGATAGCTGGGACTGCCTTTTGGGGTTATCAAGAGCATCAGGAAAAAAACGCCATACTGATTCAGGCAGAGAACACGTACCAACGGTCCTTCCATGAACTTTCCTATCATATGGATCTTCTGAATGATAAAATAGGAACAGCACTAGCAATGAATTCTAATAAGAGCTTATCACCACAACTAGTTGAAATATGGCGACTATCCTCAGAAGCCCTATCAAACGTTGGACAGCTTCCACTTGGGCTGTTACCATTCAACAAAACTGAGGAATTTTTAGCTGATATAGGTGATTTCACCTACAAAACAGCAGTTAGGAATCTTGAAAAAGATCCGTTATCCGAAAAGGAAACCAAAGCATTACAAAATTTATACAAACAATCTGGTGACATACGTGATGAACTTCGCCAAGTACAACATGTAGTTTTGGATAATAACCTTCGCTGGATGGATGTTCAGCTGGCATTAGTAAATGCAGATGAACAGGCAGATAATACAATAATTGATGGTTTTAAGACAGTAGAAAAAACGGTTAAAGGTTTTTCGGAAAGCAATGTAGATTCTTCGATAATTGGAACATCCTCAAAAGAACATGAGTATCAAAATTTACAAGGGGATAAGCTTAATGAGCAAAATGCATTAATAAAGAGCAAGGATTATTTTAATGTAAATAATACAGAAGATATGAAAATAACAAAGAGCGGAAAAGGTGCTGACATACCTTTCTATAGTATCTCTTACGAAAAAGGGAATACGAATGCCTATATGGATATGTCAGTACAGGGAGGACATCCGTTAACCCTCTTGGTGGAGAGGCCAATAGATGATAAGAAAATAAGCCTAAATGAAGGATTGAATAGGGCTGAAAAGTACTTGAAGGAAGCTGGTTTTGACGATATGGAGCTTTACCAGAGTAGCGAATATAATAATATTGGATTCTATTCCTTTTTGTATACCGATAGCGGCGTCCGCGTATTTTCTGATGCTATAGAAGTGAAAATAGGTTTGGATAATGGAGATATTTTAGGGTTAACTGCAAGAAATTATTTTATGAACCATAAGGAAAGAGATATTCCTAAGCCATCAATATCTAAATCAGAGGCTAAAGAGATGGTAAATCCGAATGTAAAAATTCAAGAAGATTTCCTTTCAATTATCGATAACGATCTGGGGGAAGAAGTATTAACTTATGAATTTTTAGGTGTAATGGGACAGGAGACCTATCGAATTTTTATTAACGCAATGGATGGTAAAGAAGAGAAGATAGAAAAATTAGATGGGACAGAAATAAACTACGCAGGAAGCTTTTAGGGAAAGACAAATGTCTTTCCCTTTTTAGACTTTTCTGTAATAATTAAATTGGAAGAGATTTGCCGTAAGAAACGGGGGATAATTATGATTATCGGAACATTACTGAATATAGAACATATCCAACCTGGTGAAAGGAAGCCTACTGAATACTACAGTAAAGTAATAGGAGATAATGAAGAGTTTCTATACATTGATTATCCAGTAAATAAAAAAACAAATAAAACTGCTTTTTTGCCAATTGGAGCTCTTCTCTCTATTACATATATAAATAAAGATGAAACAATATATTACTTTCAGTCAGCGCTTATAGATAGAGTGAAAATGAATGTACCTGCTTTGGCAATTAAAAAACCAGACGAAAGTCACAAAAAAAATTCAACGCAGACAATTTGTCCGAATTGAAACGGCAATTGATATTGCCATCCATCCATTAGACAACTCTTTTACAGCTTTTACAACAGTCACCAATGATATCAGTGGTGGAGGTATTTCAGTTATTCTACCGGATCATATTACATGGGACGCGGATAAAGAGGTAGATATATGGTTGGCTTTTGCTGAGCATACAGGAAAAATGCGATATCTCAACGTGAAGGCAAAGACAGTATTGGTTAAAAAAGAAAAAAGTACTGTGAAGATAGGCTCATTTCAATTTACAACTATTAAAAAACATGATCAGCAGCACATTATTCGTTATTGTTTTGAAAAGCAGAGAGAACGTAGAAAGAAAGAAATGTCCGTTTAATCTTTTCTTCATTCAAATAGACCATTTTTCTGTTGCTATGTTATTATTTATATTGGACTAAGTTGGGAGAGGTCTGACTATTATAAATTACTTCCAAAAGATACTATGGTTAATGAGGAAATGAGGTAGAAACATGTTAAAAAAAACGTTAGCAATTGCCATTGATGGACCAGCTGCAGCAGGGAAAAGTACAGTGGCAAAAATAGTAGCAGAAGAACTTTCTTGTATTTATATTGACACAGGAGCGATGTATCGGGCGCTAACTTTAAAGGCAATTGAAAATAATACGGATATTAATGATGAGAAAAGTTTACTGAATCTGTTACTTCATACGGACATTGAATTGTTCCAAAGTGAACATGGCCAAATGGTTTATTTAAATGGCGAAGATGTCACAGCTGCTATTCGCAGTCAAAAGGTTACAAACTCGGTATCTTATGTAGCCAAACATCCTGCAATTAGACAGGAAATGGTAAATAGACAAAGACAGTTAGCTGAAAAGCGAAGTGTAGTTATGGACGGTAGAGATATTGGTACGCACGTTTTGCCTGATGCAGAAATTAAAATCTTTTTAATCGCAACGGTGGAAGAACGAGCAAAACGTCGTTACGAAGAAAATGTGTTAAAGGGACATGCCCCTTCTATGGAAGAATTAAAAAGGGAAATTGAAAAAAGAGATGGAATTGACTCTAAACGGGAAGCTGCCCCCCTTATAAAAGCAGATGATGCAATAGAAATAGATACAACTTCCTTATCCATTAAGGAAGTCGCTGAGCAAATAATGGAAGAGGTTATGAAAAAGCAATAATTGATACTATTACAGAGATAGTTTTACTATAACTGTTATAATGGGTTACGGGGAGTTTTTTTATGAACTTATACAAAATTGCAAGAACAATAGTTGCTATTATTCTTTTCCCACTGTATAGAATTAAAGTTATTGGAAAAGAAAATGTACCAAAGCAAGGTCCTGTAATAATATGTTCCAATCACATATCCAATTTAGATCCTCCTGTAGTAGGGATTACTTCTCCCAGGGATATTTACTTCATGGCTAAAGGAGAATTGTTTGAAAAACCTATTTTAGGGAAATTATTATTAGGGATACATGCATTTCCGGTGAAAAGGGGTTTAAGTGACCGAAATGCTCTTAGGAAGGGTTTGAAAATTCTTGATAATCAAGAAACTTTAGGTCTATTTCCCGAAGGTACAAGAAGTAAATCAGGAGAGTTGGGTAAACCTCTAGCTGGAGCAGGCTTTTTTGCACTAAGATCGCAAGCAGTAATCATTCCATGTGCAATTATTGGTCCATATAAACCTTTTAAAAGACTAAAAGTAGTATATGGCCCCCCTGTGGATATGGAGCACTACAGGCAATCAAAAGCATCTGCAAAGGAAGCTGCCGATGGAATAATGGAAGATATCAGGAAACTGATGGAATCTCACCAAAAATGATTTGCTTTACTTGACAATTAATTATAATTATTAGAAATTATAAAAAAGACGATAACAACATTTACCTGAAATTATAGAATGAATTTACAGGTTGTTCATTGTAGTTATGCAGTTTTAATTGTAATTAGGAGGGCTAAGAATATGAGTGAACAAAAGAATGAATTAACAGAAGTACAAGAAGGAGAAACGTTGACAGGAACTGTAATTAAAGTGGAGGACAAGCAGGTGCTTGTTGACATAGGCTATAAAACCGAAGGAATTGTTCCAATTAGCGAACTATCAAACCTTCATGTGGAGACTGCAGGCGATGTTGTTCAGGAAGGTGATCAACTTACACTTATGGTAAAAAAGGTAAACGATGAAGATGATGAAGTTGTTTTATCAAAGAAAGCAGTTGAAGCTGATAAAGCTTGGGAAGAGCTAGAACGCAAATACGCCAATAATGAAAAATTTGAAACAGAAGTAAAAGAGGTAGTAAAAGGCGGCTTAGTTGTTGATGTAGGAGTACGCGGCTTCATTCCTGCTTCTTTAGTTGAAACCTATTTCGTGGAAGATTTTTCTGATTATCTAAATAAAACACTTGAGGTTAAAGTAGCGGATTTGGATAGAGAACAAAATCGTGTAATCCTTTCTCATCGTGCCATCGCAGAAGAAGAAAAAGAAGAAAAGAAAAATGAAATCTTGAATAACTTAGAAGAAGGTCAAGTGCTGGATGGTACTGTGCAACGTATTACAAGTTTTGGTGTATTTGTAGATCTTGGTGGGGTTGATGGTCTTGTACACATTTCCCAATTAGCTCATGAGCATGTCGAAAATGCCTCTGATGTTGTATCAGAAGGAGATAAAATAAGTGTAGAAGTGTTGTCTGTTGATCGTGATAATGAACGCATTTCACTATCCCATAAGAATACCATTCCTGGGCCATGGTCTGACATCGAGGAACGTATCCAGCGTGGGGACGTAGTAGAAGGTGTGGTACGTCGTCTTGTAAACTTTGGTGCATTTGTTGAAATACAGCCAGGTGTTGAGGGGCTAGTACACATTTCCCAGATTGCCAACCGTCATATTGGTACACCTCAGGAAGTCTTGGAGCCTGGGCAACAAGTTAGGGTGAAAGTTCTTGATGTTAATGCAAAAGAAGAACGTATTTCTTTAAGTATTAAAGAATTAGAACAGGAGCAAGAAACAAAAGAATATAAACAATATGAAAAAGATGAAGACCAATCAGGTTTCCAACTTGGTGACTTCATCGGCGATAAATTAAATAAGTATAAATAAACCACTTTTCTCAAGTTATTGAGTTGTGTTGATCAAAGACTGTCGAGTTTTCTCGACAGTCTTTTTATTTAGGTTTTAATATATATTGGGGTTATTCAATGATTCGGAAAATAGATACACTGCGACATAACTTGTGGAGAATGGAGTAATTAATTTTACAGAGGAAGCACCCATTGATTTGCGTTTCAGGCGGACGCTTTCACACCTCCGGGTACAAGCGCGACATCTGTTCGTAACCTCACAGTGTCTTCTTTGCCGCCCGGCATGGCCTCAGCCGCTTCCTCCGCTACGCTCCGTCCAGGGTCTTCGACTCATGCTATTCCGGCAGGAGTCGCCGCCCTACACTCCAATCAATTCGTACACAGCTCATTCTGGGTGTATGCGAACTTAACTTTTCTTCTTAGATATTATAGTAAATAGTAGCGAAGCGGAATATTTCCCCGTAGCGGTGATTTACGCAGTCTCTATATTCTTAGTTAGTTCGCAGTTCTCTCCAACTATGAATGAACAAAATACGATTGTCCCCCAACATTTGCAGTAGAACCATTATTTAGAAATTCATCCTCTGGTTGAGTAGAAGCTACCGGGAGGAGTAAATGCTGAACTGATTACTTAGAGGTATATTAAGAAATAAGAATAGTTATAATGCTACTGGGAGGGGGTTGAGATGAGTGGACTCTTATTTTTCTGGTTAAGCTGGATGTATTGGGTGTTTTTAACGTTCCTTATGCCAAAAAATAAATATCGAACAGGACTCTCCTGCTGGCTATTACTAACAATTATCACTTCAAACATATACTTTGGTTTTTCACGTATGACTCTTGCAGGTGTTGTATTTGTTTTGTTGACTGGTGGGATCATTTGGATGGTCAAATTAAAAAGAATCTTTTCTCATTCTTTAAATTCCTTCTTGGTAATGATTGCTTTTGCAACTTCTCACCTATGGGAAGCAAATTTACCAATTCTGTATTTACTCCCAATGTGTATATTTACTCCATTTGTTATAACATTAATAATTGCTTTTTTAACTAAACACATAACTAGTCAATTAATCATCTGTATTGTAGGTATGACTTTTGGGGATTTTCTTTTTCAATATATTTTAATTGGGTATGGCTTACCTGTCGTTATTGGTGGAATGGCATTTTTGGATGAAATGCTTGTAACCGTAGTATTAATATCATTTTTACACATACTAGTACGGATAAGAAACAAGACGGGTTCAATAATTAATTATCACTTAACGAGGTGGCAAAATGAATGAATATACCTATCCAATTGTATTTGGAATTATGCTTGGGGTAATTGCAAGAATGATTATGTTACGTACAGATTATCGTCAATATCCTACTTATTTGCACGGTAAAGTTATACATGTTTCTTTGGGTTTTATTGCAGCATCACTTGGAGCAGTTGCTGTCCCGGCAATAATGGAACTTGAATTTACTGCAGTTACTTTTTTAACGCTTGCAGCTACTCAATTCAGAGAAGTAAGAAATATGGAAAGAAATACTTTGAATGAACTAGATCAGTTTGAATTGGTGCCCCGTGGCAAAACATATATAGAAGGGATTGCTATATCTTTTGAAGGCAGAAATTATCTTGTTATTTTTACTGCTTTAATAGGTACCTTGTTATATATATTGTTCAATCTGTATGTTGCTATTATTGGTGGACTCATTGCTCTTATTTTAGGGAAAGGATTAATGAGTGGCTCCGTGATTAAGGATATTGTCAACATTAAGCATCACGATCTTCATTTTGAAGGTGCCGGTCTTTATGTTGATAATATATACATTATGAACATTGGTTTAAAAGAGAGACAAGAAGAGATATTAAAGTATGGTATGGGCTTTGTTCTAACTCCTAAAAATTTAAATGTTATTACAACAATAGGTAACTTAGGTCAACGTCAGGCTATCTTGCATGATACATCAGTGTCCCTCGGTGTATTTAGAGATTCTGGCACTCCTGCATTAACTCCCTTAATAAAAAGGGATTTGGATGATGGAAGAATTGGAGTGTTTATTCTTCCGCAACTAAAAGATGTTGAAAAGGCAATAAAAGTGATCGGATCTGTCCCTGTGCTTGAAAATGCCATACGAATGCCTTCTGAATCAAAACCGATCGCTAAGGAGGAATTCGAATGAAGTTGGAAAAAGCAATTTTAGCGGTGGTTACGACAGATAAAACTAGAATATCGGGTGGGGCCCCCATCTTTATTTGTGATACTCGAGATGAGTCGGAAGCTCTTGCAGCAAATCTTGAAGCAATTACTGATGGTATTGCACATTCACTTAGTGATGACTTATTTATTATTGTAAAGCATTAAAAAGAATTGTTAATACGTGCTACTTTTGCTAAAATATATAAAGTTAGGCAAATAGAACGTATAGAGAAAGGATGTTCCTTTCATGAGGAAATCTGTAGTAGCAATTGTAGGTAGACCGAATGTAGGCAAATCAACCATTTTTAATAGATTAGTTGGTGAAAGAATTTCTATTGTAGAAGATATACCTGGAGTGACTAGGGATCGTATATACGCCCAAGCTGAGTGGCTGACAACCACATTTAGTCTGATTGATACAGGTGGTATTGAAATTGGTGATGAGCCACTTCTTGTTCAAATGCGTCACCAAGCAGAAATTGCCATTGATGAAGCGGATGTAATCATTTTCTTGGTTAATGGAAGAGAAGGTATTACTGCAGCCGATGAGGAAGTAGCCAAACTACTTTATAAGTCAAATAAGCCCATAGTGCTCGGTGTAAACAAAATTGACAATCCGGAGATGCGGGAAAATATCTATGAATATTATTCACTTGGCTTCGGAGAACCCTTCCCTATCTCAGGTTCGCACGGTTTAGGACTGGGTGACTTGCTTGATGAAGTAGTAGGTCACTTTCCTGAAAAGGTGGAAGAGGCTAAAGATGAGGAAACCATTTATTTCAGTTTAATTGGCAGACCCAACGTTGGGAAATCTTCATTGGTCAATGCCATGTTAAATGAAGAACGCGTAATTGTTAGTGAAATTGAAGGAACCACAAGAGATGCTATTGACACCCACTTACATAGGGATGATCAGGATTTTGTTATAATTGATACCGCTGGTATGCGTAAACGCGGGAAAGTCTACGAGACGACAGAAAAGTATAGCGTACTTCGCGCCTTAAAAGCGATAGAGCGATCAGATGTAGTTCTTGTGTTATTGGATGCAGAAACGGGTATAAGAGAGCAGGATAAGAAAATTGCTGGTTATGCGCATGATGCGGGAAGAGCAATTGTTATAGTTATAAATAAGTGGGATACGATAGAGACGGATGATAAAACAATGAAAGAGTTTGAAGCGAATGTTAGAGCTCATTTTCAGTATCTTGATTATGCTCCAATCGTATTTCTATCCGCAAAAACTAAAAAAAGATTACACACATTGCTGCCTGCTATAAAGCTAGCTAGCGAAAACCATGCAAAACGTGTTCCGACAAATGTTTTAAATGATGTAATTATGGATGCACTAGCGATGAACCCGACACCTACGATGAAAGGTCAGAGATTAAAAGTATTATATACTACCCAAGTTGCAGTAAAGCCACCAGGTTTCGTCGTATTTGTTAATGATCCGGAGCTTATGCACTTTTCTTATCAACGATTTTTAGAAAACAAAATAAGAGATGCATTTGGCTTTGTGGGAACACCCATAAAATTATTCCCAAGGAGAAGGCAATAAAGGAGGAGATCTTAATGCAAAAAGTCGCTGTATTAGGGGCAGGCAGTTGGGGAACTGCACTGAGCATCGTTCTAGCAGATAATGGACATGATGTCCGATTGTGGACACATCGGCAGGAACAGGCGGAATTAATTAATACAACTCATAAAAATGGAAAATATTTGGATGTTACAATACCTAAGGAAATTAATGCCTATTACGATTTAAAGAGTGCTGTTAAAGATGTAACTGCTATTATTATTGTAGTCCCAACAAAGGCAATTAGAGAAGTGTGTAAACAACTTAACGTAGTACTTGAGCAAAAAGTAAATATTATACATGCTTCTAAAGGAATAGAACCTGTTTCTTTAAAACGGGTCTCTGAAATGATTAGCGAGGAATTGAGTGAATACGACGAAGAAGATATTGTCGTATTATCCGGTCCAAGCCATGCAGAGGAAGTTGCCTTAAGACAACCGACTACTGTTACTGTATCCGCATTGAATATTGAGTTAGCTAAACATGCACAAGACTTATTTATTAATGAAGACTTTCGTGTTTATACAAGTCCTGATATTATTGGGATTGAACTTGGAGGAGCACTAAAGAACATTATTGCTCTTGGTGCTGGTATCTCAGATGGACTAGGTTATGGAGATAATGCTAAGGCAGCATTAATCACAAGAGGGTTGGCAGAAATCGCCAGATTAGGAACCACCTTAGGAGCAAACCCCTTAAGCTTCTTAGGGCTTCCAGGTGTTGGTGATCTGATTGTTACGTGTACAAGTGTCCACAGCCGAAACTGGCGTGCAGGTAATTTACTCGGCAAAGGTAATAATCTGGATGATGTTTTGGAACAAATGGGGATGGTCGTTGAGGGCGTCAGAACCGTAAAGGCAGCTCATCAGTTTGCCAATGAACAAAAAGTTGATATGCCTATAACTACAGGTATTTACCAAGTGTTATTTGAAGATAAAGATCCTCGTGATGTTGTTGATCAATTAATGAATCGAACAAAACGTGAAGAAATGGATGATCTTGCTAAATTACTTATGGAAAGATATTCGCAATAACACGTCATAACTCTCCTGCATACAATATGTTGAGGATATCAGCAAGGAGGAGAGTATGTGAATAACTTTCAGAAGGGACTTTTTGATAAGATCCAAAAGAATGCAAATGTTAAGCCTGATGATGTTTTTAAAGTAGCAGATTCGGTGAAACATGCTGATTTTACTGATGAAAAAACGGTCCGGCAATTGGTTCGTCAATTAGCTAAAATAGCCAACAAGCCGGTTTCAAAAGAGAAAGAAAATAAAATCGTTGAGTCCATTATAAAAAATAAGATGCCCGCAGATATGCAATCGTTAAATGAATTATTTAAAAAGTAATTGTCCTTGGGCAAGTGAGGATACATTAACAGGTATACTTGCATAAAATAAATCGCACAAGCATTCAAGAATAGGGTTGCTGTGGATGTTATTTAGTCAAACCGAGATAAAGATAGCCCCCTTTATCTCGGATTTTTTATTGCCTGAATATGATAAATTCTAATACCTGTAAATAATTTTAATTACTGAACTAGCCAGTCTAACTCTATTGGAGTTCCTCTCCAAGGCATGAGACAAGCCTCTATGTGGTCAAATCACCACATAGAGGCTTGTCTTAAGCTAGTTGGGTTCCTGCATGATATATATGTCATTGGGCACGAGTTTAGCCTGTTTTCATTATTCTTGTGCGATTGCAAAGTTTCAATTATTGGGGTGAACATTTATTTATATTTTATGGATTTAAACCTTGATGTTTTTATTATGCATCGAAGTAGCTTGTGGTATAATACAATTTGCGGTAAAAAAGTCATTAATAGGAGTGAGAAACAAAAATGTCACAATCAATGCTGAACATGTATATCTCTTTTGCCGGAATGCTATTATTATTTTTGGCAATAGGGTTAATCTGGCTGAGCAGAAATAAGCTAAATGGATGGCTGTCTGGCATCATTTCAATTCTTTCTTATATATCTCTTCTTTTAGGAAGTATTATCATATTATATATTGTCTTTAGTGGTCCAACAGGAGGCTAAGTTAACCAGGGAGGTTGCAGAATGAAATTTACATATAAATTAATTTATTTGCTGGTTATTATAGGATTGCTTACTGGGTGTATGTATCCGAAGAATGAACTCTCAAAAAACCAATCACCTAATGAGCTGCAATTGGATACTGTACAGCAGGCTGTTGATAAATATAAGGAAGAAAAGAATGGGTTGGTACCTATTAAAACAAAATCCAGCGACACACCCATTTTTCAAAAGTATCTAATTGATTTTTCAGCATTAAAAGAAAGTAATTTATTAACAGATATACCAGGGAATGCATATGAAAATGGGGGAGTATATCAATACGCGTTAATTTATCCAGAAGATAACCCGCAAGTGAAGTTGATCGACCTTCGAATTACTGAAGCTATTCGAAAGATAAATGTTAAACTGGATATCTATAGAGATAAACATATATATCCGCCCTACAAGAAAGAAATTTCTGATGGCATCTTTACTATCGATTATAAAAAACTTGGCTTTGATTCTGCCCCCAAAATAATTAGTCCATACTCCCAAGAAAATCTCCCCTTAGTAATGGATGTTAATGGAGATTTATATGTTGATTATCGGATTGATTTAAATAATGCCTTAAAAGAATATGATCATTCCTATAAAACAGGCGATGAGATACGTTATATTCTAGCTGAAAATACTCCGTTTTTACCTGTTTACTCTTTGCCTTACACAATAAGTAATGGTGAACCTGTATATATGAAAAATAAATAATCTAACATATTAACTCCCTTGTAACATATATTGTTGCAAGGGTTTTATTTTGTTTTCCATTTTTACTTTCGAAATATATTTATTTACACATATTTTTAGTCATAATTCGATAGGACAACATCATAGACTTGTAATGTCAATAGTTCGTAGATTGTACGTTAATAAAAGTACGGAGATCGGGAGGGGATCTTTTGGAAAGAGTTGATATTTTTAAAGATATTTCAAAACGGACAAATGGAGATATTTATCTAGGAATAGTGGGAGCAGTCCGTACAGGTAAATCAACGTTTATTAAAAAGTTTATGGAGTTGGTTGTGCTCCCTAATATTGAAGAGGAAAGCGAAAGAGCAAGAGCTCACGATGAATTACCGCAAAGTGCAGCTGGCAGAACAATTATGACTACAGAGCCAAAGTTCATTCCTAACCAAGCGGTATCAGTTAATGTGGATGAAGGTTTAGATGTGAATGTGAGACTTGTGGATTGTGTTGGATATGCGGTAGAAGGCGCAAAAGGCTTTGAGGATGAGAATGGGCCCAGAATGATTCATACACCTTGGTATGAAGATCCCATTCCTTTTCATGACGCTGCAGAGATTGGTACGAGAAAAGTAATCCAGGAACATTCCACTATTGGAGTAATCGTTACAACTGATGGGACCATAGGTGAGATTCCAAGAAACGATTACTTAGATGCAGAGGCTAGGGTTGTTGAAGAATTAAAAGAAGTTGGTAAGCCGTTTATAATGGTTATCAATTCTACAAGACCAAATAGTCAGGAAACAGAACTGTTGCGGCAGGAATTAAGCGAAACGCATGACATACCTGTACTTTCTATGAGTATAGAATCAATGACTGAACATGATGTCCATAATGTTTTGCGAGAAGCGCTTTACGAATTTCCAGTTTTGGAGGTAAATGTAAACTTACCAAGTTGGGTGATGGTACTAAAGGAAAATCACTGGTTAAGAAGGAACTATCAGGACACAATTCAAGAAACAGTAAAGAATATTAAGCGATTACGAGATGTTGATGAAATTGTAGGAGAATTTTCCGAATTTGATTATATTGATAAAGCTAATATTGCAGGAATGGAAATGGGAGAAGGAGTTGCGGAAATTGATCTGCATGCACCAGAGTATTTATATGATCAAGTATTAAAAGAAATAGTTGGAGAGGAAATTAGAGGGAAAGATCATCTTCTTCAATTAATGCAAGATTTTTCTCATGCAAAAAGAGAGTATGATCAAGTCTCAGGAGCGTTACAGATGGTAAAGCAGACAGGGTATGGAATAGCTGCACCATCGTTGGAAGATATGCTATTAGACGAACCTGAAATTATCAGACAAGGATCCAGATTTGGGGTTCGATTAAAGGCCGTTGCGCCGTCTATTCATATGATTAAAGTAGAAGTTGAATCCGAATTTGCGCCTATAATTGGCACAGAGAAACAAAGTGAAGAGTTAGTACGGTACTTAATGCAGGATTTTGAAGAGGATCCATTATCCATTTGGGAATCAGATATTTTTGGTCGCTCATTAAGTTCCATTGTCCGGGAAGGTATTCAAGCTAAAATTGCTCTCATGCCTGAAAATGCAAGATACAAATTAAAAGACACCTTGGAGCGAATTATCAATGAAGGCTCGGGTGGATTAATAGCAATCATTTTATAGCAGCTGTAATTCAGCTGCTATTTTTTATTCTTTTTAAACAACGGCAGGAAAATTGGTTTCTCTGTCGTATATGTATATTAGGCTTAGCGACCTGTTCGCAATCATTAAATTCTTCCCATATTTTGGGTAATATTGTGCTTTTTCCCTTGAAAACAGGTTTTTTCTAAATAAATCGGTAAAAATTAGTTACTTATTGTTGAATTTTATCGCGAACTCGGTTATTATAAGCCTTGTCATCAATGAAAGAGATGACTTTTATGTATAAAAGTAGGCAAAATGGTGAACAAATGAGAATAACATCTTTTGTTCCTATGTCGATTGAAAGATTTTGGGAGGAGGTGAATGTCATGAACAAAACAGACCTAGTGAATGCTGTAGCTGAGAAAAGTGATCTTTCTAAGAAAGACGCAACTAAAGCAGTAGATGCAGTTTTTGAATCTGTCATGGATTCACTTAAAAATGGTGACAAAGTACAATTAATCGGTTTTGGTAACTTTGAAGTACGTGAGCGTTCAGCCCGTAAAGGCCGTAACCCGCAAACTGGGGAAGAAATTGAAATCCCAGCAAGCAAAGTACCTGCTTTTAAACCAGGTAAAGCCCTTAAAGACATTGTAAAATAATAAATTTTACATAGGGCAAAAAAGATACGCTTCGGCGTATCTTTTTTTTAGTAATTTGATATTAGTTCTTGCTTTATTATAGATATTTATATGATAGATTTCCCTTTATATTAAGGAATTCATTAATTAGGAGGTTATTATGGACAATAAAAGTGACTTTTTTGTTATTAAAGCATTGGAAGACGGTGTTAACGTTATTGGATTAACAAGAGGTACTGATACCCGTTTTCACCATTCGGAAAAACTTGACAAAAATGAAGTAATGATCGCTCAATTTACGGAACATACTTCTGCTGTAAAAGTTCGGGGAAAAGCTATTATTCAAACAAGTCATGGTGAAATGGAAAATAATTAATCTATAAATAGTTTTACCATGAATATTGATTAACGTTTTTACTAAAATTATGCTATAATAGCAAATGCGATTACTGACGGTTAGAAGGGCTAGGGTGATTTTTTGAATACCTCAACTACTATCAAAACTTTGCTGGAAGATAGAATGAAGCATTCATTTCTTAATAAATATATAAAACAGCCCTTTATTGACGAAGGAAAACTGCTTATTTTATCTGGTATTATGGAAGGGACCGACTTTTCAAAAAATACAAAGGAACAATTTATTATTACAGCAATGCTTGTACAAATAGCTTTGGATACACATGACCACGTACCTGCTGAAATAGATGGACAGGAAAGTAAAACAGCGAAATTAGAGAAGCAACTGAGAGTACTAGCAGGAGATTATTATAGTGGACTTTACTATATGTTACTTTCAGAGCTTGAGGAAATTGATCTTATACATAAACTAGCGACAGCCATTAAAGAGATAAATGAATATAAAATGAAAGTATATTATCACGAAGCAGATTCTTTAATGGATCATATGGATTTCGTTATGAGAACAGAATCACTTGTAGCGCTATCTTTAGCGCACTATGTGGAAAATGTAACATTCATACCTTTAATCTTAGATTGGATGTATGTAAATAAGTTGATTTTTATCAAAACAAAAGGAAAATCTATTATTAATCAATGGCAGATCTATTATCCAGAATGGACATACTCATCAATAGAAGAAAAGATAGATGAAATTATTAAACACAAATCACATAAAATTAATCGTTATTTACAGACATTGCCGGATTGGCATTCCCTTCACGGCATCCAAGTAGAAGGTTTATTAAAAAAAGTATGGCATGGTAAGTCAATGTTTGCAGAGGGTGGATAAATATGTCTCAACAACAATCAAAAGAAGAACGTGTACACCATGTTTTTGAAAAGATCTACAATAAATATGATGCTATGAATTCCATTATTTCTTTTCAACGCCATAAGGCTTGGCGAAAGGACGTAATGAAGCGTATGCAGGTTGAAGAAGGGGCTATGGCACTGGATGTTTGTTGTGGAACAGGAGACTGGGCTATTTCACTTGCTGAGAAGATTGGCACCTCTGGAGAAATAATAGGGCTTGATTTTAGTGAAAATATGTTATCTGTAGCTAAACAAAAGAAAAAGCAACATAATATCAAACAACTTCAGTTCATTCATGGTAATGCAATGGAACTACCTTTTAAAGATAATACGTTTGATTACGTTACGATCGGATTTGGCTTAAGGAATGTCCCTGACTACATGACAGTTTTACAAGAAATGTATCGGGTGGTTAAACCTGGTGGTAAGGTTGTTTGTTTAGAAACCTCCCAACCGGAATTGATCGGTTTTAGACAGTTGTATTATTTTTATTTCCGTTTTATAATGCCTGCCTTTGGCCGGTTATTTGCCAAAAGCTATAAAGAGTATGCATGGTTACATGAGTCCGCAAAGAATTTTCCTGATAAAAAACACCTTAAGAAGATGTTTATGGAAGCAGGGTTCGCAAAAGTGGATATAAAAAGCTATACAGGTGGAGTAGCTGCCATGCATATGGGCTTTAAAGAATAACTAAATGAGAAAAAGTTATTCAATGAACAGACATTTTCTATGAAATAAAAGGTGACCCACATGAAATTAGCTAAAACATACGGATACTTAAAAAAGGACTTAGATTTAATTGAGCAATCAATTAATAAAGTAATACAGGCCGACCATTCTATATTGCGTGAGGCTTCTACAGAATTATTGAAAGCGGGCGGGAAAAGAATCCGTCCTATCTTTGTGTTGCTATCCGGTCGTTTTGGGGAATGTGACATAGAACGTTTAAAAACAGTTGCAGTGACCCTTGAATTGATCCATATGGCTACATTAGTACATGATGATGTGATTGATGATGCAGACATACGAAGAAGTCAGCCTACAATAAGAAGGTTGTACGGAAATCGGATCGCCATGTATACTGGAGATTATATACTAGCTAGAGCGCTGGAAGAGATTACTACATTAAATGATATTGCAATTCACCGCATTCTTTCAAAAACAATTGTGGAAGTGTGTGTTGGCGAAATTGAGCAAATTAAAGATAAATATAATTATAACCAGGGATTAAGGGATTACTTACGAAGAATTAAACGGAAAACAGCTTTATTAATTGCTACCAGTTGCCAATTGGGGGCTGTAGCAGCAGGCGTATCGTGGAAAGACGCGAACCGACTTTATCATTACGGATACTATATAGGCATGTCTTATCAAATCATTGATGATATTTTAGATTTTACTTCTTCCCCAAAGGAACTTGGTAAACCGGTTGGAAATGATTTATTGCAAGGGAACATTACATTACCTGTACTATTTGCAATGGAAGATGAATCATTTAATTCAAAGGTAAAGAATTTGTTTAGCCAAAAGGAAGAGATAACTGAAACTGATATACAGCCAATTCTGACTCATTTACACACAACAGATGCAATTGAGAGATCCTATGAGATGAGCAATTTGTATTTAGATAAAGCACTACACATGTTGGATAAAACCCCTGCGATGAAAGCAAAGACTACATTAAGAGATATTGCCAAATATATTGGAAATAGACGTTCATAATTTATTTGTTATTTTACGAAAGTTTTGGTAGAATTTTATCGAGTAAAAGAAGTGAAACTAGCCTGTTTTAATTAACCGAACTCGTTAAATAGGTAAAGGCTATCCCAATCGCTTATTTTTAGCTTACATTACATAGAAGAGGTGGAAATGATGGAAAAAACATTTTTAATGGTGAAACCAGATGGAGTACAACGCAATTTAGTAGGAGAAATAGTTAAACGTTTTGAAGCAAAAGGTTTTAAATTAGCTGGTGCTAAACTGATGGTTATTTCTGATGATTTAGCTAAAGAACATTATGGAGAACATAAAGAAAGACCATTCTTTGGTGAGTTGGTTGACTTTATTACCTCTGGACCGGTATTTGCTATGGTTTGGGAAGGTGAAAAGGTTATCTCTACAGCTCGTGATATGATGGGTAAAACAAATCCATTGGAAGCTGCTGCTGGAACTATTCGTGGAGATTTTGGCATGACAGTAGGTAAAAATGTGATTCACGGATCAGATTCACCTGAAAGCGCTGAAAGAGAAATTAATTTGTTCTTTGATAACAATGAGTTAGTTTCTTATGAAAAACAAGACAGCTCTTGGATTTATTAATTTGTACAGCAAGAAATGCTAAATATTATGGCAAGCCTCCGTTTTAAACGGAGGCTTTTATTAAGGGTTAAATATTGGTTCTATTGCAAATGTTGGGGAATAGACGTTATCTCGTACATTCATAGTAGGAGGAAACTGCGAACTAACTAAGAATATAGAGACTGCGTAAATCACCGCTACGGGGAAATATTCAGCTTTCCGCGGGCGGCTGATGAGCCTCGGGCCAACACGATGTTGGTCATGAAGGCGTTGCGACAATGGGTTTTGATGGGGCGAGTATGCGCAGCCCCAGGACGTCGCGACTTTAGCTTTCCAGCCCCTATACCGCGTTCCGGGGTCTCATCGAGGCCTCTCCTCCCGCAGGACAAGGAAAGCTTCGTCAGCAAGGAATCGCACGAAGAAAATGTGTATTTTCATTTTCGAGGAGTCTCCATATTTCCCCTTCGCTACTATTTACTATATATCTTAGAAGAAAAGTTAAGTTCGCATACACCCAGAATGAGCTTTGTACGAATTGATTGGAGTGTAGGGCGGCAATCTTAGAACGCCACGTCCTGGGACTGCGTTTCCTCGTCCCACCGAAAACATTTGTGGCAACGATTGCACGACCAACGTCCTTTTGGCCCGCGACTCTTGCCGGAATAGCATGAGTCGAAGACCCTGGACGGAGCGTAGCGGAGGAAGCGGCTGAGGCCATGCCGGGCGGCAAAGAAGACACTGTGAAGTTACGAACAGATGTCGCGCTTGTACCCGGAGGTGTGAAAGCGTCCGCCTGAAACGCAAATCAATGGGTGCTTCCTCTGTAAAATGAATTACTCCATTCTCCACAGGTTATGTCGCAGGGTATCTATTTTGCGAATCAGTGAATAACCCTAACACATATATATTAGATCCTAATTATTGGCCTTATTATAGCGGAGAGGCATGATGAAAATGACGAGCGATTACGATTATTTTATTTCTGAAATTAAAAAAAGAATCGGTATAGATTTGAGTTTATATAAAGAAGCCCAAATGAAAAGACGTATTATTTCGTTGAGAAATAAACGTGGCTTCACTAATTTCAATACATACTTGGAAGCATTAACGACTCAAAAAGAATTAATGAGTGAATTTATCGACCGCTTAACCATTAACGTTTCTGAGTTTTACCGGAATCCCAAAAGATGGCAAGTCCTCAAAGATAAAATTATTCCAGGATTACTTCAACAAAAGAATAGTATAAAGATTTGGAGTGCTGCTTGCTCCACTGGTGAAGAACCATATTCAATCTCTATTATGCTCAGAGAGCATTTCCCGGAAGCAAAAACTGAAATTATAGCAACTGATATTGATGAAAATGTATTACTTAAGGCAAAGGAAGGAATTTATGGCAAAGCTGCATTAAAGGAGTTACCTCAAGAATTTCTTGGAAAATATTTTATAGAAAGGGAAGGGCTCTATACGGTTTCCCCTATGATAAAAAGAAATATCTCTTTTAAAAAACATAACTTATTAGCAGACAGTTACCCTAAAGACGTCGATTTGCTTATATGCCGTAACGTTCTTATTTATTTTACTGATCAAGCAAAGGAAGAGATTTATGCGAATTTCGGTAGGTCATTAAGTTCGAATGGAGTATTATTTGTCGGAAGTACAGAACAAATTTTTAGCCCAAAAGATTATAAACTACAATTATTGGATACTTTTTTTTATAAGAAAGAAGAAAATTAATTAAAATAGGAGTAGCTTTGGGAAAGTAAATAACTCTTAGGAGACCGAACGTTATTCGAAGTGCAAGACTTCGAATGTCGTTCGGTTTTTTTATAGTTGG
Organism: Virgibacillus sp. SK37; assembly: GCF_000725285.1. Taxonomy (GTDB): domain Bacteria; phylum Bacillota; class Bacilli; order Bacillales; family Amphibacillaceae; genus Virgibacillus_Q. Next base: position 1,981,763 of record NZ_CP007161.1, read on the forward strand.
ATATACTAGCATGTATTATTTTTTATTTATGAACGAGCGTGTCTGCTTACATGCCCAATACTTACTTTTTAAGTAAGAGCGAATAAAAATACAAAACACTGTATACGTTTACATTTTATATTGGTTAAAAAAACTTGATAAATAAGTTGCTTTTTTCTAAATTTTATCCCAAAATGAAATGAACTTATGATATAGTTATTAGAAAAAATTCAAAAGGAGAATGTTCATTGCGTTATTTAACAGCAGGGGAATCCCACGGAAAAAAACTAACTACAATAATTGAAGGTATACCAGCTCGCATGCCTCTAGTTAAAGAGAACATCAATGAATCATTATTGCGTCGTCAAAAAGGGCATGGGCGCGGGAAACGGATGCAGATCGAAAAAGATCTTGTAGAGATAACCAGTGGTATTAGACATGGCTACACTTTAGGCTCACCAATCTCTTTAGTAATAAACAATGATGACTTTAAGCATTGGGTGGATATTATGGGAGAAGACCCTATGGAGGCTGATGCAAAAATCAGACGTGTTATAACCAGACCGAGACCAGGTCATGCTGATTTAAATGGTGCTATGAAATATGGACACCGAGACATTCGCAATGTATTAGAACGATCTTCTGCCAGAGAAACAGCAGCACGAGTTGCAGCAGGTGCTGTGGCCAAAACATTATTAAAGCAATTAGGTATCGAAATCTCTGGTTACGTAAAAGAGATTGCCGGAATTGAAGCGAAGGAAGTAGAAGAACTTAGCATCAATGACAGACAGGAAATTTCCGAAGACTCACCAGTAAGAGTTTTGGATAAGGATGTAGAACAGGAAATGATGGACGCGATTGATCAAGCTAAGAAAGAAGGCGACTCAATTGGCGGAGTTGTTGAAGTTTATGTAGAAGGTATGCCTGCGGGAGTGGGATCATATGTCCATTACGATAGAAAATTAGATAGCCGTATTGCTGGAAGTGTCGTGAGTATAAATGCTTTTAAAGGAGTAGAATTCGGTCTTGGTTTTGAAGCTGCCAAAAGAAATGGAAGCAATGTACATGATGAAATTGCTTGGGACGAAGAAACAGGCTATTATCGTAAAACAAATCGTCTCGGGGGTTTTGAGGGTGGTATGACAACTGGGATGCCAATTGTTGTAAAGGGAGTAATGAAACCTATTCCTACGTTAATGAAGAGACCGTTGCAAAGCGTCGATATTGAAACTAAAGAGCCATTTAAAGCTACGGTAGAGAGATCAGATGCATGTGCTGTCCCCGCTGCTGCTGTTGTCATGGAGCATGTCGTAGCATTTGAATTAGCTAAAGCTATAACAGAACAGTTTCCGAGTGACCAATTCTCTACATTAAAGAAAGCAATTGACGATTATCGTGAAGAAATCAGGTGTTTTTAATGGATGAGTTGATAATTAACTCAGAAATACATCAATACAAGATCACGATAGGAAACAGAATCCGTTACCATATTAATAAATTATTGCCAAAAACGTACTCTACGATTCTAGTTATTACAGACGATAGAGTAGCAGAAAATTATCTTAGTGAAGTTACAAGTAACCTTCAGGCTAAATACATTTTCACAAGCATTATCCCAGCAGGGGAACAATCAAAAAGCTTCACTTTTTTTGAAAAACTGCATACAGAAGCAATTACATATGGGCTGGACAGAGAGTCGCTGATCATAGCCCTGGGCGGAGGTGTCGTTGGTGATTTAGCAGGATTTGTGGCGGCAACTTATATGCGCGGTATTGATTATATTCAAATGCCTACTACTATTCTTGCACACGACAGCAGTGTAGGCGGGAAAGTCGCTATTAACCATCAGCTTGGGAAAAACTTAATTGGTAGTTTTTATCCACCAAAAGCTGTTTTGTATGATATTGATACATTATCAACCCTACCAAGGTCACAAGTTCGTTCCGGGTATGCTGAACTTATTAAAGAAGGTCTCATAGCAGATGCACAACTGTTTCAGTCTATTCTAAGTTCAGATTTACTTAGTCTCTCTCAAGATCAGCTACATAATCATATACGGTCTGGAATAAAAATAAAAGCTGCTATTGTAGAGGCGGATGAGAAAGAAAAGGGTATGAGAAAGTATTTGAATCTTGGGCATACGCTTGGCCATGCTTTGGAGACTAGGTTGGGGTACGGGGTATTAACACATGGTGAAGCTATCGGCATTGGCTTACTATTCTCTATGTATGTCAGTGAATCTGTTTACACTGTTAAATTGCCTTATGAGCCTTTATATAGGTGGTTATTAGATAATAAATACCCTTTGTTCTTAGATCAACTCCATGTTAGAGATTTAATTACATTGATGAAAACAGACAAAAAAACATTAAATCACCGCATTCAAATGGTGCTGCTTAAAAGTGTAGGTGAACCAGTTATAAAAGAGATAAGTGATGAGGATATGTATAGCTATCTAAACCAATTTTTAGGAAAGCTGGTGAGAGCATGACGAGGGGTCTGCGAGGAGCGACATCTGTTTTAAATAATGAAGAAGGACAAATAATTGCTAACACAAAAGCATTGTTCGAAGAAATGGTTAATGAAAATGATATTGAAGCAAATGATGTTTCGCATGTATTTATTTCTGTTACCAAGGATTTAAATGCAGCTTTTCCTGCCAAAGCACTTCGTGAATTACCAGGGTACACTTTTGTTCCAGTAATGTGTATGACTGAAATAGATGTGCCTGGCAGCTTACCTAATTGTATACGCATTATGATGGTAATCAATACGGAAAAGGACCAACAAAGTATAAAACACATCTTTCATAATGAGGCAGTAAAGCTACGTCCAGATTTAGTGAAGAACAAGAGGTGAAGAGTAAATGGAAGGGAAACCGGTTTTAGAGCAGCTTTCAGCATACAAGCCTGGGAGGCAGTCAAAGGATCTTCAAAATGAATTTGGGCTTTCTCGCATTGTAAAATTAGCATCCAATGAAAACCCATATGGATGTTCTAAAAATGTAAAAACATTTTTAGCAGACAATATAAAGGAATTAAATATCTATCCGGATGGTAATGCAGAAGAACTGCGAAAAGCAGTTGCTGATAAATGCCAGGTGACTGAGAGACAGTTAGTATTTGGTAGTGGCTCTGATGAAATTGTCCAAATGCTGTGCCGTGCCTTTTTGTCACCTGGCTTGAACACTGTGATGGCCACACCGACTTTTCCTCAATACAGACACCATGCTCTTATTGAGGGGGCTGAGGTAAAAGAAATTCCTACGGTTGAAGGGAAGCACAATCTAGTACAGATGCTACAAATGGTAAATGAAAATACAAAGATTATGTGGCTTTGTTCACCTAATAATCCAACAGGTGGAATTATATCAAAAAACGACCTTCACGAGTTTATGCTTAAATGTCCAAAACACGTACTAGTTGTCTTGGATGAAGCATATTATGAATATTTATCTAAAGAGTTTGATCCTTCGGCGATTACATTACTATCACAACATAAAAATTTGATTATTCTTCGGACGTTTTCAAAAGCATATGGACTAGCTGGATTACGAGTTGGTTATGGTATAGCAGATGAAACGATTATATCGAAATTGAATGTTGTAAGAGGTCCTTTTAATACTTCATCCATTGCTCAAAAGGCGGCTGTTGTTGCTATTCAAGATGAATCTTTTCTAGATGAAACATTGAGATATAATATGGAAGTAAAGCATGACTTTGAAAAATTCTTGGACCAGATAAAATGGAGTTATTACCCTACAGAAACAAATTTTATTTTAGTTAAGACTCCTATAAGTGGTATGGAGGTTTTTGATTTCTTGTTAAAAAAAGGGTTTATAGTTCGACCTGGTGAATTGTTGGGCTGCCCACAGACAGTTAGAATAACACTTGGACAGAAAGATGACATGAAGAAACTGCAAAGGATTCTTTATGAGTTGGATCAGCAAGTGAGCAAGGAGCGTTAAGTATTGAAAAAAACAATTTTTATTGCAGGATTGGGATTAATTGGTGGTTCCATAGCTAAATCTATTGTCTTATCAGCTGATAATCATGTTATTGGTTATGATATTAGTGAAGAAGTAATGAAGTACGCTTTAGAAAATGGAATAATTAACGAAGCCACCACAGAGTTCCAAAAGGATGCTGTCAGAGCGGATTATATTATACTTGCAGCACCTATTACACAAACCATCCATTTATTAAAAGAATTAAATGGTCTGTCATTTAATAAAAAAGTAATTGTGTCGGATGTTTCCTCTGTAAAGAGTAATGTCATGCATATAGCTGATACGTTAACTAACAAACACATTACTTTTATTGGCGGACACCCTATGGCTGGATCACATAAGAAAGGTATACAGGCAGCAAGAGGGCATTTATTTGAAAACGCAATATATGTCTTGACCCCTTCCAAGTACGCCAATAGTGAAGATACGTATTTACTTCAATCTCTATTAGAAAGTACGAAAAGCAAGTTTGTCATATTAAATCAGAAAGAGCATGATGAAATGACTGGGGTTGTTTCCCATTTTCCACATTTAATAGCATCATCTCTTGTTCATCAAGCAAGAAAGTGGAATGACATGCATTCGTTCTTGCCTAATCTGGCAGCAGGAGGATTCCGTGATATCACCAGAATTGCTTCAAGTAACCCTACAATGTGGCAGGACATTTTTTATCATAACCGCTATAAAATGTCGCATTTGCTTGAAGAATGGATTGAGGAAATGCATTATCTGAAGAATTTACTTGATGATAATAATAAAGATGAGATGATTACATATCTAAGCGAAGCAAAGCAATTCCGGGATGGACTGGGAGCTACAGATAAAGGAGCTATCCCTTCCTTCTATGATATTTATGTTGATATTCGAGATCAGGCTGGCGCGCTTGCGACGGTTACCCAATTACTTGCCGGTCACAAAATCAGTATAAATAATATACAGATACTTGAAATAAGAGAAGGTATAAATGGTGCATTGCGTCTAAGTTTTTCAAGTGAGGAAGCTCAGAGAAAGAGCGATCAGGTATTACAAACAAATGGCTACGAAACCATGATAGAGAAATAAGGAAGGCATCTATATATTTTATACTTGTTTTAATATTGGAAAACATAATAGATAACTGAGGATGTGAAAGAAATGAGTGAGGTTATACTACAGCCTGTTAAAACACCTGTTTCAGGAGAAATTCATGTTCCTGGTGACAAATCTATATCACATAGATCTGTGATGCTGGCTTCATTAGCGGAAGGGAAGACAACAGTAACCAACTTTCTCGATGGCGAGGATTGTATGCGTACTGTCCAAGCATTTCAAGAAATGGGTGTCGAAATAAAAAAGCAAAATACAACACTTACCATTCTAGGAAAAGGGATAGCTGGCCTTAAGGAACCGGAAACTCCGTTGTATTTCGGTAATTCCGGAACAACAGCAAGGTTAATGATTGGATTACTTGCAGGGTTACCATTATTTACGACCATATACGGAGATTCTTCGCTTTCTAAACGCCCAATGGATAGAGTGGTAATACCATTACGACAAATGGGTGCAGTATTTGATGGCAGGGAGAATGGAAGCTATATACCACTAGCAATTAGAGGTTCAGAATTGCAAGGTATTGATTATGTGATGCCACTAAAAAGTGCCCAGGTGAAATCAGCTATTTTACTTGCAGGGTTACATGCAGAAGGAAAAACAAAAATTACGGAACAAACAAAAACCCGTGACCACACGGAGAATATGCTGAAAGCTTTCGGAGCATCTATTAAAACAGATGGTAAGCAGGTTACTATAACAAATGAAAAAACCTTAGTAGCTACTGATGTATACGTCCCTGGAGATATTTCTTCAGCTGCTTTTTTTATAGGTGCAGCAGCAATCGTACCAGGAAGTAACTTAACATTAAAAAATGTCGGATTGAATCAGACTCGAACAGGAATAATTGATGTCCTGATTTCTATGGGTGCAAACATTCAAATTAGAAATAAGCAAGTAATCAGTGGAGAATTTCTTGGAGATATTGTTATTAGCTATACAGAATTAACAGGTACTACAATTGAAGGAGAAATAATTCCGCGACTTATTGATGAAATTCCTGTTATTGCATTAATTGCTACTCAAGCGAAGGGAACTACCATTATTCGTGATGCAAAAGAACTGCGTGTTAAAGAGACAGATAGAATTGCCGCAGTCGATGATGTATTATCCACCCTTGGTGCAACAATTGAGCCGACTGAAGATGGTATGAAAATCCATGGAAAAACAAAATTATATGGTGGTAAAGCTGTTTCTTACCATGATCATCGGATTGCTATGATGGCAGCAATTGCATCCTTGATTGCTGAGGATGAAATTGTTATTGATGATATTTCTTCTATATCTATCTCTTATCCATCTTTTTTTGAAGATCTGGAAAAAATTAAATAAAAAAAAGAAAGAATCTGTACTTGTTACAGATTCTTTCTTATTTGAACATGTACATATTTTTAGTTATGATTAAAATCATGTTATTTGAATTAAAATGCTAGGGGTGTGGATAAGATGGAAAAAATTATGGAAGCAGTAAACCTGATGGAAAGCAATCAGACGGAAAAAGCTATTGAAGTATTAGAAGATTACCTGCCTCTTGCTGACGAGGAAGAAAAATATACAATTGCGGAGTTATACATGCAGTGGGGTTATTTGGAGGAAGCAAGCACGATACTTGATGAATTAGTACAACAATTTCCGGGTGAAACTGAACTGTTAGTAACCTTGGCAGATGTGTATATTGAATTGGATAAAGATGAGGCTGCAATGGAGTTATTAAATAACATTAAAGAGGATGACCCTGCTTTCGTACAGGCATTGCTTCAGCTGGCAGATTTATATCAAGCACAAGGCCTGTTTGAGGTTGCTGAACAGAAGTTGTTGCACGCTAAGCAACTTGAGCCTAATGAGGTCATCATCGATTTCGCTTTAGGTGAGTTGTTTTTTTCTATAGGAGAATATAGAAAAGCTATAACCTTTTATGAAAAAGTACAACCAAAGGAGAAGGAAATCGCTAATGTATCGATTAATGACCGGTTGGCAGAATCATATGCAGCAGCAGGGGAATATGAGCTTGCGCTTACTTTTTACCAAGATATTGAGAGTGAAAATCCTGATACATTGTTTAAATATGGAATTACCGCTTCTCAGGCAGGGCGTAAGGACATCGCAATCAAAGCATGGGAGCATGTTACTGAAATAGATGCCTATTATCATACCGTATACTTACACCTTGCCATGGTTTATGAAGAAGAGGGTATGGAGAAAGAAGCATATGAAACAGCAAAGAAAGGGATAAAAATAGATGAATACAATAAGGAGTTGTATTTTGTAGCTGGTAACTTGGCTCATAAGTTGAATTACAATGAGGATAGTGAGCAATGGGTAAGAGAAGCAATTGCCTTAGATCCTGATTATAAGGAAGCAATATTGTTTTTAATAGAATTATTAAAAAAACAAGATGATTTTGCAGGGATTATTGATCTACTTAGCGAAATAAAGAATACTGGAGCAACCGATCCTTTATACGAATGGGAACTTGCTCGTGCATATAATGAAATTGAATCATATAAAGATGCATTAAATCACTATAAAGAAGCATACAATAATTTAAACCAAGACAGCGATTTCTTGAAAGAATATGGTTATTTTCTATCAGAAGAGGGGAGGAGTACTGAAGCAGTAACTGTATTTAAAGCATATCTTCAGTTGAATCCAGTGGATGACGAGATCGAGGAATTTGTTGAGAGACTGGAACAAGCCGGAGAATAGTAAATATGGGGGAATTCTATCTGGTTTGTTAAAATAACACATAATAGAATATAAAGGAGGCCATTAAAAATGCAAACTCCTGTTTCTGTTCAGGATAAAAAGAGTTTTATACAGTGGTTTCTAAATCATTATCAATTAAAAAAGCGGGAAAGTGTATGGATTTTAAATTACTTAGTAAATCATAAAGATGTTCTTGCAAATGTTCATTTTGTTCGAGAAGCGAAATTCTGCCCGCGTGGTATCATAATGACAAGTCATTGTTCAGAAGAGACGCCTTTTCGTTTTTATAAGAATCAACTGGTTACTACAGATGCTGAGAAATCATTTCATGACATTCGTTTGAACCAAGATGATCCGCTATACTTACAATTGAATTTTAAGAAATCTTATCAAAATGCTTTCTATGTTTCTGTTCTTGAAGAAAATCCTTATATTCCAGATGAATATTTTATAACAGAGAAGGACCAGCAACAAGCTGCACTTTTATTGGAAAAGTCCCTATATGAATATAAATTGAACTATATATTTAAAGAAATTGATCGGGCATTAGATGAAAATAACCAAGAGAAGTTTAATTTCTTTACTGATAAGTTACTTAAACTGAAAGAAGAAGCTAATCAACCTAAATTGCTAAGGCAATAGGTTGATTTTTTTTGTTCTCATAAGATAAACTTATGTGTAATGTAATATTTTTTTATATTTGTTAAATACTAGTTAAGAAGGGTTGATAAGTATGAAGTGGAAAAAAGCTGATTTGCAACAATATGTTCAGGCAAAGGAGTATATTGACACGATCATTTTACCTTTAGCACCATTTCAGTTTGCGAATGATGCTGAATTAGAAAAAATGTCATTTCAACATGAAGTTCTAACACTCCTTTGTTCTGAAATAGAAAAAGAATTGACTGGAAGATTGTTATTAACCCCTGTATATAATTACTTGAAAACTGCCGAAAAAGAGTTGGAAGTACAAAGGGTAAATGGCTGGGTTGACAACCTTCAAACCCAACCGTTTTCGCATATATTTTTCATCTCATTTGATTCCACTTGGAAAAAGGTAGAGAATCAATTAAATGGTACATTACTTTGGATTCCAGTCATTCAATCAGGTGACTTGCAATCTGCAGAAATGCACGGTGTGATAAAAGACCAAGTAGAGCAGTTGACAGAGTTTATGCGGTCTTATTGGTAGGTAGATAATCAATTTTATGTCTTTTTAAGAACAAATTTTATAAATCATTGACCGAATTACCAGTTTGCGCTATTATGGTAATGTCCTAGTAATCTGATTTTAATTTTAATGTCCGTGATTATCGTAAAAGAGGGGGGAAAATCATGAGCGAAGAAAAGCAACAAGTATCCCGTAGACAATTTTTGAATTATACGCTTACAGGTGTCGGGGGTTTTATGGCAGCGGGTATGCTTGCTCCAATGTTACGTATGGCTGTTGACCCGGTATTAAAGGAAGAAAAACACGGAGGTCTCACAAATGTTGGACTAGCAGTGGAAGATATTACAAACGAACCACAGCGTGTTGACTGGAAAATTGATCAGGTAGACGGCTGGTATGAATCTCAAGTTAGCAGATCTGCTTGGGTATTTAAAGATGACAATGGGGATATACAAGCTTTTTCCCCAATATGTAAGCATCTAGGCTGTGTAGTATCATGGGAAGGAAGCGACCAATATCCAAACCAATTTTACTGCCCATGTCATGATGGACGCTATTATAAAGATGGGACAAACGTACCTGGTACACCACCATTAGCTCCATTGGATGTTTATGAGCAGGAAGTCAAGGATGGAATGTTATTCCTCGGTGAACCACAATTAAGAGAGGAGGCGTAATCAATTATGCTGCAGAAAATGTATGATTGGATTGATGATCGGATCGATATTACGCCTATATGGCGCGATATTGCAGATCACGAAGTTCCAGAACATGTTAACCCTGCCCATCACTTCTCTGCTTTTGTATACTGTTTTGGGGGATTAACATTTTTTGTTGTTGTTATTCAAATTCTTTCTGGTATGTTCTTAACAATGTATTATGTACCAGATATTGAAAATGCCTGGAAATCCGTTTATTATCTTCAAACGGAAGTTGCTCATGGACAAATTGTTCGTGGAATGCATCACTGGGGTGCAAGTGTAGTTATCGTCATGCTTTTATTACATACATTACGTGTGTTTTTCCAAGGGGCTTATAAGAAGCCACGGGAACTTAACTGGATGGTTGGAGTTCTGATCTTCTTTATTATGCTTGGTCTTGGATTTACTGGTTATTTACTTCCATGGGACAATAAAGCTTATTTCGCGACCCAGGTTGGTTTAGAAATTGCCGAACAAGTTCCATTTATCGGCTCCGATTTGAAAACATTGTTAGCTGGTGACCCGAATATTGTTGGTGCTCAAACACTGACGCGATTCTTCGCAATTCATGTGTTTTTCTTGCCGGGTGCTTTATTTGCTTTGCTAGCAGTGCACTTTATTTTAATACGTAGACAAGGTATTTCTGGACCATTATAAAAAGGAGGGGAAAGCTGTGCATAAGGGTAAAGGTATGAAGTTTGTCGGAGATTCCCGTATCTCTGCTGAAAGGAAACCGAATATACCAAAAGATTATTCTGAATATCCTGGTAGAACAGAAGCTTTCTGGCCTAACTTTTTATTAAAAGAGTGGTTAGTAGGAGCCGTATTTTTAGTAGGATTCTTAAGTTTGACAGTTGCCCATCCTTCACCGCTTGAAGGGATGGCCGATCCTACAAACGCAGCCTATATACCATTGCCGGATTGGTACTTCTTGTTTCTATATCAATTATTAAAATATGAGTTTGCCAGTGGTACATTTAGTCTCATGGGAATAATTGTACTTCCTGGTTTAGCTTTCGGTGCTTTATTACTTGCACCATTTCTAGACAAAGGACCAGGTCGGAGACCACATCAAAGACCAGTTGCTGTAGGAATGATGCTACTTGGATTAGCCGCTGTTATGTGGCTGACTTATGAATCTTCTTCTCATGTAGATTGGGAAGCAAGAGCTGAAGCCAATAAACCAATTCCACCATCTGCAACTGAAATTGATAAAGATGATCCTGGCTATGCAATATACGAAGCTAATTGTATGTCTTGTCATGGTGAAGATTTAACAGGTGGTCCGGCAGCTCCAGCACTAATTGGAACTGAACATTCTGCAGAAGAGATTGCAAAAATTGCCCAAGAGGGTATTGGCAGCATGCCTCCAGATCAGTTCCAAGGAACAGATGAAGAACTGCAACAATTAGTTGACTTCATTGTGTCCGTAAACGAAGGAGCAGAATAAGTTTTTAACTCAAACACCTTCACCCTCAGATAGGGTGAAGGTGTTTTTTATTACATATAAAACCAGTCTTTATAGGAGGGAGTGAACTTATGATCAGATATATATTAACAGACAGAAAATTTTTGATCTTTCTTTTTATTGTAAACTTACTAGGAACAATTTATGGATATGTATGGTATGAAAGTCAATTGGCAATTACTCCTCCAATCTTTTTAATTTTTGTACCTGATAGTCCTACCGCAAGTCTTTTCTTCACCATATTTTTACTTCTATTTATTTTTAAAAAGCATCTTCCGTACATAGAAGCACTTGCCATAATTACCCTATTCAAGTATGGGGTTTGGGCGGTTGCAATGAATGGTTTCACATGGTTGGTGGAGGGAGAGTTACATTGGCAAGGGTATATGTTAATTGCATCACATGGAGCAATGGCTATTCAAGGGTTATTGTACGCTCCTTATTATAAAATTAAGCTAAGACATATAGTTGTTGCCGGAATATGGACACTTCACAATGACATTATTGATTACGTATTTGGAATGATGCCAATCTATTCATCACTTACTTCATATATGAATGAAATAGGTTATTTTACTTTCTGGCTAAGCATCATTTCCATTATGATTGCTTATCATTTAACAGTCGCAAATAAAAAAAGATAACAATGCGTATTCGTTGTAATATAACGCCGACTCGTTACATATATTGTAATAGAATATGTATTTCGAGGTGATCTCTATGGCAGGTTGTAAAAGAATCACACTTCTTTGGTTAACCCTCATCAGCATAGGGATTTTTTTCAGCTTTTACTTTTTTCCGTTACATGTAAAAGCTGGAACCCAACTTGGAACCACTGTTGTAGACACACAAAGTAATGGACTAGGATTCCTTATTTGGACAGTTATAATAGTTGGTGGGTGTATTGGTATTACATTATCTTACGTGAGTTGGAGAAAATATAAAGGCGAGAAAAACAAGAAAGTGCAAAAGGACGATTTAGTTGACTAATTGCTGGTATTTGACTAAAATTGACCTATAGATATTTTATTCTTATGATGGAGGAATGCAAAGGTGTTAGGTGGGTATATAATATATATTGCCCTATTGATGATTATTCCAATTTGGGCTCAATCGAAAGTGAAGAACACGTACAACAAATACTCAAAAAAAGCAACATCTTCCCAAATGACTGGCGCACAAGTAGCAAGGAAAATACTTGATGACAATGGATTATATAATATTTCTATTGAAGAAACCAAAGGAATGCTCTCTGATCATTATGATCCGAGAAAAAAGGTAGTGAGACTATCTACCGGAAATTTCCATGGTCAATCGATGGCTTCTTCTGCTGTAGCTGCTCATGAAGTAGGACATGCCATTCAAGATGCAGAAGAATATGCTTTTCTTAAATTTAGAAGTGCTCTAGTGCCTGTGGCAAGTTTCGGATCAAATATATCTTTCTTTTTGATCTTAGCAGGTATCTTTCTGCAGATGAGTAATTTACTACTGTTTGGTATTATTTTTATGTCAGCTGCTGTTTTATTTCAATTGGTTACATTACCGGTAGAATTTGATGCTTCGAGCAGAGCAATGACACAGCTTGTATCAACAGGAGTTATTAGAAATAATGAAGAACGGGAAACTAAGAAAGTATTAAATGCCGCAGCAATGACGTATGTTGCAGCAGCCTTGGTAGCTGTAGCAGAATTAGTACGTTTTATACTAATTTATTTTGCAGGGAATAACGACTAAAAAAACAGAGGACGGCAGCGCCGTCCTCTGTTTTTAATTTTCGTGCAACGGATTCTTATTTTCGTCCAATGTAAATCCTTCTCCTAGTACATCATGTACAGTGCTTACAGCCACAAACGCATGTGGATCTATCGAATTAATTATACTTTTTAATCTGACAATTTCGTTTCTGGCTACAACACAATATAAAACAGCTCTCTTTTCTCCGGAAAAACTGCCTCTTCCGTCGAGAACAGTCACTCCACGATCCATTTCTTTAAGAATCTTTTCAGCAATTTTATCGCTATGACTTGATATAATAGTAGCTCCTTTTGCTGAATAAGCCCCTTCTTGGATAAAGTCAATAACTCTTGCGCCAATATAAACAGCTACAAGGGTGTACATTCCTTGAACTAAATCCAGTATAACAAAAACAGAAGTTGTTATTACGATAAAGTCGAATAAAAACATCGTTCTTCCCATACTCCAACCGGCATATTTGTTAACAAGCCTTGCAATAATATCTACGCCGCCTGTAGTACCTCCAAAACGAAAAATAATACCCAGGCCTACACCTATAAAAACACCTGCAAATAATGCAACTAGCGTCATATCAGATTCAAGTCCTAAGTTAAACTGATTCGCCTGAAAAATACTTAGGAAGACAGAAACAGCAATAGTACCGATAATTGTATATAAAAAAGTATTGCGACCAAGAAACTTCCAACCAACAAAGAATAATGGTATGTTTAATAAAATATTCGTAATGGCAGGATCCCAGCCCCAAAGGAAATATAACAAGAGAGTTATACCGGTAAAACCGCCCTCACTCAAGTTGTTTTGCATATTAAAGTGAACAATACCAAATGAAAAAATAGCAGAGCCTAATAAGATAAATACAATGTTTTTAATTTTTAAGCCAAAAAGCATTCGTAATACGTACCTCCCGACATTTAAATGTGGTGCTTCGGCATACTTTTATTATTATAATCAATATAGCGTGATAGAACAATTAAATCCCTTTAACAGAATAAAAAATTTGTCAAAACCCGCATGATTAGCTACCATAAAAAGAGATACATAAACGTGAAGCTTTTTATAAGGAGGAAGTATGGCTAATCAACCTAACTATAATACACAAGAAATACAAGAAAGAGTAGATCTTTATATTTCCCAGTTTAAAGAAGGTTATTTTTCTCCGCTTAGTTTAATGGCTAGACTCACTGAAGAAATAGGCGAACTGGCAAGAGAAGTTAATCATTATTATGGGGAAAAACCTAAAAAGAAAACGGAGAAAGAAAATACCGTAGAAGAAGAGTTGGGAGATATTATTTTCGTTCTAACCTGTTTTGCTAATTCATTACAAATTGATCTTTCGGAGGCATTTGAAGCTTCGATCAGCAAGATAGAGACAAGAGATAAAGACCGATGGACGAGAAAATAGTTGTAATAAATTGATAAGAGAGGAAAATGAATGATGAGTATAAATATTATAATTGCAGGACCGCGTGGGAAAATGGGCGCCGAAGCCGTACAAATGGTAAGTAAAGAAAAGGATTTTAAACTTGTAGCATGTATTGATCGCAAAAATGGTGGAAAACAAATATCGGATATTGAAGGACTTCCAAAAATAGAAGTTCCGATTTATGAAAATCATGAAGAATGTTTTAAAGAAATAAATGCCGATGTGTTTATTGACTTAACTATACCTGAATCAGGTTACTTACATACCAAGTCTGCTCTTAACCATAATATGCGTCCGGTTGTAGGCACAACTGGTTTCACTGCGGAACAAATCGAAGAGTTATCAGGGATTGCAAAAGAGAAAGGTCTAGGATGCCTAATTGCTCCTAATTTCGCAATTGGTGCGGTCCTTATGATGAAATTTTCTCAAATGGCAGCAAAATACTTTTCAGATGTAGAAATTATTGAAAAACACCATGATAATAAGCTTGATGCCCCTTCTGGAACAGCTATTAAAACGGCCGAGCTTATTAAAGAAACGAGGAATTTAAAGCAGCAAGGACATCCGGAGGAATCAGAAACCATCCAAGGTGCGAGAGGAGCAGTTACTGACGGAATGCATATACATAGTGTACGCTTACCTGGACTTGTTGCACATCAGGAAGTGATGTTCGGCAGTGCAGGGCAAACATTGACAATTAAGCATGATTCGATTAATCGCGAGTCTTTTATGGAAGGGATAAAACTCAGTATCGAAAACGTAATGGAACGAAAGGAACTTATTTACGGATTGGAAAACTTACTGTAGGAGAGATACTATGAATATTGCTTTAATCGCACACGATAAAAAGAAGCAGAAGATTATTGATTTCAGTATTGCTTATCAACACATCTTAAAACAACATCATTTATTTGCTACGGGAACAACAGGGACTATGATTATGGAGGCTACAGGCCTGACTGTTCATTTGTTCCAATCAGGGCCACTCGGAGGCGACCAACAGATAGGTGCTTTGATTGCCAATGAAGAAATGGACATGGTGATCTTTTTCAGAGATCCTCTTACAGCCCAACCGCATGAACCTGATGTAAGTGCATTAATGAGACTATGTGATGTTCATGATATACCTTTAGCTACAAACATTGCTGCATCGGAGATTTTTATTAGGGGATTGGAGCGAGGCGATCTTAGTTGGAGAAATATCGTAAAATCGAATAGCAAGAAGGATAAAGAGAAATGAAAAAAATAGGCATTACTTGCTACCCAACCGTTGGTGGATCAGGTGTTATTGCAACGGAGTTAGGTATGCTGCTTGCAGAACATGGACATCAGATTCATTTTATTACTTCTAGTATACCTTTCCGTCTTGATCGCATTTATCCACAAATCTATTATCATGAAGTGGAGTTAAATCATTATCCGGTTTTTCAATATCCTCCTTATGATCTTGCTCTAGCAACTAAAATGGCAGAGGTGATTGATCAGGAAAAATTGGATATACTCCATGTACATTACGCAATGCCCCATGCCATTTGTGCCATATTAGCGCGAGATATTGCTGAACGAGATGTAAAGATTGTAACTACACTCCATGGTACCGATATCACTGTTCTTGGTATTGATCACACCTTTAAAAAAATGATTAAGCATGGAATTGAACAATCGGATGCTGTTACTGCTGTTTCAAATGATTTAGTAGAACAGACATACGAAATGCTCGACGTTCAAAAAGATATTTCTGTTATTTACAATTTTGTTAATGAAAAAGAATATGTGAAAAAAGAATTGCCACATCTGAAAGAACAATATGGAATACGAGCTGATGAAAGAGTAGTCATCCATATATCTAATTTCCGAAAAGTGAAAAGGGTAGAGGATGTCATCTATACATTTAAAAAGATCCAACAACATTGTAAGAGTAAACTTTTGCTAGTTGGAGATGGACCTGAATATACTTCTATTGTTCAGTTAGTTAAAGACCTTGGCATTAATGATAAGGTGCTTTTTCTGGGGAAACAAAAAAATATTAGTGATTTATTATCCATTTCCGATTTAAAACTGCTGCTTTCCGAGAAAGAAAGCTTTGGCCTTGTATTACTGGAAGCTATGGCTTGCGAGGTTCCTTGTATAGGCACAAAGGCTGGTGGAATACCTGAAGTTATCGAGCATGGGGGGACAGGTTATCTTGTGAATATCGGGGATACTGATCAAGCTGCTGCTTATGCTGTTGAGTTACTAACGAACTCTGAAAGACTCGCTGAATTTTCTAAACGTTCATTGGAACATGCTTTGGAGCACTTCCATTCTAAAAAAATCGTTAAACAATATTTGCAATTATATAATAACCTTGGAAATGAATAACAGGTGATTACAATGTTAACAGAACCTTTTTTAACAGCCACAAATATATTAACAAAAATTGAATCCTATGGTTACCAGGCGTACTTCGTTGGCGGTTGTGTCAGGGATTATTTGCTTGGTCGGCCAATAGGGGATGTAGATATTGCTACATCTGCAAAACCGGAAATGATTCAGCAGATTTTTAATAAAGTTATTCCAGTCGGTATTGAGCATGGCACAGTGGTGGTGCGTTACGAGCAAGAATCATATGAAGTAACTACTTTTCGCATTGATGGCATTTATTCCGATAATCGACGGCCTGATGAGGTTGAATTTGTAAATAAAATTGATGAAGATTTGGCACGGAGAGACTTTACAATAAACGCTTTAGCAATGTCTAAAAATGGACATATTATAGATTTATTTGAGGGAAGAAGAGATTTAAAGAATAAGGTTATCCGGACTGTAGGAAATGGCTATGAGAGATTTTCAGAGGATCCACTCCGCATTATCCGTGCTTTACGATTTACGAGCCAGTTAGGCTTTACACTAGCACCTGAAACCTTAGTGGACATGAAAGAAGCATCACATCTGGTTAATACACTTGCGGTAGAGCGTTTAACGAATGAATTTTCCAAGCTTTTTGCAGGGAATGATATAAGGAAGGCTGTTACTTATATGAAGGAAATCCAGGTTGATTCCTACCTTCCAGTATTTAGATCGTTTCCGAGCTTAATAAAAAAGTTACCTTCTAATATGCATTCACTAATGGACTTTGGTGAAGTGATTGCATATATGCATATAGTAGAACCAAGTGTCTCTATTTCCGTTTGGGTAAAAGAATGGAAATGTTCCAATAGGACAAAAAAGGATGCAATTCACTTAGTGAATTCATATCATGTATTTAAAAAACACGGAATCAACTCTATGCTTATTTATCAATTGAAAAGGCCATACCTTGCTCCGTTCTTTCGTGTTGTTACATTAGCGGATCCGAAAGTTTCAATAAGCATGGAAAAATTACTTACTATAAATGAAAAATTACCTATACAATCTAAAACGGAGCTTTCTATAAATGGTCAAGAGATTATTGATTTATTTCCTTTAAGGCGAAGAGGCCCTTGGATTAGAGAAATTATGGATAGCTTGGAAAAAGAAATCGTTTTAGGAAATCTTCGAAATAATAATAAAGAAATAAAGGAGTGGATAAGATGGAATCCACCCGAAACAAATTAATTGATTTATTAGCTAAAGATAAAGATACATATATTTCCGGACAAATGCTGTCTGAGCATCTTGGTATTTCCCGTAGTGCAGTTTGGAAGCATATGAAAAATCTTGAAAAAGACGGGTATCAAATAGAAGGTAAATCAAACAAAGGTTATCGTATAATCGGTTTCCCCGATAAATTAAGTGAAAATACAATTAAATGGGGGTTAAATACGTCGTGGTTAGGAAGTAAAATTATTCATAAAGAATCTACTCCTTCCACTCAAATTATCGCTCATCAGATGGCACAGGAAGGTTCACCCCATGGTACTGTTGTACTTGCTGACGAACAAACGAGTGGCAGAGGAAGATTGAATCGGGGATGGTTTTCTTCCAAGGGAAAAGGAATTTGGATGAGTATGGTACTCAGACCTGAAATTCTACCATATTTAGCGCCTCAACTAACATTATTAACTGCTACTGTGCTAGCAGAGATTCTACAAAAGCACACAAGCATCACTCCAATGATTAAATGGCCAAACGACATACTTATAAATAAAAAAAAGACTGCAGGAATTTTGACTGAAATGCAAGCTGAACAGGATCAGATTCAATATGTAATCATTGGAATAGGGATGAATATTAATCAGACCACCGAGGATATTCCTGTTGAAATACGGTCGAAAGCAACCTCTTTAAAAGTGGAAACCAGTGAAGAACATTCTATTAAACAACTTATCCAGCTTATATTAGAGGAATTCGAAAAAGCGTATGATTCCTATTTGATGAATGGATTTCCGGAAGTGAAAAAGAAGTGGGAGACATATGGCTTTAGGATAGGAGAATCGATTTCGATTACTACCTTACGTGACCAATTCCAAGCTATATTTTCGGGTATTGCTGAGGATGGTGCATTATTGGTAAAACAAAAGGATGGAGAAATTAAAAAATTATATTCAGCTGAAATCGAATGGTTTAAGGATGTGGGAGAATGTTAAATCGAATTGACTTATTGAAAATGAAAGAATCTAAAGAAAAGATAACCATGCTAACAGCTTATGACTATCCATCAGCAAAGCTTGCAGAGCAAGCTGGAATAGATATGATCTTAGTTGGGGACTCATTAGGTATGGTAGTACTAGGATATGATTCTACCATTCAAGTTACAGTGGAAGATATGATTCATCATGGAAAAGCTGTTCAGAGAGGTGCAAGTAATACGTTTATCGTTGTGGATATGCCATTTATGTCCTACCATATATCCATGGAGGAATCGTTGAGAAATGCTCAGCGGATTTTTCAGGAAACAGGTGCCCAAGCAATTAAATTGGAAGGCGCTTCAAAGGAAAACGTAGACTTAATTAAACGATTGAGCGAAGCGGGAATCCCCGTCATTGCACATTTAGGGTTAACACCACAGTCCGTTCACGTTTTGGGTGGCTATAAAGTCCAGGGGAAAGATGAAGAAGCAGCAGCAAAACTGCTTCATGAAGCTAAAGAAGTAACTTCTCACGGTTCTATTGCCTTGGTACTGGAGTGTGTCCCAAAAGAGTTAGCGGAGCTTATCACGGAAACAATTAATATTCCAACAATCGGAATTGGTGCCGGAACACATTGCGATGGTCAAGTATTAGTATATCATGATATAGTAAATTATGGGGTTGATCGTCTTCCTAAATTTGTTAATAAATACGGAGACTTCAATGAACTTGGCCAACAGGCAATAGAGACATATATTAGAGAAGTAAAGGAAGCTATTTTTCCTGGCGATAAACATTCTTTCTTTATAAAGGACAAGAGTATACTACCTAATAATTGAAGTGGGGATTACTGTGGAAATAATTCGTGAAGTGAATGAAATGCATAATAGAATTATGATGTTGAAGCAAAAACAAAAGAAGATTGGGTTTGTGCCGACAATGGGTTTTTTTCATGACGGACATCTACAGCTTATGAAGAAAGCAAAAGAGGAAAATGATATTGTTGTGGCTAGTGTTTTCGTTAATCCACTACAATTTGGTCCTAATGAGGACTTTGATAGGTATCCACGTAATGAAGCAGATGATATTAGTAAAGCAGAACATGTAGGTGTAGATTTGCTGTTTATACCTACTGTAAATGAGATGTACCCACAGAAGATGAAAATCACAATGACAATCAATGATCGAATTGATGTGTTGTGCGGTAAAGCGAGACCGGGCCATTTTGATGGAGTAATAACCGTCGTTACAAAGTTGTTTCATATAATACAACCAAATCAAGTCTATTTTGGAATGAAAGACGCACAACAGGTTGCTGTAGTGGATGCCTTAATCCATGATTTGAACTTTCCGATTACTCTAATCGGCCTCCCAACTGTACGTGAAGAGGATGGTTTAGCAAAAAGCAGCAGAAATGTAAACTTAAGCAGTAGAGAGAGAAATGAAGCTAGTTGGCTATATAAAGCTCTTAAGCATGGCCATCATCTTGTTGTTGACGGAGAATATAATCCTGCTATTATTATTAAAGAGATAAATAATATCATTTCCGATAATACGGAAGGGGTAATTGATTATTTAGAAGTGCTTAGTTATCCTGAATTGAAGCCAGTTTCTCATATGAAACAACAAGTTATAATAGCAATAGCAGTTCAATTTGAGCGGGCCAGACTAATCGATAATTTATTATTAAGTGATGATGGACATATCATCCGGTTTTGGAAACAGGGGGAAACAAAATGATTCGTACATTGATGAAGGGTAAAATTCATCGCGCAAGGGTTACAGAAGCTAACTTAAACTATGTAGGCAGTGTAACCATTGACCAGGATATATTGGAGTTAGTCGATATATTACCACATGAAAAAGTACAAATTGTTAATAATAATAATGGAGCCCGGTTAGAAACATATGTGATACCAGGTGAGAGAGGATCGGGAATAGTTTGCCTTAATGGAGCCGCAGCCCGGCTTGTACAAAAAGGTGATGTTGTCATTATTGTATCGTATGGTATGTTTTTCCCTGAAGAGTTAGCTTCATTCAGGCCAAAAGTGGCAATCATGAATGTGAATAATGAAGTTGAGCAAATCATAGAGGAAGAGCCGCCATTAACTGAAGTAATTAGTTAGATGTTAAGATGTAAAACTCTTATCGCAAGAAAAGGTAAGAGTTTTTTATAATAGGTATGCGGTAGAAATGAGGTGAAACAGTGAACAGATATGTTGTTATTGATTTGGAAACAACGGGCCATTCTCCAACGAAGGACGACCGAATTATCGAAGTAGGTATTGTCATAATAAGTAAGGATAAATTAATCGATCAATATTCTACATTACTCAACCCTCATAAGAAAATACCGCCATTTATTTCTAATTTAACAGGCATTTCAAATGAGGATGTTAAAAATGCCCCTTCTTTTATTGAAAAAGCAGGGGAAATTATTGAGTTATTTAAAGAAAGCTATTTAATAGCACACAATGTGCCATTTGATTTAGGGTTTTTAAATACTCAGCTTGCTATAAATGGGTTCCAACAACTAAAGAATCCTGTTTTAGATACGGTGGAATTATCTCGAATCTTATTCCCCCAGGCTCCTAGTTATAAGCTGGGGCAACTGGCTGAATACTTAGGAATTTACCATGATGAACCTCATCGCGCTCTCTCAGATGCCTATGTTACCGGAAAAGTTTTTCTTAAGCTTAAAGAAAAGCTTTGGACATTGCCTGGTGAAACGATCGAACATTTGATCAGATTGGAGAAGAAGTTAAAGTCCGATCTATACCCATTGCTCCTTGAAAGACAAAAGCAACTTATGTATGAAGAAGTAGTACATAATAATATTGCAACATACCAGGGACTTGCATTTAAACACATAGAAATCCCTCGAGTCGAACATGGGTTGGAGCCTGTTTCATTTGGAGATTTCCTTGACGATATTTTTGAAGAAAATGGGGCCTTACAGAATAAGTTGACCAGTTATGAAAAACGAGATGGTCAACGAGAAATGTCAGAAGTGATTTTTGATGCGTTTCAGTTACAAAAACACGCGCTGATCGAAGCAGAGACAGGTACTGGGAAATCATTGGCATACTTACTTCCTGCAGTGTATGAAGCTGTCTATTCAGATCGAAAAATTGTAATAAGTACTTTTACTACACAGTTGCAATCTCAGCTTTTGGAAGAAGAAATTCCTTTAGTAAAAGATATTGTGAATTTTCCAATACAAGTAGCTCTATTAAAAGGAAAGTCGCATTATCTTAGTCTAGAAAAATTCAATCATGAACTAGCTTCTCCGTATGAAGATAATTATGATGTCGTTTTAACGAAAGCAATGCTTCTTATTTGGATTACTGAAACAGAAACAGGGGATATTGAGGAAATACAGCTCCCAACTAGTGGGTACCATTTTTTCAAGAAAATCTCTACAGAATCAGAGGGATCTATTGATCCAGCTTCTCCATGGTTTTCTAGATCTTTTTATCAAAAGGCAAGAAAAAAAGCACAACTAGCTTCAATTGTTATTACAAATCATGCTTTATTATGTACGGATATTTTTAATGAATACAAGCTATTACCCAGTTATGATAAAGTAATTGTGGATGAAGCACATCATCTTGAAGAAACCGCTTCTCGACATTATGGTAAAAAACTTGATTATATTAGCATGCAATACATACTCAATCAATTGGGAACGACCGAGGAATCCAAATTTTTAGGCAAGTTAATGGAGAAGTATCCGCATGAACAAAAACATTTTTCCTTAGAAAAATGGAATGCTATCCTATCTGATGCGAAATATGAAATAGATGAATTATTTCGCACCCTGTTTCAATATGTTATGACCCAGAATAGTAAAAGTAAGTCTTTAAGTGATGTTGGAAGAGTACAATATCGCTTTGAAGAGGAAAACGAAACTCCGAATAAATGGAATAGTATAAAGGAAATGGTTTCCCGTGTTTCTTTTTACTTAAGAGATTTAATTCATATCCTCTCGAGCATAGAGGTGTACTTACAGAAAGTAGATGCATTGGAAAAGTTTGATCATGATGAAATAAAAGGAAATATTGACCAACTACAATCCTTCATTGAACGATTAGATGAACTATTTTTTAATCACCATGAGCAAAAGTATGTAAAATGGATGGAAATTGAAACACATGGAGCGAAAAATGCTGTATATTTATATAGTGAACCTACGGACATAGCTGACTTTTTAACCAATGACTTTTTCCAAAAAAAGAAAAGTGTTATATTAACTAGTGCAACACTGACAATGAAGCAGTCTTTTAGTTTTATACAAAATCGGTTGGGTTTACCATCAGATTTAGTTTTAACTGCAAAAATAAAATCTCCTTTTTCATATAAGGATCAGGTTAAGTTAATGATACCAAATGACTTTCCCAGTATTAAATATGGAAAACCGGATGATTTTATTTACGCCACATGTGAAGCTATCATGTCCCTTGCTGAAATAACGAATGGCAGGATGCTTGTACTGTTTACTTCTTATGATATGTTACGAAAATCATATTATTTATTAAAAGAAATAATGGAAAGTGACAAATATATGGTAATCGCACAGGGAATTAGCAGTGGAAGTCGTGCCAGACTTAAAAAGAATTTTCAGACGTTTGATCAGGCAATTTTACTCGGAACCAGCTCTTTTTGGGAGGGTGTAGATATTCCTGGTGAAGATCTTTCTTGTTTAATGATCATCAGGCTTCCTTTTCAACCACCTGACCATCCGATCTATGAGGCCAAATCGGCGCATCTTAAAAAGGAGGGGAAAAATCCGTTTATGGAGCTTGCTCTCCCTAATGCAGTAATCCGATTTAAACAAGGCTTTGGAAGATTAATCCGTTCCTCTTCAGACCGTGGTATTGTTTTTGTTTGTGATTCAAGAATAATCACTGCGAGATATGGTAGTTATTTTAGGGATTCCATACCTGAGGTACCAATAACCAATGATTCTACACAAAAACTAATGGAGCAAGCAAAGGAATGGTTTTAAGAAGAAAAAAAGTTGTGTCTAGCTGGAAGAACATAAATTTCTAAAAAAAGCTACTGATGTACGGAAGAATACATCAGTAGAGTTTAAAGCACAGGTTAGGAAATTTTTTATTGTAATAAATAAATTTATTTACATTGGCTTTTATTTATTACAATAGTATCTATATTATTTGCAAAGTCTTTAGCAATATGAATAACAAATTTTGATAAAACAAGAATTACATTACTGAAGGAGGTTAAGATGGATAAGCATAAAAATATTGAGACATTGTCTACAGTGAAACTAAATTATTCATCAGATCTTTATAAAATAGTTGATACTTTAAATCGGACATTAAAATATCAGGATCTCATGTTCGGTTTATCATTGGATGATAAAGATGAAGATAAGGCGATCTTTACAATTTACAAGACATAGCTGGTTTGTTTGGACCATGCTAATATTTTTAATCGTAATTATTTCTTGTTTTATTTACCTATTATTTTTATATCTTGATCTAAAGGATAGCAAAACAGAGGGCTTTGCAGATACAAAACAACAAATTCTTCAGGCAACTTCTATAGAGGAAATTGATAAAATTAACAAATTTAACGGGGAAGAAGCATACCACGTTATATTTGGAACAACAGATAGTGGTAAGAAACAAATTATATTTTATCCACTACAAGGCAAGAAAAAAGACCTTACAACTATAGATCAATCAGACATTATTGCAGAAGAGGCAATCATAGGGGAGTGGAAACAGCAATGTTCCAGCTGTGAATTTATAAAAATTACTCCAGCGTTAGTAAATGATAAGCCGCTTTGGGAACTTACGTATAGAGATGAATCCGACAGGTACGTGTTGGATTATTTATCCATCTATGATGGTTCCCGCTATGAACAATATCGTTTTAAACAAATGTTTGAATAGAAAGGTGATCAGATATGATTGATTTAGCAAAGAGAGTAAATACGTTAACACCATCCACTACATTAGCAATCACAGCAAAAGCAAAGGAATTAAAAAAACAAGGGCATGACGTTATTGGTTTAGGCGCTGGTGAACCAGATTTCAACACTCCGGAATATATTCTTGAAGCTGCAGAAAAAGCTATGCATGATGGGCTAACTAAATATACTCCATCAGGCGGTGTAGCCGAATTGAAAGAAGCTATTATTAATAAGTTTCAAAAAGATAATAATCTGCAGTACACTGCTGAAGAAGTTATTGTTACTACAGGAGCGAAGCATGCTTTATATACTCTATTTCAAGTAATACTAAATGAGGGAGATGAAGTAATTGTACCAGCTCCTTACTGGGTGAGTTACCCAGAACAAATTAAACTTGCAGGCGGGAAACCAGTTATTATTTCCGCTAAGGAAGAAAACGAGTTTAAAATTACGCCCAAAGCTTTAGAAGAGGCAATAAATCCAAGTACGAAAGCAGTTATTATTAACTCTCCAAGTAACCCTACAGGAATGGTGTATAATGAACAAGAATTAAGAGATCTTGGAGAAGTTTGTATAAAACATGACATTCTTATTGTTTCTGACGAAATATATGAGAAGCTGTTATACACTGGAGATGCTCATGTCTCTATAGCACAATTGAGCCCCCAACTAAAGGAGCAAACAATTGTCATTAATGGTGTTTCTAAATCTCATGCTATGACAGGTTGGAGAATTGGATATGCAGCAGGGACAAGCAAAATAGTTAAGGCAATGACAAATCTGGCATCCCATTCAACATCTAATCCCACTTCGATTGCACAGTATGCTGCTCTGGCGGCCTATTCTGTCAATGAAGACCCTGTTAAAGAAATGAAGAAAATATTTGCTGACAGATTAGATCTTCTGTATAAATTACTTGTAGATATTCCCGGGATAACCTGTGAAAAGCCAAAAGGTGCTTTTTATTTATTTCCTAATGTGAAAGAAGCTGCTACTAATAATGGGTTTAAATCAGTAGATGATTGGGTCAGTGCTCTTCTTGAGGAAGAAAAAGTAGCTTTAGTACCAGGTTCAGGTTTCGGTTCCCCAGATAATGTGCGTTTATCCTATGCTACATCTACAGAAGCATTGGAAGAAGCTGCTAATAGAATTAAACAATTTGTATCAAACCATTCAATTAAGAACTAGGAGGACTTCTTTTGAAAACAACGATTTCACAATCACCACAATTTATAGACCAGACTGTAACTATTGGAGCATGGTTGGCTAATAAACGATCTAGCGGTAAGATTGCTTTTTTACAGCTACGTGATGGTACTGGTTTTATCCAGGGAGTAGTAGCTAAAAGTGATGTTAGTGAAGAAACGTTTCAGTTAGCGAAAAATATGAACCAGGAATCATCCATGTACATAACAGGGAAAATTGTAGAGGATACTCGTTCACCATTTGGCTATGAGATGCAAGTAAGCAGTATTGAACTTATTCACGAGGCTAACGACTATCCAATTACACCGAAAGAACATGGGACAGAATTTTTAATGGATCACAGACATCTTTGGCTACGTTCAAAAAAACAACATGCTGTAATGAAGATCCGTAATGAAATTATTCGTTCTACCTATCAATTCTTTAATGATAACGGATATGTAAAAATTGACCCGCCAATTTTAACCGGTTCTTCAGCAGAAGGGACTACAGAACTGTTTCATACAAAATACTTTGACGAAGAAGCATATCTATCACAAAGTGGACAACTGTATATGGAAGCTGCCGCAATGGCTTTTGGTAAAGTATTCTCTTTTGGACCAACATTCCGCGCAGAAAAGTCAAAAACGCGCCGGCATCTAATTGAATTTTGGATGATCGAGCCTGAGATGGCATTTGTTGATCATAACGAAAGCCTTGAAATACAAGAACAATACGTTAGTTTCGTGGTTCAAAGCGTATTGGAAAATTGTAAGCTTGAATTGTCGGTATTGGAAAGAGATACAGCAAAACTGGAAAAAATAAAAGCACCATTTCCAAGGATTTCTTATGACCATGCCATTGAACTCTTAAAGGAAAAAGGATTTGACGATATAGAATGGGGAGAAGACTTTGGTGCTCCACACGAAACAGCTATCGCCGAAAACTTTGATCAACCCGTTTTCATCACAAATTATCCTGCTGAAATAAAAGCATTTTATATGAAGCCTGATCCGGACAGAAGTGAAGTTGTATTATGTGCAGACCTTATTGCCCCAGAAGGATACGGAGAAATTATTGGTGGTTCTCAGCGAATTGATGATTTAGAATTAATGAAGGAAAGATATGAACAGCATGGTTTAACTGGCGAAGCATATGAATGGTATTTAGAATTAAGAAAATACGGCAGCGTACCACACTCAGGTTTTGGCCTTGGACTGGAAAGAACAGTTGCATGGTTATCAGGAGTAGACCATGTCAGAGAAACAATACCGTTTCCAAGACTTTTAAATCGCTTATACCCGTAATTAATAATTACCTATGATGGAATCCTCTGCTTTTAAGCAGGGGATTTCATCTGCTTATCCGCCATTTCGTGATATACTAAGAATGAGGTGTTCTTTGTGACAAAATACGTTTCTTTTCAACAAATTATAAAAGATCAATTAAACGTCCCTGTTCAGCTTTTAACTTCGTATGTCAAATTAGGGTTGACGGAGACGGATATGGTGCTAATACTGCAGATTCATCGTTTTGCACTTGAAAACAACAATTTCCCTACCCCTGATGAACTTTCAGCACACTTAAGTATCGATGAAAAGGAATGTGCTAACATTTTGCGTAAGCTTATTCAAAAAGATTTATTGCTAATTGAACAACTGAAAAATAGCAAGAATCAACTTACTGAAGCATATAGCCTTAACCCCCTGTGGGAAAAGTTATTTAAAGAAGAAGAAGTGGAGGAGAGGCATGAAGACGGTACGATTTTCATCCTCTTTGAACAGGAGTTTGGCAGGCCGTTATCCCCGTTTGAAATAGAAACAATTAATACATGGCTTGATCAAGATGAATTACCTGCTTCACTAATAAAAGCCGGTCTAAGAGAATCTGTGTTGATGGGGAAATTAAATTTCAAATATATTGACCGTATACTTAGAGAGTGGAAGAAAAAAGGAATACACACGGTTGAACAGGCAAGAGAAGCCAGCAAGAGTTTTCATTCCGCAACAAGGGGTCCAAAAGAGCAAACCAAAAAAAGAGATACATCCTTTTACTATAACTGGTTAGAGGGGGAGGATTAGTATGTTAAATAAAACTCAAATAAGGTTTTGTTTAGATGAAATGGAAAAAATGTTCCCCGAAGCAGCATGTGAATTACAGCATAGTAATCCATTTGAACTGGTAATTGCTGTTTTATTATCTGCACAATGTACAGACGTACTTGTAAATAAAGTGACTGAGGGATTATTTGAAAAATATAAAACCCCTGAAGATTATTTAGCTGTATCTCTTGAAGAATTACAAATGGATATTAAATCAATAGGCCTATATCGAAACAAGGCAAAGAATATTCGAAAGTTATGTGAGGTTCTTTTGGAGGAGTATAATGGAGTAGTACCTAATACAAAAGAAGAGTTAGTAAAGCTTGCAGGTGTAGGGCGAAAAACAGCCAATGTTGTGGCCTCTGTAGCTTTTGATGAACCAGCTATTGCAGTTGATACTCATGTGGAGCGTGTATCGAAACGACTTGGAATATGTAGATGGAAAGATTCTGTCATTGAAGTAGAAGAAACATTAATGCGTAAAGTCCCCAAAGAAGAGTGGAGTGTAACACATCATCGCATGATCTTTTTTGGAAGATATCACTGTAAGGCAAGGAATCCTAACTGCTCAGAATGTCCGCTATTAGTTGTCTGTCGAGAGGGTCAAAAAAGAATGAAAAAGCGTTAATGATAAGTTAATTATTATAACAAAGAGGTAAACGCCTAATTGGCGTTTACCTCTTTTAAACTATCTTATTCTTCGTTTTGCCCTTCTTCTCCAGATTCTTCTTCATTGCCTCCATTATCCTGTTCTTCCTGAGAATCTTCATTTCCATTCGTTTCTTCATTTTGGCTCTCTGGTACAGTAAGTTGTGTACTTTTCGGCTCACCCTTCACCCCTTGGTTTGCACCTTCTTTCCCAATAGGTGTTACCTGAATAGTGTAAGATTGACCAGGAGAGGCACCTGATATCTCTATTCCATTCGATTGAACCGATTGTGTTTGACCGTTTACGGATACTTCAAAGGAAGCAGGCGGACCATTGTAATTCCAAGAAACATCAATGATGGAATTTCCTTCGTTATATTTTGCGCTTAGTCCACTCACAGCAGGAATATCTTCAGCATTTTCTTCCTCTTCATTTTCCTCCGTGTCTTCATCTTCCTCTTCTTCGCCTTCGTCCGTTATTTTGATGCTTGTAGTCACAGGTTTACTCTTCATGGAACTAGATTCACTGCTTACCGCGACAACCTGGATTGTATATTCAGCAGCTTGCTCTACTTCTGAAATCTGTATAGATTGATCTTCTGTAGATGAGAGACTTTGCATTTCTCCTCCATCAACACTTGTGCTAACTTCAAAATTTACTTCTTCATCTGAATCATAATTCCAATTAACATCAATCGTATTGTTATCTTTATCGTACGTTGCTTTTAAGTCGCTGACAGGATCCAGTTCATCGAATTTCTCGGATGTTTTCTTTGGTTCTGTTCCCTTTACAAACAATTCCTTTACTATTTGAGAACTTGGCGTATAGTCACTTGGTAATCTTGCTGGTTGTGAGCCTTTTTCTACACCTACTTCAACAACAGAGTTAGGTTTTTCAAAATCGGCTGTTTCTTTATCTTTGGAAATCTCTGTCATTGTATTTTTAAATAAAGCATGTGGTATTTTGGTATCTGGTAATGTTTTATTGTAATCATTATAACCGGTCCATATAGATATCGTATAATTTGTTGTATACCCACTAAACCATGAATCTGGACTGCCTTCTAATTCTGTGTGGTTTGTAGTACCTGTTTTTCCGGCTACGTGGAGTCCTGGAATGTTTGCCTCTTTTCCTGTTCCTTCAGTCATTACACTTTTCAACATATCTGTTACCATGTATGCTGTGTAATCAGACATTGCAGCCTCAGGTTTAGGTTGTAACTCAACTACCTTACCATCCGGAAATTCAACTTTCGTTACAGCATATGGTTCATTATAGATCCCTTCATTACCAAATGCTCTGTAGGCACCAGCTAATTGAAGAGGGGAGACTCCGGTACCTGTCCCGCCAATAACATCACGAATATCTATCTGGTTATTGTCAAATTTATATCCAAGACCTTCTCCGAATTCTTGTGCTTTATCAAGACCTGTTTCTTTTGCTAATTTAACAGCAGGCACATTCAATGACTGAGCAAGAGCATACCTTGCCGACATCCAACCACCATATTGTCTATTCCAGTTCCTTATTGGAGTTTCAACACCTTCATCATATGGCTTGTCATCATTAATTTGATGATAGGTGGATATCTTATCATATTCAATTGCTGGTCCATAAGATAAAATAGGTTTTGCCGTGGATCCAGGCTGTCTGTTTAAATCAATGGCATAATTTAATCCGCCAGCCTTTTCACTGCGATTACCTCCAATTGAACGTATTGCGCCAGTTTTGGTGTCAAGAACTACCATACCCGCCTGCATTTCGTCATCGGGATAGGAAATAGGACTATTTGCTTTATCTTTTAATAAAAATTCAACGTGTTCCTGGATGTTTTTATCCAATGTTGTGTGAATTTTTAAGCCATCTGTATCGATGTCTGCTCCATCTAACTTTTCACTTACTTCTTTTCGGACTTGATCTAGAAAAGCATCATATTTAATGGAGTCTGGCTTGGACTCATTCAATAAAGACGGAATATCCACTTTTCGCGCTTCATCTGCTTCTTCCTGAGTTATTTTATTATGTCTGACCATTAACGTCAGGACAGTATTCATTCGTTTCTTTGTTAGATCAGGATTTTTAAACGGATTATATGCTGTTGGTCTCTGTGGAAGACCAGCTAAAATTGCTGCTTCAGGAAGAGTCAGCTCACTTAGATCTTTCTTGCCAAAATAAACATCAGCTGCTCTTGCTACACCATATGCATTACTTCCATAGAATATCTTGTTTAAGTACATTTCCAATATTTCTTCTTTGGAATACTTTCTCTCAAGCTTCAATGCAAGCCATTGTTCCTGTACTTTTAATCTAATCTTTTTTTCAGGTGAAAGGAAGGATTTTTCTACAACCTGCTGGGTTATTGTACTAGCACCTTCAGAACCAAATCCATTTGTGAAGTTTGCGATAACAGCTCCACCGATTCTCCGTAAATCAATACCAGCATGTTCAAAAAATCTCGCGTCCTCCGTAGCAGTTACTGCATCGACTAAAATTTGTGGTAAATCATCATGTTCGATTTTTGTCCTTTTTTGGTCACCAGGTGTAGCGAAAACATCACCATCTTTATCTAATACCTGGGAAGCAAGGGGATCGGATAATTTTGAAGCATCAATATTTGGGGCAGTTACGATCCAGTAAGTGCCTACTGCTGCCACTCCCACACCAATTGCTAAAACAAATAGCAAAGTAGCAATTAATATTTTTTTCCATATCGGTTTATTTTTTGTTTTCTTTTGTTTTCTTCGTGCTGTACGAGTTTGGCTGTTATCTGCCATAGCTCATTCCTCCGTCTCTAAAAATAAAGCTTATCTATTGTAGCTAAGTAATCAATTCTTGCTTGATAATGAAAAGGAATCAGATACCCTTCCTTTGCTATTACACTATATGGGATGGATTTTTTTCCTCCAGCTAGCATTTCTCTCCAATAATAAAAAAGCTTTTCGGCTTCTAGGAGATATGTTTCGTGATACATGGAAAACCGAATGAGGAGAAAACATATTCCGCCATGGTCGGTTACTGATTTCATATGTTCCATTTGATGTTCGTGAATGTTTGCCAGGGGAAATAATGTTTTATTTCTTGTTTCTTTTGCCTCGAAATCAATGTGTTTATTTTTATAAACTCCGTTATAATCGGTTGTTGAAGCCTGTTTGAAATATGCCTCAGTAATTACAGCAGCACTTCGTTTAGGATAATTCACTTTAACTATTTGCACAGGGGTAGGCTTTTTATGAATTATAGCTTTATTACTTTCCAGATAAAATTTATTAGTAGCATTGATGTCTTCTTCTAGTGTCATTCCACGGTTACTAAACACATTTCCCATCTTAGCTTGTATCGTATTATGAGATGTGTTAAGTCTCTTTCCATTTGGATACTTCAAACATGTTTCCTCCTTGATATTACTGTATCACACTATAAGAGCAGATGAGTGATAATAAATTAGAAGTATAAACTTCCTTCCTTATACAGATAGTTAAATATAAACGCTAATAAAGGAAGAGAAGAAATGAATCTATCACTGCAGGATATTAATCATCTTCATTATATAACAAAAATGACAAGGAAGCATAATACGGACAACATATCTCGTACAAAAGCCTATTTAAATTACTATTTCGCACATCCGGAAATCAAATGGTCATTTCTTGCTAGTATGGTCTCAAGGAATGCTGGTTATAACATGACCGATTTATGGCTTCCACCATTTATCAATATGTTAAATGAAAAGGAACGTACCCGCATGTTTATAACTTATGAACGTGCTAATTGGCTTATATTCTCTGATGCCTATCCTCAGTTACTGACATATGAGCTCTCCTCTTTTTTAAACAAACCAATGTTTTATTTGTTAAAAAACTTCCATGTTTCACAATTTATGATTAATGAATGGGAAAGTTTCTGGAATACCAACAACGTTAATCGATTGGTAAGAGCGTTAATTGTAAATGAACAAAATGTGATACAAGCTCCTGTAATAAAGCAGTCTTTTTTCCGTAAGCATGTATTTACCAGTTTACCTTATTTACTCCAGGATTTTTTAATGATGAATGCTGCAGTTTTTCCTACATTTTCAGGTGTCTTATACGGTATCTATGTGCATGACTTCTCGAACGTGTCTAAAAGAATTAGGATAGGTAAACAATTAGCCACCATTCTTTTTACACCAAGTATCTATCACCAAGTAATCAATTTTGCAAAGAAGTGTGAGCATACAGGATCAAGAATGGATTATGAGCAATTTATTAATGTGAATTTGCCTGTTGCTCCATTGTTGAGATCGGTTTATCCAGTAATTGAACATCAGGATATCATTCGTCGAGATTGGTTTAATTGGGTCGGTATAAAGAAAAAATGGTTGGAAGAAGAGAACGTGGAAGTAAAGGAGATTGGTAAATCCTTTTATCGAAAAAGAGCAATGTTGTATGCTTATTACCATCTAAAACAAACAGTCAAACATCAATAAAGTAAATATATATAATTCCAGTACACGGAAGCTTCAACTTAAAGGTATTAAGAGCACTGACATACGAAACTGGGAAAAACGATTTATACATTTTATAAACAAGAAAAGGATCTGCCATAGCAAATCCTTTTCTTTTCTTCTATTATTAAGTGGAAGGACGATTCGGGCCAGCTAACTTTTTGTCTCCATGTTTAAGCGACTTTGATTGAATGGTTTCTGCTGTTTTATCAGGCTTTTGTTTTTTACTCATAAATAAACCCTCCTTTTGTGTGTAGTATGTCTCAATATGGAAGAAAAAATGAAATAAATCACTTGTTTTGTAAGCTTTCTTCTACTTTTGTCGAAGCAGAAGGTTTAACCAAGGCCGATCGCGAATTAATATAAAAAAGCAAGGAGAGGGTGGGGAAAATGGGTTTAGCCATGTTAAAAAATGATCGAACAAGGAATGGTATAGATAAAAAAGGGACCGAAGAATCATTGCAACATATGTTAGATCAATTACGTTTGTTGGATCAAAAATTAACGACAAGCATAGATAGTGAGGTATGGAGTTGTTTTCAAGCACATTATAAAGAAATAAGCAAAACAAAAAAATTTATTAGAGATACAATAGAATGTTATCATGATTAATGCTATTTAAAACATAAAATGGTAAAGTAAAGAAAAGAAGAATTCTATAAAGGACGGCTAAACGTATATGGATTTACAAGATATAACTAAAACACTAAAACATCATTTAATACTTCTGAAAAACAAATATGAGATGAACGAGCCTCCTGCTAGCATGAGGGACAAATCATTCTTTCAGCAGGTCAAGGAAGAAACAACCCCTATATATGATTTACTTGAAGAGTGGGAGGCATTAGGTTTGCAAACTGTCAAAGAAAGGAAAGTGAATGTACACCCACACCAAATTACATCCACGAAGGAAAATATGGAATTGCTCCTCATGCATAGCTACTATGTCGATGTTAAAAGGAAAAGATATATGGAACTTTACAATTCAATCACTTATATCTTTGATCAACTTATAGAGGAACTTCAATAGATGGTTGAAACCGCTTTACATTCACTTTGATTTCGCATATAATATCTTTCCACACGTTGAGGAGGAATATAGATGTATAGAAAACAGTTGATTGAAAAAGCAATAAAAATTAAGGAATGTGCTTATGTACCATACTCTAAGTTTCAGGTTGGGGCGGCTCTTCTTACTGGATCGGGAAGAATTTATACAGGCTGTAACATTGAGAACGCTGCGTATCCTGTAAGTTGCTGTGCTGAACGTGTCGCAATATTTAACGCAATTTCTAATGGGGAAAAAGAATTTAAGGAAATGGCGGTTGTTGCAGATACCCAAAGACCTGTACCACCATGTGGCTCATGCAGACAAGTAATGAGCGAATTCTTTTCTTCTGATATGCGCATCCATTTGACTAACCTGGAGAACGAAGTGAAAACTGTTACAATGGAAGAATTATTGCCATTTTCCTTCCAACCATCAGATTTACATAATAACTAGCACATAAATTTTAAGTAAAGGAAGCTGATCTTTTTCAGGTTCCTTTTTTAATGGTATACTATAGCTAATTAATAAATATAATTGGTAACTACAGGTATTATAATTTAAATTGACTTTACGTTAGAAATTTGAAAAAATGAGCATGTGAATATGAAGAGGTGATTAAATGAGTGTAAGTAGAGTACAATTAAGTGGGAAAGATATACTTGAAAAAGAATTTAAGACAGCGATGCGAGGTTACAATCAAGAAGAAGTAGACGAATTCCTTGACTCCGTGATTCAAGACTATGATACCTTTAACCAAGAGATAGAGAGGCTACAACAAGAGAATGAACGATTGAAGAAAACTTCCCAGGACCAAACGAGAACCAGATCTTCTGTACAGCAAAATACACAAGTAAACTATGATGTATTGAAGAGACTCTCAAATCTAGAAAAAGCAGTTTTTGGAAAGAAATTTAATGAATCGGATAGTGAAATGTAACACGTTGGATAAGTGCTGGTAAGTTTTTCCATCTGTTGAACTCCATTTATATCTATGGTAAACTAGTCAGTAGGAAAATGTTAAATACTCAGGTGATCGCTGTATTTATAATACAGAGGAAAGTCCATGCTCACACAAACTGTGATGTTTGTAGTGTTCGTGCTTGACGAAATCATAAGTCAAGGTAACCTTAAAGGTTAACGGCAGGAGACATCCTAAGTCACATGTAGTGATACGGATTTATCCTTGAAAGTGCCACAGTGACGTAGCCGGTTTGGAAACATTCCGGGTGGAACGAGGTAAACCCCGCGAGTGAGCAACCCAAATAATGGTAGGGGCATCTTCCAGTAGGGAAACGAACCGAAAGAAGGACAAGTATACACTTGTAGATAGATGATCACATCCATATGTACGAGATTGACCATCGATTGCAGTACATTGGTACAGAACATGGCTTATCGAGTATTTAACGGTCTATTTATATGTAAATGAGAACCCTTTTTAGCTTAAATGCTAAAAAGGGTTTTTTGTTATGTCATGGTTTTTACATAACTTATTGAAATGATAGATGGTTATGTTTTCATATTTAAGAAAGGATTATGATAAACTAAAGCTAATCTAGATACACTACTTTAGAAACGAAAGGAATTATTAAATGCGAAATGTAACATTAATTGCTACTGCAGCAATGGGCTTAGAGGCTGTTGTAGCTAAAGAAGTAAAACAACTTGGATATGAAGCAGAAGTAGAAAATGGAAAAGTAATTTTTGAGGCTCCGGTCTCTGCTATCCCTCGTTGTAATTTGTGGCTACGTACTGCTGATCGTGTTCGGCTGCTTGTCGGAAAATTCAAAGCAGTAACCTTTGATGAGCTTTTTGAGTCTGTGAAGTCCTTGCCTTGGGAAAGTTTTATTGCAGAGGACGGGCAATTTCCTGTCACAGGTAAGTCTGTAAAATCCAAGCTTTTTAGCGTATCTGACTGCCAGGCAATTACTAAGAAAGCAATAGCTGAACGTCTGAAACTAAAATATGGTGTTGTATCAAAAATGAACGAAACTGGTGCTATGTATAAAGTTGAAGTAGCTTTATTAAAGGACGAAGCAACATTAACCTTGGATACTTCTGGCGCTGGACTCCATAAGAGGGGCTATCGAGTGGGCCAGGGAGAGGCACCATTAAAAGAAACAATGGCTGCTGCTCTTGTTCTCCTAACTAACTGGAAACCAGAGTACCCTCTCATTGATCCTTTCTGTGGTTCGGGGACTATTCCCATTGAGGCTGCGTTAATTGGTCAAAATATCGCTCCCGGTTTCAATAGGGAGTTTACTTCTGAAAATTGGGGCTTTATTAAAAACAAATACTGGCAAGAAGCTTTTGAAGAAGCGGAGGATAAAGCAAGTTATGACCAAAAGCTTGATATCATTGGTTCAGATATTGACCACAAACTGATCGGTATAGCCAATGACAATTCGATAGAAGCTGGTCTGGGTGACCTTATTTCTTGGAAGCAGATGCAGGTTAAAGATCTATTTATTAGAAAAGAGAACGGATATATTATAGGAAATCCACCATACGGACAACGACTTGGCGACAAAGAAACAGTGGCGGATATCTACCGAAATTTAGGATTAATTATGCGTAAGCATCCGAGCTGGAGTGTGTATATTCTGACTGCATACGAAGAATTTGAAAAAGAATACGGCGAGAAATCAACCAAAAAGAGAAAGTTATTCAATGGGTTTATCCGAACAGATTTTTATCAATACTTCGGTAACAAAATAAAGGAGTAGTTTGTAATATGAATAATAGGGAATTATTGGAAAAAGATTTCAAGAACTTATTGGGTGAATTAAATTCTTACAACGAAATGCTCGCTCTTGCACAATGGGATATGCGAACAAAGATACCCAAAAAAGGATTAGATCAACGTTCGGAAGTTGTTGGGTTTCTTGCAGAAAAAGCACATCAGCTTGAAACCTCCGAGAAAATGAAGTACTTCATAGACATGCTGAAAGAAGAGACGGAAAACGAAATTATCGAAAAAGCAGTGCTTGAATGTGAAGAAAATTATGTGAGAAATAGCAAAATACCTCGGGAAGAATACAAAAATTATGTTATGCTGCAATCAAAATCAGAAGCAGTTTGGCAAGAAGCAAGGGAAAAGGCGGATTTCACTTTATTTCAGCCTTATTTAGAGAAATTAGTTGAGTATAACCAAAGATTTGCTACTTACTGGGGCTATAAAGATCATATCTACGATGCGTTACTGCACAACTTTGAACCAGGCATGACCACCGAAACGCTGGATCGTGTTTTTCCTGACTTAAGACAAGCAATTAGTTCCCTAGTAACAAAGATTAAAGATAGTTCACTAAAACCGGATTCCTCTATCCTTCATTCCCATTTCCCTAAGGCCGCTCAAGAGGAATTCAGTAAGGAAATTTTAAACAGAATGGGTTACGACTTTATGTCAGGTAGACTAGATGAAACAATCCATCCTTTTGCCATTACTTTAAATTTAAATGATGTAAGAATTACTACCAGATATGACGAGAGCGATTTCAGGACCGCAGTTTTTGGCACAATCCATGAAGGTGGACATGCACTTTATGAGCAAAACATTAGTAAAGAGCTTGCTTCTACACCGCTTGCTACAGGAACTTCCATGGGAATTCATGAATCACAATCCTTATTTTGGGAAAACTTTATAGGAAGAAGCAAAGCTTTTTGGAGTAGTCACTATGAATTATTTAAGTCGTTTGCTCCAGCGTCGTTTCAAAAAGTTCCTTTAAATGAATTTTATCAAGCGATTAATGAAGTAAAGCCATCCTTCATTCGAATTGAGGCAGATGAATTAACATACCCTCTTCATATCATGCTCCGTTATGAATTGGAAAAGCTTTTATTAAATGGGGACATTAAAGTTAGCGACCTGCCAGATTTATGGAACGAGAAAATGCAGGAATATTTGGGTATTAAACCACCCACAGATAGAGAGGGAGTATTACAGGATATACACTGGGCAGGAGGAGACTTTGGATATTTTCCTTCTTATGCTCTCGGGTATATGTACGCTGCGCAATTTAATCACACTTTATCGCAAGAGGTTAATGTAAGTGAAACGATTTCCGCTGGAAACTTCGGCTCTATTAAGTACTGGCTAAATCAACATATTCATCAATACGGAAAAACGAAAAAGCCTCTTCAGCTCATAGAAGAGGTAACTCAAGAAAAATTAAACCCAGTTTATTTAATTAATTATTTGACACAAAAATACACAGATATTTACAGGCTTTAATTTATCATCTTTACCTAACGTTAGGAGGGTGAGTTCATGACATATATCTGTTCAACTGGAATTGGTGTACCTAAGTACGAAATAGGGCAAGGTGATATAAAAAAACTCGTACAAGAAATCTTTGTTTCATCCGATAAACGTCTATCAAGGTTATTGTCTGTTTTTGATAATGCACAGGTGGAGAAAAGGCAATTTGTGGTTCCAGCCACTTGGTTTAAGGATGATCATTCATTTAAAGAACGAAATGATTTATATCAGGAATTGGCTCTTCAATATTCCCTTAAAGCGATTGATGATTGTCTTACAAATCAGCATTTCTTGCACAAAGAGATTCCTTATGAGGCAATAGATATGATTATATTTGTCTCAAGCACTGGAATCTCAACACCTTCTATCGATGCTCACCTTATTCACGAACGCCCTTTTAGAGAAAATATCAATCGGTTGCCTATTTGGGGGCTGGGCTGTGCAGGGGGAGCTATCTCTTTATCACGGGCACACGATTGGATAACTGCTAATCCTGATAAAACAGTATTAATAGTATGCTGTGAGTTATGTAGTTTAACCTTTCAAAAAGGGGATTTGAAGAAAAGCAATATTATAGGTAGTGCATTATTTGGGGACGGAGTTTGTGCGACGTTGGCAGTCGGGAAAAACTCACCCTACCTCTCCTACCGGAAGCATGTCTCGCCAAAGTTACTTAATTATAGTGCGTCAACAAAGAAGGGAAGCGCCTCGGTAATGGGGTGGAATGTAACAAACAGTGGATTGGAAGTCGTTTTTTCAAAAAGCATTCCTTCTTTGGTTCATTCCTTTTGGGAGAAGCACATAAATAGCTTTTTGAAAGAAAATAATATAACTGAAAAGCAAATTAGTTCTTTTATTTCTCATCCGGGTGGAAAAAAGGTGTTAGAGGCAATGGGGGAAGTTTTAAGTACGACAAGTAATAAACTGAAACATTCCTATAAAATCCTCTCCGAACATGGAAATATGTCCTCCCCAACTGTCTTATATGTTTTAAGACAGTGGATGATGGAGGGGAATAACCGAGGAGAGAAAAGTATAATTTCTGCATTAGGACCTGGTTTCAGTTCAGAGCTTATCTTAATGGAGTGGAAATAATGGAGCTATTATTCATGTGGGGGCTTTTGGTCTTCATTGTTATTCAACGGCTTATGGAGCTGAAAATTGCTAAAAAAAACGAGTTATGGATGAAAGAGAGAGGCGGAGTGGAAAGGGGAAGAGGGCACTATAAATGGTTTGTCATTGTG
Source organism: Virgibacillus sp. SK37 (assembly GCF_000725285.1). GTDB lineage: Bacteria > Bacillota > Bacilli > Bacillales > Amphibacillaceae > Virgibacillus_Q. Next base: position 2,021,509 of record NZ_CP007161.1, read on the forward strand.
CATGGTTTATTCTTTATATCTATCGTTATAGAATTTAGTTATCGTGGTTTCCCCACAGAACAATTCACATTTGTTCTGTTTACTTTATTTGTTTTTACCCAATTAATTAGAATATGGTGCATACGATCATTGGGTAAATTTTGGAATACGAAAATAATTATATCTCCTGGATTTTCACTTGTTAGAAAGGGACCCTACAAATATGTGAAACACCCTAATTACATTATTGTAGGTATTGAACTATTCATTATACCTCTTCTGTTTGGTGCTTATGTAACCTCGGTGGTATTCCCTATTTTGCATGTATTATTACTTTTCGTTCGAATTCCAGTTGAAAACAGAGCATTGGTGGAAGCGTACCATGTTGAGAAATAAAGAAAGAAGAGGGAAGCTTAAAGACTTTCCTCTTCTTTTTGTATCGATTTTTAATGAGATGGAAGCATCGCACCATCTCGCTATCAACGTGCATATATTTCTAATTCCCAATTGGCCATGAAAATGGTGGAGAACCAGGTGGTGAATTTTGAATAATATCAACAAAAGGAATCGTGTATGCAAACAGAATTAATGCAAGTGTTATAGCGATCCACAGCTTCCAATTTTCAAGAAACATGGGGGTAGGTTCTGCATCATCTTCTTCCTCTGCAATTGGGAATTCTTCGATACCTTTTGGAGCAAAGAAAGCTAATTTGATAAAGATATAAAGCATTAATATAATTCCAATGAATAGGATACTACCTCCGATTGCTTGTGCAAGTTGATAGCCAATCCAATTGGATGCTTGTTCTGTTCCGCCATATTCAGAAAATGCTGAACGTCTAGGCCCTCCTAAAAGTCCTTGGATATGCATCGCACCTGACATGATAGTCATTCCTACTGTCCAGATAATAGTTTGAATAATTCCTAATCTATTCAGTTGAGGTGTCAGCTTTCTACCAGTTAAATGTGGTATCAACCAATAGGAAATACCAAAAAAGGTGAGGATAACCGTTGTAGCAACCGTTAAGTGAAAGTGACCTGTAACCCAAATCGTATTGTGAACAACTGCGTTCATTTGATGAGAAGCATTAATGATACCACCAGCACCTCCAGGAATAAATGCAAGCATTCCTATAAATGGAGCAAGAAACCTAACATCCTTCCATGGTAAATGCTTCAGCCAGCCAAATAAACCACCAAACCCTTTACGATGACCTGTGATTTCAAATGTAGCAAACATGGAAAATGCAGTCATAAGACTTGGTATTATTACCATAAACGTTAATACTACTTGAATAAACTTCCAAACTGGATCTATCCCAGGTTCTGTTAATTGATGGTGGAACCCAACTGGAATGGAGAAGAACAAAAATAGGATGAACGATAATCTCGCAAGTGAATCACTAAAAATTTTCCCGCCAATGATTCTTGGTATGATTGCATACCAAGCCATATAAGCCGGCAATAACCAGAAGTAGACCAACGGATGGCCAAAATACCAAAATAATGTTCTGCTTACGAGTACATTAATTGTTTCTGCATAACCCAGAGACCAAGGAATAAATTGTACGAGTACTGCTACAGCGACTCCAAGCGATGCAATAAACCACATTGCCATATTAATTGCAACCATAAAAGCAAGTAGGGGAGACTTTTCTCCAGGATGTTTTTTCTTCCATACAAATAGCTGGCGCCAATTAACAAATCCTGCAATCCAGCTGCCTACAATTACGAGTGCTAACCCCATATAAAAGACAGGGTGTGCTTTTAATGGTGCGTAGAAGGTATAAAGCACACTTGCTTTACCCATTAAAATAGTTATTGCAGCCAACACCGTGCCTACAACCATCACCCAGAAACTAAGCCAGGCGACTTTTCTCTGTTTTAATGAGATGCCAACTGTCTTCCCCATTAATGAAAACTGGAACCCGATAATAAAATAAGTAGTTAGAACAAGTGCAAGTACTACTCCATGTAGGGTTAATATTTGGTAATACCCAATTCCCCACGGCAATGTTATTGTATTGGATCGGACAAGAGTTTGTAGTAATCCCATCAATCCACCAATTAATAAAGAGATAATAGCAACATACATAAACGACATATACAATCTTGAATCCTGTTTAGAAATAGTTAAGGGCAACTTTTCATTATTAGATGTGTTCTTTACCTTTTCAATTCCCATCAATCATACACCTCCACAGTTGCAAACATTAAATGATGACCAACTCCGCAATACTCGTTACAAACAACAGTATATTCGCCAGTGCGATCCATGACAGTTTCTATACTACTTACATAGCCAGGCTCTACCATCATGTTTACATTTGTCCCGGCAATATTGAATCCATGCACAACATCCTTTGTAGTGATTTGAAAAAGAACAGTTGATCCTTTAGGGATTCGAATATGCTTTAACGGAGCACCATCTTCATCAGTACCAAAGTCATAGTTAAAAGCTGAAGCTACTATATTAACGATATATTTATTATCATCTACTTCAGTAATCCCTAAATTTTCGGGTTGAAAAGCTTCGTTAGCTTCAACATTTTCCGGATCGATGGTCACACCATGACTTTGAGGATGTGTACCTTGCCAAAACGCTCCGAAACCTAAAATAATTAAAAAGACAACTAATGAACTAATTCCAAAGATTAACCACTTTTTCTCATACTTGTGTAAATGCATCATTTAACCTCCTTTTTTCACTAACGTAGTATAAACAACAAATAAACTGCGACCCAACTAAGAATGATAAATACTCCAACAAATAGGACTGAAATAAAGGTTCCTTTTAAAATAGGCTCTTCCTTCTTCGGTGTATCTGATTGCTTACCATGAACTTCATTCATTTCCTTCACCCCTTGAAATAAAGTTTTTCTTCTTGTTTTCATCATACACAATTTACAAATAGAAATAGTAAGAATGTGGTACAGTTCACATTTTGTTCAATTACCGTGAAAAGGGGCTTTATCAGGGTTTTACTAACACTTAGGTTAGGAAAGTTTGTGTATTTTCTGTGTATTTTTTGTTAATAATTCTTGAAAAACGGTGCAAACTATTTGGTAGATTGATAAAAATTTATGGGAGTGGGGTTTATGCAGATAGCGGGGATTTTTATATTTTTCACAATAGTGATTTGGCTTCGAATGGTTGAGTTGAGAGTTTCAAAAAGGAATGAACGCTGGTTAAGAGAAAGAGGGGGAGAGGAAAAAGACAATTTTAGAAATAAAGCATTTTTCTTTTTGTATCATCTATCCATTTTTTCTATTATTTTAGAGCTTTTACTCATTAAAAAATCTGAATTTCTATTCAGTTTTCTTCCAGTTATTTTATTTTGCTGTTTAGTTGTACTAAAATTATGGTGTTATATGTCGATGGGAATGTTTTGGAACACAAAAAATATTCAATTGCCACATGTTATCGTAATAAAAAAGGGACCGTATAAGTTGGTCAGACAACCATATTTATTCCTTTTAACTGCAGAATTGTTCCTCTTGCCATTTTTGTTTAAAGCATACATGACTGCTTTTTTATTTTTACTCGCACATTTATTAATTTTAAAAGTAGACATTCCTGCAACAGTAAAAAGTAAACTGTGGAAAAAAAATCCAATTTAAAAAGGATAGATGAGAGATCATCTATCCTTGTTTATTCATATTTTTGGCTATATACATAAAAGGTGTATCCATTATCGCAACAAGAAACTTGATTATATAGGTGGTAATAAATATTTCTATCCAAATATTTAATGGGAAGCTTCCATAAAAAGCAATTGTGCAAAATACTGCAGTATCTAATAATTGACTTATTCCTGTGCTTCCATTATTTCTTACCCATAAATATTTATCTGAGGGAAGAAGTTTTCTTACCTTATCATAAATCCAGACATCAAAGTATTGACTTACAATATAGGCTGCCAAGCTACCTAAGGCTACCCGTGGAATAAGCCCAAATATTGTTTCCAGGGAGCTATGTGCAATATCTTCTGTACCTGGTTGAAAGGTCAAGGCGATTTGCATAATAACAGTCATAGTAATTAGGGTAGAGAATCCAAGCCAGACAGCTTTTTTAGCATCTTGCTTACCATACTTTTCATTTAGTATATCTGTTGCTAAGTATGCTGAACCATACATAATATTCCCCAAGGTGGCTGTCATACCTAAAAGCTCGACTGTTTTTAAAACCTGAATATTAGCAAGTATAGTAGCCATACCTATCCAAACAAATAGTCCCATCTTTCCAAATAACTTGTAAAATAGCAGTAGTAAAGAAAAATTAACTAATGCAAATAATAACCAAATAACTTCATTTGCCATGAAATATTTCCTCCTTAGTTTTGATAACGCGGGAGTTTGCGAACCGCGGAAAATCAACAGAATTAATTATACGGATAGGCTGTTAATAAATCAAGATAATTTTTTAATACATGAACACATAGACGGTTTTAATTAATTTCAGATAAATATAAAGCAACACAAGTTATGCAGCAGTAAAGGCATTTGAGCTATACATGGCTAATCCAGTAATATAACTCAAGAATTAATAATTATAGCTTTCTAAGCAACAAAAAAGGTTCTATGGTAACAGTTGGGGTACAACCGTTATTTTATACGTTCATAGTCGGAATAAACTGCGACCTAACTAAGAATATAGAGACTGCGTAAATCACCGCTACGGGGAAATATTCCGCTTTCCACGGGCGGCCTGCGACTCCTGCCGGTGGAAAGCGTCCCCCTGCAGCGGAAATCAATGGGCCTAACCTCTTCAACTATTTCACTGCACTTTTCAGCAACGAAATTATTTTTGACACTTAAACACCAAGTTACGTCGGAGTTTATCTATTATGCGTATCATTGGGTAGCCCGGCATATTTATTAGGACCAAAAAAAGCGACAGTCACTCGACCGCCGCTTATATATTATTTATATTTTTTATTAGTTTTTAATTACATTAGCTGCTTGTGGGCCACGTTCCCCTTCCACAATTTCAAAGGAAACCTGTTGACCTTCTTCTAAAGATTTAAAACCTTCTTCTTGAATTGCAGAATAATGTACAAATACATCATTTCCTTCTTCAAGCTGGATAAAACCATATCCTTTTTCTGCGTTAAACCATTTTACTACTCCGTTTTCCATGTTATTAATCCTCCTAAAAACTTTCACGTCATCTCATGTAACGTGGTAATACAAAGCAGATTCGTGATACATAAATAAAGGCAGCATCCATAGAAGTGTAGGATCACAATTACATCCACTTCTATAGAAGCTGCCTGTGTTATAAATGAATCCATACATCTTCTTTGCTTGAGTCTAATATAGCTTATTTCTCCAGAGCAGTCAAGGTATTCGCTGCAATTATTATTGTGTATTTACTAGCTTTGTATAAAAATTAAAGATATAATGAAAGCGTTTAAAGAGATATTAAAAAACCTGGATTTAGAGAGGGGCATATACATGAAGTCTGATATAGAAATTGCACAGGAGGCCACACTGAAACCAATTAGTACAATCGCCACAGAACTCGGTTTAGATTTAGACGATTGGGAACCATATGGTCATACAAAAGCTAAGCTCTCTGAGCACTTATTAAATAAATTAAAAGATAGACCAGACGGAAAAGTAATTCTAGTTACTTCGATAAACCCTACACCGGCTGGAGAAGGTAAATCTACGGTTACTGTAGGCTTAGGACAAGCATTAAACAGAATTGGGAAAAAATCAGTTATTGCTTTAAGGGAACCATCACTTGGTCCGGTAATGGGAATAAAAGGGGGAGCAGCAGGTGGGGGATTCTCGCAGATTTTGCCGATGGAGGATATCAACTTGCATTTTACCGGTGACCTTCATGCCATCACTACAGCTAATAATGCTCTTTCCGCTATTATAGATAATCATATTCACAGAGGTAATGAATTAAATATTGACCCGCGCAGAATGGAATGGAAACGTGTTATGGATATGAATGATCGGGCTTTAAGACAAATAGTAGTAGGTCTTGGTGGACCCTTACGCGGAGTGCCAAGGGAAGATGGCTTTAATATATCTGTAGCATCTGAAATTATGGCAGTTCTTTGTCTGTCTACTTCAATCAATGATTTGAAAGCTCGGCTTTCAAGAATGGTTATAGGCTATACATATGACGAGCAACCAATTACGGTTAAAGATTTAAAAGTAGAAGGAGCATTGACATTACTTCTTAAAGAGGCAATTAAGCCAAATCTCGTCCAAACAATAGAGAACACTCCGGCCATTGTGCATGGAGGGCCTTTTGCCAATATTGCCCATGGTTGTAATAGTGTACTTGCAACAAAAACAGCCGCTAAGCTTGGTGAATATGTTGTCACTGAAGGAGGCTTTGGCGCTGATTTAGGTGCTGAAAAATTCTTAGATATTAAGACTCGGGCTGGAAATATTGATACTGCGGCAGTAGTTATAGTAGCAACAGTAAGAGCTTTAAAAATGCATGGTGGCATGGCAAAAGATGAGCTTGAGCAAGAAAATGTTGAAGCATTAAAAGCAGGGATGGAAAATTTAAAAAAACATATTGAAACAATTGAAACGTTTGGCCTTCCTTTCGTAGTCGCTATTAATAAATTTCCTACAGATACTAAGGCCGAGACAGACTTTATAAGCAATTGGTGTGAATCCAGGGGATTTGAAGTAGCTTTAACAGATGTATTTGCACATGGCGGAGAAGGTGGCATTGAACTTGCTCAAAAAGTGGTAGAAAAAGCCAACACTTCAGATAAGGATTTCAGGCGAATTTATGAACTGGATGAGTCTTTGGAAACGAAAATTAGAAATGTTGCTCAACAGGTTTATGGTGCGGAAGATATTGAATTATCTCCAAAAGCGAAACAACAAATAATCTTATATGAAGAACAAGGATGGGGAAAACTTGCCATTTGTATGGCAAAAACCCAATATTCATTGTCTGATAACCCTAAATTATTAGGAAGGCCAAAAGGTTTTACCATAAATATTAGAGAACTTCGACCATCCATTGGCGCTGGGTTTATTGTAGTACTTACAGGTGATGTTATGACAATGCCTGGGTTACCGAAAGAGCCTGCAGCATTGAAAATGGATGTATCAGAAGACGGAAAGGCAATAGGTTTGTTTTAATGCTACGAGAAAAACAACTAGAACAAGTCAAAACTTATGTTCGTCATTTATTCTCAAATGATCCTACTGGCCATGATTATTTTCATATGAAGCGGGTAGCACGCCAAGCTGTAGTAATTGCAGAAAAAGAAGGAGCCAACCTATTTATCTGTGAAGCTGCTTCATGGCTTCATGATGTCTATGATGGTAAGCTGGTAGCTGATCCTGTAACTGCTAAACAAGATATGGTTGAATTCCTTGTGTCCATTCATATAACAGAAAAAGAAATAAGCTTCATCCATGAAGTCATTGATAGCGTCTCTTTTAGTAAAGGGGGCTTACCGGTTTCTCTGGAAGCTAAAGTAGTCCAGGATGCTGACCGTTTGGATGCAATCGGTGCAGTTGGTATCGCAAGAACTTTTGCATTTGGAGGTGCAGCGGGGCAATTGATTTATCATCCTGATGACAAAAACACGTCGCTCCAACATTTTTACGGTAAACTGCTAAAACTAAAATCAATGTTAAATACAGAAGCAGCGGTTGAAATAGCGACTGAACGACATCATTTTATGGAGATGTTTTTGAAACAATTCTATAAAGAGTGGTAAGAGGGGGGCAGGAATTGATTTGCCTGCCTCTTCACCTATTATTTATTGCTTTGTAATTCTTTTTGTGCCAAGGTATCTTGGTTCCCAATAAGTGTTTGTGAGCTCACTTATTTCTACCCCTCTGGATTCACTTGCATGGATAAACTTTCCATCCCCAATATAAATCCCCATATGTGAGGGACCAGGCTTATATGTTTCAAAAAACACAAGGTCTCCAACAGATTTACTGCTTACTGGTGTGGCAAAGTTCCATACATCACTTACTGTTCTGGGTATTGTCATGCCATTTTCCTGAAAAACATATTGGATGAAACCACTGCAATCAAAACCACTTGGCGAGGAGCCACCCCATTTATAGGGAGTTCCTAAAACAGCGTGGGCAGTTTTTACAGTATCTCCCTTATTTGCTCCAATTACTACTGCTTGCTTTATCTCTTTTTTGTCTGCTTTCTTTTTATCATCCGCTTTATGTGGGTTCTTTTCTTTCTGATTTTTAGTCTTTGCATGCGTTTTAGCTTTTTCATCAATTTTATTTTTTTCATCGCTTGCGTTATCTTTTTCATAGAGTTGAGTTAATGCTTTTTGGGTAACTTCTTTTGTTAGTTCCAATCCATGTTCTTCTTCTGCCAACTTTAACGCTTTGGTGGTAAGAGGTCCGTAAATTCCATCTATTTCACCAGTATAGTATCCAAAATAACGTAAAGATTCCTGCATGATTTCCACGTCTTTGCTATGTAACCCGGGGTAAATTGTCTCGGATAGATTCTCTATCTGTTTTAAATTTTTTTGCTTCTCTATTTTTATTAATGTTTGAAGAGTAATCTGATCTACTTGACCATCAACTGTTAATTTATGCTTAGCCTGAAACTTCTTTAAAGCATATTCAGTTAATATTCCGAAGTCGCCATCTATTTTGTCATCATAGTATGACAGCTCACTCATCTTATATTGTAAAAATCTTACTATTTCTCCATGATCCCCATATTCCAGCTGTTCTGCTTCCAGCAATAGCTTATTCTGTAGTTCAGGGTATGCATCAACATAGGTTGTAAGTGGTTGGCTTAGTGCATAGCTATACACCAAGGAATGTTTAACTACATGCTCCAGCGTGCCAGTTAGCATTTTATTACTCCTCTCTTGATGTCTGTCTATAAAGTATTATGTCAGAAAATATAGTTGTATGAGTTACGTTTATGTTACAGGAATGATATAATACATCCAGTTGATATCTTAATTTAGATGGAGGTATAACCATGGTGAGTGGTGAAGAGGCATACTTAAACTTGTGTAATTACATATTGAAAAATGGAAATGAAAAAGAAGATCGTACAAATACCGGTACCATATCTGTATTTGGACATCAAATGAGGTTTGATCTGAGTAAAGGGTTTCCGTTATTAACAACAAAAAAAGTCCCTTTTCGTTTAGTTGCCAGTGAACTTCTCTGGTTTATAAAAGGTGATACGAATATTCGTTATCTACTGGAAAACAATAATAATATATGGAACGAGTGGGCATTTGAAAGATGGGTTAAAAGTTCAGAGTACACTGGTCCGGATATGAGTGATTTTGGGAATAGAGCACAGAAGGATCCTGAGTTTAAAGAACTTTATCTAAAACAAATGGAATATTTTAAAGAAAAAATACTCACAGATGAGAACTTTGCTGAGTTGTATGGTGAACTTGGAGCAGTATATGGAAAGCAGTGGAGACAATGGAAAACAACGAGAGGTGAAACGATTGATCAGCTAAAAGAGGTTATTACATCTATTCGTGAAAATCCAGATTCCAGACGTCACATTGTTTCAGCCTGGAATCCTGAGGATGTTCCAAGCATGGCGTTACCTCCATGTCATACACTGTTTCAGTTTTATGTAGCTGATGGCAAGTTATCATGTCAGCTTTATCAGCGAAGTGCAGATGTTTTTCTCGGTGTTCCTTTTAATATTGCAAGCTATGCACTACTAACACACTTAATTGCCCATGAATGTGGTTTGGAAGTAGGGGAATTTGTTCATACTCTAGGAGATGCCCACATTTATTCAAATCATATTGCGCAAGTAAAGACACAACTAAGCCGTGATATTAAAACGCAACCACATCTTTTCTTCAATAAAGAGAAGGAATCAATTTTTGATTTTGAGTTAGAGGATTTTGAATTAAGGAATTATAATCCTCATCCTGCAATTAAAGCACCTATAGCAGTTTAATATACATTTATGGAAAGGTGGAGATCTTAATGATTTCCTTATTAGTTGCAATGGACAAGAACCATGTGATCGGGCATAATAACGGGATGCCATGGCATTTACCTAAGGATCTTCGCTTTTTTAAAGAGAAAACTACGGGGCAAACAATAATTATGGGAAGAAAAACGTTTGACTCTATGGGAGGCTCCTTGCCAAATCGTAAAAATGTTGTTATTTCAAGAAATAAAAAGTTAAAGAATGAGGTAGAAGTTATTCATGATTTAGAAACGGTAAAAGAGTGGAATAGGCAGCATCCAGAGCAAGAGTTTTTCGTGATTGGTGGCGGAAATATATTTAAACAGGCACTGCCGTTTGCTGATCGTATGTATATAACATGGATTGATGAAGAGTTTGAAGGAGATACTTATTTCCCAACCTTTTCAGATGAGGAATGGAACCTAACCTCTAAAACAAAAGGCGAAAAAAATGAGACCAATCCATACGACTACTATTTTTTACAATATGACCGAAAGTAGACCTATTGGGGGAGTTTTCATGCTAAAACAGGGTATTATTTTGGCTGGTGGCAAGTCCTCAAGGATGGGTACAAATAAATCATTGTTACCCTTGGGGGGAAAAACCAGTATTGAGCATATCTTCAGTGAAATGAGTTCATTTACAGATGAAATTACTATTGTGGCAAATGACCCAACCCTATACCGTTTTTTGAATACAGATATTGTAGCTGACAGATATACAGGGAAAGGACCTCTTGCCGGAATTGAAAGTGCTATGTATTACAAAAAAGCAGATCTTTATTTCGTTGCTGCTTGCGATATGCCATTTGTGAATAAGAATGTATACGGTTGGTTACAGAAGCAGATTTCGCATCATAGTGCATCTGTGCCTATTTTTAATGAAAAAATACATCCATTGGCTGGTGTCTATAAACGTGAGGTATTACCGAAAATCCAGGAACAGTTGGTACAAAATAATCTTCGGGTGAAAAGCTTTTTCGAACATATCGACATAAAGTATGTAGAAGATTATGATGATATTCCTAGAGAAGTGCTTGAAAAACATTTCTTTAATATGAATGATCCAGATCAATACAGCGAAGCAAAATCATTTTAAACTTGTTTACTTAATTTAAATCATGTTAAACTATAAACGTTTCGAGTTTGATCTATGAACGTTTTATGTATTTTTTAAAAATAAAATATACGTAATTGGAAATTTGCACTATAATAACGGTATCATATAAAAAGAAGGTGCTTACATGTTTTCAAGTATCGGGATCCCCGGATTGATTTTAATATTAATAATTGCTTTAATTGTTTTTGGACCTAAAAAGCTACCTGAGATTGGGAAAGCGGCTGGTCAGACATTACGTGAGTTTAAAAAATCTACCAGTAGTTTAACTAGTGACGTAGCAGATGAATTTCAAGACACAAAAGAAATTATCCAAGGGAATAAAGGAAAATAATTTTGGAGTGATAATTTATGTTTAGTAGTATTGGTATGCCGGGATTAATACTTATCCTCGTGATTGCTCTTGTAGTGTTCGGTCCCTCAAAATTACCTGAGATTGGTAAAGCCTTTGGCAGCTCTCTGAGAGAATTTAAAAATGCTACAAAGGATATTGTTTCTGATGAAAGTACGTCAACTAAAAGTGACCATTCTAAGGAATGAGCTAAGGAAGGTGTAAGGCATACCCTTGCATCTTCTTTTATATTGGATATAGAGTAGTAGAGGGGTGGAAGAATGTCTGATAACGGTGCTCAGATTGATAAAGAAATGAATCTAACAGGACACTTATCCGAATTAAGAAACAGATTAATTGTGACTGCTTTATTCTTTCTTGCTTTCTTTATTGTCGGATTTATTTTTGTTAAAGATATTTATTGGTTTTTCGTTAATGATCTGGATTTCAAGTTGACAGTTATTAGTCCAGGGGAAATTATCTGGATTCATTTTACTATGGCAGGTCTGGTAGCAATTGCAGCTACATTGCCATTATTAGCGCTTCAAGTATGGTTATTTATCAAACCAGGGTTGACTCCCAATGAGCGAAAAGCATCTCTTGCATATATTCCTGCTGTGTTTGTATTATTCATTGTTGGTTTGGTCTTTGGCTATATTATGTTCATAAAACTAATTCTTCCTTTTTTACTTTCATTAAATAGTGGTATGTTTAATGAAATGTTTACTGTGGATAAATACTTTAGATTTTTGCTTCGAATTACCTTGCCATTTGCACTGTTATTTGAAATACCAATTATTGCTATGTTTTTGACTGCTTTAGGTGTACTGACTCCTGATTTCATGAGAAAAACAAGAAAATACGCGTATTTGATTCTAGTTATTATCGGCACAATTGTAACCCCCCCTGATTTTGTATTGCAGTTGGTAGTGGCAGTTCCGTTAATTATTTTATATGAAATTAGTATTTATCTTGCCGCAATTGTATACCGTAGAAAACTGAAAAAGCATGAAGAGTTTATGCGTGAGGAGAGCTAATATCAAAGAGGTGAAAAACGATGCGATCTTTTTATCATTTTTTAATGACTTATCGAGGTAAAAAGCAACCAGACGATAAATCTTTACTCGCTGACTGGGCTTTTTCGGACCATAACTTTCCCAAACACTCTACTGACTATAATGAAATTAGTGATTATTTGGAGTGGAACAGTCCTTTTACAAACGCCTTGCGTGTTTTTGATGAACTATGGGAAATCTATTCAAACAGATAACTATTGAAAGCACTGGCAGATTAAGTAAGCCAGTGCTTTTAAGATTACGATGTATAAAAATTATAAAATCTCGAGCTTTACTATGACCTTATGCATAAACAGCAAAGCTCACAATGTATTATTTCTACGCTCATTCCAGCAAACAGCAAAACCTCTGTTTAAATCCTTACCTTGCATCAACAATATCCATTAGACAAATGGAATACTTCTCTCCATTATGAAGTAATATTTTTTGATTTATTTCATCTATTTTTTTAATAACTCCACTATAATTGCTAATCGTATCATTATGGTATACGCTCACCGTGATGATTTTTTGATTTTTATAGTACAAACCGATTACTTCGTTTAACCTTTCCTTTTCTTGTTCATCTAGTAGTGGTCTTGCTTCTTTTTTGTCTTCTGCCCACATGGTTTTAAGCAATTCTGCATGCTCTGGGAGCATCATGGACGACCATTTAATATTTCCTCTATCTTGAACCATAATTACCACCTCATTTTCATTATAAGCAAACACACGTTCTTTTATCAACAAAAAAAGAATTAGTTTCATATATTTAAACAAACGTTTGATCAATTAACTGATAATATAGATTAATAAAGGAATCTTCTTATCAACCTGTGTTTAATGCAAGATCTCTACAAGATATTCTCTAATTCGCTAAAATATTCTCGAATGGCTTACAATTTGTTGATTCATGCGGTTGCCCGGGAAATATTTTTCATTATTTCCTGTTAAGTGAGGAAACTATTCATATAGACAAATGTAAGATGCCTACACAATTAATAATCCACAGCGTACAATAACCTAGATGAACGCTTTGAATAGGGAGGATCTGTTATGTTTACCCCGAATCAAAATAGAATGGGCTTACAACCCTATCGTAACTTAGAAAGACAAACTAATTTTCTTATGCCTTCACAGCCGGTGAATTACCCCGAGAGACAGAAAGGACTCCAATCAATAATTAGCAGATTTATAAGGCCAAAGGGAAGCATTGGTGCTGTAAATCCTACAGCTGTCACCACTTCAACTCTCACAACAAGCGGAGGGATAACAAGCAAGTTAGATCATGTGCAGAATATATTAAAAATGGTACAAACAACGACCCCACTCATACAAGAATATGGTCCGATGGTAAAAAACCTGCCTGCCATGTATCGGATGATGAAGGCATTTAAAGATATGGAAAATATAGAAGAAACAACAGACAATGAAGGGGGAGAGGAAGACGAAATATCGCTTGAGAGTATCCAAGCCGAATCAGATGAACAAATAATTTTAAAAAAAGATACCCAGGGTATTTCTCAACCAAAATTATATATCTAACAGTTGAAACTTGATTTTTCTCCTAATAAACGAAAAAATAGAGGTAGTATAGATAAAGGAATGGAGGCAGATAAAATGAAGGAAAATATAGAATTGGCTACATTTGCAGGGGGATGTTTCTGGTGTATGGTTGAACCGTTTGATAGAAGACCGGGTATCGTCAAATTAGTATCGGGATATACCGGTGGCGATATAGCTAACCCAACGTATGAGCAGGTTTGTTCAAATAAAACTGGCCACGTGGAAGCAGTACAAATAACTTTTGACCCAGCTATTATGTCCTTTGAGCAGCTTGTTGACACATTTTGGCAGCAAATTGACCCGACAGATGCTGGCGGCCAATTCAATGACAGAGGGGATTCCTATCAAACAGTGATTTTTTATCATAATGAACAGCAGCGCCAAATAGCAGAAGCTTCCAAACAACAATTGAATAACAGTGGAAAATTTGATCAACCAATTGCTACAAAGATACTACCTGCCAAGCCTTTTTACGAAGCGGAAGAGAAGCATCAGGATTATTACAAAAAGCAGTCCTTCCATTACCGTCTATATAAGAAAGGGTCTGGAAGAGAAGATTTTATCAATTCAACCTGGAAGCCGAAATTAGAAAAAAGTGAACTAAAGAAAAAATTGACTCCTACTCAGTATCAAGTTACACAGGAGAATGGAACAGAAAGACCCTTCCAAAATGAATATTGGGATAATGAAGAAGATGGTATATACGTGGACATAGTTTCTGGTGACGTGTTATTCTCTTCTAAGGATAAATTTGATGCAGGTTGCGGGTGGCCGAGCTTTACCAAACCAGTTGATCATTACCATATTAAAGAGAACACAGATACGACCCATGGGATGATTCGTACAGAAGTCAGGAGTAAAAATGCCGACTCTCATTTGGGTCATGTGTTCAATGATGGTCCCAAAGAAGCTGGGGGGTTACGTTATTGCATGAACTCTGCAGCCATGCGATTTATACCAAAACATAAGATGGATGAGGAAGGATACGGACAATTCCATTATTTATTTAATTCGTCTAATTGATTATAATATTATTATGTAAACACGGAGGAAATGTAAATGATTCACTTAAATTGGGAAAATAAAGAAACCATCAAACAAATTGAATGTGTGCATGTAGATGCCAAGAAATTTATTGTGCATGATAAACTTACACCTGGAAAGAAGTACGATGTAAAGAATGAAACGGATGAATTTTACTTTATTATTGATAATAGCAATCGCATCGGTGGATTCTTAAAAGAGTATTTTAAAGAGATAGGTTAACAAAAAGCAACAGGATAGTCCTGTTGCTTTTTGTTAGTAAACCATAATTTACAGATATAAACTTGCAAGCATAATTCCTAAGCTTCTTTGGTAAATTTCCGGGAATTGACCAATTGGCAAGGGATTGACCCCTCTTCCTAATTCTATCGTATAGCCGGGTTGTCTAAACTCCTGAATAAACCAATCTTTGTATCCAGCGTAACTATCAATGTATCTAATTGGTACATACCCGCTCACGCGAGCATATTCCTCAACAATTTGCTCTGAAATAGGTGGCTCCATACCTTGGAATCCCCAATAAATTTCTTCCCCTTGTGTATGAAAAGCGTTTAGAATCGAAAAGTTACGATTTTTAGCGAGTTCTGCCATAGCAATGGATTCAGGTTCAGTTAATGGCTCATACCCAGGAAAATCTCGTGGTTGAGGTGTAGTAGGCTTTCTTTCTGCCTCTGTTTCCCATAGGGCAGGATATTGGTTGTTTAAATCTACACCTCTAATATTTGCTTTCCAGTTACTGAAATCTTTCTGTTGATTATTGATTACTAATACTTCCTCCTCAAATTCTCCGGCTGCGGACGAACCCTGTAACACAAGATTAACACCATCCGGGTTAACCATTGGTACGATGGATAAAGTAGTTTCCATATATAGCGGAAGTGTAAATATACCTCGAATCGGTTCATGTGTGGTTAAGGAAAGGACATATTCATTAATAAAGCGCATAATTACAGAAACAGTAATCCACTCATTTGCATGAAAAGCTCCATTCAGATGAACTTGCTTTGTTCCATTGCCTATTTGGAGTTCAATTAGATCTTTACCCATCACGGAATTTCCAATCGATTGCTTCTTAATAAATGGGTAAATATCATGGAGTTCGTTTAGGTCAGTAACCATTTTTTCGTATGTGTAGTTATTTACATCTTTAATTATTAGTTCACTTACCTTTGTGGGTAAAAATACAGTATCTCCAATCTGCAAGTTTTGAGTGTCTACATTTGGATTCAAAAGCAATAAACTATCTACAGAAACATTATTTGTAAGAGATATCGTCCAAAACGAATCATCAGCTGATATTGTATATGATGTCTTTCTATACCCTGGTATTTGTACTATTTGACCAACCGCAAGCTCTTCTGGACTAATTTCTGGGTTTGAATTTTCGATCAAGATCAATGGAATTCCAAATAACTGGCTATAATACCAGTAAGTGTCTCCATTACGTACCTTAATTTCCATGCTAATCTCTCCTTAATCTCGAATACTAATTCATATGAAGAAAACCCCAAAACATGTATGAAATAAGGAGAGATTGTTATTTAACCTCTATATCTTTTATTTTTCAAGGTGATTGCGTTATAATAATGGTGACATAAATAAGATCATTCATCCCACTCATTTCAGAGAAGCAGTTTAAGGAGGAAAAATAAATTGGCATTTATAATTACATCACCGTGTAAAGATGAAAAAGCAGGGGAGTGCGTAGAAGTTTGCCCTGTTGATTGTATAGAAGAAGGTAAAGATATGTTTTACATTGATCCAGATATTTGTATTGATTGCGGAGCGTGTGAAGCTGTCTGCCCGGTCGAGGCCATCTATATGGAGGATGAAGTACCGGAAGAAGAAACTGAATATATTGCTTTGAATCGAAAGTTCTTTGAAGAGCAATAAAAAAATCACTGTCCTCGGACAGTGATTTTTTTATTTTATCTTAAAGTTGTTATAGCTTCTTTCTTCATCTTGGTGAATAATTTGTACATCATCTACGCGAATAAAGTTATTGAAACCCTCTTTCATTTTCTCCAAAAATTTATCTATAACCTGTTCTTTCCCCTGTACCTCCAATTTAACGGTGCCGTCGTCCTGATTTTGCACCCAACCTGTTATCTCATTTATATCAGCATACTGCTTAGCAGCATTACGAAATCCAACTCCCTGTACCTTTCCGCTTACTAATAGAATTAATCTCATAAAAAGTCACCTCAATTCATTCTTCTTATAACTAAATAACCTAAACAGGGTCTATTTAAACTACTTATCAAAAATTATAAAATAGTGTGAGGATGATCACATTATTTAGAATATTTAATATAATTGTTTGTTCTGAAATTTCATTAGTGGTATGCTGAAAATACGGGATATAAATGGAAAATCATAGTATTTTTTTTCGAAAAACTAGAAATAATACTAAGAATTAGGGAGGGATTAACATGTCTGGACCCGCATTGCGAAAGGTAGACAGCCACTCGGCTATACATGAAGCTGCATTAAATGAAGCGATTGAATTAACAAACCTGCTTGATCAGTTAGTAATTAAAGAAGAAAATAAAAAAGCTTTAGAAGTTGCTTATATTCTTGTAGAACAATGGGAATCTCGGACGCTTCGACATGCAGAAGAAGAAGAAGCCGGTCTATATAAGGAAATAGTAGAGAAAAGACCTGATTTACATGATGCAATTACTGCTTTAACAAGAGATCATAACCTGTTACGCCTTCTAATCAAGGAAATAAAAGACAAATTACAAAAGAAAACTATTTCGGATAACATTGTTCAACTTTTTCAATCTTTAATTATTATAGATGAACTACACAACCAAAAAGAAATGGAAGTACTCCCTGAACATTAATAAAAGGAGGCTTATTATCATGGAAAGTTCTACACAGCAGCCCTTGCGAATTCTAATGCCCGAACTCTATCAATATATTATTGAGTATCTAGAAGAGCAACACAATATCCACTCATATGATATCCAAGTATTTGGAATGAAGCAAAAGGGTGGTCTTCAGCTCTCTTTTGCTTTTGGAGAGGACTACAGTCACCAAGAAAAGAAAACCTTCTCTTTAGAGCAATTTCACAATAAAGAAAAGGATATAAAGCCATTTATTGAGGAATTTGGTGAAAAGTGCAAGGAAACAATGATAGCTGATTACTATAAAATGATGAAAATGTAAAGGGGTGGAGATAGATGTTCATGTTTGAAGATGAAGCGAATATTGTACAAGACCGGGAAGATTTAATTGCGATACTTAAAATGCGCTTTGGGGAAGTGCCACCTCAAGTGACAGAACGTATTTATGAGATTAAGTCGTATGATAACTTAGAAAGATTAATACTAGTAGCATCTAATGTCCCTAGTTTATCTATATTCCTAGAAGAACTAGAGGAAGGTCCAGATAGTTTTAAAATACTTGGTGATCGTTTTGACCCTATAGAAGGACAGCTAGAAAGGGGTGGCAAAATTGAGAAGTAAGAATAAACTATTTGAAGCATTAAAGCATATTAAGCCAGGTGAAAAGATTAACGATAATTGGACAGAAGAGAGCAAGAGGCCAAGAGACTCAGAAGATATTTATCGGCGGCGTTGGCAACATGATAAAATTGTCCGCTCAACACATGGAGTAAATTGTACTGGCTCATGTAGCTGGAAAATATATGTAAAAGATGGGATTATCACTTCTGAAACCCAGCAAACTGATTACCCTAGTACAGGGGATGACTTTCCGGAATATGAACCAAGGGGCTGTCCAAGAGGAGCAAGTTTTTCATGGTATTCTTATAGTCCTATTCGCGTGAAGTATCCTTATATTCGAAGCGATTTATACGAGCTTTGGAAGGAAGAGCGCAGCAAGGCAAGTGATCCGGTACAAGCATGGGAAACAATTGTCAACGATCCTCAAAAACGAGAAAAATACGTTAAAGCAAGAGGAAAAGGTGGATTCGTCCGCGCAACATGGGATGACATGTGTGAAATCATTGCAAGCGCATCCATACATACAATTAAAAAGTATGGGCCAGATCGTATTGCCGGATTTAGCCCTATTCCTGCTATGTCAATGATTAGTTATGCTGCCGGCACACGCTTCCTATCACTCATTGGGGGGACAATACTCAGTTTCTATGACTGGTATGCAGATTTACCACCAGCTTCTCCTCAGGTATGGGGCGAGCAAACGGATGTACCTGAGAGTGCTGATTGGTATAATTCAAAATACTTTATTATTTGGGGGACAAACCTTCCGCAAACACGTACGCCTGATGCTCATTTCATGGTAGAGGCAAGATATAATGGTACAAAAGTGGTTGGCGTCAGTCCGGACTATGCGGAATACGAAAAATTCGCAGATATTTGGCTTCCAGCTCGTGCAGGAACAGATGCTGCTTTAGCAATGGCAATGACACATGTCATATTGAAAGAATTTTATGTTGAAAAAGAAACCCCTTATTTTACTTCCTATGCGAAAAAGTTTACGGATTTGCCGTTTTTAGTAACGATTGAAGAAAATGATGATGGTAAGATGCGTTCTGATCGTTTTCTGCGTTCCTCAGATATACAAAAAGATCTTTCGTTAGGTGAATGGAAAACGCTGGTTTGGGACGAACTTACAAATCTGCTTGAAACACCAAATGGTAGTATGGGTTTTCGTTGGGACGGAAGCAATCAATGGAACTTGGAATTAAAAAAAGAAGATGGAAGTTCAATTGATCCAAAATTAAGCTTCATTGATCAACCAGATGAAATAGCAATGGTGGAATTCCCCTATTTTGCAGAAAAAAGTGGGAATACACTGACTCGAGGAGTACCAGTTAAAAAAATTAAAGATATTGATGGAAAAACATTAAAAGTAACTACTGTTTATGATTTAATGATGGCCCATACGGGAGTCGACCGTGGGTTAGCCGGTGATTATCCAAAGGATTACAATGATCCTAAGCCATATACACCTGCATGGCAGGAGAGTATCACAGGAGTTAGCAAGAATCATGTTACCCAAGTGGCAAGAGAATTTGCTGATAATGCGGAACGCACAAAGGGAAAATCCATGATTGCAATGGGAGGCGGTACAAACCATTGGTATCATAGTGATCATATATACCGTGCAATCCTTAATCTTGTATTGTTAACTGGCTCACAAGGTGTAAATGGAGGTGGTTGGGCCCATTATGTCGGTCAGGAAAAAGTTCGTCCACAGGAAGGTTGGCAACAGGTTGCTTTTGCAAATGACTGGCAAAAACCTCCACGCCTCCAGAATGGTACATCTTACTTTTATTTTGTAACAGATCAATTTCGTTATGAGACCATACCAGAACATGAGGAAAAAACGGAATGGGCAAGCAAATATGATCAGATGCACCCGGCTGATCTTAATGCACTTGCAGTTAGACTAGGATGGCTGCCTTCTTTCCCCCAATTCTCTCAGAACTCCATAAATTTAGTTCAAGAGAGTAGGAAAAGAGGTGCGAAAACAGAACAAGAAATCATAGATGATGTAGTTAAACAGATTAAAGATGAGCAAATTGAATGGGCAATTGAGAATCCGGATGATCCTAGAAACTTCCCGCGCGTGTTTTTTAACTGGAGATCAAATTTGTTGGGAGATAGCGGAAAAGGACACGAGTTTTTTGTTAAACATTTGGTCGGCGGAGATAATCAAGTAATGGCAGAGCCGGAAAATTCCTGGAAGCCGGATACTGTAAAAGCGGAAGGTGATGGACCAACAGGAAAAGCAGATCTTCTCGTTAGTGTCGATTTCCGCATGACTAGCTCTGGTCTCTTTTCAGATATTGTTTTGCCTGCTGCGACGTGGTATGAGAAGTATGATATTAGCAGTACAGATATGCACCCATTTGTACATCCTTTTAACGCAGCAGTTTCACCGCCATGGGAAGCGAAAAGTGACTGGAATACGTTCAGGGAAATAAGCAGGGTATTTTCTGAGTTAGCCGAAAAGCATTTGCCTGCTACTGAAGACCTGGTTATGTCACCTCTTGCACATGATACCGAAGGAGAAATAGCTCAGTCTTTAGGCAAGATAAAGGATTGGCGTAAGGGCGAGGTTGAGCCTATACCCGGTAAAACAATGCCATCCTTCAAAGTAGTGCCTAGAGACTATCCAAACGTATATCAAAAGATGACTACGATTGGTGACTTGATTAAGAAAGGTTATGGCGGCAAGGGGGTAACTATTCCTGGTGAGCCCGTACATGAAGAATTAAGCGCGAGGTTAGGCACCTCTTCCAGGGAAGAAATTGGAAAAGGAAATCCTGATCTGTATACAGATAAACAAGCAATTAATGCAATTCTTTTAATGTCTGGTGCAACTAACGGAAAACGAGCTGTTGCAGGCTGGAAATCACTGGAGGCAAAAACCGGACAAAAATTGGAGGAAATTGCAAAAGCAAGAGAAGAAGAGGACTATACGTTAAATGACTTAACCATTCAGCCGAGAACTGCTATTTCAACTCCTGTTTGGAGCGGGTTGGAAAAAGACCATCGACGGTACTCACCATTTACAGTCAATACAGAATACAACATCCCATGGCGGACATTGACAGGACGGCAAAGTTTTTATATGGACCATGAAATGATGCTTGACTTTGGTGAGGGGTTACCGTTATATCTTCCTCCATTAAACTATGACCCGTTTTTAAAGAAAGAGAAAGGAGTCGAGGAAAGCGGTAAGTCACTGACAGTGCGATATCTTACGCCACACCAAAAATGGGGCATTCATACGATGTTTACTGATACGACGAATATGTCGACATTATTCAGAGGGTGGCAAACGATTTGGATGAATGAAGAGGATGGTGCCTCTATTGACCTTAAAGATAATGATTTCGTAGAAGTATATAACCGTAATGGTGCAATTGCTGCTAGAGTTGTATTAACATACCGTATTCCAAAAGGGATGGTTTATATGTATCACGCTCAAGACAGGACTTTAGGCGTTCCAGCAACATCCATTAATAAGCAGCGGGGTGGTACACACAACAGTGTAACAAGGATTACCTTGAAACCGACACATATGATTGGTGGTTACTCTCAATTGAGTTATGGATTTAATTATTATGGACCCACTGGTCATCAACGAGATACCGTTGCAGTAATAAGAGCATTAAAGGAGGTTGATTGGCTTGAGAATTAAGGCACAGGTCGCTATGGTGATGCATTTGGACAAATGTATCGGATGTCATACTTGTTCAGTAACATGTAAAAACACGTGGACAAACCGTCCTGGAACTGAATATATGTGGTTTAATAATGTCGAAACCAGACCGGGGCCTGGTTACCCTAAAAGATGGGAGAATACAGACCACTACAAGGGAGGCTGGGTATTAAAAAATGGTAAATTACAGCTTAAAGCTGGAGGGCCCATCTCCAAACTTATGAACATTTTTTATAATCCGGACATGGCGTCAATGGATAATTATTATGAGCCTTGGACATATGATTATGATAATTTAATTCATAGTCCAAAGCGTGAAAATTTGCCTGTAGGAAGGCCTCAATCCCAGATAACCGGTAAATATATTGATAAACCGGAGTGGGGGCCTAACTGGGATGATGACCTTGCTGGTGGTAGTGAGACAACCTCCATGGATCCGACCGTTGAGAAGTTACAAGAACATATTTCTATGGAGTATGAAAAAACATTTATGATGTATTTGCCCAGAATATGTGAACATTGCCTTAATCCATCATGTGTTGCCTCCTGTCCTTCCGGCGCACTCTATAAACGGGACGAGGATGGTGTAGTTCTTGTAGATCAGGAGGCTTGTAGAGGGTGGCGTTTTTGCATGAGTGGATGTCCTTACCATAAAGTTTACTATAATTGGAATACACACAAGGCAGAAAAGTGTAACTTTTGCTATCCACGAACAGAAGCAGGTTTACCAACGATTTGCTCTGAAACATGTGTTGGCAGAATCCGCTATATTGGTGTAGTACTTTATGATGCAGATAAGGTAAAAGCAGCCGCGTCTGTAGAAGACCCAAAAGACTTGTACGAATCTCAGTTATCTGTATTTCTGGATCCTTTTGATCCGGAGGTCATAAAAGAAGCAAAAAAGGCCGGAATAAATGATGGATGGATAGAAGGGGCACAAAATTCACCTGTTTATAAAATGGCAATGAAATGGAAAATAGCATTACCACTTCATCCAGAATATCGAACACTGCCGATGGTTTGGTATGTACCACCACTAAGTCCGATTATGAATCACATCACCAATGAAGAAGAGCTTAGTACAGATGGCTATATTCCAGCTGTCGATCAAATGCGTATACCTATCCAGTACTTAGCCTCCATATTGTCCGCTGATGATACAGAGGTGATTCGGAATGTATTACTTAAGTTAACTGCTATGCGTGTTCATATGCGTGGAAAAACAGTTGGGGGAATTAACGAATTTAGGCAAAGTGAATTACTAAAAGAAGCAAATACGACCCCTGAGGAAATTGAGGATATGGCAAGATTGCTAGGTGTGGCAAAATATAATGAAAGGTTTGTTATTCCCACTGGCAGAAGGGAAATGGATGATGATTTATATTCTAAGCAAGGAATATGCAGTTTAGAAGATCTTGCACCACCTGAAGGGATTGTAACAAACATGCAGAGAAGGAGATGATACTATGGGACCACAAGAGAGAGCTATACTAATCATAGCTTCAAGGGTATTATCTTATCCTGATGCGGATCTTTTTGAAGCTAAAGAAGATATAAATGCATGTATGTCTGAAGAAATTCCATCAGTAGCTGCACGGAATAGATTGCAAGTAGCAATACAGCCACTTTTCGCTTATAAACCAGAAGAATTACAACAACTATATGTGTCCATTTTTGATCTAAAGGCAAAATTTGGCTTGTATCTCTCTGCACATGAACTTGGGGATAGTCCGAAAAGAGGTGCAGCATTAATTAAATTACAGAAGCTTATTAATGTAGCAGGTTATGATCGGACAGATAACGAATTGGCTGATTATATACCTATGCTATTAGAGTTTTTAGCCGTTTCCCCAGAAACGCAAAATAGTGAACGACTAGTCAAGAGACTCTCGGTTGCTTTACAAAGAATAAAAGATCATTTACCAGAAAATAATCCGTATTACGGTATTTTCAGTGTCTTAATGGATTTTGTTTTTCCAAAACCAACAAGAGAAGATATTAAAAAATTGGAATTTGAGCGTGAAGAGGCCGACCTTGAAGAATTACCATATCCCATAATGTATAAATGATAGGAGGATTAAAATGAGCGACATTTTCTGGTGGGTCGTTTTTCCGTATATCTGTTTGGTCGTAATGATATTCGGAACATTATATCGGTTTGCTTTTCGTCAGCTAACGTGGGCTGCTCCATCAACCGAATTTTTTGAAAAGAAATGGTTGCGTTTAGGTTCTCCCTTATTTCACTACGGAATCATCTTTGCATTCATTGGCCATATTATGGGACTTGTATTGCCTTTAAGCTTTTACAATGCTATAGGTGTTACAAACCACCTTTACCATATTGGAGCTGTTTATGGCGGCTCATTAGCAGGAATAATGGTTGTTGTTGGGCTTATTATCCTGCTTATTCGAAAAATTGTAATAGATCCTGTTCGTATACATGCAACCTTTGCTGACTTTTATTCAGTAATTGCTTTATTAATTATCTCAGGTATCGGGTTATATATGACGCTATTTCAGAATGTAACACCAGAAGAATTTGATTATCGTTCAACGATTGGTCCATGGTTCCGAAGTTTATTCACCCTTAATCCTAGCTATCAGTTAATGAGTGAGATACCGATCTTGTTTAAGGTTCACACATTGCTGGCCTTCGGATTATTTGCATCCATACCATTCACTCGATTAATCCATTTTTATACAATTCCAGTAGCATATCCTGTCCGTTCACCCCAACAATACAGGTCAAGAGCACAATATAAAAACAAATAAAATTGTTGTAGCTGTTTCTAGTTCGGGAGTTTCCTTCCCGAACTTTTTCTTTGATTATAATCATTCAAAACTAGAAGGAATACGTATATTTGTAATTTACAGGGAGAAATTAAAGGTAATAATATACGAAGGAGATGTTACATAATGGAAAATTCATCGATTCCTCAATTCCCTGAACCTTATTGGAGAGAAGATAGTAAAATTCCCTCTTTTGATAAATTAAATGAATCAGTAAAAACAGACGTCGGCATCGTGGGAGGGGGGATCACAGGAATAACTTCTGCTTACTTACTTTCTAAACAAGGATTGCAGGTCACCCTAATAGATGCTGGCGTATTAGCAAACGGTACTACGGGCCACACCACAGCAAAAATTACAGCCCAACATGGACTAATTTACGATGAATTAATTAATCATTTTGGTGTAGAGAAAGCTAATCTATATTACCAAGCTGCTGAAGAGGCTAAGCAATTCATTGAATCTACAATTAAAGAATTAAACATCAATTGCGATTTTCAAAAAGAAGATGCCTTTATCTACGCAAATGACGATAATTATATAAAACAGTTGGAGACAGAAAAAAAGGCGTATGATCAACTAAACATTACTGGTGACCTTACAAATAACATTCCTTTAGATCTTCCAATTAAAGCTGCTCTGATTATGAAAGATCAAGCGCAATTCCACCCTATAAAATATTTAAAAGAATTAGTAAAAGAATGCGTCAAAAATGGCGTTAAATTTTACGAAAATACAACCGCCGTGGACATTGAATATAATAAACATCCTTCTATTGTTATGCGTGATGGCAACCGGGTAACCTGCAGATATGTGATTGCAGCTTCGCATTTCCCATTTTATGATAAGGAGAGTTTCTATTTTAGCAGAATGTATCCGGAAAGATCATATTTAATTGCTGTTAAAGCAGCCCAGGATTATTCGGGTGGGATGTATATCAATGCAGAGTCCCCAACAAGATCGATACGTGCGACTGAATATAATGGCGAGAAATTATGGTTGATAGGTGGAGAAAATCACAAAACAGGACAAGGTATTTCAACAATGGAGCATTACAAAGCTCTTTACAACTTTGCAGCAAGTCATTTTACAATTAAAGAGTATCTTTACAGATGGTCAGCTCAAGACTTAACCACTTTGGATAAAGTTCCATATATAGGAAAGATAACCAAAAACGAAGATTCGGTATTTATAGCAACTGGTTTTAGAAAGTGGGGAATGACTAACGGAACAATCTCCGGAAAAATTATAAGTGATGAAATATTGAACAAAGAAAGCGCCTATAGTGAACTGTTTTCACCATCAAGATTTCAAGCTGATCCATCTGTAAGAAAATTCATCAAAATGAACGCAGATGTTGCAAAACATATGGTAAAAGGCAAGCTGGAATATACAAACTCAGATGTAAGCAAATTAGAGCCGGATAATGCTATGGTAGCAAGAATAAAAGGAAATCGCACAGGTGTATATAAAGATAAGGAAAATGCGCTTCATATGGTTGATACGACTTGTACACATTTAGGCTGTGAGGTTGAATGGAACTCAGGAGATCGTACATGGGATTGTCCTTGTCATGGTTCAAGATTTTCATATACAGGAGATGTCATTGAAGGCCCAGCAAAAAAACCATTAAAGAAAATCGATAACGTTAACGAATAAGCATGTTTAACAAGAAATGTATTATTAATACTTAAGATAGTAAAATTTTGATCTTATCTCACTATCTTAAGTATACTTTTATTATGAGACATTATTTCCGGGATTTGAATTAACTTCCGATAATATATATTATGTAAACTAGGAGAAATGTTTTAAAAAATAATAATAATTTCGTACTACCCTTTCTCTTCCATCTATAATGATAATCCCAGTGAGTAATATAAAAACCAATTTCGATTTAGTTTATCAAAATTGGTTTTTATTTATTTTCTAATACTTTTCATTAAATAGATCCATACTTAAATATCTTTCTCCTGTATCAGGTGCTATACAAACAACGCGTTTCTCTTTTCCTAACCTTTTTGCTATTTTAATTGCAGTAAATATAGCTGCTGCAGCAGATGGCCCCACAAAAACACCTTCTGTTCGGACTACTTTTTTAAACATACTAATTGCTTCTTCATCACTAATTTGAATAATTTCATCATATATATCCGTGTTTAAGATTTCTGGTATAAAACCTGGACTTGTGCCTACTAATTTATGGCTTCCAGCCTTACCACCAGATAGAACGGGTGATCCTTTTGGTTCTGCTACAGCAATGTGCAAGTCAGGGATCATTTCTTTCAAAACTTCCCCTGTCCCAGTTACCGTTCCGCCTGTACCTGCTGTGCAAACAAATGCATCTAATTTGCCTTCAGTTTGTTCATATATTTCCACAGCTGTAGTAACGCGATGTACGTCTGGATTTGCTTTGTTCTCAAATTGTTGTGGAATGAAGCTACCGGGAATCTGTTCTTGCAGTTCTAAGGCTTTCTTTATCGCACCAGGCATTTTTTCTTTACTTGGTGTTAACACAATTTTTGCTCCAAATGCACGCAAAATATTTCTTCTTTCTTCCGTACTATTGTCTGGCATTACCATAATTGCTTTGTAACCTTTTGCGGCTGCATTCATAGCAAGACCAATACCAGTATTACCGCTAGTAGGTTCAATAATTGTTGCTCCTGGCTTAAGCACTCCTTGTTTTTCAGCTACCTTTATCATGTTATAGGCAGCTCTATCCTTTACACTCTTGCTAGGGTTAAACATTTCTAATTTAACGTAAACCTCTGCTGCTTCTTCAGGAACAATCTTATTCAATTTTACGAGCGGAGTCTCGCCAATAAGTTCAGTTATATTATCTGCTACCTTCACGATAATCACCTTCTTTTTTCCTTATATCTTATGATAATAAATCCGAGTTATTTACTAAACTTAATTTTATCATTTTGGGACATAATGTTCAATTGTTGATACTTACGGTTTAGTAATTATACTTTACTACTAAAAAATAAAAGCGCATGATTTTAAATTAATCGGTTAAAATATATTTGTAAATGAATGCAAACTACATTTATTTATAAAAAATGTTTATAAAGGAGCGCTTACAATGGAGAACAACCAACGTAACCAGAGAAGAAACAACAAAGATAATAATCAAAATGTTGACAATGTAGAGTTCGCAAATGAGTTCTTGGATGACAATAATTTTGATAACAATGACAATAATAACCGTAATAACCGTCGCAATAACAAAAATGATAACAATAACAATAAATAATTAAATATATAAAAAGGAACCTGTAGAATTAGGTTCCTTTTTATATAATTTTGGATAGTACGCAATGCGTTTATCCTTCTCTTATTTATTAATTTTTTTCAAATCTTTTACAGCGGGGCCTTCTACAACTTCACCTGTAGCTGAAAATCTGGATCCATGACAAGGACAGTCCCATGTATGATCTCCATCATTCCAAGCAACGTCACAACCTAAGTGGGTACAAGACGTATCAAGCAAATGGAGATTTCCTTCATGGTCTCTATATGCTCCAACATCTTTTCCATCCATTTCTACAATGGAGCCTTCTCCTTTTTCAAGTTCTTTATAGGATTTTGCTTGACTAGCATCCTTATATTGTTCAGTTGGATTTTTTTCTTCTGCTCCTTCTTCCTTAATGGCTGCCATATTCCTTTGTGGGGAGAATAACTCTTGATAAGGATTTTTCTTACCTAGAATCAAATCAGCTATAACCTTAGCTCCCGTTACCGATGCTGCTAATCCCCATTTTGAAAATCCTGTTAGAGTGTACATATGCTTCAAATCCTGGTTTAATTTCCCTACAAACGGAATTCTATCGGAGGATATATAATCATGGGAGGACCAATGATTTACAACCTCTATGTCACCAAAATGTTTTTCTGCAAAACTTACTAATTCATTGTAGCGTTCTTCCGAAGATTTGCCGTCTCCAGTTGGATGACTTTCTCCGCCAACAAGAATATAATTTTCTTTCTCATTATAAATCCCTCTCATTGTTCTCTTAGGTAGATCGGTGTTAATATACATTCCATCCGGAAACTCTTGATTAGACTTTATAGCTAGTGCGTAGGAGCTTTCCGCAGATAAGTTATTTGAATAAAATTTCTCTTCTGTTTCATAAACAGGAAAATGTGTTGCTACAACAACTTCTTCAGCAGTTACAGTATAATTTGTGTCTGTTTTACAAATAACTTCTTTTCCTTCTTTTATATCCATGACTCTAGTGTTTTCAAAAACTTCCCCAGCATATTTCTTTATAAGTTCAACTATTGCCCGCAAGAATTTAACTGGATGAAATTGAGCTTGATTTCGCATCATAATAGCAGCTTCTATGTCTAGATTTAGTGGAAGATTTTCAATAAACTCTCCCTCTATACCTAACTTTTCATAAGCCTTAGCTTCTTTTTGTATTGCCTCTCGATGCTTTGCTTTTTCTGTAAATACAAAAGCATCCTTTTCTTCCAATTCACAATTAACATTATTTTCTTCGACTAATTCTTTTATCGTAGCAATTCCTTCCATATTTGCTTGATAATACATCTTAGCAGCTTCCTGCCCATATCGATTAATTAATTCATCATATATTAAATTATGCTGTGCTGTCAGTTTGGCAGTTGTATACCCCGTTGTTCCACTAAATAAGTCACGAGCTTCTAATAAGGCAACTTTTTTTCCTTCCTTTGCCAAATTATAAGCCGTTAGGGTACCAGCAATTCCACCACCAACGATTGCAATATCAACTTTTATATTTTCCTTTAATTGGTCATAGCTTTTAGCTTTGCCTGTTTCACGCCAGTAAGATACTACTTCTCTTTGTAATTTTGTACTCAATTTAATAGCCTCCTAAGTCTAAAAACTTCTTTTTAATTTAATAACCTAAAATCAACAGGACTAAACGAATTTCAACAAACTTCATGTCTGCACATTGTCTTAACCAAAAAAAATTCTTTCATAACCCACTCTCAGACAGATACCCCTTTACCATTCCAATATACCCCAGGTATAAACATGTATACAGCTAGGGGTATATGTATATACATATACCCTTGGGTGGATTGCCTTTAATGCAAAGGTTTTTTTGCTAACTTATTACTCTTTAGAATGGGGTATATATAAAAACCTCCTGTGAACTAAGTTCACAGGAGGTTTATTAGACTTCCAAATTATCTTTAATGAATTTAATGCAATGTCAGTTTAATTAATTTTATATTAACTTTGCCAGATTTTTAAATTCCAATTCACTAAATTTCTGTTCTATTTTATTTCTATCGTATTTCCAAAGTGCATCTTCTATTTCACAACGAATAGGTACATCACATTTGATTTCTGCCAGTTCTCTAGATAGATGGAGCATATCCAGGTTATCACTTATTTTGGCTCGTATTCCTTTTGGCAATTGTTCTATATTAGCCAGTATAGCATCAATAGTTCCGTACTCTTTAATTAATTTTAAGGCAGTCTTTTCTCCGATCCCTTTTACCCCAGGGTAATTATCAGAGGAATCACCCATTAATCCTTTAAGATCAACGACTTGATTAGGATGTATTCCTTTTTTATCGTAAAAATTATCACTGTCAAAAGTTTCATAATTACCTTGGCCTTTCCGCATAATGGCAACTCGTATTCCCTCATCAACAAGTTGAAGAATATCTTGGTCTCCTGTAAGAATGGTTACCTGGTTTTCTTCTGAATAAGCTTTTGCCAAAGTACCGATGCAATCATCTGCTTCATAGTTAGTTATGCCGATATTAGGCATGTTAAATGCCTCTGTCACTTCTTTCACAAGATCAAACTGAGGAATTAATTCAACAGGTGGTTCTCCCCTATTTGCTTTATATTCATTGTAAAGTTCACTTCTAAAGGTTTTGCTTCCCATATCCCAACAACAAATAACGTGTGTAGGTTCAAACGTTTGTACCGCATCCAGAAAATATCTCATAAACTGATATACTCCATTTGTAGGTACACCTTTACTCGTCATCATAAAGTTTCCACGAAATGCAGTTGCAAAAAAACCACGGAACAGTAAAGCCATTCCATCAACTAATAATATGTTATTTTTGTTCATTTTCATCCATCCTTACATCATGATTGGCTAAGGTTACTTTTAAAGTAGATAACTTTTGGTTGATGACTTCGATATTTACATCGGAAGACATCATTTCCAAATAACTATCTGTATGCTGATGAAGATGTTTTTTCATCTCCCGCTTTATTGTATTTACTAATTCATCCCATTGAGTTAAATAATCTTGGGTTATCAATGACTTATTCTCACTTAAATAGTTACTGATAAGGGGTTCTAATTGTTCATAGATTCTATCTTTCATCTTTTCTTTTTCATTCTGAGCAAAGAAAGTTTTCGTGTTTTTAAATTTTGATAAAATCTTATCAAATTTCCCAAGATCAATAGACTTAAAAGCAACAGAAAATTCAGGAGTAGTCAAATCTGCAGCTTCATATTTAGGGAACGTTAATGTACCATCTATATCGTTACTGGTTTTAATTAGATATTCATACATTTCTTCAGCCAAATTATTTCCCATTGCTTCCACACGCAAAGAAACCGCCCGCAATTCTTGAAGTAACTCATGGCCAACATAACCAATCAATTGCTCTAAACTTTTCCAAAGTTGTGGTTTGGCATCTTTACCAGATTCAGTAATTGTCGTTGGGTTAAATGATTCCTTAAATAGATCATGAAACTGAATGGAAGTCCTTTCCAATACATAATGGAGTTGTTTATCAATTTTCTGGATAAGTTGGTCTTCTTGAATATGTGTATCTGTGTTGTCTATTAATTGCGCAATTGTTTTCTGATTATCTTGCAGTTGTAATCTGAAATTTTCTTTTGATTGTTGATCCATATTAACAGACTCTTTGTAATGTGCCATATTGGTATAAGCCCGCTTCATATCCCAAATAGCGGAATGAGCTGTTAATGCTGATAAATCTTGATGAATAAACTGGTTAAACTCATTCTCAAAAAATTGCATGTCTTCGTTAAGTTGTGAGTTATTTTCTTTTTCTTTTAATGATAGTTTACTGGACACAGGATATAGTCTGGGAATCCTAATTCCAAGTTGGACTAATTGTTCTTTAACGTAGTTTGTTACCATATTGATTTCTGTTTGGTCTTCTGCAAGATCTGCTGCATTTACAATAAAGAACATCTTATCTAATTGAAAGGTGTCTTTTACCCTCCCTAGTTGTGTTAAAAAGTCTTTATCCGCTCGAGCCAATGCGTGATTATAGTATGTTACGTATAAGATTGCATCAGCATGTTTGATATAATCAAAAGCTACATTTGTATGACGAGCATTTACCGAATCTGCACCAGGAGTATCCACAAGTGTGACCCCCTGTCGTGTCAAGGAGCAATCATAATAAAGATCAATCGATTCTATAAAACTCGCTTTTGCTTCATCGGACACATAGGCAGGAAACTCATGAATTGGAACAGTTAAATTGCCCCCAATATATTCTTTCATATCTTCATAACCTGTCAACATGGCGCGCAAATAGGATTGATACAAATTACCAAGCTGTGCATGTTGTTGTATATTTTCTTTTTTAATCCATTCCAATAATTCCTCAAGATTTCCTTCTTTAGAGGATACATTTTTGGTTATCAGTTTAACATCATTCTTTAATGTTTCCTCATCCTTAACTTTAATTACTACAGTGCCATGTGGGTAATTTTCAGAAACCGGGTTTATCCGATTTACCGTTGCTGTAGTTGGGTTAGGCGAAACTGGCAAAACCCTCTCGCCTAAGAGGGCATTAGCAAATGAAGACTTCCCTGCACTAAATGCTCCAAATAAAGCTATCGTATAAGCCTGATTTTCCAGTTTTGCTTTCTTCCGTTTTAAATCTTCTACTATAGCTTGAAATCCTGGAGAATCATTAATTGTTTGAATTACTTTCTTCACATCATCTATAACTCTTTCTGTAGTCATCGATTTATGTTGTTTGTTTATTTGTTCGGATACAACTGCAGCCCTGTCAATCTTTCCTGCTGTATCATAGTCGTTGGATTTCTCCTCTGCCATTTTAATTGGAACTTCCAAATCTTCAGCTGCTTCATTTATATGTTCCCAGGTTGATTTTTCAACTTCATTTAACTTAAGTTGTTCTTCTAACTGGTCCACCTTTTCATACAAATTATTTCGCAAGCTCTCTACTCTTAATTGTTGTGAATGAGCTTTTTTTAGTTCAACCAGTTTTTCTTCGGTTTCCGCTATCTTTTGCTCGTTTGCAGATGCCTGTTGCTCTTTTATTTGTCCAATAAGATTGAGTGCCTCTTTTTTGTATCTGCTTTTTATTTCATTTGCTACTTCGTTGGTGTAGTTCAGCACATATTCACCATTAACTTTTGCACCAGGTTTTAGTTTTCCCAATATACTTTCGCTAGTTAAAGAGATCCCTAGTTTTTGAACTAACTGCTGTAATTTTGTGTTGGAAACCTTGTTTACCTTTAATAAATTAGTGAATTTTTCACGTAGTTTCCATTCAATCGCTGTTTCCATATTCTTCTGAAGAGCAGTAAGAAAATTTTCCATTCTATTCTCTCTAGCTTCATCTGTTTTTCGTTTACTCGCTAGAAAACCAACTTTAAAATCTGGTTGCCGGGATTGTAAAAAAGATTCGGCAATATCTCTAAGTTCAGCTGGCATCAAATAAGCATTTTTTAATGTTTGATTCAATTCTTCGATAAATTGCTCTTCTATCTCAGCAGGCTCCCTCAAAAGGGCAGAAAGCTGATTATTGAATTCCTCTATAGTGGATGTGTCCGTTAACGAGTTAGCCTGTTCATCAGATAATTCGATTTCCATTTCTTCATATTTTGCTTCAAGAAACCGCTTATGTTCTGTCATTACCTGCCAAACAGAAGCCTCAATGGTATATAAATCGTTACGTTTTTTATTTAAAAAGGTAAACAGTTTATTCTTTATAGCCTCAAATTGATTATGAGTTGCATTTGTATCTGTTAACGAGGAAAAAAAGATTTGTTCTGGATAAACGTTCCATTGCTTAAATGTTTGCTCAATACTTTGTTGAAAAGCTTTAAATGTCAACTCTTGTTCATCGTGTTTGTCGATTTGGTTAACTATAACGTAATAAGGTATAGACTTATCCTGTAATCCTTTTAAGAATTCCAAGTTCACTTCTGATTGTACATGATTATAATCCATTACATAAAAAACAATATCAACCAAATGTAAAGAGCCTTCTGTCATGATTCGATCAGCATCATCAGCGGCATCTATACCTGGCGTGTCAATGATATAGCATCCCTTGGGAATAATCTTTTGGGACGTGCTAATATCAATTTGTTTAATAGCATTCTTATCCTTGGAGTAAGCTTTAATACGATCGATATCGTAAGGCTCTGTAAACTGTATCGGTTGCTCATCACGAAAATAAACCCTTGCATAACCGCCCCCTGATGTTATCCTTACAATATTGGCACTTGTTGGTATGGGACTCTTAGGTAATATATCATTCTCGAGAAGCGCGTTAATCATAGAGGATTTCCCTGCAGAAAAATGTCCTGCAAAGCTAATTATGACCTCTTCTTTTTGTTGTTTTTTATATAAATCTAAGATTTTTTTAGCATTTTTCTCATCTTCATTATTTATTATTAATCGGTATAAAGCTGCCAAATGATGAAGCTTTATCTCTGTATCTATTTTTTCTTTTAAAAACACAACATTCATGTCCCTTCCTCTGTATCATCTAGCGTCTATTATACGGAATAAATAACAGTTTTGCTACCTCGTTTGACGAAAAGCCAATATGTACATGTAGTGTTTAGGTCTGTTAAAGAATTAAATTTAAGTTCTTTTATCAGAGAAGCAAGTGACTTACATAGAAGATAAGTTTATATACCTGAGAAAGGGAGCTAATCGCCTCCATCGAATTTATATGCACCTGCAGGTAAATGGAGGCATTTAAAAAACCAGCCGCAATACAGCTGGTTAAGGGGAATGAGTTTAAGCATCCTTATCAAGATTACGATACTGTCCTCCATAAAAGAGAATTGGATTTCCTTCTTTCTTATCTATTTCTGTAACCTCCGCAATAAAGATCATATGATCACCTGCGAGAGCTTTTTCTTTTATCTGGCAAGACAAAGTTGCAATGGAATCTTTGATGACAGGCACACCATCTTGTTGAGAGAATTTGATTTCTCTATCTTTCTCCATCTGCTTTGCAAATATCATAGATAATTCTTTTTGTTCCTCTGATAATATACTCAAACCAAACTGTTCTGTTTCTTGTAAAATAGTATACATACTTGCCTTTTCATCAATCGATATTGCAATTAGTTTAGGATCTAATGAGACAGACATAAAAGCATTAACAGTCATTGCCTTAACTTCATTATCAAAATCGGTTGCCACCACTGTAATACCAGTTGCAAACTTTCCCATTACATCACGAAATGTACGACTATCCATAATAATTCCCCACTTTCCTATTTATTGCTTATAATTCAGCGTATCATTATTCAAGCAAAAACTGAATAAAACTGCCTCCTAATTTACATAATATAATTATAGTAAATAAACAATTTAACGCAAACAAATGTTCTTATATAGTAAAAACCGAACATTATTCGAAATTTGTGTAGAAATATTTCGAACTAGTTCGGCTTTATGGGTTATATTATCTAATTTACTACAATTTGTGAAAAATATTTTCGTATGCGGAGGAATCACTCTTCATTTACGTTTACCTTAATAATTATTCTATGCATTACTTCTAGCTATTGATTACCTTTACAAGCAAATCTTTTAGTTAAACTGTTTTTTGCAATTATATTATTAAAATAAAACGCTTAATCTTAAACAGGATACACTCCATGCTTTCGATCCGTAAAGCTAACATTTTTTGCATCATAAATAGAATAACGCTGGATTAATTCCTCTCTTAAACGATTCGGATCAATCACTGCATCAACAACCATCTCAGATGCAAGCCGGTAAATATCAATATTTTCTTTGTATTCATCCTGTTTCTCTTTAATAAAGGCTGGTCTTTCTTCTTCAAGAAGTTCAGCAATTTTATTAGCATATACTGCGTTGACAGCTGCCTCAGGCCCCATTACTGCAATTTGGGCTGTCGGTAAAGCAATACAACAATCGGGTTCAAACGCCGGGCCGGCCATTGCGTACAATCCAGCACCATAAGCTTTTCTGACAATTACCGATATTTTGGGCACTGTAGCTTCACTCATAGTTGCCAGCATTTTAGCTCCATGCCGGATGATCCCAGCTCTTTCCACCTTTGTACCAATCATAAATCCAGGTACATCCACGAGAAAGAGTAATGGGATATTGAAGGCATCACATAACTGTACAAATTTAGCAGATTTATCAGCTGAGTCAGGGAAAAGCACTCCACCCTTCATCCGTGGCTGGTTTGCAATAATGCCGATAGATTTACCATCTATTCTAGCTAAACCAGTAATTAATTCAGGTGCAAATTTTTTCTTAATCTCACAAAAGCTTCCCTCATCAATTATTTTTTTAATGAGATCATGCATGTTAAATGGGGCATTTTGATTCTCGGGAATGATATCTTTAATGGACTTTTCTATAGATTCCGCTTTTTTAGGTTCGATCTGGGCTGGCTTGTGTCTGAAGTTCTTTGGAAAATAACTTAAATAGTTTTTCGCATATTCAATCGCATCTTCTTCGGTTTTAACTAATACATCACCAACTCCAGAAACAGAGCAATGCATTTTTGCCCCGCCCATTTCTTCCAAACTAACTTTTTCACCGATAACTTTCTCGGCCATTCGCGGTGAACCTAAATACATAGATGCATTACCATCCACCATAATAACTATATCACTAAAAGCAGGGATATAAGCTCCTCCGGCAGCCGATGGACCGAATAACAAACAAATTTGCGGAATGCGTCCAGACAATTTGATTTGGTTGTGGAAAATTTTTCCCGCCCCACGTCTGCCTGGGAACATCTCTATTTGATCTGTGATTCTCGCACCAGCTGAGTCCACCAAGTAAAGCATTGGTATTTCCATTTTTTCGGCCGTTTCTTGAATACGAATGATTTTCTCTACTGTTCGTTTCCCCCAGGAGCCGGCTTTTATTGTAGAATCGTTTGCCATTACACAGACATCCTGCCCATGAATTTTCCCAATACCAGTTACAACTCCATCCGCTGGTAAAGAGCCGTCCATACAATTAGCAAAGAAAGCATCTTCAACATTTAAGCCTTCGTCAAATAACAACTCTAACCTTTTTCGAACAAATAATTTACCTTTTTCTTCGTTCTTCTGATGATACTTTTCATGACCACCTTTCTCTATATTTTCGATTTTATTCTGCAATACTTCTATATACGACATACAATACCTCCTGAATTATACCCCTTTATACAATGGTTTCCTCTTTTGTTGAAAGGCTTCTAATCCTTCTAACCTATCTCTAGTCGGAATTGTTTCCTTATAAGAAAGATGCTCGATGAGTAGCCCCGTAGTTATGTCTGTTTGCATACCGTGATCAATCGCTGTTTTAGCCTGACGTAGAGCAACAGGTCCATTTTGAGTAATTTTTTTAGCGATCTCCAATGCATCCTCCAATAATTTTTCTTTATCTGAAAGCTGTTCTACCAACCCGATAGAAAGCGCTTCATCTGCTGCAACAGGCTTGGCAGTATAGATTAAGCGCTTTGCCTGGCCGACTCCAATTAGACGAGGTAATCGCTGGGTGCCGCCAGCTCCTGGTATGATTGCCAAAGCTGTTTCTGTAAGTCCCATCTTTGCATGAGCAGCTGATATCCGAAGGTCACATGCTAATGCAAGCTCCAGACCACCCCCAAATGCAACACCATTTATGGCTGCAATCACTGGACTTTTCATTTTTTCAACCGATTGGATCGTTGAGCCTATATAACTGACAGCTTCAATAACCTCCGAATCTGTCATTCCCTTCCGTTCCTTTAAGTCAGCACCAGCGCAAAAAGCTTTTTCACTAGCACCTGTTATAATGGTACAGTAAATATCCGGGTTGTTATTTATTTTGCCTATCACATGATTTAACTGGTCAAGTAAATCTTTCGATAATGCGTTTGCTGCTTCCGGTCGGTTAAGGGTTAATACGGCGATATGTTGATCAACGACCTCTAATGAAATGAGTTCCTTCATAACTGCCTCCTTATCAGAATCTATATACAAGAGAAAATCAAAGAATTTATTCTATGATTGCCAGTACGTCCCCTTCGTTTACAAAGTCACCTTCCGCAACCTTCAGCTCTTTTATGGTACCTGCCTCTTCCGCAGCAATAGGAATTTCCATCTTCATAGATTCAAGAATAACAACGTCCTGATCCTCTTCTACTTTATCCCCTTCGTTTACAACAATTTTCCATACGTTACCAGCCATATTTGCAGTTAATTCCATAATTAATTCCTCCTTAGTTTTTGGTCAATGATGGTAAATAGTGTTCCTCAACAAACGCTGTTGTGGTTTTGCCTTTTTTGAAAGGTTCACTATCTACGATGTTAAGTAGCATTGGTATATTTGTCTTAATTCCTTCCACCTTATACTCAAGCAAAGCTTGTTTTAATAAATTAATAGCATCATCTCTATTATTGCCTTTTACTATCAACTTTCCAATCATTGGATCATAAAATGGAGTTACGTCGTACTCACTTGTTACTGCTATTTCATTTCGCACTGACTTTCCTTTTGGCAACTCCAGTTTTGATATATGGCCAGGTGATGGAAAAAAGGAAACATGATCCTCTGCATAGATTCGTACCTCAATTGCGTGGCCATCTATTCTTAATTCATGTTGGTCTATCTTAAGTCTCTCATTATTCGCAATAGCAAATTGTGCTTCAACAATATCTGTTCCTGTAATTTCCTCCGTTATCGGGTGCTCCACTTGGATTCTTGTATTCATCTCCAAAAAGTAAAAGTTTTCATTTTGATCTACAAGAAATTCTATTGTACCCGCATTTGTATAGCCTAATGTTTTTGCTGCTTTTACTGCAGCACTTCCCATTTCTTCCCTTGTTTTTTCAGAAATAAAAGTAGAAGGGGCTTCCTCAATAACTTTTTGGTTCCTTCGTTGAATGGAACAATCTCTCTCAAATAGGTGGACAACGTTACCATGATGGTCGGCTAAAACTTGAATTTCTATGTGCCTGGCATTCTCAATTTTCTTTTCCATAAACATCGCTCCGTTACCAAAGAAGGTGAGTGCCCGCTTGGAATTACTTTCAAATGCTTTTGCCAACTCATTATCAGAACGCACAACTTGCATTCCGATTCCGCCTCCTCCGGCCGTTGCCTTAAGCATAATCGGATAACCAATTTGCCCGGCAACTTCCAGAGCTTCCTCAACAGATGGCACGGCCTCGCTGGTGCCAGGAACAACCGGAACACCCGCCTTTTGCATTTCTTTACGTGCTGCAATTTTGTCTCCCATTTGTTTTATAATTTGACTAGAAGGACCAATAAATATAATTCCTTCCTTCTTACAAGCCTCTGCAAAGTCTCCATTTTCACTAAGAAATCCATATCCAGGATGTATTGCATCCGCATTTACTTCTTTCGCAACAGATAATATTTTTTCCGTATTTAAGTAACTCTCATTTACCCTTGGTGGTCCAATTAAATAGCTTTCATCGGCCATGGAGACATATGGAGCTTTTTGATCAGCTTCTGAATATACAGCTACTGTTAAAATATCTAATTTCTTACAAGTACGAATAATACGTGCAGCTATTTCACCACGATTTGCTATTAGAACTTTTTTAATCATACGCTCTCTCCTATTACTGAAATTGTTTAACAGCTAGTTCCTTTAACTTAAATTTTTGGATTTTCCCACTCGCGGTCATTGGATATTCGTCCACAAATTGTATATACTTCGGTATTTTATGATGAGAGATATTTCCTTTGCAAAATGACTTAATATCTTGAACGGTCGTAGTCGCACCTTCCTTTAAAATGATCCAGGCGACAATTTCTTCACCATATTTTTCATCGGGAATACCTGTTACCTGAACATCAAGAATGGTTGGATGCTGATACAGAAATTCTTCTATCTCACGTGGATAAACATTTTCCCCACCTCGTATGATCATATCCTTCATGCGCCCAGTGATCTCCAAATAGCCATTATCATATAATACGGCGAGATCACCAGTATGAAGCCAGCCCTCATCATCAATTGCTTCATTGGTTGCAGAAGAATTATTATAATAACCTTTCATAACATGATAGCCTCTTGTCAATAATTCACCTGGGACTCCCTTTTCCTGCTCTTGCTTTGTTCCAGGTATTACAACTTTAACCTCAACATTAGGGTGTGGTTTACCTACTGATCCTACCTTTAGTTCAATGGGGTCATCCGTTCTTGTTTGTGTAATTACCGGTGATGACTCTGTTTGCCCATAGGCAATTGTAATTTCTTTTGCACCCATTTCATTCATGACCTTTGTCATTACTTCCATTGGACAAGTTGAGCCAGCCATAATACCTGTACGTAAATGAGTTAGATTGTATGAGTTAAAACTTGGATGATTCAATTCTGCAATAAACATCGTTGGTACACCATGAAGTGCTGTACATTTTTCATTATCTACAGCTTGGAGTACCTGTGCAGCATCAAACTGCTCGAGAATTACCATGGTTGCACCCTTCGATACTGCGGCCAGAACCCCAAGCACACAACCAAAACAGTGAAAAAATGGGACGGGAATACATAATCTATCTTTATTTGTTAGCTTCATACAATCTGCAATTTGGTTGCCATTATTAACGATATTATAATGTGTCAGCATTACGCCTTTTGGAAAGCCAGTGGTACCTGATGTATACTGCATATTAATTACTTCATCCTGATGCAATGTCGCTTTTCTAAGATTGAGTTCTTCTTGGGTTATTTCGTCTGCTTTTTGCAAGACTTCATCCCAGTTATATGCGAACGAATAGGTAGTCTCACCAATGATAATGATATTTTTTAGCCTTGGAAGCTTTCCTGAATGTAATTTTCCTTTTTCTGCTGTAGAGAATTCAGGACAAACCTTCTTTAAAATGTCAATATAAGATGTTCCCTTGTAACTCTCTGCCATAATTAAAGTGGTAGCATCAGATTGTTTTAAGAGATATTCCAGCTCTTTTGCTTGATAGTTCGTGTTAACGGTTACAAGTACAGCACCCATTTTACCTGTGGCAAATTGAGAAGTAAGCCATTCAGGTTTATTATCAGACCATATAGCTACATGCTCACCCTTCTTGATACCGAGAGCCATTAAACCTTTTGCGGCTTTATCAACCATCTCGTTAAATTCACTATATGTTTTTCTCATATTTAGTTCTGGATAGATCACTGCTTCCTGGTCTGGATACAAATTCACTTGTTCTTCTAATAATTCACCAACGGTTATCTTTCTTAGAGACATGAATTTACTCCTTCCATAGTTATTCTAACAACCTAGCTGTCTAGCAATAACTAATCTTTGAACTTCTGAAGTACCTTCCCCGATTTCCAATAGTTTGGCATCCCGCAAATACCTTTCAACCTCATATTCTCTCATGTAGCCATAGCCTCCATGAATTTGTATCGCTTGATTCGCTGATCTGAAGGCTGTTTCTGTAGCATACAGTTTGGCATATGCCGCCTCTTTACTAAAAGGCTTATGATTATCCTTCAACCATGCTGCTTTATGTACCATATTCCTGGCCAGCTCGACCTCCATTGACATATCTGCAAGTTTAAATTGAATGGCTTGAAAGCTGGAAATTGGTTTTCCAAACTGCTTACGTTCCTTTGCATAGGTCAATGCCTTATCCAATGATCCTTGAGCGATACCAAGGCCTAAAGCTGCAATAGAAATACGTCCCCCATCAAGGGTATGAAGAAATTGCTTAAAACCTTTTTCAGGATCGCCTAATAAATTCTTTTTAGCCACACGTACATTTGTTAAAACGATCTCTGCTGTGTCTGAACCTCTTACGCCCATTTTATCGTAATTACTTGTAATCTTAATGCCTTCAGAATCTGTAGGGACGATAATGGCCGAGATGATATTTTTACCCTTTTCGTTTTTTCCCGTAACAGCTGTAACAATCACAGTCTTTGCAAAGCTGGCATTAGTAATAAAACATTTTTCGCCATTGATTACATAGTCATCTCCGTCTTCCACTGCAGTAGTTCTCGTTCCTCCTGCGTCTGAACCGGCGTTAGGCTCTGTTAATCCAAAAGATCCTAGCGCTTTGCCTTCAGC
This sequence comes from Virgibacillus sp. SK37, assembly GCF_000725285.1. Lineage (GTDB taxonomy): Bacteria > Bacillota > Bacilli > Bacillales > Amphibacillaceae > Virgibacillus_Q. Next base: position 2,063,790 of record NZ_CP007161.1, read on the forward strand.
TAAAGGTGTTAAAAATTCTTTTTTCTGTTCATCTGTGCCAAAATAATAAATTGGACTAGCACCAAGAGATACTGCAGCCGCATAGCTCAGGCCAGTGCTTCCGCAAACCCTTCCTATCTCTTCTACAGCAAGTGCATACGATAATGTATCTCCACCGGATCCACCATATTTCTCTGGAAAAGGTATTCCCATTAACCCGAGCTCGCCTAACTGATCAAATATATCTTTGGGAAATTCTGCCTTTGTATCAATCTCAATTGCTCTTGGACGAATAACTTCTTCAGCAAAGTCACGAACCATTTTTTTAATCATCGCTTGTTCTTTTGTTAACTCAAAATTCATGTCAAGCCTCCTATTCCCTTTGATTAGACCGACTGGTTGGTCTGTTTCGGTTATAAAAATCTAGCTTATTCATGCGGGTTATTTCATTAACAATTCCTTGTATTTGTCACTTGCAATAGTCTCAGGTTCTAATACAGCATGTAATATTAAATCAACAAAGATATGGCTTATTTCATCAATTGTTCTGAACCCACCTTGCTGATACCATTTATATGTCCAATTGACCATTCCTAATATTGCCATACCAGTAATATCAACCTGCAGATCTGATCTGAATTCTCCTTGTTCTTTCCCTTCGTAAAGCGCTTTCATAATGATGTTTTTAAACTGATCTCTTTTTTTCTTAATTAATATTTCATATTTTTCATTCAGGTAAATATTTTCTTGGTAAAAAACAGATATATGTGGTTTGTAAATGTCAAAGACTTTCACAAAGTCATGGATAATGGTTTGCAACTTCTTAGTTGGTGAGTCATACATGTTGTTCGCATTTGTGGCCTTTTCTAAAGCATAAGATATGAAAGTGTCGTGGATAACATATAGTAGTTCATCTTTTGTTTTAAAATGATGATAAAATCCACCTTTTGATGTGCCAACATCTTCCACAATTTGATTTACTGTGACGCCATGATAGCCTTGTTTTTCAAATAAAAGTAAAGCAGATTGAATAATTTTTTGACGTAATTCCGTTCTAATCCCTCCTTTTAAGCGTTATAAAAAGTTTACCATATTTTTCTGAATACATAAAGTTTTTTAACAAGAAAAACTAAACTACTTTGCTAATTTAAAGCTTAGGAGTCGGTTTCTTTCGTAGACAAATCATTAGATTAGGTTCAAACCGGACATGGGTCCACTAACAAAGAACCTAACTTGATAATATACTTTAAATAAAAACCGAACTGGTTCGAAACTATTTAAACTAGAATTCGAATCAGTTCGGTTTTATCCGTTATAGGTTACAACAATCTTTAATTATTCAATCCTTCAAATGGTTTGTAATAGTTAGCTTTTTTCCATACTTCTCTTACTTCTCCATGCTGGTCAGTGTCTATAACAAACGACCCATTACTATATCGATCACTTAAAGGTAGCTCCAAAGGAAAAACGGTATGTTTCTCTCCGCTTTCCGTTTGGAAACATAAGGAGTCATTCTCATCTACAACGAATAGGCCTACAAGTAAATGTGGTTTGTTTTTTAATTCGCGTAACATAACAAGACCACGTTTAGCACGACTTGTTTTCTCAAAATCTTTCAAATTCATCCGCTTGCAAGCCCCACGCTGAGTAATTAACACAAGTGAAGGTTCAGATAAATCATCGAAAACCTGCCCACTTATTACACTTTCATTGTCTCTTAGTTGTATTGCTTTTACACCTGCAGCCCGCTGGCCGACTACAGATATTTCCTCCTCATGATACCAAAGCCCATAGCCCTTATCGGATGCTACAAATATATCTGCATGACCATTCGTTCTGCAAACCTGCACTACTTCATCATTATTTCTAACGTTTAGAGCAATTAACGCTTTTGAATATCTTTGAGCATCATACAATGGTAATTCACTACGTTTTACCATTCCATTTTTAGTAAAGAAGATCAGGTAATTATCCTTTTCAAAGTCTCTCACCGGTAGACACTGAATAATACGTTCATCTTGATCTATAGAAGCGATATTGGAAATGTGTTGGCCTATATCTTTCCATCTAATGTCTGGAAGCTCATGAACTGGTATAGATAGATATTTACCTTTATTTGTAAAGAGCAGGATTTTGTCTGTTGTATTCATTTCTATTAAACCTACGAGATGATCTTCATCTTTCATTGCAAAATCTTCCCCATTGGATGCAGCATAGGAACGCAGACTTGTTCTTTTAATATAGCCGTCTCTGGTAGTTGACACTAGCACGTCTTCACTTGCGACCATGACTTCAATATTTATTTTTAGTTCTTCAATCTGCTCTTCTATAACAGTACGTCTTTTATCTGAATACTGTTTCTTTAGCTGTCTTAGATCCTTCTTAATTGATTGGAATAATTTTTTCTCACTTTGTAGCATAGCTTCGTATTCTGCTATCTTTTTTCGAAGTTCATCAGCTTCCTTTTCAAGTGAGGTTATATCTGTATTCGTTAAACGATATAATTGAAGCATAACTATAGCCTCAGCCTGCGCTTCTGTAAATTCATATTTAGCTATAATTTGTTTCTTTGCATCTTGTTTATCCTTTGAAGAGCGAATCGTAGCAATTAATTGATCTAATATAGAGATAGCTTTAATTAAACCTTCAACAATATGGGCACGGTCTTTAGCTTTCTTCAAATCAAAGTTAATTTGCCTTGTGGCCACTTCTTTCTGATGAAGAATATATGCATCCAAAATATTAGGTAATGATAATAGCTTTGGTGTTTTGTCTTGAATGGCTACCATATTAAAATGATATGTAACCTGAAGATCTGTATTTTTAAATAGATAATTCAATATACCTTCACTGTTAGCATCTTTTTTCAATTCAATCACGATTCGTAAACCTGTACGGTCTGTTTCATCTCGTACTTCAGCAATTCCTTCCACTTTCCGATCAATACGCAATTCATCCATTTTCTTAACCATATTTGCTTTATTAACTTCGAATGGAATTTCATCTATAATGATTTGTTTCCGATTTCCACGAACATCCTCAACTTTTGTTTTGCCTCGAACTATTATCTTTCCTCTACCTGTTTCATAAGCTTTTTTGATTCCTTCAACACCTTGAATAATTCCACCGGTAGGAAAGTCTGGCCCGTTAATAACCTTCATTAATTGATCTAATGTGGCTTCTGGGTTATCAATCTTCATAATGACAGCATCAATAACCTCATCAAGATTATGTGGCGGAATATCTGTTGCATAACCTGCTGAAATCCCTGTGGAACCATTGACAAGCAAATTAGGAAATTTAGCAGGGAGAACTACTGGCTCTGCATCCGTATCATCAAAGTTTGGAATGAAATCAACAGTTTCTTTATCTATGTCCCGTAAAAGTTCTGAAGCTATACTTGAAAGTCTGGCCTCCGTATAACGCATAGCAGCAGGCGGGTCACCGTCAATACTACCATTATTTCCGTGCATTTCGATCAACAGATTCCTCATCTTCCAATCTTGACTGAGTCGAACCATCGCCTCGTACACGGATGAGTCACCATGTGGATGGTAATTACCTATTACTGTACCAACGGTTTTTGCGGACTTACGAAAATTTTTATCGTGTGTATTTCTTTCTTCATGCATTGCATACAAAATACGGCGTTGAACCGGCTTCAGTCCATCACGAGCATCTGGCAGCGCACGATCTTGAATTATATATTTACTATACCTTCCAAACCTGTCACCAATAACTTCTTCTAGTGGAAGGTCTAAAAACGTTTCTGGTTGTGACAAACCAACCCCCCCTTACTATAATACGTATTATATTTCTGTATGAATTTTATCGTTATCCAGGATATTTGCGTCGTCTTCCAAACCAAACGCAACATTGCCTTCGATCCACTTTCTTCTTGGCTCTACTTTATCGCCCATCAATGTAGTTACCCTTCGTTCAGCCCTTGCAAGGTCTTCCAGTGTTACACGGATTAATGTACGTGTATCAGGGTTCATGGTTGTTTCCCATAATTGATCTGCATTCATTTCACCAAGGCCTTTGTAGCGTTGAATAACATATCCGCTCTTAAATTCTTTAAGCGCCTTTTTCATTTCTCCTTCTTCCCAAGCGTATTTAATTTGTTCTTTCTTTCCTTTTCCCTTGGAGATTTTGTAAAGCGGAGGCAGGGCAATATATATCTTACCATTTTCAACTAGAGGACGCATATATCGATAAAAAAATGTTAATAACAGTACTTGAATGTGTGCTCCATCTGTATCTGCGTCTGTCATAATAATAATTTTATCATATTGTGCATCTTCCAAGTCAAAATCACCACCGACACCTGCGCCGATCGTGTGAATGATAGTTGAAATTTCTTCATTTTTAAATACATCCTGCAGCTTAGCCTTTTCTGTATTGATAACTTTTCCTCGCAAAGGTAATACAGCCTGAAATTTCCGGTCTCTCCCTTGCTTTGCGGAACCACCTGCAGAATCACCCTCCACTAAATATAATTCATTTTTTTTAGGGTTTTTTGATTGCGCAGGAGTTAGTTTTCCACTTAACATGGTATCTTTTCTACGCTTCTTCTTTCCAGTCCTTGCTTCTTCACGTGCTTTTCTTGCCGCTTCACGTGCCTCTTTCGCTTTAATGGATTTTTTAATCAAAAGTCCTGCTACCTCTGGATTTTCTTCAAGAAAATAGGATAATTTTTCGGACACTACTCCATCTACTGCTGAGCGTGCTTCGGTCGTACCAAGTTTTCCTTTTGTTTGGCCTTCAAATTGCAGGCTTTCTTCAGGAACACGGACAGAGACAATAGCAGTAAGCCCCTCCCTTATATCTGTTCCTTCCAGATTTTTTTCTTTTTCTTTTAGTAAATTTGCTCTCCTGGCATAGTCGTTAAATGTCCTTGTTATCGCTGTACGAGCTCCAGATTCATGGGTTCCGCCATCTCTTGTACGTACATGATTAACAAAAGAAAGCATACTTTCTGCATATCCGTCATTAAACTGAAATGCAAAATCAACTTCTATCCCTTGAGCTTCACCCTCAAAAGAAACAACTGGATGCAAAGCATCTTTTTCTTCATTCAAGTAATTTACAAAGGATTCTAATCCATCGGGGAATTCGTAGGTCACATGTGAATCTTGTCGTAAATCATTTAATTCAATATGAAGTCCTTTGAGTAAAAATGCAGCTTCACGCAGTCGCTCTGACAAGGTTTCGAAGTCATACACGGTGGCAGAAAATATTGCTGGGTCTGGTTTAAAATGAATGGTAGTACCTTTCTTTCTCGTACTCCCTTTCTTTTCTAAGGAACTTACTGGCTTTCCTCCATTTTCAAAACGTTGAAAATATGTATGACCATCTCTATGGATAGTTACTTCTAACCATTCAGATAATGCATTTACTACAGATGCGCCAACCCCATGTAGTCCGCCACTTGTCTTGTAACCACCTTGTCCGAACTTTCCTCCGGCATGAAGAATGGTAAATATTACTTCTGTTGTCGGTTTGCCCGTGCTATGCATACCTGTTGGGATTCCACGACCATTATCTTCTACTGAAATACTATTGTCTTTATGTACAGTAACTTTTATAACATTGCCATATCCTGCCAATGCTTCATCGACCGCATTGTCTACGATCTCGAATACTAAATGATGCAATCCACGCATATCTGTGCTTCCAATATACATACCAGGTCTTTTTCGGACTGCTTCCAAACCCTCAAGTACTTGGATAGATTCATCATTATAATTAACTGGTTTCTTTGCCAAGATATCATCTACTCCTTTTTTATTTAAGCAAGGATCCTTTTTTCATTTATATTTTTCTTGTTTATAACATAATAGAACAAATGTTTGCATTTGTAAATATGGATGATTTATAACTAAGCTTTATTAGAGGCATGCTACTAAGTATACTATACATGAAAATAGCTTGTATAGAAGGAAAAAGCAATGAATTCTCTTATAAAATTAAAAACAGCTATTTTTGAGATTGAATAGAACGAACTAAAACTGAACAGGTTTAATCTAATAAAAATTCCCGCAACTTTAAGAGTTAGTCGAAAGAATAATAAAGGGATGACAATTAATGTCACCCCAAGAACTTTTATTTCCTTACTAATACAGCATGTAAAACTTTGATACACATATCCATAATCACTGTAAAATCTCTTTCTGTCAAATAATCATATGCTTCCTCGTTTACAATTCCCTGTTGGGCCCAAAATACGCGACAATCCGTTTTTGCTGCTTCTTTCGCAATACCTGGTAAAAATTCCGGCCTTCTAAAAACATTAATGATATCCACTTTTTCGGGAATATCTGTTATAGAAGGATATGCCTTTTCACCCAAAACTTCATCTACCGTAGGATTAACCGGGATAACACGATAACCTTCTTCCTGCATAATCTTGGAAATCTGGTAGGATGTTCTTCGCGGGTTATCTGACAACCCAACAACTGCAATTGTTTTTGCCGTCTCGAGAATTTCCTTTATCGTTTCCCTGGTGGGATTCTCCCAACTCATAATATACCTCCTTCTACTTATCCAAAAGATTTTTATCCAATAAGAAGTCTTTAGCTACCTTACTAGGAGATTGATCTTCATAATCTACTTTGTAATTCATCTTTCTCATCTCTTCATCACTGATCTTACCAGCAAGTTGATTTAATATTTCTTTTAGTTCAGGATATTTATCTAGCGTCTCATTTCTCATTAATGGAGCACCTTGATATGGAGGAAAGAGATTCTCAGGATCTTTTAGAGTTACTAAGTCTAATTCTATCATATAACTATCTGTCGCATAAGCATCAATGATATCTACATTACCGTTTGCAAGTGCATCTTGTCGAATACCAGGCTCCATTGTTTTTACTTTTGCAATGTCCAAGTTGTATAACTCTTGCATTCCTACATAGCCATCATATCTATCTTTAAATTCAAGCGTAAAGCCGGCTGTAATTTTGTCTTCAATTTGCTTAAGGTCTCCAATTTCTTTCAAATTGTGCTTTTCCGCTAATTCCTTGGTCGTCGCTACAGCATAGGTATTATTAAATTTCATTGGCTGCAGAAAAGCCATATCATATTGTTGGTCCATTCCTTCTTTCGCTTGTTGGTACACTTCTTTGGGATCATTACTATTCGCTTCTGATTCCAAATGTGTAACAATAGCCGTACCAGTAAATTCCGGATAAATATCTATACTGCCGTTCTTCAAAGCTGTGAAGACAAATGCGGTTTTACCAAGTCCAGGTTCAAGCTTCACAGATAAGTCGGATTCTTCCTCTATCAAATGCTTGTATATATTAATTAATATAGCAGGTTCAGATCCTAATTTACCACCAATTACAATATCTGTTTTTTTTGCACTATCTAAAAAGAAAGGAGTGGTTACAACAATCACTGCTATTATAAGCATGGCGATAAATGCCTTAAAGCCTGCTTTTTTTGAAACCTGTTCAAACCCTCTTAAAATAAAATCGAGCGCAATTGCAAGCAATGCAGCAGGAATTGCACCTAACAATATTAAGTTAACATCTGCTCCACGATCAATTCCCAATAAGATAAGTTCTCCCAAGCCACCTGCCCCAATTAAAGCAGCGATTGTTGTAGTTCCAACAATCAAAACCATAGACGTTCTAATACCGGCCATGATAACAGGCATAGCTATAGGGAGCTCAACTTTGGTTAGCCGTTTGAATGAGTTCATACCCATTCCCGTGGCAGCTTCAGTCAAAGCTGCATCTACTTCATTAATACCAGTATAAGTGTTCCTGAGAATAGGCAATAGCCCATATGTTGTCAAGGCAATAATTGCAGGTGTGGTACCTATTCCGAAAAAAGGAATTAGAAATGCCAGGACAGCAAGACTGGGTATTGTTTGCATAATAGCCGATATACCAATAATAGGCTCGGCAACTTTTCTATACCTTGTCAAAAGAATTCCAATAGGAACTGCAATGATTATGGCGATAACCAATGATAACAGAGAAATTTGCAAATGTTCCCAAATTGTTTCTATTAACATACCTTTTCTGCTTTGAAATACGGAGATGAATTCATTCATGAGTGAATCACTCCGTTTTCTATTTTTGTTTTACTTTTTAAATAATTGATAATCAATTTATAGCTTAATATACCAACTAATTTATCTCCCTTAACAACTGGAAGCTTATCTGTTGATTGAAGAGATTCTGTTGCTTTGTATAAAGGGATATCATTATCCAAGGTTTCCCCTTTGATTAGCTTACCGTCCTGAAGTGTACCTATATAAGTACCGTTTTCTTCCACAACAAAATATTTTCTCTGTTTATCATATTCTCCTTTTTCATATAATTCATGAAAGAGGATAACTTCATGATCCGGAACAGCTATTACATCAACAGCTGTTTGCCAAGGGGATTTACGCTCCCCAATAAAATCTTTCACAAATTCAGTAGCAGGGTGAAGAATCAGGTTCTGAGGTGTATCTACTTGAACAATTTCTCCGCCCTTCATTAAACAAACTTTATCTCCTAAAGCCATCGCTTCATCAATATCATGAGTTACAAACAGAATTGTTTTCTTTATTTCCCTTTGTAAACTGCGAATATCATCTTGCAACTGTTCCCTGCTAATCGGGTCAAGTGCACTAAAAGGTTCGTCCATTAAAATAATGTCTGGATCCGCTGCAAGAGCCCTAATAACTCCTATCCGCTGTTGCTGTCCTCCAGAGAGTTCCTGTGGCATTCGCTTTTTAAATGTGGTAGGATCTAAGCCAACCATTTGTAAAAGTTCCTCAGCTCTCTTATCAACATCCTTTCGCTTCCACTTTTTCATCTCGGGGACCACAGAGATATTCTCTCCAATCGTCATGTGGGGAAACAAGGCAATCTGCTGTAGAACGTAACCTATATTCCATCTTAACTCATGGATGTTATACTCTTTAATATTTTTATTATTTATGTAAATTTCTCCTAAAGTAGGTTCAATTAAACGATTGACCATTTTCATTGTAGTTGTTTTTCCACAACCACTTGGCCCTATAAGCGTAACTATTTCCCCTTCTTCAATATGTAATGAAAAATCTTTTACTGCTTCTGTTCCATCTGAATATGTTTTATTCACTTTCTTAAACTCAATCATATTTTTCTTCCCTTCTTTAGGGTTACTTTTTCTATTAATTCACATACCCTTTTTCTTTAATGTGAAACCTTTCAAATATTTTAATGGAATTTATAGTACTTTCTAACCCATCTTCATGCTAAAATATATACAATGCCCTTGGACAATACTCAAGAAAGTGGGAATTACAATGGAATACATATTATTTGCTATTATTGCATACCTTTTAGGTTCTATCCCTTCCGCATTAGTAGTAGGGAAACTAGGATATAATATTGATATCCGCCAACACGGAAGTGGAAATCTTGGAGCCACGAATACATTCCGCGTGTTGGGGATGAAAGCTGGTATAATAGTTACCTTATCCGATATTTTAAAAGGGACTGCAGCCACATTGCTGCCACTGCTGGCAGATGCAGGTGTGTATCGCTTAATTATTGGCTTATTCGCAGTTTTGGGACATACCTACCCTATTTTTGCTCGGTTTAAAGGTGGAAAGGCAGTTGCTACGTCAGCAGGGATTATTTTAGGAATTAATCCTTTACTGTTTGTTATCATGATTGCCACCTTTTTGCTAACACTATATATATCCAAATATGTCTCTTTATCATCTATGATCACAGGGATTGTTACAATTATTGTTTCTGCATTATTTCAAGATATTGGTCTTATCATTGTAACATCTATCTTGACTATTTTTGTGTTTTACCGACATAAAGCAAATATTAAACGGATTAAAGATAAAACAGAACCAAAAATTACTTGGATGTAATGAAAGCATTCAAACTAAAAAATTGAATAAAACCTATACGTACAGTATACTTTGACTATCTACACAGAGAAAGGGGACCATGTTATGGGCAACACAAAGACATTCCCGTCGAGAAAATTACCAAACAAAGAAGAACGTCATAAATTATTTGGTTCTGTAACTCCTGTCTTAAAAACAAAACCAATCGAAAAAAGTGAAATGGCAGATTTACAGAACACAAAAAAAGACTTTTTATTTGACCTGGATGCTGTTGGTGTAGCCAATGTAAAGCATCCTGTTACAATATACAGTAATCTAAAGCCGCTTGTACAAACAAGTGTAGGGAAAATTCAGTTCACTTCGAGTTTAAAAAACACGAGTAAAGGAACAAATATGAGTCGTTTCACTGAGCAGCTGGCTTATTACCATGAAAAGGGTTTTACAGCAGACTTCTCTACATTAAAGCAGTTTGTGAAGGAACTGACAGAACGCTTGGAGCAATCCGATGCCACCATAGAAATGGAATTTCCTTGGTTTTATGAACGAAAAGGTCCGCAAACTGAGCTTGCAGGAATGAACCATGCTAATGTATCCATGCGGGTTACCTATGATCAAATCAATGGGTTTTCGTTAGGTGCATCACTATCGGTATTTGTGACTACACTCTGTCCATGTTCTAAAGAGATAAGTGAATATAGTGCACATAACCAACGTGGCGAAGTTTCCATTGAAGTTGAACTGGACGATTTGGAATTTGATAATGTCGATGATTGGAAGCAAATGTTGCTAGAGGCTGCTGAAAGTAATGCCAGTTCCAGACTACACCCTGTTCTTAAGCGACCAGATGAAAAAATGGTCACGGAACAAGCATATGAAAATCCTCGCTTTGTAGAGGATATGGTCCGTTTAGTGGCTGCTGATCTATACGAAATGGAACTGGTAACTAAATTTAAAGTGCAATGCCGTAACGAAGAATCTATTCACATGCATGATGCCATTGCTTCAATAACTTATGATAAAAACAGCATGACTTTCCCATCGTGAGGATAAATTAAAATGAAATTTTTATTTATAGGGCTAGTAAAATTTTATCGATCAGCCATCAGTCCTTTCACACCAGCATCATGCCGTTTTTATCCAACCTGCTCAGCATACAGTTTAGAAGCTTTTCAACGGTTTGGTGCATGGAAAGGTCTTTTCTTATCTATAAAAAGGATTAGTAAATGTCATCCATTTCATTCAGGTGGTGTAGACCTCGTACCAGAAAAAAAGAAGAATAAGTAAGTGTTATGTAAAAGAGCTAAACGAAAGGAATATACTCCTTGTTTAGCTCTTTTACATGCTAGAATACCAATCAAAGGTTAAATCTATTTAACTGCTCCCATTGTCCTTCCTTCGTTAATACTTCCTTCTGTTTTTCTCCAAACAAATCAAAGTGTGGATAGTTTTTATCCATATGTAACCATTCAGGTAGCAGACCGTATTTCCTGCCCCATACAACAAGCTTTTCAACATCCTGACACCCAACCTTTGTAACGGTGTAGCAGCCTGGAAAACGATCATCCATCCAATAATGTGTTAAAATAGCTATTTCTCCATTAGAAACCTCTTTTTTCCATGCTAATAATTCGTCTTTTTTAACACCAAAGGCCATTTTTATTCTTCCTTTACCTGTTTTTGATATGCTTTATGCCAATCGGGAAAGGTTTTTTTTAGAGATAATGGACGGAAATTCTCTTTATTAACTATTACGTGCTCTGTAGTTCCTTCTACTGAAACTACTCCATCACTATCGTAAATTTTATAACCATACACAGTTCTTATTCCTGTATATTTTTCAAGCCATGTCTCTACTATTGCTTGCTCTCCGTATCGAATGGGTTTAATGAATTTCACTTTCGCATCAGTTACCGGGGAGACCACATTATACTTCTCCATTTCAGCATATTTAAAACCTAATTGTTCAATATATTTTGTTCTGCCTATCTCAAACCAAACCAAATAGTTTGCATGGTAAACAACGCCCATTTGATCTGTTTCTTGGTATCTTACCTCAATAGGTGTTCTCACTTTTAACATTTTAATCCCCCTCACTTTAATACATTGCATATCGTAACATACTTTCAGTTAAATCGCTTTTATCTAAAAAAAAGAAAGGAATCTCAGTATAGAGATCCCTTTATAAATTACTCATTATTGTAGTTGTATTCATCCTTAATCTCTGCTCTCATTCCTTCAATTGATTGTTCACGACGTTTATTTTTTTCTAGAATTTTTTGTTTCTCTTCTCCGGAACTTAACTTCATAGTCTCATGCGCTTCCTCTATATTTTCAATTGTATCTTGCACCATGCTTTGTAGTTTTTCAACATTATCACTTCGATCATCAGGTTTTGGTTTGTAGTCTTTAGTCAACGTATATTCTCCTTTCAATTTAATTAATGTTATTATTTGTTTGCAGGTACTGTTTATACACAAAAAACTCTTCCATTTTCTAACGGAAGAGTTTTCTCTTTCTTACTTTTTGTATACAGTTTGATGCATTCTTTGCTCCCATTTACGCTCAAGTTGTTCCATGAGCATCTTGTCCTTTAGTATATGTTGTCGATTTTCTGCTAAAAGTTCTTCAAAGGTAACTTTTCGTTTTAAAGAAATGGCAATTCACTCCTTTTTAAATAAAAGTATTGCCACTTCTTAGAAAATATATAACATCTACTCTAATGTCTCTAACGTTTCTTGCATGTATTCATACGACATTGGCCCTACTTTTCTCTCTTTTTGAATTTTACCATCTGTTCCAATAAAGTAAGTAGTAGGTACTGTAAAGGCTCTATATGTTTCACCTACTTGAGAATTTTTATCAAGTAAAATCGGATATGTATAATTGTATTTACCAATAAATTTCTGCACATCAGATTCTTTTGTTTCAGACCCAGTTAAATTAACCGCAATAATGTTAATCTTATCTCCAAAGTCTTCGTGAAATTGTTGCATTTCTGGCATCTCTTCACGGCAAGGCGGACACCAGGTTGCCCAAAAATTTAAAATGACCTTTTCACCTCGCAAGTCGGATAATTTAAGCTTCTTTCCCTTCAATGTTTCCAGCTCAAAATCGGGAGCCATCTGCCCAGGTTCTAGTCCTGCACTCTCTGGAGGTGCAATCATCCCGCCCTTGTTTTCTGTTTCTTCTGCATTTTCCTTAACTATATTAAAAATTACAATACCAGCTAAGACTAGAAGCAAAGTTATTCCTATCCATTTTTTAACCATTTTTTAAGCTCCTTAAGCACTATATATTGTAAATGGTAGACCGATTGTAGTTGTTTGTAAAGTGGAAAATGAATTGTTCGAAAAAAGTTCATTAAAAAGGTTTTGTTAACTTTTGCCTCCGCTAAAGTTTATTTTTTGGCTAAAAATAGTTTTATTTTATATTTTACATACAATAATTTACTCTTGGAGCAGCTTAAATGTTATCTATTACATACATAGCAGGAGAAAACTGCGACGTAGTGAAAACTTATTTCCCAATTAATATAAAATAGCTAAATAACACCGCTACGGAAAAATACTGCGCTTTCCGGGGGCGGCTGATGAGCCTCCTCATGCTACGCTTTCCGGGTTCTCACCGATGCCTCATCTCCCCCAGGAGTCTCCGTATTTTTCCTTCGCTACTATTTACTATTATACCTTGGAAGAAAAATTGCGTCTGCATACCCCAGAATATGCTGTGTACGAATTGATTGGAGCGGTAGGGGGCGACTCCTGCCGGAATAGCATGAGCTGAAGACCCTGCACGAAGCGTAGCGGAGGAAGCGGCTGAAGCCATGCCGGCGGAAAGCGTCCCCCTGCAGTGGAAATCAATGGGTCCATTCATCTCCTTAAAATGAGATAAACTACTACCAAGTTACGTCGGAGTTTATCTATTTTCCGAATTAATGGATAGCCTCAACATATATTTTAGAGTACAAAAAATAAATCCCTTCTACCCTAAAATAGTAGAAGAGATTTATTGTTATAACTTAAACTTCAAGCTTGTTACGTAATACCATTTGTAAGATTCCACCATGACGGTAATAATCAATCTCTACATCACTATCAAAACGAGCAACAGCATCAAATGTAGTTGACTTACCCTCTTCATCCACAGCAGTGACTTTTACCAAATCATGTGGTTTTACATCTTCATTAACTTCAACAGTAAAGCTTTCTTTACCAGTTAAACCTAACTTTTCAGCACTGTCACCTTTTACAAATTGTAAAGGTAATACTCCCATCATTACAAGGTTGGAACGATGAATTCGCTCAAAACTTTCAGCGATTACAGTTTTGATGCCTAATAGGTTAGTTCCTTTGGCTGCCCAGTCACGAGATGATCCCATGCCATAATCTTTTCCGCCAATTACGATCAAGCCTGTGCCATCCTGTTGATACTTCATAGCAGCATCATATATCGGCATAACTTCTTCTGTTGGCCAATATGTTGTATATCCACCCTCTGTACCTGGAGCTAAAAGGTTGCGGATACGGATATTTGCGAACGTACCGCGCATCATAACTTCATGGTTACCTCGTCGAGAACCATAGGAGTTAAAGTTTCGTGGAGAAACTCCTTTATCCTGGAGATATTTGCCTGCAGGCATATCTTTGGCAATTGCTCCAGCAGGTGAAATATGGTCAGTTGTTACAGAATCACCAAACTTACCAATAGCTCTTAAGTTATTCAATGGTTCTACCGTACCAGCATTCTTGGAAAGCCCTTCAAAGAATGGTGGATTTTGAATGTAAGTGGAATCCTCATCCCATTCAAATAAAGGTTCATCTGTTGTATCAATCTCATTCCATTTTTCATTGGATTGGAAAACATTTTCATATTCTTTTCGGAATATTTCAGGTGTTACAACCTTTTCCACTTGATCCTTAATTTCTTCCATTGTTGGCCAGATATCATTCATATAAACTGCATTTCCATCTTTATCTTTACCAAGTGGCTCTTTAGAAAGATCTACATCAACTGTCCCAGCTAACGCGTATGCAACTACTAATGGTGGAGATGCAAGGTAATTAGCTTTTACGAGTGGGTGAATACGTCCTTCAAAGTTTCGGTTACCAGATAATACAGAAGAAACAGTTAGGTCACTTTTCATAATTGCCTGTTCAATTTCTTCACGTAAAGGTCCTGAGTTACCGATACAAGTAGTACATCCATATCCTACTAAGTTAAAGCCCAGCTGATCAAGGAAAGGCATTAATCCGGAATCCTCAAGGTAACGTGTAACAACTTTTGAACCAGGTGCTAAAGATGTTTTTACGTAGTCTGGTACCTGTAAGCCTTTTTCTACTGCTTTTTTAGCTAATAATCCAGCCCCAAGCATAACATAAGGGTTGGAAGTGTTTGTACAAGAGGTGATAGCTGCAATAGCTAGAGCTCCTGTTTTCATTAAGGAAGTACTTCCATTTGGATGTTCCACAGTTACCTCTTTATCAAATTCAGATTTATCCATACCAAACCCTTGGTTACCTTCTGGAGCGGTTATTGCTTTGTTGAACTCTTTCTTCATATCAGATAAAGCAATTAAATCCTGTGGACGTTTTGGACCGGAAAGGTTAGGTTCCAATTCAGATAAATTAATCTCAACTAACTCCGTATATTCCGGATCTTCCTGATCTGCAGAATACCACAAGTCATTTGCCTTACAATATTGTTCTACTAAATCAATTTGCTCTTTGTCACGACCGGTTAGACGTAGATAGTTTAAAGACTCTTCATCCACCGGGAAGAAACCACAAGTAGCTCCATACTCTGGTGCCATGTTGGAAATAGTTGCACGGTCGGCAAGTGGCATATCTTTTAATCCAGGCCCAAAATATTCTACAAATTTACCAACAACATTTTTCTCACGTAGTACTTGAGTAACTTTCAATGCTAAGTCAGTTGCTGTCGTTCCATTTGGGAAGCTCCCAGTAAATTTAACTCCAATAACTTCCGGTGCTGGGAAGTATGATGGCTGGCCAAGCATTCCTGCTTCTGCTTCGATACCGCCTACACCCCAACCAAGAACACCTAGACCGTTAATCATCGTCGTATGAGAATCAGTCCCTACAAGTGTGTCAGGGAAAGCATCATATTCTCCATCTTCATTTTCCAACCCATGTACCACGTTAGCAATATACTCCAGGTTAACCTGGTGTACAATACCTGTAGCTGGTGGAACAGCACGATAGTTTTCAAACGCCTTTTGGGCCCAGTTTAAAAATTCATAACGCTCTGCGTTTCTCTCAAATTCTAAGTCCATGTTCGCTTGTAAAGCATTTGGTGTGCCATATTGATCAACTTGCACGGAATGGTCAATTACCAAGTCCACAGGAACTTCCGGATTAATTTTGTCGGGTTCGCCACCCATATCGACCATTGCTTTTCTTAAGGATGCCAAATCTACTACAGCAGGAACTCCCGTGAAGTCCTGTAAAATTACCCTGGAAGGTTTAAAAGGTACATCGACACCTTTTCCTTCTTCTGTACCCCATTTAGATAGCCTTTGTACATGTTCATCTTTAATTTGATGACCATCATGCTGACGTACAAGAGACTCTAAAAGTACACGAATGGAAAAAGGCAGGCGTGAAACTTTCCCTAATCCAGCTTCTTCTAATGCTTTTAAATGATAATAGTTATACGTTTTCCCATTTAACTCAAACTGTTTTTTTGCATGAAACGTATTATTCGCTCCCATAATGCAAACCCCTTTCTTTCTTTTGTAGCAGGTTATTAATCATGTATCAACCTATCCACATTTCAAACATTGAGCTTTTTCTACAAATCTTTTATTCTAGTATAGATAAAGCCTTCTTTTTCTATCTTATAGGAAACATTAAAATAAAACAATATTATAGACACTGTCAATATATATTAAAATCTTATGTAAAGTGATAACAAATACTTATACGAAAACAATAGTTATAAAATAAATAGTTATAAATTGCAGTTACTTCACCGGAAATATAATATGAAACGTGCTTCCTCTATCTTTATTTTGTGTGATATCCAAAATTGCTTTGTGCTGTTCCAAAATCTGCTTGGAGATCATCAAACCCAGACCGGTACCTGCCTGCTTCGTTGTAAAAAACGGCTCGCCTATTTTATTTATAAGATCAGATGGGATGCCTCCGCCTTCATCGATGACACGAATAATTATGGATTCGTTATTAACTTCTAACCTGATGGTAATTTTTCCAGGTTGGTCCATCGCCTCAATTCCATTTTTTACTAAATTAAGGATAACTTGTTTAATTTGTGATCGATCACAATATACAAAAGCAGTTTCTTCACTCTCGAACTCCAATTGGATCCCTTTCAATTTAGCTTGAGGGTTCATAAGCATTACTACATCTTCAATCATCTCATTAATAGCTTCTGTTCTTTTATTATCCGTTAAAGGCTTAGAAATAAATAATAGTTCAGTAGTTATGGCTTCCATTTTTTCAATTTCTTCCAACATGATTTGATAATATTCTTCTTTACTTGTTAGTCCTGCTTGTAACAATTGTAAAAATCCTTTTAAGGAGGTTAATGGATTTCTAATTTCATGAGCTATTCCTGCAGCCAATTGTCCTGCAACTGACATCTTTTCGGATCTAATCATCATTTCTTCTGATTCTTTCTTATCTGTTATATCTCTGAGCGTAGATATAAAATAAACTTCATCTTTATCTATTAACCTTTCTATAGTACACTCAAACATAATATAAATCCCCTTATCGTTTAACACGTTAATTGAAAAACTTTGGGCAGGAGCATCATGATTAAAATTCTTTTTAATAAATGAAGCGTCTACAGTTGACATTTTCTCATACCATTTTTCCCCTACCAACTTTTCAACAGAAAAACCTAATATTCTTTCTATTGATTCTGATAAGAAAATGAATCTGCCTTCCTTATTAAGAACCAAGATAATATCATAACTATTTTTATCCACCCAGGACAACATAGCTGGCGTTAATGATGATAATTTAAGAAAATTTTCATTATGAAGGTAACTACCCCCTTGATTCACAACCCTATCATTATCTGGTCTCATCTATATACCCCCTTAATAGTGTCATTTTTTATCATTTTAACCCTATACTCTCTCAACTATATGATATCTTTCTCTTATGTATGTCTCTTGTCTGTTAAACTTTTTACTATTATAATATAAATAGACCATTACTAATTATAACTTGTCAATTATTAGTAATATACTATAAGTATTAAAAAAAATAAAATTTACTTTTTGTGGTAATCAATTGAATTTTGGAAAAATAACTTATAATGAATAGAATAAGGGTGAAATCATGTCGGTAATTTTTGATTACTTAATTATAGCTTGGGGATTTATAATGATTGGTTTAATGGGAATTGGTGGGTTTTTTATGTTTCGTAAGTTTCTTAAACGATTGCCTAAAGAAGATGGCAAGTCAATGATGGACTGGGAAGAATACTATATGGAACAATCCAAACATATGTGGGAAGATGATGAAAAAAAGTTGCTTGAAGAATTAGTTTCACCTGTGCCTGAATTGTTTAGAGATGTAGCCAGACATAAAATTGCCAGTAAAATTGGAGAAGTAGCTCTTAACAAAAATATGGAAAAAATTAATCAAGATGTATTAATTCAAGGATATATACTAGCAACTCCTAAGCGTGATCATAAGTTTTTACGAAATAAATTAGACCAGAAAAATATAGATGTTAGACCATATGAGCAATTCTTTGACCAATCTCAAAGTGATTATTCAGTTGAATGGGAAGAACGATACAAAAAAAATTAAAGCGTCTAACCACTGGTTAGACGCTTCTTTTTGTTGTAGCGTTCATTTTTTTTTCTAATTTCATAAATTTAATTAACATAGCCAGCCTCCAAGTGACAATCATCCCAAATGCTAGCAGATAGAACATGCCACTCGTCTGTCCAAGAGAAATTGTACTTCCAATTGCCAGCTTAAATATAATACGAAATAGCAACAATCCAACTAATATAAACACAAATGCTTTTGAAGGTACTAAGTATATGGCGTTTTTCCGAATTTCAAAGTTAGACGTTTTAATTAAAAATATGGAACAGATAATACCAACAATGATTGCTTCTGCAAACTCTGAAAAAGTAACTCGAAATTGTGGAACTACAAACATCAATGCACCTGTACTCATAAAAAGTGGTGGCAATATAATTTTTTTAACACTAGCTGGTTGCTTTGCAGCTTTAAGCCTTACAAAAATCATTGTGACAGCCATAAACGCTGCTACTATTGTACTTGCCACTAACCAAAACATCAAATCACTCTCTCTTGAGGCTTAATTGCATTAAAAACTCTTATTATTAATATGTAGAACTCTATTTAACGTCTCTTGAACACAGTTTTCATTAAAGGGTTTAACTAAAAAATCCTTTGCACCGGATTCGATTGCTTCTACTACTACTTTTTGTTGATTCATGGCTGAACACATAATGATATGGGCATCAGAATCAAATCTTATTATTTCTTTCAGGGCTTCTATTCCGCTCATAACCGGCATCGTGATGTCCATGATAACAAGATCGGGCCTCAACTTTTTATATTGTTGAATTGCTTCCAAACCATTCATAGCTTCACCTACAACCTCGTGACCTGCCTTTGTTAGTATAGAAGCTAAATTCATTCTTATGAATGCAGTATCATCTACTAATAATACTAGCCCCATTGTTATCTAGCCCCCTTTTATTGATCATTGGCGATGGTTAGAATAATGGTCATCATTACTCCAACAACAGTGAAATATACACCAATATCAAAGATCATAGCGGTTGCCAATTCAATTTCACCAAAAATAGGCAGGTGGAAGTACCCAAATGTTTGGGATAAAAATGGCACATTAAAAATAAATGAACCTATACCTGTTCCGACTGCAAAAGCTAAGCCAATAGGAATCAATAATGTGAAATTGATCGGAATGATTTTTTTCACTACTTCCATTCCATAAGCCATATACATGAGAAGGATTGCTCCTGATGTCAGCAAACCGCCAACAAACCCTCCCCCTGGAGAGTTATGTCCCGCCAGCAATAAATAAATGGCAAATCCAAGTAAGATAAATGCGATTAAAGATGTTGTTGTACGTAGAACAAGATCATTCGGTTTATACATGTAAGCGTGCTCCTTTATGCTATATCTTCTTCCTATAGTAATATAGGACAATAATAAAATCCATTAAAAACCATAGAAACCAAACCATCCGGCCAAAAATGAAGTTAATTTATTCATCCAATTAAAAAATAGTGCAATTCCCATGAATATCATGACATAACCACCGATTTTCACAAGCTTCATACTATGTTTTTTAAACCAGTTTAATTTGCCGATAAAAAAGGCAAGTAGTAAAAAAGGTATAGAAAAACCGAGAATGTAACTGATCATCATAATCATACCTGTATCTGGATTTGTAGCAGCTAAAGATAGTACAATTGCTAAAATCGGGCCGGTACAAGGTGTCCAACCAAGAGAGAATGCCATACCTATTAAGAAAGACCCAACAAAACCAGCTGGCCTATTTTTGAATGTGATTTTTCTATCTTTCATTAAAAATTCAAAATTTAAAATACCAACAATTACTAAGCCAAAAAAAATAATCAGGATAGCTCCCACTTGTCGGATGATATTCTTATAGGTAAGTAAAAAGTCAGAAACGAAAGAACTAAGAAAACCCATCATAATAAATACACTGGAAAAACCAACTAAAAAGAAAATAGTATGAAGAATGGCTTTTTTATTTAACCTTTTATTCTCTTCTTTTATTTCGCTAACACTCATTCCTGTTATGTAAGAAAGAAATGCAGGATATAAAGGCAACACGCACGGTGAAATAAAAGATAAAAAACCTGCACCAAACGCTAAAAATATATTTATCTCTGACATAGTATACCTCCTAGAAATCCTTAATTACAGTCTATCAAATAAATAAACCAAATTATAAATCGTTTTTGACAAATAACCGAAAATTCTTCGTAATATTTAATGAAATACAAACACCCCTTGCTATTCATAGCAAGGGGCTTGGACCATGGATAAGAGAATTAGTGCTTTATTTTCCTGTTTGGTTATTCATAGCACGCATCATTTGATTGATTTTCTTTTGTGATGGTTTTTGCCCCATCTGCATCATTAACGTACGAAGCATTTGCTCATTAATAGGTGGATTCTTTTTTAAATAGCTCATCATATATTTTCTAGCAATGAAAAATCCAAGAGCAACACCAACAATTAATGCTGCAATAGCGATTAATACGACCCAAATAGTGCTCATGTCAAGCTTTCCTCCTTCGTGTTGTCTCTTATACAGTATAGTAAATCAAAGAAAGGAATACAATACTTGTTCACTCTGATTTCCATGATTACTAGTAATTATAGGAGAAATCCATCCAAAGTTATTCACATTTCTACCTGTGATAAACAAATTGCTATGAAAACTCCGTAGCATAGGAAATAATATTTCTTCTGCATCCTGCAAAGAATTACAACGAAATTTTAATTGTTTTTCATCCATATGTAAAGAAATATAGGTCTTTTTTTGATGAATGATTAATTGTGAGCCATTAAATTGTAACATAAAAGCGTTATTATAGTAGTTTTTTATATGTGAAATTAATCGTGATTCAGGAAAAGAACGAGTAATATAATTAAATTGTTTTTTTAATATGTCGTTTGAGAGGTCATTTCTATAATCTTTAAAAAAATGATATAATAAATTACTTTTGTGGAAATAATGTGCTGCAACCTCTTCTTTTATCCAGTAGATAGAATATGCATCCATTTTATCTCCTCCTTTTATATATTCTATTATACGCATTAAATTTCAGAATAATGTCACATTATCACGCAAAATCACACTTGTTTTGTCGATGAAAAGAATATTAGTTCGATTTTCATGTTTTCATAGATTTTTAACGGCTACATAAATATTTTTAGAGTATGAAGGTTCTATTAACCATCAGAAAAAATAGGTTCTACTGCAAATGTTGGGGTACATAGGTATTTAGTTATTTCATAGTTGGGGTAAACTCCGAACTAACTTGGTAGGACTGTACTTTCTAGATTACATCCCTAAAATTGGCTAAATAACAACGCTACGGAAAAATACTGCGCTTATCAGGGGCGGCTGATGAGCCTCCTCATGCTAACGCATGAGGCCACTGAAAAAGTCCGGTAAATTCTTGAGAAGGCTAGTTCCAAAAAATTACATCACCACTTTTTAGTCTATGAGTGGAGTAAACTGGTATTGACTCTCCATCTAGGCAAATTAAACAACGAAATTTTGGGATAGCGTTTTTTGAAAAACTTCTATTTTAGTAGAGAATGACTTTTTCAGTGGCTTCGAATAGCATGAGCTGAAGACACTAAACGGAGCGTAGCGGAGGAAGCGGCTGAAGCCATGCCGGGCGGCAAAGAAGACACTGTGAGGTATCGAACAGATGTCGCGCTTGTACCTGGAGGTGTGAAAGCGTTCATCTGCAATGGAAATCAATGGCGATAGATGATCTGCTAGGGGTGTTTAGTCCCATAACCCTGCTACAAGTTGATTGCTTTCACACCTTCGAGCACAAGAGAGAAGTGTATTTTCCGAATTATTGAATAACCCCAACATATATATTAGAATCGAAAAATAAAAAGATGACCCGTATTAACTAGGGTCATCTTTTTTTACATAGGGATTTAATTTTATATGAAAGATTTTACATGGTTTACTACATTTTCAACAGTAAATCCATATTCTTCTATCACTTTATCTCCGTTGGCTGAAGCTCCGAATTTGTCGATAGCAATAATCTTTCCTTCACTACCAGCATATCGTTCCCAACCGAAGGAAGCTGCCATTTCTATGGCAACACGTTTTTTCACTTGTGGAGGAAGAATTTTATTCTTATATGCCTCCTCTTGTGCATTAAAACGATCCCAAGAAGGCATGCTGACAACCTGCACGTCAATCCCTTTCGAAGCCAATTCTTTCTGAGCTGCCACTGCCAATTGTACCTCAGAACCTGTTGCAAGCAATAGCGCATCAGGAATATCCTTCTCGGCCTTACTTACAATATATGCCCCTCTTTTGACACCTTCATAGGCATGTTCCTTTGTACCTTCTAATGTTGGTAAATTTTGTCTTGTAAGAACTAATGCTGTAGGAGTATCTGTAGACTCCAGAGCAAGTCTCCAAGCGGCCTGAGTTTCATTTCCATCTGCAGGGCGAATCAACGATAAACCAGGCATAGCACGTAAAGCAGCTAAATGTTCTACAGGTTCATGTGTCGGCCCATCTTCTCCAACAGCAATGGAGTCATGTGTGAAAACATAAGTTACTGGGACATTCATAATGGATGATAATCTTACAGCAGGTCTTAAGTAATCACTAAAGACAAAGAAAGTTCCCGCATACACGTTTAAACCACCATGTAAAGCCATTCCATTTAATGCTGCACCCATTGCGTGCTCCCTGACACCAAACCATACATTCCGTCCGGCGTAGTTATTACGTGTGAAATCATCTTCATCATTAATGGATGTTTTATTAGATCCTGCCAGATCCGCACTACCCCCAAAGAAGTTCGGTACAGCTTTAGCTATGGCATTGAGCACTTTACCAGATGAAGCTCTTGTAGCCAACGTATCTTTTTCAGGTTCAAATACAGGTAGTTCCTTTTCCCAATCTACCGGAAGCTTACCATCCAATGCTAATTCAAATTCATTGGCTAACTCTGGATATTTTTCTTTATATGCTTCTAATTGCTGATTCCATTTTTCTTCAGCAACTGCGCCATTGTCAGCAATTTTTTCTTTGAAATCTGAATAAACGGCTTCTGGTACGTGGAAATCTTCATGACCCCACTTATAAAATTCTTTTGTTAGTTTTACTTCATCTTTACCAAGTGGTGCACCATGGGAAGCAGCTGATGCTGATTTATTAGGTGAACCATAGCCGATAACTGTTTTGACCTCAATCAATGTAGGCTGTGCCGTATTTTCTTGTGCTTTTCTAATCGCAGCCCTTAACTCATTGAGGTCATTCCCATCTTCTACACGAATCACTTGCCAACCATAGGCCTGAAAACGTTGCTCTGTATTATCAGAGAATGAACGGTTTAATTCTCCATCTAGAGAAATATCATTAGAATCATACAATGCAATTAGTTTTCCAAGACCAAGATGACCTGCTAGAGATGCAGCTTCATGTGATATGCCTTCCATTAAATCTCCGTCACTTACTAGAGCATACGTATAATGATCAACAACGGCAATATCATCCTTATTAAATTTGGCTGCTAAATGAGCTTCAGCCATTGCCATACCAACAGACATAGCAATACCTTGTCCCAAAGGGCCGGTAGTTGCCTCCACTCCGTCCGTGTGGTTTACTTCTGGGTGACCAGGAGTCTTAGAATCCCATTGTCTGAATTGCTTTAAATCATCAATTGTCACATTATATCCTGATAAATGCAGCAAGCTATATAGCAACATAGATCCATGACCCGCCGATAATACGAAGCGGTCTCTATTAAACCACTTTGAATTGCTCGGATTATGTGTCATAAAATCAGTCCATAATGTGTAAGCCATCGGAGCAGCCCCCATTGGGAGACCAGGGTGACCAGAATTTGCGTTTTCGATAGCGTCAATGGATAAAGTTCGAATGGTATTCACTGATTGTTCTTCAATATTGTTTGGCATATAATAAGCTCCTCTCGTAAATACAACTTTAATATCCTACTTTATTCTATAACGAAAGAACATTAGTAACAAGTATTATAGGATACAAAAAACGTTTCTTGTGATAGTTTGAACAAACCTCCGGAAATTATTAATTAATTTAACGATCATTTAATTAATGCTTTTTGTTTCTCTCTTGTAAATCTCTCACTTTTTGAGGGGTAACGTCATTACCTTCCGGATCCATAACAGTCATAGATTTAAACTGGTTTTTAAAAGAACTGCGGACATTTTTCAAATATTCTTCCCGCAACTTCTTTTGTTCTATTTTCTCCTCATTCGATAAGCCCTCTTGCTTTGATTTTTTAGCTAACTGATTGATTCGTTCCAACTTATCTTTGGATAACATTATAATTAAACCTCCTACCCGAGTGAATGCCAATATAAAAAGACAGGAACGATCGTTCCTGTCTTTCTATATTACGCTCCATAATACTTATATTCAAGTGTTATGAAACTCCTTATACCTTCGATGTACGGTCGCTTTTGAAACAGAATAGCCTAAACCATTTAAGGTTGTAGCAATTTCTTCAAATGTAAGGTTTTTTTCTCTTAACCTGATTACTTCTTCTATAGGAAAGGAAATTCTATCTCTTCCAGGAGCTTTGTTTTGTCCTGATAAGTTGTTCTGAGGCCTATAGCCTTTTTTAATGGCCTTCTTCATACCTCTTTTTATCTTTGTATTATGAATGATACGTTGATATTCTTCTACTATGCCAACAATTTGCAAGACCATAGAGTCTGATTCTGACAACTCCAGTTCACCTTCATGTATAGCTGTAAAAATCGGTATGTCGAGCTTTTTCAAATGATGAAATAAAGCAATTTTTGTATTCCCCCGCCCAAGCCTTGTTTCATCCTGAATAAGTAGACAATCCGCTCTATTGGAAGTAAAATAATCAAGCATTTCATAGATACCATCTCTATTAATCTCATAGCCGCTTATTTGTTCTTCTATACATGCAATAATTGAAAATCCATTTTGTCTTGCTAGACTTTGCAATTCTTCCTTCTGCCTACTTAAAGAGGTTTCCTGTGTTGATTTATCTGTACTGACTCGACAATAAATAATAGCATTCATACACTAAACTTCTCCTGCCTTTTACTCTTATATTCTTCAACTTGTAACCATAGCATAATACAAAAATCCTAATGTTAATGCAAATGCCACCAGATAGAATACGTCTGTTTTTGTTAATTTTCCAAACATAGTAAAATCCACCTCCTGCAAAATTAGAACTTCTGTTCGTTCATCTAACAAAAGTATTACACGAACATATGATCTTGTCAAGCTTTTTCTCGAACGAACGTTTGCTTTTTCTATCTCCCAATGATAAACTAATACTAATTAAACTATATGTGCGAGGTGTTTGATAGATGACAAAACTTTCTAATAGACAGCAAATGATTTTAGACTTTATAAAAGAAGAAGTTACTAAAAAGGGTTATCCACCATCAGTTAGGGAAATAGCGGTTGCTGTTGGGCTTGCTTCGAGCTCAACAGTGCATGGGCATCTTGCCAGACTGGAAAGCAAAGGGTTTATTCGCAGAGATCCTACGAAACCCAGAGCGATTGAAATACTTGATATTACAGGGGAAGATAGCATTCCAAGGGAGGAAGCGATCTATGCTCCTGTTATTGGTAAAGTAACTGCCGGACTTCCTATTACAGCAGTAGAAAACATTGAGGAATTTGTGCCACTTCCAAGTAATACAGCTAGCCCGGATGATCAACTATTTGTTTTGGTAATTGAAGGAGAGAGTATGATTGAGGCTGGAATCCTTGATGGAGACATGGTCATAGTAAAACAGCAAAACACTGCCCAGAACAGTGATATTGTGGTTGCTATGACAGAAGAAAACGAAGCAACAGTTAAACGCTTTTTTAAAGAACGCGATCATATACGGTTACAACCCGAAAACGCAACTATGGAACCATTATTGTACAAAAATGTAAGTATACTAGGAAAAGTTATTGGATTGTATCGCAATATCCATTAAAAACAGCATCAACAATTTGAATTTAACAAGCTAAATCGCCCTTTCTCGGACGCAAGTGCTATACAAGACTCCTATGCAGAGCCAAAATTTTATACTTTATTACATTAAAAAAACTGCCATAATGGCAGTTTTTTAGATTTCAAGTCAATTTGCTTTCTTAGTACGTACTTAAATATTGTTCTCTTTCCCAAGGATGTACCGTCGTGCGGAACATATCCCATTCAATTTCTTTTGCTTCCAGGAAATGTTCATATAAATGATCTCCAAGCGCTTTAACAATAACCTCATCCTGCTCTAATTCTCTCAAAGCACCCATTAGTGTAGAAGGTAAATCCTTAATTCCGTTCTCTTCTCGTTCCGCTCTAGTCATTACATAAATATTTCGGTCAACAGCAGCTGGCGGGGTTAGTTTATTTTCAACACCATCAAGCCCAGCTGCTAATAATACTGCCATAGCCATGTATGGGTTGGCTGCCGGGTCCACACTACGTACTTCAATCCGTGTACTGAGACCTCTGGAGTATGGAATACGTACCAAAGGACTTCTGTTTGCTGCGGACCAAGCTACATAGGATGGAGCTTCATATCCAGGAACAAGTCTCTTATATGAGTTCACTGTTGGATTAGTTACTGCTGTGAAGTTTGTTGCGTGCTTCATAATACCAGCCGTAAATTGAAATGCTACATCACTTAGTTGCATGTCACCCTGCTTATCAAAAAACATATTTTTCCCATTTTTAAACAGCGACATGTTTACATGCATTCCAGAACCATTTACACCAAACAAAGGTTTTGGCATAAAAGTAGCATGAAGATTATGTTTTCTGGCAATTGTTTTTACTACTAGTTTAAATGTTTGAATATCATCAGCATGTTTAACTGCATCCGCATATTTAAAGTCAATTTCGTGTTGGCCTGGTGCGCCCTCATGATGAGATGCTTCAATTTCAAAGCCCATTTCTTCTAATTCAAGAACAATGTCTCTACGGCAATTTTCCCCTAAATCAGTTGGAGCAAGATCAAAATAGCCTCCGCGATCATTCAGTTCCAGAGAAGGATCGCCTTTTTCATCTAATTTAAATAAAAAGAATTCCGGTTCTGTACCGATATTAAAAGCATCAAAGCCTAGCTCTTCCATTTTCTTCAAATTACGCTTAAGGTTATAGCGAGGACATCCTTCAAATGGAGTTCCATCCGGATTGTAAATATCACAAATAAAGCGGGCTACTTTACCTTTATCTGATGTCCATGGAAATACCACAAACGAATCAAGATCTGGATATAAATACATATCTGATTCCTCAATCCGAACAAAACCTTCGATGGAAGACCCGTCAAACATCATCTTATTATCTAGTGCTTTTTTAAGTTGACTTAGTGGAATTTCCACATTCTTGATAATTCCCAGCATATCTGTAAATTGCAGACGAATAAATCGTACGTTCTCTTCCTCGATTTGCCTTAATATTTCCTCTTTGGTAATTCGTTTTCCCATCATTTCTCCTCCTGATTTGAGTTGGATTTATATAAAGAGAGGATAACTCTCTTTTTCCTAATTCCTAAAAAACCTTGATAATTCTCCTTGTCTCAAGCTCGCTTTCCCATATCTTCCTGCCTCATTTAACTCATTTCGTAAAATACTTCGTAGTTCCTTATCAGAAAGCTCGGTTTTACCTTGTGTTTTTGGCTCATCACTTACTTCTTCAAGTAATAGTTTAATACCAGCAATATTTAAACCACGATCAAGTAGTGATTTAATTTCTAGTAACTTATCCACATCATTAAATGAGAATAATCTTTGATTACCTGTAGTTCTTTCGGGATGAATTAGACTGTTTTCTTCGTAATATCTTATCTGTCTTGCTGTTAATTCCGTTAGTTTAATAACTATCCCAATAGAGAATAAGGGCATGGATCGTCTCTCTTTATCATTCAACACATAACCCCCTTATGTAATTATGTAACTTATTATAATTTATGTCAGCTTAACTGTCAAATTGATGTTAGGTTTCCTAACATTATAGAATAAATAAAAAGGAAGAGATAGCTTCCTCTCTTCCTTTTCCCTTTTATAAAGTTAAAAAACCTTTTCTTTGAAGTTCTTTTACCGATTGAGTAATAGCTATCTTTACATGCGCATAGGTTAAACCACCCTGAACAAAAACAATGTACGGAGACCGCAATGGTCCATCTGCTGACAATTCAATACTCGAACCCTGAATAAACGTCCCGGCTGCCATAATAACCTGATCCTCATATCCGGGCATCTCACTAGGATATGGTTTAACAAATGAGTTAACAGGAGAATTTTCTTGAATAGCCTGACAAAAAGCTACCATTTCCTTTTCCTCTTGAAACGTTACAGATTGAATTAAGTCAGTACGAACTGCTTGATAATGAGGAGATGTTGTATAGCCTGCTAATTCTAACAATCTGGAAGTGAAAACTGCGCCTTTTAAAGCTTCTCCGACAACATGTGGAGCTAAAAAGAATCCTTGGTACATTTCATGCAATGTATTTAGCGTTGCTCCAGTTTCCTTACCAAGACCTGGTGCTGTTAACCTGTTGGCACATTGCAGAACAAGTTTTTCCTTCCCAACGATATAACCGCCAGCACGGACCATTCCTCCACCAGGGTTTTTAATTAATGATCCTGCCATAATATCTGCACCGACATGTAATGGCTCTATTTCTTCGACAAATTCACCATAGCAATTATCTACAAAAATGATAATATCTTCATTTAAATCTTTAATGAATTTAACCATTTCTCCTATTTCTTCTACTGTGAACGAAGGCCGGTCATCATACCCTTTTGATCTTTGAATACCAATTACTTTCGTTTTGCTGCTTATATTTTCTTGGATAGAAGGATAATTAACGGACCCATTTAAATTTAAATTGACTTCTTTGTAGGAAACTTGAAAGTCTTTTAACGAGCCGGTAGCAGGTTTACCGCGCTTACCAATAACTTCCTCTAACGTATCATAAGGTTTTCCGGTTATATAAATAAGTTCATCGCCTGGTCTTAACAATCCAAATAGAGTGGTGGAAATAGCATGAGTACCTGATACCAACTGGGGTCTGACAAGGGCATCCTCTCCCCCAAATACATCTGCATAAACTTTCTCTAAGACTTCTCTTCCCATGTCATCATA
This sequence comes from Virgibacillus sp. SK37, assembly GCF_000725285.1. Taxonomy (GTDB): domain Bacteria; phylum Bacillota; class Bacilli; order Bacillales; family Amphibacillaceae; genus Virgibacillus_Q. Next base: position 2,093,549 of record NZ_CP007161.1, read on the forward strand.
GCCATACCCGCTCGTCGAATTAAAATGACTGTCACTCACACGATTTCTCTTAAACGCATCTAGCACTCGTTTCTGATTTATCGCTACAGTTTTATTAATTTTATTATGAATATGCTTGCAATCTTTTTCTGCTTTTTCTACTAATTGTTCTAACATTGGTTGTTTTTACTCCTCTAACAGGCTCTCTAAAGCGTGATCTTTCCGCATATAGCCTTTTACTGTATATTGATTTTTTTCTTCATTAAAGTATTTTTCCGTAACAATTGACTCCAACTCAAGTCTGTTCATTATTTTTCCTTCATCCGGTCGTAATTCCAGGGAATAATACTTCCATTCTTTTATTAAGGTTTCTTCGATTTTGGTTTCCAATCTGCTTAAATCCTCATCTCCATAGGCGCTCATAATGAAATAAGGATGGTTTGAAGGTATAAACTCTTTTTCCATTAAATCTTTTTTATTATAAATATTTAACATAGGGATTGTATCTGCATGTAATTCTTCCAATAATTTACGTACAGTATGCTGATGTTGTTCAAGATCAGGATTTGAACCATCTACAACATGCAAAAGAAAATCCGCTTCAGTCACTTCCTCTAACGTGGACTTAAATGCTGCAATTAATGATGTAGGTAAATCCTGAATAAAGCCTACCGTATCTGTGAGTAATGGCTGGAATCCGGATGGCAGTTTAATTTGCCGAGTTAATGGATCCAGAGTAGCAAAAAGCTTATCTTCTACCATACTTTCACTATCAGTTAAACGATTGAATAAAGTTGACTTTCCAGCATTTGTATAACCTACAATGGCAATTTGAAAAACTTCATTGGCTTTTCGTCTCTTTCTATATTGCTCCCTTTGCTGTGCTACAGAGGATAGTCTTCTTTTAATATCATAAATTCTACGTCTAATATGTCTTTGGTCTGTCTCCAGCTTTGTCTCACCAGGACCTCTCGTACCAATTCCCGCACCTAATCTGGACATGCTCACACCTTGCCCGCGGAGTCTTGGTAGCATATATTCCAACTGAGCAAGTTCAACTTGAAGTTTTCCCTCTTTGGTTCTAGCCCTTTGAGCGAATATATCAAGGATCAATTGACTTCTGTCGATAATGCGTACACCGAATTCATTTCCTAAATTACGCAGTTGCCCTGAAGAAAGCTCATCATTTGAGATAACCAGCTCGATATCTAATTCCTCAATTTCCTGTTTTATTTCTTCCATTTTTCCAGTCCCAATGTAATTAGCTGGATGAATCCGATCTCGTTTCTGTACCATTACTTTCTCAACCGCTCCGCCGGCAGTGTGACTTAAAGAAATGAGTTCTTTTAAAGAAGATTGGAATCTTTCTTCATTTTGTCTTGGTCGCATAACTGCAATAACTAGTATTTTTTCTGCTGTCATATTTAAACCTCTTTCTATCAGCCCTTAACGTATTTCATACATATTATTATCATACCAAACGGAGCATATGATAACCAAATATTGCGCTATCAATTATCCATCAGCAGATCTTTTTCTGTTAATGTAATCAAGTCGTCTGTAGTTAGGTTATTCCTTTTTAAGAGACGAACTGCATGAAGTCTTATTGCATTTTCAATAACATTTCGTACATAGCGTGCATTGGAGAAATTACGGCCTTTTTCTTGGGTTTTTTTAAATAAATGCATTCTCAATTCCTGTTCTGCTTCTTTTGTTAGACGATATTCGCGTTCTGCAGCCATTTGCCTTGCTATTTTCATTAATTGACTTATTTCGTAATCCTCAAAATCCAATATAAATGGGAACCTGGACTGCAAGCCTGGATTTAACGTAAGAAATCTTTCCATTTCATACGGATAGCCTGCTAAGATTAATACAAAATCATTATGATGATCTTCCATATGCTTCACAAGCGTATCAATGGCTTCTTTTCCAAAATCCTTATCTCCACCTCGTGCCAGTGAGTATGCTTCATCTATAAACAGAATTCCTCCCATTGCCTTTTGAATAATAGTACGGGTTTTTTGAGCGGTTTGACCAATATATTCACCAACAAGATCGGCTCTTTCAGCTTCAATAAAGTGACCCTTTGATAATAAATTCATTTCAAAATATAACTTTGCTAACTTCCTTGCAACAGTAGTTTTTCCTGTCCCAGGATTTCCTTTAAATAACATATGGAGAACTTGCTTAGAGTTCTTTAATCCTAATTCATTTCTTTTCTGATTAATCACTACCGTAGCATAAATTTCTTTTATTGTTTTTTTCAAATCTTGTAAGCCGATAATCGAAGAAAATTCTTGATCTATATGTGTAAATGGATTGTTCTCAAAGGAAGAAATTGATTTTTGGGATTGTCGCTCTTCGTTTTTTTGTTCTTTTAATACAATATTAATTTGACCTTTCTTGTTCCTGATTAATTGTGTTTCCATACCATCACCTCTCAGTCAATTCAGTATACGCACCTAACCGATATGGTGTGACATTCGCCTATATATATTTAAGCGTATTTTGATGGGGTGTGTTTAATATAACCAGGAGTCCCGGAAATGCATACACCACAAGAGTTGCTGAAAAAATTTACTTTTGTACATAGATGTTTAAAAAGAGAGCGCGCTTCTTAAACTGTTCAATTCAATACTTCTTAAGATAACTTATTACAAATTTATAAAAACGGGTACTACTGCAAATGTTGGGATACAAATGTATTTTGTTCATTCATAGTTGGAGGAAACTCCGAAGTAATTTTGTAGTAGTTTATTTCATTTTAAGGAGGTGAATAGACCCATTGATTTCCACTGCAGGGGGACGCTTTCCGCCGGCATGGCTTCAGCCGCTTCCTCCGCTACGCTCCGTGCAGGGTCTTCAGCTCATGCTATTCCGGCAGGAGTCGCCCCCTTCCGCTCCAATCAATTTGTATCTGCTTTAAACCATAAATAGCGGGTTAATATCTAACCACTTTACCAGTGTAGGAAAAACACGAAGACTCCTATGGGAAAAGCAACAGTTGAAGATCCCGCAGGAAGTGATTTTTTTCTTCCGAGGAAGCTGAAGCGTTGCCCACGGAAAGCGAAGTGTTTTTTCCGAAACGGTCGCTTAGAGTACTATCAAGTTACTTCGTAGTTTATCTATTTTCCGAATCATTGAATAACCCCAACATATATATTAGAACCTAAAAACGGGTGCTGTTCAGCACCCGTTGCAAAATCTATTCAGTTTCTAAAGATACATTTTTAACTGGAGCGAAAGTGGATATTGCATGTTTGAAAATTAATTGTTGCTTTCCTTCTGTCTCAAGTAAAACTGTGAAATTATCAAATGCTTTTAATGTCCCTCTTAATTGGAATCCATTTGTTAAGAAAACAGTTACTGCAATGCGATTTTTTCTTAGTTGATTCAGGTATTGGTCTTGAATATTAACATTTTGAGCCATTATGTTTCCTCCTCATTTCTATCTATATATAACTATTTCTATTTGTCTTCCAATAATCCTGCTAGATCATCTAAAATCTTTGTAAAAACTTCATGATATGTATTTGGATTAATCGAATACCATCTTATATTCATCTTATTGCGAAACCAAGTATATTGTCGTTTTGCGTACCTTCTTGAATTTCGCTTTAAATTTTCAACTGCTTCTTCAAATGGCTGCTTTCCTTGAATATAGGGAATCATTTCTTTGTAACCAATCGCCTTCATAGAACCACATGCTTCATAACCCTTTTCATATAACGACCTCACTTCTTCAACCAGTCCGTCATTAATCATTTTGTCTACTCGTTGGTTAATCCGATTATATAATAGCTCTCTCTCCATTTCCAAGCCGATAAAAATAACGTTGTAAGGAGATTCTACCGTTTGCTCTTTTTGAAGCTGAGACATTTTCAATCCTGTTATTTCATAGATTTCTAATGCTCGAATTACTCTGCGGTAATTATTTGGATGGATTTTTTCAGCTTGTTCTGGGTCAATTGCACGCAATCGATCATACAGGTGTTTAATTCCTAATTCTGCTCTTTCGTTTTCCAATCGCTTCGTAATTCGCTCATCACGTCTTGCTGGAGAAAAATTGTAGTCAAATAAAGCGGCCTGTATATATAGGCCACTTCCCCCTACAATAATTGGGAGCTTCCCTATGGCACCTATCGATTCAATACATGCTTGCACATGGTTTTTAAAATCCGCAGCAGAGTATGCTTCATTAGGCTCTTTTATATCTATTAAATGATGGGGGATTGCTTCCATTTCCCGCTCCTCAATTTTTGCAGTTCCAATATCCATCCCTCTATATACCTGCATGGAATCTCCGCTGATAATTTCAGCGTCAAATCGCTTTGCTATCTCAATACTTAATTTTGTTTTGCCTACTGCCGTTGGACCGACAATTGCAATTACTGTTTTTTTCATACCTCTTCCCCTACATACTGATTATTTACTCATAAGCCTGATAAGCTCGGAACATCCATAGGTTTTTTTCCAGTTTTGTCTGTAAAGAAATAAGTAAATCTTCCGTAGGATGATCCTTATGCTTATCAGCTAAAACAAGTCCCTCATCCCGAATTTCTGAGATGATTTGTTGGAAATCTTTTATTAGTTGAGATACTATTTCACTTTCTTTATCATCTGCATTTGCTTCTTCTAATGTAGACTCTTTTAAATACTTGGTCATTGTTGCCAAAGGTTTCCCTTCGATCATTAAAATTCTTTCTGCAATTTCATCAAGTTCACTGGCAAACATCTCATACAACGCTTCAAATTTTTCATGAAGCTGAAAAAAATGTCTCCCTTGGACAAACCAATGATATCGGTGTAACTTAACATACATTACAAAGTAATTTGATAATAACTGATTTAGGAAGTTTATTAACCTCTGATTTTCCATTTTTACACCTCTGAGCTTTTTATTCTCATTATTAACTTGGTGTGTTATTTTTATACAGCACTTACATTACACGTTTAAACATTTTCTCTAATTCATAGGAAGAAAAATGAACGATTATCGGTCTGCCATGTGGGCAGGTGAATGGGTCTGTTGTTTTGCGTAGATCTTCTAACAGACGAAACATATCATCATGGTTCAAGTAATGGTTAGCTTTAATGGATCTTTTACAGGACATTAAAATAGCAGCTTCTTCCCTTATAATTTCAATATTTACTCTTTCTTCATTCATAATTTGGTCGATCATCTCACGAATAACCTCTTCTTCAAAACCATTAGGAAACCAATTAGGGTGTGAACGAATCACATATGTTTGATGACCAAAAGGCTCAAAAAACAAACCAACCTTTTCTAATTCCTCTTTATAAGTATCAATAAACAGAGATTCTTGCTTGGAAAATTCAAAAGTTAGAGGAATTAACAATTCTTGCGACTCATTGGTTGTTGTTCCAAGCTTTTTCTTGAAAAATTCATATTTAATTCTTTCTTGGGCAGCATGTTGATCAATCATATATAACCCATTCTCGTTTTGAGCTAGAATATACGTGCCCTGTAACTGGCCAATGGGATACATAATTGGAACCCGTTGGGTATGAGAAGCAGTCTGCTTTTCATTTAAAATTGACTTCTCCTCTTTCATATCAGCTTGAGGAGAGGGGATATAATAATCATCTACAAAATCATTAGAATGATGCGTATTTACTTCTTCGCTCTCTTTATGAGAAGGTTCTTCGGCTTCCTGGTAGCTTTGTTCTCGTATAGTCTCTTCATACGTAGGATATCTTACTTCTTGTGTTGAACTATCACCAAAATCCATCGTATTTTGATGGGTTACCTCTTTCCTTACCGCTTTCTGTTGCATTTCTGGTATGAGGGTAATTTCCCGAAATTTGTTTCTAATTGTATCTTCGATTGCTGAAAATAGTTCTTTTTCTTTACTGAACCGTACTTCAAGCTTTGTTGGATGAACATTTACATCTACTAATATAGGATCCATTTTTATATCTAAGACTACAATGGGAGACCTGCCAATCGGTAGCAAGGTGTGGTATGCACGGATAATTGCCTGTGTTAAAGGAATACTTTTTATATACCTGCCATTGATGATGGTAGATACATAATTTCTGGAAGCCCTCGTAATTTCAGGTTTTGCTATATAACCTTGAATGGAAAAATCCAAAGTCTCCTTCTTGATTGGCAGCATTTTTCGGGCAACTCCCATACCATATACTTGTGATATGACTTGCAAAACATCGCCTGTGCCAGGAGTTTTAAATAATCCTTTTCCATTGTGAGTAGCTTCAAACCTGATTTGCGGATGTGACAATGCAAGTCGATTTAACAAATCAGTTATATGTCCCAGTTCTGTATGAATAGTTTTCATATACTTTAATCGAGCAGGAGTATTAAAAAATAAATCATCTACTGTAATCTCCGTACCACGGCGTGCATCTCCTTTTCTTCTTTCAACCATTTTCCCGCCTTCTAATTCCAATACAGTGCCAGCATGATAACCTTGCGAGGTTTTTATAGTTAGTCGGCTTACTGATGCAATACTTGCTAATGCTTCTCCACGAAACCCCAATGTTTTTACATGAAATAAATCTGTTTCGTTTTTTATTTTACTCGTGGCATGGCGCAGGAATGCATGTTCACAATCGTCCTCCGCCATCCCTTCCCCATCATCGGTGATTTTAATATGCTGGAGACCAGCTTCCATAAGTTCAACTTTTATCCATGTACTGTTTGCATCAATGCTATTTTCTACTAATTCTTTTACAACAGATGCAGGGCGTTCTACTACTTCCCCAGCAGCTATTTTGTTGGCTAAGGCATCTGGCATTTGTATAATTTTCATGCAAACAATTCCTTTCCCTTAGTACTTTTTAACTTGCTTTTGCAACCGATACAACTCATTCATAGCGTCAAGTGGCGTCAAAGCAAAAAGATCCATTTCCCTTAAATCTTCAATTACTTTTTCTGATGAACCTTGTTGCTTTTCATTTACAGTCTTAGGCGGTATTTGTGCTTCGTCAAAAAATGACAGTTGACCACTTTCGTTATTATCTACCTTGGAAGAAGGCTTTCCTTCGTTCTCAAGCTTCTCTAATATTTCACTTGCTCGATCTATTAATTCCTCTGGTAGCTCAGCCAGTTTCGCTACGTGGATACCATAGCTTTTATCTGCAGGTCCTTCTTTAATTTGGTGAAGAAAAACCACATTTCCTTCATATTCCTCTGCACGTACATGAATGTTTTTCAGTTGTGGAAGGGATTCATCCAATATTGTCAGTTCATGATAATGTGTGGAAAACAATGTCTTTGCCTGGAGGTTATTGTGAATATATTCCACAATTGCCTGGGCAAGCGCCATTCCATCATACGTACTTGTTCCTCTTCCTATTTCATCCAGCAATATTAAACTTCGGTCTGTCGCATGGGATAAAGCATGCTTTGCCTCTAGCATTTCTACCATAAAGGTACTTTGACCGGAAACAAGGTCATCTGCCGCTCCGATTCTAGTAAAAATTTGATCGAAAATAATTAATTCCGCATCTTCACACGGAACGAAACAGCCGATTTGCCCCATTATAACCGTCAAGGCTAACTGACGCATATATGTACTTTTCCCTGACATATTCGGACCGGTAATTAGCAACATATTTCTATCAGGGTTCAACGAAATATCATTTGGAACAAATGTACCGTTCTTCATTACTTGTTCAATAACCGGATGCCTGCCATTCTTAATAGTTAGTGTATGATTAGAAGAAAAGCTTGGTCTTCGATAATTATTTGTTTCACTAACCGTTGCAAATGCCTGTAATACATCGACTTTACTTATGACATCAGCAATATGCTGTAACTGAGGTATATGCTCTTTTATTTGGTCCCTGATTTCTAGGAATAATTGATATTCCAACTCAACACTTTTTTCTTCTGCTTCTAAAATGAGCTGCTCTTTTTCTTTTAATTCCGGAGTAATATATCTCTCTGCGTTTGTAAGGGTCTGTTTTCGTTCATATTTACCCTCTGGCAGCAAATGCAGGTTTGCTTTAGTAACCTCTATATAATAGCCAAAAACCCGATTATAACCAATCTTTAAAGATTTAATGTTTGTCTCCTTCTTTTCTTTCTGCTCCAGCTCTGCTATCCATTGTTTTCCATTTCGAGAAGCATCCCTATATGTATCCAATTGTGCGTGATACCCATCTTTAATTATCGAACCTTCTTTAATGGAAATGGGCGGATTATCTACTAAACTCGTGTTTAATAAGTCTACCAACTTATCCGGAAATAGCAGCTGATCAGCTAGCCGGCTTATTTCCTCACCTTTAAACCCTGAAAGAATTTCCTTAATCTCAGGTAGTTTTTCAAGAGATTGTCTAAGTTGTACTAAATCTCTGGCATTTACATTTCCAAATGCCACTCTGCCTGCTAACCGTTCCATATCATATACAGACTTTAATACTTCTCTTAGCTGGTCACGCTCCATAAACGCTTGCACAAAACCCTCTACTATTTCAAGTCTCTCCTCAATCTTTTTTTGGTTTAAGAGAGGACGTTCCAGCCATTTTTTTAATAGTCTGGACCCCATTGCAGTTGCTGTCTTATCAAGCACCCATAGCAGACTACCATGTTTCCCTTTTTTAATAATAGTTTCAGTTAATTCCAGATTTCTTTTTGAATACATGTCTAATGACAAATGTTCCTGCAATTCGATCACTTTTGCTTGCTGTAAATGGTGTAAAGAACGTTTCTGTGTGTGTTGAACATAATTCAATAACCGGCTGAAGGCTTTTAATAGCCTTTCATCATTTAAGTTCTCGCAAAGATCACGGTATTCAGCATTAAAGTCTACAATATCCTGATAGGATAAGGTTACATGCAACTTACCCTGTAGTTGTTGTTGTAATTGTTCTGGTAGATGAGAAGAAATAACTATTTCTTTAATTGGCTGGTTATATAATTCGTGAATAACTGCATCCCATCCATCCATAATGAGAGCTAGCCTGTTTTCTCCTGTAGATAAATCATGATAAACAACTACATACGATCCGTCCTGAAAATGGGAAAGGCTGGCTATATAATTATTCTCTCCTTCACGAAGCATTCCTGATTCCATAACAGTACCTGGAGTAATAAGTTGAACCACTTCTCGTTTTACCACACCTTTTGCTGTCTTCGGGTCTTCAACTTGTTCACAAATTGCTACTTTATATCCCTTTTCAATAAGTGTTTTAATATAATTTCCCGCAGCATGGTATGGAACTCCGCACATGGGTATAGGTTCTTTTTGTCCTGAATCTCGCTTCGTAAGAGTGATCTCCAGTTCTCTGGATGCTTGAATTGCATCATCAAAAAACATTTCATAGAAATCACCAAGTCGAAAAAATAAAAAAGCATCTTTGTTTTCTGCTTTAATTTTTAAATATTGCTCCATCATCGGTGTATATTTTGCCATCATTTTTCCTCCACTTACCCATTTATTCTTTTGTCATTATAGCATATTTACCTTCATTTCGACGAATAACGCACAAGTAAGAAAGACAGATGTTGCCCCATCCTTTAAGATCGCTTGTCCGACCTTTACCTCCGCTTAATCGCCTTTCATTCTCAATAAAACACTAGGAAAACCGAAACAATAGATTTTTTCTTTTTTATTGTTCAAAAATAAAATACGAGGAATTAAATCCTCGTATTTAGAGTTAGTCTTTATGATCCATGAATTCAGGATCTACGTTACTTAGCTCATCGTCAGTTAATTCAAAATCCCATCCATCGTCATCTTCATCGTCGTGATCTTTCTCCCAATGTGGGTTTACTTTGACAGAAATTTTTGTCTCACCAATTACTTGAACAACAAATTCCCTTTCTATTTCTACAACAATTTTATGTCCTTTGTTGGAGATTTTGCACTCAAGGCAGTTAGGTTGTTGAACCACCTTGGCAATGACATCAAACTCATCATTTATGCAATGCTCATCTTTAACGGAGAGCGGAATAACATCACAATAAGTGACCCTTTCGGTGACTACTTCTGTTTTCGTATTGTCATTGTACGAATACCAGATGTTTATATCATAACTACCATTGATCTCAACGGTGTCCTCCGACTTTTTCTTAGCATTGTATAAATGATTAATTACCCAGCACCCAAGTATGCTTGACGGCTTATGGGTTGGCGTAATCGAATGGGATGTTTGAGTGAACTTTTTCCCTTTACCACAAACGGCTTTCGTAATGATTTCTCTATAGTCACGGTTTAGAAAAGTCATAGCTACTTTTACCTCCTCTTTGTTCATAATCATTTTATGCAAGACAAATACCTAAAGTGCATAACATCTGAATAAGAAAAAGAGGAATAAATAAAGAAAAAGTTCAGCAACCGTTTAGCCACATATAAAAGTTAATTTTAATAACGATCATTTTGGAAATCGTTGTTTGCTTATTTTAGAAAAAGAAATAAAATTTGCTAGATGCTACGGTTATAGATTGACATGGCTGGTCGAGCATATGAACACTACTATGTAAAAGAGAAAACCAGAAAAAACAAATTGTTTTTTCTGGTTTTCTTTCCTTAATGACCGCAACCCATGCTATTTTGCTGTTTTGAGCCTGTTTCTCCTGCAAGGAGATCTCCACCTGTGGATTCAATTACATTATTTGTTACCTCTCTTGCTATGGTTCCTGAAACTAACTGTAATACATCATTCACAACAACCTGTGTTTCTTTAAATTCCTGTACAACAGGAATTGCGTCGATTTCTTCTTGTAATCGGTCAATTTCTGCTTCTACCTTCTTTAAAGCTTCTGATTTTCCATAAGCCTGGAAGTTTACAGCTTGTTTTTGTAGTGCCTTTATTCGTTTGATCAGTTGCTGTACTTTCTGGTTTTCATTTATCTTTGCCTCTACCTGCTTAAAACGGTCAATCTCTTCTGTACTAGCAAGCATACTCGCTAACTTTTTTGCTTCATCTAATATTTCTGTTCGTGTATATTGAGCCATATCAGTTCACCTCTACTGTATTTTCTACCATGATACCATTTAATGACCATGTCTTCGCTTCTGTTATTTCAACATCTACAATTTTTCCTATTGCTGATTTTGGTCCTTTAAAGTTAACCAGCTTATTTCTTTCCGTATAGCCGGCAAGTACATCTGGATCCTTTTTACTTTCTCCTTCTACCAATACGCTAACAACTTGCTTGTCATACTTTTTCATTGACTCTGCCGATTGCTTATTTACCAGTTCATTGAGTCGGTATAAACGTTGCTTTTTAACATCCTCTGGAATATCATCTTTCTTTCGAGCGGCCGGTGTGCCCTCACGTGGTGAGTATATAAATGTATATGCTGCTTCAAAACCGACTTCTTCCACTAAAGTCATTGTTTCTTCAAATTGTTCATCAGTTTCATTAGGGAAACCAACAATAATATCTGTGGTTAAAGTGGCGTTCGGCATGGCTTTCCGTATTTTATGAACTAATTCCAAATATTCCTCACGTGTGTATTTACGGTTCATTTTTTTCAAGACTTCACTGCTTCCGGATTGTACAGGTAAATGAATATGATCTAATAGGTTACCGCCTTTTGCTAATACTTCGATTAAACGGTCATCAAAGTCTCTTGGGTGAGACGTCGTAAAGCGAACACGCGGAATATCAATTTTATGAATGGCATCCATTAAATCACCCAATCCATAGGCCATATCATCAAAATCTTTCCCATACGCATTTACATTCTGCCCTAGAAGAGTTACTTCCTGATATCCCTGTGCGGCTAAATGACGTACTTCCTGAATAATATCCTCTGGTCTTCTGCTTCGCTCTTTTCCGCGTGTCATAGGGACAATACAATAGGTACAAAACTTATCACAGCCGTACATTATGTTAACCCATGCCTTGATTTTCCCTTTACGGGCTTTAGGTAGATTTTCAATTACATCTCCCTCTTTTGACCACACTTCTATTATCTTTTCCTTACCAAACATAGCTTCTTTAACCAGGTGCGGCAATCGATGTATATTATGTGTACCAAAGATCAAGTCAACATGCTGATGCTTTTTAAGAATTCTATTTACAACAGATTCTTCCTGTGACATACACCCACAAACACCAAGAATGAGATCAGGCTTTTCCAACTTCAAAGGTTTTAAATGTCCGATTTCACCGAAAACTTTATTCTCTGCATTCTCACGGATAGCACATGTATTGAGCAAAATAATATCTGCTTCTTCTGTTTCGGTTGTTGATTCATAACCCATCTCGGTTAAGATGCCAGCCATGACTTCTGTATCATGTTCATTCATCTGACACCCGTATGTACGGATGAGAAACTTTTTACCTTCACCTATGTTTTCCATATCTTCAGGAATCGCAAAATCATAATGCACATTTACTTTGTCTCGCCCACGCTTACGTGCTTTATTTAAATTTGGAGGCTCATAAGTAGTCTCAAAATACTTCGCGAAATCTGCACTTGTTTTTTCACTAAGTGGTTTTTCCTGGCCGGATTTTCTGTCCGCGGCGTCCACTTGTTTAATTTGTGCTTGTTCTTTACGCTGTTGTTCGTTCATTAAAGAAACTCCTTTCAATTTTAACAGGGTTATACATTATTCCAGTATAAGCCCTATAAACAAAATTAACAATATGTAACCAAATAGCTAATAAGATAATTTCGCTTACCTTATAATAATTTAATAAAATTGTCATAATCACCAATTGAGTAATAAAAACTATATTTTGATTCAATTTTTTACTATTGCTAATGTTTGGGGTGAAAAAACATTCTCCCGTACATTCATAGTAGGAAACTCCGAACTAAAGTATACCTCATTTTAAGAAAGCGGATGGACCCATTGATTTCCGCAGGTAAAATTAAGCTGAGGAAAATACGTAGACTCCTTGAAAATGAAAGCACACATTTTCTTCGTGCGATGTTAAGCTAACGAAGCCTTACTTGTTCTGGGAGAGCTGAGGCATAGGTGAGACCCCGGAATTCGATTTAAAGGTTGGAAGGCTAAAGTCGGGTCGTCGGGTCGCAACGCCTTCATGACCAACATCGTGTTGTCCCGAGGCTCATCAGCCGCCCCCGAAAAGCGCAGTATTTTCCATAGCTGTGGTGTAACCAGAATCATTGTTTCAGCGAGCTTTCTTGTAAAAAAGCTAATTTTCATATCCTAATCAAGTTACTTCCGAATCATTGGTTAACTCTAATAGCTATTGAGACATTTTTATAGTTCCTTAACCAATCAAAAAGCAGTATTACGTTTAAGCGTAATACTGCTGCTTGCTTCTGGATAAATAAGCTACCTTGGTTCAATAATAAGTTTAATAGCGGTTCTTTCTTCATTATCAATCATGATGTCAGTAAAAGCTGGTATACAAATAAGATCTACTCCACTTGGTGCAACAAATCCGCGGGAGATGGCTACTGCCTTAACTGCTTGGTTTAAAGCACCCGCACCAATCGCCTGAATTTCTGCTGATCCACGTTCACGTAAAACATTTGCAAGTGCACCTGCTACTGAATTTGGATTTGATTTTGCTGAAACCTTTAATACGTCCATTACTAGTACCTCCTTGATTTCCTATTATAGTTCTATTTCTACTATATTCCTGGAGATGTTAGCTTATTACATTATTATGAACCAAATATACAAAACATTCAATGAATTATCCAAAAAATGGATGGTCTTCGTTTATTAAAATTCTTTCTACATGGGTAGCTTTTCCATTGTTCTTATCGATCGTAACCAGAAATCCGTTTAATTGTGTTCTTCCCTCTTTTGTAATTTCAAAACGTACTGGCATAGAAGTAAGAAACCTCTTAATTACAGCATCCCTTTCGACCCCTAATATTCCATCATATGGACCAGTCATACCAACATCTGATATATATGCCGTTCCATTCGGTAATATACGCTCATCTGCAGTTTGTGTATGTGTGTGAGTTCCTACAACCGCGCTTACTCTTCCATCAAGGTACCAACCCATAGCTTGCTTTTCACTCGTTGCTTCTCCATGAAAATCAAGAAAAATTATATCGGTCCGCTGCTTTGCTTCTGTGACTAATTCATCAATTTTTGTAAAAGGGTCATCACTTGGGGGAAGAAATGCCCGACCTTGCAGGTTAACAACAGCTACTTCCTGTCCGTTAATATTAATGTATACTATTCCCTTGCCAGGATTGTTTTCTGGGAAATTAGCCGGCCTTATAAGGTTCTTCGCATCATCTATAAAATCAAATATTTCTTTTTTATCCCACGTATGATTTCCCATCGTAACTACATTAGCTCCATCTTCAAGAAATTTCTTATATATTTTCTCTGTTATTCCTTTACCAGATGCTGCATTTTCTCCATTAACAATAGTAAGGTGTGGGCGATACTTTTCCTTTAACTTCGGTAGATATTCATGTACCATGTCTCTACCCGGCGAACCTACAACATCACCAATGAACAGAATTTTCATATTTATCATCATCTCCTTATACTGTTTTGCATAAAACCTCAGTATGTATCCTTATATCTCTTCTATAAAGATCCATTTATTTTAGAGCCAAATTTTATTATTTCCTAAGCAAAAATAAAAGCGGCCAAATGACCGCTTTTATTTTGCATACTCTACTGATCTCGTTTCCCGAATAACAGTAACTTTTATATGACCTGGATAATCAAGCTCTCCTTCGATTCGCTTTCGTATATCGCGGGCAATTCGAACAGACTCAATGTCATCAATTTCATCAGGTTTAACCATAATACGGATTTCTCTACCTGCTTGAATTGCAAATGATTTCTCAACACCAGCAAATGACTCAGAAATTTCTTCCAATTTCTCTAGACGTTTGATATAGTTTTCTAACGTTTCACTTCGTGCACCAGGTCTTGCTGCGGATAATGCATCGGCTGCTGCAACTAGTACAGAGATAATGGAAGTAGGTTCCTCATCACCATGATGAGAAGCAATTGAATTAATAACTACCTCGTGCTCTTTATACTTCATTGCAAGCTCTTTGCCGATTTCTACGTGACTACCTTCCACTTCATGATCAATTGCTTTTCCAATGTCATGTAGTAATCCAGCTCTTCTTGCCAAGGTAACATCTTCACCTAATTCAGCAGCGAGCAGCCCGGCAAGATATGCAACCTCTGTAGAATGCTTCAAGACATTTTGTCCATAGCTAGTACGATATTTTAGACGACCGAGAATTTTTATCAGATCGGGATGTAAACCATGTACACCTACTTCGAAAGTTGTCTCTTCACCAATTTCCCGTATATACTCATCAACTTCCCGACGTGCTTTATCTACCATCTCCTCGATGCGAGCAGGATGGATTCGTCCGTCTTGAACTAGTTTTTCTAGAGCCATACGAGCTGTTTCTCTTCGAATAGGATCAAAACCGGATAAAATTACTGCCTCTGGTGTATCATCGATAATCAAATCAATACCTGTCAGTGTTTCCAAAGTTCGTATATTTCGGCCTTCACGGCCAATAATACGACCTTTCATTTCATCATTTGGCAAGTTAACAACTGAAACAGTTGTTTCGGCGACATGATCTGCAGCACAACGCTGGAGTGCCAAAGAAAGAATGTTCTTGGCCTTTTTATCAGCTTCTTCTTTCGCTCGGTTTTCTGCTTCTTTAATCATTAAAGCCGATTCATGCGCTACTTCTTTTTCGATCCGCTCTAAAATAACTTGTCTAGCCTGGTCAGTTGTATATCCTGAAATGCGTTCAAGCTCCGTTTGCTGCTCTTGTAATGTAGCTTCCACTTTGCTTTCCATTTCTTCAATTTGTTGTTGTTTTTCTGTTAGTGATTGTTCTTTCTTCTCTAACAAGAGCTCACGCTTGTCCAGTGTTTCACTTTTTCTGTCCAGATTTTCTTCTTTTTGCATCAGACGATTTTCTTGCTTTTGTACTTCATTTCGACGATCACGCAATTCCTCTTCTGTCTGCTGACGAAGTCTGTGATTTTCATCCTTCGCCTCAAGAAGTGCCTCTTTTTTAGCGGCATCTGCATTCCGGTGTGCCTCATCAACTATTTGTTTAGCCAACGTCTCTGCACTAGAAATTTTAGCTTCCGCAATAGATTTACGAATCAGATAACCAACAACAATACCGACGATTAGGAATAGAGCAAGCAAAATGGAGATGATTAAAGGATTTTCCATAATTTCACCTCCTGTTGCTATAAAATTTTACAATTCATTATTGTCGGCATGTACCATTTTTCAATGCAAAATTAATAATAAATCATAGAATATAAATTATAAATTTATACATTTTTAATTTTAATTGTCTGTCACATGAATGTCAAGGAAACGTCATAAGTTGTTGGATTGGATAATAAAAAATATTTAGATAGAACAATTTGTATTTGGTTCAGTTAATGTAAAGGAAACTAACTATGATAACACATTCCGTCTCTCTATCTCGTACTCAGAGACGTTAATGCAGATGTATTTTATGTTATGATGGAGAAAAAATGAAAAGCTTCCTATTAAGATTCATTCTCAAACCATCTTGCACTATATCAGATTGTCTTAAGTCTGCACAAAACGCTTCCTGCTGTAAATAAAGAACCCCATCTACTACTGTGTAGCGGAAGGGGTTCTCCTTATTTATTAACTTAGGAAACTATAAATTTCAGAACCTGTGGATAACTTATATTAAAGAATAGACGAATTTAGCCTGTCTTCTTTACTCCAAGGGACTTGCGCTTTTGTTCCTATACATCTAAACTCCCTTGTCCTACTTCTTCCTCTGTTTCTTCTTTGGTTTCATCTAATTGATAATGATCGCGTATAGCCCGGTGAATTTCTGCCATCATATCTGTATTTTCTTTTAAAAATTGCTTGGCATTTTCCCTTCCTTGACCCAGCCGTTCTTCATTGTAGGAATACCATGCACCGCTTTTCAAAACAATATCAAGATCTGAACCAATATCAAGAATTTCTCCTTCTTTGGAAATACCTTCACCATACATGATATCTACTTCCGCCTGTTTAAATGGAGGGGCAACCTTGTTTTTCACTACTTTTATACGGGCTTTATTCCCCATTATATCGTTCCCTTGCTTCAGTGTCTCTGCACGTCGTACTTCTAATCGAACAGAAGAATAGAATTTAAGTGCACGTCCACCAGGCGTTGTCTCTGGGTTACCAAACATAACTCCAACTTTTTCACGAATTTGGTTAATAAAAATTGCTGTCGTATGTGATTTATTAATAGCACCTGAAAGCTTTCGTAGAGCCTGCGACATTAATCGTGCTTGTAAGCCAACATGAGAGTCACCCATCTCACCCTCTATTTCTGCTTTAGGTACAAGAGCAGCTACAGAATCCACTACGATAATATCTACTGCACCGCTTCGTACAAGAGCTTCAGCAATCTCCAACGCCTGCTCACCAGTATCTGGCTGGGATAGTAATAATTCTTCGATATTAACTCCTAAGGCGCGTGCATAGTTCGGATCCAGAGCATGCTCCGCATCTATAAACGCTGCTTGTCCACCCTGTTTTTGTGCTTCTGCAATAGCATGAAGCGCCACAGTAGTTTTACCAGAAGATTCAGGGCCATATATTTCTACTACTCTACCTCTTGGATATCCGCCTATTCCCAATGCTACATCCAAGGCTAAAGATCCACTTGGAATGGTAGCTATCTTCTGTAGCTCCTGTTCACCCAATTTCATAATGGACCCTTTACCAAATTGCTTCTCTATTTGTCTTAACGCCATATCTAACGCTTGTTTTCTATCGCTCAAAGTATTTCCTCCTTTAATCTACTATTTACATCATACTATGTTTTTTGATATTTGCCAAGAAAAACACGAATAAATGTTCTGCTTTTTTACAAGGTAAAAATTAGTAGATTATGATTTTCTGATTTGCTTTTTTATTGAATAAACGAAATTCTCGTATATAACCGAACAGAATTATGATTTTATATAATTAAAAAGAATTTCAAATCCTTTTAAGACTGCTTTATTTCTAATAGCTGTTCGATCTCCTTGGAAAGAATACTCTTGAACCACATGCTTCCCTTTACGATCACTAACCGCAATAAACACGGTACCAACAGGCTTATTCTCCATCTGACTTGGACCCGCTACTCCTGTAAATCCGATCCCTAAATCTGAACCAGTTCGCTTCCAGGCATTTTCAGCCATTTCCAAAGCGCATTCTTTGCTCACTGTACCAAATGATCTAATAACTTCATCAGAAACCCCTAACAGCTCAGATTTCATTTTAGCATCATAACATATGACACCACCACGACAAACCTGAGAAGCACCTTTAACAGATACTAGTCTTTCTGTAAATTTACCACCGGTTAAGCTCTCTGCTGTAGCTATTTTTTTACCAGCTTGTTTGAGTAATCCAATTAATTCTTCCTCAACCGTTTGCTCATCCGCACCATAATAGTACTTTCCTACCTTGTCCAATATTTTTCCTTTCGTTAACCCAAGGAGTTTATCAGCTTCTTCATCTGCCTTTGCCTTGACTGTTAAACGAATAACAACACCATCATTTTGTGCTAAAGGGGCAATGGTCGGGTTACTTTGATTTTTAATTAGATCATATAGTTCGTGTTCCAGCCGTGACTCACCAATTCCGATAAATTTGAGTACGGTAGATTTGATAATATCGGATTGGCCGGTCATTTTCTGTAAATACGGGAAGACTTCCTTCTCCGCAAGGTATTTCATTTCGCGAGGGACACCAGGAAGAAAAATCCATGTCTTTTCTTCAAAGTGGACTATCATCCCAGGTGCCATTCCTTTCTCATTCTCCAAAACATGGGCACCTTCAAAAATACGTGCTTGTTTACGATTATTTGGAGTCATTTCCGTGTTTTGCTTTTTAAAAAATGAACTTATCTTTTCCATAGCTGGCAGATGCTCCACAAGCTGTAAATTACTGATAAGCTGGAATCCTTCCCTGGTTAAATCATCATCTGTTGGTCCAAGGCCTCCTGTCACAATAATAATATCAGAACGTTTTTGTGCATCTCTGAAGGTTTCCTCCACTCTCGTAAGATTGTCCCCAACCACACCATGGTAATAGACATTTAATCCATATTTCGCCAACTGTTGTGACAACCATTGGGCATTTGTATTTGCGATCTGACCAAGCAATAATTCAGTGCCTACTGCAATAATTTCTGTTTTAATCTGTTTTGTCACTTAGAATCCCTCATAACATGCCAATTTTTAATAAAGTAATCCACGCCCGATACAATTGTAAAGAATAAAGCTACATAAAGCATTAGTGTTCCAAAAGGAAATCCGATGAAAGAGAAAGGGAAGTTATGAAGCAAGAGGGCAGCGATAGCAATCATCTGGGTTGCTGTTTTTAATTTCCCCATATTTCCTGCTGCAAGAACAGATCCCTCACCTGCTGCAACAAGGCGAAGACCTGTAACAGCGAACTCCCTGCTTATTATAATAATGACAACCCAAGCAGGAGCAAATCCCATTTCAACTAATAAAATTAAAGCTGCTGAAACAAGCAGTTTATCAGCAAGTGGATCCAAGAACTTTCCTAAATTCGTCACCAAATTATATTTACGGGCATAATAACCATCTACCCAGTCAGTAACAGATGCGAGAATAAATAATAATGCAGCTGTAAAATCAGCTATTGGTAAGGTGCTTTCCCCAATCTCCCAGTTTCCCCAGTTAAGAGGTAGGCTTAACAACAGAATAAAAATAGGTATTAATAAAATACGGGATATTGTAATTCTATTTGGTATGTTCATTGGTACGATTTCCTCCTAGGCTAACAAAAATAAGGTATAAAACCCTTCCTGTAAAATGGAAGGGTATAAATGGGCATAGTAATTATTCAGATTGCTCTTGCAGGTTTACCCATATCTTCTGCACTACATTTTTATTTGGGTCTACAGGGTAATTTAACTCCACCCCATTTATGTTGATTGTTAAGGCAGATGCGTTTCCAATGTTAAAATATACTTGTTCTGCCTCCGAGGCCTCCAATTCCATAGGTGAGTCCTCGCTTGTTAACATCCCGCTGTAAAGCGACTCATCCTTTTCATTTTTCACGTCCAGCCATGTTTCTCCATCCGCTTCTAATGTAACTGTTGCTTTATCTTCTGCATTTAGTAGATTAAAGGTTGATTTCGTGCCACTGGACTCTTCTTCTACTAGTTGAAGCTCCGGTTGTTTAGCATTTTCTTGTTCTTGTGAATCTTTTGATTGATCATCTTCGCCTTCTTTTGAACTGTCCTCATTTTGTTGTTCATTATTATCTTGATCATCTTGATTATTATCTTCCGGGTTATTAATTATTATTTCGTTTTCATCTTGTTCTTTTGGCGAAGTGGAATTAGAATCCTCCATGGATTGTTTAATCAAAAACCATGCAACAAAGAAGATACCTATAATTAACAACACAACAATTATTGTAGGAATGACAGAAAATACTTTTGAATTTTTATCCTGGTTGTTATCTTTTCTAGTTCGTTGTATTCTGCTGTATTGTATCTCTTCATCATTTTCCGTTTTGGGTATTTCTTCCTTATACTCTTGTAATAATTCAGCTGGATCTATTCCTACAGCATTGGCGTATTCTTTAATAAAAGCCCTGGCATAAAATTTACCAGGTAAAATATGCAAGTTGCCGTCCTCAATAGCTTTCAAATATCTTTTTTGAATTTTTGTAGTTTCCTGTAAGCTATCCAATGACAGTCCTTTTGTTTCTCTAGCTTCCTTAAGCCTTGAACCTACTTCCATAACTAACACCATCCATTTTAAAAATCGAACATAGAAAATCCGCTTTCTTGATTAAACTGCTGGTCTTCAAGCGGCTCGTATGTAATTTTTTCATCTTCATGACTGCGTAATTCAATAATATAATCAAAATCTTCTATATTGTATTCTGTAGATTGAACAAAGATATCAGGGTGTTCCACAACTTTTATAGCTGGCAGTTGCATAACCTCTCTAATTAATTGCCAATGTTGTTCATTTGCACGTCGTTTTGAAACGACTCCATCAATAATATAAATATTATCTGTGTTGTACTCCCCTTCTATCAATTTACTTCGTACTGTTTGCTTTAATAAGGTGCTGGAAACAAATAACCATCTTTTATTTGCACACACACTTGCAGCAACCACCGATTCCGTTTTACCAACTCGAGGCATCCCCCGCAAACCAATTAATTTATGACCCTCTTCTTTATATAATTCTGCCATAAAATCAACTAATATTCCAAGTTCATCACGAACAAAACGAATTGTTTTACGATCGTCCACATCTCTATGGATGTATTTTCCATGCCTGACAGCTAACTTATCCCGCAGTTTAGGTTTTCGGAGTTTTGTAACAATTATGGTATCCATCGTATCCAAAATTAGTTTTAACCTTTTTATATTTTCATCATACTGAGATAGGAGCAGCATTCCTCTTCTTTGATTTTCCACACCGTTTATTGTAATAATATTTATGGAAAGCATTCCCAATAAAGAGGAAATATCACCAAGTAAACCAGGACGGTTCACTTGAATCTCATATTCAAAATACCATTCCGTTTTTTCCATGAGTAGTCTCCTTCTGTTTCCATAATAATACAAGATTAATATAAGTCTATCATAAATGATTTTTGGCTGGGTGAAAAGTAATTATCTTTACAAAATATAAAAACAATAAAAAGCTGCAGGTTATTATTCTGCAGCTTTTTATAACGGTGCTTATTTGCCATTATTTTGTACTAATTTAACCATTGTGTTGGCAATTGCTTGTTGTTCTTGTTCTGATGCCGCATTCCAAAGTTCACGAAGTACAGCTTCCTCATTATTTTTAGCGTCAACACTTTGTGCAAGATAGTCTCCAACCTCATGTGCAACGTTCTGAATCGTCTCCTCACTCATGCCTTGCTGCTTCGCTTGATCTAATTTATTGGCCAAAAAACCTTTCCATGATTCAAAGTTATCAAGAACTGACATATATATATGCCTCCTTCAGTTTTTTTACATGTATAGTATTTGAGTATCTTATTTGTTTATACATGCTTCCTGAAGAAATTTAATTACCATCCACCAGTAATATTAATAACTTCGCCTTGAATGTAAGATGAACGGCTATCCATTAGAAAACTTACGACATGAGCAACCTCATCGGGATGTCCTGCCCGATTCATTGGTATATCTTCTGTTATTACTTTTTTTTCATCTTCCAGAAAGTGACCATTCATTTTAGTATCGATATATCCTGGGCTTATTGCGTTGACCGAAATACCCGATGGAGCAACTTCTTTTGCCAGGGCCCTTACAAAGCTATTTTGAGAGCCCTTAACTGAAGAATATAGCACTTCATTACTTGCGCCTTGTTCGGCCCAAATAGAAGTAATAAAAATGATATTACCGGTTTTGCGACGTATCATATCAGGTAATAGTTCCTTTGTAATTACCCAGGGTGATTTCACATGCAATGCAAGCATTTCATCCATCAGTGCTTCCGTTGCGTGCTGGAAAACACCAAAAGAAGTTTTGCCACTGGCAAATACGATATGGTCTACTGGAAAAACCAGTTGTTGCAAGAAACGTTTCAACTCGATGGAAGAAGTTAAATCTGCCTGAATTAATTGTAATATGGCTTCACTGCTTAAATCTTTAATATAGTGACCCAAAGCCTCTTTGTTTTTATTATAATGAAGTATCAGTTTATAGCCATCTTGAGCCAACCTTTTCGAGATCGCTATACCAATATCACCACTTGCTCCAATAATTAATACATTATTCCCCATATCATTAACTTATTTAGCTGAAATAGTACAAACAGCTATTCTTTCTTCAGAAATCCACTGATGAAGGAATTGAGTTGCTTCTTCAAGAGTGAGTTTTTGTATTGCAGGGATAATTTCAAAAAAGTCAATACCTAGCATGTGATATTGAGTATATTGGTTGGCAATAAACTCTAAGGAGTTCATCTGTCTCAGTAATTGACCAATTTTTTTCTTTTTCATACGCTCGAATTCATTAGCTGAAAGTTGAATACGATTAGTCGATAATAGTTGTTTCTTTACTTTAGCCGCAAACTTTTCCGGCTCTGCAGAATTACTGCCGATTAATGTGTAGCCGAAATTCTTTTCTAAATTCGTTTCAAAATAAAAACTATCATCAATTAAATTTTGGTCATATAATTCCTGATAAAAAGGGCCACTCTTTGAAAAGTAATGACTAAGTAGCATATTTTGTAATAAATCCTTTTGTAAGTAGTCATTGCCGGAAAGCTCACGAACAGATTCCTTAATACCAACCGTACACTTTGGTATGGATACAGGCATATTTATGTGAGTTTCTTTTTGGGCTACATGCTCTGGCTCGTCTGGAAACTCCCTTAAAATATCATTATTTTTTTCAAATTGCTTCGATTCCTGATTTTCTTTAATGAGAGACATCATTTCTCCGGCTTCAAAGTTACCCGCCAAAAATAAGGTCATGTTTTCCGGATGATAAAACGTGTGATAACACATGTATAAATCATCTTTCGTAATAGAATGGATCGACTCAACCGTTCCAGCTATATCAATGTTCACGGGGTGGTTTTTAAACATGCTTTTTATAGTTCCCATAAAAGATTGCCAATCAGGTTGATCATCATACATTTTAATTTCTTGAGCAATAATTCCTTTTTCTTTTTCCACCGATTTCTCAGAGAAGTATGGATCCTGTACAAAGTCAATCAATGTTTGTACGTTCTTTTCAATATGATTGGTAGCGGAAAATAAGTAAGCAGTCTTTGTAAATGAGGTATAAGCATTCGGAGATGCTCCTTGCTTTCCGAAATCGGCAAATACATCTCGATCCTCTTTCTCAAAGAGCTTATGTTCGAGGAAATGTGCAACTCCTTCAGGGACAGTGACCTTTTTCTCTTCACCGATAGGTACAAATGTCTGATCTATCGACCCATAATTTGTTGTAAAAAGACCATATGTTTTCGCCATTTCTTTTTTTGGTAATAAGAGTACAGTTAATCCATTGGCAAGTTTCTCTGAATAAATAGTCTCTTCTATATGTGAATACTTATTGCTATTCATCGGAAGAATCCCCCTTTGTTGTTAATAAATATAACGTATCTTCTTCCAGCTTCTTTGCTACTTGGATTACATCCTCTTTCGTTACTTTATTTATATTATCGATAAGTTTATTTGGAGGTAAGATCCAATCAGATAATACTTGCTGATATAATAATTCGATCAAACCTTGGGGATGATCCATTGTTTCTAGTAGTTGATTTGTTATCAATTCCTTTATCTGCTTCATATCCTCTTCAGAGAAATCTCCATTCTTCATTGCAACAACTTGAAGTCTAATAATGTCGCGCGCTTTTTCATAATCCTCTGGCGCAATCCCACTGAATACTAATAATAATCCTTTTTGGCTCTCCATCCTGGAGGCAGCATAATATGCAAGACTGTTTTTTTCTCTTACATTGATAAACAATTTAGAACTGGGAAATCCACCAAATATGCCATTAAATACATGTAAAGCAAAATAGTCGTCATCCTGGAAGGTTACATTTGTTCGATATCCAATATGAAGCTTGGCTTGTTGAAGTTGTTGCTTTTCAATTATTTCTTTCGGCTTTATTATTTGCTTTTTAGTCTGTTGAGAAGATTGTCCTGTTGGCACATTGCTGTCTTTATCTGCTAATTCCTTATGAAGCATCGGAGAAAGAAAGTCGCTAATGTATGCTTCATCATAATCTCCCTGAATATATATATCAATCTGATCTTCCATTAACATTTTTTTATAATAGTTGTATAAATTAGTGCTATCTATTTCGGGTAGATCTTCTTCATAACCATGGACGTGTAAACGGTAAGCTTCATTTTCACACATTTCCTCAATCAGCCTTGTATTTGCATAAGCCATTTTATCATCTTGTACAGATTGGATTTTTTTTAACAAAGTATCTTTTTCTCTTCGTACAACGGCATGGTCAAAAGAACCTTCTACTGTCCTCGGATGAAAAAGAAGCTCATTCAATAAAGCAATCCCTTCCTCTGTAATACTGGAAGCATCAGGCACAAACTTTTCATTTGCAAGTTCTAACCTGAGACTTAAAATATGACTCTCTCCTTTTTTACCTCCATCAACAGATAGGCTTGCACCGTACAGATCAGCAAGTTTCTTTTGCAATTCCTGTTTGGTTGCATAGTTTTCTGTTCCTTGCTGCAAAATATAAGGAAGGAGGGCTCTTTTCGTAATTGTTTCTCGATCTAGTTTGCCTTTTATTTTAACAACAATTGTTAATGTCTTATATTTCTTTGTTTTAATAAAGTGTAGGTTAAAACCTTTTTCATTTTTGACACTTTCAGTAAATCCCAGCATTCTATAACCTCCAGTAAATGTCTAAATATACCCTTTAGCTTACTTTTCTTATTCTGCACATATCTTCCAATTATAATCCATTATAAAACAAAAAAAACTGACTTGCTATAAATACATAGTAAGTCAGTAAGAAATCATATTATCTGCTTCCTTTAATATATGGTTCTCCGTTCGCACGTGGAGCTTCCGCTCGCCCTATAAAGCCGGCTAAAGCAAGAATTGTAAGTACATACGGTGCAATTAACAAGAACACCTGAGGAACATCCTGCAATACAGGAATTCCGCCACTTACTACACTCAAA
Source organism: Virgibacillus sp. SK37 (assembly GCF_000725285.1). GTDB lineage: Bacteria > Bacillota > Bacilli > Bacillales > Amphibacillaceae > Virgibacillus_Q. The sequence goes on from NZ_CP007161.1 coordinate 2,119,140, forward strand.
CTTTGTGCTAAACCAAAGAAAAGTGCAGCGCCCATCGCGCCCAAAGGATGCCATTTCCCAAATATCACCGCTGCAAGTGCCATAAAGCCCTGTCCGACAATAGTCGAGTGAGAAAAGTTAGAAACAATGGTTAGAGCAAATACGGATCCACCCAAACCACCTAATGCACCGGAAAGAAGAACAGCAATATACCTCATACGATACACATTAATACCATTTGTATCTGCAGCCATTGGATGCTCACCAACAGCACGAAGTCTCAAACCAAATGGAGTGCGATATAATACATACCACGCTATGAAAGCAAAAATAATAGCGATATAAGATGTGACATATATTCCTTGGAAGAAAATAGGTCCGATAATTGGAATATCTGCCAGTACAGGGATATTTGTTCTAAAGAACGGTTCTGAAACCATATCTGTCTGCCCTTTACCATACCATTGTTTTGTTAAGTAAACTCCAATTCCCAAAGCTAACATGTTGATTGCTACACCACTTACTACCTGATTAGCTCTAAACGATACGGAAGCTACTGCATGAATAATAGAAAATATGGCCCCAATTACAGTAGCAACGATAATGGAGACCCATGGAGTCCACGATCCAAAAATATCAGCAAAGGTTAGGTTAAAAACAATCCCTACAAAAGCACCCATAACCATTAGCCCTTCCAAGCCTATATTAACAACACCGGAACGTTCACTAAATACTCCGCCTAATGCTGTGAAAATTAATGGAGCTGAAAAGAATAACACTGTCGGGATCAGTGATTGTAAAATATCAATCATTTATTTCCCCTCCTTTTGAAAGCGAAGTAAGAACCAGCGAATTATATAGCTAGATGCAACAAAGAAAATAATTAATGCGATTATAATGTCAACTAATTCAGTAGGAACACCAGCACTCGTTGGCATTTGACCGGCTCCTTCCTTAAGAACCCCAAAGAGAATTGCTGCTAGAACAACACCTAAAGCATTGTTGGACCCAAGTAACGCAACAGCTATTCCGTCAAACCCAAGATTTGTAAAACCAGACATAACAGAAATCGTGCCATACGTACCTACACCTTCCATCGCTCCTGCGAGCCCGGCAAATGCTCCTGATATCACCATTGATAGGATAATATTCTTACTTACATTCATTCCTGCATATCTAGAGGCGTGTTGATTAAAACCTACCGCCTTCAGTTCATATCCGATTGTAGTACGTTGAACAATAAACCACATAATTACTGCAGCAAACAATGCTACAAGAATTCCATAGTGCATCCTTGAGAAAAACGTCAATGTCTGTAACCATTCCGAAGCTAAAGAAGCTGTTGCCGGTATGGCTTCTGTTGTTGTTTTTTGCTCAGTTAACACATTACGAATAATTTCGTTCGTAATAAATAGAGCAATATAGTTCATCATAATTGTTACAATCACTTCATGAACTCCTAATTTTGCTTTTAATAAACCTGGAACAAATCCCCAAAGAGCACCAGCAAGCATGGCAACAATTAATACAAGAGGCAAATGCACAATCATTGGCGCATCCACTGCTAAGCCGACCCATACAGCAGCAAGCCAGCCTACAATTACCTGTCCCTCGGCACCTATGTTAAATAATCCGGATCGGAAGGCAAACGCAACAGCCAACCCGGTTAAAATTAGTGGAGTAATTCTTCTGACTGTTTCCCCCATTGTAAATGCATCACCAAACGCGCCGTTCCACAAAGCTGCATAACCTTCAATTGGATTATAGCCAGAGACCAGCATAATAATTGCACCAGCAAGTAGTCCAAGAAGTACTGAAATTATTGGAACTAAGATTCCAAATAGCCTATTATTCTGAGTCATTATGCTCACCTGCCTCACTTAGTTGACTACCTGCCATTAAAAGACCTAATTGTTGTTCATTCGTTGCCTCCGGCGTAACATTAGCAACAATTTTCCCATCAAACATAACAGCAATACGATCACTGACATCCATAATCTCATCCAATTCAAAAGATACGAGTAGGATTGCCTTTCCCTTGTCCCGCTCTTCAATCAGCTTTTTGTGAATAAATTCAATCGCGCCTACATCCAGTCCCCTGGTAGGCTGAGCAGCTATTAATAAATCAGGTGACCGATCTACTTCTCTTCCAATGATAGCTTTTTGCTGATTCCCTCCAGAAAGCGCACGAGCAAGGGTGGAAGCGCTTGGGGTTCGCACATCATATTCTTGAATTAATTTTTCAGCTTTATCATACACTTCTTTAAAATTGAGAACAGTAGCTTTGGAGTACGGTTTCTTATAGTAGGTTTGTAGTACAATATTTTCAGCAACTGGGTAATCCAAGACCAATCCATATTTATGGCGATCCTGAGGTATATGACCAAGGCCACTTTCCGTAACTTTTCTTGGGTTCAGGTTTGTAATATCCTTATTATTTAACTTTATAGTCCCTGAATTTGACTTTTTCAAACCGGTGATCGCCTCAATCAATTCAGATTGTCCATTTCCATCAACCCCAGCTATTCCGACTATCTCTCCTGCTTTCACCTCGAGATTTAAGCCTTTTACCAAGTCTATTTTTCTAGTATCCTTAACAAAAAGGTCCTTTATTTCTAGGACTGTTTGGCCTGGTTCAGCTTTCTGTTTCTCTGTATGGAAACTTACTTCCCTACCCACCATAAGTGATGCCAGTTCATTTGTGGTAGTATTTTTAATATCTACTGTACCAATACCCTTCCCTTTGCGGATAACTGTACATCGATCACATACCTCCATAATTTCTTTCAATTTATGGGTGATTAAAATAATTGATTTACCTTCTTTAATTAACGATCGCATTATTTCAATTAACTCATTGATTTCCTGGGGGGTAAGCACAGCTGTTGGCTCATCAAAGATTAGAACCTCTGCCCCTCTGTACAATGTTTTAAGAATTTCCACCCGTTGTTGCATCCCTACGGAAATATCACTAATTTTGGCGGTTGGATCGACCTTCAATCCATAACGATCTGATAATTCCTGAATCTCTCGCTCTGCCTTTTTAATATCTATTTTTCCGGATTTAGTAGTTGGTTCACTGCCCAAAATAATATTTTGAGTAACAGTAAAAGGTTCTACTAACATAAAATGCTGATGCACCATTCCTATCCCATAATCATTTGCTATATTAGGATTAGTGATGTCGACTTTCTTCCCTCTAACACGAATCTCACCTTTTTCAGGTTGGTATAACCCAAACAAAACATTCATTAAAGTAGATTTTCCAGCCCCATTTTCTCCTAATAAGGCATGGATTTCACCTTCTTTCAGTTGAACAGTAATATTGTCATTTGCTACAATACCTGGAAACTCTTTGCGTATATTTAACATTTCTATTACATAATCCATTTATACTCCCCCCTCATAAACCCATTCATAACATCTGTCCTTTTTGCACTATTTAATTATTCACTAAAATTACCAAGTGAAAAGAACAATTTTCAATTATTCTCTTCAGTTGAAAATTTAGTTAGAAAAGAATGGAAAGGCTGGTCTGCCCAGCCTTCCTTCTTTACACATAATAGATGTCATAAACCTAACTTTCTCTATTAATCTATTATTATAGTGAATCAATAAATCCTTTTAATTCTTCATGTGTTTGAGGTACTTCCACTTCACCGTTTAGAATTTTCTCTTTCCATTCATTTACAGAATCAACGATTTCTTGTGTCATTGCATCCTCATTTGTTGTTGCAACATTAATTGCATCTTCTTCTAGACCGAATTCAAGTTTTTCTCCACCTGGGAATTCACCGTTCATTGCTTGTTCAGTAACATTTTTAACTGCAACGTCTACACGTTTAACCATTGATGTAAGTGTTACATTATGATCACCGATTTGTCCTTCTTCATGCTGGTCACGGTCTACACCGATTACCCAAATTTTGCGTTCAGGATCATTTTGCTTAATATCTTTGGCTTCATTAAATACACCGTTTCCAGTTCCGCCGGAAGCATGATAGATAATATCAATTCCATTGTTGTACATATTTGAAGCAATAATCTTCCCCTTTGCAGGATCACCAAATGACTCAGCATATTCTACTTCAACTTCAATATCAGGGTTTACAGATTTAGCTCCTGCAATAAATCCTGATTCGAATTTATTAATTAATGGAGAATCTACGCCACCAACAAATCCCAATTTATTTGATTCTGTTTTTTGAGCAGCTGCCACGCCGACAAGGAATGAACCAATATGTTCTTTAAAAGTGATACTTACTGCATTATCAGCTTCTATTGTGTCATCTACCAAGGCAAAATGTGTCTCAGGATATTGTTCAGCAACTTTTTGTAAGTCTTCTTTCAGTTCAAAACCAATACCAAAAATCAAATCATATTCATCTCTGATTAAGCGATTAAGGTTTGGAATGTAGTCTGCTTTTTCATTTGATTGAGCATAGTCAAAGCCATTACCTTTTTCAAGGCCGTTTTCTTTTCCCCACTCTTTCAATCCTTCCCATGCAGATTGGTTAAAGGATTTATCATCCACACCGCCAATATCTGTTACCATCGCTGCACTGAAGTCTTCATTTGCAGCTTCTTTTGAAGAACCGCTATCTCCACCACTTTCTTTTTCTTCCTTATCGGAACCGCTTCCACAAGCAGCAAGAACCATAGTCAGTCCAAGCAATAATGCAAATAATAAAATAAATTTACGATCTTTCATTTTCTAACCCCCATTATTAATGTTTTGTGACGAAAATAATTACTCGTGAACCGCTTATTACGTTGGCCATCACCTCCCGAAATATATGAAAACCTTTTCATTAGTGTCCTAGAAAGTGCTAGGTTCTTTTTCTCAAAACATGAAAACTAAAGTAGTCAGGTCTAAAGTAATTGGCTGAATATAACACAGGTTCATCTTCATTCGTGTAATGCATTTGTTTTAACAACAACAAAGATTGCTCCGGTTCACAATTCAAAATATCATAAATTCGATCATGATACCCAATTGGTTCTATATAAGTAACAGCATAGGCGATTCGTTTCCCAGCATATTCTTCCATTAATTGAAATAATGAATCTTCTTTATGTACTCTGTCTAATGGAATTAAATGTTCAGGGACTTTATCAATACAAAATACTACTGGTTTATTATCAGCAGTACGCACTCTTTCGATTTTTGCAAGCGTTTCTATCTGTTTTGGATGAAATTTTTCACGTTCCTCTTCAGTTGGGCTCACAAATTCGGTTGTTAGGTATTGAGACCCAGCACTCTTACCTGATTGTTCAATCATATATGTAACACTATTTAATTGTTCAATTCCTGAAGAGAATATTGGTTTAGGGTTAACAAAAGTACCAACACCATGTCTTCTAGTAACAATATTATCTTCCTCCATAATTCGCAATGCCTCGCGTAAAGTAGCACGTGACACTCCTAGAAGCTTGGACAGTTGGAATTCAGAAGGAAGCTTCTCTTTTTCCTTATATTTTCCACTTTCAATATCTCGTTTTATTTGATCGATTACTTGCAAGTATAAGTGACGTGAATCCATCTTTATTGACATAAAATCCCCCCTTTTCCCAACTTGTTTACCAGACATCTGACTTCTGACGTTCGACTCTTTGTCTTTCATAAATATATCATTATTATAAAAATAAATAAATAGCTATAGGACATTTTCCTCAAAAACTTTTGTACAAATTCCGAATTTTTCTATGAGTAGGGGGAAAACAGTAGTGATAACGTGCTAAAAAAAGTGAAAAAAGTATATTAAAGAGGTACAAATTTCATCGCTAAGTAAAATGGATCACATCTTAGGCAATGTTAGACCCACAGTTCGCAGTCCAAACTTGTTTTTAAAAGAATTATTATAATTAGTACACGTGGTATACTACCATAAAACATGACTTACTTCTTTCATTCACAAGAAAAAACCGAACCAGCATTCTGTATAAACATGAATCAGTTCGGTTTTTCATAATTAAAATTGTTCAGTTGTCCGATATTCGCTGAGATCTTTATTATCTATGAACAATAGAAAGATGGAGATTAAACTGTTCTTTGTTCTAGGATGTTTGTTCTTCCGTTGCCTGACTCACCAGAACAGTTCTTGGTTTACTACCTTCATAAGGGCCTACAATTCCTCTGTCTTCCATCGCATCTATTAATCTTGCAGCCCTCGTATAGCCTACACGAAAACGCCTCTGTAACATAGATACACTAGCACTTTGCATCTCTGTTACTAGCTGAACTGCTTCCTCATATAATTCATCATCTACTTCTTCTTTTACTTCGTTATTTTCTTCTGGGATCATTTCCTCTTGGTATGAAGCTTTTTGTTGATCAATACAATGATCAACGATCCGTTCTACTTCCTCATCAGATAAGAATGCTCCTTGGACCCTGACTGGCTTAGAAGCACCAACAGGCATAAACAACATGTCCCCTCTTCCTAATAGTTTCTCCGCACCTCCTGAATCCAGTATTGTACGTGAATCCGTTTGGGAAGATACACTAAACGCTATCCTGGAAGGAATGTTTGCCTTAATGACGCCTGTAATAACATCAACGGAAGGGCGCTGTGTTGCTATAATAAGATGGATGCCCGCAGCACGTGCCATTTGTGCCAATCTGGTAATGGCATCCTCTACGTCATTGGATGCAACCATCATCAGATCAGCCAATTCATCTACTAATACGACAATATAAGGAAGATTTGGTTGTTCTTCTTCTGCCGACTGATTATATTTACGGATATATTCATTATATCCTTCGATATTACGTGTACCTGTGTCAGAGAATAATTCATACCTTCTTTCCATCTCGGAAACAACCTTTTTCAAAGCTCTTGAGGCTTTTTTCGGATCAGTTACTACAGGTGCTAAGAGATGCGGAATTCCGTTGTAAACATTTAGTTCCACTTTCTTTGGGTCTATCATCATCATTTTTACCTCATGTGGTTTGGTACGCATCAATATTGTGGTAATAATCCCATTAACACAGACACTTTTACCACTGCCTGTTGCTCCTGCAATTAATAAATGGGGCATCTTATTTAGTTCTGCCACAATAGCCTCTCCCGAAATATCTCTTCCCAAAGCAAATAATAATTTTGATTTTAGATTACTCATTGAATTATCAAGTACTTCCCGTAAAGATACCATAGCTATTTCTTGATTTGGAACTTCAATACCTACAGCTGATTTCCCGGGAATAGGAGCCTCTATACGTATATCCTTAGCTGCCAGAGCTAAGGCAAGATCATCATGTAGACTGACAATTTTACTTACCTTCACGCCTGCTTCGGGGTATATTTCATATTTGGTAACTGCAGGGCCTACATTTACTTTAGTTACACGAGCCTTCACCCCAAAACTTTGAAACGTTTTCTCCAGTTTCTTTACAGTGGCCTGGATTTGCGACTTTTCATTTTGCTGAGAATTATGTGAAGGCTCTGCCAATAATGTAGGAGAGGGCAACACATATTCATAGTTTTCCACTTCCGTCATTGGTAAATGTTCGATTGGGTCTTCTTTCGCTGAGTCTTCTGATTCGTTCGATGTGACTTGCTCATTTTCTTGTTTTGGCGGCATTTCCCTTTCAGGCTCATGATAAGAATATGCCGTATCCGTAAAATCCTGAATGACAGGCTCTTCTTTTTCTTCATATTTGTTGTCAACGCCTGCTTTTTCACTTTCTTGTTTTGTTTTCTTTATCTCTCTTTTTTCTACCATTCTCTCTTTTCGCCTGTTACGAATATTAGATAATGTAGAAGAAAGTCTTTTAAGTAATTTAGAAGAAAAATCACCCACAGAAAATTCGGTCATATAGATTATACCAATAATGATTGAAAATGAAGCCACGATTTTTGCGCCTACCAGGGAGAATAGATAGTAACTAAACATAAACAGAATAGCACCAACCATACCGCCCCCCAAAGCTGCAGCATTACCTTCTCCATTTATAAATGCTATAAAATGCTCCCAAGTCATCCCTAAAATAGATACATTTTCATTAACTAACAATCTATCAAAAGCTTGAATATGAGTCATCAATAAAATACCAGTAAATAAAATATAAAAACCGATAAGTTTTTTGTTGAAAAAATCAGGATACCTTCTTTTAATTACTAGAAGTAATCCTGTTATCATAAGAAATAATGATGCTACAAAGTACCATATACCAAGAAAGAATCTGAAAAAATATTCCAACCCACCTGGTATCGCTCCATCACTGATTGCACTGGCACCGCTACCGAATATTGCCAAGAATATAAAAAGTAGTCCAAGTAATTCCAGTTTTAGTTGTTTTTTTATTTTATTGTTCTTCTTCTTACGTCTTTTTTTTGCCAATCTTTCTCACCTCTTTAAACAAGAACTTTCACGAAGTTGTAAACCCTTGCCAGATATGACAAGGGTTTCTATATATAATCTAATTATATCATAAATAGAAAGTATAAATTGATTATATAGGTATTTAAGGTAGAATTCTTCCAGGTGTATATTTATCATTAAGAAAGTCCTGCGGGTCCGTCGATAATAATTGTACCAGTTGATATTCTCCATCTGCTGTCTTATTTACACAAATAGTTCTTCCTTCATAGGAGATATATTCTCTATTTGTATTTTCTTCTTCCGGAAAAATCTCTTCTTGCGTTAAAGGTGTATATAATATCATTGAATCACCTGATTTCCGGTTTCATTACTCTGTCCAATCATTTCATTTAGCTTAACCATAGCTTCTTTTACGCCGCCGACATCATCAATCAACCCGTATTCTACTGCGTCTGCACCGACCACATTTGTACCAATATCTCTTGTTAAGTTACCCTTAGCAAACATCAAATCTTTAAATTTTTCTTCCTTAATATTTGAATGATTGATAACAAAATTAATTACTCTTTCCTGCATTTTATCCAAATACTCAAAAGTTTGTGGTACGCCAATTACTAATCCAGTAAGTCTCACCGGGTGAATTGTCATCGTAGCTGTAGGGACTATAAAAGAATAATCTGTTGCTACAGCGATTGGTACTCCAATCGAGTGACCACCTCCAAGAACAATGGATACGGTCGGTTTAGATATAGAAGCAATCATTTCAGCTAGCGCCAATCCTGCTTCGACATCGCCACCTACTGTATTTAGTAAAATAATCATACCCTCTATTTTCGGATTTTGCTCAATTGCAATTAATTGAGGTAACAAATGCTCATACTTCGTTGTTTTATTTTGAGGCGGAAGCTGTATATGCCCTTCTACCTGTCCAATAATCGATAATACATGGATATTGGAATCTGGGGCCGCGGGAATGTTAGATTGTCCCAGCTGTTGGATTTTTTGCACGATAGAGGAAGAGTTTGTTTGCTGTTCTTGATTTTGATCTTCCTTTTTTTCAGTTTCTTTATTCATTAATATGCCACACTCCTTCATTGGGTCTCTTGCCATAGTATGAGCAAATCTGAAGAGGTACATGCATAATAAAAAACCGACTACTCAAGTCGGTTTTTTCGCCTTTACTTTTAACTACAGATAGTTTTGCAATCTTTCTTCATCTTCCTTTGAAAGTTCGGTTAAAGGAAGTCTAACATTTCCCGTATCTATTCCTTTCAAACGTAAAGCAGCTTTAACCGGGGCAGGTGAGGGGGCCATAAACATTGCTTTCATGGTTGGAAGGAGTTTCCGATGAATAGATGCTGCATTTTCTATACTTCCATTGTGAAGCTGAGCTGCCATTTCTTGCATTTCCTTTCCTGCCACATGGGATACAACAGAGACTACTCCTACGGCTCCGAGAGACAGCAGAGGAAGTGTCATACTATCCTCTCCACTATAAAAACTGAAATCATCTCCTGTTTTCTCAATAACGGTTGCAGCTAGTTCCATATCACCGGTTGCATCTTTAATAGAAACAATCCCTGGAACTCTACTTAATTGAACGATTGTATCGGCAGTCATTTTAACAACTGATCGGCCAGGAATATTATAGAGCATGATTGGCAAATCCGTTTCTTTAGCTATTGCAGAGAAATGTTCGATCATCCCTTGCTGACTCGGTTTGTTATAGTAGGGTGTCACAAGCATAATGGCATCCACTCCACATGCTTCAGCTTCTTTTGTTAGTGAAATGGATGATGCCGTATTATTGCTTCCTGTACCAGCAATAACTGGAATGCGCTTGTTGGCCACTTTTACTACATGTTTAAATAAACCAATTTTTTCCGCTGAAGTTAGTGTTGGTGATTCACCTGTCGTTCCAGCAATTACCAAACCATCTGTACCGTGTTCAATTAAATATTCAATTAGTTTCGTGGTTTGGTCATAATCTACTTCACCACGAGTGTTAAATGGTGTTACCATTGCTGTTAAAACACGACCAAAATTCATTCTCTATCACCTTTCTTTAATTAAGAAACTTGATATACATTAATTCCTATTTCCCAAATCAAAGACTTCATGTAAGGCATTGACAGCAATCTTTAGATCTTTGTTGTGCACAAGCACCCAGATTGTTGTATGACTGTCAGCAGATTGGAGTATTTGAACATTCGCATCCGTTAAAGATTGAACTATTTTTGAAGCAACCCCTGGAACTCCGGTCATACCCGCTCCAACAGCAGAAACTTTAGCACAATTTGCAGTAGTTTCCGGCTGGAAGCCTAATGTCTCTAAGATTCGCACTGCCTTTTCTGCAAACATATCTGCAACGGTATAAATTACTCCAGTTGGTGATATGTTAATAAAATCAACAGAAATTCCTGCCTCCGCCATTGCTTTGAACACATCTGACTGAAGACGAAACCCATCCTCTTTGGAATGCACGCGAATTTGAGTGATTGATGAAATATGAGCAATTCCTGTAATCAGTCGTTCAGAAACATCCGTTCCTCTATCAAGTACTCTTGAGGAAGTTACCAACGTCCCATTTTCTTCGGAATAAGTTGATCTTACCCTCATCGGTATCTTTGCTTGCATAGCGATCTCCACTGCTCTTGGGTGAACTACCTTTGCACCTTGGTATGCTAAATTGCATATTTCTGTATATGTCACTACATCAATAGGTCTTGCTGATTCAACAACCCGGGGATCAGCGGTCATTATTCCGTTAACGTCCGTGAAAATTTCTATACGTTCCGCCGCTAATGTAGCCCCCAAGGCAGCTGCAGTAGTATCACTACCGCCTCTGCCTATTGTAGTAATTTCACCTGAACTTGTTTGTCCCTGAAAACCAGCAACCACCACAACATCATGGGTTTCCAAGTCAGTCCCAACCCGTGTAGGGTCAACTTCAATTATTTTAGCTTGATTATAATCTTCTGTCGTAATAAAACCTGCTTGAGCTCCTGTTAATGCTGTAGCTGCGACATGATTTTTCTGTAGTTCATTAGATAGAACCACAGAAGAAATTACCTCTCCACAGGAAAGTAATAAATCAATTTCCCTGTTGGAATTATAGTTCGCAGGAAAGTCAACCAGATCCAGCAATGTGTCTGTTGCATAAGGATCTGGTTTTCTGCCCAGTGCAGATACAACAACCACTACTTTAAACCCTTCGACTAATGCATCTTTAATATGCCTAATTACATGTTCCCTGTTCTCCTCTGACTGAACAGAAGTTCCACCAAATTTTTGAACTACAACCTGCATCATAAAACACCTCTATTATTTTAACCAGTTATTCTTAATTAATGTTTCTGCAATTTGTACTGTATTTAAGGCAGCGCCCTTCATCAAATTATCGGATACAACCCAAAGATGAAAGCCTCGGTCATTATCCAGATCTTTTCTAACACGTCCTACAAATACTTCTTCTTTCTCTGCTGCACTTAATGGGGTCGGATATGTTTGATTAGTAGGGTCATCCTCTAATACTACACCTTCCGCATTTTTTAATTCATTCCATAGGTCTGCAACCTTAACATCGTCTTTAGCCAGCTCAATATATACACTTTCAGCATGGGAAGTAAAGAACGGAAGTCGAACACATGTCGCAGCAACAGACAGATCAGACTGATGCAAAATCTTTTTAGTTTCATTTATCATTTTCATTTCTTCAAAGGTATAACCATTTTCCTGAAATACATCAATTTGCGGAAGTGCGTTGAAAGCAATTGGATAATGCTTCTTATCCCCTTTAACAGGTAGAATCTCGGCTTCCATTGTACCATTTTCAAAAAAGTCTTTTGATTGTTTCTCCAATTCTTTATTTGCTTGTGCACCTGCACCTGATACGGCCTGATAGGTTGATACGATTACTCGTTCTATTCCGAAAGCATTTTGAATTGGCTTTAATGCTGCTACCATTTGAATAGTTGAACAGTTCGGATTGGCTATAATTCCTTCATGCTTTTTCAGATCTTCCTTATTTACTTCAGGCACCACAAGAGGCACATTTTCATCCATTCGGAAAGCACTCGTATTATCTATTACTACTGCACCGTGTTTCACAGCTTCAGGAGCAAGTTGTTTGGATATAGATCCACCTGCTGAAAATAATGCGATATCAATATCTTTAAAACTGTCAGGAGTAGCTTCCTCTACGGTTACACTTTCCCCTTTAAATATCATTTGCTTTCCAGCTGAACGCTTTGAGGATAATAGTTTTAGTTGTTTTACCGGAAAATCCTTTTCTTCTAGTAAGCGCATAATTTTTTTTCCTACTGCGCCTGTCGCTCCTAATATTGCTACATTGTATAATTCTTTTTGTAACATCCTCGGTTCTCCCTTCCATTCTCCTTTATATAAAATTACTTCTAATTTTTAATTCTATCATAGTTTAATCATGATGAGGAACAATAACTGGTTGAAGTTGTTTAAATTGAAGTGCAGATTCTACTGTTTCACTTAATAAGTCCATTTTAGCTACAAGGGAGTTAGGCTTTTTATATGGATCATCTTGCCCGTAAGGTATAAAATAAATAAACTTACTTGCCATCAATCGCATTAGGTTAACACCATTTAACCCTAAAGCGTCATTGGTGGATATTCCTAAAACGACTGGACTTTGATTTCGCATCGTGGCTTTTGCAGCCATGAGCACAGGAGAATCTGTTAGGGCATTCGCCATTTTACTAAGTGAATTCCCTGTTAATGGGGCTATAACCATACAATCAAGTGGGTATTTCGGACCAAGCGGCTCAGCTTCCTGCATTGTTGTGATTACAGACTTGCCTGTAATCTTTTCGATTTTGTCAATATGATCTTCTGCATTACCGAATTTAGTATCTGTAGACCTTACCGTATACGTAACAATTGGTACAACCTCTGCTTTTTGCTCCATTAACCTCTCTAATTGAGGAAAAACTTGATCATAGGTACAATGAGACCCAGTAAAACCGAATCCAATACGCTTACCTTCCAGACTCATACTATATCCCCTCTCCTTTCATTTCTAAACCTTCTAATTGCTTAATATAAACTGTTTAATAACATCTGCCAGTATTTTACCGGCTGTTTTCGGAGCTACCATGCCTGGTAAGCTTGGTGATAGAATAGCCTTAATGCCCCGCTGCTCAGCATAATCGAAGTCTGTTCCTCCAGGTTTGGAAGCTAAATCAATTATCAAGGCATTAGAAGGAAGTTGTTGGATGGATTGCTTTCCCACCACTGGTGCTGGAATAGTATTAATGATTAAATCACATAAAGCTGTATTATTAGGTAATTCCTCTAATGGAATTGGATTTAACCCCATCTCATCAATCCTCGCTAGATCCTTTATGCTACTTGCACTTACCGAAACTTTCGCTCCCAATGCTGAAAATTTGTTAGCCACTGTATGACCCACTCTTCCAAACCCGACTACAATAACACGTGAAGAATGAATCGTATAATCAGTATGTTCAATTGCCATCATAATTGTTCCTTCTGCAGTTGGAATTGAATTATATATTGCTACATCATCCCTGTTCAATAAAGCTTCTAAGTGGACGTTTGCACTTACCGTGGCTTCCTTCAGATAGTCATTAGCTATTCCTGTAAACACCAAGCATGAGCTTTTTAATTTTTTAAACCATTGTTTTTCTAAACGAATTTTTTTATCCGAAAAAACAGTATCAACATTTCCCTCCATATCGGTTCCTGTAATTGGTAAAATAACAGTATCCAATTTGGAAGGTTCTATATCATTAAATTCAATTTGCTGTGATCCTGTGAATCCTTGTGCTAATTTATCAAAACCTACAAGGAAAATGGTTGTTTCGGTTAGAGTCTGCAGTTGACGAATTAATTCTAAATAACGTGCATCCCCACCTATAACTGCAATCTGTCTTTGCCCCATTTATATAAACACCCTCCAAACTTTGTGCTTCTGAATTAACTTCTTTATAGCTTATGTGCGTTCGTTATGTTAGTGATTCGCATAGTAAAATTTCCAATAAAAAAGGCTGATACCCCTTAGAGTAATCAGCCTATATAATAGTTAATTTGCTTCATCTTCCAAATACTTTCTATTTGAGACAATCGATTCGTACCGAGGAAATGAGAATAGCTTTCTGTGATCAATGACGACAGGTATTTCAACCTTTTCAAAATTCATCTTATCTTGTCTGGATCAATAATGATCATGTCATCCCCTATTTTCCTTATCGAATCCCAGCGTATCCTTGTTTCCTCACCTTCTTTTTTTAGACCAAACCATTTGTAATTAGGAATAATAAAAGATTCAATTTGTCCGGTCCTTTCGTTGATTTCCATATCCGTCTGCCCCAAAATACCCAACCTTGCTCCTTGGTTTACATCAACTATCTCTTTCCCGCTTATTTCTTTATAACGCATGAAAGATCCACCTCCTCCTTGTCCTTTAATATATATGCAAAAAAAGCATTTCAAATGTTGATTAGAGATCTTCTCTTTCACAGTTCAGCTTTTCTTAAGGTTTGAAATATGAAGGTGTAATTGGTTTCAACCAAAACATCTTATCTTCTGAAGAACAGGGGTACCCCAAATAGTTGAAGTTAATTCGCCGTAACGAGAATTAATCAGCAGTAGAACATTTTTATTGGCATAGACAGCGCCTCCTGTCATGACATCCTGCATGTTTGACACTCTTTTACCAATTAGGGTTAAAAGAAAAAAGTGGGGCGGTTAACGTATTCTTAGTAAATAGTTTTTATTTCAAATGTTGAGGCTCAAAAGTTACTTCGTACATTCACAGTTGGTGGAAACTGCGACCTAACTTTGTTGATGAAAAGCTCAGTGAAATATTTGAGGGAAATTGCCCCATTGATTTTCGTTGCATGCGGACGCTTTCACACCTCCGGGTACAAGCGCGACATCTGTTCGTAACCTCACAGTGTCTTCTTTGCCGCCCGGCATGACTTCAGCCGCTTCCTCCGCTACGCTCCGTTTAGTGTCTTCAGCTCATGCTATTCCGGCAGAAGTCGCGGGCCAACAGGACGTTGGTCATGCAATCGTTGCCACAAATGTTTTCGATGGGACGAGTTAGCGCAGTCCCAGGACGTGGCGTTCTTAGATTGCCGCACTCCACTCCAATCAATTCTTACACAGCATATTTCGGGTGTATGCTAACGCATTTTTTCAGTAGATACTAGCGAAGGGGAAATATGGAGACTCCTCGAAAATGAAAATACACATTTTCTTCGTGCGATGCCTTGCTGACGAAGCTTTCCTTGTCCTGCGGGAGGAGAGGCCTCGATGAGACCCCGGAACGCGGTATAGGGGCTGGAAGGCTAAAGTCGCGACGTCCTGGGGCTGCGCATACTCGCCCCATCAAAACCCATTGTCGCAACGCCTTCATGACCAACATCGTGTTGGCACGAGGTTCATCAGCCGCCCGCGGAAAGCGGAATATTTCCCCGTAGCGGTGATTTACGCAGCCTCTATATTCTTAGTTAGTTCGGAGTTTATCTATTTTGCGAATCATTGAATGACCCCAGTAATTTAAAAACAGTAAATAAAAATCCGAACTGATTCATCTTAATTATAAATCTTAGTTCGGATTTCTTCTTAATTTATTTAGTTATATCCCGATTTTATTTTAATGCTTCGGGAGCAATGAGTGCAGAAGATGGTGATTGGCTAAAAATCATGTCAATTACCTTTTTAACGGAGCGATGATCCACAGCATCAATTTCCTTAATCATCTCATCAAGTGTTCGATGGCGCTGTAATATTAACTCGTTTTTACCATTTCTGCTCATACGACTATTTGTACTTTCTAAGCTAAGCACCAAATTTCCTTTGAGTTGCTCTTTGCTATTGGTCAACTCTTTATCTGTCAAACCTTGATCAGCAAATTGTTTAATTGCATTATTTATGGTTTCTTCCAGTAATGGCAACTGTTCCTTCCCAGTTCCTGCATAAATAGTCAATAAGCCATTATCCAAAAATGAGGAGTGATAAGAGAATACAGAGTAAGCAAGCCCCTTCTTTTCCCGTACTTCTTGAAATAAGCGGGAACTCATGCTACCACCCAGTACATTATTCATTATAATTAAACTATAAATATCCTCATGTCCAACATCCAGGCCATCATAACCGATACATAGATGTGCCTGTTCTGTATCCTTATGTCTTTTAATTTGTCCATTTTCAAAAGACGGCTTGGAAATTGAATACACATGTTGATCATACGTATAATTACCAAAGTGACTTTCAATTTTTTTAATGAAAGAATCATCCACATTACCTGCTACAGATACAACAACATTTTCAGGTATATAATGTTTCCTAATATAGTCTCTTAATGTATCAGGAACAAATGTTTTAAGCTGTTTTTCTGTTCCTAATATAGGATAGCCAAGCGGATGTTCGCCATATGAAGCACGTGCCAACAGATCATGGATGATATCATCTGGAGTGTCTTCATACATTTTTATTTCTTCATAGACAACTTTCTTTTCTCTTTCCATCTCTTCTTCATCAAATTGTGAGTGGAAGAACATATCTGAAAGTATTTCCAATGCATATTCTTTGTGTGTATCTAATACTTTTGCATAAAAGCAAGTATATTCTTTTGAAGTAAATGCATTAACTTGACCCCCGATAGAATCAAAAGCCTCTGCAATATCTTGAGCAGTTCTAGTCGCTGTTCCTTTGAAAAACATATGCTCCAGGAAATGTGAGATCCCATTATTGGCTTCTACTTCATTTCTTGATCCTGTTAAAACCCAAATACCAATAGTGACGGAACGCACGGAAGGCATAGATTCAGAAACAATTCTTAATCCATTTTTAGCTGTGTGTTTTTCTATCAAAGTGAGTTTCCTCCCAATTTTGTAAGTATACTAATTATCTTTCCTCATTAAGAAGCTTTTCAATCGTACCCAGTTTAAAACCTTTTTGTTTAACTAATTTTATAAGAGGACCTATTCCCTCTGCAATTGATTCTGTTGGATGCATAAGAATAGTAGCGCCTGGGTGCAATTTATCGTTTACTCGGTTTATCATAACAGATACTGTCGGATTCTTCCAATCAATCGTATCAACAGTCCATAAAATCGTATGCATATTCAAATTATGGGCAGCATCCACCACATGTTGATTATAGCTGCCGCTTGGAGGAGCAAACCACTTAGGTTTTTCGTCTATTATTGCTTTAATAATTTCATTGGTGCTGGAAATTTGCTCTGTATTTTTTTGGTTAGAAAGGCGCGCCATATCTGGATGATCATACGCATGATTTCCTATTACATGTCCTTGTTCATTAATCATCTTAACTATTTCTGCATTTTCTTTTGCCCATTTCCCCTCAATGAAAAAGGTAGCTTTCACCTTCTCTTTTTTTAGTTCATTCAATATGTCAGGTATATATTCAGCACCCCAGGAAACATTGATGAGAAAAGCAACCATTTCCTTCTCTGGGTGACCACGGTAAATCGGAGATGAAGGTAAATCATCAATGGATATTTTAGGTGAGGTTTGTTCAAGGCTAAGCAAGTTTTCGTCAAATTCACCTATTTCTTTCATATTTTTATAAGACTTTTCTATATTTACTTGTAATCCATTTCTACCTGGAGTTTTTTTCCAAACCTTATCAATATATGCATCCTCAGCTTCCTCAGCATATTCACTGCTTTTCTGTGCAATTTCCTGGTATAAAGGATCTCTCTTAGCTGCAGTTTGAATCAATTCTTCTCCTTCTTGTTCAGAAAAAGGATTATAATCCAAATTAAAAGAAATTCCAACTACCAGCACAAATAAACAAAAAATAATTAATTGTCGTAAACGATCCACCGCAATCCCCTCCCATATTATATATGTGAGAAACGGACAAGGTATGTGTTATAAATTGATATAGTACTTAATATAACAAGTTTATATTTTTCGATTCTATTGCAAATATTTGGCAATAAATCTACTCATTTATACACTCATTTTTCATGTATCTTTTTTATGAAATGTTGTAAACCTCCATTTACTTTAGAGACTATTTTACTACTCACTACTCTGCTAAAATCAAAACCACCAGTGTGAACTGGTGGTTTGCTCTGCGGCTGAAAGCCTATATTACCGGCCTCGGCCTTAAAGGCCCACTGAATGGTTTCCCTTTTGCACCACACTCACTCACTGATTCTAAAAGAATCTCTAATTTTTTCTTCTTATTTTTCTCTCCCGTGAACGGGTCAAATTCTTCAAATAATGTTAACTGATCACTCATGTAGTCCTCTTTAAGCTGATTTCTAATATATTCTTGAATTTGATTTTTATTTCTGCCCACTGTATCTACAAAGTAGCCTCGACACCAAAATCTGCGATTACCATATCTATACTTTAAATTAGCGTGGCGATCGAATATCATTAAACTACTTTTGCCCTTTAGGTAGCCCATGAACTGAGATACACTTAGTTTTGGTGGAATGCTTACTAACATATGAATGTGATCTTTGCATGCATTTGCCTCGTGTATCTCAACCCCTTTTCTTTCACAAAGCTCTCTCACTATTTCTCCGATGCTTTTTTTATATTTTCCCTAAATAATTTGTCTTCTATATTTTGGTGCAAAAACTATGTGGAACTTACATCTCCACTGTGTATGTGCTAAACTATTCTTGTCCTGCATTGGACATGCCTCCTTCTTTGATGAGATTTGGTGGTCGGGAAACCTACCTTATCTTATCATGAAGAGAGGCTTTTTTTGTCCCCACGCTAGAAGCTCTATGGAACCCCCGGCATAGCCAGGGGTTTTCAAAGACCACAAGAAAAAAAGAAACTGGTGGAAAACCAGCTTCTTTTTAAAAAAGTTATTATGAGTTTTCTTTTTCTTTTCTTTCTCTTTCTTCTTTTAATACCGCTTTACGAGATAAATTCACTCTACCCTGATTATCAACTTCTTTTACTTTAACAAGGATTTCATCTCCAATAGAGACTACATCCTCTACTTTATTTGTTCTTTCTTCTGCTAATTCAGAAATATGCACCAGACCATCTTTTCCTTTGAATAACTCTACAAACGCTCCAAATTTCTCAATTCGTTTTACTGTACCAAGATACATTTGGCCGGCTTCTACTTCTCTTACTATATCCTCAATGATTTTCCTTGCTTGATCATTCATTGAAGAATCTGTAGAAGAGATAAACACTTTGCCGTCTTGTTCAATATCAATCTTAACTCCAGTTTCTTCGATAATCTTATTAATCTGCTTACCACTTGGCCCTATAACATCTCTAATTTTATCTGGATTAATATTCATTGTTAGAATTTTAGGCGCATATGCTGAAAGTTCTTTGTTAGGTTCTTTTATTGTTTCAAGCATAGAATCTAAAATCTGCATACGACCTTTTTTAGCTTGGCTTAGAGCTTCCTTAAGTATTTCCTTTGATAGCCCGTCAATTTTTATATCCATCTGTAAGGCAGTAACTCCTTTTGCCGTACCTGCAACCTTAAAGTCCATATCACCAAGAGCATCTTCCATTCCTTGAATGTCTGTTAGAATAGAGTAATCCTCACCAGATTTGACTAGCCCCATTGCAATACCAGCAACTGGTGCTTTAATTGGAACTCCTGCTGCCATCATCGCCAAAGTACTTGCGCAAATACTTGCCTGTGAAGTAGAACCATTGGACTCCAATACCTCTGACACAAGTCGGATGGTATAAGGAAACTCTTTATCTGATGGTATCACTTTCTCCAACGCACGCTCACCTAGTGCTCCGTGACCAATTTCTCTTCGTCCAGGCCCTCTAATAGGACCAGTCTCACCAACACTGTATTGCGGAAAATTATAGTGATGCATAAATCGCTTTGATTCTTCAAGATCTAAACCATCAAGTATTTGAACATCCCCTAAAGCTCCAAGTGTACAAACACTTAATGCTTGGGTTTGTCCTCGGGTAAACAAACCCGAACCATGGGTGCGTGGCAAAATATTGATTCGTGAAGAAAGTGGACGTATTTCATCAATTTTACGACCATCTGGACGGATCTTTTCTTTTGTGATCAGACGACGTACTTCTTCCTTAACCATCTTATCTAGGATAGACTTTACTTGTTTAATTACGCCTTCCTCTGCTTCTTCGTAGTTCTCAACAACTTCTTTTTTTACGTCGCTAATAGCTTCTTCTCTTGCATGTTTTTCTTTCACCTGTATAGCCGAAACAAGCTTGTCCTTGGCATCTGCTTCAATTTTAGCTGTCAACTCTTCATCTAACTCAAAAAGCGTTACTTCAGATTTTTCCAAGCCAACTGCACGAACAATCTCCTCCTGGAATTCAACCAGACGGATAATTTCCTTATGCCCAAACATAATTGCTTCCAGCATCACTTCTTCTGGTACTTCGTTAGCTCCTGCTTCAACCATATTGATTGCATCTTTCGTTCCAGCCACTGTTAAATCAATATCACTTTTTTCCTCTTGTTCTATGGTTGGGTTAATAACAAATTCGCCATCCACTCTTCCTACATGAACACCTGCAATTGGTTCTTCAAAAGGAATGTCTGAAATACTAAGTGCAATAGAAGAACCTATCATTGCAGCGATTTCTGATGAGCAATCTTGATCTACACTCATTACCGTGCTGATAACTTGTACTTCATTTCTAAATCCATCCGGAAATAAGGGACGAATCGGTCTATCAATTAACCTGGAAGAAAGGATCGCTTTTTCACTTGGACGACCTTCACGTTTAATAAACCCCCCTGGAATCTTTCCTACTGCATAAAGACGTTCCTCGTAATTAACTGTTAAAGGAAAGAAGGGTAAGTCTTTGGGTTCCTTAGATGCTGTGGCTACAGATAAAACAGCTGTCTCGCCATAGTGAATCATACAAGCCCCATTAGCTTGCTTTGCTAACTCTCCTACTTCGACAGTAAATTTATTACCAGCAATTTCAGTTGAAAATTGTTTTTTTTCGTCTGCCATTTAAAATAGTGCTCCTTTCAATAAACATTCTATTTCTTATTTTATAGTTTTTAAACCAGAATGTAAATTTTATGTAGTAAAATCAATTATAAACGTATAAAAAAAGCAGGATTCCTCCTGCTTTTGCGATTATCGGCGTAAGCCAAGTCTCTTAATAAGTTCACGGTAACGAGTAACGTCTTTATTACGTAGGTAATTAAGTAAATTACGGCGTTTACCAACCATTTTTAACAATCCACGACGTGAATGATGGTCTTTCTTATGAATACGTAAATGTTCGTTTAATGTAGTAATTTCTTCTGTAAGTACAGCAATTTGTACTTCCGGAGAACCAGTGTCATTTTCATGAACCTTGTATTCATTGATAATTTCATTTTTGCGTTCTTGTGTGATAGCCATTCGGCCCACCTCCTATAATATAAGTTAGCCCCATTCCCCTAGCAAACGTCGGAGTTACGATTTGCCAAGCGAAGGTTTTACGTTGTCTATCGTACATGTTTTTTCGATTAAATGCAAGAAAAAAATGAATAACATTCTACTTTATCTCAAAATAGTCCCGAATTTCTCTTTCATCTTCACCAATTTGCTTAACTAAAGCCTCTACATTACTAAATTTTACTTCGTCCCTGATAAAGCGATACCAATCAATGAATATTGTTTCACCATAGATGTCTTCGCGGAAATCAAAAATATTTACTTCAACAGAGGGCTTAACCTCTTCTGGGGTGAAAGTAGGTTTCACTCCAAGATTGGCCATACCATAATATTGCGACTCGCCAATTACTACTTTAACTGCATATACCCCATTTTTTGGTAAAATTGTATCAGAATCTATCTCCATATTTGCAGTAGGATAGCCTATCGTTCTGCCTCTTTGATCTCCTCTTATTACAGTACCTTTAGCTGCTAAAGGTCTACCAAGCAAGTTGCGCGCTTCTGCTACATCCCCTGTTTGCAATAGTTCCCTAATTCTAGTTGAACTAACCTTTTCCTCACCCAGTTCCACCTTAGTAATTGTGGTAACAGCGAATTCATTATCTGCATGTGCACGAATGGTATCCATATTTCCTTCTCCTTTATGCCCATAAGAAAAGTCAAACCCAGCTACCAAATGTTTTACATTCAATCCTTTAATAAAATGGTCTATAAAGGTCTGAGGAGATAATGCGGCCAAATCTTTGTTAAACTTAATAACATACAGAATATCTACACCCAAGTCCTTCAAGATTTTCTTCTTTTGTTGTAAAGGTGTAATGTATTTCACATGCTGTACCTTCTTGTTTAATACAACGGACGGATGGGGATGAAAGGTGATAACTGCGCTGTCTATTTTTTCCTTTTCAGCTATAGAAACAGCAGTATTAATTACTTTTTGATGTCCTTTATGTATGCCATCGAAAAAGCCAATCGCGCTAACTGATGCTGGTTGTTGGTCTCTTATGAATGTATGAGGATATGTTAATTCAATTACTTTCATCGTTTTCTCACCTGCACTTCTTTATCCTTGAAAAACCCGTACTGGTTTGAGTTGATCAGGTTTGTCTGGATGTATTTGATAAATAGCTAATAATTCCTCTTCAAAAAGAACGGCGAAAGGATCTGTATTCATGCTCTGTTCAAATGGAAGCTTTTGTCCATTTTTTACTTTGTTCCTTGTTTCCTTGTCTACGTTCAGCACATCGAGATGCTGTATACCACATAGAATCGGATTTAGAAGCTTATGTTGTTCTTGATCCTCTACCGCTTTTTCTATCATAGCAAAAGTTACACTATTTTTCTTTGAAAAAGCTCCGGTTCTTAGTCTAGTTAAGTCAGCCATGTGCGCTGGGAATCCTAATTTTTTTCCTATATCCACACTTAGTGTACGAATGTAAGTACCCTTTGAACATTCCACTTCTATTTTAAATGTTTTGCTTTCTGGATTTGAAGCTAAGTATTGAATTCCATAGATATATACTTCTCTTCTGGGCCGTTCGACTTCAATACCCTCTCGAGCATATTCATATAACTTTTTTCCGTTTACTTTTACTGCAGAATACATTGGTGGCACTTGAGTTATGCATCCCTTAAAGGCTTGTAGTGCAAGATTTATCTCTTCATCTGAAGGTAATTGATCAACCTCCATCATCTCTAATGGCTGCCCATGTGAGTCTTCCGTATCTGTTGACATACCAAGGCTAACATCTGCAACGTACGTTTTTTTTGTGTCAGTTAAAAATGGAACAATTTTTGTTGCTTCACCTATGCAAATAGGTAGCACTCCCTCTACTTCTGGATCAAGTGTCCCTGTATGTCCAACTTTTTTTGTTTTAAATAACTTCCTTACTTTGACAACACAATCATGAGAAGTTAGACCCTTCGGTTTCCATAATGGCAAAATACCGTTCATTCATGCTCATCCTCCACTATCTAAAAGTTTGGATGGAAAAAAATCTGACTCAATATAAGTCAGATTTTCCGGTCAGACTATTTGTTTAAATCTCGAAGTATTGTCTCAATCCGATTTCCATATTCAAATGCTTCATCAAACTCAAATATAAGCTCAGGTGTTTTTCTCAAGCGAATTCGCTGCCCAATTTCAGAGCGCATAAACCCTTTCGCTTTTGCAAGCCCCAATAATGTATCTTGCTTTTGCTTTTCGTCACCTAAAACAGAAATAAAAACCTTTGCCTGTTGTAAATCCCCGGTGACCTCCACATCAGTTACTGTGACAAACCCAATCCTTGGATCTTTTATCTTACGGGTCAGTATTTCTCCCAATTCTTTTTTCATTTGCTCTGCAACTCTATTTGCTCGTAAGTCAGCCATTATGTCTTCACCTCGATTTATAACAAAAGATACCTATCTAATAACAATCTGGTTACATACGTTCCATGTTTGTTATGGTTCGCTCCAGTTCAGGATAATCATCAATTATGCGCAATGCTTCCTGAATCACCTTTTCCGAATGAGTTAAATCATTCGATATTGTCACAATACCTATTTTGGTACGTTGCCAAAGATCGTGGTAATCCAACTCCGTTACTGCTACATTGAGATCTTTTTGGAGTCTTGCCATGAGGCGTTTGAGTATGGATCTTTTTTGCTTCAATGAATGTCCTTCATACATCATACATTCGATCTCTGCAAACAAAATCATTTGCGCTCAATTTCCTCCATTATGAATGCTTCTATTACATCGCCTTCTTTAATGTCATTAAAGTTTTTAATAGTAATTCCACACTCATAATTTTGCGCAACTTCCTTCACATCATCTTTGAAACGTTTTAAAGTATCAATTTCACCTTCAAATTGAACTACTCCATCACGAATCACTCTAACTCCTGACGATCTGGTTAATTTACCATCGGTTACATAACTTCCAGCAATCGTACCGATTTTGGAGACTTTGAAGGTCTCACGAACCTCTGCTTGCCCAATAATTTTTTCTTCAAATTCCGGATCAAGCATACCTTTCATCGCTGCTTCAATTTCCTCTATTGCTTTGTAAATAACCCGGTGTAAGCGAACATCTACTTTTTCTGATTCTGCAGCTTTCTTCGCATTCACATCTGGACGCACATTAAACCCTATAACAATTGCATTAGATGCGGAAGCAAGAATAATATCAGATTCCGTAATTGCCCCTACACCAGTGTGGATGATTTTAATGTTGACACCTTCCACATCAATTTTTTGTAGGGATGAAGCAAGTGCTTCTGCAGAACCTTGAACATCTGCTTTTATTATAATATTTATTTCTTTCATATCGCCCTGTTTAATTTGTTCAAATAAATCATCTAAACTAACTTTCGTTTGTTCACTTCGATTTTCTTGAATTTGTTTTTGTTGTCGAGCTTCACCAATCTGACGTGCCTTTTTCTCATCCCTAAACACAAGAAATTGATCGCCGGCTTGTGGAACCTCATTTAGCCCTGTTATTTCAACAGGTGTAGATGGTCCAGCTTCCTGTACACGTTTACCCAAATCATTTACCATTGCCCGGACACGACCGTGAGTATGACCTACAACGATAGAGTCACCCACATGAAGAGTTCCATTCTGGACAAGCAATGTAGCTACGGAGCCTCGGCCTTTATCCAACTGAGCATCAATCACTGTTCCGAATGCTTCACTTTTTGGATTAGCTTTCAGTTCCTCTACTTCGGAAACAAGTACGATCATCTCGAGCAAATCGTCAATTCCTTCACCTTTGATTGCAGTAAGGTTAACGAAAATAGTATCTCCGCCCCAGTCTTCCGGGATCAATTGATATTCCGTTAATTCCTGCATCACGCGATCAGGATTTGCTCCTTCTTTATCCATTTTATTAACAGCTACAATGATAGGTACCTCAGCAGCTTTAGCATGGTTGATTGCTTCAATAGTCTGAGGCATAACTCCATCGTCTGCTGCGACTACAAGAATCGCTACATCTGTAACTTGAGCACCCCGAGACCGCATGCTTGTAAAAGCCGCGTGACCAGGTGTGTCAAGGAAAGTAATCTTTTTACCATCATTTTCTACTTGATATGCCCCGATATGCTGTGTAATACCACCAGCTTCTCCGGCAGTCACCTTTGTATGACGGATAGCGTCCAATAATGTTGTTTTTCCGTGATCCACATGTCCCATGATTGTAACAACTGCTGGTCTTTCAAGCAGATCAGCTTCATTTTCTTCAGATATATATTTGTCGAAGTCAGTATCCTCTAAAACGATTTCCTTTTCTACTTCTACATTGAATTCGGCACAGATTAACTCGATCGCATCATCATCTAAATCTTGATTTTTAGTAGCCATTACACCAAGGAACATTAATTTTTTGATGATTTCAGAAGCTTCTTTGTTTAGCTTCCCTGCTAGTTCACTTACAGTAAGCACACCACTGTATGTGATCTTTTCTGGTGTCTCTTTTTTCACAGGTTGTTGCTTAAATTCCTGCTTATTTCCTTTATTATTTCTTTGATTCTTATTATTATGTCTATTGTTTCTCTTATTATCTTGTTTCTTGAAGTTATTTGGTTTATTCACCTGTTTCCCACCTGGGTTTGGTTTAGTATCATTCTTTTTAGTTTCGCCAGATTGCTTTGAATCTGCCTTGCTATCACTTTTTTGTGGTGTAGATTTAAATTTCTTATCTAACTTGTTAATGGTATCTGTGGAAATAGTAGACATATGATTGGATACCTCCACATCCATTTCTTTTAGATAATTAATTACATTTTTACTTGACGTATTATTTTGTTTAGCATATTCATATACACGCATTTTACTCATACGTTCACCCCCGAATTTAGTTACCCGAGTAAAGACTTAATCTTCTCAGCAAACCCTGCATCTAATATAGCAATGGCCACTCTCTGGGATTTTCCAATAGCATGTGATAATGTTTCTCTATCATCTACTATTTCAAATGGTACCTTATATGTCTTGCACTTATCTGTAATTTTTTTCTTCGTCTGTGGCCCAATATCACTTGCCACTAGTACTAATTTCGCCTTCTTTTGCTGAATATCTTTAACAATGGTCTCTTCGCCTAAGGAACACTTTCTGGCTCGATAAGCCAAACCAACCATATTTAAATAGCTATTCTGCATTGGAATTACCCTCTGCAAGTTGTTTTAATTCTTCATAAATGGTTGATGATACTTCCGCATTCAATTGGCGATTAAGAATATTGGATTTCTCAGCTTTCTCTATAACATTAATATCCAGACTCAAATAGGCTCCGCGCCCATTCTTCTTACCTGATGGGTCTACAAAAACCTCGCCTTCTTTATTACGTACTATTCTTATCAAATCTTTTTTTGGTTTTGTTTCGTTCGTAACTACGCATTTTCTTTCTGGTACTTTTCGTTTCTTATTCATTTGGAAGCCTCCCTCTAATCAGGAAAACCTGGTCAGTTACTCTATAAATTTATAGCTTTATTCATCATCACTAAAATCAAACAAATCTTCTTCGGCATTTAATTCTTCGGTTTCCTCCAAGAGACCTTCTTCTCTTGCTTCAGATTCGCTCTTAATATCAATTTTCCAACCAGTGAGCTTTGCAGCAAGTCTGGCATTTTGCCCTCGTTTACCAATGGCCAATGAAAGCTGATAATCAGGAACAATTACAGTCGTAGCTTTTTCCTCTTCATTGACAAGCACACGAACAACCTTAGAAGGGCTAAGTGCATTTGATACATAGACTACTGGGTCCTCTGACCATTCTACCACATCAATTTTTTCACCCTTTAATTCGTTCACAATCGCCTGCACCCGTTGTCCTTTTTGTCCAACACATGACCCCACAGGATCTATTTCCGGATCAGGAGCATAGACGGAGATCTTAGAACGATCACCAGCTTCTCTTGCCACAGATTTAATTTCTACAATACCATCATAAATTTCTGGTACTTCCATTTCAAATAGTCGCTTTAGGAGCCCTGGGTGAGATCTGGAAATATAAATTTGAGGTCCTTTACTCGTATTTTCCACCTTTGTAACAAAAACTTTCAGACGGTCATGTACATGGTATTCTTCTGTAGGCATTTGCTCTGCTTCAGCCAGTTTTGCTTCAATTTTACCCAAGTTGACATAGACAAATCGTGGATCTTTTCTTTGGATAATTCCAGTCATCACATCTTCTTCGCGGTCAGAATACTCAGAGAAAATAACTCCTCTTTCAGCTTCCCTCACCCGCTGAGTAACTACTTGTTTCGCAGCTTGGGCAGCTATCCGACCAAAATCCTTAGGTGTAACTTCCACCTCTACAATATCTTCCAAATCATAATTAGGGTTTATTTCCTTGGCTTCTTCCAAGGAAATCTCTTCTTGTGAATCTTCAATTTCTTCTACAACAGTTTTTCTTGAAAAGACACCCATTTTACCAGTTTGCTCATTAAGTTCTACTCTTACGTTTGTAGCTGACTTAAAATTTTTCTTATAGGCAGAGATCAAAGCAGCTTCCAATGCTTCCATTAGAATATCTTTGTCAATTCCTTTTTCTTTTGCTAAATAATCAATCGCGTCAAACAACTGATTTGCCACTTTTATTTTCCCCCTTTAAAACGTAACAGCTATTCTTGCTTTCGCTATCTTGTCATATGGTATTTCAATTTGTTTACTTTTGGTCTTTACTTTGATTTCCAAGCTTAAGATATTATTCGTGAAATCTTTTAAAATACCTTCATATTCCTTTTCACCTTCGATGGGCTCGTATAATTTCACATAGATGTTCTTATTTAAGTTACTACTAAAGTCATCTTTCGTTTTTAAAGGACGTTCCACTCCAGGTGAAGAGACTTCTAGGAAATATGCCTCTTTAATAGGATCTTGCTGGTCAAGCTTCTCACTAAGCTCTTCAGATACATCCCCACATTCAGTTATATCAATTCCTCCAGGTTTATCAATATATATTCGAAGAAACCAATTTTTTCCTTCTTTAACATATTCAATGTCAACTAATTCAAGCCCTTTATGTTCTAGAATGGGGTGAAGCAACTCTTCTGTTGTTTTAATTACTTGTGAACTCACGTCTCATCCTCCTTTACTGAATTGTAATTAACCCTTATTATGAACCATCATACTATTTTTCATTTGAGCATTCCGTGAATCAATATAAAACCCCTGCCGGCAGTTTGTGGCAAGGGAGGGAAGTTTTAACTCAAGAGTCAGCTGGAAGTATGAAGAAAGAGTGGGTGATCACCCACTCTTTTAACCGTTCGTATCATTTCTTACCAAAAAAATTATATCATAAGGGAGAATCTCTTGCAAGAAAGTGGGTATAAATAGTATTTCCGGTTAACAGAAAGACTAAACATCTGGCTGGATATCTGACTTGGGAGCATCAAATAATTTCATATAGTCCTGCATGGCCTGTTCCAATGTTCCTTTTGTTTCAGCCTTCTGACCAAAAGTGATATCCATATTTACTATTTCGCGTACAATCTTTGGACTTAATCCAGTAATTACAGTACGACAGCCCATCATGTTAACACCATCAAGCAGCTTCAGGAAGTTCTGGATGGCTTCATGGTCCATCTCTGCTATACCTGACAAGTCCAAAATTAATATCTCTACTCTCTTATTACCAATCTCAAAAAGGACCTTTTCCTCTATAATTGAGGCACGGTAAGAATCTATTGTCCCGATGAGAGGCAATATACTAATATTTGGAGACACAGGTATGATCGGAACAGATAAATTTTCAACAAGCTTTGTCTGTTGTTCAATAAGTTTATCCTTATATTCAGAATAACTAATAAAGAATCCTTTAAAAAACTCATCAATTAGTTCATTGACCTTATTTTCCATAGAAAAAAAACGTTCTCTATCTGCCTGATCTTCTGTAAAATGATCGTATTCATATAGAAATTCCCACAGAGTCTTCCGGATTGCTTGTACCCACTCCAATTTGAAAGAAAGAGTTAAAGATGTTTTTGCCCAGGCAATACCTTCCTGATTTCCAAAAGCTATAACATCTTCACGCCTTTCTTCTACAACCATCAAGACAAGCTTAACTGCATTGCCCAAGAGGTTTATATTACCTACAAGTTTAATTTCTTCAATTTTATCGCGAACATTCGCTGCATGCTGCAACAAAACTTCTTCAAACATAGATTTATTCTCTGATAAAAATCCTTTAATATCCTGCCCATCTGTGTAAACTAGATCAAGACTCATTATGTTCCCACCTTTCTATGTTTGTTACTCAATCTGGAATATAAGATATTATATAAGTTCATCGAGTATTATATCATAATTTCAATACTATTTTCACTTGTGAAAAGGAGGGGATAGGCATAAATGTCTGGATTTTAACAAGCAGCTCATTATTTCGATCTAATATTCTATAACAGCACAAGCTTCTATGATAGCTTAAAAGAGAGACAATTGATTCTTTTCAGCCATTCCTTCCAAACAACCGTGATTATCCAAATATTCCAGTACGGTTTTTGATATTCTACTTCGTTCCCGAAGATCTTCTTTGGATAAAAATTCTCCTTCTTCTCTAGCTTTCACTATACTTAATGCGGCATTTGTGCCGAGGCCATCCACAGCATTAAAAGGAGGCAATAAACGGTCCTCTTCAACTATAAATTCAGTCGCGCTTGACTTGTAAAGGTCCACTTTATTGAAGCCATATCCTCTTTCGCACATTTCTAAAGAGATTTCTAATACGGTTAACAAGTTTTTCTCTTTAGGAGAAGCATCGTTCCCTTTTGCGTAAATCTCTTCCATTCGCTTTCTAATTGCTGAAGATCCTTTTATCATTGTATCTAATTCAAAATCATCTGCACGCACTGTAAAATACGCTGCATAAAAATAGATTGGGTGATGGACTTTAAAATAAGCAATCCTTACAGCCATTAATACATATGCTGCAGCATGTGCCTTAGGAAACATATATTTAATCTTTTTACATGATTCGATATACCAATCTGGTACACCGTGTTTTTTCATTTCCGTTATCCATTCATCCTGCAGCCCTTTTCCCTTACGCACAAACTCCATTATTTTAAATGCAAGTGATGCTTCCAACCCTTTGTGCATAAGGTATACCATAATATCATCACGACACCCAATAACATCGGGAAGCTGACAAATTCCATCATTTATTAATTCTTGTGCATTACCAAGCCATACATCTGTTCCATGTGACAGCCCGGATATAATTACCAACTCGGCAAAGGTATTAGGTTTTGTATCTTCAAGCATTTGACGGACAAATTTCGTTCCAAATTCCGGCACCCCTAAAGTCCCCGTTTTACAATTTATTTGCTCTGGTGTTACACCAAGAGATTCTGTTCCTGAAAATATTTTCATAACCTCTTCATCATCCGTAGGTATTGTTTTTGGGTCAATTCCACTTAAATCCTGAAGCATACGAATAACAGTTGGGTCATCATGACCTAGTATATCCAATTTTAACAAATTATCATGAATCGAATGAAAATCAAAATGAGTTGTTTTCCATTCACTTTTCTTATCATCAGCAGGAAATTGGATTGGTGTAAAGTCAAATATTTCTTTATCATCAGGTACAACAATAATACCACCTGGATGCTGACCTGTTGTACGTTTTACCCCAGTACAACCTTGAACAAGTCTGTCAACCTCAGCATTCTTATAAACGAGTTGCTTGTCTGATGCATAGCCTTTCACATAACCGTATGCCGTTTTCTCAGCGATAGTCCCTATTGTACCGGCACGATAAACATTATCTTCACCAAATAGTTCCTTGGTGTAATTATGAGCTCTTGGTTGATAGGTTCCCGAGAAGTTCAAGTCAATATCGGGTACCTTGTCTCCCTTAAACCCTAAGAATGTTTCAAATGGAATATCCTGTCCGTCTTTCGTAAGAGGTTTATTGCATTCTGGGCACACCTTATCAGATAAATCAAACCCGCTACCAACCGACCCATCTGTTATAAACTCATGATGATGGCATTCTAGGCAAACATAGTGAGGCGGCAAAGGGTTCACTTCAGTGATTTCTGTCATGGTTGCTACAAATGAAGACCCAACAGAACCCCTTGAACCGACTAAGTAACCATCATCCAAGGACTTTTTCACTAACTTATGTGAAATTAAGTAAATGACAGCAAAACCATGACCTATAATACTTTCCAACTCTTTTTCCAAGCGGTCAACTACAAGCTGTGGTACTGGTTCTCCGTATATTTTCTTCGCACGACTATAGCATAAATCACGAATATCCTGATCCGCTCCCTGAATGGTAGGAGTGTATAATCCATCCTTAACCGGTGATATCTCCTCTATTTCCTCTGCTAATTCGTTTGTATTATCAATAATAATTTCTTTTGCTTTGTCATTACCTAAAAATTGAAAAGCCTCCAGCATTTCATTAGTTGTTCGAAAAGGAGTGTCAGGCAATGTTTGTCGATTCAGCGGATTACCTGCTTGAGAAGAAATTAAAATTTGACGGTACAATTTATCATGGTTATCTATATAGTGTACATTACCAGTTGCGACCACTTTTTTATTCATCCGTTCGCCAAGTTTAATTAGTTTATTTATTATGTCCAAAATTTGCGCTTCATTTTGGACTAAATCCTTTTCAATTAAATGGCTATAGTTTGCAGGAGGTTGAACTTCAATGTAATCATAAAACTCAGCAACCTTCTCCGCTTCCTCCGCAGATTTCTGCATCATTGTTTCAAAGACTTCTCCTTTATCACAACCTGAACCAACCAATATGCCTTCTCGTAATTTTAATAGTAGCGATCTTGGAATCCGAGGTACACGATAAAAGTAGTCAATGTGTGCATGTGAAACGAGCTTGTATAAATTCTTTAATCCCTCTTGTGTTTTCGCAAGCAATGTACAGTGAAAAGGTCTTGAACGCTGATAGGCATTTCCTTCTCCCATATGGTTATTCAATTGTTTATGATTTAGAATTTCTTTTTCTACTAACCGTTGTACTAATTTCCAAAACAAATAACCTGTTGCTTCTGCATCATAAATAGCTCTATGGTGTTGTGTTAACTCAATATCCAAATGCTTACACAGCGTATTAAGTCGATGGTTTTTTAATTCAGGGAATAAAAACCTGGCTAATTCCAATGTATCAATTACAGCATTATCCGCTTTTGGAAAGTTTATTTTTTCAAAGCCTTGGTTAAGAAAACCCATATCAAAGCTAGCATTATGAGCTACTAGTATGCAGTCTCCCATCCATTCCCGAAAGTCCTTTAAAACCTCACTAACTTCCGGGGCATTCATTACCATCTCGTCTGTAATTCCGGTAAGGTCTGTTGTTGTTTGAGATAAAGGATGGTGCGGATTTGCAAATGACTCAAAACGATCAACAATTTCTCCCTGATGAATTTTCACACCGGCAAGTTCGATGATCGTATCATATACTGCTGAAAGACCGGTAGTTTCAACGTCAAATACGACATATGTTGCATTACCCAAGTCAATATCCATCTCGTTATATGCTATTGGTACACCATCATCAACCAGATTTACCTCTACACCATATAATACTTTAATATTATTTTTTTTGCCGGCTGCATGTGCATCAGGAAAACCTTGAACGCCAGCATGATCAGTAATTGCGATGGCTTTATGGCCCCATTTTGCCGCCTGAGTAACAAGAGTTTCAGGGGAGACCACAGCATCCATTTGGCTCATCGTCGTATGAGCATGCAATTCAACACGCTTTTCATCTTTAGGAGCAGTGTCCTTTCTATCTTCCACTTTTACTTCATGGATATCATTTGCCATCATAGCTAACTCATTTGTATACATATCTGTTTGGATGCTTCCACGTGCTTTTATCCACATTCCCTTTTTAACTGTTTCAAATTTTTCTGCATCCTCATCACCTTTAGAGAACATCTTTATTTGCAGGGAATCAGTGTAATCCGTTGCTTTGATTATTAATAGACTTCGACCAGAACGTAACTTACGAATTTCTGCTGAGAAAATATATCCTTGGACAGTTACTCGACGTTCTTCATCTTGAATATCTTCCATTTGAATAGCTTCGTCTTGTATTTTATACCCAAGCATTAATGGTTTGTTCTCATGATTAGGTTTTGCTTGTTCTCGTTTTTCTTTTTCCTGAACAGTCTTTTGGATTAACTGCTGATCTTCCAAGGCTTTTTGCTCTTTAAATGCCTGAATATCTGCTTCTTCTGTCTTGATTATTGTTTCAATAGAGTAAAAGGAAAGACCGACTTTTTGGCAGTACTTTTTAAAGCTGTCTTCCAAACGTTTCTTTAATGCAGTTCCTTCTGCTTCATTCCTGGCCGTCAGCAATAGTTTATTATTTTGAATAACAGGGGTTTGATTGTAGACCAAATCTTTATACGCTGGGGATAAATTATTAATAGAATGAATAAAACGTTGCCAGTACCCACAAACTGTTTCGTTGACACAGGTACTGTTGCCAGTTTGGATGGTTAGTTCCACTGACGCTACCTGTTGAAACGATTCTTTTAACGCATTTAAGAAAAGTTCATGTATCTCCAATGGCAAAACATTTTCTATATAAATATGGAAATGCCATATTTTTGTCTTTTTATATACCTCTAATTTTTCTAGGTAACTTCCATCGAAATAATTTTGGATATGTTCTGAAGGTATTTGTAATTGCTTTAACAATAAATTCATTTTTTCACTCTTAGATAGATCCATTTGTAGTCCTCCTCATACCCTCTATAAACGTTTTATGGAGAATCTCTGTTGTCAGTTGCAACAAAGATTCTCCTGTTAATTTAATTAATATAAAACTAGTCGTTAACTATTATTTATAAAAATAATCTCTGGATATCATTCCATGTGACGATGATCATTAATAGCATGAGAAATGCAAACCCAACAAAGTGGAATATTCCTTCTTTTTCCGGTGAAATCGGTTTGCCACGAACTGCTTCTATCCCAACAAATAGTAAACGTCCTCCGTCGAGAGCTGGTAATGGGACCAGATTTACAATCCCAAGGTTTATGCTCAGCATCGCGGTCCACATAAGGAAATTGGTGAAACCTGTCTGGACAACCTGGTCTGTAACATCATAAATCCCAACAGGACCCGATAGCATTTCTATAGATAGTTGGCCACTGATCAGCATAAATAAATTAGTTAAAATCAATTTAGTGGTATCATATGTCTGTTCAAAACCATATTTTATAGTACCGATAAAGGATTTTTCAAATGCTTGGTATACACCTATTTGTCCAATAGACTGTTCCTGACCTTCTAATTTAACTTCGTCAGGCACGACCGTTACTGGAATCTGTTCCCCGTCGCGTTTAACAATCATATCAAGTTCTTGACCTGGATTTTCCCGCACGATGGAAGTGAACTCTTCCCAAGTAGAAATAGAATTATTTTCTATCTTAATAATTTCATCATTATCTTGCAGTCCTGCTTCTGCAGCTGGGCTATCAGGCTGAATTTTATTTACTCTAGCTTCATCTACTGGAGCGCCCTGAATAATTCCTAAGATAAAGAATATAAAAAGCGCAAGAATAAAGTTCATCATCGGCCCTGCAAAAAGCTGCATTGCTCTCTTGCCGACACTTTTTGATGCAAATTGTCGATCAAACGGCGCTATTTGAGTTGCTTTTTCATCCATGATAAACATTGCCTTTGGATCCACATCAAAGCTTAGCTTTTGGTCATCTTCATCAATTTCATATCCATCAATGCGGAGTGCATGATCCAGATCTGCATGCTCTACTTCGATAACTTGAGCATTTGGATGTTTAGACTTATTATTCACAATTATTTTGTTTACTTTTCCTTCTTGATTGAATTCCAGTCCAATATGGTGCCCTGGTTTTAACTCAACAATTTCCGGGTCTTCTCCTGCTACTCTAACGTACCCACCAATGGGTAATAAACGAATGGTATAGACTGTTTCATTTCTTGTGAAGGCAAATATTTTGGGCCCAAAACCAATCGCAAATTCTCTTGCCAGCATTCCTGCTCTTTTAGCGAAAATGAGATGGCCCCATTCATGGATAAAAACCAAAAGTCCAAACATGAAGATAAAAGCTATAACTGTATTCAAATAAAGCACCTTCCTTTATTCATAAATTGAATTGGATTGGAGATTTCTTTTTTAGTGAATAAAACCGATGAAGTGTAATATAGGTAAAACAAAAAGCATGCTGTCAAATCGATCCAATATTCCACCATGCCCTGGCAAAAGATTACCAGAATCCTTCACTCCATAATAACGTTTAAAAGCTGACTCAACCAAATCTCCAATTTGTCCAAATACAGAAGCCAATACCGTTACACCTATAATTGCAGGTACAGAGGGTGCGATTGGAGAGATTAACTGAAAAATGATACCTACTAAACATGCTAATAGTATACCACCTATAGCTCCTTCAACTGTTTTGTTAGGACTGATCTCAGGCCATAGCTTTCTTTTTCCGAGAGCTTTTCCAAAAAAATAAGCTCCTGTATCTGTTGCCCAGATAATCAGAAAAACATAAAGAATCATAGTCAATCCATTTAATTCACTATTCCTTGTTTCAATTAGGAAGAAAAACCCCATACCAACATAAATAGTTGAAAGTAGAATAAAGCCAGCATGGTCAAAATTAAACTTATTTTTAACTAATACTGTATATGCCAATAAAAACATTACAGCAAGCATAATAACCTCTGATTTTAGAAATCTCCCAAAAAGCAAATCAGCTTCTACTGGCATTAAAACAAGCCATAATAACGCGATTCCTAGAATTGAGGCTAATGAATACTTTGCAATCTTCCGCATTCGCATTAATTCAAATAAACCAATTGTTGCCATTACATAAACCAAAATAGTAAAAGGCAAATCACCAATTAATACAAATGGCAAAAAGATAAATAATGCGAGAACTGCGGTAATAATTCGTTGTTTCATATACCCATCACCTATAAACCTCCATAACGTCTCTTGCGTTGCTGATAATCCCGGAGTGCCTGTTGAAAAATTTCCTCATTAAAATCAGGCCATAGGACATCGGTGAACCAAAATTCCGTATAAGCCAGTTGCCACAACAAGAAATTACTTAAACGTTGTTCACCACTAGTACGGATTAACAAATCTGGATCGCAAAAGTCCTTTGTATATAAATAGTTGGAGAAACTACTTTCATCTAATTTATCGACATTAATTTTATTCGTATCGACATCTGACAAAATTTGTTTAATTGCCTGCATTATTTCATATCTACTACCATAGTTTAAAGCAAAGTTTAGGATTAATCCATTATTATCAGCAGTTTTATCTTTTGCGTATTGAACTGCTTCTTTTGTATGTTCAGGTAGTGCGTCAAAATCGCCAATTGTTTCGATTCGGACGTTTTTCTCCATAAGTTCCGGTAAGTAAATATGTAAGAATTCCTTTGGAAGCTTCATTAGGAATTCAACTTCCGGTTTAGGTCTTTTCCAATTCTCTGTTGAAAAAGCATACAAAGTGAGAATCTTGACATTAAATTTACAAGCTTCACGAACTATTTTAATAACAGAATTGACACCTTCTTTGTGACCTGCTATGCGAGGTAATGCACGTTTCTTTGCCCATCTGCCATTTCCGTCCATAATGATAGCAACATGATTTGGTATATTTTCCAAATCATTATGTGCAGAAGTTTCTTCTTGTTTATTTTTAAAAAAAGGAAGTTTCATTGACATAGTTTGTCCTCCGAATGCAGTTGATTTTCCGTATGTTTTCTTATAATTATAATCAATATGTAATAAAAAAAGATTATATTACAACTATAGTATTTTGGATGAATCAACATTATATCATTAAAACCATTATTTATTATAACGATTTTCGTTCTAAAAACAAAAGCCCCCTTAAACAAGAGGGCTACTACATGTTATTTTACATGGTTTATGTTTAAACTTCCAGAATTTCTTTTTCTTTTTCTTTAGCTAATTGGTCAACCTCTGCGATGAATTTATCGGTAAGTTTTTGAACATCATCCTGGGCATTTCGTAAGTCGTCCTCAGGTAAGTCACTTTCCTTCTTCAATTGATCGTTTGCATCACGGCGTACGTTTCTAATTTGCACACGTGACTCTTCAGCAAATTTACCAACAACTTTAACCAAATCTCTTCTTCTCTCTTCCGTTAGAGCTGGTATATTAATACGGATAACATTACCATCACTGGAAGGCGAGAGTCCTAAATCAGCTTTTTGAATTGCTTTCTCAACCTCTGAGATCGCTGATTTATCATATGGTGTGATGACTAGCAATCTTGCTTCCGGAGCTGATACAGAGGCAAGTTGATTTAATGGTGTGGATGCACCATAATAGTCGACATAAACACTATCCAGTAAACTCGGGTTTGCTCTTCCAGCACGTACCGTTGCCAAGTTCTTTGAAAAAGCCTGTACTGCTTGTTTCATTTTATCTTTTGTTTGGTTCATAATTGTATCCAAAATTATTTCCCCCTTATTGTTGTTCCGATCGTTTCTCCTTGAACAACCTTTTTAATGTTGCCCTCTTCCATTATAGAGAAAACGATTAACGGAATGTTATTATCCATACATAATGTAGAAGCTGTTGAATCCATTACACCTAATCCCTCATTCAACATTTCCATATAAGAAAGATTTTCATATTTTTCGGCATTTTCATTTGTTTTAGGGTCGTCTGTATAGACCCCATCCACATTGTTTTTAGCCATTAAGATTACTTCTGCTTCAATCTCTGCCGCACGCAAAGCTGCAGTTGTATCAGTAGAAAAGTAAGGGTTTCCCGTTCCTGCTGCAAAAATAACCACACGCTTTTTCTCCAGGTGACGAATTGCTTTTCTACGTATGTAAGGCTCAGCTACCTGGCGCATTTCAATGGATGTCTGAACGCGAGTAGGAATTCCAATTGTTTCTAAGCCGTCCTGTAATGCTAGTGAGTTCATAATTGTAGCAAGCATTCCCATATAATCAGCTGTTGCCCGATCCATCCCCATTTCGCTTCCTACTTTACCTCTCCAAATATTACCTCCACCGACAACAATTGCAATTTCCACGCCTAATTCTGCGACTTCTTTCACTTGGTTTGCAATTGAGTTAATAATTTCTGGTTCGATTCCGTAACCTTGTTTGCCACTTAAAGCTTCTCCGCTTAATTTCAGAACAATTCTACGGTAATGAGCTGTTGTCATAATAACCTCCATAGGAATAGAATAATTTTTTATGGTATTTTGTGGGCTCTTTATTGAAGTATATCTTTGTACAGGAAAAAGCAATAGTAACCCTTTATACATACATGTGGAGAAATAGGGAACAACATGTGCTCCCTATTTCATCTCATACTATTATTTTTTAATTTGACTCATTACTTCATCAGCAAAGTTCTCTTCACGTTTTTCCATGCCTTCTCCGACTTCATAACGAATAAATGTTTTAACGGCAGCGCCTTTATCAGCAACATACTTCTTAACCTTTTGATCTGGATCTTTAACAAAGCTCTGTTCAAGCAAGCAAATTTCTTCAAAGTATTTGCCAAGACGGCCTTCTACCATTTTCTCAACAATTTTCTCTGGTTTTCCTTCATTTAGTGCTTGAGTCTTTAATACTTCTCTTTCATGATTTACTTCTTCTTCAGAAACAGCATCACGAGAAACATAACGAGGGTTTACAGCAGCTACGTGCATTGCCACATCTTTAGCTACCTGGTCATCATTTGAGCCTTCTAACAATGTTAGTACGCCAATACGCCCACCCATGTGCAGGTATTCACCAAATACATCGTTATCCGTTTTATTTATTACAGTAAAACGACGCAATGAAATTTTTTCACCAATTTTAGCTACAGCTGAATTGATGTATGTTTCAACAGTTTCTCCTTCACCATGAAGCTTTTGTTGTAGAGCTTCTTCAACTGTTTCCGGCTGATGCTTAACAATGTGGCTTCCTAATTCAGAAAGTAATTGTTTAAATTGCTCATTTTTAGTAACAAAATCAGTTTCACAATTTACTTCTAATAATACTGCGCTGTTGCCATCTACTGCAATATAAGTAGAGCCTTCAGCTGCAATACGGTCAGCCTTCTTAGCAGCTTTTGCAATTCCTTTTTCTCGCAAGTAATCAACAGCTTTATCCAGATTACCATCCGTTTCCTGTAGAGCTTTCTTACAATCCATCATACCTGCACCAGTTTTTTCACGTAGTTCTTTTACCATTTTAGCAGTAATAGCCATAGTATATCCTCCTTGTGTATAATCCTAATTTTAAAAAGAAATCTTCGTAAAAAAGGTGATAAAAGGCTCTCATCCTCTTATCACCCTCCACCTTTTAATAATTACTCTTGATTTGAATCAGAATCAGACTCAGCAACAGCAACAGGTTCTTCTGCCTGAACTTCTTCTGTCTCTTCGCCTTGTTTCACTTCTAAAATAGCATCTGCCATTTTTGAAGTCAAAAGTTTCACTGCACGAATAGCGTCATCATTCGCTGGAATAACATAATCAATTTCATCCGGATCACAATTTGTATCTACGATTCCAATAATAGGAATATTTAATTTATGTGCCTCAGCGATCGCAATACGCTCTTTACGTGGGTCAATTACGAACAATGCGTCAGGAAGCTTGTTCATTTCTTTAATACCACCCAAGAACTTAACCAAACGATCTTTTTCTTTTAATAAGTTAACGACTTCTTTTTTCGGTAATACTTCAAAAGTTCCGTCTTCTTCCATACGTTCAATATCTTTTAAACGTTGGATACGCTTGCGGATTGTTTGGAAGTTAGTAAGAGTACCACCCAACCAACGTTGATTCACGTAATACATACCTGAACGAGTAGCTTCATCACGTACAGAGTCCTGAGCCTGTTTCTTTGTACCAACAAACAGAACCGTACCGCCATTTGCAGCGATATCCTTTACGTAGTTGTAAGCCTCGTCTACCTTCTTAACGGTTTTTTGTAAATCGATAATATAAATACCGTTACGTTCTGTGAAGATATATTTCTTCATCTTCGGGTTCCAGCGGCGAGTCTGATGTCCAAAATGTACACCAGCTTCTAATAGCTGTTTCATTGAAATTGCTGACATAATAATTTCCTCCTAATGGTTTTTTCCTCCGTTAAGATCATTTTTGTATAAATACCCTCTCTTAAAAGCTGGCACCACATATACAAATCACTAAACGTGTGTTTTTATTACATGTTTATTCTACATAAACATAGTATTTACACCAAAAATTAATATATCATAATGTTTGATGAGAATCAAGTGTAACTGTTAACTTTTTGCATGTAATTTAATAACTAATGCTGCTTCTGTCTTACCACAGTCCAATTGTTTTGCTATTTCTTCTGCTGTGTAACCGTTTTGATATAATTGAAGGATTCTCGCCTGTAATGAAGCCACCATTTTATCTTCCGGCATTTCTTGATGCGGAGCATAGAATGGTTGATCCGTTTCGTCTGAGTGTGGAAGATTAGATACTTTCTCATCTGTGTTTTTTTGTTTGTTTTCTTCAGGAATATTGTTCAACGTTTTTTGTAAATACTCATTTTCCGCTTTAATTTCTTCCAGATATGTATCAAATAAGTCCATTATCTCAGAGGGGGATTGTACTTGTTGGAGTGTGTTTATCTTCTTAATAAGTTGAAAAATTATTATGAACGTTAATATATGTAATAGAAAACTAATAAATAGTAAAAATGAAACCATATAAATCCCTTCTATCCCTTAAAATCCACTTTGGTTCCTAAGTAAGGATGCTTATCCAAAGTATTTATTTCTCTATGACCATTTCTTGTTTCTTCCATGGTCTTATGATGATTCTCTTGAGAATGCTTATTGCCCATTATTTTCCTTTGTAGTTCTGTATTATTCACACGGGTTTGCTTTTTTACTTCCCTTTTTAATTGAGATTCTGTCAATAAATGTTGAGTATGCTGGGGCTGTTTGTGTAATTGGTCCTGAAGTTTACCAGCTTCCATTGTTCTTGGTAATGCAACCTGCAATTCTATCGATTTCCAGCTCATCGTCTCTCCACCCATTTCATTAAAATAAAGGAAGAATGTTGACCTCATTATCTTTTAAAGATACTTTTACATAGTGTTGATTTGCATCGATCGTACGTTGGTATTTTCCAAAGGCAACAGTAACATTTGCATATAGATTATTCCGAACAACTAAAGATGCCTCTCTGTTCTTGTCTTCCTCAAATCCTATTTCCAGCAATAATTGATTGATATCTTCTAATTGTTTGTTAACTATTAATAGAGAGTTTTTCTGCTTTAACTCCATAATACGTATCTTTGGATTATTTGTATAACCTCTTGCTTTTAATTCATTCCCTAATATTAATAGCTT
Organism: Virgibacillus sp. SK37; assembly: GCF_000725285.1. Lineage (GTDB taxonomy): Bacteria > Bacillota > Bacilli > Bacillales > Amphibacillaceae > Virgibacillus_Q. The sequence goes on from NZ_CP007161.1 coordinate 2,161,205, forward strand.
CTCTTTCTTCTCGTTCAATTCCTGCTTCGTGTTAAATAATTGTTGTTTCTTCTCTTCCAGAAGGTAGTTTAGTCCAAGTACAATTTCTGTTTTTGTATTCATACGATTGCCCGCATCACGAACCTCAATCGAAGCTCCTCCTATAATTCTTCCACCAATAATATGACCTCTCTGGCAAAAAATTTGCTCCCTCGCAGTAATGTCACTGTGCAGTATGGAATTTTCAACATACAAATCCTTGCCTGCATGAACAATCCCTTGATTTATATATACCCAATATAAATATTTTCTCCTGCTTTTAACAAACCTTTTTCAATTCCTGCCAAACCTTCCGAAATTGTAATTGATCCATCTGCTATGATTGTAGCAGCTTCTACCATTCCAAAGATAGTGATATCTCCTTTGGCTTTTACTCGATACCCTGAAGGTACATCCCCATGGATGTGGATAGAACCGGTAAAATCAAGATTTCCTTCTTTCAAGGATAGCGTTTCATGCACTTCAAATATTGGCTGTACTTGTTTTTCCTTATCTATTACACATAACTGTCCAAAGGTTGCTGCGTAGTAGGTTTGTTCTAAACTCTTAAAAACTACATTCTTACCTGCTTTGCATATAGGGGCTTTGCCGGGTTCAGCAGGTATAGAGTTACCATACACATCCATGCCATCCATGCCAGCTCTTGGAGGGCTAATTGTGGCCAGCTTTTCTCCAACCTCGACAGAAGGTATCTGCATCACATCGCGAAAATTCCAATTGTCAGTTCGGTTAATTTCACGACTCCTGTTATGATAGTAAACCAACTCGCCATCTTCCCCGTTTTGTGGTCGGGTTCCTTCCGCTAAGGTGATAGGTAACTTACAGGTTGAAATAGAAGTATCAAATAAGTGAAGTGCTTCTTCAAGAATTCCATAACTAATATGTTGCTCCTCAAGCAATTTTCTAATTTGGGAGGTTTCTACAAAGTATTAGGTTGAGCCAACTTCCTACAGTTAAGTACAACCGTCATTTTATCTTTCGAAACAGTTAGGTACAAATATTTCAAAATGTCTTCCATTCCTTAACACCTCTTAACCCAATGCATGCAACTTTTTTAATGTACTTCTAAGTTTTAGGATTGATCTCTTATGTATTTGAGAAATTCTGGATGTTGTTAATCCTAGTACCTGACCAATTTCTGTTAGTGTTAGCTCATCATTGTAAAACAAACTTATAACCAGTTGTTCATTTTCATTAAGTGTCTTCATTCCAGTCGCAAGCTCTTCCTTCAATTCCTTAAAGAGCAAGCTGTTTTCAGGAGTAATAGTAGTATCATCTGAAAGGGAATAACCAGCTCTTTCCTTATCATTCTCCATATCCTTTGGGTTTTCATCCATCGAAAGAAAATTTGAAAATAAGGAATCCCTTAAAACATTTTCAACCTCTTTAACAGTGAAACCGATTTTACTTGCAATCTCTTCCGTAGTAGGTTTGCGATAGAGTGATTGTTCCAGTTCCTGGGCGATCTGTTCTATCTTTTTCGTTTTTTCTCTTAAGGATCTTGGTAACCAATCTTCTTTCCTCAATCCATCCATAATGGACCCACGTATTCGAAAAGAGGCATACGTATCGAATTTTAAATCTCTGTCTGGCTCAAATTTGTTTAAAGCATCGTATAACCCCAATGTTGCAAAGCTTTTAATATCATCCTTACTTACATTGCTTGGTAAATGACTTGAGATTCGTTCAACATGGAAACTGATAAGATACGTATAATGTTGAATTAATTCGTTTGCGGTCGCATTTGATTTATGTTTATACCAGTCATCCCACAGTTGTTGTTCATGAGATAAATTATATTCTGTCATTTTCTGCTCCCCCTTCAGCTTATATTTAAATAAGGAAAGCCTAATTTCTTTAAATATCATTTAGTTGCCTAGAAGTTGTTTATGCTTGCAGCCTATTCAAGAATGTTCAGATGTATATTTCTGCTTTATTCACTTTGCGGATTTTTAACTTACTTGTTGTTGGATCAAACTCAATTGTCCTACCTGAATTCCCTCCAATATCAGAAGCAATTACTGGTATTCTCAGTTTTTTTAACATTTCTATAACGGCATCACTATTTCTTGGACCGATTCGCATAATGTCTGTATTTGACGAAAACTGAAACATTTGTGCCCCACCTGCAATCTTGGCCTTAACCGCCGATTTCCTTGCACCTAACTCGAGCATCTTTTCAAGTAATAGAGGAATTGCTGTATCAGCATATTTATATTTATTAATGTTTTCTTGTTTTGCCAAGCTGGAATCAGGCAATAAGATGTGAGATAAACCAGCTATTTGATTTGTCTGATCATACATTACAACACCTACACAAGAGCCAAGACCTGCTGTTCTAATGAGATCAGGTGCCATAATGGCATTTAAATCTGCAATACCAACTTTTACTACTGTCTGAACATCATTCATTGTCCTTTACTCCCAATGCTAAGAATATTTTGTGGAAAGATTCTGGGTCAGGAAGTAAAAAGAAATTGCCCTGTATCCCTCTTTGGGAATCCGTGTTACTTATTTTAGTATCAATAACAATAGCAAAATCGGTAACCTGTGAGATCTCCAGTAAACCTACTGTCAAAATAGCCCCTGCCATATCCATACTTAGCAACGGAATAGATGGTTGCATGTTTATAGAAGTGAAATCAGACAAAGCAGTTAAATAGGACCCCGTTAATATATTTCCCGCTTCTTGAATTACAGATATTGCTAATTCATCTGGCCCTTCTTCACTTAGTAAACTTATCTTTTGGTCTCCTGTTATCTGATTAATTAATAATTCAGCCTCTTCTATTGACAAAATTAGGTAGACGGAACCCGGAGCCTCTCCCAGAATTCGAAAAAATACAGCCACAATTAATTCTTCCGGTCCGCCAATTAAGTCCATCATTTCATCGTAGCTGACAATATTAACGGAAGGTACTTGCATATCAACTTTTTTATCCAATAGTTTAGACATAGAGGTAGCTGCATTACCAGCTCCAATGTTTCCTATTTCACGAAGTACGTCTTTTTGTACGGATGTCAATTTAGATATATCCATTTTTCTATTCCTTTACTGGCTGTATGTTATTAACTTCCTCAGCAGATAAAACTTTTTCAAGATCCAAAAGAATAATCAATCTTTGCTCCAATTTAGCTACTCCTTCAATGTAATCAATGTCTACTGCTCCAATTACTTCGGGAGCAGGTTCAATCGTCTCCTCAGGTATATCTACTACATCGTTTGCAGCATCCACAATTAGACCTACTTCTTTATCGTCCATATTAATAATAATTATTCGAGAGTGATCAGTAAATTCAGCTTCAGATAAACCAAATCGAATCCGGAGATCTATAATTGGGGTCACTACTCCTCTAAGATTGATTACCCCTTTTACAAAGTTAACGGTTTGAGGCACTCTCGTTATTGGTGTGATACGTTCTATTAGTCCTACTTGCTGTACAGATACTGCATACTCTTCATTGTCTAATTGAAAAACAATCATTTTACGCGTTTTATTTTCCATTATAATTACTCCCTTATTTTTAGTTGAGCACTTTTTACTTATTTATTACCTATAACTAACGTAGAAATAGTTGGCCCCATTTGCTGTAAAGGGATAACATGATCTACCAATTTTGTTTTTACTGCAGCAAATGGCATACCATACACAACAGCAGACTCTTCAGCTTCTGAAATAACGATAGTATTTGGATCCTCTTGTTTTAAATGTTTAATGCCATTTGAGCCATCACTCCCCATCCCTGTAAGAATTACTGCGAATTTATTACAATGACGGTTCTTTGCAAGGGAGTTGAATAATGCATCAACAGCAGGTCTGTGTCCATGGAGGGGTTCATCTTGCGTTAATTGAATTCTTGTTCCACTTACTTTCATATGATAATTGCCAGGAGCTATATAAACAGTGCTTTCACGCAAGCTTTCTCCATCTTCAGCTTCTTTTACGTGGATAGCACAAAGAGAGTTTAATCTCTCCGCCAATGATTTGGTGAAACCTGGTGGCATATGCTGCACAATTAGAATAGAAGCAGGCAAATTCCCCGGTAATTGAGTTAGTAGATGCTGTAAAGCCCGAGGACCACCAGTAGATGTTCCGATAGCAACTATCGTTTTATAATCTCTACGAGGTAGTGTTCTTGGCACTATATTTGATTGTCTAATAGACTGTCCTTCTTTAGGAAGTTTTATTTCTGCTGCTGTAACTATCTTTTTAATCAATTCTGCTTGTACTTTATCCATATCCATGGAAATTGGCCCAGAAGGCTTTGTTATAAAATCGACTGCCCCATTAGAAATAGCTTCAATCGTTTTACTGGTTCCCTCCGACGTAAGGCTTGATAGCATAATTACAGGCAAAGGACTGTATTTCATAATTTCTTGTAATGCTGTCATCCCATCCATCACTGGCATTTGTACATCTAAAGTTACTACATCCGGTTGTAATTGGTTTATTTTCTTAATGCCATCTTCACCATTTCGAGCAGTACCAATAACGCTAATTCTGTCATCACTTTCTAGAATATCTGTAATAACCTTGCGCATAAAAGCAGAATCGTCAACTATTAGTACTCGAATTACACTCATAGTAAATTACCTCTCTAGTATCAGTTGTTTTAGTTTTTGGACAAATGAACGACTTTGTTTGTCATGCTTTTCTATACCACATTCTATATATGTCTTTGTTATTTTTTTAATCGCCTTTGTAACAGGTGCTTTTTCATATAGAAGGAGATAAGGCGTTTGTCTCCTAACTGCATTGGAAACGTGTTTATCTTCAGGAAGAATTCCAAGTACTCTCACTTGCTTATTTAAAAATTGGGTAATAACTTTTGAAAATTTTGCTGCGGCATTCTCCCCATCACGCTCACTCTGTGTGCGATTCATAATGAGAGAGATTGGTAAATAAGACTTATAAGCTACAATATGTTTAATTATACTATATCCATCTGTGATAGAAGTAGGCTCCGGCGTAGTTACCAATATACATTCATCTGAGGCCAACATGAAAAAAATACTATCACTTGTCACACCTGCTCCCATATCAAAGATAATATAGTCATACTCGGAAGCTACTTGTGTGTATTGCTTGTAAAAATATTCCCGATTTTTTTCAGTCATGGTAAAAAAATCTAATAAACCGGAACCGGCTGCAATATAGGACAAGTTACAGGGTCCCTGTTCAATTATATCAAAAATTGATAATTGCTCTTTGAACATATCAATAATGGATTTGCTAGGATCCAATCCAAGTAAAATATTTATATTTCCCATCCCTATGTCTAAGTCTATAATCAAGACACTTTTTTTCTGTATAAGAAGTTCAAGGGAAAAATTCAAAGCTACATTCGATTTCCCTACTCCCCCTTTTCCACTGATAACTGAGATCGTTTTTGCTTCCCGACCGTTTCTACTTTTATTCAGGCGTCTACGTAATTCGGTTGCTTGATCATTCATTAACGATTCTTCCAAAAACAAAGTCAGTTACTATCTCTGGAGTGGCTTCAAGTAAATCTTCCGGCACATCCTGTCCGTTTGTTATATAACCAATCCCAATTTGTTTTTCTAATGAAATGGTAAGCATACTTCCAAACTGAGTTGTTTCATCCATTTTAGTAAAAATGATATTTTTTATAGGCAGGGAATTGAATTGGTCATAAATCTCAGTTAAATCTCTTGACTTGGCTGTCAAAGCAAGTACCAAATACATCTCTGATTGCATAGCGATCGAAGTAAACTCTTCTATTTCATTAACATACTTCTTATCTCTAAAATTCCTTCCGGCAGTATCTACAAGAACAAGATCATAATTTTTAAATTTTTCTAAAGCAATCAAATACTCCTTTTTGGAATATGCAACCTCCATTGGTACTTCAAGAATTCGGGCATATGTTCTTAACTGCTCGACAGCAGCAATTCGATATGTATCCATAGTGATAAACGCAACTTTCTTATGGTCTTTCAGCATACTGTTAGCTGCAATCTTTGCAAGTGTTGTTGTTTTTCCGACACCAGTTGGTCCTACAAAATAGACAACTTTGCATTCATAACTGAGACCGGAGAAATTAAGTTCATTTAACTTTTCTTTCATCTCATTTTTTGTCTCTTTAACTATCATCTTATAGTCAACCAATGTGACATCTTTTAACTTATCAATCACTGAACGGATTATTTCAGCAGCTAAATGCGGAGCTACCTCTTGGTCACAAAGATGCTGATATACAAGCTGGAAATCTGCCGGATAATCGTATTTCTCTTCTGCTGATAGCTGAATTAAACTTTTCAATTGTTTTATCTCATCTAATACTTGGTGATCAGTTGATGGAAACCTATCATGTGTTTCATTGGCAGGCAAAAGTTTATCTTTAACCATAGCGGGCTTTTGATTTGACGATACTGGGTCAGGATCAAGGGCTGCTACTACTTCAATTTTTGTTTTTTGAAATAAACCAAGAAATCCACCATGGCGTAATTCTTTAGAATTTAATATAACAGCATCTGAACCTAGTTCTTTTCTGATTTCTTTCATCACTTCAGGCATCGTTGGTCCTACATATTTTTTCACCTTCATGCGATATTAACAACTCCCACGCTTTGTACTTCCACAGTTGGCTCCAATTCATTATATGAAAGTACCACCACCTGCGGTAAAAACCTTTCCACCAATTGCTTTAAATACATTCTAATCGCTGGAGAGCATAACAGAATTGCGGTTTCCTCCTGTATGGCAAGTTTCTCCACTTCCTGATGTATGGTTTTAATAATTTCTTGCTGCATTTCTGGATCTAGAGACAAATAATTCCCATGCTCTGTTTGCTGAATATTTTCTGCTATCATTTTTTCTATCTTTCCCGAAACAGTTATCACCCTTAAAGACATATCCTCATGCACATATTGCTTCGTAATTTGAGGAGACAATGCTTGGCGTACATATTCAGCCAATAATTCTGTATCATTTGTTAGTTTCGCAAAATCTGCTAATGATTCAAAAATCACTGGTAAATTACGAATTGAAATATTTTCTTTAAGTAACTTGCTTAAAACCTTTTGTACATCACCAACACTTAGTGGATCTGGAGTTACCTCTTCAGCCAATGTCGGATAACTTTCACGTAAATGCTCGATCAGTTGTTTTGTTTCTTCTCTGCCCAAAAGTATATAGGCATATTTCTTAATTATCTCTGTTATATGTGTAGAAACAACTGAAGGAGGGTCAACAACAGTATAACCCGACAACTCAGCCTCATCTTTATATTCTTCGGTAATCCATTTTGCGGGAAGGCCAAATGCAGGTTCTTTTGTAGCAATTCCTTCCATATTATCTTCTTCTATATCCGGAGCCATTGCTAAATAATGATCCAGCAACAATTCACCTGTTGCTACTTCATTTCCCTTGATCTTTAGTCTGTATTCATTAGGGTTCAGTTGGATATTATCTCTAATCCTTACAACTGGAATGACGATACCGAGCTCTATAGCCAACTGACGTCTAATCATTATTATTCGATCAAGCAGATCTCCACCCTGGCTACTGTCTGCTAGAGGAATAAGCGCATAACCAAACTCAAATTCAATTGGGTCCATATTTAAAAGGCTGACTACATTCTCTGAAGATTTCATTGAAGAGCTTTCTGTTAAATCTTCTTCCTCCGGATCTGGGATATCAGGCTCTGCTGTTTGACGCAGTAATAAATATCCACTTAACGCAAGTAATCCAGCAAGCAATGTCGTCAAAAAGAAATTTATTGGTGTTAATCCAAGTAAAAATATTGTCCCAGCAGCTATGAACAAAAGTTTAGGATATTGGAGTAACTGACCTGAAACTTCGGTTCCCAAGTTGCCTGTACTTGCAGTTCTGGTAACCACTATGCCGGTCGCAGTAGAAATTAACAATGCAGGTATTTGGCTAACAAGCCCGTCTCCCACGGTCAAACGCATAAATGTGTTAATCGCTTCCTGGAAGGTCATATCCATTTGCACCATACCGATAATAAGACCAAAGACAATATTGATAAGAACAATAATTATACCAGCAATCGCGTCCCCTTTTACAAATTTACTGGCCCCATCCATTGAACCATGAAAATCTGCTTCATTCTCAACTTTTTCTCTTCGTTCTTTTGCTTGTTGCTCTGAAATTAAACCCGCATTTAAATCTGCATCAATACTCATTTGTTTACCTGGCATTGCATCTAATGTAAAACGGGCAGATACTTCAGAAACGCGCTCTGCTCCCTTGGTAATTACTAAAAATTGAATGATGACTAAGATTATAAACACGACAAAGCCCACCAGTGGATTTCCACCAATTACGAATGAGCCAAATGTTTCTACAACTCCACCTGCCTGTGCTTCTGAAAGAATGGATCTTGTTGTGGAAACGTTCAATCCAAGTCTGAATAGAGTTAATAGCAATAAGAGAGTAGGAAAAACAGAAAACTGTAACGCTTCCTGTGTATTCATAGACACTAATATTACAATCAAGGCTATCGATATATTACTTAAAATGAGTACACTTAATAACCATCCCGGTAATGGGATGATTAACATGATTATGATTAATATAACGCCTAAGAGTACAGATAAGTCACGTGCTTTCATTATTATTTCTCCTTATTGCTTAAACTTTTCTCTCTAATTTATAGACATAGGCCAATATCTCTGCAACAGCTTGGAAAAAATCTTCCGGAATTACATCACCTATATCCGTTGCACTGTATAATGCGCGAGCAAGTGGCCGATTCTCTACTGTAATGACATCATTCGCCTTTGCAACTTCTTTTATCTTTAATGCCACTTGGTCAACACCCTTCGCAAGTATGTACGGGGCGCTTGCTTTTTTTTCATCATACTTAATTGCAATGGCAAAATGTGTAGGATTTGTTATCACAACGTCGGCCTGTGGAACTTCACTCATCATTCGACGAGTGGCCATTTGCTTTTGTTTTTCTTTTATCTTAGATTTAATTAATGGGTCACCCTCCATATTTTTGTACTCATCTTTTATATCCTGTTTAGACATTTTCATATTTTTTTCAAAATCATACCGTTGATACGCATAATCAAATACCGATAAAAGTAAAAGTGCGATAGCTGCAGCTACTCCCATAATAATGGTGATCCGTCCAAAGAAACCAAGAGCATTTTCTGCATTTTTAAATGCAAGCATAAGCATGTCGTCTTTAAAAATCCATATAATCATAAATGTTATAACACCGATAAACGCGATTTTTAATAATGATTTTGCCAGCTCAACCAATGCCCTGACCGAAAAAATTCTTTTCGCTCCTTGAATGGGATCTATTTTCTTTAAGTCTAACTTTAACGGCTCTGTAGTAAATAGAAAGCCAATCTGCATGAAATTAGAAGCAAGACCTGCTAAAATGGCTATAATCATAATTGGTGCAAGAAATTTGGCTGCTTCGATTGTTGCTCCACTAAAAACCCGGTGAACTGTTTCTTCAGTTACATCCCAATGAATGAATTCTGTAAACGTGTGTTCATATAATGAAGTCATCCCGTTTTTCATAGAGCTGCCAAAAACAACTAGTATAATAAAAGAGAATAAAAGTAAAATGGCTGTATTAATATCTTGGCTTTTAGCAACCTTTCCTTTTTTTCGTTCATCCTGTCTTTTTTTCGGGGTAGCTTTTTCCGTTTTCTCACCTGCGAAAAATTGTAGATCCATCCGCAATTGCAACTTAAGCACCTCCAAATAACTGCATTAGCTGTCGCATGACTTGAAACATAGATTCAAAAAGCCGGTTAATCAAGGACACATAGAGACTTAAAAATACGAAAATAGCCATAAAGCTAACGAGTATTTTAAGAGGCAATCCAACAACGAAAACATTTAATTGTGGAACGGTACGGGCAATAATACCTAAGGCAACATCTACTAGGAATAAACACCCTACAATTGGAATAGCCATTTGAAATGCGATTAGAAACATTTTGTTAAATGTATCAATGACAAAATCAGCAATCGAGCCGTTTTGAAAAGGTATATATGCATCAATCGGGATAAATTGATAACTATTATATATACCATCTATTAATAAATGATGCCCATTGACCGATAATAAAAATAAGAGTGCAATAATATAGAAATACTGCCCCATTAAAGGGCTCTGAGCACCTGTTTGGGGGTCCACTACATTCGCAATAGCGAAACCCATTTGGAAATCGATAAATCCACCTGCAATTTGAATAGCTGATAGGAGTATATAAGCTATTAACCCAACTAGTAAACCTACCATTGCTTCTTTGACAACCAATAGAATATATGTACCATCAATTTCTATAACCGAGACGTCTACCGTATAGTAAATAATCAAGGAGAGAAAAAAGCTGAAACCAATTTTAAATGGACCAGGAATAGTACGATAAGAAAACAAAGGTAATGTAACAAAAAATGCCGACACTCTAACAAGGATAAGTAAAAAAACAGGTATACTGTTTACGTTAATTAAATTTAACATACATTACCCTACAAACTGATTTAAATTTAAAAATAGATTTGCAGTAAACTCTACCATTTTGGACAGCATCCAAGGGCCGAAAAAAACAAGACCTACTAATACTGCTACGATCTTCGGGATAAATGCCAGTGTTTGTTCTTGAATTTGGGTGGTGGCCTGAAAAATACTGACCAGAAGACCCACTGCAAGGGCTAAAATCAATAAAGGGCCAGTTACTAATAGAATCGTGTATATTCCTCTTTCAGCTAATGTTAAAACAAATTCACTACTCAAATGCTTCACCTACTTATATCCAAAATCCATGCAGTCCTCAAAAACTATCCAACAATGCATGCGTAATTAAATACCACCCATCCACCAATACAAATAATAAAATTTTGAAAGGTAAAGAGATCATTACAGGTGGCAGCATCATCATTCCCATGGACATCAGAACACTTGCAACAGCCATATCAATGATTAAAAAAGGCACAAAAATCATGAATCCCATTTGAAAGGCGGTTTTTAATTCGCTTATAGCAAATGCTGGTACAAGTGTTGTTAGGGGTATATCCTGTATGGTTTCAGGTTTTTCCAACTGGGAGTAATTCATAAATAAAGACAAGTCTTTTTGCCGGGTATGTTTAGCCATAAATTCTTTTAAAGGAAGGCTTGCCTCTTCATAAGCTTGGTCTAGGGAAATCTCTTCATCAAATAAAGGTTGTAATGCTTCATCGTATACTTCGTTAAATACGGGTGCCATTATAAAAAAAGTTAAAAATAAAGCTATTCCAATTAAAACCTGATTTGGCGGCATTTGCTGTGTTGCCAGCGACGTTCTAACAAAAGATAATACGATAATTATTCTAGTAAAACTGGTCATCAATATCAGAATGCCAGGAGCCAGCGAAAGAACAGTAAATAATAATAATAATTTAACAGAAGTGGCGACATTAGATGGGTCGGCGTCTGAAAACATATTTATGAATTCATTCATGGCTATCTTCCTTGTCTTTTCTTTGCTGTAACAGATGGCTTCTTTTAGCTTTTAATTTATTCAACTCAGAGGAGAACAATTTATTAAAATCTTGCTTATTATTACCATCATGTTGAGACTCTTTTTGAAAAATACCTGATAAACCAGTCCCTTGCTTTGCGTGAGTTGTGGTATTTTTATTAACTAGATCATCAATTACTTCCTGGTCAGTTATTTCCTCTAATAATTCCACGTTTTCTCCTACGCCCACTAAATAAAATCGATTACCGACACGAACAATTTGCACTGATTTATTTTGTCCTAAGGAGACCCCACCCAAATTTTCCAATGCTCTTACCTGATTAAATAATTTATTCCTTTTGCTAAGAAATTTAAGCAGAAGATAAATCAAACCAAGAACGAGAACAAGTGCAAAAAACATTTTTATCAATTCAATAATGAGTGATCCCTCTTCTTCCTGGTCATTTAACACGGTACTCTCGTTTTCAGTATTTTTATCCTGTGTATCTAACTTCTCGCAATTGGCCCCTTCTTCCATACAATCATTTACACTGGGGTCTTCAGCACTTACAGTAGTAGAGAATGTGACCATTAAAGTAATTACTATAAGCAAACCCGCCAGTTGTTTATACATGTTACTCACTGCTTTTAGCCTAGAGCCTTTTGGATTGCTTCTATTACTCTATCAGCTTGGAAAGGTTTTACTATAAAGTCTTTTGCTCCAGCTTGTATGGCATCTATTACCATTGCCTGTTGTCCCATTGCAGAACACATGATAATTACCGCATCCTTATTAATCTCTTTAATTTGCTTCAAAGCAGTTATTCCATCCATCTCCGGCATGGTTATATCCATTGTTACAAGATCTGGAGTTAACTCCTTATATTTTTCTACTGCCTGAGCCCCATCCTGTGCTTCACCTACTACTTCAAAACCATTTTTCACCAATATATCTTTTATCATCATCCTCATAAAAGCTGCATCATCAACAACTAAAATACGTTGTGCCATTTTATCTCCCCCTGTGAGTTATCTTAGTTTCATCAAACGATCAGATTGACTAATAATATCGGTCACTCGGACCCCGAAATTTTCATCAATAACAACTACTTCACCTCTAGCTATTAACTTTTCATTTACCAAGATGTCAATTGGTTCGCCAGCCAGTTTATCAAGCTCAATAATTGAACCTCCTGAGAGATCAAGAATATCGCGAATGGAACGTTTCGTTCTGCCTAATTCCACTGTTACTTTCAAAGGAATATCCATCAGCATGTCCAGATTTCGTTGTTCTGTTTTATTTAAATCTACATATTCAAAGTTTGAAAAGTCAGCTTCTTGAACATCATTTGGCTGATAGTTGCTCTCACCCAAATAATGTGGTTCATTTTTAGTCTCTTCCCTTGAAGAAAGTGGATTAGAAGTCTGTTGAATATCAGATGGTTGTTCAACTTCTTCCATTATAGTAGCCGCTTCTTCATTGGCTGTTTCATTCAGTAATTGGCTTACTAAATCTTTAGCAAAATGAATCGGCATTAATTGCATCATATTTGAATCGATCAATGTACCTACCTTTAGATGAAAGAACACCTTTACATAAGCTTCTTCATTGAACATATTTTTCGTTTCATTATCCGGGTCTTCCATTCGAATAGTTGGAGGGGAAATATCCACCTTTTTACTAAAAACGGTTGACATACTTGTAGCTGCTGCACCCATCATTTGGTTCATGGCTTCTTGAACTGCACTTAAATGGATTTCATTTAGTTCCTCTGCTGGAGAGGTACCATCTCCCCCTAACATAATATCCGAGATAATAGCAGCATCTTCTGATTTAATTACGAAAACATTTTTCCCACTAAAACCATCTATGTATTCCACTTCTACACTTACAGGTTCAAATGTAAATTCATCATCCAGATCCGTTTTTTGAATAACAGAAACCTGTGGGGTGGTTATTTCTACTTTTTGATTCAACAAGGTAGAAAGCGTTGTTGCAGAACTACCAAAGGAAATATTTCCAATTTCTCCTAGTGTATCTTCTTCAATTGTGGTTAATTGCTCTTTAAAAGATGACCCAGATTGACCTGATGTATCATCTTCATCCTCACTTACCTTTAATAATGCATCTATTTCTTCTTGGGATAGCATTCCATCATTCATCATACAGTTTCACCCCTTTAATTTCTTCCAAAACTTGTACAGACATTTTGTTTTTGTATTTGCCTGGTTGTACATGAAACTTCGGTTCATTATTTATTGACAATAGTAATGGTTGGTCAATTTGTTGATCCAAAGCTATCACATCTTCTTTACCTAAGTTTAAAAATTCTTCTATATTAATACTTGCTTGTCCTAGAATTGCTTTTACTTCTAGCTGAGCTCCCTGGATACTATTGGAAAGCTTCTTATATGCATCCATATCTCTTTCCTTTGCTGAAGTTTCCATCCAGTAATGTACCGATAGCTTATCAATAATTGGTTCGAGAACAATATGAGGAATACATATATTTATCATTCCACTTGTTTCACCAATTGTTGTGTTAAGCGAAACAACAACAACGGTCTCATTAGGTGAAACCATTTGTAAAAACTGTGGATTTACTTCAAAATCTTCTAAAATAGGGTCTACCTCTCTAATGGAAGCCCAAGCTTCCTGTAAATTAATTGCTGCCTTTTCAAAGAGCTGAGACATAAGAATCGTTTCTATTTCTGTTAAATTATCAACTTTATTTACACTGCTCCCTTTTCCTCCCAAAACTCTATCAAGCATGGCATAGGCGATATTAGGATTTATTTCCATTATTAATCTGCCATCAAGGGGCTTTAAACTATAAACATTCAAAACAGTCATCTTGGGTATGGAGCGAATAAATTCTTCATATGGTATCTGATCCACAGAAGCGACTGAAATATTAACATACGTTCTTAACTGAGCAGAGAAAAAGGTTGTTAATAATCTAGCGTAATTCTCATGAATTCTCGAAATCCCTCTGATCTGATCTTTGGAAAATCTTAATGCTCGTTTAAAATCATATACCCGAACTTTTTTCTCTTTTTCTTCCTTTTTTAATTCCTCTGCGTCCATTTCGCCCGAAGTAATGGCGGACAATAAAGCATCAATCTCATTTTGCGAAAGGATCTCATCAGCCAATTAAACCCACCTCTATTCTGGAGTCCTAACATTTACTGTAGAATTTTGCTTACTGTATAAACATTGGTTATTTTTCCTTCTGTCATTACAGCATTTAGCTTCGTTTTCACTTCAGCTTCCAAATCAGTCAAGCCTGTTTTAAATTTCTCTTCATTCATTGTTGCTAGTTCTTTTATTAATATGTTCTTTAATTGAAAATCTCTTTTGCTGATTTCCTCTTTGGCGTCTTTGCCGTCTGTTAATATCTGAAACTGAATTCTTACAAAGCTTCCATCTTCAAGATCTGTTGTTATTTCTGGAGTTTCATACGCATATTCAACGATATCGTCAATCGATTTGGCTTTTCCTTCATCTGAATCACCAGCAACATTTAATACAATAACTAAAGCAGCAATTGCCACGATCAGTAATATCGCCATGGAAGTAATTGTAGTTTTTACCAGTTTACTCACTTGCTTCACCTTCCTTCAGCGAACCTTGCAAACCAATGCTTTGGTAGTAATTTGTAATAAGTTCAACTACCTGTTGTTCTGGATTTTTTACAACAAGCTTCTTTCCATTAATTAAGGTTAGTGTAGTATCAGGTAATGATTGTATCTGTTCAATCATCATTGCATTCAAAGTAAAAGGGTCTCCATTGAGACGTGTCAATTGAATCATATAGGGCGGGAGTATTTAAATGAAAATCATACTCCCTACCTCCTTACTATCGTTTTAAGTTTACTAACTCTTGTAATATTTCATCTGAGGTTGTGATAATTCTTGTGTTTGCCTGAAATCCACGTTGGGCTGTAATCATTTCTGTAAATTCCTCAGATAAATCAACATTAGACATTTCAAGTGAACCACTGACGATCGACGCTGTTCCACCACTTTCAGGAGCAACTAAATTTCCTGCATAGCCAGCATTTTCACTATTCAAAAACAAATTACTTCCTGCTTTTTCTAGACCAGCTGGATTTGAAAAACTCGCTATTCCAATTTGTCCTGCTGTCTGTGTATCTCCAGCCGCATCAATGTAATTTACTGTACCATCTGTTTGGATACTGAAACTCTTAGCAGTTGAGTCGATTTCAATATTACCTCCTCCGACTTTCTGTAAAAAGTAGCCATCCCCATTCACAATATGCCCATCATTATCCAAGTAAAAGTTCCCGGCCCTCGTATAATAGGTCGTACCGTTTCCTGCTACTTGAAACATTCCATCCCCTTCCAGAGCAAGATCTAAAGGATTATTAGTCGTTTGCCGAAAGCCTTGTGTATGAATATTATCAATTGTACCCAGCTGGGACCCTAAGCCAACTTGAGCAGGATTGATACCGCCACGAACATCCCCATTAGCTCCCTGTGCTCCTGAGGTCATTTGACTCATCATATCTTGAAAGGTTACACGACCTTTTTTGAAACCTGAAGTATTTACGTTGGCAATATTGTTACCTATTACATCTAACTTTGTTTGAAAACCTTTCATTCCTGAAATACCTGCATACATTGAACGTAACATGTTATTTATCCCCTTTTGGATTTATTTTTTGTCTGTTGTATCTATCAGTCAACAACAGTATGGCTTCCCAACAAGGTCCAGCCTATTTATTGATAACAATTGTTCCATTAATATTTGAGAAAATGCGATTTGTAGCCTCTTCCCTATTCATTGCGGTTACTACGGTATGATTCTTAGCACTAACCAGTAATGCAGCTTGGTCCATAACCACTAATGAATCGGTAATACCTTTTTTCTTTGCTTCACTAACTTTCTCTCCGATTAATTGCCATTCCTTATCGTTTATATGAATATTTCTTTCATTTAATCGTTGATTTGCATGTTTACTAATTTTTAACTCTTTTTGTTCAAATGCTAAAAAATCTTTAAATGGTATACTACTAGAAGGTTTTACTGATTTTTTAACTGAATTAAGAGCTACTCGCTGTGGTAACTGGTGTATTCGATGGTCCATAATACTCCCTTCCTGTCACATTAATTTTGTTCTTTAACAGTAGGTTCACTGACCTGTAAGACAGCATCAGCATATATTTTTTCACCATTTTTCAGCTCAAGAATTGCCCAGCCTTCTTTTTGACTTACTGCGACCACTTTACTTGATTCTACATCAAGTTTTTCCCCTGTATCCTTGTCAAAAGCCTGGTATGAAACTTCTTTGCCGATCATATGGCTATATTCTATTACAGGCGAAACTAACTGACTTTGTACAAGCTTTTCAATCGAATTAGCCATATTCGTCGTTTGCTCAAGTGAGGAAAATTGGGCCATTTGAGATATAAATTCTCTATCATCCATTGGGTTTGTGGGATCCTGATTGGATAATTGTGTCATCAAAATTTTTAAAAATTCATTTTTACCAAGCTCTGGGCTTGGTGTTCTTGTCTTTTGCTGATTCTGTAAATACAGAGATGGGTCTATTTTAGTCATAAGGTTTCACCTATACTTTCTCATTCAAAAGCGCTTCTTCGAATGTCATAGCAAAATCATCTTCATGGTTATTCTCTCCATCTTGTTGTGATTGTTGAGAATTCTGCTGGTTATCTGAATGCTGATCTGTTGTATCTTTTTGCAATGTCTGGGCATGTTGCAAGTTAATTTCCTGTTTTTCAACAACTACTTGTTGAGGAGAGAACATATGACGCAGCTGGTGCATATTGGAATCTAACATTTCTTTTGCTGCTTGACTGGACACTAGAATTTTTACCGTCATTTCTCCATTGATCTGCGTTAGTTTAACTACCATTTCTCCCATATTTCCAGGGCGTAATGTTATGTTCATTTGGTTGGTTCCATTTGGTGTGGACATAAATTTACTCGATTTTATCAAACGCTGAAATTGCTCCATTAATTGTTGACCATTTGATTGTGAATTTTGTGCTTGATTTAAATGGATAATAAATTGCTCCACTTTGGACATAGGCATTGAGGTTGGAGTTATCGTATGTACGTTTGTTTTTTCAGCAAGCCCATGATTCTCAATTGCTCTTTTCATCCATTTCGCAACATCGTTAGTAGTTACTTCTGCAGCACTATTGTATTGATGTTTGGTCACAAGCTGATTTCTTTTTACGAAATTCTGAACTAACTCTTCAAATATAGGTGATTCTTTTACAATCATGGACTGAACCTGTGTTACATTTTGCTGGTTAGTTCCGGTTTTTTTACTTAAAGCAGTCCATTCTTTTAAAATTTGTAATAAATCAGGAGCTGTCTCTTTCATCTGCTTTTGATTCGTAACAGCCGAAGTTACTTGATTCAGAAGATGCTGAGCTTTTGTAAAAAGATCAGCAAGCTGCTTCATTACTTTTTCATTATCAAGTGAAGCGGGCATCTTTGACAAAGCCAAAGGTAGATCCTGCGAGATTGTCTGTGAGGGAAATAAATTTTCAACAATTAACATCACTTCTTCTTGTTCTGTCGAGTTATTTTCCCTCGACCCGATTTGGTTTTGTCTTATCAAGTCCTTCAAAACTGTTTGCAAATGGATCGGAAGTTGCGCATCATATATAATGCTCTCTACATTCTCCTGGTTACCTAATGCAGCTGTGTCCGAGGAATCCTCATTTGTAAGCTGTAACTTGGCTAATAGCATTTGAAACAATGGAGAATCCTCTTTCAGCGAGTGTGGCTGTTTCGTCATCTGATCTTTCCCTGTTCCGGATATTTGTGCGTTAGGTAAAAACATACCCATAGCGTTCACCTTTTTCACCTCCCTTCAAAAATAGAAATTAAGGATTATCACTAATTAACTTCTGTGTTAATTCAGCTGCTTTTGCAGGGTCCATTTCTCCGAGAATTTCTCCTCTTACCTTATTGGATAGTTCTTTTAATAAACTCACAGCTGTATCCTTTTCTAAATCTGTTAGGATAAGTGCTGCTTGCTGTCTATCCATATCTTTAAAGGACTGAGACATGGTTTCTATCATGTTTAATCCCTCTGAATCTTCTTCTAAGCTAGGATTAGACGTGTTTTTCTCCAATTTAACAATCTTTTGTTCCAACCGATTGTTAATTGTTTTCAGATCATCCACTTGTTGATTAAGCTCTTTAATCTCTTTTTCTTTTTGAGACACTTGTGACCGGATTTTATTTGTGTCTACTTGGGGTTTTTCATTCTCGTTACCGGAAACTAATGTTGCAGCACCTGGGATATGAGCTAGCTTGTCCTTTGTCCAATCCATGACATTGACACCTGCCATACTTAAAATCACTAAGGTTATGGTTATTATTACGACCAGTGGTACAATTACTGCAAAGATAAACCAAATAATCGGATTCAACTTTTTCTTATCTGTTTTGTTTTGCTTACTCATCTATGTCACCTGTTTTTTTGACCTAAATATTGCTGGATAGATAATTCGTCCATAAAGATATTCTCTGATCTTTGGACACGTTCATGCTCCTCTATCTTTCTATTTTGAATAATTCTTTCAAATTTTTTCATTTCCATATGAGCATCAGTCAGTTTTATCTGCTTTTGTTCCATTGCATTTCTTGCTTGCTGAACCTCTGACTGCAAATCATTTATTTGCTTGTTTATATATTCAATATGAATAGCTTGTTGTTTTATTTTATCTATGGAAGCACCGCTATGCAGATTCGTTTCATATGTTGCTTCGGCTGCTTCCTTCTTCTTGAGGATGTTGTATAACCTTGTTGCCATTTCCTCAAATACATCCATGGATTGGTGATATGCTTTCTGCGCATTATTCTTTTCCAATTCTCTGACTTGCAATATTTTAGACAATGATACTGTTCCAGACATTTCATTTATCCTCCATTTAACAAAGCTTTCATTTTATTAATAGAATCCTCAAGGGAAACAGTTTCGAAAACTTCTTGCTTAAGAAAAGACTGTATCTTTGGATAAAAGTTAATCGCCCTATCGATTTCAGGATCTGTTCCCCGCTTATATGCACCTATTTGTATCAGTTCACTATTTTCTTCATATACAGCTAACAAAGCTCTCATTTGCTGAGCAAAATTCTTATGTTCTCTCTCAGTAATTTGATTCATAATACGACTGATCGATTTTAAGATGTTAATTGCAGGAAATTGTCCCCGTTCAGCAAGCTTTCGGTCCATAATAAAATGTCCATCCAGAATCCCACGAACCGTGTCGGCGATTGGCTCGTTCATATCATCCCCATCCACCAATACAGTGTAGAAAGCAGTAATCGTTCCTATTTCATTTGTACCCGCTCGCTCAAGTAACTTTGGTAAAGTGGCGAAAACCGAAGGAGTGTACCCTTTTGTTGTAGGTGGCTCGCCTGTTGCAAGACCAACTTCCCTCTGTGCCATAGCTACTCTAGTAACAGAATCCATCATCAAATTCACGTTAAGTCCCTGATCTCGAAAATACTCACTTATAGCAGTAGCAGTATAGGCACCCTTAATTCTCATTAACGCGGGTTGGTCAGATGTAGCAGCAACTACGATTGACTTCTTAAGCCCTTCTTCCCCAAGGTCTTTTTCAATAAATTCCCTGACCTCCCTGCCACGTTCACCTATTAAAGCAATTACATTAACATCTGCACTACTATTGCGAGCAATCATCCCCAATAATGTACTTTTACCAACACCGCTACCGGCAAAAATTCCAATTCGTTGGCCTTTACCTACTGTTAAAAGCGAATCTATAGCTTTTACTCCTACTTGAATAGGCTCATTAATTGGCTGTCGTAACATGGGATTTGGTGGCGTCTGTTCTGTCAAATAGTTAGATAATCCTTTTGGAAGGTCCGTTTTGTCAAGGTTCCTACCAAGTGAATCTACTACCTTTCCAATAAGCCCTCGTCCTATTTTAACGCTTAATGGACTGCCCTCTGACTCTACTAAACAACCAGGTCCGATTTCTGTGAGCTCTGAGTAAGGCATAAGAATAATTTTTTCATTATTAAAACCTACTACTTCAGAAAGAACGGGCGATCTGGCACCAGTAGAAGGGTGGATATAACAAACGTCACCGATATTTGCTTCAGGGCCTTGTGACTCAATCATAATCCCAACAACCCTTATGACCTTGCCATATTTCTTATAAGGATTAGATTGATCTATAGCTTTTAATAGCGGCTGAATGTTCATGTCGCATTCTCCCTCGAAACCTCATGCAATACCTGTCGTAATTCATTTAACTGAGTATCAATACCTACATCCATTTGACCAAATGGATGCTTGATAAGACATCCATTTTCCGGTATTTCATCATTTATATAGATTGCCAGCCTTACATCCTCTTCCAGTACTTGCAATAGCTCTTCTTTTTGCTCCAAAACAGTTTCATAATTAGCTGGGTGCAGATAAATGGATATTACCGATTGATCTTTTAATTCACGAATTGCTGATTTAACAATTGGTAAAAAAGATTGCGGAGATTTCTCTAGCTGTTGTCTTAATATTTTTTCTGCTGTGTACATTGCTAATTCAATGATAGACTCTTCATGCTTCTCAATTGTTGCGTGATAATCAATCCCTGCACTCTCAACAATAGAATTAGCTTGCTCGATCAAAGCGCGATATTCAAGATGGGCAACTTCTTTCCCTTCTATGTAACCAGCCTGATAGCCTTCTTCCTTTGCGCTTTCTATATAAGCATGTTTTTCTGTCTCCCAGTTTTGCTTTGCCTGTTGTATTTCTGAGTTAGTCTCGTTTAAAAGTAATTCTTTATTGGTTCTCAAATCTTCTAATTCAATTTTCAAATTATCAATTTGTCCACTTATTTCTTTTTCAACTGCATCGGAAGTTGGAACAGTTGGTCCTGAGGAATTCGTTGAAGAAACAACAGATTTCAATTTAATTATTCGCTTTCCACCAAGGTTAGAATTAGACAATAATGTCATCTCCTCCCCCACGAGCAATTACTATTTCTCCTACGTCTTCCAATCTACGGATACTTCCAACAATTCTAGTTTGTGCTTCTTCCACATCACGAAGTCTGACAGGTCCCATATACTCCATTTCTTCTTTGAAAGTCTCTGCCATTCTCTGTGACATGTTTTTAAACACAATATCTTTAACCTCATCGCTAGCCACTTTGAGAGATAATCTCAAATCATCATTATCCACTTCCCTGATTACCCGCTGGATCGCTCTATTGTCGAGAATAACAATATCTTCGAATACAAACATTCTTTTCTTAATTTCATCTGCCAAATCGGGATCCTGGATCTCAAGTGCGTCTAATATTGTTCTTTCTGTACTCCGATCAACACCATTTAACACCTCAACAACAGCTTGAATTCCACCAGTTTGCGTATAATCTTCTGTTAATGAAGAAGAAATATTTCTTTCAAGCACTTGCTCAACTTGACTAATAATCTCCGGCGAGGTGGAATCCATTGTTGCAATTCGTTTAGCGATATCAGCTTGCATTTCCTGAGGTAATGCTGACAATATTTGGCCGGATTGCTCAGGGTCAAGATAGGATAGAACTAATGCGATCGTTTGTGGATGTTCTCCCTGTATGAAATTCAATACTTGCTGCGGATCAGCCTTTCTGGCAAAATCAAAAGGTCTTACCTGTAAGGAGGAAGTCAATCTGTTAATAATATTGGAAGCCTCTTGTGAACCAAATGCTTTTTCAAGGACTGTTTTTGCGTATCCTATCCCACCTTGGGTTATGTAATCCTGTGCTAAAGCAATCTGGTGAAATTGTTCCAAAACTTCTTCCTTTACATTTGAATCTACTTTTTTTACTGAAGAAATTTCTAAGCTCAGTTTTTCTATTTCTTCTTCGGAAAGATGTTTATAAACTTGTGCTGATACATCTGGACCTAGGGAGATTAATAAAATTGCAGCCTTTTGTTTGCCTGTTAATGTTCCTTTTTGTCTTGCCATACCAATTACCTCCTAATCTTCCCCAATCCAACTTCTTAACAATTTTGCAAAATCTTCCGGTTTTTCCTTTGCTATTTTTTCTAATTGTTTTCTGCGGATAACAGCTTCTGATTGTTCATTGTCAGGCATTTCAGGTATTGTAGTAACTTTTTCTTCCGTTATATCTTCAACTACTTCTTCTTCTTCGACTTGGTTTCTTTTTCGGAAAAGTAGAATTGCTAAGAGAATAATAATCACTAATAATACTGCACCTGTTATATACAACCATTTCCGAATTGCGCTCACCTTCGATTCTGGAATTGACGGTTTACCATTAAATTCCTGGAAGATGATAGAAACCTTTTCTTCTGGATTAACCTCTCCATATTCTTTACTTACGGAAGTACTGACAATTGAGTTAAGAATGGAAGATATTCCTTGCTCTACTGCTGTCTGCTCCTGCTGGGTAAGATATTGAACTTCCTTATCATTTGTATCTTTTTTGTTATTAACAGCAACTTGAATGCCAAGATCCCTTATTTTATAAGGACTTTCGACAATATCTTTTTGGATTCTGCTAAATTCGTTATTAACAGTCTCTTTCGTCATTTCATAATCGCCATTTCCATTCTCATCAGCAGCGGGATAGTTTGTAATGTCTTCCTCGCCAGTTCCTGCTGTACCTCCAACAGGTGGGTTGCCCGAATAAGTTTCCTTAATCGTTTCAACACTGACAGGAAGTCCCTCCATGTTTTCTAAATCTACCGGTTCTACAATATTTTCGGTCCTTTGTTCCTGTGTAAAATCAACATCAGAGGTTACAGAAACAATTACATTTTCTATTCCAACCATTGCACCAAGCATTTGCTGCATTCTGCGTTGAATGTCCTTCTCTATATCCCTTTTAACTGATTGCTGATATGTATATGTGTCTTGGGTGCCTTGTGTTGTTTGTGTATTCTGGTCAAAATAATTAGAGTATTGATCCATAATCACGATATTTTCTGCTGGTAGATTGGGAACAGCTTTGGATACTAAGTGATATAAAGACTCAATTTGATTATTTTTAAAATCATAACCAGGTTTTGTTTGCAGGACAATGGATGCGCTGGCTGTTTGAGAATTTTCATCAACAAACACAGGTTCTTCCGGCATATTAATCATTACTTTAGCATCTTCAATACCATCAATTTTTCCAATCATGTTGGAAAGTTCTGTTTGCATTGCATCTAATTTCATCATTTTAAATTCATTTTCAGTCACACCCCAGGAGGCATTCTCACTAAAAAAAGAATAATCAATATTTCCGCTGTCTGGAATTCCTTGACCAGCCAGATCTACAAGCAAAGAATCTACTTGAGCTTCCGGCACAAGGATAGTTGTACCTCCATCCTGTAACTCATATTCAACGCCCCTAGCATCTAACTCCGTTTTTATCTGACCGACTTCCTGTATCGTCAAATTATTGTATAAAGGGACGAAGGTCTTTCCAGATGTAAAAAAGATGAGCACTAATACCAAGATGATCACAAATAAGATAGAGCCAAAGAAAATAGATTTTTGACTTTTCGTTCGCTGTGTCCACCAACTGGTTGAAGTTTCTTTCCATTTCAATAATTTTTCTTTCATAGTTTCCCCCACCAAAGTGCCAAAAAAATAAAACGCCTATTTAATAGCATTTTTGTATTAGACTTGCATTCGCATTATTTCATTATAAGCATCGATCGCCTTACGTTGAATTTGCACTGTTGTATCCAAAGTAATACTTGCCTTTTGTGCTGTAATCATAACATCATGCAAATCATCCACTTTTCCATTCACTAATTCTTCCGTTTTTCTGTCTGAAGCTATTTGTGCTTTGTTAACATCGTTCATCGCTGATTTTAAAGAGTCTGCAAAATTAGCTTGTGCTTTTCCCGGCGAAATTTTAGGTTTAACTTCCTGAGAAACGGGTATAATTGAGTTAGGAACAGGATTCATTATAGTTTTCATTCGTTAGCCTCCTATATTATTTTCCAATTTCTAATGCTTTCATTAACATAGCCTTACTTGCATTTAAAGAAGTAATATTTGCCTCATAGGAGCGAGTGGAGCTCATTAAATCGACCATTTCCTTTAATGGATCAACATTCGGAAGCTGAACATAACCTTGTTCATTTGCATCGGGATGTGCAGGATCATAAACTAATTTAAATGGTGACTGGTCTTCCTTAATCCGGGAAACTTTTACCCCTGTATTTGTACTTGAATCTGTAGCTTTATGTAATAAAGAGCTGAAACTAGCTTGCTTTGGTTCCATTGAAACTATTTTCCGTCTGTAAGGCACATATTCTCCATCTTCCATGGAAGCTCTTGTCGTCTGTGCATTTGCAATATTAGAAGATACTACATCCATGCGTAATCTTTGTGCTGTTAACGCACTCGCACTGGAATTTATCGAATTAAAAATTGACATTTGTTAGTTCCCTCCTCTAATCACTTTCTGCAAGCTTCCGAACTTCCCATTGATACGGTCAACAAGGGATTGGTAATATATTTGGTTTTTAGCTAAATCAGCCATTTCCTTATCCACGTCTACATTATTTCCATTATGGTTATATCCAGTACTATTTTTATTTATCGTTCGAAAACCCGAATCGCCATTATTGAAAGTAAAATGCTTCTCATGAGTTCTTTTAGCTTCCAAAGTTGAGAGATTGTGTTTTAGTACATCGTTAAAAGCAACATCTTTTGCTTTATAGTTTGGTGTGTCGATATTTGCAATATTATTGGATATGGCTTTATTCTTTGCCGATGAGTATCCAAGTGCATTTTCCAAATTATTAATAGTGCCTCCAAACATTGACAAGATATTTCCTCCTTCGACGGACATAAAAATTATTTTCCTACGAATATTGTATGTTAATTTGCCTATAAAGTCTATTACTTTTCGACATTTTCTTTAACAAGAAAATAATATAGTTAATAATAACCAGTAATAACTACTTATTTTTTTAGCTGAATTTGGAATAAAACTAGCAAAACGCTGGTCACGAATAAAAAAAAGCACGAAATGTAGTGCTTTTTGATCTTTTTCAATATAGTCATATTATGAATGTATTATTTAACTCTTTTTACATATAAAAAAAGCTGGGTATTAAAACCCAGCTTTTTTATTTATCTTGAACGCAGTTTTTCTAATTCGACAAGGAATTTGCTGTTAAGCACTTTGATATATGTTCCTTTCATACCTAAAGAACGTGATTCAATTACTCCAGCACTTTCTAGTTTACGTAATGCGTTAACAATAACAGATCTTGTTATACCTACTCTGTCAGCTATCTTACTTGCAACTAAAAGCCCTTCATGTCCATTCAGTTCTTCAAAAATGTGGTCAATGGCTTCCAACTCACTGTAAGATAATGAACTAATTGCCATTTGAACAACAGCTTTACTTCTTGCTTCCATTTCGATTTCTTCTGTTTTTTCATGCAGAATTTCCATACCAACAACAGTTGCTCCATACTCAGCCAATAGCAAATCATCATCATTAAAGGTTTCTGATAGTCTGCCTAGCACCAATGTTCCTAGGCGCTCTCCGCCTCCAATGATTGGCACAATAGTTGTATAACCATTTTTGAACAAATCCTTGTTTTCCACTGGAAACACAGTATGCGGACTATCAATATCAAGATTTGCAGTTGTTTCATGAATATTAAATAATCCTTGTGTATATTCTTCAGGGAATTGTCTTTCTTCGAGCATATCTTTCATACGTTCGTTCTCAATTTCCTGATTAATAGCAAAACCTAATAATTTTCCTCTTCTGCTTAAGATGTATACATTACCTTTGATAACCTCTCTTAGTGAAGCAGACATATCATTAAAATTCACCGATTTTCCTGTAGCTTTCTGTAACATTGCGTTGATTTTTCTTGCTCTAGTTAATAATTCCATAATAATCCTCCATTCAATTCAATATTGTTATAGTATAAATTGGCTTAAATCTTTGTTTTTTACAATAGAACTTAGCTTTTCATCAACATAAGCAGGAGTAACTTCTATCTTCTCCATATTAATATTTGGTGCTTCAAATGATAGATCTTCCAAAAGTTTTTCCAGTATAGTGTGAAGGCGTCTCGCTCCGATATTATCCGTGTCTTGATTCACCTGGTAGGCGACTTCCGCTAATCTATCTATAGCTTCGTCAGTAAAAACAAGGTTTATACCTTCTGTCTTCATGAGCGCTTTATATTGTTTTAACAAAGCGTTAGAAGGTTCTTTTAGTATTCTGGTGAAATCCTCTACAGATAGTTTTTCTAATTCTACCCTTATAGGGAATCTACCCTGTAGTTCAGGAATTAAATCTGAAGGTTTCGCCATATGGAAAGCTCCTGCAGCAATAAATAGCATATGGTCCGTTTTCACAGTTCCGTGTTTCGTAGTTACAGTTGAGCCTTCTACTATAGGAAGAATGTCTCGTTGAACTCCCTCTCTTGACACATTTGCTGAGTTATCTTGCTTTGCGGCAACCTTATCAATTTCGTCGATAAAAATTATTCCAGCTTGTTCAGCTCGCTCTATCGCAATCTGAGATACCTCTTCCATATCTACAAGTTTTGCAGCTTCTTGCTGTGTTAAAACTTTTCTAGCTTCTGAAACTGGTAGCTTTCTCTTCTTGGTTTTTTTCGGCATAAATTGACTGAATGCATCTTGCATATTCATGCCCATATGCTCCATACCGGAACCTTGTAGCATATCAAACATAGAAGGTGGAGTTTCTTCTATTTCAATTGTTACCAAATGATCTTCAAGTTCCCCCAATTGCAACTGGTGTTCTACTCTTTTTCTTTTACTAACAATTTCTTCATCAAGATCTTTTTCATTACTTTTTTCGGTATCATTATTTGTTTGACCTGAAAAGAGCATCTCAAATGGATTTTTGATATTGTTATCCTTTTTTACTTTAGGCACCAACAGTTTAACAAGTTTTTTATTTGCCTCTATTTCAGCCTTACCTTTTACTTCGATAATTTGTTCCTCTTTTACCATCCTTATAGCCATTTCTACGAGGTCGCGAACCATGGATTCCACATCTCTACCGACATAGCCGACTTCAGTGAATTTAGTCGCCTCCACTTTCACAAATGGTGCTCCTACAAGTTTAGCCAGACGCCTTGCTATTTCCGTCTTACCTACCCCAGTTGGGCCCATCATCAAAATGTTTTTAGGAACAATCTCATCTTTTATCGTTTCTTCAACATGCATGCGTCTGTAACGATTTCGTAATGCAACTGCTACTGATCTTTTCGCATTTTTTTGACCAATGATATATTTGTCCAATTGGTCAACTATTTGCTTAGGAGTGTAGTTTATACCCATTTATAGAAAGGCCTCCTTTTAGTCAAGTACCTCTAACGTAATATGGTCATTGGTGTAGACACATATTTCTCCTGCAATCTTCATTGCAGCTTCAGCAATTTCTTTTGCAGTTAGCTGATTAGAATATCTAGCTAACGCTCTTCCTGCACTAAGCGCATAATTACCTCCAGAACCGATTGCCAGTATTCCGTCATCTGGCTCAATTACTTCCCCTGTTCCAGATACAAGAAACATATTCTCTTTGTCCATAACAATCAGCATAGCTTCTAATTTTCTTAATACTTTGTCACTACGCCATTCTTTAGCTAGTTCTACAGAAGCTCTAGCCAGATTACCGTTATATGCTTCCAGTTTCGCCTCAAATTTCTCAAACAAAGTAAAAGCATCCGCAACAGATCCTGCAAACCCTGCGAGAACTTGACCTTTAAATAAGGTGCGAACTTTTTTGGCTTTATGTTTCATTACAACTGCATTTCCGAGTGTAACTTGCCCATCGCCACTCATGGCACATTGGCCATTATGCTTTATGGCGAATATAGTAGTAGCATGCATTTCATTAGTCAACAACCTCACCTCTCTGACCCATTTTGATTAGCTCGTGGATGACTGTTCATATAAACTTTGCGTAAATGGTCTTTAGTAACATGAGTATATATCTGTGTTGATGATAAATTTTCATGTCCCAGTAGCTCCTGAACACTTCGCAAATCTGCGCCCTCATTAAGAAGATGAGTAGCAAATGTATGTCTTAATTTATGTGGGTGAACATGTACCGTTAATGCGGCATCTTCAACCATTTTATTCAAAATCAGACGGATACCTCTGGAAGTTAGAGGGTTGCCACGTGAATTTAGAAATACCATCTGGGTGGATGCATTACTTTTTTCGAGTAACCTTTGCCGCCCTTCATTTATGTACGTTTCAAGAGCTATTTCTGCAAATCTCCCAAATGGAATATATCTTTCTTTTCTTCCTTTCCCTTGTACCAGCATTGTCCCAATTGAAAAATCAATATCGTTCATCTTGAGCTTTTCACACTCACTAACCCTCATTCCTGTAGCATATAAAGTTTCTAGAAGAGCTTGATTACGCTGGCCGATGGGGTTAGTCAAATCACTGACATCAAATAGTTTTTCAAGTTCCTGGCTATATAAAAAACCTGGAATTGCTTTTTTGGTCTTAGGTAATTTAATGTGTGTAAATGGGTTTTTGGAGAAAAGCCCCTCGCGCTCCATAAATTTATAAAAGCTTCGCAACGAAGAGACTTTTCGTGAAACACTTCTTCTATCAAGTTGTTTATTGTACAATCTGGTCAGAAATACTCTGATAACTGCTTGATCAACATCATCTAGTTTTGAAATTTCTTCTTCTTTTAAAAAGCAAAAAAAATCCTCCAGATCACTTAGATAATATTTTACAGTGTAGGGAGAGGCGTTCTTTTCAATTTGCAAATATGTCGTAAATGCTTTAGAAGCAGTACTAAAATTATTCAAGGTTCCACCTCATTTGAACAGCGAATAAATCATACCATACAATAAAATGTATTGCAATAAATTTAACTAAATTGCAACAAAATTCTGAAACAAGTTATTTCCACCCTATTTTTTGTTTTCCTATCACATATTTTGGCTAAAACTATTTAATTAATATTGTCAAGTAAATTTCCTTAGCACTTGGTAATTATAGCTACATCAAAAAAATTAGTCAAACAACAGCCTTTTATTTTATTTAGAAAAATATAGAAGGTGAAAATTTTATGAACAGACTGGTATTACTTGTATGGACAAATTAACGATTAATTATTCCTAATTCACTAATTTTTGTTTTTGTGTCACCGGTTCCCAGCTCGTATAACATATGAAAGATTCTCATCATATGATCATCATAGGCATTTCTTTCATCATCTGCTCCCCATTCATCGAATGGTTTTGCTAAAAATGCCATTGCATTTTTTTCATTTTTGTCCTTCTTCATAAATAATTCGTTTAATTGCTCGATCTCGTTATGGTCTGCAATAATCTCATATTCAATACCGCTTCCCGGAAGTGATACCTCTCTAATATCTTGCGTATCCACCGTTACAAAATAATGCTTTTTATCAACCATAATTATCCCTCCTATTAACAACAATTCCCGTTTTCCATTGAATAAAACTTCCGTGGGAGTCAAAGGGAGTTGTCACAACGAAAAACTATCAGCTTTATCCCAACCAGATAGTCAGTTTACTGAAACTCCATGCCCCAGTTAATACTTTGAAAATGATAAAGCACAAAATTTTATTCTTTGGTTCTATTGCTATTGTTAGAAAAAACATATTTTGTTCAATTCGTAGTTGGAAGGAACTGCGACCTAATTTGGCTTATAAAAAGCTCAGTGAAATATTTGAGTAGACGCGCCCCATTGATTTCCGTTGCATGCGGACGCTTTCCGCCGGCATGGCTTCAGCCGCTTCCTCCGCTACGCTCCGTCCAGGGTCTTCAGCTCATGCTATTCCGGCAGGAGTCGCCGCATTCCACTCCAATCAATTGGTATCCAGCACATTCTCGGAGTATGCGAACGCAATTTCTCTTCCTAGATATAATAATAAATAGTAGCGAAGGGGAAATATGAAGACTCCTGTGGGAGGAGAGGCCTCGATGAGACCCCGGAACGCGTAGCGTGAGGAGGCTCATCAGCCGCCCACGGAAAGCGGAATATTTCCCCGTAGCGGTGATTTACGCAGCCTCTATATTTTTAGTTACGTCGCAGTTTATCTATAATCCGCATCATTGAATAACCCAACATATACATTAGAATCTATTTTTTACTATTATTTTATAACGAAAAAACTACTCCCAATCCGAGGAGTAGTTTCAATTGCGATAAAATATTAGGTTTGCGGCTTTTCTTTATATTCGCAATTTGTACATTGAATTTGTGTTTCTTTTTTGCTCTTCTTCTCTACTAACAAAGCATCGCATTTTGGGCAAGGACGTGATATTGGCTTATCCCAAGAAATAAAATCACATTCAGGATAACGATCACAACCATAGAATACTCTACGTTTTTTAGTTTTGCGTTCGACCACATTACCTTCTTTACATTTTGGACATGTAACCCCTATTTCCTTAAGAATTGGCTTTGTGTTTCGACATTCAGGAAAATTCGAACAAGCTAGGAACTTTCCATATCGTCCCATTTTATAGACCATTTCATGCCCGCAATTTTCACAGTCAATGCCAGCTGGTTCATCACGAATCTCTACTTTTTCCATTTCTTTTTCTGCTATTTCCAATCTTTTCTCAAAATCCTGGTAAAACTCATCAATAATCTTTACCCACTCTGTTTTCCCTTCCTCAATGGCATCTAAATCACCTTCCATTTTGGCTGTAAAGGTTGCATCAATAATCTCAGGGAAAAATTCGTCGACTAGTTCAAGGACAATGGTCCCTAATTCGGTTGGGATAAACCGTTTGTTATCAATGGTAACATATCCTCTTCGTTGAATGGTATCTAAGGTTGGTGCATAAGTGGAAGGTCTGCCAATCCCTAATTCTTCCATAGTACGCACTAATCTTGCTTCTGTATATCTTGGAGGAGGCTGTGTAAAATGTTGATTCGGCTTTATTTCTTTGGCGCTTACTTCCATACCTTCTGTTAAATCAGGTAAATATTTATCGTCTTCTTTTTTCTGGTCATCATTGCCTTCAACGTAAACTTTCATAAACCCTTTAAATTTTATTTTGGATCCAGTAGCTCTAAACTCGATTCCATTGTTTACTAAGTGGACGGTCATGGTGTCCAGTATTGCTGGCGCCATTTGGCTTGCCAGAAATCTTTCCCAAATTAATTTGTATAAACGCAATTGATCTCTGGAAAGAATTGCTTTCATTGTTTTAGGATCTCGTAAAACTGAGGTTGGCCGAATAGCTTCGTGTGCATCCTGGGCGCCTTCCTTCTGTTTTGCTTGCTTTAAATTCCCCAGGTAATCTTTTCCATAAGAATCTTCAATATATCCTTTTGCTTCCTGTACTGCTGTTTCTGAAATTCTGGTAGAATCTGTTCTCATGTATGTTATTAGACCTGTTATTCCGCCAGCTTTCTTTCCCAAATCTATTCCTTCATACAACTGTTGTGCGACCATCATGGTTTTTTTAGCTTTAAAATTCAGTTTACGAGCAGCTTCCTGTTGTAAAGAGGAAGTAGTAAATGGTTTTGCAGGATTACGTTTTCGTTCTCTTTTATTTACTTTTTCAATACTAAATTTCTTACTATCCAGCCCTTTAATAATTTGCTTGACATCATCTTCTGTTTTAAGTGCTTGTTTTTTCCCTTCGATACCATAAAAAGAACCTTCGAAGCTTTCTTTACCTTTTTCGAATAAACCTTCAATGGACCAATATTCTTCAGGCTTAAAGTTTTCGATCTCTTTTTCACGATCGATAATCATTTTTAATGCTACAGACTGTACACGGCCAGCACTAAGACCTTTCTTTACTTTCTTCCATAGTAGTGGACTTATGTTGTAGCCTACTAATCGGTCAAGTATTCTTCTTGCCTGCTGAGCATCTACTAAATCTGTGTCAATCGTACGTGGATGTTTAAAAGACTCTTTAATTGCATCTTTGGTAATTTCATTAAATACAACCCGACATTCTGATTTTTCATCTACATTTAATATATGAGCGAGATGCCAAGCGATGGCTTCTCCTTCTCTGTCCGGGTCAGCTGCAAGATATATTTTCTTAGCTTTTTTGGCTGCTGACCGTAAATCTTTTAATACATCACCTTTTCCACGTATTGTAATGTATTTTGGTTTAAATTGATCCTCTATATCAACACCCATTTGGCTTTTTGGAAGATCTCGAACATGACCCATGGATGCTTTCACTTTATATTTTTTCCCTAAATATCGTTCAATTGTTTTAGCTTTTGCTGGTGATTCTACGATTACTAGATAATCTGACATTGTATTTCCTCCCAAAATGCACTTGCAAATAATAAATGGAAATCTTCACTAATAGTAAATATATACTTCACTTTTGTCAAACATACGGTAAATTTTAATTTATAGGAGGGAGAAATTGCTTTGGAGATCTGTTTCCTGAAGATTACATAGATTATGGCCATGTACATACCATTCCTCGATTATATCATGAGGACCTTTAACAAGCTTAGCCCCTTCTTGAATCAATTTATGGCATCCTTCGGTTTGAGGTATAAAAGGTGAACCCGGGACAGCAAACACTTCCCTCCCCTGCTCAAGAGCTTGATCTACGGTGATAAGGGTACCGCTTCTTTCTTTTGCTTCAATTACAAGTGTACCGAAACTAAGCCCACTGATAATGCGATTTCTTTCCGGAAAATGGTATCTTTGTGGAGGAAAATGTGGAGGATATTCTGATAAAACAAGACCTTGTTTTACCATGTCGTTAAATAAAGGAATATTATGTCGTGGGTAAATATGTCTGAAGCCTCCACCTAGAACGGCGATCGTTTTTCCCTTATTACTTAAAGTGAGATGATGTGCATAACTATCTATCCCCGCAGCCATGCCACTAATAATAATCCATCCAAGATCGATTAATTCTTCTAACATCCATTTTGTCTTTTTTTTACCTTCAATAGATGGATGTCTTGTACCTACTACACTTAATGAAGGTATTTGCTGTAAAAGGGTAACATCTCCAGCTGCATACAGAACGAGTGGGGCATCAGGAATATGTTTTAATAATAGAGGATAGTCCTTATCAAAAATAGTGAGGATTTTGTATTTGCTTGCGTAGATAGTGAGTTGGTTAATAATTGTGTCACTTCGAAGATCATTGTAAAAATAATTACTAGCTTTTGAAGTCAGTGCATATTGTTGAGCAATAGTTGTGGGAGAAAGATGATAGATGTTATTCAGCTGAGGATCCTTTCTTAGAACATTACGAATAAATCGACGTGTTGAACCCCTACATGCGGAAATATGAATTAATCTGTTTCGAAAAGAGTTCAGTTAAATCCCTTCCTTTCTAGTAAAAGTATAATAACAGGAACCTGTACGAATATTTCCAGGTTCCTGTTTAAAAAGAGCTTATTAATGTGTTTTACATTTTTCTTTTAAACCATTTTCTTCTAGTGCTTTTATCATCGTTTCGCCCATAACTGCTGGAGTTTGAGCTACTTTGATTCCACATTCATTCATGACACGGATTTTTTCATCAGCAGTACCTTTGCCTCCTGAAATAATAGCACCGGCATGTCCCATACGTTTTCCTGGAGGTGCAGTAGCTCCGCCGATAAAGCCGACTACAGGCTTCTTCATATTTGCTTTCACCCATTCAGCCGCCTCTTCTTCTGCAGTACCACCGATTTCCCCAATCATAATTACTGCTTCTGTTTCCGGGTCCTCATTAAAGGCTTGTAAAACATCAATAAAATTAGTTCCGTTTACTGGATCTCCACCAATTCCTACTGCTGTAGATTGGCCGTAACCTGCTTCAGATAATTGATGCACAGCTTCATAAGTAAGTGTTCCTGAACGAGAAACAACGCCAATATGCCCTTTTTTATGAATATATCCAGGCATAATACCTATTTTACATTCCTCTGGCGTAATAACACCAGGACAGTTAGGACCAACAAGACGTGTTTTCTTACCTTCCATATAACGTTTAACTTTAACCATATCCATAACAGGAATATGTTCCGTAATACAGATTGCAAGATCTAATTCTGCATCCACCGCTTCCATAATTGCATCTGCAGCAAAAGGTGCAGGTACATAGATAACGGATGCAGTGGCACCTGTTTGATCAACTGCCTCTTTAACTGTGTTAAAAACGGGTACTCCTTCTACTTCTGTACCGCCTTTTTTAGGAGTAACTCCACCAACAATTTTCGTTCCATACTCGAGCATTTGCTTTGTATGAAATTTTGCTGTTCCACCTGTAATACCTTGGACAATTACTTTTGTATCTTTATTTACATATACACTCATTTTCGTCCGTCCTTTCTACATGATCTTATTCCGAATTAAATTACTACTTAACCAAGGAAACTATTTTTTCAGCACCATCAGCCATTGAACCTGCAGATGTGATATTCAAACCAGACTCTTCAAGGATTTTCTTGCCTAATTCAACGTTCGTTCCTTCTAAGCGTACTACCAATGGAATTTCAAGACCTACTTGTTTTGTCGCTTCCACAACACCTTCAGCAATTACATCACACTTCATAATACCACCAAAGATATTTACGAAAATCCCTTTTACGTTGGAATCCGACAGAATAATTTTAAATGCTTCTGTTACCTTTTCAGCAGTAGCACCGCCCCCAACATCTAGGAAGTTGGCCGGATCGCCGCCATAATGCTTGATAATATCCATCGTGGACATAGCAAGACCAGCACCATTTACCATACAGCCAATATTTCCATCTAGAGAAATGTAGCTCAGGTCATATTTTGATGCTTCGATTTCCTTTTCATCTTCTTCGTCAAGATCACGTAATTCCATTACATCTTTCTGACGGAACAACGCATTATCATCAAAGTTTAGTTTTGCATCTAATGCAAGAACTTCCCCATCACCAGTAGTAACTAATGGATTAATTTCAGCAATTGAGCAATCCTTTTCCACAAATGCAGTGTAAAGGCTTGACATAAATTTAACAGCTTTACCGATTAGTTCATCCGGGATATTAATATTAAACGCTAGTCTTCGAGCTTGATAGCCTGATAGGCCTACTACAGGATCGATCACTTCTTTAAAAATCTTTTCCGGAGTAGCTTCAGCGACTTCTTCAATTTCTGTTCCGCCTTCTTCTGAAGCCATCATAACTACACGGGATGTGGCACGGTCAAGAACCACTCCTACATAATATTCTTTTTTAATATCACAGCCTTCTTCGATAAGAAGTCTTTTTACCTCTTTACCTTCTGGTCCTGTTTGATGTGTTACCAACGTTTTACCGAGTATTTCGTCAGCGTATGTACGCACTTCGTCCAAGTTTTTAGCAATTTTTACGCCACCAGCCTTTCCTCGGCCACCAGCATGGATTTGAGCTTTTACTACAGTAACATCACTTCCCAGTTTCTTTGCAGCTTCCACAGCTTCATCCACTGTATATGCAACATGCCCATTAGGAACGTTCACGCCGTAGTTTCGCAAGATATCTTTCCCTTGATATTCATGAATGTTCATCCTTAATCCTCCCATCAAAATTCACTGCATTTCTATTGTATTAAAAAACAACAAATTTCACAAGAATAAGGGAAATTTGTTGTCACAGAATTGTTAATGTTTTTCGGTCTGACTAAGATTTTTATCAGTATGATAGATAAAAGCAAAGACTTCTGCTACCGCCTGATACAACTCCTCAGGGATTTTTTCATTTATATTAAGTTCAGCAAGAAGCTCAACAAGAGATGGATCTTCAAGCACCGGAATGTTATTTTCTTTTGCTTTATTAATTATATTCTCAGCTGTTAGACCTTTTCCTGATGCCGAAACTACAGGGGCTGTCTGATTACTCTGATCATATTTAAGTGCCGCTGCCTTTTGCACGTGTTTGTTCATATCCTAAAGTCCACCCCTTTATATGGATGTTGAGTCACGCTTTGCTCACCCCTTTTAAACCCTTCGATGTTGCCATTCTTCAGCTGAATATGTGTAAGATTATAGTCTAGCTCTTTAAGCTTATTCTTCAAAACAGTTTTCAAGCTCTCAGGGAGATGGTTAAGGTGCCCTGATTGATTAAACACTGTAAGGTTAATATTTCTCTTTTGAATATTCATGTCTATAATTGTATCTTTCAAATTTGCAAGCTCCAAATAAAAAATAATATGACAATAATCCGGGTCGATTTCCCCATTATCTTTTCTTTTCCCTTTAAAATCGAGTTCAAGGTCATTTTTTAAGCCAATCTTTTCACCTGGTAAGAGAAGATTAGCAGCTATTCCATCAGGAGTATCCATTACTGAATTCAACTGCATCCCATTAATATAATGTAGAAGCTTTTGACTTTGTTCTGTAATAGAGAGATCGCTATTGGAAAGTATTTGTATTAACAACTGCTTTACAGTTATCTCATTAGTTAGCCCTTTTGATATATTGTGCTCGTCGTTCAAGCCCATACTACTCAATTGTTGATTTAGATGTAATAAGAACTGTTCCTTAGGTGAAGATAGGGAAAATAGTTGATCCTTATTTATCCTTCCAAGTAACCTCGTAGCAATGGTATACATGTTTTCATCCGTTAAACTTTCTATAAAAGAAAAAATTCTACCTAATGAAGCTGTATTATTTTGCAGTCTTGTTGTAATATATTGCTCTTGTTCAACTGTCAATAAAGGAGATATCCTGTCATTGATCTGTTGCCTGAGCTGTTCAAACAATTGTGTAGGTAGCCGTTCAATAGATGGCGCAAGGGTTTTCCAAAAGGCTAATGCTTTTTGGGCCTCATCTATTAACATCATTTTATTCTCAACCATTTTAGTAAGTCGGGTAGGTAAGCTTTCCATTGTGTCTGATC
This sequence comes from Virgibacillus sp. SK37, assembly GCF_000725285.1. Lineage (GTDB taxonomy): Bacteria > Bacillota > Bacilli > Bacillales > Amphibacillaceae > Virgibacillus_Q. The sequence continues at coordinate 2,198,531 of NZ_CP007161.1, forward strand.
GTATATATTTTAGTACCTCTTCCATTTGATATGGGGATGCTGAATTGACTGGTGCCACTGATTTTTCACCGTCAGTGATACCTTTTTCTCCTACAATGATTCCAGTAAATCGAAGAAACCTATCCATGTCACTGTCAGTTACTTTCAACTCATTAAATAATTGCCTGCTGATGACATCTTCTATACCTCGCGAACGTTGTAACAAGTCATGCAATCGCTCATATAAGACCCGGTGGTTTCCTTTATTTTGCACCTGTTCATATAAGACTTTCAACTCTTCGTTTAGTGAGGTGTCCCCAAATCTCGTCGCAAAAGCTGCATAGGTTGATGTGGATAAAGGGAATTTCCCCTGGATCATCTTTACTGTTAATTGAATGGCATCCGTTTTATTTTTTGATTCTCCCACTAGCTGGATTGCTTTAACTAATTGGTGTTTATCAAAAGGGATTCTTTTGCTGATTAATTCATCTACAAGAGAAGTAGAATATTTGGTTGCTTTTAAACCTAAATGGTTTATCAGCTCATCTAAATTTTCTTTACCCTTGCTTTTACTTATCTTCCCTAACACTTTTAATCGTACCATTTGGTCTGTTGAGGTTACCAGAAAATGATATCTTCCACCAATTGTTAAGGAAGCTTCTAATTGGGCATTCATTTTTTTATCTCCAAGCTGGATTAACGCTTTATTATCAGGATAGATTTTTAAAATATGACCTTTTACAATCTGACCAGACTGTAGCTTAGGTTGACTGGATATTATTTTGGTAGAATGAAATCCATTTATTTTAAATGCATCCAATCAGAGAACCTCCTTGTAAATTATATTAAATCTTTTATTGGCGCAAATGACCTTCTATGATGTGGAGTTATACCAAACTCACCTATTGAGGCAAGGTGCTCTTTTGTTCCATACCCCATATTTGTAGCAAATTTATAAACAGGGTATTCTCTATGTATTTCCTTCATGATACGGTCCCGAGTTACTTTGGCAAGCACACTCGCCGCCGCAATTGATATACTTTTAGTATCGCCTTTTATGAGAGGTTTCGATGGACAAGATAAACCTTTCAGTTCAACTGCATCTATTAGAACGTAATCTGCACTGGGCTGAAGCTGATTAATTGCTTTGTTCATTGCTGATTTTGTTGCTTCAAATATATTTATAGCATCAATTTGCTCACTATTAATAATGGAGATGCCGTAACTGATTGCCTTTTCTGTTATAATTGAATAAAAGCTATCTCTTTGGCTTTCAGTTAATTGTTTTGAATCATTCAATCCTGGTAATTTAAACTCTTGGGGAAGGATTACAGCTGCTGCAACTACAGGACCAGCCAAGGGACCTCTTCCAGCCTCGTCCACCCCTGCGATTAATTTAAACCCTTCTTCATAACATTTATTTTCATATGTGCACATTTTCAAAAATGCTTCTTCCAACTCTTTCTCTTTACGCTTTTTATTTTCAAACCGATTCAAAAGTTGCTGAACACCTTTTCGCTCATCCTTTTTAAGAGTTAAGATTAATTCTTCACTGATTTCTCCTGTATCAAATAAACTCCTTAACTCCTTGATTGATTGTTTTTCCACTGGCTTCCCATACCTTTCTTTATCTAAATATATCGGCGATAAATTTTATTTGTTTACAATGTCCAGAAATAAAGATTCTAAATCTCTCAGTGAAAAAGATAAATCTATACTCTGAAAATTATTTATATACATTATCGTAAAAACAGAAAAGCCGAACTTATCCGAATTTCAATTAGAAAGTCTCGAATGGTCGTTCGGCTAAAACACTATTCTTCCAATTCCCTTGTATCCTCTGGAGATTCCAATGTGATTCTTCCAAGCCTGCCTGTTCTCAGGTCACGGAGTACAAGATCAGACACTTTATCAAAATTGACATTTCCTCCGCTTTCTAAAGCTCCTCTATTCTTGCCGATTGACTCAAATATGTGCAGCATATCTATTGTTTCACCAGAGAGATCATACCGTTGTTCAAGTAAACCAGGGTAATGAATTTGCATGTATCTTATAACAAACACAACAATATCCTGTAAAGAAAGTAATTGATCCTTAATTGTTCCAATGGCAGCAAGTCGATATCCAACAGTTTCATCTTCAAATTTAGGCCATAATATCCCTGGAGTATCGAGTAATTCAAAATCTTTTTTTACTTTGATCCAAAGTTGTTGTTTGGTTACCCCCGGGCGGTCGCCAGTCTTGGCAATTTTTTTGTTCGCAAGACGATTTATTAAGGTGGACTTACCTACATTAGGGATACCGATAATCATTGCTCGCGCCGGTCTGGGTTGTATTCCTTTTTTCTTAAGTTTTTCCATTTTTTCTTGTCCAAGCTCTTTTGCTAACTGAATCACTTTATTTATATCAGCTTTCTCATTTACATTTACTGCTAAGGATGGAATGGATTGATCGCGAAAATAACTTATCCAATTTTCTGTTTCCTTCTGATCAGCTAAATCCCTTTTCATTAAAACAACCATCTTCGGTTTATTTTGCAAGACCTGTTGTAACATAGGATTTTGTGATGATAGTGGAGCACGAGCATCCACTAATTCCATTACAAAGTCAACTAATTTTAATTTCTCTTCAACTTCACGTTTCGCTTTTGCCATATGGCCAGGAAACCATTGTATTGTCATATTTATTACCTACTCTCCTAATGTCTGTATCCTCTGAAAAGGCCAATATATAATACTTGTTCTTCCTACAAGCTCATCAATTGGTATGACACCAAGCATGCGACTATCTGTAGAATTGCCTCGGTTGTCCCCTAAAACAAGCACATGGCCTTCAGGAATGACTTCATGGTTACCGGGAAGTTCCTCCAATGTAAAATCACTGGTAAGAATTTGATATGCTTTCATATCTTTCTTTTGTTGGTTTAAAAATGGTTCTTCCACCAAGTCCCCGTCAATGTAAAGATTATTATCACTAACCTCCACATGTTCTCCAGGCAAACCGATAACTCTTTTAATAAAATCCTTTTCTTCCGAAGCATGAAATACAACTACATCAAATCGTTCGGGCTCGTGTAAACGATATACAAACTTATTTACAATCATTTGATCACGGTCGTGTAAGGTCGGCAACATCGAAGGGCCATCTACCACGATAGGAGCGAAAAAAAACATACGCACGATAAATGCTAACCCAAATGCTATTAATAAAGCTTTTAACCAATCAAACCATTCATTTTTCTTTTTAGCCATGGCGCTTCCTCCGGAATTCTTCTTCCTCTATTGTATCCTTAATTAATTTTCTATAAAAGCAAAAAGGAGCTTGTGCATAAGACAAGCTCCTTTCCAAGTTTTATTATCTGCGTTCTTTAATACGTGCAGCTTTACCACGTAGATTACGTAGATAGTAAAGTTTAGCACGACGTACAATACCACGACGAGAAACTTCAATCTTGTCGATACGAGGTGAATGTACTGGGAATGTACGTTCAACACCTACGCCATAAGAAAGTTTTCTTACTGTAAATGTTTCGCTGATTCCACCGTTTTGGCGCTTAATAACGACACCTTCGAATACCTGAATACGCTCACGAGTTCCTTCTACAACTTTAACGTGAACTTTTACAGTGTCTCCCGGGCGGAAATCAGGATGATCTGTACGAAGTTGTTCCTTCGTAATATCTGCGATTAATTTTTGCATCCTGTTCACTCCTTCCAAACCAATGCTCATATCTCTCTAAGTGACAGCGGAACATCGTTTATACGGCTTAAATAACTCTTTAAGCACAACATTTAATATACCATAACAAGGAAAATAGATCAATAATAATTAAGAATTATTTTTCCTCTTGTATTACCTCTTTTAATAAAGCATTGTCTTCTTCAGTTAAGCTTGATTCATCAATTAACTCTTTTCTGCGTTGATACGTTCTTTTCAATGATTCTTTTCTTCGCCATGTCTCAATTTTGGCATGGTCTCCTGAAAGCAGTATAGGTGGTACAGATAACCCGCGAAAGTTAGCCGGTCTTGTATAATGGGGATATTCCAATAGTCCTGTAGAAAAAGAATCTTCTGGAGCAGATTGCTTGTTTCCCAATACATCTGGAAGAAGCCGGACAACACTATCAATAACCACCATAGCTCCAAGCTCTCCCCCGGTGAGGATATAGTCTCCGATAGAAATCTCATCTGTCACCAAATGCTCTCTGATCCTCTCATCATACCCCTCATAATGGCCACAAATAAAAATGAGATGCTCCTCTTCTGAAAGCTCTTCTGCCTTTTTTTGAGTGTATGGTTCGCCTTGGGGGCACATTAATATAACGCGCGGTTCTTTTGTGGACTCCTTCTTTTTCATTGCAGCCTGAACTGCATCGAAAATAGGCTGGGGTGTTAAAACCATCCCGGCACCTCCACCATATGGATAATCATCTACCTTTTGATGCTTATTCTCCGTAAAATCACGAAAGTTGATTAAATCATAGCTATATTTATTTTTCTCATATGCTTTATTTAATATCGATGACTGAAACATACCTGTCAACATTTCCGGAAAAAGAGTCAGGACATCTATATGCATCTTAATCAAGCAACCCTTCCATCGGCTCAATGACGATTTTCTTTTCCTGAGTATCTACTTCCATAACCACTTCTTTTATATATGGAATAAGCAAATCTTTTTTACCTGCACGTTGGACAACCCAAACATCATTGGCCCCAGGTGAAAGTATCTCTTTAATCCGCCCAATTTCTTCATTACCCGTGGAAAATACTGTGCAGCCGATAATTTCATGATAATAGAATTCATTCTCTTCCAGTTCAGTAAGTTGATCCTCTGTTATTTCTAGCGATGCTCCTTTAAATGCTTCAACCTCGTTAATAGAGTCATACCCTTCAAAAAGAAGCAGATCAAATCCTTTATGGATACGATGTGCTTTGATGACAAGTGGAAGCGGTTCTTTATTTTCTTTTACCACATAGACTGTATTTCCCTTTTCAAACCGTTCGTCGAAGTCACTTATCCTAACCACTTTTATTTCCCCGCGGATTCCATGGGTATTTACTATTTTACCTATTTTATACATTACCTTATCCATGCTCTCACCTACTAACTATTCATCTATTCGAACGACAGTCTCGTCCTTTATTATAATTGCTTTTTCTTTTATTGAATGAGTCCAATCCATACCTACAGAAACTTCAACAAGAGCTTCAACCTGGTCTTCTATAATCTCACTACCCATTTCAAGCATATCCAATTGCTCAATTTTAAAGTCTGCTAATTTTATTTTTTCTTTGCGATTTTTTATCTCTTGTTGAAAACGTTGACTAATATCTTGTTTGGATACCCCTGGTTTATTTTGTAGCTTTCTTTGTTCAAAAAGCAGTTGTTGACACTCTTGTTCAAGCCGCATTTTATGGCTTGTAAAATTGCTTTTTAACTTTTCTTTACTTCTCTCTGTTACAATTTGTTTAATCAGGACTTTTTGAATAATCTTCACGTAACTTCCTCACTCTCACAAATAATCAAACTACCAGAGATGTAGAAAAAGGGAAAGGTATCCCCCTTCCCCTTTACATAATATCAAGATAAATACGTTTCCCGCTATCCGTCTTTGCAGCATAAACTACAGTACGGATTGCCTTTGCAATACGTCCATTTTTGCCAATCACCTTACCTACATCCTCTTGGTTTACAGCAAGGTGATAAACTACTTTTTCATTCTCTTCCGTCTCTGTCACAACTACATCTTTAGGGTGATCAACGAGAGAAGTAACAATAGTTTCAATTAGGGCTTTCATGATATATCACACTACTTTACTATTGGTTTTTCTGTTCGTGGAATTTCTTCATGATGCCTTCTTTTGAGAAAAGATTGCGAACTGTATCACTTGGCTTAGCACCTTTTGTCATCCAATCCAATGCTTTATCTTCATCTATTTTAACTTCAATTGGATTAACTACTGGGTTGTATGTCCCAATTTGCTCAATCTGACGTCCGTCACGAGGAGAACGTGAATCAGCTACAACGATACGATAAAATGGATTTCTCTTTGAACCCATACGTTTTAAACGAATTTTAACAGCCATGATTTGCACCTCCAAATTTAAATGTCTCACACAAGATTAAATTCTAACAGAAAGTATTTTGTCTGTAAAGTGTTTTTACATTACATTATAAATTTAAGTGAATTATGAACTTATGTTTTTTTTACATAAAAGGAAAGTTTAAGCCTTTTCCTTTCTTCCCTTTTTGCATGTTGGTCATTTGTTTCATCATTTTCTTCATTTCTTCAAATTGTTTTAATAATCGGTTTACCTGAGAAACAGAGGTCCCAGATCCTTTAGCAATCCTTTTCTTGCGACTTGCGTTCATAATACTTGGGTCTTTCCGTTCTTTTTTTGTCATCGATTGAATGATTGCTTCCACATGTGAAAGTTGTTTTTCATCAATTTGAGCGTTTTTAAGACCTTTCATTTTATTAGCACCAGGGATCATAGACATTAACTCATCCAATGGACCCATATTTTTCACTTGACCCATTTGCTCGAGGAAATCATCGAAAGTAAAAGACATCGTCCGCATTTTTTCTTCCAATTCCTTTGCCTGCTTCTCATCCACATTTGTCTGAGCTTTTTCAATCAGTGACAGGACATCCCCCATGCCTAAAATCCTTGATGCCATACGGTCTGGATGGAATGCCTCAAGCTGGTCCAGTTTTTCTCCCATACCAGCAAATTTAATTGGTTTGTCCGTGACTGCTTTTATTGAAAGAGCAGCGCCTCCACGAGTGTCGCCATCAAGTTTTGTTAATACAACACCTGAAATATCCAATTGATCATTAAAGCTTTCAGCGACGTTTACTGCGTCTTGACCTGTCATAGCATCTACAACTAAAAATATTTCATCAGGTTTAACAGATGATTTAATTTGCTGCAATTCATCCATTAGATCATTATCAACATGTAAACGACCAGCAGTGTCAATAATTACATAATCCCGATGTTCTTCTTTTGCCTTTTCAATAGATTGTTTGGCAATATCCACTGGGTTCGCATCGCTTCCCATGGAAAATACAGGCATATCAAGCTGTTGGCCTAATGTTTCCAATTGATTTATAGCCGCAGGACGATACACATCACACGCGACCAATAGTGGTGATCTATTATGCTTTTTACGCAAGTGGTTAGCCAGCTTACCCGTTGTTGTTGTTTTACCTGCACCTTGTAGACCAACCATCATAATTACTGTAGGAGAGCGGTCAGCCACAGCTATTTTACTTTGTTCTCCGCCCATTAGTTCACATAGTTCGTCTTGAACAACCTTAATAACCTGTTGACCAGGAGTCAAACTTTCCATTACTTCTTGGCCAATAGCTCGTTCTTTAATCCGTTTAATTAAATCTTTAACTACTTTGAAGTTAACATCAGCCTCTAATAAGGCAAGACGTACTTCTCTTGTCATTTCTTTTACGTCCTGTTCAGAGACCTTCCCTTTACCAGTAATCTTCTTTATTGTACTCTGTAAACGGTCGGCCAACCCTTCAAATGCCATAGAAGGTATCCCCCTAATCTATATCTTTTAATTGATGGAGTTTATGCAATAACTCCGTTTGTTCTTTGGAAACCATAGTCTCGAGTTCTTTAATTAGAACAACTCTATCTTGGAACTTACTGTATAAATGCAATTTTTCTTCATAAGATTCAAGCATCGCTTCCGTTCGCTTTATATTATCATACACAGCCTGTCTGGAAACATTGGAAACCTCGGAAATTTCACCTAATGAATAGTCCTCCAAGTAATACATTTCCATATAATTTCTTTGTTTGGGTGTGAGCAACGCCTGGTAGAAATCGAAAAGATAATTGATTCTGGTAGTTTTTTCGAGCATTATACACCCCGCCTTGTTAAGTGATTTCACTTTACAATTTATATTTATCTTACAGAAATAAAACAAGACTTGTCAAGCCGGCCTAATTTATTCCTCTTCTTGTAGCATATCAGCAAAAAGACCGTAAACAAAGGCATGCGCATCAAATTCTCTTAAATCATCCATTTGTTCACCCAGACCAACAAACTTGACCGGTATTTGCAACTCATTTCGGATAGCCAAGACAATTCCTCCTTTGGCAGTACCATCCAATTTAGTTAATACAATACCGGAAACATCTGTTGCCTCTGAAAAAGTTTTTGCCTGGTTTAGTGCATTTTGGCCAGTGGTCGCATCAAGTACGAGAAGTACTTCATGCGGTGCTCCAGGGATTTCTCTCTCAATTACACGTTTTACCTTAGACAGTTCGTTCATTAGGTTCACTTTATTTTGCAGTCTTCCGGCTGTATCACAAATTAAAACGTCCGCATTACGGGATTTCGCTGCTTTAATTCCATCGAAGATTACTGCTGCTGGATCGCTTCCGGCATTTTGTTTGATTACGTCTACACCCGCACGCTCGCCCCATACTTCCAGTTGTTCTATAGCTCCTGCACGAAAGGTATCACCTGCAGCAAGCACAACATTTTTTCCTTTTTGCTTTAGTTGATGCGCCAATTTACCTATAGATGTCGTTTTACCAACTCCATTAACACCAACAACTAATATAACGGAAAGTTGCCCTTCCTCCAAATGTATCTCTTCTATTTTCTCATCTGCTTCGCCATAGTATATTTCTACTAGCTTTTCGGAAATTATTTCTTTAACTTCTTTCGTATCATGAATATTCTGTCGCTTCACTTCCATTTTCAATTCGTCAATAAGATCCATTACAGTCATTACTCCAACATCAGCAGAGATTAAAATCTCTTCCAACTCTTCAAAGAAATCTTCATCTACTTTACGATAACGGGCAATTAAATTATTAATCTTTCCTGAAAAGGAGCTTCGGGTCTTCTTCATACCTTCCTTGTATTTTGTTGACACTTCTTGTTTTTCTTCGCTCTGTTTAAATTTATTTTTAAATTTATCCATAAATCCCATGATCGATGGTCCTCCTTATGAATTCACTAGTTCTTTTGTATCTTCAAGACGCACAGACACTAGCCTTGATACACCAGATTCCTGCATGGTTACACCATACAATACGTCAGCTTCTTCCATTGTACCTTTACGGTGGGTGATTACGATAAATTGAGTATTTTCACTATATAATTTTACATATTTCGCAAATCTAACCACGTTCGCTTCATCCAATGCTGCCTCTACTTCATCAAGTATACAAAAAGGCACAGGCCTAACTCGTAAAATAGCAAATAATAAAGCAATTGCGGTCAATGCTCTCTCTCCACCAGATAACAAGCCAAGGTTTTGTAGTTTTTTTCCAGGTGGCTGTGCTACAATTTCCACACCCGTTTCAAGCAGTTTTTTAGGGTCCGTAAGCTTCAACTCTGCACGTCCTCCCCCAAATAATTGATGAAATACGACGGCAAACTCTTCTTTAATTTGTGAAAATGTTTCATCAAATCGCTTAATCATTTCTTCATCCATCTCTTGTATTATTGCATAGAGAGTTTGCTTTGCTTCTGTCAAATCAGCTCTCTGTTCAGTTAAAAATGAATAGCGTTCATTAATTCGGTTAAATTCATCAATCGCGCCAATGTTAACTGCTCCTAATTTTTCTATTTGTTGCTTCAAATGCTTCACAACGGACTTCGAATTTTCTACATCTTGCGTTTTTTCGTAAGTTTGCTGGGCTTTTTCATAGGTGATCATATAGTCACCCTGAAGCTGAGAAAGATGATTTTCTAATTCAACATCCAGACGATTCGCTTTTACTTCCTTTTGTTGAATTAAATGTAACACCATTTGATGCTTTTTATTTTCTTCTTTTATTTCTCTTTCGTTATCTTCCAAAAGTTGACTCCGATTGGTACGCTCCAATCGTTTTTCTTGTATAGATTCGGTCAGACTGGATTTACTCTCTTTAGTTGAGATAATAATATCATCTAATTCCTCTTCCGTTTGGGTTGAATTATCTATATATGTTATCTCGGCAAGTTCTTTTTGAAATAGATCATATTGTTGTTGTAAATCTTCTAACTGGCTCTGAACTCCATTGGTTTTTTCCTTTTGGCTTTTCATGCGTTCTTCTTGTTCAGCAAGTAAAACTTGTTTTTGGTGAAGTTTGTTTTTGTTATCATCTTGTTGCTCATTATACATTTTTTCCTGCTTAGTTAAATCATCCATCTTGTTTTGTAGAGAGTTCAATTCCTCTTTAATCTTAGTAAGATCAATAGTTAATTGTTTCTCACGTTGAATAAGAGAGTTATGATCATTTTTATATTGGTTTCTATCATAATCATACATTGCAAGCTGGCTATTCAGTGCATCAAGCTTCATTTCTTGCTCTTTGGAATTAGAATAATGTTTTTGGAGCTTTTCTTGAGATTCATTTAATATGGATTCCTCATCGCTTAATTGTTGTTCAAGCTCATTTATACGTTCCTTTTTATCCTTCACTTGCCGTTCAAACACGAGTGTCTTCTCCTGGAAATCCTTTAACTTATCCGTTAACTCTTGAAGTTCCTTTTCTCTTGTAAATAAGGATTGATTTGTTTTCTTTTGTACTCCACCTGACATTGCGCCACCCGGATTGACTACATCCCCCTCCATAGTTACAATACGAAACTTTCTTTTTACAATTCCTGCTATCTCATTTGCATCTTTAAGCGACTGAGTAATAACCACATGCCCCATTAAGTGATTTACTGCTCGGGAAAACGAAGCGTCAATTTTTACCAGATCTGCAGCAACTCCAATAAAGCCTGGATGTTCTTTTACTTTATAGAGTAGTTCTGGAGAAATAAATCTTTCTTGAATGCTGTCTAATGGAAGAAAGGTAGCTCTACCGTTGTTTGTTTTCTTTAGCCAGTAAATAGCATCTCTGGCTGCTTTTTCGTTCTTTACAACGACATGTTGCGATTGTCCGCCAAGGACTGTCTCAATAGCCGTTATGTATTTATTTGGAACATCAATAAGTTCAATAACTGCACCATATATGTCATGCAATGTTTTATTTTCACGTGCTTTAAGTATTGCTTTTACCCCATGGAAAAAACCCTGAAAATCCTGTTTCATTTCTTGGAGCATTTCTTGTTTAGATTTCAGCTTTTCAATATACTGATAGCCTTGATAAAGTTTAGTTTGAGCTTGCTCGAAAACAGTCCTTTCAGCACTTAAGGAATCCTTTATATGCTTGATCAACTTTTCTTTATCTTCCACCTCCGCTCGAGAGGTTAATAAAGAGGAAGAAAGTTTTTCTACAGATAGTTGTATATCTTCTCTATTCTTTAGTAATTCCTTAAATTTCACATCCTGCTGATCCTTTTTACCATTTATTTGTTGTAATTGCTTTGCAATTGATTGTATTTCATTTCTTTTTGCTGCTTGCTGATTTAATAACTCAATATAATCTGATTTCAAATCCTCAATTTGATCAGCAAGTGCTTCCTGATCAAGCTCTAAATAACCTTTTAACTCCTTTATACTTTGCTGTGTAGATTTCTTTTCATCTATCAGTGTGGATAATTTCTTTTTTTCCTTAATAAATTCATCATGAAGTTTACCAATCTTTACTGAAGTTTGGTCTATTTGTGACTCTAGTTTTTCTCTATTCTCGGTAGCATGCTTGGTTCGTTCATGAAGCAATTTCTTTCTACCTTCATACTTTTCCAATTCTTGTGTAGTCTTTAGCAAATCTTCCTGTAACTTCTCTATTTCTTGATCTAATAGCTGTAGCGTATTCCTCTCTTTCTCTACAGTAGCTTCTTTACTCTGTATTGCTGTTTTTAACGAGATTTCTTTTTCCTTTTCCTCTTCAATGTCTTTTAATAATTCTCTCCATTCAGCGTGAAGTGTATCTATGACAGAGATAAGTAAGGAAATTTCATTGTTTGTAAGCTCATCTTTGAGCTGTAAGTACTTCTCAGCAGTCTGTGCCTGTTGCTCAAGAGAGCTCATCTGCTGTTCAACTTCATTGACAATATCCTCTACACGGTTTAAATTTTCCTGGGTTTCTGCTAATTTATATTCTGCCTTTTTCTTTCTTTGCTTATATTTTAAAACGCCTGCAGCTTCTTCAAATATGGTTCTTCTCTCTTCAGCCTTTGAACTGAGAATCTCCTCTACCTTTCCTTGGCTTATTATGGAGAAGGCTTCTCTGCCAAGACCAGAATCCATAAATAAATCCACGATATCTTTCAATCTGCACGCTTGCTTGTTAAGATAATACTCACTTTCACCTGAGCGGTATACACGTCTCGTTACGCTAACCTCCTCATAATCCAAAGGTAGAGCATGGTCTTTATTATCAAGAACTAATGTAACTTCAGCGACATTTAACGCTCTCCTAGTGTCACTTCCTTGAAAAATAATATCTTCCATTTTAGAGCCACGTAACGATTTAGCTGATTGTTCCCCGAGGACCCAGCGTACCGCATCCGTAATGTTACTCTTACCACTTCCATTTGGACCTACGACTGCCGTAACACCGGGCACAAAATCAACGTGGATTCTCTCTGCAAAAGATTTAAAACCCACACTTTCCAACCGTTTTAAAAACATATACATTTCTCCTACAAATTATAAGACGAAGTATGTCTCATATTAAATTTCTTTAAAAATAATTTGGCTTTTTAACGCATTTATTTTATCATAAACATAGTAACAAAAGAAGTAGCGTCAACGTTGTTATTTTAGTAATCATTGATTAAGAGGTGTTTATATGACTTTGGAACAAGCAACAGAGGAAAACCTAAAAATCCTATTGGATGAATTGGCTGATCGCCTGGGGGTGGTTAATCGTTCGATAATGGACCCCAAAGACTATGATTTGGCAAAGTATGATGAATTAAAAATGATGCATGATATGATTTTACAAAAAGGGCACTTAAGCGCTTCAGAGACACAAGCTTTCATCGAAGAGCTACGTTCAGTCCGCAAGAGTTAACGACAGAAAACAGGCTGTTATGACAGCCTGTTTTCTGCGTTCTATTAAAAATGTGGGGTACGAATTATTTCGTCCAATCTCATTTTTTATAGTAGTAATAGTAGGAGTGCTGCGGTTGCGAGCTAAAAAAGATTAAGAATTAAATTTGTCCAAAGCTGTTTTAGCAGCTCTTTGTTCTGCTTCCTTTTTGGTTCTTCCAACACCCATTCCTGAATCCTTTTCTCTAATCAACACTTGAGCCACGAATTCTTTGTTATGAGAAGGGCCTCTTTCTTCAATGATTTTATACTCCACCGTTTGGTCTTTGTACTGCTGTACCAATTCTTGCAATTGGCTCTTATAATCCATCGCATGCGAAAAAGCACCTGTTTTAATTTTTGGAAAGACATATTTCTCAAGAAAATCCATTGCCACTAGAAAACCTTTATCCAAATACAAAGCCCCTAAAAAGGCTTCAAAGACGTCTGCTAGTAATGCAGGTCTATCCCTTCCGCCTGTTTGTTCTTCTCCTTTACCCAGTAATATATACTGGCCAAAGTTTAAGTCCCTTGCAAAATTCACAAGTGAAGCTTCACAAACAATGGAAGCACGCAATTTGGTCATTTCTCCTTCAGGCATCATTGTGTTTTTCTTGTATAAATACTGAGAAACACCTAATTCCAATACGGCATCTCCTAAGAATTCCAATCGTTCATTATCTGAGAATGCTTCTTTTCGATGCTCATTCACATAAGATGAATGTGTAAAGGCTTGTTTTAACAGCTTTAGGTCAGTGAAGTTAATTCCGAGCTGATCTTCTAAATGTTTAACATCCATTTATGACACCCTCAATCATTAAAAATATACGGAAAGTCCCGCATATGCGAGACTCTCAAAAAGTAAGATGCTATATAGGTCATTTGTAGACATCAAGACTCTACACCTATTGTAAACTATTTATGTAGTTTACAGCATCACCTACTGTATTAATTTTTTCAGCTTCTTCATCAGCGATTTCCATATCAAATTCATCTTCAAGCTCCATAACAAGCTCAACAACGTCTAATGAATCTGCATCAAGATCATCTTTAAAAGATGCTTCCATTGTTATTTTTTCTTCTTCTACGTCAAGACGATCTACAATAATTGCTTTAACACGATCAAATACATCTGCCATCATGCTTCACCTCCTTTCAAGTAAAACTGGACATCTGCATTTACAATTACATTACCATACCACCGTCTATGTGAATGGTCTGTCCAGTAATATAGTTAGCATCATCAGATGCCAGGAAGCGGACTACCCTGGCTACATCTTCAGGGGCTCCCAACTTAGCGAGTGGAATCATGTCAAGCATGGCACTCCGTTGTTCTTCAGTAAGTTCATCTGTCATATCGGTAGAAATAAATCCAGGAGCGATAGCATTAACAAGTATATTGCGAGAAGCCAGCTCTTTTGCGGTAGATTTTGTCAACCCGATCACACCTGCTTTGGCTGCAACATAATTAGCTTGTCCTGGGTTTCCACTTACACCAACAATGGAAGAGACATTAACAATTTTTCCTGCCTTTTGCTTCATCATTTGTCTCGTTACAGCTTTCGTGCAGACGAACACACCTTTTAGATTTGTATTAATAACCTGATCAAATTCTTCTTCCTTCATACGCATTAATAGATTATCTCTTGTAATACCTGCATTATTCACTAAAATATCCAAGCTGTTAAACTGATCGACAACTTGCTTTATCATTTGTTTAACTTCTGCTTCATTTGATACATCAGCTTTTACTTTAAATGATTTTACACCTAATTTCTCAATTTCTTCAACCACGGACTGCGCTTTTTCTTCATTACCAGCAAAGTTCACGGCAACGTTGGCGCCTTGTTGCGCCAGTTCTAAAGCGATAGCTCTGCCAATACCTCGAGAGGCGCCGGTTACAAGAGCACTCTTACCTTCCAACATTATGCTTCCCCCTTATACCAAGTAACAAACTCCTGCATCGATTCCTCATCTTGAACGGCAAATGTTTTTGTTTTTTTATCTATCTTTCTAACCAAACCACTTAAAACTTTACCATTGCCGACCTCAACAAAGGCATCAACACCTGCTTCTATCATTTGGCGTATTGATTCTTCAAAACGAACAGGTGAATATAGTTGCCTAATAAGCAATTCCTTCATTCTCTCATGTTCTGTAACTGGTGAAGCAGAAACATTTGCATACACAGGAATATTCGTATCCGAGAAATGTACTTCATTTAGATAGTTAGAAAACTTCTCATTTGCAGATTTCATTAACCTGGAATGAAAAGGACCACTAACATTTAGAGGCATTACTCGTTTTGCTCCATTAGTTTTTAATATATTTGTTGCTTGTTCAATGCCTTCTTTTGTTCCAGAAATAACAATTTGACCAGGACAATTTAAATTTGCTATATCTACTATTTCATCCTTTATTTCATTTAAGGCATCTTGAATTTTCTCCTCATCCAATCCAAGTACCGCAGCCATCGTACCTTGGCCTTTCGGAAAAGCCTGTTCCATTAATTTCCCTCGGGTTGCTACAAGAGGGAGCGCTTCTTCTAATGAAATCGCACCAGCGGCTACTAATGCGCTATATTCCCCCAGACTGTGCCCTACAGTCATGATAGGCTGGATCTCTTGGTCGATCAGTAATGTATGTACTGCGATGCTCGATAGTAATAACGCTGGTTGGGCATTTTCTGTTTCGGTAAGTACCTCTTTCGGCCCTTCAAACATTATTTTTGTAATATCTTTATTTAGTAAGCCATTTGCTTCATCATACAATTCTCTAATTTTCTGGTGTTCATCATAAAATGATTGGCCCATACCTACAGCTTGTGAACCTTGGCCTGGAAACATAAAAGCTACCTTTTTCATTTTTCTTCCTCCTTGTTGTTTTCCATTGATTCAACAGTGTCTTTAATGGTATCAGTCACATGATGTTCCACCATATGACAAGCCTGTTTTATTGCACTGTAAATAGCCCTGCGATTGGAAGACCCATGAGCTTTGATCACAGGCGAGCTCAAACCAAATAATCCTGCACCCCCGTATTCGGAGTAATCGAGCTTGCTCTTTAGTCCCTTTAAGTCACTCTTTACTATTCCTGCAGCAAATTTTGTCTTTAAAGAGCTCATAAAAGTCTCTTTTAACATAGTAAACATTGTTTCTGCAGTACCTTCAATTGTTTTTAAAGCAATATTCCCACTAAATCCATCTGTAACCACCACATCCGCTACACCATTTAAAATATCGCGTGACTCTACATTTCCAATAAAATTAATAGGTGCATCCTGAAGTAAAACAAACGCTTTTTTAGCAAGGTCATTACCTTTTCCATTTTCAGTCCCTACGTTTAATAGACCTACAGTAGGATTAGAAATAGAGCGAACCTTTTGGGTATATATGGAACCCATGACCGCATATTGCATAAGGTGATGTGGCTTCGCATCTACGTTTGCACCAACATCCAACATTAAAAACCCTTTTCCGTCGATAGTAGGTAATGTTGGACTCAATGCAGGCCGGTCAATACCAGGAATCCTCCCAACAACAAATAAGCCGGCACTCATTAGAGCACCTGTATTACCTGCAGATATACAGGCATCTGCTTTTTTATCCTTAACTGCTTGTGCCATTAAAACAAGGGAAGCATTTTTTTTCCGCTTTACCGCTCGTACAGGTTCCTCTTCTCCTGTTATTCTTTCCGTTGTATGAACTATTTCCAAATTTGTATAATTGCTCACATATTGATTAATTTTCTTTTCATCACCAAATAACGTGATTTGCAGGTCTTCAATTTGGGATAAAGCATCCATAGCACCAAGAACAATCTCTTTGGGTGCATGATCCCCTCCCATTGCATCAATTGCCAGTCTCATTAATTTCTACTCCTTTTCCACTTGAATGGTACATTTGGAAAGTTCCCATGAAAACTTTTTCCTCACCTACAAAGCTGTTTACATGAACAACGGTTAGTCCCTTACTGTTGTTCCCCTCAACTACTGCCTTTGCAATCACTCTCTCACCTTCACGTACCTGTCTTGTAAATTTCAGCTGGGTTTTAGAAGTAAGGGCCAGTTCATCATTAATAACTGCGACGGCCAACGAATTAGCTTGTGCAAATAGATGGTGTCCCCTTGCTATTTTGTTTCGGGAAAACACATGCTCTTCCCGAATATCCAATATAGAAATAGCGCGTTTATCCAACTCCAAATCTATAATTTCACCAATAACTTCTTCCAATGGTAAAGCCTTTACTGTTTCATTCCATTGATCAGTTGCAACTGATTTGATTCGCTGCCGCAATTCCGGAATAGAAAGTTCCAGTCTGTCCAAACGAATTGTCTGGATGCTAACAGAGAATTTTTTAGCTAGATCTTCATCAGTAATAAAAGGTGTTTCCTCAATTGTATTTTTCAATAATTTCTGACGTTCGGCTTTTGTCCGTTTCATTAATGGCACCGTCCATATTACTAAAATTGTTGATTATCTATAACATAAAAATAGAAAAACAAAACTTTATGACTTGGTCCTAATAGTAATATATAATACCATATTTATTTATGCAAGTGTCCTAATTAATCCAATTTATCTTCTATAAAGGAATTTTCCTCAAGATAACATTTAAGTTGATAGTAGTCCTTTCTTTCTTCTAACAGGTTCAAATCAATAATTTCCGCTGCATCCTTCCTGGCTGTTTCCAGGGCACGATAGTCATGAACCATGTCAGCAACTTTAAATTCAGGTATCCCACTCTGCTTTTTACCAAAAAAGTCTCCCGGCCCCCTCAATTTCAGGTCCTGTTCTGATAATTCAAAGCCATTTGTTGTTTCTGTCATGATACGCATTCTCTCTTTTCCTACTTCACCCTTTGGATCGGATATTAAAATACAATAACTTTGACTTTCACCTCTACCAACACGCCCTCGTAGTTGGTGAAGCTGAGAGAGACCAAAGCGTTCAGCATCATAGATAACCATAATAGTTGCATTTGGAACATTCACACCGACTTCCACGACAGTAGTTGATACAAGAATCTGAATTTCATTCCCAGCAAATTGCTTCATGACATTATCTTTTTCTTCATTATTTAACCTGCCGTGCATTAAACCTACTTGAATGGAAGGGGAATAATACTCATTAAGCTCATGATAAAGGTCTACTGCATTTTGAATATCCAGCTTATCCGACTCTTCAATGAGCGGACAAATAACATAAGCTTGTTCCCCTTGTATTACGTGTTTTTGCATAAACTCCAGTACGCGTTCTATCGTATTTTCCTTTGTCCAGTATGTTTCTACTGTTTTTCTACCTACAGGCATCTCATCAATAACAGATACGTCCATATCCCCAAATGCAGTTATTGCAAGTGTTCGAGGAATAGGCGTTGCAGTCATAAATAAAACATCTGGCAAGAGTCCTTTATCTCTTAATGCTCTTCTTTGCTCCACTCCAAATCGATGCTGTTCATCCACGATTGCAAAACCCAAGTCATGAAACTGAACATCATCCTGAATCAGTGCATGAGTCCCCACGACAATATGTATTTCATTACGTTCAATTGCTGCAACTAATTCTTTCCTTTTCTTCCCTTTAACAGAACCTGTAAGCAACCCAACTTTCGCTTTGCCACCAAACAGCTCTTGTAATGATTGAAAGTGTTGTTCAGCTAAAATTTCCGTTGGCACCATCAGGGCCCCTTGCTTACCTGCTGTCACAGAGGCGTATAGGCAAATGGCAGCAACAGCTGTTTTACCTGATCCGACATCTCCTTGGAGAAGGCGATTCATTCGGAATGGAGACTTCATATCAGCCAAAATTTGTTTCAGTGCTTTTTTTTGTGCATCTGTTAATGAAAAAGGAAATAATTGTATAAATTCTTGGATTTTCTGAGGGTCATATAATTGTTGATTTCCCTGAGTCGCTTCCCGTTTATATTTTCTCAGCAGCTGCATTTTTAATTGAAATATCAAAAATTCCTCATAAACAAAGCGTCTTCTTGCGTGCTTCAAATCTTTACGATTCGGAGGGAAATGCATTACTTCATATGCGCTCCGACGAGTTGGCAGCTTATACTGGTTTAAAAACTGTTCCGGAAGTAACTCAATTATTTCCTTACCATACCCATTTATAGCATTTTGAATAGTTTTTTTTAATTTAGCATTCGTTACTTTTCCTTTAACGGAATACATTGGTTGAATTTCGGCCTGGTCTTCGGCTGGACCTGTCTTATAGTTACTAACTGTAATTTGCAGCCTATGAGCATCCCATTTCCCTGTCAATGTAACAATTTCTCCTGTATGAATATGTTTCTTCGCAAATGCTCGATTAAACATGACTGCTTTTATAGCGATATTTTCAACTTCTATCGTGAAAGTTAGTCTTGATTTCTTCTTTCCATAAAAAGTAAGGGAAGGTTCGTGTACAACCCTTCCCTCAACTGTCACTTTATCCTCATGAATCAATTCACTTAGTGGCTTAACTTCAAAGGAGTCGTATTTATATGGAAAATAATTAAATAAATCCTCGACAGTAGAAATGCCCATGCTCTCCAGGTCCTCGGCGAATTTTTCACCAACACCTTTTATATTTGTTATTTCTTCGTTTAACAAGCGAATCACTCTTCCTACATTGACATTCCAAATATTTTTTCTTTTAACAACCTTCCTGTTGGTGTGTCAGCCAATCCACCTTCACCAGTTTCTCTTAAACTTGACGGCATCTGTTTGCCAATTCGATACATAGCTCCGATCACCTCATCACAAGGGATCCTGCTTGTTACACCCGCTAATGCCATATCGGCAGATACAATAGCCAAAGAAGAACCTGCTGCGTTCCGTTTTACACATGGAACTTCCACTAAACCAGCCACTGGATCACAAACTAATCCAAGCATATTTTTTAATGTCATGGCAAATGCTTCTGCAGATTGTTGTGGTGTCCCTCCTGCCATTTCGACGATTGCAGCAGAGGCCATAGCTCCTGCTGAACCAACTTCGGCTTGGCACCCGCCTGCTGCGCCAGAGATAAATGCATTATTTGCCACCACAAAACCAAAAGCTCCTGAAGTAAACAAATAGCGAATCATTTGCTCACGTGTAGGGTTCAATTGGTTTTTAACAGCAAATAATGTACCTGGTACACAACCGGCACTTCCTGCAGTAGGAGTGGCACAGATGGTCCCCATAGCAGCGTTCACTTCATTGGTTCCCATTGCTTTGCTAACTGCGTCTAACAATAGGTTTCCTGATAAGGGTGTTTTTTCTTGCATATATTTTTGAATTAACACTGCATCCCCACCCGTTAAACCTGTTACGGATTGGACTCCCTGCAACGCATCCTCAATTGCTTTTTCCATTACTTCAAGATTTCTTTCCATTTCCGAAAATACTTCGCTGCGTGTTTTTTCTTTTACATCCATTTCCTGACGTATCATCACTTCAGAAATTTGTATATTCTCTTTTTCTGCCATTTCGACAAGTTCTTTTACTGTACGAAACATTTATTAAAACTCCTCTCTTTTTCCCGCCTAGCTAACAAGTTTGGATATTTGAATGATGTGATCAGCGCTTTGGAGTTCCTTTAGTACCCCATCTTCTACATTTTGGTCAACCTCGATTACCATCAACGCTTCCTTCCCAACATCTTTACGATTAACCTCCATATGGCCGATGTTAATTTCATGCTTGGCAAGAATTTTGGTAACAGAGGCAATTGCTCCGAACCTGTCGTTATGCATTATTAATATAGCAGGATGGTTTCCTGAAAGTCGTAATTCAAAACCATTTAATTCAGTAATTTCCACCTTACCACCGCCAATTGAAATACCTATAAGTTCGATAGATTCTTCTTTGTCACCAATGAGAAGGCGTGCAGTATTTGGATGATCAACTGCTGAACTGTCTTCAATAAACTCGATTTCCAGGTGATTTTCCTTAGCAATATCTAAAGCTTTACTCATGCGGGGGTCATCTGTTTCAAATCCAAGTAGCCCTCCCGCTAGAGCGAAGTCTGTTCCATGTCCTTTATATGTTTTAGCAAACGATTCGTATAAATAAATTTTAGCCCAGGAAGGCTGTTTACCAAAAAGGTTTCTGGCAGCTTTCCCGATTCTAGCTGCACCTGCTGTATGTGAACTGGAGGGACCAATCATTACCGGTCCAATAATATCAAATACTGAATTATATTTCATAAATAGCCACCGCCTATTTAAACTATTAATTTTTCATTCATTGTAAAGTATATCAAAAAAGTTTATAATAATCATTCGTGGATTATATGTTTTATTTGTGTATAACAAAAAACATAATCGGGTGGGAGAGGGACAAAACGAAATATGAGGAGTTTTCATGCCTTTTAAGAAACATTATGTTCGTAGCGAGATATTAACTGGGCTAATTGGCTACCTAACAACAATGTATATCATTGTAGTAAATGGCTCCATCTTAAGTGAAGCCGGATTACCTTTAGAGAATGGAATGATGGCAACTATTCTTGCCAGTTTCGTTGGCACCTTGTTAATGGGCGTGTTTGGCCGATTACCTCTAATATTAATACCTGGCATGGGGATCAATGCTCTTTTTGCATACTCCATTGTAGAAGGGACCGGATTGTCATTTGAAGAAGGCTTGGCTGTTGTACTTTTAGCTTCTGCCTTATTTTTAATTACAGCATTCACCAAAATTGGCGTTATATTAAAAGAAGCTATTCCTGATTCATTAAAGCATGCGATATCAGTGGGCCTTGGCTTTTTCCTTATCCTAATCGGACTTGAAAAAAGTGGTCTGGTTGTTAGTGGTAGTAATACAATCATAGCCATTGGCGATTTTTCTTCACCGACAGTGATTACAAGTCTTTTGACTCTTTTCCTGGCAATATTTTTATTTATTAAGAATGTGCCTGCTAATTTTCTGGTAACCATGATACTAGGTACGTTGATTGCGTATTTTTTCGGAATCATTCCAACAACTAACGTTAACTCACTCAGTTTAAATGTTGGGGAGCTAGTGCATTTACCAGATTTTTCAGCTGTTGATCGTTTATCATTTTGGCTTGCAGTATTTCCTTTAGTAATGATTCTTGTTTTTGAAAATATGGGATTATTACATGGACAACTTCATATGCTAAAACGTGATGACAGCTACAGAAAAGCATATCAACTAACGGCTTTTTCAACACTTACATGTGCGTTTATTGGCACTTCTCCTACAGTTTCAGCTGCAGAGAATGCTGCTGTTATTGCTTCAAAGGGAAAAACTGGTCTAACTGCGATAATAGCTAGTATTTTATTTTTGTTAACTATCTTTGTTATTCCTTATATAACAATGGTTCCAACGACAGCTATAAGTCCAATTTTGATCATTGTTGGGGTAATCATGGTGCAAAATATTAAAGAGATCCCTTTAAATGATCTATCTGAGGCACTACCTGCGTTTCTAATCATAGCTATGATTCCATTCACGTATAGTATCGCTGATGGTATGGCGTTTGGCTTTATAGCATATCCCATTGTAAAAATAGCTATAGGTAAACAAAAAGAGCTAACGATGGCCTTAGTCATCATCTCAGCTTTGTTTATATTAGACTTTGCAATGAAAGTTATTGGTATATAAAAATAGTCGCCTTCTGTAAGGCGACTATTTTTATTCTACGGACAAAATATAGGAATAGATTGGCTGGTTACCTTTATGCACTTCTATTTCTATATCCTCATAAGTTTCTTCCACAAATTCTATTAGTGTATTCAGCTCTTCGTCTTTTACATCTTCCCCTTGCAGAATTGTAAGTATTTCATCTTCCTCTGTAATCATTTCCTGCAGAAGAAGTTTCACAGTCTCAAAATGGTTTTGATTTGTGGAGGTTATTTTACCATCTAAAATCCCCATGAAATGCCCATTTTCTATTGTAATACCATCAATTTGCGTATCACGTACAGCATAAGTAACTTGTCCAGTTTTAACATGCTGCCTCGCTTCGTTCATTGTTTCCTTATTCATATCTAGATCAGCATCCGGGTGGAAGGCGAGCATAGCACTTATACCTTGAGGTATTGTCTTCGTTGGAACCACACGTACCTCTTCGTCAGCTAATTCAGCTGCCTGATCTGCTGCCATTATAATATTCTTATTATTAGGCAAGATAAGTACATTTTTGGCATTTGCCTGTTTAATTGCATCTGTTATGTCCTTTGTACTTGGGTTCATCGTTTGACCGCCTTCTATAACCACTGTCGCTCCAAGGCTCTCAAGCAACTCTTTTAACCCCTTACCCATAGCAACAGTTACAATTGCATACTCGGATTTTTCTTTAGGTTTTTCTTTTTTATTCTTCCCTACAATCGCTGTATGTTGCTCTCGCATATTTTCGATTTTCATATTAATCAAGCTTCCATACTGTTGAC
Organism: Virgibacillus sp. SK37; assembly: GCF_000725285.1. Classification (GTDB taxonomy): domain Bacteria; phylum Bacillota; class Bacilli; order Bacillales; family Amphibacillaceae; genus Virgibacillus_Q. The sequence goes on from NZ_CP007161.1 coordinate 2,221,859, forward strand.
CCAAGCTTAAACATGCTCCAGGATATTCTGCATGAATATGAACTTTAACAATTTCATCGTCAGAGACAACTAATAAAGAATCTCCATGCTCACTTAATTCATTTCGGAATGCTTCTTCGTTAAATGGATTTTCCGAGGTCTTTTCTTCCTCAAACTTCACCATAAATTCCGTGCAATAACCAAATTCAATTTCTGAAGTATCCATAAAATCCTGAGTGATTTTATGGTGCTCTGCGTTTACCATGTCTTCCATATCAATATCTGCATTATTTTCTGGTAATTTTTCACCTTTCAAAAAGGCCAAAAATCCTTCATAAATCGTAACAAGCCCTTGCCCACCTGAATCAACCACTCCTACTTCTTTTAAGACTGGCAATAGTTCTGGTGTACGCTTTAGTGAGGCTTTCGCTTCTTCAACTACCTTTTCCATTAATTCAACAATATTATTTAATCCGGAATGCTCTGTTGCTGCAGACGCCGCGTCTTTCGCCACAGTCAAAATAGTTCCTTCCACAGGTTTCATTACAGCTTTATATGCTGCTGTAACACCACTTTCAAAAGCAACAGCTAAATCTTCTGCAGTTACGGTTTCCTTCTTTTCTAAACCTTTAGAAAAACCGCGAAATATTTGTGATAAAATCACTCCAGAATTTCCTCTCGCACCCATTAACAAACCCTTAGCAAAAGCATCAGCCACAATGGAAATACTATTACTGTCTTGTTTCTTAACTTCTGATGCACCAGATGTTATAGATAAATTCATGTTTGTTCCGGTATCTCCATCAGGAACCGGGAAAACATTCAGAGCATCAATTTTTTGAGCATTGTTTGATAAATGATGAGCTCCAGAAAGCACCATCTGTGCAAAAGTAATCCCATCTAACTTTTGTATAGTCACCATACTTCCTCCTCTAAAGCAACAACGCAACTCTTATTTTGATAAATATGTATTTTTTAATATTTCACCTTCATATAGGACCATTTTTCCCGCAGTAACTTTGCGGGATTTCCAAGGTCCTAGGCGTATCCATATTCTGTATTTACTGCGCTGTTTATAAATCTCTTCCAAATCCAAATTCTTTCAAACCAAAAAACAAGTTTTAATCCTTAGCGACTCTTACTCCTTGGATATAAATATTCACTGAATCAATCGATAATCCTAAAGATTGGCTTAAAATGTATTTCACTTGTGATTGAACATTATGCGCAACCTCTGAAATTTTCGTTCCATAACTAACAATAATGTACATATCTATATGCAGCTTATCATTCGCTTGCCGAACTACTACTCCTTTGGAGAAGTTTTCTTTTCTAAGGATTTCTGCAATACCATCTCTAATTTGACTTTTCGATGCCATGCCAACAATGCCATAACATTCAACTGCTGCTCCTCCAGCAATGGTGGAAATAACATCGTTTGTTATCGTTACATGACCATCATTTGTATTTAATTCAATGGACATAATGATCCTCCTTTAACAAAATTAGTCAAGAACCCTTTAACTTCAATCGATTTAAATCTTAACTTAAGGGTGTAGAAATAATTTGCCTCTGTTTAGTAAATTTAAAACATGCTGATTATCAAACAGAAGTCACCAGCAGAATATAACGTTGTTTATTATTTCGGATGGTGGTTTGTACTCTCGATATAAGAATATTTTACTACATGCATGATAATATTAAAAGTGAGTAAATGCTATCCATTTTACCCCTTTTAACAATGAACGATACACTTTATTCTGTCAAGTGATTTTTCTTTATATTAACGTATTTAGTAATTGCAATATCTGTCTAGTTATGGTAAATTGTATAAGTATTAATTGACACATGCTAGAGAGTAGGAGGGATAACATGGCTAGAAAATGTGTTGTTACTGGACGTAAAACTCGTACTGGGAATCAACGTTCTCACGCGATGAATTCCAATAAACGTAGTTGGAAAGCTAATGTACAAAAAGTACGTATAATGGTAGATGGTAAGCCGAAACGTGTTTATGTTTCTGCACGTGCACTTAAATCAGGTAAAGTAGAACGCGTATAATATACCAGAGCATACAACTTAACATTAGTTATAGTCAAGAAAGCACCCATCATATACATGATAAACGGGTGCTTTTTTTGTTGTTCTAATATATATGTTGGGTTATTCAATGATTCGCAATTTAGATATAATGCGACGTAAGTTTTTGTGTGCAAATGGACGTCTTTTAAAATATAAAGGCTACATAAATGCGATTCGGAGAGCATTTAACGCCATTGCTTTCCATTGCAGATGGACGCTTTCCGCCGGCATGGCTTCAGCCGCTTCCTTCGCTACGCTTCGTCCAGGGTCTTCAGCTCATGCTATTCCGGCAGGAGTCGCCATCTTCCATTCCAATCAATTGGTATAGACTTTTATCTAAGTATAGAGTTTGCTCAACTTTTTTGTGACAAATATATTAATACTTCGATATTCCTGACTCATCCTAGCGAAGGGGAAATATGAAGACTCCTGCGGGAAAAGCGAGACTAGCGAGACCCTACAGAACGGAACGTTAGTGTAGTTCGAGGAGGCTTGCAGGCCGCCCGCGGAAAGCGAAATATTTCACCGTAGCGGTGATTTACGCAGTCTTTATATCTAAGTTACGTCGCAGTTTACTCCAACTATGAATGTACGAGATACGTCTACACCAATATTTTGAGGGTAGGATCTTTTTGTTTGTTAAAAAACTTATCGTATACGATGTAGTACTCATAGATAATCTAGGTCATCTTATACCTGAAATAGTTAGAGGATAATAAGGCTATGTTACATCAGGATATAGTTTCATAGCTTAATTAAGACTTTTAACGAAAAAAGCTTTTGCCATATGTGACAAAAGCTTTTTTCTAGCCATAAGAAGGTATAAAAATTCGAGACTTTTAAGAATCTTTGCCAGCAGGAACTTTTTCTAGCTCCCGCGTCTCCCCCTCCAGACCTTACTTCACTCTTTACTGTAACAAATAATAAAACTATAAAGTTATTCTGTAGCTTGTCGGGGGATAATTGTGACAACGCTATTGCTCTTAATCTTTTTTGAAGGTACCAATTATTACCCTCACAAATCCACCGATAAATCTTGGGAGCTTAATAGTATAAAATTTCATGAGTTCGCCCTCCTCTTTTACAAACAAAGCTTACTTCTGAATCGTGTCACGACTCTTTACTAGTAATAATATGCCTTCTTCATAAGAAAAAGTACCATTTTTTCCAATAAGCTTGTTAGAGATACATAGCGTGGAACCCCATGTAATATTTTGCTTTGTAAGTGGATAGTAAAAGCCTGTCAGAGATAGACCTTTTACTATCTTCGTATATGGAATAAAAGAAACCGTTGGATAATATGCATTTAAAGATATTTTATGAATTCCAGGCATAGTAAGTTCAAGTATATTATTTTTATCAATAATAATCCCTTTTATATTGTTGCATACAATTCTATACAGGAGTTGAATATTTACTAATTCATGGTCTAGCCTTCCCCCGGTAACTCCAAATAACAATATACGTTGAGGTTGTAACGAAAACGCCTTTAAAAGGGCAAGCTCTAAATCTGTTTCATTCTTTTCGGAAGGGTATTCTTCAAACTCTGTACAGTAACCTTTGATTATTACCCTCTCTTCCTCGGTTGTAGAATCAAAATCACCGATAGCGTAATCTACCGGCATTTCTTGTCGGATCAATTCTATTGAACCTCTGTCTGCTCCAATCCAAACGTTCACATCATCTTTATAGATTTGAAGATCTGGATAAGTATCGGGACTATTACCTATAATAGCTATTGTACGCATGATTATCTACCCCTTTATCGCATCCCTTATCTCCTTAATTGCTAGTTTTCTATCTTGTTTATTAAAAATTGCACTCCCTGCTACTAATACATCTGCACCTGCATCTGTACAAAGTTTTGCCGTGCTTGAATTAACTCCTCCGTCTACTTCAATCTCGAATGACAGATTCTTTTCTTTTCTCCATTGTGCTAGCTGTTTAATTTTTTCTAGCATCCCATGTATAAATGATTGGCCGCCAAACCCTGGGTTAACAGTCATCACAAGAACCATGTCAACATCAGATAAAATAGGGAGAAGTGACTCAGCAGGTGTTGCTGGATTAATCACTACACCTGCTTTCACTTCATTGTCTTTTATAAGTTGAATCGTACGATGTAAATGTTTAGAAACTTCCTGATGGACAGTTATAATATTAGCACCTGCTTTTGCAAAAGCAGGGATATAACGATCAGGGTCGTTAATCATTAGATGTACATCCAGGGGCAGATCAGTAACTGGTCTAATTGCTTCTGTGACTAGAGGGCCTATTGTAATATTTGGAACAAAATGACCATCCATTACATCTACATGAATATAATCTGCTCCAGCTTGCTCGACTTCCTGAATTTCTGTTCCCAAATTTGCAAAATTTGCTGATAAAATAGATGGTGCAATCTTTGTCATAGTTAATACCTCGGCTTTCTTGTTTTGATCTCTTCAAAGAAACGGAGATAATGTTCATATCGATAGAGTGGGATCTCCCCATTTTCCACAGCTTCTTTAACTGCACACTTAGGCTCTTTGTGATGTAAACAGCCTCGAAATTTACATTGATCCTGTAATTGTCTCATTTCAGGAAAGCAAGCCGATAACTTCTCCAACTCAATTTCACCAAAATCCAATGAACTAAAACCTGGGGTATCAGCTATCAGCCCACCATGGACTTCTATTAGCTCTACATGACGAGTCGTGTGCTTACCTCTTCCCAAACTCGATGATATTTCACCTGTTTTCAGGGTAAGAGAAGGATTCAAAGCATTAAGTAAAGATGACTTCCCTACTCCGGACTGCCCTGCAAATACAGTTACCTTGTCACGGAAATAGTGGCTTAGTTCAGGGATTTCCTCTGGATATTTAGATGAAATCATTTCAACTTTATATCCAATATTATTGTAATCTTTTTTAAATTCATCTATCTTCAACGAACTTTCTCCACTTAATGTATCAATTTTAGTTATAAAGATAACTGGCCTTATATCCTTTGCTTCTATTAAGACAAGAAATCGATCTAATAATGTTGTACTAAAATCAGGTTCTTTAGCAGAGCTCAAAATAATTGCTTGGTTAATATTAGCTATTGGAGGTCTGACTAGTTCATTTTCTCTTTGTTTAATATCTGTGATATACCCCTCATTATGTTCATTAGGTTCAAAAGTGACAAAATCTCCTACCAGCGGGGTTATCTTTTTGTTACGAAAAACTCCTCTTCCTCTGCATTGAAAAACATTCTCTCCAGCCTGTACATAATAAAAGCCACTTAGTGCTTTAATTATTCTTCCCTCTGCCATTTATTCACCTTCTTTATATGGAACTGTTTTATTTATAATAATATCGTCATCTCTCATAATTAAATACTCTGCTTCTTCTCCCGCTGCTATGACTAATGTGATTGTATCTTCATAGTCTTCTGTTATTGTTTCTTCTTTGTAGACATTGGAAATATCATTCTCGGCATCGTCTACATAAATTTTCACTGTCTGTTCTTGCTGTTCCTCGCCATCCTCTTTTGTTTCAGGTTTGAACGGGACTGTAAAAGATACAGATCGAGAAACAGGAGGTTTCTCTTCCGGTCCTGAGGAGATATAGACAGTTACAGAGGATCCCTCTTCGACTTCACTACCTGCAGCAGGGTCTAGATTGATTACTTGCCCTTTAGGAATATTTTCATCATGCTTTTCTTCACGATTAAAAACCATGTTAATACTCTCAAGGTACTTCTTGGCTTCCCCTTCTGTATAACCAGATAAATCTTTTAATCCTACTTTTTCAGGACCACTGCTAATCTCAAATATTACTTTTGTTTCACTTGGTACCACTTCTTGTCCAGGTGTAGGCTGTATTTGGTTGATTATTTCGCCAACAGGCTTATCTGAAGGTTTTTCATAGTCAATAACTTGTTCATATTCATTTTCCAAGAGCCGCTTAATTTGGTCAAAATCTCTCCCCACATAATCAGGGAAACTTACTTTTTCCTTACCTTGACTTATATAAAGGGTTATTTCGGTCTCCTCTTTTACAGTTTTTCCAGGTTTTGGATCTGTCCTGACTACATGACCTTCTTCTACCTCATCAGAAAACATTAATTCTTTCTTCGGTTGGAGATTAATTTTTGCCAGCTCTTCTTCTGCTTCCCCTTCTCCCATATCAATCACATCAGGTACCGTTACGTCCTTGGGCTGAAAAAGGTCTGGTAAAAAGAACAAAGCCAGAATCCCGGAAGCCAGAAGAATAAACAAAAGTATACTGAAGCCTAACCACTTTTTCTTCTTGTTTTTTTTCTTCTTTTTCCCTTTATTTTTTTGCTTCATTGGTTTTGCATTTTTCTTACCAACTTTGCCTTTCTCCATACCTCCGATATGTTTCGTCGGTACCGTATCATCCCTTACTAATGTATCTTGATTGGGCGACTGTTGAAGCTGATCATCCGTAATAATCGGGATAGCTTTAGTTTCTTCGCCAGCTTCAATCGGGGGTGAAAATATTTCTTCATTTAATTTATCAGGATCAAGAGCTGAGTCCAAGGCTACTTCCATGGCATAAACAGTGTCATATCGATGAAATGGATCTTTAGCAGTAGCTTGTAGGACAATGTTTTCAACACTTTGTGGCACATCTGGATTGAATCTTTTCACAGGGGGCGTATCGCTCTGTAAATGCTTTAAAGCAATAGAGACAGGGGATTGCCCCGAAAACGGCAGCCTACCTGTTAATAACTCAAACAAAACAATCCCAATTGAATAAATATCTGATTTTTTGGTAGCCATGCCTCCTCTTGCTTGTTCAGGAGACAGATAATGTACAGAACCTAATATGGAATTTGTTTGGGTGAGAGAAGTAGCACTCAAAGCAATGGCAATTCCAAAATCAGTAACCTTCACTTGACCATATGTATTTATTAATATATTTTGAGGTTTAATATCTCGATGAACAATGTCATTTGCATGGGCGTGAGATATTGCCGCAGTAATCTGTTTCATTATATCCAAAGTTTCATGAACGTCCAAGGGACCGTAACGTTGGATGTACTCCTTTAATGTCATTCCATCAACATATTCCATTACCATATACAAAATATTGTCTTCCTCACCAACATCATAAATATTGACAATATTAGGATGCGATAGGCTTGTCGCTGATTGAGCCTCTCTGTCGAAGCGCGCAATAAATTCTTCATCGTTAGCATATTCGAGACGTAATACTTTAATTGCTACATCTCTCTCTAGAATAAAGTCTCTTGCCAGATAAACATTTGCCATGCCACCCCCACCGATTGTCTCTTTAATCTGGTAGCGCTCGTTTAAAAGGTGGCCATTTAACATAATGTTTCACCAACTTCCTCTGAATTGGGATCTGTAACAATTACTAGTGAAATATTATCTTCACCGCCACGTTCATTGGCAAGTTCTATCATCTCTTCTCCAATTTGACGAACTTCCTTAGAAGAACTCAAAAATTCACCAAGTTCAAGATCTGTTACTTTGTTTATTAAACCATCGGAACACAATATAAGTATATTATCTTTTTGCCACTCCAGCGAACGCACAGATGGGATAATATCCTCCTCCGTACCAAGCGCCTTAAGCAAAACATTTTTACGTGGGTGGTGTTCCGCTTCTTCCTTTGTAATTTGTCCTGAGCGAACTAACTCATTTACTAATGAATGGTCTTCTGTCAATTGTCTTAAAATATTGTCCTGCAGTAAATAGCAGCGACTATCTCCAATATGAGCTATAGTCATAAATTCCTTCGAGCAGATGGCGATTACTACTGTTGTCCCCATCCCTCTACATTCTTCTTTTTCAATTGCTTTCTTGTAAATAGATTTATTAATGTCTGAAATAGCGCGTGATACCCACTCTTCTGCTTCCTGAGGAGAGGTAAGCTTATCACATTGTTCCCACTTCTCCTTTAATAAATCGGTGGCCATCAGGCTTGCCACATCACCCGCCTGATGTCCGCCCATGCCATCTGCTATAATAGCGAGAAGCTGCTTGGAGGGGTTATAGAAAACACCACCGGAATCTTCATTATGGTTCCTAACCTGTCCTTTATCTGTCAGAAATTGTCCTTCCATCCTTTCACCTCTTTTAACTTCAGGTTTATTTACTACGATTATGACATACTTTTTAATTAAAATGTAATCGTTCTATTATGTTGTCCTTATTAAACGGGTTAAAAAGAAACCATCGGTATTGAAGTTTTGGGGAAATAATTGAAATCCATATTGCGAAATCCCTTCAGACTCTTGTACAGACCTTGGCAAATCAGAAAAGAACTCCGGATCTACCTGGAAATTAACATGCTCTTTTAAAAATTTTTTAACTACAGTTTCATTTTCTTCGGCATCCACCGTGCAGGTACTATAAACTAACAATCCATTTCGCTTTAGCAATGGAGCGACACTATTTAATATAGATAATTGAATATCAGCTAACCTTTTAACATCCTCTTCTGCTTTATGATACTTTATTTCAGGCTTCCCCCGTATAACTCCGAGACCTGAACAAGGTGCGTCAACTAATATTCGATCAAAGGATTCCAGTTCATATTGATCCTGCAGCTGTCTGGCATCAGCCTGCGATGTATTAATTATATTTAATTGTAATTGCTCAGCTTTTTGGTCAATTAGCTTTGTCTTCTTTTTATGCAGGTCATGTGCATAGATGGTTCCTTTATTCTCCATTTTCTCAGCAATATGTGTAACTTTTCCTCCAGGCGCACTGCAAGCATCTAGAACAGTCAAACCTGGACTAACGTTTAGCATTTCTGCAGCCAACATAGAACTTTGATCTTGGATGGTAACATAGCCTTGCTTAAATAGATCTGTTTGTAAGATGTTCCCTTTTATTATAATAATTCCTTGTTGGGAAAGTGTTGAAGCCTGGACCTCAAATCCCTGATCAGTAAGAATACGTAACGCTTCCTCGCGTTTTATTCTCAAAGGTTGTATACGTATGGCTGTTAGTTTGCGAGTAACATTCATTTCACACATCGCTTTTGTTGTTTCATAGCTGTATGTCCTTAACCAACGCTTGACCAACCACTCCGGATGGCTGGTTTCTACCGAAATCCTGATGGCTGGATCCTGTATTTGTTCTGTATTAGGGACCCCTTGCCGCTGAATGTTTCGTAACACTCCATTGACAAAGGACGAAACCCCTCGATGTCCTCTTCGCTTTGCAATTTCAACAGCTTCATGAATAATAGCATGATCTGGTATTCTATCCAAAAAAACCATTTGATATAAGGACATTCTTAAAAGTGCTTTTACCCAAAAGTCGAGCTTCTTTTTTGAATCTACAAATTTTGATAGGAAATAATCTAGAGTAATTTGGCGCTGAAGTGTTCCATATACAATTTCTGTTAATAACCCCTCATCTTTCGGATTAAGTTTTTTGGATTTAAGCTCTTGGTTCACGAGAAGATGGCTAAAACTTTGGTCCTTTTCTATTCTTAAAAGTATATCTAATACTGCATCTCTTAATTGATAATTACTCATTTAGTGTCCCATCACCTTACCTTGTTTTATTCGATCCATCGACCCCTGCAAATATTCTTTTACAGTCATTCTTTTTTTGCCTGCTGGCTGAATCTCAGTAACTTTTATTCCTTTATTATCGCCACAAACTACGATAAAAGCTTCGTCACTTACTTTCGATATAATTTCACCTGGTTGCCCTTCATATAAAGAGTCATCCATTTGTGCCCACCATATCTTCATTATTTTTCCTTCGTAGGTAGTAAAAGCTACTGGCCATGGATGTAACCCACGAATATGGTTGTATATTTCCCTGTTTCCTTTTGTCCAATCTATTTTTTCCTGTTCTCTTGTTATATTCCTTGCAAAAGTAGCTTTAGCTTCTTCCTGTTTTATTGGGGTTAATTCATTTGAGAATAAACGTGGCAAACATTCTACTAATAACTTTGCACCCGTCTGTGATAATTTATCATGCATAGACCCAACATGGTCTTTCTCTTCAATGATCACAGAGCGTTGCATTAATATATCACCAGCATCCAATTTTTCTGCCATATACATAATAGTAATACCTGTTTCTTCTTTTCCTTGCATGATTGCATAATGGATTGGCGCGCCTCCCCTTAATTCAGGAAGCAAAGACGCATGGACATTAATACATCCAAACTTTGGTGCATCCAACAAAGCTTTTGGAAGTATTTGTCCATAGGCTGCTGTTACGATAAGATCTGGCTGGTAGTCAAGAATAGCTTCATAATTATGCATTAGTTTTTCCGGCTGAAATACAGGGATACCATATTTCTCTGCTTCTGTCTTTACTGGTGGAGGGGTGATGACCTTTTTTCTGCCTTTCGGTCTATCCGGTTGGGAGACAACAAGAACCACTTCATACTCTGAATCTATAACTGATTTTAGAACAGGTACTGAAAAATCAGGTGTACCCATAAATACTATACGTTTCATATTTAACCCACTTTCTGTATATCCGGTTTTTGCGGTACTATTTTACATTAAATGATATGGCTGCATATCGATAGAAATAAATAGATCCTCTTTTCGCATTTCATCAGAAAATTGTTCCAGAATTTTGTTTAAGTAAAAACGTAATCTTGGTTCATTTTTATATTTTATCATGCACTGATAACGATATCTATCTTTCATACGAGGAATAGGGGATGGCGTTGGTCCTAAAATCACTGTATTATCATTAACAACTTTCTGTAATAACTGAACAATGTTCTGAGTTGTTTGTGCTGTTTTAACCTTATTTTGGTGTGACACTGTTACTAATGCCAAGTAGTAATAAGGCGGATACTGAAAGGTTTTCCGCATCGTCATTTCGTTTTTATAAAATGTCTGGAAATCATATTGACTTGCCAACTCAATACTATAATGGTCCGGTGTATATGTCTGTACAATGACTTCCCCTTCTAAGGAATGCCTTCCCGCCCTGCCACTTACTTGTGTAAGTAGCTGAAAGGTTTTTTCGGATGAACGAAAATCAGGTAAATGTAACATGGAATCTGCAGTTAGAACTCCCACTAGGGTAACATTTTCAAAATCGAGTCCCTTTGCAATCATTTGAGTTCCTAATAATATGTCCGCCTCTTGTTTTGCAAACTTCCCTAGCAGTTTTTCATGGGACCCCTTTTGTCTCGTTGTATCAACATCCATCCGAATGATGCGTGCTTCTGGTAGAAGTTGAGTTAAAGCTTCTTCTACACGCTGCGTTCCCGTACCAAAGTAACGAATTAAATCACTCTCACATTCAGGACATACAATAGGCATAGGCTCTTCATAAGAGCAATAATGACATTTTAAATGATTGGTGTTTTTATGATACGTTAATGCGATGTCACAATGCGGACATTCTTTTACATGGCCACAATCACGGCACATTACAAAAGTAGAATAACCCCTGCGATTTAAAAGCAATACAATTTGCTCGTTTTTTTGCAGTCGTTCCTCCATCTTCTGTTTTAATTGTCTGGAAAACATTGTACGATTACCTGCATGAAGTTCTTTTCTCATGTCCACAATTTCAACTTGTGGCATGCTTTGTTCGTTTGTCCGCTTGCTAAGTGTAAGAAGTTTGTAAACTTCCTTTTTCGCCCTAGCGAACGATTCAAGAGTAGGGGTTGCACTGCCTAGCACAACAGGACACTTATGTGTTTCGGCACGTCTAATTGCTACATCCCTTGCATGGTATTTTGGCTGGTCCTCTTGTTTATATGTTGTTTCATGTTCTTCATCAATAATAATTATCCCAATATTTTCGAAAGGAGCAAATATTGCGGACCTGGCGCCAACTACTACTTTAACTTCTTTTCTCTGAATCTTTCTCCATTCGTCGTATTTCTCACCTTTAGATAATGCACTATGCATAACTGCGACGTTTGAACCAAACCTTCCTTTAAAGCGTCTCACCATTTGAGGGGTAAGCGCAATTTCTGGAACTAAGACGATTGCTTCCTCACCTTTGTTAATTACCTTTTCGATTGCCTGCAAATAAATTTCTGTTTTACCACTGCCTGTTACTCCATGTAATAAAAATACTTCATGTGATTTTTTTTCAATACTTTTAATAATAGGGGTAATCGCTTTTTCTTGTTCTTCCGTTAATGTCAAAGCTGTTGTAGGCTTAAAATCATTCTCATTATACGGGTTTCTGTATACTTCTACGGAATATGCTTCCAGTAGTGATTTATCCATCAAAGGTTTTAACGTGGAAGCTGTAGTTCTTATCTTTTTCAAAAGTTCCTGCCTCTCTATCGGCTCTGGATACTCAGTAAAATGCATTAACAGCTGACGTTGCTTTTTAGCATTTTTAGACATATCAACAAGTATTTCTTCTAAATAAGCAATATCTTTTGCAGGTTTTATCATGCTTACATGTTTCTTAGTGATTTTTGACTTAACAAGATAATTTACGAATACCTCTCCTTCTTGTATAGCCTTTTGCAATTGATAATAACTAATAGATGAGTTTTCAAATTCTTCATATGGTAACGCATCTCTACCTGCAAATAGAAACTCTAATGGGTCAGGCAATCTCTCTCTAGTTGCTCGGATCAATTCTTTCTTGTACTGTGCTTTCAAAACTTGGGGTAGCATCGCTTGCAAAGCAGTAATATAGAAACTAACACTGTCCTTAGCAACCCATTTTCCAAGCTTTAATAGTTCTTCTGTTAAAACAGGCGTTATATCCAATACCCCATCTATTTCCTTTAATTTGTCGAGGTTCGTGTCATTCGTTTTTCCGACTACAAAACCCATCACTTTTCTTGGTCCAAATGGCACAGTAACACGCATCCCTATTTGGAGTATATCAGCGTACTTTTCTGGTATGAGATAATCAAAGGTTTGGTTTATTGCTTTAGATGGTACATCGACAATCACTTTAGCTATATTCAATTTATTTCATCCTTCATATCACGATAAATTAGATTCAGGATATGCTTTGCAACTTCTGCCTTGGTGGCCAGTTCAAGTTCATCTATCTGCTGATGTTTATTAATGTATGTAACAACATTTGTATCACCTTCAAAGCCTGCTCCCTCTTCTGATACATTATTCACGACGATGGAATCAAGATTTTTCCTTTCGAGTTTATCGATACCATATTCAATCGGTTTAGAGGTTTCAGCAGCAAAACCAACAAGGAATTGTGTTGTCTTCTTTTCACCAAGAGAAAGAAGAATATCTTTTGTTCGTTCCATTTCCACATGCCATTCTCCCGGCTGCTTTTTCATTTTATCGTCATAAATTACTTTGGGGCGATAGTCAGCCACTGCTGCCGCTTTAATCACAATATCACTTGTATCAAAGTGGTGATGCAAAGCTTCATACATATCTTCAGCAGAGATAACATCTATTCGCTTAATTGAGGGATTTTTTATAGAAAGACCACACGGACCTGCTACAAGGGTGACATCTCCGCCAGCTTCTGCAGCAGCTTCAGCCAAAGCAAAGCCCATCTTGCCAGAGGAACGATTACTGAAAAAACGGACTGGATCAATAATTTCTCTTGTTGGACCAGCTGATATTAAAATTTTCTTTCCGACAAGAGGTTTAAGCCGATTCTGGTGATTTTCTATAGCTTTAATAATGCTTTCAGGTTCTTCCAGTCTTCCCTTTCCAACATATCCACAAGCTAAATATCCAGCACCAGGTTCAATAAAATGATAGCCCCATCCCTCCAGCTGTTGCATGTTTCGTTCAACTGCAGGATGTGCATACATGTTTACATTCATTGCTGGAGCAATATAAATTTCAGCCTGAGTTGCCAACATGGTAGTTGAAAGCATATCATCTGCAATTCCATTGGCGATTTTTCCAATGATATTAGCGGTAGCCGGAGCCAACAATGCTATATCTGCCCAATCAGCAACATCTATATGCGCAATTTTTTCAGGATCCTTCTCATCAAATGTATCTACATAGACCGGGTTTCTCGATAACGCTTGGAACGTGAGTGGCGAGACGAATTTGGCGGCATGCTCTGTCATCATTACTTTAACATTGGCACCTCGCTGAGTTAATTGACTTGTTAATGCACATGCTTTATATGCAGCAATACCTCCTGAAACTCCAAGTAAAATATTCTTCCCATTTACCATATTTAGACCCCTCTCACCTGTAAATAATCTACTATATTTATACCATACAATATAGCATAAATGATAAATACTTACGTTTAAACATATACAAACTCTTTTTGTTATAACTAGATTCAGCCGTTTTATGCCGAGCAAGAAATTCCCTTGTTAGCGACAAGCTTAATAGAGATAAAAATTATAATCAATTGTTTTACTAAATTAAGGGTTCTACTGCAAATGTTAGGGTACAAACGTACTTTGTTCATTCATAGTTGAGTAAAATGCGAACTAAAGTATATCTCATTTTAAGGGAGCGGATGGACCCATTGATTTCCGCTTTAGTGGGACGCTTTCCACCGGCAGGAGTCGCGGGCCAACAGGATAAAGAAAGCTTCTAAGAGAAACATCGCACGATGAAAAAGTGTTAACTTTTTCGAGGACGTTGGTCATGCAATCGTTGCCACAAATGTTTTCGGTGGGACGAGTTAGCGCAAACGGTCTTTGATGGGGCGAGTTAGCGCAGCCCCAGTCCCAGGACGTGGCGTTCTTAGATTGCCCCCTTCCGCCCCAATCAATTGATATGGTACATTTAATTTAATAATATATTTTTCATTGACGTAAAAATTAGACCTTAGCGAAGGAAAATACGTAGACTTCTGGGAGATGAGGCATAGGTGAGACCCCGGAACGCGTTATAGTGGTTGGAAGGCTAAAGTTGCGACGTCGTGTCGCAATGCCTTCATGACCAACATCGTGTTGGCCCGAGACTCATCAGCCGCCCCCGAAAAGCGCAGTATTTTCCGTAGCGGTGGTGTAACCAAACTCAATAATTCAGCAAGCTTTCCAGCATGAAAGTTAATTTTCCTATTCTAAACAAGTTAGTATGCAGTTTATCTATTTTACGAATCATTGAATAACCACAACATATATATTAGAACCAAATTAAGAAACCCCTCGTCTAGCCAACGATGGGGTTTATAGAACAATATTCATTTAGTTTGGAAAGAAGCATGTACATCAAGCAAGTACAGCCTCTCACTATGTCAAGCTCTACTCTACATCTGTTTTTTGTTCACCCGCAAGCGTAAGCTTCTCTGCAAGTATTTCTTCCAGGGCCATCCCTACATATTTATGTGAGAATGGATGGTCTACTAATGGGTTCTTTGTCTCACTCATTTGTCTTGCCCTCTTAGCAGATAAAGTTACTAACGTGTACTTTGAATTAATTTTCTCTTGAAGAGCATCAATCGATGGTTCTAACATTACAATTCATCCTCCAATAATTTTTTATATTGCTTTGCTATTCGTTCCCGTTTCAGATGTTCACTTTGAATAATGGATTGTACTTTTTCTACTGCTAATTCCACTTGATCATTAACAACTACATAATCATATGCATCCATCATCTCAATTTCATTCCTAGCTTCCTTCAATCTGTTTAAAACTAACTCAGAGGTTTCAGTTCCTCTATTTATAATTCTGTTTTTGAGTTCTTCCAAACTTGGAGGAAATAGAAAGATGAACACACCTTCCGGGAAATTTTCCTTTACCTGCAAGGCGCCTTGCACCTCAATTTCCAAAAAAACATCATAACCTGCTTCCAGCATTTCCTCTACATATGCTCTGGGCGTACCATAATAATTATTGACATATTTAGCATATTCCAAAAGCTGATTATTTTTAATCAGGTTCTCAAACTCTTCTCTACTTTTATAGAAATAATCGACGCCATTCTCTTCACCTGGTCGAATATCTCTAGTTGTCATGGAAATGGAGTATTTCAAATCTGTAGCCTGATTAAAAAGTTCCTTTCTCACTGTACCCTTTCCTACTCCGGATGGCCCAGAAAGAACAAATAAAATACCTTTCTCTTCAATCAAAATAGTTCCTCCTACTATTATACGCTTTAATTATCCTCTGTTACTTCTTCGTGACTTAGCACTCGCTGACCAACAGTTTCCGGTTGCACAGCGGATAATACTACATGATCACTATCTGTTATTATAACAGCCCTTGTTCTTCTTCCATAAGTTGCATCAACTAATTTATTATTCTCTCTGGCAACAGCAATAATACGCTTAACTGGTGCGGATTCAGGTGATACAATTGATATCACTCTATTAGCTGACACTACGTTACCAAAACCAATATTTATAAGACGTAAACTCAAATTTGCTCCCCCTAACTACAATGTCTCTCATTATACTACAAAAAGCATTCATTAAAAAAGTATATCATACTTATCTTCATTACCAAATTGCACTTAGCACAAATGGAAGTGTTCATCCAAATTAGAAAACAGTGTGATGTCATGCTGTCATGTCTATTTATTTAATTATACCTATGAAAGACTTAATTGAAAACTTTTTTATGTAGATAGGTGTAATACAAAGATGGGAAGGGATGTAGACACTGGAGAAAATATGCCTAATTAGTATAAGGTTTATCTAAATTGAAATTTGTAGTTCCCAAACGAAAAATCCCCTGCTCTTAGTGCAGCAGGAGACTTTTCTTAGCTATTATTTTTTTGTGAAGCCAAATAATACAGTTGGTAATGCACTTAAACCTAGAATAAGCATCCAATCTCGCAGACTCAGAGAGGTCGTATGGAATATTGGCTGCAACGGCTCCCAGTATATGACAACAAGAACTAGTAGAAGGGAGGAAATTACAGCAAATACTAGATACATATTTTCGAATGGATTTCTTGAAAAGACTGAATGTTCACTTCGACAGTCAAAAACATGGATTAACTGGGCCATAACTAAAGTTGTAAATGCCATGGTCTGTCCGTAGACAAGATTTTCCGGGTTGTTCTGATAGGTAATAATAAATGCAAGCAGGGTTACAATCCCGATTACTATTCCTCTTGTAATAATTTTATAGCCTAATCCTCTCGCGAATACGCCTTCACGTGGATTTCTAGGATTTTTTTTCATTACGTCACTTTCTGCCTTATCTAAGCCTAATGCCATAGCAGGTAAACCGTCTGTAACGAGATTAACCCATAAAATTTGCACTGGAACCAGCGGGAGTGGCAAAGCTAATAACATAGCAAATAACATAACAAGAATTTCACCTACATTCGAGGCTAAAAGATACCGAATAAATTTGCGTATGTTTTCATAAATGTTCCTGCCTTCTTGAATAGCAGATTTTATTGTTGCAAAATTGTCATCCATTAAAATCAATGAAGAAGCTTCTTTCGTAACATCCGTGCCACTGATCCCCATACTTATTCCAATATCACTAGCCTTAATTGCAGGGGCGTCATTTACCCCATCTCCTGTCATTGCAACAATATGCCCTTTCTCCTGAAAAGCCTCCACAATCTTTAATTTATGTTCTGGCGTTACCCTGGCAAATACATAGGTGTCTTCAATAACATCTTTTAACTCATTAACAGACAACTTATTTAATTGATGTCCCTCCAGTACAAGTCCGTGTTCCGGTAATATGTTTAGTTTAGAGGCTATCGCCTTTGCTGTCTTTACATGGTCGCCAGTTATCATTACTGTACGTATACCAGCTTGCCGACACTCTTCAATTGCAGCCTTCACTTCTTTACGTGGTGGATCCATCATTCCATACAGTCCAATAAAAGTGAGATCCTTCTCAAGGAAGCCAGTTTCCAGGGAGTCACTCTTTGCAAGTGGTTTAATAGCAATAGCAAGAGTTCTTAATGCTTTATCTGCCATACGACCTACAGCTGCCTGTATAGATTGGCTATCTACAGTATCGAGTCTTGCTCGTCCGCCTGCTGTTAAATGGAAAGAGCTCCTCGGAAGTAATACATCAGGTGCTCCCTTTGTTATCAAAAAACGCATCCCATTTTCATCTTCTATAACTATACTCATCCTCTTCCTATCAGAATCAAAAGGTATTTCTTTCACTATTCGGTAGTTCTCTTCAAGTGCAGCAGTTAATCCTAGCTTTCTAGCTACTACTAATAATGCACCATCTGTTGGGTCACCATCTACCAAATACTTACCTTTTTTTACTTGTAAGTTAGCATTATTACAGAGCATGCCATACATAAGCATTTCTTGCAGGTTAGGATAATTTGTATCCAATTTTGTATCAGAGTGATAGAAGTCCCCCCGAATATCATAGCCATCCCCGCTTACGTATAATTGTTCTCCATTTAGGAACAATTCTTTAACAGTCATTTTATTCTCCGTCATCGTTCCCGTTTTATCAGAACAAATGACAGAAGCACAGCCTAATGTCTCTACAGCAGAAAGCTTCCTGACAATTGCCTTTTTCCTGATCATACGCTGAACTCCAAGTGATAAAGCTACGGTAACTATAGCTGGAAGACCTTCTGGTATAGCAGCAACAGCCAGTGAGACCCCTGCAAGAAACATATTGTAAATGGGATGTCCTTGAATAACGCCAAGTACTACTACCAATGCAGTCAAAAATAATGCTACTACAATTAAAATTTTACCTAATTCAGCTAGTTTTCTTTCAAGTGGAGTCATCACTTTCTTTGTATTTACCATCAATGATGCAATTTGCCCCATCATCGTGTTCATTCCAGTTCCAACAACAATTCCTATTGCTGAACCTCTGGTCACCAAAGTGCCCATGAAACCCATATTCACTTGATCTTGTGCATCTACATGCTCTCTATTTATTGGTGTTGCATGTTTTGCTACAGGTAAGGATTCTCCTGTAAGCGCAGATTCCTCCGTTTCCAGACTATTTGATTTAGTAATTCTTATATCTGCAGGAACTCTATCACCACTGGTTATTCTAACAATGTCTCCTACAACTACTTCTCTGGAAGGAATTTTTTCCCACTTTCCATCACGGAAAACGCTTGCCATAGGAGCAGATAGCTCTTTTAATTTCTCCAATGAATTTTCAGCCTTTTGTTCTTGAAAGTAACCAATAAATCCATTTACCAAAACAATTACCATAATGGCAATCGCATCGACATATTCACCAAGAATTCCTGCTATTAGTGTTGCAGCAAGTAATACGAGTACCATAAAGTCTTGGAACTGCTTTAAAAACAGTAACCATTTTGATACGTTTTTTTGTGACTCCAAAACGTTAAAGCCATATTGCTTACGACGCTGCTCTACTTGCTTTGGACTGAGCCCTCTGTTTGTAACTACGTGCAATTTCTGTTCTACCTTTTCTACGTCTAATTGATACCATTTCATCCACCATTCCTCCAAATCAGCCCTGTAATTAACTATATACATATACTTAGTTATAAAGCTGGTTTTCGCTTTTATAGTTAATATCTATGCAGACTTGTCCTAAATAATGCTATAATTGGCGGGAGGTGATTGTATGCCATTTGACGGAATTGTTACGCATGCAGTAACAGAGGAACTAAAAAAAGAGTTAGTACCAGGAAAAATTACAAAAATATACCAACCAACTTCTACAGAAATTGTATTTACAATTAGAAGTCATGGGACTAATCATACGTTAGTACTGTCTATTCATCCTACTTATACACGTTTCCATTTGACAAATGACCATTATGTCAACCCACAGGAAGCTCCAATGTTTTGTATGGTGTTAAGAAAGTATCTATCGGGAGCTCAACTTGAAAGTATTGAACAGTTTAGTATGGAGCGAATCGTCTCCTTTACCGTGAAGACAAGGAATGAAATAGGAGATACAAGTACGAAGACACTTACCATCGAGTTAATGGGAAAACACAGTAATATTCTTTTAATTGATCAGGAAAAAGGAACCATTATAGATAGTCTCAAACATATTACCATGTCTCAAAATCGACATCGTACGATCATGCCTGGTCATCATTATAAACTACCTCCTACGCAGAATAAGTTAGACATTTTAAACGCTGATGAGAATGATTTCATAAAAAAACTGGATTTTAATAGTGGAAAAATGGAGATGCAAATTGTTCATGCACTAACTGGCTTTTCCCCTTTTATTGCCAAAGAAATAGAAAGAAGAGCAAATCTTGGGTCTGGACAAAGGTATATGGAAATTTACAAAGAGTTTCAAGCTAAAATTATTAATCATCAGTATGATCCAGCCATTTATCTTGGAACGAAGGAAGACTTCCATGTCTTGCCTTTATCTATCACCAAAGCGGAAAAGCATTCATTTCACTCAGCTAGTGCAATGCTTGATCAATTTTTCTCTGGTAAGGCCGAACGAGATCGTGTAAAACAGCAGGCAAAAGACCTGTATCGTTTCCTCAAAAAAGAATTGGATAAAAATCAACGTAAAATAAAAAAGCATCAACAAACGATTAAAAAAGCAGAGAAAGCAGATATATATCAAAAGTTAGGAGAACTGCTTACTGCCCACTTACATCTTGTTTCTCCTGGGGATACATCCGTAGTTGTTCAGGATTACTATGATCCAGAACAAAATGAATTGATAATCGAATTAGATCCTAATAAGACACCAAGTGAAAACGCACAGAGCTACTTTAAAACATATCAAAAGCTAAAGAAATCTAAGGAAGTAATCCAACAGGAAATGCTGAAAACAGAAAGTGAGATAATCTACCTCGAACAGTTACTTCAACAAATTGATGTTGCCAGCTTGGAAGATATTGAAGAGATACGCGAAGAACTAAGAGAAGAAGGTTATCTTAAGAAACAGTCAAAAAGCAAAAAAAAGAAAAATAAATCAAAAAAGCCGGTACCTGAAAACTATGTTGCTTCAGATGGGACTCCAATTATCGTTGGTAAAAATAATAAACAAAATGAGTACGTAACCATGAAATTAGGACACCGAGATGATGTATGGCTGCATACAAAGGATATACCAGGCTCACATGTACTCATTCGATCTAAAGAGCCAACCGAGGAAACGATCATGGAAGCAGCCCAGCTTGCTGCTTATTTTAGTAAGTCACAACAATCTTCCTCCGTTCCGGTTGATTATACAAAAATTCGCTATGTTAAAAAACCAAACGGAGCCAAACCAGGTTATGTTATTTATGAAAATCAAAAAACAGTATTCGTTACACCAAGTAAGCAGCTAGTGGAAAAATTAAAAGAAAAGGAGTGAGCAATTAAGCTCACTCCTTTTCTCTTTTATACTGCTTTCGCATTAATTTTCACATCAACATTTCCTCTTGTAGCTTTAGAATAAGGACATACTTGATGCGCGGCTTCTGTAAGTTCATCTGCTTCTTCAGGATTAACACCTTCAATATTAACTGTTAGTGTCACACCAATTTTAAATCCATCATCTTCAGGATCTTTTAAAAGACTTACATCAGCTGTTGTCTCAGAACTTATTTTTTTCTTTTGTTTCGAAGCAACTAAATTTAATGCCCCATCATAACAGGCTGCATATGCAGCAGCAAAAAGCTGCTCTGGATTCGACCCTTTATCTTCTTTGTTCGTTATCGGGTTAACCAGTTCAAGATCAATAAGTTCATCCTTAGATTTCACGTGACCTTCTCTACCATTTTTTGCGGTTGCCGTTGAAGTAAATAATACATCACTCATTTTTATACCTCCTTTTAACTACCATATAAATGGTATTCCTTTTTAAAGAAGATAATAAACATCTAAAGAAAAGTTTGACTTGTTATAGAATTAATAAAATGGTTCACCTGTGGTAGTTGCTTTACCCCTTCCTGATAACAAATCCATGTGTCTCTGGTAACAGGAGTTTCTTCAAGGTGGAGAGGAACAAAATGGTATTCCTCTTTCATTGAATCAGAAACACTTTCCGGCAACACTGCCATCCCAAGTCCCTGTTTCATAAGTTGTTTACATGTTTCAATTTGATCGACGGTAATTGTTTTAACTGGTTTAATCTCCTCCTGATGGTGGTACAGCCAATGATCTACCAATTCATTCATGCTGTCGTCACTTTTAAAAGAGATCAATGGTCTTTCTTTTAATGTGTCATCTGGGAAAGGTTCTGTATCAAAGATATAAAGAGGATCATCAAATAAATGTATACAGGTGCTTTCTTTTAATTTCTCTCCTCTGATAATACAAATATGGTAATTTTTATGATGGCGTTTAATATTCTCACTGATTCCAGTTACCAGATCAATTGCAACTTTAGGGTATTTCGTTGTGAACTCTCCAAGGATGGATGGCAAAAAACGTTGACTGATTAATGAAGAACAGGCAATGGATAACGTTCCCTGAACCTCTTTACTGGATTGGGCAATTTTATTTTTAATTGTTTGCTCCTTTTCAATTACTGTTGCTGCATGCTCCAAAATCAACTCCCCACTAGGGGTCGGGACTAAACGTTTAGAAGTACGAATGAAAATAGTTTGCCCAAAGTATTCCTCCATGTATTTGAGCCTTTGGGTAACAGCCGGTTGTGATATAAGGATTGCCTTTGCAGTTCCTCTGATTGTCCCAATCTCATTTAATTTAAGTAGTAACATATAATCTTCTATTCTCATTTCTACAACCTCTGATCAATGTATAGTTATTAATAACCATTATAAATGAAGATGACATAGGTTGCACGATAGTTAACTTGATATGGGAGTCACTGGACCGACCTTAGGAATAATTGGGAAAAGCAAAGTATTTTAGCTTTCCAGAAAAGCTCGCTATTTTAACGAATAAGCCTGACTTAAGCGAAAGTATGGTCCATTAACCTGCCTCTACCTCTTTACAGTTATAATTGGTTACGCCACTCCAGTAACCCTGCTTTTTTTTCTAGTGGTAGTTCGCCATCCTCTACAAGAAGGTCTACTAAAGAGTCAAAATTGGTAATAGTATGTAAGGATATTTTTTCATTTTTAAAGTTTTCTGATGCTACTTTTAATCCGTAAGTAAAAATAGCTAACACTCCAAGTACTTCTGCACCCGACTGTTTCAATGACTTTGCGGCTTCAATTGAAGATCCTCCTGTAGAGATTAAATCTTCAATCACTACAACGCGCTGACCTTCTCTAAGGTCTCCTTCTATCAGGTTTTCCTTTCCATGTCCTTTAGGTTTTGCACGAACATAAACCATTGGCAAGTCTAATGCATCAGCAAGCCATGCAGCATGAGGAATACCTGCAGTGGCACACCCTGCTATTACCTCTGGCTGTTCTTCCATATTTTCGATAATCTGTTTAAAAGCTTTTACTATTTTATTCCGTACTATTGGGTAAGACATTGTCATTCTGTTGTCACAATAAATCGGTGACTTAATTCCAGAAGTCCACGTGAAAAAATTAGTTGGATTTATTTGTACTGCTTTAATTTTAACTAACTCTCTTGCCAATTCTTTATTTACTTCCATGTTCAAACTCCTCTATTATTTGGTCATATGCTTGTCTCGGGTTAATGGACTTGGTAATGCTTCTACCAACTACCAGGATATCTGCTCCATTCATTTTTGCAAATTGAGGTGAAGCAACCCGTTTCTGATCATCCTGCTTTGAATCTTCCAACCGAATTCCTGGGGTAACTGTTAAGAAAGATGAACCACACACTGATTTAATTGCATTTGCTTCATGTACAGAGCATACGACACCGTCAGCCCCACTTTCTTTACTCAAAGTAGCTAGACGCACGACTTGCTCTTCTACTTCACCAGATAAGAGAAGCTCTTTATTCATAACTGTTTTATCCATGGAGGTTAATACAGTTACTGCTATTAGCTTCGTATTAGATGACGATGAGCCTTTGATTAAGCCTTCCTTTGCACGCTTAATCATTTCACTACCTCCCATAGCATGTACATTAACTATATCCACTTCCAATTCTGCCAGGTTGGCCATTGCTCGCATAACAGTTGTAGGAATATCATGTAGTTTTAAATCTAAAAAAATAGGATGCCCTTGTTCTTTTAATTTTTCAATTAAGACAGGTCCTTCCCTGTAAAATAACTCCATACCCACTTTCACCGGGATACGTTCCAATTGATGTGTCCGTAAAAAATTCTCCGCTTCTTTCCAGGTAGGAAAATCCAATGCTAAATAGATCGTGTTGTTCATACCATTACTCCTTTCCCAATTACGTCACTTACCGAACTAAATCCATATTTATTTAATATAGAAGGTAATTCATCAATTAATTCAGAGCATACAAATGGATTTTGAAAATTAGCTGTTCCTACCGCTACGGCACTGGCACCTGCCAATAGAAATTCTATTACATCTTCAGCAGTCGTTACTCCTCCCATACCTATAATAGGTATGGATACATGCTGGCTAACATCATGTATCATTCGAATGGCAACTGGTTTGATCGCCTGGCCAGATAGGCCTCCTGTTTTATTTGCTAATAATGGTTTACGGGATTTAAGATTGATCTGCATTCCAGTAAGTGTATTAATCATTGATAAACCATCAGCACCTGCTTGCTCTACCGCTTTTGCCATTTCCACTATATTGGTTACATTAGGAGATAGTTTAACATAAACAGGTAGCCTACTAACCCTCTTAACCATTGCTGTGACTTCTGCTGCCATCAACGGGTCCGTACCAAACTGTATCCCACCTTCTTTAACGTTAGGACAGGAAATATTTAATTCCAATGCAGCAACCTGTGGTGCTTCATTAAATGCAGTAGCAACTGTTTCATATTCTTCTAAAGAACTGCCAGCAATATTCGCGATTATAGAGGTATCAAAGCTTGATAGGAACGGGACTTCAGATGCTATAATTTTTTCTACTCCTGGATTCTGTAACCCTATTGCGTTAAGCATCCCTGATGAGGTTTCTGCAACCCTTGGTGTGTCATTTCCATACCTTTTTGTCCCTGTCGCAGCCTTCATGATGATTGCACCTAATTTACTAAGGTCATAAAAGTCACTGTATTCACGTCCAAAACCAAAACAACCAGATGCGGGCATAATAGGATTCTTTAATCGAAGTCCAGGTAATTCAATACTTAAATCGGTCACAACGCTACCTCCTTTGAATGAAAAACAGGTCCATCTTTACATATTTTTTTGTAGCCGCAATGATCATTTGTAGGAATTACGCATGCAAAGCAAGCTCCAATACCACAACCCATTCGCTCTTCTAGTGAGATAAAACCACTGCAATCACTTAGTTTTGCTGTAACTGCTTGAAGCATGGGGATAGGTCCACACGTATAATAACAATCGAAATCATCAATCATAAGTAATGCGTCTGTTACAAATCCTTTTTCTCCATAAGAACCATCATTTGTTACAATGATGGTTCTACCTAGTGCTTGGAACTCTTTTTCATAAAAAACATGGTCTGCTGATTGAAAACCCAGTATAGAGATAACTTTTTTCCCTTGGTTTACAAGGTGACTACCAAGGAAGTACATTGGAGGCACTCCAATACCACCTCCAATTAATAAGATTGTTTTATCATCGTTTTCAATTGGAAATCTATTCCCATTTGGCCCCAGGACATCAAGATACATTCCCTTTTGGTATTCTGAAAGCTTTTTTGTTCCTGAACCATTTATTTTAAATAAAACGGTAACCGTTTCAGCTTCCTTATCGATGGCCGCAATTGACAATGGGCGTCTTAGTGTTTGCCCTTCAACAAGAATATGCAGGAACTGCCCAGGTCTTGCTGTTTGACTAATATGTCTATTTTTAAGTGTTAATTCTACCGTATCTAGAGCAATGATTCTTCTTTCCGTTATGAGCATTTCAACTTTTTTAATCATACTATTTCGACCTCTTTTTTTACGATAGGCTTGGCACTAAATGAAGTAGAATCTATGACATTAACAATTGCATTTGCAGTATCCAGGTTGGTCAAGCAAGCGATGCCGTGCTCAACCGCTTCCCTTCTGATTCGGAAGCCTTCTGAACGTGGCCGGGTTCCGGAAGTTAATGTGTTAACTACAAACTGTACAAGTCCATTTTCAATGATTGATAATACATTTGGTTCGTCTGCACCAATCTTACCTACCTTGGTTACTGGAATTCCGAACCTCTGTAAAAATGCAGCAGTACCATCCGTTGCATACAAGTGGAATCCGAGTTGGTGAAAACGTTCCGCTATATCACGAACTTCTTCTTTATCCTTATCCGCAACTGTAAGCAACACTGCTCCTTCATGTGGGACACGCAGTCCAGCAGCAATCAACCCTTTATATAACGCTTTTTCAAGAGTTTTGTCGTACCCGATCGCCTCCCCTGTAGATTTCATCTCAGGCCCAAGCGTGGTGTCTACACTCCGTAATTTTTCAAAAGAAAAGACTGGAATCTTGACTGATACTTGATTATCTTCTGGTAGGATTCCAGTACGGAAACCTAAGTCTGCCAGCTTTTCACCCAAAATACATTTGGAAGCAATCTTCGCCATGGTTACTCCTGTTATCTTACTCAAGAAAGGTATGGTGCGGCTTGCACGTGGGTTTACTTCTAAGACATAAACTTCTTCATCACGTATGATAAACTGTATGTTGATTAGTCCTTTTACTTTTAATGCTTGGGCTATCTTGCTGGCAGCTTCCAGGCAACGTTGTTTTATTTGCTCACTTAAACGTTGAGGAGGATATACTGCTATGGAGTCCCCGGAATGCACACCTGCACGTTCAATATGTTCCATAATTCCAGGCACGATAGTTGTTTCTCCGTCGCTAATTGCATCAACCTCTACTTCAATACCAGTAATATATTTATCAATCAGAATAGGATGCTCGTTCGTAATGCTTTTCGTCTTTAATAGGTATGCTTGCAATTCTTCATCATTATAGACAATGTCCATTCTGCTGCCACCTATTACATACGATGGTCTTACTAGTACTGGATAACCAATGTGGTTTGCTACCGCTGTTGCTTCAGTAAGATCGAGTACTGATTTTCCCTTCGGTCTTAAAAGATTAAGCTCTTCCAATAGCAATTCAAATTTATCACGATCTTCCGCTTGATCGATTGCTTCTAAACTTGTTCCTAAGATTTTAACGCCTCTCCGTTGAAGCCCAGCTGCAAGGTTAATGGCAGTTTGACCACCAAATTGCACAATGACCCCTTCTGGTTTTTCCAGATCAATAACATGCATAACATCTTCTAATGTTAGTGGTTCAAAGTATAGTTTATCGGAAATGCTAAAATCAGTAGATACTGTTTCCGGATTGTTATTCATAATAATTGCTTCATAACCCATTTCTTTAATAGCCAATACAGAATGAACTGTCGCGTAATCAAACTCAATTCCTTGTCCGATTCGAATCGGACCAGAACCTAATACAAGCACTTTTTTTCTTTCAGTAATTTTTGATTCATTTTCGTCCTCATAGGTACTGTAAAAATACGGAGTTATAGATTCAAACTCAGCAGCACATGTATCAACCATTTTATAAACTGGTATTAAATTGTTTTCCTTTCTAATTTGGTAGATTTCATCTATGTCACTATTCCATAATTTCGCAATATGTTCATCCGAAAATCCTCGTTCCTTTGCTGTCTTTAATTTATCGTACTCATATGGGTTTTGGCGTAATTCCATCTCCATCTGCACTAATTTTTGTAGCTTAACAAGGAAATATCGATCTATTTTTGTATAGTGAAAAAGCTCATCAATAAACATCCCTCGTCTGAGGGCCTCAGCAATTACAAAGATTCGCTCATCATCCGCTTTTATTAGACGTTCAATAATCTTCTGTTTTGATAGCTCTGTAATATGTTCCATATAAAATGATTCTGTGCCACTATCAAGCGAACGTACCCCTTTTAAAAATGATTCTTCAAAATTACGGCCAATCGACATAACTTCTCCTGTTGCTTTCATTTGGGTACCGAGGCGACGATCCCCAGTAATGAATTTATCAAAGGGAAAGCGTGGAAGCTTGGAAACAACATAGTCAAGTGCAGGTTCGTAACAGGCATATGTTTTACCTGTTATTGGGTTAATGATTTCATCCAAGCTCAGACCAACGGCTATCTTCGCGGCCATTTTCGCAATTGGATAACCAGTCGCTTTGGAAGCTAACGCGGAGGACCTGCTTACCCTTGGGTTAACTTCAATAATATAATATTCAAAGCTATTCGGATCAAGGGCTAATTGTACATTACAGCCACCTTCAATTTTCAGTGCCCTTATTATTTTTAAAGATGCGTTTCTTAATAGTTGGTTCTCCCGGTCGCTTAATGTTTGTGAAGGAGCAACAACGATAGAATCTCCTGTATGTATACCAACAGGGTCCACATTTTCCATATTGCAGACAACGATTGCTTGATCTTTTTGATCTCTCATCACTTCATATTCAATCTCTTTAAATCCAGCGATATTCTTTTCAATCAAACATTGATTTACCGGAGAAAGTGATAATCCATTTCTTGTAATTGCCTTTAATTCGGAAAGATCTGCACACATTCCTCCACCAGTTCCTCCGAGAGTATAAGCAGGTCGGACAATTAGTGGAAAACCTATTTCTTCAGCAAACTCACAGGCTTCCTCTACAGTATGAACAATTTGACTATCAGGAACAGGCTCATTTAACTCCTTCATTAGTTTTCTAAATTTATCACGGTCTTCTGCCTGTTGAATTGCTTCTAAAGAAGTGCCTAATAAGTTCACATGATATTCTTCCAATATTCCGGATTCATCTAATGCCACAGCTAAATTTAAACCAGTTTGTCCTCCAAGTGTTGGAAGAAGAGCATCCGGTTGTTCAACCCTAATTATCTTTGTAAGAAATTCAACAGTTAGTGGCTCCATATATACTTTATCAGCTACCGTATGGTCTGTCATAATTGTAGCTGGATTTGAATTGGCCAAGATAACTGTATAACCTTCTTCTTTTAAGGCTTGACATGCTTGTGTACCAGAGTAATCAAATTCCGCAGCCTGACCAATAACGATAGGACCCGACCCAATAACGAGGATTTTTTGTAGTTCTGTATTTTTAGGCATATATCTTCTCCTCCTTTGTTTGATCTACAATTAGCTTACTAATAAATGAATCAAAGAAATGGCTGGTATCTTCGGGACCAGGGGAGCTTTCCGGATGAAATTGGACAGAAAACGCTGGGTAAACCCGATGTTTTATACCTTCTACTGTATTATCGTTTAGAGCAACATGTGTTAGTAGCAATTCAGTATGATGAAGTGAAGCCTTATTCACAGCATAACTATGGTTTTGAGAAGTAATATATGTTTTCTCTGTTGTCAGATCCCTCACAGGATGGTTACCTCCTCGATGTCCAAATTTCATCTTTTCTGTATCAGCCCCACAAGCTAATGCTAATAGCTGATGCCCTAAGCAAATACCGAAAATAGGTAGTTTATCAATAATTTTCTTTACCATATGTATAGCTTCTGGGACATCCTTTGGATTACCAGGCCCATTTGTTAAGACAATTCCATCTGGTTTTAATCGTAAAATTTGTTCAGAAGTGTAATTATAAGGCACAACCGTTACATGGCATTCCCGTTTTGTCAGTTCTCGCAAAATACCATGTTTCATTCCGAAATCTACAACTACGATGCGCTTTCCTCTTCCTGGTACCACGTATGGCGTTACTGTAGAAGTTTGCTTTACCTGATCTACCGGTAGACTTGTTACATGCATAGTTGCCAATACTTCTTCAACCGATTTGTCTGTTGAAACAATCATTGCTTTCATTGTCCCATGTTGACGAATGATTCTAGTTAGTTTCCTTGTGTCAATACCGGTTATCCCGGGAATATTGTTTGCTTTTAAATAACTGTCTAATGTTTCTTCACTTCGAAAGTTTGATGGGTGCTCACAAACTTCCTTTGCAACAAAGCCTCTTATAAATGGTGTTACCGTCTCAAAATCTTCACGGTTAATCCCATAATTTCCTATCTGAGGATATGTCATCATCACAATTTGACCACAATAAGAGGGGTCAGAAATAACTTCCTGATAGCCGGTCATTCCTGTGTTAAAGACAATTTCTCCATATGCAGAAGAGTCACTGCCAATACTTTTTCCAATAAATACGGTACCGTCCTCTAATATAAGCTGTCTAGTATACATTCATATCCTCCTCATAAACTATTTTTCCATCAACCATTGTCATTACAGGTATACCTGATACTTTCCAATTGTGGAAGGGTGTATTTTTCCCCTTGGATTGGAATGTTTCCTTATTTATTTTTAATTCCCCTTCCAAGTTAACAATCGTTATATCTGCAATCGCGTTTTCATTTAATTTCCCATATGGCAATTGAAAAACTTCTGCAGGTTTTTTAGTTAACCAATCAACTAGCTGATGTAGTTTAATTTTTCCTGTTTTAACTAAATAGGTATAAAGCAAGGGAAATGCTGTCTCCAGACCTACAATACCAAAAGGCGCCTTCAAAAATCCTTGTGATTTCTCTTCCTCTGCATGTGGTGCATGGTCTGTAGCAATAAAATCAATCGTACCATCTAACAGTCCCTCTAATAATGCTTCCTGATCTTCCTTTGCTCGTAATGGTGGATTCATCTTGTAATTTGCGTCATTGTCTTTAATTGCATTTTCATTTAATAATAAATGATGGGGGGTAACCTCAGCTGTTACGTGAATGCCTGCCCTTTTTGCATCTCGGATTACTCTTACAGATTCTTTGGAGCTTACATGACAGACATGATAATGACAACCGGCAGCTTCAGCCAGTAACACATCCCTAGCAATTTGTACTGACTCACTTAGTGCAGGTAACCCAGGAAGATTTAGCCTATTACTCACATCCCCATCATGTACAACCCCACCATAGACAATAGAGTTATCTTCGCAGTGAGCAACAATAGCTTTACCAGAAGCGGCTGCCTGCTTCATCGCTTTTAACATAAAATCTGCAGTTTGTATTCCCACACCATCGTCTGTAAGGGCAAATGCCCCTGCCATGACTAATTCATCTATATTTGTTAACTCTTCACCTTTTAAACCTTTTGTAATTGCTGCATATGGCAGCACACGGACTTTTGCATCTTCTTTTATTTTTTTAAATAATTTTTCCAGAGTTTCTTTCCGATCTGGGACCGGATTCGTGTTCGGCATGGCACATACTGTTGTAAAACCGCCTTTCGCAGCCGCCATTGTACCCGTTTTAATTGTTTCCTTGTGTTCCCCACCTGGCTCACGCAAATGAATAT
The DNA here is from genome assembly GCF_000725285.1 of Virgibacillus sp. SK37. GTDB lineage: Bacteria > Bacillota > Bacilli > Bacillales > Amphibacillaceae > Virgibacillus_Q. Next base: position 2,252,973 of record NZ_CP007161.1, read on the forward strand.
GCACATCAATAAACCCCGGTAAAACAGTATTTCCCTTACAATCAATGGTCCGGTCTACATGCTCAAGGATAGTTGATTTTATTTGTCTGATGCGATTATTCTCAATTAAAATTTCACATGGCTCCAATTCATACACTGAGGACAGTCTTTTCGCGTTTTTCAATAATATTTTCATTTAATAACCCCCATTCTTGTAATAATTCGATCATTATTGCCATTCTTATAAAAACACCATTATTCATTTGTTTAAAAATTCTGGATCGATCACATTCCACCAAGTCTGAGTCTATTTCCACTCCCCGGTTTATTGGAGCAGGATGCAGAATAATTGCGTGTTTCTGCATTCTAGTTTCTCTTTCCTTTGTCAATCCGTAATTTTTCAAATAATCATCAATAAATGAGTTGGTTGTGTGACGCTCGTGTTGAATACGCAATAGCATCAAAGCATCGCACTTTTCAACTGCTTCATCTATAGATATATAAGGGAAATCTAAGCTATGATCTTCAAATCCAGGTGCTGCACACAGGCTAACGTTTGCGCCAAGTCTTTTTAGTGCTTTGGCGTTAGAATGAGCAACCCTGCTATGCTTGATATCGCCTACAATAACTACTTTTAATCCTCTCAATCTACCAAACTCCTGGTACAAAGTTAAAAGGTCTAATAAACATTGTGTAGGATGTTCCGCTTTGCCTGCACCTCCATTAATAATCGGTATCGAAATGTGATTTTTCAGATCCTCAAACCATGTATCAGCATGGTGTCTAACAATAAGTAAATTAGCTCCTATCGATTCAAACGTCTTCGCAGTATCATAAAGTGTTTCACCTTTTCTTGTACTGGAAATATCCTCGTGCAGATCCAATACTTCCAGTCCAAGCTTTCTCTGTGCAACAATGAAACTCATTTTCGTTCTTGTACTTGGTTCGAAAAATAGATTAGCAGCAAAGATTTGGTCGTTGACTTTTTTATTCTGGTATCGTAGTGATTCGGCAGTATCTAAAATGGAGTGAATTTCCTTCACATTCAATTGGTTAACTGAAATAAAATGTCTCATAATTTCTCTCCTTAATCATCAACGAATAGATTTTTAAATAAAACTCAAGTGACTTCTTTCTTACAACCATTAAAAATTTTCAGCCTCCATTGTTGATCATTGAAAAACACGGTTTCTGATTTTTTAAAGGTTACAGGGTATAACAGAATTCTTTTTCTGCTTCATAAATCCCTTTGAGCCGCAGTGTTACTCTCTTTTTACCCATAAAAAAACCTCCTTGCATAAGGCTGCAAAGAGGTATACGTAGCTTAAGCATACGTATTTTCAGGGCAACCTTATAGACCTCTCTGGATCTAATTAAAGGTTTCATAATTTAGTTTTACTTTTCGTAAATAGATACTTGATCTGCATTATCTATTTCATCTAGATGAACTACAATGATCTCCTTATCCGAAGTGGGTATGTTCTTTCCTACATAATCTGCTCGGATTGGTAATTCTCTGTGTCCTCGGTCTACTAATACACCAAGTTGAATTTGTGACGGACGAGCAATGTCCATTATAGCGTCCAAAGCTGCTCTTACAGTACGCCCAGTGTATAACACATCATCCACTAGGATAACTGTTTTTCCTGAAAGATCAACCTCAATATTGGTTTCCTTTAATTCAGGATCCTGATTCGTCGTTGTTTTTTCTAAGTCATCCCGATACAATGTAATATCCAACTCACCAATAGGAACTTCAACATCTTCTATTTGCCGGATTTTATCATGTAATCGTTTTGTAAGCGGTACTCCTCTTGTCTTAATACCTACTAGCACAACGTCTTCTACGCCTTTGTTCCTCTCAACAATTTCATGGGCAACTCTTGTTAAAGCTCGACTGATTGCAGGTTTATCAAGAATATCTGTTTTTTTCTTCATTTTCATCACCCTTCTCATAGAAAAATCCCTTTCTCTATGAGGAGAAAAGGGATTGGTTTATGCATATCATACATATTCCAAACAAAACGCTTCCTTTAAGCCTCACAGGACTAGATTAAAGGTTCATCCATTTGCTATATTATTTCAAATTGCTTGCTTTCTGTCAATACATTTTTTCAATATACGATAAAACTTCTGTAAATTGATCAGGTGCTTCAATTTCAAACTCCAGCCAATCTTTCGTTATAGGGTGAGTGAATCCAAGCTTTTTAGCATGTAAAGCTTGACCGCCTATATCCATTGTTTTTCTTGGCCCGTATTTAGGATCGCCTACCAATGGATAACCGATATATTTCATATGTACACGGATTTGGTGGGTTCTTCCAGTTTCCAGCTGACACTCAATATACGTATAATCAGGAAAATGTTGTAATACATGAAAATGAGTGACTGCTGGTTTTCCATTATCTACCACAGACATTTTTTGCCGGTCCTTGGGATCACGGCCGATTGGTGCATCTATTAAACCAGTTTCATGAGCAATCTCCCCATGAACTATTGCTTCATATTTACGTTCGATTGTTTTTGCGGCCATTTGTTCTGAAAGATGAGTATGGGCTATATCGTTCTTAGCAATAACTAATAGCCCACTTGTATCCTTGTCAATCCGATGAACAATACCTGGCCGTTCTACGCCATTTATACCAGATAAATCATTGCAATGGTATAATAGAGCATTAACCAAAGTACCTGATTGATGGCCTGCTGATGGGTGAACTACCATTCCTTTGGGTTTGTTAACTACCAATAAGTCGCTATCCTCATATACAATATTCAAAGGGATATTCTCTGCTTGTATATTTAATGGTTCAGTCTGCGGAACCGTCCATTCTATCACATCACCAGCTTGACATTTATAATTTGCTTTTACATTTTCACCGTTAACTTTCACTAAATTCGAGCTAATCCATAATTGTATCTGTGAACGGGAAATATCTGGATTGATGTCTGACAATAACTTATCGATTCTCGTTTTAGTCTGCTCTGATGTAACGCTATGATCAAATATATTCATTATTTATTTTTTTCCTTCCTTTCCTTTCTTTCATCTAAAATTGTAGTAATGATGATTAGGAAAACACCCACTACTAAAGCAGAGTCTGCAACATTAAAAATGGGAAAGTCATAATCAAAAATGATAAAATCAAAAAAGTCTACCACTTCATGACGAAATAATCTATCTATAAAATTGCCAATTGCACCACCTAAAATAAAGGCTAACGATATTCCAAGAATCTTATTTGTTTTAGCATATTTCTGCATGTAAACAACCACACCTATAATTACCACAACAGTAATGATATAAAAAAATATCATTTGGCCTTGGAGAATTCCCCAGGCTGCACCTTTATTACGATGAGATGTGAGATAAAAGAAATCATTAATTATTGTTATTTTTTCTCCTATGTGCATCGTTTTATCTATAACCCATTTTGTTAATTGATCTAACGCGATAATAACCAATGCCAGAAGATAATACAAATACATTCTGTTTCCCCCGATTCCATAGCTAAGTCTTTTTTATCTTAAACGCAAATTCATAAATTATCAACATATTATAACAAAAGACGAAACAAGCCCCGCTCTAAACATAACGAGTAAAACAGCAATTACCAACTAAGTCTTCTTTTATATTAACCTTTATTTCCAAGTTGGAGTAAAATGCGAAGTAATTTTGTAGTAGTTTATTTCATTTTAAGGAGGTGAATAGACCCATTGATTTCCACTGCAGGGGGACGCTTTCCGCTCCAATCAATTTGTATCTGTTTTAAACCATAAATAGCGGGTTAATATCTAACCACTTTACCAGTGTAGGAAAAACACGAAGACTCCTCGGAAAGAAAAAACACCTTTCCTTCGTGCGATGCACAATTCGCTGAAGCCTTCCTTGTCCTGTGGGAAAAGCAACAGGGCTTTTTGATGGGGCGAGTAGACGCAGCCCCAGCTGAAGATCCCGCAGGAAGTGGTTTTCTTCCGAGGAAGCTGAAGCGTTGCCCACGGAAAGCGGAGTGTGTTTTCCGTAACGGCCGCTTAGAGTACTATCAAGTTACGTCACAGTGTATCTACTCTGCGGATTAGTATAAAGCTTATATTGAAAGCAAAAACTACTCCTCAGCTCTTGGCTGGGGAGTAGTTAGAATTTTAGACAGTGTAATGTTCTTTTACTACAGTTGCACAACGGCTGCATAGGGTTGGATGTTCCGCATCATTTCCAACTGTTTCAGATGCTACCCAGCAGCGGTCACACTTCTCTCCTGGATGCTTCTCTACAGCAATATCAATATATTTGTACTCTTTTGTTTCATTCGCACTATCTACAATATCAGCCTCTGATACAATCAGATATTGGTGTACATGCTCCATTGATTGTAGAACTTCTTTTGTTTTTTCATCTTTAGGTACTAGAGTTATTTTTGCTTCTAAAGATTTACCAATTACTTTTTCATTTCTTGCTTCTTCTAGGGCTTTAAGAACATCATCACGGATCTCCATAAAATGATCCCACTTTGGTACGATGGATTCCATGCCGGAAATTTTTCTTGGTTCCGGAATATCTGTTAATTGAACACTTTCTTCGTCAACGCCTGGGATATATTCCCAGAGTTCATCTGCAGTATGTGGAATGATAGGTGTAAGTAACTTAACCAAGGTTGTCAACACTTCATAATATCCTGTTTGAATACTGCGGCGACGTTTATTATCTTTTGCCTCAATGTACAATACGTCTTTTGCAAAATCAAGATAGAATGAGCTTAAATCGACAGCACAGAAATTATGAATCTGATGGAATATTGGTGAGAATTCATAGTTATCATAATTTCCACGGATATTCCCAACCAAGTTCTGCAGACGATAAAGCATATATTTATCTACTTCTTCCAAATCCTCCTCAGCAATCCGGTCTGTATTTGGATTAAAATCTGCTAAATTGGCCAATAGGAATCGGAATGTATTACGTATTTTACGATAGGCTTCTGAAATTTGTTTCAAAATATCATTGGAAATCCGAACGTCTGCCTGGTAGTCAACAGAAGAAACCCATAATCTTAAGATATCTGAACCCAATTGTTTTTGTACTTTGGATGGAACCATTACATTGCCAAGTGACTTACTCATTTTTCTTCCATTCCCATCAAGTACAAAGCCGTGACTGATAATGGTTTTATATGGCGACTTGCCTGTCACTGCAACTGAAGTTGATAAAGATGAATTAAACCAACCACGATATTGGTCACTACCTTCCAGGTAAATATCTGCCGGACGTTGGAGCTCTTCACGACCTTCCAACACCCCCTGATGAGAAGATCCAGAATCAAACCACACATCCATAATATCGGTTTCTTTTGTAAATTTGCCGTTTGGGCTATGCTCGGAAGTATAGTTAGCAGGTAGAAGGTCTTTTGCCTCCCATTCAAACCAAATATTAGAACCATGTTCTGCAAATAATTCAGAAACATGATTGATCGTTTCATCTGTTATGATTGGCGTGCCATCTTCCCCATAAAATGCTGGGATAGGCACTCCCCATGTGCGCTGGCGTGAGATACACCAGTCTTCTCTATCTCTCACCATATTGTATAGACGCGTTTCACCCCAATTTGGGTACCAATTTACTTCTTTGATTTCTTCCAAGATATTTTGGCGAAAATCTTTAATTGAAGCAAACCATTGTGCGGTAGCACGGAAGATAGTCGGTTTTTTTGTTCTCCAATCATGTGGATAGGAATGTTTAATAAATGAAAGCTTTAATAAAGCACCCACTTCTTCCAGTTTTTCCGTAATTGGCTTGTTGGCAGTATCATAAAATAATCCTTCGAATCCTGGTGCCTCATCTGTCATGACACCTTTTTCATCAACTGGGCATAATGCATCGATACCGTAACGTTTAGAAACATAAAAATCATCTTCACCATGGCCAGGAGCAGTATGAACACAACCTGTACCTGCTTCTGTGGTGACATGCTCACCAAGCATAATTAGCGAATCACGATCATAAAAAGGATGTCTGGCAACAATTTCCTCTGCCTCCTGACCTTTAAATGTTTGAACCACTTCAGGATTTTCCCAATCAAGCTCGTCAGTAACAGCTTCTAGTAGTGCATGAGCAATAATAAATTTATCTTCATTGACTTTAACAACTACATACTCCAAATCGGGATGTAAACTAATGCCTAAATTAGCAGGAATGGTCCAAGGTGTTGTAGTCCAAATAATGAATTTTTCTCCACCTGAAAGAAGACCTTTTCCATCACGTACTTCAAAAGAAACATAAATGGATGGGGACTTCTTATCATGATATTCAATTTCAGCTTCAGCCAAAGCAGATTCAGAAGATGGAGACCAATATACAGGCTTTAATCCTTTGTAGATATAGCCTTTCTTAGCCATTTCACCAAATACTTTAATTTGAGCTGCTTCATAATCCTTTGTTAGCGTAATGTATGGATTATCCCAATCTCCACGTACACCTAACTGTTTAAACTGTGTACGTTGGTTATTTAATTGGCCCATAGCATATTCCGCACATAACTTCCTGAACTCAGCTACACTCAGTTCTTTTCTTTTAATCTTTTTGTTTTTGGTCAACGCTGTTTCAATTGGCAATCCATGTGTATCCCATCCAGGAACATATGGAGCATGATATCCAGTCATCGATTTATACCGAATTATAAAATCCTTTAAGATTTTATTTAATGCGTGACCAATGTGGAGATCACCATTAGCGTAGGGAGGTCCGTCGTGTAGCACAAATAAGGGACGACCTTCCGTTTTTTTCTGTACTTTCTCATAGATATTCATTTCTTCCCATTGTTCTTGTCTCTTTGGTTCTTTATTAGGAAGATTTCCACGCATTGGAAAATCTGTTTTTGGCATCAATAGAGTATCTTTATAATCCATCGTTTTTTCCTCCTTTGTATTGTGTAAGTTTAAAAATCCATAAAAAAAGCCCTCTTCATCCCAAAAAGGGACGAGAAGACTCGCGGTACCACCCTTATAAATTCAAAATTAGTCAAATTTTAAATTCACTCGATATTCGTAACGTGAATAACACGTCCATTATTACTTTTACTTCATAATGGAAACTCCAGAGTGATTTTCCAAAAGCATTTCTGTATCAGGCTTCCACCCTCCCTGACTCGCTGACCAGTATCCACTTTTATACTCTCTCTTTCATCGTCTTCACAATCATTTAATTAATAAATTTCTTCGTCTATTTATTTTATGTATAAATATTAAAATCGTCAAGTTCTACGAGTCATTTTCTACTAAATCAAGTTCCTCGCCCAATTCAGTATCAAACAATTGGTCCCAATCGTCAGTGCCGATCATTTCCAATTGAGCTTCTACAAGCATTTTCAAACGCGTTCGGAAAACCTTCGCCTGCTTCTTTAGCTCCTCAACATCCATGGAAATACGCCGTGATTTGTTCAATGCCTCATTAATGATTCTGTCTGCATTCTTTTCCGCTTCTTTTACAATAAGCTTAGATTCTTTCGTAGCATTTCCTCTTAATTCTTCAGCTGTTTCTTGGGCAATTAGTATAGATTTATTTAATGTTTCTTCAATGTTAGTAAAATGGCCAAGCTTTTCGTCTAACTGGCTAACTCTCTCTTGTAAATCTTTTTTCTCCCTGATGACCATCTCATAATCTTTAATGACCTGATCTAAAAATTCATTAACCTCATCTTCATCATAGCCACGGAAGCTTCTTGTAAATTCTTTATTATGAATATCTAGTGGTGTTAATGGCACAGTGGCCACCTCCTTCATTTGAAAAAAACTGTTTTTTATTTATTCGACACAAATCGATTAATTCCTGCTTAACTCATAAATTATTTTAAGAGGGCAATTGTGATCTTTAGTTTCTCTTTTTTTGTAGAACCATTAATCGATACTATTTTACTTCTGCCTCTCCCACGGATTGACAGCATATCCCCACTCTGCAATCGGTACTTCGCATCTTCTTCGATTTTAAAATTGACCTTAACTTGTTGCTTACTAATAAATAGAGCGGCATCTTTACGAGATAGGTTATATATTTCCTTTACTACTGTATCCAGCCGTAAAGATGAGACTGTTTTATCTTGCTCTAACCAGTTTATTTCCTTCTCCATAACCATCGAAAAGGGTTTCTGCTCAAGGCTTACTTTTGCCTTCTTAATAGCTGTTAAATTAGCAGTAACATATGGAGTTATTTCATCAGCAGCTATTATTTGCACAAGCCCATCACCAATAAATATATCACCCAACTTTTTTCTTTTAATACCTAAGGATAAAAAAGCTCCCATAACATCACGGTGAGTTAAGGTGACAAATTTGTTAGCATATGAAGCCTGAAGCAGAGAAAGTTGAAATGTTTCTCTTTCCCTACTTTCATAAAAAGGCGCAATTACTGCCCGGCGCCTCTCTGCATTTGGAGTTCCGCCATCCAGGTAGACACTTATATCGTCATTTGTTTCGCCAATTAGAGACAACAATATTTGCTGTTCTCTAGGATCAAGAAAATCAGTTACTTTATGTTCGAATTTTTGTTCCACATCTTCTTTCCAAGACATTACTTGGTCAATGAACGGCTGTTCTTCTTTTCGAAAGTGTTGATATAAATCCATGTTTAGTCACCTTAAAATAAAAACATCCGGAAAAATTCAAACAATCCAATTCTTGCTAAATACAAAACAAATATTGCCACAATTGGTGACAGGTCAATCATTCCCAAAGGAGGGATGAATTTCCTAAACTGCTCCAAGTAAGGCTCACATATTCTTGTTAGAAGACTGCCAAACGAAGATTCTCGCGCTCCTGGAAACCACGACATAAAAATATACACAATTATAGCGTAACTATAAATGGTTAATCCTAGGTTTAAAATTCGATATAATTCAAACATATGCTACTTACCATCCCTTTTCAAATTCTTCTTCCGGAAAAGCTTCTGAAATTGACCCAGTTACGTCCACATTATCAGGAGTACATAAAAATGTCTCAGCACCAAGTTTTTGAATATCGCCTTTTACCGCGTACACCGTTCCACTTAGGAAATCAACAATTCGCTTAGCCTGATTACGGTCGACACGTTGGAGATTTATTACTACGGCCCGACGGTTTACAATATTGTCAGCAATTTCCTGAGCCTCATTGTAAGTGCGTGGTTCGCAAAGGACTACCTTAGACGTTGCCTGCTGCATACTTGTGAGACTGACCACATTTTTTTTATTTTGTTTGACGGCCTGTTCCTGTGTTGGTTCATCGGCTTCTTCGACATATTCATATTCATACTCATCGTCCATTGTAAAATAATTTTTAAGTTTGTTCTTAATACTCATTTTTCCACCTCGCCAACAAGTTTGGTGCCAATACGAATATGAGTAGCACCTTCTTCAATAGCTATTTTAAAATCATTACTCATTCCCATGGACAAGTAATTGCAAGGTGCGTGACTGTATTGCTGTGCACTTATTTCATCACGTAAGCTTGCTAGCTTCCTGAAAACATTTCTGAGTACCTGCTCATCATCTATATGAGGTGCCATCGTCATAAGGCCGACTACATGCACATTGGGATACTTGGCGATATCTTTAATAAATGAATGTACCTCATCTGGCATTACTCCGTGCTTCGAATCTTCTCCACTAACATTTACTTGTACAAAACAATCCACTATATTTGAAGCCCTTTTGTTTATCTCCTTCGCTAAAGACAAACGGTCTAAAGAGTGAATCATATCTACATTGTCTATAATATCTTTCACTTTTCTAGATTGAAGTGTTCCAATAAAATGCCACTTTGCTCTATTTTCAAAATGGCTGTATTTTTCACTAAATCCTTCAAGACGATTTTCTCCAAGATTCGATATTCCTGCTTGAATAGCTTCTTCCGTTCGCTCTATTGTAACATATTTCGTGACGGCAATTAGTGTTATTTCTTCGGAAAGGCGATTACTGTTTTCACAAGCTTGTCTAATATCTTGTTGTATGTTGGTCAAATTTTCGGTTACGTCCATTGTTACCATTTCTCCTCCCCACTATAATACTTACATTAAAACAAACCAATAAAACCTAGCATTCTTCCTGTTTTTCCTCCATCTCGCCGATGTGAAAAAAACAAATTATTATCCGCGAATGTACAATACTTAGTTACCTCTATATTATTACGAGATATACCATATTGTAAAAGGATTTCTAAATTTAATTTTTTTAGGTCAACTAAATATTTGCCATTATTTACGTGTTTAGTTACTATTGATTGATATTTTTCAGCAATATTTTCAACTACTTTGTCATCTACTTCATAATTTGTTTGCGAAATGGATGGGCCAATTGTAACCAGAATATTTGCTGGATTACTTCCAAGTTCCCGAAATTCATCTACCATGCTTTCAGCTATCCCTTTTACTGTACCCTTCCACCCAGCATGGGCGATTCCTACGATTTCCTTTTTCGGATCGAAAAAAAATAATGGTACACAATCAGCAAAAAAAGCAGTACAAAGCACCTCTCTATCATCTGTAATTAACCCATCTACATCTTTTATAGATGTTTCAATGGTTTCAGCACCTTTGCCTCTATCTTTTTTACTAACCTCCACTACTTTATTATCGTGAACTTGTTCCCCAGCCACCCAATTTTCTATAGGAATGGTTAATTTGTCTGCCAATAACTCCCTATTTTCTAATACGGAGCTGAGCTTATCTTTTACATGAAGCCCACAATTAAGCGTAGCATAAGGAGTTGAACTTACCCCACCATTTTTTGTAGTAAAGCCAGCATATAATCTCGGATTAAGTTTTTCCCATCTTTCTAGCTTGAGAAAGAGCTCATTATCTAAGACAAATGGTTCACTCATAAATACACCTCCCCATATCTGATTGTACCATATCAGACTATTAATTACTTACATAGGTATCGCCGTATAATTGTGGTTGAAGCGTATCTTTTACCAAAATAACATCGGAACCGATACGAACAATTTGTTGCCAATGAATAATTAATTCATCTGGCTTGCCGAAGAAACCACCTTTTTTATCTTTAAGTTCCAACACAATTGCTACGATTTTTCCTGTGTTAACATCAATTTCTAAATCCATTAAGTGGCCCAATCTTCTTCCATCATCTACTGAAATAATCTCTTTAATTTGTAAATCCGATAATTTAATCATTATATCCACCACCTTACTAGAATATATGCAAATTTCCATAAAAAAAGAAACAGGTTTTTACACCTGTTCCTTCTTTATTATTCAAACATTTGCTTATTCATTTGTTTAATAGCACCTTTTTCTAACCTGGAAACCTGTGCTTGTGAAATCCCTATTTCTTCGGCAACCTCCATTTGGGTTTTTCCTTGAAAAAACCGTTTGTTAACAATTAATTTCTCACGATCATTTAGTCGCTGCATTCCTTCCTTCAATGAAAGGTTATCTAACCACTTAGAATCTTTATCTTTGTCATCGCTGATCTGGTCCATTACAAATATCGGATCGCCACCATCATTGTAAATTGGTTCGAATAAAGATACAGGATCTTGTATAGCATCTAAAGCAAAGACGATATCGGCATGAGGGATTCCCATTTCTTCAGCTATTTCCATTGGTGTCGGTTCTTTCGATGTTTTATTAATTAGTTTTTCCCTTACTTGAAGTGCCTTATAAGCGATATCTCTCAATGAACGTGATACACGTATCGGGTTGTTGTCCCTTAAATATCTTCTTATCTCACCAATAATCATTGGAACAGCATATGTGGAAAACCTTACATTATGTGATAAGTCAAAATTATCAATTGATTTCATCAGACCAATACAGCCAACTTGAAATAAATCGTCAACATATTCGCCTCGATTATTAAACCGCTGAATTACACTTAAAACCAAACGTAAATTTCCATTCACCAGTTCTTCGCGGGCTGATAGATCTCCATCCTCTTTTTGCAGTCTTTTAAACAATATTTTCATTTCTTCATTTTTAAGTACAGGTAATTTCGATGTATCAACACCACATATTTCAACCTTATGTCTTGTCATATAGTTAACCCTCCCAGATGCTGATGCTGTTCATGGACAGTATCTCCGCATGGGAGGGTTTTTATGCAATGGCAGATTATGAATTCTGGTGACTAAATTGGCCTTAAACTATACAGAATAAAGGCTAGACCATCTTATTAAATTCTTTTTTCAATCGCCTAATTATTTTCTTTTCTAATCGCGAAATATAGGACTGAGAAATCCCGAGCATATCCGCAACATCTTTTTGCGTTTTAGCTTCTTCACCAACCAAACCAAATCGCAACTCCATAATTTGCTTTTCGCGAGCTTTTAGTTGGGACAATGCGTCCTTTAACAAACCTTTGTCTACATTGGTTTCTAGATTTTTAGTAATAATATCTTCCTCTGTCCCTAAAACATCTGATAACAACAGTTCGTTCCCATCCCAATCTATATTCAATGGCTCGTCAAAAGATATTTCGGATTTAAGCTTATTATTACGGCGCAGATACATTAGTATCTCGTTTTCAATACATCTTGATGCATATGTCGCCAGTTTAATTTTCTTCTCAGGATTAAATGTATTAACTGCCTTAATTAACCCGATTGTCCCAATACTGATTAAGTCTTCAATATTAATTCCTGTGTTTTCGAATTTCCGAGCAATATATACGACTAAACGAAGGTTTCTCTCGATTAAAATAGCTCTTGCTGATTTATCCCCTTTTGGTAACAATATTAGTAATTCCTGTTCCTCTTGCTTGGAAAGGGGTGGAGGTAAAGCCTCACTACCACCTATATAATAAATTTCTTCAGATTTTATTCCTAGCTTAATTAATAATTTGTACCACCATAACCGTAAGCGTAGTTTTATAGTTTTCATTATACATCTCTCCTTAAGCAGTACTAATTGTTGCCAGTTTAATAATTTGTGGCTGCAGCAAGCAATGATAGCTTTGGTCTTTTACCAGTTCAGCAAATTGGATACCAACTAATATATTTGAAGTAATAATCCGCTGGTCTTCATAGTGTACTGTTAGATTATCCGGTCTTAATGCGAGTAAAAAATTACTCTTACCTTCAACTCCTTGATATGGGACAAACTGAATTACATTCGTCCAAGCTGCAGGCAATTTTTCTAGATTAAAATTTTCGTGTACTTCTCTTAATAATTTCCATTCCTGTTCGGTAAACCATTGTTTCAAAAATGTCTCGTCACAAATAATGACAGGTTTTTTCGTTAATGGATCAACCAGTTGGTTTCCGCTATCAATGTATCCACTTGTAGAAAATGCTTTTTCTTTTATTTCAATTGTTACAGGGCATAATTGATCATATCTGATTTTCTCAATTACATGCTTGTCCATACGTCTTTTTGTAAATAACCATATAATCGGGAATCCAATTAACACAAACAACCAACTAACAGGATCTCCATATCCACTATTAAATGTAAGAATTCCATTTCCTGAAATTCCTATTGGATTTTGAAATAAAAAGTGAATACCTAATAGACCACCTCCAATAACAAATGTTACGAAATAAAATAATGAAACTAGCTTCGCCAACCGATTGAGACTCCCTATTCCAAAGGTGCAAATAATTATTAAAAAGGAATAAATTAATTTACCTGGCACACTAATGATAAAAGATTCTGGAAAATAAAGGGAGATAGGAACAAGCAGTGAAGCAACAAAAGCTCCAAAAAAGATTCTGATTTTTCTTGTGCTGTGCCGGGCTAGTAATTGAGTTAACATTAATAACATCATGTCCAGAAAGAAGTTCAATGTCCAGACAGCATCAAGATAAATAGTCACACTGTTCTTCCTTTCATATAAACACTTAAATAACTGGTAGGTTGTTTATAAAGAAAGTATATCGGAGATAGCAGGCAAAGTCTGTCGCTTTTTGAATGGATAATGGGGCTAATTTCCGCAGGTTATTGTTAAGTTTGTCGGTCTTTGAATTTGGTTTTATTTTTAGTTTTTAGGTTTGGGATAAATATATTATTTAATTACATTTCTTAAAGTTAATTCGTAATTTATCCATTTTACGAATCACTTGGATAATTCCACCCATATATATTAGAAACTAAAAAAGACTGTCGAGATAAACTCGGCAGTCTTTAAACAGGAGTAGTTTCCTATTTAATATAATCTAGCGACGGCGGTTGCGGTTTCGTAAGAACGTTGGGATGTCCAGTGTATCTTCCTCTTGCTTCGGACGAGGTTGAACTGACTCTCTTTCCCTTTGTACTTCTTCATTAGCTCTTGTAGCAGCATGTTGGTTATGGTTAATTACAGGTCGATGCTGTTTCGGCTGTTGCTCCACTTTCTTAGCATTCTCATCAAAACCGGTGGCGATGACCGTAACAACTATTTCATCTTTTAAATTCTCATTAATAACTGAGCCAAAGATAACATTTACTTCATTATCAGCTGCAGAAGTTACGAGATCCGCTGCTTCCTGTACTTCGTATAAGCTAAGGTTAGTTCCTCCAGTGATATTCATCAAGATACCATGTGCCCCATCAATAGATGTTTCCAACAGGGGTGATGAAATTGCTTTTTTAGCAGCTTCAGTCGCTCTGGTTTCACCGGTTGCGACACCAATTCCCATTAATGCAGACCCTTTATCGAACATAATTGTTTTCACATCCGCAAAGTCCACATTAATCAGACCTGGTTTTGCAATTAAGTCGGAAATGCCTTGAACACCTTGACGGAGAACATTGTCAGCTTCACGGAATGCTTCCAGCATTGGTGTATTCTTATCTACGATCTCAAGCAATCTATCATTCGGAATAACGATTAACGTATCAACACTATTTTTAAGAGCTTCTATTCCAGAAATAGCCTGTGTTGAACGTCTTCTTCCCTCAAATGAGAATGGTCTTGTCACAACACCGACGGTTAGAGCACCAAGTTCCTTGGCAATTTGTGCAATAACAGGAGCAGCTCCTGTTCCAGTGCCCCCTCCCATTCCTGCGGTAACAAAAATCATGTCAGCTCCTTGAAGAACCTCCTCCAATTGCTCCTTGCTTTCTTCTGCAGCTTTTTTACCAACTTCAGGATTGGCCCCTGCGCCTAGCCCGCGGGTCAATTTTCCACCGATTTGTATTTTCAGCTCTGCTCTGGAAAGATTTAATGCTTGGGCATCTGTATTTACTGCAATAAACTCTACGCCTTCCACACCATGTTCAATCATGCGGTTAACTGCATTGTTACCACCGCCACCTACGCCGATAACTTTAATCGTTGCTAATTCCTCCATATTTGTATCAAACTCTAACATGTCTCGTTCCTCCTAAATATGCAAATTACAAGCGTTTCAGAAACTAATTTATAAGAGGATTTCTCCCTCAATTAACTCTACAGTTATAGTCATTTGTTTAATCAAAGAAATACTTAAACAAATTGGCTACTTTAGAGTCCTTCTTTTTCGTTTCCGTTGGTTCATTTGTTTTTTGAGGTTTTTTCACTCGTTTGGTATGTTGCTCTTGTGGTGCTATAGCAACAGCTGGGAATAACTCTTTCCCTTGTATTTTCGCATTACGATAAGCAAATTGCAAGATTCCAACTCCTGCAGTGAATTGTGGTTCTCGCACTCCGATATAATCAGGTATTGCAATGCGTACATTTGAACGATATAAATCCTGAGCTAATTCTAATACACCTGACATGGCCATTGTTCCACCTGTGAGTACATACCCGCCAGGCAATTCATAATAACCCATTTTTCTTATTTCTTTTTCTGCATACGCATAAATTTCTTCAAGTCTGGCTTCAATCATATCAGCCATTTGAAGTTGATTATACACCTGTTTCGTGTTACTACCGATAATGGAAACTTCAAATGTGTCATCTTCCTGGGCGTCATCATAGAAAGCATGTCCATGATTCATTTTAACATCCTCTGCTTCTTCAGTGGATGTCCTTAGTCCAATTGATAAATCCTTGGTTATGTTGTCACCACCAAGACTGGTTACACTAGTTGATTGTAAATGATCATTTTCGAACACAGAAACGGTAGTACATCCTCCCCCTACATCAATCAAAGCAACTCCCAATTCTTTTTCATCCTTGGAGAGGGCTACTGAACCGGAAGCTAATGGCTGTAAGCAAATGTCTGCTACTTCTAATCCTGCTCGTTCTACGCATTTTAGAATATTATGAAGCACGGTTTTGGAGCAAGTAATAATAGTTCCTTCCATTTCCAACCGCACACCGATCATTCCTCTTGGGTCAGTAATTTCATCTAACCCGTCTACAATGAATTGTTTAGGTATTACATCAATAATCTCCCGTTCTGGTGGTATAGAAATAACCTGAGCTCCATCAATAACCCTGGCAATGTCTTCATTAGTTATTTCACGGTTTTCACTTTGGACAGCAACTACGCCATGACAGTTCTGAAGTTGAATGTGATTCCCATTTATCCCAACTACTACCCGTTCAATATGCATACCTACCATGCGTTCAGCTTGTTCTACTGCATTTTTAATTGATTGTACGGTTTGGTCGATATCAACAATTGCACCTTTTTTCATTCCATTGGATTTTGCTGTTCCCACACCGATAATATTTAATGAGTCATTTAGTACTTCACCAATAATAACTTTTATTTTTGTCGTTCCGATGTCTAAGCTTACTAGTACTTCACTATTATTCAAAAAAAGGCACCCCCTGGTTCATAAGCATCTGGGTTTTTCAGATGTTTTTTTTAATATTAATTTTCTACTCATATTTTTATATTTTATAGGAAACTCGCAGAAAAATAAAATATATATAGGTAATTCTAGATAGAATAGCAGATTCCTTTAATTTATAACGATATTTCAATAATAAATCGTCCAAATCTAGGAATTACATACTATATTCTTCGTTGCAGTTATTGATTCTCTGACTCTTGTCTATGTATTCCTTATAAATTTTATTCTTCAGCTTCATCTTCTTCATTCTTTTCTTTATTAAAAGATTCAAAATAAGCTCCTACCCCTATATGAATTATACCCTTACTGTCTTTATCAAGCTGGGAAACTATGCTAGGGTAAACTTCCATTTTAGACGCAAAGCTTCTAATTGTTCCGTCCACTAGAAAACCATCATTCATGTAAAGTAGGATCTTATCTTTATTCCCTTTTACAGGTACCCAGTGGATTTCAGAGATCAATTTTAATAAGCTATTTGGAAGTTTCTGTAGTTCACTCGTCATTTTTTGTAAAAAAGCTTTTTCTTTAAAATCGACAAGCAAAGGTGCATTTCCTGCAAATGTTTTTCTTTTCATAGATTTTAAAATAGAGCCATTTCCAAGAATAGGTACATAGTTGTTTTCCTGTCTCACATAACCAACAAGTTCATGTTCTTTTAATTCAATCTCAATGGAACTGGGTAGATCCCTACTAATGGCAACAGAATTAATAATTGGATTAGATAGGAGTTTTTGCTTTATTTCTTCCTTATCGACAGACCAAATATTCGTATTTCTATTTAATCCACTTTCTGCAATAATCTCTTCCTTTGTTAAAAAAGTATTTCCTTTTACTTCGATAGTTTTAACATTGCTTAGAGGAGACTGTAAATAAACAATTATAGATATTAAAAAGAAAAAAACAGAAAGATAAAATATTAATCGACGATTTGCTTTTTTCTTACGGGCTTGTTTCAATTTGGGTATCCGATCTTCAATTGAAACAATGTTTTTTTTGCTCATCTCCATTTCTTCCTTTGTATAAAATTAACAATCAGAACCAATGCAATACCTATTTCTGATCAGTTACATGAATTATATCACATATTTCAATGAAATACGTAGTGTACGTAGATAGATTAACAGTTTTTCTTTAATTGGTAACTATAAATATTTTCCAGTCATTTATTAATCATTGGAGGAAGTAATTTTTGGAGAGCTACCTTAACACAAATAGTTTACTACCTAAATTTTTGTATATCTGCTTATATTTAGAAGTATCCCGACAGAACACAATGTTAATGTTAGTGATGAGCCGCCATAGCTTAAAAATGGTAAGGTTATCCCTGTTACCGGTATGAGACCAATTACAACACTTATATTAATCATTGCTTGAATGGACAGCATAGATACAACACCTAATCCTAACAATCTGGCAAATAAATCAGGCGCTTCCAACGAAATTTTTATTCCCCTCCATAACATTAAGATAAACAGACAAATAACAACACTACCACCAATAAAGCCAAGTTCTTCTCCAAGAATGGCAAAGATGAAATCCGTTTGTGGTTCAGGTAAATAGAAGTATTTTTGTAAGCTCTCCCCTAACCCCAACCCTAATAATCCCCCTGGACCAATGGCATATAAAGATTGAATGATTTGGAACCCGTCTCCGAGAGGATCTTCCCATGGATTTAAAAAAGCAGTAATTCTACTAATACGATATGGTGCTGATATTATTAAGCCAACAAAGCCTATCAGACCCAATGCAGCCAGTCCAAAAAAATGGGATAGTCGCGCCCCAGTAACAAAAACCATTATCATAGACGTTAATACAAGTACCATACCTGTACCTAAATCAGGTTGCAACATAATTAGGCCAAAAGCGGTGAATATGAGAATAATGGAAGGGAAAAAACCTTCTTTGAAGGAAGTAATCTTTTTTTGGTTCTTGGATAAAAAAGTTGCCAGAAAAATGATTAAGCCCAATTTCATAAATTCTGACGGTTGTATACTAAATGCACCCACTCCAATCCAACTTTGTGCACCACCTCTGACCATACCTACACCGGGTATCAACACAAGGAATAACAAGAGGAAGCAAGAAAGAAGAATTGCTTTCGCATATTTCAACCAAGTTGAATATGGAATAAACATTACAATAAACATAGAAAAAATCCCTGCAGCAGCAAACAATAGCTGTCTTTTCAAATAATAAAATGAGTCTCCAAACTTATACTCTGACCAAATATAAGAAGAGCTATAAACCATAACAATACCAATAATAAGCAAGCTTATGATTACTCCCAACAGAATATAATCCGGTTTATGGTAAGTTTTCACTGTTTTTTGCAAAGAAAAACACCCCTCAAATTTAAAATAGCAGGGGTGTTGTTTTGCTTCGTTTGATGCTTTAATCTTCAATTGTTTAAAACAAGCCCCCTATCTTAATGTATGCACGGCTTGTATAAACATGTCTCCTCTTTCTTCAAAGGTTTTATACTGATCCCAGCTTGCACACGCAGGGGATAGTAAAATTGTATCTGCAGGAGCGGAAAATTTATAAGCTTCTTTTACAGCCATCTGTACGTTTTCTGTTTTTACTACAATCGGTATTTGAGCCTCTCTAGCAACTTGAGCCAATTTTTCAGCAGTTTGCCCAAATACTACCATACCCTTCACTTTTTTAAGAAATGGTAGTAGGTCATGAAATTCGTTGCCTCGATCAAGCCCACCTGCTAGTAAAATAATGGGGTTTTCAAAAGCACCAAGCGCTTTTTGAGTCGCTAAAATATTTGTAGCTTTTGAATCATTATAAAATGTTCTATTATCTATCGTATCTACAAATTGCAAGCGGTGTTTTACTCCTTGAAAAGTAGTAAGCACTTGATATATTCCACTATTTGTCGCTCCATTTAACTTAGCTGCAGCAATGGCGGCCAAGATATTTTCCAGATTATGCTCACCAACCAAAACAATATCCTTTCTACTCATTACTTGCTCATTTTTAAAGTACACATTCTCTTCATCCATCCAAACACCTTCATTTAATTGCTTCGTTCTGGAGAAGGGAACTTTTGTAGAGTTGGCATAGTGAATTGCTTCAGTTATGATAGGATCATCCGCATTATAGACCAGATAATCATTATTAGTCTGGGACTTAAATATGTTAAACTTTGCTGCTTTATAATTCTCAAATGTTTTATGATAATCAAGATGCGCTTCATAAATATTTAATAATACTGCGATATTAGGTTTGAAGCTCTGTATACCTTGTAATTGAAAGGAAGAGAGCTCAATAACCATGGTTTCATCTTCGCCTGTTGTTTGTGCTATATCTGTTGCTACTTTGCCAATATTACCCGCAACTTTAACAGGTTTTTGACTACACTTAAGCATTTCTGTTATTAACGTGGTGGTAGTTGTTTTTCCATTTGATCCGGTAATTCCTATTATAGGACCTTTTGTCAGCAATCCTGCTATTTCTATTTCAGTAATAACAGGAATATTTCTTTTTTCTGCTTCAACCACAATGGGATTATCATATGGGATCCCAGGATTCTTTACAACAATTTGGATGTCATCCAATACTGATAAGGGATGGGAACCAATAATTACTTCGGCACCCATCCTTTTTAATTCTTCTATTTGATCATTATCTTGTGTTGACTTTCCATCATTAATTCGAACGTATTTATTATTTTTCAACAATACTTTCGCAGCAGCCGTGCCGCTTTTGGCCAATCCAAGTACAAGAATATTTGAGTAAGGAAAAGCTTCTAATGTTTTCATTATATCCCCACCTCAATATAAATGCCTAAACCTGCGAATATTAGCCCAATAAGCCAAAAAGTAGTAACTACTCGCCACTCTGACCATCCCAATAATTCATAGTGATGATGTAGAGGACTCATCTTAAATACCCTTTTACCTGTAGTTTTAAATGAGATGACTTGAATAATTACTGAAAGTGTCTCAATAACAAATACTCCACCAATGATTACTAGTAGAATTTCCAGCTTTGTCATAATAGCAATTGCAGCAATTGCACCACCTAAAGCAAGGGAACCGGTATCTCCCATAAATACCTTGGCTGGATGAGCATTAAACACTAGAAATCCAAGCAATGCACCAACCACTGCTAACGAGAAAATGGTTACTCCACTTCCCGGCATTTGGTACCATGCAAGAATCCCAAATGCACCAAAGGCTATGGCAGCAGTACCTGCAAGGAGACCATCCAGACCGTCAGTTAGATTTACTGCATTGGATGATCCTACAAGCATAAAGATAATTAATAACGCATATCCCCAGCCCAATTCCCATTGAATATCAGTTCCAGGAATTTGTATACTTGTTTCAAAGCCTTTACTCTCTAAAATAAAATAGAATATAAGCGCAATAATTATTTGACCGATCATCTTCTGCTTGGAAGTAAGACCTAAATTACGTTTTAATGCTACTTTAATAAAATCATCAAGGAAACCCAACAAGCCGTAACCAAAAAGTATAAAAAGCAATAATCCCAACTGATAGTCAATCCCGTTAGCTGAAGCTTTCCATACCATGACTAAGGAGGTAATAATAACACTAAAGATGATCATTATTCCTCCCATTGTTGGTGTACCTGTTTTTTTCATATGTGATTGTGGTCCTTCTTCTCTAATGCTTTGCCCAAACTTTAACCTTCTTAAAAATGGAATAAATATTGGAGATAAAAGGACGGTAATTAAAAATGCAATTGCAATCGTCAGTAGTAATATTGAAAAATTCACTGTTTCTCCTCCTTGTACAATAACCGTCCACACTTTATTTTTTTATTAATTTGTTTACAATAGTTTCAAACTTCAAACCTCTGGAAGCCTTAACCAAAATAATGGTTTCATCATTTAAAAACGGTTCTAGGTCCCTTACTAAATCTTCCTTGGAAGAAAAATGCTCTATCTTAATTTCGGAAGACATCCGGCTAACTTCATCATAGATATATTTTGCTTCTATCCCGAAAGTATATAACACAGTAATAGGATGTTTAATTTCATGTGCAATAGAACGGTGTAGTTCCTCTGAATAATCACCTAATTCTAATACATCTCCCAACACCAATATTCGTTCGCCATAGCCTTCCATTTGTTTCATAACTTCAATTGAAGCGATCATAGAGGTAGGAGAGGCATTATAGGCATCATTAATAACAGAAACACCGTTTATCCCCTGTACTAATTGGAAACGCATAGAGGTTTGCTCTAATGAATTCAAACCTTTCTTTATTTCTGCAGTGGGAATCTTCATTTCCTTTGCCAGCAGGATAGCAAAAGAAGCATTCTTAGCATGATGCTTTCCCAATAAAGGTATGGAGTAGGAGTTGCCATCAGATAAATGAAAATTGGTTTGACCATGGCCAACTACACATTTTTCAATTACACTTGTGTTAGTGGAATCATAGCCACAAGTACGTACATTCTTATTACTATGTAGGTGTTTTAAAAGAGGTTCGTCTCCGTCAATTACAGCTAAACCTTCTTCTTTCAACCCATTTAAAATCTCCATTTTCGCTTCAGAAATACCTTTGCGTGACCCTAAATACTCAATATGTGATTCACCAATATTTGTGATCACAACATAATCAGGAATTGCAATCGTAGACAATCTGTCTATCTCTCCAAAATTACTCATACCCATCTCAAGGATAAGGACTTCAGTATCTCTCTTCATGGAAAGAATAGTCAAAGGAACACCAATATGATTATTTAAATTTCCTTTTGTCGCATGTGTATTATAGGTGGTTCCCATAACAGCAGCTACCAAATCTTTTGTAGTTGTTTTTCCATTAGACCCTGTAATTCCTATAACGACAGGATTTACTTCTTTTCTGTATTCTGAAGAGATTTGCTGGAGAGCTATTAATGTATCATCCACAAAAAATACTGATATATCGTTAGGAAACGATTGAGGTAGTTTCCTGTCCTTCGTCCATAAAATAGCTACAGCCCCATTTTCAACTGCTTGATGAACGTATTCATGCCCGTCGAAGTTCTCGCCAACCAATGGAATAAACAGTGATTTACTTACTTTAATTCGACTGTCTGTCACAACTTCATTGATTATAGTTTCCTCTTCACGCTGTTTTTTGAAGTTGGGCAAAAATCCTGCCAACCAATCTATAGTAAATAACATCATCCATTCTCCTTATTCTGGATTGCTTTACGAGCCACTTCCCTATCATCAAAGTCATACTTAACCTTACCAATTTGCTGATATGTTTCATGACCTTTACCTGCAATTAAAATGATATCATCCTTTTGCGCACAATCAATAGCAAATTGAATTGCTTCTTTTCTTTGCTCAATAACGCTATAATTTTTTTCATCCAGGCCTGTTGTCATATCCTGCAAAATGGCTTTTGGATCCTCTGTCCGCGGGTTATCAGAGGTGAAAATAGCTTGATCAGCATACTTTACAGCTATTTTTGCCATTAAAGGTCGCTTCGTCCTATCTCGGTCTCCACCACAACCTACAACTACAAACACTTTTTGGTTTGCAAATTCCCTAGCCGTTTGTAATACATTTTCCAATGAATCCGGAGTATGTGCATAATCGACAATCACAGAGTAGTTTTGACCCTCGTTTACTGGTTCAAACCTTCCATTAACCCCGGAAATAGATTCGAGAGCAATTTTAATCGTATCTAAAGGAACCTGGGAAGTTATTGCAGCAGCACTTGCCGCGAGCATATTATAAACATTAAACATACCAATCAGGTTACTTTGAATTGGGATAAATCCAACTGGTGTGTGTAGATCAAATGATGTACCAAATGTGTTTAGTTTAATGTTCTTTGCCATAACTTGAGATTCATTTTTACAGCCATAGGTAATTACATGTTGGGCTGTACTCCTTTTAAGGAGTGCGTTGGAAGAATCATCTTCGTTGATCACAGCATACTTCTGTGATTGATTAAGATACGCATTCCCTAATTGTGCAAATAAAAGACTTTTTGCACGAAGATAATCATCTATATTCTTATGATAGTCTAAATGATCCTGTGATAAATTAGTAAAAATGGCTATATCAAAATCGCAACCATACACTCTTCCCTGATCAAGGGCATGCGAAGATACCTCCATAATTACTTGCTCTACATGCTGTTTTTGCATTTGATGGAACGTCTTTTGCAAATGTAACGCGTCTGGCGTCGTATTATTTACCGGATAACTGGTTTCACCAATCTTAGTTTGAATGGTGCCAAT
This sequence comes from Virgibacillus sp. SK37, assembly GCF_000725285.1. Lineage (GTDB taxonomy): Bacteria > Bacillota > Bacilli > Bacillales > Amphibacillaceae > Virgibacillus_Q. Next base: position 2,276,867 of record NZ_CP007161.1, read on the forward strand.
TATACCAGTTTTTTTCTGAAATTCATTGAAAATTTTCTCCAAGACATAGGATACAGTTGTCTTTCCGTTTGTACCTGTAACACCAATCAATGGTAATTTTTCTGTTGGGTTTCCAAAAAATTGAACAGCAAGCATGGATAAAACACGTGAAGTATCAGGAACCAGAATTACAGGTACAGTCGTCTGAATTTCTCTTTCAGCGATGATAGCGATTGCGCCATTTTCTACTGCTTCCTTCACATAATCATGTCCGTCTACGGTAAAACCAGAAATACAAATAAAAAGGTTACCATCTTCCACTTTCCTGGAGTCCATTTCAATGTTATTAATCTCAATATCTTCTACTGATTGCGTTTTTTGGTAAAAAGGAATAATATCAAGTAATTCTTTCAGTTTCATTTCTAACATCCTATCTCTTTTAATGTACGTTATATATATATTCTAAGTAGGAGCATTTTTTAAGAGGGTGAAAATACCCCCCTTTAAAAATATGCTTTGCTTTTTTGTCAACTCGCTTATCCATTATAGCAAAAATTATTCATTTTCACGATCATTTTCCGATAAATATATTCTCATCTTTGATCCCTGTTCCACTTTAGTACCTGGACGAGGAGCTTGATCCACAATATAGTTCCCTTCGCCACTTGTCTCAATAGAAAGGTTCGTCATATATTCCGTGAGCTCATCTTTAGTCAAGCCAATTAAGTCTGGTACTTCAACTTTTGGTTCATCTGGCCACTGGTATTCTTTTTCTAAACCACTACTCCTTGGCTTTACCTCCATAGCTCTTAAGCTATCATCTATAATTGTTCCCACAATAGGTGCTGCAACTACCCCACCAAATTGAACGGTTCCTTTTGGGTTATCAACAGCTACATACACAACAATTTCAGGGTCATCTGCCGGAGCGAAACCAATAAAAGATACAATGTGATTGTTTTCTAAATACCTGCCATTCGGTCCAACCTTTTGAGCAGTACCAGTCTTGCCTCCTACACGATACCCATCAACATATGCCGGTCGTCCGGTTCCTTTAGCAACAACACTTTCCAGGGCATGACGTATTTCTTTTGATGTAGCAGGTGAGATGACTTTTTCTTTTAATACAGGCTCATACGTTTCGACAGTCTTCTCTGTCTTAGAATCAATCCATTCCTGGGCGATATGTGGTTGATATAAATAGCCCCCGTTAATAGCAGCTGCAACTGCCATTACTTGCTGTATCGGTGTTACCGATACCCCTTGACCAAAAGAAGTTGTAGCTAGTTCTACTGGACCTACATTTTCTGGTTTAAATAATATACCGTTCCCTTCTCCCTGTAAGTCAATCCCAGTTTTCTGCCCAAAGCCAAAATTCCTTATATAGCTAAATAGCTTTTCTTCTCCCAGCTTTTGCCCCAAGGTAACAAAGCCGGGGTTACAGGAATTCTGGACAACTTCTAAATACGTTTGGTGACCATGTCCCCCACTCTTCCAGCATCTTAACTTCGCTCCTCCAACTTTTATGCTTCCACTGTCATGGAATTCATCTTCTTCCAAGTCTACAATTCCTTCTTCCAATGCCGCTGCAAGCGTAATAATCTTGAAGGTTGAACCCGGTTCATATGTGCTCCAAATTGGGAGGTTTCGGTCAAAGATCTTCGCATCTACTTCCTGATAATTTTCAGGATGAAAATTGGGTCTCGTGGACATACCAAGAACTCCACCTGTTTTAGGGTTAACAGCGATCGCCAGTGCTCCATCTGGATTATATTTTGCTACTGCTAAGTCCAGTTCTCTTTCCATGATTGTCTGAACCTTATTATTAATGGTAGTTTTTAAATTTAGGCCGTCTTTTGGTGGGTAATAAACGTCTGCTAAACTATCTAACCTTCTACCCTTCGCATCGGAATAAAAAGATAGTCTTCCTTTTTCTCCGCTTAATTTTTCATCATAATAAAGCTCCAGCCCCATTAGACCTTGGTTATCAATGCCCGCAAAACCAAGAACATGGGAAAGATCGTTGCCATTTGGATAATGCCTCTTAGAATCCTTAGCTAAATAAACTCCAGCCATATCCAAGCTTCGAATAGCAACTTCCTGTTCTTCCGTTATCTTTATCCCTGCTGGTCGAATTGTAACACTTGATTTGTTTTGTGTTATATTTTCATATATTTTCTCTTTTTTTACTTGCAATATCTCCGAGAGTTTTTTTGCTGTTTTCTGTGGTTCTTTTATTTGTCTGGGTATCACCACAATCGAAGGTGCAGAAACATTTTCTGCAAGAATTTCACCTTCTGAATCGAGAATATAACCCCTTTCTGATTCAAAAACAATATCCCTTGTCCAAAGATCACTTGCTTTTGCCATCAATTCATCTCCGATAACAAATTGTACATACCCCAATCGGACATTGATGATCATAAAAAAAATTAATCCAAAAAGAAAAACAGTAACTATTCGCTTTTTCACTGTAACAGTTGATACACGTTTCATTTTCCATCCCCTTTTCCATAGGTAGGCTTGTATCAACTATATGAAGTAATAAAATCGAATAGAACACTGTTTTAGATCAATGAAGAGGTCGCACCACTAACTAAAAACATACGTAAGAGCTTCACAGTCACATATTGTCCAATGAAATTAAAATGGACGTTATTCATTAAGCATTAAAGATGAAGACCGAAGAAACTATACGATTAACTTAATCTGCGCCCGAGGTTTCTTCTTCTTGACTCCCACTTTCTGCACTCTCTTTAGTCGGCGGCTTAAATTCTACTCCTAAGTAGTCTCCTTTTTTAAGTGGAGTACCAGCTTTAATATTCTGAGTTACGCTATAACCATTACCAAACGTTTCTATTTTAAGTTCAAGAAGTTCAGCAAACTGAATGACATCCCGCAGTGACCAGCCAATAACAGAAGGCATTGTAGGCTTATCGGTTATTAAGATAATATGATCATTCTCTAAAACTTTATCCCCTTGTTTAACGCTTGCATCCGTAATTTTGCCTTTTCCTGCAACCGTTACTTGTAAACCTTTATCGGAGAGTGTTTTCCTCATCTTGTCAGCAGGCTTACCAATAAGTTCCGGAATGGAAATCTCTTTGATTTGCTTTTCTGGATCCTTATCTGGATCTATATTTAAATAATGTAAACTATTCTCCATCACATTAGTAAATATAAATGATACTGGCATGGATCCTGTTTCTGTTGGTTCAAGTTCTGGTTTTTTCACAGATACATAGATCATCAGTTGAGGGTCTTCTATAGGTGCCATACCTAGAAAAGAGAATATATGATTCTCTTTTCCCCGTAGATATGCTCCGGTGCTTGAATCTGGATTAGGTATTTGTGCAGTTCCTGTTTTCCCCCCCACCGTATAATCATTGATTTGGTACATTTTACCTGTCCCATGTTCTCCATTTACTACTGATTCTAATAGTTTCAAAACCTTATCGGAAGTTTCCTTTGAAATCGGGTTGCCAACAACGTTAGGAGATTTTTCTTTAATATTTTTTCCCGTCGTTGAATTTACTATTTTTTTCATAACATAAGGCTGCATCATTTTACCATCGTTAGCAATAGCTGAAGCAGCTTTTAATTGCTGAATTGGTGTCAAGGTACTTCCCTGCCCAAAAGAGGTTGTAATTTTTTCAATGGAATAATTGTATAGAATTCTTCCAGCAACCTCATTAGGTAAGTCAATACCAGTTTCTTTATCTAAACCAAACGCCTGAAGATACTCTAAGAATTTATCTGTCCCTACCTTTTCCCAAGCCAACTTAGCTGCTGCAACATTAGATGATCTTTGAAAGCCTTCATCGTACGTTATGATATCCCAACCTCTTCCACCATTATGGTCGTTAATAGGTTGGATCTGTTCGTTAGGACGATAGCTTCCGGATTTGTATGTCTCATTTCCGTTATAGACACCTTCTTCAATTGCTGATGCCCATGTAAACATTTTAACCGTAGACCCCGCCTCTACAGGGGTAGAAACTACATCATTATACCAATTCTCAACATCTGAAGGATTGTTTGGATTATAACTAGGACGATTTCCCATAGCAACGATTTCACCAGTTTTAGGATTCATTACTACAGCAGTGATTCGCTCCGGATTATATTCTTCTTCCACCTGACTTAACGAATCTTCTAATAAAGTCTGAATTTTTTGATCTATCGTGAGATAAACATCGTCTCCGTCTTGAGGTTTGGTAATAACTTCATTGGGGTCTAACAGTTTTTTATTGTACTTGTCACGTTGGTACGAGATATGGCCGTCTTTACCACTCAGCAGATCATTCATTTCCTTTTCCATGCCAGCAATCCCGGTAATTTCCCTTTTAACACCATTTTTTGTCTCTTTTTCAGTCTCTCTAGCAAAACCTAGGATGTGTGAAGCGAATACTCCATTGGGATAGTAACGAATGGGTTCCTTTTCAAACTTAATCCCAGGTAACTTCAGAGCAGCAATTTCATCTCTTTTTTGTTGTGAAAGTTCTCTACCCTTTTTACCAAATTCAACCTGAAATTTTTCATCTTCAATTCCATCCTCAATAATAGAACGAATTTCTTCTTCTTCTAAATCCAATAAAGGAGCCAGCAACTCCGCCGTTTTCTCCGGATCATCTACATGCTTAGGCTCCTCTGGGTTGGAAGTATACGCTTTGTCCACGATTGCATACATTCGAAATGTTGGCCGATCATAGGCAAGCGTCATTCCATTTTTATCATAAATTTTTCCTCTCTCTGAATCAATGGTATAGGAAGCCGTTCTTTTTTCTTCTGCCCATTTTTCCAAAGAAACACCATCAATTTCCCCTGTCACTTGAATATATAGAAATCTTCCCGTTAGTACGAGAAAGATGCCAACAAAAACAAGCATGAGAATACCCGCCATAAAATGAGTTGTTTTATGTTTCTTCATACTAACTTACTCCTTGATTAGTTGTTAAATGCGTGTGCTTGTTTCACTTCTGCATTTTGGATTTTCAAACCATTTTTTTCTGCAATTTTAGTAATTCTCTCCGGCCTGCTTAGTTCCTTCATTTCATAAAGCAAACCTTCGTTTTCCACTTTTTGAGTTTGCACAGTTTTTTCCAACTTCTGAATGTCTCTGTTTATTGCATCGGTATTTGAAGAAAAAGAAACAATAAATACTCCTGCAGCTATAAGGCCAGCTCCCACAATAGAAATAATTGCTTTTTCTCCTTTTGTAATCCATCCTTGTTTCTTTACTTTTACAACAACCTTCTGGTCTTTTTTCGGCGTCTGTTCCGGATTAGTATGTTGCCAACTACGGGCATAATTAGCACTCATTATTTCTTCCACCCTTCCTCATACGTAAATTCTTCTCTCCAAGGTTTTATTTTCTTTATTATTCGTAGCTTTGCCGAACGAGATCTTCGATTAGCTTCCAGTTCTACTTCATCTGCGCTAATTGGCTTTCTATTTAACAAAGTGAACGGAGCTTCATGAGATTCTGGTATTATAGGCAAGTTTTTTGGTGTTTCTTTAGCAGTACTCCATTTTTTAAAAGCTTGTTTGCATAACCTGTCTTCAAGCGAATGAAAGGTAATTACGACGATTCTTCCACCTATCCCCACCACACGTGCTGCTTGATGAAGCGCATCGTTAAAAGCTGAAAGCTCATCATTAACTGCAATTCGCAACGCTTGAAAAATGCGCTTCGCAGGATGACCTCCTTTTCTCCTTGCTGGTGCAGGGATTCCTTCCTTAATAAGTTCAACAAGCTGATGGGTTGTACGAATTTCATTTGCCTCTCTGTATGACTCAATTTTCCTCGCAATTTGCTTAGAAAATTTTTCTTCCCCATATTTGAAAAAAATTGAAACTAAATCATTGTAAGACCATGAATTAACAATGTCATAGGCATTCAACTCTTTCGTTTGATTCATGCGCATATCGAGTGGGGCATCGTGCTGATAACTAAATCCTCTATCACCTCGGTCAAGCTGGGGAGAAGATACTCCAAGATCAAATAAAATTCCATCGACATGTTCAATTTGGTTGTTCAATAATTCCTCTTCCAACCCTCGAAAATTCGAATGAATAAATAGTATTCGATCCTGATATACCTTTAATCTTTCTTTAGCTGCCTGTAAAGCATCTAAATCCTGATCAAAAGCTATCAATAGACCATTTTCATTTAACTTTGAAGCGATTTGTTCGGAATGACCCCCACCGCCAACTGTGCAATCAACATATGTACCATCCGGCTTTATATTCAGGCCATCAATTGTCTCTTTTTTTAAAACACTATAATGTTCAAACACACATTCACCCACTTTTTAACAGTCCAGTTCTAATTTCTTTGTATCAAATATCAAAATCCAAAAGATTCTCAGCAATCTCTGCGAAAGATTCCTCAGAATCAGAGAAATAATCCTCCCAATTTTCGCTTGCCCAAAATTCAATTCGGTTCGAGACACCAATCACAACGCATTCTTTTTCTAGTACTGCATAATTTCTCAATGGTTGAGGAATGTTTATTCTTCCCTGCTTATCCACTTCACATTCAATAGCACCAGAAAAGAAAAATCGGGTGAATGCTCTAGCATCCTTCTTTGTTAATGGAAGCTTTTTTAACTTTTCTTCTAATATTTTCCACTCATTCATTGGGTAGGCAAACAGACATTTATCCAGTCCACGGGTTACAACAAAACGATCACCAAGATCATCGCGAAACTTAGCAGGAACAATTATTCTTCCCTTTGTATCGATGTTGTGTTGGTATTCACCCATAAACATAGAGTCCGCCCCACCTTCTTTCCCCTATATTACCACATTGCCCCACTATCCACCACTTATTTATCAAAATTTCTTTTAATAAATCTCAAAATAGATAATAGCAGTTGTTTTGAGACAGAAAAAAAAGCTGTCATATCAATGATATGACAGCTTTCACTATCTTCAATCTATTTTGGTGGAGACTTGTGGGGGGTTCCTCTTCTTACAAATAAACAAAGTAATGTTCTTTATCAAAAGAACAAGACATGGCAGTTAAATCATTTATAAATTGTTTCCCATGATTATTAATAAATGGAAGAGGTGTCCACATTCTTTCTTGCAGGCTCCCAGCTGGTTGAATAAGTAGTGTAATTAAATCCAACTCCCACAGTTGTTTCTCATACTTTTCTTTCATGGCTTTTATCATTCGTTTTTGCAGAAAATTAATATTCTCATCTAAATAAACAAGATTCTTTTCTGAAAGTTGGCCAATATCAGCGCGAATATCCCAAGCTAACTCTCGGAGACGTTGATGAGCACTCTCAATAACATTTTTGACTTCTACAGAAATATCTTCAATCTTCGGATCGTTTTTTCCTGCTAACCAATTATCCTTAAACTGTTGAAGATCTATATTTATTGCTTGCTCAGCAGTTAAGTTATATTTTCTAATTAATTTCTCTACATTTCTTTCTATAAATGTAAAGGATAATCTTGGGATAACTGGTGGCATTTTTATATTTAAAGTTTGAAATGCCTCTTTTAATTCTGCCCAATAGCTTATCTCTCCCGGACCACCAACAAATGCTAGTGTTGGAAATAATAACTCCTGCATTAGTGGACGGGTGACAACATTGTTACTAAGCTGTTCAGGATGCTCTTTGGCAACAGATAATAGTTCTTCTGTAGTAAAACGCACTTCATTTTGTTTTCCTACCCATTCCCCGTTATCTGACCGGCTAAGTAATATTCTTTCCCCATGATGATGGTAGAAAAGGTGAGCGTCATTTATTTCTGAACCAATAGATGATGGATAACCCATTTGTTGCAATTCCCTCGCTGTTTCGTACACCGCTTCAGAAATTGCAGGTTGGTACTGGATCATTTCTTCAAAATAAATAGATTCAATTCTTCGAAGTAGTGGGCTTCCTGAGTCAGCAAGTACAAGGCCTTCCGAACTAAACAAATGGTAGACAAACCTGGCAAAAAAGTCCACATAGGTTTCTGATTTATCCAAACATCGTCGAACCCATTCATAAAGCCCCTTCGTATGCATTGTCTCCGGCAATTGCTCAAAAAGCTGTTGAAGCCAATTGTCTGCCTTCTCGCGGTCAATTTGCATATGGGATACCGATTTTTTAGTGTAAGCATGTTGAGAAAGTGTATGTTTGCTCAGCTTGGTATTTTCAGGTAAAAAGACATGATTGACCTCTGCAAAGTCGTGATCCTCACCTGCTATCCAAAATACAGGGATTACAGGTATATTCAATTCCTTTTCCTGTTCCTTCGCATACTGAATAACTGAGATGATTTTATTTATAGTGTACATCGGTCCTGATAGCAAGCCGGCTTGCTGACCTCCTATTACTACGATACTATTCTCTTGTTCAAGCCGATTGATATTACCTAGTGTTGCCTCAGGTGCCTCCCATTGCTTATTCATTGTATGTAATACTTCACTAAGCTGTATACGATCAAAGTGGCGACCCTTCAAGTCTTTCACTCTCTGTTCTGTACTTTTGAAGGGATGATAATCAAAAAAACGTAATATATCTTTATCATCGTTTCTATATTTTTCTATAAGCTTATTCTGTTTATGTAATGTTATAGGGTCGATATGCATTGATCCCATGCTCCTTTTATTCATTATCCAATACGTATTTTACATAATTCATTCATAAATTTCATATGATCTGCCTATATTAACATGAATTAATAAAATATGCGTTGGATAACCCCTACCAATGATAACAGCAAATAAGCAAATAAAAATAGCAGGAATGTTATCCTCCATGTTAAAATAATTGCTTTAGAGATAACGATTTCCGTGTTATATCTCCATTGATAGAAAATAATTATACATAGAACAGATAATATGAGGACCAATATATACCCCGAATGAGTCTGGCCAAAAATAATTTTTAGTAACATAGCTACTGCGATAATATATAATATGGTTGTTACATAGACTGTTATGCGAACAGCTTTTATCTCTGATTTACCAGCCTTACGAGCAACTAAATAGGTAAACCAGGTTGCAAGGAGCGGGACAGCAACAAAAATAGAAATAAGATATATAATGAATTCCTTCATCTGTGCAGTATTCCTTTCTTCTTTTCTAGGGCCTTTATACTATGATATACAAATGCAGTGTATGGTATTTTTGAATTTGAACATTGCTTTAACAGATAACCAGAAATTGCTTCTATTTCAGTTGGTCTTCCCTCCTTGATATCTTTGAACATGGATGATGTGTTTTCTCCAGTGGCTTTTGCCACCCGCTGAACCTCCGACCACTGTTTAACTTCATTTAAACTTAGAACAAAACACGCTTCTTCACATAATTTCTTAGCTAAGATCTTAATATATTCATTTTGAATGACCTGTGAATTTTTAACCTGAAAGAGAGCGGTTAGTGGGTTAATTACTGCATTAAGAACCAATTTTTCTTTTAGCAATATAGACCAGTTATCCCGATAGACCATTGGAAAGTCATGTTGTTCAAAGACAGATAAAAGCTGCTGTAATTCTCTGTTAGATATCCCGTTATATGATGCCAACTTAATAACACCAACCCCAGTATGCTTAACGGTATAATCATTAATTTTTTCGGCTCCATGCTCTGTAATACCTATACTCATCGGTTGACTAAGATTGGTGATTTTTTCTATATGTGACATTCCATTTTGAAGAAATATCAACGAAACCTTATTACTCAGGCTTGAAACATATGGCAAAATTTCTAACAACTGAAATTGCTTCACACATACAAAAACACAATCCTGATCCTTAATCTGATCTATAAGTTTACATTGTACATGCTGTCGCTCAAACTTATTTGTAACCCTTATCCCATGTAAATCTATTAATACTTTTTGTTCTGCCCGCCTTACATATACCGTGATATCATGCTCTTCAGCTAAATAGCCACTTAATAATAACCCTATTGCCCCGCCACCAATTATACCGATATTCATATGTACAGCCCCTTAACTTATGTATGAACAGTATAGCAGAAACAATTATATCCGAATATTCATTAAATCGGCAATAATTTATAATATCATTCTTTTATTTGAATCTGTTCTTTTTTATATTATAATAAAAGAGGTATAGAATGAGGAATACTTATTATTTGTTTAAATGGGCTAAAGGGGGAGAAGTATTATGAATCGCATAAAAGTAGAAAAATTGCTAATCAACTTTAAAACCTTAGAAAAATTCAAATATTTCAAAGAATACGGTAACCAGGAATTATCGATGTTGGAAGACCTTGAGAGTAATATGGTAGAAAATGATAGTGATTCACCATTTTACGGAATCTACTTTGGGGATAATTTGGTGGCGAGAATGAGCCTTTATAAAGTAAAAGCAAAATACGATCAATATTTTGAGCCTCCACAGGATTATTTAACACTATGGAAGCTGGAAGTGCTACCTGATTATCAAGGGAATGGATACGGTAAAGCATTAGTGGATTTTGCAAAGAGTTATAACTTACCGATTAAAACAAACCCTAGAATTAATTCACATGGTTTCTGGGAGAAAATGAGCTTCCAGAAAGCGCATTATGACATGGAAAGAGACCTTGGAGAAAATCCGCTTATTTGGCTACCAGAAGGAGTTAAAGAACAGGACAATAAATAATTTCGTGAAATCCTTGCAGAAGACATGAACGGCTCTTATTCAGTACATTCATGTCTTTTGCTATTTTAAAGAATATTATATAATCTCTACGCTTCCGCATTCACCCATGCCCACAGCTTACCCATTTCTTCCCATGCATGCTCGTAACGCACAAGTTTTTCTTTTAATTTTTCATTCTCCAACTTCAAGGCAGTCACTTGTTTGTCCTGATCCTCACGGTAAATTCTTTCTTTTCCTTCCTCAGACAGACTTAATTTCATTTGTTCCAACAAAGATATCGCAGTTTGGATTGTTTCTTTTGAATTCCCCTCGTGTAGGTTATCTTGATAAATATCTTTCCTGTTTTGTTGCTTTCTTTCATCTTTTGCCAACTGAATAGCATTTTGATAATGTTTACGTATAGTCGCATTCCACCTGAAACCACATGCCGCTGATGTGCGAGACAATTGTTTAGCTACATCTTTAAATGCTTCCAGCTGTGTCTTTCCCTCTCTAATATACCTTAGAACAGTTTCAGCTAGAACGATATCTTCATCTTTAGTCCATGCATCCTGACGTGAAGCATTCATCCTATCCCTCCTTATTCGTTTGCTATAAATGTATGCTAAGAATAGTTCTGATAGAATAAATGTTTATCATTTTGCACAATTATACTCTATTAACGGTTTAAAAATTTATTTACTGCTTGAATATGTTCCTCCGATTCCCATAAAATTGCACAATTCCTCACTTCTTCCGCCATTACAGATGATAATCCAATACTTGATAATTTCTTCTTAAATTGTCTCTTAAGAACTTTCATTTGCTCATATGACCTTGAAATATAAGGTTCTAGTAATTTCTCGTTGTTTTCCCATTCCTCATCTGCAATAATATGATGTATCCATCCGTGGTCTTTTAAATATGGGGCATCAAAGATAGTTCCTTCTAATAACCACTGAAATGCAAAGCTTGGTTCCACCTTCTCATATAATAAGGTGCCTCCTCCCCAACCTGGAACAATCCCAAGTTTGGATTGTACAAAACCAAATTTACTGCTCTCTTTAGCAATTCGGATATCACATGCTGTGGCAATTTCACAACCTCCTCCTAATGCTCCACCATTTAACATGCAAATAACCGGAACTGGAAATGAAACAATTTCACCCAATACTTCCTTCATAGGATAAAGATGGTTGAATGCTTCATCGGAAGATAGATTACCATGTAAACTAGTCAGGTCTCCGCCAGAACAAAACATTTTTTCCCCTGCCCCAGTAATGACGAGAAACTTAATCTTATCTTGCTTTGCTTCAAGTAGGCATGTCATAAATTCTTCTGTCATTTCCTTGGATATTGCGTTATGCTTTTCGGGTCGATTTAAACAAATTTCCCCGTAGTTCTTTGTATGATTTGTATATGTAATATATTTTCCCACGAACTTCTCTCCTTATTTGTGTTTACTACCATAATAGCATATAAACTAGTTGCCTTACCGAACCAAGATTAACTATGCATTTTAAATAATGATCTACGGCAAATGTTGGGATTCAAAAGTATGTTACTCATTCACAGTTGGAGGAAAATGCGAACTAACTTAGAATATAGAGACTGCGTAAATCACCGCTACGGGGAAATATTCCGCTTTCCGCGGGCGGCTGATGAGCCTCCTCACGCTCCGCGTTCCGGGGTCTCATCGAGGCCTTTCCTCCCGCAGGAGTCTCCATATTTCCCCTTCGCTACTGTTTACTATTATATCTAAGAAGACCAAAAGGTGCTGTGTACGAATTGATTGGAGTGGAGGGCGGCAAAGAAGACACTGTGAGGTTACGAACAGATGTCGCGCTTGTACCCGGAGGTGTGAAAGCGTCCGCCTGAAACGTAAATCAATGGGTGCTTCCTCTGTATAATTAATTACTCCATCCAACACAAGTTACTTCGGAGTATATCTATTTTCCGAATCATTGAATAACCTCAACATATATATTAGAACCTTAAATATACTATAAAGTAACTTGATAGTACTTTAATTTATGTCGTATTTCCTCCAATTGTAACCACATAGCATTTCTGGAAATAAAAAAACAGACCATAGAAATGATCTGTTTTTTATAAATATTAGTTGTTTACAACTTCTTTGCCATCATATTGACCACATGATTTACAAACATGGTGCGGTTTTGTTAGTTCTCCACAATTAGAGCACTCAACCATGCCAGGTACGTGTAATTTTTTATGAGTACGACGTTGATTTTTAACCTTTTTAGAAGTTCTTCTTTTAGGTACTGCCATGACTTACACCTCCTTCACATAAAAAAACAAAACGAGAACAATGATTCTTATTTGTCTTTCATATTTTTTTCTAATAATGTTTCTAACTTTTTAAATCGTGGATCTATCGTTTTTCCTTTTTTTCCTCTGAAATAAATTCCCAATCTTGGCCTTTTGCTGGAGCGCCTTGCTGGTTATTCTTCCCATCGGAAAACACACGAAAAGGTACCTCTAATAAAATATTTTCCTTTATTAAAGGAGTTAAGTCAAGCACTTCTCCCTTAACAGGATGAATTTCGTCTTCCTCTTCTTCTTCCGTATAGTAAGAAGATGTAGTAAAAACTTCATCGGCCTTAATATCAAAAGGATACGGTACATCCACCAATGTACGTGCACATGGTAACGTCATTTCCCCCTCTATATGAAAAGTAAAGAAAATCTGCTCTCCATGAAGATAGCATTTACCATGGACCCTTACAGGATCTATATGACGTATATCATTGTTCATCGCTTCTAATTCAGAAACATCAACCTTCTCATCAAAATGAAAAGGATCATTATAAGCATTTTTTCTAATTTGTGCTAATGCAAACTTCATTATTATCACCTCAAGGCAACAAGAGTAATTTTAAAAGAAAAATGGACTTTTGTCAACATATTTTCTTTACAGAATACAGACAACCATTTGCTAGGTCTTCCAACGATAGATCATTAACTTATTTAATGTCTTAACGGTGTTCATCCTTCTATAATGCATGCACACCTCCTTTATTTTTGTTACAATATTACCATTATATAGTAGGAGTGTTTGTTAATGGATGCCTGTGGATTAATTGTTGAATATAACCCTTTTCATAATGGTCATTTATATCATGTCCAGCAAGCGAAAAAATCCTCCGGAGCTGATTGTATCATAGCAGTTATGAGTGGCTCTTTTCTTCAACGAGGTGAACCGGCAATCATCGATAAGTTTCACCGAACTCAAGCTGCATTGGCATCGGGTGTTGATTTAGTAGTAGAATTGCCTTATCCTTATGCTGTCCAAAATAGTGACTTCTTTGCAAAAGGAGCAGTACATACATTGGATAAATTGAAGGTTTCCAGTATTTGTTTTGGTAGTGAGTCTGGTAATACCTCCAATTTTATAACAAGTTATAAAATGTTTAAAGAAAAAGAGGCTATCTTTCATGAAACTGTACAACTATATTTAAAAAAAGGTATTTCCTTTCCAGAAGCAAGCAAGGCTGCTTACAAGGAGATAGGTTTATCTAATAATGAACTCGATTTAACTAAACCTAATAATATACTTGGATTCAGTTATATTAAAGCTATCTTAGAGGCTAATCTTTCCATTACTCCTATTACAATAAAACGTACCGGCAGTAATTATCACGATCAAATGATCAATAACTCTGTCGCCAGTGCAACTAGTATACGAAAGGCATTATTTGCACATGGAAGTCTGACAGAAGAAATCCAAGGAACATTGCCAGCTTCTACTGGTGAACAGTTGCTAAAATATAAAAAAATTACTGGCTACTGGCATACATGGGAAAATTACTTTCCACTCATTCATTATCGTGTATTAACAATGTCATTAAATGAGATTAGAGAAATCCATGGCGTCACAGAAGGGCTTGAGTACAGAATTAAAAAAACAGCTAAAACGGCGACTTCCTTTTCTGAATGGATGGATGAACTGAAAACAAAACGTTATACTCGTACAAGACTACAACGCATTTTTGTTCATATTCTTACAAATACAAAAAAGGAAGATTTACTCCCTATCCTTGAGCGTCGATCTGTATCTTATGTCAGACTACTTGGATTTAATGAAACAGGACGAAAATACATAAGACTGAACAAAAAGAAAATGCAAGTACCACTTGTTACAAAATTAACTAGAAACATGGATTCTTCTTTAAACATGGAAGAGAAAGCCAGTAACGCATATTATAGTATTCTGCCTCAGAGCATTGCAGAGCCATTACGCAAGCAAGAGCTGCAGCCACCAATTATGATATAAAGCAGCACTGACAGATGTTGATATGCTAAACCTTAAAAATAAAAATAGTCGAACGTCTCGAAATGTATAATATTTCGAAAGACGTTCGACTTCTGCTTTTGCTAAGAATTAGTTAACAGAATTTCTTTATATTTAATTAGAAGCCGGCTCTAGGCCTTTTAAATATTCGACTGCTTCCTGAAATGTATCCACAGGAACAATCTTCATTGATGTATCAATTTCAGCTGCTTTTTTCTTTGCCACTTGGTAGTTTGAATCTTTATTTCCATTTTCATTAGGAGCAAAAAAGATATCTGCGCCCTCTCTGTCAGCAGCAACAACTTTTTTATCAATACCGCCAATTCTTCCAACGTTACCGTTATAATCTATTTCCCCTGTACCGGCAATTTCATAGCCTTTCGTAAAATCTTCTTCTGTTAACTGATCAAATATTTCAAGTGAGAACATTAACCCAGCACTTGGTCCACCAATTCTACCACTTGAAAAATGAACTTCCGGGTCAACCGTAACATTACGATCTGTCACCAATCGAATACCAATTCCTACTTTACCACCAAGTTCTTCATATGCATCCAATTTTATATCTTTTGTCATTTCCTTGTTGTCCCTAACAAATTTGATAGTGACAATATCTCCAGCTTTCTTACCTTCTACATACGTTATTAAGTCTTCAGCTTCTTTTACCTGCTTGTCATTAATACCGACAATTCTATCACCCATTTGGAGGGTACCGTCAGCTGGCATTCCATCTATCACTGTTACAATATAAACGCCATTAAATTCAATATCTATGCCTTTTTCTGCTGCTTTATATGCAACTACTGTTGAAGCCTCTTGTGAGTTCTCCATCATTTGCAATTGAGCATGCATATATTCGTCTTCGGTAACTCCTTCAGGCCGAACGTCCTCTAGTGGCATAATCTCCTGATTGGGAAGAATTTTCGCCCAAATAAATTGTAATGGAGTCGCCTGTCCTCCACTAATAGTCACAAGATGCATATCTCCTTTACTTTTATAACCGTCTTCCACCTCTACAATAGGATTTAGTGCATCAGCACTACCTGGTTTGTAAATGTAGTAAGGAATTTTAAATGCTGCCAAAAAATAAGTAAGGATAATAATAATGAACAGAAAAAATAAATGTTTCTTTGTAAATCTCATCTACATGCTCCTTCCAACTCTCAACCAATAAAAGTGTATGGCATATTTTCGCTATGTATGTGCGTATATTGATAAAGACTTGTACTAATTAAAATACAAATGATTATAGAACAAGCTAGAATTATTCTACTACTATCATACAGGGATGTACAGAGCAATGGGTCATGATATAGGAGGCAGACGATTGAAACAAATAGCAAAAACACTATTATTAGCGAGCCTATCCACTTTTATAGCTTTTTCATTAATAAAGTTCCCAGACGAAGCTTTCAAAGCTAGTATTAGAGGGTTAAATATGTGGTGGGAAGTCGTTTTTCCTTCTTTACTCCCATTTTTTATCACCTCTGAATTATTACTTGCATTTGGTGTCGTTAAGTTTGTAGGTATTCTTTTTGAACCAATCATGAGACCATTGTTTAACGTACCAGGCGTTGGGAGTTTTGGATGGGTGATGGGTATGGCAAGTGGATATCCCACCGGAGCAAAAATTGCCAGCAGATTACGAGAAGAAAAACAATTAACACAGATTGAGGCAGAGAGACTCGTGTCATTCACAAATGCTTCCAGCCCCTTATTTATCATTGGAGCCGTTTCGGTGGGTTTTTTCCATGATGCAAAGCTGGGAATATTGCTAGCCGCTGCACATTATATAGGCAATGCTCTAGTAGGATTCTGTATGCGATTCCATGGTTTAAAATCTTCCAGTGAAACAAAGAAAAAAACAAAGGGAAGTTTTTCACTAATCAAAGCATTTCAAGAAATGCATCACACCCGACTGAAAGACCCCCGTCCTATTGGAGAGGTGCTGGGAGATGCGGTTGTTAATTCGATAAAAACACTTGTCATGGTTGGCGGATTCATCATCTTGTTCTCTGTGCTTACTAAATTACTCTTTTTAGTCGGAGTTACACCATTTTTAGCAATATTTTTTAAAATATTTTTGCAAATAATAGGACTGCCTATAGATATGGCTTTACCCTTTTTCTCAGGTTTGTTTGAAATAACAATTGGAGCTCAGAGTATTTCAGGTGTTTCATCAGATTCTATGTTAGCAAAAGCAATTTTGATAAGTTTTATTTTAGGGTTTAATGGTTTTTCCGTACAAGCCCAGGTTGCAAGTATTCTTGCGAAAACAGATATCCGTTTTACCCCTTACTTTTTCGCTAGATTTCTTCATGGAATTTTTGCCAGTATAATTGTGATCATTCTTTATAAGCCACTTTATTTAAATAAACAAGCATTTGGGACAGATGACATCCCTGTCACTCAACAAGGGCAGTCTCATTTATTCTGGTTGGATTTACTGGAATTACTAAAACAATTGGGGCCAATAATTACCATACTTTCTTTGACTAGTGCTTTCTTTATTCTCTATCGCCGTCGCAAACAAAGTTAAAGGGATAACTGAAAGTGCTGGTATCTGTAATTAGTAAGAAAGACGGGCTACACCCTAATACACATTAGAACTGGAGCTTCGATTACTCGTCCTCCTTAATTCTCTATGTTTTTTAAATAAAAAAGATGTTGCTCTTTATCACAACATCTTTTTCTCCTATTTAAACTTTGTAATTAACGCCTGTTCCACTGGACTCGGAACGAGATCTGAGACATTTGCTTTATATTTTGCCACTTCTTTTACAATACTGGAACTAAGGAATGAATATTGATTATTTGTCATCATAAAGAATGTTTCAATCTCTTCATCCAATTTTCTATTCATAGAAGTAATTTGCATTTCATATTCAAAATCACTAACTGCTCTTAGCCCTCTTATAATAGCCTGAGCGTTTTTTTCTTTTGCATAATCCATCAATAAGCCTTCCGAAGAATCTGCTATTACATTTGGCAGGTCAATAGTGCACTCCTCTATTAATTTTATCCGTTCCTCAACAGAAAATAAAGGAGCTTTCGATTGATTGTTGAATACCGCTACAATAATTTGATCAAAAATTCTAGCTCCACGCTGTATAATGTCTAGATGCCCATAAGTAAGTGGATCAAAACTGCCGGGACATATCGCTAATCTAGTCAATATAATTTACCTCCTATGTGTCATGTCTGAATATAGTTATTGTTATTGTTCCTCCATATTTTTGTTGCTTAATTAAAGATAGTGACTTATGTGATGAGTTCAGTATAGTGGTGTGATCGTGTTCACAATAAATGATAGCTCCCTTATTTAGTATATCTAAGCTTACTATTTCATTTAGTAACCCTTCATAGTCTCCCTTTGCATAAGGTGGGTCCAGTAGTATTAAATCAAACCGGAGTCCTCGCTTGGATGCAGCCTGTATTGCGCGAAAAGCATCTGCCCGAAATACTTCTGTATTATTTTCCAAGCTAAGTGACTTAAGATTATCATGAATTATATGTATAGCCTTAGGTGACTTATCGACCAGAATACCCCATTCCATTCCTCTACTCAATGCCTCAATAGCGAGTGCACCACTGCCAGCAAACAGATCAAGGAATTTACCTCCTTCAAAATAAGGACCCATTATTTGAAAAGTAGCTTCTTTGACTTTATCAGTTGTCGGTCTTGTATTTTTACCTGGAACTGCTTTTAATTGTCGTCCTTTATATTGCCCAGCTATAACTCTCATAGTCACACTCCTTTTGGCACTATTCGACATTAATCCTACCATAAAAGGAAAGAGATGAAAATAATTTATATTACGATAAGAAAACATGAACTTTGACGTATAAATAACTTTTTCTTGTACATAATAAATTATTGAGACAGCTAAAGGTTAGCTTGGTTGTTTCATAACTCGAAGAAGACTTACACTTCCCCATAAGATCTTCTTCGGTTTCTCCTCTCCCTTTGCCTTTTTGTTTTCTAAAAGGAAAACAAAGGGACCTGCAGAAATATTTCTGCAGGTTTTTCTTTTTATCTAATGGAATTCTGTATAACCTAATCTCTAATGCCTTTAAAAATCGATGATTATTAGGACAAAAAAATATGGACAATATATATTGTCCATATTAAGAAAAAATATTAAATACCCATTTTATAATCATATTGTTTTGCTTTATCTGGTTTTGCATTTTCGTAGTTTGTTTCTATAAAGGGTTTATAAGAACGGTCTATTTTAGACACAAAGGCTAACTTAAGTAATTTTTGTTCGATCCTTTCAATCTCATCCTGATTAACGTAAATTACAGCATATTTCATTCTCTTTGATACGTAAATTAAATGTCCATATTTTTTTATTTGTTTAATATTCTTCAAATGCTGAAACCAGACTATTAAACTTTGGCGATCCACACTCATATCATGCCCTCACTTACAAGTTATTTGCAACTTAGTTTATCAGAGTAAACCGGTAAATTCAACGATCAGGAGGCACAGCCACATCCTCCACCGCTTCCACAACCACAGCCACTATCTGTTAAAGCAGCCCCTTCCTGTGGAGCTTTAACTTGTTCACTTACACTCTGAGCAACATATCTACTAATCTCATCCAATAACTTCTGCAGGTTTCTTTCCGCAATTTTAAATGCAGCCACCTTATCATTCATATCCATCTCTCGTTTGGCTGCTCGTACCTTTTTCATGATCTCATTATAATCAGGATGGTATCTACCAAATCGTTGGACATCATCATATTGTTCTTTTATATCTTGAAAATCTTTAATTAACCTCTGGGCTTCTTTATCTTTATGAAGAGCATTCTGGGAAATAGTGTAGGCTTCCATTATATCGGACTCCATTACCATACTCCCTAACTGCTCGGATTTATCTAATATATCTACATATTCCATAGTAGCTATCATTAATTACACCTCCACTACTATAGTATCATTTAAGACAAGTTCTGAAAATGTTTAATCCTTCATTGCTCCCGCAAATTGGATAAGCATTTCAAGCATCTGTACTTGGTTATTTAATTTTTCAACACGCTGTGGGAATGTCTTTCCATAAAATTTTTTCGCTTCTTTTTCTATATAAACCAACATGGAAGGTTCTCGAGACAAGTAGCGGTACCAGATAGGATTAAGACGTACGTATCTTGCTAACTCCGGATTACTCTGTAAATAATCGTAACATTGTGGATGCATTCTAGTTCCTCCTAGTCTCTATACCAATTAATAGGATTTTGGTTAGGATTACCAGTGCTCTTAGTTGATTGGAACTGAGTGATTATTTCCTGAACAGTAGTTATTGCATTACTTAATTGGTTGGCTTGTTTCTGTATTTTTTCTATATCCATGTTCTCAGCCATTTTAAGAATTTGATTGAATAACTCCTTATTTTTTTTATCCCCATCTTCTTTGCCGGTCTCAGGTTCTTTTTCAATGAATTTTTCCCAATAGGAATCTTCTTCTCCCAGCAATGCCCATTT
Organism: Virgibacillus sp. SK37; assembly: GCF_000725285.1. Lineage (GTDB taxonomy): Bacteria > Bacillota > Bacilli > Bacillales > Amphibacillaceae > Virgibacillus_Q. Next base: position 2,297,249 of record NZ_CP007161.1, read on the forward strand.
TTCATAATACACTTGCAGCGACTTTCCACTTCGTCTAATTTCCTTTAATAAATTTGGATGCTTATTTATAAACCGCTTAAAATCGACGACTGATGGGTGCAATTCAGATTCATTCATCTTGCTCACCTCATATTAAATAGACATTTATACTATCTAATTTATGTTGAACCTTAAGAGATGTGCCTGACTTCTCTCACAGAATCCAAAGTAGCAAGCTGCCTACAAAGGTTTAGCAAGGAAATTCTGTGTGAAATACAATCGATACACCCCGACCCCCAGATGAGTGTATTCTTCTTTTAGCAAAGCTTGACGATGCCCTTCACTATTTAACCACCCTTCTAGTGCTGCTGGTGCATCAGGATATTGTGCAGCAATATTTTCACCAGCTGCAGTATAGAAAACCTCTTTTTCAGCTAATCGCTCTTTTAATCCATTGCCATTTTGACTATAATGGGAAAAGTAATTATTTATTTCCATATCTTTACTATGCTTTAATGCTACTTGACTTACGGATTCATCCCACTTTAGCACAGACTTTTTGTATTGATGACGTATCACATTCGTAATTTCAAAAATTTGCCTTTCCATACCCTCCTCTATTTTTAACCATTGTTTATCATCTAAATTAGGGCGCTCAGGAATTTGACCACGATACTCCAATTCATAAGGACGGTGCAATAAAAGTATATCTGCAGTTAATACTCTAATAGAGGATAACTTTTCAGTAAATGTGTCAAAATAAGCTTGTACAAATAGATCATCGGTAACCTTTATTAAGGGGCGCATTTTAAGATCATCTTCATTTAGTTTAAAAGTGTAAGATGCAAAATTCTCACTATAATTTATTTGCTCTTCAAAAGGATATTTTGTATTGATCTCAGCATAGGACTTATTAATGACAAAAGGTTTTGAACCTAACTTAGAACCAGTGGCAAATAGCGTTTTGACCTCCCCTTCCATAACACCAAATTGAATATATTGATTTGCCTCATCCGTGTATACCCACCAAGTATAGTCATATGCACTTGGATCCTTTCTCTTTGGTTGTCCAAGTTGCTCTTGTAACTGTTCAGAACTTTTTCCTATCCATTGAAAAAGATCCCCTTCCAACGGTGTTTTTTTCTGCAATTTTGGAGTTACTTCTTTAGCCTCTAGTAAAGTAAACTTCTCTTTTGCTACGCTTACTGATCCAGTAGTTAGGTTTTCAATAGTAGAATCCTTTCCCTCCATTACATAAAAAGCAATAACTCCGAGAATGGTTAGTAGAACTATAATTTGAATAAACCGCATAGAATGGTCCCCTTCTCTTCTTTTTTGTTATATATATGCACAATATACTATAAACATTCTCTTAACTCTATTATCTTTATAAGACATATAATCAAAAATCTTATGCGTTTTCAATTGCATGTTCACTTATTTCGTACTATTATAGTGTAGGAAGGACAATTATGTGAGGTGGATAAGATGATATTAGAGAATACTGGGATTGAAGACGTTGTTATCGATTTAAAACCACTCGATCATTTAACAGGAAAACATGCTTTTATTCGAGCAGGCCAATGGGATTATGATCGTGTAACCTATGATTATAAAATAGAATCAAAAGAAAAAAACATTACATATTACATCCGAATTCAAGGCTACTCTATTGAAGGAGATGTAGACAGGGGCAATGCTGTAATTAAACTAATGCCTCCAATGTTAGGAAAACATTACTATCCGCATGGGGTTGAATATGGTGAAGAAGAAGGGTTCCCTGCAAATCTTGTTGAACGCGCAAATAACATTGTTACTAAAGTAAAAGACGAAATTCAACAATATAAAAAATAAATTCAAACTGACCAACTACTCAGATCAAATGTTAGTAGTTGGTTTTTTATTCAATTTTTAATATAATACGATAAAGTTTTCTGTTCAAATTGGAAAATTAATGCTATATTCTTTATAGAAATAGCTGCCATTCTTTTTGCTACATATGAAAGGAGACATTAATTAACGTTGATCCGCACACTTACAAAACGCCATTGGACACTAATATTTATAGCCGTATTGCTAATACTTTTTATAATCTTTATTCTACCTGTCTCCATTCCTCTTATTGTCGCTTTTTTTACAGCATTATTGCTTAACCCTACAATTCGTTTGCTACAAAGGAAAACGAAGATTAGCCGAAAAGTAGCGGTTTCTATAATATTTTTGCTTTTTTTACTGCTAGTTGGAATTGCCGGAACCTTTATTGTTACAAAAGCTGTGACTCAAGTTGTAAATTTCGCAGAGGAGGTACCCAGTCATTTTAATCAATTGAATGATATGTATGAAGAGTGGGAGAATGACTTACAACAATATACAAATAATCTTCCTCCCGAATTTGTGAAACAGATCTCTGATAGCATTGAAGAAAATCTAACAGCACTTAGCAATACAGCTAAAGAGAAAATAACATTAGATAACATTGCAGAGATTTTCAGTAAAGTCCCTCAATATTTAATTAGTTTTATTGTTTATCTTATTGCTCTCTTCCTTTTTATGCTGGAATTGCCTTTACTTAAAGCAAAAATGTATAACTTATTAACAAAAGAAACTGCTGAAAAGGTTTCATTTATGAACAGGCGTTTAGCTGATGTTTTACTAGGATTTCTAAAAGCACAGTTCCTAGTAAGCCTTCTAATTCTCGCAGTATCGTTGATCGGCCTGTTTTTGATTACGCCAGAAGTTGCGATCATGATGTCTCTTATTATTTGGATCGTTGATTTAATACCAATTATTGGTTCTATCATTATATTAGGACCGTGGGCTTTATTTCTATTACTGGCAGGTGATACAGCATTAGGTATCCAACTTGCTGTACTTGCAATCATTTTACTGGCTGTTCGCCGTATTGTGGAACCTAAAGTAATGGGGCAGCATATTGGACTATCTCCGTTGGCCACCTTAATTGCCATGTTTATCGGCTTAAAATTATTAGGTTTACTAGGTTTTATATTAGGTCCATTACTATTTATCGCATTTAACTCCGCAAAAGAAGCAGGTATTATAAAATGGAATACAAAAATATAGGAGGAAGAGCAATTTCGCTCTTCCTCCTTTTCTTATCATAATGGAATAATATTAAATTTTAGGAATACAGACTCCCTACCGGCATGGCAGCACTTTTCTTTCTATGTTCCTAATATTGCTTTTATCATACTTGTTGTTTCTCCGCCTTCAAAAATAATATAAAGTAATAAATAAACCATTACTCCAGTTATTGCACTAAAAAGCCAAATAACACTTGTTACAGGCCCAATCTTTCTGTGCTTGGTAATTTTACGTTTGAATGCTAGCATAAGCGTAACAACACCAAAAACAGCTCCTATTGTTGCTAGGGTTATATGAAATATAAGAAAAACGGTGTAGTAAATTTTATACTCATCAGGGCCACCAAAACTTGTATTTCCGACAAATACTGTTCTTGAAACATAAATAATAAAGAACAGCAATGCACTGATAGCAGCAGACACCATTACTTTTTTATGTGTTTTAGCATTTCCTTTACTAATTAGTATCCATCCTATCGCAACCAGAATAGCACTTAATGCGATGAAGAAGGTACTTATTGTCGGTAACAACGGCATCTCTTTCCTTCCTTTCACTCTTCAATTTATGTAGAAAACACCTTACCTCACAAAGGAAGCAAGGTGTTTAATCGATTTGCCTAACTATTCGTCTCTGCAGGAATAGGATCGACCTTAAGACTTTCTTGATTAAACCATGTAAAGAAAATACGAGCTAGTATATAGCCATATGTTATTTCCTGCATAATCTTCATAATAATACCACCAAGTTGTTGATCTTCGAGAGTACTCATTGGTGAGAACATTTCCGGACCAGAAATAGCATAAGATATGCCCTGCAATACATTTCCAGGCACACATAGCGACATTGCCTGAATCCAGGCTCCATCCTGGCTGTAAGCCGCAAACAAAGCGTGATCAGCGAATATAATTAATACACAAGCAGGTGTGATCAATACTCCGTTTGCAAAAATATAACCGATTTTTAATAATGGTGACATTGTATCCCATTCCTTAATAGGAGACAAAATTGGCCACCAAACAATAAAGGCTGCAAGAAGGATAACTAGAGAGATCGAAGTATGTGCAATTTGCGACGATTTGGCAAAGTCAAAAACTGCTGGTACATGATATAAGGAAAACAGGCTGTTAAATAATAATAAAGAAATAATGGGTTTCGTTAATACCTTTAATGCTGGGTATATAAACGGAGCATATACCACCTTTCTCCATATCCAAACAGGTAAGCCTTTTATAACTAAAATAGGAAAGATCAAATAATATATTGCCATTTGTGCCATATGTGCACTAAGCATAATATGTGTTAAAAGATCAACTGGAGATCCTTTTACGATATAGAGCAATAATAGAGCAATATAAAAAGAAACCTGTTGTTTATTAGATGGCTTTTCCTCTATTCCCCACTTGGAACGATAAGGTCCGGTAACCAAAAAATATACGATTGCAAGACTAATAACAAATAGGAAGAAATAGGGACTCCATAAAGCACGGAAACCAAAAATCTGTAATTCTAACCACATAGATAATCACTCCATTTAGGGTTTATCTCTACTATTATAACTTACATGGTCAATGAATACACGTATAGAATGTGACGATTTTAAAACTTTCCTTTATTATAAAGAGTTATAATATCTGACTGTAATATGCAACCATATATTATTAATAATAATTGGTAAAGTATATAAATACCTATTTAAATAATATTAACCCTGGCGATTGTAAGATAAAAACTAAGAGGCTTGCATAGTTGGAGGAAATTCCGCACTAGTGTGAAAAAAATCAGCAGTAGAGCGAGATAATTCGACGGAGAACGAATTAATCGGCAGTAGAGTGATGCTATCCGCCGGAGAGCAAATAATTCAGCTGCAGAGCGAAATTATCCGCCGGAGAGCGAATTAATCAGCTGCAGAGCAAGATAATCCACCGGAGAGCAAATTAATCAGCTGCAGAACAAGATAATCCGCCGGAGAGCGAATTAATCGGCTGCAGAGCGAAACTATCCGCCGGAGAGCGAATTAATCGGCAGTAGAGGAAAAGTATCCGCCGGAGACATCCCAAACTAGCTATTGTGTGTTCACCATAAGTTATTTTCCGGAACGGCCGTTTACAGTACTTACAGATAAATAGGAATTTATATATATTGCGATTTTTTTATTGTTAACACTCCAACTTATATTTAACCTCTAAAATATTTAAAAGACCAAAAGAAAAAGACCGGTATGCTTACCGGTCTCTTCTGTTTACCACCATGCAATTGTTAATAGTGTAGCAACAGTCAATACTGCTGCCCATACACCACCATAAATCATCATAGATGGGAATTCATGATCTTTGTCTTTCATGTGCATGAAGTAATAAAACTGAAATGCAACTTGAACAACTGCCAATAGTAGAATTACTGGGATAATAAACATTTTGTCCATTGCTTTTGTAGCAACCAAGGTAAAGGCAATTATGGTAAATCCAATCATTAAAGCAAAGGAGATCAGTTGCTTTTTCATTTCTTCTTTATTTCTTTTCTTTTGAAACGAATTAACACTGTTGGTATTGGTGTTCTCTGACATAATTTAACCTACCTTTCCCATTAGATAAACTACTGTAAAGATAAATACCCATACAACATCAATAAAGTGCCAATAAAGACTGAAAGTATAATATTTTGGAGCATTATATAAATTCAATCCTCTTTTTGCATTTCTAACCATTAAGGCAATTAACCAGCTAAGTCCAAATACAACGTGACCACCGTGGAAGCCTACTAATGTATAGAAGGCTGACCCAAATGCTGAAGAGCGGAATGTAAAACCGAATTCATGAATATAATGAGCAAACTCATAAATTTCACAACCAAGGAAACCCATTCCCAGCAAAGCAGTGATAGCAAGCCATAATTGCATTTTCTTAAAGTCATTATTTTTCATATGATACATAGCATATACACTCGTCAATGAACTGGTTAATAACAGCATTGTCATAATAAATACAAGCTTTAATCCAAATAAATCAGTTGACGCAGGACCACCTGCAGTAGAATTCCTTAACGCAAGGTAGGTCCCAAAAAAACTAGCAAACAAGACAGTTTCTCCACCAAGGAAAAACCATAAACCAAAGAATTTATTCTTTCCTTCAAGGGTAGCTTTTTCTGGTTCCTGCGGCATTACTTCTGGATTTAAGGAATGATCGTGACTCATCTTAGTCAGCCTCCCTTTCAAGATCTTCTTTCTTAATGTGATAGCCATGGTAGTCTTTCAAAGATCTGATTAACATACAAATCAATGCTGTACCAATACCAGCAAAGACTGCCAATAACCATGCATTGTGATCAACCTGGTAAATAAACCCAAAACCAGCAACAAAGAATCCTAATGACATGATGAAAGGAAGAATAGAACCATCAGGCATATGAATATCTCCAAGCGGTTCTGCTGGTGTCATTTTACCTTTACCTTCTGTTTTTTCAATCCATAAAGGATCCAAACCACGTGTAAGTGGAGTTTGCTTGAAGTTATAGAATGGTGGTGGTGAAGGAATTGCCCATTCCAACGTACGACCATCCCATGGGTCAGCAGGAGCTTTTTCTCCTTTAACTGCAGTGTAAATAATGTTGATTAGTAGAATTATTACTGCAACACCCATTAAAAATGCACCAATTGTACTTATAAAGTTACCAGTATCTAATCCTTGATCTTCAAGGAATACCCAGTAACGACGTGGCATACCCATTAATCCAAGGAAATGTTGAATAAAGAATGTCAAGTTAAAACCGATTAAGAAAATCCAAAATGCAGCTTTACCCATACCTTCATGTAGAATGCGGCCAAACATTTTTGGATACCAGTAATGTATACCTGCCAGGATTCCAAATACAGAACCACCAACAATAACATAATGGAAGTGAGCAACAACAAAGTAGGTATCATGATACTGATAGTCAGCTACTGCAGAGGCTAGCATAACTCCGGTCATTCCACCAATTGTAAATGAAGGAATGAAACCTAGTGCCCAAAGCATCGCAGAGTTAATACTAATGCTTCCTCCCCACATCGTTGCAAGCCAGTTAAATATTTTAATACCAGTCGGTACTGCTATAGCCATTGTTGCAATAGCAAAAATAGAGTTAGCGACTGGACCTAGACCAACCGTAAACATGTGGTGAGCCCATACCATAAATCCTAAGAAAGCGATTAAGATTGTCGCAAATACCATCGCAGTGTAACCAAATAATCTTTTCTTTGAAAATGTAGAGAAAATATCACTAAACAAACCGAAAGCAGGTAAAATCAAAATATATACTTCCGGGTGACCGAAGATCCAGAATAAATGCTGCCAGATTACAGTATTACCACCTAAAGCAACATCAAAGAAAGCTGAATCAAACATGCGGTCAAACATAAGTAGGAATAATCCTACTGTTAAAGCCGGGAAAGCAAATAGAATAAGAACACTAGTAACAAATGTCGTCCAAGTAAATAATGGCATACGCATATAAGTCATTCCAGGTGCACGCATGGTAACAATTGTTACTAAGAAGTTAATTCCGCCAATTAATGTACCTGCCCCGGCTATTTGTAATCCAATTGTGTAAAAATCCACTCCATGACCAGGTGATTGGATGGATAATGGCGCATAAGATGTCCATCCTGCATCAGGAGCTCCACCCAGGAACCAACTACAGTTCAATAAGATTCCACCAAACATAAATAACCAAAAACCTAATGAATTTAAAAATGGAAATGCAACATCTCTAGCCCCTATTTGCAAAGGCATGATGGCATTCATTAAACCTAAAAACAGCGGCATGGCTGCCAAGAAGATCATGGTCGTTCCATGCATTGTAATCATTTCATTATATAAACCAGCACTTATAAAATCATTTTCCGGTTTAATTAGTTGAATACGTATAAATAATGCTTCAATACCACCAAGCAGGAAGAAAAATCCGCCACCAACTAAATATAAATGCGCAATTTTTTTATGGTCGACTGTTGTTAAATAATCCCACAAGAAGGCTCCGAAGCCTCTTTTTTGAGTAGCTGCTATACTCAAGGTTCAAACCTCCCTTAATTTCTCTCTTAAGAATTTAAATATTACTATTTACCTGCACTTTCAGGTGTAATATCAGATGGTTTCAATTGCATCAGATAGGCTGAAATTTTCTTTGCTTCTTCTTCAGAAACAGCAGGATAGTTACCTGTCATTTTATTTCCAGGCTTAATAGATTCAGGATCCATGATCCACTTAACAAGATTTTCCTCGTTTGGCTCTAAAAAACCAGCAATTTTAGAACGATTTCCGAAATCAGTAAGATTAGGTCCAACAGCTGCAGGTGATGATCCTATAGCATGACAGCCCATACAACTCTTCTCTTCAAATAAATCCTTACCTTCTTGTGCTACTGCGTCCTGTGGCTGTGCTTTTGGATCGACATTTTGCATATCAGATACCCATTGATCAAATTCTTCTGGGCTGACTGCAACTACCTTAAAATCCATTAATGAATGCGATGGACCACAAAGTTCAGCACATTTCCCCCAGTATACGCCTTCTTCTTTTGCTTCAATATACATTTTGTTTACGTTCTCAGGGTTAACATCCATTTTCCCTGATATACTTGGAATCCATAATGAATGGATTACATCAGAAGAAATCATATTTAGATAAACCTTTTCTCCTGTTGGGATGTACAAATCTTGGCTTGTTTGAATTTCTTCACCTTTGTAATTAAAATGCCACCAATACTGGTTTCCAGTGACTTCAATATTAACTCCGTCGCCGGATTTTGACATGTCTGCTAGTTCAAATGTAGCCGCAACAGTTGGAACTGCAAGAATCAATACCAAGATAATTGGTATTACTGTCCAAACTGTCTCAAGTGTCTTATTACCTTCCACTTGTTTTGGTATGTAATTTTCCTGTCCTTTCTTCTTACGAAAGCGAACTAGGGCAATCACATATACTACAATTACAACCGCAAACACAAACACCATTACAAGTGTTGATAGCAAAATCAAATTCATTGATGTTTCTGCTCCAGTCCCTTTCGGTACAAGAGCGGTTAAGTTTTCTTTACCGCAACCAGCCAAGACTATTGCTAAAAAACTTAATAGGAATAATGCTTTAATTTTTCCCATCCCTTTCATGAATTCATACCTCTCTTTCTCCTTGTTGATTCCTTATTTATGTTAATTTTTTAAGGACAATTTAGCTAAATGGTGTTTTAATTGTAACAACGACCATCATTAAAAATAACACAGTAAGATAGTTTATTGAATAGATAAAAATAAAATTTGCCCATTTTAGATCATTTTTCATATAAAAACCGCTTATTCCGATTAACAGCCAACCTACGTTAAGTAATGTAGCAATTACCATAAAGGTTGTGCCTAGTGAAGCCAAATAAAATGGAAGAGGTAGCAAACAGGCAATATAGATCACAATTTGTCGCTTTGTAATTTCAAATCCATGAACCACGGGGAGCATTGGAACTCCTGCTGCTTTGTATTCCTTTGTCTTCTTCATCGCTAAAGCAAGGAAATGAGGTGTTTGCCAAATAAACATTATTAAAAATAACATGAGTGGTACGATATGAAAATGAGGTTCAATTGCTGCCCATCCAATTAATGGAGGTGCCGCACCAGAAAAGCTGCCAATTGCAGTATTCAATGTGTACCTTCTTTTCGACCATATTGTATATAATACCACATAAACGAACCATCCCAAAAAAGCAAATAATGCTGCTTGAATTGTTGTCATTGATAGAAGGATTAGGCCAAATAGTGTAGACAATAATCCAAGTACCAACGTCGTATTTAGTGATATACTGCCAGTTACGGTTGGCCTATTCTTTGTCCTGGTCATTAATGGATCTATATCTACATCATACCAGTTATTCAAAATACCTCCACCGGCAATTACTAATGCACTACCTGAGATAGTTAAAATAAATACGTCAAGATTAGCCATAAATGTGCCATTAGTGTAGTGGAGCGCTAACCAAAAACCTGCAATCACAGTAATTAGATTCGAGTTAACAATTCCTATTTTAATCAGTGCTTTAAAATCTTCTATAAAATGAGTGCTTTTCTTTTTGGCGAGTACAGTTGTACCAACCATTTGCGAAGAAGGTGTTTCTGCTTTGTTCAAATTTCTCCCCCCCTATAAACCCCTTCTTTAGGCATGATAAGACCAAGCATACTGATGGAGTTACCACATACTATTCCCCAAAAGTACCTTGGATATAAATTAATTATAATTGTATCATGGAATTGTATTACAATCTAATTAACTAACCTTGGGTGTAAACGTAACATATGTAGAGTTATTAGATTTGGACATGGTAATACAAAGCATAACAAATATCCCCTACACTATTTCTAGCAAACAAATGACAACAATGCAAGGTTTTTTTAGTTTTACATAGTGAAAACAGTAGAAAAAAAGAAAGAGTATAACAATTGTGTGTCATTTGCCATTTTCCAATCATATTTCATTGCATTGTGTATTGACTTAATATTATTATGGTATGTAGCTATTTGTTTACTAATCAACATTGAAGTGAGGCTTTACTATGATAAAAACATTAAAGTGGCTATCTGTTGTATCGACTGTCGGTATGCTCTTTCTACTATTAGGCGGAGCTCTGGTAACTAAAACAGGTTCTGCCGACGGCTGTGGAGATAGTTGGCCACTATGCGAAGGCGAGTTTCTCCCTTCAAACATAACACCAGAATTGGTGATTGAATTAAGTCATCGCCTGGTCACAGGCATTGTTGGTTTTGCTGTTGTAGCACTAGCCATCATGGCATGGAAATATATAGGGCATATACGTGAGGTTAAGTTTCTCACATCATTATCTGTAGTCTTTTTGATAGTTCAAGCATTGATCGGAGCCGCTGCCGTGCTTTGGGGCCAATCAGATTTCGTGTTGGCTGCACATTTTGGTATATCTTTGATTTCCTTTGCTGCAGTGTTTCTTGTCATGTTACTTATATTTGAAATCGACAGAAAGTTTGATGCTGAATCATTGGTGATTCAAAAGAAACACCGATTGGAAATCTATGCCATTACCATTTACACTTATATTGTCGTATATACAGGTGCCCTGGTTCGACACGCAGAAGCTAATTTGGTTTGTGCTGATTGGCCTTTTTGTGCCAACTCTTCACCGTTATCATTTCAAAACTATAGTTTAGAACAGTGGATTCAAATGGGACACCGTTTAGCTGCAGGTTTACTATTCATTTGGACTATTACTCTAGTTATAAGAATGGTAAAACACTATCGAACAAGTAGAATAATGTATTGGGGCTGGTTAACATCATTAGTATTAATCACTCTCCAGGTGTTTTTCGGTGCAATGATAATATTCACCCTTCTAAATCTAGGTATAGCGCTAATGCATGCTTTAGTAATTTCCTGCTATTTTGGGATGTTAAGTTATTTCGTGCTTCTGTCTTCACGAAGTGCCAAATATGAACAATCCCTTCATGATGCCAACAGTAATTCAGAAACGTCATTATAAAATAGATGGCAATATGTTTTAAACATATTGCCATCTATTTTTGTCTGGATTTACTAACCAAACTGTTAATATATTCACTATATTATTCAAACTCGATTAATAGATCATTTACGGCGATTGCTTCTCCGTTTGCAACATAAATCTCTTTAATGACTCCGGAAAATGGCGCCTGTACTGTTGTTTCCATTTTCATAGCTTCTGTAATTAGAAGATAATCACCTTTGTTGACCTGATCTCCTTTTTTACATAGAGCTTCTATAACTGTACCCGGCATTGTTGCACCAATTTGCTTATTATTTGTCTTGTCAACCTGTGGCCGAGCTGTGATAGCTCCCTTTATACTTTCATCTTTGACTACTACTTCACGAGCTTGCCCATTTAATTCAAAGTACACCACTCTTGTTCCATCTATTTGAGGTTCTGAGATAGATACCAACTTTACAATTAATGTTTTTCCTTGTTCAATTTCTACTTCAATTTCCTCACCCAGTCTCATACCATAGAAAAAACTAGGTGTATCCAAGACAGACATGTCACCGTAAGTCTCATAAAAACGATGGTAATCCATAAATACTTTAGGATAAAGAGCATATGATATCATATCAAAGCTAGTTACTTGGCGATCCAATGTTTTAAACAGATTTTCTTTTAGTGCTGTGAAATTAACAGGATCAAGTAATTCGCCAGGACGAACTTTTATAGATTCTCTCCCCTTTAGAATTATCCGCTGTAATTCTTGTGGAAAGCCTTGGTATGGCTGGCCAATATAGCCTTGGGCAAATTCAATAACAGAATCAGGAAAATCAATGGATTCTCCTCGTTCATAAATATCATCTTCTGTCAGATTATTTTGAACCATAAATAAAGCCATGTCACCAATCACTTTTGAAGAAGGAGTTACTTTTACAATATCTCCAAACATGTCATTTACCTGTCGGAACATTGCCTTCACTTCATTCCAGCGATCCCCCAATCCAACAGCCTTTGCTTGTTGTTGAAGATTACTATATTGCCCACCGGGCATTTCATGGAAATACACTTCCGAATGTGGTGCTCTCATTCCGCTTTCAAAGTCTTGGTAATACTCTCTAATACCTTCCCAGTAATGAGAAAGCTTTTCGTATGCATCTACGTTTATATCCGGTTGGCGTTTTGATCCTTGCAATGCGTGATACAACGATTGTGCACTTGGTTGTGATGTTAAGCCTGACATAGAACTCGCAGCTACGTCTACAGCATCTATTCCTGCGTCAATGGCACGAGAATAAGTCAAAATACCGTTTCCACTTGTGTCATGAGTGTGGAGGTGAATTGGTAGATCAATAGATTCCTTCAAAGCAGAGATTAGTTGATAGGCTGCTTCTGGTTTAAGTAGACCAGCCATGTCTTTAATCCCTAAAATATGTGCACCTGCTTGCTCAAGCTCTTTAGCAAGATTTACGTAGTAGTTAAGATCATATTTCGAGCGGCCTTTATCAAGGATATCTCCTGTATAACACATGGAAGCCTCTGCTATTTTGCCATTCTCTCTAACAGTCTCTATTGCAAGTTTCATACCTTCTACCCAATTTAAGCTATCAAAGATTCGAAATACATCTATTCCGGCTTCCGCACTCTTCCCAACAAATTCTTTAATTAGGTTATCAGGGTAATTCTTGTAGCCTACCGCATTGCTTGCACGTAATAACATCTGAAATAATACATTTGGCATTTCCTTACGCAAATTCAACAATCTTTCCCAAGGATCCTCTTTTAAGAAGCGATAAGCAACATCAAAAGTAGCCCCTCCCCACATTTCCACTGAAAACAAGTTTGGCAATAATCTTGCTGTTGGCTCCGCAATCCTGGTTAAATCCTTTGTTCTAACCCTTGTAGCTAATAAAGATTGGTGGGCATCACGAAAGGTTGTATCAGTAAGCATAACTTCTTTTTGTTCTTTTAACCACTTGGCTAACGCCTCAGGTCCTTGCTCATCAAGTATTTGTTTTGTTCCCCGTGGTATTGCTTCCAAATGGTTCACAGCAGGAACTTCTAATTTAGGAAAAACAGGCTTCCGCTTCTTTTCCGCGCCATCCATTCCATTAACAGTTGTATTGGCAATATATGTGAGCATCTTTGTTCCTCGGTCTTTCCGCTTAGGAAAAACAAATAACTCAGGTGTTTGATCAATAAAAGTTGTATCGTATTCCCCTGTTAAAAAATGCTTGTGCAAGATTACGTTTTCCAAGAAAGGAATATTCGTTTTAATTCCTCGTATTCTAAATTCTTTCAGATTTCTGACCATTTTTTGTGCAGCTTGGTCAAAAGTCAATGCCCAAGTCGATACTTTGACCAATAATGAATCATAATGAGGAGAAATGACCGCACCTTGGAAACCGTTACCGGCATCCAACCGTACACCAAACCCTCCGCCGGTTCGATATGCCATAATCTTGCCCGTATCAGGCATAAAGTTATTTAGGGGGTCTTCTGTAGTTACTCTTGATTGAATAGCAAACCCATTCGTTACAATTGCTTCCTGAGAAGGAATTCCTATTGAGTTATCGTGAATGTTCCTTCCTTCTGCAACCTTTACTTGTGTTTGAACAATATCAACACCAGTTATCATTTCTGTAATAGTATGCTCTACTTGAACTCTTGGATTAACTTCAATAAAATAAAATTCGTTATTTGTTACCAAGAATTCTACTGTTCCTGCATTGATATAACCAACATTTTTCATTAAGTTAACAGCAGCTTGACAAATATCCATCCGTAAATCCTCGTTCAACGAAAGACTAGGCGCTACTTCCACTACTTTTTGATGACGCCGTTGTACAGAGCAATCCCTCTCATAAAGATGAACAATATTTCCATCTTTGTCCCCAATAATTTGCACTTCAATATGTTTTGGATTTTCAATAAGTTTTTCTACATATATTTCGTCATTACCAAAAGCGGCTTTAGCCTCAGATTTTGCACGATCATACGCATCTGCAAGCCCTTTTTCGTTTCGAACAATGCGCATTCCGCGTCCTCCGCCACCAAGTGAAGCTTTAATAATTATAGGAAAGCCGAACTTTTGGCCGAAATCTTCCACCTCTTCCATTGAATTCACAGGACCGTCGGTGCCCGGGATTACAGGGATACCTGCTTTAACTGCTTGTGATCTTGCTCTTACCTTATCACCGAACATATGTAAATGTTCACTTGTAGGGCCAATGAAGATGATTCCCTCTTCTTCACAACGTTTCGCAAAGTTTATGTTCTCAGATAAAAATCCATAACCGGGATGTATTGCATCGACACCTACACTTTTTGCAAGTTCAATAATCCCTTCTATATCCAAATATGCATCAATCGGCTTTTTTCCTTCACCAATTAAATAAGATTCATCGGCTTTATAGCGATGATAAGACCCAGAGTCTTCTTTTGAATATATAGCTACTGTCCTGATATTCAGTTCTGTACAAGCACGGAAAACCCGTATTGCTATCTCTCCACGATTTGCAACAAGTACTTTATTAATTTTATTTACTTCTGCCATGTTCTTCCTCCTCTATTTTGATATATATGTGGTTCCGTTTTTTTATGTTCAGAAACTGGAGTTCGTTCTGCTGTCTTCACTGACATGGCAATATTATTCATTATTCCCATTGAAATCATTAATACAAGAAGAGAAGAACCTCCATAACTCACAAACGGAAGTGGTACTCCGGTAATCGGTAAAACCCCACTAATTGCACCTAAATTAATGAACGCTTGAAGCCCAATCATTGAAGAAATACCTATTGCTAGTAGGGAGCCAAAACTATCTTGACATTTGCTTGATATGAATATTCCACGTAACACAATAGTTGCTATCATCCCAATTACAATCATTACACCCATAAAACCAAGTTCTTCTGCAATTATTGCCATAATAAAATCAGTATGCGCCTCCATGAGATAACCAAGCTTTTGCACACTCTGACCCAGCCCTTCTCCAGTAAACCCGCCGCCGCCAATAGCCAGGTATGACTGAATAAGATGATATCCTCCATCTTCGGGGGTCTGAAATGGTTGATAAGCTCCAGTAAACCTGGATATCCTGACATCTGTTACCATATTAGGAATTGCTATTGCCAAAATCACCAACCCAATCCCAATTAGTAAAAAAAGATGTTTAAAACGAATACCTGCACTGAAAATTACTGAACAGGCTATTAGAAATATAATAGATGCTGTACCAATATCCGGTTGCAGCACTATTAGGGATAAAATAATCCCTGTCAAAACTAATGGTGGGAGTACCCCTTTTGTAAATTCATTAATGTACGCCTGTTTTTTTGAATACACGGAGGCCAAATACATAATAAGGGCAAGTTTAGCAAATTCTGCAGGTTGAAGGCTTATTGGTCCAAATGAAAACCAAGATTTTGCATTGTTAATTGTTGTACCAAAAAACAAAACACCTACCAATAGAAGAATTACAAATAAAATTATTATCTTCATTAATTTCTGATAATACTTATAGGGAAATATACTACAAAATATAAATCCTGCCAAGCCAATTACAAACCATTGCAATTGTTTAATCAGATAGTGCGTACTTTCATATCCTTCGACAATAGAAGTTACCATACTGGCACTATAAATCATCACCATACCAAAGGCAGCTAGAAGAATGGGTGTAATTATTAATGTAAAATCATAATCTTTTAATTTCTGTATCATCTTACTTCTCCCTACTATGTAATGTTTAAGATGAAATAGAAAAATATGATAACACATTTAACAATAGTATAACACATTTCTAAATGGTTTTTCTACTTTCATCTAATTTTTGAATTTATATAAACAAAAAAACCTTGCCAATTATTATGTAGGCAAAGTTTTTGCTAATTGAAAATTAACGCCTTTTTGTGTACATTAGTATGTCACAATGAGTTTTGCGCTGCTTCATGTAGTATATTAAGCTGCCTCTCTAGATTTTCGAGAAGTGCTTTGCCTTCATCTTCGCTGATCAAGTCCAAACGAACAGCAAAATCAATTTCCCTTGATAAGCCGAACATCTGCGTGTCCAAAACTTCTTCGTACAACGGGCACTGAGGCATGGTTAAATTTTCTATTTGAACTTCTATTAATCGTAAAATTTTATCAGCATCAGCCTTAAGAAGGGCGTGGGCTTTTTCACGATGATTTACTGTCATCTCAGGCATCAAATAAATCCCTCCATTTAAAAAGACTTCCTTCTATATTATATTATCGTTTGCTTATAAAAATTGCAAACAAAATATTATTTTTTAAATGTAATGAAATGAAATATTTATGTTATTCTGCTATTCTTAGTAGAGACTTTATGAATGAGGTGAAAAAATTGATTGTACCTATTATTGGAAATGTGTCATATTCCATCACTCTTGATCCTACTGTTTGGATTTTTGATGACAGGAAAATATTACTCGAGGAAGTATTCGAAAATAAACTTTCAGAAGCAGATGAAACAGATGAAATTGAGAAGGCTTCTAAACGTTGGGAGAAGGAATTGGACCCGCAATTTTCTAAGCCACCGGTAAATCGTAGCATTAAACAATTTGAAAGAGAAAAGATACTCACTAGCTCGTATGTAATGCCATTAAAGGATTTTATTAATAATGCTGAAATAAAAACAGATGCAGTAAATGCCACCCTTCTAACAGAAAATGGGGATTACAACCTATCTATTGACGAACTAAAGGCAGGATACTTTCTATTTGCCTTAGATGGTAAACCATTAAAAGAAAATGGGCCAGTGCACTTCCTTTATCAAGATGGATCCAATTTCACTGGCCCAATTGTCGGCATTAAAAAGATTGTTATTAACTAACTATAAAAAGAGCTGTTCACACAAATGTGACAGCTTTTTTGTTTCTAAACTATAAAAGTGAGTAATTTTTATGAATCGACCAACCTCTTTTCTTTGCCGCCGACGTGATATCGTAAGAAAAACGCTACGTTTAAAAACTGAAAGTGCAAATCCTATACATTGTTACATTAAATCTCTGAATTTAATTTATATAACCATCCCTACACTAAACATCTGTATAAATTAAACCTTTCTATCTAAAAATAACCATTACAACAAGTGATAAGAAGGAGAGATCAATAATGCAGAAGAAGCTTTATTTTGTTCAAATGCTAATAATTATGTTTTTTATAGTCGGATGCCAACAAAATGAAGAAGAAGCCTTGGAGAGTAAAGAAAACAACAACCAAAAGTTTTTACAGGTTAAAAATTCAGAAACAACTGATTCAGAAAACCTCTCCAATAACGAAATAGCCGACCGACTGGCAAATATCGCCAGCGAGGTTCCGAATGTCCAAGGAGCATCTGCGGTTGTGGCAGGTCCGTATGCTGTGGTGGGTATTGATGTTGCTAAAGAATTAGACAGATCTCGTGTTGGAACAATAAAATATTCAGTATCAGAAGCTCTTTACCATGATCCGTATGGTAAAACCGCAGTTGTAATTGCTGATGCAGATGCAACCGAAAGAATTCGTAATATGGGAAATAAAATAAAACAAGGACACCCTGTTCAAGGTATTGTAGATGAACTTGCAGCCATAGTTGGTAGATATATGCCTGATTTTCCAATTAAAGATGATCAACCTGTAGATCCAGACCAAAATAAAGAAGTGCTACCTGAAGAAGAGCAAAAACAATTAGACCAAATTCAAGAGGAACAATCGAACCATCAGAAGGATAAATAATATTAAAAAGATTGCCTGCTTTATCAGGCAATCTTTTTTCTAATTTTGCTCATTTTCGCTTGTGTTCTCTTTCTTATATTCATTATAATATTGAACTCCGAATTGTGAACCCTCGGACACCATTTTTGCGTTCTCCAATTGAGCTAAATCTTTTGTTTCCGACTGATCAGGCACACCAGCATCCTCAAATGGTTCTTTTAAGCTATCATTATTCATAAACTTACTTTTCATCCCTTTAGCCTTTTCCATCACTTTATCACGGTTATTTTTGTCTTTCAGATACATACCTGTTGCAGCAATCGCACCAGTTGCACCTACAGCAGATGCAATATATCTTTTTTTCATGGAATCGCCCTTTCTTTGACAATGTAGTCTTATTTATTTATTCCCCGATATAAAAGAATAAAACGTGAATCTGTATTTCTTCATTCCCATTTCTTATGTTAAAATAAAATAAAGAATTATTTAGAGGCTTGGAATTAGAGGTGACATTATGCAAGTTAAGTGCTCCATTTGTGATACAGTTGAAGCAATTGAAGATGATTCTTTACAAGCTAAACGTCTGAGAAACAGAAGAATCCATATGTATTTATGCCAAGATTGCTATGATCGTATTAAAAAGAAAACGTATGAACGACATGCGACTGGGGATTTTCAATTGTATAAAGAGAAAAAAAAGAAAAATGATTTGATATAAAAAAACGTCCTTAAAAGACGTTTTTTTACTTGGTAGCTGTTCTTTGCTTATGTAGTCTATATCTATAAATGCCTAACACTAAAGCGACAATGATTAAGCTCTCCGTAATAGGAAGATTCATGATGCTAAATATCGTTAAAATAAATGTTCCGATCGCAAGCATAATATAAACAATAATGGTTTTTAAAATAGGTAGCTCTCGAGCAAATCCTAACTTAAATGATATGGAACCAAATATTAAATTTAATATATAAAAAATCCAAAATATATGATCTGTGCCGAAAAAGTGTATAAGTAAATCCAAAATAAGACTGTAATTCGTCTCCATTATTCTCCCCCATTAATAGTTATCCATTTTAATTCTTGAAAACCTTTTACCATCATACTAAATCTTTTTGCTTCATGCTAGTTATTTCACATATATTTCATTAATTGTTCTTTTTGAATATCTCAGCATTTTAAGATATACTGTTTTTTGAAAGAAATTGAGGTGGCCTTATGAAAGGAATTAATTTTTCAAAGCTATTCTTAGCTATTTTAGTGATTTCTATGTTTGTTGCTGTTGGTGTTGCCATTGCTTATCGCAACATATGGCTCGTTTTATTATTTATCTTCCTAGGTTTTGCTATTATGGGTTATGGTTTATCCAAAAGGAAAAGAAAGTGATTCATTTTTGAATCACTTTCTTCCTTTTTTTAAATATTCATCAATGATAATATGCTGGACACGTGGGTTACAAGTAAAAACAGAATTATTTTTAATCATATTTAACTCATCACCATTAATATCCGTTGTTATTCCTCCAACCTCATTGACTATAACCACACCAGCTGCTATATCCCAAGGAGATAGTCTCATCGTCAAATAACCATCCATAATACCTTCTGCAACAAACGCAAACTCCAGTGCTGCTGAACCATATGTTCTTGTTCCCCGTACTTTCCTAACTAATTGCTGCATCATTTGTTCTTTTACTAATCTATTTTCGCATAACCAGAAGTGGTTTAGACCTAAGATTGCTTCTTCTATCTTAACGGATTCAGATAATAAGGGCAGCTTTCTCTCATTTTTATAAGCACCTTTATTTCGTATTCCACTATATAAAACATCCTCCATTACATTATAGATAAGCCCTATTTCACCAACCCCATCTTGATAGATACCAATCGAGATGGCAAAGTTTCTTTTTTGATGAACAAAATTCATTGTTCCGTCGATAGGATCAATAATCCATACTGTGCCACTCAGTGAGGTGATATCATCGCCAAAGCCTTCTTCACTTAGAATTAAATGATCAGGATACGTGACTTTTATCTTTTTTGCAAAAAATAATTCTGTTTCCTTATCCATTTCTGTTACTAAATCATTTGGATTGGACTTCGTATTAATAGTTAGTGGATCGTTTATTTTCCTTCTAATCGTTTCTCCAGCTTCAAGTATCCAAGACTTAGCTTGGTCAAATATTTTGTCCCATTCTGCTACCATATTGCATCCCCTATCTACTGTTTATTCTATACTATCAAATTTTAATAAATTATTCATTGTCTACGGGTTGGCGTATCATTTAAAAGAAATAAAATACCTTCAACATCGTATTGAACTGTTGAAGGTTTAAAGAAGCTTTTTACTCATTCTCAATTTTTAGCAACTGTTCTCTAAGCTGCTTCAGTTTTTCTTTTGATTTAATAATTTGCACTTTATCTTCTGCTTTCAGGGCATCATGGAGAGTTACCAATTCATAATCAATTTCCATACGGATTACAGGTAATTTTTCCTCAGCTTCTTTTCGTCTCAGGGCCTCCATTACATATTTCACTTGATTCACAACCTTTCAGCATCGCTTTTAATATGTTTATGACTGTCTTACAATTTTGTTCAATAAATTTTCTGAAAATCAGTTAGTTGATTTATCAATTCCCAAGTTTCGCTGTTTTTAAACATAAACCTACTCATACTAAGGATATAAGTTCACTTACTTGACGTATTGCGATAAAAATTTAATAATAATTATTATAAATAGTTCAGGATAACGAGAAGGGAAGATATACATGAATTTTGATGGTTTTAGCCAGCATGATTTTGATACATTTTTAATAGAAGGCCTAGATGAGCGGATGGAAGCAATACAAACAAGAATTCAACCGAAATTTCAAGAATTAGGAAGCTATATGGTTGATTATTTATCAGCACAATTAGGCAATGAAGTATATTTGCACATTGCCAAACACGCAAGAAGAACAGTAAATCCTCCAAAAGATACGTGGCTTGCCATAGCGGATAATAAACGTGGTTATAAAAAACACCCCCATTTTCAGATTGGTCTGTTCGATGACCATGTATTTGTTTGGCTTGCTCTTATTTATGAATTGGATCATAAGAAAGAAATCGCTCAAACATTTCTGGATAATTACCAAGAATTAACGAATCTACCAGATTATTATAAAGTATCACTTGATCATACAAAAAAGACATCAATTAGCCTTAAGGACTTAGAAAAGAAAGATGTGGAACGTTTCCGTGATGTAAAAAAAGCTGAATTTTTGATTGGTCAACACCTCCCTAGTACGGATGTGCGTGTAAAAAATGGGGATACATTTATCAATACTGTGAAGGACACCTTTAACAGTTTAATTCCTTTCTATCAAATGGCATTGAGAAGCAAATAAAAATGAAAGAGGGGCATACTTAAGCATGTCCCTCTTTCATTTTGATGATACCTTGCTCCGTCTCTTTTAATTTTTTTACTACTTGATAACTGGAATAGCCTGATTGTTGCTGGAAATTCGCAAACAGTTTTTTTTCCTCACTTTTTGAAGGGACTATCTGTTTGAACTTACGATATAATAAAGCTATATCCTTTCTTGCGGCACCTTTTTCATAGGCTTGTTCTATTAATGAAAAAAATTGAACAACATCAATTATTTCTTGTGTTGTCCAGCTTTCATCGATTGGATAGTGATAACTCATATTGAACCTCCTGATCAAACTTATAATTTTTCTTTTATTTTTTCTGCTTCCAGAATCATTGTCTCGATTAACTCTTTAACAGATGGTAGATCGTGTATTCTGGCTGCTCCTTGTCCACTCCAGCCAAACCCTTCCTCTGCCTTACCATCATAAATATAACGTTTATTGGCGTCGCCACTAATAAAATTCTTTAAAGCTTCATATCCTCCTTCTTCTTTTTCTACATTTAGAATCTTTTCTGTCCAGGGATTCTTTAATGCTCTAGCCGGAGTTCCTAAGGTACGTTTAATAACCACAGTGGAGTTTTCATCTGCATCTATGATTGCTTGCTTATAGGTTGGGTGGGCATGAACGCATTCCTTTGTAGCAATAAAGCGAGTACCCATCTCTATTCCTTCCGCTCCTAAAGCAAGAGCTGCCAACATACCTCTACCATCCACTATTCCACCAGAAGCAATAACAGGAATGGATACATGATCAACTACTTGGGGAGTTAGTGTAAAGGTTCCCACATCACTTCGCCCAAGATGGCCACCTCCATCTTGTCCTACAACCATCACAGCATCTGCTCCCAATTCTTCTGCTTTTTCCGCCTGTCTTCGAGCAGCTACCAGAACTAGCTTTTTAATAGGGTGTTCTTTCACCATATCAAGTACTTTTTTAGGATTTCCACCTGTCACGGAAATAACAGGGACTTTTTCTTCAATAGCAACTTGGACCATATGCTCAAAAGCTCTACCGTGCTCTCCAATGGCAAAGTTTACTCCAAAAGGTTCTGTTGTCATTTTCCTTAATTTGCGAATTTCATTTCTTAATTCTTCCGGGCTTGATAGGCTCATAGCTGTAATCTGCCCCAAACCGCCCGCATTGGAAACAGCTGCTGCCAAATCAGCATATGCAAGATATGCTAGCCCCCCTTGAATAATCGGATACTTAATATCCAGTAGTTTCGAAACTCTAGTTTCCCATTTCATTAGATTCGCCTCCTGAAAAATTTACTATGTACCATTTCACTAACTAATACGCTCAAAATTAATCATAAGCTTAATTATTACTATGTTACCATCCCTACCCGTAATAAGGCTATCCAAAAAACGAAGTGGAATTATAGGATGTAATTTGCTATAATACTCTAGTTATTTAACACTGAAGAAATTGAGGGAAGAACGATGATTAATCAACATAAAACACCTTTATTCACTGGACTATTAAACCATATAGAAAAGAACCCAATTCCGTTTCACATCCCAGGTCATAAACAAGGAAAAGCTGCAGAGCCTACATTCCGCGATTTTCTGGGAGACGCTGTATTCGCAATTGATTTAATAAATATAGAGCCTTTGGATGACTTACACCATCCTCATGCAATGATTAAAGACGCACAAGAGCTTGCAGCTTACGCTTTTGGTGCTGACTACACTTATTTTTCTGTTCAAGGAACGAGTGGAGCAATAATGACTATGGTATTGAGTGTATGTAATCCTGGTGACAAAATTATCGTCCCAAGAAATGTGCATAAATCTGTTACATCAGCAATAATTTTTTCTGGTGCAATTCCAATCTTTATACAGCCAGAACTGGATGAACAACTCGGTATTTCTCATGGTATAACTCCAAATTCAGTTAAAAAAGCAATTAAAGCACACCCTGATACAAAAGCAGTATTAGTCATCAATCCAACTTATTTTGGTGTCGCTGCTGACTTAGAAGAAATCGTAAGCATCAGTCACAAATATGATATACCGGTATTAGTTGATGAAGCGCATGGTGTGCATATACATTTTCACGACGAGCTCCCTCTCTCAGCCATGCAGGCTGGTGCTGACCTATCGGCTACGAGTGTTCACAAACTCGGCGGGTCTCTAACGCAAAGTTCCATTTTGAATTTGCAGGGAACACGCGTATCACACGAGAAAGTACAAACCATTATGTCAATGCTAACAACTACCTCAACATCCTACCTTTTATTGGCATCCTTAGATACTGCCAGAAAGCAACTTGCGGTTAATGGATTTACATTAGTGGATGAAGCACTAACATTAGCAAATGATACAAGAAAGCAGATAAACAGCTTAAATTACATTTATTGTGCAGGAGATGAAATAATAGGAACAGAAGCTGCCTATAGCTTTGATCCTACAAAACTTATTATATCTGTAAAAGATTTAGGGATTACAGGGTATGATGCAGAGGTATGGCTAAGGGAGAACTTTTCTATCGAGGTAGAATTATCTGATCTGTATAATATTTTATGCATTATTACCCCAGCAGACACAAAAGAAACTACAGACAAATTAGTTCATGCTCTAAAAAGGTTGGATGATAGCAATACACAAACAAATTGCGGTAAAAATGTACAAGTATCCATCCCTGATATACCACTATTGGCATTAACACCAAGAGATGCTTTTTATGCGGAGACAGAAATCATCCCTTTTCGTTCTGCAGCCGGTAGAATCAGTGCCGAATCCATTATGGTCTACCCTCCGGGAATACCGATTTTTATTCCGGGGGAAATTATTACGGAAGAAAATATAAATTATATCCAAAAAAATATACGTGCTGGACTGCCTGTGCAGGGGTTACAGGATGAAACACTGGAGACTATACACGTTATCAAAGAGCATAAACCTTTTAATTAAATAAAAAGAAGCATGATTCATAGCTATTACAGCAATAAAAATTAGCTATAGAACCTAAATTTTAAAGTTTTTTCAAGCAAAAAAAGACTGCAATTTGTAAATTGCAGTCTTTTTTTATTCATATACTAGTTTTATAGTTATTTATTTTCATTGCAAGTCGGACATGTCCCATAAAGGGTAGTTACTTTCTCTTCATTATAATGATCGATCACTGTCTGACAATCCTGACAAACAATTGTGCCCATTTGGTCCACTCCTTTTCCGTTTATTATGTTAACGTATTCATATTATAATATGACACATTGGATTTTTCAACCCCTAATTAGTATATCACATTAAAAAATATGTTACCTCACAGGTTATACACCTCAGTTGCATCATGCCTTTATACACATTTAAAAATAATTAAATTTGTGAAAAATATGAATCGACTTTCAAAATATAATTTGTATCAAAAGTTTAAAAAACCCCGAACATTTTTTGTGGCTCTACTGCAACTTATTGGGGACAAACGTATTTTCTTCCTTCGTAGTTGGAGTAAACTGCGACCTAACTTAGCTTATAAAAAGCTCAGTGAAATATTTGAGAAGACGCGCCCCATTGATTTCCGTTGCATGCGGACGCTTTCCGCCGGCATGGCTTCAGCCGCTTCCTCCGCTACGCTCCGTGCAGGGTCTTCAGCTCATGCTATTCCGGCAGGAGTCGCGGGCCAACAGGACGTAGGTCATGCAATCGTTGCCACAGGACGTGGCGTTCTTAGATTGCCGCATTCCACTCCAATCAATTCGTGCATAGCATATTCTGGATCTATGTGAACGCAATTTTCCTTCGTAGATATAAATGTACATAGTAGCGAAGGGGAAATATGGAGACTCCTCGAAAATAAAATACACATTTTCATCGTGCGATGTATTGCTGACGAAGCCTTCCTTGTCCTGCGGGAGGAGAGGCCTCGATGAGACCCCGAAACGCAGTATAGGGGTTGGAAGGCTAAAGTCGCGACGTCCTGTCGCAACGCCTTCATGACCAACATCGTGTTGGCCCGAGGCTCATCAGCCGCCCGCGGAAAGCGGAATATTTCCCCGTAGCGGTGATTTACGCAGCCTCTATATTCTTAGTTACGTCGCAGTTTATATATTTCCCGCAGCATTGAATAATCATTGCTATATAAGAATTTTTTTGTAAACAAAAAACCTGCAATAGGACGATTATTAGCTAAACAATCTGCCCAACTGCAGGGATACGTTACATATCTTTTGTTTTAATTAATGCAGGATCCACCATTTGATATCCTTTATCACGCAGTCCTTTAATGATTCCAGGCAGTGCCTTATTCGTCCATTCTCTGTCATGCATTAATAGGTTCGCTCCTGGTTTAAGCAAAGAATAGTCTACTCCTACCTCAGGACCTTCTCCACTGATCATAGCTTGCTCTAATTTATTGGCATCCATATATGGTTCAAAATAATCGTAGCCATAAGTCCAATTCATTAATGTCATACCTTCTTCAGCAACCAATTCTCTCGAATAATCAGTGTTTGCTCCATGAGGGGCACGGAAAAATAATGGCCGTTCTCCGATAATTTCCTCTACTCGATCACTTACAGATATAATTTCTTCTCGTTGCGCTCCTTTTGATATTTTCTTAAGATTTGCGTGCGTTTTCGTGTGATTGCCAATAATAAAGCCCATCTCGTGTAATTTCTTTAGCTTTTGAGCACCTTCTTCTGACTCAATAAAATGGCCATTCACAAAAAATATAGCATTCACACCTAGTTCCTTTAATGTATTGGCCATTTCCAATGAATACTTATCAGGTGCATCATCGATTGTAACTAGTACAACTTTTTCCTCAGCATTATCGATAGGTACAATCGAAGCATTTTCTGTTACTTTATACTTAGGTTCTTTCACTTCCTGTGATACTTCCGCTGATTCTTTTTCTTCCTTTTCCTTTTCTTTTTTTTCACTCTCAGATTTTTGATCTGCACGCTGCTCATTTTCCTTTTGGTCAGCGTTATTTTCCTGAGCACTTTCTTTAGACGTGTTGCTACATGCTGGCAATAAAACCATAGCGACTACAATGAAAATTACTGCTCCTATTCTTTGCATTCTTCTGCCTCCCCTATGATGTCCTTATACATATAAGTATAAGTCAAAAAGAAAATAATTTAAAATATAACCTTTTTATGAAACAGGCATATTACTAATAAAACAATCAGATTTCTTTTGTTTTACTATCTGGTAACACGCCCAAAAAAGATATATATATTTGCTAAACTAAAACTATACGATAATAAATATTTTTACTATTCTTTCCCAAGAGGGAGTGTTACCATGAAAATTAAATTTCTAGCTATAATTATATTTATTCTAATATCATCTACAGGCTGTGGTAGATCAAATAGCAACGTTATAGATGTAGTTACTTTTCAGCCTTTTGATTATCATATATCTCTATTTTCCGATGCTACAAGTGAGCATAATAAAAATCTGTATATTGATGCATTAATTGAATTAAAAGCAAAGCATCCGGCTGCTTTTAAGAATATACAGACAGAAGAAATTAGTAAAGAGGAAGCTGATCAACTATCAAAAATCGAGGACACCACCTTGATTATTAGTAAAAACGGTCGAACTCTATCACGGCTTTCAGGAGAGCAAGATAAATCAAAGATAGTGAATACATTGGAGAAGTTTATAGTAAATTGAACTACTCACCACTTAACACCCTCTCGGGTTGTTTGAAGTGGGAGATTCTTGGGAACAGAGCGTACTTGTTAGCGTATTTCTTTGCCAACAGAGGTTTCTCTTATTGACCAAGCTATTCCCGTAGTTCCTACGGTTCTATATTTTTGTTTAAGCCAAGTCTAAGGTTTTTAAGCCTTTTGCTAGGATGTTTTTGCTGGCATTTATATCTCTATCGTGATGTTCATTACAAACAGAACAAGTCCAGTCCCTTATTTCAAGAGACTTCTTGCCATCTTGATGACCGCAATTGGAACATATCTGACTAGACGGAAACCATCTGCTTATTTTTACGATTGTTTTTCCATACCATTTTGCTTTGTATTCTATTTTTGTTACAAAAGCAGACCATGACACGTCAGAGATTGATTTTGCCAACTTATGATTGCGTAACATTCCTTTAGTATTCAAGTCCTCAATACAGACAATATCGTGGTTTTTGATTATTTCTGTACTTAACTTGTTAAGAAAATCATCACGTTGGTTCATTACTTTTTCGTATAATCTAGCAACTTTACGTTTTTGTTTCTGATAGTTTTTTGTATCAAAAAGGTCAATGCCATTGTTTTTAGCATGTAATGCACGTCTTGAGAGCTTTCGCTGCTCACGTTTCAGTTTCTTTTCCATTTTTGATGTGAACTTATTATTGTCAATCTTGTGACCATCAGAAAGAATAGCAAAGTCAGTGATACCTAAGTCTATGCCAATAGATGAATCCGTTCTCTCTAATGGTTGTACTTCTGTTTCAGTTAGAATGGATACAAAGTATTTGCCACTAGGATTTAGTCTAACAGTTGCATTAAGGATACGGCCATGCACTTCACGACTTTTGGCAAAGCGAACAAGACCTAGTTTCGGCAACTTAATTTTGTTGTCAATGACTTCAATATTCCCATTTGTATGCTTTGTTGTATAAGACTGAATAGGGTTCTTTTTAGACTTGAAGCGTGGTGCTTTATTTTGTTCCTTGAAGAATCTTGTATATGAATCAGCAAGATTTCTCAAGGATGATTGAAGGGCAATGCTATCAACTTCGGTTAGCCATACGAGTTCCTTTTTTAATTTTGTTAACTCGGCAGAACAAGAATTATAAGTTAATCCTTTGCCTGTTTTCTTATATGTATCGTTCCAAAGTGCTAAAAAACTGTTAAATACGAAACGAGAGCAACCAGTCGTCTTTGCGATTATGATTTCTTGTTCTTTATTTGGATAGATACGGAATTTATATGCTTTGTTGACTAACATTGTTTCCACCTCATTCCCTTTAGGAACTTGTGTTCCTATTATACCATGTTTAGGAAAGTTTTGGCTAACACCTAACGACATTCATCTCCCCCTTATCGTTGGGCTTCGCCATTTACACGATTGAAGAGGGAGTCTTCTGTCGAAAAATGATAAAAACCCACTAAAAAAAGGAGCATTTCGCTCCTTTTTTTATTTCATCATATGAACAGGTGTACCTAAAGCTACTTCAGCTGCTTCCATAGTAATCTCGCCAAGGGTAGGATGTGCGTGAACAGTAAGTGCAATATCCTCAGCTGTCATTCCTGCTTCAATTGCCAATCCTAATTCGGCAATCATATCACTTGCATTAGGTCCAGCAATTTGAGCACCAATTACTAATCCGTCTTCCTCACGAGTGATTAGTTTCATAAAACCATCACTATTATTTAGAGATAGAGCACGACCGTTTGCGGCAAACGGGAATTTAGAAGCTTTCACTTTGTAACCTGCATCTTTTGCATCTTTTTCTGAATAACCAACAGTAGCCAGTTCAGGATCAGAGAATACAACTGCAGGCATTCCGATATAATCAACTTCAGATTTTTCTCCACTAATTGCTTCTGCAGCAACCTTACCTTCATACGAAGCTTTATGCGCAAGAGGCATTCCTTCAACAATATCACCGATTGCATAGATATTGTCTACAGAAGTACGACATTGTTTATCAATTTTAATACGGCCTTTATCGTCTTTTTCTATGCCAACTTGCTCAAGCCCAATTTCTTCTGTATTAGGACGGCGGCCTACAGTAACAAGTACATAATCTGCCTCGATTGTTTCTTCTTTTCCTTTAGCTTCATACGTCACTTTGACACCATCTGAAGTTTCTTCAGCGCCATTTGCCATTGCTTCAGTAATAATTTTTACGCCTTTTTTCTTCAAGCGCTTTTTAACAGTTTGAGTCATTTGCTTTTCAAATCCGCCAAGGATATCTTTTGTACCTTCTAGTATAGTTACCTCAGTGCCGAAATTAGCATAAGCTGTGCCAAGCTCGGTACCAATATAACCTCCACCGATAACAACCATTTTCTTAGGAATTTCGTTTAGATTTAATGCTCCGGTTGAATCAAGGACACGCTCAGAGAATTTAAATCCTGGTATTTCTATAGGTGTTGAACCAGTAGCAATAATACAGTTGTTAAACGTATAGGTCTGAGAATTTTTTTCATCCATCACTTTGGCTGTATTTTTATCTACAAAATAAACCTCGCCTTTAATGATATCAACTTTATTACCTTTTAAAAGACCTTCAACACCTGATGTTAGTTTATTTACTACTTTTCCTTTCCACTCTTGGACTTTAGAAAAATCAACTGTTACGTTTTCTGACTTAATTCCTAATTCTTCGTTTCCATGAGCGTACTCTGTTAAATGTCCAGCTTGAATAAGTGCTTTTGATGGGATACAGCCAACGTTAAGGCATACACCACCAAGGGTCCCCTTTTCTACAATGGTAACTTTTTGGCCAAGCTGTGCAGCACGAATAGCCGCTACGTAACCACCTGGTCCTGCTCCAACTACCATTGTGTCTACTTCAATTGGAAAATCTCCTACTACCATAACTTACGCCTCCATCATAATTAATTGTGGATCGTTCAATAGTCGCTTTATTTGATTTAGAGCTAGCTGTGCTGTTGCTCCATCAACAATGCGATGATCAAAGCTTAGTGATAATGCAAGAACTGGTGCAATTACAATTTCTCCATCACGTACAATTGGCTTCTCGGCAATACGTCCAATGCCTAAAATAATTGCTTCTGGGTAATTTAAAACTGGTGTAAACCATTGGCCACCTGCAGAACCAATATTTGTAATTGTATTTGATGCACCCTTCATCTCTTCAGATGTTAGTTTACCACTTCGAGCCTTTTCTGCCAATTCATTAATTTCCTGTGAAATAGCAAAAATAGATTTACGATCGGCGTCTTTAACTACTGGAACTAGCAACCCTTTTTCAGTGTCCGCTGCAATACCAATATTATAGTAATGCTTGTGAATAATTTCGTTCGTTTCATCATCCACTGCTGCATTTAAAATAGGGAATTTCTTCGAAGCAGAAACAAGTGCCTTAGCTACATATGGGAGATAAGTTAATTTAATATCCTGTTCAGCAGCTACAGCTTTGAACTTTTTGCGATGTGCTACAAGCTCAGTTACATCAACCTCATCCATTAGAGTAACATGAGGAGCTTTCGTTTTCGAATTAACCATTGCACTTGCAATTGCTTTACGAATACCGCTCATTTTTTCGCGTGACTCAGGATATTCCCCTTTAGGTGCGGCAGCAGCTTGTTGTGATGAACTTGCAGTAGCCTCTGCTTCACTTTGTTCTTCTTTTTCACTAGTTAGGGCTTGATCTCCGCTAAGATACTTATCAACATCTTCTTTAAGAACCCTGCCATTTTTCCCTGAACCAGTAACTTTATGAACCTCCACTTCATTATCGCGAGCATACTTGCGTACGGATGGCATAGCAATTACTCGTTCATCTGAACTTGAAGCATCAGACTTTTCCTCTTTTGATGAAGAAGTCTTCTCTTCTTTCTTCTCTTCTTTCTTGTCTTCCTCTTTTTTGCTATCTTCAGACGGTTTCTCTTCTGACTCCTTTTGTTCCTCTTCTTCCGGTTCGTCAGATTCATAACCTTCAGCATCGAATGTAATCAACGAATCACCAACAACCGCAACTGTACCTTCATCTACATGCAGTTTTTTGACAGTACCGTCCACAGGAGATGGAATTTCTACGACAGCTTTATCATTTTGCACTTCACATAAAACATCATCTTCTTTAACTTCATCGCCTTCTTTGATAAACCATTTTACAATTTCACCCTCATGGATTCCTTCACCAATATCAGGCAATTTAAACACATATGCCATTATGACGACCTCCTGTTCTTTTTATTAAAAGTTCATTACTTGATTTACTTTTTCTATAATGTCCTTGTGGTTTGGTAGCCATACTTCCTCTGCAGCGGAAAAAGAATAAACAGTATCAGGTGCAGTTACACGAAGTACTGGTGCTTCCAAATGTAAAATAGCTCTTTCCTGTACTTCAGCTACTATGTTTGCAGCTATTCCAGCTTGACGTTGAGCTTCTTGTACAACTACTACACGGTTTGTCTTCTTTACAGATTCGATTATGGTATCAATATCAATTGGAGATACAGTACGTAGGTCAACTACTTCCGCATCAATTCCGTCTTTTTCCATCTCTTCTGCTGCTTTTAAAGAAGCGTGGACCATTGCTCCATAGGCTATTAATGTTACATCTTTACCTTCTCTTTTAATATCAGCTTTACTTAAATCGACTGTATATTCTTCTTCTGGTACTTCTCCACGGAAGGAACGATATAATTTCATATGCTCTAAGAAAAGAACAGGGTCATTATCTCTGATAGATGAAATTAAAAGTCCTTTTGCATCATAAGGTGTTGAAGGGATAACAACTTTAATCCCAGGTTGCTGAGCAATCAACCCTTCCAATGAGTCTGCGTGAAGCTCTGGAGTATGAACTCCTCCACCAAATGGTGAACGGATGGTAATTGGTTGAGTGTGTGTTCCACCAGAACGATATCTCATTCTAGCCATTTGTCCACTAATGGAGTCCATTACTTCATACACAAAGCCGAAGAATTGAATTTCCGGCACTGGTCGATATCCTTGTAATGCCAGACCAATGGAAAGACCACCAATGCCTGATTCGGCTAGAGGAGTGTCAAATACACGTTCTTCTCCGAATTCATCTTGTAGCCCTTCTGTCGCACGGAACACGCCACCATTTTGGCCAACGTCTTCTCCAAAAACCAACACATTTTCATCATTTTTTAATTCAGTGCGCATTGCGTCAGTTATTGCTTGAATCATTGTCATTTGTGCCATGATTTACTTCGACTCCTTTTCTTTGTATTCTTCCATTTGCTCCTGCAAGTTTACTGGAAGTTCTTCAAACATATTGCCGATAAGATCAGTAACTTTCTGTTTTGGATATTCATCGGCCTTCTTTATAGCCTTTTTAATATCATCTTTCGCTTGTTCAATAACCTTATTTTCTTCCTCTTCTGACCATAAATCTTTGCTTTCTAAGAAGGTACGGAAACGAACTAGCGGATCTTTCTTTTCCCATTCATTATCCAAGTCTTCTGTACGATAACGGGTTGGATCGTCACCAGCCATTGTGTGTGGACCGTAACGATAAGTAAGTGTTTCGATAAGCATTGGACCTTCACCGTTAATTGCTCGCTCACGAGCATGCTTTGTGACTGCATATACTGCAAGAACATCCATTCCATCTACTTGAATACCTTCGATACCCGCTGCAACTGATTTTTGCGCAAGCGTCTTGGCATTTGTTTGTTTTTCAACAGGTACAGAAATAGCAAAATAGTTATTTTGAACAAAGAATAGTGCAGGCGCTTTGTAAGCTCCAGCAAAGTTTATTCCCTCGTAGAAGTCCCCTTGAGATGTCCCACCATCTCCAGTATAGGTAACTGCTACAGATTTTTTACCACGTTTTTTCATTCCGAGTGCTACACCTGCTGTTTGTACATATTGAGCACCTATGATAATTTGTGGACTCAATGCATTTACACCTTCAGGCATTTGATTCCCATGGAAGTGACCTCTTGAAAAAAGGAATGCTTGATATAGTGGTAAACCATGCCAAATCAATTGTGGCACATCACGATAACCTGGAAGAATAAAGTCTTCTTTTTCCAACGCAAACTGACTTCCAAGCTGAGAAGCTTCCTGACCTGCAGTAGGAGCATAAAATCCTAAGCGGCCTTGACGGTTTAAAGCAATAGACCGTTGATCCAATATACGAGTATATACCATTCTACGCATGAGTTCTTTTAAATCCTCATCAGACAGATCAGGCATATCATCTTTATTAATTATTTCTCCATTTTCATTAAGAATCTGGAACATTTCGAACTGACTTTCAACACTTTCCAATACGTGTTTCAAAATAGTTCACCTCTTCCTTTCCTTATAGCTTAATAATTGTAATCTTTTCTATCCTTCCCAAAACTACAAAAAAACTGCATAACTCCTACTTATTCTTGTACCCTTTCTTGATTTATTCTAATCATCTTCTAAGATAATCCAAACTGTTACATAAATCAAGGGAAATTAATTAGTACAATAAATACCTATACCCATCCTATCTTACATAATATCTTTGGTCAAACACTTTGGCTTCTTGCTAATTTAATTAGAAAAACACTTACCGAAAGGTCTATTCTCTGTTATATAGTTTCGCACAAACTGTACTAATACAACAAAAAAACTGCATCTTTGTTAAGATACAGTTCCAATCTTTAAAATTTTTCTTACTCAGCTGAATCATCTCCAGCAGGATTATCCTCGTAGTTAACATCCATCTCTGCCAATTTATAAAAGTCTTTTTTGATTGCATTATATTCAACAGTGTATTCATTGAACTTTTTGTTATTGTTTAATACTTTTTCGTAACTTTGATTAATACTCTCTATTTTATTAGTTAATTTTTTTTGCTCAATATCTTCCTTCTGCAACATGTTGTACATTTCTTTTTCCAACTTTAAGGACGTATTATATGCTTTATTTAGTTTAGAGTAGGCATCATACCGTTTATTCATTACTTTAACTAATTCTTGACCTTTTTTCTTTAATTTAGAATCCTTCAATTTACTAATAAGCTCTTCCGCTTGTTTAAATGCTTCTTTTGAAGATTCCATACTGTCTTTTTCAGATGCAATTTTATCTGAGCGCTCATTAATTACATTTATAGCTTTCTCTGACAAATTTTTAATTTTATCAAAATCATCCATACTCAAATCAATAATCTGATTATATAATTCCTGTTCTTTCTTTTCTAAATCTGTAATTGGTTCTTGTTGTTCTTCAAAAACTTCTTCCTTATTCACTGCTTCTTCCAATTGACTGTGGATTTTTTCTTCTGTACTCTTTCCACTGCAAGAAGTTAATAAAATCAAGCATATAACAAGGATAAAGCCTATTGTTTGTAAACGTTTCATTCCATAGTACCTCCTAAAAATCCTGGTTGTTTTTTTAGTATAACATAGAATAAGTAATAGCCTGTCTAATTAAAATGATAGATGGTTCTATTTAAAATCTATGATTAATAAGGACATGTTATGATAAAATAGGAAACAAGTTCAAATGAAAAGAAATGGGAGTGGCAAGAAATGATAACGATGAAAGACATTGTGCGTGAAGGGCATACCTCATTGAGAACGGTAGCTGAAAATGTAGAAACACCCTTAAATAAAGAAAATAAAACACTATTAAATGATATGCTTACATTTTTAAAAAACAGCCAAGATGAAGAAATAGCTGCTAAATATAACTTACGTGCCGGAGTAGGGTTAGCCGCTCCACAATTAGGGATTAACAAACGCTTAATTGCTGTTCATTTTGAAGACCCAGCAGGAAAGCAATACAGCTATGGTCTTGCAAATCCGAAAATAGTTAGCCATTCAGTAGAAAAATCTTACCTATCATCAGGAGAAGGTTGCTTGTCTGTTGACCGAAATGTGGAAGGTTATGTCCCTCGTAATACCAGAATTACTGTAAAAGCAATTGATAATGAAAACAACCCAATTAAATTGAGGTTAAAAGGTTATGCTGCCATCGTGGTACAGCATGAAATCGACCATCTTAATGGGATCATGTTTTATGATCATATTAATAAAGAGAACCCTTTTTTAGTTCCTGATAATGCTAAACCAGTTGAATAGAAATATCCAAAATACGGACATTACCGATAGGTTCTAAATTATATAGTTCTCTAAACAAATGTAAAGCGAAGCTATTTCGATATCAAAATAGCTTCGCTTTGTTCTTTTGTAAATCCTTCTTAGATAAGCCCTAAATGTTTTAACCCGTTGTATATCCCGTTTTGATCTACTTCATCCGTTACATAATCTGCAACTTTTTTAAGAGGAGGTACACCATTTCCCATGGACACGCCGGTACCTACTTCCTTTATCATCTCGATATCATTAAGCCCGTCTCCAAAAGCAAGAGAGTTCTCGAGTTTTAATCCACTTGCTTCCACAATTTTTTTTACTCCGACTGCTTTGGAGCCTCCCCCAGGCAAAACGTCACATGAGTAATCATGCCAGCGAATAAAGTGAAAAGCATCATCTTTTGGAATAAATGGAACTTCTTCGTTTTCCTCACAAAATAATAATGCCTGGTATATTTTATGTTTATCCTTAAATGTAAGGTCAACCTCCGGATAATCATGTTTTAAACTACCAAGACTTTTACTGATAAAAGGATGTTCCTTTTCAGAAGCTTTCATTTCTTTCTCATTCATAAAGACCATTGGGAAGTTTTTGGTGGATGCTTGCTCATAAAGCATTGTTAATTCTTTTTGCCCCAGAGGGTTTTCATATATAACCTTTCCTTCGAACATGACATATTGACCATTAAAGCTGACAAAAGTATCAACACCGAGCTCTTCCCTTAGCGAAGCAAACATAAAGGGAGCCCTTCCCGTAGCAATGGCGACATAAACATCATTTCTTTTTAATTCATCAATAGCTAGCTTCGTCGACGTGGGAATCTCTTTATCGTGATTCAAAAGTGTCCCATCTATATCAAAAAAGACAATTTTTTTCATAATTATTAACTCCTTTTTAAATAATGTATAAGAATCTACTCTCTGTAAAAAAATAAGTATAACAATGATTTAACTAAAGTTCAGTATACGATGCAAAAAAAATATTTCTATAAATAATGTATTTTTATTTCAAAATTCCTTAAATCATACTATACTATAAATAAGAGGGATTGGACGGTAGAATGTTTTGCTGCTTTTCTTAATATATGAAAGGAGCTGTATGTCCCCATGTTAAAACGCCTAAAAGAAAAGCTAAAGAAACGTTGGAAAGATTTTTTAGGCCAAGGACGAGTACCTACAACTTGTGAGAAAGACTGCCAATAAGAGTACCAATCGCTAAGGGGAAAGTTGTTAAAGTGGGAGTACGGAATTAACTAACAATATTAATAATAACGGATAAATAGCTATATGTAATTTTTATAATAAAATAGAAATGGAAAATTGATAGGAGAGATGAGATGATTTTTAAAGTTTTATATCAGGAATTACCTGGTGAAATACCTGTTCGTGAAAGAACATTAAGTACCTATGTAGAAGCCGAGTCTGTGCGGGAAGTTCGGTCTAAATTAAGTGATCGTAATTATAATATTGAGTATGTTCATGAACTGGATCAGGCACATCTGGAATATGAAAAGCAATCCGAAGATTTTAAATTGGAGAATGTATAGACAATGAAGTTTGTAAAAAATGATCAAGCAGCAGTATTTGCACTTGGAGGTCTCGGAGAAATTGGTAAAAACACGTATGGTGTTCAATTTCAGGATGAGATTATTCTAATTGATGCCGGTATCAAATTCCCAGAAGATGAACTATTGGGAATTGATTATGTCATCCCTGATTATACCTATTTGGTGCAAAACCAAGATAAAATAAAAGGATTGTTTGTAACTCACGGACATGAAGACCATATTGGGGGGATCCCCTATCTTCTCCGTGAAATTAATGTGCCTATATATGCCGGTAAACTCGCACTCGGCTTAATTCGTAATAAACTTGAGGAACATGGTTTATTAAGAAATGCGAAATTAAACCCAATTAAAGAAGACGATATTATTAAATTCCGTAAAACATCCGTTAGTTTCTTCAGGACAACTCATAGTATTCCTGATTCATTTGGTATTGTAGTTAAAACCCCTCCCGGTAACATTGTACACACTGGTGATTTTAAATTCGACTTCACCCCTGTAGGAGAGCCCGCTAATCTAACCAAAATGGCAGAAATAGGCAAAGAAGGCGTACTTTGCTTACTTTCAGATAGTACCAATAGTGAAGTTCCGGGCTTTACCATGTCCGAACGAGTTGTTGGCGATAGTATAAATGATATATTCAGTAGAGTAGATGGAAGATTGATCTTTGCTACCTTTGCCTCTAATATATATCGGTTACAACAAGTAGTAGAAGCTGCTGTCAAACATAATCGAAAAGTAGCTGTCTTTGGTCGTAGCATGGAATCAGCAATTAATCTTGGACAAGAACTAGGTTATATCCAAGCTCCTAAAGATACGTTCATTGAAGCGAATCAAATTAATCGTTTTCCAGCCCAGGAGGTAACAATTTTATGTACTGGTTCTCAAGGGGAACCAATGGCTGCCCTTTCTCGAATTGCGAACGGGACACATAGACAAATTCAGATTATCCCTGGAGACACCGTTGTATTTTCCTCTTCACCAATCCCTGGGAATACAGTAAGTGTTGGTAGAACAATTAATAAATTGTATCGTGCAGGCGCAGATGTTATTCATGGCAAACTAAGCAACATCCATACATCTGGTCACGGAAGCCAGGAAGAACAAAAGTTAATGCTCAGACTAATTAAGCCGAAATATTTCTTACCAATACACGGGGAATACAGAATGCTTAAAGAGCATATTAAACTTGCCGCTGCTTGTGATGTAGACCCATCACAATCCTTTGTTATGGACAATGGAGATGTTTTAGCACTGGGTAAAGATAGTGCGGCTATTGCAGGGAAAATCCCTTCCGGTTCCGTTTATGTAGATGGAAGCGGCATTGGCGATATAGGAAACATCGTGTTACGAGATCGAAGAATATTATCTGAAGAAGGTCTGGTTATTGTAGTAGTTAGTATTAATATGAAAGAATTTAAAATTGCATCAGGGCCTGATATTATATCTCGTGGCTTCGTATATATGCGAGAATCTGAGGACTTAATTAATGAAGCACAGAAACTTGTTGCTAAACATTTGAATAAAGTGATGGAAAGAAAAACGACACAATGGTCAGAGATCAAAAATGAGATTACGGATACAATCGCTCCTTTCTTATATGAGAGAACTAAGCGTCGACCAATGGTATTACCAATCATAATGGAAGTATAAATATAGAAAAAGACACGAACAAATTGATGTTCGTGTCTTTTTATGCGGCTCTAACGTTTGGGTATCACTTAAAATTTGAGCTATTATAATCGCTGAATCACCTGGTTTATGTCAGGGAATTCCACTTTCTTATTTTGAAAAAAGTTTTTTATCATAAACTGACTATAGTTTACTGCCTGATTATAGGTGATTTTACCCGGTAAAGGAGCAATATTCTCAATTTCTACATCAATAATTGCTGGTCTGTCTGAAAGAAATGCCTGTTGCATTTTTGTATTTATATCATCACCTGCAGTAATTCGATACCCTTCTCCGCCGCACGCTTCTGCAAAAGCAGCAAAGTCCATTTCTCCAAGTTCAGTATTGTAATTTATATGCCCCATCTCTTGCTGTTCATATTTAATCATTCCTATTTTGCTATTATTTAATATAATTACTTTGATAGGTAAATTATATTTTACTGCAGTGACAAAATCATGCATTACCATGGTGAAGCCTCCATCTCCACAAATAGCAACAACCTGCTTATCAGGATAAGCAACTTGTGAAGCAATCGCCCCTGGTAAACCTGCCCCCATTGTTGCCAACCTACCAGAAATAAGGAACTGTTGGTTAACGAATGGAAAATAGCGTACTGTCCAGACTGTTACATTGCCTACGTCAACTGCAACAATGGCATCCTTTTTAACTACATCTTCTA
This sequence comes from Virgibacillus sp. SK37, assembly GCF_000725285.1. Taxonomy (GTDB): domain Bacteria; phylum Bacillota; class Bacilli; order Bacillales; family Amphibacillaceae; genus Virgibacillus_Q. The sequence goes on from NZ_CP007161.1 coordinate 2,336,571, forward strand.
ATGCATACATCACTTGTGGAGCCTGAAGTGGCTCATGTTGTTCTTTTTTTGTTTTAAGAATGTGTGTATGCCAAGCTTTCATTTTTTTCTGGTATTTTTGCAGATATGAACGCTCATCATGCTCCTCAACCAATAATTGAAGCTGGGGAAGGATTCGATTGCAATCCCCTACAAGACCCTCATTAATTGGATAAAAGTCTCCCAATTTCCCTGGATCCATTTCAATTTGGATTGCCTTCGCATTATCTGGTAAAAAGTCTCTATATGGAAAGGTGGTGCCAACTAAAATTAATAAATCACTTTCCATCATAGCTTCAAATGCAGGCTTTGTTCCTATTTGACCATGTTGTCCAAGATTTAATTCGTGATGATCGGGGATTACTCCTTTTCCCAGAAGACTTAGTACTATAGGAGATTTAATTTTCTCAGCAAATTGGAGCAATTCTTTACTTGCTCCCTTTACTCCCCTTCCTGCGAGTATAATTGGTTTCTCTGATTGATTAATTAGTTCTGCTGCTTTTGATATTGCTTGTTGATCAGGCTGTACTAATGGTTCTTTATAGGTTGGAGCAGTTAGTGGTTTATCCAGCTTATGTTGCTCTGCAAATAGATTGTCAGGGACAACTAATACAGCAGGTCCTTTCTTAGCATAAGCCGTACGGATTGCCATATTTAATAAGTCAGGCAGTTGTTCTGAAGAAGTTGCTTGTTCATTAAATACAGCTACGTCATCGAACATCCTAGCAAGATTTATTTCTTGAAATGCGTTTGTACCTACTTGTTCATTTGTAACTTGACCTACGAGAGCCAATACAGGTACTCCGTCTAATTTAGCGTCATACAACCCATTTAACAAGTGCACAGCACCAGGTCCTGCTATCGAAAGACAAACACCAATATTGCCTGTGAGCTTTGCATAAGAACTAGCAGCTAATGCACCTACTTCTTCATGACGAATTTGAATGAAATTAATATTTTTTTCTTCTTTTCGTAAGTCATCGATTAGCTCATTAATGGAATCGCCTGGCATCCCATAAATATGGTTAATATCCCATTCTTGTAGTAGATCTGTTACTATTTCACCTGTTCTCTTCTGCATTAGAATGCATCCTTTCCTTAAATCTAATATAACGTCTACTATGTTCTATTACCTTAATTACATATAAAAAAACCCTCTCTTCGATAAGAAAAAGGGTTTGTTAACTTATGTATAATTAATCATCGATTACCAAGTGTTTTTCAAAACGAGATATGTCTTTATCAGCACCAATAACAATAAGCACATCATCTTCTTTTAAAACATCCTCAGCACTTGGCGATACATTGATTTCCTTTCCTTGTTTTATAGCAACAACGTTACAACCGTAATTGGCACGGATATCCAAGTCAATAAGAGTTTTCCCAACCATTTTATTACCAGCTTTCACTTCCACAATACTGTGGTCATCAGAAAGTTCCAGGTAATCCAGTATATTATTTGAAATAATATTGTGGGCAATTCTCTTTCCCATATCTCTTTCTGGATGCACAACATGATCAGCACCAATTTTATTCAATATTTTTTCGTGATAATCATTTTGAGCCTTAACTGTTATTTTTTTGATTCCAAGATCTGTAAGAATAACAGTCGTTAAAATACTAGCCTGAATATTATCTCCAATCGCTACAATAACATGATCAATATTTTTAATACCCAATTCTTTTAGTGAAACTTCATCTGTTGAATCTGCAATCACGGCGTGTGAAGCAATGTTCTTATATTCATTCACTTTATCTTCGTCATTATCAATTGCCAAGACTTCCATGCCTTCCATACTTAATTCGCGACAAATACTACCACCAAACCGGCCTAATCCAATTACCGCAAAGTCTCGTTTCATCCTGCTTCCTCCATTAATATGTATGATAGGTCTATCATACATGAGAAACGCAAAAAGGAGCAACTGTCTGCTGCTCCTTAAAATGAATTTTAACCTATATTGCATCCAACATCTGGAATTGAGATTTCACTAGACCAAAATACTCCCCTTGCTTCTTCATTAAATCTGAATGACTACCTCTTTCAAGTATCTTTCCGTTTTCCAATACAAATATTGTGTCTGCTTCCCGGATCGTTGATAGTCTATGGGCAATTATTATTGCTGTTCTACCCTTAAGTAGTTTTGCCAGCGCCTGTTGTATTTTCACTTCTGTTTCAGTATCAATACTGGCAGTAGCTTCATCCAAAATTAGAATACTAGGGTCAGCTAATAATGCACGTGCAAAAGATAATAATTGTCTTTCTCCAGCAGATAAGATATTTCCTCTTTCTTCTACCTCTGTATAATAACCATTAGCCAACCGTTGTATAAACCCATCTGCGCCTACTACCTTGGCCGCCTCGATCACGTCTTCATTTGAAGCATTTGGTTGACCAAAGCGAATATTTTCCATTATCGTCCCAGAAAAAATGAACGTATCCTGTAACACTACGCTGATTTTTTGTCGTAGACTGTTTACATTGACATCCTGTAGATCATACCCATCAATCTTCACCTGCCCTTGGGTGGGATCATAAAAACGACTGATCAAATTCGCAATTGTGGACTTACCACTACCAGTATGGCCAACAAGTGCAACCGTTTGGCCTTTCTTAATTTCTAAGGATATATCATGGAGAGCAATTCGTTTTTCATTATAAGCAAATCTTACTTTATCAAACTCAATAGTACCTTCCATTGTTTTAAACCGATGGGCGTTTTCTTTTTCTTTCACATTAGGTTGTTCATCCAAGAATTCAAATATTCTTTCAGATGCAGCCATCGCCATTAACAATTGATTATACATTTGACCCAATCGAGAAATTGGTTCCCAGAACATTCCCAGAAAGAAAGCGAAAGTTACAAATGTACCAATTTCAATACCTCCATTTGCTGGCCCAAGTATTATTAGATGTGCTCCATAAGAAATCAGAATCACCGTACCTAGCGCATTACTCATTTCTACAAATGGGCGAAACATTGCGCTCTTCTTCGTGGCTTCGCGCCAGCTATTAAAGTTATCCCAATTTAAACCATTAAAGAATTCTGCATTTTCTTCCTCTTGGGAAAAGGATTGGGTGATCCTAACTCCTTGTAGTCCTTCATTCAAATGAGAATTCATCCGAGATTGCTGAATACGCACTTGCTGCCAGGATTTTCGAATGTTTCTTCTTAGTTTAGTGGAAATATAGAACATCAGTGGGATAACCACCATAATAGCTATCGCTAGCTTAGGACTTAGTACAAAGAGAATTACAATAATACCTGTTAACATTACTACATCCATTAACAAATTAATTATTCCATTGGTAAATAGTTCTTGTAATGAGTTAATATCATTCATTATTCTCACTAAAATGGATCCTGCTGAGCGTGTATCAAAGAAACGATGTGATAAACGCTGCACATGGGAAAATAAATGATGTCGCAAGTCATAAATAACATTTTGACCTAGTATATTTACCCATTTTATCCGAAATGTATTACCTATATAGCTTAATATATATAAGATAGCTATTCCAATTACCAAGTATGTGAGCATCGTCGTATCACTATTTTTTATCGCTATGTCAATAGCAACCTTACCAATTAGAATCGGGACAATTAACCTGACAGCAGTTGATACCAGCATCGCTATTATAGCCCCAGGTAAGTACGTTTTTGAATAAGGCTTCAAGTAAACAAGCAAGCGCCATAGTTGCTTCCAATTAAAAGGCTTTTCTATTGCTAAATCTACGGTATAATGAAACCTTTTAAGATGTGGGCTTATTTTCTTCTCTTTCGTGCTCATGGAAATATACAACCTCCTTTATATTTAATTAGTCGCCGACATGATTTCTTCCCGATCCTGATATTGGATCTCGTATATTCGCTGATATGTTCCTTTATTATTCACAAGCGTTTCATGAGTCCCTCGTTCGACTATTTCGCCATCTTCTAAGACTATTATTTCATCCGCGTGCTTTAATGAGGAAATACGGTGAGCGATTATGAATGAGGTTCGTTCTTTCATCACCTCTTTTAATGCCTGCTGTATTTTGAATTCTGTTTCCATGTCTACTGCTGAAGTCGCATCATCTAAGATGAGTATACTTGGATTAATACAAATCGCCCTCGCAATAGCAATTCGCTGTTTTTGCCCCCCGGATAATCCCATTCCTCTTTCTCCTAACAAGGTGTCATATCCCTCTGGCATTTCCATAATAAATTCATGTGCTTGAGCACGCTTTGCAGCATCAATAATTTGACTCTCCGAAATACCTGGAGTTCCGTATGCTATATTCTCTCGGATAGTAGTAGAAAATAGAAATGGTTCTTGTAATACAAATCCGATTGCCTTGCGTAATGATTTTAATGTATAATCCGCAACAGGCTTACCATCAACAAGAACTTCACCTTTTTCAGGCTCATAAAATCTAGTGATCAACTGTGTTATACTCGTTTTACCTGCACCAGTTGCTCCAATTAAACCAATAACTTTCCCAGGAGGCGCATCAAATGAGATATTTTTTAATGCCGTATCATCGTTTTCCACATATGTTAAAGATACGTTATTAAATGTCACATGCCCGGTAATCGAAGTATCGATAGCATCTTCTTTCTCTACAATATCTTCCTTTGCTTCCAATATCTCAAGCAACCTTTCTCCAGAAGCTTTCGCTTGCGAGAATTGGTTAATCACAAAACCCAGATTCATTAAGGGACCGAGAATATACCAGACTAAACTAAAAAAGGCTACCAATTCCCCTAAAGCAAGATCTCCAGTAATTACAAGGTACCCTCCAAATGCTAACAGAGCAACTGCACAAATATCTCCAATTAGTTCCATTAACGGAAAGTACTTTGCCCAAATTTTAGCAGTATCCAAATAGTTCTTCCTGTAATTATCATTGTTTGTTGAAAAACGATCTATCTCAAAACTTTCTCTTGACAAAGACTTTACTGTATTCATGCCACTGATATTTTCTTGTACTCGAGTATTAAGCCTTCCAAATGACTTCCTTATTTTTCGAAAAGCAGGATGTACTCGCTTATCAAAGCGGAAAACAACGATCGTTAAGAACGGCATAGCAGCCATCGTCACTAGGGCCAGTGGTATGGAATAATAAAACATAACACTAAGACTGAAAAGAATAAGTAACGTGATACGAATTAATTCTGAAAACCCCATGGACAGAAAAAAACGAAACCCATCTACGTCCGCGGTCAGCCTTGACATAAGGTCTCCTGTTTTTGCATTATCGTAATATTTAAAAGATAAAACTTGCAACTTTTCATAAAGCCTATTCCTAAGTTTATAAACAGATATAATTCCGAATAAATCGCCAAGATATTGATGAAAGTATGTAGCGACCCCTTTTACGGCCATAAGGATAATAAATAAACCAGCTATAATAGGAATTAATTCATATTGGTCTTTTAACACTACATTATCAATCGTTTGCTGCAATATAATTGGGTATACTACAGTAATCGAAGTAACCAGTATTAAAAAAATTAGTGACGTTAAAAAGTACTTCTTAAAAGGCCAATAAAAATTGTTTAAGTTTTTTAAAAGTATCCAAATCAGTTTATTCCTCCTTTGCGAATGTTTCCATAATAACTAATATAACGGTTTCCGAAATAAATTTCCACTGTTTTTATTTAATTTTTTAAATTTTTTTATTTCTATTTAAGGAATAAAAAAACCTTTGCCTGCATAGGCAAAGGTTTTTTCTCGAAAATTTATTTAATCCCTAACACACGGTTAACTCTTTTTCGGAGCATTTTCATACCACCGCCGCCAGCCTGGAAGTGTCTAAGCTTTCCTTCTTCATCAAAAACATAATATGCAGGTACATATTGATTTTCGAATGCATCTGTAAGCTTGTGTTGGTTATCCACAAAGATTGGCTGGGTTATATCATGTTCTTTTGCTACTGCCTTAACGTCATCCAAATCTAAATCTTTTTCGGAGCGTGGCATGTGGACAGCAATCACATTTAACTTATCTTTATATTCATCACGGAATTCATTCACATTTGGCATTGCCTCTTTACACAAACCACAGCTCACTGACCAAAAGTGGATAAGTGTTGGTTTGTTGCCGATTAACTCATTTTTTTTAATCGGATTACTATTAAACCATTCCGTTGCGCCTTCTAATTCGGGCATTTGATCTCTTAACTTCATTTAAAAACCTCCTGCTGATCAGAGTAAAAGAAGCTGGTTGAGATAAAGAGAGTTTCTTTCATTTGTAAGAAATCTTCTTCCCAAACCAGCTCCTTTATCATTTAAAATTTATATGCTTTAACATATAAAGTGTTACATAAACTTAAAGTGTTTCTTGACCAGGCTTCCAGTTTGCAGGGCAAAGTCCACCTGTTTGAAGTGCTTGAAGCACACGTAATGTTTCATCCACATCACGACCAATATTGTTATGGAATACAGTTTGATATTGAAGTTCTCCTTCAGGGTTAATGATGAATAGGCCACGAAGTGCAACCCCTTCATCTTCAATAAGAACGCCATAGTCCTGAGAAACTGCATGGTTTGTGTCAGCAGCTAATGGATATTGAAGCTCACCTAATCCGTTCTCATCACGGGAAGTGTTAATCCATGCTTTGTGTGTATGAATTGTATCAGTGGAAACACCGATTACTTCAGCATCCAAATCTTCAAATTCATCGTATCTATCAGACATTGCAGTAATTTCTGTTGGACATACGAAAGTGAAATCCATTGGATAGAAGAATAGAACAGTCCACTTATCGTTTTTCATATTTTCCTCTAAACTAACTTTACCAAATTCCTTGTTAGGCATAACTGCATCCATTTCAAAACGTGGTGCTTGTTTTCCTACCATTCTTTCTGCCATGAAAAATCCCTCCATTAATAATAACTATTATCAAGTGTTAATTATAAGTAATCTTCTTTATAAGTTCAACTAATAGGCTTCATAATCTGACAAAGTCATACATTTGTCACAACACATAGCCAATCAAGCCTTCATTATTCTCAATTACATCTAACCATTTGTTGTTCCAATCTAGAATAAACTACTTTGCATAAGATCATAATAGTTTGCTCATATGTGGTTAATCAATCAGGTATTTATCCTAGAATGAAAGAAAGGCTTTCCTCTAAGAAAGAAAGCCTTCTCCTTTTACTGAAGCTTGTCATTTACCATTTGTGTTATCGCATCAGCCGTGTGTCCCTGTGCGTTAATAACTGAACCTGCTATACTGGTAGTTGACATGCCCATCACGTCTTTATCTTGACCGGAAATCACACAACAATCACAATATGCTGCATCATCACTATTTCTTAGCGTAATAACTTCATGTCCCATTTCCATCAACGCTTCTTTAACATCCGTTAATGTTTCTTCTACACCTATACGTGCCATTCAATCTCCTCCTATATATGAATATTCATATATAGTTTCTTCATTAATCATAAAGATATTCAGTGACTACAAAGAGAGAGATTGAATCATGGCACTTACAGACTTTACGCCTACTTCTATTGCTCTTTCATCTGGATTAAGCTTAGCATGATGTAACCCATAAGAGGAATCTACGCCAAGCCAAAACATAAATCCAGGAATTTCTTTTAACATATAGCCAAAATCCTCGCCAGTCATTGCTGCATTTGCCTCTTTATAATGAATACCTGATGCTTCCATGGTTTTGTTAAAGATATCTACGTATTTCTTCTGATTGAAAACTTGATAATAGTTAGAGCCATAATCAATTTCAATAGTACAATCAGAGCTTACTTCAAAACCTTTAGCCATATTTTCAATTCTATCCTTAACAATTTGAATTGTTTCTGGATTCAGTGTCCGAATGGTACCTTCCAGCCTAGCTGTTTCAGCAATGGCGTTCTGCACAAAACCACTTTCCATTTTTCCAATGGTTACAACAGCACTTTCCAATGGATTAATTGCTCTGGAAACTATCTGTTGTAATTGCACGACAAAATTGCTTGCAGCGACAGTCATATCATTTGTTAAATGAGGATAGGCGGCATGACCACCCTTCCCTTTAAAATCAATAAATAATTCACTCGTATTAGCAAATAGCAAACCTTGTTTACTGGATACCGTGCCGACTGGCAGTTCTGGAGCTATATGTAACGCAAAAATTACATCCGGCTTCCATTTTAGAAATTCATTGGAATTCATCATCGGTAACGCTCCACCAGGTCCTTCCTCAGCTGGTTGAAAAATAAACAACATGTCATCTTTTATCGGTTGATCTATAATAGTTTGCAATGCTCCCAAAGCAATAGTCATATGAAAATCATGTCCACATGCATGCATCTTACCATCGTGTGTAGAGCTAAATGTAAAGTCTGTTTTCTCCGTAATTGGCAAACCGTCTATATCACATCGGAAGCCAATCATTTTATCAGGTGAGAAACCATTTACTTTTACTAGAATACCTGTTTTCCATCTTTTAACTGTTACATTTTCTGTGGCCATTGCGTCTATTTTATCTAATAAATATCTTTGAGTTTTATTTTCCTGAAACCCTAATTCTGGAATCTGATGAAGGTCTCTTCTTATTTTTTGCAGTTCGGAAAGTTTCATGTTTATAGCCTACTTAATCATCCAGTTTACGAAGTTCTTGTTTAATTTCTGTTTTTGTTTTTGTATTTTCATCTATCTCTTTTAACACTTTTGCTGGTGTTCCTGCAACCAAAGTGTTTGGTGCAACATCTTTTGTAACAATAGCTCCTGCAGCTACAATTGCTCCTTTTCCGATTGTAACCCCTTCAAGTACTACTACATTTGCTCCAATAACTACATCATCTTCAATAACTACAGGCTTGGCAGATGGTGGTTCAATAACTCCTGCCAAAACCGTGCCAGCTCCTATATGGCAGTTCTTTCCAACAGTAGCTCGTCCGCCTAAAACAGCATTCATATCGATCATTGTGCCTTCACCAATAACTGAACCGATATTAATCATGGCCCCCATCATAATAACACAGCCATCTCCGATCTCGACCTGGTCACGGATAACAGCGCCTGGTTCAATACGGGCATTAATTCCTTTTAGATCAAGCAATGGAATAGCAGAGTTTCTTCGGTCATTTTCTACCACATAATCACTAATACTATCTTTATTTTCATCAAGGATTGTAGATATTTCTTTCCACTCACCAAATAACACACCACTTTTACTCTCCACAAAGGCTTGAACGTTTTGACCAAAGTCTATGGCGCCAACGTTTTCTCCCTTTATATGTACCTTTACCGGCGTGCTTTTTTTACTATTAGAAATAAAGCTGATAATTTCATTTGCATCCATCATATTCAAGATTGTTTCCTCCTCGTATTTTAATATGTACTACTTTAGCAAACTAAAAGTAGAGTCGCAATTATTAACCAATCATTGTATTAAATATTAAATTGATAGAAATCCTTGCAAGTTAAAGCAAGGATTTCAAAATTTACTTATTCAAATTTAGAAGTATATATATTTTTCTTTACCTGTTTTAGTATTGCTCTTCGAGTAAGAATACCATCAAAATACCCTTCCTTATCTGCGACACAGACAAAAGGATGATTAATGACAGCATTTAATCCTTCCATCAACGTCGCTTCCTTTGTTAAACAGGGAATATCTTCATTCAATACTTCTTGTACTCGCATTGCAGATAACTTTTCGAATTCAAATCTTTCTAATCCTAAGATTTGATTTAAGATGATCGTTTTACCTATTGTACCTACTAATTTATAAGTGGAGTCCAACACGGGAACAGCCGAATATCCCGATTTAACTAAAACTAATAATGCATGTTCTAACGGATTATTTACTTGGACATGTGCAACTTTTTCTGAAGAAATCATTAAATCTCCTACTAAAACTTCAGTTAATTGCATATTTCTTTGATCTTGTATCATACTCAATTCAAACGCCCCTTTACACACGTAATACCCATTTCGGTATATCCATTTTTTGTCTGTGTAACTCATTCTTAGTTTACCATAGAAGAGATAAAAGTTGAAAAATCACGAGGTGTGTTTTAATATATGTGCATATGACCATATATTAAAGGAGTTAAATAATGCCAATATACCATCCGCTTGAGGATCAATTAATTCATGAAGTTACACAGACATTTAAAGCACTGTCTGATCCTACACGTATAAAAATACTGCATTTATTATTTTCGGGAGAACAGTCTGTTACGGAAATTGCCGACAAACTGCAAATGAACCAGTCAACCATATCGCATCAATTAAAATATTTAAAACAGTTATCTCTTGTTAAACATCGACGATTAAAAACCAGATATTACTATTCACTAGACGATCATCATGTTATGAATTTGGTAGAACAGGCAATTGAACACACTAAACATATATAAATCAGGAGGTTTTCAAATTGGGACATAACCATAGTCATGATCATGGACATCACACAAATAATAAAACTGCGCTTTTTTGGAGTTTTATTATTATTTTTGGGTTTATGGTTGTAGAAGTTATAGGTGGTTTCCTTACCAACAGTCTGGCACTGTTGTCAGATGCGGGACATATGCTTAGTGACGCAGCAGCTTTGGGTTTTAGTCTTTTAGCGTTTAAAATCGGTGAAAAAACAGCATCTTACTCAAAAACGTATGGTTATAAACGTTTTGAAATTATCGCTGCTTTTGTAAATGGTATTACACTTATAGCCATATCCTTGTATATATATTATGAAGCATATAACCGTTTTCTTGTACCGCCAAATGTCAGTGCAAGTATGATGGTTATTGCCATAATTGGCCTTATAGTAAATATCGTTGTAGCTTGGATTCTAATGCGCGGTGATTCTAAGGAAAATTTAAATATAAGAAGTGCCCTTTTACATGTATTTGGCGATTTGTTGGGGTCAATCGGGGCTATAATTGCAGGTATTCTCATATTAATATTTAACTGGAATATCGCAGACCCTATTGCTAGTGCAGTTGTTGCTACGCTTATAATTATTTCTGGTGTTAGAATAACTAAAGATGCCGCCCATGTGCTAATGGAAGGAAAACCTTCCAGTGTCGATATTGACAAGCTATATGAAAAATTAGAGGAATTTAGTGGCGTACAAGAAGTGCATGACCTTCACGTATGGTCTATAACTTCCGATTTCCCGGCTATGAGTTGCCACCTTGTTGTGAAAGAAACTGTAGATAGAGATAAATTATTGAAAGAAGCTACAGAGCTAATCACGGAGAATTTTGATATATCCCATTGTACGATACAAATCGAAGGAGAAAATTTCAAGCATATGGAATGTGATAGCTGTTTTTAATTATTCTCCGTATGCAAATTGTGAAGCCTTTTATACTGTAGTTCACTGAAAGCCTCTATATTATATATATGTTCTATACGCGTATAAGATGCAAGAAAGGTAGAAGAGTTATACAGTTGCATTATTGTAAAAGTAAATCATCCAAGTGACTGTTTGGATGATTTACCCTTATTTATAAATGATTTAAAATGGAAATTTATTCAACCATTGACCGCCGTCCATTGTAATAACTTCTCCATTAATATAAGCTGCTTTTTCAGATAACAAAAACGCAGCCAGTTCTGCTATTTCCTCTGGAGTGCCAGTTCTTCCCATGGGTATAGACTGGAGTGTACGCTCCATTGCTTTTTTCGATTCGAAGAGCTTTTCTGCTCCTCCAGTTCGCTCAATAGCTCCTGGTGCAATAGCATTTACTCTGATCCCGTACTTTGTTCCCCATTCTACTGCTAGAGTTCTGGTCATATTTAACACGCCTGCCTTAGCTGCTGATGAATGAATTACGCCCGCTCCTGCATTCCAGGCATATGTAGCTACCATGTTCAAAATGGAACCTTGCTTTTTTGATCAATCCAATACTTCCCTACTTCTTTACTGCAATAGAAAGTTCCATTTAAAACTATATCAATAACAGAATTCCACCCATTTATTGACAATTCTTCTGCGGGGCAGATAAAATTGCCAGCAGCATTATTTACCAAATGATCAATAGTACCAAAGTTATCAACAGTTGCTTCAACCATTTTTTTAATATCTTCTGGTCTCCTAACATCTATTGGAATGTGTATAAAACTTCCTTTGGGTGCTTTTAACTCCAATTCTTTTTTTGTTGTGCTTAACTTTTCTTCGTTTCTCCCAGTTAAAACTACATTTGCTCCCTCAATCCCAAAACGTTCTGCCATTGCTTTACCCATACCACTAGAACTTCCAGTGATTACAACGGCTTTATTTTCCATAAGATCCCCCTTCTCTGCTATTATTAACAATAGTATAATTAATAAGCAGTAAAGTCAAAAAACAAACTGATAATTACGATAATTAAACTTTATAATAATTGATAATACAAAATGATATACTAGATCCTTAGTATTTAGGAAAGGTTGGAAGTGGCATGAATAGGCGTACTTTTTTAAAAAAAGCATTCGGGAGTATTATTACACTTCTAGGCCTAACAGGCGGCACTTACTATTACGCAAAAGAGTTAGAACCACAAACGTTAACAATTAGCGAACATGAAATCTATTCCGACAAAATTACAGCCGCTTTTAATAAATTTAAAATCATCCAGTTTTCCGATACACATCTTGGTTTTCACTATACACTTAACCAATTGGAAGAATTAGTAAACAAAATAAACAACGAAAGTCCTGATCTAATTGTATTTACCGGTGACTTAATTGACGAACCAGATAAATATGTCCCTGACAGCCGGCTGATTAGCCTGTTACGTAGATTAGAGGCGAAATTTGGTAAGTATTGGGTGTATGGTAATCACGATCATGGTGGTTATGGTACGGACATGCTTAAGGAAATTATGAATCAAGCAGATTTCCAACTCTTAAAAAATAGTCATACGGTCGTAAAAAGTAACAAGGAAGAGATTATTCTTGCTGGTGTTGATGATGTAATGCTAGGAAAGCCTGATTTAGATAAAACATTGGCCAATACAAATAATAGTTTATTCACAATACTGCTGTCTCACGAACCTGACTATGCAGACATTACGGCAAATCATCCTGTCGATGTACAATTATCCGGTCACAGTCACGGAGGCCAAGTAAGATTACCGTTCATCGGTCATCTATATACACCTGCATATGCAGAAAAATATGTACAAGGTGAATACAAAATTAATAATGGTAAACTCTTATTATATGTTAACAGAGGAATAGGTACTACACGTTTGCCATATCGTTTCTTATGCAGACCCGAAATTAACGTTTACACGTTAAATAATGAAAGCTAATTTAGGGCTTCATTTGTTTTATTCTCATTTGTCAGTTTAAATACAACTAAAAATAAGCTATTGATAGTGGCAACAAACCGAACGATCATGTCTGAATCGTTCGTTTTGTTGCATTATTATAGTTGCTTTTGGTTCCCCGCTTTTAATTTTTATTCTTGCGCTGACCTTTACTTTGCGATAGGATAAAGACAAGCTTTTAGTAATCAGATGAAAGGGGGATGAATAAGTTGGAAAAAGAGCAAGTACATACAATCGCAAAGGCTTTGTATACGATTAATCGACATGCCAAAACTGCTCCTCAGCCAAAACACTTGTATGAGATTAAGAAACAAGCAATAAATCAGTTACTTAAAGAAAAAATAGCAATGAAAATAGGTCTTCATTTCTCTGAACATCCGAAATTCAGTAATCAACACTCCACGTTACTTGTAAAAGTAGCAGATTACTATTTTCACATCCCTCCTAGCAAACAGGACTTTGAACAGCTTGAACATTTGGGCTCTCTTGATAGAGGTTTTAGAAATCCACAAGCCAAAATGCCATTATCCCAAGCTAAAAAAGAGATCTATCAATATATAGGTTGGAAACGGCCCCCTCAAAAGAAAGAAAGAAGGAAACAGCAGCATTATTCTTCTTATTATACACCTTCCTCTTTAGGCAAAATGGAATGGCCACCAACAAAACCACACCGAAATTTTTAGTTTTAAAATGGTACTACCTTCTTATACATGTTTGAAGCTAACTAAAACAGGAAATATATAAACTATATAAGGAGGTAGAGTTATGGTAGAATTAGATGATTTTTTATATGACTTTCACCGTTTTGCAAACGAAACCCATAATTTGAAGGATAAATATGAAAAACTCCCCCCTGATGTGAAGCAAAAGATTATTGATGCAGCTCCAGAATCTATTAAGTCACCGAACGAACTATACCATTCCGTCTTTACTTGGTTGGAGCGTATAGATAAAGAAATGAATGTAACCGATCGAGACTAGAAGCACAGTTATCCATACTGTGTTTCTAGTCTTTTAAATTGAACTCTAAATTTTCTTCTTCCAAAATTGAAAAATATGATAACACAGTAGTAACGCACCAAAGCCTGCTAAACATTGAAGACCTACTCTTAATAACCCAGTAACGGACACTGCCGGTAGATCAAAGAACGAAGTTGACAACATAATGAGAATGACAATTATTAAACTGCTAAGTGTGTAATTTAATAATTTTCCAGCTTGTAATGCTAAAGCCATATGAATAAATGGTTTTATTATACTATAGCATATGATTGCACCAACAAATAAAAATAGATAATATATTAAATTATTTTCTCCCTCTACAAGCGTCCATTTAACAAAATTTAATAAAACATACCTCGATCCCATTCATCTCATCCTCTCTTCTGTATACTATAGGATAGCTCCATTTTTTCCTCTTTCTATAATATTTATACCATTTAATCAAAAACTTAAAATAATCTGATATAATTAATTTATTGAAATGGAGGATAGAAGAAATGAATAAAGCATTCTTATTAATTATTACAGGAGCAGCCCTCTGGGGAACAATTGGATGGTACGTCAAACATTTATATACATTCGGATTTACCCCTATGGAGGTCGTTTCTTTAAGAGCTTGGACTTCTGCCATAATACTTGTTATTTTCTTGTTTCTTATTTCGCGAGATAAATTAAAACTACACAAAACTAGTGATGTTAAGTATTTTGTGGGTACGGGAGTTTTAAGTATTGTTTTTTTTAACTATTGCTTATTTACTGCAATTGAATTATCTACCATACCTGTCGCAACTGCCCTATTGTATACTGGTCCTGCTTTTGTCACTATTATGTCATACTTTATTTTTAAAGAAGCTTTAACAAAAGTTAAGATCCTTTCTTTGTTTATTACATTAATCGGGACGTGTCTGGTAGTTGGAATCTTGCCTGTAAATCTAGGTTCAATACAGATTAGCAGCATCTTATTCGGATTGGGGGCTGGATTAGGGTATGCAATGTATAGTATTTTCAGCAAGTTTGCATTAAAAAAATACTCAAGCCTTCAAATTACAACATTTACTTTTATTGTTGCGGGTTTAAGCTTATTGCCTTTTTTTCCATATAAAGAGAAGTTTCATTTATTACTAGACCCTTTTGTTCTTCTATATGCATTTGGGCTCGGCTTCCTCCCTACTGCATTTGCATATATCATTTATACTTATGGTTTACAACAGACTGAGGCATCAAAAGCTTCCATATTAACTACAGTTGAACCTGTTGTTGCTACACTGATAGGCATTTTTGTTTTTCAAGAACATTTCTCTATTATCCAATTGTTTGGTATGACTTGTATTATTAGTGCAGTGATTCTTATACAACTCTATGCACCTAAACCGAATCAACAACTTTCTTCCTAATGACAATAGACATTATTTGCCCTAAGTGACCTGCATCACAGAATAATCGTAAGGTTTGAGTTATCCTTTACTTACATTACTGAATGGGAGGCAAATGAGATGCATACATTTACAGTGGAGCATACACCAGCTGAAATAGTAAAAATTTTTCCTAAGGCAAGTGACCTCTTCAAAGAACGACGGATTGATTTCTGTTGTGGTGGTGACAAACCATTAAGCGAGGTTTTTCAAAAAGATAAAATGGATAAAGAAGAAATTCTGTCTGAATTAAATATAGCATACCAACAATGGAATAAAGAAGACCATGAACTCGTAGATTGGGATTCCATTCTCTTATCAGACTTAGTGGATCACATTGTCTCTAATCATCACACATATCTAAAAAATGAACTTGTACCATTAGGTGAATTTGTGACAAAAATATTTAGAGTTCACGGTTCAAAACACCCTCACCTTAAACAGCTTTATCGAATCTACAATGAATTTAGAATGGAAATGGAAGAGCACATGATTAAAGAAGAAACAGAAGTATTTCCTTTAATTAAGGAATACGAAAAAAATCCATCTGAAGAGTTGAAAGCACAAATTCATGAAGCAAACGGTGATTTAGAAGAAGAACATGAAGCTGCAGGAAATCTATTAAAAAGCATAAGAGAAATCACTTTAGACTTTACCCCACCAACAGATGCATGTAATTCTTATCGAATTACGTATGCCCGTTTGGCTGATATCGAACAAGATACATTCCAGCATGTTCATTTAGAAAATAATGTTCTGTTTAAAAGACTATGAATACTGTTAGGATTAATCTTAAGTAAAAAAAGGATTGGGTACATCCCATTCCTTTTTGCTTTGTGTATTAAATATGAAATTATACTTTATTCCGTTTTTTCTCCACCATTGCAGCTTGATTAGCTTCTAACCGCATTTCAAGCTGCATTACCTCCTTTTCATTTCTTAACAATTCTTGTTTATTTTCTTTTACTAATTGTTCAAAGTTTAATGTTTTTGGTCTCATGTGATACACTCCTTTTATACATTCAATCATATTATACCCTTATTTTTATGTAATTACTCACAATTGTTTGAACATTTTATAACATTTTAAATTTTATTTTTTTGGAGGATGAAAAATGGAGTATTTATTGAATAAAAAAATTCAACAGATTGAGATATCAGGAATTCGCCAGTTCTTCAATATGGTATCCGGAGAGGAGAACGTGGTGTCTTTGACCATCGGCCAACCCGATTTCCATACTCCTAAACATGTGAGAATGGCTGCCAGTCAAGCAATTGCTGATAATAAAACGACATATACACATAATGCGGGGATTATGGATCTTCGGAAGGCTATTTCTACATTTAACGAGGAAAAATATAAGCTTCTATATAATCCAGAGAATGAAATTATTGTTACTACTGGCGCTTCGCAGGCTATAGATATTACATTCAGAACAATACTTAATCCAAATGATGAAGTGATACTTCCCGGACCGATTTATCCAGGTTATGAACCATTAATCAAATTAGCCGGAGCTATACCAGTACACGCGGATACTACAGGTAATGGTTTTAAACTGTCCAAAGAGATTTTGAAGAAACACATCAATGAAAATACAAAATGTGTGGTGCTCCCTTACCCTTCTAATCCTACGGGCGCATCCTACACGGCAGCAGAATTAAAAGAGCTTGTTTCTGTTTTAAAGGATAAAAATATATTTGTTTTAGCAGATGAAATATACAGTGAATTAATATACGATGAACCTCATACATCTATTGCTGGTTTTCCTGAAATGAAGGAAAAGACCATCGTAGTAAATGGTGTTTCCAAATCCCACTCTATGACGGGTTTTCGTATTGGCTATGTTCTTGCGCCAAAATGGATTTCAAAACACATGTTGAAGGTACACCAATATAACGTTTCCTGTGCTTCCTCCATTAGTCAATATGCAGCGTTAGAAGCATTAACCAATGGCAAAAATGATGCAGGACAGATGCGTGAAATATATAGAAAAAGAAGAGACTATGTTTATGACAGGTTATTATCCCTGGGCTTAGAAGTGGATTGTCCTAAAGGTGCATTCTATATCTTTCCGAAGTTTCCTATTAAAGAGATGAGTTCATTTGAACTGGGAATCGATTTGGTAAGAAAAGGGAAAATTGCTTTGGTACCGGGAAGCAGCTTTTCGCCAATAGGTGAGGGTTATATGCGATTATCCTACGCATATGAACTTAATACAATAGAAAGAGGCCTTAATCGATTAGATGATTATTTACAAAAAGGCTATTTATATTGACCATTTTTTATTCAGCCAGCTTACTCTTTTGTTCTATCTCATTATAAAGGTTGAGTAAATGATCTAATTCCTGACTAATAGCTACTGAATCTGTATGAGTAAAACCTTTTTCCAATGCTACTTCAGTCATTTTATGACGTAGAAATTCTATACGTTTTAGTAGAGTATGTGTATTCATTGGATTAGCTTGACGCCTCCTTTTGTTTAATCAAAAGAACATTGTTATATGGGATACTTAAAGGGTATGCTTTTATGTTTCCTTTAGAAATAGCCGCTTATTCTAAAGTGGCTATTTTTAATGCCAAACCTCCACAATAGGCCAAATCAATATACAATTTAGTTATCAAAGACAGTTTACACTCGAATGTATGTTCCTGTCAACACAAATGACTTTATATATAAATGAGATTCAGTATCTGCTACTGTAATACTTAGTATCTCTATGCTAATATAATATAGTAATGTTTTAAATTTGGAAAGGATGTCTCCAGTGACAGAAGGTAAAAAGAAAAATGAATGGCTAGAATGGATAAAAGCAATTATAATTGCAGTCTTAATTGCGTTGTTTTTAAGAACTTTTATCTTTGCTACTTCTATAGTGGATGGTGAAAGCATGTATCCAACACTTGAAAATGGAGAAAGAGTAATATTCAATAAAATTGTCTACTTACTCGATGAACCTGATCGTGGGGATATCGTTATAATAGAACGACCATTAAAAAACTATGTAAAACGAGTAATAGGACTGCCTGGAGAAACCATTGAAATCAATGGTAGTAATTTATTAATTAATGGCAAGCAAGTTAAACAGTCATATTTGACGGAGGAAGCATTAAGACAAACAGGAAATTATGGACCAATTGAAGTACCACCTGACAGCTATTTTGTTATGGGTGATAATCGGGCGATAAGTAAAGATAGCAGGAATGGATTAGGTTTTATTAAAGAAGGAAACATAATAGGACGTTCGGAGTTTGTTATCTTTCCATTTGATGAGTGGTCTATGACAAGGTGAGGTCAGACATATGTCTGACCTTGTATTATTTTTCGTTATCAAAAATACAGTAACCTATATTTAAGGCAATAATACCGAAGCAAATAATCCCAAAAGCCGTTTCCCACATATTTACGCACCTCTCTTTCAACTGGTTATGTACAGAGAAATTTTACTATATCACTAAAATCAGTACTTTAACTTCACCTCTATCATACCAATATCTTTCCCCTAAATAAAGTAGAAATATGATAAAATAGAATTAATAAATAATAGCAACAGAGTAAACCAGGATATCAAATTAGTCTATTTGCATCAAAGCTTTTGAAAAGGCAGGTAAATTTATGTTTCATTGCCCATATTGCGGTACAAAAGTAAAAGAAGGAGAAAATTTCTGTATAAAGTGTGGAAAACAACTTCCAACTGATATGGAGGAACGTTTCTCTACTGAAAAGAAATTTAATAAATTATGGTTGCTCCCTATTGCTGTAGCCGTTTTTTCGTTATTGGCTATTGGCTTTTATTATCTTATATTAGAGACCCAAGTCGGAAAAGCTAAAGAACTGTATGAAAAAGGTGAAGAAGAAGCGATGAATTCAAATTATGAACAAGCTAAATCCTTTTTTGAACAAGCGCTTCAACATAAGAAAAATTTTAATCAAGCTGAAATATCCCTTCATTTTATGGATATTGCTACCCAGATTGAATCCACCCTTGAGGAAGTATCAAACCTCTCAGAAAAAAACAATTATCAGGAGGCTGTGTCCTTAATCAACGAGTCTGAAAAAAAATTGCAGAATTTTAAAGGGCCTGTTGTAAAACATGTCATCACTGTTATCGCCGAGAAAAGAAATCAGATCAAAATAGAACAGCTTAACAGTACCTTAGATAAAAACCCTTCCATTGATGAATTAAAAATACTGCTCTGGGAGGCAGAAGATATTAAAAACGAAGAAGCAGAACAAATCACTTCAGAGATACGAAACCAAATTATAGACTACACTTTCACAAAAGCTAGTGAGCAAATGATGATTAGTCATTTTAATGATGCAGCAGCGATTGTCCAGGATGGAATGAAGTATGCTCCTGACGCCGAAAAGCTAAAAAGTCTGCAAACAACAATCGATAAAGAACAAACTGCTTTTGAGACTGCACAACAACAACGAATGGAACAAGCTATAAATATGGCTAATGAGGAGAAACAGGTAAATAAAGATGACGCTATCAAGCTCCTCTCTGTAACATCAGAAAGTGATCATCAAGGTAATTTAGTAGTTAAAGGAAAAGTGAAAAGTGTTGCAACCATACCTATTCACTCCATCTTAATAAAATATTCTCTTCTCTCTGAACAAAATGAAGAGATCTTGAATAATGAGGTATATGTATATCCCGACAAACTTCTTCCAAATGAAGAAGGAAAGTTTGAATTCACTCATTTTGATGTTGATGCACCTGCAAAAGATTTCACCATACAGGTTAACAATATTACTTGGTATACAGAGTAAATAGCAGCTAGAGAGGGGAAGTTATGAAAAAAATTGATTTCAAACCAGTTATTTTATCTGTTCTACTCCTTTTCACCGCTTTTATAATTGCTTTCAGTCTATATCAAAAATGGAACGGAACAGAACTGACTATTAATAACCCTGCTATCACTAAAGTAACAACAGAATCAAAACAGCTTGATTTAAAAACAATTGTCCATGAGGCTGAAAAAAGCGTTATACAGATTGAGGGGCAGAATGATTTC
The DNA here is from genome assembly GCF_000725285.1 of Virgibacillus sp. SK37. Classification (GTDB taxonomy): domain Bacteria; phylum Bacillota; class Bacilli; order Bacillales; family Amphibacillaceae; genus Virgibacillus_Q. The sequence goes on from NZ_CP007161.1 coordinate 2,357,291, forward strand.
AACACTATAACAGGCTCTGGTTTCCTTTTTAATGAGAAGGGTGACATCATCACTAACGCTCATGTCATTCGTGATGCAGATGTTTTGTATGTCAGGACTGCCAATGCCCAAATTTATCCTGCGGCGGTGGTGGGGATTGGTAAAGAAAAAGATGTTGCGGTTCTTCGAGTTCCCCAATTAGCTGATCAAAATCTAAAGGTAGAAGAAAATAGTAAAGTAGAAATTGGCGATGAAGTAATCGCCTTAGGAAGTCCGCATGGTTTTCAAAACACAGTGACTTTAGGAATTATATCTGGCAAGGACCGTAATTTTTCCGTGGATGGTTTCGATTATGAAAATGTTTATCAAATATCCGCACAAATTACACATGGAAATAGCGGAGGACCTCTTATTGACAGAGAGACGGGAAAAGTTATTGGCATTAATTCCGTAGGTACTGAAGATGGATTAATTGGCTTTAGTATACCAATGAATGAAGTTCTTTCGGATATAAAAAAATGGTCCAATGAAGTGCAAAACGATCAGCTGGATTTTACAACTACCGCGGATATAATCCGGTCTCAAAACGACGAGCAATTCGTACAGGATGCTGAATATTTAATTGAATATTTTTTGGACAGTATTAATATAAGGGATTATATAAACGCGTACTCTCTCCTTGGGAGCAAATTACAAACAGAAAACACGTACGCAGAATTTAGAGAATCTTATATTAACATAGTAAACCTTTCTTATTCAGAGCTTGAAAGTAAATCGACTGAAAATAACCAGATCAGCACGAGCACTACAATAAAAATAGAACGAAAAAACCAGAAAAATGATACCAAAAAAGAGTTAAAGTCATTAAAATTGAATTTTTTGGTTGGATATGAAAATGATCAACTTAAAATTGTAGATCTCACGAAAACGGAATTATAGAATACTATTATCCTCTCTTTATTTAGTAAAGAGAGGATTATTTGTAACTAAGCAAAACGTCCATACCTTTTCCGTATTTATTACATAGGCTATAAGTGAAAGAACAGGAGGTGAACAATATGGGTTACGGTTGTGGAGGCGGATATGGCAATAACTTCGCGCTAATTGTTGTGCTTTTTTATCCTTCTAATTATTGTAGGTGCAGCTTTTTACTGTTAAGTACGGATAGCTTGTGCTATAGGTCTATAGCACAAGCTATTCACTCTGTTCTTTACTAGTATTTCCCTTTAAAACAAGATAAAGCAACATACAATGTTCAAACCGCCCCAGATCTAAAGAAGTTAATTTTTCAAGTTTATTCAGCCGATATATCAGTGTATTACGGTGAATATATAGCTTAGCAGCTGTTTTAGTAACATTTAAGTTGTTATCACAATAGGTAATAAAGTTATTGGAAAGATCACTAAAATGGGTATCACTGAAAAGGTTTTTCAGTCGAAACATCAATTTATTATGCAGGTCTTTGTCTAGTTGAAGGGGAATTAATTTTAGCAATATTTCCAAATCAAAATAACTATATATTGCTGGATATATACATAAATTTTGCCCCATTTCTAGTAATTCTTCTGCTTCTTTGTAAGAAACATGTGATTGTTCCAATGTATCCACCGTAGTTCCGCTTGCGATGGCAATATTAGAAACACCCTTCTTCTTAAATATTTTTTGGAGCTCCTTGCATTGTTCAGGAAATCTTTCCATTTTATATGTAAAATCACTTTTTGAATAAGATGGTTGTAATAACAACATTCTAGTAGTATTTAAGAATCCGCAAATTGTATTTTTATCTTTTTCAAATATTTCTTGGGCATTCTCTACTAAACTTAATTTTTCGTTATGAATGGATAAAGAATGACCTGGGCGCATCACATTTTCCATCATGTCCCTTCCTATATCAATAATAATACAAAACCTTGCAATATTAGGTTGCAAACTTATAATTTTACAGTATTTTAAAAACATCTCTTTATTTATATTTGGATTTAGAATAAGATATTGCAGAAAAGATTCTACTTTTTTTGTTTCGAGTTCTTCCATTTGCTCCATGTAATTTTCCTGCCATCTCATTTCTACATACTTCTTTATTAACTCGGCATACGGCTTTACCTTATCTGGATCCCCTACGATACCTAGTACACCTACTGTTTTAGAATCAAATATTAAAGGTGTAGCTATACCTGGTAAAACGTTCTCAAGTTCGGCTGTTATTTCATTTGTAAATAGACAAGTTTTGTTTTTTTCTATTACTAATTTTGAAGCAGGATGAAATGTTCCAATTCTCCTGGAATTGCTATCTCCAATTATATAGCCTTTCTCATCAGTTAAACTAATAGGAAATGGTGAAACTTCTGTAACCGCCTTCACTATATTTTGTGCAACCTGACCGAAAAGTTCTATTACCCTCCCCACCCTTCCCTCTACCCCTTTAATATAATTTTATCTTAACATAGTTAACATAATTTTCGAAATTCCATTTTCCTCTATATATTTTTGTTCATATTAACCATAGAAATCTATCTATATTTACGTTATAAATAAAGTAAATATTCTAAATTATTAACTTACAGGAGTGGTTATTTGGCAAAGCAAACAGACGTAATCATAATCGGCGGTGGAGTAATCGGTTCAAGTATTGCATACAATTTATTAAACGAAGGATTTACAGGGAAAGTCACTGTATTTGAGAAGGATAAAGGTTATGAATTTGCTTCTACTCCTCGCAGTGCTGGAGGTATAAGGCAATTATTTACTACAGCAATTAACATTCAGATAAGCCGCTATAGCCTTTCAAAGTACAAAACGTTTGAAGAAGACATGGAAGTGGATGGAGACAAGGCAACTATTGACTTTCAAGATAGGGGATATCTCTTTCTTTCTAAGGATGGATCATTTCAAGAATTAAAAAACCAACATTTATTACAAAGACAATACCAAGTCCCATCCCAAATAGTAAAAAAAGATAATTTACTATCAATTATACCTGAGTTAAATATAACTGATCTACAAGCAGGCCTCTATTGTGCTGAAGACGGTTACTTAGACCCTTACTCTGTAATGCAAGGTTATATTCGTAAAGCTAGACAATTAGGTGCTCATTATCAATACAAAGAAGTAAAAACCATTTTAACTGGTAGAAATGGTGTTGAAGGGGTTCAAACGACTGACAATGAAATACACCATGCAACAATTGTTATTAATTGCGCAGGTCCATGGGGGCCAGCTTTGAGTGAAAAAATAGGACTTCCCTTGCCTGTTGTTCCATTAAAGCGTCAAATCATTCAGTTTGATATAGCAGATCCCTTGGAGAAAGATCTACCACTTACGGTTGATCCGACAGGAGTATACTTTCGTCATGAAGGAAAACACATTCTCGCTGGTTTCTCTGAAAAAGTAGAACCTAGTATAAACTTTAAGTGGAAACGTTCCTTTTTTATTGAACAATTGTGGCCAATTCTTGCTAATCGAGTACCAAACTTTTCCCAAGCGAAGGTGAAGGGTGGATGGGCTGGAATCTACAGTCACAATACCATTGACCAGAACGCTATTATCGGAGCACATCCTGATATGTCCGGATATTATCTTGCAAATGGTTTCAGTGGCCATGGTATGCAGCAAGCGCCTGCAGTTGGAAAGGGCATAGCAGAGTTAATTATAACAGGATCCTATCAGACATTGGATTTATCTCCACTACGATTTGCCCGTTTTAAAGAAAATGACTTAATTATTGAAGGAGCTATCGTATAATTTTTAGAGGAGGGTTTTGAATGCTTTATTTAAATGAAGAAGAAATTCATAAAGCAATAACCATGGAAGAAATGATCGATGCAATAGATTATTGCTATTCAATTTATAACACAGAGCAATTTCAAATGCCTACACGATCACAGGTTCAAGAGGGATCGAACACTTTACTTGTTATGCCCGCAATAACTACACAAGCAATCTCTACAAAATTAGTTACATCTTTCCCAAGAAATATAGATTATCCCACTATACAAGGACTAGTGATATTAAATTGTATAGAAACTGGTAGAACGAAAGCGATTTTGGATGGTTCGTGTCTTACTGCCTTAAGGACAGGAGCTATTGGTGGCTCAGCCATTCGGAATTTAGCCAAGAAAGACGCTCACACTGTTGCAATTATAGGTACTGGTCTCCAAGGGTTATATCAGGCGATCGCTGCAACTACTGCTATTAACATTACTGATATCTATTTATATAACCGTACAAATTCTAAACTAAAGCCATTCGTAACAAGGTTAAGAAATAAAATAAGTTCTGACATAAACATACATTCGATGAAGTCTGCCGAAGAAGCAATTTTAAATGCCGATATTATTATTACAGCAACCTCATCTATCACTCCAGTACTTCCTGAAAACAAATCTTCGCTTGAAAACAAGCTAATTATTGGGATTGGTTCCTTTCAGCCAAGAATGAGAGAATTACCAGAAGCTGCATTTCATTTATCTAATCAAATCATTATCGATAGTGATGATGCAATAAAAGAAACTGGTGATCTTCAAATTCCTTTAGCAAACAAATGGATCTCTGAAAACCAGATTCAAACAATGTCCTCCCATCTTACTAATAATCACAGTCCAAGTTATTCAGATAATAAGAGTATTCTTTTCAAATCAACTGGAATGGCATTATTTGATAATGTTGCAGCTGTGTCAATTTATGAAAAGGCCTTACAAAAAGGAGTTGGTCAAAAACTGAATTAAATCAATAATGTAAGCGATTACAAAAATATTAGTGGAGGGGTTTTATGACGATTATTATTATAGAATTTATCATTTACTGTATTGCAATTATTGGTATCGGATACTATTTTAGTAAGAGAAGTAAGACACAATCGGATTTCTTATTAGGCGGAAAAAAACTACCAGGTTGGGCATTGGCATTTTCAGAGAGAGCAACCGGTGAGTCAGCATGGTTGTTATTAGGTTACACTGGATTTGTATTTATGACAGGCTTATCAGGTATATGGGTAGCTGCAGGTATAGCTTCTGGTATCATTTTCTCATGGTTGTTTTTAGCCAAACGATTTATGAAGGAAACCGATAAATATAATATCTTGACTCTTCCAGATTACTTAGCTGTCCGCTTCGGTAAAAAAGCTAACATAATAAGATGGTTAACTAGTTTATTAATTGCTGGATTTTTAATGTTTTACGTAGGAGCGCAAATGGCAGGGGCAGGAAAAATGTTATTTATCACTTTTGAATGGACACCCACAACAGGTATTATCCTAGCAACCATCGTTATTATAATAATAGCGTTTGCTGGTGGTTTTATATCTGTCGTATGGACAGATATGATTCAAAGTGTGATGATGGTTATAACACTTGTAGCTCTTCCAATTGTTGCACTCTTCCATCTTCAATCCAATGATATTTCTATCAGTCAATCCCTAGTCTTTGCCGGCCCTTCATTTAATTCGTGGTTCGGAGGATTAACCGGCTTCGCATTAGGAGTTCTTTTCTTCAATAATTTTGCTTGGTTCTTTGGCTTTCTTGGTGGCCAGCCTCAATTGAGTGCACGGTTTATGGCATTGAAAAATGATCGAGAAGCAAAACATGGAAGTATTGTAGCAGTGGTATGGACTTTTCTGGCATATGGTGGAGCATTCTTGATCGGTTTATGCGCTATAGCAATGTACGACCAGGGTTCCTTTGGAGATGTGGAAGTATTATTGCCAACAATGATTCTGCAACTTATGCCACCATGGATAGCTGGACTATTACTTGCAGGTGTTTTAGCAGCGATTATTACTACAGCCAATTCCCAATTACTTGTAGTTACTGGTTCTATTAGTGAAGATATTATTCATAAAGCCATTGGTATTAAACTTACTGATAAACAATTAGTATGGTTATCCAGAATTATGGTTGTTCTCTTTGGATTAATTGGCATGATTATAGCTCTTGTTTCCGAATCGCTCCTTTATCTTGTAGTTGGATGGGCATGGGCCGGTGTAGGGTGCACCCTCTCCCCAGCAATTCTTATGACCTTTTTCTGGAAACGTTATTCAGGAGCTGGTGTTATTGCAACTGTAGTTTCCGGCTTACTATCAACAGTGCTATGGATATCTACGCCTTTGGAAGAAATGATAACCTCCAGATTCACAACCTTTTTCATTGCTTTATTTTTTGGTATTGTATTTAGTCTGCTGTTTCCTGATAAGAAAGAAAAAACAAATACTAGTGAATTGACAGATGAAAAGGCTTTATGATCTCTAGAGGATGAATAAGTTATGTAGCATAATATTGCTTATATAGCCTGGAAAAAGTATTGCAATTAAAATTGACTAAAGGTTCCTATTCGAATGTATAGATGCAACCCTTTCTAAGAAGTTGGAAGGAACTGCGAGCTAGAAAAAAGCCTATTTAGCTGTTAAAGGTAAAAAGTTAAATAACACCGCTACGGAAAAATACTGCGCTATTATTTACTATTATACCTAGGGAGAAAAATTCCGTCCGCATACACTCAAAATGTGCTGTGTACAAATTGATTGAAGTGGAGGGCGGCAATCTAAGAACGCCACGTCCTGTCAACGATTGCATGACCAACGTCCTTTTGGCCTGCGACTCCTGCCTGAATAGCATGAGCCGAAAACCCTGGACGGAGCGCAGCGGAGGAAGCGGCTGAGACCATGCCGGGCGGCAAAAAAGACACTGCGAGATAACGAGCAGATGTCGCACTTGTACCCGGAGGTGTGAAAGCGTCCGCCTGAAACGGAAATCAATGGGTGCTTCCTCGGTAAAATGAATTACTCCATCCACCACAAGTTAGTTCGTAGTTTATCTATATTGCGAAACATATAATTCCAATATATATTTTAGAGCCGAATTAAAAGGCTGCCGCTAACAAGTAAATTCTTTCAAACTAAAGAGAATACTATTTAACGGCAGCCTTTATTAAATTAACCAATAATGATTTTTTCTTTAGGGAAATGGTATTTACCACTCTTTTTATTGCTTTTAAAAATAAACAGTAATGATATGATCCCGACTCTTCCGATAAACATCAGAATCATTAAAACAATTTTGCTAAAGGTAGTAATTTCACTTGTTATTCCTAATGATAATCCCACTGTTCCGAATGCAGAGGTAACTTCAAATAAAATTTGCGTTAACGAAAATGGTTCAACAATCGTTATAATAAGTACAGAGGAAAAAACCAATATAAATGCCATCATTACAACAGTTACTGCTTTAAGAAGGTCTTCTTCATATACTTCTCTCTTAAAAATTCGAATACTGTCTCCACCTCTTGAATAGGTGATAAGAAATATAACGGCCAATGCAAAAGTCGTAGTTCGGATTCCTCCACCTGCACTACTTGGAGAAGCACCAATAAACATTAACAAAGACATAAAGAGGTGGTTCTGCTCTGTTAATTGACTTACGTCCATCGTTGATAATCCACCACTTCTTGTAGTTACAGCCTGAAAAAGGGAATAGAAAAATGATTCATGCCACGTTTTACCAACAAAGAAATTATTCATATCAAACAGATAAATAAATAGAGTCCCAATTACAATAAGAATAGCAAATGTGCTTGTAGTAACCTTTGTATACAGACTAAAACGCATAAATCTCTGATTAACTGATTTGGAAAATATGTATTCTTTTACTTCAATTAAAACTGGAAATCCAATAGCTCCAAAGACTATAAGTAGTATATTAATAAACTGGACAAAATAATCATCTTTAAACGGTATTAATGACTGACCAGTGATATCAAATCCACCGTTAGAAATTGCACTAATGGTGCCAAAAAAGCCGTTTAAATAAGCCTCTTTTGCTGTCGGAAAATATTGGAGAAAATAGGTGCCCAATACGATAAATCCAATTAGTTCTATCGTCAACAATACATATACTATTTGTTTAATTAAACGGACCATTCCTTCAAAAGTATGTTGGTTTTGGTCTGTCATAATGAGACGTCTTTCCTTCAGACCGATTTTTTTCCCTAACAAAAGCCAGATAAAAGTTCCAATTGCCATTACACCAACTGCGCCTAGTTGTAGAATTAAGGCTAATATAATTATACCAGTTGTACTTAGTGTATCAGCAATCGTAATAGAGCTTAAACCGGTCACACTAAGAGCACTTACTGCTGTAAAAACCACATCTATAAAAGGTATATCCACCCCTTCTTGATAAGCGATAGGTAAAGACATGACGGCAGTAGAAAGCAAAACTGCCAAAAAGTAAAATATTAACAGTACCTGTACAGGTGTCAATTTATTCATCCAATATAAAAATGGATAACGAAGTTTCATAGCTATTCTCCTTATTCCTAACATTCGTAGTTCCTATAAATTCTCATATCATTATACCAGTAGCTTTTTTAAATTGCTTAACAATTTCTTTTTACTGTTTTTACTGTACTTTATTATAAACGAATAAATGACCCTATAAAAGGGTCATTTTCAAGGGCATATGCTAGGTTAGCTCTTTAAACTTTTTAATTAAATTTTTGCCTTCGTATCCTTGTTCAACCAATGTGACAAGCATCTCTTCAATTTTGCTTTTTTGTCTGTCTATAATTGTACCAAGAAACAATACATTCATATCAGAGCCTATTTCATTAATGCTCACAATAGAAGTAATAAAAGTTGCATAATCATTACTTTCTTTTGTAATTTTAACCTGAATCATAATTTCATCTCTTATTTCTTTCATTCGATTAAAAAATGTTAAATAAGAATGGTCCAAATATGCTTCTATAGTCCATTGATTACGATCGTCCTCACGATTAATAATCAGACCATCTTTTAACTCTATGCTATGCTTTTTAATTTCTTCGCCTTGTTGTTCAAGAATTTCCAATGATTTTAGTTTAAAGGTTTTCAATGCCTTCCCCCTCACCTATCCACCGATATACGACATCTCAATTTTTTTACGATTTGTATTTTTTTGTTCCATCCGTTCATCAGAATAGCGGTCCTTTCTTCTCCCCCAAAGAGAAGCTAATTCATTTGTGAGTTGCTCGCCTTCCAGTCCATTTCTAATCTTCTCTTTTATGTCAAATCCTTGGGAAGCGAACAAGCAAGTATAGAGCTTGCCATCTGCTGACAAACGTATTCGAGTACAAGTACTACAAAAAGAATCTGTTACCGAAGAAATAACACCAACTTCTCCTTCTCCATCTTTATATCGAAAACGAGAAGCTACTTCTCCATAATAATTTTCAGTGGCTGATTCAAGAGGAATTTCATTATTAATCTTAGAAATAATTTGTTTCTTGGAAACTACATTATCAAGATCCCAGCCATTATGGTTACCAACATCCATAAATTCAATATAACGTAAGATAATATCTTTGTCTTTAAAATACTTTGCCATAGGAATGATTTGACTTTCATTCATTCCTTTCTTGGCTACCATATTTATTTTCACTTGCAAACCTGCAGCTTTGGCTGCTTCAATCCCTTTTAAAACAGGACGTGTACCAACAGCCCTTCCGTTAATCTGCTTGAAAACCTCATCTTCTATTGCATCCAGACTTATGTTAACGCGTTGAAGTCCTGCTTCTTTTAATTTATGAGCTCGCTTTGGTAATAATATTGCATTAGTTGTTAAAGCGATATCAGTAATTCCAGGGATTTCATATAATCGAGAAATAAGCTTGTCCAAATCTTTCCGTAGCAATGGCTCTCCACCAGTTATTCTAATTTTTTCCACACCAAGTTGAGCGAATGCTTCAGCCAATTGGACTATTTCGTTAAAACTTAATAGTTCATTTTCTGGTAGAAATGCATAATCATCCCCAAATATTTCCTTTGGCATACAGTAGGTGCATCGTAAATTACATTTATCTATTACAGATATTCTAAGATCTTTTAAAGGGCGACCCAGATGATCCTGAATTGGTAAATTATTCACAGGAATCCTCCTCCTACAATCAATTGAAATCCTGTTGTCCTTCATAATTATTTAATAATAAAATTTCAACTTCATCTCCTATTTTAAACCCTCTTGTTCCGCCTGGCAACATCATAAGGCAATCGGAATATGCCAATGAAGTGACAACATTTGATTTATCTATCCCCGCTACCCTTGTAAAAACTTTTCCATCCTTATAAACCACGTAACATCTTACAAATCTGGTAAAAGGGTTGGGCTTTGGAAATTCATCTGCAAGTGTTGCTTTTATTCGTTTTAAATAGGGGGTTGTGCTAAACTGATTTGCTTGAATAACTGGTCTTAGAAACAGTTCACCACCGACATAACACGCGGATGGATTTCCGGATAAACCAAACAACAACTGATTTCCAAGGACTGCAACTGTAGTTACACTTCCTGGTCGCATTGCAATCTTGTTAAATAGTACATCTGCACCTAACTTTTCATATATCGCCGGCATAAGATCAAAATCTCCAACGGATACGCCTCCGGTTGTTACCAAATAATCTACTTCTTCAAGTGCTTTCTTAATCGTTTCATAACTCGATTCGAGTTCGTCTTCTAATTTCCCTAGATATTTTGGAGTGCCTCCTGCTCTCTCAATTTGGGAAGAGATCATATAAGCATTTGAATTTCTGATCTTGCCTGGTCTTAAATCTTCATCTACATCTAATAATTCTGTGCCTGTAGCAATAATTCCGATTACAGGCTTTCTAGCCACTTTGACGCTGCTATAACCAAAAGTTGCCAGTGAAGCAATAACACCAGGGTTGATCCAGGTTCCTTTTTCGATAAGTACCTCCCCTTTTACTACTTCTGAACCCTCTTTAATTATATTTTGTCCCTTTTCCATTTTTCTTTTTAAAGATATGTAGTTTTTTCCATCTTTTTCATACGTTTTACATATTTCAAACATAGCTACACAATCTGCACCCTCAGGAATTTGCGCACCAGTCATAATTCTAGTTGCCTGATTACTTTGTAATTTTTTTTTTGGCACTTGCCCTGCTCCTATATGTTCAACTACTTCAAATTCAATTGGTGACTCTAAAGAAGCTTCACTTGTATCGATAGACCTTAAAGCAAACCCGTCGTAGGGAGATTTATGGAATGAAGGCACATTATTAGTAGCAACAACTTGTTGTGCCAATCTTCTTTGATGACTATTTTCAATAGGTACTTCTTCCACTACCCCTATACTTGCATAATTCATTACTTTCCTAATTGCTGTTTCCACAGGGATTGGTTTGCGAATTTCGACCATGATTAAAACCTCATTTCCTGTTCTACTTCTATACCTAAAGTGTAACAAATCTCTTGGTCAATTGATAACAATTATATTTTAAAGCTCTATTTATATAAGGTTTGGTTTCAAAAACTAATGGGTACATATTTACTAAGATTAACAAACTACAGAGGGGTGTAGATATGAATGAGATCTCTTCTTATCAAATTTATCTAAATAACAAGATACCTACAAAAGACATTATCAAGATTCATCAACTTGCAGTAGAAAGTAGTTATAGTATTTACTTATATCGAGACAGAGCTATAGCGGACGCACGAAATTTACCCAAGCTTATTTCTTTCTTTTTTTTGAGTAGCAAGAAAAAAAACATTAAACTTATTATTGATGGAGAAGATGCCAAAAATTGTTATGAAGAAATTAAACAAATTCTTGATAACCATATTGAAGCTCAGTTACGAGCGGAACACAAAGTTTATAATAACCAGTCTATCGTTGTTTAATTGTTGCTTACTTCTAACTTATCGATTAAAACATCCCATTAAAACACCTTCACACCACTACGACGTGGTGTTTTTTATTTGACTGTAAAATGTTTCAGTTTTTTGCAAAAGTTCACTTTAAAGATAAACTCTAACTTGGTAGTACTGTAAACTCCCCTTCGGAAAATAATGTATGGTAAGAAAATACAGCTAGCCCCTTAATATCTTCGGCAGATACCGTCGCTCTGCAGCCGATTAATTTATTGTGCGGCGGATACTTTCGTCCTACGCTGATTAACCTATTCTCCGACAGATTACTTTGCCCTGCTGCCGATTAATTTATTTTCCGGCAGATTACTTCGCTCTGCTGCCGATTAATCTCTTCTGCGGCGGATACTTTCGTTCTACAGCTGATTAACCTATTCTCCGGCAGATTACTTTGCCCTGCTGCCAATAGTTTTGTTGTTAGTTCGCATTTTCCTCCTACTACGTAGTAAATGATGCTGGATTATTTGCATTACAACAGTTGCATGAAGTTCTTACAATTATTAAATCACTCTATTGAGTAAAGGGCTTTTTATTACATAAACTGTGATCAATAAATTCTTCATTCAAAATACTTTTATGAACAGTCATTACTGGAAGAATGTAGAAGTATATTTCCTGTTTTAAAATCCAACCTAAATAGTGTTGAAATGCATGATAAAGGAGGAAAACAAATGACTGTTGGAAGTCAAGTAAAACAAACCATTGCTGGGTTAAAAAGCGCACAAGCAAGTTTTGAACAATTTGCCTTGCAAACAGAGAATAAACAAGCAAAGCAACTTTATGAAAATGCTGCACAGCAGACGATGACAATTTTACAAAGTGTTGAGCCTAGAATTCAACAGCTTGAAAAAGAAGAACCTCAATATAAAGGTTTTTAATAAGAGAAAACAGATAATCAGGGATGTATGGGGAGGCCCATCCTCCCTTTTTAATACACGAATGGATGAGTGAATAAGATGAAAAAGGTTAAACTACTAGCAATTGTATTATTAGCTATAGCTCTATTTGCTTGCAGTAGTAATAATGCATTAGAGCCAACTAATAAAAATAATCATGTCGAGCTTACTAAAATTTCCAATAATCAAGCGATAGATCAGCATGTTTCCAACGAAGCGAAAGAAATGTTAAGCAAATATAAAGAGGTTACGAAAGTCAACGCCGTTAATACAGATAAAGAATTAATCGCCACTGTTGAGGTTAAACACCAAGCTAGACTCCAATTAAGTGAGATACGTAAAAAACTAAAAAAGAAAATAGAGAAAAACTTCCCTGACTACAAGGTAGAGCTGACAACTGATAAAAAGTTAGTCCTTGAATTGGAAAAAGTAGAAAAACAAATTGAGGAAAATACCTATACGTCTAAAGAATTAAAAAAGAAAATTAAAAAACTAATTGAACTATCTAAAGAACAAACATAGAAAGAGGGATTTGGCGTGGCAGATAAAAAGAAAAAGAATCTACCTCCTGAAGCACAGCAATATCAATCCTTTCAAGAAAAAAGAGAAGTAAAACGTCCAATTTTTAAAAATTGTATAAAAGCCTTTCTTGTAGGTGGCACGATTTGTCTTATTGGCCAAGCCATTTCTACGTTTTATATTTATTATTTTCATTTCACTGAACAAACAGCTGGTAATCCCACTGTCGCAACTCTTATTTTTATTACTATGCTTCTTACTGGCTTCGGAGTTTATGATCGTATTGGCCAATTCGCAGGCGCAGGCTCAGCTGTTCCAGTGACAGGTTTTGGTAATGCTGTAGTTGCTTCAGCTATTGAGCACCGAACAGAGGGATTTGTGCTGGGAGTTGGCAGTAATATGTTAAAACTTGCAGGACCTGTAATTGTTTACGGTGTTTTTTCGGCTTTTGTTGTAGCGCTTATTAAGACAATACTAATAAAATGGGGTGGATTATAATGCTTGTCGGCCATCAAACATGGATGTTTGAAAATAAACCAACTATTATTTCGACAGGCACAGTCGGCGGTCCTTTTGAAGCGAATGGGAGAATTGCAAATGATATTGATATCCTACACGATGATATGTGGATAAAACAGGATTCTTTTGAAAAAGCCCAACGCACCATGATGGAAGAAGCATGTCAAATTGCCTTAAAAAAAACTGACGTGGAGAAAGAACAAGTACAATTTTTCATAAGTGGGGACTTAATTAATCAGATAACTCCTTCTACATTTTCCGCTAAGACACTAGATATACCTTACTTTGGTTTATTCAGTGCCTGTGCAACTTCCATGGAAAGCTTAGCCTTGGCATCCTCTATAATTAACGCTGGCGGGGCAAATTATATACTAAGTGGGACATCCAGCCATAATGCTGCTGCTGAGAGACAATTTCGCTACCCCACAGAATATGGAGGCCAAAAACCCCCTACAGCACAGTGGACAGTGACAGGTGCAGGTTGTGCATTATTAGCAAAACAAGGAACAGGTCCTGTAGTCACCTCAGCTACTATTGGCAAGGTTATTGACATGGGAATTACCGACCCGTTTAATATGGGGGGAGCAATGGCACCGGCGGCGGTAAATACGATAGAAGCACATTTCAGAGATAGAAATATCGATCCATCCTATTATGACTTAATTATAACTGGAGATTTAGGTCATATCGGTAGAGAAGTTTCACTCGATTTATTAAATGAAAGAGGTTTAGTAATACCTAATGAACAATACGTGGATTGTGGGTTAACCATTTATCGAGAAGAGCAACCAGTATTAGCTGGAGGAAGCGGTACAGCTTGTTCAGCGGTTGTCACCTATGGGCATTTTTTAAACATGATGAAAAAAGGAGAAGTTAATAAGATGTTAGTAGTCGCCACAGGCGCGTTGCACTCACCCCTAAGTATCCAGCAAAGTGATTCCATACCATGTATCGCACATGCTGTATCGATAGAATCAGGAAGTGATATTTCATGATTTTCTTCTGGGCATTTGTTATAGGTGGTTTTATCTGTGTTATTGGTCAAATATTATTCGATGTATTTAAGTTGAATCCAGGTCAAACATTAACTATTTTAGTTATTTTAGGAGCTATATTAGATGGTTTAGGATGGTATGAACCATTAATTGATTTTGCAGGTGCCGGAGTAACTGTTCCCATTACCAGCTTTGGTAATTCTCTCGTACACGGTGCAATGGCAGAAGCTGAAAAACATGGTTTGATCGGTGTTGTGACTGGGATGTTTGAAGTCACAAGTGCTGGTATCTCGGCAGCAATTATTTTCGGAGTTATCGGGGCCATTATTTTTAAACCAAAAGGTTAGAAGGTGATCAAATTGACTGTTGGTTCACAAGTTAAAAGTTGTTATTCTTCTATAAAAAGTGTAGAAGCAGGTTTAAGTCTTTTGGCAAGTAAAACTCAAGACCTGGAAACACACAATAAATTTAGTGAAGCACAAGAAATCGTTACAACTGTAAAGGAAGAATTAAAGCAGCAAGTAACCCAACTTGCAAAACAAGAACCTCAATATAAATAAGAAAGGAAATATGGTTATGCCGGAATGGATTATAATTGCCTTTAAATCAGTCATTTTATTAATCGTGCTATTTTTTATGACAAAGTGGCTTGGCAAGAAGCAAATCTCCCAATTAAATATCTTTGAATATATTTCTGGCATTGTACTGGGAGGTATCGTCGCTATTCATACGATTGAACCAGAACGTAATATCATCTATGGATTAATTGCCATGTTTATTTGGTTTATCGTCCCTTTTGCTGTAGAGTTTATTGCACTTAAAAGTAAAAGCTTTCGAAACTTTACTCAGGGAAAAAGCACCGTTCTTATTCAAGATGGTAAAATTATGGAGGACAATTTAAAAAAGGAAGGATACTCAACAGATGACCTGCTGGAAAAGTTGAGAGACAACAATATTTTCTTGGCGTCTGATGTAGAGTTTGCCGTATTAGAGCCATCTGGCTCACTAAGTGTGCTTCCTAAGAAAGAAAATCAGCCGTTAACAGCAAAAGACTTGGGATTAAAATTGGCGCCAGAAAAAGAACCGCAGACTGTGGTGATGGATGGGAAGGTACTATTAGAGCCTTTAGCTAACCTCTCCTTAAACACAAATTGGTTGGAAACAGAATTAGACAAACTTAATGTCAGTATAGAAAATGTGTTTCTCGCCCAAGCAGATAACAACGGACAGCTTACTGTTGACCTCTATGATGATAAACTTGTCGTACCTCAACCAACAGAGACAAAATTACTTCTTGCAACTTTAAAAAAATGCCAAGCTGATTTAGAGTTGTTTGCTTTAGAAACCAATAATATACAATCAAAAGAACTATATGAAAGAAATAGTAGAAAATTGCAGCATGCAACCGAGTTAGTGCAACCCTATTTAAAATAAATTCTTTCTTCCATCCCTATCTTGTTGTAAAATAAGATATTATTATATCTAAACAAGAAAAGGATGACTCCTATGAAAGAAAAGATGAAAGCTTATCGCTTTCCGATTATTTTGCTTTTTTCCATTATAATCGGGTCTATTATTGGACTTGTTTTTGGAGAGAAAGCAATGGTAATAAAGCCACTTGGGGACTTATTTATTAACCTTTTATTTATGGTTGTTATACCATTGGTGTTCTTTACGATCTCTTCAGCAATCGCGAGCATGGATAGTATGAAGCGGCTAGGTAAAATTATGGGCTCAATGATAACTATTTTTGTTGTAACCGGAATCTTTGCCTCGGTATTTATGCTAATTGCAACTGTAATTTTCCAACCAGGTTCTGGTGTAGATATTCCGCTTGAAAATCCAGGAGAGCTAGAAGAGATGACTTTATCAGAACAATTGGTTAATACATTCACTGTTTCTGATTTTGTAGATTTATTCTCACGTCAAAACATGCTGGCTTTAATTGTGTTCTCTGTTTTGGTAGGTGTCGCTACTGGGATTACGGGTGAAAAAGGCAGATCTTTTACCGTGTTTTTGACAAGTGCATCAGAAGTATTCATGAAGTTGGTTCAACTTATTATGTATTATGCGCCGATAGGGCTTGGCGCATATTTCGCATCACTTGTTGGGGAATTTGGAGCTGATTTAATTGGTGATTATGCAAAAGCAGTAATTGTCTATTATCCTGTATCTATATTGTATTTCTCCATAGGCTTTACTCTGTATGCTTTTATTGCGGGTGGGAAGCTTGGTGTAGTCCGCTTCTGGAAAAATATTTTAGCACCTGCAGCTACTTCTCTTGGGACTGGTAGTAGTATTGCTTCTCTTCCGGTTAATTTACAGGCTGCAAGGCGAATAGGTGTCCCTAAAGATGTACGTGAAACCGTACTCCCTCTGGGTGCGACTATACATATGGACGGATCATGCCTGTCTGCTATGCTTAAAATTGCATTTGTCTTTGGCGTATTCAATATGGATTTCACGGGAATAGATACCTTTTTAACTGCAATCGGTATTTGTCTATTATCAGGAATTGTAATGAGCGGCATTCCAGGTGGAGGATTTATGGGCGAAATGATGATCATAACATTGTATGGCCTTCCTATGGAGGCCCTGCCAATCATTTCAGCTATCGGGGTTGTAGTTGATCCACCTGCAACGATGGTTAATGTGACTGGTGACACAGTATCAAGCATGCTAGTAACCAGACATCTCGAAGGAAAAGGTTGGATGGACAGCGAAGAAGCTAGTTAAATATAGAGTTTTAACAACTCTAAAGAATTATCTTAAAAGGCGGGGAAACCCCGCCTTTTTAATTAATTTTGATAGCAATCTTTCCAAATTGCTTATTCACTTTTAAATAGTCAAAAGCATCCTGAATCTCATCCAAATTATATATACTGTCAACTACTGGTTGCATAGAGAAATTCTCCATATGGTTTAATAATGCCTCTAATTCTTGGCGACTCCCCATTGTGGAACCAAATAACTGGTATTGCCCGTAGAAAAACGCACGCAGATCAAGGTCTATCGTATCTTCCGTTGTCGCCCCAAATACAACCATTCTGCCACCTTTTTTAAGTACTTCCAAAGAACGGTTAAAAGTTGCGCCTCCTACACTGTCTATAACTAAATCCACAGTTTCGTTTTTTAGCTTATTTGTCCAATCACTATCATCGGTAAGAGTTATATCAGCACCGAGCTCTTTCGCCTTTTGAAGCTTATCTTGACTGCGTGAACTTACAATTACTTTAGCACCCACGTTTTTTGCAAAAGAAATTAAATATGTTGCAACACCACTTCCGGCTCCCGGAATAAATACCGTATCCCCTTTTTTAATTTCCCCTTTGGTGAATAGAGCCCGATATCCGGTTAGTGCAGATAAAGCTAGTACACCTGCTTCATCCCAGGTAAGATGACTAGGCTTCCTTTCAACTTGTTCAACAGAAACAGCTATTTTTTCAGCAAATGTGCCGTGATCGGGCATACCTAAAATGTCAAAACCTTTGGGAGGTGCATCACTATTTCTGTCCCAGCGAAGTGCAGGATTAATTATTACTTCATCCCCTACTTGGAAGTCAGTTACTTCTCTACCGACAGAATCTATAATTCCTGCTCCATCCGAGCCAAGAATTAATGCATCCTTTTCATCACCTCGTCTATTTGGTATATATAAATCTCGTCGATTCAACCCTGCTGTACGAAGTGAAACTACTACTTCATTGTCCTGGGCTGTAGGCTCAGGCATATCCTTTATTTTTAATTCACCAAATTCATGTACAAATGCCTTCAATTTCATCTTCCTTTCTAATAAAAATTGCTAAATTCAGCTAACTCGCCTTTGCTCGTAATGTCGTGGATAAACAGTGGTATAAAAATCTTTTCCTGACGATTAAATGTTTCTTCAATTAAATCTAAATATTGTTGCTCGTGCTTTCTACGTTGTAGGAAGAAACCTCCATCTGCATGATCAGGAAGTACTTTATTTATTATCAATGTTTTCACAGGAAGCTGATATTGGTCAAGCAATCTGATTGCTTTTTCTGTTTCCATAATAGGAAGTCTTTCAGGGTTTAACACAAAAACAAAACCTGTCAGGGTATCATTCAACATAATTTCCCTTACTTTGGAAAAACGCTCTTGACGTGTTTTGAGAACTTCATAAATCGGATCTTCAATCGGTACCCCATCATTTAGTAATTGGGTATAATTCTCATTTGTTTTTTGTCTTTTTTGGAGAAGCCCTTCAATCCAAACACCCATTAATTCTGGTAAAGATAATAGACGTATCGTATGTCCAGTTGGTGCAGTGTCGAATATCAGTTTATCAAAGTTTTCGCTTTCCTCTAAAATAATTGAAATCAGTTTATCAAATAACGCTGCTTCATCTGCGCCTGGTGAGGCTTTAGCAGTATCAAGCTGCCGATGTACTTCTTCCATCATATTCGATTGGACAGTTCCTTTAATATTATCTTTTACGGTATTAATGTAATTCGTAGTTTCTCTTTCTGGATCAATTTCCAGGGCATACAACATATTATCTACTTGTGTAATATTCCCTCCAATTGTTTGACTGAATATATCCCCTAAATTATGGGCAGGGTCTGTTGATATTAATAAAGTTTTATAGCCTTTTTCTGCTGATTTCCAGGCAATAGCAGCAGCGGAGGTGGATTTTCCAACCCCACCTTTTCCCCCTACAAAAATAATTTTTTTCTTAAAATCAATCATAGTGTATCACCTTTTTCATGTTAATAGCTTGTCAGCAGCAACGGATGCCTGTTAATGGTGTCTTTTCCATACCCATTCTCAAATGCCAATCATGAAACTTCTCAATCATATATGGATATAATTCGAGTGTGTAATAATAAACTGGGTTTGGTATACCAATCATTTCTGAATATAGAAGGAGCATGAATAAATCATCTTCATCTCTTAATTCACGTGCAATTTCCTGACGATGCGGCATACTTAATACTTCATCATAAAACTGCACTAATTTTTTTAGTTGATCAAACATAAAAATGCTCCTTTACCAAATGATAGAATTTGAAACAGACTTGTATTTTAATGTACCTTCTCTATAGTGAAGCTTATGTATGAAGAGGGACCATTTCCATGATCCCTCTTTAATCCCCTACCCGTAATTTTCAGTATCGTCATCCATTGGAGTTTCTTGCTTACCTGATAATACAGAAAAAGCAGTTAAGATAATCCAAATGGCAAATACAAATATAATCGCCCCAAGAACGAATAACAGAGTATTTGAATTACTTCCAAACCAGGACCATTCAAATAATACTTGTTGGAACATAGCATACAAAGTCATAAACATAAGGAATATCATCGGAATTAATACAACAGCATAATTTCTTCCTAAACGTTTTAACCATACTGCAATTAACATTAAACTAATCCCTGCCAACAATTGATTCGCAGTCCCGAAAAGTGGCCATAATTGGTATCCCCCAGATCCAAAACCCTTCGGACCTTCTGGTAACAACACCAAAGCTGCACTGGAAACAACAGCCACGGTTGTGGCAACATGAGTTTTTGTCAAAGCAGGAACCTTGTATTCCACACCGAGTTCGGCGATAATATATCGCATAAGACGTACAGATGTGTCTAATGTTGTAGCAGCAAAACTCACCACTATGATAGAAACAATAGTTGTAGCAATATCTGGTGGAATCGCCAATCCACCTGCCAGACCTGCCGCCCCTTCTACAAATACTCCTAATCCAGCCCCATTAGCGGCAGAAAAGCTACTATATGTCGCTAAAAATTCATCCGTATTTGCAAAGAAAGTTGCTACCGCAATAATAGAAACTAAAGCTAGTATTCCTTCCCCAACCGCTCCTAGATATCCTACCATTCGAGCATCTGTTTCTTTATCCAATTGTTTTGAAGAAGTCCCAGAAGATACTAGTCCATGGAAACCGGAGATAGCTCCACACGCAATAGTTATAAACAATAATGGCAACCAGGGTGTGTCCGGATTAGCATTTGTAACCGGAGCAGTCATCTCGGGATTTGTAAACAACAAACCCAAATATAATATACCTAACCCTACAACTAGTTGGTGGGAGTTAATAAAGTCTCTTGGTTGTAGTAACTTCCAAACCGGCAAAGTGGAAGCAATATAAACATATACCATGAGAATAACAATCCAAATTAGAAATGCTGTGGATACTGCACCCAGTCCAAATAATCCAGCCCCATCTTCTCCTCCCATGTATTGCACTAAGTCGATCTGCAAAAAGCCTACTTTGCTTGCTAGGATAGCAGCTAAGTACATTGCAGCCAAAGCAAAGAGTGAGGGAACCAGCATTTTTTTATTTCGTTTGTATACCGCATGACCAATCCAGATTGCAAGAGGAATCTGGATAAATACTGGTAGAACACTAGCTGGATAAGAGATAAACAAATTGGATATTACCCAAGCAAACACAGCATTAACCATTAATACTAATATTAAAATAATAAATAAAAACAAAATTTTTGCCCGTTGACCGACAAGTCGATGTGCTAACGTTCCAACAGATTGGCCTTTATTACGGACAGAAAGAACCAAGGTACCAAAGTCATGCACTCCAGCAGCAAAAACAGTCCCTAAAATCACCCATAAGAACGCAGGTAACCATCCCCAATACACAGCAATCGCAGGTCCAAGGATTGGAGCTGCACCAGCAACTGAAGTAAAGTGATGTCCCCATAAGACAAACTTATTAGTAGGGACAAAGTCCACCCCATCTTTATACCGATGTGCTGGTGTGACATAGTTAGGATCTAAACGAAAAATCTTTTCAGCTACAAATTTTGAATAATAGCGATAACCTAATGACAATACAACAATACCTAGTAATGCAACCATAATTCCTGACATGCAAATCCCCCCCTTAATATTTTTTAGGATAGTTAGGAAGACTTATCCTATTTTACGCTATGTGGAAGCGCTATCTATTATAACCATTATATTAATTCATAATTATTCAAATTGCAACAAAATTTAATCCACAAAAAACCTGGAGTATAATTTTATACTCCAGGTTTTTGTGTGCGTATTTACAATTCTTTTCCCATACCTTTTAAGAAAGAGAGGATCATTGTAATACTTTTATTGATTTCCGGGTCTTTCAATGCCTTAATCATACCAATATAATTCATTTTTTCCTGACTGCTTGGTGGTACTTCCATGGCTTCTTTCATTCCATGATTAATTTTATCTGTAATATTACTAACTTCATTCACGTCTATTTCACCGAGTAGAAGGAATAGTTCCACTAGATTTTCTAAGGTAGCAGAGTATTGCGGCTTATTTAGTTCTTGAACCACATTTTTCGTTGCTTCTTTCCGGTGTTTTATTAAGGCACTTGCTGCATCAAGAATGCCGCTTTCATTCATTGCTGAAAGGAGACCTATTCCTTTTATACATGCCTCCTTGTTTTCACTTACTGCTTTTGTAAGTTCATCCAAGTTATTTTTCTCTACATCCTCCGCAGGAATCTCCAATCGTTTGATGTCTGAGATAGGATTAGCCATTTTGGTTCACCTTCCCCGGGAAAATATAGTCTTTCCGCTCCCATTTTCGCTCAGGCTGAACACCAATCTGGGGTTGACGATTTCCTCTTCTGTAATTATTATCCGGTAATGGACTCTTTCCTTTCTTCTCCAATACTTCCATTCTTACTGCAATTTCTTTATAAGCAGGTGTATTAGAATCCTTGTCTACGCTATTATCTGTCAAAAAGTTAACAGCAGATTTTCCACTTGCATTCAACGGTAAATATAATTCATTACCACTTACTCTATCTGTAATATGCACTCTACCGGTAGTTTCTCCTGCTTTTGATACTAATTTTACTTTTGCTCCTTCCTTAACCCCTCGTTCCTTTGCTAATTCTGGCGAGATTTCAATGAAAGAAGAAGGTAATTCTTTTACAATTCCAGACGATTTAAATGTCATGTTTCCTTCGTGAAAATGCTCAAGTACTCTTCCATTATTAACGTGTAGATCAAATTCTTGATCTGTATCATGTTTTAAATCGAAGTCCAATGGATATAATTTTGCCTTGTTATCTTCAAAAGGAAATCCCTTTGTAAATAATAACGGTGTATCCGTACCATCTTCATTTACGGGCCATTGCAGACTATTGTAGTTTTCAAGTAACTTATAATCCACACCTGCAAACAACGGTGCAAGTGAAGCTGCTTCTTTCATTATTTCAGAAGGATGACGATAATCCCAGTCATATCCCATTTCTTTCGCTATATCTTTTAAAATTACCCAATCCGGCTTGGACTCACCCACTGGATCTAAGGCTCTATATAATCGTTGGATTCGTCTTTCTGTATTAGTGAATGTTCCATCTTTTTCAAGACTTGGAACAGCAGGTAAAATCACGTCGGCATATTGGGCTGTGTGAGTCAGAAATAGATCCTGAACGACAAAGAAGTCCAATTTTTCCAATGCTTCTGTAACATAATTAATATTGGCATCTACAATACCTGTATCTTCCCCCTTAATATATAGTGCATTAAGTTTGCCTTCATGAATTGCTACCATCATTTCATGGTTATCCATTCCAGGTTCATTAGGGATTTCTGCATTCCATGCTTTTTCATAACGTGTTCTCACGTTGTCATCTGAAACCTTCTCATAACCAGGGAAGAAATTAGGCATACTTCCAAAATCACTGCAACCTTGTACATTATTATGGCCACGCAATGGAAACGCCCCTGTACCATTTCTCATATAATTTCCTGTAACTAATAATAAGTTAGATATCGCGGTACTAGTATCACTTCCAAGTTGATGCTGAGTCACGCCCATCGCCCAACAAATAGCAAGCTTATCAACACTTACAATCTGTTTTGCAATAT
This sequence comes from Virgibacillus sp. SK37, assembly GCF_000725285.1. Classification (GTDB taxonomy): domain Bacteria; phylum Bacillota; class Bacilli; order Bacillales; family Amphibacillaceae; genus Virgibacillus_Q. Next base: position 2,380,757 of record NZ_CP007161.1, read on the forward strand.
CGATTAAATCTTCTCTTGGAATAGTGGTCATTCTTTCAGCATACTCCAACGTGAATTTGCTTAAGCTTTCTTTATAGTCTTCAAATCCATTTACCCACTTTTCTATAAAAGGCTTGTTTTCCCATCCTTGGTCAATAATATATTTAGTGACTGCCGATAGCCACACTAAATCTGTGCCACTCTTTGGTTGAAAGAAGCGATCAGCTCGTTCAGCCATCTCATGTTTTCGCAGGTCAAAAACATATAATTTTTGACCAAACAATTTGTGAGACCGTTTTATTCTGGATGCAAGGACTGGATGAGATTCAGCTGTGTTGGATCCTATGGTGATTACCATATCAGCTTCTGCAATATCGTCAATGGAACCGGAATCTCCCCCATGACCAACTGTTCTGAAAAGTCCCTTAGTAGCTGGTGACTGACAATACCTGGAACAGTTATCCACATTATTTGTCCCTATTACCTGTCTGGCAAATTTTTGCATTAAATAAGATTCTTCATTTGTTGCTTTCGAAGAGGCGATAAATCCTAAGGAATCTGCACCTTTTTCTCGTTTAATCTCATTAAATCGTTTCGCAACATAGGATAAAGCTTCCTCCCACTCTACTTCTACGAAGTGATCATCTTTTCGAATTAATGGGCGAGTAAGTCGTTCTTCGGAATTAACAAAATCCCACCCAAATTTACCTTTAATACAAGAAGAAATGCCATTTGCAGGGGAGTCCTGCTGGGGTTCCACTTTCAATATTTTTCGGTCCTTTGTCCATACATCGAAGGTACAGCCGACACCACAATATGTACAAACTGTCTTCGTTTTTTCAATTCTTTCTTCTCTCATAGATGCTTCAGTATCGGAGACTGCAAATAAAGGACCATATCCCGGTTCTGTCTTCTTTGTTAAATCGATCATGGAACGTAATAAACCTGGCTCTTGGTCTGTCATAAAGCCTGCTTCCCCCACCATAGGTTTTTCCATAAGCGCATTACAAGGACAAACAGTCACACATTGACCACAACTAACACAAGAGGATTGGTCAATAGGCACATCATTATCCCATACTACGCGCGGTTGTTCACGTTTCCAATCTATTAATAATGTTTCATTTACTTGAACATCCTGACACACTTCTACACATCGTCCACATAAAATACATTGGTCGGGGTCATATCTATAGAATGGTCCGGAGTCATCTATTTCATATGGTTTTGGTTGAAAAGGACGTGACTGTTCTTCCAATCCAAATTCAGCTACCGTATTATGAATCTCACAAGATCCATTATTATAATCACAAACAGTACAATACAATTCATGTTTTTCCAGAATTCGATCCAATGCTTCCTTTTGAGCTGATTTTGCTGTTTCAATGACCGTATTTACTTCCAACACATCATTAATGGTAGTTCCACAAGCACGAACAATCTCCCCATCAACTTTAACCATGCATGTATCACATGTTTGGATAGGTCCTAACGATTCGTTATAGCAAATTTGTGGTACAAATTCATTTGTCGAATTAATTAAATCCAATAAATTTTGGCCCGGTTCTGCCAGAAACTCCTCTCCATTAATAGTCACGACAATATGTTCTTGCAATTCTATTCCTCCCCCAAGTTAAAAAATAATAGATAAGTATATTAGTCCATTGCCCTGTTAATGACTTTTTAAAACATATTTTCAAATAATAACAAAAATATTTCGGTATAGGGCTTGTATGGCTAAAGTCGCGACGTCCTGGGGCTACGCATACTCGCCCCACCAAATTCCTCGACATTTGCAATATAACCTAAATAAAAAAAGAACATTCCGCTAAGAATGCTCTTTCTAATTTATTCTACTTAATATAATTTTCCTTGTCTAAACAATATAGTTGAAAGTCGCATAACCGAATGGATATAGCAGTTCTGTCTTAGTGGAAAAGCATCACCAAAATATTGCGGAAAAACCGTGTCAAACGTATGCTGCATTTTATCATAAAGACGTTTATACACTTCTTCCTCTGAGTAGAACTTTGTTTCTCTACCCTGCAACCATTCAAAGTAGGACACAATCACTCCACCAGCATTTGCAAGAATGTCCGGAATAATTACATTACCCTTATCACTCAAGTACGTATCTGCTTCACTTGTAATTGGTCCATTGGCACCTTCGACAATAATTGGTGCTTTTATTGCTTTCATGTTATCTTTGTGCACTTGATCCTCCATGGCAGCAAGAAACAGGACATCGACATCTAATGTTAATAACTCATCACGGTTAAGCATATCGGCTTTAATCTCTGCTTCTTTCAATTGCGCTTCCGTATTTGGTAAATCCTTGTTATTATTATTTGCAAATTTTATTAAGGCGGAAATATCCAATCCCTCGGAATTATATAGAGTGACATTCTTATCACTAACTGCCACTACTTTATTATTTAAGTGATTACATTTATAAGCCTCTAAAGCTATAATTGAACCAACATTTCCAAAACCCTGTATAGCTATCCTTAAAGATTTATCATAATTAGCAAGAGCCGTTCTCGCAAAAATATTATCCCGTTCTTCCAGCCATTTGTACTTCTCCCCAATAAAGTCGCTCATCATATAGCGAAATGTAAAATAAACGCCCCTGCCTGTTGCTTCCTTTCTGCCAAGCGAACCTCCATTTACTACACTTTTACCTGTGAAACTTCCTCTATACTTTTGCCCTGGATGGATACTCTTATACTCTCCCATCATCCAGTCCATTTCTCGTTCTCCTGTTCCAACATCAGGTGCAGGTATGTCTTTCTCTGGTCCTAAAATATGGCTAAAGTATTGAACATACTTTTTGCAAATCAGATTTAATTCCTTTACATCATAATCACGTGGATTAATAATAACTCCACCTTTACCACCTCCAAAAGGAACTTCATGGAGGGCATTTTTCAATGTCATTAATGTACTAAGATTAATGACTTCGTTTTCATTTACTGATTCATGAAAACGGATTCCCCCTTTATAGGGTCCCAACGTATTATTATGCTGAACCCTGAAGGAAGGTATTCGAACAATTTCTCCGTTCTCTAAAGGGATACGGAGAAAGGACTTATGAACATGGTTTGGCGTTGATAGAATAGAAACCAATGATCTAAAGGCCTTTTCTCTCGTCTTGTCAGTCAATTCTGGTAAAAAACTGGAATCATCAAATAATGCATCAAGAGATTCTTTAACAATTGCACTCGTTGCACTTTCCATCACTTCTTCCTCCTATCTACGTGTATGTTGCCTTATAGTGTAACAAAAGAGGAAGTCTGAAAGCAATTTAAAGCAAAAATATGGCTATTACAGTAGATGTTACCAGGCCAATAATTACAGGCAGAAAGTTTTTTCTAACTAAGTCCATTACAGAGATTCCACAGAAACCCGCAATAGCAATTAGTGATGACCAAGCTACAATTGTCCCCCCACCAGTCCAAACAGATCCCATCTGCCCAATAGCCGCAAGAGTGCCAACATCAATAGATGCATTCTGCAAAGATGCTGCTAACGCTCCTGTTAATGGTAAACCAGAGAAACCAGAGCCATCCAACCCAGTTATAATACCTATAATTAATATACTTATCCCTGCTAGAAACGCATTTTGTGGTAAAAATTCTTGTGTAGATTGCACTAAATCAAATAAAAAAGCTGGAGCATCTTTTTCCAATCCAAGGATACTTCCTGAGAAATCTGAACTACCCAAAAAGAAGAAACCTGCAACCGGAATTACTGGTCCCATCGCTTTAAAAGCGAAGACAAAACCATCTGTAATATGTGTGCTAATGTAATCCAATGCATGTTGTTTACCAAATGCTACAGTAGCAAGCAATAAAAGGATTACCGCTACTCCTCCAACAAATGCTGCCCCGTCCCCACCTTCAAATCCACTCATTCTTCCCGATAATAATTTTTCATATACCATGTAAACTACTACACCCAATAGGGCTAACGGTACAATAACGGCAAATAGCTTACTCCATTTCGTCAAATTTTTTACGTGAGATGGTTTGGTTGTTTCCTTTGGTGCCTGCATGTTTTCTAAATCAGCTTTATTTAACGGGTCTCCTTTCTTTCTAATCTCTTTTCGAATAAATAAATATGCGATGCCAATGGCAATAAACCCGGTAATGAGAGAAAGTAACAAAGCCTTATCAGCTACCATATCGATATTAATACCAGCTGCTTTTGCCGATAAACTTGGCGCCACTTGAACAATATAATCGGAAGACAGAGCCATTCCTTGCCCTGCAATAGCTATTGCCATCGCGGCGGCCATTACTGGTAAACCCGCTCTCACCGCAGCCGGTACGAGCAATGCACAGATGAGTGGTACTGCAGGGGTAGGCCAGAAAAATAATGAAATGACATAGGTTACCCCCACTAAAACAAAGTAGGATACATGGCCATTAATCATCATCTTCTGTATTGGTTGAATCATTCGTTGGTCTGCCCCTAAATCTCTTAATGAATTTAATAATGCAAGCATAAAAGTGATTATCAAAAATATACTGAACAGTTCTTGAGCAGCAACAAGATTGGCTTGAAATATTGCGATAAATCCAGAAATAATACTCCCTTTAGCTACCCATGCAACAATAAATGTTCCTAATAGTGTTGGTAAAACTACTCCCTTTCTAAAAATCATTGTAACGATAATTAGAAGAGTAAATAAACCGTATAACCAATGGGACATTGTCAGTTCCATAATTCTCTCTCCTTCGTGTAGTGGTTATATAGCCTATGCACAGGGAGGGAAGGTCGCGACAATTTATATAACTTAGAAAGTTTATATCTGAGAGAAAGGGGAATACAATTTCTAACTTCAGAAGGAGGCATTTTAAATGAAACCATATGTAAAGGAATTTACGAATGATGAAAAATTAAAAACAGCAGTATCTATTCTACAAGACAAGGGAATTGATAAGAAGGATGTATACCTGCTATCTCACGACGATGATCGGACAAAGCGTTTAGCTAGTAGTACAGATGCCAATACTATTGGTATCAAAGAAATGGACTTTGGAGATGCAGTTGGGAATTTATTTAACAAAAAAGGTGACGAATTACGCACGAAGCTACAAGAAATCGGGTTCTCTGAAGCAGAAGCCGAAAATTACGAAGAAGATATGGATGAAGGAAAAGTGTTACTAATTGTGACAAACAATGAAAATGTAGCCAGCTATCTAGACTAATAAATAAGGCAACCGGGACTACGGTTGCCTTATTTACTTTTGTTAGAATTATTTAGTTCAGCTGAACAAATCGGACAAATTAATTTACCACGCACTTGTTCACCATCAAAAAAACCATTTTCACAATATACTTCTTTTCCACATTGATAACAATTTCCTATTAATTCTTTCACGTATACACCTCCATCTACAGGATTACCCTTCTTTGTTATGCTATATTCTTAAACCACTTTGCTAACCATGTTGAAACGAAACATAAAGAGGTAATCTCAAATGATTACCTCTTATTAATACGTTTCTAGTATTTATGCTGCTTTTAATAATGTCCTTGGTTGCGTGTGAAACAAGAAAAAAACAAGAATTGTACAAATAATGAAGGAGGGGAACATATAGGAACCGTTGTAAACTAGTGAATAAAGCCACACTGGTTGACCTTCTATTGCTGACTCAAAAAATACCACGCCGGCAGTATAGTGAGCAACAAACCGTAAGAAGGACCCTAACAATACCCCAAGTGCAATATAACTAAGATAAGAGCTTGTATTATTTTGTTTTACTGCTTGTTGAATTTTAGAAGAAAAAATACCTGCAAAACCAAGAACTGTAAAGGCAATTGCATAGTCAATAAACCCTTGCAAGGGATGTAAAATATAAGCCGTCCCTGTAGCAACTTGTAATGCGCCCCATAAAAAGCCGGAAAGCAATCCTCCCTTTACTCCCCATCGGAAGGCCACAATAAAGACAGGAATCATTGCGAACGATATGGAGCCTCCTTGTGCCCAAATCTTAAAAGATAACGGCAGTATATCCAATAGTAGTGCTAGTGCTGTAAATACAGCTACCTCAATTAAAAATAAAGTACGATTTGAACGCATAAATCATTATCTCCCCTCTTTACATTTTTAGACAACAAAAAAAGCAATGCCAAAGGGGAAGACTTCCTGATGGGGAAACCAGTCACAAACATTACTTTTCCATCAAAAAAGCCACCATCCCTACGCTAGTATTAACTAACAGGTTCAAAGGGTAAGAACAATTATATGCTCACTCTCAGCCAATTCGGCTCCCCCTGAAGGCTTTGTTCTTAATTTTGTTATCATTATAAATTATATCTTATTTCTTTAGTTGTTACAACTAATCTACTAATCTAATCAAAGAATATGATTAAATTTTCTGTATCTGTGGTAATAGTAAGTATGCATAAATTAGGAGGGATAATGTGGCGAGTTCAACTTGGAAAATTGATACAGTTCACAGTGAAATCGGTTTTACTGTTAAGCATATGATGATTTCGAAAGCAAAAGGGACATTCGATAGCTTTAATGCTCTTATTCAAGCAAATCCAGAAGACTTAACAGATTCCAAAGTTGAAGTAACTATTGAGGCAGACAGTATTAATACCCGAAATGAAGACCGGGACCAGCACCTACGTTCAGAAGATTTTCTTTACGTAGAGAAGCATCCTACCATTACGTTTGTTGCAACAGAAATTAAAAAACATTCTGAGCATTATTATCAAATTACTGGTGACCTTACCATCCGTGAAACCACTCGTCCAATTACTGTAGATGTCAACTACGAAGGGCAAAGCAAGGATCCAATGAGCGGAGATACCGTGGCAGGCTTCAGTGGAGAAAGCCAGATTAACAGAAAAGACTTTGGTTTGACATGGAATACTACTTTAGAAACTGGTGGAGTGCTAGTCGGTGAGGATGTTAAGATCAGTTTTGAAATTGAAGCTCATAAACAGGATTAAAAAGAAAAAAATTCAAGCTCTAAAATTAAAAGCTATGCTTTACATGCATAGCTTTTAACTTGAGTTTGAAAACTGTCTAACAAAGGAATAGGTAAATAGAACTCATGCTAGAGGAGGATATAACTTGGGACTAAATGTTGCTCAAAAACTAATAAAGGAACATCTTATTTCAGGAACAATGGAACCAGGTGAAGAAATCGGATTAAAAATTGACCAGACATTAACGCAAGATGCTACTGGCACAATGGTAATGCTTGAACTTGAAGCGATGGGGTTGGATTACGCAAAAACAGAAGCCTCTGCCCAATACGTAGATCATAATTTGATCCAGGAGGACAGCAAAAATCCGGATGATCATCTATTTTTGGAAAGCGCAGCTAAGCGATTTGGATTATACTATAGTCGTCCAGGGAATGGTGTAAGTCATCCCGTTCATATGCAACGTTTGGCCAAACCTGGTAAAACTCTATTGGGTTCAGATAGTCATACTTGCGCCAATGGTTGTATGGGAATGCTAGCTATGGGCGCTGGAGGAATAGACGTTGCAATGGCAATAGCAGGAGAACCAATTTACATCACGATGCCAGAGGTTTTTGGAGTCAAATTAACGGGAGAATTACCTGATTGGGTTAGTGCTAAAGATATAATTCTTGAATTATTACGACGATATAATGTAAAAGGTGGCGTTGGGAAAATAATTGAATATTATGGCCCAGGTGTTGAAAATCTTTCTGCGATGGACCGCCACGTTATCGCAAACATGGGGGCAGAACTTGGAGCAACAACTAGTGTCTTCCCTTCAGATGAAGAAGTAAGAGGTTTCTTGAAAAAACAACGAAGAGAAGATGATTGGAGAGAAGTAAAAGCAGATAGTGATGCCACCTATGATTTGGAAGATGAAATCAATCTATCTGAGTTGATTCCTTTAATTGCCAAACCTTCCAGCCCGGGGAATGTGGTACCCGTAGAAGAAGTAACAGGAACTCCTATTTATCAATCTTACATTGGTTCTTCTGCCAATCCAGGCTTTAGAGATTTTGCTGTAGCCGCAGAAATAGTAAAGGACCGTACTATTGCGCCTGGAATTTCCTTTGATATAAATCCGACTTCCAGGCAAATGCTAACAAATTTGGTAAAGGAAATGCACATTGCAAGTTTACTTGGTGCTGGAGCACGGATGCATCAGGCCGGATGTAATGGATGTATCGGGATGGGGCAAGCTCCTGCTTCCGGTAAAAACAGTTTAAGGACAACTCCAAGAAACTTTCCTGGAAGGTCTGGAACGAAAGAAGACAGTGTATTCCTTTGTAGCCCTGAGGTAGCAGCAGCATCTGCCTTAAAAGGTGAGATTACGGACCCACGAACTTTAAAATTCCCTTATCCAGAAGTACAGGAATTAAAAAATCAAAATCGGAATGATGATCTTCTGGAGCATCCTTTACCTCCAGAAGACGCCAAGCAGGTGGAATTAATAAAAGGGCCTAATATTGTATCCATACCTGAGATGGACGAACTACCAGATACGTTAGAGCTTCCAATTCTTCTTAAAGTAGGAGACAATATATCTACTGATGAAATATTAGCTGGTGGTGCTAGAGTATTGCCATATCGCAGTAATTTACCCGAGATTAGTAAATTCACCTTTGAAAATGTAGACTCTACTTATGTCGAGAGAGGAATTAAAAGTAAAGAACTGGGTGGACATATGATTGTCGGTGGATATAACTATGGGCAAGGATCGAGTAGAGAACATGCTGCTCTCGCCCCCAGGTATTTAGGCTTACGTGCAGTACTAGTTAAGGATTATGCGAGAATTCATTGGCAAAACTTAGTAAACTTTGGTGTGTTACCATTACAATTTACGAACGAAGAGGATTACGATGAATTAACGGAGGGCGAGGTACTATCTTTCAAAGATGTAAGAAGGAACATCCAAGAAGATAATACATTATCTGCCACTTTGCAAAACAGCAATAAAGAAATAACCGTCCAACATAAGCTTACCAAACGTCAGAAGGAAATTATCTTATCTGGAGGGTTAATCAATTGGATAAAGGATCGTAAATAAAAAAGCGCATCAAGCGCTTTTTTATTTATGCATATTTAAATAAATCGTTTTAAACTAGGAGGCTTTTTTCTTCATTAGCCACAAAAAGTAAGGAGCTCCGATAATCGCTACAATAATACCTGCGGGGACTTCGTTTGGAGCAAATATAGTACGACTGAACACGTCTGCAACCACTAGTAAAAAACCCCCAATTAATATGGACACAGGTAATAATCGTTTATTTGCTGGGCCTACGAGTAATCGTGCAAAATGGGGTGCTATTAAACCAATGAATCCGATTGCGCCTACAGCTGCCACACTACAAGCAGCCAACAATGTAGCTAAGAGAGCCAGTTGAAATCGAACAGTCATTACCTTTAAGCCTAAACCTTTTGCTGTATCATCCCCTAAAGAAAGTGTATCCAATATATCTATCCGAATGAATAACAATGGCAGGATTAGAACAACCGGCCACACCAAATAATAAAGTACTTCAGTCCATCCCTTGGCATACGTCGTACCTGAAAGCCATGTTAGAGCCGCTGCCACGCCTAAATCAGCCTGAACGACGAGAATTTGAATAGCCGCAGTACCAAACGCAGAAATACCAATCCCTAACAGTGCCAGGATTGTTGGTTGGAATTGGGCTCGAATAGCTAAAATCATTACCATAATAAAAAATAGAAACGCTCCTATCATTCCACCGATAGGAATCCATACAGCGGAGACACCAAATACATACATCATTAAAAGTGCACCCAAACCAGCTCCTGAGGTTATTCCAATAACAGAAGGGTCTGCAAGTGGGTTTCTAAGTACACCTTGAAAAATCAAACCACTGGCAGCTAGTAACATTCCACTCATTAAAGCTACAAGTGCACGAGGGAGTCGAAGTTCTAATATAAGGTTTTTCATAAATTCATTACTATCCCCTACCAACGCCTGCCAAGTAGTAATTGGTTCAAACCCGTAATTCCCTGAGGACAGACTTATTCCCAGTCCTGCAATAATCGCTAAGATTAAAACAGGGATTATGATTTTTAAAGGAAATCCAGTAGTAATCTTCCCTGCAATAATAGCTGTATTTTCTTCTCCATATTTTCTTTTTCTCATTCTTAATACAAGATAAATCAGCCATGGTGCTCCAATAAATGCAGTAATCGCTCCAACAGGCAGCTCGGAAAATGATGGATCCACAATCCGGGCCAATATATCGGCTAAAAGCAAGACATTTCCTCCCCACAGAAATGAAGCGATAATTAATGGAAAGTGCTTTCTATAACCGATAAGTTTGACAATATGTGGAGCTACTAATCCAACAAAGCCAATGGGGCCAACAACGCTAACTGTCACTGAAGTGAGCAGGACTGCTGCTATTATTGCCACAAATTTTAGAATTGCAACATTCTGCCCTAAAGCTATCGCCACATCATCACCTAAGGTTAACGTATCTAATTTAAGAGATAATAGTAAAACGAGAAGGAAACTAATAAAAACAATAGGTAAGGAAAATTGCACACCACTCCAATCATTCTGAACAAGTGTGCCAGATCCCCATAGAAAGATACCCGCTGTTTCATTCTCGTAAAAAATTTGCAGTACACTTGTTAGAGAAGAAAATAAAAACGTAACAATCATCCCTGCTAAAACCATTCTGACAGGAGTTGCACGATTTCCGCCTGATAAAGCAAAAACAAGTAAAAATGTAATAATTCCACCGAGAAAAGCAGGTATAATGCCATTTCCAATCAATGAAGCTGGAACAAATACTGTTGATAGTACAACTGCAAAATAAGTACCAGAATGAATCCCTAATGTACTAGCTGAGGCTAAAGGATTCTTCGTAACTGATTGCAGGATCACACCTGACACAGCCAAAGCACCACCTGCAATTACTCCCATTAACGCACGAGGTAGTCTCAGCATCCTAACGGTATGATGTTCAAGCTTATCCTCAGGCGAAAAGATTGCATCTAACACTACCTGGTAAGGGATAGAAACGCTCCCTTGATTAATATGTATAAATATTAGTAAACATAAAAGGGCGGTTCCACCTCCAAAGGTAAGAACCGCAAGCATTGTATTTTTTATCGATTGATTCATCTAATCACTCATTTACCATAGCATCGACTAATTGCTTTGTGAGTACTTCAGCAGATAAAACTCCTCCAAATGTCCATGTATCGCCAGGTAATGCATGTGTATTCCCTTCTTGTACAAATGATAAATTCTCCCAAACTGGATTTCCTTTTAGTTGTTTCTCAAAGATATTATCATCTTCCTGAACGATATATAAAAACTGCATATTTTCTTCTTGGAAGTTTTGTAATGCCTCAACCGTAACCTCACTATAGCCGTATGGTTCAACTTTATCAGATTCGTAGGCATTTTCAAAGCCTAAGTTATTCATAATTTGTGCTACCATGGAATTATCCGTAAACAAGCGCAGTGTAGGAGTATTTTGAGCTGTAAACGCTTGGGTAGCAATGTATTTTTCTCCTGCTAATTCTGCATCCTCCACACGTTTCTTTTCGCTTTCAATCACCTGGTCAAGATTTCGCAATGCTTCTTCTGCTTTTTCGTCTTTGCCAACAATTTTTGCCACTGTTTTAAACTCTTTTACCATGTTCTCATAATGGTTTTTTATAGCCTCATCACCATAAGGAGCAAACGTAACTACTGGAGCAATATCCTTTAAGCTGTCTAAATACTGCTCATGTCTGAATTTCACTCCAATGATAAGATCTGGATTCAAACGGGAAATTGCTTCAAGGTTAGGTTCTTGACGTGTACCAACATCTTCTACACTTTCATCAAATTTCTTATCAATGTTTACCCATTTGTTAAAACCATCTAGATCAGCAACTCCTGCTGGTTGGATTCCAAGTGCAAGTAAGTCTTCTGCATAGGACCATTCTAGCACTACAATGTTTTTTGGTGTTTCCTTAATCGTTTGCTCACCAAATGCATCTTCTATTGTAACACTCGCCTCTTCTTTATCAGTGTTTGTTTCTTCTTTTGGTTGAGTGGTATCTTCTTTTTCATCTGCTCCACATGCTGCCAAAAAGCTAATAAATAAAAATAATAAAAATAGATAACCGAGTTTTTTCATTTTTTTCTCTCCTTTAATTCACTATGTAAATGATAACGATTATCATTATCGTATGGTATTTTGCTAATTATGTCAACAATTAACAAATTATTACATCACATTTGTTAATTGCACAAATTTATTTTCAAAAACTATAAACCAGAATAATTAAAAATGCGTCTTGTCTCTAAATTTTATTACATTCCTTATAATTATAACTTAAAAGACAAAAGTTACCAAAAATAAGCCAGCATGCATACATGTAGGCTTATTGTATTATTTTGTTTATTGAATTATAATCAATGAATTGTCTCACTTCGTTAATCAATATTCTTTCAAGCCGAAGTATTACCCTTGAAGTAAGTTGCAGACTCAGAAGAATAGACACGTATATTCATTTTTCCGTTTTTCGAGGAAGCACGAATTAATATTGGCTGATTATACATGTTTTTAAACACAAAATCAGGGCCCCACCAACTTACTGTAGCGTCTTTTCCCGGAGGTACATAGGGTACTTCACGGCTATGTGCATATCGTTCTACGATTTGAATACCCTTTAGATCAACTGCATTAAAAAGAGTAGAAGAAACTTGGCAAATACCTCCTCCGATATCCTCTGCAAGCTCCCCCTTAACAATCACTGGTGCACGCTTATACCCTTTTTCTTTTGTTCTCTCCCCGACTACTTTATTAAAAGAAAACGTCTCCCCAGGAAATAAAACATAATTATTAATTGCATTTGCTGCCAAAGATATATTATGCGATCGTTCCTTATTATTTTCTTTATAGTAAGTAACATAGTTGCCAAGTTCTTTTCCCCGTATTTCTTCCAGCAAAGAACGATCTATTCTTGGATATATTTTTTTCATTGGTACTTCAGTTTTTCATTTTGTGTATTATAAAATCGTTCACGAAAAGTTATTTGGAATTGTTCTCTATCAACTGCTAAACCTGGTTTTTCGTCAATGATCTCGTTATTATTATTAATCTTCGCATGTTGAGGTTTTTTATATAACTGCTTATCCAAATTATCCATTAACTGTTCTAGCTTCAACTGATCAATGAATAATGGATCAAGTAAAGAAAGTCCATATTGGTCAACGTCCACTTTTTCCATTTTAACCAACTTATCCTCTGCGGCTACGGGATATATTGCAACAAAAAAGATAATATAAAATAAAATTAAGAAGTAAAATTTTTTCATCTTTCATACCTCCTGGTGATAGTATGAGAAGATAGGCTAAAATTAAACCAAAAATATATATCAAATAAGATAAATTGCAAACGCGATTAGGGAAAGAAGAATGGTAATAGTATAAATCCATATTTGTATTGGTACGTTTGACTTTAAAGATGATTTTTCATATTCCAGTGATCTTTTTAATTGTTCTTCAACAGTATCCCCTTCTTCCTCATACTTTTTCATCTTTTTTTCCTCTTGCTTGAATGCATAAAATGTACCCCAAAGAGCTACCCCAAATAAAGCGAATAAAAATAATAAAAGTCCCATATTCATATGAATCCCTCCTATTGTAAGTATACTCGAATTGTATACACTATGTCAGTGATAAACAACACGTTTTACCGTGTTGAAGCAAGATATGTATAGTTATGTGAATTTTTTGTTTGTAAGCTAATTAAAAAAACCGCCTAAAACTGTAATTCAACAGTTAGGCGGTTTTATATTTAACGAAAATCTTTGGTGTCTTCCATATAATCGGTTAGCATTCTATATCCCACTAAAGCAGTGAGTAGTAGCAAAAAATTACATAATGTTTTATTTTTCATTATTTGTTAACCTCCTTATATCGAATGTTTATTTATTGGCTAAGTTAGTGACTTAAAAAGGACGGAATTTACCTTTCTTAAGTACTAATTTTGGCCCTCCTAATAATAGAAGGGAACGGTTATCAACTACCTTTTTCATAGTGGCAGCACTCTTTCCTTGAAGTTTATAACCAGAGAAAATGTTACCAATTCCATCAGAATGTCCTAAAGAAGCAACTGTCCCTTTATCATTAAACACGAATTCAGTTAAAGGCTGGTTGGAAATTAGTGCTTTTAAGTTAGCTGCTACTACATCTGCTTCCTGCATCGCAAGTTGTGCAGTTGGTGGGTAAGGACGATCTGCTTCTTTATTCCAAACCCATGAACAGTCACCAATGACGAAAACATTCTCTTCGCCCTTCATACGTAAGTCGCCATCTACATTTACTTTCCCTTTAGTTAGTTCAAAACCGGATTTACCTAGCACAGAGCTACCCTTTACGCCACCAGTCCAGATGATTGTACCTGCTTTAATAAGTTCTTTATCATCCCCTACAATGAAACCTTCTGGTGTACATTCAGAAATAGCTGCACCTATTTTAATTTCTACTCCGCGGTCTTCTAAAGATTTCTTTGCATAAGCTACTAATTCTTTATCAAACATTGGAAGTATAGATGGAGCTGCTTCTACATTAATGATACGGACTTTACTTCGATCGATATCGTACTTCTTACAAAGCTCAGGCACCTTATTAGCTAGTTCACCAACTAACTCAATCCCTGTGAATCCTGCACCACCAACTAAAATGTTTAAGCTGTGATCTTCTGCGTTCTTATCATTGTTATATTTAGCGAATTGATACTCAATATGCTCACTGATTTGGCGGCTTGAATCAATATCTTCAATTGCAAACGCATTTTCAGCCATTCCCTTGATTCCAAAGTCATTTGACTCAAAGCCAAGACCTACTACTAAGTAATCATATGATAGTTCACTATTTTCAAGTACAACACGTTGTTCATCTTTCTTAATTTCCAGAACAGAATCATATACTAGACGAACTCTGTTTGGATTTACTACATCACTAATCATTACGCGTGCCTGGTTTGGATTTATTGTACCCGCAGCTACTTCATGAAGCCATGTAGACTCATAGTGGTAGTTATGTTTATTTACTAAAACAATTTCAGCCTGTTCAGGAGACAATGTCTTTACTAGGCGTCTAGTTGTTGTTAAACCAGCATAACCTGCACCTAAAACTACTATTTTTGGTTTGTTACTCATAAGAATTTCCACCTTCCTGATTGGTTCTAAGTATGTTCATAGTTAGAGCGTCATTTATACCTATATTAAAATTTGATAGCACTGCGCTAAAAACTATTCTTACAATACTTTTATAATAGCAAAGTTTTATTAAATAGGCTAATAATCAATCACTAAAATAAAAAATGATTCATTATACTGGCCGGACAGTTATTTCATTTACATTTACATAATCTGGCTGGGAGACAGCATAAACTACTGATTTAGCAATGTCATCTGTATGCAACGGTTTACGATCCGGAGAAGATTGACTTGCAGACGCTAAATCTGTATCAACCTTTCCTGGAGAAATATTTGTTACTCGTACCCCTGTTCTCGCGAGCTCTTTTTCCAGTCCCATAGAAATAGCCTTGACTGCAAATTTTGTGGCACTGTAAACGGTGCTTACTTTAGTAACCTCATGGCCGGATACCGATGCAATGTTAATAATATGCCCTGATTTTCTTTCAAGCATTTCTGGCAGCACCCCATGAATCCCATATAAGACGCCTTTGATATTGACATCGATCATTTTTTCCCATTCATCCACATGGCCATCTTGAACTCGGGAATGCAACATTTGCCCAGCATTATTTACAAAAATGTCTACGTTTCCGAACGTGTCCCTCGCCTGTTTGATCAATACATCCATCTCTTCTTTACTAGAGACATCTGTTTCCACAGCAAGTGCTCTACCTTGCAACGATTGATTAATTTCACCAGCAACACCTGCTAATTTCTCCTTATTCCTGGCAGCTAGCACGACATTCACTCCAGCATCAGCCAAATGCTTTGCAATTCCCTTGCCTATCCCACTGCTTGCACCTGTTATAATTGCAGTTTTTCCTGTTAGGTTCATCATTTGTCCTCCTTTTTCCCTTCTGGATCAGTTGGTTCCTTAGGTGGTTTAACTGGCTTTTCATCTTCTGGGTCCTTCTCTGGCTTTTTATCCTCTTCTTTCGGGGGTTTTACTGGTCTCTCTGTTTCTACTTTATCCCCTGTCCCTGTATCTGACTCCTGCCCTTGAGACTCCTCTTTTGCTTCTTCTTCAGTCTCCGTATCACTTTTTTCCTTTGACTCTGAAGACGTGTCATCAGCCTTTATCTGACTATTTTCTTTAGGTGTGTTGTTTTTAGGTGTGTTATTTGATTTTTCTTTAGTAGGAGTGGTACTGCTCTGTTGGTAAGTTCGCTCAGAGTTGTACTGATCATTTGAAAACGACGTTGATGTCTCCACTGTTTCTGTTTCGCTACTTACAGTTTCTATTTCCTCAGGAACAACTTCCTCCACTTCCTCTTGCATTTCCAAATCAGTATCTACGGTATATTGCTTCTTTCTTATCCACTCTTCCCCATTTTTTGCTCGATAGTGTAAGTCAAGTGTTTTTATTACAGGACCTGCCAATATAAGCGTAGTTGAATCAGCTGAAAATTCGTCTGAAGGATTATCTTTCTCCTCTATTTTCTCCGATTCAACCTTTTTTAACTGCGACTTCTGCACCCCTACCAGTACTATTACTACAAAAAGAATCAAAAATAACATATTTATAACTAGTAACTTTTTGCTTTTCATCTGCTCCCCCCTTCTCTTTTTATAGTTTATTATTTATATTATAGTCTTCCTTATTGTAAGCGTATTGCAAGATAGTTTTCAATAATTATACATAGATTATTTTTACGGTTTAGAAGATTAATAGAGCAAGAAACAAAACAAATACTATAAAACGCTTTCAAACGTATGTTATAATTTTCTTAATAAAACGCTTTTTATTCTATTTCATTTGTTTAGATGGTTCCTATTATAAATCTTGATAAAAAGGTGGGGTCACAGATGATTCAAACTCAAGTACGTGTTGTTAATAAGTATGGAGAGGATGTAAAGCATGACGGAACAGAAGTAGGTGAAGTCATTGTAAAAGGCAATGGTACGGAACACTTTAAAAACAAAAACTCCGAAGGGTGGGTATACACGGGAGATCTCGGAACGATTGATAAGAATGGCAAGATTCATGTTATTGATCGAAAAAAAGATATTGATACAGCAGAAACCAAAATATCCTCTGTTGGTTTGGAAAGATTATTACTTAAGCACCCTTCTGTTCAGGAAGCTTCTGTTGTTCCTGTTCCCCATGAGAAACTGGGAGAAGTTGCCCATGCTTTTGTTGTATTATATGAAAACCAACATGCTACAGAGGAAGAACTTATCGAATATTGTCTAAGAACACTCAAACCTTCCGAATGCCCAAAGGCAGTTACTTTTATGGAGGAACTCCCCAAAACAGCGAGTGGTAAAATCTTAAAAGTCCAGTTACAAGGAGAAAATTAAACCAAATATGTTTCTAAATAAGGAAAAAAGAAATTGACATAAAGTTGAGTTACTGCCATAATAACTACGATAAGTTCATACGGTTACCTTTAAACCAGTCCTGTGAGGCTGGCAAGGTGGAACAGATAGCCATCTGTTACTGAAAGAGAATTACTTCTCTTTGAAGTTAAGCACCTTGCCATATTTGGTAAGGTGTTTTTTTATGGACTAGACAACTGGAAACCTTCCGGATAGAAGAACAAGACAACACAATCTATCCTTATTCTGTATCCAAAATTTTTTCAAGCTGTCTTTTCCAAAGAAAGTTCTTTTGCTTTAATTGTTAATATCCTCTAGGTAACCGATGGGCATTATAAAGGAGGATGTAATGTGGCACATTATAAAGAGATTCAAGTTGATGAACGTCTACCACTGTTAAAAAGTTTGCCATTAAGTATTCAGCATTTATTTGCAATGTTCGGTTCCACTGTTTTAGTTCCAATTTTATTCGGGGTAAATCCTGCTACTATTCTATTAATGAATGGCTTCGGCACATTGTTATATATCTTTATTACAAAGGGAAAAATACCTGCATTTTTAGGTTCTAGTTTCGCTTTCTTATCACCGGTTTTTGCTGTACTTGATAATTATGCTGGTGACCAGGGATACAGCTATGCACTTGGAGGCTTTCTGGCCGTCGGTATTGTCCTGACTCTTGTGTCTATCCTTGTGAAATTCGTTGGCACCACTTGGATTGATGTTATTTTTCCTCCAGCTGCAATGGGAGCCATTGTTGCTGTCATTGGCTTGGAGCTTGTTCCCACCGCAGCTGAAATGGCTGGATGGATTGCCCCAGCTGATGCAGACCCTGCTTGGACGATGGATCCTAAAGTTGCTTTAGTCTCCTTTCTCACTTTAACTATTACGATCGTCTGTTGGGTTACCTTAAGAGGTTTTCTAAAAATTATTCCAATCCTTTTAGGTATTATAGGTGGTTATATTATTGCCTACTTCTTTGGTTTGGTAGATTTTTCAACTGTCAAGGAAGCTTCTTGGATCTCCCAACCCGAATTTTACAAAATTAAGTTTGATTGGTCCGCCATTTTAATTATCCTTCCTGCAGCGCTAGTATTAATTCCTGAGCACATTGGTCATTTATTTGTAACTAGCAATATTGTTAATAAGGATCTAATGAAAGACCCTGGGCTGGATCGCTCGTTAGCAGGAAACGGGATCTCTACTATCATCTCCAGTTTCTTAGGTTCCACTCCAAATACCACATATGGTGAGAATATTGGAGTCTTAGCAATTACAAGAGTATATTCCACGTGGATAATCGGTATTGCAGCAATACTTGCCATGATTTTATCCTTTGTTGGTAAATTAGCAGCTTTAATATCGTCCATACCTACTGCAGTGATGGGTGGGATTTCCCTTTTGCTATTCGGTATTATTGCAGTAAGCGGCCTTCGTATGCTTGTTGAAGCAAAAGTAGATTATAACCGTTCTCAAAACTTAATTCTTACTTGTGTTGTTTTGGTAATAGGAATTAGCGGAGCAACCGTTCAAATTGGCACAGTTGCTTTATCTGGTATGGGTTTAGCAACAATTGTAGCAATCATACTTGGCTTATTCTTTAAATTGCTTGACATATTAAACCTATCAAATGAAGATAGTTAAATAGATAAAAAGGGATAGCAAAATTAACATGCTATCCCTTTTTTATTTATTAAATTCCATTTTCCAACTATAATACTCGTTATCAACATTTTTCTCATAGCTTA